>NZ_JAIOKB010000009.1 GCF_019898765.1 Sphingomonas yunnanensis | reverse complement strand
TTGGAGCAGAGGGCGCGATCACGATCACGCAACGGTTCCAGAAGGGGAGGGCCTCGCCCCCCCCCCCCCCCCGCTACCCCTGCGACAGCGCGTCGCGCAGCCGCGAGTCCTCCAGCGCCAACCCCGCGCCGACGGCGACGCACAGCAGCGGCGAGTCCGCCACCACCACCGGCAGCCCGGTCGCGGCGCTGAGCACCTCGTCGAGCCGGGTCAGCATCGCGCCGCCGCCCGTCATGACGATGCCCTGCTCGACCACGTCGGCGGCGAGCTCGGGCTTGATATGGCCGAGCGTGCGCAGCACCGCCTCGACGATCTGGCCGACCAGATCGGCGAGCGCGTCGGCGATCTCGCCCTCGGTGATGGTGATCTCCTTGGGGATGCCGTTGACCAGGTCGCGCCCCTTGACGCGCATCGGCCGGTCCGCGTCGTCGCCGGGGCGGCTGGCGGAGCCGATCGTCAGCTTGATTCGCTCGGCGGTGGCCTCGCCGATCATCAGATTGTGGCGGCGGCGGACGTGCGAGGCGATCGCGTCGTCCAGCTTGTCGCCGCCGACGCGGACCGAGCTGCTATAGGCCAGCCCGCTCAGCGACAGCACGGCGACCTCGGTGGTGCCCCCGCCGATGTCGACCACCATCGAGCCGGTCGGCGCGGTGATCGGCAGCCCGGCACCGAGCGCGGCGGCGAGCGCCTCCTCGATCAGCCGCACCTCGGAGGCGCCCGCGCTCAGCGCCGCCTGGCGGATCGCGCGGCGCTCGACCTGGGTCGAGCCGGTCGGGATCGAGATCACCATCGCGGGGCGGCGCTGGAGCCGGCCGCGCCCGCCGTGGACCTTGTCGATGAAGTGCTTGATCATCTGCTCGGCGACGTCGAGGTCGGCGATCACGCCGTCCCGCAGCGGGCGGATCGTGCGGATATGCTCGGGCGTCTTGCCCATCATCAGCTTGGCGTCGGAGCCGACCGCGAGCACGCGCGTGACGCCGTCGCGCTCCTCCACCGCGACGACCGAGGGCTCGTCGATGACGATGCCGCGCCCGGCGACATGGACCAACGTGTTGACCGTGCCGAGGTCGACCGCGAGGTCGTGCGAGCGAAGGCCGAGGATGGAAGGTAAGCGCACGGGCACCGTTCTCTCGATGATGTCGGCGGCGCGCTGCCAACAAAGGGGCTCAAGGGTCTGGCGCGGCTCGCGACTTTCACGTCGCCCGTCAATGCGCTTGCGATCAGCGGCGGGTGGCGGGCGGCAGGTGGCGGACGCCCCCCGCCGCGGCGCGTCAGCGGGTGGCGAGCCAGATCGTGTGCGGCGGCGCCTCGCCGTGTCCGTCGGGGTCGACGGTGGCGACGTCGACGGCGAAGCCGGCGGCGCGCAGGCGCGCGGTGAAGTCGGGATCCGCGAAGGCCGACCAGACCGCGAGCACGCCGCCGGTGCGGAGCGCGGTGCGCGCCGTGCGCAGGCCCCAGTCGCAGTAGAGCCGCTCGTTGGCGAGGTGGATCAGGCCCTCCGGGCCGTTGTCGACGTCGAGCAGGATCGCGTCGAAGCGCTCTTCCTGCTTCAGGATCACGTCGTGGACGTCGCCGACGATCAGCGAGACGCGCGGGTCGGCGAGCGACTCGCCGTGGATATGGCGCAGCGGCCCGGTCGCCCAGGCGACCACCTCGGGCACCAGCTCGGCGACGGTGATCGTCGCCCTGTCCGGCAGCGCGGCGCGCGCGGCGGCGAGCGTGAAGCCCATGCCCAGCCCACCGATCAGCACGCGCGGTGCGGCGCCGAGCCCGCGCAGCGCGAGCGTGGCGAGCGCCTGCTCGGAGCGTACCGCCCAGCTGCCCATCAGCTGCTCGTCGCCGAACAGGATCTCGTAATCCTGTTCGTGGCGCCGCAGGTGGAGCTGGCCGCCGTCGGGCAGCTCGGCGGTGTCGACGAGGATGCCCCAGGGGCCGTCCGCGCCGACGTCAGGCGTGCCGAGGGCCGCCTCGGCCACCGCCATCGAGCGGCTCAGGCCGTCTGCAGATTGACGGCCGAGACCTTACCGCGGCGGTCGGTCTCGAGCTCGTAGCTGACGCGCTGGTCCTTATCGAGCGTGCGCATGCCGGCGCGCTCGACCGCGCTGATGTGGACGAAGGCGTCGGTGCCGCCGTCCTCCGGCGCGATGAAGCCATAGCCCTTGTCGGCGTTGAAGAATTTGACGGTGCCGGTGATCATGGGGAGCGTCCTTCATCCCAGGTGACGGGGCTGCCACGGGAGCGGCACCCCGGCTTCGTTTAGCTTGAAAGGGATACGGGAGGCGAAGCGGCCCGAGATCCGTCGCATACGACGTCGCGCTACCGTGATAGGCCGGTGGCGAGGGGAAAGATAGGGACAATCGACGGGCGGCGCGTCAGCGAGCACTTGGCCGCGACGGACCGGCATCCATGCTGCCTCGCGGCTCAGCTCTCCGCCATGTTGCCGTCATCCCGGAATTGGGCCGGGATCTACCGCGCCGCGTACCTTTCAGGCGTTGCTCTCGCGGAGGAGTGGATCCCGGACCAAGTCCGGGATGACGGAAGGTGAGGAGCGTCGCCGACGATCCGGGCAGGAAGCCTGGAAGGCGATCGATGACCTTCCGGCTGATGGTCGATGTTCTCGAAGCCGCCGGGCCGACCCGCGATCGTCACGCCCGCTTCGCGCGCCCCGCCGCCACCGCGGCGTCGCTGGCGAGCCGGTCGGCGCGCTCGTTCCCGGGGTGGCCGGCGTGGCCTTTCACCCACTCCCACTCGACGCGGTGCGGCTCGGCCGCGGCGAGCAGCGCCTGCCACAGCTCGGCGTTCTTCACCGGCTTCTTGTCCGCGGTCTTCCAGCCGTTCTTGCGCCAGCCGTGGATCCATTTGGTCAACCCGTCCATGACGTAGCGGCTGTCGGTCATCAGCTTGACGCGGCACGGGCGGGTCAGCGCGTTGAGCCCCTCGATCGCGGCGGTCAGCTCCATGCGGTTGTTGGTGGTGACCGCGTCGCCGCCGGAGAGCTCCTTCTCGTGCGCGCCGCTGCGGATCACCACGCCCCAGCCCCCGGGCCCGGGATTGCCCTTGCAGGCGCCGTCGGTGAACATCTCGACGAGGGTGAGTTCGGTCATGGGAAACAGTCCGGATGGGCCTCGTACCAGGCGAGGCGGTGGAGATAGGCGAGCGGGTCCTTGCGCGTGACCAGTGCGTCGGCAGGGGTGTGCAGCCAGTCCCACGCGCGGCTGAGCAGGAATCGGACGCAGGCGCCGCGGGCGAGCAGCGGCAGCGCGGCGCGCTCGGCGGCGGAGAGCGGCGCGGCCGCGGCATAGCCGGCGAGCAGCGCTTCACCCACCGCGGTGTCGACCGGCGCTCCGGCGGCGTCGAACGCCCAGGCCGAGTGCATCACCGCCAGGTCATAGGCGCGCAGGTCGGTGCAGGCGAAGTAGAAGTCGATCAGGCCGGTGACCTCATCCCCCAGCATCAGCACGTTGTCGGGGAAGAGGTCGGCGTGGATCGCGCCGCTCGGCAGGTCGCTGGGCCAGTCGCGCTCGATCGCGTCGAGCGCGCGCGCGACGCGGTCGAACAGGCCGGGCTGGATCGTGTCCATGTCGCGCCCGCAGCGATCGAGCAGCGGGCGCCACGTCGCCACGCCCATCGAGTTGGCGCGGGTCGACGCGAAATCGCCGAGCGCTTCGTGCATCTTGCCCAGCGCCCGCGCGGCGGCGCGCGCCTGCGCCGGGCTGGGTTGCGAGACCGAGACGCCGGGAAGGAAGCGGATCAGGCAGGCGGGGCGCTCGGCGAGCCGCTGGATCGCGACGCCCTCGCGGTCGGCGATCGCGGGCGGCACGGGCAGGCCGCGCGCGGCGAGATGGTCGAGCAGCGCCAGGAAGAAGGGCAGGTCGTCGGCGGCGACTCGCTTCTCGTAGAGCGTGAGGATGAAGCGCGCGTCGGTGGTGTCGACGAGATAGTTGGAATTCTCAACGCCCTCGGCGATGCCCTTGGCCGATACCAGCGCGCCGACATCGTAGCGCGCGAGGAAGGCGGCGAGCGCCTCGGCGGATACCTGCGTGTAGACTGCCACCTGTCGCCCCCTCGCGGCGGCCGTCCGGGCGCCCGCGGCCGGTTCGTTCGCGGATGAGAGGAGGCGCGGTCAAGCCCGGGATGCGATTTAGAAGGCAATGCGCGCCACTCTCGTGCCGTCGTCCCGGCCCTGAGCCGGGATCCATCGTGCCGCACGTGCGGCAATCGGTGTGGCCGGGAAGGGGGCGACGAGCGCGCGCGCCGCGCCCGCTATGCGCCGTCACCCCGGACTTGTTCCGGGGCCCGCCCCCCCCGCGTCCTCATTGGCCGATGGAAGTGCGGCACGGTGGATCCCGGGACCAGGTCCGGGATGACGAACGGTGGGTGAGGTGCCGGGCGGAAGAAAGCCCAGCGCCTCCCTTACGCCGCCGCCGACTCCAGCCCGCGCGGCAGCTTGAAGGCGATCGTCTCGCGCGTGGTCTCTTCCTCGCGCTCGGTCACGTCGAAGCGGGTCGAGAGCCGGTCGACCAGCTCGCGCACCAGCAGCTCGGGCGCGGAGGCGCCGGCGGTGAGGCCCAGCGTGCCGACGCCGTCGAGGAACGCCCAGTCGAGGTCCGCGGCGCGCTGGATCAGCGCCGCGCGGATGCCCTGGCGCTCCGCCACCTCGACCAGCCGCAGCGAGTTGGACGAGTTGGGCGCGCCGATCACCAGCAGCGCGTCGCACGCCGCCGCGATCGCCTTCACCGCGGCCTGGCGGTTCGACGTGGCATAGCAGATGTCCTCGCCGTGCGGCGCCTGCACCAGCGGGAAGCGCGCGTGCAGCGCCGCTACCACCGCGGCGGTGTCGTCGACCGACAGCGTCGTCTGGGTGAGGAAGGCGAGGTTGGCGGGATCGGCGGGGGCGAGCGCGGCGACGTCCTCCACCGTCTCGATCAGCGTCATCGCCCCGGGGGGGACCTGGCCAAAGGTGCCGATCACCTCGGGGTGGCCGGCGTGGCCGATGAACAGGATGTGCCGCCCCGCCGCGACCAGCCGCTCGGCCTGGCGGTGGACCTTGGAGACGAGCGGGCAGGTGGCGTCGAGATAGTCCAGCCCGCGGTCCTGCGCCGCCGCGGGGACCGACTTGGGCACGCCGTGCGCGGAGAAGACCACCGGCGCGCCGTCGGGCACCTCGTCCAGCTCCTCGACGAAGATCGCGCCCTTGGCCTTGAGCGAGTCGACCACGAACTTGTTGTGGACGATCTCGTGGCGGACGTAGACGGGCGCGCCGTTCTTCTCGATCGCGAGCTCGACGATGCGGATCGCGCGGTCGACGCCGGCGCAGAAGCCGCGCGGCGCGGCGATCAGCAGCTCGAGCGGGCGGCGGGCGGGAGCGGGTTCGGCCATGCCCCCGCGTCTACGCCAATGCTTGCTCCGGCGATAGTCGGTTCCTATGCTGCGGGCGTGACCGGGGCCGTTCGCGCGGCCCCGTTGTCGCACGTGCTGATTGTCGGGATACCCCAGTGAATTCTCCCCCCGTGACTCCTCCCGGCGTGACTCTCCACCGCCCGCTCGCCGCATCGCTCGTCCTCCTGCTCGTGGCGGGCTGCGCGCGCACCGGCGAGATCGACGTCTCGCGCGGCGGCGCGGGCATCACCGCGGTGCGCTCGGTCTGCCCGACCGTGGCGGTCCCCGCGGGCACCGGCGACGTCACCTTGTTCGACCCGCCTGCCAGCCGCACCGCCAGCGCGATCGACACCGTGGCGACGATCAGCAACGTCCGCTCGACCTGCGACGACCAGGGCAGCGACGTGATCACGCGCGTCACCTTCGACGTGCGCGCGCGCCGCGTCCGCGCCGACTCGCCGCGCGACGTGACGCTGCCCTATTTCATCGCGATCACGCGCGGCGGCAGCTCGGTGGTGGCCAAACGGCTCGGCGAGGTCGCGCTCCACTTCGACGCGGGCCAGCCGGTCGCGACCGCCTCGGCCGAGGCGAGCAGCGCGGTGGCGCGCGCGGCCGCGACGCTCCCGGCCGAGGTGCGCGACCGGCTGACCAAGAAGCGCAAGGCGGGCGACGAGGACGCCGCGCTCGACCCGCTCGCCGACCCGCAGGTGCGCACCGCGGTGGCCTCGGCCAGCTTCGAGGCGCTGGTCGGCTTCCAGCTCACCCCCGACCAGCTGAAATATAACGCAACCCGTTGACGAGACTGCACTTTCGCCCGTTCTGCGACGGGCCGAGTCGGATCGGCGGCGAGCCGGTCACCTTTGAGCAACCATTATCGGCCTAAGTCTTTGGTCGAAGACGCCTTCGGTGGCGCAAGGAGTTGTTCGTGACCGTATTGACCCCGCTGCTGTCCTCCTCGTCGCTGCCGCTCTCGGCAGCGCCGACGACGCGCGCGGCGGTCGCGCCGGCGACCCCGCCGGTCCCGGCGACGGCGGAGGATCGCACCATCGCCGCGCGGGTCGACTCGCAGGTGGCTGGCGGCGCATTGAGCGCGAGCGCGGGCGCGTCGCTCAAGGACTTCTTCGGCGAGACCGGCGGGTCGGGCTCGACCGGCAGCCTGATGCGCCGCGCCGACGCGCAGCTCGACCAATTCGACCGCGTGCTCGACAAATTGCGCGCCAGCCTGGGCGGCGCCACCTACGGCAGCCCCGCGCCGGGGAGCAGCGGGATGGTGGTCGACCGGCTGGCGTGAGCCGGCGGGGGCCGGCCCCCTCTCCCATCATCCCCGCCTTCGCGGGGATGACGATCATGGGGAAACCAGCGCTTTGTCCCTGCCGGCCTCACCTCCCACTTCCCACCGGGGCTTTGCCCGCGCGCCGCCGCGCGCTACGGAACGAAGCGTGACCGACGCCGACCGCCTGATCTCGTCCACGCGCCGCGTCGAGGACGTCGACGCCGCGCTGCGCCCCAAGACGCTCGACGATTTCGTCGGGCAGAAGGCCGCGCGCGAGAATCTGCGCGTCTTCATCGACGCCGCGCGCGGCCGCGGCGACGCGCTCGACCATGTCCTGTTCTTCGGCCCGCCCGGCTTGGGCAAGACGACGCTGGCGCAGATCATCGCGCGCGAGATGGGGGTGGGCTTCCGCGCCACCTCGGGCCCGGTGATCGCCAAGTCGGGCGACCTCGCCGCGCTGCTGACCAACCTCGAGGACGGCGACGTGCTGTTCATCGACGAGATCCACCGGCTCCAGCCCGCGGTCGAGGAGGTGCTCTACCCCGCGATGGAGGACCGCGCGCTCGATCTGATGATCGGCGAGGGGCCGTCGGCGCGCTCGGTGCGGATCGACCTGCCGCGCTTCACGCTGGTGGGCGCGACCACGCGGCAGGGGCTGCTCACCACGCCGCTGCGCGACCGCTTCGGCATCCCGGTGCGGCTGCAATTCTACAGCGTGGAGGAGCTCACCCGCGTGGTGGCGCGCGCGGCGGGGCTGCTCGAGCTCGGCATCGCGCCCGACGGCGCCGCCGAGATCGCGCGGAGGGCGCGCGGCACGCCGCGGATCGCGGGGCGGCTGCTGCGCCGCGTGCGCGACTTCGCCAATGTCGCCGGGGCGGTGACGGTGGACGCGGGCGTGGCCGACCGCGCGCTCGACCGGCTCGAGGTCGACACGCTCGGGCTCGACGCGATGGACCGGCGCTATCTCACGATGATCGCCGACGTGTACCGCGGCGGCCCGGTCGGGGTGGAGACGCTCGCCGCCGGGCTGAGCGAGCCGCGCGACACGATCGAGGAGGTGATCGAGCCCTATCTGATCCAGCTCGGGCTGGTGGCGCGCACCGCGCGCGGGCGCGTGCTCAACGCCGGCGGGTGGAAGCATCTGGGGTTGAACCCGCCCGCCGGGAGCCAGGACGGGCTGTTCGATCAGTGAGTTGTAGATCCTCTTCGCGTGGCGGGGGGGCGCCCATGCGGCACAGCGATGGTCACGCTGTCTCCCCCGGGCGAGAGCCGGAGCGGGGTGTTCGATCCGATCGAGCTAAGATCCTCCCCGCTCGGCGGGGGGATCGGAGAGCGGCAGCGCTGTCCTACGCCCCGCACGCCCGGCTAGAGCGCGCGGGTGACCGCTGCCTCCATCCTTGCCTCACGCCGCTCGCACCCGCGACTCAACATTCGCCACCGAACGCGCCAGCGACTCAACATTCGCAACATTCGCGCCCGCCGCCGCCCCACCCCGAACCCGGTTGAGCCCGCCCCCGCCGCCGCCTACATTGCGCGGGTGACGCCCTCGCCCCCGATCGCCGAGCTGACCGACCGCGCGCGCGACATCTTCCGCCGCGTCGTCGACGGCTATCTCCACAGCGGCCAGCCGGTCGGCTCCAGGGCGCTGGCGCAGGCGGGGCTCAACCTCTCGCCCGCGTCGATCCGCAACGTGCTGGCGCAGCTCGAGGCCGCGGGGCTGCTCGCGGCGCCGCACACCTCGGCGGGGCGGATGCCGACCGAGCGTGGCCTGCGGCTGTTCGTCGACGGCATGATGCAGGCCCGCGCGCCGTCGCCGGAGGAGCGCGCGCAGATCGAGGCGCGCGCGGCCGCCGCCGGACCGGTCGAGGAAGCGCTCGCCGCCACCACCGCGGCGCTGTCGGGCCTGTCCGCCTGCGCCGGGCTGGTGATGGTGCCCAAGCGCGAGGCGGTGCTGCGCTCGATCGGCTTCGTCCCGCTCGGGCCGGCACAGGCGCTGGCGGTGCTGGTCGGCGAGGACGGCGCGGTGGAGAATCGCGTGATCGACCTGTCCGCCACGCTCGACCCGTCGGCGCTGGTCGAGGCGGGCAATTACATGACCGCGACGCTGGGCGGGCTGACGCTGGCGGAGGCGCGCCAGCGGCTCGAGCGCGAACTGGCGGACGGGCGCAGCGCGCTCGACGCCGCCGCGCGCGCCCTGGTCGAGCGCGGGCTGGCGGTGTGGAGCGAGGACGGCGCGCGCCGCCCGGTGCTGATCGTGCGCGGGCAGGGGCGACTGCTCGACGATGCCGTCGCCGCCGACCTGGAGCGCGTGCGCGGGCTGCTCGACGACCTCGAGGGCAAGCAGGAGATCGCCGCCCTGCTCGATTCGGCGCGCGCGGGCGACGCGACGCGGATCTTCATCGGCGCCGAGAACAAGCTGTTCGCCTTATCGGGATCCTCGGTGATCGCCAAACCGTTCCGCGGGCATGACGGTCGCGTGGTCGGCGTGGTCGGGGTGATCGGGCCGACGCGGTTGAACTATGCGCGGGTCGTGCCCATGGTGGATTTCACCGCCGCGACGCTCGCCCGCCTGCTCGGGTGAGGCGCGGGCACTCGTTCGAGACGCTTTAAATAGACAGGGACAGAATGAGCGACCAACCGACTTCCGCCGACGACCTGCGCGAGGCCACCGCCGAGGCCGCGCCCGAGGTGGCCGAGCACGATTCCCAGGCGCAGCGCATCGCCGAGCTGGAGGACCAGCTCGCCGCCGCGCGCCAGGAGACGCTGTACGCGCAGGCCGACGTCCAGAACGTGCGCCGCCGTGCCGAGAAGGACGCCGCCGACGCGCGCGCCTATGCCGCCACCAATTTCGCGCGCGACGTGCTGTCGGTGAACGACAATCTCGAGCGCGCGCTGGCCGCGATCCCGGCCGATCTGCGCGCCGACGACAAGTTCAAGGGGCTCGTCACCGGGCTGGAGGCGACCGGGCGCGAGCTGACCAATGTGTTCGCGCGCCACGGGCTGACCAAGATCGAGGCGTTGGGCCGGCCGCTCGACCCCAACCGCCACCAGGCGATGGTGGAGATGCCGAGCGACGCCGAGCCTGGCACGGTGGTGCAGGAGATGCAGTCGGGCTGGATGATCAAGGACCGGCTGCTGCGCCCCGCGCTGGTCGGGGTGGCGAAGAAGCCGGAGTGAGGTGGCGGGCTCGTCTCCCCCGCTGCGGTGGCGATCCTCCCGTCCTGTGAGCTGGATGCAGGCTCGCGCGGAGGACACGACGAGCCCCTCCACCGGCATCCCGGACTTGGTCCGGGATCCAGCCCTCCACTGGAGCAACGGGGGCAGGATATGCGGCCCGGTGAATCCCGGACCAAGTCCGGGATGACGGAGGGTGAGGGGCGCGACGAAGCGCATCTCGCCGGGCAGGCCGCATCGCGCGGCTCGTTCTCGACGCCCCGCCGCTTCGCCCCATGGACGCCGCCGCACCACCCGCTAAGGCTATTGGCATGAACGACAATCTCATTGCCGAGCGCGCCACCTTCGTGACCCATCTGGAGTGTTCGCTGACCGGCGAGCGCTACGCGGCGGACCAGCTTCACAATCTCTCACGCGCCGGGCGGCCCCTCCTCGTCCGCTACGACCTCGACGCGGTGCGCGCCGCGCTGCCGCGCGAGACGCTGGCGGCGCGCGCGACCGACCTCTGGCGCTGGCGCGAGCTGCTGCCGGTGCGGCACACGGCCAACGTCGTCAGCCTCGGCGAGATCGAGACGCCGCTGATCCCGATCGCGCGGAGCGGCGGCGCCCACGTCTGGGTCAAGGACGAGGGTCGCCTGCCGACCGGCAGCTTCAAGGCGCGCGGGCTGGTGATGGCGGTGGCGATGGCGAAGGAGCTGGGCGTCACCCGCATCGCGATGCCGACCAACGGCAACGCCGGTGCCGCGCTGGCGGCCTATGCCACGCGCGTGGGGATCGAGACGATCGTCTTCTGCCCCGAGGACACGCCCGAGGTGAACGTGCGCGAGATCGCGGCGCAGGGCGCGCGCGTGTGGCGCGTCAACGGGCTGATCGACGATTGCGGCGCGATCGTCGGCAAGGGGGCGGCCGAGGGACGCTGGTTCGATTTCTCGACGCTGAAGGAGCCCTATCGGATCGAGGGCAAGAAGACGATGGGACTGGAGCTCGCCGCGCAGCTCGGCTGGCGGCTGCCCCAGGCGATCTTCTACCCGACCGGCGGCGGCACCGGGCTGATCGGCATGTGGAAGGCGTTCGACGAGCTAGAGCGGCTCGGCTGGATCGGCAGCGAGCGCCCGCGCATGTACGCGGTGCAGGCCGCGGGCTGCGCGCCGATCGTCCGCGCCTTCGAGGCGGGCGAGGAACATGCCGAGCGCTGGGAGGACGCGCACACCGTCGCCGCCGGCATCCGCGTGCCGCGCGCGGTGGGCGATTTCCTCATCCTGCGCGCGGTGCGCGAGAGCGGCGGCAGGGCGCTGGCGGTCGGCGATCCCGCGATCCTCGCCGCGGTCGACGCCTGCGCGCGGCAGGACGGGCTGCTGCTCTGCCCCGAGGGCGGCGCGACGCTGGCGGCGTATCACCAGGCGCTGCGCGACGGCGAGGTCGACGAGGACGAGGAGGTGGTCCTGTTCAACTGCGCGACCGGGCTGAAATACCCGATGCCGCCGGCGGAGCAGCGGCTCGACCGCCACGGCGCGATCGACTTCGATCGGCTGTGAGCGCCGGCGGCGTTCGGGAGTCTGGGCGAAACTGGATCGTCGCGCACGGGTCAGTCAGCCGGTAGCCACGTCGGTCGCAGCGCGTCGCCGAGCGCCTCGACGCGGCGCAGCGCCACCATCAGTCCCAGGTTGGGGTAGAGCGCGCGCGCCTTGGCCTCGTCGGGGGCGAGCGGCGCCACTACCAGCCGGCGGTTGACCTTGCTGCGATGGTGCATCCGCGCGGTATTCTCCTGCCCGACATAGCAGCCCTTGGCGAAGCTCACCCCGCCCAGCTCGCGCGCGTTGGCCTCGAGCCACAAGGTCTCGCCGTCGCCCAGCTCGGCGCGGCCCTCAACCACGCCGAGCGACAGTCGGTGCGCGCGCCACGGTGCCGCCGCGTCCCCGTCGTCGGCGGGGGCGAGCCAGCGCCAGCCGAGCGCCGCCAGCCGCGGGTCGGGCACCGCCTCGGCGTCTGCGGGCCGTTCGGCCGCCCAGTGCACCGCGAGCGAGTCCTCGGGCGCGATCGTGATCGCGCGGCGCAGCCGGTACATCGTCAGCCGCCGCGCCAGCGCCTCGCGCGCGTCGCGCTCGACGTCGAGCAGCACGTCGGCGCCGTCGCTCCAGACGAGGAAGTCGAACAGCGCCTTGCCCTGCGGCGACAGCAGCCCCGCCCAGCACGGCAGCGCGCCCGCCATGTCGTTGGTGACGAGCCCCTGGAGAAAGCCGCGCGGGTCGTCGCCGGAGAGCCGCAGCAGCGCGCGGTCAGCGAGCGTGGTGGGCGGTCTGGTATCGCTCATGCCGGCAAGGTAGGGAGGCGGCGCACACGGTGAAAGACCCGGAAAGGACGGACGATGGCGAGCTACGATCTCCTGCTGAGCGGTGGGACCGTCCATACCCCGGGCGGACCGGTCAGGGCCGACGTCGGCGTGAACGAGGGCCGGATCGTCGCGATCGGCGCCAGCGGTGACGCGGGACGGCGGATCGACTGTACCGGGCTCGACATCCTGCCCGGCGTGATCGACAGCCAGGTGCATTTCCGCGAGCCGGGCCTGGAGCATAAGGAGGATCTCGCGAGCGGCAGCGAGGCCGCGGTGCGCGGCGGCGTGGTGGCGGTGTTCGAGATGCCCAACACCAAGCCCAACACCGACTCGGCCGAGGCGATCGCGGACAAACTGGCGCGCGCGCAGGGTCGGATGTGGTGCGACCACGCCTTCTACGTCGGCGCGACCAACCACAATGCGCGCGAGCTCGCCGAGCTGGAGCGACTGCCCGGCACCGCGGGAGTGAAGATCTTCATGGGCGCTTCCACCGGCGACCTGCTCGTCAGCGAGGATTCGCGCCTCGCCGAGGTGCTGGCGCACGGCGTCCGCCGCGTCGCGATCCACGCCGAGGACGAGGACCGCATGAACGCGCGCGCCGGCGAGCGCGTCGCGGGCGACCCATCCTCGCACCCGGTGTGGCGCGACGACGAGAGCGCGATGCTGGCGACGACGCGGATCCTCCGGCTGGCGCGCGCGGCGCGGCGGCGCATCCACGTGCTCCACGTCACGACGCCGGCCGAGCTCGAGCTGCTCGGGCGCAACAAGGACATCGCCAGCTGCGAGGTGACGCCGCAGCATCTCACGCTGGCGGGCGAGGAGGCGTATCCGCGGCTCGGCACGCTGGCGCAGATGAATCCGCCGATCCGATCGGGCGCGCACCGCGACGGGCTGTGGCATTGGCTCAACCAGGGCGTGCCCGACGTGATCGGCTCCGATCACGCGCCGCACACGCTGGAGGAGAAGGGCAAGGACTATCCCGCGAGCCCGAGCGGGATGCCGGGCGTGCAGACCTTGCTGCCGCTGCTGCTCGACCATGCCGCGCATGGTCGCCTCTCGCTGCAGCGCGTGATCGAGCTGACCAGCGCGGGCGCGCAGCGCATCTTCGGGCTGGTCGGCAAGGGCCGGATCGCGCGCGGCTATGACGCCGACTTCACCGTGGTGGACCTGCGCAAGCGCTGGACGATCGAGGACGAGTGGCTGGCGTCGCGGTCGGGCTGGTCGCCCTTCACGGGGATGGAGCTGACCGGCAAGCCGATCGGCACGATCATTCGCGGCGAGGTGGCGATGTGGGAGGACGAGCTCGGCGCCGCGCCGCAGGGTCAGCCGCTGCGCTTCGAGGCGACACAGTTCCCAGGGGCGCGGTGAGGCGCTGAGCCGCCGCGCGAGCGAGACGTCCGGCGGCGCGGCGCGCCGCCCCCGCCTTCCTGACCGGCGAAGATAGCGGTCTCTTTCCGCCCGACCCTCTTACGGCGATGCTATGATAATGCGTCGCACTGGAGAGAAGTCGGATGAGGCGAGGGCGGTCGGTGCTGCTGTCAGCGGCGGGGACGATGATGGTCGCGGCGCCGGCGCTGGCCCAGCAGGAGCAGGCGTCGGCGGACGCGTCGGTCGAGCGTGACATCGTCGTCTCGGGAGAGCGTGGCGCCGCCGCGGCGACCCATCTCGACGCGCCGATCGAGGACCTGCCGGTCGCGATCCAGACCGTGCCGGCCAAGCTCATCCAGGACCAGGGCTTCCTGCGGCTGAGCGAGGCGACCCGCAACATCTCGGGGGTGGTCCGCAAGGAAGCCTATCTGGGCGTGACCGACTCGTTCGGCATCCGCGGCTTCGACGCCGCGACCGGTCTCTTCAACGGCTTCCGCCACGATTTCTACGACACCACGGTCGATCTGGTGCACGTCGAGCGGATCGAGGTAATCAAGGGCCCCGCGTCGGTGTCGACCGGCTATCTCGAGCCAGGCGGCATCGTCAACGTGGTGACCAAGGCACCCGCGGCGCGCGCCGGCGGCGAGCTCGCGGTGAGCGGCGGCAGTTTCGGTAAGTCGCGGGTGCAGGCCGACATCAATCGGCCCATGTCGGACTCGGTCGGGCTGCGCCTCACCGGCGCCTACGAGCGCGGTGGCAATTTTCGCGACTGGGTCGACCCGCGGCGATGGACCGTCGGCGGCGCGCTCGCGTGGCGGCCCGCGCCGGGTACGCGGCTCGACCTGCGCGCTTATTACCAGCATATCGTCACCATGCCCGACCGCGGCTTCGACCCGGACTCGCTGGGCGAGATCCTGTTCCGGCTGCCGCGCGCGCGCTTCCTCGGCGAGCCGAGCGACCGCTACGGCGTGCGCGACAGCGACCTGTCGGCGCTGCTCGACCAGGATCTCGGTGGCGGCTGGTCGATGCGGACCGGGGTCGAGCGTCACGGCAACGCCGACCGCCGGGCGGCGACGCAGACGACGCGGCTTGAGGTCGATGGTCGCACCGTCGATCGCGAGTTCACGCTGGTGCGCTCGCCGGGCACTGATCTGAACGCCTTCGCCGAGATCCACGGCGACGTCGACCTCGCCGGACTGGAGCATCGTCTCGTCGTCGGCGTGGACGGCACACGGACAGCGGGATCGAACGACTTTCGCCGCTATGACGCGGTCGCGCCGATCGACATTCTCGCGCCCGTCTACGCCGGCGCCGCGGCGGGGCTGCCGCCGCGCCTGCGGCTGCGGCGCATGGTGACGAGCGATCGCGGCGGCTATGCCCAGGACCTCGTCTCGCTGACACCGCGATGGCAGACCTTGCTGAGCCTGCGCTACGACCGCTTCGCCGAGTGGCGCAACGACCGCCTGGCACGCGACGTGAAGCGTTTCCACCAGGGCCAGCTCACCCCGCGCCTGGGCGTGATCCACTCATTCTCGGATCGGCTGCGCGCCTATGCCAATTGCGCGCGAAGCTTCAACCCGCAGACCTCGACGCGCCTGCGCACCGGCGGCACGCCCGCGCCCGAGCAGGGCGAGCAATATGAGCTCGGCGTCCGTTACGCCGCACGCGACGACCGGCTCACCGCCTCGGCGGCGCTCTACCAGATCCGCAAGCGGAACGTCGCCACGCCCGATCCCGCCGACCCCGACTTCTCGATCCTCGCCGGCCAGGAGCGATCGCGCGGGATCGAAGGGGATCTGAGCGCGCGACCGCTGCGCCCGCTCCAGCTCGTCGCCAGCTACGCGCACACCGACGCGGTCGTCACGCGTGACCAGGCGATCCCGGTCGGCGACCATCTCCTCAACGTGCCGCGCGACCAGGCCAGCCTGTGGGCCCGCCTCGATCCGCCGTCGCTGCCCGTCGCGCTCGGCGGCGGAATCTTCTACGTCGGCGCGCGTGAGGCCTATCTGCCCAACACCTTCCGCGTCCCCGGCTATGCCAGGTTCGACGCCGCGCTCTACTATACGCTGAGCGAGCGGGTCGAGCTCACCGCCAACCTCCAGAACCTGGCCGACCGGCGCTATTATGACTCGCAGGACAGCTATATCTATCCGGGCGCGCCGCGGACGCTGCTGGCGACGCTGCGCTACCGTCACTGAAGCGCGTGGGGCGATCCGCTGCCGCGTCCTCGGTCATCGCGGCGCCGGCGTGCCGATCGTCGCCGTCCTGATCGTGGCCGGTGCGCCTGGGCGGTGCTCGCCTGTCCGACCGGCTGTACCCCCTGATCGCGCCGACCTTGACCATGGCGCTCACCGCTCACTCCACGGCGAAGCGGGGCTCGACCCGTTCATGTCGCCCGACCGCGCCGCCGCGGCCTGCCCGGACGCTGGTCACGTAGGCGCCGCTCGACGCCATAATGGGCCAACGGCGGGGTTCCTCATCGCGCCGCGCGCCGGCCGTCGAGCCAGGGCCGCGGACGCACTCTTGGCCGATATTCTCACGGCGCATCGGTGAGCAGCGCTGGAGCGACATCAGGCAGGGACCGCGTCGTCTGCCGCCGGTGCTGGGCCGGCCTCAGACCGGGGGCGCGCTGGGCCATCCCGGAGACATGATCGTCGCGGAACCCAGCACTTCCCTCGATGGCGCCGCGTCGGCGATCCGACGGGCGACATCGACCCGCGCCTCAGCTCAGCGTTGGATCAGAACGGCAGCCATTTCGCGGTCTCGCTGAACTTCATGTAGCCGACGTTGACGCCGGCGCGCCAGCCGACCCCGAGCCGCACCGGGATCAGTACGACATTGCCCCGGCGGAGATAGGTCGCCGCGAAGCCGCCGATGAAGTACAGCCGCCCCTCGGCGCCGGGAAACCGATTGAACAGGTCGTGCGTGTCGTAGAGGTTGTAGACGAGCACGAAGACCTTGTTGGCGTCGCCGCCGACGTCGAAGCCGACCGACGGACCGGTCCAATAGACGGGGCGCTGTCCCTCGACCTTGTGCGTCATGATCCCAGATCCATAGCGCAGCCCGACGACGAAGGCGCCAGAGGCCTCGCGGCCCGCGATATAGGCGTTCGGCTCGCCCTGGTCCTTGAGGATCTTCTCGATGATCTGCGCGAAGCCCTCGGCGCCCTTGCCGAACACGCCCTCGCCCGCGGCGATCAGGTCGTCGCGCTTGTAGGTCTCCGCCGCGTTGGTGGTGGCGTTGGCGCGCGCGTCGCCCTGCGGCGTCGGCGGGGTGGACGTCGCGGGCGGCGTCTCGGCCGGAGGCAGCGGTTCATCGTCGCGCTGGACCGGCTCGACCGGCTGCGGCGCGCGCGGCGTGCGCACCGCTGGCTGGCCGCCGACGTCCTGGTCGATCGCGGCGTTGGGATCGATCGTGCGCACCTGCGCGCCCGCCGCTTCGGGCGCCGCCAGCGCGAGCCCCGCCACCATCATCGCGCCCCGCACACCGCGCCCTATCGTCCGCATCGTCACTGTCCCCACACCGGTGCGCCAGCATAGCGACAGCGCTGCTGTCCGGGCAATGAACACCGCGACGACCCGACTCCGTGACGCGGCGCACCGAATTGCCGCAGGCCCATTGATCAGGTCGATGACGCTCGCTATAGCCGCGCCTCACGCCGGCCCGGAGACGTGGGTGAGTGGCTGAAACCAACGCTTTGCTAAAGCGTCATACGGGAAACCGTATCGAGGGTTCGAATCCCTCCGTCTCCGCCAAGGCTGCTGTGAAAATCGGCCGGAAAGCTGGTGTTTCGACTGCGGCTGTCGCTTCGTTCCCACGTTTGTTCCCACACTCCGATGCGGTTGCGGGCGATCAGCGATGAACCGCCACGAACGCTGAACTGAGGGGCCGAGCCTCCGATGTCGCAAGCCCTTTGTGTGCGTCATGGACGCTTTTGTATCCGATCTCGCCCACGTGCTTCGGTAATATCTTCATCAATGACGCGCTACGCGCTTCACTGACAAGACTGCCAAAAGGCTACTCCCCCCCCCCGGGGGGCGGGACGTGGTGAGGCGGAAGCCGCCGTCGCTTAGAGCGGTTCCATCCTGATGTAGTCGCGCCCCCCGGGTCAAATATGAGAGTACCCGTCCCACACGGATTGAGGGTGTCATCTACGAAGGTGATCCGCGGCCATCGAACTCGGCCCAAATCACGCCGGTACGCCGGTGTCCCGCGCAACGGCCGCGAAAGCTGCCCGGCTGTTTCGGTCCGCGGTTCGGCCTTTATGGCCGTTTGTGGGGGGGGGCGGGAATTAAGGCCTGGACCGCTGAGTTACCGCCTAATCGTTTCCGACTGGCGGCGGCGAGAATCGGATTTCTCCGCCGCGCAGGAATAGTGTTCAATCGCGGGCTTGGGGCGGCGAGCTGCCCGCCTGCTCCGAGCAGACGGTAGTAGAAGATCGGCTGTTCGTTCAGCGGGCAGGGAAGGGGGGCTCGATTGCCGGCGGGGTGGATAGCTGCCTGTCCGCTTTCGGGCGGACGGCCGGGGGAGCCGGCCGTTCGTTCATCGGGCAGGGGAGGGGGCTCGCGCGCCTGCCGGGGGTGATAGCTGCATATCCGCTTTCAGGCGCAGGCCCGTACAAACCGGGTGTTCGTTTAGGTGGCAGGGATGAGGGCTTGATCGTTTACCTCGGATGGAAACCGGGAACCTGACCGTTTTCGGCTGTTACGAAGCCTTAGCGGACGCTCGTCCAGCTTGAGCGCACCGCCAGCTTCGAACCCTAATTTCGGTCGTCCGCCCGACAGACGGTTGATCCTAAAAGCCGTCGTCCGCTCAGCAGTGCTAGGCGAGCCGCTGACGGAAAAACGCCTCTGTTTGCTTCAGGAGAATCCGTCATAGTCGGCGAGCGACGGCATCGAACCGTTCGATTGCGGCGCGCAGATCAAGGGCGATTGAGTTGGCGATCTCGGCCGGGGCCGCGAGCGATGCCTCGTTGGCGCTCGCGACCTGCTCGCGTAGCCATGAGAGATCGAGGTTAGTTTTATCTCGTTCGAGCAGGTTTTGATGCGAATAGGCGCGCCAGCGGTCGGACGTGCCCTCGGTCGCCCGGCGGCGTCGCGCCGCTTCGCTCCCGTCGGCGTAATGGTCGACGAACTCGTCGAAGTCGCTGCGCTGGATCGGCCGCTGGCGAAGCGTAAAATGCTTTGCTGTACGCAGGTCGTAGACCCAAAGCGCCTCATCGGGCGTCGAGGGACGCTTGTCGAAGAACAGCACGTTGGCCTTGACGCCCTGAGCGTAGAAGATCCCGGGCGGAAGGCGAAGGAGAGTGTGCACGTGGCAAGTCTTTAGGAGTCGGCGACGCACGGCCTCGCCCGCCCCGGCTTCAAAGAGTACATTGTCCGGCACCACGATCGCGCAGCGCCCGCCGTCCTCAAGCATCGCGACGGCATGCTGCAGGAAGTTCAGCTGCTTGTTTGATGTCGCGACGGCCAAGTCCGGGCGATTTTGTACGCCGGCGGGGGCAGATGAGTCCTCCTCTTCGCTTCCACGCGCCGTCCCCTTGGTGCCAAAAGGCGGGTTGGTGAGGATGACGCTGAAGCGTCGGCCCGGAGCCTCAGCGAGTGCATCGACGCCGACGCGGATGGGTGGCGGATCTGCGTCAACTCCGTGGAGGAAAAGGTTCATGATGCATAGCCGTGCGGTGTTGGGAACCAACTCCGAGCCGTGCGCGAAGTCCGTTCGGAGATGCGCGAGCGCTGTCTCGTCGAGTGCTCGCGCCTGTGCTTTCGCAACTTCGAGTGCGGCTAAAAGGAAGCCGCCAGTTCCTGCGGCCGGATCGCAGACGGTGTCCTTAACGGTGGGCCGTATGCAGTCGACGATCGCCGAGATCAGCCCGCGCGGCGTGAAATATTGTCCCGCCCCTTTGGGCGACTCCGAGGCTGTACGCGCGAGCAGCCCCTCGTAGATGTCGCCCTTTACATCGGCTGCAAGCGCACTCCAGTTTTCGCTGCCGATCAAGTCGACGATCAGCCGTCGCAAGGTGCGCGGATTTTCAATTTCCGGGCGCGGCTTGCGAAAGATGGCGCCAAGCATTCCGGGTTGCTGGCTCAACCGCTCAAGAACGCGCTCGTAATGCTCGATGAGGTCGGGACCGGTCCGCTCGATGAGGCTGGCCCAGCCCCACTGATGCGGGATTAGGGGCGCGCGCATGGGGTCCGCGGCGGCGATCTCGTCGACCATCTTTAGGAACAGGAGGAAGGTGATCTGCTCAATGTAGGCGAGGTAAGAGATTCCTTCGTCGCGCAAAACATGCGCATAGGACCAGGCGCGATCGACGATCTGTTTTGTATCGGACATGATTCAGCTGCCAGAGGCGTCTAATTGAGAGGGTAGAGTGGACGGGATCGGTGCATAGATATCGTTAAGCAAGCCTTTCTCCCCAACCATCTGCTTCGCGGCCGCCGAAAATTCAGCGGCGTCATCCACAAACTCCATGATCTCTCCGATATATTTCTGGAACTTCGCCCCGTCACCCGTCATCCTCGCTTCCATCGCCCGGTCGCACGCGATGCCGACATCACGCATCAAGTCGGCTCGTTTGGCATTCCAGGTTCCTTCGTTCAGATGATAAAAATTGATCGTCTGCTCGGCGCGCTCGTGCAACCAGGCATTTGCCTGATCGGCTTTGGGGTAACGCGGGACAGGACGGCCGCTGTTGGTATCAAAGCATATGAGCCTGAAATCCGAGGAGCTCGCTGGGTCGAGGAGCACCGGCTCCTCGTCGCCTTCCGCCGGTTCCGAGGTGGCGCGCGTCGCCTCGATGCGAAGCGGGAAGTAGCAGCCCTTTCCGGCCACGTGCTCGGTTGAATAATCCCTACGTCGGCGATTGACCAACGGGTGAGCAAGACGAAAGTTCGTCCAGTCGAAGGCGCGCCACCAGTAGCCGCCATGAGGTGGCTCGGATTTCCAAACCTTCTTCTTGGGTCGGAAGTGCTCAACCTCGCCGACGTCCGCCTCAATGATAACCTCCGAATACCAGCACTTCTGGCTGCCGACCTTCCAGAGGTCATGGCGAAGCGCAGTCCACAGATCATCATTAGCAGAAATGTAATCGGCACGCTCCTGCTCGGTCATGCCGGCCAGCGCTGTTTTCGCGGCTTGCAGCGAGTCTAGCTTGCTCTGCAGAGTAATCCGTCGCAACTCGCTTTTCCTGATCGGTCTCATGCGATTTTATTCGCTTCGAGGATCTTCTTCGATATCTCCTTGGCGATCTCGGCGCGCATCTCCCAGGTAGCTGGTGTCGGCGCCGGCTTGGCCAACTCGGGATTGTCGATTTGCGCCTGGGTCATGGCGCGGATATACTCTAGGTAGAGCGGATCGCGCGCGGCCTTCGAGAAGTCCAGCCGACCGAGCTCCTCGTCGAGCGCAGCCAACTCGTTGTTCTCGGCTGGAGTCCGGTCAGACATAAAGCCGAGTTCGCGCTTCCTGTCGATCTTGACAAGCGTTTCGCGATCGATGCCGGAGCGAAGTCCGAAGAACTCGCTTGTCAGGATTGCTTGAAAGCCCATGCCCCTCGGCGGCGACAAGGGATGCTGGCTAATAACTGCGCCATCTGCCCCTCGGCTAAGAATCACCACCTCATCTTCCTCGAGCCCAGCGAACGTCAGCGGGCTGTGCGTCGTCATGAGGATCTGGCTTTGCGGCGGCTCGACCCCGTATCGACGTAGGTTCTCGAGATAGTCGAGGCACCATGCTGGATTGAGGTGGGTGTCCGGCTCGTCGAGCAGGAATAGACTCTCATTTTGTGCGGTGAAGCGCATCAGCCCGATAATCGTTAGCAGCTGCTGCTCGCCCTCGCTCAGCTCGCGGAAGGTGATGCTGCCGTCACAGCCCTCCACCTTGACTCTGATCCGGACATCGCCCCCATCGGGTGCGATCACATCGCTAAAGATGGTGCTCTCGAGGCGGGCGAAAAACTCCTTGGGCTCAAGCCCATCCGCGAGGCTGCGCAGCGCCGCCTCGCTCGGTACATAGCAGTAGCGCATATCGAAGTTCCGCTCTTGCCCAATCGAGACGCGACGCTTTGATTTGCCGGTCATCGGCGCGAGCGAATGCGTGAACAGCGCGGTAAGGAACGGTGCGACCTTGCCGCCCGCACCCCAGAAGCGCTCGTCGTCGCCCGCATTGGCACTCGGCGCCTTCTTCCCGCGCCGCCAGTAGGGCTCGTGGAGCGAAAAAAGCACCGATTCTAAGCCGGTAATCTGAAATTCTTCGCGCAGAAACTTCTTGGCCGGCTCGTCGTTTGCCGCAAAGAACGACAGCAGCGCGAACTGGCTGTGATGTGGCCGGGCGAGGAATAGCGGGCGAAGCGGCGCCTCCTCACCCGTTATCTGTTCTCGGTAGTAAATCTCCTCGTGGCGACCGAACAGTTCGGCAAATCGCGACGACGTACCGGAGTAATAACCAAACACGTAGAGCGGGATGACACGATCAGGATTTGACCCAGCGCCTTGCGCGCGATTACGCCCATAGAAGTCATTTTGCTTTATGGACTTGTAAGGCCTGTTCTTGGCCGCGATTTCAGGACTGACTGCGGGAGTCAGATAATAGAACCGCCTGTATCTGACGTGCGCCTCGCTGGCTTCCTCAGCAGCCGCCTCTGACCTGATTTTAACGTAAAAACCGTTGCAATGGTACTCGATCTCGTAGCCAAAGGTGGCCTCCTCCTCAAGGTCGAGCTGCCGAAAGATCCGCGCCAAGGCTTCAAGAAGATTGGATTTGCCAACACCGTTCCGGCCAACGACGACCTGTCGTGAGCTGGTTGCGTCAAAGTCCACCTCGAACCTCTGGAGGTTTTTGAAGGACTCGACGTATAGCCTGTCAACGCGCATCGAACTTAAACCTCTTTTAAGCGTACCAATATTTCGCTTACTCGCGGCCACTGCAGCACTGCCGCATCATCTGGCCGGACTTCCTCGATTTGGCCGACGAGCATGTTGAGCTTGGTGTAGAATTCATCAACTTGCTCGGCTCCATAGCCTGCAATCGCAAACAGCCGCTCGGGCGTCAGGCCATCCGGATAATCCCTTAGGATATTTTCAAGTGCGATCGGCATGTTTGCGTCCTTGCTTCGCCGTGAAGTTGCGGGTAGAGCTGCGAGCTCCTTCGTCGCCTCGGCCGCAAGCTTCAGCTGAATAGCCTGAAGCTCAGCCTCAATCGCGCTCGATTTGTCCGTTGATGGTACTAGCCTGCCCGAAAAGGCCTGCTTCCATACCGAACGCCGTAGCTGTTCGGCGCGGTCGAATACTCGTTCGATGGTTGAGCGCGATTGCGAGATCGCTGCGAGCTGATCGGCAACCTCGCTCGCAATCATCTTCTGTTCGTCGGCGGGCGGCACCGGGATCTCGATGGCGCTCAGACGCGATGCTCCCAAGTGATTGATTCCGACGCCGGCTGACAGCTCAGCGAAAATTCCGTTAAAGTAGCAGTGCTGGAGCGCCGCAAGCGCGAACTCTGGGTCAATGGCGGTCGGCCGAAGCCGGATAATTGTGTTTTGGAAGCAGCACAGGGGGAGCTGATTTCGCCAGATAGCCGGCTTACCGACCTGCGCTGCGCTGCCCGATGCCTCGGCGATGATGATGTCGCCGGCCTGTAGGCGGTAGAGCTCCCGCTGTCGGGTTGGAAAATCCATCGTGAGGACGTCCTCCAGCTGAAGGCCATCCTCGGTGATGTTGGCGGCGCGCAGATAGGGAGTTGCAAATCTGCCTGCCCGGTTGGACGGACCCTTTGACTGGCCTAAACGCACATCGCAGAGCTCATCGATGCGGCTCCGCCGCCACGCGTCGGGAAGGCGGGGCGTTGGAACAACCTCGCTGGGTTCTTGAGCCTCGAAGAGCGAAGCCTGAGCGCTGGCCTCTGACGCTGACGAACGAGGGGCAAATCTGTCGCTCAAGTTGGCGCTTGCCGTTGATCGCCGGTAACCTGCCGTCAGCTCGCCCGTCATTGCGGTTCGCAGAACTGCGGCGCGCAGTTGGGGCAGGTCGGCTCGGGCCTTGCGGAGGCGTTCGATACCTGTATCGAGGTTAAACATGGCTACCTTGAGTGCCGAGACGATCCGTGTCTGCTCTTCAAGCGGGGGCAGCGGGACGGCGAGGGCGCGCAGCTGCGCGGCCGATATGCTCGGAAACGTCGACCCGCTAGCGGCCCCGAGCAAGGCAGCGCTTCGCGACCAAATGAAATGGTTGATATAGGGCTGGAGGTCGAACGCTCTGATGCTTGCGACGCCTCGGCCGATCGCGGCGGCAAAACACGCCAGATTGGTTCGCCCGGTCGTCGATCCGCGAACGCAAATCAGCAGGTCGCCGGGTTGGCAGACGCGTGTGTACTCTTCGGTGAATTGACGCGTGGTCGGCGCATCTAGCGGCCCGGGCCCAAATTCGGTCGGTCCGTTGATAAGGGGCAGGCCACGGCCGCGGCTGTTGTACGCGGTCCCAGGCGGGCTGTTGCCCATCGTGATTTCGGCGATGCTGCCAAGGTCAGCCCACACCCAGCCCGCAGGAAGCGAATAGAGGTCGGCCGATCGGCTCTCGTCATGGTCAGGAGCACGTTCCGCTATCATCCTGCGCTATATCCAGATTCCGCTCGATTTTCGACGTGCTTACACGGCTGCCTGTATGCGTGATACGGCCCCAGCGCGAGGGCTGTTTTAGATTCGGCAAGAGACGGCAATGTCGTCGCTATT
Organism: Sphingomonas yunnanensis; assembly: GCF_019898765.1. GTDB lineage: Bacteria > Pseudomonadota > Alphaproteobacteria > Sphingomonadales > Sphingomonadaceae > Sphingomonas > Sphingomonas yunnanensis. Next base: position 141,573 of record NZ_JAIOKB010000009.1, on the reverse strand, counting down.
CGCCTTGTCCAGAGGCGTTGGCGAATGAGGGCCGATCGGCAGCAATCGATACCACTATGCCCGCTTTTGCGGTTGTATGTCCGCAAGCTGCCAGTCGGCCCACGGCTCCACCTCCCGCCGCGCGTGAACCGCCGACCCGTTTCGTGCAACGCTCAAGCTGCAGTCGTTGTCCGCGGTGAGGTTTATACTCGTCGCGACGGCGACGAAGCAAGGCGACGCTGACGATAAATCCGCGGGACGCTATCGCATCCTGATGTCCACATACAGGTTCCTCAATGCCGAGCGCTATGCCGTGTTCACGGTCCATACCGAGCGGTGCTGGCTTCGCGTGGGGGGGGCGGGCTCATGGGCTGGCCTATCCGCTGTGCGGCCGGCTGCTGGGCCAAGGCGTCGGTGCGATCCGGCTGCGCGAGTACTCGACGGGCGTCGCGCGCGAGCGGGCGACCGGCCGCCGCCCGGCTTTGCCGTGTCGAGCCCGCACTGTCGTGGGAGACCCTCGCGCGCTTCGCCATTCGCCTCAACGTGGCGAGCGTGCTTGGCGACGTGCGGCGGAAGGCTGGGCAGGACCAAGGCTCGCGCATTTCGCTTCGGCAATGACAGGCAGCTAATAGCATTGCCGGTCCGCCGAAGGCTGCCTGAACCGACGACCAATATCCGGAAGAGAATGAGTTACCGGGAACGTCCGCGAATCGGTCGCACTAGATGCTCCGCGTCAGGCCTAGGGAGAGATCGACTTATCATCTGGTTGGGAGGCCGCTAGCGACGACCGAACATCCCAGACATCGAGTGCTATGTCGGCGAACCATAGCTGTCGCCGGTCGATCGCCTCTGAGTTCCAGACCGGCGCCGGGTCAAGCCGCTTCATCGCGCGGGTGATGCGGTCGTTCGCTCCGACCTTCAAGCGCGTCGCTTGGCACCGTGACAGCAGGAATTTTGAGGACGGGTATACACCACACTTCTGTGAATACGGCGCATTGCTCGCGACGACGTTGACGCTTTTCTCTAGTAGCATCAGGTTGCCTAGGCACTGAATGTAATTCTGATCTCGGGCATTCTTCCCGAATTCCGCGGCTGCGGCCGGCGTCGAGCCCTGTGCTAGGATGTGTTCGACCTCGTTGCTCGATAAAAGGTATGTGGAAAGCGCCTCGTGAGCCGCTCGGCCGTATGCCTGGATGTCAACGTACTGGACGATCTTGGCCAAGAGATATTTCATCCGAAACTGCCGTACGTCGGAGGTCGTCAACTCCTGCAGCGCTTCAACGAAGTCGTCACCGTGCGCGCGCTTCTCTGCGACTACAAAAGCCTGTTCGAAGGCTGAAAAGTCGGCTTCGGTCCTGACGCTACGCAGCACCCGCGCGGCAGCCGTGACCGAGCGTTCGTAGTCTTTGGCCGGCACGCCAGCGAATAGCCACACGCACATCACTTGCTCAATGCCATCGCACAGCCTGGTGAAGAGCGGCGCCGATAGGTGGCGGCCGGCGAGCAGCAAAACGTAGTGTTGCTTGATCGCGCTGCCACCGAGCGCACGAGTATTTAGCAGTCCATGTTCGTTAGTGCCGCGGGGACTCTCACCCTTCGAGAAGCGTGCATAGGCCTGAGCGCCCGCCTTCAGCGTGGCCACAAAGCCGAGCGGATCCGCCGAATGGTTGGTCTGCGCAGCAGACTTCGTTAGCCAGTCGTAGATGTCCTCCTCGCGCAGTTTGGCGTCTTTAACCTCATAGTTCGCGAGGATGAAGTAGCGGAGGAAGCGCAGTGGCTTTTCCGACGCATCAAACAACTCCTGAGTGAGATCTTTCCAATCGGTCTTCAGTTTGGCAAAATCACCGGGCTGAGCTTTCATAAAAAGCAGGTTTTTAAGCAAGTCCATGCCATCAAGCCCCGACCCGCGATCATTGATAGTCTCGAAGATTTTTAGCGCGCGGCTAACGCTCGGTGTTTGAATCCTGATAAGCTTTACCTTGGTGGCGAAGTAGCCGTAGAATCGCTGAAGCAGCGCAACGTCGCTACCGAACCTATTGCGCAAGAAGTCGCGAATTGTATCGTAGGCGTTGGCCAGATTTCGGGTTGATCGCGTTGCAATCATGCTGCTTGGCTGCCGGGCTTCGCCGTAATCACTCAGGGCATCGCAAGCGTCCTCGTATTGCAGATCGAGGCGCATCATGTGCTTAATTTCCCCGCGCCAGTCCATGCTGCTTGAGGAGATCTGGTCCTTTAACGTCGGAGGGACGGCTGCCCCGGCCGTCACAAAAGCATCACGCAGCGCGCAGAGCGTCAGGAAGCTAGTTGTGGTGCGCTGTTGCCCGTCGATCAGATCAAAATAACCGTCCTTTGGCTCCCACACAACGATCGTGCCGATGAAATACTCTTCAGCATGCTCAGAGGTGGCGGCTTCGAACTCGCTGTATATGTCCTGCAGGAATTGATCGACCTGCTCCCCGCCTTCTCCGTTTGGACCTTTCTCACCCCAAACATACTCTCGCTGGTAATCGGGGACGCGATAGAACGATTGGAAGACCTTCGCTAAGCTAAGGTCTTCTGAATCAATCGTCTTTGACATGGCGTGGGCCTCCCGGGTGTTGGTGCAGTGTCTAAACGAATAATCAATCAGAGGCTAGCCGACGCGACAAGGCTCGCATTTCACCTCGGCCGCTCGCCTGGCCACAGCTACAGGATGCCTAAAGCCTTCCTTCGACCACGCTAGCGTCATGATCAAGTGACATGAACTAGATCGCTGAGCCTACTCTGCGACCGGCGGGGTCTGTCGCCTGGCACTCCTGACAGCGAACCATGAATGAACAGCGAAGTTGGGTACCCGAGAACAATTGGCGAACGTCGGGGAAGGGGCCGCCTGGGCAAAGGGGCGGGTCAGCTGCCGACCAAAGCTGGCCGTTCAGATCAGCCGCCATAGATATCCGCGGTGCGGCCGAACCTGCCGGAGGGAACCCGGAAGCAGGCCGTTAGCAAGGTAACCGTTCGGTGAAGATCTGCTGTTCGAGTGCTCGATGACGCTGACCGGCGCTAATCCGTTCAGCACCCGCGCCGCATGGATGTGAAGCTTTCGGTCGTGAGAAGGGCGGCGGAATTCTATACAGCTACTGCGGCTGAACGATGGACGTGCCCGGAGCGCAGGAGGACTAATCCTCATCGACCTGCGGCGAAGGGGCGGGCTCCCGCTTCATTAGCTCAAGGCGGCCGATCCGAAGGATGGGTGCCTTTGAGTCGCTGAGCGGCTTTTGTCGGGTGCGCCAACGAATAGGCCAGCGTCCCGGCTTTCCAAGTTCCTTGGGCGGATCGAGCGTCAGGCTCGCGCGCGCGCGTCGAACGACCTCCTTCTCCTCCGCGCGACGGCGTTTCCGGTACCAGGCTGCAAACCAACTGAACGGACGTCCCCAAGGTGTCGCGTGCATTTCACGCTTCGTAACTTCCCATTCGCGCTTCAAGATTCGCTGCGACACGTGGAGGAAGTTGGCGATTGCAGCGTTGGTCACTGCAAAATTTTTCGCTTTAGCGCTCTCTTCGGCCACCTTTCCCATCAATGTCGTGAGTTCGTCATAATCCGGATCGTCCTTGTCCATGCGGAGAACGATCACGGACAGACTTTCTTTCAGCGCACCATCCGTCGCCGGCGTTCCGTCATTTTCAGCTGCCAACCGAGTGAACCTAGCAAGCTCTTCCCTCAGCTTGTCGATCCACGCCTGACGATAGTCAGCATGCTTGATTTGCTGAGTCGTCCGCGTCGTGAGCCAACCGTTGCGCCACGCCACGAACCCGCCGAACACAGCTCCCACGAGTGCCAAGCATGCGGCAACGAAGGCGTAGTGAGCAGAGGTCTCAGCTGCTCGCCTCGTGGCAGCAGCGGTCTGCTCGGACGCCTTGATGGCGCCCTGCTGCGTGACCAGCGCGGCACGGAGCGCAGCGTCCGACACCGGCGGCGGCGCGGAAGCCTGCGTAACCCTCACGGCCGGATTGACGCCCGGCGTGATCGTGACCTTCTTCTCAATGGCAGGCGCGGGCGCGACGACGGCAGGCGGCTGCGGTGGTATGTTAGCTGGCAATGATATTTCCCCCAACGGCACGCTGCGTTCGGGTAATCGTCACGTCAAGGCTTAGCCGCCTCGCTCGTGACGGGCGGAGGCGCACCCGTCGCAGGGTGACGCGCACCGTGGTCGTAGTCGTGACCTGCGCCACCGGGCCGCCCTCCCGAGGCGCAACCGCGTCGAACGAAGCAAACTCGAGCGAGCCGTGCAGCCGGCCGAACGGCTCGCCGATGGCGACCGAGATGATCAATCCTCCTGGTAGCCCAGTCTCTGCAGCAGTGCGACTAATTCACCGCGTTGAGGGTCCACGTTCTGAAAAGCAGCTTCTCGGGGCCTTTCCCCCCGCATCGGATCGAAATTTTCTGAGAAGCATGTGCCGCGGTAGGGGGCGCGTCACTAGTCGACACTTGAGCGGACGCGCCAGGCCGGTGCATAGCGGAACGATGGCAGACCATTCGATTAAAATTTTCGATCTTCCCGAAGAAGAGCCAACGCCGAAGACTGTATTTGGCTGGGAGCGCTGGATCGCGGAGCGCCTGGATGACACCGAGAACGGCTATCGTTCGAAGCCTGACCTGCTTAAGCACGATGCCAATGCGGAGAAGTCGATTGCACGCGACTATGCCAATCGCGAGCTCCTCGAAATGGTGCAGAACGCCGCGGATGCCGCAGCGGAGCAGGGCGGCAAAGGTCGCGTCCGAATCGAGATCCGTCCGGAGGGTTTCTGCGTCGCCAATACCGGCATGCCATTTCGAGCAGGCGGTGTGCGTTCTTTAATGACGGCGCATGTGAGCGATAAACCCGAGCGCGGCGCGGCATTAATCGGAGCCAAGGGCCTGGGTTTCCGGGCACTACTCAACTGGTCCTCGGAGCCCTTCGTCACGAGCGGGGCGCTGGAGATCGGCTTCTCGCGCGCCCATGCAGCAGCCCAGGTCGCCAAGCTGGCACAGGCAGACGCGCGCATCCAGAAGCTGATCGAGCGCAGCCGTCGCACGCCGGTTCCCATTCTGCCGTTTCCCGCAAGCGGCAGCATGCTCGAGGCGATCGCGGATCCGGCGCTTCAGCAGCTGGTGGCGCGCGCCCGTGCCTTGCGCGCGTATGGCTATGACACCGTTGTCGCTGCACCATTTGAAGACGAGAAGGCGCATCAGCGAGCACTCAAGCAGCTCGCCGAGTTTGCGCCCGACTTCTTACTCTTCGTCGAAGCGATTGAAGAAATCATCCTCGACGATGGCGAGGGAGCACCTCGTTGCTGGGGCAAGCAGCCTAAGGGAGGCGATCGCTTTACGTTGAAGGTTGCGAGAGGCGAGACCGCAAGCGAGCAGGATTGGCGCGCCCTGCGGGCGACGGGAACCTTGCCGGATGCCGAAGAGCCTGGCGGACTGCGCCGGTACGAGCTGGCCATCGCCGTCCGTTGTAGCGAACCGACTCCGCCAGGCACTCTGCATTGCTATTTCCCGACGGATATTCCGTTGCCCTTCCCGGCGCTGTTCCATGCCACGCTCGAGCTAGACTCGAGCCGCAAGACGCTGAACGCGACTTCCGACGTGAATGCGGGCGTGTTGGCGGCGCTATCGGCCTTCTATGCGGATACGCTCGTAGCATTTCGCGACGATCCCGAGGTTCCGCGCTCGCTTACGTTGCTTGCCCGTGCGGGCCTGTTCCCTGATTCCCTCAAACCGTTCGAGACGCAAGTCTATGCCACCGCCCGCGCCCGCCCACTAATACCGACCAACGCGGGTATTTTTGCGACCGCGGAAGAAACCAAGGTCGAGCCTTTTGCCTATTCAACCTATCTGCCGAAGCGCTTCTTCCCTGCGCTGGCGCGCAGCAGAAGTGAGGCGGATCGCGACGTGATCGAGCGCCTTTCGGTCGAGCTCCTGAAGCCGGATGACATGCTCGCGGTACTCCGCGGCGCTGAAATGACTATCGACGAGCGTGCCAGCGCGATCGTGGGCATCGCCAAGGCCGTCAGCGGAGACCTTCACGATCGCTCACTACTGTTGGACACCGAAGGCAAGCCGCTCACGCAGAACAACACGTCGTTCCCGCCGCCGGCGTCGGGAACGCCGCCGGTCCTCCCTTGGTGGGCAAAAGCGAAGTTCCTCCATCCCGAGTTGTGGAACAAGATTAGCGTCGGTTTGGGCGGCGTCATGCGCGACCGCTTTGACAAGCTTCAAGGTTTCGGGGTCAACGAATTTAGCGCTTCCGGCGTAATCGCATCGCTGCGGCGCGAGGCCAACAAGGTAATCCGGCAGCAGCCTGAGCGCGCTGATGCTGTGAAACGCGAACTGCTCGAAGCGTTGTTCGGTCTTCGCCAGACCGCCGTTGCACGCGAGGCGGTATTTCCGGCGGGTGTGACCGAGGTAATTAGTGCCGACGGCGCCTGGCGCGACGCAAGTGATGTCCATCTCTCGGCACCGTACGGCGATACGGGATTCATTGTTTCGGGGCTTTATCAGGCACAGTCAAACTACCTCGTAGCTGGACCGGAATCTTACTCCTTCTCGTCGGATGTAACGGCGCTCCGCGAGTTTTTCCGGTGGATCGGGGTCCATGGCTGGCCTAAGGGCGTCGAGGAGCCGGTCCCGTCGATGTATCGCCCGCTACTAATCGAAGCGCTGCCTGACGTTTTCGATGTCGCCGACGGCAATCACCGAAGTGTGCTGACCAAGGCCGAACTCGTTTGGGGATCGACCTATTTGGCCAAGTTCGACACGGTCGCTGGGCTGACAGGGATTCTGGCCAACGCGCCGAGCGCGGCAATCCTAACTTGGCTCGCCTACGACCCACGTTTTGACATGCTCACTTCGAAGCCTTTCGCGACCCGGCTCACCGGGCGAACGGGCCGGGCGTTCTGGAAGCCTTATGCGGGCCAGCTGCCGGACCTAGTCCGGCACATGATCGCGACGCAACCGTGGCTTACGGTGGCGGACGGCAAGAAGGCTGCACCTTGCGAAGCAATGATTTCGCCTGGGCCACTCGCCACGTTATTCGAAACTCCGGCTAGACCCAGCGCCGCCGAAGAGACGCAGTTCGGATTGTCAAAGGTCATTTGGGCCCGCGGCCTTATTCATGCACAGGTCCCGGACAAATTATCGGATCTTGCCGAACCGCGAATTTATGGGCTTCTTTCAGGCCTCGAGAAGCGTCAGGCAAGCTCCGATGTCGTCCGGCGGTTGTACGGCCAGATCCTGCAGATTGACGATTTCGATTCGTCACGTGGCGGCGACGCGGGGGTTCGCTTCCGCGCCAACGGGACGGTGCAGGCCCGCAAGGGTGGTGCGATCGCTTGGGAGAAGGTCGGGGATGTTCTCTATCTCGACCGCGATAATTTCCCCGCGGCAGCGCGCGAGCATCTTGCGCTGCTCGACCTCCCGACCCGCAGGGGTGCGGTCGAGATCGCAGCGCGCTTTGGGGTGCGGCCGTTAAGCAAGCAGAACTTTAGCCTAACGGTTACGCGCGTAGTGCCGGAAGAAGGTGGCATCGCCGGCCATCTCCATACCCGCCTCCAAGACAGCTTGCGGTTCATCAAGACTCTGCGCCTGGCGAATTCCACTGACACCGGCAAGCTCGCGCGCTTGGACGGGTTAAAACTAGAGATCGTCAAGGAAGCGGTATTGGCATTCAGCCTGGGCGACGCTGTCTATGACGGGGAACTCGAGCCAGGCAAACATCTGCTCGATAGCGATCGCCTGCTGATCCGTATCGATCCGCAAGAGCATGAGGACGAAATCGTCATGCGGGCGCTGACTGCCATCAGCGACGGGCTGGCGGAATTTTTCGAGCTGCAGAATGGCGATGATTTCGAAAAGCTACTGCTGGCGACTAACAACAGCCTGCGGATGCTGCAGTTGCGCCGACTGCTAGCCAACCAGACCTCCGACGAGATCGACGCGCTACTGGCTGCGATCGAAACCGAGATCGCGGTTGCCGAGAAGCCCTATACGGTGGACGCGGCCACCCTGGCTCTGGCATTAAGGCCACCGGCACCGTTGGCGCTGCCTACTTTAGCGCCATCGCCCGCCCCACCGTTGCACGTCGTACCGGCGGTCCGGGTGCAAGCCGGGACGTCAGCACCGGCGCAACAAGCGGCGCCTGTGATCCCGCCAAGTTCACCCACTGCACCTCCCGCGCCGCCGCCAAAGGCCACTGCGGTCACGGTAGTCGATCTCGAGCCGGGAGTCGGCCCGGGGGGCGGAGGCGGCGGCGGCGGGAGTTTACGGATTGGCGGCTTCCCGGCGGCGGCCTCGGGCCGGCAGGATGTCGCCGCGCCGAACGATGCCGAAGAATGGGCAATGCTCTTCGAAGTGAGCCAAGGCCGCTTTCCCCTTCGCATTTCTCGGTTGCAAGGAGAAGGCGGCTATGGCTGCGATTGCCTGAGCTTTGAGAGCGACGCCGATCGCTCGGCCTTCAAAGGCGCGCCTGAGGCGTATGTCGACAAAATTCTGCGCTTTATCGAGGTGAAGTCGGGTGCGGTACGATTGACGCGCACTGAGCATATCTCGGCGCGGCGCAATCGCGACCGCTACTTCATCTACCAGATACAATTCGACGCGCAAGGACGCCTCACAGCGCATCTCGACATCGTCGCGGATCCACTCAGCCATCGGGCTGCCCTGGTGCGCGAATGCGAGATTCGGATCGAACAGATTGCAACCCGCCGACGACACAAACTCAGTGCGGTTGCTTCGTGACAAACCTGAAGTGCGCTGAACGAGAACAAAGGCGGATCGCGGGCGCGATCATATCGATCCAGCGCGAGCACCTTCCAAGATACATTAACGAACGTTCGAGGCTCGGGAGTGGTCGGAGCTGGCTGAACGTCCGGAATGTGATCACTCGGCAGGGGGGGCAGAGGCCCTACGGGCCGCTGCGACGCCGCGATTAGGGCCGGCTAGCCTAAGCCTAATAATCAACAGGTGGAGTGCAGGAGCGCGCCGACCGCCTTGTTGCCCGCGAGCGTGTTGTAGAGGTCTACGGCGGCTCGCGTCTCAAGGACGTGCACTGCGATGGCAACGTCCGCGAGCAGGCCGAGCGTCTTAGGCATCGTCTGAAGTCGCAGGTGCATGCCTCTGCTGAGGATCACGACCTCACAGCCGATGTCGATGAGCTCTCTCACGTCGATTGGCTGGATTCCGGGTTCATGCCGTGTGCCGGTCTCGCTCCAGTCCCATTCGCGTCCGCCGCCTGGGTAGAGCTTGAGGTCGCGTGCGGGAGGAAGCCCCTCGGCCTCTATAACTCCCCACGCCAAGCGATTTACCTTAGGAGACGGTTCACGAGACATGGCACCCCTTAACACTAGAAGCGATGAGAGCGGGTCTGCCTTTTGTACCAGCATCATAGAGCGTAGGCACGTCCAGCGATCCGCCTTGACCGCGGTAAGACGCGATATGGCAGGTACTGCTCGATGAAGCGTGGCCCGCCGCAACCTGCAGTTGACGACTTGTGGTTCAGAGGAGCGAGGGTCAAACAGCCGCTGCAATCGACATTCAGCCTGCGGATCACGTGAACGAAGGGCAGGTAATTGGGCGTGGTTAGGGCCCTCTAAGCGAATGCTTTTGGGTCAAAACCGGAATGGTCGTGTCGAAGCGACAAACCGGCGTAAGTGTGCTGTCCATCGAGCTCTGCTCATCTGCAGCTAGGGTTCGCAGAGATCGTGGATCAGTTCGACGAGGTAGCGCACGTCTTCGGGTATCTCCTCAGCCCGCATGGCCTTGGCGATGTCGATCGGACGAATACCGAGTTTCGCTTTGACGGAGTTAGCGTGCTCTTGAGTGATTTCCTTGCCGCGAGCGTCGACCATTGCATCGGCTACTTCCTGCGAAGCGAAGTCGGCAGGCACCGCAAGGGCGTGGTCGGCCATCAATTGGACGACCTCGGCCTCGGGTCGGCCGCTCGCCCGCGCAATCGCGGGCGGCCACAGCAGGTAATTCTCAATGTGGCGCCGCCGCCAAATTTTGAGGTGCAGGTTCGGATCGACGTTGTTCTGCGACCGATCAGATAGGGTGGCCTTGTCTATCTGGCCGATCGCCATGTCGTCGCGGTCGCGCAGGCTAACCGCGACCAGGTCTGGTATCTCCGCCTTCAGCTGGAGGAAGAGGTGCTTGCGCTCGGTCGCGCCACCGGTCCACGGCCAGACCACTATCCTCTTCGGCCATTCGACGCCAAGCTGCTTCGCCCAGGCTTGCAGCATCCTAGCGTCGCTCAATGCCTCCACGACCAGCATGCGCTTCGACTTACGCAGGGGATCTAGCTTGGGCGCGTATTCGCTGCCGAGGCCGATGAAGAGGCTGACCTTCCGCTCGTCCTGCTCGAGGTATTTGGCCGATGTGCCTTTAAACTCCATGATCTGCGTGTGCTCGGCGGCGCGCAGAATCTCGGTGCTGTGGGTAGCGAGCAGCACCTGTTTGCCGGACGCAGCTACGATCTCGTCGAGCGCCTCGATGAGCTGGGCCTGAAGCGACGGGTGCAGGTGCGAGTCCGGCTCATCGAGGAGCAGGGTGCAGGTGCTCGGGCTTAGCGCGAGCGCGTAAACACTAAGCCACTGGAGGAACCCGCTGCCCTCCGCCATGAGGTCGCGCGCATTGAAGTTGGCAAAGCGCTTGAAGGTGGTGCCGTCGAGCTTCCCCTTGGCGCAGTTGACCCTGATGTAGCTGTGGAACAGGTCGTTAAAGGGTTCGACGGTGAGCTGCATGCCGAAGATGCGGCCCATCGTTGCCTGGAGAATCTCCCACGGATCCTCCTCGCGCAGCCGCCTCAGGTCGGAAGACTTGATCTTGGTGCGGCCTTCCTTGAGCCGAGCGCGGGCCGCGAGGTTGGCCTCGTTCATGTCGAGCAACAGGTTTCGGATGACGCCACCGGCGAGGCCTCGGCCGATCAGTCCGCGCCGCTCGGCGCCCGACATCTTGTTCTCGCGTTGCGCGATGCCGGCAAATGGCGGCAGGTAGGCGACTGCCGGCAGGGTGTCGTCGTCCGCTAGGTTCGAATCCGCCGCTTTTAAGAATAGGCGGTCATTTGTGAGCGCGAGCGACAAGCGCAGGTGCTTCGCGACGCCACCGCTCCTCCAGCCGCACTCGATGGAGAGCGAGTAGCCGTCCTGCCCTGGAATCTGGCTCTTTAAGTTGTTCCACAGGTGCTTGAGGCTGGCGACCGCGATTGGCGAGAACTCGTCGTCCGAGAGGCCCAGACCCTGTCCGCCGTACCCGGCGTTGAGGCTCTCGCGGCCGCGCTCGTTCTCAAGCACGAGGCGACAAAACTCCCAAACGGCAATCGCCTGCAGCAGTGTGGACTTGCCGGAGTTATTGCCCCCTGCGAGGAATGAGATCCCGTCTGGGTGCAATGCGAACGAAGAATTTGTGAACCGTTTGAAACGGGTGAGCTTGACGCTCTCAATCATCCCTCCGCGCCCCCTGCGACCTTCGACCAACCGTCGGCGCCGGTGTGTCGCGCGTCAACACGAATTACCATCCCGATCGGTGCGTTCCGGCAATGTCGGTCACGGCGCCGGATTTCGTTACCGACGCCGGACAATCGTAATCATCATCTAATTTTCGCGTCTCGATGCCCCAGGCGGCCAGTCAGCTAATGGCCCACTCCTAGTCGCCTTGCAGAAGCTGAACCCACGTCCGGTTTAGGGCCGCGGTCAAGCCGCAGTGTATGTCGCATTGTGGGTCACGCACCAAGCGAGGAAGGAGCCGCAAAGACCTAATGGCGGTTCTCCGTTGGTATGTTTTGGGATTGCCCTAAGTCTATCTTGAAAGGCAGACGTGTTAATACTCTTGCTTTGTCGTTGCCACAGCAGCTAGAGGTGTCGCACCTCGTTGCCCATGAGCGATGATATTATTTCCAATTCGGCTTACGGCGTAACGAGTCCATCGACTAAGCTGACGCCGTGTGTCAGCATTGGTCGAACTCGAAGTAGGCTGTCGGCTCACGACGTCATAGCCGCGTCGACATGTAGCGGGGGCTGCATATGGATCGTGGTGATTTCCTCATGTCAGCGTCCGTGACGGCACTGCCGCGACTCTCGCATGGTGCGTCCGGGCAGGCGGCTAAGCCACCTGCAGCGAAGCGAGTGGACGCCGTAGACACGCGCTTGGGTTACACGCTGCGCGATCCCCATCGATGGATGGAGGACTGGAAGGGGTTCGGACTGGGATCCTTGGATGCGCACCCAGCGCGCACACGCCGGCGCGCGCTCGATGAAATGCCCGGACACGACGCTCTGCTGCGTCGCATCGGCGTGCTGACCGGCGAACTGCCGATCGCCTTGCGGATCCACCGTGCGGGCACCGCCACAATCGTGGTATTTCGACCGAGCGGCGCCAGTGTTCCCAGACTCTACGTCGTCGATCGTGCTCGCGCCGAGAAGAGACTCTTCGTCGATCCTGAGACGGCAGCGGTGGTCGGCGACGCGCAGTGGGCGGACTTCTTGGTTTTCACCCTAGCACAACGGCAACTTTGGCCCATTCACAAGAGCCGCCGAACTCAAGCGCTAATGTGCAGGATGCATTAAGTATCGCTGAAATGTTCTCGGGGAGGTGAGGATGGGGTACAATCAGTACAATATACGCAAGCCCTTTCATGCCATATCTTTAACCAGTGATAATATAATAAAGTCTATACACCCAGGCGGCGGGCTTGACTGCAGCGATCCTTTAGACGCAGTTCCCTCGCAGCTAGACCCATTTTACGACGAGGCGGCGCAAAATTCTCTGAATCTCGAAGGAGAGCTAATAGGTAACGTTGATATACTGAAGTCCTCAACATCCTTTATTGAAACTAAAGATTATCGCTCGATGGCCGATGCCCTTCGAGTAAACATGCGCTTAAGCTATGGCTTTGCTAGTGCGAGTGCCGCTTATAGTCAAACGAAGGAAAAGGTAGAGCAAGGAAAGATTGTGCTGGCTGTTATCAGTAGCACGGTGACCGGACCTGGTCTGCCCGAAAAGGATCTGCATTGGAAAGGGCTCGAGCTTTCAGAGCTCGAGAAGATTGACAAAATTCCTGATCGCCTGGCTAGGCAGGATAACTTCGTGCAGCAATTTGGTTCGCACTATGTGTCTGCCGTAGAGCTTGGATACCGCCTGGCGATTTCCGGAGAGTATCAGTCGCTTGATGAGACCGCCAGGATGAAATTCTCGGCGGCCTTCAAGGCGAGCTTCACTGGAGGAGGTGGCGCAGCAAGCATTAGTGCTGAACACGAGGAAATCCTAAGGTCTGAAAGAACGTCGATAAGAAGTGAGCTCATGTGCGGGGATGTAATCCCCGATCGGCCACTGCTCACGACGACATATGACGAGGTTATGAGCTTGCTTCGCGCTCTACGAGAAGGAGAGATTGTTCTGAAGCGGGGCCCGGTCCGGGCGTTGGTTCGCAGCTATTATGCTAGCCTTATTGAGCATCCAGCGTCCCGAGACAGCCTAGCCCCAAGTCAACAAGCTACGTTGCTTGCGCCCTACGGTGTCCCAAGCGGAACGGTAATTGCATGGTTCCCGCCCCCCGAGGCAATTGTCGACGAAGACGGCGTTCGGCGCCTCCTGATACCTGATGGATGGGCTTTAGCGGACGGAAGCAACGGCACGCCAAATCTTTCGGATCGCTTCATTCGAGGAACAATCGATTTCACCGCTATAGGAGCGCATGGCGGCGCGACATCGCACAGCCACAAGGGATGGACGCAGGCTCCCGAAGGGGCTCAACTGCGAGCGGGTGGTGGAGACCAGCCGTTTGCTCGCCGGGATACAGTCTACCAGCTACAGATTGAGGAGGCCGATCACGCCCCGCCTTTCGTCTTGATGATATACCTAGTGAAAACCTGACATGGTTTTATATAAAAGACAATGAGGCCTCTGAAGCTGCGATCGGTAAAAGGCGCTCCAAAATCGCTTATTCTTAAAGAGCATCCGAACAAAGAGCCCTCAATCCTGTTCTTATAACCGGATCTATCCCTGCGGTCGCTCGTTTTTTCGGGCTGAAGAAGTCGTTTTAGCAAACGTAGCGGATCTTCGTTGTTCCTACTAAGGAGAGTTTGCATGCCCGCTTATCTTTATAGAGTGCCGGGCCCCATCATTGCCTTTGATCAAGGCAGGGCGAGTCTCTGTTGGCTGGCCGCTTCAGCAGTGATGTTTTCTTGGAAATCGACTGGGCCCGTCCGCTTGGCGGAAGCCGCGGACAGGCTGGGCCCGGAATTTATTGCTAAGTACGGTACGGGATCCGCGCTCGGCTATGCTGATCTGGCTTTATGGGCGAGTCGTGGAGGGTTTGTGCGTGAGCCACAGCAATGCCTTGACGCAGGTGGGTGGAACCAACTCCTACGCAGCCATGGTCCTCTAATTACAATAATAGACGGCAACAACTCGGGATCAATCAACCATGCTGTCGTAGTTGTTGGAATTGAAGGCGATGGCGGAGCTGATACAACGATAATTAGCATAGTCAATGGCCAGGGTGGCCTGATAGAATCTCGTTCATTAAGCGGCTTCGTAGAGGTCTTCGAGTTAGACGCCGGACAAAACGAGCTGTTTAGTGTTCTGCATCTTTAGTGATCAAGCCGCTATCAGCAGACATTCCTCCTCAACACCGTGACGTAAAAAGCCTTACATCTAACCACCTTGAGCGTTAAAGCTAGCGCGTCTCGCAAAATCTCAGCTTTCGTATCCGACTTAGGGGCAACGCTTATGGAAGACGCGGGCAAGTTGCTTGAGGGCATTGCCAGTTTGGGCTGGATTGGGCTAATCGCAGTGATTGTCTATGTTTGGCGCAGCGAACTCCGTACGGTGCTTGCTGCGGCGGCTGACCGAGCTAGGGCAGGGACCGGGTTCGAGCTCGGACCATTTAAGTTCGCTTCATTGGACGTGGTTGGTTTCGTCGGACAGCCTGTCGAGGAGAGGCAAGCTGGAAAAACTACGATCACGAGTGATCCAGAGCGGCAGAAGGAAATTCTTCAACAGCAGAAGGACTGCCACTTCGCGTTCCTAACCCACTACGTTTATCCGAGACGGTCAGCGCTGGATTCGTATGGGGTGGCATTATACCTCACGGGGCACTTCAACGCGCTTGAGCACGTCGATCGCGTCGAACACTTCCTCGGCGTAGGTTGGGATGACGCAGTCTTCGAGTCGACGGATCGATCAAAGCAGTTTGCCGTAAAGGTCGGTGCGGTTGGCTCCTTTTTAGCCATGGCGAGGATACATTTCTACGACGGCCGGCAAACCACCTTAAGTCGCTTCATCGAGCTCAAACCTCTGCAATAAGAAAGTTCCCGCTGGATCGAATCAGGGTGCGGTGAGGATGGTACGACAGGTCGGTTAAGCCGAGATGAGCGCCGATGCTCCTTCCGAGGGCCGTCTATTAGCAATCGGATAGCTTGCGCCACTCTCGAGCGCTTTCAAGCAGACGGCGTTCTTACAGCCTCGTTGAGCGAGATCAGTCAATTAGTGTTCAGCGAGGTTCGACTCGACCTCCCGTCCTGGCTGCTATATAAACAGGACGGCGTCGTTGCCATTCCAAAGCACGACGGCGCATGACAGCAAATAGGAAGCTGCCGCTTACAAACGGAGCTCCTCATGTTCGTCGACCAGCGCTCCAGCACATCGCCGTACGCTCAATCGCCGGTGACCGTGGCGCAGGCGTTTGTCGAAGGCCGCGAATGCGGTGAGCGTTCGTCGGGCGTAACGCCGCGGTGCCCGTACGCCAGTGGCTCTCATGAACATGACGCCTGGCACAGAGGCTATCGGCTCGGCCGCGACCTGGTCTGACGCCTGTTAAGAGCGATCCGGCACCTTGGGTGGTGGCAGCTTTACAGCCTCGATGCCGTCCAATTGAGCGAGTAGGTCCTTGAAGCCATCCGTATCGTGCACGCGATAGCTCTGCCGAAAGCCTTGCCCCAGCACATTCAGATCATGCTGGGTCAGCAGCGCTACCGCCACAATACGCTCATCACTCACAGCGCACTAACGAGGTGGTCGCTTGTGAGTGCCGCCACGAACATGCCGATCGCTGACCCAAAATCGATCAGGATGGTAGTTCGGCTGGAATCCAACATCGACTAACGACTTGATATAGCCTGGTTTTGTCGCCGGAGGCAGGAGAGCCGGCGAGCGCCGATCGTTTTGACCGGACCTAACGAGAGGATCGATCATGCGTTGGACAACGATAGTAGCCGTCGCGGTAGCGGCGGGTCTTGCAACGAGCGCCACAGCACAGACGAGCGGAGATTCCGGCACTACTGGCGGCTCCGCCGGAACGACGACAGGCGGCACCGCCAGCGGCTCTAACACCGGCCAGGGCGGTAGCGGAGCTGGCGGTACCTCCGCTGGCATGTCGACGGGCAGCCAGGGGGGATGAGCGCTTCGTCGGGCTCACGTCGCTCTGGTCAGGGCTCCACCAGCTCGCGCGAAAAGAACCGGTCGAGCCGCACCGGCGCCGCCAATCAGCAGGGCAGTTCAACCAGCTCGCCACAACCGCGGTAGCGAGCGATCGGGCAAACGCCGGAGCGGCCGACTAGCCGCTTCGGCGATCGCCTTTGATCCCTTCTGCGGCCGCGTCGAGCTTCTCGCGGTCATTACCCACCCTGGCGATCAGCTCGCGGGCCTGCTCCTGGCTCAGCCCGTGCTTGGACGCGAAGTACTCGACCTCATACGGCTCGCTACCCGAAACCCGAGAGCGGTCCGGCTCACCGCGGTTCGTCTTGTCGTCAGCCATGGTACGCTCCTGATCGTTCGCCCCTGAAAACGATCAAAGCCTCGGCCGGGTTCAGCCGTCTCGAACGAGCCAGCTTGCTAAGCGGCTGCGTTGAAACGAGATTGCCGGTCGCATCCATGATCTCCAGCTTGCGTTTGTAACGCGGGAGGAACAATCATGAACGAAGATCCGAAGTTCTGCCGGCAACGCGCCGAGGTCGAGCGGCGCGCGGCTGCCGCCACTGATCTGGCACGGGTTCAGGAGCGCCACCTGCAATCGGCCGCGACGTGGGACCGAATGGCGGAGCGCGGCGAAGCCTTCCTGCGCTCGCGCGCGCAAAAGGCTGCGCTCGCAGAGTAAGTTGCTCGAGACGGCGGGGTGAGTGGCGCCCCGCCGATCTTGGGGGGGGGGAAGAGCAGCGAGGCGCCAATCGAACCGCGGCTATTGGGGTCGGCTACGGTCACTCGCACAACCGAGCGAGATCGGGCCGGTTCCCTAAGTTACTGTGATCAATCCTTTTCGACGAAGGTTGCGTGTGGAAGAAGCGCTGCTCGTTGGCGATCGGCTGATCGTGTCTGAGGAGGCCAGGATCCTCACTCTCGCTCTCTCCCCACAGGATCGAGATCCTCTCTGGAAAAGTGAGGAAAAGCGCGCGGTCCGATGTCGAAGGCACCCCCTTTCTCCCCAATCCCGCGTAAGGTGCGTGAGGTAGAAAAGGGCGGGTGGTACCCCAATCGGACCCCCAGGCGGCGGGGTGGGCAGCGACCATTGTTTCGGTCACTGCCCCGCCTTTCAGTGGATAGTCTGCTTCAGCGCCTTTGGATTGGGCGTGTACAGCACCTTCGGCATGCCTCCGGTCAGCTGCCGATCGGCAGACAGCCAGTCGTAGTCCGTCAGCATCTTGAGTGCGTGTTCGACGCCCTCCCGGTCCTTCAGCCCGGACCAGCAGTTGCGATACACGTCGCGTGCCGTGAACTGAGCGGGCAAATCGCCCTTTGTCACCCTGCGCATGATCCGAGCCGCTGTGTCAGTCTTGTCAGTGTCGATCGCACCATATGCACGCTCTGCATGAGAGGTGAGATACGTCATCCAAAGCTGCGCCATCTCCCAAGCCGCCCTTGTCACAGGGCCATAGCCCTCGCTTGCCAGGTGCCAGATCAACGCTAGGCGCGGTGCCAGCCCCCGGTACTTGGCAAAGTGCGATTGGAGGGCTGGAGAGAGGTCCGGATCACGGACCTTGGCCTCGAGCTTCTCACGCCATGCCTTGAAGGCAGCCTGAGCGTCCGCATCGAAGCGCAGGTACGGCACGACATCGAACGGATCTATCTGGCACTCGCGAGCTTCTGGTTCGAGACACTGAAGCGACTGGTAGCAGCGCATTGCCGCCTCACGAGCCTCTTGATCCCGCCTGCGATCGCAATCGACGAACTTCGATCCGCAGTCCGGCCAGGCTAGCAGCTGTAGGCGCTGGCACATGCCATCGTCGAAGCTCCTGATCGAGTTCTGTAGATAGGCGGCGAGCTTCGTGGGCTGCGTGGTCCCAAACACCGACAGGTTGACGCTCTCGATCCGAATGGTCCCGCGACCGATGCGGTCGAAGGTGTAAGCCTCCTGTCCACTCCACGCGGTCATCATGAACGCGCGACCAGTCGCCTTCTCATCCTGCTCGAGATCCTTGAACAGGGAGAGCAGCTCGTCCCGGTGATACATGAGCCCCATCGGGTTGGCGCGACACAGCTCACCCAGCTTCTCCGGCGTGGCATCATTGACGATGAAGCGCTTCTGCGCCGGCGGCTCAGGCGGGCCCAGCTCCCTACGCAGGTTCAGCGCGTCGAACTGAACCGCGCCGTCCTCAGGGTCCTTGAGCCGGGCCATGATCGATCCACGTGCCTGCTTCTCCTGTGCATCGAAGAACCATTGTGCGTTGTCATACTCCTCCTTCTCGCGTTCATAGTCCTTTGCTGCTGCAGCCTCGAAATGACGGAGCGGCGCGAACGCCTCCGCCACCGCAGGCGACTTCATGGCGCCGGGCGGCCCGACGATGGCTCCCCAAAGGTTGGCCACCTCCGTCCAGTCGGTGTTGACCTCCGGACGGATGCCGACGCGTTTGCCGATGAGGGAGCCAGCTGCGATCATCGCTGGAATACCGACGAAATCGAGCGGCACGTTCATGCGCGAGGCGATGTCCTCTCCCCACCGGCGCAAACCGGTGGGGAGCATCTCAGGATAGAAGGGTTCAACAGGCAGCAGTCGCGACGGCAGCGGCGCTGGGTCCGGCCACAGCGAAGCGATGTCCACTCTGACCGGCTCCGGTGGTGCGATAAGCGTGGTCATCACAATGGTGCCTTGAAGTTGGCCGCTGTGCGCAGCTCAGGCGGGAACGACAGGCCTAGGCAGGCACCTTCCTCATCAAAGGCGTCGCCATCATACCAGTAGCGCCAAGGTAGCTTATTGCCCTCTCCGTCTTCCTCCTCGAATTCCCAATGCATGAGGAACTCGTTCCAGTCTTTGAAATCTGCTGGAGGGAAATTCGTCTTCACCTCGTATCCTTCATTGCCATAGCGACGCACCGCCAGCTCCGAAGCCTTGCGTCCACTCTCGTCATTGTCTCCGGCAATAGTGACTTCGCTACAGCTGCTCGGTAGCGTGATGTTGGGCAGATTGCCTGCCCCGAGGGTGGCCCACACGGTTGCCTCTTCGTATAGCCTCGCAAGCGAAAGGCCGTCCTCCAGGCCCTCACACAGCCACACATCGGACGGCTCGCTGGTAGCGCCAGCGACCGACTGGAGCCTGATCGCACTACCAGCGATCACACCATAGCTGCGACGGCTACTCTCCTGCAGCTTGGCGCCTTCTTCGGTGAGGAAGGTGCACTGAACCGCGGTAATCTCACCGTCCACGCTGCGAGCAGCCGCCATCAGCACGGGATGCTTTTTGGCGGAGCCATCAATGGACAGATTGGAGGATCGAAGGTTCTCCTGGTCGGCGATGAAGGGAGAGGGGAAGCCGCGGCTCTCGAGATATTTCATCGCTGGAGTGTCCTCAATGGGGCGGGCGGCCGCCCACATCTCGCGCGCGATCCTGATGCGATCGTCGTCGCGTGGTTCGAATGTCAGAGGAGGCCGTGGGACATAGGTGCCCATCTCGAGCTTTCGCATAGCTTCGAAGAAGGTCAGGTTCTCGCTCCTCTGAACGAAGTTGATCACGTCCCCGGCGGCCTCGCAGCCGAAGCACCTAAACCAGCCCCAGTCTTCGCGGACTGAGAGGCTCGGCGTCTTGTCGTCATGGAAAGGGCAACGACCCTTGAACTCCTTGCCAACCTTCTTCAGTCGAACCGTCTCGCCGATCACCGCCACGATGGAGAAGCGCGCTTTGATCGCCGCAGCATACTCGTGAGCGTCCCAGTCGCTCTCGTACGTTCCATAGGACATCACGCGACACTCCGTTCAATGAAACTAATAATGCTGCTCGTGAGAACGAGCGTCTTCCCGCCCAGCCGAACTCTGGTGAGCGAATTGTCTTTGAGAAGCTGGAAAAGCTTGGTCCGTTTGATGCCGATAAAGCGGCAGGCATCATCCACGGACATGCTGATTGCATGCATGGTAATTTCCTGTTAACTAGTGTTTACTGTCAGGTAACTAGCCGCAATTGGCGTTGCTGCTGACGGGGACGCTTCTGCATCGCTCGGAGCGGAAGAAAAAGCCCCTAATTTTTCAAATAATTTTAAAAAAATGGGGGGTTTTTGGCGTGCGGGATCGCGCGGGTTGGGACCGCACGGTACCGGCTGCCGCCAAGTCGTATTCGAAGTAAGCGCTTCAGGCGATTGCCGCTCTCGCATGACTCGCGGTGACGTAGTGGCGGCTACTGAGGTAACCGCCTGCATCGATCGGAGTTGGCAGGCGCAAAGCCCTGTCGGGGAGCATGGGCCTGTCGCGTTGCTACAACGGGATCTATGTCATCACGGGACGTGGATGACTGAATGCTTTTCAGTCAGTCTGATTCGCCGCCAGAGTCGTGAGCAAGTGATTCGACCAGGCGAGCATCAGCCCACGACGCTTCTCGAGATAGTTGGTGCGGCGGTAAGCCGCCTCCACCTTGTTCTGAACAGCGTGAGCCAACGCCGCCTCCACGACGTCGCCGGCCACGTCCGTCTGCTCGGCCGCCCAATCGCGAAACGTGGAGCGGAAGCCATGCACGGTGATGTCACCAACAAAGCCGTCACGTAGCACCTTCGTCAGTGTCATGTCAGAGAGCTGCTTGTTGCTCCTGCCAGGGAACACGGTTTGATCAGGCGCGGTACCGTACATGCGCGCCATCGTGTCGAGAATCTCGATCGCTGCTGGCTGCAACGGCACGATGTGCGTCTTGCCAGCCTTCATCCGATCACCCGGGATTGTCCACAGCTGCTGCTCGAGGTCGATCTCTCGCCAGCATGTGCCGCGGACCTCACCTGAGCGAGCGGCAGTGAGGATCAAGAAGCGCAACGCGAGGCGACCAATCGACTCGGCTGAGCTGAGCTGCGCATACACAGCTGGCGCCTGCTCGTAAGGCAGCGCTGCGAAGTGGCTGTCCTTCTTCGGCTGCTTGGGGAGGCCCTTCGTGACCGAGCGGGTTGGCGCCTCCGCTTGCCGGTAGCCCTTGGCATACGCCCAATCCAACACAGTACCTATCCGTTGGCGCACCCGTCGGGCGGTCTCTGGCTTCGACAACCAGATCTTCGCAAGCAGGTCTCGTATCGCGGGGCCGTCGACCTCGTGGACGGGCACGTCGCCGATGAGGGGAAAGGCATACGCCTCAAGCGACGAGAGCCACTGCGCCTTGTGCTTGGCGTTCTTCCAACCTCCCTTATGCTCGCCATGAGCGATCGAAGCAGCCTCGCGGAAGGTCGGGATGGTGGGCGCCGCCGTGATGACGGCCCGCTTGGCCGCCACCGGGTCGATGCCGTTGCGAAACTGCTTGCGAATGTCGTCAGCCTTCTCGCGCGCCTCCGCCAGCGAGACGGTGTCGAAGGAGCCAAGGCCGATGTCGCGGCGCTTGCCGTTGACCTGGATGCGCAGCACCCACGACTTGGCACCGCTGTCCTTGATGAAGAGCGTCAGCCCGTTGCCGTCGCTGTGACGGCCGGGCGCACGCAGCGCCTTCGCCTTCAGCGCCGTCAGCTTCCCCATCACCCATCCATTCCCACATCCGTTCCCACTTTATGGCTCGGCTGTGCGCGATCGTCAACAGACGGCTATGAACGACATCAGGAAGAAAATGGCGGAAAAGCGTAGGTGTGCGCACGGTGGCGAGCTTTGGTGAACTCGAGTTATAAAGACTCCGTCTCCGCCAAATCGCCATTTTATCGTGCTTTAGCTCTAAAGCAGGCTATTTTGCCCACTTCGATGCCCACTTCTGGTTTGGTCGTTGGCGACCGATGCCGGACGTACGCGAACGGTGCGGCTCACGGGGGGCAGATACATCGGGGTCTGCCTGCGTTGTCGGAGCGCTACCTTGCGGAACAGTCTTGCAGATCGACGGGTCAGCGCGCGCGCGGTCATCGGGTGGGTGCGACAAGCCTCGCAAGCGGATGATGATCGGTAGGCGCAGGCGAGGGCACCCGCCGATACCTAGCTTGCCATTTCAGCGCCCGGCTCGGCTCTGACCAGCCGGCGATCGCGAGCGATCTTCGCCAGTAAGGTGCGGCTACACCCGCTCGCGTTCTATGATTTTCAGCCTGCTACGGCCGTCGCTCAGAGGTGGGAGATTGCGGCGCTGCAGCGTTATTCGCTGAACGGCCTCTATAAGGCACGGTTGCCTTCGCCTTGGCAGTGCCCTGGGCCTGGCGACGACGCAGATCCTCATAGCCCTTGCAAGGGATTGCGGGTGGACATCGAGCATCATGGCGTTGACCGCCGCGAACATGCGGGCAGTGAACTCTTCGGCTGGCGCCGTCAGGCTCCACGATGTCGGGAGGTCCAGTGCAACGATGCGGACCTGCTTGGCGTCGATCAAACCGCGCAGCCGCTGCCAGTCCGAGGAGGTGAGGCGAGACAGCCGGTCGACCTGCTCCACCAACAGCACGTCAACAGGCTCACAGTCGGCCAGCAGGCGGAACAGCTCAGGCCAATACAGCTTCGCCCCACTCTCATTTTCAACGTAGCGCGCCGCGATCTTGAAGCCTTGCTCCGCAGCGAAGGAATTCAGCGGACCGCGTGTGCGTGACGCGTCCCATTCAGAGGTGGAGGCGCGGAGGTAGGCTCGGATGAACGTGCTGCGATCTATAATACGTGGTGCTTATTGGTCCGGTCCTTTTTGCGTGGCCGGACGGCCTATAAAGCACCAGCCGTTTGCCGGTCTTCATAAGGTACACCTAAAAGGTACCTGCTGTCGTGGCACATCCGCCATCAGCATGGCGGCGTGTCATGCTGGCTCGTCAGTGGCACGTGGGCAAGCCGATGCCGCGTCTACCTGGCCGTTGCTGCACGCGGTCATGCTGCCTATGTTGCGGGTGCGTGATCCACGAGGCCGGCGGTATCAGTATGACCCTTCAAATCAACATAACGCCTAATGGGCGCATGAGCCTGCCGGCCGACGTTCGGAAGCGACTTGGTCTGAGTGGCGGTGGTGCGGTCTACCTCGATGAAACCGAATATGGTGTGGTTCTGCGGACGGCGAGCCAGGCCGTGGCACGTGCTCAGGCGCTGGCCAAGCAGTACACCGGCGGCAACCCCGACGCGTCCGTTGAGGCATTTCTTGCCCGCCGTCGGGAGGACAGTGGCGAATGAGCGTGGTGCTGGACGCGTCTGCGATCATTGCGATGCTGAAAGGTGAACGTGGAGCGGCGAAGGTGGCGGCGGAGATCGGCGGGGCGCGGGTGAGCAGCGTCAACTATGCCGAGGTGATCAGCCATTTCGTCCATGCCGGTATGCCCGAGCGCGAGGTGGATGCCATGCTTGATCCACTACCGCTGACGGTGGTGCCGGCCGAAAAGGCGCTAGCGCAGATCGCTGGTCGGCTGCGGGTGGCGACAGCCGAAGCGGGGCTCAGCCTTGGCGATCGCTTCTGCCTGGCACTCGCACGGCGCGACGGCTTGCCCGCGTGGACGAGTGACCAGAGCTGGAAGAAGATTGCCGATGCCGTCGGGGTGAAGGTTGTTGGGATCCGCTGATCGCGCGCGGTCGCGGGGTAGGGGAGCTGGCAGGACGCCTCGCTCGACACCCATGGTCCACAACGCCAGAAAGCTTCCATGCTACGCCTGGTCCACACAGCCGACTGGCAACTCGGCAAGCCTTACGGCCGCTTCGACAGCGACGTACGCGCTGCTCTCAGCGAGGCGCGGTTCGATGCGATCGACGCGATCGGTAAGGCGGCAGCCGAGCATGACGTTGCGCACGTACTGGTCGCCGGCGATGTGTTCGATACCGAGGGACCGGAAGACCGCGTGATCGTGCAGGCGGTGTCGCGAATGCAGCGCTACGCCTGTACCTGGTGGTTGCTGCCCGGCAATCACGACTTCGCTCGCAACAGCGGCTTGTGGGATCGCGTGCGCGCCAAAGGCGCCACCAATATCCGCATCCTCACCGAGCCGGTGCCGTGCGAGCTGGCGCCCGGGCAGTGGCTGCTACCGGCGCCGCTGACCCACCGGCATAATCTCGACGATCCGACCGGGTTGTTCGACACGATGGAGACGCCGGGCGCGAGCTTGCGCGTCGGCCTGGCGCACGGCTCGATCCGGGACTTCTCGTCCCGCGGGGAGGCGCAGAACCAGATCGCGCCCGACCGCGCCCAGCGCTCGAGCCTCGACTATCTTGCGCTTGGAGACTGGCACGGGACCCTCCGGGTCGACGTGCGCACCTGGTACTCGGGCACGCCGGAAACTGATCGCTTCCAGCGTGATGAGCCGGGCTATGCGCTGCTCGTGACGCTTGAGGGAACGGTAGAGCCGTCGGTGTCACCGATCCGCACTGGCAGGTTCCAGTGGCTGACGCGGTCGTGGACGGTCGTCGACGCGGAAGGCTTCGCCGCCGAATGCGACCGGCTGCTTGCACAAGTAGAGCCATCGGCGACCCTGTTGCAGCTCTACCTTTCCGGCATCGTCAGCCTTTCCGACAAGATCGCGATCCTGTCCCGCCTCGACAATGATCTTCGCCATCGCCTCCGCCATCTGGCGGTCACCGCCGACGATCTCGTCGGTCGACCCAGCGAACAGGATCTGGCGGACCTGCGGGTAGAAGGCATGATCGGCACGGCCGCGGCAAAGCTGATGACCTTGATTGAGGCGGGTGGCAGCGGCGGCGACACCGCCAGGCGGGCGCTCGAGCGCTTGTTCGTGGAACATCAGCGTGGGCAGGACGCGGCATGAGCCTCCGGATTCGACGCATCGCGCTTTCCATTTTCCGCAAATACCGCGATCCTTTCGTGCTCGACGGCCTGACCGATGGGCTCAACGTCATCATCGAGCCTAACGAGACCGGCAAGTCGACGCTGCTGGAAGCGATGCGTGCCGCTTTCTTCATCCGGCACAACACCGCCAACCGGCTCGCTCGTAGCTATGCGCCTTACGGTGAGGCCGTCGCCCCTCAGATTGACATCGGCTTCGAGGCAAAGGGTGAGGAGTGGGCGGTCAGCAAGCGCTTCCTGAAGAGTGCTTCGGTCGAGGTGCGCGGACCGAAGGGGCGCGCGCAGGGCGAGGACGCCGAGGCGCAGCTGCAAGCGCTGCTCGGTGCGCGTCGCGACACCAGCCAAGGCGGCGATGTGGCCGCGCACGGGGCGCTCGGCCTGCTTTGGGTTGGGCAGGGGCAGGCTCTCGAGGTGACAGCGCCGGGTGAGATCGTGCGCGACAGTGTGCGCGCGACCCTGGAAGCCGAGGTGGGCACGATCATGGGCGGGGCCGCCTACCAGCGTGTTCGCCCCCGCATCGACAGCCAGTTCGCGGAATACTGGACTAACAGCGGCCGCCCGACCGGTCGCCAGCTCGCCGCCCGCGACGAGCATGACGCCACGCAGCGCACCTCGAGCGAGGCGATGAGCCGGCTTGCCGCACTCGAGCAAGGCTTCTCCGAGCTCGAGGCCGCGCGAGCAAGGCTGAAGGTGCTCAACCGCGATCTTGCTGACACGACCGATGCCGACCAGCGTCGGGCGCTGGCAGGCCAGCTCGACGTGGCGCGGTCTGCAGCTCAGCTGCTCGAAACACGGCGCGCCGAGCAGCGCCGCCTTATCGACCGCGTCGGGGCCCTCGAGGACCTCGCGTCCCGCCTCGCAACCGTCCGTAAAGCTGTCGGCGACACGGCTACGGCGCTCAACAAGGCACGGGAAAGCCGATCCAGTCTGGTTGGGGAGTTGGCTGCCGCCCAGGAGCGGGCGGCGACAGCCCGTGACCTTCTGGTTAGTGCTCGTGACAATCGGCGAAACGCGCATGCTGCGCTTGGCGCTGCCCGGACACGCGCTGCCGAGCGCGAGCGCTGGGTTGCGATCGGCGAGGCACAACGGCGACATGCTGAGCTGGTTGTGCTGGAGGCCGAATACGACGCAACGCGGCAGCTCGCGACCGCAGTGATCCCGACCACCGTCATCAAGGCCCTCGAAGAACGCCAACGTGCCGTCGACAAGGCGCGGGCGGCCGTCGATGCCGGTGCCACGCGGCTCGAGATTGCCGGCGATGTCAGCGGTCTGACGATCGACGGAGCTGCGGCGGAGCGTGGAGACCAGATGCTGTCTCGCGAGACGCGCATCCGACTTGGCAATGCCGAACTGATCATCCGCCCTCCGCTCGGATTGCAAGGCGCCGAGACGGTACTCGCCAACGCGATCGATGATCTGAACGCGGGGCTGGCTGAGCACGGGGTGGAGAGTGTTGCTGCGGCTCGCGTTCGCAACGAGGCCGTGCGAGATGCGGTTGCCAACCTTCGTACGCTCGAGGCGCGCATCGGTGGGATTACGCCTGCCGTGCCGCTGCTCGCGATAGAGGCGGGTGCATCGGCCCTGAAGCTCTTCCTAGCCGGATTGCAGGGAGGCGCGGAAGGGGAGGTGAGTGACGAGAGTACAGACGTTGAGGCATTGACGGTCGCAGCGGGCGGGGCGGATACGGCGCTCGCAAGGGCGGAAGGTGTCGATGCGGTGGCCTCCGAGCAGTTGCGCGAGATGGACGCGCGAAATGCTCCGCTGATGGTGCAGGAGGCTGGCGCTGAGCGGGATGCGCTCAACGCTGCGGCACAGCTTGCCACCTTGGAAGCAAAGCCTGAACTGGCCTCGCTCGAAGACACTCTGCGCGCCGCACGCCAGCAGGAGGCGGCAGCGATGGTCAACCTGCAGGATGCTGAGCGCGCGGCGACCGCGCTCGACGTCGTAACGATCGAGCGGCAGATCGGACTGCTGGACAAGCGGGTCGAGGTCGCCCGGACGCAGCGTGCCGACCTCGAGAAGGCGATCGCCGGGCTCGAGGCGCGGATCGAGGCTGAAGGCGGCAAGGGGCTGGCCGACCGCGCCGCAGTCGCGCGTGAAGAGGCGGAGGCCGCAGCTGCCAACTTGGCACGTGTGACGCAGGCAGCCGAGACGCTGAAGCTGCTTCGCGACACGCTGGAGAGCGCATGCGCCGAGACATCACGGACGTTCGTCGGGCCGGTAGCGCGGCGTGCACGTCGGCACATCGAGCGGCTGTTGCCCGGCTCCGAGCCAAGCTTCGGTGACGATCTCGGCTTGGCGGCCATCGCGCGCGGCGGCCTTGGCGAGAATTGTGCAGATCTGTCTAAGGGTACTCAGGAGCAGCTGGCGGTCCTCACCCGGCTTGCTTTTGCCGACATGCTGCTCGAGCAGGGAGTGCCGGTGTCGCTGATCCTGGACGACCCGCTGGTCTACTCGGACGATTCGCGCCTCGATCTCATGACCGAGATCCTGACAGAGGCGGCCACGAGGATGCAGGTCATTTTGCTCACCTGCCGCGATCGCGCCTTCCGGCATCTTGGCAATCGGGTCAGCCTGACGAACGACTTGTAATGAAACGGACGACAGGGATCTTTTCGCGTCCGGGCAGCCGCCGCAACAACCGTATGTCGTCCCGCGATCGGCGGAGGAGGCGGGAGCCTACGTCGGGTGGATAGCAAGCCTGTCCGCGTTTGACCTCCCGCGCGGCAACCGCCTTGTGAGATCGAGGTCACGAATATCGATCGGCGCTTATAATGAAGGCGCCTAGGTCGTACGATCATCGCAAGATTGGTCGCATTGGGTTGTTACGCAGCCGAGGTGCGTCGATGCTGCGGTATGATCCAAGGAGGACGCTCCATGAAGTCGCTGCTCGCCCTGTCTATTGCGATTGCGCCACAGTCTGGGCTTGTGCAAGCGCCGGCGGAGCGAACGATCCAGGTGACTGGCACTGCCGCGGTACGGACGCCGCCCGACCTTGCGACGTTAGTAGCCTATCTGCGAGGCGAAGGGCCAACTCCCGACGCAGCGACGCGCGACATTGCGGTGAAGCAACGCGCAGTGACGGAGGGCGTCGCTGGCTATCTGGGCTTGGGGAGCGAGATTACCACTAGTGAGGTGGTTTTAATCGAGGCGCGTGGCCCGACATGCAGCGGCCAGAACAATTATGGTGCGCAGCCGCGGCTGAGCAGCGGGGACTGCGCAGTAGTAGGCTATATTGCTACGATGCAGATGCGCGTACGCACGCCCGCCGTGGAAAAGGCGGCGACTGCGGCTGCGCTCGCAGCACGCCTCGGTGCAAGCGACGCGCGCGTGCAAGGCTTCCTTCTGTCAGACCCTCAGGCAGCGCAGGCGCGCGCCAACGCAGCAGCCTTTGAAGATGCGCGCCGCCGAGCCGCAGCGCTCGCCAGCGGTGCCCGGGTGCGCCTGGGCGAAATCACAGCTGTACGCGACCAGGCCAGCTACGAACAGAATACAGCCGGTTCTTTGCAACGCGTAGGCGCTCCTCCGCCGCCTCCGCCCCCGCCCCCACCCGCGATGTCGCCTGTGACGCTTGACACACGGCCCGCTCCAATTGAAACCCGTGCACAGGTATACGTCACCTACGCAATTGCAGGTTGAGCCGCATTCACAACTACCCGGTTGATCAGCTCGCCCGCTCGCCCGCTCGCCCGCTCGCCCGCTCGCCCGCTCGCCCGCTCGCCCGCTCGCCCTGTGGCTGTAACTCTCGCGGGAGGATATCCATAGGATATCGATATCCTTCCGTCTTTTGCTTTTTGCAACGTTGTCAGAGGGCGGCTAGTCGCGCGGCGGAAGACGCTGCTGTTCTGAAAGGGTCGGGTGGATAGCTGCCCGTCCGCTATCGGGCGGTCGGCCGGAAAACCAGCCATTCGTTCAGGAGGCAGGGGAGGGGCCCGAGCGCCTGCCGAGGGTGGAAACCGGAATGGCCGCTTTGGAGAACGGCGGAGGCTTAACTGCCGCTCGTTCAGGTTGGGTGTCGCACGACTCCTGAGTTTCGAGCATCGCGTATGTCGCTGCTTTTGCGACATCGCCATGGCTGAAGGTAATGGCTAGCAGACGTCGGGCTTTGTGGAGCGAAACGTATAGACGGGCTCGTGCAACAGGCGCTGCGCTTCGGTGTGGGCGCCGTTTGAGTCTTAAGCTCCTCCTTCGGCAGTCCGATCGCGCGGCCCCGTCGCGAGAATCAGCGTGCCGGAAGGAAGCGGGCTCTCTCGGTGGGGCGGCGTGTACACGCTACGCTTGCGATGTGCGGGGACCGCTCGTCAGCGGTGCGGCGTGCCCCGTCTGGCCTCTTTAACGGCATGCCGCAGGAAGGCCCGGGCGTGATCGAGCGCTTCCTCGTTGCTCTTCACCGCTTCGACCTCGCCGTCGCTCCGCGGCGGCTTGAACGTCTTGTGTGTCGGCACAAGCGATCCGAACTCCTCCGCAGCGGCACCGTAGATATCGCGCGCCGCGTCGGTACACAGGAACGACGTTAGGCTGTCCGGTCGCTTCTTCTTCGCACCATCGGGCGACACCCAGAACATCGCCTGCGGTTCATCCTGACCCGACTTGAGGAAAGCGGAATATGCTGTGTCGAGTTGTGCCTTGTATTCAAAACCAAATAGATCGGCGCCGAGCGGTTCGGGAGCCCAGTATTTGGCCGTGGGCTTGGGCCGTAGCGCCTCGGCGGTTGAGAAGAACGCTGGCGCGGGTTGCGGCCGGCTTAGATTGTAAAGGAGGTTGCCGACGAGATACTGTCCGGGATCACTCTGCAGGTAGACGACTCGCAGGCAGCTCGCGAGCGTCATGACGCCGGAGCACTGAGCGCAGGACTCGAGACTTGTGTAGATCGTCACGCCGTTGAAGACGTTCGAATATGCGATGTCGGCAAGATCACCTTCCGCGAGCGTCTGCCAATGGTTGTAGGCTTGGTTGAGCGTGAAAATGCGGCGAATGAGTCGCGACTCAGCGTGTTCGGCCGAGCTGTTGTACAGCTCGTTGTGGTTGAACTCGAAGTCGATGATCTCGCCGTTCTCGTCGACCGCGATGCACGCGATATTGTGCCCGATGTACCGTTCGCTGGCGCGATCTCCGATGCGCTCTCCTTCATAGGAACCGTTTCTCTTTTTTTGCGAAGGGCGCGTGGGATAATCGCCTTCCGCCCCGAACTTGTTGCCGTTCCAATATGCCCTGACGAGCGCCATCGTCAGGAGAGAGTAGATGCGGTGCCGCTCGGCCTGATCTGTGGCCACGGCCGCGGTGTCGACCTTCGCCAGATCGCTTAGCGGCTTCGCCCAGTAATGGGCGAGGCCGTCGGTGGGCTTGATTCCTGGCGGAAGAGCGTCGGCCATGGTCGATCTCCTGATGTGTCGTCAGACGACGATAACCTTATAACTGGGCCGGCGATAGATGAAGCGCGCTTGGTCCAATTTGCGAATTGAACAAGCACCAGCTCGTATAAAGTCTAAAGTTGCATTGAATACGTAATTGACGGAAGTTTTTCCCGCGATGAGTCGCTTGAAGAGAGCGACCAGGGCGAACAGATGGGGAAGCGGCATGGGACTCAAGGCCGTCGGAATCTGTTTACCGCTTCTGCTTGCGACAGCGACAGCCGGTGCCTAGCAGACTGGCACTCCGGTCGTGCCGGCAGCGCTAGCGCCGACGATGCAGCGCGATGCGCACGAGCGGCTTACCGGTGTCCTCTGGTTTAAGACGGCTGCCGAGTACCGCGTGGATACAATCAGTAAATATGCGCAGGCGCAACGCATGCTTGATCGCGCGCGCGCGAGCTTTGGCCAACCCGCCCTGGATAAGTGCCGTTCGGGCCCTTCTTGTTCCCGTTGAACGCGTCCGCGACGATCGCGAACACTAGACGGCTGTAGATGCAGTGGCGCTCGGCCTGTTCGGCGGAGACGTCGTTGTTCTCGATTCGGGTAAGCTCCTCGACGGTCCTGCTCGTATAGTACGAAAGAGGATCCTGACCAGTGCTACTCGTCGGTTTCGGCATGCTCCATTCCAAATCTTCGCCTCTGCGAAGGAGTCGGCCAACAGGACGCAACGGGCTGTAATTGTAAATAATAAAATACGACGGCACCCGATTTACTTGCGATCATCGCTTGTGCATCCTCCAATCGCTGCAATAACAGTGGCAGCACGAAGGGGAGCGCTGCCTTGGGCGAGAATCGACCGAAGTGGATGGAAGCTGATCTTCGTCGCGCCAAAATCACTGGCGAAAAGGTTTTCGCGAGCGACTACCGCTCGGACGATCTCGGATGGGGCGAGGACTGCGCTCACGCCCTCGTCGTGCGCGCGACCTGCGTCACCAAGAAGTTCAAGCGCTTGGACCTGACGAAGCTAAGCGTGGAGAACCAGCCTTCAAAGGTGATCACCGAGGAAACGATCCGCCTCGCCAACTACGACACCTCGATCGGCGTCATGCCGCCCCCGAGGGGCGCGACTTGGACAGTAACCCGCCAGATCTGCCTCGCCGACACTGTCCCCGAATTCCTTAGCCAACCTCTCGCCATCCTGATCTACGACAACTTCCTGACCTTCCGACGGGCCGCGCAGGAGATCCGAGAGGACCGTGGCATCGTCGTG
Source organism: Sphingomonas yunnanensis (assembly GCF_019898765.1). Classification (GTDB taxonomy): domain Bacteria; phylum Pseudomonadota; class Alphaproteobacteria; order Sphingomonadales; family Sphingomonadaceae; genus Sphingomonas; species Sphingomonas yunnanensis. The sequence continues at coordinate 109,846 of NZ_JAIOKB010000009.1, read as the reverse complement.
TACGAGGACGTGCGGCCCCAGACGCTTCCGGCGAACCCGACGCTGGACGAGATCCTCGACGATTGGCGCACGCTCGAGGTCGACACGTCCTTGGCGAGGCAGCATTACCTCTGGTCGGCGGCACCCTACCCGGCCTCCAGCCAGTATTCGAACGGGCCGCTCACGTTCAACGCCGGAGCCTGGTCACGGGCCGATCCGACGGACCCCGTCAAGGAGAGCGCGACGGCGACCGCGATCTACGCGGACCTCGCCCTGCTCAAACCGGATCAGCTCTGCGTGGAGACTACGACCTACACCCAGCAGGTGGATCCCGCGTTCCTCGAACCCGAGAGCGGGTTGGCGCGCTTCAAGGACGGCACGCTGACGATCTTGGCCGGAACGCAATCGGCGTCCGGCGAACGCCGCGCGCTCTCGGCGTTCGTGAAGCCTGGCTCGGACATAAAGAAGGTCGAGCTCTGGGGTGCCGACTTGGGTGGCGGCTTCGGCGGCCGCGACATGGCGCCGCACCTCTTCCAGCTGGCCTTCGCCGCCATCTTCGCCGGCAAGCCGGTACGATTAGCATACGACCGCTTCGAGCAGTTCCAGGCGGGACTGAAGCGACACGGCTCCGCCGTCCACAGCCTCGTCTCCGCCACCAAGGACGGTCTCCTCGACCGCGCGCTCATGCACATCGTGTTCGAAGGCGGGGCGGAGATCAACTTGAGCAATCCCGTCATGTCCCTGGGGTCGCTTCACGCGACCAGCTTCTACAAGTTCCGGCAGGCCAGCGTGAACGGGGTTGTGACGAGGCGCGCGGTCCCGGTCGTCGGGTCGATGCGCGGCTTCGGCATCCCCCAGGTGAACTTCAACATCGAAACGGCCGTCGACAAACTCGCCGTGCTCGGACTGAAGGACGATCCCGTCGCATTCAGACGCCGCAACATCCTCCGGCACGATCCCCTGCCCACCAGCGCAGACAACGTCTTGGCCGGAACACCACTCAAGTTCCATGTCGCAAACGCCGAGGTCTGCGATCTCGCCGCCCGGCATCCGCTGTGGACCGGTCGTGATGCGGCCCGCGCCAACGCCGCCAAAGGCGGCATCTACCGGGGAGTCGGGTTCGCAGGCTGCATGCAGGCCTACGGCACCTCCGCAGATCCGCAATACGCAGCGGTCCAACTCGAATTCGACGGCACCGTTACCGTGTGGAGCGAGACTGTCGACATGGGCCAGGGCGCGAGGCAGTCGCTGGCGTTCGTGATCGAAGCGGCCTTCCATACCCGGGCGCAGGTCCAGCTTGGCACCGCCGAACCGTTCGCTGCATTCTCGGCGCTGATGCTGCAGAACGTCCAGAACGTCCAGAACGTCCCGAAGAAATGGGGCGACCGGTCGTCGGCGAGCGCGTCCAAGACGGCCTTCTTCCACGTCCACGTGGTGCGCGAGGCGTTGGCCGCCCTGCTCAGGTTCCGCATACTCCCGGCACTGCGCTTGATCACTGGCTCGATGCTCGACGACGACGCGATCACCGCCGGCTGGGGCGAGAAAGGCTTCGTAGTCGGCGCGCGCACGGTCGCGCTCTCTGAGATCGCCCAGCATCTGGAGGCCTCGGGCCGCGAGAGGATGGTAATCGCCCACGGCTACTTCGCGAATGGCTGGTCGCAGGCGCGGTTCGTCGAGGGCACCGTCGAGCACCGGAGCTTCGCTGACGCGATCGGCTTCGCGCGCGACTTCCTCGCGACGCCAACGCTCGTCGATGTTTTCGATCGCGTCTTCCCCGATCCCGCCGGGCCTGGAAAGACGCCCGTGCCGCGATCCGGATACGCGGCCGGCGCCCATCTGATCGCGGTCGAGATCGATCCGACGGCCGGCGCCATCAGGGTGACCGACGCCGTCGCCTTCCTCGACGCCGGTGAGCCCATCATCGAGAACGTGCTGGACGGGCAGGTCGAAGGCGGCCTGCAGATGGGCATTGCGCATGCCTTGTTCGAAGATCTGCCGAGAGAGTCTGGACAGGACCGGTACGTCAACTTCGATCGGTACATCATGCCACGGGCCTCTGACGTCAGCGGGATCCGGCTCGAGCAGACGCGCATTCCCCTGCCGCCCGGCGGTGCGCTCAACGCCAACGACGCCTTCATCCGCCACAAGGGTGCGGGCGAAGTGACCATGACCACCGTTGCCGCCGCAATCTCCAACGCGGTCGCTCACGCGCTGGGGCACCATTCGGCGGATGCCTGGCCGAACCGCCTGCCGATCCGATATTCAGACCTCAAGATCGCGAGAGCGCCCGGTGCTTAGGAAGACTTCTGACATCAGCTTCACTGTCAACGGCAAGTCCGAGGTCGTCGCTGACGTTCCTGAGGACATGCACCTCGGCCACTATCTGCGAGAGGTCCTCGGCAAGACCGGCACCCGGATCGGCTGCAGTATTGGCGAATGCCGAGCCTGCACCGTCATGGTCCGGCACCGTCCCGGCGAGCCGCCCGTCACGAAGCAGTCCTGCATGATTGCCATGCGCCACGTGAACGGCTGGGAGGTAACGACGATCGAGGGCATCGCGCAAGAGACGCTCCTCCATCCGGTCCAGCAGGCGATCCTCGACGAGGACGCGATGCAGTGCGGCTACTGCGCCGCCGGCTTCGCCGTGGCGGGGGTGGTGGCCTACGAGCAGATGGCGGCGCTCCCCAACCAAGATCCCGAGACGGTGATCGAGGCCGTGGCGGGCCACAACCTCTGCCGGTGCACCGGCTACACCAGGTATCTTAAGGCCATCCGGCGCGCGATCGACGAGCGGGCGCCGGCTCCGGCGCTCGCCAACCTCGCGCTGAAGCTGACGGAGAAGCAGGCGGTCGAACAGTTCGACCTGCTGGGACTGCTCGAACCGAACGTTGAGAAGGGCGCGGTCCACAACCTGCGCGCCGACTTCAGCCTCGACGCGATCGAGACGCCGCTCGCCTTCAGCCTGGCGGCCAGCCCGGCGCCGGCGCGCGGCTACGTCCCGCTCTTCGCGAACCCGCTTCTTGAACTCACAAGGCTTCTGCGGGACGCGGCGGAGATCGAGCATTCGCTGCTCGTCCAATACCTCTACGCCGCCTTCTCGGTGAAGTGCCCGGAATATCTGTCCCTGGCCGGCTGGGCGAGCCACCGGTACGGCGGCCGCCCCCTGCACGTGCTAGGAGTCGCAATCGAGGAGATGACCCACCTCGACGTCGTGAACGGTCTCCTAGTGGAGCTGGGCGCCGCTCCCCATCTCGGACGGCAGCAGTTCCCGTACGAGCAGGACATCTACCCCTTCGCCTTCTCGCTTGAGGCCTTGAGCCTCGAGACGCTCGCCAAGTACGTCTACGTGGAAGCGCCGGCCGACCGGATCGCGCCCCAGCAGCAGGACCCGGCCGACCAAGCCTTCGTGGACCAGCTCTACGGCGTCCTGGGTACGGCGCGACCCAACCAAGTCGGCTCGCTCTACAGGAAGATCGAGGCGGTCATGGGAGAGCTCCGCAACCGCGAGCCCGACCTCATCGACTTCAACCTCTGGCTGAAAAAGCTGGAGGAGGTGAGGATCGAAGGTGAGGCCGAGCACTTCGAGCTCTTCAAGTCGATCTTCCTGGGAACGCATTCGGCGCTGCCGGGCTCGCAGGTCTGGGCACCGGGCAGCCCCCAATATCCGAGCTACGCGCTCCACGTCGAAACGGGTTTGCCGCCAGCCGGCGAGGACGTTAAAGACGAACTGCTGCCCGCGCTGCGCCACATCGGTAACCTCAACTACTGGGCCGTCTGCATGCTGCTCGACCAGTCCTACCGCCGACGAGGCCGCTACCATAACGCCTCGCGCCGGCACATGACGGGACCGCTGCGCAGCGTGGCGAGCGCCCTGGCGCTTCACGGAGAGGGAGTCCCGTTCGACGCCCTGCCGCAAGGCTATGCTCCGGGCCTGGACGACAGGCAGAACCTCGCGCTGACGTTGACGATGGTGCGCGAGATTACGCAGGCTGAGATCCGCTTCAGCCGCTTCCTGCCCCCAGACTATTCGAAACGCTGCGCACTTGAGACGGTCGCGGAGCTGCTCGTTACGCTGTAGCCCGAAACGCCGACGCGCACGTGGACGTGAACGTGGACGTGAACGTTTGCCTTTGAACCATCAAAAGGATGGCCCGATGCACGGGACCCAGCCCTACCCCGGACACATGGCGACGATCTCGCAGATACAGGCTCTGGCCGCCGAGTACCGGGGCGGGAATGATCGACAATCCAACGATTGACACGCTGCCCGAAGGGGAGATTCAGGACCGCGCCGACGCGTTCGCGCGGTGCTACACTCGGCTGCTTACCTTGCTCGACAAGTGTCAACACCGAGCCAGGCAGGCTGATCGAAAGCGGCGTCCAATGTTCGATCTGCGCCGACTCGCTCTCGAGTTGCCCGCCAACCCGATCGACATTGACCGCACCGCGAATACAAGACCATGCTTCGGATACCGGTCATGAGCGCTGCCGGCCCATTGATGCAAACACTCCAGCGTTGGTTCAACCACAGAATCTAGTTGAAATAGGGTTAACCTTGTATGAAGATGGCGGTGCTCAACGACTCGGGGATATATGACTATGTCGTCGGAAAACTCAGATACCCGCAAGGTTGATTTTGAGCTTAGCCCGGAGGAATTGCGGGCGATTGCGGCGGGTAAAAGCGTCGAAATTCCCAGCTCGGTGTTCTTCGGCAAAACCGCGTTCACGATCGAGAATGCGCCTATTCCGAAGAGTATCCATGACAAGGTTACCGTCAAGCTCGAGAAAAAACACGGCGACTAATCCCGGCGCGGGGGCGACCATGACGATAAGCACAACATCCACTGTTATCGGCGGAGCTTTGACCGACATAGGATGGGATGGCGGCGCCTATCTTGACGTGCTCAACGTAGCGCTCCGTGATGTCCGCCCAAGGTTTGAAACTGACCGGTTCCGCAGCACGTTCCGCGATCAAGCGATCGACCGTGACTGGTTCGCTTCGTTGTTGGCGTCGAACCTCTACATGGAGGGATATAGCGCGGGGCGGCTCAAACAGTATGCTGGCATTGTCGGCGACGGGCTATTGCAGCGAGATATCGCGCGTCATGCCCAAGACGAAGCGCGCCATTCCCGACAGTTTTACGATCTCATTTTCCTGGTGTTCCCGCATCTTGACGATCCGACGTTGCGCGCGGAAGCTGAGGCGAACGTCGTCGATCTCAACAAGATCACTGATTGTCCCGCCGGCTATCCGCCCCCTGAGGAGGAGGAATTGGTCAATTCTCTGATTCTTATGAATCTGTTCGAGATAAAGGCGCTCTACCTCGGGAATTACCTGAAGCCGTTCATTGCGGCTCATTCGCCTGTCGCTCAGGCGCCCGCGGCGCTCGCGATGATCGAGCGTATCGCCGGAGACGAATGCCACCATATCGCCTACACAGCCCGCCACCTCGATAGGTTTATTCACCAACGCGGGCCGACCGAGATTGCGTCACTGATGTCCGGCTTTCTCGATCAAATGAACCAGTTAGAGGAATACCACCTCTGAATTGAACATTAGCAAAGGACAGGATGAGAGATGGTCGGACTCTACTTTCGTCAATCATCCGGCCTAAATGACGGATACGGGCGCGACCTCACATCGGCTATTGTCGGATCGCAGCATTTCGGGCCGAGCGTGCTCGGCCGAGAATTCAGCAACACGTTAGGAATGTCGTTGGTTTTTCAGCGTAAGCACCTTTCAACGGTTCTTTTGAATTTCCCGTACCTCGCGCCGTTGCTCGAAATCGTCTTGTTCAACGCGTCTAATGCTTTTTATGTGAATCCGCTCGTCCTGAACAAGAAATCGAGCGTCAGCGAACATGTGGACTGCCGCTATGTTCCGGGCAACGGTGCCCGCATTCTACCCACCATCGTTAGCGTTTTTTACGCGGAGATCAACGCAGCTATGCGTGGTGGCGACCTTGTCTTCGTCACCGAGGACGGGGAGCTTTTTGTGCGCCCCAACGCCAACGAAATCCTCCACTTTGTCGGCAGCGCTCGGCATTATGTATCGAAAATCGCGAATGATTGTCGTCGTGTCAGTGTCGTGATCGAACAGTATAATCTTGACGACGCAACGCTGGCGGCATTCCCGGAATGCCATCTGGTGCAAGAGCAATCAAACGGCGCTGCTCCTACGAGAAACTAACCTGCACAGCCGACATATGAGGCGGCACCTCGGCCGCTTATACTTAGTGATTGTGGCTACTGAGCCGTCACGGCGGAATTGGCGCGAGCGCTCAGCAGTCCTGCGGCTGCTGAATGGCGTACTTTAGTTGTAAGTTGCCGAACTCAGCTTCCTGGAAATGAACCTCTGCCGAAATCGTACAAGCGAGGTGAGGGCGCATTGCCTCACCAACGGCGTCAATTTTCAGAACCGTCCCCGGCCGTGCTTCCCAAAACCGACACATAGCGACGGAGTTATGAGAGAGCGGCTGTGTCGCGTATGTTCTTAGTTTCGGACGTCGCGTATATCAGCTCTTCTGCGACAGCAAACGACGAAAGGTAGTAGATAGCGATCGCCTTTCCTGCTGCTTATAGGCGATCAATCACGCGGGCAGAGCGGGACTTCACATTTCATCTACAATGCGAAGCTGACGCCGATTTTCGCGAGAAGCTCATCAGCTAGGCCCGGCGCTGGTCTCACCACCCCGCGATCACCGCCTACTCCATGCCGACCTGTACGGCCAGGGCTCCCCGCGCCTCCGCCATCGCGCGAAGCCGGCCAACAGTCACCGCCATCGCCGCCATGGCCTCCATCAGCACCAGCTCCAGGAGCCCCTCCACGGCCGCCTCTGGCTTCATAAACATGATCGGCAGGCGGAGCCCCGATTGGAGAACCGTTCAAAAAGTACCAATCGAATAGAATTGAGCCGCCGTTCCCGCCGTTGCCGCCATCGCCACCATCGCCACCATTCCCGCCGCTTTGACCGTCGCAAAATCGTCCGCAGTTAGCGTGACCGCCGCGTCCGCCCTGCTGACCTACGGAGCCCCCTCCACCGTCGCCCCCATTCGCGCTGATCGTCAACTGCCCGAATTGGCGGAGACCTGCTTTGATAGTGACGTGTAGGGCTCGAAGGCCGTCACCACCATCGACCCCTCTCGCACCAGCGTTTCCGCGGTCGCAATCTGAAGCGGGGGCAGCCTGAGCTGGTTTCGGAAGATGACTATTATCACGTCCATTCTTTCCGGAGCAATCGATCAAACCGCCTTCGAAGATACCTTCGCCTGCTTGGATCACCATGTCGTGAGCGCACCGCAACGTAGAGCCTTTACCAAGCCTAAGCCGGTTGAAAAGAAAGTACGGATTAGCCGGGTTATTGAGTTCGTGTATCTGCCCAGGTGCCAGGATAAGGTCTGGATTAGGCATCCGTCGTCTCCCCTTAGCAGCTACTTGCGCCGGTTTTTTACAACCGAGGCAAACAAGCTCCGGCGCCGATATTAGTTATGCCTTTAGGATAGGAGCATTGCAAGTCGTGTTAAGTTATCTGCTAAATACTACATTGTGCCGTACGGTCGCGTGCTTCAATGCAATGGCCGATCAAAAAAGCATTGGCCGCCCTGCTTAGCTGTCGCATGCCGAGCCCCTGCAGATCGGCGGCTTTCTAAGTGCTCGCACGCCATTTCACGAAAATGTCAGATTCGGATTGCGCATATGTCGTCGCCGTGAGCGATCAATACCAGACCTGTCGCCAAAATGCTAAGATTTACGACAGCAGTTTGGGTGCGCGCTTTGCCTCGCAAGCGGGGTGTCGCAAAAGTTAATTGCACAATGCTAGCTTTATGATACAGTTTTGCGACATGCTGATCGGCTACGCCCGTGTGTCCACCGACGACCAGGACCTCCGGCTGCAACGCGCCGCGTTGAAGGAGGCTGGGTGCAGGCGGACGTTCAAGGAGAAGGTGTCGGGTGCGAAACGTGACCGGCCCGAATTAGCCAAAATGATCGAGCAGCTGCGCGACGATGACACGGTGGTGGTGACGCGGCTGGACCGCCTGGCACGGTCCACCCGTGATCTTCTCGACATCGCCGAGAGGCTGAAGGAGGCCGGCGCCGGCCTGCGCTCGCTGGCCGAACCCTGGGCGGATACGACTTCGCCAGCTGGTCGCATGGTGCTGACCGTGTTCGCCGGCATCGCCGAGTTCGAGCGCGAGCTGATCCACCAGCGCACCAGCAGCGGACGGGTCGCGGCTAAGGCGAGAGGGGTCCGCCTCGGCCGTCCACCCAAGCTCACCTCCGATCAGATCGCGCTCGGCGAACGGTTGGTGAGCGAGGGCACGTCGGTGCGCGAAGCCGCCAAGCTGCTCAAATGCCACCATGCCACGCTATATCGGGCGCTGACCGCTGCGGCATTAACTTCGTGATGCCGGTCACTCCCCAGCCGGACGTATCGCAGGGGGAGGCCTGATGCCGATCCGCACCGAGCACGTGTTCCTGTACCCGATCGACTGGCCCCAGCTCTCGCACCATGTCCGCTTCGTGCGGGCAGGGGGCGCTTGCGAGCATTGCGGGCGGCCTCATGGGCAGAGAGTATTCCATCTCCCGGACGGGATATGGTGGGACCGCAAGCGGCAGTGCTGGCGCAACGACCAAGGTCGACGCGTGCGACGGCCGACAGAGAACGTCCTGTTGCAAGGTGCCTGGACCCCGGTGGTGCTGGCCTGTGGGCACCTTAACCATAATCCCAGCGACAGCGCGCTTCACCAGCTGGCGGCACTGTGCCAGCGCTGCCACATGTTCAACGACGGCCCGGAGCATCGGCGCCGGCGCTGGATGAACGCGCACTATCGGCGGGCCCTCGGCGATCTGTTCTACGGTCCCCATCCCGTGCTGGGGGCCGGCTGGATCACGCCCACCCCGCTCAGCATGCTCGACGATCACCGCATCGAAACGCTCTCCCGTTGACGACCGTTTCACTTATTGCGTTTGCACGGCGGACTCACTAAATGGCTGTCGCCTTGAGGAGACGAAATATGGCTGCCGTGGCCTTCAACATCGACGAGGCCTACGAGCCCACCGCGCCCGAGATCGAGGCGGCCGGTAATGCTGCACGTGCGCTATCGCGGGTGGATTCCAGCCGCCCGATCCACCTAACTGTGGAAGGCGCGGGCGAGGAAGTCATCAGCCTGCCGTCCGGTGTCTTCAACAGCATCGTCAAGATGTTGGTCGAGATCGGCAACGGCCATGCCGTCACCGTCGTGCCGGTACAGGCAGAGCTCACCACCAGCCAAGCGGCCGACTTGCTCAACATGTCGCGTCCGCATCTCATCAAGCTCCTGGAGCGTGGCGATTTGCCATTCCGGATGGTAGGTACGCATCGTAAGCTGCTCGGCCGCGATGTACTGACCTACCGGAGCCGCATGGATGCAGCCCGGCATGATGCCTTGCAGGGGATGGCGGACCTGGATCAAGAAGCCGGCCTCTTTGACGATCACGCGACCCTCGATCGTCCCTGATGCTGGTCGGCCGCTACACCGTCCTACTCGATGCCAATGTCATGCACCCCGCCATCGTGCGGGGTGCGCTCTTGTGGTTCGCCGCCAGCCGGCTGTTCAGGCCGCTCTGGAGCGAGGCGATCCTGGCCGAGTGGGAGGAAAGCCTGCGGCGGCGCTTTCCCGATCTGGCAGCTGACCATTTTCAACGGCAGCGGGCCTACATGGACAGCTTTGGGGAGGCGTTGGTCGTAGGCTACGAGCCGCTGATGCCTGCCTTGGCGCTACCTGATCCCAAGGACGTCCATGTTCTGGCGGCAGCGATCCACGGCAGGGCCGACGCGATCGTCACCTACAACCTCAAGGATTTTCCGGTCGACGTAGCCGCTCGCCATGGGATCGAGGTGAAGCATCCTGATGACTTCATTGTCAACGTCATCGATCTCGATGCGGCCAAAGCGTTGACGGCGCTCGGCAACCAGCGCCGGCAGTTCCGCAACCCTGCCGTCACCGCCGAAGATTACCTCGATCGCTTTCGGAAGAGCGGCCTGGTCCAGGCTAGCCATCGTTTGGAACCGCTCGCAGAGCTGTTCTGATCGACGCGGTGGTATCTCGCCTATCTCTTCCGCAATCTGCACTTAGATCGCCTTAGAAGGAGCTTGTCATGTCACTCTCCGCAGATCGATCGAGCTTATCCCGGCTGAACAAAGAGATTGCCGACTTGCGCACAAAAGAGGCTGCGGAAGTCAGGAAGGCAGCTGAAGCGTCGAAAAAGGTAAATGCCGCAATGGACTCGGCTCGCCGCGCTAGCTCCATCAACATGGCTAAAACCTACACCAGCACTGCTGAGCGCGAAGCGCGACACGCGCAAACCGCGCAGGTCAATCAGAGTCGATATGCCGAGCAAGCTGCCTCAAAGATCAAGAGTGCAACCAGTCTTCAAGAGAGGATTTCTAAGGAAGAAGAACGTGAGCGCAAGAAGGCGCAAGACGCCGACGACAAACGGCGGCGTGATGAAGACGCTCGGCGCAGGTCTGACGAGCAGCGACAGCGACGGGTTGACCAAGCGACTGCTGCGGCAGGGCGTGCAATGCAAAGTCGTATTGCCGAGCTGGAGGAACAGGTAGCTGCCCAGCTTGAAGCCGCCGCATCGGCCACCCCCGCCTTCCGGCCGATTCTTCCGAAGGGATCGAGCGAGATTCACGATGTCTTCGTCTCTCATGCTTGGGAGGACAAGGCTGGCTTTGTTGACAACCTGGTTATCAAGATGAAGGCTGCTGGTCTTAAGGTTTGGTACGACACGGACGCTATTGAGTGGGGCGGTAGTATTCGCCAGGCAATCGATGCAGGTTTAGCTGGTTCCTACTTTGGCATCGCGGTGTTCTCCCCCGATTTCTTTGCCAAGCCTTGGACGAACTATGAACTAGATGGGCTGTTGGAACGAGCGGCCAGCGGGGAGGGTCGCCTACTTCCTATTTGGCACCGCCTTTCCAAAGATGATGTCTTGCGGCACGCTCCATCCCTAGCGAACCGCGCTGCGCTCAACACGAGCTTGTCATCTGCTGATGATATTGTGGCCGAGTTGGTCAAACTGCGAGACCGCTATCGAGCCGCCGCTGAGGAACACGAGAGCAGCGAGGGTCCGCTCAGCCAGTCGGAGTAGAAACTCTACTGGTCAGAACCGACCAGCTGCCACGCCTGTGGAACGGGCGAGCACGCGACACCATTGATCGATCGTAGGAGAAAGTGACGTGAAGCGGTTGGCCATCTTCCTCGACGGGACGTGGAATACCCTCGAAAATAATACCAACGTATGGCGCCTGAAGTCGCTATGCGACCCCAAGGCAACCGACCAGCTCGTATACTACGGCAAGGGAGTTGGGACGACGATGGGCGAGCGGGTGCGCGGCGGCGCAATCGGCTACGGCATCGATCGCGAGATTCTCGAAGCTTACGTGTGGCTGATTCAGGTCTTCGAGCCGGGCGACAGTATATTTATTTTCGGCTTCAGCCGTGGCGCCTACGCGGCTCGCAGCCTCTCCGGGCTGATCGCCAAGTGTGGCGTGCTCTCTCCCGGGGCACCGCTCTCGATTGAACAGCTGTTTGATCGTTACCGCCGCTCCTCAGAGAGGACGCTCGCCAAGTTGCTAGGTGCGTCCGCCGACGACCGCACGCTCGAGGAGCGCTGGATGACGCGCTACTGCGTCCCAACGCCGATCCGGTTTGTCGGCGTGTGGGACACGGTTGGATCGGTGGGCAACCCGCTGTCGCCGCTGGCGCGGCGCGTTCGGGCGTATCGCTACCTCGACACGCACCTACGCAAGCAGAACGAGTTTGCCTTTCACGCGCTGGCGCTCGACGAGCGCCGCCGCGCGTTTGAGCCGACGCTGTTTACCCGCACCGTCGATAACGATGCGGCGGCGACGCCAACACGTCCGCTCAACCAAGTTGAGCAGCGCTGGTTTGTCGGCGCTCACGCGAACGTCGGAGGGGGCTACGCAAGCGACGCGCTGGCGCAGGGGCCGCTAGTTTGGATTATGGAGAAGGCGCAAGCCGCGGGGCTCACAGTGCGACCTGGCTTCAAGCCCGAAATCGTCGAGCCAACGGCGCCGATTACGAACTCTTACGCTAATTTCGGCACGCGCTTAACGCGCGCATTCTTGAGGCCGTTCGACCGGATGGTAGGCGCCAATCCCCAGGTTGGCACGGAAAAGACGACTTCGCGCATCAATGAGACGATCGACGCGTCGGTGTTCGAACGATGGCGGGCGGACTCCACTTACAGGCCGGCCAGCCTGATGGAATGGGCGGCGCGACGTCGGGTCGACCCGGCAGCGATCAGCGGCAGCATCAGCGCCGGAAACGGAACGGAGAGGGTCTCCTGAAGGTGATCCTCCTGCCAGAACTGCGGCTGCCCTTACCTGCTCAAAAACTCCTACACCGTCCCCTCCCAGCCGGAGCACCGCAGCACCTTTGTAGGAGGTGGCCGGCTCCGGGCCGGACGCCTTTGGCTCAACTTGGAAGAGATAATAGAGCACAACCGCGCCTGACGGCTCGCGCGCCCATCGCGCGAGGAGCGTATGCGAGTTCGAATGCGGCGCTTCGACCGTCATATCGATCCCATCCGCGCCCTCGAATACGCGGGCGGTTGCAACCAGCCGCCCGTCGTCGCCGTCCCGCCACCAATCCACGATCATCGTCCAGCGGCCCGCAATCGATGGGAAGCCAACCTGGCTCTCGGAAATCACGCCACTTCCAGGGCGACGGCTCCGATCGTTGCTCTTAGTCACAGGTCCGGTTCCATCTCGGCACCCGACTGGAAGACTGCAACGCCATAAGTCGATGTTGCGACGCCTGTAGCAAGCACGCCCGGAACTGCGGAGCCGAGCAGGGCGGCAGCGTATCGCGCGCCCCCACCACGGACCCCTCCAAGAACAGCACTTTGCAGGATCGGGGCCGCAAGATACTGCGACAGCAATACAATGTGCAGGTCGGGCGAGAGGACGTGAAAGCCGTCATGGTAACGGCTGCCGGCACGAGATACCGCTGCCAACATGTCCAGCGCCGAGCCGTCGTCGCTCCGCGCACAATCGGTCCGCAATGACGCTATCGGAAGGACGCCGAGATCGGATGCGACAATGACTCCTACCCCAGCGAAGTCGGCGCCTCCGAGCTCACGGACACTCACGAGGAGAGCGCGCAGTCGAGCGATTAGCATCCCTCCACAGTCAAACCCTCTATAGCCCTATCCCCTTGATTCATGCCCTAGCCAGCAGAAACGCTGGCGGCCAAGCAGTGGGCGCACGAAGAATCGCGATAGCACCTAGGTATGCTACCCGGCACACTCCGATAAGGCTCTACCACTCCTGCCAAAATTTCCGAGCGGCATCGAGGTAGGTTTGAAGTTGCCCGGCGCGCCAGGTGACGGGTGAGGTCGCATGACAGAGGTAGTAAAGCTCGTTCGCACAAACTAGCTTTGTGCGGTCGCAGTTGATGATCCAGTTTAGCGCGTCAGCGACGGTGCTGTTGTAGCTGGTCCCGAAATTAGCGTTTGGCACATTGTAGAGCATCCCCTCCAAGAAATAGGATGGCGCCACCCCGGACTTGATATACCCCTTGTCGATCATGCTATTGCGCATGTTTTTCAGGATACGGACAACCGGCTTGAACCACTGGTTGGTGTTCTGGTGCTTCGTCGTAGCGTTCGCTGAGTGCTGCTTGGGAAAGTTGATGATCCTGGTGCCGTCTGGCGTCCAGAAACATATGCCGGTATGGAAGTTCTGATCAGCGAAGCTCTTAAATCGCATGTACCGACGCAGCTCCACGCATGGTAACACATCGCAGTCGCGCCGGTCGCCCGACCCTGGGATGAAGACGGCCTTCTTGCCAGGCGTCACTCCGGAGCCAAAGCGGTTGGTGAGGTGCTGAACCACCTCCTTCTTAAATTGGTCAAAGGTATAGGATGCAGGACTACGTGCGGCGTTGTAGGCCGCCTTTTCAGCCTCGTTCAGGTAGTCCAAGTCGGTGTAGAAGATCGAGTCCAGCATCATCACAACATCAACATCGCTGTCGGCGTAGATATTGGTATCGTTGCCGTATGAGCCTTGTAGGGAGATATCGAACGAGCGGGAGCTGTAGGGAGCGCCACTCTCCCGAAGCACGTTGCGTACCGTCTCATAAGTTGTCTTCGATTGCGTGATCGACCCCTGCTTTGCCCAGGTGTCGAGCTGTGCCTCCGGTATGCTCATGTCGTCAGTCCATAAGAAGAGTGCGGAGTTGGTCTTCGACAGCGGCAAATGACTCAACGCCACGCTGCCGGAGGCCGTTGAGCTTATTTAGATCGTGCTCGAACAGATCGGTTGCCATTTCCGGCTTCGTATATTCATTTGAAATGCGAACCGTAGGCACCTGGCGGTAGAGAATGGTCCGAAGCTGATCCATTGAGTTCGTATTAATCTCAAGCGTTTTCTGAAGGAGCTGGACGCTGAGTAGGTATTTCGCCCAATACATCTTGCTCCAGAACGCCGGCTTTGGTTCAGGGTAGACGCCTACGCCGATGCTCACGACGCGCAAGCACTCCAGCGGCAGTTTAAGTGCCTGGGTTGCGTCGGCGATGGCGTAGAGCGTGGGGTTGTTAGCGCAGTAGCCACCATCCACCAGCTCGATACTGTCCCCCGCCGCGGTTTCAACGAACTTGCGATCGAAGAATGGGAACGCCGAGCAGGACGCCTGCACCGCCTCTCGTATGGGAACCCCGAACCCGGGAACGAACGTGCCGATCCTTCCATACGCTTGGGCCACACTACCCTTGAAGATCATCGGGCGCTCGATCACCCATTTGGTCGTGACGATGCCCACTCCCGTCTTGACATCGGTGAACATGGCATCGCGAAACACCGTCTCCGCCAGCTCGGCAAGCGCCTTCGATTTATCTGACGGTGATTTGCGGCGCATGATGCGGGGGACATGCTCTTTGTAGAGCGCGTGGATCTCCTCCACCGAATAGCCGAGCGCGATCAACGCAGCGATGATGGCCCCGGTGCTGGTCCCAAATACCAAGTTGAAAGCTTCGTGGAGGGGCTTTCCCAACATCGCTTCTATTTCGCGGAGCACGCCCAGCGTATAAAAGCCTTTTGCTCCACCACCGTCGAGGGTCAGGATACGGTACTTTGCCGGTCTCTCTTCTTCTCCCTCGTCCATAATCCTGTCCGTCGGTTGCGGTCCTAGCGTACGCTAGCACAACCTCAACCGGACGGAAGAGTGGCACTCAAGAAATGATGCGATGCAATCTCGTCGGCCGCGTTCATGCGGAAGTCTGAAGTTTTTGAAAAACGGCTAAAAATTGCCGCCATTTCGCAGGTGCTACAACCGTTTGACACCCGCTAAGCAGCCGGCTTCCGCGACCCACGTAGAGGCTGTCGGGCGGCAACCGGCCCATTCGCTGCTTCGTCGTGCGCCCTGAATGGACGTCCGCTTTCGGGAAGCGATAGGTGGCCGTGAATGACCGATATTGGGTCCTCGGTACGAGAGGGAAGGGGGCTTCAACCGCCCACACTTGGACGGTAAGGCGAGCAATCTGTCTTGTCAAAAGCGGCGATTCGTTTAGCCGGACCATTCCCGTTTTCCCATTCGCAACGGCAATTTCGGGAAAGAGCAATCGGGAATAGATTTTGGGAAAGCCGATGCTCCGAAATGCCGTTCGGTGCGATCAGCAGTGTCGCCTTTCCACTACGGGTTCCCACTCGGGAATGAAGGGATGCGCTTGACCCTGTAGCAGCTACAGACCTTATGGGCCTTTCTCGCACAGCGTCGCGACGACCGCGCCGCGCATGTCGAGGATGGTGATTTGCGACACTGGAAGGGCGGCATCGGCTTGATGGCGGCGTCGCTTGGGTTCGCGAGCCTGACCCTGACGGCGACCGCCGCAGCATCGCAGGATCGACCTGCGACACCAGCGCAGCAAGCACCCACAGATGAAGCCGATGAAGGCGACGAGATCGTCGTTCAGGCAACGCGGACCGGGCGGCGCGTGCAGGACGAGCCAATCCGCGTCGAGGTGCTGAACCGCGAGGAGATCGAAGAGAAGATCGCGATGGTACCCGGCAACATCGCCATGCTGGTCAACGAGACGCCTGGCCTTCGCGTCCAGGTCACCTCACCGGCGCTGGGCGCAGCGAATGTCCGGGTGCAGGGATTGAAGGGCCGTTACACCCAAATCCTCGCCGACGGCCTCCCGCTCTACGGCGGGCAGACTCCTTCCATCGGCCTCCTACAGATACCGCCGACCGACCTGGGCCAGGTCGAGATCATCAAGGGCGCGGCGTCGGCGCTCTACGGCCCGTCCGCGCTGGGCGGCGTCGTCAACCTCGTGTCACGACGGCCATCGCCGGTGCAGCAAGGCGAGCTCCTTCTAAACGCGACGAGTCGGGGCGGCCAGGACGTGGCCGCCTATAACTCTGGTCCGCTGACCGACGCGCTCAGCTACTCGCTGATCGGCGGGTTCAACCGGCAGGACCGGCAGGACATAGATGGCGACGGTTGGGGCAACATACCCGGTTATGATCGCTGGACGATCCGGCCGCGGTTGTTCTGGGAGGGCGCGAGCGGCGCGAAGGCCTATCTAACTGCTGGCGCGCTCGCCGAGCAGCGTCGCGGCGGCACGCTGCCCGGGCGCGTGGTGCCGGACGGTTCGCCCTTCGTCCAGGATCAGCGCAGCCGGCGGTTCGACGCCGGCCTCAACGCGCAGGCACCGATCGAGGGCGTCGGTACGCTCTATCTGCGCGCGTCGGGCGTAACCCAGGCCCACCGGCACACCTTCGGAAAAGTGATCGAGAATGACCGCCACAACACCGTCCTGACCGAGGCATCGCTGGGCGGCGGCACCGGCGACACGACCTGGCTTGTCGGTGCCGCCTACCAGGTGGACAGCTATCGCTCGCGCACCTTCCCGGCTTTCGACTACACCTATCGAGTGCCGGCGCTGTTCGTGCAGGCCGAGCAGAAGCTGTCGGCCAACCTGACGCTTGCGGGCAGCGCGCGCCTCGACGACCATAGCGAATACGGCACGCGCGTCAGTCCGCGCGTGTCGGCGCTGTTCAGACCCGGCCCTTTCACCGTGCGCGCGTCGCTGGGTCGCGGCTTCTACGCGCCGACCCCGTTCATCGAGGAGGTGGAGGCGGCAGGGTTGTCGCGGATCGAGCCGCTACGGGGCTTGCGCGCCGAAACGGCTGACACCGCCTCGATTGACTTCGGCTACGCACGAGGGCCGATCGAGGCGAGCCTGACGCTGTTCGGGTCGAACATCGACCATGCCGTCCAGCTCCGCGATGTGAGCGCCACCCGTGCCGAGCTGGTCAACGCCGATGGCGTGACGCGCACGCGCGGGGCCGAGCTGCTGCTGCGCTATCGTTTGAACGCCGTCACCTTCACCGGAAGCTATGTCCGCACCGACGCGCGCGAACCGAACCCGGACGGCATCGGCCAGCGAGCCGTTCCCCTCACCCCGCGCAAAACCGCCGGGCTGACAGCGGTGTGGGAGAAGCACGATCGCGGCCGGGTCGGGCTGGAGGCCTATTACACCGGCCGCCAGAGCCTTGAGGACAACCCCTATCGAAGCCGGAGCCGTCCCTATGTCGAGCTGGGCGCGATGGGCGAACTGAAGCTGGGCAAGGTCAGCCTGTTCCTCAATGCCGAAAACCTGCTGAACTTCCGCCAGACCCGCTACGACCCGCTGCTGTTGCCCCGGCGCGCCCCGGATGGGGCGTGGACCGTCGATGCCTGGGGGCCGCTGGACGGCCGCACCATCAACGGCGGCGTCCGCTTTCGATTCGGCGCGGATTGAGCCAGCTCGACACGCGCCTTGCGGATGATCTGCCAGCCCCCGGAGACGCCGAGGCCGGCGAGGATCGCGGCGACCGTGATGTCCGGCCAAGCCGTGCCGGTGCCGAACACACCAAGCGCCGCAGCGACGACGGCGACGTTGCCGATCGCGTCGTTGCGCGAGCATATCCAGACCGACTGCTTGTTGGCGTCGCCGCCTCGATGCCTCCAAAGCAGCGTGGCGCAGACCATGTTGGCGATCAGCGCCGCCACGCCCACGACCCCCATCGTCTCCGCGACCGGCAGCGTGCCCGACGCCGCCATCCAGACGGTGTAGCCCAGCACCCATAAGCCGAGCAGGAGCAGGGAGACACCCTTCGCGAGCGCGGCACGCGCGCGCCAGCGCAGCGCCATCCCCGCGACGCCGAGGCTGATCGCGTAGTTCGCGGCGTCGCCAAGGAAGTCGAGCGCGTCCGCCTTGAGCGAGGCGGAATGCGCGGTCACGCCGGCGACAATCTCGACCCCGAACATGCCGGCGTTGATGGCAAGCGCGATCCACAGCACGCGCCGCCATGCGCGATCGTCGTCCCTGTCGGTTGAAGCGGCACAGCCGCCGCAGCATCCTTCTGCCATGTCGTCACCTCTTGAAGCCGAGCGCGACACCCCATCTAGTGTCTGTAGCAGCTACAGGGTCAAGGGCATGCCGCTGACGATCGGCGATCTGGGGAAAGCGACCAACACCAAGGTCGAAACGGTCCGCTATTATGAGCGCATTGGCCTGTTGCCGAAGCCCTCCCGCAGCACGGGCAACTACCGCACCTATGGCGCGACCGAACTGGGCCGTCTGTCCTTCATCCGGCGCGCGCGCGATCTTGGCTTCTCCCTCGATCAGGTGCGCGCGCTGCTGGGGCTGTCGGACGACGGGACGTGCGACTGCGCCGGCATCGACCGGATCGCAAACGAGCATCTACGCGAAGTGGATCGCAAGCTCGCCGACCTGACCGCGCTTCGCCGCGAGTTGAAGGCGGTGATCGATTCCTGCGATGGCGGCACCGTTGCCGAATGCCGGATCATCGAGGCGCTTGGGCCGACCATCGACGGCTGAACCTTCCCAGATTCGGGTTTTTGGGAACGGTTGGCCTTTCTCTTTTCTTGATCGTTTGCGGGAAGGCGGCAGCGCCACCCAGCGTCGGCTATTGCCCTCCTCATCCCGAAAGCTGCCGATCGGCAATCCGCCAATCCGGCCAGCCGAAGCGCTGAGCCAGGCGCTCGGGAGGCTTGAGCGGCGTGATGAACGAGCGGCCGAAGTTGAGAAGCGCGGAGGGGCGTCTGAGTGACCGATTGTGGGTTTCCGTGAGTACAGCGGCCTGGCGTGCTCACCTGGGGGATCGCGTCATCGATCACGTACGACCGGCAGCGCGAAAAAAGCGTCAGCTATATGCCAGCTATACGGTCTTTCCCGGAATCGATCTCGAATTGCTACGATCGATGCGCCTAATCGGCGACCCTTGAAGGCATCGTCACGTGATGGTGCCCCTTCAAGGGGTAACAAGAATGAAGTTCGTCTTCGCGGCCTCGCTCGCTGCCGTTCTCGGCATGCCGCTCGCCGCGCATGCGCAGTCGACGGTTGAAGACAAGACCGAGCCGACCGAGACTGCAGCTCCTGCGTCACCGATCACGGTCAGCGGCTCCGCCTCGATCGCGTCAGACTACCGTTTCCGCGGCGTGTCACAGTCCGATCAGGAAATGGCGGTGCAGGGCGGGATCACCGTCGCGCACGAGAGCGGCCTGTATGTCGGCACCTGGGCGTCGAACCTAGCGGGCTGGGGCACGTTCGGCGGTGCCAACATGGAGCTCGACCTGATCGGCGGCTACAAGGCGAAGCTGGCGGACAACGCCACGCTCGATGTCGGGCTGACTTGGTACATGTACCCCGGTGGGGCGGACAAGACTGACTTCGCCGAGCCCTATGTCAAGCTGAGCGGCACCGCCGGCCCGGCGACGCTGACCGCTGGCGCGGCCTATGCGCCGAAGCAGCAGGCGATCGGGCGCTGGTACCGCACCGGCGCCGACGCCGCGGCGGGCGTCTACACCGACCCCGGCGCCAAGGACGACAACCTTTACTTGTGGGGCGACGGTGCGCTGGCGCTCGCGGGCACGCCGCTCACCGCCAAGGCGCATGTCGGCCATAGCTGGGGGCAGGATGGCCTCGGCCCCAACGCCACCGCGGTAGCGCCGACCGGGGCGTACTGGGACTGGTCGCTCGGCGCGGACGCCACGTACAAGAACCTCACCTTCAACGTGAGCTACATCGACACCGATATTTCGGATCGAGAAGCGAGCTACCTTCGGCCGAGCTTCAGCAAGGGCCAGGACGGCACCGGCAATATTGCCGGCAGCACCGTCGTGGTCTCGCTGACGGCTGCCTTCTGACGCGGAGATGATGTGATGCAGGACCTGCTCTGGGTCGCGATCATGGTCGGGCTGGTGGCGCTGACGCTCGCCTATGTCCGCCTGTGCGACAACGCCTGAGGAGACGCGACATGACGCTCGACCTCTGGCTCGCCGCGCTCACTGCGCTTGGCCTCCTCGTCTACCTGGTGGCGGTGTTGATCCGCCCCGAACGCTTCTGAAGGAGGCGGTGAGATGACACTCCAGGGCTGGTTCCTGATCCTCTTGTTCGTCGGCATCCTGCTGGCGCTTACGAAGCCTGTAGGGCTATGGCTCCATGCGCTTTACGAGGGCCGCCGTACGCCGCTTCACCTAGTGCTTGGACCGGTCGAGCGTGGCTTCTACGCACTTTCCGGCATCGACCCCAACGAGGAGCAGGGTTGGCGCCGCTACGCCGTGCACATGCTGCTCTTCAACGTCGCGCTGATGCTGTTCACCTATGCCGTGCTGCGGCTGCAGGCGGTACTGCCGCTCAACCCGCAGGGGCTGGGGGCGGTGAGCGAGCATCTGGCGTTCAACACCGCAATCAGCTTCACCGCCAACACCAATTGGCAGAGCTACGGCGGTGAGAGCACCATGTCGAACCTCAGCCAGATGCTGGGGCTGACGATCCACAACTTTCTGTCGGCGGCGACGGGCATCGCGCTAGCCTTTGCCTTGTTCCGCGGCTTCGCCCGGCGCGAGACCAAGACGATCGGCAATTTCTGGGCCGACATGACGCGGATCACACTCTACCTGCTGCTGCCTATCTGCGTCATATATACAATCTTCTTGGTTGCCTCGGGTGTGCCGCAGACGCTCGCCGGAGTGGTCAACGTGCAGACGCTAGAGGGTGCGCGCCAGTCGATCCTGCTCGGGCCGGTGGCCAGCCAGGAAGCGATCAAGATGCTCGGCACCAATGGCGGCGGCTTCTTCAACGCCAATTCGGCGCATCCATTTGAGAACCCGACCGCGCTGACCAACCTGGTGCAGATGCTCTCGATCTTCCTGCTCGGCTTCGGTCTCACCTGGACCTTCGGCAAGGCGGTGGGCAACACGCGCCAGGGCTGGGCGATCCTGGCGGCGATGCTCGTTGTGTTTACCGCCGGAGTGACGGTTACCTACTGGCAGGAGGCCGCGGGCAACCCGGTGCTGCACCAGCTCGGTGTCGCGGGCGGCAACATGGAGGGCAAGGAGGTGCGCTTCGGCATCGCCGCCTCGGCGCTGTTCGCGGTCGTCACCACCGCGGCCTCGTGCGGGGCGGTCAACGCCATGCACGACAGCTTCACCGCGCTGGGCGGGATGATCCCGCTGTTCAACATGCAGCTCGGCGAGGTCGTCATCGGCGGGGTGGGCGCGGGGATCTACGGCTTCCTGCTGTTCGCGATCCTCGCGGTGTTCGTCGCCGGGCTGATGGTCGGGCGCACGCCCGAATATGTCGGCAAGAAGATCGAGAGCCGCGAGGTGAAGCTCACGGTGCTGGCGATCGCGGTGCTGCCGCTCGTTATCCTCGGCTTCACCGCGCTGTCGTCGGTACTGCAGCAGGGGCTGGCGGGGCCGCTCAACAAGGGGCCGCACGGCTTCTCGGAGATCCTCTACGCCTTCACCAGCGCGGTGGCGAACAACGGTTCCGCCTTCGCCGGGCTCACCGCGAACACGCCCTACTACAATGGGCTGCTCGGCGTCGCGATGTGGGTCGGCCGCTTCTTTATCATCGTGCCGATGCTCGCCATCGCGGGCAGCCTCGCCGCCAAGAAGTACACGCCGGAGAGCGCGGGCTCGTTCCCGACCACCGGCGGCCTGTGGGTCGGCCTGCTCGTCGGGATCATCCTGATCCTGGGCGGTCTCACCTTCCTGCCGAGCCTCGCGCTCGGTCCGATCGCCGATCATCTCGCGATGATCCGCGGCCAGCTGTTCTAACGGGGGCCAATATGGCGAAGACCCAGACCAAGAGCCTGTTCACGGCCGACCTCGTCGTGCCCGCAATCACGGCAAGCTTCCTCAAGCTCAATCCGAGAGAGCTGGTCCGCAACCCGGTCATGTTCGTGACCGCGTGCGTGGCGACGCTGCTGACGGTCACGATCAACATCGGCGGCGACGGGCTCACGCTCGCCTTCAAGGCGCAGCTGGTCGTGTGGCTGTGGCTGACGGTGCTGTTCGGCACCTTCGCCGAGGCGCTGGCGGAGGGGCGCGGCAAGGCGCAGGCGGCGAGCCTGCGTGCGACCAAAGCCGAGCTCAGCGCCAAGCGGCTGAGGGGCGACGGGCGAGCGTTCGACGAGGTGGCGGCGAGCCAGCTCCGCGTCGGCGATATCGTCCTGGTCGAGACGGGCGACCTGATCCCGTCCGACGGCGACGTCGTCGCGGGCGTCGCCTCGGTCAACGAGGCCGCGATCACGGGCGAGAGCGCGCCGGTGATCCGCGAGGCGGGCGGCGACCGCTCGGCGGTGACCGCGGGCACCCGCGTCATCTCCGACGAGATCCGCGTGAAGGTGACGGTGGAGCCGGGCAAGGGCTTCCTCGACCGCATGATCGCGCTGGTCGAGGGCGCCGAGCGGCAGAAGACCCCCAATGAGGTGGCGCTGACCGTGCTGCTCGTCGGGCTGACGATCATCTTCCTGATCGCGGTCGCGACGATCCCGGGCTTCGCCGCCTACACCGGCGGCAGCATCCCGGTGGCGATCCTCGCCGCGCTGCTGATCACGCTGATCCCGACCACGATCGCGGCGCTGCTCTCCGCGATCGGCATCGCGGGCATGGACCGGCTGGTGCGCTTCAACGTGCTCGCCAAGTCGGGCCGCGCGGTCGAGGCGGCGGGCGACATCGACGTGCTGCTGCTCGACAAGACCGGCACGATCACCATCGGCGATCGCCAGGCAAGCGAGTTCCGCTCGGTCGGCGGCGTGAGTGATGCCGAGCTCGCGGAAGCAGCGCTGCTCGCCAGCCTCGCCGACGAGACCCCCGAGGGCCGCTCGATCGTGGTGCTCGCGCGCGACAGGTTCGACTTGCAGCGGCCGATGCCGCAGGGTGCCGAGATCATCCCCTTCACCGCGCAGACGCGTGTCTCTGGCATCAAGACCGGTGACACGTTGATCCAGAAGGGTGCGGTCGACTCGATCCTCAAGGCGAATGCCGGAGCAGGCGAGACCGCCGCGGCGACCGAGCTGCGCCGCATCACCGATGAGATCTCGCGGGCGGGCGGTACACCGCTCGCCGTCGCCAAGAACGGTCGCCTGCTCGGTGCGATCTTCCTCAAGGACGTGGTCAAGGCCGGGATCCGTGAGCGCTTCGGCGAGCTGCGCACCATGGGCATCCGCACGGTGATGATCACCGGCGACAACCCGCTCACCGCCGCGGCGATCGCGGCCGAGGCCGGCGTCGACGACTTCCTCGCCCAGGCCACGCCCGAGGACAAGCTGGCGCTGATCCGCCAGGAGCAGACCGGCGGCAAGCTCGTGGCGATGTGCGGGGACGGCACCAACGACGCGCCCGCGCTGGCGCAGGCCGACGTCGGCGTGGCGATGAACACCGGCACGCAGGCGGCGCGCGAGGCGGGCAACATGGTCGACCTCGACAGCGATCCGACTAAGCTGATCGAGGTGGTCGGGCTCGGCAAGCAGCTGCTGATGACGCGCGGCGCGCTCACCACCTTCTCGGTGGCGAACGACGTGGCCAAATATTTCGCGATCATCCCGGCGATGTTCGTCGCGCTCTATCCCGGCCTCGGCGTGCTCAACGTGATGGGGCTGGCGACGCCGCAGTCGGCGATCCTCAGCGCGATCATCTTCAACGCGCTGATCATCCCGCTGCTGGTGCCGCTCGCGCTCAAGGGCGTGAAGTACAAGCCGATGGCGGCCGGGCCGCTGCTCGCGCGCAACCTCGCGGTCTATGGCCTCGGCGGCCTGCTCGCCCCGTTCGTCGGCATCAAGCTCATCGACCTGGTCGTCGGTGGCCTCGGCCTCGCCTAAGGAGATAGAAGATGGGCAAGGATTTCTCTTCCGCACTGCGCCCCGCAATCGTAATGACCGTCCTGTTCGCAGCCCTCCTTGGTATCGCCTATCCGCTCGCCATGACGGGCATCGGACAAGCGATCTTCCCGAGCCAGGCTAACGGCAGCCTGGTGCGTGACGCGCGCGGAACGGTGATTGGCTCGACGGTCGTTGGCCAGGCGTTTACGGGCGAGCGCTACTTCCAGACCCGGCCGTCGGCCGCCGGCAAGGGCTATGACGGCCTGTCCTCCTCTGGCTCCAACCTTGGCCCTGCTAGCCAAGCGCTCGTCGATCGCGTGAAGCCCGACGTCACAAAGCGGCGGGAGGAGGGCGTGTCAGGCCCGCTGCCGGCCGATCTGGTCACAGCAAGCGGTTCAGGCCTCGACCCTGATCTCTCGCCCGCCAACGCGCTTGCACAGGCGGCGCGTATCGCGCGGGTCCGCGGTCTGTCGGTCGAGCAGGTGCGAAACATCATCGCCAAGCAGACCGAAGCCTCGCCTCTCGGTGAGGAGCACGTGAACGTGCTCGCGCTCAACCAGGCGCTCGACAGACTGCCGCGTGCTGCGGCGCCGGACACGCCGACGCGCTGATGCCAGCCGGATCGGGCGAGCGACCGGATCCTGAAGCCCTTCTGCGCCAGGCGGCGCAGGAGGGCAGGGGACGCCTCAAGATCTTCCTCGGGGCCGCGCCCGGTGTCGGCAAGACATACGAGATGCTCTCGGAGGGAGCGGCGCGACGCCGCGACGGCGTGGACGTGGTCGTCGGCGTGGTCGAGACGCACGGTCGCGCCGAAACGGAAGCGCTCACGCGCGGACACGAGATCGTGGCGCGCCGCGATATCCCGTACGAGGGGCGAACGCTGCGCGAGATGGACCTCGATGCCATCCTCGCGCGCGCGCCGCGGCTAGTGCTCGTGGATGAGCTGGCGCACACGAACGCTCCGGGCAGTCGGCACCCAAAACGCTATCAGGACGTCCAGGAGCTGCTTGCCGCCGGCGTCGACGTCTATTCCACGATCAACATCCAGCACGTCGAGAGCCTCAACGACGTTGTCGCCAGCTTCACGCGCGTGCGCGTGCGCGAGACGGTTCCCGACAGTGTGCTCGAGATTGCAGAGATCGAAGTCGTCGACATTCCGCCGGACGAGCTGATCGAGCGGCTGAAGGCGGGCAAGGTCTACCTGCCGCAGGAAGCCACGCGGGCGCTGGGTCACTTCTTCTCCAAGTCCAATCTCTCCGCGCTGCGTGAGCTCGCACTGCGCCGCGCTGCGCAGGCGGTCGATGCCCGCATGCTCGAGGACGTGCGCGCGCTTGGCCTCGGCGGCACCTGGGCCGGCAGCGACCGCATCGTGGTCGCCATCAACGAACTGCCTGGCGCAGATCTGCTGGTCCGCGCTGCCAAGCGAGTCGCCGATGGTCTGCGCGGACCATGGACGGCAGTGTTCATCGAGACCCCGCGCGCAGCCCACTTCACCGACGATCAGCACCAGCGTGTCGCCGCCACCATGACGCTGGCAACACAGCTGGGGGGTGCTGTCGCGACCGTTCCTGCAAGCAACGTCGTGGAGGGCATTCAGAGCTTCCTCGTCGATGCGCGCGCCACGCAGCTTGTCATGGGCAAGTCACGGCGATCGAGATGGTTCGAGCTTAGACACGGCTCGGTAGTGGACCGCCTGATCCGCGACACCCCCGACGTTACCGTTCACGTCCTACCCGTGCCCGCGGGCGAACGGCCGCGTGAGCGCGGCCGGCGCCGACCGGCCAACTGGGGCACACCAACCGGCTACATCGTCACGTCCGCCATGGTCGCAGCGGTGACAGCGGCGGCCGGCGGTCTGAAGCACATCTTGGACCTCGGCAACGTCGCGCTGCTCTACCTTCTGCCGGTCATGGCCGCCGCCAGCCTCTTCGGGCTCCGCACCGGGCTCTTTGCCGGCGTGGCATCGACGCTCGCCTACAACTTCTTCTTCCTGCCGCCGGTTGGCACCTTGAGCATCAACAACCCCGAGAACCTCATCTCGGTGTTCGTGCTGCTCGGGATCGCGATCGCGACCAGCCAGCTGACCTCTCGGGTGCGCGCACAGGCGGATCTCGCCTCGGCCAGCGCACGGACGAACGCCACCCTTGCCGGCTTCCTGCGCCAGATCAGCAGCGTAAATGACCTCGACCTCGCCGCGCAGATGATCTGCGACGACGTTCATCGGCTACTATCGGTGCAGGTGGTCCTGCTCGTACCCTCGTCGCAGGGGCGCAACCTCGACGTCCTGGCTGCCAGCGACGCGAGCTACAGCTTGGAGACGATGGACCATGCCGCCGCGACCTGGGCGTTCGACAACGGTGCGCCGACGGGCAAGGGATCGGGTACGCTGGCAGCGTCGGAATGGCTGTTCCAGCCGCTTCGCGCCGGCGATCGCATCCTTGGCGTGATGGGGGTGAGCAGTGAACGTGCCGGCACGCCAGTTCGCGCCGACCAGCTACCACTGCTCAGCAGCCTCATCGATCAATCCGCCCTCGTGCTCGAGCGGCTGCGGCTTCAGGTGGAGATGCGCGATGTCGATGCAGTGCGCACGCGCGACCGGCTCCGCGCCGCTCTACTCTCTTCCGTGAGTCACGATCTGCGCACCCCGCTGACTGCGGTGATTGCCGCGGCAGCCCAGCTCCACCACGGCGCCACGCCCGAGCTCATCGGCACGATCGAGGCCGAGGCTGCGCGGCTGAACCGCTTCGTGGCCAACCTGCTCGACATGGCCCGCGTGGAGGCAGGGGCGCTGCGCCTGAAGGTCGAAGCGGTCGATCTGAGCGACGCGGTCACCAGCGCCGCGCATGACGCCCGCCGGGCGCTCGAGGGGCATCCGGTGCGGCTCGACGTGCCGCCCGACCTGCCGCTGGTGCGAGCGGACCCGCAGCTGCTGCACCACTGCC
The DNA here is from genome assembly GCF_019898765.1 of Sphingomonas yunnanensis. Lineage (GTDB taxonomy): Bacteria > Pseudomonadota > Alphaproteobacteria > Sphingomonadales > Sphingomonadaceae > Sphingomonas > Sphingomonas yunnanensis. The sequence continues at coordinate 82,737 of NZ_JAIOKB010000009.1, read as the reverse complement.
TGCTCAACCTGCTCGACAATGCCGGTCGCTACGGAGATCCCGGGAGCGAGATCGTGATCGTCGGCAAGAACCGATATGGCGAGATCCGCCTCGCCGTGCTCGACCACGGCCCCGGTCTACCGCCGGGCCGCGAGAGCGAGGTGTTCGAGACCTTTCGGCGGCTTGAGGGCTCGGACCGGGTCATTGGCGGGACGGGGCTCGGCCTCGCTATCGTGAAGGCGTTCGCCGAGGCGATGGGCATGATCGTCGAAGCCACCAATCGCGAGGACGGCGCCGGTGCTTCGTTCGCGCTCATCTTCCCACCCGCGCTGATCGTGCGCGACCTTCCCACCGAGGACCTGACCTGAGATGCCCGCCAAAGTGCTCGTCGTCGATGACGAGGTCGCGATCCGACGCCTGCTGCGGAGTACCTTGATCCGCGCCGGCTATGCTGTGGTCGAAGCGGAAGACGCACGCGGAGCGCTTCGCCAGGCAGCAGCCGAGCAGCCGAGCGCGGTACTCCTCGACCTCGGTCTGCCCGATCGTGATGGGCTTACCATCATCCCTCTCCTGCGAGCGCAGGGGGACGCCGTCGTGCTGGTCGTGTCGGCCCGCGATGCGACAGACGAGAAGGTCACGGCACTCGACCTCGGAGCCGACGATTACGTGACCAAGCCGTTCGATACGGACGAGCTGCTAGCGCGCCTAAGGGTTGCGCTGCGTCATCAGGGTCTCTCCGACGCCTCACCCAAGATCGTGCGTCGAGGGGATCTCTCGATCGATCTCGACCGAAGGATCGTCGAACGAGCGGGCGAGGAGGTTCACCTTACCCGCAAGGAGCATGACGTGCTCGGCGTCCTTACCCGCCATATCGGCCGTGTGGTCACGCACGAGCGACTGCTTGCGGCGTGCTGGGGCTCGGAGGAGGAGCCGCGTGTCGAATACCTCCGCATCGTCATTCGCAATCTGCGTCAGAAGCTCGAAGTGCCAGGAGCAGTGGGTAGCGTCATCTCGAACGAGCTCGGTGTCGGCTACCGCCTCAAGGGAGAAGCGTAGCGGGTCGGCCGCGCCACGGTTCGTCGCATCACTATGCCGCAGCTACGGTGATTCCGCTTTTCGATCTCGAATTGCTACGTCGTGCGGAATAGCTGGATCGCCACCTCAACGAGGATGGTGGCATGGTTCGGTGGCATCGATCGAGATCAGGTGACCTCGCGCTTCGCGCCGGTGGTCTGTCGCTATGTGCGCTCGCGTACATGGCGGTGGCGCGTCTGGCATCCATGCATGTGCCCCCGATGAAGGCAGGCCTGACCTCCTTCGTCCTCGCCGCTCTTGGCTTCGTGGCGGCGAGCGCAGGCGGCCTGCTGCTGACGCTGGGTCGGCGCCTGTTCGACGAGGTGGAGGTGAGCGCGCGGTGGCGACACCGCTCGCGCGTGAGCGTCTCTTCTCTGATGGAGCAACTCTCGATGAACAACATCAAGGAGCCCGCGCTTCTCGTCGTCGGACGTGATGCCGATGGCAGCTGGACCGTGCGCGAGAGCGCGGGCATGCTGCTCGGCCGCTTCGCCTCGGCTGAAGCGGCGCGGCGTTTCGCGCAGGCGGAGAGAGCTGGGCAGCCACAGGTTGCGATCGCATCGTCTGCGGGCGCAGTGCCCAGAATCGATGGCCGGCTTAGCCTGCGCATCGTCGACGCGAAGGCGGTGGCAGGTGCGTAAGTTTCCCGCTCGCCTGCTCGGCGTCCTGCTGCTTGCCGCCGCGACCGGCACGTCTCTACTCCACCGCGCCGTGTACGAGACGGTCGCGACGGGACCGGCACACCCGGCAGAATTCGCTCTGGGACTGGTCAGCTTCCTCCTGGCGACCGGCGGTATCCTGCTGCTGGTTCACGGGCGAAAGTTGCTCGAGCCCTCACCGCAAGCTCGCCCGGAACGAGCGACCTCGCTGCAGGAGCGTTTCACGCGCCCGATCTCGCCTGCCAGTCGTGCGTTCGACACGCGGCGCTCCGCTTCGCTGATGCAGGCTCGTCACGTCCTCGCGGTTGCCCGTGCCCGATCGGCGAAGGTGCGCCAGACGGCGACCCTCACTCACCGACACCGCTGAAGCGCTTCAGCTCGTGCCGGTCATCGCCGCGTATCTGTATCGCCATGGCCGGCGTGTTCGCGAGATCGCAATCGAGGAGCAGGTCAGCTGTCCGAGCGACCGCTCCGAGTTCGTCTGGATCGGGCTCAGCGACCCGTGTTCCGACGAGATCGAGACGTTGCAGCGGCTCTACGGCCTGCATCCGCTCGCGGTCGAGGACTCGCTCAAGGACGGCCAGCTGCCCAAAGTCGACGTCTATGGCGACCAGCTGTTCGTGATCGGTCGCACGGCCTACCTGTGTGACGGTCGCATCGTCTACGGCCAGACTGCCGCCTTCCTCGGGCACAGCCACATCATCACCGTTCGACAGGGCTCGACCCGCTCGCACCGGCCGCTGCGTGAGCACCTCGAGGCCGCGCCCGACCTGCTCGGCAAGGGCGGCGATTATGTCCTCCATGCGGTACTCGACTTCATCGTCGACGGCTATCTGCCACTAGTCACGGCGCTTGAGGAGGAGGTTGCGGCGATGGAGCAGCGTATGCTCGACACCTTCCTCGATCGCGCCGAGATCGCGCGCATCTTCGCGCTGCGCCGTGACCTCATGCGCTTTGATCGCATTCTGGTTCCGATGGAGGAGGTGGCACGCAAGCTCGCGAAGAACGAGCTGCCGTGCGTCGACACGGAGGCGCGGCACTATTTCCGCGACGTGCTCGACCACGTCCGCCGCGTCGAGGCGATGACGAGTGGGCTGCGCGAGCTGCTCACCTCGGTGTTTGAGTTCAGCAACCTGATCGAGCAGCAGCGCACCGGCGCGATTGCGCGCCAGCTTGCCGCCTGGGCCGCGATTTTGGCAGTGCCGACCGCCATCGCGGGGATCTACGGCATGAACTTCGAGCACATGCCCGAGCTACACAGCCGTTACGGCTACCCCGCCACCCTCGTGGTCATCCTCGCGATCTGCGCGGCGCTGTATTGGCGGTTCCGTCGCGCTCGCTGGTTGTGAGCCGCCCCAAAATGCGACGAGCCGTTGGCGTGATTATGCGGCCACTATGCCGATGCCGGGAATCGATCTCGAAAGACTATGGGAGGGCTCGTAGCTGAGATGGGCGGGCACGCGATGCTCGTTCATCGAAGGCATCAGTAGCGATCATGTCGTCTGAACCTCTTCCGGAGCCCGACGAACGCGGCCCGGTCATCTACGTCGGTCAGGACCATGCGGGCCACTGGCTCGTCCAGGACGGCGCAGGCAAGCTCGAGGGCCGCTTCACTTCGCGCGGTGCCGCACTGAGCTTCGCTCACGCCGAGCGCGAGATTTACCACGCCAGCCTCGAGATGGCGGTCAAGCCGCTGAAGCCCCTCATCCCGATCGGTCCGGTCCCTGCCAGCGAGCGCGCGCTCGTGCGCGCGGCCTGAAGGAGGTCATCATGACAGCGACAATGAAGAAGGCCGCTATGTCGGCCGACAATGGTGTGCGCGCAGCACGCGACTTCGCGGTACCGGGCTCGCGCACGGTGCACGCCGATCCGCGCTGGCTGCCGCTCGTCGCGGCGCTGGCGGACCTGCGGCAGCGGCACCGCTGCTCGGTCCGGATCGTCGATGCCGACTGCGGCAACGGCGCGCTGCTGATCGAGGCGGCGCGTGAGGCACGTGCGCTCGGCTTCACCGCCATCGAGGCGCGCGGCATCGACGGTTCGCCGGCGATGATCGCCCGTGCCCGCTCGGCCGCGGGCATGATGCGTGACGGTGCGATCGGCCTCACCTTCGACCAGGTCGACATGGCGCAGGCGCTCGCTCAGGAGGCGGTTTTCCCGGCCGACATCGTGCTGTGGCACGGCACCGCGCGCGACGATCATCGGGCCGGTCTCAGCGAGCTGCTGGCAGCCGCGGGTGACCGCGTCGTCGGCGATCCAGCCGCCGCGACGATCGGGGGTATGCTCGGGTGACCCATCGCGACCTCGCCTGGAAAGCCACCGGCTTCGCCCTGTTTGCCGGCGCCTGCGCCGCCTGCCTCATGCTGGACCGATCGCCGCTAATGGTGCCGCTTTTCATTGTCGCCCTGCTCGGGCTGCCGCTGATGGTGCACGGCAAGCGCGTGGCCCAGGTATTCCGCGCCGAGCGGCGCGGCCATTACCATACCGCAACCGCGGTCCATGCCGCACGCGTGCGTCGGCGTGGGCAGAACAGCGACGGCTTCGGGCTGTGAGCGACGGATCGACGATGAGCTTCTTTGCGTACAAGCAAGGTACCCTCCACGCCGAGGACGTGCCGCTGGCCGAGATTGCGGAAGCGGTCGGCACGCCGGTACACGTCTACTCGGCCGCCGCCCTCCGCCACGCAGCGGACGCGTTCCGAACGGCGCTGCGGCGGCTGCCTGCAGCCCGCTTCGCTTTCGCGGTCAAGGCTAATCCGAACAGCGCGGTGCTGCGCCTGCTCGCCGGGCGCGGCTTCGGTGCCGACATCGTCTCGGGTGGCGAGCTTCGCCGTGCGCTCGACGCAGGCATGGCGCCGGCCGGGATCGTCTTCTCGGGCGTCGGCAAGACCGACCGCGAGCTCAGCGACGCGCTCGACGCCAACATCGGCCAGTTTAACCTCGAGCTGGAGGAAGAGGGGCGGGTGCTCTCCCGCCTTGCGTACGGTCGCGGCCGGCGGGCGCCGGCCGTGCTGCGCGTCAACCCCGACGTCGACGCGGGCACCCATACAAAGATCTCGACCGGCCGCCGCGAGAACAAGTTCGGCGTGGGCATCGCGGATGCCGCCGACATCTACGATCGGCTGGGCCGGCTCGACGGGCTGCACCTGCATGGGTTGGCATTGCACATCGGCAGCCAGCTCAGCGATCTTGCTCCGCTCGAGGCGGCGTACAGTCGCATCGGCGAGCTCATCATTGAGCTTCGTGCACGTGGCCATGTCATTACCCGCGTCGACCTGGGTGGAGGGCTTGGCATCCCGTATCGCGAGGAGGATCATATCCCTTCGCTGGCCGACTATGCCGCCATGGTCGCCCGCGTTTCCGCGCAGTGGAACGTCGGGCTGACCTTCGAGCCTGGGAGGATTATCGCAGGGCTCGCCGGTGTGCTGATGACCCAAGTCATATGGGTGAAGCCGGGTACTGCGGCTCCGTTCGTGATCGTCGACGCAGCGATGAACGATCTGGCGCGGCCGGCTATGTACGGCGCCTACCACCGCTTCGCCGCCGTTCAGCCCTCCGGCGAGACAATGGTCGCCAACCTCGCTGGCCCCGTCTGCGAGACCGGCGACACCTTCGGCACAAACCAGGAGATCGACCGGGTTGCCCGCGGCGACCTGGCGGTCTTCCATGCCACCGGGGCCTATGGTGCCTCGATGGCCTCCAGCTACAACTGTCGCCCGCTGAGTGCGCAGGTGCTCGTTGACGGGGGCGCTTTCGAGGTTGTCGGAGAACGCGCCATGCCCGCCGAGCGTGCAGCCTGACCCGGTGTCAGCTCGCGGGAAGCATTGTCCCGCGCTTAGGGGCGAGTCCGGTATGAACAACTCGCCATGGGCGCGGAGCACCACCTGATCTGTGTTGAGACCGAAGCAAGCTCCTCGGCGTTGCGTGGGCCAAGGCGGGCGATCCGCGGATGAGGGGGAATGATGGACGTTCATCGACCGGATCAGCATGGCATCAAGCATCGGACGGGGATCGCTGCTGGGCTGACAGCGCTCGGCGTCGTCTACGGTGACATCGGAACCAGCCCGCTTTACGCCTTCAAGGTCGCAGTCACCGCCGCAGGCGGCGCTCCAGGCGTTGCAGCGATCGGCGTTGCCTCGCTCATCATCTGGTCGCTCGTGGTCGTGGTATCGATCAAGTATGCGATCCTGATCCTTCGTGCCGATAACGACGGCGAAGGGGGCGTTGTCGCCATGCTCGCGCTGCTCGGCGCTCGGCACGCCGAGCCGCGGACGAGGCAGGCGGCCCTTCTTGTACTCGGCCTTGTCGGCGCCGCGCTCCTCTACGGCGACGGTGTCATCACACCGGCCATCTCGGTGCTGAGCGCGGTGGAGGGACTGCAGGTGGATGCGCCGATGCTAGCCCCGGCCATCCTCCCCATCACGATCGTCATCCTCATCGGCTTGTTCCTGGTGCAGGCCCGAGGCACCGGGTTCATCGGACGTATTTTCGGGCCAGTCATGCTCGTCTGGTTTCTCGCGATCGCCCTCCTCGGCGTCGCGGCAGTGATCCGTCATCCGGCAGCGCTGCAGGCGCTCAATCCGGCGGAAGCGATCGGCTTCCTGCTACGATCGCCCATCCCGGTCAGCTTCGCAGTGCTCGGGGCGGTTTTCCTGGCCGTCACCGGAGGCGAGGCGATGTACGCGGACATGGGGCACTTTGGACGCTTCCCGATCCGCCTTGCCTGGTTCGCGGTCGCACTGCCCGCACTGGTCCTTAACTACCTGGGTCAGGCGGCGCTGATCGAGACCAACCCCGCCGCGCTCGTCAGCCCCTTCTACGAGCTGGCACCCGGCTGGGCGCATTATCCGCTGATCGTGTTCGCCACTGCGGCGACCGTGATCGCCAGCCAGGCGATCATCTCAGGGGTCTTCTCGCTGACGCAGCAGGCGATCCAGCTTGGCTTCCTGCCCCGGTTGGACATCCGTCATACTGCGGCGGATCAGGAGGGACAGGTATACCTGCCGCTTGCGAATTGGCTGCTCGCGGCAGGGACGCTCGCGGCGGTGCTCATCTTCCGCTCGTCGGAAGGCCTGGCTGGCGCCTACGGCATCGCCGTGTCGGGATTGATGGCGATCTCGACCTTCCTGGCGGCACTGGTGGCGCTGCGGTGGGGCTACAATCCGCTGCTGGTGGTGCTCGTCAACGGTGCCTTTTTCGCCTTGGATTTGGTGTTTTTCGCGGCGAACGGCGTGAAGCTGCTTGAAGGCGGCTGGTTCCCGCTCGTCATCGCGGTTGTCGTCGCCTTCCTCATGCTAACGTGGCGCTCCGGCGTTCGGCTGGTGGAGCAGTCGCGTGCACACCAGCGCGATGGAGAAGACACGTTCGTTCGTCGGCTTGACCAGGCAGTTGATTGCCGCACCAAAGGGGTCGGAGCTTTTCTCAGCGCTGCTACAAGCGGCATACCTTTGGCGCTGACGCAGCACGTTCGGCACAACAGGGCGCTTCAGGAGCGCCTCATCCTCGTCTCGGTACAGGTGGCGGAAACGCCGTACGTACGGGTTAACGATCGGGCTGAGACGTCGCTCATCTGCACGAACGTGCATCGAGTCATCCTGAGCTTTGGCTTCATGGAGAACATCAACATTCCTGGCGGCTTGGCCGCAACTGAGCTCTTTGACGCTGATCAGCTCGAGGAGGTTAGCTACTACATCGGGCAGGAGACGATCATCGCCGACGCCGGGATCGCTGGGATGGCGCCTTGGCGAGAAGAGATTTTCGTATCCATGCAGCGTAACACCGCGCCGACAGGCGACTCCTTCTGCATCCCGTCGCACCAGCTCGTAGTCGTTGGGACTGAGGTGCGCATCTAGTTCTCGGAGCGACCTTATCATTGGGCTTGGTTTGGTTCCCAAGATCACAAGAAGAAGCGCAACCTCGTTCAAGCCAGCACAATCGCACGACGCGACGAACATGAATGAACGTCCGGTTTCGGTGGGCCGATCTTTGCTCACGAATGACCGCAATTCGGTCCTCTGCACGGGAGGGAAGGGGGGCTGCCAGCGCCCAATCGCGGTCGTTCGAAGATTGCACGATCTCCCGAAGTCATTCGTTTGTCGAGTGCGAGCTTTTTCATTTCCCGTCACGGCTTATCGATGGCCCATGCCACGGTTGATGTGCGCCTAAATCACTCAGCTGGACCGGCGAAAGCCAGTGCCTAATCGAATCAGATCTCGACACGAAGTGACGCCCGCACCGTCCGAGGCGCGCCGGGGTAGATCCACAAGGCGCTGTACGAGCTGGCGGCATAGCGTTGAGCGAGCAGATTGTCCGCCTCAAGACGGAAGCGGACTCCCTCAATTAGCGGTGCTTCGATAGCCGTCTTCACCTTCACATATCCGGGTAGCACCACCGGATCAGCGGTGAGTGATCCCGCCCGATCGCCGACATAGGCGGCGCCTCCGCTCAACTGCCAGTCGCCATGGGTGGTCGGGATACTATGGACCACCAGCAACGTGCCTGAGTGCTCCGGCACGTTCAGCACCTCCGGTGTCGGAAAGGCGGTGTCATCTGCCTTTGCATCAAGCCACGCATAATTGGCGACGACCTGCCAGCGATTGCCGAGCTGCGCTGAGGCGTCGAGTTCAATCCCACGGCTGACGATGCTACCCACGGGTGCCAGGAAGTTCGCATCTACCGGATCGGTCGTCAGGATGTCCTGTTTGTGGATATCGAACCAGGTTGCCGCCAAATCAATACTAGGCAGCTTGGCCGCGACACCCACCTCGTAACCACGACCTTTTTCCGGGCCGAAGCCCGCCCCGTTGCGATCGGTGCCGGTGTTAAGCGAGAAGTTTTCACCCCAGTTGGTGTGCACCGCGATCACATCCGTAATGCGGTAGCGCGCACCGAAGCGGAAGCTAACAGGCTCATCGATGTTGCGGCCGACACCGCCCGTGTTGTTGTTGACGATTTTCTGGCGGTAGGGATCGATCCGTGCGCCTCCGACCAGCGTCAGCCGGTCGGTAACGTCCCACATGTCCTGCACGTAGAAGGTGCCTGCCCAGCGACTCTCATCATTGTTCGTAAAGGGACGTAGGGAAGCTGCATCCGATCCATAGACCGGGTTGTACAGGTCGATCGCGTAAGGCGCAGAGGCTGAGGGGTTGATACGCAGCCAGCGCTCGCCGTAGGAAAAGCGATAACCTTTGATGCCTGCGCTGACGCGGTGTTGCCCGATCTGCCCGGCGAGCTCCAGGCGCGCTGACAGGTCATCGACACTGAAGTCACGCGATCGGCGCTGTCGCCACAAGGCGTTCCCGACGATGCGCGACTGGTCGGCGGACAAGCCCTGCAGCGTTCCTGTTCGCCAGACCACACCGCCGTTCAGCGTCCAGCTCCCGCCGAAGTCCGCCAGAGCGGTCACCTGGTGCTGGTCCTGCCGTGATTTGGTGATGCCGTTTGATGGTTCGCCGTAGAAGTTTGAGAGCGGCAACGCGTTGGCCTTGCCGTCGATCGCCGGAATGCCGCGGTCGAATGGCGTGTCGTATTGGCTGAACTCGCCAGTGTAGGTGAGGCGCAGCGCACCGCTTGGCTGCCAGGTCAGCGACGGCGAAACGACGCGTCGGCGCAGGGTGACGGTATCGCGCCACCCATCACTGTCTTCACCTGCGACCACGATCCGGGCGGCCAGGGTCCGAGACAAGGGGCCTGTAGCGTCGAGTTCGACACGCCGCGTGTTGAACGAGCCATAACTGACCATCGCGTTCGCGTGCGGCGTAAAGCGCGGCACCTTGTTCACGATATTGACCCGGCCGGCGGGATCAACGTCACCGAATAGCGCGCCTGTTGGGCCTTTGAGCACCTCAATCCGTTCGGTTGTCGCGGGATCGCGTGGTGGAGCCATGCCGCGATTGGCCAAAAAGCCGTTCAGATAGTACTCCGCGCCTCCGTCCGGGGTGCCAAGAAATCCGCGAACCGCAAAATTGTCGATAACTCCGCCACGGTTGTTCTGCTGGCTGAAGCCGCTGACGAGCTCGAGAGCGTCGCTTAGCCGGTATGTTCCCGTTGCATCGAGAATGTCGCGTTCGATCGAACGGCTCGATTGCGACATGCGTTCGGTGACCCGGTCCGACGATAGCGTGCGGTCGACGGCGTTGCGGGTGCCCAGAACGACGATCTCGTCTTCGTCGTCACGCTCGGATAGTTCCTGTGCCTCTACGTTGAATGGCGTCAAACCGAGCGCAAACGTGAAGGCGACTGTGGACCTCCGCAGCCGCGAACCAAGGGGCGTTAAGGACATTGCTACTCCGAGAACGGCTTCGACGAACCGTGAGAGCCACGGTATGTTGCAACATATCATACGGCTGTTTTGCTGCCATGCAACAGGCTGTAGGTATCTGCCTCCGCCTCCGGAGGTACGGTGTTGACGGACATGGCCGCATCATGATCAGCGAAGGCCGTGAGGCTGGATGTAGCGGATCACCGTCTCTGTAGAAGCGTTTGCTCGCCGAAGCCGCGATGCCGCCTTCTCCTAAAACCATGCGTGCGACATTCGCGTTGAAGGTTGCATTTGGATGTCTGCCTTCCTCCCAGAGTGAGCCAACCAGACAGCTGCGCGGAATGGTCGACTGCCTCGGACGCCGACATGAACGAGTGACCGGAGTTGAGAGGCGGGGAGGGCGCCGGGAGCGACTGCTTTTGGGTCTTCAATCGGTTCAGCCATTATAGCGGCATAGGCGCCGCGCTCGCCTCGATAATCTCGCCGCCCTCGGGCAATGTGACTCGGAGCAGCCGCACCTCCCGCGCGACGGCGATCGTCACCGGCGATCCGGTCACCGCGCGCACCGGCGCGATCGGCCGCCACGTCACGCCGTCGTCGGAAGCCTCGGCCGCGAGCCGCGTCGGCACCGTCGGCGCGCCGAGCCGCAGGACGAGCCGTGCGACGCGGCGGCGTCGCCCGAGGTCGAGCGTGAGCGTGCCGGCGCCCGTGCTGCGCCAGCTCGTCGCGTAATTGTCGTCGCCGGCGAGCGCGGCGGCGTGCGCTGGGTCGGCGCGCGAGGCGGTGATCGCCGCGGGCGCGATGGCCGTGCGCGCGCGCCGCGTCGCGGTGCCGGGCACGTCGACGCCCCGATTGCTCGGCGTGACCGGCTCGATCCGGTCGCCGCGCACGACCAGCCGGTCCAGCGCCACCTGGCGCCGCACGTCGCCGCCCGGCGCATAGGGCAGCGACTGGCGGTGGTAGAGGATGAAGTCCTCGCCGCCGGCGCGGAACACCGCGTGATGCCCGGGGCTGACGATGCCGCGCGCGCGGTCGGTGGCGAGGATCGGCCGGTCCGCGGGCTCGTGGAACGGGCCGAGCGGCGAGGTGCCGACCGCATAGCGGACCTGATAGCTGTCGGTGGTGGTGTTGCCCCAGCTGTACGTCAAGAAATAGACGCCGCCGCGCTTGAACATGAAAGGCGCCTCGAAATAATGCGCCGGGGTGACGTCGACCGGCGCGCCGTCGAAGCTCACCATGTCGGGCTTGAGCCGAACCGCGAAACAATGGCCATTGACCCAGTCGAGCCCCGACCCCCAGTAGAGATAGGCCTGGCCGTCGTCGTCGACGAAGGCCTCGGCGTCGATCATGTGATAGCCCGGACGGTAGTTGCCGGGGATCAGCGGGCGCCCGTCGTTGGCGTCGCGCCACGGCCCCGCGGGATGGGGAGCGCTGCCGACCCACACCTCGCTGCCGACCGAGACGTACATCCAGTAGCGCCCGTGCGCGTGCACCACCGAGGGCGCCCAGACGCGGCTGTCGTTCGAGGTCGGGCTCGTCGCGGCGCGCTTGGTCGGCCAGTCCGGGGTGGAGAGCGTCCAGTCGCGCAGGTCGCGCGAGCGCCACAGCGCCAGCGTGTCGCCGCCCCAGGAATCGACCGTGGCGTAGACGAACCACTCGCCCTCGGCGTGGACGATCGAGGGGTCAGCGAAATACCCCGGCAGGATCGGGTTGCGCGCGCCGGGCGCGAGCGCGGGCGTGTCGGCGGCGACCGTTGCCGCCGCGAGCACCGGCAGCGCGAGCATCAGGGAGCGCGATCGTCGCATGGCTCTAATCAGTCTCCTCGCCGTTCGGCGGCGCCTAGCCGAACAGTGCCGCTCGACCACCAATGGACAATGCCCGAGCGTCATTCGCGCTCGTGAAGCATGCTCAGGTAGCACTGCCCGCGTCTTCCTTTAACTCCTGTCGGAGCACGCGCCGCTTAGCTGGCGATACCGCTGCCCGACATGATCAGCGCCAGCCCGATTGGATGCCTTGCGGCCAAGGGGAGGGTAACTTCCAATGCCTCTGGTGTTCGACGAAATGGGAGTAGTGTGGCATCTCCCGGGAACGTGATGCGGCTCACGTTCCCCTGCATCGTAGGATTGTCACGTCCCAAAAGGGTCATGCGAACAACATTGTCTTCGGGCCAGCCCAAAACCAGCGCGTGAAGGTCATTCCCGCGTTTCACATACCGGATATCGCGTGCATTGTATGGCGAGACCGGACCGCCTTCGGAAAAAAGGCCGCTGCTAGCGCGCGTCGGACCCTCACCGTTCAATCTCCACGGCCTACTCGCGTAAATGGCCTCACCGAACCGACCCATCCACTCAGCGATATTCGCGACGATACGCTCCTCCTTGTCGTCGATCGTGCCGTCCCCGCGCATCGGCACTGACAGCATCAGGTTGCCGTTCTTGGACACAACGTCGCACAAAGTGTGGATCACAGTGGCGGCAGATTTATAGCCGTCGCGGGCGTACAAATCTGCGTCGTAGTGCCAAGCGCCCAGGCACGTGTCGGTCTGCCACGGGAACCGCTCGATATACGATTTACCGCCACGCTCCACATCGTCGACGATACCCATACGTCGCTGCGGCGGCGTCATCTTGCTCGTGACCACCGCTTCGAGCCGGCCATCGTTCCAAGCCATCGACTGGTTGTAATACCAGGCCGTGAAGTCGAGGCCGTACTGCTCCAGCGGCAGGTCGAAATTGTCGAAATAGATCATGTCTGGCTTGTACCGCTGAGCCAGATCCTGGCAGCGAAGGAGCCAGTTGCGCGCGAAATCGCCTGTCGGCACGCCTTCTGACCACAATCTATCGGTTGCTTCGTGCCAATTTTGTGCCTCGGCGTCGCTCTTGATGCCATCCGGCATTGGCATGAAGCGGCCGCCGTAGAGCTGCTGAGGGTCTAACCCGTCCCACCATTTGCCGCGACCACTAGCCTTGGTCAGCTTGTAGGCATCGTAGCGTTGCCCGGCGCGGGGACCCTCCGTGTCATACCCGTAGGCCGGCTGGTTCCAGTGCCAAGCATGCGCCGAGTGGTTGGACACAGCAAAGCGTAAGCCGCGCTCGCGTGCGAGCTTCTCCCACGTGCCAATGATGTCCCTGCGCGGTCCGATCCGAGTTGTATTCCAGGCGTGGTGCCGTGAGGCGTAGGTGTCGACGTTGTCGTGGTGATTGGCCAAAGCCATGAAATATTTCGCGCCAGCGCGCTTATAGAGGTCAAGTAGGCGAGCCGGATCCCAGCGGTCTGCCTTCCACAAATTCTGTACCTCTATGAAGCCGCGATCCGCCGGATGGCCGTAATGCTCCAGATGATGTTTGTACGCGCGAGATCCTGGCAGGTACATGTCTCGGGCATACCAGTCGCCCGCCTCCGGCACACATTGCGCGCTCCAATGCGCCCACATCCCGAATTTGGCGTCTCGGAACCAGTCGGGCACGCTGTAGCCACTGGTGAGCGATGCCCAGTCCGGCGTGAAGCGCGCTGGTGCGGGCACCTTGAGTGCGCGACCGGCCCCAGGCGCGATCGGCATCGTGGGGAGGGCGTGTGCCGCCGTCGGCGCGACTGCTGCCGCGCTCAGGCTTCCGCCGATCATCTGCCGTCTTGTCGTCTTCATCGTCATCTCTCCGAATGGCGCGCTTAAGCATGGGTGAGCCGATGGTGCGGTCGAACTGGCCCGCAAAGGCTAGAAGCGGATCCGCAAACCGCCGGTGAAGCGCCGGCCGGTGAACCCCTCGAAGGAGAGGAGGCCAAACGAATTCAACTGCCTGCCGTGGGCATCGAGGAGATTGGTAACATCGACGCTTAAATCGGCGTTTTGAGTAAGCTTGTAGCTGATGGATCCATCGAGCTGTCCGTAGGGCTCGTTGAAGTTGCCATCACCAAAGGTGCCACCGCCATTCGAGTAGCGGCCGCGGTAGGAGTACGAACCACGCACGCCGAGCCCGTACTTCTCAAAATAGCCACCGACGTTGTAGTTGTGCTTCGCCACACCATCCAGTGGGAAGGCCTCACCGCCCTGGGTTCGCGGGATCTGCGGCGCGTCGATGTAGGTGTAGTTGCCGAAAAGACCGAAACCATCAAGTGCGGGCGTCAAGTAGGACAATGGCAGCTGTGCTGCGACCTCGACCCCCTTGACGTCGCCGCTGAGTAGGTTGAGCGGCTGGTTGCGCCGGAACTCGAGCGTGGACGTGCCTCCGGTTCGTAGGGTCACGGTCCGTACGTCGGTGGTCTGGCCGGAGACGATATAATCCGTCAGGTGCTTGTAGAAGCCCGCGAGTGACAGCAGCCCGCCGCGGGCGAAATAGTACTCGAGCGAAAGGTCGAGCTGGTCAGACTTGAACGGCGCCAGCCCGGGGTTGCCCGACGAGATCGAACGGACGTTCGCGTCGACGGAAGTGCCCGCCGCCAGTTGACCAAGATCGGGGCGGCCGATCACCCGCGCCGCCGCGGCTCTGACCAACAGGGCAGGCGAGATGCTGTACTTGACGTTGAGGCTCGGCAGCAATGCGCTATACTTGGCCCTGACCTCCGTTGACCCGGCCGTCGGCACTGTCACGTTAACCCGGTCAGGCTCGACGATCAAATTGTCCAGATCAGGAATGAGTCCGATCGAGCTGGTACGCGTCTGAACCCAGCGCAGCCCAACGTTGCCGGCCAGCTTCTCGTCCGAGTTCATGAAGTTGACGCGGTAATAGGCGGCCAGGTTGCGCTCACCGATGTCGAAGCCTTGACCCGCCTGAGGCGGTACGTCCTGATCGTCGAAGTAGGATTGCCGCGGAACGATCGCGTCGAACTTCGACGTGTCGATCACCAGCAGGCCGGGGTCCCCGGGCAGACCGCGGAAGTCGCCTTTGGTCAAGAAGCCGCCCGCGGCGATGCCGCCTGTGCCCTCAACCCCAGGCGTCACGGTCAAGCTGCCGCCTGAGAGCGCAGCGATCTGCTGCGCGTTGAGAACCGCAAATCCGGCCGTGTTACGAAACCGACGGTCGCTGGCGAAGACGCCCACCTTGATCGATCGGAAGAAGCCCTCGTCGCCGAGCTGATAGGTGGCGTCCAGCCGTCCCTCCCAGTTGCGGTCACGGCTGGTGAAGGCGGCAAGGTCCGCCACGGTCAGATAGAAGTTGTCAGGATCAAGCTGATCGTAGCCACGGTTGAAGTTGATCGCGGGACCTTGGCTAATTCCGTCGGGATAGGAAATGGCCGCGGAGGCGCGGCCCTGCGCCTGCAGGCCGAAATTGCGATTGTCGTTCTTCGAGCGGAAGTACGAGCCCTCCGCTTCCAGGGTCAGTGCGCCCGACGTCCAGCGAACGCCCTGCGCAAAGGAGAGGACGTCGATCGTCGCGATCGTGCCGCGTGCGGTCGCCTGATTGCTGATGCCGTCGGCATCCAGCGCCGTCACAAAGCCCTGTGACCCGCCGAGAAGCTGGTCACGGAAACTCGTATCGATCGTGCTTGCCCGTACGCCATAATCCGTACCGCCGGTCAGCCGCGGCGCGATATCGGTGATGCGGAGCTGGGCGCGCCGGGTCTCGGTGTCATTGTTGAAGCGGCTGTAGAACGCGTCGCCGTAAAGCTCGAGCGTATCGGACGGCTTGAACTGGTAGCCGAAGATCGCCGTCAACCGCTTACGGCTGCCAGCGTTGTTCCAGGCGTCGTAGCCGTGCTCGAAGCTGTACGTGTCGTTGAAGTCGCCGTCCACGTTATAGTCGATCGGCGGGGTCTTGCCTCCCTGAATGGCGCGACCCGCGGCGTCCAACAAGGGTGACTCACGACTGGTCTCCGCGCCGTACGTGTTGAGAAAGCGCTCGCGGTACTCGCGGCGCTCGTAGGCCACGCCCGCACTGACGCCGAAGGTGCCTGCCGCGTTGACCCAATTGCCCAGCACCGCGACACGTGGGGTCAACTTATCACGCTGTTCCTCATAGACGCCCTCGACGGACGCGCTGAGGGTCGTCTTCCCGATTGCGAGAGGTCGCGCCGTCTGGACGTTCACCGTTCCAGACAATCCCCCCTCGATCAGGTCGCTCGTGGGCGATTTTATCACCTCGACGGCGCTGGTGAACAGCGCGGAGAACGCGGTGAAGTCGAAGGACCGGGTGCCCCCGCTTCCCAAGGTACGCCCGTTGTACTGCACGCGAGTGAATTCCTGCGGCAGTCCGCGGATGGAGACACCGGAGCCTTCTCCCGCTGAGCGCGTGATCTGAACGCCGGTGATGCGCTGCAGCGACTCGGCCAGGTTCAGATCAGGGAATTGCCCGATGTCTTCTGCCGAAATCACGTCGCTGACGACATCGGCACGGCGCTTCGTCTCATTCGCCAGGTCGAGTGAACGGCGAAAGCCGGTGACGACGATGTCATCGGCGGGTGCAGCTATGCTGTTCTCGGTCGCCTCCGTCGTGGCTTGTGTCTGCGGGATCTGCGCCGACGCTACCTGCCCGACTGACACGATCGTAGCGGCTGCACCGCCGACGATAAGCTTCTTCATACAACCCCTCCTAAGATTTAGCGGCGAGTCTGTTGGAGCCGTGCCGGCCCATGCTCGCATTTCTCATACAAATACTTTCACACGACAAGCGAGTTTTCAAGCATGAAAATGTGTTTTACACACATGCGACGGCCAAGCTGCGGCGCGACGTTGCCACGGCGACAGCGACCGACATCGTTGAGGATGCGGACGCCGCGAGAGGGGGAGTGACATTCTCGTGAGCGACGCCGGGATTTGCCCCTTCCACGACCTTCTCGACATGCAGACAGACGTGCTCGAGCGGACCATGTGCGTGAACCTGCACAATGCCTATCTGCTGGTGCAGGCGGATCGGATGGTGCACCAGGCCTGGCGCGGCGCGATCGTCGCGATCTCGTCGATCTCGGCACTAGTCGGCGGCGAGTTCCCTCATTACACGCCGACCAACGCGGGCGATCACTCGCTAATGCAGTCAGTCGCTATCGCGATCGGCCGCTATCGCAACCGCTGCAACTCGGTGCTGCCGGGCACGATCTTGACCGACATCAACGCCGACGATCTCGCCGACGCGGTGAAGTGCGAGCGCATGATCACGCGCACTCCACTCGGACACCTCGGCCAGCCGGACGACGTCGCCGCACCGATCATCTTTCTCGCCTCCCACATGGCGCGCCACGTCACCGGAGCGGCGCTGCTCGTCGACGGCGTCGCCTATGTGAATCTACAATGAGGCGAGACATGCCGCTCGTCACCGCGACGATCCTCTCGCCCCCGCTCTCCCAACTATGGACATCGCTTATGCGCCACTTGCTCACCTCGCTCGTTCTCGCGACCGCCGCGCTGACTGCGGCCCCCGTGGCGGCGCAGCCCGCCGCGCCGCACCGCTTCGAGGTCAGCGGCACGGGCTTCCTGATGGACGGCAAACCGTATCAGGTGATCTCGGGCGAGTTGCATTATGTCCGCATCCCACGTGCCTATTGGCGCGACCGGTTGCGCAAGGCGAAGGCGATGGGGCTCAATACCATCACCACTTACGCCTTCTGGAACGTCCACGAGCCGCGCCCCGGCCAGTATGACTTCGGCGGCCAGAACGACCTCGCCGCCTTCATCCGTGCGGCGCAGCAGGAGGGACTCAACGTCATCCTGCGGCCTGGCCCCTATGTCTGCGCCGAGTGGGAGCTGGGCGGCTATCCCTCCTGGCTGCTTAAGGACCGGCGGCTGGCCCTGCGCTCGACCGATCGCGCCTATACCGCGGCGGTGGAGCGCTGGATGCTGCGCCTCGGCCAGGAGGTGAGGCCGCTCCTGCTGCGCAACGGAGGCCCGATCGTCGCGGTGCAGCTCGAGAACGAATATGGCGCATTCGGCGATGATCACGCCTATCTGGAAGGGCTGGAAGCCACCTATCGCCGCGCGGGGCTGGCGGACGGTGTCCTCTTCACCTCCAACCAGGCCGGGGACCTCGCCAAGGGGTCGCTGCCGCACCTGCCCTCGGTGGTCAATTTCGGCTCCGGCGGCGCCGCCAACGCCGTCGCCAAGCTGGAGGCGTTTCGTCCTCAGGGCCTGCGCATGGTCGGCGAGTACTGGGCCGGCTGGTTCGACAAATGGGGCGAAGACCACCACGAGACGGACGGGCGCAAGGAGGCCGAGGAGATGCGCTACATGCTCCAGCGCGGCTATTCGATCTCGCTGTACATGGTCCATGGCGGCACCAGCTTTGGGTGGAAGAACGGCGCCGACTCGCACACCGGCACCGACTATCACCCGGACACCACCAGCTACGACTATGACGCGCCGATCGACGAGGCGGGGAACCCGCGCTACAAGTTCGCGCTGATCGCCGATGCGATCGCGGCGGTGACGGGCAAGCCCGCGACGCCCACCCCGACCGCGACGGTCGCTGCGAACTTCCCAATGTCGGCAGTGCGGCGCAGCGCCTCGCTCTGGGACAATCTACCCGTCCCGGTCAGCGCGGACCGCCCGCTGACCTTCGAGGAACTCGATCAGGACCACGGCTACGTGCTCTACCGCGCCGCGCTGACGAGGGGGAGAGGCGGGACGCTGGAGCTCAAGGGCATGCACAGCTATGCGCAGGTGTATGTCGACCGGCGGCTGATCGGGACACTCGACCGGCGGCTCGGGCAGGAACGGATCGAACTGCCGCCCCAGCCGCGCGAAGCGACGCTCGAGATCCTGGTCGAGAACACGGGCAGGGTGAACTACTCGCATGCGATACGCACCGAACAGGCCGGGCTGACGGGCGAGGTGACGCTCGCGGGCGTGCCGCTGCTTGACTGGCAGATGTTCCGGCTGCCGATGGACGATCTCGCACAGGTGACCATGTCGGCAGCACCGTGCAGCGGGCCGTGCTTCTATGAGGCGGAGATGCAGGTGGACCGACCGGCCGACACGTACCTCGACACGCGCGGCCTGCATAAAGGGCAGCTGTGGATCGGCGGTCACAATCTCGGGCGTTACTGGTCGATCGGTCCGGTGCATACGCTCTACACTCCCGCCCCGTGGTTGCGGCCCGGCGCCAACCGCGTCGTCTTCTTCGATCTTTTTGGCGACGCGCGCGCTCGACTAACGACCGTCGCCAAACCGATCTACGACAAGGTGACGTCGGTCCGGGAGGCGCAATAGGAGCTGCTCGAGCCGAGTTCGTTCTGGCGTCACCGAGAGCGCGCCGGCGACTTTCGTCTGCCACGTTCGCTCGGGCACCTTCTGGCAATGTTCCTCCCTTTCGCTCTCACATTAGTTCCGGTCGGCAGCGAGGAAGCGGATGGTAGACGCAGTCGCGTCAAGGAAGGCCTGCCACTCTGCCTAAGAGCGGACAGGCTGCCTACCTGCCAATCAGATCAGCCGGACTTCTTTGCGGAGCGCCCGGACGGCTCAAGCGGCGAGATGAACAAAGGGCAAGCTAAGAAGCGGGGTTGGTCGTCTGATTTATCAATTGTGGGACCCGCCGCAGGAAGGAAGAGGCGCCGTGGGCGCCGGATACCGTAATTGGCCTTGCGGAAGTAGCCAGGTATCGCTGCAGCCGCTGCCGAACAAGGCCCAGTCAGGTGTGCATCGGGAAGGCTACGCTCTTACAGGGCTCGCCAGATTTGGCGACCGGCGGCGGTGTCATAGTGCCGTCGAAACAGCCGCTACGCTCAAGCCCGCATTGACGATGTGCCGTCCAGCCTTCTCAGAAGACGCTTACCCCTGACGCCTGGCTTACGCATTATTTTACGCAGGTAACCTGTGGGAGAAAGTGACCCGCAGAAATCTGGCGAGATGCAAGGGTCTCTAGCGTACGATGAAAGTAGCAGGTTCGGTTTGCTCCTCTGGCACTTTGGTTGCAACCGTTTATCCAGCAGAGTTTCGAGTTGGCCGGCTCTCGGACCATCAAAGGAGGGTTGCATTGTCGTTTGCTAGCGTGGTTTTTGATGACAGGTGGCAACCTGACCAGAAGCTCTGGGGTTGTTTTCCTGGCGTATGACAAAGCTGCACCAACTTGGCGAACGCTTTTCCCGAAACGGTTTGCGATCTGTGAGTAGGTTAGCCCCTCATTATAAGCGTGAATGATTCCGCATCGAAGTTGTTTTGCAGCGTAACGACCTGGGTCCTGCTCGCTCGAACTCATACGCTCCTACTATCATTGCTATTGTTTAGACGGAAAACCTCGACTCAGATTTGGTGAAATAAAACGAATATTGGCCAATAGTAACAGGCTTTGAAGCGCTGTGACCGTAGTGCAAGGAGACCCTAAGCCCTGCTCTACGATCCACCAGCCACATAACATTAAAGCATTGGACCGCGATTAGAAGCGGAAACGAACTCCGGCGGAAAATAGGCTTGCTTCCCATCGAACATCACGTGGGTAGCGAGGATCCTTAACGTAGCTGTGATACGGCGTCCGCAGCAGATTAGTTGCATCGACCGTCAGCGTCACGTTCTCATTGACATTGTAGCTGGCTGAAAGGTCTAGGCGACCGACTGCGTCCGAGTAGACTGTGGTGAACACGCCCGGTGCGCCGAAGCCGTCGACATTGGCGCTACGATAGTTGTAGGCAAGCCGTACGCTTGCCGGCCCAAGCTCATACAGTCCGATCACGTTAAAGCTGTACTTGGAAACACCGGGCAGGGTGTTGCGACCTCCAGCGAAATTAGCCGCTGCTGGTACGATCTGCTCGCCGTCGATATAGGTGAAGTTGGCCTGAGCGCCCAAGCCGCGGAGCGCGCCTGGCAGGAAGTCGAAGAAGGTCGTCGCCGCCGCCTCAATCCCTTTGATTGTTCCCGAGCTGGAGTTGGACGGGCGATAGACGAGGATGTCGCCGAACGGCTGGACGGTGACGACCTGCGGAAGCGAGTTGATGAATCCCTGGATCTCGCGGTAGAAGCCGGCGACCGACACCGAGCCGGTCCGCGAAAAATAATATTCTAGCGACGCGTCGTAGTTGTTCGAGCGGATCGGCTGCAGATCGGGATTTCCACCGTTGCCCGTGTAGGAGATATTGCCCCCGATCGTGCCCTGCTGGATCGTCAGCGTTGGATTGATCTGGTTGAAACCCGGCCGGGTGAGCGCCTCGGTTCGCGACAGGCGGAGCTTGAGGCGATCGGTGAAGTGCAGCTGCGCACTGATGTTGGGGAGCACGTCGACATATTGCGTCGAGGAGGCGATGGGCACCAGCTGCGTTCCGCCGCCAGCAACCGGCAGCGAATTGGTGCCATCCAGTCGGTTCCGCGTGATCACCATGCGCGTGCCGACCACGCCGTCCACCGGTATTCCGATGTCGAAGGCATAATCGAGCTGGGCGTAGCCTGAGAAGACCTGCTCGCGTGCGCGAAACGCGCTCAGCGGGTTGAGCGCCGGCCGCTCAGGCGCCCAGGCCGACTGTGCCCCGGCGTCGCCTGCGCGCACGAGGGCATCACGCACATAGGCGCGCACGTCACTGATCCGGTCGTTGAAGGCGAAGGCGTCCGGCGCGTACCAGGATCGGAACTGCTGAACATCGTCCCCGTGGAAACCCGCCTCAATGATGCCGCCGTCAGCTACGCTGGGCACCTTGGTGATCGGGTCGCGCAACGCGGCAAGTGAGGCGTAGCGATCGCCAAACGTCGAGTTAGCATTGCGGTTGGCGTAGCGAAGCCCGAAGCGGAACTTGGGGAAGAGCGACGATCCCGTGTCCAACAGCAGGTTGCCCTGCCACTGCCACTGGTCTCCGGTCGAGCGCTGGCGGTTCTCCAGCAGACCTCGCACGTAGTAACTGGCCGGGTCGTTGAAGTCGACGCCGCTCGGTACGAAGTTGACGCTGCGCTGATCGTTCAGGCGCACCGACAGCGTAAGGGGCGCCGCGAGCTGGGTTTGGAATTGACCGAACGTGTTGTCGACGATCGACTTGGTGTAGGCGAGATCAGTCGTGAAGACGGCATTGCCCGCTTCCCAGCGCGCTCCTAGCGCACCCTGGAAGGTGTCGGTCTTGTTGCGGCCGAACTCCTTGGTCGGCCCATTGACGATCCCCAGATCAATGTCGAACGACTCGAGCGTCGTTCCATCCGGTGTCAGCACCGCGTTGCGGATCGTCGGTGGAGTACCGCCGGTGGTGCTCGACTGGATCGGAATCCCGAAGAAGTCGTTCGCGGTCTTGTTGCGGTACGCCTGCCACAGGCCGTCTGCGTAGATCATGAGCCGATCGGTCGGCTGCCATTGCAAGGAGCCGTTTACCGATGGTCGCTGGCGCGTGCCACGTCCGTAGAACAAGCCGATGTCCTGCGGAAAGGTGAAGTCGCGGCCCACCGAGGTTGGAAGCACCTGCTGCGCGGCCGGCACATTGTCCTGAAAGCCCTGGTAGCGCACCGAATTAAGGAACCGAGTTTGCGTGAATGAGACGTTGAGCAGCGCTCCGATCTCACCGATGCCGGTCTGCCAACGATCGCTGATCAACAAGCTGCCGATCGGATCGAGCTTGCGGCTCTCGGTGTTGTAGACGCCTCGCGCCGCCCCTGCGAGCTGGAAGCCTTTGAAGTCGAACGGGCGGCGGAGCCCGACGTCGATCAGGCCGGCGATCCCGCCCTCGAGGTTCTCCGCCGTCACGGCCTTGAAGACGTCGACGCGCGCTACTGCCTGAGCCGGAAAGTCCTGGATCGCGACAGATCGGCCGTCGGCGGTGAAGATCTCGCGACCGTTGACGGTCGTCTGCACGTTTGGCAGGCCGCGGATCAGCACGCCGTTGGCTTCGTCGGCGTAGCGGGTGACCTGCACACCGGTGATGCGCGCGATAGCCTCTGAAGCATTGTTGTCGGGGAATTTGCCGATGTCCTCAGCGACGAGTGCATCTACGATCGCATCGGAATTGCGCTTGATGTTCTGCGCACTGCTAAGGCTCTGACGAATGCCGGTGACGACGATGTCCTGAGAGGCCGTGTCGGGCGAGACGGCGGTGTCGGCGGACGGCGGGGTATTCCCCGGCTCTGGGATAGTCTGAGCCGTCACGGGTGACGCGGCTACGGTGATGGCCAGTGCAGCGCTCGATGCGAGCAGGCGTGCGGTCGTCATCTTAGGCATTAAATCCTCCCTCGTTATCGTTTCTGCTTGTCGTTTGGTTGAGCCAGTCAAGGCATCGGCGTCACGATGATCCGGTCGATGTTGGGCGCCATGCGCGAACGCAGCAGCACGTCGGGCCAGTCCTGTGAGGCGTAGGTCTTGCCGTCCCAATTCGGCTGTTCCTCGCCCGCAATTCGCACCGTGTTGCGGCCGGCACGCAGCTCAACCGGGATGGTCATTTCCCACCAATTGTTGCGGTGAAAGCTGTTGGGGAAAGTCGCCAGCATCGGCGCGGCGCCGTTCACCGAAATCCGCGCCACTCGTGCGAGCGGATCAGGATTGTAATGCGTCGCCTTCGACTGTTCGTCGTTCGAGAAGCGAACCGTCAGCGCATATGTCCCGGCGCGCGCGACGCGGATGTCCGGGAAAGTGAGGGTGTTGACGTTGCCAGGCGCCCCTCCGATGTCGAATACTGCCTTGCCACCAATCGCCAGCGATGCTGCTGCGATCCGCGCCGTACCGGCGACCTGCGCCCCCTCGGCCTCATAGCTCTGCGCGCCAACCGTTTCGAGCGGTGTCACCCGCAGCGATGTGCCGTCGGCCACCTCCACCTTGTTGACGCCGCCAAGCAGGAACGCGGTATCGCCACGTACGGACCGTCCGTTGACGCGAAGCGCTCTCCCGCCAGACACGTCGAGACGAGCCGGCCCGTCCTTTGCTGCATAGACCCACCACGTCGCCGCCCTGCCGACGCGTTTGGCATCCCGGGCATCATAGACCTGCGCGGCGTCTTTCGCCGTTTGCGTCAGCGTGATCCGATCCACCAGCGCATTGCCCTGCGTCCGCCCGCGCCCGTCTCGGCTGCGCGTCGCGAGCGTCACGACATGCCGGCCCGCGCTCAACGTCAGAGTGGTATCGGCATGGTCGAGTACCGCGGGCTTGTAGCCCAGCGGCAGGTAGATCTCTCCCACCTCGTTTCCGTCGACGCGCAGGAAGACGTTGGTAGCTCCCTGCGCCTCGGCCAGCGGGTCCTTGTTGAAGGTGCTGGCGAGCACGCGCAGCGCATAGCGGCCCGCACGGGGCACCTGCACCGCGAAGTCGAGCGCGGCGTCATTGCCGCCTGCAAACCCCTCGACCGAATAGCCGCCAGAGGTGTGGAAGCGCGACACCTCCTTTGGAGACCCCTCCGGACCGCGCACCTTCAGCCCACTGCCGCGACGTGTCGCCGCCTCCGCCTCATAGTCGGTCCGCCACGGCGCGGGGGGCGCGGGCAGGGCAGTAGTGGCGGGAGTAACGACCAACTCATAGGCCGACTCTTCACGGAGCGCCGGTAGATCTCCTTTGCCGAACGTCAGCGCGATGGCGCCGTCCAACACCGGCATGCGCCGATCGACGATCGTGACCGGAGGCGTGGCGTCGCCCAATTGCCCGGTCCAGGCGATCTCGCGCACGCGCACTTGCGCCGCCGCGCCGAACAGCGCGGGCAGCCTCGTCAGCATCACTGTCGCCGCACCGCTCTTGCCCCCGAGCAGCACGCGCGCCTGCCGCCGCGCCGGATCGAGCGTCGCGACGCCCTGTAGCGTGTAGCTCTGGTCGCGATGCGGCGGCGTAACCGCCAATGTGTGCCCGGTCATCGTCGCATAGGCGTTGAGCAGCCACCATTGCCCGTTGCCGCGGTTCGCCTGCACCGCACTGTCGCTCAGATTGCCGTCAATGTTCCAGTAAGCGATGTCGGCATCGACCTTCGCATCTTCGATCGCAGCGACCCACTGGATCATCTGCCCGGGCACCGACGTGTGATAATTATAAGCGTATTCGTTGATGTTGACGGGCAGGTGCCGCCCCTGCCACTTGGTTCCCGCGAACAGCCGGTCCTCCCACGCACGATATTTGCGCACGCTGGTGCGGACGGTCGCGGGGTCGCTCAGCTCGTGCCACGTCACCACGTCGGGCATCGTGTCGGAGGCGATCGCGTGCTGCAGGAAGCCCTCGACCTGGTCAAAGAGGATGCTGGTGTTCGGCCCCGCTATCCGCGTCCGCGGCGCCGCCTGCCGCAACGCGCGCACCGCACGATCCCACGCGTCAAGGAAGACCGCCGGCTCCTTCAGCCAACTCACCCCGGTGCAGCTCTTGGCGTCGGCGCTGAACATGTTGCCGTCGGGCTCATTGAACGGCACGAACACGATCCGGTTACGATAGCGCTCGGGCAGAGCACCTACCTGGGCGGCCTGCCGTCTGAGGACCTCGATATAGTTCGTCACCGACTGTGCGCAGTCGCCGCTCTTCCACTTGTACGGGAACTCGCGAAAAATGTCGGTCATGTAGATGTAGGTGTCGCCGCCCGACGCATCGGTCAGCAGCGTCGCGACCTCCAGCGCGTCGGCGCCGGGGTGTTGCGGCCCATCCTGCGCCTTGGTCGACACCGTGCGCAGATTGATGCCTTCCAGCAGATTGGGGTGCGGCAGCCGCGCATCGTACAGGCCGTACAGCGTCCCGGACGCGCCGCCGTGGAACGCGCCGGTGTCGCTGCCCATATCGACGGTCATCCGTTCGGACGCGTCCTGCGCCAGCGCGGGGGTAGCGGTGGTGGCGAGCAAACCGGCAACGACGAGGGCACGCATCAGCGAAACTCCGGGTGAGAGCGGGTGGCGGTCATGCCGCTCGCGCCACGTTCATGTGCGCGATCGTCGCGCGGTTAAGGATCAGGCGGCTAATCGTGAAGGCAAGTAGCGCGTGCATCGCGGCCGGCACCAAAGTCGAGAGCGCACGAATCCCGGTCAGCGAGAGCGCAGTCTGGTTGCCCGCTCCAGCCTTGTAGGAGACGAGCACCAGCACCCCGCTGATCAGCACGCCGGCGACCGCCCAGGCCAGTTTCACGAAAAACTGGTTAAATGCGAAGCTCATCCCCGACGAGCGCATCCCAAGCTTCCACTCGCCATATTGGTCGGCGAGCTGGATCAGCGTGAAGTGCAGCGGGAGCGTGCAGCCCAGCACGATGCAGCACAGTCCGACCAGCACCAGCCACAAGGTCGGATAATCGCCCGGCACGAAGAAAGCGGCGACATGCCCGGCAACGAGGATCAGATTGACCCAGATGTAGATAGTCCGGACATCATAGCGGCGTGTGAAGAAGGTGACGACGATCGAACCAATGAACCCGCCGATCGTCGCGATGCCGAAGAAGAAGGCCTGATAGGTCGTCCCCCCGTTCAGCACATAGGTGATGAAATACAGCGCCGCGCCGCCCTTCGTGTTGAAGATTGCGATCAGCAGCAGCGTCATCGCGAAGGTGATGCGCAGCTGGTCGTTCTTCAGCGTATTGGCGATCGCGACACGCAGCGGCGGTTCCTCGGCGGCCGCGAAGGTGACGCGCTCGCGCACGAACAGGAAGCAGATCAGGAACATCGCCACGGCGGCGAGGCTCAGGATCGCCACGCCATCGCGATAGCCGCGCGCGACGTCGCCCGCGCCAAGCGTGCGCACCATGATCGGCAGCCCGACCGAGACGGTAAACGAGGCGATCGCCACCAGTGCGAACCGCACCGACTGGCACGCGACGCCCTCTTCGGCGCTGTCGGTCATTCGCGTGACCAGCGCGCAATAAGGGACGTTGTTGAGCGAATAGGAGAAGGCGAGCAGGAAATAGGTGATCGCGGCATAGGCGACCTTGCCGTCCTGCCCTAGATCGGGAGACTGGAAGGTCAGGAAGCAACTCAGCCCGACCGGAACTGCGGTCCACAGCAGATACGGGCGGAACTGCCCCCAGCGAGTCTTGGTGCGGTCGGCCATAATCCCGATCAGCGGATCGGAGATTGCGTCGAAGATGCGCAGCGACAGGAACAGGATGCCGACCACGCCCGGTGCGATCCCGAAGACGTCGGTGTAGTAGAAGGTCAGGAAGTTGGCGATCAGGCCGGTGATGATCGTGCCCCCGGCATCACCAAAGCCGTAAGCGACCTTTTCACCAAGCGGCACGCGCCCGACCTTGACGGCGTCGGCGTGGATGGGGGCAGCATCGCCCTGTTGCGTGATCGTCGTCACGCCGCTGGTTCCACGAGCGCATCCGCAAACGCATCGGCAACGCGCGCGCCGGCACGCACGAACACCGGAAGCCGATCGCGCGGCGCAGCGCAGCGGATCGTCGCGTCGCCTGCCACTTCCGCCCCGGTCCACGCGTCGATCCACGCGCCCGCTGGCAGCCACACGTCTCGCGACTCGACGCTCGCCGCGGTCACCGGCGCGACCAGCACGTCGGGGCCGAACATGTATTGATCGTCGACTGTCCAGCTGTGCGCCTGCTCGGGATAGTCGTAGAACATCGGCCGCATCAGCGGGTCGCCGGCTTCGTGCGCGGCACGCATCAGTCCGGCGATGTAGGGCCGCAAGGTCTCGCGGAGGCGGGCGAAGCGACGCAGGATCGCGAACACGTCGCCGCCAAAGCTCCACAATTCATTGCCAGCGCCGGTGTCGCATTGCGCGACCCCGTCCCGGAACGGCTCGGCGGGCGGGGTGATCGGGTCGCGATGCCCGTGCATCCGCAGCACCGGGGTGAACACGGCCCATTGAAACCAGCGGATCATCAGCTCGTGAAATGCGGGATCGTCGACGTTCCCCCCGTGGAAGCCGCCGATGTCGGTCGTCCACCAGGGTATGCCGGCCATCGCCATGTTTAGCCCAGCACTCAGCTGGTTGCGCATCGCGGTGAAGGAGCTGTGGATGTCGCCCGACCAGACCAAGGCGCCGTAGCGTTGGCTACCCGCCCAGGCGCACCGCACCAGGCTGACAACCTCGGCCTCACCTTCGGCGGCCAGCCCCTCGTGCAGCGCCTGCGCGTAGTGGAGCGGGTAGGCATTGCCGACCGCCAGCACCTCGCCGGCGTGGTAGCGATAGTTGTCGAAGTCATAGGCGCCGTACTCGGGCTCGGCTTCGTCGAGCCAGAACAGCCGGACACCTTGGTCGCGGTAATTACGCTTTACCGTCTGCCATAGGAAGTCACGTGCGCCAGGATGGGTGACGTCGATGAAGCGCGTGTTACCGAGGAACTCCTGCTGCACGTCAACGCCGCGATTGGCCCGGACAAGGTAGCCTCGCTCGACCAGGGCGGCGTAATTCTCTGATCGAGGGTCGACGGTGGGCCATACCGACACCATCAGCTCGGTCCCCATCTCCTTCAACTCGGCGCACATCGCCGCGGGATCGGGCCACTCACGCGGATCGAACCGCCAGTCGCCCTGGATCGGCCAGTGGAAGAAGTCGGCCACAATCACGGCAAGCGGCATGCCGCGGTCACGGTAGCCGCGCGCTACCTCCAGCAGTTCTTCCTGCGTACGGTAGCGCAGTTTGCTCTGCCATAGACCTAAGGCGAAGTCGGGCATCATCGGAGCAGTGCCAGTGACGCGCGCATAATTGCGCACGATCTGTGCCGGCGTGTCCGCGGCCGTGATCCAGTAATCGATCTCGTGCGCTGCGCGTGAGGTCCAGATCATACCGTTGGTAGCGAAGCACGCTTCGCCAATCGCAGGGCTGTTCCACAACAGACCGTACCCATGGCTGGACACAACAAATGGCACGCTTGCCTGGGAGTTACGCTGCGCGAGCTCCAGCACGCATCCCGCCAGATTGAGGTTCGGTTGCTGGTACTGGCCCATGCCATAAAGGCGTTCACCGGACTTCGCCTCAAAGCGCACCGTTATATGGGCAACGTCGCCTGGCAGCGCCTTGAATTCACGTCCTGCAAGGCCAAGCGCGCTGATCGTGTCAACCGAGTCCCTGCCAACCGTCCAAAACTTGGTGACCGTGTCGCGCTGCCGCCACTTCTCTTCGAGCAGCAGTGCTCCCTGGCCGTCAAGGAAGCGCACACGCCCTTGCAGATCGAGCTCACCGATAATGCGTCCATTGCGGATGCGAGCGACTGGCCCGTCGCGCTCGATCTTCGCTTCCGTCGGATCGATGTCGAGCAAGGCGTTCGGAGCGGCAGGACGAGCCGCATAGGCCGAGGCGCGAAGCCGCAGTCCGTCGGGACCATGTGCCTCGATCCGGACCCAATTGCCGTCATATGTCCAGGCGATCGCCCGCTCTTCCAGCGTCAGCGTTTCCACGCTTTCTCTTCCTCTCCTGCGGCCAACGATCGCGACCGTAAACGTTTCCGGTCTTCTGCGATCTTATCCGATGTTCTGTCAAGGGCCTTGCGCACGCGCAGCGTCGCGGCGATCAGACGCGAATGGACATCAGGGCTCTCGCTAGTCACTTAGGCCTGTCGATCGGCACGGTGTCACGCGCGCTCAACGATCGAAAGGACGTGAGCCCTGTAACCAGGCAACGCGTTCTGGAGGCGGCGGCAACCTTCGGCTACACACCCAATCAATTCGGCAGAACGCTACGAAGCGGGCGCACCGCGACGATCGGTTTCATGCTGACGCTCGAACATGACAGCGCGGTGCACGGCGACCCCTTCTTCATGGCACTACTTGAGGGCGTGCAGGCGGAGCTGGTCGTGCATGATCTCGACCTTGTTATACTTTTGGCACGCAAGGGGGAGGATGGAGAGACGTTTTTGCGTCGTCACATTGCTCGAGGAACGGTCGACGGCTGGCTACTTTCCGGCACGCAATATCAAGACCCTCGTATCGCCTTGCTGTCGGAGCGCGGCATACCGTTTGTGACTTTGGGTCGCACCGGGGAAGTCAGCGACCATGCCTGGATCGACCTGGACTTTGAGGGACTCGTCTCCGAGGCAATGTCTCTGTTGCTTGCTGAAGGTCATCGTCGGATCGGATTGGTGAGCCCTCCCGCCACGATCAACTACAGCCATGTCGTGGCGGCGACATACCAGAAGGCGCTCATCGAGGCCGGACTGCAGGTGGATGGAGCTCTGATCCACTACGGCGAAACCGACGAGCATGACGGTGAGGCGGCAACACGCGAGCTCCTGGCGTTGGAGCAACCTCCCTCCGCCCTTTTGCTGATGGGGGAGACCGCTCCCGTAGGGGCATATCGCGCCCTTCGCGGGCTTGGACGCGAGCCGGGGCGAGACATCGCGGTCGTCGGCCTCCGTGACAATCCGACGTGCCAGGCGCTCTCGCCGGACCTGACGTGCTTCAATCTCGATCTAAACGCCTTAGGCTCGGCGCTCGCCCGCGGTTTAGTTGACGTCATAGCAAGTAAAGAACGAGGCAGTTCGGCGCGGGTGCAAATGCGCTGGCCCCTCGCGCTGCGATTACGAGAAAGCCATAAAATCAAATCGGTCGAGCAAGCACCGCTGCGCGTTGCCGAAGATTATAACAAAGGGCAGCGAGTGAAAGTGAGATGAAATATACAGGAAGGAGCTGAGGTGTTTCTATTCTCCTTCCTTAAAGGTTTGCTTGATGCATCCATTGGTTTCGCAGAAGGTTACGTCCGATCGACCAGCTGCCAGTAGGTCGCGTAACGCTCGTGGGCGATGCGGTGATAGGGGATGAGACGGATGTTGCGACGATCGGCCGAGGCGATAGTGAACTCTAAAGGCGTACGCGTTGGCCGAACCGCTTGCGGGAGCGATGTGGCGTCGCCCGCAAGCGTCGGGGCATTGAACGGCGCATCGTTGTAGCCCCCGTAGCGGCGCTCGTTGACGACGGTGTCGGCGCCCGACGCGAGACCGTCACGCCCTAACGCACCCGCCAGAACCAGCGGCCCGTACAGTATCGCAGCTATGCCAGGCGCCGCCGGTGCCTCTTGCACCGTCACGTCCATCGACAGGCGAAGCTCAACCCGGTCGCCGTTGCGCCAAATTCGGGTCAGCGCTAGATAGCCTCCAGGTGCGCGCGAGCGCATGACCTCGCGGCCATTCACCAGCACTATCGCCTCGCGGCTCCAGCGCGGATGGCGCAGCTGGAGCGTCAGCTCGGCCGGCGCGTCGAGCGTCCACCGTAGCTTGGTGCCGGGCTCTTCCGGGAAGCTGGTGGTCTGGGTCAGCGTGGCGCGCCGCTCGGTCCAGCGCACGGCGGAGGGGATGAAGAGGTTCACGTACAGCGAGCGATCGTCGTGAAAGTAGATCGAGTCGCGGTATTTGACGTGGTTCTCCATGCCCGTGCCCGTGCAGCACCAGAAGGAGTCCTCGGGCGTGTGGTACAATTTCATGTAACCGGGACGGGCGCCTTGGAAATAGGTCGCCATGCCGCTGTCGGGGTCCTGCGAGGCGAGAATGCCATTGTACAAGACGCGCTCGTAGAAGTCGGCATAATCAGCGTTGGGGTCCTGCAGGAACAGCGCGCGCGTCAGCCGCAGCATGTTGTGCTGGCAGCACGTCTCCGATCCCTTGGCGGAGAAGACGTGCTCGGCAAAGGCGGCCATAGGGAAGAAATGCTCATTGTCGCCGTGCCCCCCGGTCGCAAACGAGCGCGTGTGGGCAACCGTGCGCCAGAAGAACGCGGCGGCGTCACGGTAGCGTGTCTCGCCGGTGGCCGCGTAGACGCGCTCGAAGCCGATGATCTTGGGGATCTGCGTGTTAGCGTGGAGCCCGTCGAGGTGATCCTGCTGATGCGCGAGCGGTTCCAGGATCGCCTTGTGGGAGAAGCGCTGTGCGAGCGTCCGATATTGAGGGTCGCCGGTCATCAGGAAGAGATCGGCGAAGACTTCGTTCATACCGCCATGTTCGGTCTCGAGCATGGCCTCGAACTGCTGATCCGACAGCGGGCGGGTCGCCACCACGGCCCAATCGGCGAGGCGAACCAGCACCTCGCGGGCGCGCTGGCTCTCAGTCAGCAGCGTTGCGTCGCGCAGTCCGGCGAAGATCTTATGAAGCGTGTACCACGGTACGCCCGTGATTGGCTCGCCGCGGAGGTGCGCCGCGACCAGCGCGGGCCCCTTGGGGAAGGCGCAGACCAGGCCGGTACCTGAGGCTTGCTGGCAGGCGGCGAGCTCGTCCGCGATGTAGTCGACCCGCTGGCGGAAGCGCGCGTCGCCGGTCGAGCGCCACGCCAGCGCGCAGGCGGTGAGATAATGACCGAGCGTGTGGCCGTGGCAGTTGATGTCGGCCCAGGTCGGCTCCGACTCCCACCCGCCATAGACCGGCGCCTTCGCCTTCAGCCCCGCGTTCACGCGAAAATTGTGCAGCAGCCGGTCGGGTTCGAGCCGCAGCAGATAGGCCTCGGTCATCCGCTGCGCGTGGAGGAAGGGACTGTCGGTAAGGTCGACGTCTCGGAGGTCGAAGGGGCTGAGCCGGTTGGCCACGATCGCCGTGATCGGCGCCGCGCCTGCGTCTAGAGCCTTCACCGCGAATGGCAGCACTGCCGTGCTGGTGAGAAAGCGACGACGCGAGAGGGCAAGCGCCCCGCTTACTTTGCTCATCCTAGCGCACTCTCCTGCCAAACATCCGCGAGTACCGCATCACCTTTATCGACACCCTCTCGCACGATGGCACCGGCGTCGTCTATCCGCTCCGCCAAACTCGGGCAGCTCGGATTTCGAGCCTGTCGCCGTCTGGCTGGGCCTCTATGCGGTAGCGATTGTGCGCACTTGCCACCTGAACACCGGTGCGTGTGTCGAGAGTGCTGCCGGAATTTGACAGGTGGCCAAGTTTCCTTCGAGGTCCAGGCGATTACGTGCCACGGCCCAAATGCCACCTCTGCCAAAATGAACGAGTGGCCGAAGTTGGGCAGCGGGTTACAGCGCCCGGATGTCCGCAGTTGGGTCTCAGCACGGTGCAAGAGGGTACAGCGTGCCCTCCATTGACGCCATTCCGCAGTCAGGGAGTCTTGCGGTGCGAGTAGCTGAATACGCGCGTCAGGCGCCAGCCGTCTGGCGCGCGCTGCCATAGCTGGACGAAATGCGCCGTTCCGACCTTCCGCTTTGGGCCGTCCCCCTTTCCTTCGTAGAAGTCGTGGTCGCCTTCCTCGATGGCTCCAAAACCTGGCACGGCCTCGACGCGCAGGGAGGGTTCAACCAGCTCACGCCGATGACGCCAGCCATCTGGCTTGGCAGCTGCGGTACAGGATTTCATGTAATCGTCCAGGAACACCGCTGCCCCTCCGGCCAGCTTTCCACCTTTATCGTGGTAGATCTCGAAGTCGGGCGTGAGATAGGCGGCTACGACCTGACGATCGCAGCGCTCGAAGAATGCGGAGAAGAAGGCAGCATCCCGCGTCCTGATCTCGGCAGTGAGGAAAGGACCGGTCGCCGGAACGACGACCGCGGCCGCGGCTTGCGCAAGGGCATGCAGTACGAACACGGCTTGGCTCCTCTTGTGTGTTGCTACACTAACACACGAGCGGCCCTGCTGCTATGGCACACGTAAAGAGAGCGACACAGCGGTGGAAAGCTGATAATAGTTGATAACAACGTGATGGAGGGTGCCAGGTGATCAGTGCGGAGCTTGGGCAGCAGCTAGAGGCGTTCGTGACCAGCCTCGTGGAGACCGGCCGTTACAACTCGAAGAGTGAGGTACTGCGCGAAGGCGTCCGGCTCGTGCAGGACCGCGAGGCGCGTCTGGCGACACTCGATGCCGCGATCAATCGGGGGCTCAGAGACGCGGATCGTGGCCAGACACAGGATGCCGCGGCGGTATTCGACCGGCTGGAGGAGCGGTTCGCAAAGGCGGTTGACGGACAGCGATGAAGGTCCGGCTGACGAGTGAGGCGGAGAGGGCGCTCGAGGGCATTGGCGTGAGCATCGCCGAGCACAATCCAACGCGCGCGCTCAGCTTCGTCCGCGAGATCCGAGATCGGTGCATGAGCCTAGCCTCCTTCCCGAACCGCTTTCCGCTCGTACAGCGCTTTGAGAGCATGGGCGTCCGCCACCTTGTTCATGGCAACTACCTCGTTTTCTACCGGGTCGAGCCGGACGCTGTGGTCATTCTGACGATCCTCCACGGCGCGATGGATTACGCCGAGCATCTGGATCTGCTGTGACTGACAAGGTGCGCTGTGGTCCGCGTTGATGCGGCGACAAGCACGACATCCAGGCGCAGAGAGCTCACCCCCGGTTACGGTACCAGAGCTGTACCAGGCCAGCAAAGTTGGTACTTTTGCCTGAGGCTTTACCATGGCCCGCATGACGATGAACAAGATTGACGACAGCATGCGGGCCGCGATCCTACGCCTGACGCCAAGTCAAGATGCTAAATCTCGGTCCGTTCTGAAAGCTCTAACGCGTCTTCAACATCAACGCCAAGGTACCGGACTGTACTTTCGATTTTGGCGTGGCCAAGCAAGATCTGTACGGCGCGTAGATTGCCCGTTGCTTTGTAGATAATGGACGCCTTTGTACGCCTAAGTGAGTGCGTTCCATACTCCTCCGCCTGAAGCCCGATGCCCACGATCCACTCACGCACGAGTCTGGCATATTGCCTGGTACTCATGTGGTCCATGTAGTCGTTTCGGCTTGGGAATACAAAGTCGTTCAGGGTACCGCCGCGATGCTGCAGCCAGTCATGGAGTGTCCGGCGCGCGGGCTCAACAAGCTCAAATTGTACCGGTCTCTTGGTCTTTTGTTGTACGACAATCGCGCGATCACGTATACGGCCACCGACAACAATGTCGCCGATGCGGACCTTCACCACGTCACAACCGCGCAATTTGCTATCAATGGCGAAATCGAACAGGGCGCGATCTCGAAGCCGTCGATGCTGATCGAGAAAGAAGCGGATGGCCCAGACCTGCTGCGGTTTGAGGGCACGCTTGGGGCCGCTAACACGACCGTCATTCCACGGCCGCAGTTCATGAAAGGCAGGGTCAATCGACGAGTGACCCATCGCTCATCTCCAAAGGTCCGAGTCGGCCTTGATGCTACGCTTTATGACGATCCACGTGAAGTGTCTTCGAGCGCGCCCGACGCGTTTCACTGGTCTTTTGAGGGGCGACCAGGGTTTGCCAGTCGAGTCGCCCTGGCCGAGCCGCTCGAGCATCTGGTTGACGACGTCGTTCGGAGTTGAGGCGTCCGCCGGCTTCTCCAGTAGAGGGCTGTTCAACCTCGTGTAGGTGAAAGCCGGAAGCAGATTAGCGGTGACGCGCTCGCCTGTGCGTTCGCGCAAGCTGTGCAACAGCTCCTCCGTACGCGCCTTTACGCCTGCCTGGGCAGCCGGGCAGGGTGCTCGGAACGACAGCTGCATAAAACCTTGCGCCTTTTGATAGTCGAACCAAATTCAACGCACGTTAGAGGCGCTCGCTACAGCTATGTTTTCGTGGATGGGCCTGACGGACGTAGGGTGTTTGTGTCCGAGGATGACACTGCGCGCGGCGTTCCTGAGCACCTCAGGCGAGCCCGGCAACAATGGCAACCGAGACGCTCGCGGGTGGAGATTGAACGGCGAGGGTTGGAGATCTGATCGAATGAAAGGCTGTGCCGGTACAAGGGTTCAAAAACCGGCGCAGCCTGTCGGGTTTTGGCCCCGACCATTGATGTCTGCCGATCATAGGTAAAGGAGCGAATGGCAGTTTTGGCGACTAGGCTTGTGATCTAATATCGACCGAGCCAGCCTCTCCACACAGGAGGGTACATGCGCCTGTTCGCAGATCCACGGAGCCATGGCTGAACATGCGACGCAAAGCAGCATTGGCGTTCACCCGCTCACGTGAGGTCGAGAGGCCGGTCTCGCCGGCGGCCAGTAAGGTCGAGCAATCGTTCAACAGGTAACGACGCCCACTTGATGTGTCCATGTAATCTGCCAGGCTCGGTGCTTCCCCGTATCTGCCGGGGAATCGTTGAGCTATGTCGCTGCTCAGTCGATCATGGTGCCAGGAGAGCGCCTCGTTGCCTAGGAGCCGATAAGGGGCGCCGCGAGAATTTCGACATCCGCGGGGATCAGCACTTCTGATCCAATCAATGCCCTCGGCGGACCAAGGGCCCAGGTGGGCCAGCATCGCGCTCTCCAAGGCAGCATACGAGTACTCAGGAGCGCTACACCGGTGCGCGATGCTAGCCCCTGCGCAGACGAGAACACCTTGTCCTTCCTCGCCAATCGGCTTGTGTCGGACGTCCGCACCGCAGTCTGCGCATCGCAGCAGATTTGCGAACACGTTGCGTTTCGCGGCGCTCCCCCCACGACGACGGTTGCTGCAAATAGACCAGACCCGAAGAAACGTCTCGGGCTCGATGATCCTTGGGAAGTAACCTCCGACTACGCCAATGGGCAGCCGGTGCTGCACATTCCGCTTGTAGACGAACTCGTGGAGCGGCAGCGCACCGGTCACGCGGCGATTGTTGATCAAAGCGGCGATCGTGGTGCGTTCCCATGGTCCGTCGATCCTCCAGCGTGGCACCTGCTCCTTGTTGAGCGTCTCAGCGATCTGCTGTGGAGGCTGACCCTCCTCTGCGTTCGCGAAGATGCGTTTTAACAACTCGGCTCGCGCGGCGATCGGAATAATGCGTCCGTTCTCGAAAGTTAGCCAATCAGGGAGATTGCTGCTTAGAACCTTGGAGGGGGCGGCTGCACGTTTGCGTGTCCATGCCTGGCGCGCACGCATGGACTTGGTCGCGCTTTCCTCATTTGCCCTTATAAAGACGATGAGCGCGTAAATGAGGCCTAGTGGATCGTCCGATAGACTCTCCTCGGAGTAGAGGCGGTTGTCCGCCAACGAAACCACGTTGACGCCCGACACGACGAGGTTCGTGAGGATGGCTTGCGCTCGGAGTATGTTGTCGCGGCTGAGCCGATCCAGGCTTTCGATAAGGAGAAAGCTACCCTCGGGAATCTTTCCCGTTCGAACGGCCTCCAGGAAGCAGGCCAGTTCGCCATGAGCGGCGTTTTTTCCGCGAAAGCCGGAGACTCCCAAGTCGCGGTAAGTCAGCTCATCGTCGAGGTGCAGGCCGTGCTGCTCGGCGTACGCCTTTGCCAACGCTGTCTGTCGAGCAAGGCTGTCACCGTTCGCTTGCGAGGGACTGCTAAATCGTTGGTACGAGTATGCCTTGACCGTTGCTTGTGCGACCTGACTCCCCAACCTCATTCTCCACAGCTGATAGCCGCTTAGATGCAGGTTAACCGCCCTCGTTTGGCAATCCCCTTTATGCCGCCTTCGCTCCTAGCGGCTAGAACGCGCCGGCTAATAATGACTGGGGTGCCCATGCTGATTGATGATCCCCTTTGTCTCCGTCGCGAGGCTGAACGCTGCCGCCGGATCGCGAGTATGATCGGGCGCGGCCCGGACGCAGATCGGCTGAGGCTTGAGGCGCTAGAGCACGAAATGCGAGCTGACGGGATCGTACGGCATCGGAGCAACGCGAAGGTTGCCACGCAGCGCCTGTGCGCGACCCACGGCGTTCGACCTGTAGTCGCTTATCCTCGTTGAAAGCTCAGGGCCGAACCCGCAGCGGCCTTCGCTTTGCAGAAGGGCCTGTTCCTGGTGCCCTGTTCCCAAAGCCGTAGGGCTGCTGTGTGACGTGCGCCATAACGCTGAATAGATGGCCGGAGTTGGGCGGCGGACTCGTAGCCTTAGGCGACCGCTTGTGGGTCTTGTCCGAGGTGAGCGGGGACTTAAGCGATCAATTACGGCACGTAAGCTTCCGGCGACGTACCTCGGCGGATAGCGTGTCGTATTCGCGACTCCCTGGCTCCGCCGGGATGGTAGCCAACGCGAGCAACAGGCAGTGGTCATCCTCAGGTACGAACGCCATGCCGCCAACAGAAGCGGTAACCAGTACATACCCGTATCGCGCCCCTTGCGGGTGACTTCGGTCGACCTTGCTGAAGGTCGTTTCGCCACCCATGACTTTCGCGAGAGCGCCGCCGTGCGGGCCGCCATAAACGTAGAAGTGCTTAGGTCCACGTGGGCTTGTCCCCCTCACAGCTATACTCCTGCCATCTTAGTCCAGGCGCTTGATGCGATCTGCTGAAGCTCCATTACTGCCCCTTCGCGCCTGGTGAACCTAGCTCGTCGACGTGCTCCGCGATCGCGTCCAACTCAGCCGCAAACGACTCAAATGCTTCCGATATCGAATTGTGCGAGGCATGAGAAGCGTCGCTTTTTGTCACTATAGATGCTTTAAGGCGAGCAAGGCGCGCGGCCGTACGGATGCCTTCTGCAGCTGAGTGCACGCTCACAGCGGATTGCGAATTGCTCATTCGAACAGCGTAGCTTCACGCCCCGGCTAAATCATCTTGATCCCGATCAGGTGGCAGGCATGGCTGGTAAAGTTGATGGCACGCCGACGCCGACCGTTCGCAAGAAGCGCCCAGCGCAATCCGCTGCCCCGCCAGTGTTGATCCGCTGTCGTTTCCGCTCACCATTCGCCCTCTCCCGCACGGGCGTTGAGCCGCACCGGCGATCACTGCCACAGCATAGAAGCCACGGGCGGCTTCAGGCTAGGTACGATTCGGCCTGATTCAACTCGCTCAAGGCGCTCGCTCTTGATCTATGCTCAGATCGGCTATGGCAATCTTCCGAATCACGGTTGCTGAAAACGGAATGATCAGTGATGGCGAGGAGCGTCATACGACCTACGAGCGCGCCCGGATTTCAGCAGTTCGTTCGGCAGTCGCTATCCTGATGGATCGCAAGGGAAGCCGATCGACACTGTCGGCAACGTGCGAAATCACAAATGAAAGTAGTGGCTTACGTCGTCAGTTTGACGTTGCGATCTCAATTGGACCTGACCGGCGCGGGACAACGTTGCGCAAGCCGCTTGCTGCACCCTCACTATGAACGATGGTAATTCGCTTGATTACTACCGTCGGCGTGAAGCCACACATCGTGCGCGCGCTGCCGAGGCGCGCGATCCAAGCATTGCCAGGATGCATGCGGAACTCGCCGAGCGGTACGCGCTGGTGGTCGAAGCTCAGGAAGCAGTGGAACGTCGCAGGGGTGTGACCTCGGTGCGCGTGCCGCCTGCGGAAGGCGACCCGAAGAAGGCGGGCACCTAGCGGCCGCTCAGATTGTCAAACAGCGGAGCTTCGCCGCCGGACCAGCCCCACCTCGTCAACAGGTTGCTGGTGTGCATTGAAGCCCTTTGAGTCAGCGGCAAGCAGAGCCTCTGCCGCTTCCGCGGGCATAGGACGGCCAAATAGATAACCCTGTGCTTGGCCACAATTCTGTGCGCGCAGATAGGCCGCCTGCTCAGGTGTCTCCACGCCCTCGGCCACCACGGCAATCCCGAGCTGGTTTGCCAGTCCAAGCACCGCGTTGACGATGGCAGCGTCGCCTGGATCGGTCAGGAGATCCGCGACGAAGCTGCGATCGATCTTGATGACGTCGACAGGAAATTCTCGCAGGTGCTTGAGGGAGGCGTAGCCAGTGCCGAAGTCGTCAAGCGCTACGGTGACGCCGGCGTCGTGGAACGCGGCCAGCGTGTCGCCGACGCTGTCTGCTCCCCGGCCAAGAAACACGGTCTCAGTGACCTCGAGCTCGAGGAGCTCGGCGGGCAAGTCGTAGCGCCTCAGCTGTCGCATGATGCGGTCAAACAGATCGTCGCGGCGGAACTCGGCAGGGGACAGGTTGACCGCCACGCGCGTGAGCGCCAGTCCGGTGTCGCGCCAGCCCGCGAGATCGGCGCAGACCCGCTCGAGCATCCGCTCACCCAGCGAGATCGCCGCGGCGAGATCGTCGAAGGCGGCCGCGATCGTATCAGGACCCTGGATGCCCATGGTGTCGTGTCGCCAACGTAGAAGCGCTTCGAAACCCGACAGCGTGCCATCGCTTAAGCTGACTTTGGGTTGGTAGAATGGCATGACGCGATCGTCGCGAGCGACCATCCGCGCCACCGAGAGCATCGACGTACGCCGCTGCATGCTAGCGCGCATGTCCGGGCGGAAGCGTGAAAGTTCGCCTCGTGCGCTCGCTTTGCCGGAGTAAAGCGCGAGGTCAGCCGTCTTGAGCAGATCACGCGCGCCGCGTCCATCCTGCGGATAGAAGGCCATGCCAGCCGTCGCTTGGCAGTCGAGGGTGAGAGCATTGGTCGTAACGGGCGCGCGAAGTGAGCGGAGGGCGGCGCGAATGCGGCCCTCAGCAGCCTCTTGTGAGGGCGTCTCGAAGATCGTCGCGAATTCGTCCCCGCCCAGGCGGGAAACCACGACGTCGTCACCTAAGGCCACAACAAGCCGCTCCGCGACGGTCCTCAGCAGCAGGTCGCCGGCGTCGTGCCCAACCGTGTCGTTGGTCTCCTTCAAATGGTCGATGTCGAACAGCGCGAGCGTGAGCACGGGGTCCGCCGACCGGTCTGCGCGTGCAATGGCTTCGTCAAGAAGGCTGTTGAATGCGGCTCGGTTGATAAGCCCGGTCAGTGGATCGTGCTCGGCTGCCCACCTCACACGCTGCTCGGCGGTGAGCTGCTTGGTGACATCACGGATGGTGACGAGAACGCGTTCGATCCGCCCATTCGCAGACTTCACCCGCCATCCACTGGTCTGCATCCAGCGCAGGGCACGATCATTGGCACGGTGAATTCGGACGGTCAGCTCAAAGCGAGGGTGCGCGTCACCTTGGCTGATCGAGTC
Organism: Sphingomonas yunnanensis; assembly: GCF_019898765.1. GTDB lineage: Bacteria > Pseudomonadota > Alphaproteobacteria > Sphingomonadales > Sphingomonadaceae > Sphingomonas > Sphingomonas yunnanensis. The sequence goes on along the minus strand of NZ_JAIOKB010000009.1, from coordinate 42,352 downwards.
GACGAGCTGCTGGAGAATGGGTCGGTCTTCGGGAACGACCAAGGCGAGGGCGATAGCAGGCTCCGCCGGCACATCGGGCGCGAGCCCGAGCATGGCGCGAAAGACGTCTGACCATAGCCGCTTGCCGAGCAGAACGTCATAGTCCCAAATGCCGATCGCTGCCGCTTCCGCGGCCAAGCGGAAGCGCTCTTCGCTCGCCTGCAGCGCCGTTTCAGCCCGTTTGCGATCGTCGATGTCCTCCAGCGTGCCGAACCAGCCGAGAACCGCTCCGAAGCGATTAAGTCTTGGCGACGCACATGCGCGGAACCAGCGGTAGCCAGCAGGAGTGCGCAACCGATAATCGACATCCACTGACGACTTGCTCACGAGCGCCGTGTGCCATGCCTGCTTAGTCGAATCGATGTCGTCTGGATGAAGTGCGTCGAGCCAGCCGCTGTCTAGAGCACTGGCGACATCGATACCGGTTACCTCCGACCATCGAGCGCTGATTGTGCAAATGGCACCGCTTGCGTCTGCGCTCCAGCTGATATGCCGGGCCATGTCTACGCTGGCACGATAATGGTCAGCTTCGTGCTGCGCGGCGGCAAGCGCGCTCAGCAAAGGTCGAGAGATCGAATTCGCCTGTGAAGCGCTATGGTGTTTGACAGTTCTCCGCTGCATCGAACCAGATCCAAGCCCGCCTTATAGCTCCTCAGCGATCGCTGCGAAGCGCTGAGAGGAACCATGCACAGCAACAATTTAGACTGGGTTAGCGCAACCCTCATAAGCTAGAGAGACTACGGCGATTTATTAGACATAGGTCTGACGTGTGTCGGCCTGCCAACGCCGACGGGTCTCATGCAGCAAACCACGTATCACTCAAAGCATCGTCTGCAGACCGCTGCGATGTGTTGATTGCCAAGACGGATGGGCAGACGAAGGTAGGGCGGCCAGGGCGCGCGGCTGACCGTTTCTGGTTCAGGTCAATGGAAGCGTTCACCGCGCGCGAGCTGCTCGAGGATCTGTTGCATCCTGCGAGCTCGAGTCTCCGGCCGCTTGGCTGTCTGGAGGCGGTAGTAGATCGGGTAGAGGTTCTTCCGATCGAGAGTTCGGAAGAGCGCCTCTGCCTTGGGCAGGGCTGCCCGCGCTTCAAGAAAAGCGGCGGGATGACCATCGTGGCCGACCCCTCATAGGCGGTGTCCCAACGTCCCTCTGTGCGTGCCGCCTCGACATGGGCGAGCCCAGCCGGTGTCAAACGACCTTCAGCTACCAACCGCTCGGCACATCGCGGTTCTTGGGGGACCAGTTGGATCCTGGTAGGCGGGGCGTCAGGCGCTGCAGTTATGAGCGCTCGTCGCCAGCCGTCTTGAGGCCGTCGATCCAGCCAAAGCGGATCGCTTCCACGACGCACTCGGTCCACGTAACAGAGCGCTGTCCAGAACCATCCTTGTAGATGCGTAGCCATAGCTCGCCGTTGGTGGCGTGGTGCTCAGCAAGCCAGTCGGCGAGATCCTCAGCGGTCTGGAATGCAAGGAGCGCGGTTTGAGGGAGCGTCATCATCTGAAGCTAACCAAGGACGATTGTGCTGAGAAGCGGTCGGTCGCGGCCTCCTGCCAAGCGGCCTCTTCACGAGGGGGATGGGCCGTACGCACCCACGCCTCGCCTATCCCGTTTGCCGGGTCTCTCGCGTCAAAGCTGAGGTTTAAACTTGACTGAAGAAGGGGTTTAGCATAGTGAAAGCAATACCGCAGTAAGGAGCCGGATATGACCAACCCTGCCGCCGTGCATGGCAATTTCACAATCGAGCGGCGCTACCCGGTAGCGCCCGCCAAGGTGTTCGCCGCGTGCGCCGATCCCGCGATCAAGAAGAGCTGGTATGCGGAGAGTCACACCCACGAGCTCGAGGCGTTCGAGAGTGACTTCAGGGTCGGTGGCGCCGAGCGGCTCGCCTATCGGTTCGGCCCAGACACACCCTTTCCCGGCGTCGAGCTGACGAACGAGGGCGTCTTCCAGGACATTGTGGAAGGGCGGCGCATCATCATATCGTCTCGTATGGCGATCGCGGGCCGGCCGATCTCGGTCGCCTTGGAGACAATCGAGATCGCGGAGGCGGACGGCGGCACAGCCCTCACGTGCACCTTCCAGGGGGTGTTCTTCGAGGGCTCCGACGGTCCCGTGATGCGTGAGCAGGGCTGGAGCGACCTGCTGGATCGGCTCGGTCGCTTTCTGGCAGACTGACGTGGCGCGCCCACGACGGAAGGTCGACGCCGAGCCGATTGATCTGCTGCTCCAGGCGCTGGGGGATCCGACACGACGTCGCATGATCGAACGGTTGGGCGAGCGCCCGCATGCTGTCTCGGCGTTGGCTGACCTGGCCGGGATCACGCTCACAGCTGTCGGCCAGCACATCCGGCTTCTCGAGGAAGCGGGGCTTGTCACCAGTAGCAAGCTCGGCCGGGTCCGGTCCTGCCAGCTCCGCCATGAAGGCTTGAAGATCGTTGAGCAGTGGCTGGAAGCGCGGCGATCAGTTTGGGACAGGCGGCTCGATGCGCTAGGTGCGGTCCTATCGAGCCAGGGGGAAGGCGAGGGGTAAGGCTTGCGAGCTGCTCGCGTCGAACGAACCCATCCTTGGACGTGACTCTCCCGCTCTGGAGTCACAATGGCTGTCGGCTACGGCGAGCGCTGGGCGTGTGGCACGGCCTCCTTGGGGCTTCTGAGCCGCCCTGACGCGATCAGCCCGAGAACCAGCTGACTTGCACTCGCCCGCGAACAGCTTGAGGATGCGGAGCCTCATACGATTGAAGGATGACGTCGATGGCAAGTGAGCCGGTGAAGGGGCCCGCGTCCTACTTGCCGTCGATCGAGAGGAAGTACGGCAGGCCGATCGCTGAATGGCTGCAGATCATCCGAGACCGTCACCCTTCCAAGCAGATGGAGTTGGTGGCCATGCTGAAGGACGAGCACGGCATGGGACACGGGCATGCCAATGCGGTGGTGGCACACACGCTGGTGGAAAAGGGCTAGCTTGTTCCGCGCTCGCTTAAACGCGCAGCTACTCGGCCGTTGGCAGAACGAGCGGCTTCATTGAGAAAGGCAGAAACCACGCCTGAATGACGGCCTTTGAGTCGTAGGCACGATCGGGTAGGCAGCGGCAACGACCAATCGCAGCTCACGCGTCATTCGTCGCGGTAAGGCCTATGGATGGGAACAGCACGGTGAGCCGATCTTTCGGACGAGCGAATCGGGTGTTGAACGATCCTATCTAAGCAGCGCCATAACGCCATCCTGCGTCTGATTGGCCTGAGCCAGCATCGCTGTCGCAGTTCTGGTGACAATCTGAAATCTAGCGAGCGCGGTGGTCTCGGTCGAGAAGTCGTCGTCCTCGATGCGGCTGCGCGCGTCGGTGAGATTCGTCACGTTGGCCGTGGCATTGTTCACCGCCGACTCAAGCCGGTTCTGCGACGAACCCAGCGAGGCGCGCGCGCCCGAGACCTCGGCGATCGCCGCGTCATAGTTGGCCAGCGTGGCGCTGGTGCCGGCGGCGTCGAACGCCAGCGCGGTGACGACCGCGAGCTTCGAGCTGCCGCCCGCCGAGAAGTCGACCGACTTGAGCGTGACGGTGTCGCCGCTGTTGGCGCCGGTCTGGATCGAGAAGCCCGTCGCCGCGGTGGCGTCGAACAGCTTCTTGCCGTTGAACGAGGTGCTGGTGACGATCGAGCTGATCTGGTCCTTCAGCGCGGCCTGCTCGGCGCGGATCGAGTCGGTGTCCGTCGACGCATAGGTGCCGTTGGCGGCCTGCACGGTCAGCTCGCGCATGCGCTGCAGCATGTTCGAGACCTCGCCGAGCGCGCCTTCCGCGGTCTGCGCCATCGAGATGCCGTCGTTCGAGTTGCGGATGCCCTGGCTCATGCCGCGGATCTGCGAGGTCATCGAGTTGCTGATCGCGAGGCCGGCGGCGTCGTCCTTCGCCGAGTTGATGCGCTTGCCGGTGGAGAGGCGCTCCATCGAGACCGACAGCGCCTTGTTGGCGCTGTTCGAGGCGGTGGTGGCGCGCAGGGCCGAGGTGTTCGAGTTGATCACGGTCACCAGCCTACCTCCTGATCTGGTTGCAGCTACATTAGGCATCTTGCCTAAGCTATCCAAACGACCGCTGACCCAGCTCATTTACGTTATCAAGCACTCCTTAGACTAACGTCGTACGCCGAGATGGCGGTAAGATCAGAGGCCATCTCTTTGCTACTATGGTAGGCTTCGCGGGGGGCATTCGTCCACGCACAAACGCTCAGGGGCGCAATCCAAGCCATAAATCAATTTGACAGTCCGTGAGCCCGCCAATCAGACCAGCCGGACCGCTGCGAGGAGCGCCCGGATGGCTCGAGCGGCGAGATGAACGAGCGGCCGAAGTTGGTAAGTGGGGAGGGGCGCCTGAGTGACCGGTAATGGGTCCTCGATACGAGAGGGCGAGGGGCCGCAAGCGCCCCGAAGCGGACTTAAACGCATCAATTAAGTCACGATTATGTATTGCTCCACAGCAATGGAGGTGATTGCGCTCGGGACGAGCGCAGACTCTGGCGCTCGCCCCTTGATGGTCAGTTTGGTTGATGATGCGAGGTCTACGACGTAGCACAAGCTACCCGCCTCGGACGAGCAAGCCTCCACACTGTCGATTTTTGTGATGCTGCCACCTGCAAGTATGGCCTCCTCGCAAGTCGACTTGGCGTCGGAAATGTTCGGGCACGGCTCGGGCCTCAGCGTGCCTGAACGCACGGCCTCGACTGCGGCCTCCATCATCAACGCACCTTGAACGGCGATCCGCGCATTCTTCGCGGCGAACCACTCCGTTTCCTCGTTGGTGCCCAGTGAGGCGCATTGTGATCTCCAGATGCCCTCATCAGTTCGAGTCCTGGTCGAAGCTTTCCGGGGTAGGTGGATCACGTGGAACCACGCCTGAGCTTCTAGACTGTAGGGATGGAGCGGCGCGTCCTCCGGCTTCGCCGCTGCTTGCGTCGCGGCATACCACAGGGTCACAGCGTCACGGCGACAAACCCCGTCGAATTCTGTTCCGAACGCCTTCGTGGTTAAACCGACGCCGCGCAACTGCCTGAGCATTCCCGAGTCGATCTTCGTGATCGGTTTCAAAACCGACAAGAGATCGTGTTGGACGGTACGGTTCGCCTCGCGCGGTGAGAGTGCTTCACGCTGGCGGGTTGTCATTGCCTCCTGAGCAGCCGCAGGAGAAAGGGCAACTACGGCTATCACTCCGCCACCCAGCATCCTCGCCCAAGCTGATCGCACTGCGCTCTCTCCCACCGAACAAGCGTCGAAGGTGCCCGAGGCTGCCTCGATTGCCAACGTCCGCTCTCCTGCCATTGGCGGACACCGCGGTGGAGGTAGCCTCCGCCGCGGTCGACCGGCGGGGCATCCGAAAGCGCCGACACGCAGCCGGCTCGTCACCGCGCCGAGATCGACCGACTCGACCGCGCCGAGCTGAAGGAGGTTGCCGATCAGGCGGCGCGGGTCGGAGAGCGCGGTCATGTCGGGCGTCACTGTGGCAGCGCCGACGGCGCGGCGCGCTGGCGCGTGCCTGTGCCAGGCGGGTGCGACAGGTGCTCAGGGGCAGGCGGGACGTTCCTGGAAGTGATGAGCGGCGAGCGGCACCGTCTAGAGGCGGGCAAACTCTGGAGTTCGAACCGGATCAGCGCTCGTCCGGCTGCGGACACCCGCCGATACTGCGTTCATGGACTTCCAACGCAGTACGCTCGACGCCGCTCACCGCCATTCAATCAATCATCGAGCGGAGTTGGGACATAGCGATGTTTGCGGCTGCTTCTACTGTGAAAAAACATTCTTGGTCAGTGATGTAGCGGAATGGGTTGAGGACACGAGCGGCACTGCCCTTTGCCCTTATTGCTGCATCGACTCGGTCATCGGCTCCGCATCTGGCTTTCCCGTCACCAACGGCAATTTCCTCCGTGCGATGCATAAAAGATGATTCGGCTAACTCTCCGATTTCCTTCCAACAGTGGGAGTTAAAGTTTCTTCAGATCAAGGTACTGCTGTTCGCGCCTGACCGGCGATCGCTGGTCCTGAGCAAGTATGTTGCCAATCCAACTGATCAACGCGGGCAGGATCTCGGTTTCGATCCGATGCCGCGCGGTCTTCGCTTGTTCATTCGGTACCGAGCTCACTCGGACATACAACCGTTCATGAGGCACGTTCGGGTTCGCCGGCCAGAAATGAGCGTCAAACAGCTTGCCGGAGCTGCGGATCAGATGCGTGGCTATGGTCACGTCCGCGTCCGCAAGCGCCGCCTCCAAGGTCGACGGCTTGAGCGGGTAGCTTTGCCCCTTTGGCAGCTTCGCGGTCTCCGAGATCATCGGCCTACTCTGCTGGGTGTGCTTCGCCCGCGCAATGTCCGCCTCCCTGCCAATCAAGCCGGCCGGACAGCTACGCGGATCGCTCGGAAGGCTCCACCCGCGAGATGAACGAGTGACCGGGCTTGGGAGGCGGGCAGGGGCTCCTGAGTGACCGGTCCTGGGTCCTCGGCACATTAGGAGAGCGGCTACGCATTGGATTGCCAGCAGCCCGAAGAGCTAGGTCGAGGCGGCTTGGTCTCGAATGGCCGCGGCGATCGGCTGAAGCCCCGTCGTCGCGCTCGGCGCGACCACACTGTAGCCGATCCCACGGTCTGCCCAACTCACCTGCTGCACGTCATCGTAGCGTGTCGAGACCATGCTCGCGTCCTTGTCGATGTCCATCGGGCGGCTGAGCACGGCGAGGCGGGCACGACCGGCGCGATCGTAGAGCAGCAGGAGTGCCGGCCCATGGGGCGTCGCAACGATGCGGCCGCCCGTGAAGCGGTAGCCGGCCGCCGCGAGATCCGGCACCGCTACCCTGCTGCCGATCCGGCGCGACGCCCAGCTGACGAGCTGCCGCTGCTCACCTGCACCCATCTCGGCCGGGCGCTGCTCATCGAAGGCGTAGACGCGGTAGCTATAGCCGGCCTCCCGAGCGAGCGCGCCAATCCCGGCCTGCGGCGGCATCGTTCGCGTGCGCACGCCCCAGCCACTGCCGAAGCCGACCGCGAGGAGGAGCGCCGCGGCCACCGCCTGGAACCATGCGGGGCGTGCACGACGTCGGCTTTCCGCGATCGCCTCAACCCGCATCGTGGCGGGGACCGGCTCCGCCGCGATCGGGGCGAAGAGGCTCCGGAGCGCGCTACGCTGGTCCTGTTGCTGCCGCAGACGCGCCGCGATCTCCGGATGATCGGTGAGGTAACGCTCCACCACGGAACGGCGCTCGGCGGCGAGCCGGTCGTCGACCCAGGCGGTCAGATCGTCCTCACCGACGGGAGCCGTCACTTCACCCTCCTCAACCTGGCGCGCGCGCCAGCGCCGATCAGCTCGGCCAACCTGTCCCGCGCGCGCGACAGACGCGACATCAGTGTCCCGACCGGGATGCCGAGCACCGTCGCCGCCTCGGCGTAGGACAGATCCTCGATCGACACGAGCAGGATAACCGCCTTCTGGTCCGGCGGCAGAGCATCGAGGCTGCGCAGCAGGTCGCCGTGCTCGATCGCGTCGGTCTGCTCCGCGCGGACAGCGAGCGCCACTACGTCCGCTGTGTCGATCGAGACGACCGTAGGACGTCGCGGTGCGCGCCGGCCATGATCGACCAAGAGGTTATGCAGGATGGCATACAGCCACGGACGTACCGCGTCGCCACGCCGCTGGCGCCACGACGAGACGGCGCGCTCCAGGCAGTCCTGCACGATGTCGTCGGCCAGCGCAGTGTCGCGCAGCCACCCTCGAGCATAGCGCCGCAGGCCTGGGATGAGCGGCTCGATCAAGGCGGCGCGATCGTCCATCTCAGTCGCGCTGAACCTGCACGACGGTGCCCGATCCGCTGTCGCCCTTCTCCGCGACGATGAGCCAGCGCCGCCCCGACGTCGCCGCGCCTGCCACGATCTGGCGGATCGGCCCCGAGGTGTTGACGATGGCGGATCCCGCGGGATTGGTCATGAAGGTGGCGAGCGGCTCCAACGGACCCGTACCGTCCGGGCGTCCGCTGAGGGCGACGACATAGGCGTGCTTGGGCATCAAACCGGTGACTGAAGCCTGCAGCACCTGCACGACTCCCTGATCGAAGAGCGTAACGCTTGTCGCCGCCGATGCCGTGTCGCCGCGCGGCGCTAGGGTGAGATGCGTCGCGTTCCCGGCGGTGCCGAGCGGTTGCAGGTTAACGGTGCCCGCGCCGTTCGGGACCGCGCCGGGCACATAGGCGATCGCCTGCGGCGCCTGCCCGATCGGCACCATGGCGGTAACCTTGTTCCTCGCGGTGTCGATCACGGCCAGCTTGTCGTCGTTCTCGAGACCGACATAGATGCGCGAGCCGTCGCCGGATGGCCAGACCCCGTGTGGCAACTTGCCGACGGGGATGGTCGCAACCTGGCGGAAGTCACGGGTGCTGAACACCTTCACCTGGTTGAAACCGCCGACCGTCACATAGGCGAACTGACCCTTGGCGGAGTTGGCGAAGTTGACGTGGTTGGTGATCGGCCCTGTGTCGATGACCTGGCGTATGGCGAACGGCGGACGGGCGTCGAACGCGACCGTCTTGCCCACGTCCTTCAGCGTGAACCAGACCTGCTTGCCGTCGGGGCTCGCCGCGATGTTCGGGCAGAAGGGGCTGGGTTGCTGTACCCGCCCGGCCTCGCGGTGCGTCGCCACGTCGAACACGACCAGCTCAGGGTTGAAGGACGAACAGACGTAGCCGTAGCGACCGTCCGGCGAGAAGATCGTCATGCCCGGTCCTCCAGGCGTTTTGATGCGCCCCGTCTCCTCGTACGTCTTGGGGTCGAGCACAGCGATATAATCCTCTCCGCGCACGGTGACCCACACTTCCTTGCCGTCCGGCGTAAAGAAGGCCTCGTGCGGGCTGCGGCCGACATAGGTGGTGTGCTTGACGGCGTTCGTTGCCGTGTCGATCCAGGTAACTGAGTTGGAGCCGATCGACACCACCGCGAGGGTACGACCATCGGGCGAGAAGCCCAGCCCGTGGACGAGCACCTGGCCCTTGTAGAGCGGGCTGAAGTTGGCCGGCTGCGGGTCGCCGAGCTTGATTACGCCAAGAAGCGTGTTGGTGGAAGGATCGGTGACCGAGAGGGTGTTGGAGAACTGCTCGGCAGCATAGACCCGGTCGTGGCTGCTGACCGCGATGTCGCGGTGGTCCCATGGTGCCTGCACCTTGGCCGCGCCGGCCGTCACCGGTGCCGCCGGCCGGTCGTCGACCAGCGGGAGCTCGATCGCGGCCGGAGCGGCCCAAGGCGCGGACTGCGCACCAGCCGAGCTGGCGAGCAGGACGGCCGAAAGGAAGATGCGATTCATGTCAGTGCTCCATGGAAGGCCGAGAGGCGGGCTGAGGTGTCGTCGGCACGGCGCGGGATGGCGGCAGCGGCCGCCCGGTCGCCAGCTGCATCGCCGCGATCTCCTGCTGCTGATCGACGATGATCTCCTGAGCGATACGCTTAAGCTGCTCATTCTTGCCGTGGCGCAGCTCGGCCACCGCCATGTCGATCGCGCCCTGATGGTGCGGCAGCATCATCGTCACGAAGTCCGCGTCCACATCTCCGCTGGGCGCCACCATCATCGCCCTCATCATGCGATCCATGGCGGCCTTCACCTCGGTGACGTACGGGCTCTCGGGTGCGGCAGACGCCGCCAACCCTGCACTCGCGCAGAGGGTCAGCAGCAGCGCGGCACATGCGCGCGGTAACGAGCGAGGGGCGGGCACAAGTCATCTCCGATCAGACGGCTGTGACCTGAGACGTCGGTTCACCCGGCTTTATTCCGCGCCGATTTAGACTTTTTTCTTCTGGTGAGTTTGAGATCGGGCGGGCTTGCACGAAGACCGGTTCTGGCTCGCTCAATCACGGCCCGCGTGAGGCCGCTTCAGCGGGTCACGTCGCTCGCTGCGCGACTAACTAGTCCCGTCCGCTCGAGCTTCGCGTGATCGCGGTTTGTTCAGTTGACCCCGTCAATCAAACTTCGCCGAACAGCTCGCGCTGGCTCTTCTCCAGCTCCTCGCCGTAGCGGCGCCGCACGTGCGCCTCGGTGAGGAGGCCGAGCACCTTGCCGCCCTCGTCCACCACCGCCAGTTCCTCACGCTGCGCCGCGTCGAAGCACGCCATCACCGCGCGGATGTCCATCTCCGGCCGCAGCATCTCGCCGCGTCCCTGCGCCAACGCGAGCACCGGTGTGCCGTCGTCGACCGAGCCGTCATGCGCTGCGACGGGGTCGACGATCCCGGCGTAACGGCCGCCCTCGTCGAGCACGATCACGCGCTTGGTCGAGCCGAGCGGGAAGCGGCGGCGGAACTCGGCGGCGCCGGTGCTGCCCGCGACCATGTTGGGCTGCCGCCGCATCATGCGCCCAGCGGTGAGCGCCTTGACCCAGCCGACATCGCGCGCGCTGCGGATCGTCTCGCCGCGCAGGTGGAGGCGCCAGGTCGAGAAGGAATATCCGAAGAACTGGCGCACGATCGTCGACGACACCAGGCTGGCCGCCAGCACCGCTCCGGTGAGGCTGAAATTACCCGTCGCCTCGAGCACCAGCATCGTCATCGTGAACGGCGCGCCGATCACCGCCACCGCGAGCGCCGCCATGCCCACCATCGCGGCATTTCCTGGGTTGAGAATCGACTCTCCTGCCACCCAGCCGAGCGCGCCGGCGTACAGATGGCCGACCAGCGTGCCGAGGAACAGCGAGGCGAAGAACAACCCGCCGCGGAAGCCGAACCCGAGCGAGACGATCGATGCCAGCGACTTGGTCAGCAGGATCGTCGCCACGAAGGCGAGCGGCACCGCCGCGGTGATGTCGAGGTGGAGCGCGCTATGCCCCGCGGACAGAACCTGGGGCGACACCGCCGCCAGCCCTGCCAGCAGCGCGCCGCCGATCACCGGACGGCTCCACGCGGGCAGGCGCGCACGCGTCTGCGCCTCGACCGCGCCTACCGAGCGCATGATCGCGATGCCGACCAGCGCGCACAGCACGCCGAGCACGCCGTAGACGAGATAGCCGAAGCTATGGATCGCCGGCCCGCGCTCGACCGCGACTATGTAGGGGGTGGTGCCGAGCCGCTGTGACACCTGCGATCCCGCCAGTGCAGCGGCGACCACCGGCGCGATCGCCGCCGGGGTATAGGCGCCGATCACCACCTCGAAGGCGTAGAAGGCGCCGGCCAGGGGGGCGCCGAACGCCGCCGCGATCGCTGCCCCCGCACCCGCGCCCACCAGGGTGCGGACGTCCACGCGACGCAGCGCCAGCCAGCGCCCGCTCGCCGAGGCGATCAGCCCGCCGAGCTGCGCATAGGCCGCCTCGAGCCCGACCGAGGCGCCGAAGCCGTTGGACAGGATCGTCTGGCCCGAGACGATGGCGCTGTCGCGTGCGGAGAGCTGCCCGCCGTGCAGCGCATTGGCCTCCACCGCGTCGACCAGCGAGCGCCTCCGCGCGCCGACCAGCCGGTTGAACGCCACAAGTACCGCGCCGCCGAGCGGCAGCACGAGCAGCTGCCAGCCGTCGAGCGCGGGCGCGCCGCTGAGCCGCAGGTCGTCGGGCAGGCGGTAGAGGAGGTGCTGCAGCGCCCGCGCCACCGCGCCTTGCAAAACCGTGAGCAGCCCCGCGCCCATTCCGACCACCACCGCGACCAGCACGAACAGCAACTCGACCGAGCGCACGCGCGCGCCAAGCCAGCGCGACCAGGCGGGCCAGCGGCGTAGACCGCGCGCGATCACGTGCGCTTAAGAGCCGGGCGAGACATGGCACCGCAGTGCCCGCCCGCGCCTCAGCTGTCACCTCCTCGCACGACGCTCACGTCAGAATGAATGGAGGGTGTCAGTCAGATGGCTTGAGCACGATGACGCACTGAGGACGAACTGCGTGGTCCGTCGCCGGCGCCCGACAGCATGTCTCGTCTCTGCCAATCAGGCAGTCGGGCAGCTGCGCGGGACGCCGAAAGACCCGAATGTCGAGATGAACGAGACCGCGACGGCGAAGGGGCGGCAGGTGGCCCAGCGTGATCGCTGTTGCGTCGACGATCTAGACCGTCACTCCGCCGCAGCCCCAACTCTTGCTTGGTGTGCGCCGATGCCGGCTAAGACGCCGGCTGCCGATGCCAGCGTGGCATTATGCATGGGGGTGGCGGCGTCTCCGGCAGCCCATACACCTTCCACGGAGGTGGCCCCCCACTGATCGACCTTGATGTAGGGGCCGGTCGGTCCGTCCTCATGGTCGCACCCGAGAATGGCGGCGAGCGGGGTCGTCGGTGTTGTTCGCGGCGCTGTGAAGATTGCTGCGACGGTCAGTACGCGCCCGTCTTCCAGGCGGACACCATCGAGTGCGGGTGCCTCGCCGAGCAGCTCCACGACGGGCGTGCGCTCGACTGCCACGCCCCGCGCGGCGAACGCCTGGAGCTCGGCCGGCTCAGGTTCGAACTCCCCCTGCGTGAAGTAGGTGGTCGGTCCCCAATCTGAAATCAGCAATGCCTGGTGCGGCGACATGGGATGGGCGGCCAGCACGGCGAGCGGCAGGTCTCGCACTTCGTAGCCGTGGCAATAGGGGCAATGGAGCACGCTCTCACCCCAGCGCTCACGCAAGCCTGGTATGGACGGCAGCGTGTCCGTCACCCCTGTGGCCAGCACGAGACGTCGGGCGTGCTCCTCGGCGCCAGACGAGAGGTTGACGGCGAAGCCGTCATCGATCGGCTTGGCCGCGGAGGCCTCGCCGGTCCGGATATCCACCGTCGGATAGCGTAGAAGCTGAGATCGAGCGTCACGTAGGATCGAGGCCGGCGGCCGGCCGTCCTGACCCAGGAAGCCGTGAGCCTCGTCAGCGAACCGGTTCCGTGGCAGCCCGGCATCGACCACCAGAACCTTCTGTCTCGCCCGGGCAAGCTGCAGCGCAGCAGACAAGCCCGCGAAGCTACCGCCAATCACGATGACATCGTACATCTCGCACCTTTCAGAGCACTGTCGCTGTTACCTGACGAGCGTTGCCCGCTTTTGCAACAACGAAAGTGGCATGATATGCGGCTGCGAGGAGGACCGATGTTGTGGACGCCCGTCTGTCGAGAATGCTGCACCTGCTGATCCATATGGGGCGCATGGCCAAACCGCTGACCTCGGAGGCAGCGGCCACGATGTTGGGCACGAACCCTGTGGTCGTCCGCCGAACAATGGCGGGGCTGCGCGACGCGGGCTACGTTCGGTCGGTGAAGGGGCATGGCGGCGGATGGTCGCTGACCAGGGACCTGGAAGACATCACCATGCTCGACGTTCATCGAGCGCTGGGAGAGAACCGCATCTTCGCGCTGGGCCCCGCTGACCCGACGGCAACCTGCTTGGTCGAGCAAGCCGTCAATGCGTCGTTGGAGGGTGCGCTGCGTGAAGCAGAAGCTCTGCTACTTCGGCGCTTGAGAGACGTGACCCTCGCGAGCATCGCGGCGGATTTCGATGATCGCCTCGCCGAGTTGCCAGACAATGGCGGCAAGAAAGGGACGTAATAAGAAGATGAACGAATGACCGGAGTTAGCTAGCGGAGATGGGCGGCTGAAGGTCTGCTTATGGGTCCTCGCCACGAGAGGGAAGGGTGGGCCGGCAGCGCCGGAACTCAGACATCGACTAGCGCAGCTCGCTGACCCGGTAGCGGCCGCTCCCGATCCCGCCTATGCTTAAGCATGCGCTGGAACCCTTGGCTCATAGTTTTGCTCGCGGTCGCGGCTTGCAAAGCAAACCCATATTCGTCCGTTCCCGACGAGAAGCTTCATGCACGAGCAACATCGCTGGCGTTGCCGGAGAGATACGACCTCTACGTCGCGGTGCTGTACTCTCGAATACCGAACCGCCCCATCATCGCGGACGACATAGCCGCGCTCGGCGCTCCTGCTTGGCAGTATGTCATGGCCCGTGCCTTAGCCGGCGGCTCGGCCGAACTTTCCCAAGCGTTGCCCGTGCTGTACGCGTTCGAACGACGCTGCTCGCCAGATGAACTTGAGCGACTACTGAAACACGCTGATCGTGTATCCAGCGATGGCACGTCGCAGGCATTCAAAAACTCGATTGACAGTCTCTGCGGCACTTCGTTGCCTGCTGCCGGTTGATGCTCCCTTGCGAAGAGCACGTTCGCAAGAGCGGCCCTTTCGTTTCCTGCCTAAGCGACTGCGCTGCAAGCGCCCTTGCGGACGGTGCCGTGGTGGTGCAGCTTACACAGAGATGTATGTCAACGAGAACGTTAATTGCCCTACTGGTAGCTGCTGCGACCACGGTATGCGGCCAGCCGGGATTGCAACGTCAGGATCAATGGATCTGGGCGGTCGGAGAGGGGCAAACCACCGCTCCTGCGGTCATACGCGTGCGCCTTATCAGGTCGTACAATGACGTAGGCACCGTCACGTGCATGGAAAGCGGAACACTCATCTACGCCGTTATGGTCGAGCGCGGCGTCGCTATGACCATGGAAAACTGGGCGTGGGCGGAGGCGTATATCCTGTCCTCGCGCGATCACGTGTTTAGGCTAAGCCGGGCGGAGGTGTGGAAATACATCGACGCGAGACAAAATCCGGAGAACGACGGTGAAATGGCCAAGGCGTGCCGCCTCATTGAACGGGGCCTTTCCGCCTTCATCGGGGACATGAACCCGCGGGCCTATGAGGGGCCTAAATTCCCGCTCTCGACGGCGCCAGGCCGAAAATAGCGATCGCCACACCAACCTCGATTAAGCAAGTGCTAGTGGGAAGCGAGTTGGGTCCCTCCGCACGGGAAGCAAGAGGTCACAAGCGCCCATTCTCCGCCGCGTGAGGCACGCGGCCATGCTGATTGCCGCTTATCGCTCAGGTGCTAGAATGCGTTGAGTAAGGGAGAGTAGTGGCGATGATAGGCGTCCTTTTAGCCGCGGCAGCGTCAGCAGCTTCCTGTCCCGTCGAGCGAGCGAAGTATGTGTTCCGGAACGACCCAAGCGTGACTGCCTACTTTCGCCCGGTCGAGAGCGGGCCGGATTGGCCGAGCCGCATCGCTCTGGCAGTGCATTACGAGAAGACGGGCCGAACATATTGGTGGCTCCCGTGGAATGGTGGATCGGACAGCCTGCAAAACGTAGCGTCGACGGAGGATGTTACGGCAAGGGGTTGGAAGGCTCCTAGCCCTGACGGCGGTCCTCGCCCGTTTGGCAACAGGCAGTACATCGCAACCGATGCCTTCTATAACATTGCGGATCACGTGCCTCTGCGAGGAGATCCTGCACCAGGCCATATGCTTTTTCCAAATTCGGCGGGATCCGGTGATACGGCCTTCTTGAATAGGCAGTTCTTTGATTTTGTCGGGTGCCGTAAAGCCGGCGAGTAATAGCTCCGGTTTGAAGCCGGTTGCCGGAAACTTTGCAGTATGTCCTCCCCTCTACAAGGCGGCCTCACGGCTTCCCCCCCCCCCAATCTGGCCAGCCAGACAGCTGCCGGATTCGCTGGGAAGGCTGGAGCGGCGAGATGAACAAGCGGCCGGAGTTGGGAGGCGGCTAGGAGCCCCCGAGTGACTGGTTCTGGGTCTCGGCGCGAGAGGGCAAGGGGGTTGCAAGCGCCCATTAGGCGACATTCCCTGACGTGTTGCCCGCACTCGAGGGCTGCTTTGAGACGTTCCTGCGGTGGGTGGATCACTTCCTTGCAAGAAGCACCAAGAACTTACATTCTAACCGTTTCCAGCGTCTGCGCTAGCCCCCGTCGACCTATTAGGAACTTCGGCCATGCAAGATCCAGAATATCAAGGTGATAAGAAGGAGCTTTGGAAGCGTGTGGCTCCCGCGCTCGTCGGAGGGCTAGCACTACTCGCCATTCCAAGAGCCGCAATGACGGCGCTCCTGACACCGATGCTGTTTGACGCACCTGGCTCAACCTCGAAACTTAGCCCTTATATCATGTTGATCATTCTTCTCGCGAGGCCCGTAATGCTGCTTAGCACCGTGATATTGTCCTTTATCGTTTTTAGACGCTTCTCCCACGGACGGTTCGCAGCGCTGCTCGTCTTGCCCGCACTCTGGTGGACAAGTTACCGGGCGTTCATCGCAGCGGCGGCGTGACGTAAGTCGCAAGCTTCGGCGTTGCCTGCTGCGGGAACGTCCGCTCTCCTGCCAGAAGCGGACACCGCAACGGAGATGCCCTCCGCCGCGTCACGTTTGTACGCCTTTCAGATCTCCTAGGCCGCACGCAGGCGGTCGCACCCGCTCTGTATCCTCAGGTCGTGGCTCACTGTCCGTCTGTGCTGCGTGCTGTCTTCGCTTGCAGCGCCTCCAATTCGGAAGCTAGCGCCTCCAGCGAAAGCATTGACTGATTAAGCGCCTCGATCATCGACTCTCCGAGGGTTTCCGACGCAAGAGCTTGGTAGGCGGCAGCTTCGGCGCGGAGGTGTGCTGGATCATTCATCGCGCGTCGGACCTAGTGCGAACTTCTCTGGTCCACGTTAACGCTGATCAACCCGGTGATCCTCAGAGCGCTCATCGAGGCTGAGGTTACCTCCGCGCGGTCACCAGCCGGCATGTTCGCTATCGCTCGTATCCTCCGGAGAGCCGCCCATCCGCTTTCCCTGCCAAATCAGGCCAGCCGGACAGCTGCGCGGAACGCCCGAACGGCTCGAGCGGCGAGGTGAACGAGCGGCCGGAGTTGGGAAGCGGGGAGGGGCACCTGAGTGACCGATCATGGGTTCTCGCTCAAGAGAGACGGGGGTAGCAAGCGCACACTGGCAGACGCTCGTTTTCAAAGGCATCCTGACGGTATGAAAACCTACGTTCTAACGGCGTTGGGGTGCGCGTTTTGGCCCGTGTCCTTGATCTCCGCTATAGCGTTTTTCTGGCACTCCGGCCTCTACGATGATCGTGGCACCTACAATCATGACACCATACCTCTTCTAGGTATCCCCCTGCTGATGATCGTGCTCACGTTGACCCTCGCTCGGCTTGCGAGGCGTGATCCTCTTCCTGGCGCGTTGATAGTCGGGGTCTCATCGCTAGCGTTCAAAGCAGCTTACGTTTGGCTGGGTTTCGCATTCCAAGCCGTCTAGACTTTTAGCAGGCACACTGCGGCGAAGTCGTCCTCCGCCGCGATGCCGTTTGTGCCCCCCTGCGGACGCCCCGAGCGCGCTCCTGTACCCGCGCGAAACCCGCTTGCGACGACCGTTAGCGCCCAAACCTTGCCCGCAATCCAGCCGCCTTAAAGCGGTCGTTCGTTCACAAACGCACCTTAAGCGGCATGTCACAGCTGACTGCACTTCAGGTCAATAGCGGCTGCAGCGAGATCGGAAACGTGCCCCCCCAGCATGCGCCGCTCTTTGTCCAAGCAGCGCTGCCTCGGAGTCCGCTCATCCTTTGGCCGCAGAGCTTGACGAAGCACAAGCAAATCGGCCTGCGTGAGCGGATAGGTCGAGGGCCGTGCCGGTAAACCGGACGCCTCGCCCTGCTGCGTCGCAATTGGGGTGACTGATTGCGCGACTGAAGCATCAGCGAGGATGGCTGTGCAAACCAGAAAAGCAGCTTGGATTATAGCCACGCCACACCTCACCAAATCGACGTGCCGGTATTCGCGGTTTTTACCACGGCATGCAGACCTTTAAGGTCCCGAACGGATCTTCCTCGGAGATGGAACGTCGACTGCCGCAGCAGCTATCGGCGTTCGCCTTGCCGAAACCCGACCAGCCGCTTTCCTGTCGTCAGGCCAGCCGGACAGCTGTGCGGGGAGGCCCGGGAGGCTGGAACGCCGACATGAACGAGCGTCCAAAGTATGGAGTACCGGCAGCCGGCTCTGAGTGAGCGCGAATGGGTCGTCACTCCGCACCGATGATGGTGCCGACGTGGACCCCTTCACGGTGCGATTGATGAAGAGCCGGGTCGGGCGGTCACAGCTTAGGCGATTTTCTCAGCACGAACGCTCGGCTTCGCCTGCGATCCTCGTGTCGAGACGGCTTTCGGCTGGAGGATCTACTTGCTAGCCTTGTCACAAATCGGAGGGCGCAATGCGGCAATGGTGGGTCATGGGCGTGGCGATATGGCCCGCGGCGGCGCTGGCGCAAACGGGGCAGGGCGCGCAGAGTGGACAGACCGCGCAGGGTGACGTGCAGGTTACCATCTACAACAATGGCGTGTCGCTGGTTCAAGACGCCCGTACGCTTACGCTGGCTCAAGGGCGCAGCCGCCAGGAATTTCCGGACGTTTCCGCACAGATCCGTCCGGAAACGGTGACGTTGAGCGGCTCGGGTGTGGGCATCGTCGAGCAGAACTTCGATTACGACCTGCTGTCCCCGGACAAGCTGATGGAGAAGGCGGTCGGCCGGGTCGTCACCATCGTTCGCACCAACCCTGCGACCGGCGCGGAAACCCGCGAGCAGGCGCGCGTGCTCGCGGCGAACGGCGGCATCGTGTTGCAGATCGGCAATCGAATCGAGGTGCTGCGTGACGACGGGCTGCCAGTGCGGGTCGTCTTCGATGAGGTGCCCGAGAACCTGCGCGCTCGCCCGACCCTGTCGGTGACAGTCGAGGCGGCGCAGGCCGGGCCGGTGCAGACCCGGCTGTCCTATTTGACACCGGGGCTGGGCTGGACGAGCGATTATGTCGCGCTGTTCGACGAGAAGGCGGGGGCGATCGATGTTCAGGGCTGGGTGACGCTGACCAACAACACCGGCACGACCTTCGCCCGCGCCGAAACGCTGCTGGTGGCCGGCAACGTCGGTGGCGCTGCTAATCGCTTCGCCGCGCTGGGCGACGAGGCCGCGATCGAGCAGGCGGGCACCGAGACGGGCACCCGCCAGCGGCTTGGCGATTTCTACCTCTATCCGCTCGCCGAGCGGACGACGCTCGCCAACGCGCAGCAGAAGCAGGTCAGCTTCCTCGACGTGAAGGCGACCGCCGCGCGGAAGGCGTACGAGTTCAGCAACGGCTGGCTGGGCGGCAACGACGTCCCGCGCAGCGCGGCCACCGCGATCAAGTTCTCGACCTCGCGCGCGGGCGGGCTGGGCGATCAGCTGCCTGCGGGCACCGTTCGCGTCTACATGCGCGACGCGCGCGGCGATCCGCAGTTCATCGGCGAGAACCGCATCCCGCACACGCCGATGGGGTCGTCGATGTCGATCCGGACAGGCGAGGCGTTCGACGTCAAGGTCAAGGTCTTGGTCGCCGAGCGGACCCGCCTCGCGAGGGGGCGTTGGCGAACCAGGATGGCCTACACGCTGACCAATGCGCGCGACGCGCCGGTCACCGTCGACCTGGCGCAGGACGGGCTATGGGGCGACGTCAAGGTCGTCGATCAGAGCTTGTCGGGCGAGCGCGTGTCGGCCGACCGCATCGAGTGGAAGGTGCCAGTGCAGGCAAACGGCGCGACCGACCTCACAGCGACGTTCGACACGCGGTACTGAGCGGTGCTGCGGCGGGCCTTACTGCTGTTGCTGCTGGCGCTCGCGGCGCCCGCCGCGGCCGAGCCGCAGGTCGTGGTGTCGCGCGACGTGTCCGACGTAGCGGTGACGGTGTACCGCGATCCGTATCGCACGGGCGCGATGCAGGGGAACTGGCCGGGCGGCTACGCCCTCATCACCGAGACTCGCACGATCACAGTGCCGCGCGGCGACAGCCAGATCCGCTTCGAGGACGTCGCGGAGGGGCTGCTACCGGAAACCGCGATCGTCACGGGTCTGCCGAGCGGCGTGCGCGAGAAGAACCGCGACGCCCGGCTGATCTCTCCGGCCGGGCTGGTCGACGCCTATCTGAAGAGGCGAGTGCGGCTGCGACGCACTGACCCCGCCACCGGCAAGGTCCGCGAGGAGACGGCGATTGTCCGGGCCGGGCCTGACGGCGGCGTTGTGCTGCAGACTGAGATCGGGGTGGAAGCGCTGCGCTGTTCGGGGCTGCCTGAGCGGATACTCTACGACCGGCTGCCCGACACCCTCACAGCACGGCCGACGCTGTCGATCCTGACGCGCGCGGCGCAGGCGACGACCGCGACCGTCCAGCTGACGTACATGGCGCAGGGCTTTGATTGGTCGGCTAATTACGTCGGGCGATTGGCGCCCGACGGTAACAAGGTGGCTCTGTTCGCGTGGCTCACGGTCGCCAATGGTGGGCAGCAGAGCTTTCGCGACGCGCGGCTGCAGGTGATCGCCGGCAAGCCTAACAAGCGCGGGAACGCGCCTCCGCCACCTCCGCCAAGCGCGTGGCTGGACCTGCAATGCTGGCCCATCGACGTGACGAGCACACACCCAAAGCGGGTGTTCACGCCGCTACCGCTGCCGTCGGGCAATGACCTGTCGGCGTTCAACGCTGTCGGCACCAATGCCGCGGGTAGCTTTGAGACGCGCAAGCAGCGGCGGGCGAGGGAAAAGCGATTGCAGGCCGAGGCGTTCTTTGCGGACGGTGCGGACATCGTCGTGACGGGCGCGCGGCGTTCCGTCTCGCAGCGTCGAGAGCTTTTGCAGATGGCGGCCATGGCCGCTCCCCCGCCACCGCCACCGCCGCCTCCACCCCCGCCTCCGCCGCCGCCCGCGCCGGCAGTTGCGGTGGCGAAGGGCGCGCAGGCGCAAGTCGAGGCGCTGGGCGACTTGAAGCTGTACCGGGTGCCGATGCGGGTTACCGTCGCGGCCCAGGCGCAGAAGCAGGTCGCGATGCTCGTGCAGCCTTCGGCCAGCTTCGAGCGCGTGTACCTGATCGACGCCGCAGGAGGTTACGTGTCGGGGCGCGCGGTGCAACCCACGCCATTCGAGCTGCGCGGCCGCAATGTCGGAACGGAGGGGCTGGGGGTGCCGCTGCCGGCCGGATCAGTGTCGCTGTTCGCCCGCCGCGGAGGGCGCGAGCTGTTTGCGGGCGAGGCTTCGATCGACGATCTGGCGGTCGGCGAGAAGGTCTCGCTCCCATTCGGCGAGACGCTTGACATGGCATGGACGCGCACTCTGCTCACGCGAAGCGCCAGGCGCGAGCAGTGGCGGATCGATGTCAGCAATGCGCGGAACACGATGATCAAAGTCGAGATGACGCTACCGTTCGGGATCAAGGGGCAGCCGGCGGATGCCAAAAGGGGCGAACGAGGTTGGATCCTTCCGTTTGACCTCGCAGCCAATGAGATGCGCAGCTTTAGCTATTTTATCGAAAGGTAACCGACCGCCGGCGTCGAAAAGCGTTGCCAACACACATGGATGACGTTGAGCCAATGTTTGCTTCAGGGCCGCTTCTTGAGGTCCGTATATCGTGCGCTCGAGCCGTGAGGTTTGGAAATCTCCGGACGACAATGGCCTAAGTTTTGAGAGTTGCACCTACGGGCTAGGGTGGCAACCTACGCCTCCTTAGCTAAGATGGGCAATCAACGTCAGGAGCTCGCCGGATGAAGGTCGTCCCCATACTCGCCTTGTCGACAATCGCCCTTGCGGGCTGTTCCAATTCCAAGGAGGCGAACAAGAGCAACTTCGAGCATGCGATCAACGAATGGATCGAGAAGGGACCACCATGTCTCGACGTCCCCGACGGGACAGTCACCGCACCGGGGCAGAAGTATAACGCGCTTCCTGCCTATGTCGAGGCTACGCCGAAGGCGCAGCCCTTCGCGGAGGAGTCCCGACAGAGGCGGCTTGCGCCACTTGAGGCCCTTGTCGATGCGGGTCTCATGAAGAAGACGACGACTGTAATCGAGCAGGAGAATATGTTCGGTGGTGCCGAGCGCAAGGTGGCCGTTCTCGCCTATGACTTTACCAGCGAAGGTAAGGCAGCCTTTGAAGACGATGCTAGGCCCTCGGTGATGGGCGGTAAGCGGTCCGGCCTATGCTACGGTAAGCCGCACGTCGACGAAATCACTAACTTCACACAGCCAGCCGACATGATGGGTATGACGCTCTCGCAGGTGAGCTATAAGTACCATCTGGCGGACCTTCCCGGATGGGCAAAAAACCAAAAGATGAAGGCCGCTTTCCCTAATCTGGCACGTAATACCGCAGAGAGCCTTGATGCCAAAGCAGCCGTCATACTGACGAACGACGGATGGAAGCACGAAAAGGCGATCTAATTGTCAGCGTGGTATACCAGCCCGCCCCTCTAATTGCCACCAGATGGCCAGCTTGCCGGATGATCGACGGTCATCCGGCAACCTGAATGAATGTCTGGTTGCGGGACCCTGTGAGTCGCGGCCGGAAGACTGCTTTTGGGTCCTCGGCACGAGAGGGCAGGGGCCGCGAGCGCCCAGATATGGACGTTCTGACGCAGCGGGAGCAAACTCCGAATCCGACGCTCAGGGGGGGCTAATGAATCGGATCGTATCGATTCTGTTCGCGATCGTGTGGGCAACGTCCGCCGGGTCGCTGGTAGCTCGAAGCTCGCGACTGAAAGACGCGCAGCTAATAGCGGCCGAAGAGAAGGCATGGTTTGAGCGACAGCCGCCTGCATTGAAAAGAAGGATAATGGTAGATCTGCGAAGCGCAAAAGTTTGTATCACGAACTTCAAAAAGCGCGATGGGGGAAAGGACGCTCGGTCGGCCGCCGGCAAGCCAAGGCTGAGGTTTCTTACTGGCGTCTCCAACGGCGTTGAGGTCTATCATACTTTGCCAGGCTTTGGTGATTGTCGCCCCCCTTTTTCTAATTACGGCGAAGATGATCCCTTTGAGGAACTGCCGGAGGGTTGGTCTGGCCCGCCGCGAACAATGAAAATACAGAGATTGTGCGAAGCGTCGGCTTCGAAGTATGCGGCTGCTTTCAATCACACCCTTGCTATAATGAAGCCTGAAACGTTCAAAGCGGCCTGTCCCAGTTTGCAGCGAGACGTTAAATAGAACGGTCACGTTTGCAGATCGCCACCTGAAAGCTGCCCGTCCGCAAACCTGCCAGAAACGGCCGGGCCGCAAGCGCCCGGGAAGCTGACGTGCGCGGCTTCCTAAGCGCCCCCGAAATCAGGCGCTGGTTCATCAATCGCGTGCCGTTCCAGTGAGACCAACTGAATAGCTGACGACCCGCTGGTCGGACCGGTCGCGTTCAATCGGGCGGCAAATCGCACCAAATAGAAGCCAATTCAGGGCTGATAAGCTCACCGGGAAACATCTTATTGGATCGGGCGCATGAGGGCTTGGATCTAGATCAACGACAAAGGCAGGTCAGTAAGGTAGATCAAGCGCGCACTCATGACATGATCGGGGTTGCGCGCTAATGAACCATGATTCTCGCTCCAACCCTTACCGGCGTATCGCGGACAAGCGCAGCGGCTTGCGCGTTGTTGGATCAGGAGATGCACCGCTCTTAGCGGTGTCCAGAACCCCTTCGGATCATCGTTTCAACCCTGAGCTGAGTTTGCTGCCGTATCGACAGTCGGCTGCGGCATAGTGGAAGAGCGGAGCCTCGGGGGTCGCGTCCTCGTGATCGACGACCATCCGCTCACGCGGGAGGGGCTTTCGCTTGCTGCTCGTGCGGCGATGCCCGGAGTGTCTTTGGTCGGCGTTGGCTCAACGAAGGAAGCAATCGGCGCCGTGCAGCGAGGCGCATGGCGCATGATCCTGCTCGATCTCCAACTGCCCGATGCGCACGGCCTCTCGGCACTGCTGTCCTTGCAGGCACATGCGCCAACGACCAGGATCGTGATCGTCAGTGCCACCGAGAAGCCGAGCTCGATCGAGGCTGCTCGTGCGCTTGGCGCCGCAGGATACCTCTTCAAGAGCTTGCCGCTAGACACGATCGCGGCACAACTGCGGGCGATCGATGGGGGACAATCGATATTTCCGCCGGCTGATGCAGCACTCGCGACCAGCGACCTTAAAGCCAGGCTCGACACTCTTTCGCCCGCGCAACTCACCGTCCTGATGGCGCTGGCGGATGGACGGTCGAACAAAGAGATCGCGCGCGAGCTCGACGTCACCGAAGCCACCATCAAGGCACACCTGACCGCTGCTTTTCGGAAGCTCGGGGTGAGCAATCGCACGCAGGCGCTACTGACCATTCAGCCGGTCATCGGTCGATGAGACGCACAGAACTCTTGGCGGGAGAAGGCTAATGAATACAGCTAGCTAGCTTGATATGGTTGGGGAGCCAGGAGACTTATCATAGTGTGTTAGTAACGTAGGGTAAAAGCGTGGACCCATACGACTGCCCCAAGGTGATCATGCTGATCGAGGACGATCCTGATATCAGCGCTATCGCCGTCCTTTCCCTGCAGCTTGATCCCAAGCTTGTGGTCATCACGGCCAATAGCGGGCGAGCGGCGCTCGATCGGCTGAGGCGGGCGCCGACTCCCGACCTGATACTGCTGGACAACCACCTGCCCGACATCGAGGGGGTCGCGCTGACCAGAGCCATTAACGCTGGTCGCTCCCAGCCAATAGCAATCGCCTTCCTGACCGCTTCGGTGCGCGCCTGTGACCGCGAGCGATACGAGAATGCAGGTGCGATCGGCGTCCTCGCAAAACCCTTCGAACCCACCGCGCTAGCCCTTGAGGTACGCCGCTTACTCGCAACGTCATAACGGCTCATCGACAGACCCTTGCAACTTCTACAGTCCGACAGAAAGTTGCCCGAAGCGCGCTCGGCGAAGGGTCGGCGGTTCCGGAGTGACCAAGTTGGAGCCTGCTACTCCTATTGTCGTCTTCGTTCGAAAACTCGAAGCGACCTTCGGTGAACGGGCGCTCGCGGTAGCCGAAGCTCAGCTCAACGAAGCGGTAGACGGGGCCCGCGTCGAGTGGGCGCGGGTCGTTGACATGCTGAAAGAAGATCAGGGAGCACAGAGGGAAAGCGGCTAGGCGCAACGCGATGCATCGTTCCGGCTGCGGATCAAGCCGTTAACAATCGAGCTGAACGAGGGTCCGCCTTTGCCACCGCGCCACCCGAATGCGGACTGGCGGCTTTACCTGCCAATTAGGCCAGCCGGAGCGCTACGTGGAGCGCTCGGAAGGCTCGAGCGGCGAGATGAACGAGCGACCGGAGTTGGGAAGCGGGGAAGGGCATCTGGATGACCGGTTGTGGGTCCTCCGTACGAGAGGGGGAGGGGGCCGCAAGCGCCCAATTGCAGGCGATCACTTTTCGGTCCACCCTGGCGACCCTCATCGAACGAGAGCGAGAACAAAGGTGTGGCGGACGGTTTGGCTGTGGATCGTTGATGACTTCAACGATACTCGGCCGTGGTCGATGCTCATTTTTGGGCTAGTGATCTGCGCCGCGGCCGGCATACCGCAGGTAATGGGTCCTCGGCACGAGACGGCAGGGGGGCTGCAAGCGCCCAAAAATGACCGTCGTAGCCTTGCGTCGATCACGCCGATTGCGGACGTTGATTAAGCTTGTCAGGCTGCGACCGTGGTGGACGCACGCAACAAACGCAAATGGCGAAATAGCTGTTTCGCCAACGCCACGCGCTGGGGCACGATCACCGCGACGACGTTGCTGATTATAGCAGGCGCGGTCTTATGGCACGCCGCCGCGACAAGCTTCGACTTGTGAGCGCGATCGCCCACATTCAGGCCTGTAAGCTAGACCAAAAAGCCTCTTCTAATCGGCCTCTTTGTTAAGTGAGAACTTCTCAGCTCAATGTGGGCAGTGTCAATGGGAGCACCATGGTTACGTACTACATGGCTATGTCGTTCCTGCGCATGCCCGCCTGAGACACAGCCGCCCGCCGCCGCCGAAGCGGCCGCGCCAGCGAGGTGGCGCGGCCGGCGTCGTCACGCCATGTGGAGCGCGCCCTGGACCTGCCAGCTGATCGGGACGGTCGAGAAGGCGTTGCCGTCGTTCGCCATGAAGCTACCGTCCGCCTGACCCAGCCAATCGCTCAGCGCGCCGTCCTGGTTGCGCCACAGGATGTCATCGCGTCCGTCGCCGTTGTAATCGCCGGTGTCGACGATCGACCAGCTGGTCGAGACGCGCCCGACGAAGGCCGCCGCATCGTTGCCCTTGAAGCCGCCGTCGGTTCGCCCCAGCCAGTCCGACAGGCTGCCGTCGGCGTTCCGCCAGATCAGGTCATCGCGGCCGTCGCCGTTGACGTCACCGATCCCGACGACGGCCCAGTCATTGCTCACCTGGGTGCGGGCAGCGGCGTCGTTGGCGCTGAAGCCACCATCGGGTCGACCGAGCCAATCGGACAGGCTTCCGTCAGCGTGGCGCCACAGGATGTCGCTGCGACCATCGCCGTTGAAGTCCCCGACGCCGATGACGCGCCACTGCGGATCGACCCGGCTCAGCGCCGCGCCGTCGTTTGGCGTGAAGCCGCCGTCCGCTCGACCCAGCCAATTCGAGAGCGTACCGTCGGCGTTGCGCCACAGGACGTCGCCGCGGCCGTCGCCGTTGAAGTCGCCGGCCCCGGCGATCTGCCAACTGCGCGCGACGTTCGTCAGGGCAGCGGCGTCGTTCGCGACGAAGCCGCCGGACGCGGTGGCGAGCCACGTGCTGAAGCCACCCGAGTCGCTGCGCCAGACGAGATCGACCCGCCCGTCGCCGTTGACGTCGGTGGAAGCGGCGACCTGCCAATCACCCCCTACGCGCGTGAGAGCGGCGGAATCGTTGGCAGCGAAGCCGCCGTTCGCTCGACCCAGCCAGTTCGATAGCGTACCGTCGGCGTTGCGCCAGAGGATGTCCGATCGGCCGTCACCGTCGAAGTCGTGCCGCGCCGGTGCGGCGGCGATCGACAGTTCGACCCCACCATCCGCGGCGGCGTGCGCCACCAGCTTGCCGTCGCGGCCCCCGGCGAGCGTCACGCTGCCGCCGCTGTAGGTGAGTCGGTCGCCGTCGACGGAGAAGCTGAAGGACTCGATCCACGCGTCGCTGATGACGATCCGGTCGCCGCGTTCGATCCGGCTCCCGATCGTGTCGCCGCTCAGACCCGCGGCGGTGTCGCGATAGGTGTCGTGACCGTCGCCGCCGTAGAGCAGATCGACCCCGTCGCCGCCGGTCAGCGTGTCGTCGCCGCCCTCGCCGTAGAGCGTATTGTCCCGGCTGTTGCCGATCAGCACGTTGTCGAGCGCGTTCCCTCGTCCGAGGGTGGCATAGCGATTGGTATAAGGGTTCGAGTAGAAACTGAGCGTCAGGTTCTCGACATTGTCGGGCAGAACATAGTCGACCGCGGCGTAGACGAGATCGGTGCCCTGGCCGACCGTCTCGATCACGCGATCGTCGACATCGTCGACGTCATAGGTGTCGTCGCCCGCGCCACCGCTCATCCGATCCGCGCCGGCGCCGCCGATCAGCGTGTCGTTGCCGTCGTTGCCGACGAGCACGTCGTTGCCGCCCCGCCCGTCGAGCACGTTATCGGCGTTGTTGCCGATGATCTCCTGCGCGAAGTCGTCGCCGCTGGCGTATCGGGCCGTCCCGCCGGTGAGGACGATACGCTCGACATTGGCGAGATAGCCGCCGACGTCGACGCTGGCATAGACCGTGTCGAATCCCTCGCCCGCATATTCGTTCACCGAGGCATAGGTATCGAGATAGTAGGTGTCGTCGCCGGCGCCGCCGAAGAGCGCGATGTTGGTCGTCCCGCCGCTGTAGAGCGTGTCGTTGCCGTCAAAACCGAACAGCCGCATCATCGTGCCGTCGCCGACGATCGTGTCGCTCCCGGTCGTTCCGCCCACCGACACCACGGAGGTGAGATCGATGACCTGCACCGAGCCGCTGCCGAGCACGGTCAGGTAATGGCCATCGGCGCTGGCCAGGAGGGTGCCACCGAGTCGCTCGTTGTAGATATCCTTCACCGTCGCGCCGATCGGGTAGACACCCTTCACGTCACCGCTGTTGCTGTCGAAGGCGAACACGGCACGGCTCTCGGGATCGGCCGCGTAGAAGGTCCCCCCGTCGGGGCTGAAGGCGACGCCCGTCGCGCCCGAGAGAGCGAGATAGCGTGACTGCAGGTTGGCGGTCTGGTGGAGACTGGAGTCGAACAGCCGCAGCAGGCTGCTCGTGGCGACCTTCGATCCGTCCGCGGAGATCGCCTGCGCTATGCCCGGATAGCTGTCGCTGCTCGCGGACACGACCGCACCGGAGGTGGCGTTGTACAGCGAATAGAAGCCGTAGCCGGACGTCGTGCTGACGAGCACGCGATCGTGGCGAGCATTGGTCGAGAGCGTCTCGCCGTAGCTGATCGCCGGGCCGTTCGCGAACGTACCGTTGCGCGGATCGAGTGCGGTCAGCGTCGCGCTATAGGTGTAATAGCCCTCCGAGAGCAGCACCGTGCCATCCGCCAGCGCGACGACGTCACGGTAGGCCGAGCCACCCGGCGTGGCGCGGGTAAAGGTCGTGGCGATGCCGCTCGCCAAGTCGAGCTTGTAGACCGATTGATCGACGGTATAGGCGCTCGTGCCAGCGCCGGTGACCGCGCCGGACGTGCGTTCCACCACCACCAGCGCAGTGCCGTCGGCGGTCACGTCCAGCGCCCCCAGATTGCTGCCGATCGTCCAGCGCCCCGTCTGCGCGCCCGTCGTCAGCGAATAGGCCAGGACATCCTTTCCGGCCGTCACGTAGATCGTCTTGCTGTCCGGAGACAGGACCGCGTCGGTCACTTGGCCAGACTCGAGCCGCCGGATCGCGCCGCTCGGTTGCGTTATCGCCATCTTTGTCGTTCCCCCTTCCCCCTCCTTCGGGGGTCGAACAAGCTGAGAAGACAAAGCAATTCACTTCAAGAGGAATCGTCGCCGAGGCGGTCTGAAGTTGGCACATCTCGCCTGGCCCGACCGCTGGCGGGGCGAAAGCGCGCCTGAGGAGCATGTGGGAGACCCCTCGGCTCGCTTGCTGATTTACGTTACTCGAGGCTGTTCGACTCGGTGCGACCAACGTCGAATATGAGCCCGCACGACCTGGCCTTGCCGCCGGCCGTTCTACCGAGAGCTGGACCGGGGACTGCCCGTACGGGTTTGATCAACTCGCCAAGCGCATGGAGTGGCTCGCCGGCTTTGGTTTCGGTCGGAAGCAATGCGAGCCGTTTCCCACCGCTCGACCCAAATCGGAGTATCGAGCACCGCATCAGGGACCTGAAGGGCTAGGCCGAGGAGTGATGCTTGTGGCAGACGAACATCAGGGTGTTAGTGAGACGTTCCCGTTGGCGTAAGCACCGCTCGTAAGCAGCCATTTAACAGTTCCGCGCTTCAGTGCACACGCTGCATCGCGCACAGAACTGAACGAGCGGCAAGGTCGCTTCCATGGCGCTCCAAAGCGGTCGGACCGGTTTCCTGCCATATCAGGCCAGCTCAACAGCTGCTCGCAACGCCCCGAAGGCTCAACCGGCGACATGAACCAGCGTCCGGAGTTGGGAGGCCGTGAGGGGCGTCTGAGTGACCGATTGTGGGTCCTCGACACGACAGGGCAGGGGCGGCACTCGCCCACTTAGCGGACATCGATGGATCGTGTAGACTGCCACGATGGGCGACAGCCGCTACAGGGGTGGAGGCACTCGCGGGGTAGATGGGGTTGCGCTCTCGCCGCGCTCTTCGGCATTCCCGTCTTCATGTTCGCTACGCTGGTTGCCAGCTTGGGCGATTGCATGCCCGATGTGGAATGCCACCCCTGCTTCTGGCTTGGAGTGGGCCTTCCTACGGTCTTGGTTGCAGCGCCGATTGGATTGAGCGTGCGCTGGCTAGTCAATCGTCGTCGCTCGGACGACCCTTAGCGCTAAATTTCCGACCTTCACCAATGCCGTTCGATGGCGAAGGCCAAACCAATCACGGCGACGACCATAACTGGTCAAGTGACCCAGATAGGGCTGCCTACCCAGTGACCTCGTCACGAATAACCGGAGTAAACGCATGCCTGGCTCGATGCTAATTGCCTTCGCGATACTAGGTCAGAGCCACTCTATATACGACAGAGTGCCCGAGGTGGTCCTCGGGAGAACGCACGTCATCGGCTGGCCCGAGGACAGAGTGGGAGGAGATTGGCTGACGTGGGATCAAGAGCGTAGTCTGGAGTCTTTGAGCAAGGTTGTTATCGATCCAAATCACGCGAACGTTGAGTCGCGTTGCCTTGTTGAAGAGATGAAGCTGGTGCCCTGTCGACAAACGGCAAGAAGCAAAGCAGGCGCAATGAGACCTTACCGTAACATATTAGCAAATCTGCGCCTTTCTACCTCGAGTAGCACTGGAAACGGCGGGTACGCAATCGTTCAGATCTCTTTCGCGTCGCTAGGCTGCGATCCTCTATCTGGCCGCGAAGCCACACCCCCGCCGCCACCTGTTCCTCCGCCTCAAACGCCGGATAATCGGTAGTTACCGCTTCGTTGCAGTCGCTTGCCGCCGTTGACCAACGCCGGAGCGATCCTCGGCCACAGCTGAACGGCAACTAAGCCGTCTTCCTTTCCAGAATGCGCCGGGCAGCTTCCCTGCCAACAGCCGACCGGACCAGCGGCTTCACGGTGCGTACGCGTGTCGGTCGCGGTGATGAATGGGCGTCCGAACTTGGGAGCCCGGCAGGGCGGCATGAGCGACCGAAAATGGGTCACGATGGAGATATCACGGAGGTCCAACGTAGAGGTCACCACCGTTCCCTCCTGACTTTTCAATCGGTGGCGTTCGGCGCACCACTACGTCGCCGCTATGGAGATCCCAACTTTCGATCTCGAACTGCTACGCCGCGCGCGATAGTTCGATCGCCACCTCAACGAGGATGGTGGCATGGTTCGGTGGCATCGATCGAGATCCGGTGACCTCGCGCTTCGCGCCGGCGGTCTGTCGCTGTGTGCGCTCGCGTACATGGCCACCGCTCGGCTGGCATCCATGCATGTGCCCCCGATGAAGGCAGGCCTGACCTCCTTCGTCCTCGCCGCTCTCGGCTTCGTGGCGGCGAGCGCAGGCGGCCTGCTGCTTACGCTCGGTCGGCGCCTGTTCGACGAGGTGGAGGTGAGCGCTCGGTGGCGACACCACTCGCGTGTGAACGTCTCTTCTTCAATGGAGCAACTCTCGGTGGACTACATCAAGGAGCCCGCGCTTCTCGTCGTTGGACGTGATGCCGATGGCAGCTGGACCGTGCGCGAGAGCGCGGGGATGCTGCTCGGTCGCTTCGCCTCGGCCGAAGCGGCGCGGCGTTTCGCGCGGCCGGAGAGAGCTGGGCAGCCACAGGTCGCTATTGCATCGTCTGCAGGCGCGGTGCCTAGAATCGATGGCCGGCTTAGCCTGCGCATCGTCGAAGCAGAGGCGGTGGCAGGTGTTTAAGATTTCTGCTCGCTTTTCCGGCGCCCTGCTGCTTGGCGCCGCGACCGGCACGTCTCTGCTCCACCGTGCCGTGTACGAGACGGTTGCCATGGGACCGGCGCATCCCGCAGAGTTCGCTCTGGGACTGGTCAGCTTCCTACTGGCGACCGGCGGTATCCTGCTGCTGGTGCACGGGCGAAAGTTGCTCGAGCCCTTGCCGCAAGCTCGCCCGGAACGAGCGACCTCGCTGCAGGAGCGGTTCACGAGCCCGATCTCCCCTGCCAGTCGGGCGTACGACACGCGTCGCTCCGCTTCGCTGATGCAGGCCCGTCACGTCATCGCGGTTGCTCGTGCACGATCGGCGAAGGTGCGGCAGTCCGCGAGCCTCGCTCACCGGCACCGCTGAAGCGCTCTAGCTCGTGCCGGTCATCGCCGCGTATCTCTACCGCCACGGCCGGCGTGTTCGCGAGATCGCGATCGAGGAACAGGTCAGCTGTCCGAGCGACCGTTCCGAGTTCGTCTGGATCGGACTCAGCGACCCGTGTTCCGAAGAGATCGAGACGTTGCAGCGGCTCTACGGCCTGCATCCGCTCGCAGTCGAGGACTCGCTCAAGGACGGTCAGCTGCCCAAGGCTGACGTCTAGGGCGACCAGCTGTTCAAGTTAGGCCGCACCGCCTATCTGTGCGACGGCCGCATCGTCTACGGCCAGACTGCCGCCTTCCTTGGCCACAGTCACATCATCACCGTGCGCCGGGGCTCGACCCGCTCGCACAGGCCGCTGCGTGGGCACCTCGAGGCCGCGCCCGACCTGCTCGGTAAGGGCGGCGATTACGTCCTCCATGCGGTGCTTGATTTCATCGTCGACGGCTATCTGCCGCTGGTGACTGCGCTGGAGGAGGAGGTGGCGGCGATGGAGCAGCGCATGCTCGACACCTTCCTTGATCGGGCCGAGATCGCGCGCATTTTCGCGCTGCGCCGTGACCTCATGCGCTTCGACCGGATCCTGGTGCCGATGGAAGAGGTGGCGCGCAAGCTGGCCAAGAACGAGCTGCCGTGCGTCGATGCCGAGGCGCGGCACTATTTTCGCGATGTCCTCGATCACGTCCGCCGCGTCGAGGCGATGACGAGTGCGCTGCGCGAGCTGCTCACCTCGGTGTTCGAGTTCAGCAATCTGATCGAGCAGCAGCGCACCGGCGCGATCGCGCGCCAGCTCGCCGCCTGGGCGGCGATCCTGGCGGTGCCGACGGCGATTGCGGGCATCTACGGCATGAACTTCGAGCATATGCCCGAGCTGCACAGCCGCTACGGCTATCCCGCCACGCTGGCGGTCATCCTCTCAGTCTGCTCGGCACTGTACTGGCGGTTCAGACGCGCTCGCTGGCTGTGAACCAGCGGCTAAATGCGACGAGCCGTTGACGCACTATGCCGCCACTATGCCGATCCCGGGTATCGATCTCGAAAGGCTATGAGAGGGCTCGTAGCTCAGCCGGGCGGGCACGCGATGCCCGTTCATCGAAGGCATCAGCAGCGATCATGTCGTCTGAACCCGTCCCAGATCCTGACGAACGCGGCCCCGTCATCTACGTCGGTCAGGATCATGCGGGTCACTGGCTTGTCCAGGACGGCGCACGCAAGCTCGAGGGACGCTTCACGTCGCGCGGCGCCGCACTGAGCTTCGCCTACGCGGAGCGCGAGATCTATCACGCCAGCCTCGAGATGGCGGTCACGCCGCTCAAGCCCCTCGTCCCGTTTGGTCCGGTCCCCGCCGGCGAGCGCGCGCTCGTGCGCGCGGCCTGAAGGAGGTTATCATGACAGCGACAACGAAGAAGGCCAGCCTGTCAACGGCCAACGCTCCCCGCGCAGCGCGCGACTTCGCGGTGCCGGGCTCGCGCACGGTGCACTCTGATCCGCGCTGGCTGCCGCTCGTCGCGGCGCTGGCGGACCTGCGGCAGCGGCACCGTTGCTCCGTTCGGATCGTCGACGCCGACTGCGGCAATGGTGCGCTGCTGATCGAGGCGGCGCGAGAGGCACGGGCGCTTGGCTTCACGGCCATCGAGGCGCGCGGCATCGACGGCTCGCCGGCGATGATCGCGCGTGCGCGCTCGGCCGCGGGCATGATGCGTGACGGTGCGATCGGCCTAGTCTTCGATCAGGTCGACATGGCGCAGGCGCTCGCTCAGGAGGCGGTTTTCCCGGCCGACATCGTGCTTTGGCACGGCACCGCGCGCGACGATCATCGTGCCGGTCTCAGCGAGCTGCTGGCAGCTGCGGGTGACCACGTCGTCGGCGATCCAGCGGCCCTGACGATCGAAGGTATGCTCGGGTGACCCATCGCGACCTCGCCTGGAAAGCCACCGGCTTTGCCCTGTTTGCCGGCGCCTGCGCCGCCTGCCTGATGCTGGACCGCTCGCCGCTGATGGTGCCGCTCTTCATCGTCGCCCTGCTCGGGCTGCCGCTGATGGTGCACGGCAAGCGCGTGGCGCAGGTATTCCGCGCCGAGCGGCGCGGCCACTACCATACCGCAACCGCGGTCCATGCCGCGCGCGTGCGTCGGCGTGGGCAGAACAGCGACGGTTTCGGCCTGTGAGCGACGGATCGACGATGAGCTTCTTTGCGTACAAGCAAGGTGCCCTCCACGCCGAAGACGTACCGCTCGCCGCGATCGCGGAGGCGGTCGGCACGCCGGTGCATGTCTACTCGGCCGCCGCCCTGCGCCACGCAGCAGACGCGTTTCGAACCGCGTTGCGGACGCTGCCTGCGGCACGCTTCGCCTTCGCGGTAAAGGCTAATCCGAACAGCGCGGTGCTGCGCCTGCTCGCGGGGCGCGGCTTCGGTGCCGACATCGTCTCGGGTGGCGAGCTTCGCCGTGCGCTCGGCGCCGGCATGGCGCCGGCCGGCATCGTCTTCTCGGGGGTCGGCAAGACCGACCGCGAGCTCAGCGATGCGCTCGATGCCAACATCGGCCAGTTCAACCTCGAGCTGGAGGAGGAGGGGCGGGTGCTCTCGCGCCTCGCGTACGTTCGAGGTCGGCGCGCGCCGGCGGTGCTGCGCGTCAACCCCGACGTCGACGCGGGCACCCACGCCAAGATCTCGACCGGTCGCCGCGAGAACAAGTTCGGCGTGGGCATCGCCGATGCCGCCGACATCTATGATCGGCTGAGCCGGCTAGACGGTTTGCACCTGCAGGGGCTGGCATTGCACATCGGCAGTCAGCTGAGCGATCTTGCCCCACTTGAGGCGGCGTATCGCCGCGTCGGCGAGCTCATCCTCGAGCTTCGTGCACGCGGCCATGTCATCACTCGCGTCGACCTGGGTGGAGGGCTCGGCATCCCGTACCGCAAGGAGGATCATAGCCCTTCGCTGACCGACTATGCCGCCATGGTCGCGCGCGTCTCCGCGCAGTGGAATGTCGGTCTGACCTTCGAGCCCGGAAGGATCATCGCCGGGCTCGCCGGCTTGCTGATGACGCGCGTGATATGGGTGAAGCCAGGTACCGCGGCACCGTTCGTGATCGTCGACGCGGCCATGAACGATCTGGCGCGGCCCGCGATGTACGGCGCCTACCACCGCTTTGCCGCCGTCCAGCCATCCGGCGAGACGATGGTCGCCAACCTCGCTGGACCCGTCTGCGAGACCGGCGACACCTTTGGCATGAACCAGGAGTTCGACCTGGTTGCCCGCGGCGATCTCGCGGTCTTCCATGCGACCGGTGCTTATGGCGCCTCGATGGCGTCCAGCTACAACTGCCGCCCGCTAAGTGCGCAGGTGCTCGTCGACGGGGAAGCCTTCGAGGTTGTCGGAGAACGCGCTATGCCCGCCGAGCGGGCAGCCTGATCCGGCGTCAGCACGCGGAAAGCGTCGTCCAGCGCTTAGAGGCGCGCCCGGCATGAACAAGCCCCCGCGACGCGGTGCGTCACTTAATCTGTGTTGAGAC
The DNA here is from genome assembly GCF_019898765.1 of Sphingomonas yunnanensis. Lineage (GTDB taxonomy): Bacteria > Pseudomonadota > Alphaproteobacteria > Sphingomonadales > Sphingomonadaceae > Sphingomonas > Sphingomonas yunnanensis. The sequence continues at coordinate 7,306 of NZ_JAIOKB010000009.1, read as the reverse complement.
CGGAGTAAGCTCCTCGGCGTTGCGTGAACCAGGGCGGGTGGTCCGCGGATGAGGGGAAACGATGGACGTTCATCGGCCGGATCAGCATGGCATCAAGCATCGTACGAGGATCGCTGCGGGGCTGACGGCGCTCGGCGTCGTCTACGGTGACATTGGAACCAGCCCTCTCTACGCCTTCAAGGTCGCAGTCACCGCCGCGGGCGGCGCTCCAGGCGTTGCAGCGATCGGCGTTGCCTCGCTCATCATCTGGTCGCTGGTGGTGGTGGTATCGATCAAATATGCCATCCTGATCCTTCGCGCTGACAACGACGGTGAAGGCGGCGTTGTCGCCATGCTCGCGCTGCTCGGCGCCCGGCACGCCGAGCCGCGGACGAGGCAGGCGGCTCTCCTTGTGCTCGGCCTCGTCGGCGCCGCGCTCCTATACGGCGACGGCGTCATCACACCGGCCATCTCGGTGCTGAGCGCGGTGGAGGGACTGCAGGTGGATGCGCCGGTGCTAGCCCCGGCGATCCTTCCCATCACGATCGTCATCCTCATCGGTCTGTTCCTCGTGCAGGCAAGAGGCACAGGGTTCATCGGTCGCATCTTCGGACCAATCATGCTCGTCTGGTTTCTCGCGATCGCCCTGCTCGGCGTCACGGCAATGATCCGTCATCCGGCAGCACTGCAGGCGCTCAATCCGGTGGAAGCGATTGGCTTCCTGCTACGGTCGCCCGTCCCCGTCAGCTTCGCAGTGCTCGGAGCGGATTTCCTGGCCGTTACCGGAGGGCAGGCGATGTACGCCGACATGGGGCATTTCGGACGTTTTCCGATCCGCCTCGCCTGGTTCGCGATCGCACTGCCCGCGCTGGTGCTGAACTACCTGGGACAGGCGGCGCTGATCGAGACCAACCCCGCCGCGCTCGTCAGCCCCTTCTACGAGCTGGCACCTGGGTGGGCGCACTATCCGCTGATCGTGTTTGCCACTGCCGCGACCGTGATCGCCAGCCAGGCGATCATCTCAGGGGTCTTCTCGCTTACGCAGCAGGCGATACAGCTTGGCTTCCTGCCCCGCTTAGACATCCGTCATACCGCGGCCGACCAGGAAGGGCAGGTCTACCTGCCGCTTGCCAACTGGCTGCTCGCCGCAGGGACGCTCGCGGCGGTGCTCATCTTCCGCTCGTCGGAGGGTCTGGCTGGCGCATACGGTATTGCCGTGTCGGGATTGATGGCGATCTCGACCTTTTTGGCTGCCCTGGTGGCGCTGCGATGGGGCTACAATCCGCTGCTGGTCGTGCTCGTCAACGGTGCTTTCTTCGCCCTGGATATGGTGTTCTTCGCCGCAAACGGCGTGAAGCTGCTGGAGGGTGGCTGGTTCCCGCTCGTCATTGCGGTCGTGGTCGCCTTCCTCATGCTGACTTGGCGCTCCGGCGTACGGCTGGTGGAGTTGTCGCGTGCACACCAGCGCGAAGGCGAGGACACGTTCGTTCATCGCCTTGATCAGGCAGTCGATTGCCGCACGAAGGGCGTCGGCGCTTTCCTGAGCGCTGCCACCAGCGGCATACCGTTGGCACTAACGCAGCACGTCCGGCACAACAGGGCGCTCCAGGAGCGCGTCGTCCTTGTCTCGGTTCAGGTAGCGGAGACGCCATTCGTGCCTGGCCACGAACGAGCCAAGATCTCCCTCATCTGCGCGAACGTGCACCGCGTCATCCTGAACTTCGGCTTCATGGAGAACATCAACATTCCTGGCGGCTTGGCCGCAACTGAGCTCTTTGACGCTGATCAGCTCGAGGAGGTTAGCTTCTACATCGGACAGGAGACGATCATCGCCGACGCCGGGATCGCTGGGATGGCGCCTTGGCGAGAAGAGATCTTCGTATCCATGCAGCGTAACACCGCGCCGACGGGCGACTCCTTCTGCATCCCGTCGCACCAGCTCGTAGTCGTTGGGACTGAGGTGCGCATCTAGTTGTCGGGGCGGCCTTATCATTGGGCTCGGCCTGGTTCCCCAGATCACAAGAAGAAGCGCAACCTCGTTCGAGCCAGCACAACCGCCCGACGCGACGAGCATGAATGAACGTCCGGTTTCGGTGGGCCGATCTTTTCTCACGAATGACCGCAATTGATAACGTGGACGGCTCTCCAACCCTCCCGCAGGATGACCTGCGGAGAGCCGGAAGGAGAACCACGATGGGCAGCGTCACGACGATAGGTCTCGATCTCGCAAAGAACATGTTCCAGGTACATGGCGTCGATGCGGAGGGTGCGGCGGTGATCCGGCAGCGGCTGACGCGAGGGCGGATGCTGAAGTTCTTCGCCAAGCTGCCCCGGTGTCTGGTCGGCATCGAAGCATGCGCGACATCGCACTACTGGGCGCGCGAGCTGGTGGCACTCGGCCACGACGTGAAGCTCATGCCGGCGCAGTATGTGAAGCCCTACGTCAAGCGGGGCAAGAACGACGCGGCCGATGCCGAGGCGATCTGCGAGGCAGTGACCCGGCCGACGATGCGCTTCGTCGGCATCAAGTCGCCGGAGCAACAGAGCGCCATGATGCTGCACCGTGTCCGCCTGATCCTCAACCGTCAGCGCACGCAGCTGTCCAACGCGATGCGCGCTCACCTGGCTGAGTTCGGCATCGCGGCGCCGATCGGCAGGAACGGCATCGAGCAGCTCCTCGACGTGATCGCCGATCCTACCGACGAGCGTGTGCCGGCCGATGCCAGATCATGTCTGGAGATGCTGGCCGCTCAATTGCGTATGGTGAAAGAGCAGATCCTCGAGAATGACCGCCGCATTCTGGCGAGCGCGCGAGAGACCGAACTCGGTCGCCGCCTGATGGAGATACCCGGTGTCGGTCCGCTGCTCGCCAGCGCAATAGTCGCCACCGTACCAGAACCAACGATCTTCCGCTCAGGCCGCGACCTCGCAGCGTGGATCGGGCTGGTGCCGCGGCAGAACTCGAGCGGCGGCAAGGAGCGGCTTGGTGGGATCACCAAGGCTGGGCATCAGTACCTGCGCCAGATGCTGATCGTCGGTGCGATGGCGGTGGTGCGCTACGCCGAGCGGAACGGAGCGAAGCGACCATGGCTCATGGAGTTGCTCGCACGTCGCACGGCCAAGGTCGCAGCTGTTGCGCTCGCCAACAGAAACGCCCGCACTATCTGGGCAATGATGGCCAGCGGCGAGCGTTACCGCGAGCCGCAGGTCGCGTAAGGAACACGACGCGGGCAACTGCGCCTGACGAGGTTGGAAAGGGCGAACAGGAGCTAATGCGACAAGCCGGTTGAACCGCCGGATCGGGAAAACCCACGATGACCCAGGCACCTCGAGTGCGTGCAATTGATCGGGACCCGAGACGCGCGAATGGCATTATGGCCAGCGGCTACGTGCCGCACCAACAGGTCGGACACATGGCCGCACCAACCAGCAACGCTAGGCGAATGCTCGTACTTGCCAACGGAGGGCCGTCCACACATGGGTCTCCGCATGCAACCGGAGCCAAAGCGCCCAAGATCAGTCACTCAGGTCCGGAGAGGGGAGGCAAGCAGCGTAACCTCGAGCGCACCCATGATCCATCGCTGAGGTTGTGATCACCGGCCTGGGAGCAAGAACAGGACGGATTGCTGCTGCCCCGAGCAGGCGAGCGCGCCTTCCGGACGAAAGGTGCTGCTGAAACGCGCGTCGCGTATGATGCCGTTCGCGGCTTCGTCGAAGATGAAGGGCGGGTAGGCGATCACGGCTCGCGGCGCGATCGTACGTCCATCCGGAGTGATGTCGAAGGAGGTGCGTACCCAGCCCTCAAAGCCAAGCCGCTGAGCCTCCTGAGGAAAGTCGCTGGCGCTGCCACTCATGCGCTGTACCGCGGGCTGCAGACCTACGGTCGCACATTGCTCGGCAGTGAGCCCGGTACGATCGAACACGGCACGCGCACCAGCGACATCGCCCTTGGCGGCAAGGACGTTGGCCTCCTCGAGCAAGGCGGCGATCTTCAATGGATGGCGTGGCGGTAGCGCCGGGTCGCCGCTCACTGCTGCTACGAGGACGGCCGCATCGGCAGGCGGCCCCTTGCGATATGCGGGTTGAGCGATCAGCAAGCGCAGCGTTGCTGCCGACGGCGGATCGCCCGATACACCGGGCCGGGCCAGAAGGTCGCGCATCCGAGCCTTCCAGGCCTCGCTATCCTCGTCGACTTTCTCGGGCGCGGCCATCTCAACATAGGTGCGCACCGCAACCGGCGGCGAGAGCGATGCCACAGCCGTCCGCACGGTGGCATGAAGGGCTGGTCGCTCCTGTCCGTCGAGCACCGGATTGTCGCTCAGAGCCAGCGCGGCCTGCGCCTGGGCTACGGCATCGTTCTTGGTGTTAGCCGCGGCGAGCGCGGCGCGTTGCGTGGCAAGCGCCAACGCTGCGGGTTGGTCGGCCCACGGCGGGGTCGGCGCACCTTTCTCGGCCAGCCATGCCTCGAACGCTTCCTTGAGGGGCCGTGTCACTCCAGGCGCACCGTCTGCCTTGACGCAGCGCAACTCGACGCGAGTGGTGTAGCGGAACAGCGCGGGGATCTTCGCGACGTCCTCCGCTCGCCACGACCAGTCCGTTACCGCGCGAGCGAAGGCCAGTGCCTTCGCGCGATTGCCGTTGGTGTAGACCGGGGCGACACCGGCTACGTGCCCGTCGCGCTCCAGCGAGAACTCGACGATCGCCTCGTCCTCCGGGACTAGCCCACCTTCGCCGCACGCCGGCGGATCCATCGAGGCTGCTCTGGTGAACGGCGTGTCTCGCATCCGCCCGGCGCCGGTATAAGCGAGGTAGAGTCGCGCGTTGTCACGATCGTTGTTCTTCAGTGCCGCGATCGCCAGGTCCGAGCGTGTCGAGATATCGTCGGCGCCGACACGGCTGGTCAGCCCACCCTGTTTGCTCAGGCTGTTTTTCAGCTCGGTATACGCCTCCTTGGCACGCCCCTCGTTCAGCAGGACGCGCGCGTGCACCGTCTGCACCGCCGCGAGGTCCTTCTTGCTGAGCGTCGGCTCGGCGAGCACCAGTGTGCGCGCCTCCTCGGCCGCGGCCAAGGCTCGGCCGTCGTGATCGAACATCGTCACCAACGCCAGGCGCAGCAATGCCGGAACTCGCGACCCACCTTTCAACGGATCGGCCGCGGCGCGATATTCCTTCGCTGCCTCATCATAGTCGAAGGTGCGCTCGGCCAGGCGTGCGAGCGTCATGTGCGCCTCGTAGACGTCGCCGGAAAACTCGACACCCTTGCCGGCAAGCACAGGCAATCCGCGCGCGATCGCTACTTTGCCCTCGTCCACCTGCCCGAGATCAACCAAGCAGCGCCCGTTGCGCACGTCGATCGTGGCGGCGAGTAGAGGATTGCGGCTCTTCGTCATCGTGGCGAAGACCTTCACGGCCTCGGCGCATTGGCCCTCCGCCACAGCCTGGCTCGCTGCATCGAAGCGCGCTTGTGCGCTCTGAGGCGCAGCTGCGGGCGCTTGCGCGGCCGCTGCCGCTTGACCCGCCAACGCCAGCGCGAGCAATGATATGGACATGACCCCTCCCTTGTTTGCGTCAGAGACATCACGGCACGACGGCGCTGTCGAGGGAGGAAGCGCACGCTGGCGTGCCTTGGGACGCGGAGTCGTCACCATTCTGGTATGCTTTGGCGGGCCGGCATACGCGGCCGAACAGCCTGTCCGCTACCCGGAGAGCAGCGTGCTATTGCTCGTCGCTCCCTGGTGCGCTCCTTGTCACGCTGAGATCTCGCGGCTTGATGCGATCGCACAGGCGGCAAAACCGCGGGCGGTGCGTGTGCTCATGATAGAAGACGGACCACGTGCCCGGGCGATGTGGCGCGATGTTCCCGTGGTCTACCGCTGGTCGCCGCCAGCAGGTGAAGAGCGTCGTTACCGTGCCGATGCCATGTCACGGGCGGTGGGACTGCCGTTCGGGCTCGTGACTGACCAGAGTGGCCGGGTCTGTGCTGCGAAAGGTGGCGGCATGGATGCCGAGCGGGTCGGCCTTCTGATTGCCGATTGTGGGAAGCCCTAGCTGATTGATCTAGCAGATCGTCGGAGGGCGTCAGGTGACCCTGGATGACCGTGTGTGGACGCCCCTTCGGATGCAAGAGGGTGTTGAAGAGATTCTTAGCGCGGGTTCAGGTGCTTCCGTGTGTCCGGCCTGTCGATGCAGCCTTCATCACGGCTGCTGGCCTGAATGGAGATCGCGGATCGGGTCCAGATCGGTTCTGCGCGCTCAGGGCGCCTGGTCACTTCACTGGTTTTCCCGACCCCGTCTTCTGACCGTTGCGCCATTCCTCTCTGCTGACCTTCCCTGCGTCCCTGACGCCTCAAGCCTTGGCGGTTACGCCGCGGCAGGAGCTCTGTAGGTGGCGTCGTGCGCCATCAGCGCCCAGACGATCCGTGCCATCTTGTTCGCGAACGCGACGGTGACCAGCATGCGCGGCTTGCGCGCGAGCATGCCTGCCAACCACGCGCTGGCCTTGTCGGGCTCGCGCGCCGCGACCTTCGTTGCCGAGCTTGCCCCCAGGATCAGCAGGCGTCGCAAGCTGCGCTCGCCCATCCTGGTCGTGCGCCCAAGCCGTTCCTTGCCGCCGCTCGAATGTTGTCGAGGAACGAGACCGAGCCAGGCGGCGAAGTCGCGCCCGCGACGGAAGGTGCTTGCGGCCGGCGCCAGCGCCAGCAGCGCGGTCGCTGTCACGGGCCCGACACCGGGGATCGTCATCAGTCGCTTCGCGACCGCGTCCGCCTTTGCCCGGCTAGCGATCTCACGGTCGAGAAGGGCGATCTGCCCCTGTAGCGCCTGCAAGCCCTGCGCGATGACGGCCAGTACTGGCCGCGCCATGGCCGGCAGATCGGAAGCCGGGTCGGCGACGATCTCGACGAGCTTGCCGACGTGGCCGACACCCTGACGGACAATGTAGCCGAACTCGTTGAGGTGCCCGCGCAGGGCATTGATCAGCTGGGTTCGCTGGCGCACGAGCAGGCCACGCGTGCGGAACACGACCGCCGAAGCCTGCGCTTCAGCGCTCTTACCTTGAACAAACCGCATCGTCGGTCGCTGCGCTGCCTCGCAGATCGCCCCCGCGTCGGCCATGTCGTTCTTCTGCCGCTTGACGAACGGCTTGACGTACGCCGGCGGGATCAGCCTGGTGTCGTGCCCAACTTCCGCGCGCTCACGCGCCTAGGGTCAGGACCCATTGATGTGAGGTCCGCGGTCTGATTCAGGTTCCGCGAGGAGACCGAGGATGAGCGACCTTTTTTGGCTGACGGACGAGCAGGTTGAGCGCTTGCGGCCGTTCTTTCCCAAG
>NZ_JAIOKB010000008.1 GCF_019898765.1 Sphingomonas yunnanensis | reverse complement strand
CATCCCGAACTCGGACGTGAAACCCGACCGCGCCAATGGTACTATCGCTCAAGCGATGGAAGAGTAGGTCGCCGCCAGGCATTGTAGCCAGCGCGTTGCACACACATCATCATCGGAACCCATTCACCCTGTCTCAGCCGCGAGCGAAGCGTCGCTGGCGTGTCGCGGTCTCCTTGCACAGCATGATGTCGGAGCGTCATGGACATGTTATGTCCCCTGCGCCCCGCTCGCTCGCCGTCGCCGTTGCATCGTTCGCGGCCGCTCCGGCACCATACGTCGAGCAACGCCCCCTCCTCGACTCCGCGCCTGACCCGTATGTCGTCGTACATGGCGGCTGGTATTACATGATGGCGACCCGCGGCGACCGCCTCGCGATCCGCCGCACGCGCGATCTCGCCCATCTCGCCGACGCGACCGAGGAGACGGTGTGGCAGCCGCCAGCCGCCGGCGCCAACGCGCGGTCGATCTGGGCGCCCGAACTTCATCGACTCAACGGCCGCTGGTACATCTATTACACCGCGGCGGACAGCGCGCACGACGACGACGCGCATCGCGGCGTCTTCGTGCTGGAGAATCGCGCCAGCGACCCGCGCGCCGGCCGCTGGGTCGACCGCGGCCGAGTCAAGACGCGGCTGTCCGGGCTCGACGGCACCGTCTTCACCGCGCGTGGCCGATCCTGGTTCGTCTACTCGGCCTATGACGGACCCGACAGCGTCCTGGCGATCGCCGCGATACGCAACCCGTGGACACTGACCGGACCCGAACGCGTCATCGCGCGGCCCGATCGATCGTGGGAGCGGCAGGGCGGCCGCCAGATTCTCGAAGGACCAGCCTTCCTCCGCGGCCCGCGCGGCGATCTCTTTCTCAGCTACTCGGGCAGCGCCTGCTGGTCGCACGGCTATGCGGTAGGCCTGCTCCGCGCCGACGCGGGCGCCGACCTGCTGGACCCCCGCAGCTGGAGCAAGGCGGCGCGCCCGATCCTGGCATCGAACCCCGGCGCACACGTCTTCGCACCGGGGCACAACGCCTTCTTCGAGCCTCGCCGTGGTGAGACCTGGATCGTCTACCATGCCAACCGCGCGGCGGGGCAGGGGTGTACCGCCGGACGCGCGCCACATGTCGCCCGCGTCCGCTGGAGTGCCACGGGTGTGCCACAGGTGCCGCTGACAGCGATCGAGCTTCCGGCCCCGCTCGGCGACTGACCGCATTCCTGCTTCAGGTCAGCAAGGTTGTCGCTACGCGCCGTCTATTTATCTGATAAGTAGCCGACATAGCAGATCGTCTCCCGAGAACGCGGGCGGTCCGACCATGTCAGGAGAGGTCCCATGCGCTCCAAGCTCGCGCTGTCAGTATCCGTGGTGGCGCTGACCGCCGCGCTTCCCGCTTCGGCGCAGCAGGGTAGCACCCCGCCCGATGCGCAGCAGACACCGCCGCAGAGCGACGCCGGCGCGCCCGCGGGCAGCGGCAGCGCCCCGCTCCCGGACGCAGACGCGGCTCCGCCTCCCGCCACCGCGCCCGACGCCGCGGCGACCGGCGATGAGATCGTCGTGACCGGCATCCGTGCCAGCCTCGCGCGCGCCGCCGAGATCAAGCGCTCGGCGCCGCAGGTGGTCGACTCGATCGTCGCGCAGGACATCGGTAAATTCCCCGATCCCACCACCGCCGCCGCGCTGCAGCGCGTGCCGGGCGTGCAGGTGACGGTCGGCGGCAACAACGAGATCGTCAACCCGCTCGTCCGTGGCCTACCCGACATCCTCACCACGTTGGACGGGCGCGAGATCTTCACCGCCGAGGGGCGCGGCTTCGCCTTCCAGGACCTGCCCGCCGAGGCGGTGGCGCGGGTCGACGTGTTCAAGTCGAACACCGCCAATCTGATCGAGGGCGGCGTCGCGGGCACGATCGACCTGCGGCTCAACAAGGCGTTCAGCTATACCGAGCCGACGATCGCGCTGAGCGGCAAGCTCAATTATCCGTCGAACGCCGAGAAGCTGGGGCCGCAGGTCAGCTTCCTCGCGACCGACCGCTGGGACACCGGGATCGGCGAGATCGGCGCGCTGATCAACGTCTCCTGGTACGACATGCCGTACAACCGGCCGAGCAACTACGTCGCCGACCGTCGCTCGGGGAACGGCGGACCCGCGGGTGCCGACGGGCTGATCCTGCCGATCTCGACCGGCGGCCTCAACGAATATGGCCGCTACCAGCGCCCCCAGGCCAATGCCTCGCTGCAATGGCAGGCGAGCCCCGCGCTCGAGGTCTATGTCGACGGTCTCTACTCGGCCTATCGCAGCAAGTTCACCACCGGCTTCTACGAATATCGGCTGAGCACCGCGCGCAGCGTCACCGGCGTCGACCGGTCGGACGATTGTTTCACCGCGGCGGTCGCGCCCAACCGCGGCAATCCGGATCCCACCACCGATGCGGCCACGATCACCCAGCAGAACCTCTGCTCGTTCAACAGCGCGACCTTCAACGATCTCGAGGCCTTCACCTCGACACAGGCGCATGACAATCGCACCGATACCTGGCTCGCCGCGGGCGGCTTCCGCTTCGACCAGGGGCCGGCCGAGGCCAATCTCGACGTCAGCTACGAGCGCTCGATCACCAACAACGCCAATTTCATCGTCGACATCGGCAAGCGCGTGCCGAGCGTCACGCTGGGGCTGACCGATCCGAGCCAGACCGCCGCGATCACCGCGCCCAACAACCCGATGGCGGACCCGGCGGGCTTCACCTTCATCAACGCGCTGTTCCAGGACTATTCGCGCGCCAGCGGCGGGCTGCTCGCCGCCAAGGCGGACGCCAGCTATGACGTCGGCACGATCCTCAAGACGATCGAGCTGGGCGGCCGCTACGCCGATCGCACCGCCAACTTCCAGCAGGTCCAGCTCGGCATGAGTCCGCCGGGCGGCTCGTTCGCCACGCCGATCACCGCGACCGAGCTGCCGCTCGAGCGCGCGCCGGGTATCCCGCAGATCAACAGCGGCGCGCCGTTCGTGCTGCCGTCCACCGACTATCTGCTGTCCGGCGCGGGACAGCAGTCGCTGCGCGCCTTCTTCGGCGCCCCCGACGGGCAGCCGCCGTTCGACCCGACGCGCCGCTTCGACGTCGCGGAGAAGAGCTACGCCGCCTACGCCCAGGCGGGCTATGAGGTGCCGTTCGGCACCGGTCCGGTGGTGCTCGACGGTCGCCTCGGCGTCCGTCTCAGCAAGACCGACCGCGAGATCAGCGGCACCGGGCTGGTCAGCGGCACGCCGGTGACGACCACGTCCAGCACCAGTGACACCGACTGGCTGCCCAACGCGAGCGCGCGGCTCCAGCTCGGCGGCGGGCTCCAGTTCCGCGCCACCTATGCCAAGACGCTGGCGCGCCCGGGGTTCGGCTCGCTCAACCCGGGGCTGAACTATATCGTCTCGACCAACCCCAACATCCTCAACAGCGGCTCGGGCGGCAACCCGCAGCTGCGCCCGCAGAAGTCGGACAGCTACGACGCGACGATCGAATATTACTGGAAGGACGGCTATATCGCGCTCGCGGGCTATTACCGCGACATCAGCGACCGCGTGATCACCGCCAGCACCGCCGAGCTGATCGACGGCATCACCTACAACATCTCGCGCCCGCGCAACGTCGGCACCGCCAAGCTGAAGGGGATCGAGGCCAGCGCGCAGACCTTCTTCTCCTTCCTGCCCGGCGCCTTGGCTGGACTGGGCGGATTCGGCAATTTCACGCTGGCGGACTCGGAGGTGGGCGGCGACGACCCGCTGTCGGGCTACCCGCTCCAGGGCGTCTCCAAGTATAATTTTAACGCCGGCCTGCTCTACGATCGCGGCGGCCTCTCGGCGCGCGTGGTCTACACCTACCGCTCGCGCTATTTCGACGAGGACCGGTCCGGCACACAGGACGTGCGTCCGGTCGGCTCGGCCGCCTGGCTCAACTATGTCCGCCCCAACGGCCGGCTCGACTTCAGCCTGGGCTATGACGTGACCAGGAACGTGACCGTCACGGTCGAGGGTAGCAACATCCTGCGCTCGCGCTATCGCAGCTATTTCAACGAGGATTATCTGTGGCGCGACACGCGCACCGACGACAGCCTCTATGCGGTGAGCGTGCGCACGCGCTTCTGAGCGACACCGCAGCGGCGCCGGCACGCCGCTGCCGCGGCGGCATACCGGCCGATTATCGCGTCGAGTCGTTCGGAAGGCGGCGGGGACGCATCGTTTCACTTGCAGCGGCGTTCGCTCCGTGGGCAGAGTGGGATGGCAGAGCATCGGACGATGCGACCTGGGGACCATTTCTGCGGAAAGAGGAGAGTGTGATGGCACGATCAGCGGAGAAGCGCGGCAAGGACGAGACCGCCGCGGCCGAGAAGAAGGTCAAGTCGACCGGCAAGGCCGCCGGCGGCGCGCGCGGTGGCATCACCGCCCCGGTCACCCCGTCGCCCGAGCTGGCCGAGATCGTCGGCAAGAGCGACCTGCCGCGCAGCGAGGTCGTCAGCAAGGTCTGGGAGTATATCAAGAAGCACAACCTTCAGGATGAGAAGGACAAGCGCCAGATCAACGCGGACGACAAGCTGGAGAAGATCTTCGGCAAGAAGTCGGCCAGCATGTTCGAGATGAACAAGCACCTCAGCGCGCACCTGAGCGCCAAGAAGGCCTGAGCTGGCTGAGCGCCGGGCCGCGCGTCGTGCACGCGATATGGCCCGGCGCCGATATCCCGCTTGCGTCCGCGGGGCCGCGCGATACGCTTTGTCCTCCAGTGACAAAGGGGCATCGTGCATGGCGATCGGGCGCAATCTCTTCCTTCTCTGCGCGGCGCTCGCGCTGACCGCGACGCCTGGTCTGGCGCAGACCCCGCCGGCCGGTCCCGTCGCGATCGGGTCCGACGCGCAGGCGCTCGATATCGCCGAGCGCGCGATCGCCTTCCGCAGCGTCGCCGGGCAGGGCAACCAGACCCGGCAGCTCGCTGCCTATCTCAAGTCGGTGCTCGTCGCCGGCGGTTTCGCCGACCCGGACGTGACGATCACCCCGGTGGACGACACCGCCTATCTGGTCGCGCGCTGGCGCGGCAGCGACCCGTCGGCCAAGCCGCTGGTGGTGTCCGGCCATATCGACGTGGTCGAGGCCAAGCCCGCCGACTGGCAGCGCGACCCCTTCACGCCCGTGGTCGAGAACGGCTATCTCTACGGTCGCGGCGCCACCGACATGAAGCTGGACGCCGCGGTGGCGATGACCGCGCTGCTGCGGATGAAGCGCGCGGGTTACACGCCGCGCCGCGACATCGTGCTCGAGTTCTCGGGCGACGAGGAGACGCGGATGAAGACCAGCGCGCTCATCGCCGAGCAGCTCAAGAACGCCGAGCTGGTGATCAACATCGACGGCGGGGGCGGACGCTTCGCCGAGGATGGCAGGCCGCAGTTCTTCACCTGGAACGGCGCCGAGAAGACCTATGCCGATTTCGAGCTGACCGTCACCAACCCGGGTGGGCACAGCTCCGCGCCGCGGCCGCAGAACGCGATCAACCAGCTCTCCGCTGCCCTGGTGCGGATCGGGCAGTATCGCTTCACGCCGCAGCTGTCCGACGTGACGCGCACCTTCTTCCGCGAGGCGGCCAAGCAGAAGACCGGTGAGCTCGCCGCCGCGATGCGCGCTTTCGCGGACAATCCGAAGGACGAGAAGGCGATCGCGGTGCTCGCCGCGGACCCCGCCTATGTCGGGCAGATCGGCACGACGTGCGTGTCGACGATGATCTCGGGCGGGCACGCGCTCAACGCGCTGCCGCAGCGCGCGACCGCCAACATCAACTGCCGCATCTTCCCCGGCGTGAAGCCCGCCGACGTGATGGCCACGCTCCAGCAGGTCGCGGCCGAGCCGGCGCTGACGATCCGCGACGTGAGCGAGGGATCGGTCGCCAACGACGCGTCGCCGATGCGCCCAGACTTCGTCGCGGCGGTGACCAAGGCGGTGGGCAAGGCGTGGCCCCGCGTGCCGGTGTTCCCGAGCATGTCGGCAGGGGCGAGCGACAGCATGTGGTTCCGCTACCACCACGTGCCCAGCTACGGCGCGAGCCCGACCTTCATCAAGGAATCGGACGATTTCAGCCACGGCCTCAACGAGCGCACCGAGGTGCGCAACATCGCGCCGGGGATTCGCTATTACGTGTCGCTGTTCGGCGATCTGGCGAGGTAAAGGGAGTGGGCGCGAGCGGACGACTTGGCGGTTAAGGATCGCGGGCGACCGCTCCCCGTGCCCCGGCGAAGGCCGGGGCCTTCTGGGGGACTGACGCGGAGTATCGCGCTTGCTTTCCCAACTGTGCCCCGACCTTCGCCGGGATACAGGGTCGGGTTGTGCGAACCGCCGACACGACCGGCGTATCGCGGGCGGTGGCGAGATGAGGATAGCGCCGTCTTCTCGCATACGCGGGAACCCCGGGGCGGAGCACGTCACCGCTGAGCCACCCTGATCTCCCGCGTTCGCGGGAGCAGGGTGGCCGCTCCCTCATACCGCCGCCACATACCCCGCCACCACCGCGCGCGCGTCGGCCGCGGTGAAGACTCCCGGTGACAGGCACAGCTCCAGCCACAGCCCGTCGACCAGCGCGGTGAGTCCGACAGCCGCCAGATGTCGCCGCTCCGCCGCCACGCCCACCTCGCCCAGCAGCACCTCCAGCCGCGCGCGATAGCCCGCGTAATGGTGCGCATGGCTCGCCTGCATCGCCGCCCCGCCCTGCGCCAGGCTCCAGAAGGCGATCCAGGTCGCGAGCAGCGCGGGGTCGGCGATCGGCGGCGCGAAGCTGGCGTCGAGATAGGCCGCCAGCCGTTCGCGCGGCGACTCACCGGCCGTCGTCACCGCGGCCTCCAGCGCCTCGCCGACCCGCGCGGCGACATGGTCGTAGGTCGCCTCGACGAGCCGCTCGACCCCGCCGAAATGGTGCGTCACCAGCCCCGGCGACACGCCCGCGGCCGCCGCGATCACGCGTACCGACGCGCCGGCCGCGCCGCGCGTCGCCAGCACGCGCGCGGTCGCCGCGATCAGCTCGGCGCGGCGCGCCTCGGGCGCGGCGCGCTTGCTCATGCCCCGCCCTTGTTATACGCTCGTGCAACAACCACGCGGGGGCCTCCATGCATCGCTCGATCGATCTGCCGTACGCCGATCCCGACGCGGATTGGAGCCTTCCCGGCTGGCTGTACACCGACCCGGAATATTTCGAGCTCGAGTGCGCGCGCGTGATCCGCCCGTCGTGGCAGATCGTCTGCCATGAGAGCGACCTGGCCGAGCCGGGCGCGTGGCGGACGCTCTCCTATCTCGGCGAGCAGCTCGTCGTCGTCCGCGGCGGTGACGGTGTGATCCGCGGCTTCCACAACGTCTGCCGCCACCGCGCGATGCGGTTGGTGGAGGGGGCGAGCGGCTGCGCCAGGAAGCTCGTCTGCCCCTATCATGCCTGGGTGTACGAGCTCGACGGGCGCCTGTCGGGCGTGCCGATGAAGAGCGACTATCCCGCGCTCCGGCTCGAGGATAACGGGCTCGCCGCGGTCGAGGTGGAGACGTGGCGCGGGTTCGTCTTCGTGCGGCTGGAGGACGACGGCGGCCCGAGCGTCGCGACGATGATGGCGCCCTATGACGCCGAGGTGGCGCCGTATCGCTTCGAGGAGATGCGCCGCCTCTCCGACGTGCGCGAGCGCGAGCGGCGCGTGAACTGGAAGAACGTCGGCGACAACTATTCCGACAACCTCCACATCCCGGTCGCGCACGACGGGCTGACGCGATTGTTCGGCAAGAGCTACGCGATCGAGGCCGCGGGCTGGGTCGACCGCATGTCGGGCGAGCTGGTCGACCGAGTGTCGAGCGACTGGTGGGAGCGCTTCTACCAGACGCATCTGCCGCGCGTGGACCATCTGCCTGAGGCCAACCAGCGGTGCTGGCTCTACTACAAGCTGTGGCCCAACATGGCATTCGACATCTACGCCGACCAGATCGACTTCATGCAGTGGCTGCCGCTGACGCCGACCACCAGCCTGCTGCGCGAGATGAGCTTCGCGCTGCCCGACGAACGCCGCGAGATGAAGCTGGTGCGCTACGCCAACTGGCGGATCAACCGCACCGTCAACGCCGAGGATACCTGGCTGATCGAGCGCGTGCAGGAGGGCATGGCGTCGTCGAGCTACACCGCCGGGCCGATCGGCGCGAGCGAGGTGTGCCTGCGCAGCTTCGCCGCCAAGATCCGCGAGCGCATCCCCGAGGCGCGCCAGCACCGCGCCCCGCCGCCGGGCTGGTCGCGGCGGGTGCGCGGGGTGTGAGGGGGTGCGGTAGGTTGAACCGAGCATCCTTCACCCCACCACTGCCGTCATCCTGAACTCGTTACAGGATCCACCGCGCCGCGAGAGCCGAAGCACCTGAGTGTGCGGGACGGTGGACCCCGAAACAAGTTCGGGGTGACGCCAGTGGGGGAAGACGGCGGCGCGAACACGTCCGAGGACATGACTAAGGGGGCACCATGACGCAGCGGTACGACGCGATCATCATCGGCGGGGGCCACAACGGCCTGGTCTGCGCTTTCTACCTCGCGCGCGCCGGGCTGAAGGTGCGCGTGCTCGAACGCCGCCACGTCGTCGGGGGCGCGGCGGTGACCGAGGAGTTCCACCCCGGCTTCCGCAACTCCACCGCCAGCTACACCGTCAGCCTGCTGCGCCCCAAGGTGATCGCGGACATGAAGCTGCACGATCGCGGCTATCGCATCATCGAGCGCACGATCAGCAACTTCTTCCCGTTCCCGGACACCTATCTCACGCTCGGTGGCGGGACGCAGCGCACCCAGGCGCAGTTCGCGCGCTTCAGCCAGCGCGACGCCGACTCCTATCCCGCCTATGACGCCGCGCTGGAGCGCGTCGCGCAGGTGCTGCGCGACCTCGCGCTCGAGATCCCGCCCAACGCGGGCGGCGGGCTGCTCGAGCTGGTCAGCGCGGCGCGCCAGGCCTGGCCGCTCGCCAAGCTCGACATCGCCGCGCAGCGCGACCTGCTCGACGTCTTCACCAAATCGGCCCGCGACTTCCTCGACGGCTGGTACGAGGACGATCACGTCAAGACCGCCTTCGCCTTCGACGCCGTGGTGGGCAATTACGCCGGCGTGTCGACGCCGGGCTCGGCCTATGTGCTGCTCCACCACGTCTTCGGCGAGGTGAACGGCAAGTACGGCGCCTGGGGTCACTCGGTCGGCGGCATGGGCGCGATCACCCAGGCTATGGCGGCGGCGTGCCTCGCCGAGGGCGTCGAGATCAGCGTTGAGGCGCCGGTCGCGCGCGTGCTGGTCGACGGCGGCCGTGCGGCGGGCGTGGTGCTGGAGAGCGGCGAAGAGATCGTCGCGCCGATCGTCGCCGCCAATGTCGGCCCGGCGATGCTATACCGCCAGATGGTCGCGGGCCACGAGCTGCCCGAGGATTTCCGCCGCCGCATGGCGGGCTTCAAGACCGGCTCGGGCACGTTCCGGATGAACGTGGCGCTGAGCGAGCTGCCCGACTTCACCGTGCTGCCCGGGCGCGACCGGGCCGAGCATCACACCGCCGGGATCATCATCGCGCCGGGGATGGACTATATGGACCGCGCCTATGACGACGCGCGCGTCCACGGCTGGTCGCGCCAGCCGATCGTCGAAATGAAGATCCCCAGCACGGTCGACGACAGCCTCGCGCCGCCGGGCCAGCACGTCGCCAGCCTGTTCTGCCAGCAGTTCGCGCCCGAGCTGCCCGACGGTCCCGACGGGAAAGCCCGCAGCTGGGACGAGGTGCGCGAGCAGGTCGCCGACCACATCATCGACACGGTCACCGCGCACGCCCCCAACTTCAAGGCCAGCGTGATCGCGCGCCAGATCCACTCGCCGCTCGACCTGGAGCGCAAGTTCGGGCTGATCGGCGGCGACATCTTCCACGGGCGGATGAGCCTCGACCAGCTCTGGTCGGCGCGTCCGGTGCTCGGCCACGGCGACTATCGCGCGCCGATCCGCGGGCTCTACATGTGCGGCTCGGGTGCGCACCCCGGTGGCGGCGTGACCGGCGCGCCGGGCCACAATGCCGCGCACGCCATCCTCGCCGACCGCAGGCTCAGCGCGCGCTGGCGCCGCCGCGCCTGACCGCGAGATACACCGGCACGCCCGCGAGCAGCAGCACCAGCGCCCAGCCGTTCGCCTCGGCGCCGAGCCCGTAGGAGAGCCAACCCACGAACACTGCCGCGATCACGCCCATGGCGCGCGCGACGGGGTCGTCGCGCAGCAGCTTCACCGCGGCGAGCGCGCTGACGAGATAGGCGAGCATGCCTGCGGCGAGCGACACCGAGGCGACGAAGGCGAACAGGTCGCCCATGCCGCGGGTGAAGTTGGCGAGCGTCACCGCGGTGACGAGCAGTCCGGCGACGACATGCGCGCGCGCCGGCGTGCCCTGCGCGGTCTCGCGCGCGAACCAGCGCGGGAACACGTTGCCCTGCGCCATCGCGCGCGGCACCTCGCCCTGCAGGAGCACGAAGCCGTTGAGCGTGCCGAGCGCGCTGATCGCGGCGAACAGCGCGACGACCTGCGCGACGCCGCTGCCGAAGCCGAGGCCGAGGAACGCCGCGATCGGCGCGGGCGAGGCCGCGACCGCCGCCCGCGGCATCAGCGCGGTGATCGCGCTCGACACGATCAGGTAGATCACCCCAACCGCGGCGGTGCCGATCAGCGTCGCGCGCGGCACGGTGCGACGCGCGTCGGCGACGCGATCGGCCGGCACCGTCGCCGATTCGACCCCGAGGAAGCCCCAGAAGGTCAGTGCCGCCGCCCCGGCGGTGCCGGTCACCGTCAGCGGCACCGCGACATCGTGCGCCACCGCGCCGCCGCCACGCGTCAGCAGTAACCAAGCGGCGAGCAGCACCACCGCGGCGAGCGGCACTAGCTTGATCAGCATCGTCGCCATCTGCAGCCTGACCGCGAGGTCGACGCCCCGGATGTTGACCAGCACCGCCAGCCACACCAGCGCCACCGCGGCGATCGCGGCGTGCGGCGCCAGCGCGGGGAAGGCGAGGCTGAGCGCGCTCACCACCGCCACCGCGACCGCGCCGTTGCCCGCCCAGACCAGCGTCCAATAGCTCCACGCGGTGGCGAAGCCGATCACCGGCCCGAAGGCGGCGTCGGCATAGGCATAGGGCCCGCCCGCGCGCGGGATCGCGGCGGCGAGCCGCGCGAACACGAACGACAGCGTCATCGCGCCCGCGATCGTCACCACCCAGCCGAGCGTGGCGTTGGTGCCCAAAGGCGCCAGCGTCGCGGGCAGCAGGTAGATGCCCGAGCCGATCAGATTGCCCATCACCAGCGCCAGCAGGCCCCAGAAGGTGAGCGCGCGACTTGATCGCGCGGCGCCGGCGTGATTGTCTCGGTCTTCCATGTCCCTCGTGTCTGTCCGCGAACCCCGGCGTCTGCCGCCCCTGCTAGTCGACGCGGCGCTGGCGCTCCACGACAATCGCCTGGAGGTCGCCGAGCCGCTGCTCCGCGGCTATCTGAAGAAGGACCCGTTCGACGCGCGCGCGATCCGCATGCTCGCCGAGCTGGCGGGGCGGCTCGGCCGCAATCGCGACGCCGAGACGCTGCTGCGCCGCGCGCTCGAGCTGGCGCCCGGCTTCACCGCGGCACGCGCCAATCTCGCGATCGTGCTCTATCGCCAGAACCGCCCGACCGAGGCGCTGGCCGAGCTCGACGCGCTGCTCGCGGTCGAGCCCGAGCATCTCGGCCACGCCAATCTCAAGGCGGCGGCGCTGGGGCGACTCGGCGGCTTCGACGAGGCGATCGCTCTGTATGAGCGGGTGCTCGCCGCCGCGCCGGCACAGCCCAAGGTGTGGATGAGCTTCGGCCATATGCTCAAGACCGTGGGGCGACTGGCCGAGGGTGTCGCCGCCTATCGTCAGGCCATCGCGCTGCGCCCGTTGCTGGGTGAGGCGTGGTGGAGCCTCGCCAACCTCAAGACGGTGCGCTTCGACGAGGCCGACGTGGCCGCGATGGCGCGCGCGCTGACCGAGGCGAGCGAGGACGAGGACCGCTTCCACCTCGACTTCGCGCTCGGCAAGGCGTGGGAGGAGCGCGGCGACGCCGACCGCGCCTTCGCGCATTATGCCGCGGGCAACGCGCTGCGGCGGCGCGCCATCGTCTACGACGCCGATGCGACCGAGGCGTTCGTCGACGCCAGCGTGGGGCTCGCCACGCCCGACTTCTTCGCCGCGCGCGGCGGCTGGGGCTGCCCGGCGCACGACCCGATCTTCGTGCTCGGCATGCCGCGCGCTGGGTCGACCCTGGTGGAGCAGATCCTCGCCTCGCACAGCCAGGTCGAGGGCACGACCGAGCTACCCGATCTGCCTGCGGTGGCGCGCCGCATCGCCGATTACCCGGGCGGCCTCGCCTCGCTCACCGCCGAGCGCGCCCGCGAGCTGGGCGAGGAATACCTCCGCCGCGCGGCGGTCCAGCGGCGTACCGACCGGCCGTTCTTCGTCGACAAGCTGCCTAACAACTGGGCGCACGTGCCGTTGATCCGGCTGATCCTGCCGAACGCCACGATCATCGACGCGCGCCGCGAGCCGCGTGCCTGCTGCTTCTCCAACTACAAGCAGCATTTCGCGCGCGGGCAGGGGTTCAGCTACGACCTGGCCGACATGGGGCGCTACTATCACGACTATGTGCGGCTGATGGCGCGCGTCGACGCGGTGCAGCCGGGGGCGGTGCACCGCGTGATCCACGAGGAGCTGGTCGACTCGCCCGAACCGGCGATCCGCGCGCTGCTGGCGGCGTGCGGGCTCGACTTCGAGGACGCATGCCTCAGCTTCCACGCGACCGAGCGCGCGGTCCGGACCGCCTCGTCCGAGCAGGTCCGTCGACCGTTGTTCCGCGGCGGTGACCGCGCCTGGCGCCCGTTCGCCGCGCATCTCGGTCCGCTGGAGGCGGTGCTGGGGGATCTGGTGACGGCCTACCCGGAGGTGCCGGCGCGAGTGGCATGATGGGCATCTGCCTGCCAGCCGAGCGGTGCTCGTGCGCACGCAGGAGCCCAGAGCCATGATCGAAAGGCTCCCGACCCTGGGATCCTGCGCGCGCAGGAACACGCGCCGCGAAGATCCGGAGCCTTGTCGCCGACGCCGCTATGCACCCAGCCGCATCGCGGCACCGCGGGCGAGCCGCTGCAACGCGCGGCACTGCGGCTCCGACGGCGCGGCCCGCGGACGCTGATCCATCGCGCACAGCATGCCGAGCGCTCTCCCGCCCGCGTCGACCAACGCCGCGCCGACGTAGAAGCGGAGTGCATCCGGTCCCTGCGCGATCGGTAGGCGAGCGAAACGCGCGTCGGCCTCAAGGTCAGGGACGCACAGCACGCGTTCGGGCTGGATCATGCCATGCGCGCAGACGCACTCGTCCCGCTCGAGCCCGTGCAGCCGCGAGTTGAAGCGGCCGGCGACCCATAACCGCTCGTCCACGATCGTGACGAGAGCGGCCGGCGTGCCGATCAGCCCGGCCGCGGCGGCGGCGATCTCGTCGAGGTCCTCGGCGAGACGCTCCCAGTCGGGCCGCCGCGCACGTGCGGCCGTGGGAGACAGCGGTTCAGGCGCAAGGAGGCTGGACCAGAGACGCATGGTAACTCGCCGGTGAGAGGCTGTCCCTCGTAGCGGTCGCGTGTGAACAAGCCGTTCCCGCGCCGCTATCGGGAAGTTAACCATCTGACCGCTACCCGGTGCCCGATGCGCCGCTCGCCTAATCTGACCTCGCTGATGGGTTCCGGACCCTCGCTCGTCGCCGGCTTCACCCTGCTGGTGAGCTGCGGCTGCAGCGCCGCGCTGCTGGCGGCGCAGAGCCGCTCCGCCTTCGCCTGGGTGCAGCACACCTTCGAGGTCGGGGACGCGCTCGATACCGTGCAGATCCAGGCGATGCGCGCCGAGATCAACCGGCGCGGCTATGTCATGACCGGCGACGTCGCGCAGCGCGCCACCTACGCTCGTTCGATCGCGCACGCGCGGCCGGCACTGACGCGGCTCGAGCGGATGGTGGCGGATAACCCCGAGCAGCGCGCCAATGTCGCGGCGCTGCGTGGGCGACTGAACGGCCGTTTCGACGAGATGGCGCTGGCGGTGCGCTGGCGAGACCGCGGGCGCACCGCCGCCGCGGTCGCGCTCACCGGCTCGGTGGCGGGCAAGGTCGAGACCGCGGCGGTGGTAGCGGCGCTGGAGCGCGTGCGCGGCGCCGAGCAGCATCTGCTGGTGCTGCGCAAGGCGCGGATCGCGCGCCTCGAGCATCTCGGGTTCGCGACCGGGCTCGTCAGCGCGACGCTTCTACTGGCGCTCGCCGCCTTCGTGCTGCGCGAGCGGCGCCGACAGTTCGCTGATCTGGCCCGCACGCACGCGCGGCTCGAGCGCGACGTGCGGCTGCGTGAGCGCGCCGAGGCCGAACTGGCGCTGCTCGCCGACAATGCCACCGACGCGGTGATACGGCTCGGGCGCGACGGACTCTGTCTCTACGCCTCACCCTCGGCGCAGGAGACGTTCGGCGTGCCGCCCGCGGCGCTGATCGGCGAGCGGCTCCTCCATTTCGTCCACCGCGACGATCGCGCCGCGGTGTCGACCAGCTTCGCCCGGCTGATCGACGGCGACGCGCTGCGCGACATCGTGACCTGCCGTCAGGCGCCGCGCGAGGGCGAGGACGAGGCGTCGCCGCGGTGGCTGGAGGCGAGCGTTCGCGCGATCGTCGACGCGCCGGGACGGCCACCCCGCGGGGTGATCACGGCGGTGCGCGACATCACCGCGCGCAAGCGGCTCGAGCTGGCGCTCGAGGCGGCGCGGGCCAGCGCCGAGGTGGCGACCCAGGCCAAGTCGAGCTTCCTCGCCAACATGAGCCACGAGATCCGCACGCCGATGAACGGCGTGCTCGGCTTCACCGACCTGCTGCTCGCCGCCTCACCGACCGGGGAGCAGCGGCGCTACCTCGAGCTGATGGCCGACTCGGGCCGCGCGATGATGCGCCTGCTCAACGACATCCTCGATCTCGCCAAGGTCGAGGCGGGCGAGATGCGGCTGAGCGAGGAGCCGCTCGACCTGCGCCACGTGCTGCGGCGCTGCGTCGGGCTGATGACCGCGGTGGCCGAGCAGAAGGGACTGACGCTGCGGCTCGAGCTGGCGCCCGAGCTGCCGCCGCGCGTGCTGGGTGACCCGCTGCGCTATCGCCAGATCGTGCTCAACCTGCTCGGCAATGCGATCAAGTTCACCGACGCGGGCGAGGTGGTGGTGCGCGCGGCGGTGGCGGGCGGACGTCTGCGCGTGAGCGTGGCCGACAGCGGGATCGGCATCGCGCCCGAGCGGCTCGACGCGATCTTCGCGGAGTTCGCGCAGGCCGATCGCACCACCGAGCGGCACTATGGCGGCACCGGGCTGGGATTGGCGGTGAGCGCGAAGCTCGCGGGACTGATGGACGGCGCGCTCAGCGTCGCGAGCGAGCCGGGACGGGGCGCCACCTTCACGCTCGACGTGCCGCTGCGCGCCGCTGCGCCGGCGGAGCCTGCGCCGCCGCGCCAGGTGACGACGGCTTCTGTAGGCGCGGTCGGCGCCACGCGCGTGCTGATCGCGGAGGACCACGATATCAACCAGGAGCTGGTGCTCGCGGTGGCGCGCCAGATCGGGCTCGACGCCACGCTGGTGAGCGACGGCGACGAGGTGCTGCCGGCGATCGATGCGGCGATCGCCGCGGGGCGACCGTATGCGCTGGTGCTGATGGACATGCAGATGCCGCGCATGGACGGGCTCGAGGCGACGCGGCGGCTGCGCGCTGCCGGGCACGATGCCGCGACGCTGCCGGTCGTCGCGCTCACCGCCAATGCCTTCGTCGACGACGTCGCGGCGTGTCGCGCGGCAGGGATGCAGGCGCATGTCGCCAAGCCGCTGCGCGCCGCCGAACTGGCCGAGGCGGTCGTCCGCCTCGGCGCGACGCGCGCGGCGCCGACGATGCTGCCGCCGGCGATCAGCCCGGCGCTGCGGGAACGCTTCGAGACGAGGACGCAGGCGACTCTCGCCGCGCTCGAGGCGCTGGCGGAAGGGGCGGGGGTTCGCGACGAGGTGCTCGACGGCCTCCACAAGCTGGCCGGCACCGCGCGGCTGTTCGGCCGCGAGCTATTGGGTGAACTCGCCGCGATGCTGGAGGAGCGACTGGCGGGCGGGGCGCTCGGGAGCGAGGACCTGTCCGCAGCGGTGACCGCGTTGCGCGAGGCAGCGTAGCGAGGGGGTCGCTTGCCCGGGAAGCGACCGCCGCGTGTTGGTCATCGGCCTCGGGCGGTGAGCGCCGGGGACACCACGAGAAGATCGCTGGCGCGCGGGCGCGTGACGATGTCGCGCGAGCGGCACGGGCGCTGCTAGCGCTCGCCGTCGCCCGCGCCGGTGACTGGCAGGCCATCGCCGCCGCTGCGATCGTCTTCGAGATCCTCGCCTGGATTTCCGCCGCCAGCGCCCGATCCGCTGCCATGGACTTCACCAGTCGCGGGGTCGAAGGACGCGCGACGACCGTTCTCGGGTGGGAGCACGGGATCTTCCTCGCCGACGCGAGATCCGCGCGGCGCGACCGAGCCCGCGGGCATCTGTTCGCCGAGCTTGCGCTCGTCCTCGCGGCTATAGCCCTGACCGAAAGTACCCTCGTCCTTGTCGAAGGCGGCCCGGCGGCGATGCTCGGGGTCGGCGGTGGGATGTCGATCGTCGGTCATGCGCGCACAACGCGTTGGCGGCGTCGCGCGATCCGTCAGCACGCCGAGATCGGGATAGCCATGTCGAACATCGTGGGCGTTGGATAGAACGCGCGGATATGATACTAACTCGCACTAGCAGAAGAGGTGATGACATGGTGGGTGCGCGGGTCTTTATAAGGCGAGATCGATCCGAGCGTCGGCGAGGGCGCCCGGTGGCCGCGGCCCTGATGATCGGGCGTCAGGCGGTGGCGGCATCATGGCGATGAGCGCCGCTCCCCCGCTCCCCGCAGCGTTGATCGCGCGGGCGGCGCGCTGCTGGCGCACCGCGCGAGACACCCGGCAGCCAGTGCAGCAGCACCTGCACGCGCTGCTGGCTCCGCTCGGCTATGAGATGATGGCGCCGGTGATCGACAGCCTGATGACGCTGGGAGAGGCCTGCCTGGACCGGCCGCTGTGCCGCGGCTGCCCCTTCGGTCCCGATGCGGACGCGGCGCTGTTGTGCGCTCTGCTGGCCGACCCAGCGAGGCTGGATCGGCTGCCGTGCCGCGGCGACGGCCGCGCGCGACACATACGGGACGTCTTCGCGGGCGCGCTGACCTCGGCGCGGGTAATGGCAGCGTTGGCGTGATCATCTACGCGCTCGCCGCGACGCGCTGACACGCGTCGCGTGCTCGCCTAAGGGCGGCGGCGGAGACTTGCCGCGATGATCCCGACACCATGACGATCGACCTCGTGTGCCTCGATGCCGACGACACCCTGTGGCACAATATGCGCTTCTTCGACGCCGCCGAGCACGCCTTCGCCGAGCTGATCGCGCCCTTCGCGGAGGCGCCCGCCGCGCGCGCGCGGATGGAGGCGATCGAGGTGCGTAACCTCGAGCGCTACGGCTATGGCGCGAAGAGCTTCACGCTCTCGATGATCGAGACCGCGCTGGAGCTCGCCGGCGACGACCTGCCCGCGGCGAGCGTGCGGCGGCTGCTCGAGATCGGGCGGACCCTGCTCGATCATCCGGTCGAGCTGCTCGACGACGTCGCGGCCACGCTGGAGCGGCTCGCCGCGTGCGCGCGGCTGGTGCTGGTGACCAAGGGCGACCTCCTCCACCAGGAGGTCAAGCTCGCCGCCTCGGGGCTGGGACAGCTGTTCACTGGCGTGGAGATCGTCAGCGACAAGCGCGCGGATACGTTCGTGCGCGTCTTCCACCGCTACGGCTGCGCGCCCGAGCGTGCCGTGATGGCGGGCGACTCGATGCGCTCCGACGTGCTGCCCGCGCTCGAGGCGGGGGCGTGGGGAGCGTACATCCCGCAACCGCTGGCGTGGAGTCACGAGGCCGCGGCGACACCGGCGGCGCACCCGCGCTTCCGCCAGCTGGCGCGGCTCGGCGAGCTGCCCGACTGGATCGCGACCTTGTGAGCGGGGGAAGACCGCCTCCCTGGCATCGCTGTTCCCCCGCGCAGGCCGGGGCCCAGTTGGGGACGTAGCGGGTCGGCCACGACAGACTTCCCAGCTGGACCCCGGCCTTCGCCGGGGAACAGCTTCGGAAGAGGAGGCGAGACCATGAGCCCCCTCCCGCGATCACCTCAGTTGAAGCGGCCCGCGAGCGAGATGCCGACCACGCGGGGCTCGTTGAACACCGCTGCGTTGTAGTTCTCGATCACGCCCTTGAGGTTCTTCTCGTCGGTGATGTTGCGCGCGAAGGCGGCGATCTCGTACTTGCCGTCCGCGGTGGTGTAGCCGACCTTCAGCCCCAGCTCGAGGTTGCCGTCGGCGTAGAACTCGCGCGTCTTGTACAGTACCAGATTGGTATAGCCCTGCACGTTGAGATCGCTCGAGACGAACAGATTGCCCTCGTTCGTCAGCGGGACGTCGTAGCGGACCGCGGCGTCGAGCTGCCAGCGCGGCGCGTTGGGCAGCGGGTTGCCGTCGATCTGCGCCAGTACCGCGGGCGCGCCGAAGATCGTGCGCGTGACCGTCGGGTCCTGCACCGTGCAGGTCACCACGCCGCCGAAGGCGCAGACCTGCGCGTAGACGCGCTTGTCCTTGATCTCGGTGTGGATCGCGCTGCCACCCAGCGAGAAGGTGATGTTGCGGATCGGCCGCCACTCCAGCTCGGCCTCCATGCCATAGGCGTTGGCATGGTCGGCGTTGAACAGCACGCCGTTGCCGTTGGCGTCGTTGCCGTTCAGCTGGATGTCGTTGACCCGGTAGGTGAAGGCGGTCGCGTTGAGGCGCAGGTTGCCCGTCGGCCGCGTTTTCAGGCCGGCCTCGTAGGACATGATCGTCTCCGAGTCGGCGGTGGTGAAGGGCGTATTGAACACCGCCGAGCGCCCCTGGATCGTCGGGCCGCGGAAGCCGCGCGCGACGCGGGCATAGACGCTGGTGGCGTCGTCCAGCTCGTACAGTGCCGAGACGTCCCAGCTCGGCTCCTTGCCGCTCAGCTTCACGCTGCGTGCCGCGCTCGCGGGGAAGGTCTCGGTGGTGCCCGCGGCGTTGCGGCCCGATCGGACCAGCTCGGTGCGCTTGTCGTCCTCGGTGTAGCGCGCGCCGGCGGTCAGCGTCAGCCGGTCGGCGAGGCGGTAGCTCGCCTGGCCGAACACCGCCCAGCTGGTGTTGACGTCGTGCAGCCGCACCCAGTTGTTGGGATTGTAGCCGGTCGCGCTCGGCAGCAGGAAATAGCCGCGCTGGTAGAAGTCGGTGACGTCGCGGCTGTCGAAGTAGAAGCCGCCGAACTGCCATTTGAACGCGCCATCGCCGTTGCTGGCGAGACGCAGCTCCTGCGTCCACTGGTCGAGGTCGCGGACACGGCCCTCGCTCTGGCCGAAGCCGACGCCCCCGAAGTTGACCGCGGCGCCGCCGTCGGTGTCGCCGCGGCTGTAGCCCGAGGTGGTCTCATAGCCGGTGATCGAGGTCAGCGTCGCCGCGCCGAAGTCCCAGGCGGCGTTCACCGAACCGCCATAGGTCTTGTACGCCTGGGGGTTGCCGTCCGCCTCGTCGAGCGCGACCTGGTCGCGCGGCTCGCGGTTGATGTTGTTCTGCCCGCGCAGCAGCGCGCCGCGGTGGAAAATCGTCGAGGTGCCCTCGTAGGAGCGGACGTGGCCAGAGACGTTGACCGACAGGTCGTCGGTCGGCGTGAACAGCAGCTGGAGCCGCGCGTCGCGCTCGTCGAAGCCGCCGAGCTGGTCGCGGCCGCCGCGGGTGCCGTCGGCGCCGGTGCCGGTGAAGCTGTTGTCGACCCAATTGTCGCGGTGCTGGTACAGGCCGGAGAGGCGGATCGCGATCTTGTCCTGCACGATCGGGCCGCCGACGCCGCCGTCGAAGGTGACGGTGTTGTAGCTGCCAAAGGAAGCGTTGAAGCGGCTGCTCCACGTCTGCCCCGGCCGGATCGTGTCAAACTTGATGATGCCCGCCGTGGTGTTGCGCCCGAACAGCGAGCCCTGCGGTCCGCGCAGCACCTCGACGTTGGCGACGTCGTAGACCGGATTGGACTTCAGCACGACGTGCTCGAGCACGATGTCGTCCTGGATGATCGAGACCGGCTGCGACGCGCCGAGATAGAAGTCGATGTTGCCCAGGCCGCGGATGTAGAAGCGCGGGAAGATGCGCCCCGTGGTGGTCTCGGCGTAGAGGCCAGGGACGCGGCCGGCGAGTGCCAGCGCGTCCTCGCCGCCGGCCTGGAAGGTGCGCAGCGAGTCGCCGTCGACCACGGCGACCGAGACGGGCACGCGCTGGATGTTCTCGCTGCGGCGCTCGGCGGTGACGACCACTTCGCCGAGCCCGTCGTCGGCGCCGGCGGTCGCGGCAGCGTCGGTCGCGGCGGCGGGCACGTTCTGCGCCAACGCGGGCTGGGCCAGCCCGGCGAGGCCGATGGCGGCGGTGGCGAGCAGGATCGACTTGGGTGAGCGCATGATGTCCTCTTGTCTGTTCGCGGCAAGAGGCATGGGGCGACGCCGCGATGCTGTCAGCGCACCGGTTCACCGTCGCACGAGGCCCCCTGGCGGCCCCTCGGTCCATGCGGTCCCCCCGCGGGACACGCGCTATGACGCGATTGTGTCGGGATCGTGAAATGTTGCGGTCTATTTCTCGGCGAGCGCGATCGCTCCTGTGCCTACGGTGAACTGCAAGCGCTCCGGCGTTCGCCGGAGCACCGTTCGGTGCGAGGGTGATCCGACATGGACGCGGCGTGAGGCGATCGACGGGCGCTGACCAGCTGTTCCCGACTCGCCACCTCATGCGTTACAAGGCCAGTGGGGGCGATCGAGACGAACGAGGCAAGGTCATGCGTTTCCTCCCCACTTTCGCCGCAGCGGCGCTGCTGAGCGCGGGCGCGATCGCCGCCGCCCCGCGCGACCGCGCGCCCGACGCCGACTATCAGAAGCTCGTCGCCGGCAAGACCGCGGGCAAGCCGCAGGACTGTATCGACACGCGCTTCACCCGACCCGATCTCTCCGCTTATGGTACCAAGCTGGTCTACCGGGTCAGCAACAAGCTGGTCTATGTCAGCGAGACCGGCGGCGGGTGCGAGCGGGTGCGCCGCGGCGACGCGCTGGTGACGCGCCAGTTCCAGACCCGGTTGTGCCGGGGCGACATCGCCCAGACGGTCGATCTGCCCGCGCGCATTCCCACCGGCAGTTGCGCGCTCGGCGCTTTCGTGCCCTACCGGGCGCCGTAAGTATCAGGAGAAACGATCGCATGGCCGACGAACCCACTGAGCAGGAGCTGACCGGGGTAGAGACCCGCGTCTCGCCCAAGCCCGAGGTCGACGCGATCGGCGGGCGCACGCTCAAGCCCGCGACGCTGATGATGGGCCACGGCTACGACCCGACGCTCTCGGAAGGCGCGCTCAAGCCGCCGGTTTTCCTCACCTCCACCTTCGTCTTCCCGAATGCGGCGGCGGGCAAGCGCCACTTCGAGGGTGTCACGGGCAAGCGACCGGGCGGCGCTGCGGGGCTGGTCTACTCGCGCTTCAACGGCCCCAACCAGGAGATCCTGGAGGACCGGCTCGGCATCTGGGAGGGCGCCGAGGACGCGCTGACCTTCTCCAGCGGCATGGCCGCGATCGCTACCCTGTTCCTGTCGCTGGTGCGTCCGGGCGACACGATCGTCCACTCGGGCCCGCTCTATGCCGCGACCGAGACGCTGATCGCGCGCGTGCTCGGCCGCTTCGGCGTCCACTGGCTCGACTTTCCCGCGGGCGCTACGCGCGAGGAGATCGACACCGTGTTGGCGAAGGCGGCGACCGGCCGCGTCGCGCTGATCTATCTCGAGAGTCCGGCCAACCCGACCAACGCGCTGGTCGACGTCGAGGCGGTCGCCGCGAGCCGCGACGCGATCTGGGGCAGTACCGCGGAGAAGCCGCCGATCGCGATCGACAACACCTTCCTCGGCCCGCTCTGGTCGCAGCCGCTCCAGCACGGCGCCGACGTGGTGGTGTACAGCCTCACCAAATATGCCGGCGGCCACTCCGACCTGGTCGCGGGCGGCGTGCTCGGGTCCAAGGCGGTGATCGACACGATCCGTGCCATGCGCAACACGATCGGCACGATCTGCGACCCCAACACCGCCTGGATGCTGCTGCGCAGTCTCGAGACGCTCGAGCTGCGCATGAGCCGCGCCGGCGAGAACGCCGCCAAGGTATGCGCCTTCCTGCGCGACCATCCCAAGGTGGAGCATGTCGGCTATCTCGGCTTCCTCGCCGACGCGGAAGGGCGCCAGGCCGATATTTACCGAAGCCACTGCACCGGCGGCGGCTCGACCTTCTCGCTCTACCTCAAGGGCGGCGAGGCGGAGGCGTTCCGCTTCCTCGACTCGCTCAAGATCGCCAAGCTGGCGGTCAGCCTCGGCGGCACGGAGACGCTGGCGAGCCATCCCGCGGCGATGACTCACCTCTCGGTGCCCGACGCGCGCAAGCAGGCACTGGGGATCACCGACAATCTGGTGCGCATCTCGATCGGCGTGGAGGATGCCGACGACCTGATCGCCGACATGGAGCAGGCGCTGGCGGCGATCTGAGCCGCCGGCGCCACGCCTCGCGCGCGCGGCACGGCCCGCTCAAGCTGAAGGCGCAGCTCTTGTGCGGCGACTCGATCGCGTTCGGGCCGGGCAAGGCCGACCTGCTCGACGCGATCGAGTCATGGCTCGATCTCGGCGGCCGGCCGCGCGCTGGGGATGAGCTATCGCCGAACCTGGCTGCTGGTCGACGAAAGAACCGCTGCTGGTACGACGGGCTGGTCGCGACGGGACGCGGCGGCGGTGGCGGGGCGTGACTGACGGAGGCGGGGCGCGAGGCGCTCGCTGCCTATCGCGCGCTGGAGGCAGCAATCGACGCGGCGGTGGAGTCCACCGCCGCGTTCGAGCGGCTGGGGCAGAGATTGCGCGGCACGCCGCTGCCTGGCAACGCTGTGGCTACAGCCACGAGTCAGCACCATGGCGCGGCGCGCTAGTATAAGCGATCACGACGAAGTCGTAGGGATGGCTGTGCTAGATCGAGAATAATGAAATTAGGATGAAATTAAGAAGTCGGAGCCTGTCATAGCTTTGTCACGATAGCGAAGCGCAACCTTCCTATCCGCCCCTCCCAAGGCCACGGGCCATAGAGGGGTTGAGTTCATGTCGTTTATCTCGCGTCGTCGCCTGCACTTGCTCGCCGGCATCGCGGCGCTCGCCGCCCCGGGTCACGCGCTGGCCGCGCCCGGCAATGCCGCTCCCACCGCCGCGGCCGACCGGACCGCCGCCCCCGACGCCGCCGCGCCCGACCCGGCGCAATCCGGCGGGCTCGACGAGGTGGTGGTCACCGCGACGCGGCGCGAGACCAACCTCCAGTCGACCCCGGTCGCGATCAACGTGCTGAGCACGCAGGCGCTGCAGGACCGCCACGTGCAGAGCCTGTATGACCTCGCCGACGGCGCGGTCCCCTCGCTGCGCGTCGCCACCTTCGAGGCGCGCCAGTCGGCCTTGACCGTGGGCATCCGCGGCATCGTCCCGCTCGACGCCAACCAGCCCGCGCGCGAGCAGGGCGTCGGCATCTATATCGACGGCGTCTATCTCGGGCGCCAGCACGGTCTCAACGCGGCATTGTTCGACGTCGAGCGGGTCGAGGTGCTCAAGGGCCCGCAGGGCACACTGTTCGGCCGCAACACCGAGGGCGGCGCGCTCAACATCGTCACGCGCGCGCCGTCGGGCGAGTTCGAGGGCCGCATGCGCGCGGGCATCGGCAATTACGGCGCCTACACCGGCGAGCTCCACCTCGACCTGCCGGAATATCACAACGTCAGCGTCAAGGTGGACGGCGTCGTCCAATACCAGGGGCCGACCACCAAGAACCCGCTCGCGGGCCAGACCGGCTTCAACTATTACGACCGCCGTGGCGGCCGCATCGCCGCGCGCTGGAAGCCGTTCGAGGGTCTGACCAACGACTTCTCCTACGATTACGGGCTCGACAAGAACTCGCCCTTCTACAGCCAGCTGCTCAACGCCAACCCGAACGGCTGCATCGCCGGGCCGGTGAGCAACGCGCCCAACTGCGTGCTGCCGGGTACCAGCTACAGCACGCTCACCGGCACGGTGAAGCCGCTGCTGCCGGGTGTGGTGGTCAACGGCACCAGCCGGATGAAGACGGCAGACATCGGCGTGCCGCAGCAGCCGAGCGTCGACCAGACGCACGGCTTTACCAACCTCCTCAAGTACAAGGCCTCGCCCGAGGTGGAGCTGCGCTCGATCACGGCGTGGCGCGGCGTCAACGCGACGCAGTGGGACAATTCGGGCGGCGCGCATCGCGTACCGGTGGTGAATCTCACCGCCGCCTGCACCGCCGCGGCGCCGTGCGGTTTCAGCCGCTACAGCCTCGCCGACCTGCATCAGAACCAGTTCAGCCAGGAATTCCAGGCGGTCGGCACGATCGACCGGTTCGACTATGTCGCAGGCCTCTATTATTTCAACGAGCACGTCACCGACGACGCGGCGACGCCCAACTCGAACGGTGCGGTCGCTGTGCTCAACGCCGCCGGCCAGGTGACCGGCGCCAATTACGTCATCCTCGATCCATGCCGCGGCTCGAGCGGCTTCGGCTCGCAGCCGGGCTGCCGCTCGATCGACCGCGCCTCGGAGGTCTGGTCGAAGAGCTACGCCGGCTACGGCCAGATCACCTGGAACCCGCTCGACGTGCTCCACCTCACCGCGGGCGGACGCTACACGCACGACACCAAGCGCGGCGTGCTGCACTATTCGCGCAACGTGAATTATGACGTGAACACCGCGGCGGCCACGGCGGCGGGCTACCAGCCGCTCGACCGCACCTGGAATCGCTTCAACCCGGCGTTCACCGTCGCGGTCGACGTCACTCAGGACGTGCACGCTTATGCCAAATACGCGACCGGCTATCGCGCCGGCGGCGCCAGCTCGCGCACGGCCAATTACCAGTCTTTCAGGCCGGAGGACATCAAGTCGTATGAGATCGGGCTCAAGTCCGACTTCTGGGACCATCGCGCCCGCTTCAACCTCGCCGGCTATATCATGGACCGCAAGAACAGCCAGGTCGACATCAGCTCGATCCAGCCGTTCAACGGAAGCAACTTCAACAACCTGGTCACGATCAACGCGCCCGGCACGACCAAGATCAGGGGCATCGAGGCGGATCTGACGCTCAACCCGATCGACGGGCTGACGCTCAACGGCTCGTACGCCTATACCTACACCAAGATCCCGCCGGTGCTGATCAACTATACCGCGGGCGGGGTGACGAGCAGCGTCGAGCAGAACTTCTACATCGTCTTCACGCCGCGCAACGCCGCCAGCGGCTCGATCGACTATCGCGTGCCGGTCGGCGAGGGCAGCACCACCTTCCGCGTCCACTTCGACGGCAATTACGCGCAGTCGACCCAGGCTTTCGACCAGTTCGCCACGCGCGCCGACGCCTCGCTGATCTTCAACGGGCGGATCGCGCTGGCCGACATCACCCTAGGCGAGGGCAAGCAGAAGCTCGAGGTCGCGCTGTGGGGCCGCAACCTGTTCAACGAGCAGTACGTCTATCGCCGCGACCCGTCGAACAGCCTGCCGGCCGCGCCGACCAGCAGCGTGAGCGCGGGCAACATCAACAACGTGCTCGGCGACTACGGCAACTTCAACGCACCGCGGACTTTCGGGCTGGAGGCGCTGCTGAACTTCTGAGCCGAGGGGAGGGCTGCTCGCTCACGGCGCGAGCGGTCCGTCGTCCCCTTACTCCCGTCATCCTGACCTTATTTCAGGATCCACCCGTCCTCGCGCTCTCCTGCCGGTGGATAAGCGGGCCCGTGGATCCTGAGACGAGCTCAGGATGACGCCGGTAGAGGGTCGTCCCTAGAGCAGGGGCGATTGCGTGTCCCTGGTGCACCGCGGCCACACGGCCAGCGGCCCCCTGGCGCTCACGCTTCCATCCGCAGCGCCATCACCACCGCCAAGCCCGGTGCCGCGTCGGCGAGCGTGAGCGTCCCGCCGTGCAGCCGCGCCACGGCCTCGACCAGCGGCAGCCCCAGTCCGTGTCCCGGCCGGTGGCGGCTCGTCTCGAGCTGACCGAAGCGGCGCAGCGCCAGTGCACGCGCCGCGGCCGGGATGCCCGGGCCATCGTCGCGCACGCCCAGCACCGTCGTCGCGCCCTCGCGCTCCAGCGTCACCGTCACGCTCGTCCCCGCCGGCGTGTGGTACAAAGCGTTCTCGATCAGGTTGAGCAGCGCCTGGCTCAGCAGCTGCGGATCGCCGCGAACCATGAATGGCGTGAATGGTCCGCCGCTCAGCCGCTGACCGCGCTCGGTCGCCGCCGCCGCGAGCGTCTCGCACGCCTGCTCGGCCAGGCCGGCGAGGTCGATCGGGCGGAAGCCGGCGCGACGCTCGCCCGCGCTCACCTCGGCGATGCGCAGGATCGCGGCGAACAGGGCGAGCAGCTCGTCGCACGCCGCCAGCACTGCCTCCAGCTCCTCGCCGGACACGGTCGGCCGCTCCGCCAGTCGCGCCAGCCGCGCGCGCAGCCGGGCCAGCGGCGTGCGCAGGTCGTGTGCCACGTCGCTGCTGACGCCGCGCAGCTGCTCGACGAGCGCGGCGATGCGGTCGAGCGCGCGGTTGAACGCCACCGCCTGGTCGGCGAAGGCGCCGCCCCGCGCCGGCACGGGGACACGGCGGGTGAGATCGCCGTCGATGATCGCGGCGGCAGTGGCGCGCACCTCGCCGATGCGGCGTCGGACGATCCATCCGAAGCTGGCGGTGCCCGCGAGCACCACCGCGAGCAGCGTGCCGAAGCCGATCAGGTAGAGCCGGACGCGCGTCGCGCGATAGCCGTCGATCGGCTCGGTCTCCGCGATCGTGATGAGCCGCAGCCCACCCCCGGCGTCGCGTGATTGCGCGCGGCCGGCGCTCAGCCCGACGATGCCGTCGCGCCGCCGCAGCGTGGTGAAGCCGAGCGGCAGGGTTCGTTCCAGCACGACGTTGCCGCCGACCCGGCGCCCGCGTGCATCCTCCAGCTCGAAGCCGATGTCACCGGTGTCGCGGCGGCGCGAGAAGGCGTCGATCCGGCGCAGGATCGTGCGCGAGTCACCGGGTGCCACCGCGCTCAGCATCGCGTCTCCGACTTCGCCGATGCGTCGGTCGACGGCGCTCACCACCGCGGCGCGCGACGCGGCATAAGTGAGATACCCCGCGAGCACCGCCGCCGCCGCGAAGGCGGCGAGGAAGAAGAGGGTCAGCGCACGGAGCGACGACATGTCAGGCGCGCAGCATGTAGCCGACGCTGCGCTTGGTCACGATCGGGTCGACCTCGCCGGGCGCGCACAACTTTCGTCGCAGCGAGCGGACCTGGACGTCGACGATGTTGGTGCTGGGCTCGAAGTCATAGCTCCAGACGCGCTCGATCAGCATCGCGCGGGTCAGATAGCTGCCGGCGTGGCGCGCCAGCTCGGCGAGCAGGCCGAACTCGAGCTTGGCGAGATCGAGCGCGCGGCCGTTGCGCCAGGCGCGGTGCTGGCCGGGGCTGACGACGATATCGCCCGCGCGCAGCGTGTCGCCGTCGCCGCCCTGCTGCTGCCAGCCCCGCGCGCGCAGCAGCGCGCGGAGGCGCGCCTCGATCTCGCTCGCGGGCGTCGGCTTGACGACATAGTCGTCCGCGCCGGCCTCCAGACCGTCGACCTTCTCGACCGAACGACCCAGCGCGGAGAGCATCAGCACCGGCAGCGTCTGGCCGCGCTCGCGCGCGTGCCGCACTACCGCGGCGCCGTCCATCTGCGGCAGCATGCGATCCAGAATCACCGCGTCGTAGCGATCGCGCTCGAGCGCGAGCAGCGCGTCACGGCCGTTCTCGGCGACGGTCACCTCATGATCGAGCGCGGCGAGGTCCTCGCGCAGCGAGTCGGCATAGTCACGGTCATCCTCGACGATCAGCAGCTTCATCGCGTCCTCGTTGCTCCGCCCCTCTTTCTTAAGCGCTGGGGCGGCGAAACTCACGCGCGATCGGCCGAGCGGGTGGTGGGGACGCTCGGCTCCGTTACTTGCAGAGGCGGCCCCATCTTCTCTCCGTTCTTCCTGAACTCGTTTCAGGATCCACGGTCCCGCAAGCGCCTTCTGCTGTGGCTGTGCGACACGGTGGATCCTGAAACGAGTTCAGTGAGACGCTGTGGGAGAGGGGGGCGACGCCGCGGCACCCGCCCTCGCATGCGCACCGCGCTCGACCGCATCAGACGATGGCGTGAGGGACGTAGCGCGCGAGGTCGCGCGTGATCGGGCCGTCGTCCTCGCGCATCGACAGCGCCACGGGCTCATCGCCGACGATCCACGAACCCACCACCGCGTGCTCGCCGCCGAACACCGGCAACGGCTGATAGGCCTGGACGATATGGCCTTCCTCGCCATAGCCGCCCGCCTGCGGCGCGGCCGTGTCGCCGTCGTCGGCGCCGACCAGGGTGATGTCCCAGCCCTCGCGAGAGAACAAGGGCTTGCGCACGTGGCGCGGTCCGATCGCGGCGACGCCCTCGGCGTCGTCGGCGAAAGCGGCGGGGAGCAGATTGGGATGGCCGCGGTGGCGCTCCCATAGCAGGGGCAGGATCCCCTTGTTCGACAGCAACGCCTTCCACGCCGGCTCGAGGAACAGCGTCCTGGCCGTCGGCAGCTGCGCGGCATAGGGCTCGCGCAGCATGTCTTCCCATGGATAGAGCTTGAACAAGGCGCCGATCAGCAGCGACTCGTCGTCGACGAAGGCACCTTCGGCGTCGACGCCGATCCGGTCGATCGCGACGAACTGCGGGTCGAGCCCGGCCTGACGCGCGACCTCCTCGAGATAGCGCACCGTCTGCCGGTCCTCGATCGAATCCGACACGCTGCTGAAATGGACCAGGCTGCGCGGCGTAAACAGCGTGGCGAACCGCTCCAGCAAGGCGTCGTGAAGGCGGTTATACTGGTCGGCGTCAGAGGGCAGCGTGCCGTCGGCGACGCGATCCTCCAGCCATTGCCATTGGAACAGCGCGGTCTCGTACAGGCTGGTCGGCGTGTCGGCGTTATATTCGAGCAGCTTGGCCGGGCCGGTGCCGTCGTAGGCGAAGTCGAACCGGCCGTAGAGCGACGGTGCCTTCGCGCGCCAGGACGCCGCCACCATGTCGCGCATCTCGGCCGGGATGGCGAGCCGCTGCATCAGCGAGTCGCTCGCCACCACCTCCTCGACCAGGGCGAGACAGAGCTGGTGCAGCTCGCCCGAGGGCGCCTCGATCCGCTCCTCGATCTCGTCGAGCGAGAAACGGTAATAAGCACGCTCGTCCCAGTAACGCTGGCCGTCGAGATGGTGGAAGGTGAAGCCCAT
Source organism: Sphingomonas yunnanensis (assembly GCF_019898765.1). GTDB lineage: Bacteria > Pseudomonadota > Alphaproteobacteria > Sphingomonadales > Sphingomonadaceae > Sphingomonas > Sphingomonas yunnanensis. Next base: position 144,351 of record NZ_JAIOKB010000008.1, on the reverse strand, counting down.
CGCGCGCGCGGTCTCCTCCCATCCGGGACGCTCGCCGCTGACGATCCGCTCCACCCGCCGCCGCCCGCTCAGTCGCGCGACGTGTCGCGGCTGCGGTCGTCGAGCCGCAGCGGCGCGCCGCCGTCCTTCGGCGCCGCGAGCCGCGCGAGGATGTCGTCCGCGCTGCTCGAGCCCGGCAGCAGGCCGGCGGCCTGGAGCTTGGCGTCGAGGTCGGCGCCGGTGCGCATGTCCTCCAGCTCGGCCGAGGCGCGGAATTTCTCCTCGCGCACCGCCTGGCGCTCCTTGAGCCGCTTGAGGCTGTCCGCCGCCGAGCCGAGCTGCGACGAGGCGCCGCTGGTGTTGGCCGCAATCGCCGCCTGCGCCTGCTGCACACTCTCGTTGGCGCGCACCACGTCGACCTCGCGGCGGAGCGACTCGATCTTGCCGTCGCCCGACTTGATGATGCCGCGCATCCGGTCCTCGGCGGTGCGCATCTCCTCCACCTGCGGGCGCTTGCCGCCGAGTTCCTGCTCGATCGTGGCGAGCCGCTGCGCCACCTCGCGCGCCAGGTCCATGTCGCCGCGCCCCATCGCCGCGCGCGCCGACGCCTCGTATTTTTCCTGCTGCGCGGCGAGCGCCTCGATGTCCTTCTCGATCAGGCGGCGCTTGGCGGTGAGCGTGGCAAGGTCGTCGCGTGCCTTGGCCTGCGCCGCGCCGGCGTCGCGGATCTGCTGGTCGAGGATCGTCAGCGCGCGCGCGTCGACCACCGACTGCCCCGCCTCGTGCGCGCTGCCGCGTACCAGAGTGACGAACTGCTTCCACATCGACATGACGTATCGGTCCTTGAGGAAATGAGGGTCAGGCGGCGGCGAAGGCGTCGCGCAGGTCGGCCGCGGCGTCCAGCGCGTTCTGCGCCAGCACGCGCAGCTCGATCAGGATCTCGCGCTCGCTCGACTCGATCGAGAGCTCGCCGATCAGCTCGTAATATTCGCGCCCATCCAGCTCGGTGATCGCGAAGTTGGACAGCGGCACCAGCTTCTGCGCCTTGAGCAGGAAGCGGTTGAACTTCTCCGCCTCATGCTGTTCGTCGACCGGCCACAGCAGGGTGGAGACGACGATCTGCTCGCCCGCGCAGCTGACGAACACCGCGAGGTCGCCGTGATCGTGCATCGTCACGCGCAGCACCGGTTCGGCCGACTCGATCCGCTCGACGCTCAGCTCCTCGCGGTGCGCCGCCAGCGCGTCCGCCAGCCGACCGATCGTCCATACCCGCGCCGTGTCGCTCACCGATCGCTGCTCCTGCCGTTGTCGCCTGTTGACACCCCTCGCATTAGCCCGCACCCGTGAGCAAGGAAAGGCGCGACGGGTGACGGCATGATCTTCGGCAGCCTGTTCGGCGGCGCGCGCGACGACGCGGCGCGACCCAGCGTGGCGGTGGTGCGCGACATCACGATCGGGCGGATGGTGCGGCTCGATCCGCTGGCGTGGCGGCGGCTGACGGGCGGCGTGTTCACGCTCGACCGCGACACGCTGGAGATCACCGCGCAGGGGCTGATCAAGCTTGACGACGGCGGCTATGTCCACCGCTTCTACACCGACGACGAGCTGATGCTGCAGGCGGTGAGCCAGCAGGCGGACGGCAGCGACGCCGACGATTTCACGCTGTTCCGCCCGTGGTCCTCCACCTACGCGAGCGGCGGCTGGGACGACGCCGCCTTCCGCGAGCGCATGACCAGGCCCGAGTGGGTCGAGGGCGGGCTGCCGCCGTTCCGCCGCTATTGGTACGAGGGCGACGACCGCGTCCAGCCGCCGGTGCAATTGTGGGAGGCGCTCTATTACGAGCGCGACGGCGCGCCGGTGAAGCACATCCGACAGCAATGCATGCTCTACGCGCGCGACCTCGCGCCCGAGGGGCAGGAGCTGCTGCTCGCGGTGGCGACCAGCCCCGAGGGCGGTGACACGACGCACGACCTGATGGTCGGGCTGCCGCTGTCGCCGGCGGAGTTCAGCGCGTGAGCGAGGTCGCGCTTAACCCTTTCCCGTCCGTCATGCCCGCTTCCCTTCCGTCATTCCCGCTTTCGCAGGGGTGACGTGGTTGGGACAGTGCGGGGCTAGTCGCCGGCACTTACTCAAGTCATTCCCTCAACCATCCGCCCCGCCACCGACCCGGGAGACGCCATCGTGACGCTCGACCTTCCCGCCTATATCGCCGGCGCGGGCCATTTCCTGCTCGCCTTCGGGCTGGCCTGCGTGCTGCTCGCGCTGTTCAAGGCGATCTACCAGAGATCGACGCCGTATGACGAGCGTGCGCTGGTGGCGCAGGGCAATGTCGCCGCCGCGCTCGCCTTCGGCGGCGCGATCATCGGCTTCGCGCTGCCGCTCGCCTCTGCGCTGAGCGAGACCAACGATCCGGTCGAGTTCGTCGCCTGGGCGGTGCTCGCGGGCGCGATCCAGGTGCTCGCCAGCCTGGTGGTGCGCCGCGTCGTGGTGCGCGACATGGCGCGGCGGCTCGAGGAGGGCAATGTCGCCAGCGGCGTCTATGCCGCGGCGACTTCGATCTCGGTCGGGCTGCTCAACGCCGCCAGCATGACCTATTGAGGTCGCCATGACCGACTCGACCGTTCCGCGCCGCCGCCTGCGCTCCGCCGCCGCGGGTCTCTCCGCCGCGAGCGCGCTGGCGATGCTCTCCGCCTGCGATCCGCAGCCGAGCGACGAGCAGGTCTCGCGCGAGCGCTACGGCGCGCCCACCGAGGTGGCCGCGTTCAACAATGTCGACGAGTGCAAGGCCAGCGGCGCCTTCGCGCAGGTGACGTGCGAGGAGGCCGCCCGCAACGCCGCCGCGGAGGACGGCAAGACCGCGCCGCGCTTCGCCGACCGCGACGTGTGCGAGGACCAGTTCGGCTCGGGCAACTGCCTCGTCCGCAACGAGGGCGGGCAGAGCTTCTTCGTGCCGCTGCTGACCGGCTTCATGATCGGGCGGCTGCTCAACGGGCCGGGCTATCATTATTCGGGCCTGTATCGCAGCGGACGCGACCAGCGTTACTACACGCCCTCCGGCGCGTGGCTGTCTGCCGGCGGCTATGGCGGGCGAGGCTACGGCTATCAGGTCGGATCGCGCGCGATCACCGCGCCGGTGACGACGCAGCGGATCCAGACGCGCAGCTCGGTGGTGTCGCGCGGCGGCTTCGGCGGGCGCGTCTCGGCGCGGTCGACCGGCGGCTGGGGTGGGGGACGCTCGTTCGGGGGCTGAGCGTAGCGGCGAGATGGTCCGCCGGCCGACGATCCGCACCACTCTTTCCTCACCGTCATCCCGCACTTGTCCCGGGATCCCGCCCTCCACAGACGCCGACGCCGCTGCTCTCGCGGAGAAGTGGATCCCGGATCAAGTCCGGGATGATGGTGAGTGGAGGACGCGTGGCATCGTCACACCGCCGACGCGGGTAACGGGCGGCTCCCATCCTCGCGGCCCCCTTCATCCCCGCGCGCACACCGCTTATGCCCCCGGCATGACCACCGTCACCGACATCGCCTCACGGACCTATAACCACAGCTTCCGGCTCGACCCGATCGTCCGCAGCCTGCTCGACACCGACTTCTACAAGCTGCTGATGCTGCAGATGATCCGCCGCCTCCACCCGGAGACGCGCGCGACCTTCGCGCTGATCAACCGCACCAAGACGGTGCGCCTCGCCGAGGTGATCGATGAGGCTGAGCTGCGCGCCCAGCTCGACCACGCGCGCACGGTGCGTTTCGCCAAGAAGGAGCTGATCTGGCTCACGGGCAACAGCTTCTACGGCGAGGCACGGATGTTCGCGCCCGACTTCCTCGCCTGGCTCGCCGACTTCCGCTTGCCCGAGTACGAGCTGCGCCGGGTCGACGGCCAGTATGAGCTGACCTTCGCGGGCAAGTGGTGCGAGACGACGATGTGGGAGATCCCCGCGCTCGCGATCATCAACGAGCTGCGCTCGCGCGCGGCGACGCGCGACCACGACCGGTTCGCGCTCGACGTGCTCTACGCGCGCGGCAAGGCCAAGCTGTGGGACAAGGTCGAGCGGCTGCGCGAGCTGCCCGACCTCGTCATCTCGGACTTCGGCACGCGCCGCCGCCACGGCTTCCTGTGGCAGCGCTGGTGTGTCGAGGCGCTCAAGGAGGGGCTGGGCGAGCGCTTCATCGGCACCTCCAACGTGCTGCTGGCGATGGACGCCGACCTCGAGGCGATCGGCACCAACGCGCACGAGCTGCCGATGGTGGAGGCGGCACTGTCGCGCGACGACGCCGACCTGGCGGGCGCACCCTATCGCGTGCTCGAGCAGTGGCGCCAGCATTATGGCGGCAACCTCCTGATCGCGTTGCCAGACGCGTTCGGCACCGCGGCGTTCCTGCGCGCCGCGCCCGACTGGGTGGCGGACTGGACCGGCTTTCGCCCCGACAGCGCGCCGCCGATTGAGGCCGGCGAGCAGATCATCCGCTGGTGGCAGCAGCACGACTTCGACCCACGCACCAAGCTGCTGATCTTCTCGGACGGGATGGACGTCGACTCGATCGAGCGCGTGTACCGCCACTTCCACGGCCGGGTGCGGCTGAGTTTCGGCTGGGGCACCAACCTCACCAACGACTTCCGCGGCTGTGATCCCGACGGCGCGGGCGGGCTCGAGCCGATCTCCTTGGTGTGCAAGGTGACCGAGGCGGACGGGCATCCAGCGGTGAAGCTGAGCGACAATCCCGCCAAGGCGACCGGCGCGCCGGCCGAGATCGAGCGCTACCTGCGCGTGTTCGGCGCGGACGGACGCATCGCGCAGCCGGTGCAGGTGTGAGGGTGACGCGGAACCGCGCGCGCGCGCTCGCGTCCTATGCCTCTGACGAACAAAGGCGACGCATGACCAAGCTGTTTCACGTGAGCGACGTCCATTTCGGCGCGGAGGACCCGGAGGCGGTGACCTGGTTCCGCGACCTCGTCGCCGCGGAGAAGCCCGACGCGGTGATCATGACCGGGGACCTGACGATGCGCGCCACGCCGAAGGAGTTCGAGGCCGGCGGCGCGTGGCTTCGCAGCCTCGGCGTGCCGGTGACGCTCGAGGTCGGCAACCATGATATCCCTTATTACTGGGATCCGATCCGCCGGCTGTTCTCACCCTACTCGCGCTATGCCGCGGTAGAGCGGATGATCGAGAAGCCGCTCGACGTGGCGGGGGTCACCGTCGTCCCGCTCAAGACCACCGCGCGCGCGCAGTGGCGCTGGAACTGGTCCAAGGGCCGGGTGAGCCGCGGCTCGCTGCGTCGCGCGCTGACGTTGGTGCGGGAGGCGCCCAAGGATCATCTCATCTTCGTCGCCGGCCACCATCCGCTGATCGAGGGCGGCACCAAGGGGACCGCGAGAACCAGGAACGGCGACGCCGCGCTGGAGGCGCTCGCCGACGCGGGGGTGCACGCGGTGCTGTCGGGGCACGTCCACGATCCGTTCGACGTGCCGTATGAGCGCGGCGGCTGGACGCTGCGGCTGATCGGTGCGGGCACGCTGTCCAAGCGCACGCGCGCGACGCCGCCGGCGTTCAACGAGATCCGCGTGTCAGAAGAGGGATTCGAGACGATCGTCCGCACGCTCTCGCCCCAGCCGAAGCGATCGATCAGCAGCACCGTCGCGGCGGGGCGGGGATAGCGGAAGCTGGTCTTCGCTGGGGTCGACCGCCTTCTGCCGTCCTCCCGGACGTGTTCCGGCGTCAACGGGTCTGAAGCCGCAAGGTTCTGTCGCGAAAGCGGCTAGCCCCATCCGTCATCCCGGGCTCGACCCGGGATCCGTCGCGCCGCGAGCGCCCCCGGCGTTGCTTTCGCGGCACCATGGATCCCGGCGCGACGCGGGATGACAATGGTGAGAGAGCAAGCCGCCTCTTGGATACGCACCGACAGATCCACGAGCGCGACGACCATGGTGCGGGCAAGCCGCTTCCGCGACCACAAACAGACGCGGTTCGTACCCGTGCGTCTCGGACCGCCTCCAGGATGACGGGCGATAGATCGCGATCGACGCCGAGCCCGATGCCGTGGCGCTGCCTCAAGCGTCGGCTCACCCATGACGGCCGATGCGCCTCCACGTTGCAACCCGTTGTTTACCCTGATTCGCTAGGCGCCGCCCCGACCTACCGGGAGCCACAGCGAGCGTGTCCATCTTCTACGATGCCAGCGGGCGACGCGGGCGCCGCGTCCGCGCGACCCTGGCGCTCGCGGCGCTGGTGCCGCTCGCCGCGCTCGCGCTGCTCGTCGCGCTGCTGGTGCAGCCGCTCGACCGCGTGGCGCCGCGCTTCGCCGACGCCGGCACGACGCCGCGCGCGCTGACCCTCGCTCCCGTCGCCGCCGCCACCGGCGCGTGGCTGCCCGCCGCGACCGGCGCGGTGCTGAAGCGCGAGACGATGGGCTTCTACATGCCGTGGGACGCGCCCTCGCGCGCCTCGCTCTCGGCGCATCTCGGCGCGCTCGACTGGCTCGTCCCCGGCGTCGCCACCGTCACCGGTGCGGACCACCGTCTCACCGTGGAGGCCGACGTTACGCTCGCGCCGTTGCTCGCACGGGCGAAGCGCCGGCCGCGCCTGTTGCCGATGGTCCAGAACGCGCGCGCCGACGGCCAGTGGGACGGCGCCGCCACCGCCGCACTGCTCGCCGACGCCCGCGCCCGCCGCGCCTTCGCCGCTCAACTGGAGGCGCTGGTCGCACAGCAGCGCGGCGCCGGCGTCATGCTCGATCTCGAGAGCCTGCCCGCCACGGCGCACCCCGACTATCTCCGCTTCCTCGCACAACTGCGCGCGCGCTTCGCGCCGCGCGGGTGGGCGGTGATGCTCGCCGCGCCGGTCGCCGACCCCGATTGGGACTTGGCCGCCTACGCGCGCGCCGCCGACCGCGTGGTGCTGATGGCCTATGACGAGCATTGGATGGGCGGCGCGGCGGGGCCGATCGCGTCGCAGCCGTGGTTCGCGCGCGTGGTCGCGCAGGCGGTGGCGCGCGCGGGCGCGGACAAGGCGATCGTCGCGATCGGCAGCTATGCCTATGACTGGAACGGTCGCAGCACCGAGCCGCGCTCGGTCGCCGACGCCTGGGCGATCGCGCGCCGCGCCGGCACCGCGCCGGTCTTCGATCCCGCGAGCGGCAACAGCCATTTCTCCTACCAGCTCGGCGCGGCCCAACACGACGTGTGGCTGCTCGACGCCGCCAGTGCGGCGAACCAGCTCGCCGCGGTGCGCCGCACCGGCGCCGCGGGCGTGGCGCTATGGCGGCTCGGCAGCGAGGATCCGGGCGTATGGCCGCTGCTCGCCGGCCGCGCGCTGCCCGCGCGGCAGACGCTGCCGGCGGAAGACACGGTTGCGGTCGAGGGCAAGGGCGAGCTGCTCCGCCTCGCCGCCGCGGCATCTCCGGGCGTGCGCGGCTTCGTCGCTCGCGACGGGCTGGTCCGCGACGAGCGCTGGGGGCGGCTGCCCGGACCCGACGTGGTCGAGCGCACCGGCGCGCGCCGCCGGCTGGTCGCGCTGACCTTCGACGACGGTCCTGACCCGCGCTGGACCCCGCGCCTGCTCGACGTGCTCCGCCGCGAGCGCGCGTCCGCGACCTTCTTCGTCACCGGGGCCAACGCGTTGGGGCAGGGGTCGCTGCTGCGCCGCATCGTCGCCGAGGGGAGCGAGCTGGGCAACCACTCCACCACGCACGCCGATCTCGGCCGCCGCTCGGAGGCCGACATCGCGCTCGAGCTTCGCGCCACCGAGCGGCTGGTCGAGGCCTATACCGGACGCGCGATGACGCTGTTCCGCCCGCCGTTCCTCGGCGACGCGGACCCGGACCGGCGCGACGAGCTCCACGCCAGCCGGGTCGCGGCGCGGCTCGGCTATCTCACCGTCGGCCTCAACGTCGATCCGCTCGACTGGGAGAAGCCCGACGCCGCCACGATCGCGCGCCGCGTCATCGCCGGCGTCGCGGCGGGGACCGCCGATCGGCCGGCGCAGATCGTGCTGCTGCACGACTCGGGTGGCGATCGCACCCAGACGCTCGCGGCGCTGCCCGCGATCATCCGCGGGCTGCGCGCGCGCGGCTATGAGCTGGTGCCCGTCTCGACGCTCGCCGGCCTGTCGCGCGAGGCGGTGATGCCGCGGCTCGCCAGCGACACGGGCGCGCGCGCCGCGGGCGCGCGCACGCTGTTCGACGGCGCGGCCTGGCTGCGCGACTCGCTCGGCTGGCTGTTCGCCGTCGCGATCGCTTTGGGCATCGCGCGCTCGCTATCGCTCACTGCGCTGGCGCTGCGGCGCCGTCGCGACGACGCGCCGATCGCGGCGCCGCATCGCGTGCCCGGCTTCGTCTCGGTGCTCATCCCCGCCTTCAACGAGGCGCGCGTGATCGAGTCGTCGGTGCGCCGCATCCTCGCCAGCGAGGGCGTGCGCGTCGAGGTGATCGTGATCGACGACGGCTCGAGCGACGGCACCTCCGACGTGGTCCGCGCCGCCTTCGCGATCGACCCGCGCGTGCGGCTGCTGACGCTGACCAACGGCGGCAAGGCGCGCGCGCTCAACACCGCGCTGGCGCAGGCGCGCGGCGACGTGGTGATCGCGCTCGACGCCGACACGCAGTTCGAACCCGACACGATCGCGAAGCTGACGCGCTGGTTCGCCGATCCGGCGATCGGCGCGGTGGCGGGTTGCGCCAAGGTCGGCAATCGCGTCAACCTGATCACGCGCTGGCAGGCGCTGGAATATGTCACCGCGCAGCAGCTCGAGCGCCGCGCGCTCGCCGTGCTGGGCGCGGTGACGGTGGTGCCGGGCGCGGTCGGGGCGTGGCGCCGAGTCGCGCTCGACGAGGTCGGCGGCTATCCCGAGGACACGCTGGCGGAGGACCAGGATCTCACCATCGCCGTGCAGCGCGCCGGCTGGCGCGTCGCCTGCGACAATGACGCGGTGGCCTGGACCGAGGCGCCCGAGACGGTGCGCGCTCTGTTCAAGCAGCGCTTCCGCTGGGCGTTCGGGACGCTCCAGTGCCTGTGGAAGCATCGCGCGCTGATCGGGCGCGGACGGCCGCGCGGGCTCGCGTGGATCGGCCTGCCGCAGGCGCTGCTGTTCCAGTTCGGCTTCACGCTGGTGGCGCCGCTGATCGACCTCGGGCTGATCGCCGGCGTCGGCGGCACGGTCTGGCGCGTCTATGACCGCGGCTGGGACGCGGCTGGTGGCGACGCCGCTACCGTCGCGGCCTTCTGGCTCGCCTTCACCGCGATCGATCTCGCCTGCGGCTGGATCGCGTTCCGGCTCGACCGCCGCGAGGCGCGCTTCCCCGCGCTGCGGCTGCTGCTGCAACGCTTCGGCTATCGCCAGATCCTCTACGCGGTGGTGCTGCGCGCCGCTTATGCCGCGCTGACCGGACCGAAGGTGGGCTGGGGCAAGCTGGAACGCACCGGCAGCGTCGACGCGGGTGTGGCGCCGGTGGAGACGCCGGTGGGTGTGGCGCCGGCGGAGGCTGCGGTGCTGCCGAAGGCGGCGTGAGGAGGAGAGACTAGATCCTCCCGGGCACGGAGGGGAATAGGTTCACGACCGCTAGCGCCCCCGCTCAGCCGCCCTGCACCGGCGGGCGCGTGCCCGAGAGCGTGCGCGCCTTGTCCTGCGCGCTCAGCACCAGCTCGGCGGCGAGCAGCGCCTGCGCCTGGTTCTGCGCCACCTCGGTGCGCTCGACCACGTCGGTGACGAACTGCGGCCCGAACGGCAGCGGCACCTTGCTGCAGTCCATGTAGCGGGTGCCCTTCTTGTCCGCGAGGAACAGGTGGTTGCCGCCGGGCCGTCCCTCGATGTCGACATATTTGCGCAGCTCGATATAGCCCTCGGTGCCGAGGATGAAGACGCGCCCGTCGCCCCAGGTCGGCAGCCCGTCCGGCGTGTACCAGTCGACCCGCACGTAGCCCGCGCCGCCGTTGCCCGTCAGCATCATGTCGCCGAAGTCCTGGAACTTCGGATGCTGCGGCGTGGCGAAATTGCCGACCTGCGACGCCACCACCGAGGCCTCGGTCGAGCCGGTGTAGAACACGAACTGATCGGCCTGATGGCTGCCGATATCGGTGAGGATCCCGCCGTAATACTTCACGTCCCAGAACCAATCGGGGCGAGTCGGCGCGCTGACGCGGTGCGGCGCGATGTTGATCGTCTGCACCACCCGCCCGATCGCGCCGGCATGGACCAGCTCGCCCGCCTTGACCGCGGCGCGTACCTCGAGCCGCTCCGAATACATGATCGCGAACTTGCGCTTGGTCTGCGCGATCGTGCGGCGCACCTCGGCGAGCTGATCCAGGCTGGTGATGCCGGGCTTGTCCGACAGGAAGTCCTTGCCCGCGCGCATCACGCGGACGCCGAGCGGCGCGCGCAGATCGGGGATGGAGGCACTGGCGACGACCTGGATCGTTTTGTCGGCGAGGATCTCCTCCTCGGTGCGCGCCACCTTCACGTCGCCGTAGCGCTTGCGGAAGGGGATGAGCTGCTTGGGGTCGCCCGCGTGCACCGCCACCAGCGTGCCGCCGCCGCGGATCAGCGCGTCGGTGATGGCGAAGATGTGCGAGTGGTCGAGCCCGATCACCGCGAAGCGCAGGCGGTTCTTGGCGCTGGGGTCGGGGCCGGTCGGCGCGCCCTCGGCGGAGACGCCGTTGCCCGCCGCGGTTGACTGCGCGCCCGACGCACTGGCGATCCCCGCGCCGACGAGTCCGGCACCGGCGAGCAGGAGACGGCGATCGATCATGTCCATGGCAGCAGGTCCTTGGGAGAAGTAGGGGTCAGACAGTGACGAGGTCGGTCGGCCAGTCGAGCGCGCGGCCGGTGTCGATCGCCTGCTCGCCGAGCAGCGAGGCGACGCTGGCATAATAGGCCTGGGCGAGCAGGCCGGGCACTTCCTTGCCGCTGCGCACTGCCTCGCCGAAGCCCTCGAACTGGAGCATCGTCTCGTCATACTCGCCCCAGCCGAGTGAGTCGCCCGGCGTGGTGACGGGCAGCTCGGGGAACCAGGTGGCGCCGCCGATCGGCACGGTGTTCTTGCGCCCGGCCTGGACGTCCTTGCGCATCTTGGCGAGCGCGGGGACGGCGGCGGGCTGGACTTCCTGATAGATACGGCCGAGCTCGGGCTCGATCGTGCCCTTGCTGCCCTGGATCTGCTCCTCGCAGCCGTAGCGCGCGTTGTTGAGCATCGAGGTGTAGATCACCTTCCGCCCCTCGGAATAATCAAAGATCAGCGCGACCTGATCATAGACCTCGCGCCCGTCCTTCCAGAAGCAGATGCTGCCCGAGCCCATCACGCGCGTCGGCAGCCCGTCCATGAACCAATTGGCGACCTGGAGCTGGTGCGTCGCCAGCTCGGTCATCAGCCCGGCCGAGCGCGCGCGGTACAACCGCCAGTTGATCTCGCGCTCCTGCCCGCCCGCCGGCACGTCGCGGCGCCAGCTGCGATTGCGGTGCCAGCTCGCGCGGATCTGCGTGATCGTGCCGATCTCGCCCGACTTGGCGCGCTTCAGCGCGTTGAGATAGGTCGGGTTGAACAGGCGCTGGTGGCCGATCTGGAGCACCTTGCCGCGCTGGCGTGCGCGCGTGACCATCGCCCCGCAATCGGCGATCGTGCGCGCCATCGCCTTCTCGCAGAACACCGGATAGCCCGCGTCGAGCGCCTCCATCGTGAGCCGCGCGTGGAGGTCGAGCGGCGTGGCGATCACCACCGCGTCGATCCCCTTGGCGTCGAGCAGCGCGCGGTGATCGGTGAAGACGGGCGTGCTCGCGGGCACCAGCGCGCGCGCCTTGGCCATGTGCGGCGCGAACGGGTCGCACAGAGCGGCGACGGTGCAGTTGCGCGTCTTGTTGATGTTCTGGATCAGCGCGCGGCCGCGGTCGCCGGTGCCGATCACGCCGAGCCGCACGCGCGGGCCGCTCGCCGGCTCGGCCGCGGCGAGCGCGGTCCAGGGGGCGGCGACGCTCATCCCCACGCCCGCCGAGGCGACCAGCACGCGATCGAGGAAGGAGCGGCGCGAGAGCGCGAAATCGTCGTCGGTCATGCGGTGAGTTCCATCGGTCGGTCGGCGCGCGTCGGCGCGTCATGGGGGAAGAGGAAGCGACGATCCGGCGCCGCGGCGCGGAGGCGGTCGGCGGCGGATGCATCGGCGACGAGGAGCGCGGTGCTGAGCGCCTCGGCCTCGGCGCCGGTTGCCGCGACGGCGACGGCGGTCGCGCGGCGGGTGACGATCGCGCCGTCGATGGGGCGGATCATCGCGGCGCGGCCTGGCTTCGCCGCGCCGGCGCCGACGGTGGACGAGACCGAGAGCGAGGCGTCGGTGAGCTCGAGCTCGCTCAGCCACATGCCATCGATCTCGGGATGCGGGATCGCGAGCGGCCATGCGCCGCCAAGCGGGTGCTCGCCGATCACCGCGATCGAGCTCTCGCCGGCGGAGAGGAAGGCCGAGATGACGCCTGCGCTGCGGAGGGCGGCGACGGCGCGGTCGAGCGCGTAGCCCTTGCCGAAGCCGCCGAAGTCGAGCGCGAGCGGGTGCGCGGCGGCGACGCGGCGGGTGGCCCGGTCGATCGCGAGCGCGGACCAGCGGGAGAGGGGGGAGACGTCGTTGGCCTCGAGCGCGCTTGTGCCCCGGCGAAGGCCGGGGCCCAGTCGGGAAGGCGGTAGTGATGACGACGCGACGACGGCCACGCCGCCACGGGAGACACACTGGAGGGAGATCGTCTCTTCCCCCTCCCGTTCCGCCCCGGCGGACGCCGGGGTCCGGGTGGGGGACGTCTCGCAAGAGCCACCGAGGCTTTCCCAACTGGGCCCCGGCGTTCGCCGGGGAACAGCGTCGGGCGAGAGGGTGTGCTCGTCCCACGACCCGCGAAGCAGCTCCGGCCCGCCCCCCACACACGGATCGAACAGCCCGTCCGTCGCGGCCCGCATCGCGTCCACCGCCAGCAGCGCCTCCCACAGCAGCGAGTCCGCGACCACCGCCTCGCCCCCGCGCGCCAGCACCCGGTTGAGCGCCACCGCGGGCGACTCGCGCCGCACGGTTAGTGCATCCTCCACCGCTTCCACCGCGGCGCGCGCGGCGGCGAGCGCGTCGGGGGCGGCGCGGCCGAACAGGTGCAGCTCGACCCGCGTGCCCATCGCGGCGAACCGCGCGACGCTCGCCTCCATCTCGCTCACCTCAGGCGCGCACCTCCCAGCCGGGCTCATAGTCGACCGACCAGAGCTTCTGCGCCGCCGCCTCGTTGGGCCTGCCGGTCGCCGGGTCGACGGTGATCGCCCCGCCGGTGCGATAGGCCATGTTGCCGAGGTGGCACAATGTCGTGCTGATATGCCCCTCCTGGATCGGCGAGTGCAGCGCCTGCTCCTGCCCACGCACCACGGCGAGGAAGTTGGCGGCGTGGAGCACGTCGAGCGCGCCCTCGCCGACCGTGCCGGTGGTCTCGGACGAGGCCGCCGCCTTCACTTCGCGCACCTGCTTGCCGGCGAGGTCGTACAGCTCGAAGCCGTTGCGATCGACCACCGCCGAGCCCTTGGTGCCGAGCAGCAACGTCCCGCGACCGCGACCGTAGCGCAGCATGCCGTTGCAGCTCTCGCCGTCCCAGCGGATCACGCGGCCGTCGTCATAGCCGAGCGTCAGCGCGAGCGTGTCGTACATCTCCCAGTCGTCGCCGCGGAAGAAGCGCCGGTCGCCGCGCGCGCTCACCGTCTTGGGGTAGGTGACGCCCATCAGCCAGCGCGCGATGTCCAGCTCGTGCAGCGCGTTGTTGCAGATCTCGCCGGTGCCGTACTTCCAGAACCAATGCCAGTTATAGTGGACCAGGTTGGAGCGATACGGCCCGCGTGGGCGCGGCCCCTGCCACATGTTCCAGTCGAGGTTGGGCGGCGGCGCGATCTCCTCGCCCTTGCCGATCGACTTGCGGTTGTTGGCGTACCAGGTCTGCGCCTCGTAGACGTCACCCAGCTCGCCGGCGCGGATCAGGTCGAGCAGCTGGCGCGTCTCGATGCTGGAGCGCTGCTGGTTGCCGACCTGGAGCACGCGCCCGGTGCGCTGCTGGGTGGCGATCAGCGCCTCGCCCTCGGCGGGCGCGATGCCGACCGGCTTCTCGATATAGACGTTGCGCCCCGCGTCCATGCCGTCGATCGCCACCTTGGCGTGCCAATGGTCGGGCGTGGCGACGGTGACGACGTCGACGGTCTTGCGGTCGAGCAGCCTGCGATAGTCGCCGACCGTCTTCACCTTGGTGCCGGACCGTTCGGCGAACTCGGCGGCACGCTTGGCCAGCACGGTCGAGTCGACGTCGGCGAAATGCGTCACCTGGACGTTGGGCTGCTTCGAGAAGGCGCTCATATGCGCCTGGCCGCGCCCGTTGACGCCGACGATGCCGACGCGGATGCGGTCGTTGGCGCCCTTGATCTGCGCGTAGCTCTTGGCGGTGAACGCCATTGCGCCGATCGTCGCGGCGCCGCCCTTGATCATCGTTCGACGGTCGAACATCGTGGTGCCTCCCCTGGGGTCGTTACTATCTATGCTTTTCTCGTGCCCCGGCGAAGGCCGGGGCCCAGGCGGGAAAGCTGGCGTTCGATACACCGTCGTTCCCCAACTGGGCCCCGGCCTCCGCAGGGGCACCGGCTGGCAGACGCCCAGCGACCATCAGAACTTGCGCAGCTTGATCGAGCGGAAGTCGACCGTGTCGCCGTGGTCCTGCAGCAGGATGGCGCCGTCGGCGGTCTCGCCGAAGCCCGCGACCTGCGCGAACTTGCTCTGCGCGATCAGCGCCTTCAGCTCGGCCGAGCCGCGCTCATACTCGACTACCTTGAAGCCGTTGAGCCAATGCTCGACGTGATTGCCGCGCACCAGCACCGTGGCGCGGTTCCACTCGCCCGGCGGGTTGGCGCGCTTGCCCGGGCTGTCCGGGTCCGAGAGGTTGCGCGCCGGGATCAGGTCGTACAGCGAGGCCAGCGTGCGGTTGCCGTCGCGGCCCATCTTGGCGTCGGGGTGGCGCGCGTCGTCGAGCAGCTGATACTCGAAGCCGACGTTCGACACGCCGCCGTTCGGCCCCGGCGGCAGCAGATATTTGATCCCGCTGTTCGCGCCCTCGGAGAGGCGGAAATCGACCGACAGCTCGAAATCCTTGTAGGTCGCCGCGGTGGCGATGTCGCCGCCGCGCGCCGCCTCGGTCGCGCTCTTCTCGACCGACAGCACGCCGTTCGCGATCGTCCAGCCATGCGAGGGAAAGCCGCCGCTCTTGGCCGCGCGCCAGCCCTTGCCGGTGCGACCGTCCCACAGCAGCGTCCAGCCGGCGCGGCGCTCGGCCGCGGTGAGCGCGTTCGACTGCCACCCCTGCTGCTCGAGCCGGTTCTCGGGCATGGCGTAGCGCTTCGGGTCCTGCGTGATGATGCGCAGGCCCTTGAAGCGGACCTCCGGACCCTTGGCGGCGACCGCGTCGGGCAGCGCGTGGACCTGGAAGGCGAGGAAGCCGCGCGCGTCGGTGTCGTCGACGATGTCGGCGGCGGGCACGCCGTTGATGAAGGTACGCAGCCGGTTGCCGATCGCCTCGACGCGATAGTGGTTCCAGTCGCCCGAGCGGAAGGATTTGCGCGCCGCCTCGTTGCGCCCCAGCGTGTACAGCCACTGACGGCGCTGCTCGTCGTACAGGCCCGCGCTCCACGCGCGCGACGACGGGTCGATCTCCGCCTGATAGCCGAAGACCACGCCGTTGCGGTAGTCGGGCCGGCTCTGGCCGCGAATCATCATCCCCGAGTTGAGCGTCGGGTCGGTCTTGGCGTCGAACTCGACGATGAAGTCGCCGTAGCGTTGGTCCGAGACGAGCCAGCTGTTGCCCTTGCCGATCACCGCGCGGCCGACCAGCTCGTCGCCGATCACCTCATAGGTGGCGTTGCCGCCGGTGCGGTGCCAGCCGGCGAGACCGGGCTTGGGCATCAGGTCGCGCCATGGCGCGGCGCTCTCGCGGGCGGCACTCGATTGTGCCGCCGCGGCGACAGGGAGGGCGCTCGATGGCAAGACCGCCAGCGCCAGCAACGCGAGTGTGCGAACCACCGTCTCTCCCCTCACACGTATAGCGGGTGCTCGATCCGTGCCCGTCACAGGCGATCGTCGAGACACTCTCACGACCGTGGCGTAGATCTTGGTCGGGCCACATGCAAGTACATTGTCAGGCATTTTCACGCGGAGATGCGCTGACAAGGCTTGACGGGGGCGAGCGGGCGGACGAGGAACAAGGCTGAGCCGGACGGCGACGAACGGACGCGTCGCGATGCTGAGGAGCTGACGCGCGTGGCCGAGCATGGCGGCAAATTGTACCGCAAGATCGTGCAGTCGATCGTCACCGACATCGTCGCGGGCGTCTACCCCGTCGGCGCGCGGCTGCCGGCCGAGCGCGACCTGACCGAGCGGTTCGGGGTGAGCCGGCCGACGATCCGCGAGGCGATGATCGCGTTGGAGATGCAGGGGCTGGTCGAGGCGCGCAAGGGCTCGGGCGTGTTCGTGCTCGCCGCCGCGACGCCCCACGTCGAGCAGGAGCTCGATATCGGCGCGTTCGAGATCACCGAGGCGCGGCGGCTGCTCGAGGGCGAGGTGGCGGCCGTGGCGGCGACCGAGATCGACGCCGAGCAGCTCGCCGAGCTACGCGCGCTGCTAGGCGACATGGCGCGCGACGAGGTCGCCGAGGACGCCGACCGCCGCTTTCATATCGCCATCGCCGAGGCGACCGGTAACGCGGTGATCATCTCGGCCGTGACCGACTTCTGGGACATGCGCTTCCGCTCGCCGCTGGCGCGCGAGGTGCTGCTCAAGGCCGGGAGTCTCGGCACCGAGAGCCGCCTCGCCGAGCACGGCCGCATCCTCGCCGCGTTGGAGGCGCGCTCGCCGGCGGACGCGCGCAACGCGATGCGCGACCATCTCAGCCGCGTGATCGACTATCTGCTCGACGTCACCGAGACCGAAGCGGTGGAGCGCGCGCGCAAGGAGACCGACCAGCGTCGCCGCGCGCTGGCGCGGCGAACGGTGTAAGGCGACCAGGCTCCTCCCCGGCACGCGAAGGGAGACCGCCGCGCGATAGCGCGGTGGTGGAGGGGGCTCTCCACCGCACGCAGCGCCCGCGGAAGCCCCCCTCCACCAGCCTTCGGCTGGTCCCTCTCCCTGCCTTACGGGGAGGATCAAACAGTTGTTTTCCTACAATCTGGTCAGGCCAGTTGCCAGGCAGGTTCGCAGCTGATAGCTCTCCATCATTGACCGCATGCCGCACAGACGGCAGCGGCGCCACCGGCGCACAGCGAGCCTGAGACGAGCGTGCGCATATTGGGAGAGGGGATGTGGGCATCTACCGTCGCCAGAAGTGCGCCTTGTTCGTGTCGTCGAGCGCGCTGGCCGCGCTGATCGCGGGGTCCGCCGCCGCGCAGACCGCGCCGCAGGACCTGCCGCCTCCCTCCGCCACCGGCGACGTCGTCTCCGCCGGCGCGCCCGCCGCGCCACCCGCGACCGACGCGCACGGCACGCAATCGCCCGTGCAGGAAGGCGGCGAGGCGCAGATCAACGACATCGTCGTCACGGGCTTCCGCGCCTCGCTCAACAGCGCGCTCAACCAGAAACGTGCCGAGACCGCCGCGGTCGACAGCATCGTCGCCGAGGACATCGGCAAGTTCCCCGATTCCAACCTCGCCGAGTCGATGCAGCGCATCCCCGGCGTGGCGCTGTCGCGCGGCGACGGCGGCGAGGGGCGCAACATCTCGGTGCGCGGCCTCGGCGCGCAGTTCACGCGCGTCCGCATCAACGGCATGGAGGGCGTGTCGCAGGTCAGCGGCAGCGATATCCGCGGCGGCGTCGCCACCGGCCGCTCGTTCGACTTCGTCACCTTCCCGACCGAGATCTTCTCGGCGCTGTCGGTGCGCAAGACCACGTCCGCCGACGTCGAGGAGGGCTCGCTCGGCGCCACCGTCGACCTGCGCGCGCCCAAGCCGTTCGACCAGAAGAAGTCGTTCGTCGTCTCCGGCACCGCGCGCGGGATCTACAACGACATCAAGAAGGACATCGACCCGCGCCTGTCCGCGCTGGTCTCCAAGCAGTTCGGCGACACGTTCGGCGTGCTCGCCAGCGTCGCCTATTCGAAGCGCCGGATCGACGAATATGCCTATTCGGCGGTCGATGTCGTGCCGACCACGGTCTACGGCCTCGCTCAGCCGAACGGCAGCGCCAACGCGGGCGTGATCTTCCCCTTCTGCACGCCCGTCGGCTACACCTACAAGGGCGGCGCGGTGACCAGCCCGGGCGTGGGCTATACCCAGCCGAGCGGGGCCTCGATCGGCTCGGACGCCAACAATTGCAGCACCAACAACCCGCGCACCGGCACCCAGGCGGCCTATGACTATATCATGAGCCGCACCGGCGTGAACGGGCGACCGGGCGGCGGCGTCTATCTACCGCGCCTGCCGCGCCCGGTGCGCAGCAGCCAGGATCAGCAGCGCATCGCGGGATCGCTGACCTTCCAGTGGAAGCCGAGCGACAACACCGACATCTCGCTCGACGGGCTCTACTCGCGCTTCAAGGTCGACCGGCTCGACACCTATTTCGACGCGCGTTCGTTCGGCCGCGCGATCTCGAACAACGGCCAGCCGCTCACCTCGGTGCGCGAGATCGAGGTCGACGACAACGGCTCGCTGGTCCACGGCCTGTTCGACGGCGTCGACCTGCGCTCCGAGATGCAGAGCGAGCGCTTCACGTCCGAGTATAAGCAGGCCAACTTCAATTTCGACCATCGCTTCTCGGACAGCTTCCGGGTGTTCGGCCTGGCCGGCATCAATGAGTCGCGGCTCGACGTGAATCGCTTGCAGGTGGCGATCGATTCGAACGACTCGCGCAACTGGTCGATCGACTTCCGCGACAATCCCGACATCCCCAAGATCGGCTACGGCATCGACACGACCGATCCGACCTTGTTCCGATACGGTCCGCCACTCGCCAACGGCGACCAGCGCGGCCAGCTCTCCAACTTCATCCGCCGCAACACGATCGTCAGCAAGACCTTCGAGCTTAACGGCGACTGGAAGCCGGCGCAGGGCTTCACCATCCAGTTCGGCGGCCAGTACCGCACCAACAAATACACCGCGCGCGAGCGCCAGCTCGCCACCAACAATCCGTTGGCCTTGCCCGCCGGCGTCTCGCTGGCGGACATCACCTTCACGACCACGGGGATCGGCAAGAACCTCGACGGCCAGCTGCAGGACTTCGTCTCGGTCGATCCGGACAAGTTCCGCGACGCGGTCGGGCTCGACAGCTACGTCTATTGCAGCATCGAGTGCGCCAAGGGCACCTACGGCGGCGTCGACGAGAAGTACAAGTCCGGCTACGCCATGGTGAAGTTCGACACGCAGGACATTCTGCCGGTGACGCTGCGCGGCGACGCGGGCGTGCGCTACGTCCACACCAGCCTCGACACCTATGGCCCGATCACCACCGCCGCGCCGGCGGGGTCGACCTACCCGTCGCGCTACGTGATCTCCGAGGTGAGCCGCTCCTACGAGGACTGGCTGCCCTCGATGAACCTGGCACTGGACGTCACGCCCGACCTGATCGCGCGCCTGTCGGCGGCGCGCGTGATGTCGCGCCCCGCCTACGGCCAGCTGATCCCCTCGGGCTCGGCCAATCTGGTGATCCAGACCGCCTCGTTCAGCAACCCGTTCCTCGAACCGATCCGCGCCAACACGTTCGACGCCGCGCTGGAATGGTATTTCCGCCCCGGCTCGCTGCTGTCGGTGGCGTATTTCTACAAGAACATCGAGACCTACATCCAGACGACGAGCGCCAGTGTCGCCTTCCAGGACATCGGCCTGCCGCTCTCGCTGCTCAACGGCACGCAGCTGCGCCCGGGCGACCAGTTCACCGTCCAGCGCAGCAACAACACGCCGGGCGGCCCGCTGCGCGGCTTCGAGGCGAACGTGCAGCTGCCCTTCACCTTCCTGCCGGGCTTCCTCAAGAACTTCGGCGCGCTGGGCAATTTCACGCGGGTGCGGTCGAACATCAACTACATCATCTCGCCCACGCTCTCGCGCACCGCGCCGCTGGTCGGCCTGTCGCCCGAGACCGCGAGCGGCACACTCTATTATGAGGACAGCCGCTTCAGCATCCGCTCGACGGTGAACTATCGCGCCTCGTTCCTCACCGCGGTGCCGAGCGGCTCGGTCGACGCGGACTCGACCTCGAACGCCAGCTCGATCTTCGTCGATGCCTCGGCCTCGTACAACCTGACCGAGAACGTGAAGCTGATCGCGGAGGTGCAGAATATCACCAACGAGACCAATCGCCTCACCGTCGACACGGTGCGCAAGGACCCGCTCTACACCGCCTATTTCGGCCGTACCTTTGCGCTGGCGGTGAATTTCGTGTTCTGAGCCGCGGATGATGTTTCGGGGCGACAGCGGGGGCGGGCGGATGGCGCGACAGGACGGGCGGATGCGGTGGATGACGCAGACGATGCGCTGGTTCGGCCCGTCCGACCCGGTCGCGCTGCGCGACATCCGGCAGACCGGCGCCACCGAGGTGGTCACCGCGCTCCACGAGGTGCCCAACGGCGCCGTCTGGAGCGCGGCGGCGATCGCCGAGCGGCGCGCGACCATCGCCGCCGCCGGTCTCGGCTGGACCGTGGTGGAGAGCCTGCCGATCCACGAGGAGATCAAGACTCGGGGACCGCGCTGGGACGAGCTGGTCGACGCCTACCGCGAGAGCCTGTGCCATCTCGCCGCCGCCGGGATCCGCGTCGTCACCTATAACTTCATGCCGGTGCTTGACTGGACCCGCACCGATCTCGGCTGGGAACTGCCCGACGGCGCGCGCGCGCTGCGCTACGAGCATGAGGCGGCCGCCGCCTTCGACCTCTTCCTGCTCCGCCGCGACGGCGCCGAACGCGACTATGCTCCCGACGTGATCGAGCGCGCCGAGCGCCGCCTCGCCGGCATGGGTGAGGTCGAACGCTACCAGCTCGAGCGCAACATCATCGCCGGTCTGCCGGGCAGCGAGGAGAGCTTCTCGATCGAGGACTTTCGCGCGGCGCTCGCGACCTATGATGGGGTCGATGCCGCCGCGCTCCACGCCAACCACGTCGCCTTCCTCGAGGCGGTCTGCCCGGTGGCGGAGGAGCGCGGGCTGCGTCTCGTGGTCCACCCTGACGACCCGCCCTTCACGCTCTTCGGCCTGCCACGCGTGGTGAGCACCGAGGCCGACGTCGCCGACCTGTTCCAGCGCGTGCCGAGCCGCGCCAACGGCCTGTGCTTCTGCGCTGGCTCCTTCGGGGCGCGGCCCGACAACGACCTGCCGGGGATGGTCGACCGGCTCGGCGAGCGGATCGGCTTCCTCCACCTGCGCTCGGTCCAGCGCGAGAGCGGCGACGCGCGCGGGGGAACGTTCCACGAGGCGGCGCACCTCGAGGGCGACGCCGGCATGACCGCGGTGATCGCCGCGGTCCACCGTCTCCAGCAGCGCGAGGATCGCTCGATCCCGATGCGCCCCGACCACGGACACCAGATGCTCGACGACCTCTCGCGCGTGACCAATCCCGGCTACTCGCTGCTCGGCCGGATGCGCGGGCTCGCCGAGCTGCGCGGCGCCGAGCGCGGCATCGCCCACGCGCTCGCCGGTGCGCGCGCGGAGGCGCTGGCATGACCCGCGCGCTGCGCCTCCATCCCGACCGGCTGTTCCCGAGCGATCGGACCCAGCGCGACATCGCGCGCGCGCTCTACGCCGACATCGGCGCGCTCCCGATCGTCAGCCCGCACGGCCACACTGATCCGCGCTGGTTCGCCGAGGACTCGCGCTGGCAGAACGCGACCGAGCTGCTGCTCGCGCCCGATCACTACGTCTTCCGCATGCTCTACTCGCAGGGCGTCGCGCTCGACGATCTCGCCATCCCGTCGCGCGCCGGCACGCCGGCGACCGACCCGCGCGCGGCGTGGCGCCTCTTCGCGGACCATTACCACCTGTTCCGCGGCACCCCGTCGCGGCTGTGGCTCGACCATGTCTTCGCCGAGGTGTTCGGCTTCGACGTCGCGCTCGAGGCCGGCACTGCCGATCTCTACTATGACCGGATCAACGAGCAGCTCGCCACGCCCGCCTTTCGCGCGCGCGCGCTGTTCGACCGGTTCGGTATCGAGTTCCTCGCCACCACCGAGGGCGCCGACGACCCGCTCGACTCGCACCGTCGAATCCGTGAGTCGGGCTGGGGCGGGCGCGTCGCCACGACCTACCGTCCCGACGGCGTGATCGACGTCGAGCATGAGCAGTTCCAGCCCGCGATGGCGCGTTTCGCCGAGCTGACCGGCGAGGATGTGTGGAGTTGGCAGGGCTATCTCGCCGCGCACCGCAAGCGTCGCGCCGACTTCCGCGCGGCGGGTGCCACCGCGACCGACCACGGCCACCCCAGCGCGCGCACCGCCAACCTCTCTGCCGGCGAGGCCGAGGCGCTGTTCGGCCGCATCGGGAGCGGCCGCTGGGACGCGGCGGACGCCGAGCTGTTCCGCGCGCAGATGCTGACTGAGATGGCGAAGATGAGCGTCGAGGACGGGATGGTGATGCAGCTTCATCCCGGCTCGTACCGCAACCACAACCGTGAGCTGTTCGAGAGCCACGGCCGCGACAAGGGCGCCGACATCCCGCTGCGGATCGAGTATGTGGAAGCAATGAAGCCGCTGCTCGACGCGGTCGGTAATGATCCGCGCTTCACGCTGATCCTCTTCACGCTCGACGAGACCACCTACACGCGCGAGCTGGCGCCGCTCGCGGGCCACTACCCCTGCCTGCGGCTGGGGCCGGCCTGGTGGTTCCACGACTCGCCGGAAGGCATGCTCCGCTATCGGGAGATGACCACCGAGACCGCGGGCTTCTACAACACCGCGGGGTTCAACGACGACACGCGCGCCTTCCTCTCGATCCCGGCGCGCCACGACGTCGCGCGGCGGATCGACTGCCACTATCTCGCGCGGCTCGTCGCCGAGCACCGGCTGGAGGACTGGGAGGCGGCCGAGCTGGCGCGCGACCTCACCGTCGGCCTCGTGCGCCGGGCGTACAAGCTGTGAGCGGCGTCGAGCGGCTGTCGCCCGCCACCGTCGACCGGCTCCCGGACAGTGTGGTTCGCCCCGGCTACGATCGCGCGGCGCAGCGCACCGGGATCGTCCATCTCGGGCTCGGCGCCTTCCACCGCGCGCATCAGGCGGTCTACACCGACGCGGCGATGACGGCGGGCGACCGCGACTTCGCGATCACCGGTGTGTCGCTGCGCTCGCCGGCGGTCGCCGAGGCGCTGCTGCCGCAGGAAGGGCTCTACACGGTGACGCAGCGCTCCGCCGCGGGCGAGCGGGTCTCGCTGGTCGGCGCGCTGCGCGAGATGCTGGTGGCGCCGCGCGACGGCGAGCGGCTGCGCGCGGTGCTCGCCGCGCCGACGACGTCGCTGGTCACGCTGACCGTGACCGAGAAGGGCTATCACCGCGGCCCAGACGGCGCGCTCGACGTCGCCTCGGTCGAGGCCGCGGGGGGCACGATCTACCACCATCTCGCGCTCGCGCTGGCCGATCGGCGCCAGTCCGGCGCCGGCGGCCTGACGCTGGTGAGCTGCGACAATCTCGCGCACAACGGCGCCGCGCTCGCCGCCTCGCTCGGTGCCTGGCTCGATCGCACCGATCCGGGCCTGCGCGCGTGGTTCGAGGCGGAGTGCGCCTGCCCGTCGACGATGGTCGACCGCATCGTCCCCGCCGCGCGCGACGCCGACCTGGAGCGCACCGCCGCCGCGATCGGCCTGTACGACGCCGCCGCGGTGACCACCGAGCCCTTCATGCAATGGGTGATCGAGGACAAGTTCGCGACGCGCCGCCCGCGCTGGGAGCTCGCCGGCGCGCAGCTGGTCGCCGACGTGGCGCCCTATGAGTTCGCCAAGCTGCGCATGCTCAACGGCGCGCACTCGGCGCTCGCCTATCTCGGTCTGGAGCGCGGGCACCAGTTCGTCCACCAGGCGGTGGCCGATCCCACGATCCGCGCCATCGTCGAGCCGCTGATGCGCGACGAGGCCGCGGGCAGTCTCACCCCGGCGCCGGAACAGGATGTGGGCGCCTACGCCGACGCATTGTTCGCGCGCTTCGCCAACCCCGCGCTGCCGCACTCGCTCATCCAGATCGCGATGGACGGCTCGCAGAAGATCCCGCAGCGCTGGCTCGCGACCTTGCGTGCCAGTGCCGCGGCGGGCCGACGCTGTCCCGCGACGCTGACCGCGCTGGCGGCGTGGTTGCGCCACGTCCGCGGCGACGGTGCGCCGGTCAACGATCCGATGGCGGAGCGGCTCGCGGCGCTGTGGCGCGAGGTGGGCGAGGGCGGGATCGTCGCCGCGCTGTTCGGCGAGCGCGGGCTGTTCGCCGATCACTGGCAGGCCGACGCGGAAGACCGCGCGGCGCTCGACGCGCGTTTGCGCGAAGGTTGAAACGGGAGGGCGGCCCACGCCGCCGCGGGAGGGTCGAGTGAGGGCAGCAGCTGAGGTGAGTCCGCCGGCGGTCAGGCCTCGCGGGCGCGTGCGCTGGACGATCTGCGCGTTGCTCTTCTTCGCCACCACGATCAACTATATCGACCGGCAGATCATCGGCATCCTCAAGCCGACGCTGCAGACCGAGCTCGGCTGGAGCGAGGTCGATTACGGCATGATCGTCTTCTGGTTCCAGGCGGCCTATGCGATCGGGCTGCTCGCCTGCGGCGCGGTGATCGACCGGATCGGGTCGAAGATCGGCTATGCCGCCGCGATCACGGTCTGGAGCCTCGCCGCGCTGTTCCACGCGCTGGTGCGCAGCCCCAGCGGCTTCGCGCTGGCGCGCTTCGCTCTGGGGCTGGGCGAGTCCGCCAACTTCCCCGCCGCGATCAAGTCGGTCGCCGAGTGGTTCCCGAAGAAGGAGCGCGCGCTCGCCGCGGGCATCCTCAACGCCGGCGCGAACGTCGGCGCGATCGCGACCCCGATCGTGGTGCCGGTGATCGCGCTCAGCTACGGCTGGCAGGCCGCCTTCATCATCACGGGACTGCTCGGCTTCGCCTGGCTGGCGGCGTGGCTGGCCTTCTATCGCGCGCCCGCGCAGCACCCGCGCGTCTCGCCCGAGGAGCTGGCCTATATCACCTCGGACCAGCACGCCGACGAGCTCAATGCCGCGGCGCCGCGCCCGTCCTGGGCGTCGCTGTTCCGCCATCGCGGCACCTGGGCCTTCGTCGTCGCCAAGTTCATGACCGACCCGGTGTGGTACCTGTTCCTGTTCTGGCTGCCCGACTTCTTCGCCAAGCGCCACGGGCTCGACCTCAAGACCTTCGGCCCGCCGCTGATCGCGGTCTATCTGCTCGCCGACGTCGGCAGCATCGGCGGCGGCTGGCTCTCGTCCTGGCTGATCAAGCGCGGCTATAGCGTCAACGCCGGGCGCAAGCTGGCGCTGCTGGCGAGCGCGATCCTGGTGCTGCCGATCTTCTTCGCCACCACGGTCTCCAGCCTGTGGGCGGCGGTGGCGATCATCGGCGTGGCGGCGGCGGCGCACCAGGGCTGGTCGAGCAACCTCTACACGATGGTGTCGGACACCTTCCCGTCGCGCTCGGTCGCGTCGGTGATGGGGATCGGCGGCGCGGCGGGCGCGGTGGGCGGGATGATCATGGCGCGCTACGTCGGCGAGGTGCTGGAGCGGGTGGGGAGCTACCTGCCGGTGTTCGTCTGGGCGGGCAGCGCCTATCTGCTGGCGCTGCTGCTGGTCCACCTGCTGGTGCCGCGGCTGGAGGTGAGGGGCTAGTTCGGGCTTGCGACCGGCTCGAAGCGTCGCCCACTCGGCGTCATCCTGAACTTGTTTCAGGATCTACGCTGCCGCACAGCCGGCGCGTGATGCGCTCGCGGTGAGGTGGATCCTGAAACAAGTTCAGGATGACGGCAGGTAAGGCGAAGCGCGGTCTCTCACTCCCCCGGACGGTAGCGCCGCTCGACATGGCCGGTGAGCTCGTCGGGGTAGAAGTAGATCGGCCGCAGCGCCCCGCTGGCATAGCGCTCCACCTGGTCGGCGAAGTGGCGCGAGGCCGGGTCGCCGCTCTGCCCGCCCGCCATCACCGCCGCCGCGCGCACGCGCGGCCCGAACTCGACCACCGCGACGAAGCTGTTGCCGCTCGTCCCGTAATAGCGCCGCGTGCCCGGCCAGCGCTTGGCGCCGAAGGAGGCGAGGCTGCCCCATTGCGCCGAGGTGAAGGGTACCGGGACGGAGGCGCGCCCGTCGTCGAAGTGCGGCGCGATGGCATCGTCGAGCCGCTGGAAGCGGTTGATCTGTCCCCAGGGCGTGCGCCAAGTGCCGAAGTCGCGCGTGAGCCGCGCCACCGCCGCCTCGAGCGCGGCGAGCTTGGCCGGCGCGGCGACGCGCGTCGCGATATAGTCGGGCACGTTGACTCGCTCGGCCTGCGCGACGTCGCCGACCTCGCGCCACAGCTGGTCGCCCCAGGACACCGCGAGGCTGGTCGCGACCGACTCCGCTGCCCAGCGATAATCCCAGTGCTCCAGCTCGGCGATGGGGGCGGCCAGCGCCGCGCGCCGCGGATCGGACGCCGGCAGCGCGCGCCATGCGGCCACCAGCGGCGGCAGCAGCCGCGCGAAGGCGGGCAGATAGGAGTCGTACGCCGCGGCGCGCAGCGTCTCGGCGGTCCAGCCGCTCTTGACCTGGAGCAGCAGGTCGGCGTGCGCGCCGCGCGCGTTGCCGCCGGTCTGGTCCATGTAGCGCGGATAGTCGGCAGCGCGCGGGCTGTCGGCGCCCGCCGCGCTCCACGGCCAGTCGTTGGTGTTGTGGACCCAGCCGGTGCGCGGGCTGAGCACGCTCGGCAGCGTGGCGAGCGAATGCAGCCCTTGCCAGTCGGTGCGCGGGTCGCTGCCGTCGACCGGGCGGGTGTAGTCGAAGCGGTCGGCGCGGCGCGGCATGAACTGCGGCATGAGGAAGGCGATCTCCCCTCTGTCGTCGGCGAAGATCGTGTCGTTGGAGGAATTGGCCTTTCGCCCGGCGATCCGGAGGTAGGCGGCGAGGTCGGTGGCGCGGGTGCGCAGCCAACTCTGCTCGAGCGCGGGACGGGGCCGCCACATCAGCGCGGTCGCGATCCAGCGCCCGTCGCGCTCGGCGGTGATCGGGCCGTGATGCGTCCGCCACGTGGTGAAGCGCCGCTCCGCCATCGTGCCGTCCGTGCGGCGGTAGCGCAGCGACACCGCGCGCGCCGCGACCGGTCGCCGCGCCGTGCCGTAGCGGTAGGTCCAGCCGGCCCCGCGACGCTCGACCCGCTCGGCGAACTCGTCCACGTTGTCGACGGTCGACGAGGTGTGCATCCAGCCGGCGTGCGCGTTGAACCCCTGATAGACGAAGAACTGGCCCCAGGTGCTCGCACCATAGACGTTCAGCCCGGTGTCGCTGCTCAGCTGCGCCTCGGAGCGGAAGTAGAAGCTGGTGTGCGGGTTGATCAGCAGCAGCGCGTGGCCGTCGCGGGTGAGCCGCGGGGCGATCGCGATGCCGTTCGAGCCCGACGGCTCGCGCGGCACCACCCCGAGCTCCTCCGGCGTGGGTGGGGTCGGGCGATCGTAGAAGCTGCGCAGCGCGCTCAGCGGGATGCGCTCGACGTCACCGCCGATGCTGCCCTCGGTGAAGCTCAGCACCATCCACGGCTCGTAGCGGGTGAGCACGCGCGGTCGCACCGCGGGATGGGTGGTGAGATAGAAGTTGAGCCCGTCCGCCCAGGCCTGGGCCAGCGCGCGCAGCCAGGGCGAGCAAGCGGCATAGTCGGCGCGCAGCTCGGCCTCGTCGACGAAGAGGCGCTGGCGCAGGTCGGCCCAGAGCGCGGCCTCGCCCTCCGCCTCGGCGGTGCGACCGAGCGCGGTGAGGTAGTTGGCCTCCACGCGGGCGAGATCGTCCTCCGCCTGGGCGTAGCTCAGCGCGAACACCGCGTCGGCGTCGCTGCGGCCGTGGACGTGCGGGATGCCCCAGTCGTCGCGCGTGATCGTCGCCGCGGCGGCGTGGCGACGCCAGCGCGCGGCGTCGGGTTGGGCAGCGTCGCCCGGCGCGGCGAGCGCGATCGCGATCGCGAGCAGCGTGGCGACCGCGGCGATGCCACGATAAGGGGAGC
This sequence comes from Sphingomonas yunnanensis, assembly GCF_019898765.1. Taxonomy (GTDB): domain Bacteria; phylum Pseudomonadota; class Alphaproteobacteria; order Sphingomonadales; family Sphingomonadaceae; genus Sphingomonas; species Sphingomonas yunnanensis. The sequence continues at coordinate 116,234 of NZ_JAIOKB010000008.1, read as the reverse complement.
GAAGGTGGGGAGGACGGTCGATCACGGCCCGAGGATAGCTGCGCCACCGGCGGAGGCAACGCCGCGCGCGTGGTGCCCTCGCCCGCCATCATCGCTGGTTCTTCTTGAGATAAGTCAGTAGCCTGGAAGCGAGCGGCCGCGGGAACGGCGATGTCGCGCGAGACGAGGGAGCCGAGCGCGGGTGAGGGAGGTCGACGCATGAGGCGCTCGCTCGCTCTGCTCGTGCTCGCGGGGGTGATCCCGATCGTGGCGCTGGGCGGGACGTTCGGCGCGCTCACGCTGCGCAGCGAGCGCGAGGCCGTCGCCGCGCGCGGCCGCACCGACGCCAATCTCGCCGCCGCCCTGGTCTCGCAGACGCTGCGCAGCAACGTCGCCGCGGTCCAGATGGTGGCGCAGTCGCCCGCGCTGGACGGCGCCGCGCCGGACCTCCCGCGCTTCGCGACCCTGGCGCACCGCATCCTCGTGAACCAGCGCGATTGGCACGCCATCGCGCTGGCGGACGCCGAGGGGCACGTCCTGTTCAGTACGGTTTCGGCGGGGGCGGCGGTGACGCTCGCCGGCCTCGACTCGGCCGCGCTGCGCCGGCTGCGCGACAAAGGTGAGCCGCAGATCGGTACCTTCTCCCACGCGGGCGACGGCCAGCGCGTCTTCCCCGTCGCCGCCCCGGTCGGGCGGGCGGGGCAGGTGCGCTATGTCGTGGCGGCGTTGGTGCCCGCCGCGCGGCTCGAGCGCCTGCTCCGCGTCGAGCCGCTCGCGCCGGGCTGGACCGCCTCTATCATCACTGCCGCCGGCCCGGACCTGCTGGTGCCGCGCGAAGCCGCGCCGCTGATCCACACCGACCCGCGCCCGGTCGAGCTGTGGATGCCGGTGAGCGCCGCGCGCTGGTCGATCCGCATCACCGCGCCGGCGCAGGCGTTCCTCGTTCCGGTCCGGCGCGCCGTGCTGCTGCTGCTCGCCGCGGCGGCGCTGTGCATCCTGCTGCTGGGGCTGCTCGCGCGACTGCTCGCGGTCGAGCTGCGCCAGGTGCGTAGCCGCGATGCCTCCGAGCTGCAGCGCCAGCGGATGGAGACGCTCGGCCGGCTGACCGGCGGCGTCGCGCACGACTTCAACAACCTGTTGACGCCCATCATGATCAGCCTGGAGCAGCTGCGGCGCCACGCCGCCGACGCGGCCGCCACGCGCCACGTCGACGTCGCGATGGCCGGGGCCGAGCGCGCGCGGCTGCTGGTCAGCCGGCTGCTCGCTTTCTCGCGCCAGCAGCAGCTCTCGCCCGAGCCGGTCGAGCTCGCCGCGTTGCTCGACGGGCTCATGGACCTGATCGAGAAGTCGCTGACCCCCGCGATCACGATGACGGTCGCGGTCGCGCCCGAGCGCTGCGCCGCCGAGGCCGATCGCGGGCAGCTCGAACTCGCCATCCTCAACCTCGTCATCAACGCGCGCGACGCCATGCCCGACGGCGGCGAGCTGCGGCTCTCCGTCGCGCGCGCGGATCCGCGCCACACCGAGGGTCTGCCCGCGGGAGCCTATGTCGCGATCACCGTCTCCGATACCGGCAGCGGCATGGACGCGGCGACGATGGCGCGCGCGGTCGATCCCTTCTTCACCACCAAGCCGATCGGCAAGGGGACCGGCCTGGGGCTGTCGATGGTCGACGGCTTCGCCTCGCAGTCGGGTGGCGCCTTCGTGCTCGAGAGCGAAGCAGGCCGTGGGACGAGTGCGCGGATCGTGCTGCCGTGCAGCGCGCGGCAGGCGGTCGCGACGCCGCTCGCCGCGGCGGCGGCGGGCACGAGCGCGCTGACGATCCTGCTCGTCGACGACGACCTTCGCGTGCGGCGCGCCACGGCCGAGGTGCTCGCCGAGGCCGGTCACGCGGTGGTCGAGGCAGCCGACGTGGACGAGGCACTGGCGCTGCTGTCGACGCGGGAGGCCGTCGACGTGGTCGTGACCGACTTCATCATGCCCGGTCGCTCGGGCGCCGAGCTGATCGAGCAGCTACGCGCCGGGTGGCCGCGGACCGCAGTGCTGATGGTGACCGGCCATGTCGAGGACGATGGCGTGCTGCCCGACGGCGTCGAACTGCTGCGCAAGCCCTATCGCGGCGCCACGTTGCTGGCGGCGGTGGAGCAGGCGATGCGCCAGCGCGCCAGATGACGGGCGCCCGGAGGGGGTGGCGGTTCACTGGACGGGTGGGCCGGTTAATCTTCGACCCGATGCGCCCGGATCGCGCCGCGGCGCGTTGGAACTATAAGCGGAGAAGCGCGACAGTCACGACGAGAGGTCAGCGCGTCACGCTGCCCATCATCGCGACCGACGCATCCGCCCCGGTGCGGGCTTCTCCCGCACCGGAAAGGAGGAGCCTAATCATGCGCGACAGCGAGACCTTCACCGCCAACGCCGTTCGCTGCCGCGAGGAAGCGGACGCGGCGACGCTCGACAACGTGCGTGACCGCTGCCTGCGTGCCGAGGCCGCCTGGGTCGCGATGGCGTCGCGCAGCCGCCGCTCCGAGAAGGCGCGCGATGACCGGGTCGCCGCCGTCGCCTGAGCCTCGCGATCAGGCGCCGCCACGCTCGCGCGTGATGCGGCGCACCGTCGAGACCAGCGCCGCCAGCTTGGGATCGTGGATCGGTTCGGCGAGCTGCAACTCGCGGCTACGCCCATCGATCGTCAACCCGATCGTATAGGTCCGCGCGTCCGGGCGCGGTGCGGCGAACTGTGGCGTGCAGTCGAAGAAGCTGGCCTCGTCGGCGAGCCGCGCCAGCTCGGCGCGCTCGTCACTGGGCAGCCGCTCCAACGGCACGCATAAGTCCGTGGCGCGACCGGGCAGATGCGCGAAGCCGCCCTCAACCCGCATCCGCGCCTCGCCGCCGCACCCTGCCTCTTCCGCCATCAGCTCACTCCGACATCACTCCACGCCGTGCCGACCGCTGTCGCCTCGGCACTGCCAGCGCCGTACAATCGCCCGGCCACGTCCACGGTCACCCGGGCGAATGCGGCGAAGTCGGTGTTCGCTCTGACATTGGGGTCGAGCAGCGCATTATACCAGATCGTGCCGGCGCGGTCCCAGGCATTGCCGCCGATCGCCGTCGCGGCGAGATAGAAAGCGCGGTTGGGGATGCCCGAGTTGATGTGGACGCCGCCATTGTCCTGGTTGGTGCGGACGAAATCGTCCATGTGCGCGGGCTGCGGGTCCTTGCCGAGCACGGGGTCATCGTAGGCGGTGCCCGGCGCCTTCATCGAGCGCAGCGCGCTGCCCTTCACCTTGGGCGTGAACAGCCCCTCGCCGATCAGCCAGTCGGCCGTAGCGGCGTCCTGCCCGAGCGCCTTCTGCTTGACCAGCGACCCGAACACGTCCGAGATGCTCTCGTTGAGCGCGCCCGACTGGTTGAAATAGGCCAGCCCCGCCTCCTTCTCGGTGACGCCATGGGTCAGCTCGTGGCCGATCACGTCGAGCGCGAGCGTGAAGCGGTTGAACAGCGCGCCGTCGCCGTCGCCGAACACCATCTGCGTGCCGTCCCAGAAGGCGTTGTCATAGTCCTGGTCGTAGTGAACGGTGGCGTCGAGCGGCAGGCCGGCGTCGTCGATCGAGTTGCGATGATAGGCCTCCCAAAAGAGCGCGAAGGTCGCGCCGAGCCCCTCATAGGCCTCGTCGGCCGCGGGGTCGCCGGTCGGCGCGTCGCCCTCGCGGCGTATGACGGTGGCGCCGGGCGCCTCGGGCTTGTTCCCGGCGTCGCGGATCGTGCGCAGCGGGCTGGGAGTGACGATATTGCCCGCGGCGCTGCGCAGCCGCGCGACGCTGCCCGACACCGGCCCGGCGGTGGTGGCGCGGACAATCCGGATCGAGGAGTCGACCAGCAGCGCGCGGATCGCCGTGCCGCGCAGCTCGGGCGGGCCGTGCTCGGCGATGCGCGAGAGGATATAGGGCGGCAGGATGCAATGGAGCGAGTGGCGGTGGGTGAGCATGCACATCGGCGTCTCTCCTTGGCAGATCAGCGGCGGGCGCGGCGCAGCCACAGCGGTGCGAGCGCGACCCAGATGATGGTGACGAAAGCGAGCGATTGGCGCGTCTGCTCGGCGCCGCCTGGCAGGTAGCCGAAGCCGCCGAGCGAGGCGGCGTAGAGCAGGAAGGAGGCCAGCGCGACCGCGATCGCGGAGGCGTCCGGCTCGCCGCCGCTGTCCTGCGTGCCGAACCAGCGCAGCGCGACGACGAAGACGCCGATGACCGCGATCAGGATCAGCCGTACCGATCGGTCGTCGCCCGCGATACCGGTGGCGAGCGGGTATAGCGCCACGGCCTCGACCGGGAACAGCTTGGCCAGGCTGGTGTAATAGGGCTCCACGGGTGTCGCTTCGCTTGGCGCGAGTGCCTGTCGTGTCGGCTCGTCGCGCGAGCGATCGAGCCGAAGGGCACCGCGCAGGAAGGGCGTGGAAGCGGCAGCAGCGACGTCTTCGGGCGGCCCAGCGCGCAGCGCGGCGGTCGCGCGCGATACCGCGGCGGCGTAGCGCTCGACCGCGACGTCGCTCGGCATCAGTCGCTCGCCCTCGCGCCGTGCCTCGACCGAGCGGTCGAGCACGGCGGCGAACACCGGCGCGTCACCCGGCACGGTGATCAGCGTCGCGGCGAAATGGTCGAGCGCGTCGCCCAGTGCGGTGCGCAGGCCGAACAGCCGGTCGAAGTACCGCGGCAGGAAACGTCCGTCGGCGACATAGGATTGCACCTGCTCGGCGAGCGCGTTGGCGGCGGCGAGCGCCTCGGCGTAGCGGGTCATGCCGTCCTCCTCACAGCGGGCGCGCGATGGTGGCGACCAGCGCGAGCGCGCGCGCGATCCGGTCGAGGGCGAGCTGGGCGGTGGCGCGGCGCTGCGCGGGCGTCAGTCGTCCCGACAGCGCCGCGCGGAGATCGGCCTGGGCGGTGGACGCCAGCGCGAGCGCGTCCGCCACCGCCGCGGCGCGCGCGGGATCGGTGCGCGCCGCCTCGCGCGCGGCGAACACGCGGGCGGCGAGTTGCTCGCGCTGCTCGGCGGTGAGCTCGGTGCGGTGGCGCAGATACGTGCGGGACAGCGCGTTGCCGTAGAGGTCGTCGGCGCTCCGCGCGGCGGTGCGGCCCCAGCCCTCGACCTCGCCGCGCAGGTCGGCGAGCGCGCGGTCTACCGCGTCGCCGCGCGCTTCCACCAGCGCGCGGACCTTGCCCGCGGTGCGCGCCTCGCGCGCGAGCTCGGCGGCGAAGGCGGCGAGCGCGACGAGGCTCTGCCCGCGCGGTGTCGCCGGATCGGCGTCGGTCATGCCGGCCGCGGCGGCGACGCGGCCGACCCGCTCGGCGAAGGCGGTCAGCTCGGCGGACACGTCGGTGGTAGGCGCCGCGAGGATCGTCGCCAGCGCCTCGACATAGTCGCCGACCGCGGCGAGCAGCGCGACGCGCGGCTCGAGCAGCGCGCGCGGGCTGGTGCCGACATCGATGCTGAGCGCGGTGTAGCCGGGCGCGGGCGCGCCGCTCTCGGGGCAGAGCGGCGCCGGGGCTGCGGTGACGTTGGTCGGTACCTGGATACGCAGCGGCGTGGCGGGCAGGCAGCTCGGGTCGCTGGCGACCAACGCCGCGGCGGCCTCGCGGCGGCGCTGCTCGACCGACTCGAGATAGGCGGCGGTGGCGGTGATCGCCTCGCGCCCTCGCGCGGTGACGTCGCCCGCCGCCTGGATCCGCACCGCGTTCGTAGCGCAACCGGTGAGCAGCAACGCGGCGGCGAGCGCGGCGGGGGGCGGGACGGATCGGCGCATGGCGGGCGGCTTACCTCCATCTCAGCGGCGAGATCACCGAATCGGGTTACGTCGTCGATCCCATGTTCCACGCCTGTTCCATGTAGGACAGTGCAAAGCGGCGACCTGCGATGGAAAAGGCGCGGCCGGGCGGGGGTTTGCAGCGGTAGGCGGGGGGAACGCGTCGGCGCGCATCGCGCTTGAGGATGCACGTGGCGACTTCCGCCACCACTCTGTTTTCCCGGCGAAGGCCCGGGCCCAGCTGGAGCGGGCTCGGTGACTGTCACCGCCGTCGCCCAACTGGGCCCCCGGCCTTCGCCGGGAAACATGGTGCAAGGAGTTATAGGAGCCGTCATGTCCTTCCATCCGCCCGGTCCGCTCGGTTTCGGCGGTGCGCCGCTCGGCAACATGTTCGAGACCGTCGACGAGACCACCGCCGCCGAGGCACTGCGCGCCGCCTGGGACAGCGGCGTGCGCTATTTCGACACCGCGCCGCATTACGGCAGCGGCCTCTCCGAACATCGCTTCGGCGCGGTGCTGCGCGACTATCCGCGCGACGAGTTCGTCCTCTCCACCAAGGTCGGCCGCCTGCTCCGCCCCGATTCGAGCCGGCCCGAGAACCCGCCGTTCCGCCACGGCCTACCGTTCCGCGTCGTGCCCGATTACAGCTATGACGCGACGCTGCGTTCGATCGAGGATAGCCTGCAGCGGCTCGGGCTGGCGCGGATCGACTTTGCCTTCGTCCACGACCTCGCCGCCGACCATCTCGGCGAGGCCTGGGAGGAGCAGTTCGCGCTCGCCGAGCACGGCGCCTTCCGCGCGCTCGCCGAACTGCGCGACCAGGGCGTGATCCGCGGCTGGGGACTGGGTGTCAACCTCGTCGAGCCGTGCCAGCGCGCGCTGGAGCGCGCCGATCCCAACGTCTTCCTGCTGGCGGGGCGCTACAGCCTGCTCAACCAGCCGGCGCTCGAGCGCTTCTTCCCGCTATGCGAGGAGCGCGGTGCCTCGGTGGTGATCGGCGGCCCGTACAATTCGGGGCTGCTCGCCGGCGGTACGACCTTCGAATATGCCGAGGCGCCGCGCGAGATGATCGAGCGGCGCGATCGGATCGCGGCGGTCTGCGCGCGCCACCACGTCGACCTGCGCGCCGCCGCGCTCCAGTTCTGCGCCGCGCCCGCCGTCGTGGCCGCGGTGATCCCCGGCGCCAAGCGCGCCGAGAAGGTGCGCGAGAACGCGCGGTTGATGACGGCGCCGCTGCCGGCGCCGCTGTGGGACGACTTGCGCGCGACCGGGCTGATCCCGGACGCGGCGCCGGTACCGAGTGAGGGAGTGAGCGCATGAAGGTCGGATTCATCGGTCTGGGGCAGATGGGCAGCGCGATGGCGCAGAACCTGCTGGCGGCGGGGCATGAGGTGAGCGTGTGGAATCGCTCCGCGGACAAGGCCGCCGCGCTGGTCGAGGCGGGCGCGCGGATGGCGAGCTCACCCGCCGACGCCGCGCAGGGTGAGGTGGTGATGACGATGCTCGCCGACGACCGCGCGGTCGAGGCGGTGGTGTGGGGTGAAGGTGGGATCGCGGCCGCGCCCGCGCTCCATGTATCGCACAGCACGATCGGGGTCGCGTTGGCGGAGCGGCTCGCGGCCGAGGCCGGGTCGGGCGGCGTCGTCTCGGCACCGGTGTTCGGGCGACCCCCGGCGGCAGCGGCGGGCAAGCTGTTCGTCGTGGCGGCGGGTGAGGCGGCGGCGCTCGACCGCGCGCAGCCGCTGTTCGACGCGATCGGCCAGCGCACCTTCCGCATCGGCGATCACCCGCCCGCCGCCAATATCGTCAAGCTCAGCGGCAATTTCATGATCATGGCCGCGGTTGAGGCGATGGCCGAGGCGATGACGCTGGCAGAGCGCGGCGGCGTGCAACGCGCCGCGCTGCTCGAGATCCTGACCGAGACGTTGTTCGGCGCGCCGGTCTATCGCACCTACGGCGAGATATTGGTGGAGGACAAGTTCCGCCCCGCCGGCTTCCCCGCGCCGCTCGGGCTCAAGGACATGACGCTCGCCGACGCGGCGGCGACGGCCTATCGCGTGCCCATGCCGCTGCTGGGGATCGTGCGCGACCATCTGCGCGCGACGATCGCCGCGGAAGGCGAGGACATCGACTGGTCCGCGACGGCGCTGGCGGTGCGCCGGGGCGCGGGGCTCTAGGCGGCGCAGCGCCTGTCGCTAACCTGCGTTTGTTTCAGGATCCACCGTGGCGCGAGTACCGAGACCCGTCGAGCCTGCCGCATCGTGGATCCTGAGACGAGCTCAGGAGGACGCCACGAAAGGGGTCTGACGCCTACGCTCAACGCTCGTCGACCGCGCACCCCTTCGGCCGGCGGACCGGGTTGCAGCGCGCCACGCCGCCGCCCGGCAGCGCCACGTGATAGCCGCCGGGAAAGCGCGGGTCGGGCCAGACATAGTCGGTCGACACATAATGAGCGCCGCTCGCCAGCGCGGTCTCGCGGCGGCGCGTGTCGTTGGTGCGCGCCTCACGGGTCTCGGCGTCGGCGCGGGTTCGCACGAGATAGCCGGCGGCGACGTCGCGGCGGATCCGGGCGGCGTCCGCCACCGTCTCGTTGAGCGTCAGGTAGGCCGCCGCGGGTGAGTCCTCGTCGGTGTTGATGAAGAAGACGCGCCCCTCGAGCGAGCGCCGCGCGCCGCGGTACAGCGCCACCTTCTCCGGGGTCTCGTCCATCGCGAACAGGATCTTGCCGCGCGCCCGCTCGAGCGTCGGCCAGTTGTTCGCCCGCACCGCGTCGCGCAGCGTCGGGTAGCGGCCCTGGACGTCGTCGGGGGTGATCAGCTTGGCCGGCGGCAGCACCGAGCGGATCTCGGCGTCGAGCGCGTCGTAGCCGGCGCCGTCGGGCACGACCGAGTCGATCCCGCCGCGCGCCGCGTTCTGCTCGTCCTTGACGTTGAACATCAGCATGATCGGCACGTGGCGCGGGTATGCGTCGGACCAGCGGCGGATGATCGTCAGGCACTCGGTCAGCAGCACGCAGCTCGACGAATTGTCGATGCCGGGGATGTGGAGCACCTTGTAGCCCGGCCGGCGCAGCGCCGGATCGTCCGACCCCCGGGCGTAATGGCCGCCCTGCGGGTCGTAGTTGACGTCGATCTCGAGCTGGCGCGCGCCCTTGTCGAGCTGCTCGCCGAGGTCGCGGTGCGCATAGTCGAGTGCGTCGGCGAGCTTCGGGTCGGCGGCGCGCAGCCGCGCCATGGTCGCGGCGGGCATCGCGCGCTTGTAGCTGTTGTGCGTGCCGATCACCTGCAGGTCGTTGAGCCGCAGCGGCGCGGCGTCGCGCGCGATGGCGGGGGCGGCGAGGAGAGCGGCGAGCGCGAGTGCGCGGGCGGGTCGGATCATGCTCGCGCCCTTACGGAGCGCGCGTGAAAATGGCGTGACACTCTCTGCGATCGGCCGAGCCCTTCCTGCCAGCAGCAATGGTTTGCGCTGAACTTCAGCGACTTGCGCGAGACCGCTTGTGCCGGGGCGGCGTGATATTATCGTCAGACAATAGCAGGGTGGCGGAAGGCTGCCGCAGGGGAGGAAAAAGGAAATGCGCTCGCTGTTGCTCGCCGGAGTCGCCGCCGCGTCGCTGGTCATCTCGCTCGGATCGGAGGCGGTGGCGCAGGGCTTGCCGCAGGTGCAGCCGGTACAGGTCGACCCGTCCCGTCCGGACTGGGAGAACCCCGCGGTCAACGCGCGCAACAAGATGCCCGCGCACGCCACCGGCTTCCCGTACGAGACGCGGGCGCTCGCGCTGGCGGGCGCGGAGGCGCGCTCGTCCCGCTATGTCGCGCTCGACGGCACGTGGAAGTTCGCGCTCTCGCCCAGCTCGGACGACGTGCCCGCGGGGTTCGAGCAGCCGGGCTATGACGTCGCGGGGTGGAAGGACATAAAGGTCCCCGGCGACTGGCAGGCGCAGGGCTTCGACCAGCCGCGCTACAACAACGTCACCTATCCTTTCCCCGCCAACCGCCCGCTGATCCCGCACGCGACCAACCCGGTCGGCTCCTACCGCCGCGACGTGGACGTGCCCGCGGACTGGCGGGGCAGCGACGTGATCCTCCACATCGGCGCGGCGGGCTCGGCCTATGAGATCTGGGTCAACGGCGCGAAGGTCGGCTATTCCGAGGATTCGAAGCTGCCGAGCGAGTTCGACGTCACCCGCTTCGTGAAGCCGGGGCGCAACACGGTGGCGATCCAGATCCACCGCTGGTCGGACGGCAGCTACCTTGAGGACCAGGACTTCTGGCGCGTCTCGGGGATCGAGCGCTCGGTCTATCTGCTCGCCGCGCCGAGGACGCGCGTGCGCGACGTGTTCGTCCACGCCGGGCTAGACGGCGCCTATCGCCACGGTACGCTCGCGGTCGAGGTGGCGGTCACCGGCGCCGCCGCGACGAGCGCGCGCTACGTGCTGATGGACGGCGACCGAATGCTCCAGCAGGCGCGTGCCGCGGTGGCGGGAGGCGCGGGCGAGCGCAAGGTGACGCTGAGCGGCACCGTCGCGAACGTGCGCGCGTGGACCGCGGAGACGCCCAATCTCTACACGCTGCTGGTCGAGCTGTACGACGCAAAGGGCGCGCTGATCGAGTCGAGCGCGCGCCAGATCGGCTTCCGCACCGTCGCGATCGTCGACGGCCGCGTGACGGTCAACGGCAGGCCGGTCACGATCCGCGGCGTCAACCGCCACGAGCACGACCCGGAGACCTTCCACACGATCACGCGCGCGTCGATGGAGCGCGACGTGCAGCTGATGAAGCGCAACAACATCAACGCGCTGCGCATGTCACATTATCCGAACGACCCGTATATGTACGAGCTCGCCGACCGCTACGGCCTCTATGTGATGGACGAGGCCAACGTCGAGAGCCACGCGTACATGGAGGCGGGCAACAACCATCCCGACGACCGCGCCAAATTCCAGATCGGCTTCGACCCGGCGTGGAAGGACGCGCATGTCAGCCGAGTCACCAACATGATCGAGCGCGACAAGAACCACGCCTCGGTGATCTTCTGGTCGCTCGGCAACGAGGCGGGGATCGGGCCGAACTTCGAGGCGGGCGCGGCGGCGGCCAAGCAGCGCGACCCGTCGCGGCTGCTCAGCTATCTCGGCTGGGGCACGTGGGAGGGCGTCCACGACCATCGCCCCAACTACTTCGCCGACATCTACGCGCCGATGTACGACACGGTCGAGAAGATGCGCGACTATGCCGTCAACTGGCGCTTCAAGCAGCCGATGATCCAGTGCGAGTACGCGCACATGATGGGCCAGACCGGCGGCAACCTGAAGGAATATTGGGACACGATCTACGCGCACCCGGACAAGCTGCAGGGCGGCTTCGTGTGGGACTGGGTCGACCAGTCGATGTACCGCTACACCAAGGACGGGCGGCGCTACTGGGGCGACGGCGGCGAGTACGGCCCCAACCCGGGCGGCGACATCGAGTTCGGCGACGGCCTGCTCCAGTCCGATCGCACGCCCAACCCGCAATTGTACGAGCTGCGCAAGGTCTATGCGCCGGCGCAGTTCGACGACTTCGACCCGGCGACCGGGCGCGTGACGGTGCGCAACCGCCACGACTTCCGCGACCTGTCGGGGTTCAGCTTCGACTGGGAGCTGGAGGAGGATGGCGTCCCCGTCGCCAAGGGTGCGCTGGCGCCGCTCGCCACGCCCGCGCGCGGCGCGGAGACGATCGCGCTGCCGCTGTCGTCTTATCAGCGCCGTGCCGAAGCGGAATATCTCGTCACCGTCAACGTCCGCGCCAAGGAGGGGGCCATCCCCGGCGTGGCGAGCGGTACCGTGCTCGGCTTCGAGCAGTTCCAGGTGCAGCCGGGCGCGGTCACCGCGCCGGTGGGCGCGACGGGGGCGGTGGTGCTCAAGCAGGCGAGCGGCGCGGTGACTCTGTCCGCGAACGGCGCGACGCTCACGATCGATCGCGCCACCGGGCTGGTGCGCGACTATGCGCAGGGCGGGCGGACGCTCGCGAGCGGCGGCGCGCCGCATTTCTGGCGCGCGGTGACCGACAACGACCTCGGCATCGGCACCGACCGCAGGCTGGCGATGTGGAAGGCGATGAGCGACGCGCGGCGGGTCACGGCGGTGCGCAGCGCGCGGACCGACGCCGGCGCGGAAATCACGGTCGACTATGCGCTGGGCGACGGCGCGGCGACCTTCACCACGCGCTATGCCATGGCGGCGGACGGCAGCGTCGCCGTCGACGGCCAGTTCACGCCGGTGAAGACCGACCTGCCTCCGCCGTTCCGGGTCGGGCTCGCCTTCGCGATGCCGACCGACGTGACCGAGGTCGAATGGTACGGCCGCGGGCCGCACGAGAGCTATGTCGACCGCAAGACCTCGGCGCCGATCGGGCTGTGGCGCGGCAGGGTCGCCGAGCAGAACCACGACTTCATCCGCCCGCAGGAGACTGGCAACAAGGTGGACGTGCGCTGGATGGAGCTGTCGGGCGGCGGCCGCGGCGTGCGCGTCCAGGGCGACCGGCCGCTGATGATGAACGCGCTGGCCTTCCCCTACGCCGATCTCGACCGCCACACGCCCGGCACGTGGAAGTCGACCGACGTGGTGCCGCACGGCCAGGTCACGCTGCTGATCGACTCGGCGCAATGGGGGGTCGGCGGCAACACGGAATGGAGCCAGGCGGGGTTGCCGATGCCGCAGTACCTGACCCGGCTGGAGCCGACGCGCGTGACCTTCCGCCTGACGCCGTTCGCTGGCGAGGGCACCACGCCCGACCGTGCGCGCGCGGCGAGCGCGACCGGGGAGGACTGATCGCGCCTCGTCGCATCGCTTGGTGGGTGATCCATCGGGTTTAAACCAGCGCGGTGCTCCTGCGAACGCAGGAGCCCAGGGCCACGAACGTCGCGCTTGCCGCCCTGGGCTCCGGCGTTCGCCGGAGCACGGATCGGTGAAGACGGATCGCCGCCGCCGCGAGTGGGAGGTTAATGCCGCAGTATCCCCCTCGCTTACACCAGTGGTGACGCAGAACGGTGATTTTCAATGCCGTAGGTAAAAATAAACTGCCCGCCAATCAGAAGCTTCACCTTTAGATCTGATGCGGCGCAATCTTCGCGACCGCAGCACCATCACCGTTTTGACTTATCATAGGGGCGCCAGATAAATAGGGGCGCGCCGTGCATATTAAGACTCTGCTTCTGCTCACCTGTGTGCCGATCGGGCTCGGCGCGCCACAGCTCGCCGCCGCGCAGCAGGCGGTCGCCGCACCCGAGCGAGACGAGCCTTCCACCATCGTCGAGGAGACGAGGCCGCGCCGCGACGTGGTCGTCACCGCGGTGGCGCGCGGGCGCGACCGGCTCGACACCGCGGTGTCGACAAGTCAGCTGCTCGCCAGCGACATCGACAAGATCGCGCCGCGCTCGGTCGCGGAGATTTTCCGCAACATCCCCGGGATCCGCTCGGAGAGTTCGGGCGGGGAGGGCAATGCCAATATCTCGATCCGCGGCCTGCCGATGGCGACCGGCGGGGGCAAATACCTGCAGCTACAGGAGGATGGCCTCCCGCTCGTCGAATATGGCGACCTCGTCTTCGGCAATGCCGACATCTTCCTGCGCGCTGACCTGGGCGTCGCCAGCGTCGCCTCGGTGCGCGGCGGCTCGGCCTCGACCTTCGCGTCCAACTCGCCCGGCGGGGTGATCAACCTGATCTCCAAGACCGGTGAGACCGAGGGCGGCGCGGTGCAGTTGCTCAACGGGCTCGACTATGGCGAGCACCGGCTCGACCTGGACTATGGCGGGCGGCTCGGCGGCGGCTGGCGCTTCCACGTCGGCGGGTTCGTCCGCCAGGGCAAGGGCCCGCGTCGTATCGGCTATGACGGCAACCGCGGCGGCCAGATCAAGCTCAACCTCACCAAGGAGTTCGACGGCGGCTACGTGCGCTTCTACGGCAAGGCGCTCGACGACCGCACCGTGAGCTACATGCCCAACCCGGTGCGCGTGGCCGGCAGCGACGCAGACCCGCATTACGTGAGCCTGCCGGGCTTCGACATCGGCCATGACGCGCTCTATTCGCGCTACGCGCTGCGCAACGTCACGCTGGACGGCGCCAACCGCCGCAGCGTCCACGACCTGCGCGACGGCATGCACCCGGTGGTCAACGCGATCGGGCTCGAGGCGCAGGCGACGCTGGCCGGCTGGACAGTGATCGACCGATTCCGCCTCACCAGCATCACCGGCCGCTTCATCGCCAACTTCCCCGCGGCGATCGATGGCGCGAGCGACATCGCCGCGGCGCTCGGCGGTGCCGGCGCGACCCTGCGCTACGCCAGCGGGGCGCAGCCCGGCCAGATCATCGCGCGTCCGGACCGGCTCGGCGGCAATGGCCTGCTCGTCGAGAACATCGTCTTCGACGCCAAGCTCAATAGCTTCGGCAGCCTGTTCAACGATCTGCGCGCCAGCCGCGTCGATCCGATCGGGCGCGGCGAGCTGACCAGCACGCTGGGCTTCTATCGCTCGCGCCAGGACGTCCACACCGATTGGCTATGGACGTCGGACCTGCTTGAGCTGCGCGGTCGCGGCAGCGCGGCGATGATCGACCTGTATGACGCGCGGGGAGTGCCGGTGACGCAGGACGGCGTCTACGGCTATGGCGCGAGCTTCTTCGGAGACTGCTGCCGCCGCCACCACCGCGTCGACTATCACACCAACGCGCCCTTCGGCTCGCTCAACTACAAGCTCGGCCGCGTCTCGATCGGTGGCAGCCTGCGCTACGACTATGGCGACGCCGCCGGGCTGATCTACGGCGCCGACCTGGGCGGCGATCGCTCCAAGCTCATCGCGCGGGACATGAACGGGGACGGCATGATCACGGCGGCGGAGCGACGCGTCGCGGTGCTGCCGCTCGGCAGCCCGGCGCCGGTCTTCTACGGCTGGCACTATCTGTCCTACTCGACCGGGATCAACTGGCGCGTCGCCGAGCCCTTCGCCGTCTTCGCGCGCTACAGCCGCGGCGCGCGCACCAATTCGGACCGGCTGCTGTTCGGCCCGGGGCTGGACGTCGCCACCGGCGCGCTGACCGATCGCCGCGCCGCGGTCGACCGGGTCGAGCAGGTCGAGGGCGGGCTGAAGTACCGCCGCGAGGGCGCGCGGCTCGATCTCACCGGCTTCTGGGCGCGCACCGGCGAGCAGAACGCGCAGATCACCACGCCCGGCTCGTTCATCGACCGCGTCTATCTGGCGCACGGCGTCGAGGCGGAGGGTGCGCTCACGAGCAAGGTCTTCAGCCTGACCGCCGGGGCGACCTTCACCGATAGCAGGATCGCGATCGACCAGATCGATCCCAGCACCGTCGGCCATGTGCCGCGGCGCCAGGCACGCTTCATCTTCCAGACCACGTCCGAGCTGACGCTGGGGCCGATCGAGCTCGGCGCCAATGTCGTCGGTACCACGAGCAGCTTCGCGCAGGACGTGAACAAGCTGACGCTGCCGGGCTTCGCCACCGTCAACGCCTTCGCGACCTTTCACCTGACCGAGCGGGTGCAGCTCTCGCTCAACAGCAACAACGCCTTCGACGTGCTCGGCTTCACCGAGTCCGAGAACGCGACGATCCCGGCGAACGGCATCGTGCGCGCCCGATCGGTCAACGGCCGCACCACTTCGCTGGCGCTGCGCCTGCGGCTCTGAAGACGGCGCTGCGCCCCAAGAACCTTCCTCATCCTTTGACCACGGACACGATATCATGCGTTCCAAGATCCTCCTCCTCGCGGCGGCGGCGCCGCTGTCGATCGCCGCGCCGGCGAGCGCCTTCGCTCAGGCAGCGACTGACGCGACGGCGTCGCCCGCGGAGGCGGCCGCGCCGGCGCAGGGCAGCGCGGCCGACACACCGCACCGCGACGTGGTCGTCACCGCCGTGGCGCGCGGGCGCGACCGGCTCGACACCGCGGTGTCGACCAGCCAGCTGCTCGCCGACGACATCGACAAGATCGCGCCGCGCTCGCTCGCCGAGGTGTTCCGCAACATTCCCGGCATCCGCTCGGAGAGCTCGAGCGGCGAGGGCGGCGCCAATCTCTCGATCCGCGGCCTGCCGATGGCGACCGGTGGCGGCAAATACCTCCAGCTCCAGGAGGACGGCCTGCCGGTTCTGGAATATGGCGACATCGCCTTCGCCAACGCCGACATGTTCATGCGCGCCGACCTCAACCTCGGCGCGATCGCCTCGATCCGCGGCGGCTCGGCCTCGACCTTCGCGTCCAACTCGCCCGGGGGCGTGATCAACCTGATCTCCAAGACCGGCGAGGCCGAGGGCGGCGCGGTCCAGCTGCTGGAGGGCCTGGACTATGGCGAGCACCGGCTCGACGTGGATTACGGCGGGCGGCTGGGCGACAGCTGGCGCTATCATTTCGGCGGCTTCGTCCGTGGCGGCGAGGGCCCGCGCCGGATCGGCTATCACGGCAACCGCGGCGGCCAGTTCAAGCTGAATCTCACGCGCGAGTTCGCGGGCGGTTATGTCCGGCTGTACGGGAAGGTGCTCGACGACGGCGCGGTCGGCTATGCGCCCAACCCGGTCCGCGTGACCGGCAGCGACACATCGCCGCACTACGAGAGCCTGCCCGGCTTCGACATCAAGCATGATGCGCTATTCTCGCGCTACGCGCTGCGCGTGCCCACGCTCGATGGTGACAATCGGTACAGTGTCTATGACGAGCGCCACGGTCGTCGCTCCACGGTCCAGTCGTTCGGCGTCGAGGCGCAGGCGACGCTCGCCGGCTTCACCGTGATGGACCGCTTTCGCTATAGCCATATCAGCGGGCGTATCGGCGGCGACTTCCCCGAAAGCGTGGGCGCGGCGAGTGAGATCGGCGCTACCCTGGTCACGTCCGCCAGCACGCTGCGCTATGCCACCGGCCCGAACGCGGGCGTGGCGATCACGGATCCGACCACGCTGGGCGGGGGCAACGGTCTGCTCGCCAGGATGATCGTCTTCAACACCAAGCTCAACGATCTCGGCAACGTCTTCAACGATCTGCGCGGCAGCCGCGTCGACCCGGTCGGACCGGGCGAGCTGACCAGCACGCTCGGCTTGTACAACTCGCGTCAGGATATCCACACCGACTGGCTGTGGGCGTCGCGCGTGATGGAGGTGCGCGGCGGCGGTAATGCGGCGCTGGTCGACGTGCTTGAGGCCGACGGCGTAGCGCAGACGCAGGACGGCGTGTACGGCTATGGCGCCAGCTTCTTCGGCGATTGCTGCCGGCGGCGGCATCGCGTCGACTATCACACCGACGCGCCGTTCGGCTCGCTCAATTACAAGCTCGGCCGAGTCTCCGTCGGCGCGAGCGTCCGCTACGATCTGGGCAACGCCCGTGGTGTGATCGCCGGGTCCGACCTGTACGGCAGGCCGATCCCGCTGACCGCGCGCGATATGAACGGCGACGGGGTGATCGTGCCGGCGGAGGAGCGGGTCGCCTACGTCCCGGCTGGGTTCTCCGCTCCCGTCGACTATGACTGGCACTATCTCTCCTACTCGTCGGGCATCAACTTCCGCCTCGCTGAACCTGTCGCTGTCTTCGCGCGCTACAGCCGCGGCGGGCGTACCAACGCCGACCGGCTGCTGTTCAATCCGGCGAACATGAGCCTGGTGACGGGGCGGCTTACCAAGCCGAACGCCGCCGTCGATCGGGTCGAGCAGGTCGAAGCTGGGGTCAAATTCCGGAAGGCCGGTACCCGGCTCGATCTCACCGGATTCTGGGCGCAGACGGGCGAGCAGAATGCGGAGAGCACGCATCCCGGCGTGTTCGTCGATCGTGTGTATCGAGCGCACGGCGTCGAAGCGGAGGGGGGCCTTGATATCGGCGTCTTCCGGCTCTCCGCCGGCGGCACCTACACCGACTCCAGGATCGTCGCCGACCAGATCAAGCCGATCACCGTCGGCAATGTCCCCCGTCGCCAGGCGCGCTTCATCTACCAGGCGACGCCAGAGCTGGCGCTCGGGCCAATCGAGCTGGGCGCCAATGTCGTCGGCACCACCAGCAGCTTCACCGACGACACGAACCAGCTGAAGCTGCCGGGCTTCACGACCGTCGGCGCGTTCGCGACCTGGCACCTGGGCGAGCGGGTGCAGCTCTCGGTCAACAGCAACAACCTGCTCGACCGGCTCGGCTTCACCGAAGCCGAGGACGCGACGATCCCCGCCAACGGGATCGTCCGCGCGCGCGCCATAAACGGGCGCACCACCTCGCTGGCGCTGCGCCTGTCGCTCTGAGCGTGCCGCTCAGGCCGTCGCGGGGCGGAGCAGCGGCTCCACCCGCGGCGCGTCGGGCTCGCGCCAGCGCTCCGCCAGCCGGCGGTAGGTCGCGAGCGCCTGCCCGATGACCTGGTCCATGTTGTAATAGCGATAGGTTGCCAGACGACCCACGAAGCTCACCCCCATCTCGGCGATGGCCAGCGCCTCGTAGCGCTTGAACAGCTCCTGGTTCTCCGCGCGCGGGATCGGGTAATAGGGATCACCGGTGGCGCTCGGATATTCGTAGGTGATGCTGGTGTTGGGCGCCTCCTGGCCGGTGAGATGCTTGTACTCGGTCACGCGCGTGTAGGGCACGTCGGGCGAAGGGTAGTTCACCACCGCGACCGGCTGGTGCGATTCTTGTGCTAGCGTCTCGTGCTGAAAGCGCAGCGAGCGGTAGGGCAGCTTGCCGTAGCGATAGCCGAAATATTCGTCGATTGGGCCGGTGAAGACGAGATGGTCGTGCGGGTACGCGTCGCGCGCCTCGTGATAATCGACGCCCAGCAGCACGTCGATATCGGGATGGTCGAGCATCCGCTCGAACATGCGCGTGTAGCCGTCGAGCGGCATCGCCTGGAAGCTGTCGGTGAAATAGCGGTCGTCGGTGTCGGTGCGGGTCGGGACGCGCGCCGTGACCGACTTGTCGAGCTCGGACGGATCGAGCCCCCATTGTTTGCGTGTGTAGCCCTGGAAGAAGGTCTCGTAGAGATCGCGCCCGACCGCGGCGATCACCACGTCCGCCGAGGTGCGTACGACGTCGACCGGCTCGGCGCGGCTGGCTAGGAAGGCGGCGGCCTCCGCCTCTGTCTCCAGGTTCAAGCCGTAGAGGGCGTTGAGCGTGGTGCGGTTGATCGGCATCGGCACCAGCATGCCGCGCACGTCGGCGAGCACGCGATGCTCGTACGGCCGCCAGTCGGTGAAGCGGCACAGATAATCGACGATCTCGCCCGAATTGGTGTGGAAGATATGGGGGCCATATTGGTGGATCAGCACACCGCCGGCATCGAGGTGGTCATAGGCGTTGCCCGCGACATGCGGGCGGCGATCGACCACCAGCACGCGCTTGCCCGATCCGTTGGCGAGCCGCTCCGCCATCACCGCGCCGGCGAAGCCCGCGCCCACCACCATCACGTCATAGCGCTCGCGCCTCGTCACGGGCCAGGCCAGCGGCGAGACGATCGGCTGGACGTGGTTGCCACGCGCGATCGCCGCGTCGATCAGCTCCGCCATCTCGCGCTGCACCTGGTCCCAGGATCCGCGCGCGAGCAGCGCGTCGACCGGCGGCAGCCATCGCTCGGGTGCGCGTGCCAACTCGAGCGCGGCGTCGCACGCCGCCGCGAAGTCCGCCGCCTCGGCCGCGACGAACACGCCGGGCACGTCGCCGTAGCTGCGCACCACGTCGCTCACCGGGGTCGATACCACCGGGCGGCCGGCGGCGAGATATTCGGGGGTCTTGGTCGGGCTGATGAAGCGAGTCGCCTCGTTGATGGCGAAGGGCATGAGCGCCACGTCCCAGCCGCGCAGATAGTCGGGCAGCTCGGCATAGCCGCGCCCGCCGGGATAATGGAGATTGCCACGCCGCGGCAGGTCGTCGGGCGAGATCTTCACCACCGGGCCGAGGATCACGATCTGATAGTCGGGGCGCGCGTCGGCGAGGGCGGCGAGCAGGCCCAGGTCCATCCGCTCGTCGATGACGCCGTAGAAGCCGAGCCGCGGCGCGGGCAGGTCGCTCTGGTCCGCGGGCGTCGCACCGGGCGCGCGCGCGGCGGCGAAGTGAGCGACGTCCACGCTCGACGGGAAGGCGTGGACCGCGTCGTGACGCGCGCGCTTCGCTTCATAGAGGCTGTGCCCGCCGGTGAAGACGAGATCGGCCTGGTCGAGCAGCCGCTGCTCGATCGGCAGCAGGTCGTGCGGCGCGTTCTTGAACTGCGACAGCTCGTCCATGCAGTCGTAGACGATGCAGTCGGCGGCGAGATGCTCCGAGAAGGGCAACATCATCGGCGTATAATACCAGCGCACCACCGGCCCGCGCGGCGACGCCATCACCGTATCGAGGAGATCGCGCAAGGTCGGGCAGACCGCGTCACCGGCCAGGCCAGCGGGGAGGTGCGGCGTGCACACCGTGACCCCGGTGTCGGCGCAGCGGCGCTGCTCGACCCGCGGCGCGGATCCGCCCGCGCCGACGATCGGCTCTTCCCAGAACAGCACCTGCCGCGCGCGCGCGAAGCGGCTCATCAGATGCTGCGGTCGCTGGAAGACGAAATCCCACCGCAGGTGGCTGAAGCAGATCAGCGTGCCCCCGTCGTCGCTGGCAGTCGCACGGCGCTCATGGTGCGGCAGGGGGGACGAGGGCAGGGTCACGGAGGAGTCTCCCGGTAGTTCGGACATATTGGAAACTCAGCAACATAGCCGCATGTTCCAGCGTAAGTGCTTGATAAACATGGATTTAGACTTGCGGTGATCGACATCATTTTGCATCGTCGAGGCAACGGCGCGCGGGGCCGAACGTTGGCGGCAGGATCGGGCAGAGGAGCCGGAGCGTGCGCGAACTCGAGCTATGGGGCGGCCTGGAGTGTACCGTTAATCGCGTCGGCGACCATTACGTCGATCAGTTCGCGCTGCTCGGCCATCGCGATCGCCTCGAGGACATCGATCTGATCGCCGACCTGGGCGTCCGCGCGCTGCGCTACCCGATCCACTGGGAGAGCGTCGCGCCCGCGCGGCCCGATACGCGCGACTTTAGTTGGTATGACCGGCGGCTGGAGCGGCTGCGCGCGCGCGGCGTCGGCGTGATCGCGGGGCTGGTTCATCACGGCTCGGGTCCGCCCTACACCGACCTGCTCGATGAGCATTTCCCGGCGCTGCTCGCCGATTACGCGCGAGCCACTGCGGAGCGCTACCCGTGGATCGACGATTGGACGCCGGTCAATGAGCCGCTCACCACCGCTCGCTTCGCCGCGCTCTACGGCCATTGGTACCCGCATCGCCGCGAAGAGCGCGAGTTCTGGCGCGCGTTGGTCAACCAGGTCGACGGCACCGCGCGCGCGATGGCGGCGATCCGCTCCGTCAACCCGCGCGCGCGACTGATCCAGACCGAGGATCTGGGCCGCAGCTTCGGCACCGTCGCGACGCGCGATCAGGTGGCGTTCGACAATGTCCGCCGCTGGGCGACGTGGGACCTGCTGTGCGGCCGTGTCGTGCCGGGGCATCCGCTGCACGCGCGGTTGCGCGACTACGGTGTCGCGTCGCAGCTGGAGACGCTAGCGGCGGCGCCGTGCCCGCCGGATGTGATCGGGGTGAACCATTATCTCACCAGCGACCGCTTCCTCGACCACCGGGCCGCGCGCTATCCGTCGCACACGCACGGCGGCAACGGGCGCCAGCGCTACGCCGACGTGGAGGCGGTGCGCGTGCTCCAGCCCGGTGCGCCGGGGCTCGCCGGCGTGCTGCGCGAGGCCTGGGCGCGCTACCGATTGCCGCTGGCGGTGACCGAGGTGCACAACGGCTGCACGCGCGAGGAGCAGATGCGCTGGACGGCGGAGGCGTGGGACGCCGCCGCGGCGCTGCGCGCGGAGGGCGTCGACCTGCGTGCGGTGACGTGCTGGTCGTTGCTCGGCAGCCAAGGATGGAACACGCTGCTGACCGGCGGCGGCGTGTACGAGCCCGGCGTCTACGACGTCTCCTCCGGCACACCGCGCCCGACCGCGATGGTGAAGCTGCTGGGCGCGCTGGTCTCGGGTGGCGCGCGTGACCCGCTGGTGCATGTGCCGGGCTGGTGGCGTCGGCCCGAGCGGCTCGCCTATGCCGCGGTGCCGCGCCCCGCACCGATGCCCGCGCAGCGGCCGTATCGCGATCCCGCCGGGGTCGCGGTGCCGCCGCTGCTGGTGCTCGGTCGCGACGACGCGCTCGCGCCGCATCTCGCCGCCGCCTGCGCGCAGCGCGCCATCCCATTGGTCTTTGGCGAGCAGGACGGCGACTCGCCCGAGGCCTGGGCCGTGATCGACCTGGACGACGGCCCGCGCCGCTGCGGCCCGGCCACGGCGCGCCCGCGCCTGTTGATCCGGGCGAACTGGAGCGACGAGCCACCGCGGCCCCCCCGTCGCGGATCTGCGACGCTGGTGATCGTCGCCGCCGACCTGTTCGCGCCCGAGCGGTCGCCCTCGCCCCGGGCGGTGACGCCGACCTATGCGCCCGACCTGATCCGCGCCGCGCTCGACCTGCTGATCGATCGCGCGACCGGCGAGTGGCGTCTGCGCCACGGCCGGGCGGGGCAGGAGCCGCCCGTGCGCAACGTGCTGCTCCTGCGCCCGCTCGAGGAAGCGCTGGCCGAGCAGGGTGCCGCCGCTGCCGCGCTCCTCGCCTGCGCCGCCTGAGCTGGCGCAGGGGCTCGCGCTGCTCGCGCCGGGCGGGCGGCTGATCCTGCACACCGGCGTATCGATCGTCGACGGTGGCGACGTGCTGCGCGAGCGCTCGCCCGCGGTCGGCGTGCGACTCGACTATCGCGAGCTCGACCCCGGCATCTTCAGCGAGGACACCGACCAGCCCGGCTATGATCGGGTAGAGCGGATCGCGGTGGTCGGGCTGGTCGTTGAGCGCAGCGGCGGTGCCTGAGCGCCGCGCCACGGGAGACGATGATGCCGCAGCTCAACGGGGTGCTCGAGACCGCGCTCTATGTCGATGACAAGGCGCGCTCGATCGCCTTCTTCCGCGACGTCATCGGGCTGACGATCCTGCGCGACGAGGAGCGGCTCACCGCCTTCGATGCCGGCGGTGGCAGCGTGCTGCTGATCTTCGCCCGCGGCGGGTCGACCGTGGGCGAGGACACGCCGCAGGGCCATATACCGGGTCACGACGGCGCCGGCCCGCTGCATATGGCGTTCAAGACCGCGGCGGTGGACTATGACGCCTGGCGCGACCGGTTGCGCGCGTGCGGCGTGGCCGAGCTCAGCGAGATCCTCTGGCCCGCGGGCGGCCGCAGCGTCTATTTCAACGATCCCGACGGCCATGTGCTCGAGATCGCGACCCCGGGGCTGTGGCCGAACTATTGAGCGATGATCCCTCCCCGGCCGGGGGGATCAGCTCACGCCTTCTCCCGCCGTAGCCACGCCTCCAGCGCCAGCGCCTCGCTCGCGGCGGTCTCGGCGCACATGCTCTTGCGCATCAGCTCCAGCGCCCAGTCGAGATGCTCGGCGCGCTCGCTCGCCACCGTGTCCTCGGGCACCCAGAGATCATAGTCGCGCATATGCGCGTCGGCGGCGGTGAACAGCACGCAGATGTCCGCCGCGACCCCGGTCAGGATCAGTCGGCTCACCCCGAGCTGCGGCAGCACGACCGGCAGGTTGGTGGCATAGAAGCCGGAGAACTGCGGCTTGACGACGAAGTAATCGCGCTCGCGCGGCTCGAGCGCCGCGATCATCGCGGCGCCGCGACTGCCCTCGCGGCGGCAATGGTCGACGATGCTCGATCGCTCGGCGTGCCAGCGCCCGAAATTGTCGTTGACGTAGATCACCGGCACGTCCGCCGAATCGGCGCGGTCGCGCAGCGCGCGGATGCGACCGGCCGCCGTCTCTGCGGCCGGGGCGAGCTGCTCGCCGCCCTCGAAGTCGAGGTCGTTGATCATGTCGATGATCAACAGCGCGGTGGCGCCCGGCGTCGGCTCGGCGGCGTCAGCCATGCCGCGCCCCCTCCGCGACCGCCGCGGTCGCGAGCGGCGGCTGAGTCAGCGTGACGGGCAGCGCGAGCACGGCCGCGACGATCTGGTAGGAGGCGAACGGCGCGAGCAGGCACGGGTGCGCGGCGAGACGCGGCGGCGGCGTCATCCCCGCCTCGCCGATCAGCAGCAGCGGCACGCCCAGGGCATCGAGCGAGTCGAGCAGCGGCAGCGCAGTGCCGTCGCCGAGCCGCAGGTTGACGATCGCGGCGGCGGGGCGCTCGCGGAGGTTGGCGAGCAGCGCGAGCCCTTCCGCCACCGCGCGCACCGGCCCGAGCAGTTGCGCGCCCGCGTCGTGGAGCGCGTGGCGGAGGTAATCGGCGCGGAACGGCTCGGCCTCGGCGAGCAGGAGCAGCGGCCGTGCGGGCGGGGAAACGTCCGGGAACATGGCGCGCAACCTGTCATGCGCGCCGCAACCTCGCGTTGATCTGGAGTGGTCTCGGTCGATTTAGCCCTGCCCTCCCTTGCGCGGCCCGGCGCGGCTGTCAGTAAAGGTGGTGAACAAATGGGGAGGGACAAGGATGATCCGCACCGCACGCCGGCTCGCCGCCGCGGCGCTGCTGCTCGCCGCGCCGGCGCAGGCGATCGACGTCGAGCGGGTGGCGCGCGAGCGCTTCGGCAACGACGCACCCTGGTACCGCGACCGCATCCCCTTCCTCGAGTCCGCCGACGCGCGCCTCGACGCTGTCTATTATTATCGCTGGCAGCTGTACCGCGCGCACCAGCGCGACCTCGGTGAGCGCGGCTATATCTCCACCGAATTCCTCGATGACGTGTCGTGGCAGCTCCAGCCCTGGGCCAGCCTCAACGACGCCACCGGCTTCCATATCGGCGAGGGGCGCTGGCTGCGCGACCGGCGCTACGCCGACGATTATATCACGCACATGTACAATGGCGGGAACGACCGCCACTTCACCGACTACATGGCGGACTCGGTATGGGGCCGCTACCTCGTCGACGGCGACCGGGCCGCGGCGACGCGCCACCTCGCCGCCATGCGTCGATTGTACGACGCCTGGGCCGACCATCGAGATGCCGCCAAGCGGCTCTACTGGGTCGAGCCGCTGCTCGACGCCACCGAGTACACGATCTCGTCGATCGACGCCTCGGGCGGCAAGGACGGGTTCCGCGGCGGCGACTCGTTTCGCCCCTCGATCAACAGCTATATGTTCGCCAACGCGCGCGCTTTGTCGCAGCTGTACGCGCTGTCGGGAGACCGCGGCGCGAGCGCCGATTTCGCCGCGCGCGCCACGACGATCAAGGCCCTGGTGCAGCGCGACCTGTGGAGCCCGGGGCTCGCGCACTTCATCGACCGCTACAAGGTCGACAATCAGTATGTCCGCTACTGGGCGCCGATCCGCGGGCGTGAACTGGTCGGCTACGTGCCCTGGACCTTCGACCTGCCCGACGACACCGGACGCTTCGCCGCGGCGTGGCGCCACGTGCTGGCCCGCGATGAACTGGGCGGCGCCGCCGGGCCGCGCACGGTCGAGGCAAGCTACCAATATTATCTGCGTCAGTATCGCTACGAGGGCGAGGCACCCGAATGCCAGTGGAACGGGCCGAGCTGGCCGTTCCAGACGACCCAGCTGCTGCTCGGCATGGCCAATCTGCTCGACCATTACGACCAGAAGGTGGTGACTCGCTCGGATTATCTCCGGCTGCTGCGGCAATATGCCGCGCTCCACTATCAGGGCGACCGGCTCGACCTGGAGGAGGACTATCATCCCGAGACGGGGCGCCCGATCGTGGGGCTGGGACGGAGCCACCATTACTTCCACTCGGGTTTCGTCGATCTCCTGCTCGGTGGATTGGTCGGCATTCGCCCGCAGGCGGGTGACACGGTCGCGGTCAACCCGCTGCTGCCCGCGGCGGGTGACCCGCAGGCGCTCGCCTGGTTTCGCGTGCAGGACGTGCCCTATCACGGCCACCGCCTCGGCGTGACCTGGGACACCGACGGCAGTCACTATGGCGAACGCGGGCTCACGGTCGAGCTAGATGGCCGCCGTGTGGCGCACCGCGCGACGCTCGGGCGGCTGTCGGTCGCGGTGCCGCGTGCCACGGTAGCCCCGATCGAGCGGCCGATCGATCGCGCGGTCCAGCTCGTCCGCGGCGACTATCCCATGCCATCCGCGTCGAGCGGCACCGCGGTCGAGAACCTCCACGACGCGATCGACGGGCGCTTGTGGTTCTTCCCCGAGCTGCCCAACGGCTGGTCCTCCGGAAGCGGTGGGGCGCAGTGGTTCGCGCTCGATCTCGGACGCCCGACGCGGCTTGAACGTGCCGAGCTCGCCTTCTTCGCCGACGAGGCGCGCTTCGCCGCGCCGCGCAGCTACAAGGTGCAGGCGTGGGACGGCACGCGCTGGCGCGACGTAGCGGTGCGCGGCACCGGGCCGGTGGCCAACGGCATCACGCGGGCGAGATGGCGACCGCTCACGACCAGCAGAGTGCGCGTGCTGTTCGACGTGCCCGCGGATCGCTCCATGCGGCTGGCTGAGCTCAAGCTGTTTTAAAGCTACGTCCTCTCTCCGCGAGCCCACCGCATCCTTATAATCTGACAATTCACTTTCCTTTATCGGCTCGCCTGTGCCATCCCGCTGACAAGACGGGCGGAACGCCTCGCAGGGAGAGAGACATGAGCAAGCTGGCCATCATCGTCGCGGCGCTCGCGGGCGCGGCGACGAGCCCGATCGCGGCCGCGCAGACGGCCCCCGCCACGCCTGCGGGAACGATCTACACCAGCGATCTCGTCACGCGCTGGGGCCGCGCCGTCACACCCGACAATGCCTGGCGCGGCTACCCGCGCCCGCAGATGAAGCGGACCAAGTGGCTCAACCTCAACGGGCAGTGGGACTATGCGGTGCGCCCCAAGGCGGCGCCGCAGCCGGCGCAGATGGACGGCAAGATCCTAGTTCCCTTCGCGGTGGAGTCGCGCCTGTCGGGCGTGGCGCGTTCGGTCACGCCCGACGATCGGCTGTGGTACAAGCGCCGCTTCGCGGTGCCCGCCGACTGGCAAGGGCAGCGCGTGCTGCTCCACTTCGGCGCGGTCGACTATGAGGCGAGCATCATGGTCAACGGGAGCCTGGTCGGCACGCACCGCGGCGGCTCGGACGCGTTCAGCCTCGACGTCACCGATTACCTGAAGAGCGGAGACAACGAGCTGGTGGTGCAGGTCACCGACCCGACCTCGACCGGCGCGCAGCCGCGCGGCAAGCAGGTGCTCAAGCCCAACAGCATCTGGTACACGCCCGTCACCGGCATCTGGCAGACCGTGTGGCTCGAGCCCGTCCCCGCGCTCCACGTCGAGGACATGAAGATCACGCCGGACATCGACCGCGGCACGCTCTCGGTCGACGTCGCGCTCAACCGCAGCGCCGCCGACGACGACGCGGTGCGGATCACCGCCTCGCAGAAGGGGCGCACCGTCGCGACCGCGCTGGTGCGCGGCAACCGCCCCGCCACGCTGGCGATCACGGACGCGCATCTGTGGTCCCCCGACGACCCCTTCCTCTACGATCTCAAGGTCGAGCTGGTGAAGGTGCGCAGCCCTTATACCGGGCCGGACAACAGCCCGCACCGCGAGCGCGGCGACACGATCCTCACCGCGCATGAGGCGGCGCTCTACCGCAGCGCGGCGGTGCAGGGTGGCGCGCGCGACACGGTCGACGGCTATTTCGCGATGCGCAAGAGTTCGATCGGCGCGGGCAAGGTGCCCGGCCAGCCGGTCATGATGCTCAACAACAAGCCGCTCTTCCAAAACGGCACGCTCGACCAGGGCTGGTGGCCCGATGGGCTGCTCACCCCACCGTCGGAGGAGGCGATCCGCTTCGAGATCGGTTACCTCAAGTCGTCGGGCTTCAACATGCTGCGCAAGCACATCAAGGTCGAGCCGGCACAATATTACTACGAGGCCGACCGGATGGGCATCTTGATCTGGCAGGACATGCCCTCGGGCGAGGAGGACGAGAGCCTCGACCAGTTCGTCCGCCCGTCGTCGCAGGGCGAAGCGCTGATGCCGCAGGAGACCACCAACGAGTTCGAGTATGAGCTCACGCGGATGATCAGCGACCTGCGCAACCATCCCTCGATCGTCACCTGGGTGGTTAACAACGAGGGCTGGGGGCAATATGCCTCGACGCGGCTGGCCAAGATGGTCCACGAGCTCGATCCCAGCCGGTTGGTCAACAAGGTGTCGGGCTGGCTCGATACCGGCGACGCCGGCTCCGACCTCTACGACATCCACACCTATGAGAACGTGCCCAAGGCGCCGACTCATCAGACCCACCGCGCGATCGTGATCGGCGAGTTCGGCGGCATCGGCCTGCCGGTGCCGGGGCATCTGTGGTTCCCGGCGCGCAAGAACTGGGGCTATCAGACCGCCAAGGACAAGGCCGACTATCAGGCGCGCTATCAGCGCAAATACGACGAGGTGATCCGTCAGGCACGCGACCTGGGGTTGAGCGCGGCAGTCTATACCCAGACCACCGACGTCGAGGGCGAGATCAACGGACTGCTCACCTATGATCGCGCCGAGAGCAAGCTGCCGCCGGCCACCTTCGCGCGCATCCACGCGCCGCTCCACGCCGCCGAGCCGGGATCGGGCCAGTGAGGTCTTCGTCCTCCCGGCGAACGGGAGGAGGGTGCCCCGCTACTTTCCGCGTTGCGCTTTGCGCAGCAGCGCGGTCCAGCGGCGCCAGCCGGTCGGGCGGTGGAAGGTGTCGAGGCCGCGGTCGTCGAGCGCGCGGACGAGGTCGCGCGTGAGCGAGCGCAACTGGCGATCGTTCACCACGAGGCTGACACGATCATAATCCTGCCGTCGCACAGCCTCGGCCGATCGCGCCAGCTGAAGCGTCACCACGAAGCCGTGGCGCGTGCGGTCACGCTTCCAGCCGACCAGGATCGCTGGCGCGTCGGTCATTCTCTCACCCCCCGGTGACGGCGTCGCGCGCGGCGGTCGCCGTCGCTCACCGATGCTGCGCGCGGCATCCTCGTAAAGCAAGACGATCGCTCGGCGGCGATCGCCGCAACCGCTCGGCTCGGCGAAACCTTAGACTTCGGTCTCGAGCGAAGGCGATTAACCAACCATGCTAGTTCCTGCTTAACCAACCCGGTCCTTGACCTGCTCCAGCCCGGTTCGATCAGGCAGCCGGGCACGTCGCCGGCACGTGACCTGTGGGTCAGCGCGGGCTATAAGGTCAGCCGCGCTCGCGGTCGCGATGTTGGTCGGGATCGCGACGTGCGGAAGGGGCGCCGTTCATGCCGCGACCGGCGTGCGGTAGCCAGGGGGGCGGATCATTGTTGGGGCGGGCAGGATGACGGACCATGCGGCGCGCTGGCGCATGACGGAGGACAGGATGACCCGTGAGGGCGATCAGGTGCCGCCGCGTGGGGGCGAGGAGCAGCGCGCCGCCCCGCGCGAGCGCACGCTCTTCGCGCTCGGCCGGCTGATGATCGCCGGGCGGCAACACGTCTGCACCGTGCGTAACCTCGGGCCGGGGGGCGCGGGCATCGAACTCGAACCGCAGCCGGCCGTCGGTACCGCGGTGACGATCGAGACGCGCGGGCTGATCGCGCGGGACGCCACCGTGCGCTGGGTGCGCGGGGCGATGGTAGGACTCACCTTCGACGAGCCGCTCGGCGAGGAGACGCTGCGCGCGGTCGCCGAGACGCCGCGCAGCCCCCGCTTCCGCTACGACGGTCCCGTCGAGCTCGTCACGGACTCGCGGCTCACCGAGCATCGCGCGATCGACCTCGGGCTCGGCGGCGTACGCGTCGCAGGGGCGCCGCCGGCCGATGACGGCAGTGCGATCGAGGTGGTGATCGACGCCGAGTTGGTCGTGCGCGGCAAGCTCGCCTGGACCGGGGACGACGCCTTCGCGATCGAGTTCGCCGCGCCGCTCAGTGTGCGCCAACTCGCCGGCGCGATCGCGCGGCTGGAGGCGACACTCAGTCGCTGAGCAGCGCGCGAATTTGCGCCGACAGTGACAGCGGATCGAACGGCTTGACGATCACGCCGCGCGCGCCGATCGCGCGCAGCGCCGCGACGCCCCGTTCGCGACCGTGCGCGGTCATGAAGATCACCGGCAGGCCGGGGACGCGGTCGTGCAACGCTACGAGGAGCGTCGGACCGTCCATGTCGGGCATCGACACGTCGAGCAGCGCGGCGTCAGGCCGGGCCGCCGCCAGTGCGCTCAATGCCTCGCTCGCGCTGGCGGCGACGCCCAACTCGATCGTCGGGTCGAGCCCCAGCGCCAGCTCCACGATGGTGCGGATGTCGGGATCGTCGTCGACGAACAGCAGGCGCAACGGCATCAGGCGTCCACCAGCGTCCGCCTGGCGAGCAGCCGCCGCACAGTGGCGACCAGCTCGGGCAGGCCGTGGCGCCCCTTGGTGAGCACCGCCGCGGCGCGCGCGGCGAGCGCCGGC
This sequence comes from Sphingomonas yunnanensis, assembly GCF_019898765.1. GTDB lineage: Bacteria > Pseudomonadota > Alphaproteobacteria > Sphingomonadales > Sphingomonadaceae > Sphingomonas > Sphingomonas yunnanensis. The sequence goes on along the minus strand of NZ_JAIOKB010000008.1, from coordinate 86,057 downwards.
GGCACCGCCTGGCCCGAGTAGATCACCACCGGCACCCGCGCACCGCTCGCGTCGACCAGCTCGGGCGCGAGCTCCGGCCCATGGCCGTCGACGACTTGCATGTCGAGCAGCGCGAGATCCGGTGCGCCGTCGCGTAGCAGCGCACGCGCCATGGCGAGGCTGACCGCCGGCAGCACGCGCGCGACCCCGGCGAGCGCCACCGCGACGGTGGCGCGGACGTCGGGGTCGTCGTCGAGGTGGAGCAACAGCGGCAGCGGTGCTTCCGACGCGGGTGCAGCGGGTATGTCCGCCTCGAGCAGTGGCAGCGCGAAAGCGAAGCGCGTGCCGCCGCCCGCGCGATCTTCGAACCATATCGCGCCGTCATGGCGGCGCACGATCTCGCGCGAGATCGCCAGCCCCAGCCCCGAGGCGGGGGCATGGGTCGCGGCACGGCCGCTCTCGTAGCGCTCGAACAGGCGCGGCCGCACCGCCGCGGGCACGCCGCCGCCGCGGTCCTCGACCGCGATCAGCGCGCGGCCCTCCTGAACGCGCGCCGCGACTGTCACCGCCGCGCCCGCGGGAGAGGCATGGATCGCGTTGGAGACGAGGTTCGTGACCACCTGCAGCAGTCGTCCGGCGTCACCCTCGACCGCGACGGGCAGGGCCACCGACGCGTCGACCAGCTCCACCCCGCGGCTGCGCGCCAGGCCGTCGCTGTCGAGCGCGGCCTGCGCGGCGACGTCACGCAGGTCGATCGGCACGCGCGCCATCGCCAGCTGACCCGACTCGATCCGGTCAATGTCGAGCAGGTCGTTGATCAGCCGGATCAGCCGTCGCGCATTATTGTCGGCGATGTCGACCAGCCGCGCCGCCCGCGTCGGGAGCGCCGCGCCGCCTCCGCCGCGCAGCAGCGCGAGCGACCCGACCACCGAGGTGAGCGGAGTGCGCAGCTCGTGCCCGATGGTGGAGATCAGCTCGTCCTTGGCGCGCTCGACCCGCGCGCGCTCGGAAGCGTCGCGCAGCGATAGTATGAGATGATCGCCGCTCGGCACGCGCATCACGCCGATCGCGACATCGACGTGCCGCTCGCTGCCGTCGCGGTGGCGTGCGGCTCGGTCGGTGAGAAGGTGGTGGTCGAGCCGCCCGTCGTGGAAGCCGATCCGCTGGTGAAAGGCGCCGCTGCCCTCGGCGATGCGCAGTACCGTGGCGACGTCTCGCCGCTCCAGCTCTTCTGGCGCGTAGCCGAGTAATACGCTGGCGGCAGCGTTGATCATCTCGATCGTGCCGCTGGGATTGAGGATCAGCAGCGCGTCGTTGGTACCGCGCAGGATCGCGGCGTTGCGCTCACCCTTCTCATAGGCGTCGAGCGCGGCATCATAGGCTTGGTACCGCGACCGCCACAGCGAGCGCAGCGTCGCCGCGAGCGCCAGCGTGAGCACCGTGGCGGTGGCGAGCAGCAGCAGCCGGAGTTCGCTCCGCTGCCGCGCGAAGGCGGCGCGGCGCTCAGCGGTCAGCGCCCGCTCGCTGGTGCCCGCGCGCGCTAGCGCAACGCGCAGCCGGTCCATGACGCGCCGCCCCTCGCCGTCGGTCACCGCGTCGCGCGCCGCGGCGTGCTGCCCGGCGCGGAACAGCGCGAGCGTGTGGTCCAGCTCGGCGAACTTGTTGTCGATCAGCGCGGCGACCTCTGGCGCGGCGACCCCCTCCACCGCGCGGAGTCTCGACGCGAGCCGGCGGGCGGGCGCGTAGGGTTGGAGGAAGGCAGGGTCGCCGGTGAGGAGGTAGCCGCGCTGCGCGGTCTCGGCGTCCTTCATCGCGGAGAGCAGCATCACCTGCGCGCGCTCGCGGTCGAACGAGCGCGTCGCCGCCGCCTGCAACCGCAGCGAGCGCGCATATTCCCCGTCGGTCCACGCGATCAGCGCCGCCATCAGCAGCGGGACGAGCGCGGCCGCGAGCAGGAAGCGGCGACGCGAGGGTGGCCGGGGGCGCGCCACGGAGCTCATCGCGGCGCGGCGCCGAGCAGCGGCTGTACCGCCAACATCGCCTGCGCGCGGTTGGTCACGCCCAATTTCCGGAAGATTGCGGTCATGTGCGCCTTGATCGTCGCCTCGGTAACGTCGAGGTCGCGCGCGAGCTGCTTGTTCGAGCGCCCGTCGGCGAGCGCGATCAGCACGCCGCGCTGCGCCGGCGAGAGCGTCTCGATCCGGGCGCGCAGGTCGCCGAGCTGGGTTGCGACGCCGCTGATCGGCGGGAAGGCGGTCTGGCCGGAGTCGATTCGGCGCAGCCGCTCGGCCAAGGCGTCGAGCGGCAGGCTCTTGAACAGGTAGCCGGCGGCGCCGAGCGCGCGCGCCGCCTCGACCAGTGAGGGCTCCTCGCTGGCGGTGACGAGCACGACGGGAGTGCGCGGCGCGTGCATCTGCAGGGTGAGCAGGCCGGAGAAGCCGTTCGTGTCGGGAAGGTGGAAGTCGAGCAGGATCATGCGGAACGGCCCGCGCGCGGCGGCCTCGCTCGCCTCGTTCACGGTGCCCACCGCGACGACCGAGACGCCCGGCAGCGCCGCGCGCGCCGCGAGTGACAGACCCTCGCGCGTCAGCGGGTGATCGTCGGCGACGAGGGCGCGGCCGCCTAATCTCTGTTCCTGCTCCGCTATCATACCGACTTACTTATCTTTTCTCCGATAAGAAGGTTTCGTGGCAGAGCCGCCCTGTCGAGCGGTTTCTTGACCAAATCGGTGGAACTTTGATGCGCACCATGAAGAAACATCAGTTGATGCTCGTCGGGCCACATGTGCTGACAACGAGTATCGCCGGGTGGCAGGTGTGGGACTGTGCTTCCGATCCGGTGCCCTCCGGCAGGCAAGTCGACGCCGCCTTGGTCGCGATCACGCGCGACACATCGCCGCCCGCGTGCCTTCGCGCGCTCGCCGACGCGCCTTCTCTCCCGGTGCTCGCGCTCGCGCCCGACGACTGGATCAAGCGAAAGGACTGGCGCGTGCTCGGCTACGACGGCGCGGTCGCGACCGGAGCATCGGTCGACGCGCTCGCGGACGCGCTCGCTGATTGGCATCGCGACGCCACCTTGGAGACGCTCGCTCGCCTGGAGGCGAGCTTCGGCATCGCCGAAGTGACCTCGCTGGTCGAGCGCTTCGGTGCGATGCTGGCGACGGTGCGCGACGAGCGTGATCCGGCGGCCCTGGCGGACATGGCCCATCGCGTCGCCGGCATCGCGGGAACGCTCGGCTTCGCCGCGCTGGGGCGTCTGTGGCTGCGGGTCTCCCAGGGCGAGATCAAGCTGGCGGACAGCGCGCGCCGCGCGGCGGCGCATGCGATCGGCACGATCGCGCGGCGCGGCTGAGCCCGAGGCTCAGTTCGCCAGCGGCGCGACGTCGACGCTGACTTCCATCGCCTGCGCGCCCGAGCCGAGCACCACGCCGTCGACCGGTGCGATCTCGGCATAATCGCGACCGATCGCGACGACGACATGGTCGCTCGCCATCCAGATGCCGTTCGTAGGATCGAGCCCGATCCAGCCGCGCGCGGGGCCGCACCACAGCAGCACCCAGGCGTGGGTGGCGTCGGCGCCGACCAGCCGCTCCTGTCCGGGCGGCGGCAGCGTGCGGATGTAGCCGGAGGCATAGGCCGCGGGCAGGCCGGCGGCGCGCAGTCCCGCGATCATCACCTGCGCGAAATCCTGGCATACACCGCGGCGCTGGCGAAAGGCCTCGTGCGGCGGCGTGTCGACCAAGGTGGCGGTCGCGTCGAAGACGAAGTCGCGCTGGATCCGCCGCGCCAACTCGATCCCCGCCTCCAGCGCGTTGCGCTCGGGAGCGAGATCGGCACGGCAGTAATCGGCGATCGCGGGATCGAGCGGGATCAGCGGCGACGGGAAGAGATAGGCCGCCGGTCCCGCCGCCGAGAGGTCGCTCGAAGCGCGTGCCAGCCCCGCGACCTCCGCGAGCGACGGGTCGTCGCTCTGGGGCACGGGCACGTCCCGCTCGATCGTCACGCGCGCGCGGCTCTCGATCGTCAGCGAGCGCACGGGCTCCTCGATCACCAGCCGCGCGACATGCGCCAGCCCGGCCTCGGCGCGCGCGGGCTGGACGCGCCCGGCGGGAGCGACCGTCAGCGCGTAGGACTCGACCCGCTGCCCCGGCCAGTCGATCGGACGCAGCCGCAGGTTGCAGCGCGCGAACTTGACCGCATTGCCATAGTCGAAGCGGGTCACGTGGACGATGTCGTAGCGCATGATATGTCCGGCGGCGGCGAGCGGTGGGGGAGCGAGCAGGTCGCTCATGCCAGCGTCAGCCCGCCCGCGCGCAGCGGCTCGGCGCCCTGCAGGAAGTAGCGCCGCGCGACCGCCTCGGACAGCCGCCCGAGTCGTTGCTCGACCGCGAGCAGCAGCTCGCCGGTCAGCGTCGCTGCCTGCTCGGGCGCGACCATGGCGTAGAGCTCGGTCGCCTCGATCTGCTGTGCCTCGGCCATGCCGTCGTCCTCCAGCACCGGCAGCCGCGCGAGATGGTCGCGGATCGCCTCCACCTGGAACATCAGTGCGCGCGGGTTGCCGGGGTCGAGCACCACCAGGTCGAGCACGGGCACGCGCGCGATCCCGGTGAGATAGCGCTGGCGGTAGCTGATCTGGCTGTCGCCGAGGTCGAGCAGCGTCGAGAGATCGTCGAGCGAGGCGCCCACCGCGCCGAACACCCGCGCGGCGCGCGCGATCGCCTGCGCGCGCTCGATGCGCCGGCCGAGGTCGTGGAAGCGCCACGCCGCGGTCCGCCCCATATGCTCGGCCGAGAGCCCCGCGATCGCGGCGTAGCGGCGCTGGAGCGAGCCGGCCCGGTCGAGCAGCCCGCGGTGGCTGGGGAAGGGCGCGTCGAGCAGCCGGATCATGTCGGCGGAGAGCCGGTCGCGCGAGCCGCCGGCGATCCGCTGCGCGTGCGCGTTGATCGCGGCGACCGACTGCCAGCCGTCGGCGCGCGCCTCCATCGCGGTGCGCGCGAACTGGGTGAGGTCGGCGCGGCGCAGGGATGCCGGCGCGGGCGCGGCGCCCGCACCGACCAGCTCGTTGACCAGTTTGGCGACCGTGGCAGTGCCGAGCGCGGCGCCGGCGTCGGCGTCGATCGAATTGCCGAGCATCACGCGGATCACCGCGAGCATCGCCTCGCCGCGCTCGAGATAGCGGCCGAGCCAGAAGAAATTGTCCGCCACCCGGCTCGGCAATGTGCCGGGGTTGCGGCGGACGTGGAGCGTGTCCACCGCTGGCAGCAGCGACACCGGTGCGACCGGGTCGCGGCCGTGGACGCAGACGTCGGCCGACCAGCTGCCCTCGCCCATCACCGCGGCGCGGGGGTCGGTGTGCGCGCCGATCCGCGCGAAGCCCCCGGGCATGACCTGCCAGCGCCCGTCGCGGTCGCGCGCGGCGAAGACGCGCAGCGTGAACGGGCGCGGTTCCATCCGATCGGCGATCACCACGGGCATGGTCGAGAGGCGGACGATCTCCTGCCCGACATAGTCCTGCGGCCGCGCCGCCATCGCCTCCAGCAGCGCGACGCGCTGCGCCTCCGAGAGGTCGGCGCCCGCCACGGGACCCTCGCCGGGCAAGCCGAGCGTGCGCGCGCCGAAGGCGGAGGAGAGCAGCAGGGAGGACAGCTCGGCGGCGACGTGCCGCGCCTCGCGGTCCTGACCGCACCACCAGGTAGCGATGTTGGGCAGGATCAGGTCGGCGCCGGTCAGCCGCGTGGCGAGCTGGGGCAGGAAGGCACCGAAAGCGCCGCTCTCCAGCACCCCCGCCCCGGGCGCGTTGGCGAGCACGACATTGCCCGCACCCCAGGCGTCGATCAGCCCCGGCACGCCGATGCGCGAGTGCGAGTCGAAGGCGAGAGGGTCGAGCAGCCGCGGATCGAGCCGCCGCCACAATGCGTCGACCCGCTTGAGCCCGCCGATGGTGCGGACGTAGAGCCGGTCCTCGAGCGCCGCGAGATCGTCGCCCTCGACCAGCAGCAGCCCGAGGTAGCGCGCGAGATGCGCCTGCTCGGGATAGCTGGGATTGTAGCGGCCAGGCGTGAGCAGGCCGATGCGCGGGTCGCTGCGGCGGCACGCGGCGGCGAGCCCGTCGCGGAAGGCGGCGAAGAAGGGGGCGTGTCGACGGACGTTGAGTCGCCCCTGCAGTCCGCCCAGCGTGCGGCTGACCGCGAGCCGGTTCTCCAGCGCATAGCCCGCGCCCACCGGCGCGCGCAGCTGGTCGCCGAGCACGCGCCACTCGCCCGATGGCCCGCGCCCCAGATCCACCGCGACGAAGCGCAGGTGGTGCCCGCCCGGGGGCGTCAGCCCAATCAGAGGGCGAAGGAAGAAGGGACTGCCGGTGACCAGCGTGGCCGGCACGAGGCCGCGCTCCACCAGGGTCGCCGCGCCGTACAGGTCCTGGAGGATCAGCTCGAGCAGGTCGGCGCGCTGGGCCACGCCCTGCTCGATCCGCGTCCATTCCTCCGCCTCGATCAGCAGCGGGATCGGGCTGACCGGCCAGGGGCGCTCGCTGTCCTCGCCGATGATGCGGAAGCCGGTGCCGATGTCGGCGGCGTGGCGCTGCACCCGCTCGCGCGCGTGGCCGAGATCGTCGCCAGCGACCGCGGCGAGTTCCTCCAGCATGGCCAGCGAGGCGGCGGCGTCGCCCGCGCGCATCGCGTCGTCCGCGCCGCCGGCGTAATCGTCGAGCCAGCGGCGGGCGTTGGTCCCGGCATCGAACAGGGCAGGCTGGGTCGCCACTCGGTCCTCCGTGCGCGGGCAGGAGCGAACCCTAGGCGATGCCGCGGTGCAGTGCAAAGCCGCGGCGCGATGTTTCAGCGCGCGACGGGCGGTGCGGGGTAAGCTAGCACCGCGCCGGTATAGCGCTCGACCACCGCGCTGATCGGCGCGCCGTCGGGGAGGAGCAGCAGCGCGCGATTCTCGATCACGGAGTCGGCCACGTCGATCTCGGCGCGATGCGGCCAGCGCCACGACGCCAGTGTTTCCCAGCGGCGCGGCAGCGGCGACCAGAGATGCCGGCTCGACAGCGTGTCGCGGCGAAAGTGAAGCGGCTGCGCGGCGCGACCGAACGGCGTGTCGCCGGTGTCGAGCTGGCGGTTGATATCGGGCGTCAGCCGCGCCGGGACGTACCAATTGTCCGCGTCCGACAGGACGTGCGCGCCGCAGCGCAGCCGGACGTGGCGGTAGCCGAGCCGCTCCGTCTCGGAGACCTTGAGCAGGGCGCGGATCTCGGCCGGGGCCGAGCGCTCGTCGCCGCGGACGCGTTCCGCCTTGATCGTGGGATCGGCCGCCATCTGATGCTCGGCGCACCAGCCGTCGAGCACCAGCGTGGCGCTGTCGCTGGCGGCGAGCCGGTCGCTCAGGTCGTGGAGCGCGGCGTCCGCGGCGAGCCGGCCCTGCACGGTGCCGACCCAGGAGGGCGGGAGCGTCGCGGCGGCGGCGGGAGCGGTGGCGGCGGCGAGGGGGAGTAGGAGCGACCGGTACATGTTACCTTTATGATGGGATTCGACCGTGCGGGCTCGCTGTGATCTCAGATCCTCCCCGTGCCGGGGAGGATCTGGGAGCGCGGAACAGGCTCGCCCGCCCCGTCACACCTCGGGCAGCACCTGATCCGCCACGCCCCATCCCTTGAGCGAGCGGCCGTTGGCGCGCGCGATCAGCTCGGCCGCGTCGCCGACGTGCCAGCGCGCAGCGGTGTCGAGGTCGCGCAGCTCGGTCCAGGACACCGGCGCGGCGACCGGGGCGCCGGCACGCGCCCGCGCGGCATAGGGCATGATCGCCGTCGCGCCGCGCTGATTGCGCAGATAGTCGATGAAGATCCGGCCCTTGCGCTTGGCCTTGCTCATGTTAGCGACGAATCGTTCGGGCTCGGCCTGCGCCAGCGCGCGCGCGAACCGCTCGGCGAAGTCGCGCACCGCCGGCCATTCGGCCGCGGGCGTCAGCGGCACCACGACATGGACGCCCTTGCCGCCCGACAGCAGCGCGAAGCTCGTCAGGCCGAGCTCGGCGAGCTGCTCCTTGAGGTGCTCGGCGGCGCGCTTGGTGTCGGCGAAATCGAGGTCCTCGTCGGGGTCTAGGTCGAACACCATGCGGTCGGGGCGCTCCAACGCCGCAACGGTCGAGCCCCAGCCGTGGAACTCGATCGTTCCCATCTGGACGCAGGCAACGAGCCCGTCGGCCGAGTCGACGTAGAGGTAGTCTTCGGTCGAGCCGTCCTTCTCGCGGATCGGCACCTGATGCACGGTGTCGCCGAACGAGCCCGCGTCGTGCTTCTGGAAGAAGCAGTGCTTGGCGCGACCCTGCGGGCAGCGCACCAGGCTGACCGGGCGATGGCCGACCCAGGGCAGCATGATCCCGGCGACGGCGAGATAGTGATCGGCGAGATCGCCCTTGGTCACCTCGCTCTCGGGGAAGATCACGCGGTCGCGGCTCGAAACCTTGATCGACGTCGTCGGTGTCGCGGCGGACTTGGGCGTCGGCGCGGGCCGCTCCACCACCACTTCCGCGGCCTTCTTGTCGCCGCGCAGGCCGAGGAAGCTGGAATGGCGCAGCACGCCCTCAGGCGTGGTCTCGGTGAAGGCGATCTCGGCGACGAGCTTGGGGCTGACCCAGCGCGCGCCGCGCACCGCCGTGCGCGGCGCCGCGACGGTCGGCGTCTGACGCTCGAGTTTCTCCAGTTTGGCGGTCAGCTCCTCGATCAGCGCGCCCGAGAAGCCCGTGCCGACCTTGCCGGCGTAGCGCAGCGCGCCGCCCTCGTTGACGCCGAGCAGCAGCGAGCGGAAACCGCGGCGCTTGTCCGACGGCGTCCAGCCGACGACGACGAACTCCTGCCGACGCGTGCATTTCACCTTGAGCCACGCCTGGGTGCGCCGGCCGCGATAGGGGGCATCGGCCTTCTTTGACACGACGCCCTCGAACCCCTCGCGGCACATCGTCTCGAGCAATTGTTCGCCCGCGCCGACGACGTGCTCGGCGAACTGAAGCCGCGTCTCACCCGCGCCGACTAAGGCGCGCAGCCGCTCCTTGCGCTGGACGTTGGCGAGCCCGCGCAGGTCCTCACCGTCCTGCTCGAGCAGGTCGAAGGCGAAGAGCGTCATCGCGCCCTTTCCGCTGATCGCGTCCTTGAGCGTCGAGAAATCGGGGCGGCCGTCCTTGAAGGCGACGATCTCGCCGTCGATCAGCGCGCTGCCGACCGGGAGCGCGCCCGCCGCCGCGGCGATGCCCGCGAACTTGTCGGTCCAGTCGAGCCCATTGCGCGTGTAGACCCTGGCCTGCCCGTCGGCGACCGCGACCAAAGCGCGATAGCCGTCATATTTCACCTCGTGGATCCAGTCGTTGCCGCTCGGCACCGAGTCGACCAACGTGCAGAGCTGCGGCGGCTCATAGGCGGGCAGGGCGGCCTTTCGCCCGCGTCGGGCGGGCTTGGCCTTGCCGGGCCCCGCTTTCGTCGCGGCGGCCTCCTCGTGCGGCGGCGCGGCCTCGGCGATCTCCTGCATCGTGCGGCCGGTGGCGACACTGGTCAGCGCGGTCTCGACCAGCGCGTCGGTGCCGCCGGCGTGAGCGTCGTCGATCTTGCGCAGCAGCCAATTCTCGTTCTTCTCCTTGCCGCGCGGACGCAGCCGGATGAGCAGCCACTCGCCTGTCATCCGCTCGCCGTCGAGCACGAAGTGAAGATGGCCCTTGTCGAGGTCGCGCGCGCTCTTGCCCGCGATCGGCGACCAGGTGCCGCGATCCCACAGCATCACCGTTCCGCCGCCATATTCGCCCTTGGGGATCGTTCCCTCAAAGGTGGCGTAGGAGAGCGGATGGTCCTCGGTGCGCACCGCGAGCCTCTTCTCGTCGGGATCGAGGCTGGGGCCGCGCGTCACCGCCCAGCTCTTGAGCACGCCGTCGATCTCGAGCCGGAAGTCCCAGTGCAGTCGGGTAGCGTCATGCTTCTGTACCATGAAGCTGTTGCCGTTGCCCGGCGCTAGCGTGCCCGCGGGCTCGGCGGTGCGGCTGAAGTCGCGCTTGGCATTGTACCGCGCGAGCGGGTCGGTGGGAGCGGGGAGGGCGGACTGAGCTGGGCTGCCTTCCTTCTTCTTGCTCGTCACGCGACCCTCTCCGCGTTGCCGCGCGTCGTGCTCCCCCCAACCACCGTCATCCCGGGCTCGGTCCGGGATCCACCGTGCCGCATGCTAAGAAGGCGTTGCTTTCGCGGACAAGTGGATCCCGGACCAAGTCCGGGATGACGGAGGAGTGGAGCGACACTCACGCGCTCTTCTTCGCCGCCGGCTTGCGCGCCGCCGGCTTCTTGGCGGGCGCGCGCTTCGCCGCCGGTTTGGCCGCGGCCTTGCTCGCGCCCGCATTCTCGTTGGCCGCGCCGCGCGAGCCTTCCATCGACTTCTTGAGCGCCGCCATCAGGTCGACCACGTTCGACGCCGAGCGAGCGTCGCCCGAGTCCGTGTCCTCGATGATCTTGCGGCCGTGCGCCTTGCGCTTGCGCTCGATCAGCCCGCGCAGCGCGTCGACGTAGCGGTCGTGGAACTCCTGCGGGTCGAACGCGCCGCTCTTCTTCTCGATCAGCGCCTCGGCGAGGTCGAGCAACTCGGCGTCCGGCTTCTGGTCGGGGATGTCGCGGAAATAGCCCTGCGCCTTGTTGACTTCGTCGGCGTAGCGCAGCGTCTCCAGCACCAGACCGCGCCCGCACGGCTTCAGGCTGACGACATATTCGCGCCCGCGCATCGCCAGTTGGCCAAGCCCGACCTTCTTCGTCCGCCGTAGCGCCTCGCGCAGCACGATGAAGGCCTCCTCGGCGAGGTCGTCGGCGGGGACGACGAAATAGGGCTTCTCGTAATAGAGCACGTCGATCTCGCTGGCGTCGACGAACTGCGTGAGCTCCAGCGTCTTCTTCGACTCAAGCTTGACCGCGTCGATCTCGTCCTGCTCTAGGAGGACATACTCGCCCTTCTCGACCTCGTAGCCCTTCACGATCTCGTCGGTGTCGACCGGGCCCATGCCCGGCACCACCTTCTCATATTTGATTCGCTTGCCCGAGGGTTCGTGGATCTGGTGGAAACTGACCTGAGCACCCGACTTGGTCGCCGAGTAGATCTCCACCGGGATCGACACCAGCGCGAGCCGGATCTGTCCCTGCCAATATGCCCGCGCCGCCATGTCGCTTCCCTTGTTCCGGAGGCGATTCAATCATTTGCGGACAGACGGGTTCCCTGGTGCCGCGCTGCACCCGATCGGGCGTGGAAATCGCGGCCTTTTTCGCCTAGATGCGCGGCATGGCCGACGATCCGATCGCGCTCTTCGACCGCTGGCTCACCGAGGCGGAACAGAGCGAACTCAATGATCCCAACGCGATGGCGCTGGCCACCGCGGATGCCGATGGGCGTCCGTCGGTGCGCATGGTGCTGCTGAAGGGGCACGGCCTCGACGGCTTCGTGTTCTACACCAACCGCGGCAGCCGCAAGGCCGAGGAGCTCGGCGCCAACGCCCAGGCCTCCTTGCTCTTCCACTGGAAGTCGCTGCGTCGCCAGGTGCGCGTCACCGGCACGGTGACCCGCGTCAGCGACGCCGAGAGCGACGCCTATTTCGCCTCGCGCGGGCGCGATTCGCGGATCGGCGCCTGGGCCTCGGACCAGTCGCGCCCGCTCGACTCGCGCGCGACGTTCGAGACCCGCGTCGAGGAGATGCGCGCGCGCTTCCACGGCCAGGACGTGCCACGCCCGCCGTTCTGGGGCGGCTATCGCGTCGCCGCCGAAGAGATGGAGTTCTGGCAGGATCGCGCGCACCGGCTGCACGAGCGCCGGCTGTTCACGCGTGCGGGCGAGACGTGGAACGAAGGATTGCTCTTCCCATGACCAACGAGGAACGCCGCCGCGCCATTCCCCTGGCGATGCGCGCCGCGCTCGCCAGCGTGGCGATGGCCGCGTCGCTGCTGCTGGTGAAGGGCTATGCCGCCTGGCACACTGGCTCGGTCGCGATGCTGGGCAGCTTGGCCGATACCGGGCTCGACCTGCTCGCCAGCCTCGTCACGCTGTACGGCGTCAAGCTCGCGGCCGAGCCGGCCGACCACGACCATCGGTTCGGCCACGGCAAGGCCGAGGCGCTCGCCGCCTTGTTCCAGGTCGTGCTGATCACCGCCTCGGCGATCGGCATCGCGGTGCGCGCGATCCAGCGCTTCTCCGCGCCCGCTTCCAACGAGGACGCCGGGCTGGGCATCGGCGTCTCGGTGCTCGCCATCCTCGCCACCTTCGCGCTGCTCGCCTATCAGCGCAGCGTGATCCGGCAGACCGGATCGGTCGCCATCCTGGCCGACAACGTCCATTACCAGTCGGACGTGCTGCTCAACGTGGCGGTGATCGCGGCCTTGGTGCTGGACCAATATGTCGGCCTCTCGGGTGCAGACCCGGTGTTCGGCATCGCCATCGCGCTGTGGCTCGCCTGGGGCGCGTTCCAGGCGTCGAGCCAGGCGATCGACATGCTGATGGACAAGGAATGGTCCGAGGAGCAGCGCGCCGCCTTCATGGAGGTGGCCGCGCGTCAGCCCGGCATCCGCGGCATCCACGATTTCCGCACGCGCCGCGCCGGCAGCCACGACTTCGCGCAATTTCACATGGAGGTCGATCCCAGCCTCACGGTGCGCGACGCGCATGACATCGTCGAGCGCGTGGAAGTGGCGCTTCGTCAGACCTTCCCGCGGGTGGAGACGCTGATCCACCTCGATCCCGAAGGCCACGTCGACACCGACAACCCGCTGGTCGAGGCCGATGTCACGCCGCACTGGTTCGGCAAGCGAGTAGGCTATTGATGCGCATCCCCTTCGCCCAGATCGACGCGTTCGCCGACGCCGCCTTCGCGGGTAATCCGGCGGCGGTGATGCCGCTGACGAGCTGGCCAGATGACGGGCTGCTCCAGCAGATCGCCGAGGAGAACAACCTCAGCGAGACCGCCTTTCTCGTGCCCGACGCGAGCGGCGACAGCGACTTCGAGCTGCGCTGGTTCACCCCGGCGGCGGAGGTGGCGCTGTGCGGCCATGCCACGCTGGCGAGCGGCCATTTCGTGCTCTCCTCCGACAGTGATCGCCACTCGGTGCGCTTCCGCACGCGGCAGGCAGGCGTGCTCGAGGTCGCGCGCGCGGAGGGCGGGGTGAGTGCCAGCTACGCGATGGCGTTGCCGGCGTGGAAGCCGGAACCGCGCGCGCTGCCCGAGATCGTCGCGGCGCTCGGCGTCGAGGCTCTCGAGACTCTGTGGCACGAGAAGGGCTATGCACTGGTGATCGTCGCGGACGAGGCGGCGGTGCGTGCCGCCGCGCCGGACGGGCGCGCGATCAAGGCGCTCGGCCCGTTCGTTCACATCGTCGCGGCGCACGGCGAGACCGCCGAGGTGGTCAGTCGTGTCTTCACCGACTATTTCGACATTCCCGAGGATCCGGTGACGGGCTCAGCGCACGCTGTGATGGTGCCCTATTGGGCGGAGCGCTTCGGCCGGGATACGTTCACCGCGTTCCAGGCGAGCGCGCGCGGCGGGCGCGTCGGCTGCCGGCTCGACGGTGAGCGCGTGATCCTGCGCGGTGATTGCGTCACCGTGATCGAGGGTACGTTCCTCCTTCCCTGAGTTCAATCGTCCTACAAGGAGGGGGCAAGCCGCTCGCGGTCGGCGAGGACGGGTGCGCACGTGCGCGATCGTGCCATTCACCAAGGTGGGTCACCTTGCGCTTCCACACACTTGTTTTCCGATCGGAGAAGTGTAGATTGGTGGAGACGGCGCGAGGCGCCGCCTATCTGAAGGGGATCGGAGTTGATGAAGAAGATCGTCGCCGGTGTGACCGGGATTAGCCTGGCGCTGGCGCTCGCCGCCTGCGGTTCGAAGACCAGCAATGACATTGCCGCCAACGACACGCTGGCGAATGAGACGGTGCTCAACGAGGAGCTGCCCGCGGACGGCAACTTCGCGTCGGTCGGCAACGGCGCCGATCTGGGCGCGCTGCCTGCCAACGCGACCGGCGACAATGTGAGCGCCACCGCCGGCAACACGCTCTGATCCTTGTTTCGGCGCCTCTCGCAGTGGCGCCACACCAGACCGTCTAGTGCTCCCTAGACCAACCTCCGCCCGGCGCGCTTCCGCGCCGGGCGCTTGTTGTCGATGTCCGGCCCGGGGTCGCGCGGCGTGATGTTCCGTCGCGGCGACCGTGGTGCTTGCTCCTGGTGCTGGGTCTGGCTAACCGGCCAACGAGCCTCCGCAGTCCGGGACCGATCGTGCTATATGTCGAGCAGTGTCGCCCGCGCCGCGCGCCCAACGTGTTGCCGCGGCTGATCTATCTCTGGCGTTTCGGGCGGCTGCCCGATCTGACCGCGCCGCGACGTTTCAGCGAGTTGGTGTACGCGCGCAAATTGTTCGAGCGGGACCCGCGCTGGCCGGCCCTCGCTGACAAGGTGGCGGTGAAGGCGCATGTCGCCGCGACGCTGGGTGCCGAGTGGGTGATCCCGACCTTATGGCACGGCACCGCGCTGCCATCGGCGCCGCCCTGGCCACGCCCGTTCGTGCTCAAATCCTCGCACGCGAGCCAGCAGAACGTGTTCGTGCGCGTTGGCGAGTCGGTCGACTGGGCAGCGGTGCGACGACGCGCCGCGCGCTGGCTGCGCCGCCCCTATGCGCCGCTGTTGCACGAATGGCTCTACTCCGAGATCGCGCCGCAGCTGCTGGTCGAGCCGCTGATCGGCTGCGGGCGGGTGTTGCCCGTCGACTATAAGTTCTTCGTCTTCGGAGGTCGCGTCGAGTTCATCCAGGTCGACCTCGACCGCGAGCATCACCATCGCCGAGTCATGTTCGACCGGGCGTGGCGTCGGCTCGATCTCGCGTTCGAATTTCCGGCGGATTTGCGTCCGGTGGCACCCCCAGCGTCGCTCGACCGGATGATCGCGGCGGCCGAGGCGCTCGGCGCGCCGCACGATTTCGCGCGCGTCGACCTCTACGACGTCGGTGGACGACCGTATTTCGGCGAGTTCACGCTCTATCCCGGCTCAGGGCTGGACCGCTTCCGGCCTGGCAGCTGGGACCTGCACTTCGGCTCCTACTGGATCGAACGGCGCCCCGCGCCACCTTACGCTGCGAGTCGGTATGGCTCGTCCGCCACCGGTGCGGTGACGATCGGCGCGGCGACCGCTCTCGCGGCGGCGAGGGTGCGCTCGGCACGGCGGTGGCTGAGGATGAGGTAAACGAGCGAGAACATGCGAGATCCTTGGTCTGATGCCGCGGTGCAGCATTAGGGCTCATGTGGTCAACGACTCGTCAGCGCGCAATTGCAAGCTGGCGTCGCGCCCTTGCAGCCGGCGCAACCGCGCGGACGATCGCGGGCAGGGCGAGCGGCAGGCCCGCGAGCCACACGGGTGCGAGCATCAACCCCCAATAGCTGTTCTCGGGCCGACCGATGAGGAGCGCCGGCGCGAGCAGGGCCAGCGAGGTAAGAATGACTCGGCGCGCATAGCCGCCCGGCGTACTCGCCCAGCCGTAGAGCGCGAGGGGGACCACGATCGCCGCGGTCGCGTCGGAGAATAGCGCGAGCGGCGTCGTGGCACGCGCCATCGCCAGGTCGAAGCTCCAGCCGCCCGCGCGGACCCACCCCTGTGAGGCGGCATCATCGGGTTGCAGCACCGCGGCGACCGCGACCGCATGGGCCACCAACGCGGTCATGGCGGCGATCGTCGCGGTAACCCAGCCGAGCGTCTCACCGCGCCGCCGCTCGAGCGCCGCGGCGACCGCCATCGCGACGAGATAAGGGAGCGCGAGCTCCCGAAGGAGCGCGGCGATCAGCCCGAGCAGCACGGCGGCGCGCCAGTGACGCTCGTCGCGCAGCGCCAGCGACAGCGCGACCAGCAGCCCGGCCCAGCACTCGGGCCAGAGCGCGACCACGGGGTTGGCCAGTGGCAGCGTGGAGACGGCGGCGAGGCAGCCCGCGACGCCCCATAGCGCGCGCGAGGTGACCGCCGTGTGCAGCCGATAGATGGTGGCGACCGCTGCCAGCAGCGCGAGCGCGCGCAGGCCCCACAGCGCGCCCGCAGCGCCGGCAAGCCGATAGAGCCAAGCGCGAGCCGGTAGCCTCACCGCGACGAAGGGCCGGAGCGGGAACTCCCGTGCGCGATGCTCCGCCGCGGCGGCGACATAATAGGTCTCACCCACCGCCACGCGGCGGTCGATCGCGCGATAGAGCGCGGCGTCACCGCGCTCGGCGGAGGTCGCGGCGCGGGCGGCCGGCGGCGGAGGGGAGAGCAGGCCGATCGCGATCAGCACGATCGTGGCCGCCACGAGCAGCCGCGCGACGATATGGTTCGGCGGCTTGGCAGGGAACGATCGAGCGGCGGGCACGGGGGTAGAGTGACACATAGCGGTTAACGCGCGGTCACCTGTCGGGCACTCAACAGCCGAGGTGACGCAGTTGGAAGCGATAGACCCACAGCAGCAGCGTCGCGACGCCGAGGAACAGGCAGAGCCGCGAGCGCGGACGACACCAGGCGCTGAGCAGCAGCGCTACCACCGGCAAGAGCGTCAGCGCGGCGGCCAGCGGACGGGCAGGATCGCGCGCGCCGATCAGCACGCAATGCGACTGCGAAGGCAATTCGTCACCCGCGACGATCCATTCGAGCGGGCCGGTCGAGAGCGTGACGATCGCGAGTGCCGCGGCGAGTGTCGACAGGGCGAGCACGATCCTCTTGGCGCGAGCGATCTGCCTCGGTCGTCGCCACCGCGGCGATGCCGCGCGGTAGGGTGCGGACGTTTCGTCGTCTGGCTCCGGCACAGGCGGCGCCCGTCGCGCCGCTCCGCCGCGCCGCCCCGGCATGGCTCAGCAGGCGTCGATCAGCGCGCGCAGCGCCGGGTCGCGAACGTCGAGCACGTCGAACAGGCCGAGCGCGCGCAGCACGGGTACGGCGTGGGCGATCGCCTCGGTCAGCAGCGCGCGCTCGTCGGCGGGAAGCTCGGCCTCATTCCAGCGCCGCGCGTTGCGGAGAAACGCGGCGACGGTCCCCTTGCGCGCGCTTGTCCCGTCGATCTCGGCGTGACCGTCGCCGTCGGCGAGCACGTCCTCCGGTTGGCAGGGGCGGGGCAGGTCGATCACGCGCGGGCTCCGTCAGGGATAACCCTCTCATCTTAGGACGCTGGCGCGCTTCACCGCCGCCGCGGGGCACAAAAAGAAGCCGCCGCCCGGGGCCCCGGACGGCGGCTCGATCAGATCGTCGGGGCGGCTTATCGCGCCGCCCGCCTCGCCTCACTGCTCGTTGAGATACTCGCCCGCGTCGGCGTCGGTGCCGGTGCCCGAGGGCACCACCGCCGCCAGCGGATCGCTGCCGGTACCGGCGTCGTCGCGCCGGCTGCGCGCTTCCTCGGCGGCGCGGGTCTGCGACGCGGTGCCGGCCGAGCCCGCCGCGACCATCGCGTCCTGCAGCTTGCGCTGCTGGACGCGGAGCGCGGCGTCACGCGACGAGGCCGCCACGCGCAGGCGGTTCATGCCCGCGCCGGTGCCCGCCGGGATCAGCCGGCCGACGATCACGTTCTCCTTGAGGCCCATCAGCGTGTCCTGCTTCCCCTGGACCGCCGCCTCGGTGAGGACGCGGGTGGTCTCCTGGAACGACGCCGCCGAGATGAAGCTGCGGGTCTGCAGCGACGCCTTGGTGATGCCCAGCAGGATCGGCTTGCCCGCCGCGCGTGCCTGGCCGTCCTCGAGCTTCTCGTTGATCGCGTCCATCTCCTCGCGGTCGACCTGCTCACCGACCAGCAGCGTGGTGTCGCCGCTCTCGATGATCTCGACCTTCTGGAGCATCTGGCGGACGATCGTCTCGATGTGCTTGTCGTTGATCTTCACGCCCTGGAGACGATAGACCTCCTGGATCTCCGACACGAGATATTCCGCCAGTGGCTCAATGCCGAGCACCTCGAGGATGTCGTGCGGGTCGGGGCTGCCGCCGATCAGGTTGTCGCCACGCTTGACGTAGTCGCCTTCCTGAACGTCGATCACCTTCGACTTGGGCACGAGATACTCGACGACCTCGCCGCCGTCCTCGGGCTGGATGCCGATCTTGCGCTTCGCCTTATAGTCCTTGCCGAAGATCACCCGGCCCGAGACCTTGGCGATGATCGCGTTCTCCTTGGGCTTGCGCGCCTCGAACAGCTCGGCGACGCGCGGCAGACCGCCGGTGATGTCGCGCGTCTTGGCGGACTCGCGCGCGACACGGGCGAGCACGTCGCCCGCCTGCACCGTCGCATTGTCCTCCACCGAGAGCACCGCGCCCGATGCCAGCAAATAGCGCGCCGCCTCGCCCGAGCCCTCGTCGAGCAGGGTCATGCGCGGGCGCAGATCCTCCTTCGACTTGGTGGTCGCGCGATATTCGGTCACCACGCGCTGTGCGATACCGGTCGCCTCGTCGACCTGCTCGGTGAGCGTCTTGCCCTCGATCAGGTCCTGGAACTTCACGGTACCGCCGGTCTCCGTGATCACCGGCATGGTGAACGGATCCCACTCGGCCATGCGGTCGCCCTTGGAGACGATGTGGCCGTCGTCGAACATCACGTACGCGCCGTACGGGATCTTATGGACCGCCAGCTCGCGGCCGTCCATGTCGACGATCGCGATCTCGGCCGAGCGGCTCAGCACGACGCGACGGCCGCGCTGGTCCTCGATCACGCGCACGTCGCGGAACTCGACGGTACCGTCGACCGGCGCCTCGAGGTTCGACTGCTCGTTGAGCTGCGCCGCGCCGCCGATGTGGAAGGTCCGCATCGTCAGCTGCGTGCCGGGCTCGCCGATCGACTGCGCCGCGATCACGCCGACCGCCTCGCCGATGTTGACCGGGGTGCCGCGCGCGAGGTCACGCCCGTAGCACTTGCCGCAGACGCCGACCTTGCTCTCGCAGACCAGCGGCGAGCGGATCTTCATCGACGGGATGCCCATCGCCTCGATCTGCGCGATCATCGGCTCGTCGAGCAGCGTCCCGATCGGGATCACCACCTTGCCCGTCTTGGCGTCGACCACGTCCTCCGCCGTGGTGCGGCCGAGGATGCGCTCGCCGAGCGACGCGATGGTCGAGCCGCCCTGGACGATCGCCTTCATCTCGAGCGCGCGCTCGGTGCCGCAATCCTCCTCGATAATGACGCAATCCTGCGACACGTCGACGAGACGGCGGGTGAGATAGCCCGAGTTGGCGGTCTTCAACGCGGTGTCCGCGAGACCCTTACGGGCGCCGTGGGTCGAGTTGAAATACTCCAGGACGGTAAGGCCTTCCTTGAAGTTCGAGATGATCGGCGTCTCGATGATCTCGCCCGACGGCTTGGCCATCAGGCCGCGCATACCCGCAAGCTGCTTGATCTGCGCCTGCGAGCCACGCGCACCGGAGTGCGCCATCATGTAGATCGAGTTGATCGGCTTCTCGCGGCCGGTCTCCTCGTCGATCTTCACTGCCTTGATCTCGTTCATCATCGAGGCAGCCACCTGATCGCCGCAGCGGCTCCAGGCGTCGATCACCTTGTTGTACTTCTCCTGCTGCGTGATCAGGCCGTCCTGATACTGCTGCTCATAGTCCTTCACCTGGTCGCGCGTCTCGTCGACCAGCTGCTCCTTGTCGCCCGGGATGATCATGTCATCCTTGCCGAAGGAGATGCCGGCGCGGAACGCGTGGCGGAAGCCGAGCGACATGATCGCATCGGCGAACAGCACGGTCTCCTTCTGGCCGGTGTGGCGGTACACCTCGTCGATGACGTCGCCGACGTCCTTCTTGGTCAGCAGCCGGTTGACGACGTCGAAGGGCACCTTGTGGCTCTTCGGCAGCGTCTCGCCCAGCAGCATGCGGCCCGGCGTGGTCTCGAAGCGCTTGAGGTACTGGTTACCCTGCTCATCGGTCTGCGGCACGCGACTGACGATCTTGGTGTGGAGCGTCACGGCGCCGGCGAACAGCGCCTGGTGCACCTCCGCCATGTCGCCGAGCAGCATGCCCTCGCCGGGCTCGCCCTGCTTCTCCATCGACAGATAATAGAGGCCCAGCACCATGTCCTGCGAGGGCACGATGATCGGCTTGCCGTTCGCCGGGCTGAGGATGTTGTTGGTCGACATCATCAGCACGCGCGCTTCCAGCTGCGCTTCCAGCGACAGCGGGACGTGCACGGCCATCTGGTCGCCGTCGAAGTCGGCGTTGAACGCGGAGCAGACCAGCGGGTGGAGCTGGATCGCCTTGCCCTCGATCAGCACCGGCTCGAACGCCTGGATGCCGAGCCGGTGGAGCGTCGGCGCGCGGTTGAGCAGCACCGGATGCTCGCGGATCACCTCGTCCAGGATGTCCCAGACTTCCTTGCGCTCCTTCTCGACCCACTTCTTCGCCTGCTTGAGCGTCATGCTCAGGCCCTTGGCGTCGAGGCGCGCGTAGATGAACGGCTTGAACAGCTCGAGCGCCATCTTCTTGGGCAGGCCGCACTGGTGCAGCTTGAGCTCGGGACCGGTCACGATCACCGAACGGCCCGAATAGTCGACGCGCTTGCCGAGCAGGTTCTGGCGGAAGCGGCCCTGCTTGCCCTTGAGCATGTCGGACAGCGACTTCAGCGGACGCTTGTTGGCGCCCGTGATCGTCCGGCCGCGACGGCCATTGTCGAACAGAGCGTCGACCGCCTCCTGCAGCATGCGCTTCTCGTTGCGGACGATGATGTCCGGCGCGCGCAGCTCCATGAGGCGCTTGAGGCGGTTGTTGCGGTTGATGACGCGGCGGTACAGGTCGTTGAGATCCGACGTCGCGAAGCGGCCGCCGTCGAGCGGCACCAGCGGGCGCAGCTCGGGCGGGATCACCGGCACGACCTCGAGGATCATCCACTCGGGCCGATTGCCGGACTCAAGGAAGGACTCGACGACCTTGAGCCGCTTGATGATCTTCTTCGGCTTCAGCTCGGACTTGGTCGTCGCCAGCTCCTCGAGCAGCGCGACCTTCTCACCCTCGAGGTCGAGGCTCTCGAGCATGATCCGCACCGCCTCGGCGCCGATGCCGGCGGAGAAGGCGTCCTCGCCATACTCATCCTGCGCCTCGAGCAGCTCGTCCTCGGTGAGCAGCTGGAACTTCTCGAGCGGGGTCAGACCCGGCTCGATCACGATATAGGCCTCGAAGTACAGCACGCGCTCGAGCTGCTTCAGCTGCATGTCGAGCAACAGGCCGATGCGGCTGGGCAGCGACTTGAGGAACCAGATGTGCGCGACCGGGGCGGCCAGCTCGATATGGCCCATGCGCTCGCGGCGGACCTTCGAGACGGTCACCTCCACGCCGCACTTCTCGCAGACGATGCCCTTGTACTTCATGCGCTTGTACTTGCCGCACAGGCACTCGTAATCCTTGATCGGACCGAAGATGCGCGCGCAGAACAGGCCGTCACGCTCGGGCTTGAACGTGCGATAGTTGATCGTCTCAGGCTTCTTGATCTCGCCGAACGACCAGCTGCGGATCTTGTCCGGCGACGCGATCCCGATCTGGATCTGGTCGAACGTCTCCGGCTTGGCGAGCGGATTGGCGAAATTGGTCAGTTCGTTCATCTTGCTTTCCTCACAGGGAGGGAAAAACCACATCCGTTCGCCCTGAGGAGGGACTGAGCGGAGGCGAAGGCCCGTCTCGAAGGGCACGCCCGGCCTCAGTCCTTCGAGACGCCGCTTCGACTTCGCTCAGCGGCTCCTCAGGACGAACGGTGTTATCTGCTCACTCGGCCGCGATGGCGACGCCGTCCTCGTCCACGCCCAGGTCCATCGTCTTGAGATCGACGTTGAGACCCAGCGAGCGCATCTCCTTGACGAGCACGTTGAAGCTCTCGGGGATGCCGGCCTCGAACGTGTCGTCGCCCTTGACGATCGCCTCGTAGACCTTGGTGCGGCCGACGACGTCGTCCGACTTCACCGTCAGCATCTCCTGCAGCGTGTAGGCGGCGCCGTAGGCCTGGAGCGCCCACACCTCCATCTCGCCGAAGCGCTGGCCGCCGAACTGCGCCTTGCCGCCCAGCGGCTGCTGGGTGACGAGCGAGTAGGGCCCGATCGAGCGCGCGTGGATCTTGTCGTCCACGAGGTGGTGCAGCTTGAGCATGTAGATGATGCCCACGGTCACCTTGCGGTCGAACTGGTCGCCGGTGCGTCCGTCGAACAGATCCGACTGGCCCGAGCGATCGAGCCCGGCGAGCTCCAGCATCTCGGCGACATCGGCTTCCACCGCGCCGTCGAACACCGGGGTCGCCATCGGCACGCCCGCCTTCAGGTTCTGCGCCAGCTCGACGATCTCGTTGCCGTCGCGGGCGCGGATGTCGTCGAGATAATGCTCGCCATAGACGGTCTCGAGCCGCTCCTTCACCGCCGCGGGCATCTCGCCCGCCTTGGCGTCGGGGTTGGCCTCGCGCCAGTCCTCGAGCGCGTGCGAGATCTGCTGTCCCAGGCCGCGCGCGGCCCAGCCCAGATGGGTCTCGAAGATCTGCCCGACGTTCATGCGCGACGGCACGCCCAGCGGGTTGAGCACGAGGTCCACCGGCGTCCCGTCGGCGAGGAACGGCATGTCCTCGACCGGCAGGATGCGGCTGATCACGCCCTTGTTGCCGTGGCGGCCGGCCATCTTGTCGCCCGGCTGCAGCTTGCGCTTCACCGCGACGAACACCTTGACCATCTTGAGCACGCCCGGCGGCAGCTCGTCGCCGCGCTCCAGCTTCTCGCGGCGATCCTCGAACTTGTCGCGGATCTTCTTGGCGGCCTCGTCATACTGCGCCTTGACCGCTTCCAGGTTGGCCTGGACCGCATCGTCCTGCACCGCGAACTTCCACCACTCGTGGCGGTCGACGCTGTCGAGCAGGTCCATGTCGATCGTGGCGCCCTTCTTCAGGCCCTTCGGTACCGCGGTGGCGACCTGGTCGAGCAGCATCTCGCGCAAACGCGACCAGGTGGCGCGGTTGAGGATCGTGCGCTCGTCGTCCGAGTCCTTCTTCAGGCGCTCGATCTCCTCTCGCTCGATCGCCATCGCGCGCTCGTCCTTGTCGATGCCGTGGCGATTGAAGACGCGCACGTCGACGATCGTCCCGGCGACGCCCGGCGGCAGGCGCAGCGAGGTGTCGCGCACGTCACTGGCCTTCTCGCCGAAGATGGCGCGGAGCAATTTCTCCTCCGGCGTCATCGGGCTCTCACCCTTGGGCGTGATCTTGCCGACCAGGATGTCGCCCGGCTCCACCTCGGCGCCGATGTAGACGATGCCCGCCTCGTCGAGGTTGCGCAGCGCCTCCTCGCCGACGTTCGGGATGTCGCGGGTGATGTCCTCGGGCCCGAGCTTGGTGTCGCGCGCCATCACCTCGAACTCGTCGATGTGGATCGACGTGAACACGTCGTCCTTCACGATCCGCTCGGAGATGAGGATCGAGTCCTCGTAGTTATACCCGTTCCACGGCATGAACGCGACGAGCGCGTTGCGGCCCAGCGCCAGCTCGCCGAACTCGGTCGACGGGCCGTCCGCGATGACGTCGCCGACGTTGACCACGTCGCCCACCTTCACCAGCGGACGCTGGTTGATGCACGTCGACTGGTTCGAGCGCTGGAACTTCATCAGCGTGTAGATATCGACGCCCGACTCGGTCGCGCTGACGTCACCCGTGGCGCGGATGACGATGCGGCTGGCGTCGACCTGGTCGATCACGCCGGCGCGCTTGGCCGCGATCGCCGCGCCCGAGTCGCGCGCGACGGTCTCCTCCATGCCGGTGCCGACGAACGGCGCCTCGGCCTTGACCAGCGGCACCGCCTGGCGCTGCATGTTCGAGCCCATCAGCGCGCGGTTGGCGTCGTCGTTCTCGAGGAACGGGATCAGCGACGCCGCGACCGACACCAGCTGCTTGGGCGACACATCCATCAGCGTGATCGTCTCGGGCAGCGCCATCAGGAACTCGCCCGCCTGCCGCGCGGAGACCAGCTCCTCGGTCAGCCGGCCGTCATCGTCGAGGTCCGCAGAGGCCTGCGCGATCGTGTGCTTGGCCTCTTCCATCGCCGAGAGATAGACCACCTCGCCAGTGACCTTGTTGTCGACGACCTTGCGGTACGGCGTCTCGATGAAGCCATACTTGTTCACGCGGCTGAAGCTCGCGAGCGAGTTGATCAGACCGATGTTCGGGCCTTCCGGCGTCTCGATCGGGCAGATCCGGCCATAGTGCGTCGGGTGGACGTCGCGGACCTCGAAGCCCGCGCGCTCGCGGGTGAGGCCGCCCGGCCCGAGCGCCGAGACGCGACGCTTGTGCGTCACCTCGGAGAGCGGGTTGGTCTGGTCCATGAACTGCGACAGCTGCGACGAGCCGAAGAACTCGCGCACCGCCGCGACCGCGGGCTTGGCGTTGATCAGGTCGTTCGGCATCACCGTCGACACGTCGACCGACGACATGCGCTCCTTCACCGCGCGCTCCATGCGCAGCAGGCCGACGCGATACTGGTTCTCGAGCAGCTCGCCCACCGAGCGGACGCGGCGGTTGCCGAGATTGTCGATGTCGTCGATCTCGCCCTTGCCGTCCTTGAGGTCGACCAGCGTCTTGACGACCGCGAGGATGTCCTCGGTGCGCAGCGTCGTCACCGTGTCCTCGGCGTCGAGGTCGAGGCGCATGTTGAGCTTGACGCGGCCCACCGCCGACAGATCGTAGCGATCCGGATCGAAGAACAGGCCGGCGAACAGCGACTCCGCGGTCTCGAGCGTCGGCGGCTCGCCGGGGCGCATGACGCGATAGATGTCAGACAGCGCCTGCTCGCGCTCCTCGGCCTTGTCGGCCTTGAGCGTGTTGCGGATCCACGGGCCCGTCGTGACATGGTCGATGTCGAGCAGTTCGATCCGGTCTATGCCGGCCTTGTCGAGCTTCTCGAGGCTCTCCGGCCCCATCTCGTCGCCCGCCTCGACGTAGATCTCGCCCGTCTTCTCGTTGATCAGGTCATAGGCGGAATAGCGGCCGTAGATCTCCTCGGTGGGGATCAGCAGCGTCTGCAGCCCGTCCTTACCCGCCTTGTTGGCGGCGCGCGGGGTCACCTTCGTGCCCGCGGCGAACACCACCTCGCCCGAGGCGGCGTCGATCAGGTCGAACGTCGGCTTCACGCCGCGCCAGTTCTCGGGCGCGAACGGGATCTGCCAGCCACCCTCGCCGCGCACATAGGTGACGCGGTTGTAGAAGTGATTGAGGATCTCTTCCGAGTTGAGCCCGAGCGCATACAACAGCGCCGTCACCGGCAACTTGCGCTTCCGATCGATACGAACGTTGACGATGTCCTTGGCATCGAACTCGAAATCGAGCCACGATCCGCGATAGGGGATGACGCGCGCGGCGAAGAGATACTTGCCGCTCGCGTGTGTCTTGCCGCGATCGTGGTCGAACAGCACGCCCGGCGAACGGTGCATCTGCGAGACGATCACGCGCTCGGTGCCGTTGATGAAGAAGGTGCCGTTCTCGGTCATGAGCGGCATGTCGCCCATGTAGACGTCCTGCTCCTTGATATCGAGCACCGAGCGGGTCTCCGTATCGGGATCCACCTCGAACACGATCAGGCGCAGCGTGACGCGCATCGGCGCGGCATAGGTGATGCCGCGCTGCCGGCACTCCTCGACGTCGAACTTCGGCGGCTCGAGCTCGTAGGTCACGAAGTCGAGCTCGGCAGTGCCGGCGAAGTCGCGGATCGGGAACACGCTGCGCAGCGTCTTCTCGAGACCCGAGACATAGCCGATCGAGGGATCCGAGCGCAGGAACTGCTCGTAGCTCTCGCGCTGGACCTCGATCAGGTTCGGCATCTGCACGACTTCGTGGATGTTGCCGAAGACCTTGCGGATGCGCCGCTTGCGCGTGCCGCTGAGCCGGTCGGAACGCGCGGAGCCCGCGTCGATCGCCTTGGTTGCCATAGGAGCGTGTGCCTCGTCAGCCAGAAATACGGGCGCATGGGACCGAACGGCGAAAGGCCGCGCGTCTTATCCCGGCGAGCGGGAGACGGCGACCTTCAGCGTCCTGAACCCCTCGACCCATACGTATGACTCGCTGCGCGACGGCGTGCCATGTCCCGAGATCGAAGGAAGTGACCGGGATATAGGCTCGTCGTGTTGGAGCGTCAACCGGGCGGGGGCGACGCCGCGGCAAGGGGGCAGGGCGGTTGACCTCGTCCGTGAGCGCGGTAGCGCATGCGCCGATGTTCATGCGTAACCTCCTTGCCTTGCTGGCGGCCGTGCCGTTCGCTCCACCCGCGTCGGCGCAACAAGCGACGCCGGCGCCGGTCACCACTGTCCCGCCGGGCGACTCGGCGGTGCCGCCGCCGATCGGTTGGTCGCTGCCGCCGGGCCCCGGCGCGCCGAACGCGCCCGCCGTGGTCGCGCCGATCCGAGCCGCGCCCACGCCGCGTCCCATCCCCACGGCCCGGGTGACGCCCGCGCCGGCGCCGCGAGCGAGTGCGACGCCGCACATCGCCGTTAGGGCGGCGCCACGTGCCACGTCGACGCCGACGCCGACGCCGGCCGCCGTCGCGACGCCGGTCGCCGCGCCGAGTCCGTCGGCGACACCGGCCATCGCGGCTTCGGTCGGGACACCGTCGCCGGCGGGGTCGCCGACCGCCGCGGCGACCGGCATCGTACCAGTGCCTCCGCCCGCCTCCGCTCCGCCGGCGGCGCCGTGGCGGGCGGACTGGCTGATCGCGGGCGGGCTCGTCGTGCTTGCCGGGGTCGTGCTGCTGCTCTGGCAGCGACGGCGCAAGGGACGGCGCGGCGTGGACGCCGTTGAGGTCGCGGTCTCCCCGCCCACAGCGGAGCCGCGCACGCACCGGCCGCCCGCCTCGGAGTCGGCATCACCCGTCGCCCCCGTGCCGAGCAACTCCGCCCCGGCAGCGCCCGCCGCCGCGACACCGCGCGCCCGATTGACCGTGGCGCTGCGCCCGCGGCGCGGCGGGATCAACCTGCTCACCGCGACGCTCGATGCCGAGCTGGAGATCGTCAACACCGGCGACGTGCCGGCGGGGGCGATACACGTCGCCGCGCGGCTACTGAGTGCGCACCGCGACCAACAGGCCGAGCTCGACGCGCTCTTCGCCGAGCCGCGTATCCGGGCCGCGATACCGCCGTTCGCGCTCGCACCGGGCGACGGTCGCATGATCCCGCTGCTCCTGACGCTGCCGCGCGCGGCGATCCGGCCGATCGACATGGGCGGGCGCGCGATGTTCGTGCCCGTCGCCGCGGTGGACGTGCGTTATGTCAGCGGCGCGGGGGAGGCGCAGAGCGCGGCGGCGTTCGCGGTGGGCGTGGAGCGCGCCGGCGCGGCGAAGCTGGCACCCTTCTGGCTCGACGGCCCGCTGCGGATGCACGAGACGCTCGGCGCGCGGCCGCACGGCGAGCCGGTCCTGCGCTGAGAGGGCAGTCAGGAACAGTCGCCGCGATCGTCGCTGTCCCGCCGGCGCCTGTTTGAGGGCGCGGCATTGCCAAACCACCGCCGTCATCCCGGAGCAAGTCCGGGATGACGGAGGTGCGGTGAGCGTGGCGCGGACTTGCCATCGCTGAAACGGCGCCACGAAGCGCCTAGCGGACATCCCGCACGTCCGCCAACGCGAACGGGGCGACCTTCCGCCAGGAAGGCCGCCCCGCTGCTGCTGAGCCCGTGGCCCGCGGGCGAACCCGCGGGATCCGGTGATCGGCTTACTTGAGCTCGACGGTCGCGCCGGCTTCCTCGAGCTGCTTCTTGACCTTCTCGGCCTCGTCCTTGCTCACGCCTTCCTTGACCGGCTTCGGCGCGCCCTCGACGAGAGCCTTCGCCTCGGTCAGGCCAAGCCCGGTGAGCGCGCGGACCTCCTTGATGACGTTGATCTTCTTGCCACCGTCGCCGGTCAGGATCACGTCGAACTCGGTCTTCTCCTCGACGGCCGGAGCCGCCGCGCCGGCGCCGCCGGCGGCCGGAGCCGCGACCGCGGCGGCGGCCGAGACGCCCCACTTCTCTTCGAGCAGCTTCGAGAGCTCGGCGGCCTCGAGGACGGTCAGCTCGCTCAGCTGGTCAACCAGCGCGTTCAGGTCTGCCATGATCTTACTTCCTATCAAGCGGGGACAGGTGCCCCATGTTCACAAACAATTGCCGGTCAGCTGCCCGATCAGGCGGCTTCCTTCTCCGCGTAAGCAGAGAGGACGCGCGCGATCTGCGCGGCCGGTGCCTGGGTGATCGTCGCGATCTTCGTGGCCGGGGCCACGATGAGGCCGACGAGCTTGGCGCGCAGCTCGTCCAGCGACGGGAGCGTCGCCAGTGCCTGCACGCCGGCCAGGTCGAGCGCGGTTGCGCCCATCGCGCCGCCGACGATCTCGAACTTGTCGGTCGTCTTGGCGAAATCGACCGCCACCTTGGCCGCCGCGACCGGGTCGGTCGAGGACGCCAGGCCGACCGGACCGGTCAGCATATCGCCGAGCGAGCCATAATCGGTGCCGTCGAGCGCGATCCTGGCAAGCTTGTTCTTCGAGACCTTGTAGCTCGCGCCGGCGTCCCGCATCCGGTTGCGCAAGTCGGTCGACTGCGCCACCGTCATCCCGAGGTTGCGGGTGACGACCACCACGCCCACCTTCGAGAAGGTATCGTTCAGCTCGGCGACGGCCGCGGTCTTCTGACTACGATCCATGCCATTCTCCACGTTGGGACAGAGGGCCGAGGCCGCCTGTCCGAGTATGAACCGCCGCGCGCAGGCGCCCGGCGATACAGTCCAGCGATGGGGAATGGGAGCCCGTGCGGGCAGCGACTGCACGCGCCTCTCAGGGCACGCCGCGGCCGCGTTGGTCCTGTCCCCGTCTCGGCGGGGAATTAAGGCCCAAGGGCCACCCGCTGTCTCGGACGGTGCGTCATCGCCCGAAGACGGGACGCGCGGGGCGGCTCATAGCGGATCGCGCCGGCTAGTCAAGCGGGCAGCCTCTGTCACGCGGACGTAACACCGGCGTCATCCGGCTCTCATCAAATTGTCGCGCCCGTGCCTCGGAGCAGGGCCAATAGACCTGGGTACAAGCACATAGCGCCCAGGGAGCGTCATGACCGACCAGCAGTTCAGCCCCGCCACCGCGTCCTACGACGACGGTGACGTCGACACCAACCCGACCCGCAACCCGCACCTCGCCGACCTCGTCGCGCGCCGCTACTCGCGCCGCCAGATGATGGGCGGCATGAGCGCGATGACCACCGCGGTGTTCGGCGGCGCGCTGCTGTCCGGCTGCGACGATGACGGGAACGACGTCATCACCGTCTCCGACGGCGTCGACGTTCAGACCCAGGGCGGTCGGGTCGTGACGCTCACCGCCACCGCGACCGACAATGCCAGCACGACCAAGTCCACCCAGGTCAGCGGCCCGACCGTGCCGGTGATCGCGAGCGGCAACTCGATCACCTTCACCGCGCCCAACGTCGCCCAGTCGACTGCTTTGGTGTTCGAGTTCACCGCCAGCGGCGGCAGCGGCTCGAGCAGTGCGCGCTCCACCGTCACCGTCCTGCCCGCGACGCTCGCCTTCACCGCGGTGGCGAAGAACCTCAACGATGTCGTGACCGTGCCGTCCGACTATCAGGTGACGGTGCTCTACCGTCTCGGCGATCCGATCGCTTCCAGCATCGCCGCCTATGCCAATGACGGCAGCGACACCGATTTCGCGCAGCGCGCCGGCGATCATCACGACGGCATGTCGTTCTTCGGCCTCGCCGCGAGCGGCACCGCGCCCGACACCAGCAACAACACCCGCGGCGTGCTCGTGCTCAACCACGAGAACATCACCCAGGCCTATCTCCACGCCAATGGCCCATCGCCGTCGCCGCGCCCCGAGGCCGAGGCGATCAAGGAGATCGAGGCCCACGGCGTCTCGGTGATCGAGGTCACCCGCACCAGCAACACCGGCGCGTGGAGCTACGTCCAGGGCAGCGCGCTCAACCGCCGCATCACGCCCAACACGCCGGTGCAGTTCAACGGCCCGGTGCGCGGCAATGCGGCGCTGCGCACGCTCTACTCGGCCGACGGCACCACCGGGCGCGGTACGATCAACAACTGTGCCAACGGCTATATGCCCTGGGGCACCTACCTCACCAACGAGGAGAATTGGGCGGGCTATTTCCGCCGCAACGCGGGTGACGCCGCGGTCCGCACCGCCGCCGGCAGCGCCAAGCAGAACGTGTCGCTGACCCGCTACGGCATCGGCGAGGGCCGCGCCGGCAATTACGGCTGGACCACGGCGACGCCGGCCGACGCGGCAAGCACCGTGTTCGCGCGCTGGAATGCCACCGCCACCGCCAGTGCCGCGGCGGACGGCACCGCCGACTTCCGCAACGAGCCGTTTCAGTTCGGTTGGGTAGTCGAGCTCGACCCTTACTTGCAGACCTCGACGCCGCGGAAGCGCACGGCGCTCGGCCGCATGAACCACGAGGGCTGCATGGCCGGCCGCGTGGTCGCGGGCGTGCGCCCCGCCTTCTACATGGGCGACGACGCGCAGAACGAATATATCTACAAGTTCGTCTCCGCGACGCCCTGGGTCGCCGCCGACGCGACGCCGAGCGATCGTCTCGCCACCGGCGACAAGTACCTCGACACCGGTACGCTCTACGTCGCGCGCTTCAACGCCGACGGCAGCGGTACCTGGCTGCCGCTGACCTTCGGGCAGAATGGCCTGACCGCGTCCAACGCCAGCTACGCCTTCGCCGACCAGGCCGACGTGCTGATCAACACGCGCCTCGCCGCCGACGTGCTCGGCGCGACGCGGATGGACCGGCCCGAGTGGACCGCGGTCAACCCGGTCAACGGCGAGATGTACTGCACGCTGACCAACAACTCGTCGCGCACCCCGGCGACCACCGACGCGGCCAACCCGCGTGCCTATACCGATCCCAAGCTGCCGCAGGGCGACGTCGTCAACGCCGACCCGCCGACCAGCGCGCAGGCGACGCGCGGCAACGCCAACGGCCATGTCATCCGCCTGCGCGAGAGCGGCGACACCACCGAGGCGACCGGCTTCACCTGGGACATCTACGCCTTCGGCTCGGGCAGCGACCTCGACCCGACCAACATCAACCTCTCGGGCCTCGACGCCTCCAACGACTTCTCCTCGCCCGACGGCCTGTGGTTCGGCCTGCCGAGCAACGCCAGCGGGCAGGTCGCGCCGGTGCTGTGGATCGAGACCGACGACGGCGCCTATACCGACGTCACCAACTGCATGCTGCTCGCGGCGATGCCCGGCAGCGTGGGCGACGGCGGCACGCGCGTGGTCAACAACACGCTGACCACCGCGGCCAACACCACGACGACGAGCACCACCACCACGCGCATCGGCGCGGCGCCCGGTAGCAAGCTCAAGCGCTTCCTGGTCGGGCCGAAGGAGTGCGAGATCACCGGCATCACCTCGACTCCGGACGGACGGTCGCTGTTCGTCAACATCCAGCACCCCGGCGAGAACGGCGGCCCGGCGAACATCACGTCGAGCTGGCCGGCGAACCAGGCGGGGGCGGTGGCAACCCCGACGCGCCCACGCTCGGCGACGATCGTGATCACCAAGACCGACGGCGGGGTGGTCGGCCTCTGAGGCGGGCGCGAGGAGCGCGCCGCCGCCCGGCCGATGGGGTCGCTTCTTTAGAGACAGACGTGCGCGTACCCGTTCCCCGGCGACGGCCGGGGCCCAGCTGGGGAACGGTTCGGTGAACTCATGATGGCGATCCCGCCTGGGCCCCGGCCTTTGCCGGGGAACAGCTTAGCCTCGCGGCGCCAGCGTCACCCTTCCCTCCTCACCGCACCCCGCGCGACCAGCCGAGCATCGCCGCCGCCAGCGCCGCGGTGGCGGGGTCGTGCCCCGGCGCGATCACCACGAACTCCATCGCCGGCAGCACGGGCAGTGACTCGCCCGGCGGCAGCACCGACAATCCCGCGGGCAGCAGCCGCGCCGAGTGCGGCATCACGCCCAGTCCGGCGCGCGCCGCCGCGCTCAGCCCGGTGAGACTCGCGCTGGTGAAGGCGACCCGCCACGTGCGCCCGGCCTCCTCAAGCGTCGCGATCGCGCGCGAGCGAGTGACGCTCGGCGGCGGGTAGAGCAGCAGCGGCAGCGGCGAGTCCGGCTCGGTGCGCCAGCCCTCGCGCCCGACCCAGGCGATCGGTTCTTCCCACGCCAGCGTGCCGCGGCGATCCCCGCCGCGACGCTTGACGAAGATGAGGTCCAGCTGCCCGGCGTCGAAGGCCTCGTAGAGGTGCTCGCTGAGCCCGGCGCGCAGTTCGAGGTCGACCTCGGGGTGGCGGCGCGCGAAGCCGGCGAGCACGTCGGGCAGTGCTGACAATACGAAATCCTCCGACGCGCCGAGCCGCAGCCGCCCGCGCAGTGGCACCGCGGCGAGATGGCGCATGAGCCGCTCGCTCGCCGCCAGCACCGCGCGCGCCTGGTCGAGCAGCGTCTCGCCGTCGGGCGTGAGCGCGACCCGGTGGGTGTCGCGGTCGATCAGCCGGCGCCCAACCTGGTCCTCGAGCCGACGCATGTGCTGGCTCACCGTCGACTGACGGAGATCGAGCGACCTTGCCGCGGCGGTGAAGCTGCCGACCTCGGCGATGGCGACGAAGGTGCGGAGCAGGTCGAGCGCGATGTCGGTCATGCTTATCATGCTACATGATAAACGATATCGCGGCGATCGGGTTTGTGCATGAGCGACGATCGGCTAGATGAAGACTGAGGCGGCGCCCTTACCTCCATCATTCCCGCGAAGGCGGGAATCCAGACGCGCTAACCTCACGGCTATAGCCGCGGCGTCAGCGTCCTTCGCGAGGATGACGGAGGGGGGCGTGGGTTGCGAGGTGCCGAATCGTAGCCGTTGAGACAGACGCCACCCCGAACGAAAGGTCCCGCATGTCCTCCCGCTCCTTCCGCTGGCCGCGCGTCGACCGCTACCTGCTGCTGCTGATCGCGACCGTCGCGCTCGCCGCGCTGCTGCCCGCGCGCGGCGCCTTCACCAGCGTCGCCGACGGCGCGGTGACGGTCGCGGTGGCGCTGCTGTTCCTGCTGTACGGCGCACGGCTCGCACCCGAGGCGATCTGGGCGGGGCTCACGCACTGGCGGCTGCAGGCGCTGGTGTTCGCCAGCACCTTCGTGCTGTTCCCGCTGATCGGCCTCGCCACCGCGGCGGCGACCGGGCCCTTTCTCCCGGCGCCGGCGGTGACCGGGCTGCTGTTCCTCAGCCTGCTGCCCTCGACGGTGCAGTCGTCCATCGCCTTCACCTCGATCGCGCGCGGCAACGTCCCGGCGGCGCTGTGCAGCGCGTCGCTGTCGAACCTCGCCGGCACGCTGCTGACCCCGCTGCTCGTCGCGCAGCTGATGCCCGCCGCGAGCGGGGGCGTGTCGCTCGCCGCGCTGGAGGAGATCGCGGTGCAGATCCTGCTTCCGTTCGTCGTCGGCCAGTTGTTGCGCCCGCTGATCGGGCAATGGCTGCTGCGCCACCCGCGGCTCACCGCGACGGTCGACCGCGGCTCGGTGCTGGTCGTCGTCTACGCCGCGTTCAGCGCGGGCATGGTCGCGGGTATCTGGACGCAGGTCTCGGTGGTGGACCTCGCCGCGATCGTGGTGATCGCCAGCGTGATACTGGCGCTGGTGCTATTCGCGACCCGCGCCGTTAGCCGCGCGCTCGGCTTCAGCAAGGAGGATGAGATCGCGATCGTCTTCTGCGGCTCGAAGAAGAGCATGGCGAGCGGCATCCCGATGGCGGCGATCCTGTTCCCGGCCGCCTCGGTCGGGCTGATCGTGCTGCCGCTGATGCTGTTCCACCAGATCCAGCTGTTCGTCTGCGCGGTGCTGGCGCGGCGCTACGCCGAGCGCGCGGCCACACCGCCGCCCGCGCTCGCCGCGGTCACGGGTAGCTGACGGTCTTGGGCACCTCGGGGATCGGGATCCACTCCTTCTCGTCGCCGGGCACGCGCGCGAACTCGCCCGCCATCCAGGCGCGCTTGGCCTCGCGGATCGCCTCGCGCGACGAGTGGACGAAATTCCACCAGACGTGGCGCTTGGTCGCGAAGGCCGCGCCGCCGGCGAGCATCGCGCGGCCGCCCAGCGCCGAGCTGAGCGTCGCGGCGGTGCCGGGTCGCAGCACGTAGAGCTTGCGCGGCTCGAGCATGAGCCCGTCGAGCGCGGCCTCGCCCTCGGCGAGATAGAGCGCGCGCTCGTCGGTGCTGACGTCGATCGGGACGCTGGCACCGGGATCGAGCACGACGTCGGCGTAGATCGTGTCGGCGTAGGTGGTGGTCGGTGCCCGCGCCCCCCACAGCGACCCCATGATGACGCGCGCGCGCGCGCCGCCGGCCTCGACGATCGGCAGCGCGCCCGCGCCGACATGCTCGAACGCGGGTGCGATGTCCTCGCGCCCGTCGGGCAAGGCGAGCCAGGTCTGGATACCGGCGAGCGCGGGGCCGTCGGCGCGGACGTCGGCGGGCGAGCGTTCGGAGTGGACGATGCCGGTCCCCGCGGTCATCAGGTTGACCGCGCCGGGCGTGATCCGCGCGTCGGTGCCGAGCGAGTCCTTGTGCTGGAACGCGCCGTCGAACAGGTAGGTGACGGTCGATAGGCCGATATGCGGGTGCGGGCGCACGTCGACGCCGTCGCCGGGGGCGAGATGCGCCGGTCCCATCTGGTCGAAGAACAGGAACGGGCCCACCATCGTGCGATCGCGATGGGGCAGGGTGCGGTACACCTTGAAGCCGCCGAGATCGTGCGTGGCGGGCTCGAGCGTCTGCAGGATCAGGTCGTCGCGGGTCGACATGGCGCGTCTCTCAGGTCGGGAGCCGCTGCGCTAGCAGGTTGGCGGCCCGGCGGAAACCGTCGCACCCGGCGGTCGCGGGAACGCGCGCCCGCGCCGCCCGTTGACGCGCGCATGACCCAGAAAAGCAAGCCAAAAGGCAAGAGCAAGCGCGGCTACAAGCCGGATCACCACCGCCGCGACCGCGCGATCGCGGCCGCCGGCCTGATCGGCGCGGTCGCGGCCGGCATCGGCGCGGCGCTGCGGTTCGGTTGGTTCGATCGATACTTCCCGGGCGACGACGGCGAGCATGCCGCACCCGACCTCGCGGCCGACGCGCCGACGCCGGGCACGACCCGCGCGCCCGAGGCATTCCGGCCAGATCCGACCGCGCCTGTCCCCGCATCCGAGCGTGAGTCACTCCGCCCCGCGACCGGCCCTGCGCCGACGATGGCAGCGACGCGCGGCGAGATGGCGAATCAGACCGGCGCGGCGAACTGACACTGCTCGCGGACGGTCTGTTCTAGTGTCCCGGCGAAGGCCGAGGCCGAGTTGGCACGCCTACGGCGGTATCATGGGCGTGTCCCGCCGGGGGCTCAGCCTCCGCCGAGACGCGATCGGGATTTTAGATCCCGCTCACGTTAGAACCACCGCGTCACGGTCGTAGGGAAAGGGGTCCATCGCCCCACACGCACCCCCGCCGCGGACAGCGTGTTCCCGGTCCAGGCGTTGCACGTCGTGACGGCGTCGTATCGCCCCGCGCCGGGATAGAAGGCGTCGTAGTCATAGTAGCCGCGCACCGCCGGCCCGGCGGCGCGGCTCGCCCGGATCGCCGCCGCCAGTCGGCGATATTCCCTCGGCCGAAGGACGATCGCGCGCACGTCGTCGCCCGACAGCGGGCGGCGTACGTGCTCGACGTGGACGAGCGTCGAGTCGCTGCCGAAAGCTGCCCCGAGCAGCACGCCGGGTCGCACGTCCCACCAGGTCGGCGTGCCGAGATAGAAGCCGCGCTCGCCCCAGCCGATCGCGACATGGCCGTAGCCGGCGTAGCGCGGATCGGCGAGGTCGGCGGCGGGGAAGTCGGACGTCCAGTCGATCCCGGCGGCGCGTTTGGGCAGCACCAGACCGGTGTGGACGCCATTGTCCTCCACCCAGATCGTCACACCCTGCGCGGGCGGGCGCCAGGCGGCGTTGCGCGCGATCAGCCCGCCGACTGTCCCCGCCACCGCATAGCCGAACACGAGCAGCGCGAGCGCGGCGAGCAGGCGACCGAGCGAGGCGGATAGTCGGGCCACGCGGCCATGCTATACCGTCCGTCATGACCGAGGAAACACATGTGCTCGATTCTCCTCCGCCCGGCGCCGCGACCGACTGGACCGTCGCGCAGGATTGGTCGCATTACACCGCTGAGGAGCATGCCACCTGGGACACGCTGTTCCAGCGCCAGCGCGCGCTGCTGCCAGGGCGCGCATCCGAGGCGTATCTGCGCGGGCTCGACGTGCTCCGGCTGTCCAAGCCGGGCATCCCCGACTTCGCCGAGCTGTCCGAACGGCTGATGAAGCTCACCGGCTGGCAGGTGGTGGCGGTGCCAGGGCTGGTCCCCGACGACGTGTTCTTCGACCATATGGCGAATCGCCGCTTCGTGGCGGGCAATTTCATCCGCCGGCCCGATCAGCTCGATTACATCCAGGAACCCGACGTCTTCCACGACGTGTTCGGCCATGTGCCGATGCTCGCGGACCCGGTGTTCGCCGATTACCTCGAGGCCTATGGCCGCGGCGGGCAGCGCGCGCTCGAGCTAGGTGCCCTGAAGCAGCTCGGCCGGCTCTACTGGTACACGGTCGAGTTCGGGCTGATCGACGAGGGCGACGGGCTGCGCATCTACGGTTCGGGGATCGTCTCCTCGGCGGCGGAGACGCGTTTCGCGCTGGAAAGCGCTAGCCCCCATCGCATCGCCTTCGACCTGAGGCGCGTCATGCGAACCGATTATCGTATCGACGACTTCCAGCAGAATTACTTCGTGATCCCGAGCTTCGACGCGCTGCTGCGCGCGACGGTGGAGACCGACTTCGCGCCGCTCTACGGCGAGCTCCTGGCGCGGCCTGACGTGCCCGTCGCGACGATCCTGCCGGAAGACGAGGTGATCACGCGCGGCACTCAGGAGCACGTGCGACCCGCCGCAGCGGGGTAAGCCACGGACCCTTTTCGGCGGTGACGTTACCAGTGTCGCGGAAAGGTTCCCGATAAAATCGAACAAACGCTTGTTTTGCCTGCCTCGCGCTGGGGCAGGTGGGGTTAACAAGAGGGTCACACCGATCGGCGCTCTCGGGCATTCTGAGCGACGGCTTCGTGCGCCGAAGTCGTGTTCCAGTCAGGGAGTTCGTAATGAAATCTGTCGTCGCTGTCGCCGTCGCCGCCGCCGCGGTGGTCGGTGCTGCCGCCCCCGCCGCCGCCGCCACCTTCCCGGTCGGCTCGTCCAACTTTACCGCCACCGCCGGCGCCGGCGGCACCTTCGCGGGCGCCTTCAAGAACCAGGGCATCGGTGCGGGCACCTTCTCCGACGTCTTCACCTTCACGCTGCCGACCAACGGCCTGGGCAGCGGCACGGTGACCACCAGCGTGACGGATCTCGGCTCGGTCAACGACCTCGACTTCACCTCGGTGACGATCAACGACATCGCCGCGTCGATCACCAAGACCGCGGGCGGCGCTTTCGAGGTGGCCTTCATCAACAACGTGCCGATCATCGCCGGTCAGCTCAACCGTCTCGTCGTCAACGGCGTGTCGCGCGGCAACGGCGCGTACGGCGGCCAGGCGACCTTCACCCCGATCAACTCGGCGGTGCCCGAGCCGGCGACCTGGGCGATGATGATCATGGGCTTCGGCGTGGTCGGCTACGCGATGCGTCGCCGTCGCTCCACGGTGCGCTTCAGCCAGGCGGTCTAAGCACTTTCTCGCTGCGCGTCGACGCGAGTCGATGCAACGAGGGCGACGCTGAACCGCGTCGCCCTCACCCCGCGCCGGCTCGATCGCCGGCGGTCAGGACCATCGCACCATGTTGAGCCGGTCGACCATCCCCTCGCTCGCGGGCACCACCCGCGTCACTTATTGTCAGGATCAGCCCAAGCGCTTCCTCTGCGAGCGCGACGAGGCGTCGCTGCCCACCGCCGGCGGGTTCGTCGCGCTGGGAGAGGTGCGCTACGCCGTACGCCGCGTCGAGCGCATCGCGCGCGAGGCGCTCGCTTATGTCATGCCCGACTGACGCCGACGCGGTTCAGTCGTCTACCTGATGGTTGTGCTCGGTCAGCGTCGGATCGTGCGCGCTATCCTTGAACACCAGCAAGACCGCGATGACCGGGACCAGGCCGAGCGCGATCGCGACCAGCAGACGTTTCGCGGCATAGCGGCCCGGCCCTCGCGGCATCGTCGGCTCCGATCGTCGTACACTCCGATGCAGCGCTAGCCGTTCCAATTTCCTGGCTATATCACCTGGAGCATGAGCGTCGCCGGCAACATCGTCATCCTCACCGGCGCCGGCATCTCGGCGGAGAGCGGTATCGCCACCTTCCGCGGGCCGGGCGGCCTGTGGGAAGGGCATCGCGTCGAGGACGTCTGTACGCCCGAAGCGCTCGCGCGCGATCCAGCGCTGGTGCACCGCTTCTACGACCTGCGCCGCGCCGCGCTCGATACGGTCGCGCCCAACGCCGCGCATGACGCGCTCGCGCGGCTTGACGCCGCCTGGCCCGGCGAGCTGTTGATCGTCACCCAGAACGTCGACGACCTGCACGAGCGCGCCGGCGCGCGCCGGATGCTCCACATGCACGGCGAGCTGCGCTCGGCGCTGTGCGCTGCCTGTGGCACGCGCCGTCCCTGGCGCGGCGCGCTGCCACCCGCGACGGTCTGCCCGGCGTGCGACGCACCGGCGCTACGGCCCGACATCGTCTTCTTCGGCGAGATGCCGTACGAGATGGAGCGGATCGAGTCGGCGCTCTCGCGCGCCGACCTCTTCGTCTCTATCGGCACGTCCGGCGCGGTCTATCCCGCCGCCGGCTTCGTCCGCGCGGCTGCCGCGGCGGGTGCTGCGACCCTCGAGCTCAATCTCGAGCGCTCGGCGGGCAGCACCTGGTCTGGCGAGACACGGCTGGGGCCGGCGGGTGTGCTCGTGCCGACCTGGGTCGACTCGCTGCTGCCGGAATGAGGCCGCTATACGCGGGCGCTACGCGATCGATCGCGATCACTCTCGCAAGCCTATGCGCCGTTCCGTAGCTGCAAGAACGGGCGGTCGGACGCCCGGTCATGCGAGGCTATGACGCGATATGGTGCGGCTTCACCCTGTTTCTCTGTCGATCCCCTGTGCGAGGGCGCCGCTGCGGTCGGCGGTGTCATCCCAGCATCCGACGGACGACGTGCGCTGGCCCGCGTTGGCGCTGGCGCTCGCCGAACTGCGCTCGGCGCGACGCCGTGCGGTGCGGATCGTCGATGCCGACTGCGGTGACGGCGCACTGCTGCTCGCTGCGGCGCGGCAGGCGCGCGCGCTCGGCTTCGTCGCGATCGAGGCGCGCGGCATCGACGGTGCACCCACGCTGATCGCGCGCGCCCGCGCTGCAGCGGCGGCGCTCGACGACGCAGCCATCGGCATCCGGTTCGACTGTGCCGACATGGTTGCGGCGCTGGCACAGGAGCACGACCTTCCGGCGGATATCGTGCTGGCGCCGGCCACGGCGCCCAGGTCGGTGGCGGTCGCGCTTACGCGCGCCGGCGACCGCGTGCTCACGGGAGCGTGCGCGTGACGCGGCGCGATCTCGCCTGGCGTGTCGGCGGCCTGGTGCTGACGACGGGCGCCTGCACCGCCTGTCTGCTGCTCGACCGTTCGCCGCTGATGATGCCGCTCTTCGTCGTCGCGCTGCTCGGCCTGCCGCTGATGATCCACGGCAAGCGCGTGGCGCAGGTGCTTCGCGCCGAGCGACGCGGCCATGCGCTCACCGCGGGTGCGCTACATGCGGCGAGGTTGCGGGCGCGCGGTCAGAACGGCGACGGCTTCGGCGCGTGAGGCGTGATGGCGACGCGTCGCCCGTCGTACTGGCGCTAACGCCGCCGCTCGGCCAGCCGCACCACCTTGCCGTCGCTCGTCAGCGCGGTGAGCGCGCCGGCGAGGTCCGCGCGGCGGAACGGCTTGGCGAGCTGCGGTAGCTCCAGCGCGAGGTCGCCGCCGGCATAGCCCGTCACCACCAGCACCGGCAGGTCGGGGCGGCGGCGGTGGACCGCGGCGGCGAGCTCGGCGCCGTTCATCCGCGGCATCATGTAATCGGTCAGCACCGCGTCGACCGGAAGACCGTCATCGAGCGCTGCGAGCGCGGCCGCGCCGTCGCTTGCCTCGGTGACCTGATGGCCGAGGTCGCGCAGCATCTCGGCGGTGCCGGCGCGCACCAGCTCCTCGTCGTCGACCAGCAGCACCGCGAGCGGGCGGGTCTCGGCGATCCGCTCGCCCGCGGCGTGGCGCGCGCCGGCGTCGGCCTCGCGCTCGGCAACGGGCAGATAGAGGTCGGCGCGCGTGCCCTGGCCGGGCTTGCTCGTCATGACGAAGGCGCCGCCGAGCTGCGCGGCGAGCCCGTGGACCATCGAAAGGCCCAGCCCGGTGCCCTTGCCGCGCTCCTTGGTGGAATAGAAGGGCTCGATCGCGCGCGCCAGCGTCGCCGCGTCCATGCCGGTGCCGGTGTCGATCACCGCGAGCCGCACATAAGCGCCGGGCGCTAGCCGGAGCGGCGAGCCCGGCCCGACCGCCTCGGTCGCGGCGACCACGGTGAGCCGACCGCCCTCGGGCATGGCGTCTCGCGCGTTGACGCACAGGTTGAGCAGCGCCAGCTCGAGCTGATTGGGGTCCGCCACCGCGGGCGGCAGGTCGTCGGGCAGCACCAGCTTGAGCTCGACCCGGCCGCCGACCGAGCTGGCGATCAGGTCGCGCATCCCCTCGATCAGCGCGGCGGTGTCGACAGCGTGCGTCTCCAGCGCCTGGCGCCGCGCGAACTGGAGCAGGCGCTGCACCAGCGTCTTGGCGCGCTCCGCCGACTGGAGCGCGCCGTCGATCAGCCGGGCAGTGCGCGCGTCGTCGGTGTAGCGCTTGCCGAGCAGATCGAGCGCGCCGGTGATCGGCGTGAGCAGGTTGTTGAAATCGTGCGCCACCCCGCCCGTCAGCTGGCCGATCGTCTCGAGCTTCTGCGCCTCGTGGAGCTGCGCCAGCGCCAGCTCGCGCTCGTCGATCGCGGCGGCGACGCGGCGCTCCAGCGTCTCGTTGAGCTCGCGCAGTGCGATCTCGGCGCGCTTGCGCTCGGTGACATCCTGGAAGATCACCGCCACCTCGCGCCGGCTCGCCGGCTCCACGCGAAAGGCGGCGAGTTCGAGGTGGCGCCGCGTCGCGACCAGCTCGCGCTCGAAGCGGATCGCCTCGCCGCTGGTCAGCACCTCGCGGTACAGCGCGATCCAACCCTGGGCCTCGTCGGGCACCATGTCGCGCACCTTGCGCCCGACCGCGTCGGCGATCCCGGTGTGGCGCTGGTAGGCCGGGTTGGCCTGGACGTGGACATAGTCGCTCAGCGGGCCGTGCGGACCGTCGAGGAACTCGATCACGCAGAAGCCCTCGTCCATCGTGTCGAACAGGGTGCGCAGCCGCGCCTCGCTCTCGCGGATCGTGATGAGCCGCGCGCGCGCCTCATATTGCCGACGCCGTCCGCGGATCGCGGCGCGGGCGAGGCTGATCAGCGTGGTCGGATGGAACGGCCGCTCGAGGAAGGTGACGTTGCCGAGCAGCTCGAGATGGCGCACCGCCGCGGGGTTGCGCTCCAGCCCGCCGCCGCGGTTGGTCAGCAGGATGAAGGGCAGGTCGGACCATTCTTCCTGCTCGCCGATCCAGCGCGATAGCGCGCGCACGTCGGCGGTGGCGACCGCCTCCTCGGTGACGACGGCATAGCCCGCGCCGCGGTCGAGCTCGGCGATCAGGCCGGCCAGCGTCTCGCACGCGCTCGCCTCGAGCCCCGCCTCGGCCAGCATCCCGGTCGCGACCGCGGCATCGCGGCCGCGCGGGGCCAGCACCAGCGCGCGTTCCGAGAGCGTGCTGCGCTTCACGCCTCCTCGCGCGCGAGCAGCGTGGGTTGGCCGAGCAGCTCGGGAACGCCGCGCAAGATGCCCTGGAAGCCGACC
The DNA here is from genome assembly GCF_019898765.1 of Sphingomonas yunnanensis. Taxonomy (GTDB): domain Bacteria; phylum Pseudomonadota; class Alphaproteobacteria; order Sphingomonadales; family Sphingomonadaceae; genus Sphingomonas; species Sphingomonas yunnanensis. The sequence goes on along the minus strand of NZ_JAIOKB010000008.1, from coordinate 44,148 downwards.
AGCGGTTCGCCGAGTGAGACGCCGCGCGCGCCGATCTGATACTCGCGGATCGAGTTCTCGTGTGACCCGGTGCGTTTCTTGACGACCGATATAGCTCGCCGAACTTGCCCGAGCGCCTCGAAATAACGCAGCAAAACGACGGTATCGGCGAGATAGGTGACGTCCACCGGCGTGCTCATGTCGCCGACCAGCCCGTGCTGGGCCACGGTGAGGAAGGTCGTCGCGCCGCGGCGATTGAGATATTGCAGCAGCTCGTGAAGGTGGAGCACCAGCGCCTGCTCGCCCGGCATCGACGTCTGGTAGCCGTTGAGGCTGTCGACCACCACGGTCTGCGCGCCATGCTGCTCGACACAATGCCGTACCCGTGCCGAGAACTCGCCCGGGGTCAGCTCGGCGGCGTCGACCTGCTCGAGCGTGAGCTGGCCCGCCGCGACCATCGCCGCCAGATCGATGTCGAGCGCGAGCGCGCGCTGCACCAGGAGGCCGACCTCCTCGTCGAACACGAACATCGCCGCGCGCTCGCCCCGCGCCACGGCCGTCTTGATGAAGGTGAGCGTCAGCAGGGTCTTGCCGGTGCCCGCCGGGCCGAGCACCAGGACACTGGACCCGCGCGCGATGCCGCCGCCCAGCAGGCTGTTGAGCTCCTCGGTGTCGGTGGTGACGACGTCGCGGGTGAAATCCACCTTGTGCTCGGCCGAGATCAGCCGGGGGAAGACCTGTACGCCACCCGTGGCGATCGTGCTGTCATGGTAACCGCCGCGGAAGCGTCGACCACGATATTTGATCACGCGCAGGCGGCGGCGCTCGGCACCATAATCGGGCGCGAGTTCCTCCAGCCGGATCACGCCATGCGCGACCGAGTGGACGGTCTTGTCGTTCGAGTCGGTGGTAAGATCGTCGAGCATCAGGACGGTCGCGCCGCTTCGCGCGAAATAATGCTTCAGGGCCAGGATCTGGCGCCTGTAACGCAGCGAACTCTGCGCCAGCAGCCGGATCTCGGAGAGGCTGTCGATCACCACCCGTTCGGGGCGAGTGCGCTCGAACGCCTCGAAGATCCGCCGGGTCGTCTCGCCGAGCTCGAGGTCGGACGAGTAGAGCAGGCTCTGCTGCTGTTCCTCGTCGAGCAGGTTCTCGGGCGGCACCAGTTCGTAGACGTCGATGCCGGCGAGGTCCCAGCCATGCGCCCGGCCGGTGGTACGCAGCTCGTCCTCGGTCTCTGACAACGTGACGTACAGGCAGCGCTCGTCCAGCGCCGCCCCCGTGATCAGGAACTGCATCGCGATCGTGGTCTTGCCGGTGCCGGGGCTGCCCTCCACGAGGAAGGTGCGCGCGCGTTCCAACCCGCCGCCGAGCACGTCGTCGAGCCCCGCGATCCCGATCCGCGCGTCGCCTGCGGTAACTGCTGGCACTTCGTCCTCCGCCTCGTGTCGGGCGCACCCTAGCACAGCCGCGCGGGGAGGGTAGCGCGAGCGCGTTGAGGGGCATCAAGCGGTCCGGAAAGGATTTCCTTCCCACTCGCGCCGGGGGCACGCCAAGGCACGCGGACCGCGCGCAGCGCGGTGGTGAAGCGCTCTCCACCAACGGTATCGGCGCAGATGCGAGAGCTGCCCTCCACCACGCCCGACCGGCGCGGTACCCCCTCTAGCCGGGGAGGATCACGTCAGCTCAGCCGTGCCGGAACGCCACCAGAGTCTCCGGCCGCATCTCGATCGAGTAGCCCGGCGCGGTCGGGGCCTGATAGGCGCCGTCGCGCACGATGCAGGGCTCGAGGAAATGCTCGTGGAGATGGTCGACATATTCCGCCACGCGCCCCTCGGCGGTGCCGGCGAAGCAGAGATAGTCGATCATCGCGAGATGCTGGACATATTCGCACAGCCCCACGCCGCCGGCGTGGGGGCAGACCGGCAGCTCGGCCTTGGCCGCCATCAGCAGCACCGCCAGCACCTCGTTGACGCCACCCAGGCGGCAGGCGTCGATCTGCACCACGTCGATCGCGCCCTCGGCGATGAACTGCTTGAAGACGATGCGGTTCTGGCACATCTCGCCGGTCGCGACCTGGACCGGGGCAACGCCGCGGCGGATCGCGGCATGGCCCGCGACGTCGTCGGGGCTGGTCGGCTCCTCGATGAACCAGGGCCGCGCGAAGGCGAGCGCGTTGACGTGATCGATCGCCTGCCCGACCTCCCACACCTGATTGGCGTCGATCATCAGCACCGCTTCTTCGCCGATCGCGCGGCGCGCGATGCCGACGCGGCGGACGTCGTCGTCGAGGCTGACGCCGACCTTGAGCTTGACGTGGCGGAAGCCTTCCGCGATCGCCTCGCGACACAGCCGCTCCAGCTTCTCGTCGGAATAGCCGAGCCAGCCCGCCGAGGTGGTGTAGCAGGGATAGCCGGAGCGCTCGAGCGCGGCCATACGCTCTTCCTTGCCCGCCGCGCGGGCGGTGAGCAGCGTCAGCGCCTCCTCCTCGGTGATGTAATCGGTGAGGTAGGTGAAGGGGATCTGCCGCACCAGCTCGGCCGGCGTCATCTCTGCGATCAGGCGCCACAGCGGCTTGCCCGCCGCCTTGGCGCTCAAGTCCCACACCGCGTTGACGACCGCGCCGGTGGCGAGATGGATCACGCCCTTGTCCGGTCCGACCCAGCGCAGCTGGCTGTCACCGGTGACGCGGCGCCAGAAGGCGGCACCGTCGGCACGGACGGTGGCGAGGTCGAGCCCGACGACCAGTGGCCGCAGCGCCTCGATCGCCGCGCAGCACAGGTCGTTGCCGCGCCCGATCGTGAAGGTGAGGCCGTGACCCTCCAGGCCGGGCGTGTCGGTCTCGAGGATGCAATAGGCCGCCGAATAGTCCGGATCGGGGTTCATCGCGTCCGAGCCGTCGAGCGAGGCCGAGGTCGGGAAGCGCAGGTCGAGCACCCGCAGGCCGGTGATCACGGTCACGAAGCCGCCCTCCTATCGATCGTGCCGACCGTTGCGATCCGATAGCTCAGAATGATGCCGCCTCCCCCTGGGTCGTCTGTTTCGTTGGTGCTAACAATTTTCACGGGTGCGCACAACGGGGATCATCGGCAAGCCCACCCCGTTTCTCTTGCATCATCCTGAACTCGTTTCAGGATCCACGTCGCCGCAAGCGCCTCGCGGCAGAAGGCGCGGCACGGTGGATCCTGAGACAAGCTCAGGATGACGCCGGCGGCGGAGGCGGCGGGGCCGGCGGCGACAGCGGAGGCGGGGGCAGCGGAGGCCGCGGGGCCGGTGCCGCTCAGTACAGCCGACTGTCCGCCTCGACGAGCTGCGCCGAGATCGAGTCCGCCGCCTCGCGCACCGACCTGGCCGCGGCGCGCGGGGTCAGCTCGGCGCCGATCTTCTTGAGGAACGGTACGGTTAGGGCCGCGGCGGCAGTGCCTCCGCGCATGACGGGAGCGGAGATGTCGGTGACGCCGGTGACGAACGGGCTGGGCGTGAGCTCGACGCGCCGCTCGCGCACCGCGTCGGCATGCACGCGGAACGCGGCGAGCTCCTCGGGCGTGAGCTGCGGATCGAGCAGCGCCTCCCAGCGCCGCCGCACGTCCTCGGGCTGGAAGGCGTAGAGCACCGCGCCCGAGGCAACCTGCGCCAGCGGCTTGCGATACCCGACGCGCACCGAGAAGCCGAGCTGCTCGCTCGACTCCATTCGCGCCACCACCACCATCTCGCCCAGCGTGTGGAGCGCGAGGTGGCACGATTGCTGGATGTCGAGCGCCAGCTGCCGCATCAACGGCAGCGCGACCTCGATCAGGCTCTGCGTGCGCGGCTGCTTCATGCCGAGCGAGAACAGGCGGTCCGTCAGGGAATAGCCATCGTCGGCCGGGTCCTGATCGAGGTAACCGCGAAATTGGAGCACCTGCACCATGCGGAACAGCTCGCCATGGCTGCGACCGAGCCGGTTCACGATCGCGGTGAACGTGAGGGGGGTGGGCGAGGCGGCGAGCAGCTCGAGGATGTCGAGCCCCTTCTCGAGCGCGGGCGCGCGGTAGCGGCGCTCGTCCTCGCCCGCGCTGTCCTCGATCATCGGCGTCCCCTCCCGTGCCGCGCCGATGCGCGTCCGTCCTACGCTGTGTAGGCGGGGGAGGGGGCGCGCGGTCAAGCCCTTCGTCCTCACGAGGGGGGCGATCGGCGGGCTATGCCTCTGCCCACCCGCCGTCATCCCGGGCTCGTTTCGGGATCCAGCCTTCCGCGCGGGCAACGGCCCGAGACTAAGCGACCCGGAGGATCCCGGACCAAGTCAGGGACGACGGCGGTGATCGAGGTGGCGATCGTCATGCTCTCAGCGATACGCCGCGCTACCGCCCCACCACCTTCACCAGCGCCGCCGCCGATTGTCCCGTCGGGAGCGCGCCCGACGCGGTGAGCCGCCCTGCCGCCTCGTCCCAGTGCAGCGTCGCGCTGCGACCGCCGCTCTTCTGATAGGCCTGGGTGGTGCCGTCGTCGTCATACAGCCGCGCGGTGGCGTCGCGGCCCGGGAAGACGCGGATCTCGGCCAGCGCCTGCTTCGTCGCGGTGTTCGGCACCGGCGCGCCGATCGGCACGATCGAGCCCGCGCGGACGAACAGCGGCATGCGCTCGATCGGCGCGGCGGCGTCGATCCACTGACCGCCGGCGTGCTTCTCATTGGTCCACCAGTCATACCAGTCGCTGCCTGCCGGGAGGTACACGCGGCGGCTGGTCGTCCCCTGCTCGGTCACCGGCGCGACCAGGAAGGCGGGGCCGAACATATATTCGTCGCCGACCGTCGCCACCTGCGGGTCGCTCGCGAAGTCCATCCACAAAGCGCGCATGAAGGGCGCGCCGGTCTCGTAGGTGGTGCGTGCCAGCGGGTAGATGTACGGCAGCAGCGCGTAGCGCAGCCTCGACCAGCTCGCCAGGATCGGCTCGGCCGCCGCGCCATAGTCCCAGATCGCGGTCGCCGGGCGCTGGCCGTGGATTCGGAGCGTCGGCGTGAAGCTGTTGTACTGGAACCAGCGCACGAACAGCTCGGGATAGTCCGGGTAGCCCGCACCCATTGCGGTGGCGCCCGCCGGGCTGAGCAGCGGCGCGTGTGCGGGCTTGCTGCTGCCGGGATATTGCCAGCCGCCGGTGTCGCTCGACCAGAGCGCGATACCGGAGGCCGTCATGTTGAGCCCGGTCGGCACCTGGCGACGCAGCGCCTCCCAGGTCGACTGGATGTCCGACGACCAGAACAGGCAGCCGTTCGCCTGGGTGCCGAGATAGGCGGCGCGGCACAGGATCAGGTTGCGGATGTCCGGCCGGTCACGCCGCGAACCCTCGGCCGCGCCCGCGGTGTGGAGCAGCGGGAAGACGTTGTGATAGCGGTCGCCCGAGCCGATCGAGTAGAAGAAGCCGTCCGGCACGAGATCGGGTTCGGTCTCGTCGAGCCAGAGATAGTCGAAGCCCTGGCTCAGGATATTGTCGCGCACCTTGCCCCAGAACCAGCCGCGCGCGGCGGGATTGGTCGAATCGATCAGCGCGCCGGCGCGATCGGAGCGTACCGGCAGGCCGTCGACGGTCTTGCCGTCGGCGTCCTTGAGGAACCAGCCCTTCGCGTCCAGCTCGTTGAAGTAGCGGCTCTCCTTCTCGAAGCGCGGCCAGACCGAGATGATCGAGTGCAGCCCGCGCTGGTGCAGCTCGCGGTTCATGCCGACGGGATCGGGGAAGAAGTTACGGTCGACGTCGAGCTGGCCCATGCGGGTCCAGTGGAACCAGTCGAGCACCATCATGTCGAGCGGGTAGCCGCGGCTGCGATAGCCGTCCGCCACGGCCATCAGCTCCTGCTGGCTCTCGTATCGCGCCTTCGACTGGATCAGCCCGAAGGCAGCTTTGGGTGGCAGCGGGGTTTTGCCAGTGAGTTTGGCATAGCCGGCATAGAGCTCATCGCTGGTCGTGCCGGTGATGACGAAGAAGCTGACTCGGTCGCCCACCTCGCTCTCGAAGCGGGTCTGGCCGTGGATCCCCGGCGAGACCCGGGTGGCGGAGGGATTGTCCCACACGATCGCGTAGTTGCGGCTGGAGACGAGGACGGGCACGCAGACCTGCTCGCCCGCCGGCGCGTCATACCAGTGGCGGCAGTCGATCGTGCGCCCGCGCAGGTCGAGGATCCCCTCCTGGTTCTGCCCGAGCCCGTAGAAATGCTCGTCCGGAGCGGCATCGAAGTTGGCGCCGGCCAGGAAGGTCTTCTCGCCCGAGACGGTGTGCGGCGCCATCGACCAGCCGCCCATGGTGATGGTGCGCCCGTCGGCGGTGGTGATCGCCACCGACACCGGGGGCAGCGACGGGGCGAAGTAGCGCTGCATCTGGCTCGGCGCGCCGGGCCAGGGCTGCGCCTTGACGGTGACGTTGAGCGCGCTGGAGGCGAAGACGTCGCCCGCCGGAGTGGTGCTGTGCGACCAGCCCGCGGCATCGGCGGCGGCGCTGATGCCGAAGCCGGGCTTGCCGTCGGCCTGGTCGCGCTCGGTCGCGATCGTGACGCGGACGATGTTGGGCGCGTACGGCTCGATCGCGACGAGGCTGCCGTTGCGATCCACCGTGGCGACCGGCTGGGCGACCGCCTGCGTGCCGAGCGCGAGCAGCCCGAGCGGTAGCGTCCGCGTCCAGCGCGCCGTCCTGCGGTCCATCGTCCATCCCCTCCGATTAGTATGACGGCTTCTGCCCAAGTGAACGTTATCGCTCAAGCGCTTTTCGGTAGCGGTACCATGTCGATGCCGGGCGGGCGGCCCGTCCTGAGCTAGCCACTCGGAGCCGCCCGACGGACGCTCGCGCGCCGAGCCTATCATGGGACTGGCGCCTCATCGCGCTCGCGGTCTCCGCGCGTGCCGCGCCCACAACGGAGGAAGGGTGCATCCGCATGGACGACCTGATCATCAACTTCGCTCCCACCGGGATGGTGCCGACCAAAGAGCACACGCCGCACGTGCCGATCACGGCCAGCGAGATCGTCGACGACGTGCTCGCGGCGTACGATCTCGGCGCCGGCATCGCGCACCTGCACACCCGCGACGCGCTCACCGGCGCGCCCGAGGTCAACCCCGACACCTTCGCCGCGATCATCGAGGGCATTCGCCGCCACGCGCCCGATCTGGTCATCTGCGTGTCGCTGAGCGGGCGCAACGTCACCGACCCCGAGCTGCGCGCCGCGCCGTTGGAGCTCGCCGGCGCGCTCAAGCCGGACATGGGCTCGCTGACCTTGTCGTCGCTCAACTTCGTCCAGCAGGCGAGCGTGAACAGCCCCTCGAGGATCCAGTTCCTGGCGCGGCGGATGCACGACCGCGGCATCATGCCCGAGCTGGAGGTCTTCGACCTCGGCATGATCAACTACCTGACGTACATGCGCTCACGCGCGATGCTCACGGCGCCTTTCTACTGCAACGTGCTGTTAGGCAACATCGCCGGCCTGCAGGCGAGCGCGACCGAGTGGGGCGAGGTGGACGCGGTGATGCCGCCCGACGTGATCTGGGCGGCGGCAGGGATCGGCGCGGCGCAGACCCCCGCGGTATCGCTCGCGGTGGCGCTGGGGCGCCACGTCCGAGTCGGGCTGGAGGACAATATCTGGCTCGACCGCGCGCGCGCCACGCTGGCCACGAACCGCCAGCTGGTCGAGCGCGTGGTGCAGCTCGCTGAGCTCGCCGAGCGCGCACCCATGCCGCCCGTCAAGATACGCGAGCTGCTCGGGCTGGCGCCTGGGAATGAGCGCTACGGCCGGGCGGGAGACGGTCAGGAGGCGCGGAAATGAGCCGTGCTCCGGCGGACGCGCGATCCCAGGGCCACGTAGAGTTGACGCTGGTGGCTCTGGGCTCCTGCGTGCGCAGGAGCATGTCGGCGGATCAGACGACGCCCGACGAGGCGAGCACCGCGCTGTTCCTCGCGCGTCAGCCCTGCGCCGCCAAGTCGAAGATCAGCCCCGCCGCGACCCATTTCTCCCCCGGTGCGGCCCAGGGCAGGCGCTGCTGGAAGCCGTCCATCAGCGTCTCCCAGGCGACCACGTCCGGGTCGGTGGCGTCGGCGCGCGCCTTCGTCGCCGGGTCGAACGCCGCGGTGACGTCCATGACCATCACCAGCCGGTTACCGCTGCGGAAGATCTGCATCGCCGCGATCCCCGCGGCGCGGATGCTCGCTACCACCGGCTTGGGCACCGCGCCCGCGGCGTGCCACGCCTCGTAGCGCGCGATCGAGGCGGGGTCGTTGACCAGGTCGAGCAGCAGGACGTGGCGCTGGGTCAATTGATCCAGCCCCCGTCGATGATGTGCGCCTGACCGGTGGTGAAGCCCGACTCGTCGCTGGCGAGGTACAGCGCGAGCGCGGCGACTTCGTCGGGCCGCCCGAGCCGCCCCATCGGCTGGCGCGCGGTGAAGTCGGCGCGCGCCTTGGCATAGTCGCCGGTGTCGTGGAGCCGCTGCTGGAGCGACGGTGAATCGACCGTGCCCGGGCAGATCGCGTTGCAGCGGATCCCGCGCGCGACGAAGTCCGCCGCGACCGACTTGGTCAGCCCGATCACCGCCGCCTTGGTCGCGCCATAGGCGAAGCGGTTGGGGATGCCCTTGATCGAGCTGGCGATCGAGGAGACGTTGACGATGCTGCCGCCGCCGAGCTCCAGCATCGCTGGCAGGAAGGCACGCACCGTGCGGTACATGGCGGTGACGTTGAGCTCGTTGGAGAAGGCCCAGGCGTCCTCGTCGCAGTCGAGGATGGTCCCGCTGTGAACGAAGCCGGCGCAGTTGACGAGGACGTCGACCGGTCCGGTACGCTCCGGTAGCGCGGCCACCGCGGCAGTATCGCGCACGTCGAGCGCGAGCGTCTCGGCGTCGAGCCCGTCGAGCTTGGCGAGGTCAATGTCGCTGGCGATCACGCGCGCGCCCTCGCGCGCGAACAGCTCGGCGGTGGCGCGGCCGATGCCCTGGCCCGCCGCGGTGATGAAGGCGGTCTTGCCCGCCAGACGGTCGCTCACGCAGATGTCTCCGTTGCTATGTCGTCGAGCGCGGCGCGACATTCGTCCCACAGCGGCTCGGGGATCGAGTGGTGCGCGTAGCGCCGTGTGTCCGCCACCTGCGCCGCGCCGACCAGGCCGGGGATGACACTCGCCACCGCCGGCGCGCGCGTCGGGAACTGGAGCGCGGCGGCGGGTAGGGGCACGCCGTGGCGCGCGCAGACCCGCTCCAGCGCGGCGACTCGCGCGACCACCGCGGCGGGGGCGGGGGCGTAGTTGAAGTGGCCCCGCCCGGCGCTGCCCTCGACCAGGATCCCGCTGTTGTAGGGGCCGCCGATCACCACCCGCGTGCCGACGCGCGCGCAGCGATCGAGCAGCGCGGCGGCGGCGTCGGGCTCGAGCAGCGTGTAGCGGCCGGCGAGCAGGATCACGTCGAGCTCGACCGCGTCGAGCAGCCGCTCGCACACCGCGATCTCGTTGACGCCCAGCCCGATCGCGTCGATCGCGCCGGCGTCGCGCAGGTCGCGCAGCGCGAGATAGCCGCCGTCGACGAAGGCGCGGAAGTGGCGCTCGGCCTCGTCGCCGTGAGTGACCGCGCCGAGGTCGTGCGCGAACAGCAGCTCGACGCTGTCGCGCCGCAGCCGCGCGAGGCTGGCCTCGTGGCTGCGCAGCACGGCGTCACGCGTATAGTCGAACACCGGCTCGAGCGGCGGCGCGGCCACGAAGCCGTGGCGCTCGGGCGCGCCGCTGTCGGTCGGCACCAGCAGCCGCCCCACCTTGGTCGAGACGATCGCGCGCGCGTCCGGATCGTGGCGCGCCAGCGCGCGGCCGAGCCGCTCCTCCGCCAGCCCGAAGCCATAGTGCGGCGCGACGTCGAAATAGCCGATACCCGCGGCGAGCGCCGCGGCGACGGTGGCCTCGGCGGTGGCCTCGTCCACGACGCGGTATAGGTTGCCGATCCCGGCACAGCCCATGCCGAGCGGCGGCAGTGTCAGCGTCATGCGGCGATCCCGTAGGTGGCGCGGGCGGTGGCGTCGAACACCGCGGCGTGATGCTCGGCCGGGACCAGCGCGCGCGCCTGCGCCTGCCAGCCGGCATAGTCGCCCGCGAGCGCGAGCACGGGCCAGTCGCTGCCCCACATCAGCCGGTCGGGCGCGAACAGCGCGACCAGCGCGGCGGCGGCGGGCGCGATCGCCTCAGGCGGATCGGCGGGGCGGCGCTCGGTGAGCAGGCCGGAGAGCTTGCAGCGCACCCGCGGCAGCGCGGCGAGCGCGGCCATGTCGGCCTGCCACTCAGTAAGGTCGCCGAGCACCGGCTTGGCACCGTGGTCGATCACGATCGTGAGCGCGGGATGACGCGCCGCGAGCCGCGCGAGGCTCGGCAGGTGGCGCGGGCGGACCAGCGCCTCCAGGATCAGCCCGGCCCGCGCCATCGCCTCCCACACCGGGTCGCGCGCGGGTTCGTCGTACCAGTCGGCGGCGAGGTCCTGCACCATCGGGCGCAGCGCGCGCAGCTTGGGCGCACCCGCCAGCCGCTTGACCTCCGCGACCGCGTCGGGCGCGTCCACGTTGACCCAGCCGGTGACGGCGAGCACCTGCGGCTCCTGCGCCGCGAGCGCGAGCAGCCACGCGGTGTCGCGCGCGTCGGGCTGCGACTGCACCAGCACCACGCCGTCGACCGCGGCCGCGCCGGGCAGAGCGCGCCAGTCGTCCAATAGGAAGTCGCGGTGGATCGCGGCGAGGTCGGGCGTCGGCCAGCTGTGGCCGTTGGCGCCGATGCGCCAGAGGTGGACGTGCGTGTCGATCACGCGCGCCCCCGTCGCAGCGTCAGCGCGTAGAGCAGCACCACCACGAAACAGGCCGCCGGCACGACCATCGCCAGGACGATCGAGCCGCTGCGGTCCGACACCAGCCCCATCAGCGCCGGGAACACCGCGCCGCCGACGATCGCCATCACCAGCAGCGCCGCGGCGGACTTGGTCAGCACGCCGAGGTCGCGCACCGCCTCGGCGAAGATCGTCGGGTACATGATCGACATGAAGAAGCTGGTCGCCACCAGGGCGACGATGCCGATCCCGCCGCCGAGCAGCGCCGCCGCCAGCGTCAGCGCGCCCGCGATCGCGGCGAAGCCGGCGAGCAGTCGCGCTGGCGCGACGCGTGACATCAGCGCGGTGCCCGCGAACCGCCCCACCATGAACAGCACCAGCGACAGCGTCAGGTAATGCGCCGCGGTGCGCTCGCCCGTGCCGGGCACCGCCACCTCGCTGTAGCGGATCAGGAAGCTCCAGATGCCGACCTGCGCGCCGACGTAGAAGAACTGCGCCGCGACGCCGCCCCGCACCCGCGCCGAGCGCACCACCGCGGCGAAGTCACCCGCGGCACCCACGCCTTCCTCGACGTCGCGCTCGGTCGCGACCGGCGGGAAGTGGGTCAGCCGGATCAGCACCGCCCAGACCAGCACGCCCAGCCCGATGACGAGATAGGGCAGCTGCACCGCCGCCGCCTCGGCGGCGCGCGCGGCGTCGCCGGTGACCGGGCCGGACTGGCCCGACAGGATGAACTGGCTGCCGATCAGCACGCCCGTGATCGAGCCGAGCGGGTTGAACGCCTGCGCCAGGTTGAGCCGCCGCGCCGCGGTGTCCTCGCTGCCCAGCTTGGCCATCAGCGGGTTGGCCGAGGTCTCCAGGAAGCCGAGCCCGCTCGCGATCACGAAGAGGGCGAGCAGGAAAGCGGGATAGCTCTGCCACGCCGCGGCGGGCCAGAACATCAGCGCGCCGGCGCCGTACAGCAGCAGCCCGAGCAGCACCGCGGCGCGATAGCCGAAGCGTCGCATCGTCAGCGCCGCCGGGATCGCGAGGCAGAAATAGCCGAGATAGAAGGCCGATTGCACCAGCCCCGCGCCGAGGTCGCTCAGCACGAACAGCTTCTTGAAGTGCGCGATCAGCACGTCGTTGAGGTTGTTGGCGACGCCCCACAGGAAGAAGAGCGCGACGACGAGCACCAGCGGCAGCCGCCGCATCGACGCGCCGCTCATGCTAGCCCGCGCCCGTCGACGCGCACCGCGGGGACGAACCCGCCCGGCGCGCGTCCGCCCAGGTCGAGCTCGAGCCCGCGCGGCGTCTGGCGGTGCGCGACCGTGTCGCCGCCCAGCAGCGTGACGCGCTCGACCACCGGCGCTTCCGGCCCCGCCGCCAGCGCGGCGACGGTCGCGGTGCCGGCGGGCGGCTTGAGGAACAGCGCGTAGAGCGCGCCGGCGCGGGTGGTGAAGCGCACGTCCTCGGCGGTGAAGGGCTTGGCCGCCTCCTCGTTCTGCGCGCCGGCGGCGACCTTCGTCGGCCCCTCGCCATAGATCCGCCACGGGCGCGAGGCGAAGATCGCCTCGCCGTTGATCGCCATCCAGCGCTCCATCGCGTCCAGGATCTTCTCCTCCTCGGCGTCGATCGCGCCGTGACCTGGCTGGGGGATCGAGAGCAGCAGATTGCCGTTCTTCGAGACGACGTCGGCGAGCCGCTGCACCACGTCCTCGGCGGTCTTGTAGCTGCGGTCGTTGAGCCTGGCGACGTTGTAGAACCAGTCGCCGATGCAGGTGTCGGTCTGCCACGGCTCGGCGCGCAGCCGGTCGCTGAAGCCGCGCTCGACGTCCTCGACGATCCCGCCCAATTGGTGCGGCTCCAGCTTCTTGCCGGTGAGCACCACCTCCGGCGCGCCGTGCCACTGGATCGCGCGGTTGTAATAGTCCGCCGCCGCTTCCACCCCGATCGCGCCGAACGGCAGCGCGGTATCGTCCATGTAGCAGAGGTCAGGCTTGTACTTAGCCATCAGGTCGGCCTGGCGCAGCAGCCACTGGGCGGCGTAGCGCGGGTCGGCAGGGGGCGGCGTCTCGATCCACTGGCCGTCGTGCGCCTCGTGCCACTTGCCCATGGCGGCGGCGCTGCGGATGCCGTCGGGCGCGACGATGTGGCGGCCGGTGTAGAGCTGCTGCGGATCGAGCCCGTCCCACCAGGTGCCTCGCCCGTCGGCGCGGGTGAGGTGATAGGCGTCGTAGCGCTCGCCCGCACGCGACCCCTCGGGGTCGTAGGCGTAGGCGGTCTGGTACCAGTGCCAGGCGTGCGCGGCGTGGTTCGACACGCCGAACTTGAGCCCCGCCTGCCGCGCCGCGCGTTCCCATGTGCCGACGACGTCGCGCTTCGGGCCGACGCGTAGCGAATTCCAGGCGTGATAGCGGCTGTCGTAGCAGTCGAGATTGTCGTGGTGGCAGGCGAGCGCCATGAAATATTTGGCACCGACGCGCTTGTAGCGGTCGACCAGCGCCTGCGGGTCCCAGCGCTCGGCCTTCCACAGGTTCTGGATGTCCTTCATCCCGACCCGCGTCGGGTGGCCGTAGGTGCGCAGGTGGTGTTCGTAGACCGGGTGCCCCTGCATGTAGAGGAAGCGGCCGTACCAGTCGCCCTGCTCGGGCACCGCCTGCGGCCCCCAATGCGACCACAGCCCCAGCTTGGCGTCACGGAACCAGTCGGGGACGCGATAGTGCGAGCGCAGCGACTCCCACGTCGGTTGGACCGGCCCGCGCACCGTGCCGGTCGGGCTCGCGGCGAGGCCGGCGCGCGCGGCGAGCACCGCGGCCGAGCCGGCGAGGAAGCCGCGGCGCTGGATCGCGGCCACGCTCAGCGCCCGAGCGCGCGGCGGATCGAGTCGAGCGCGACGGGCGCCATCGCCGCATAGCCCGCGGCGGTGGGGTGGACGCCGTCGCTCGCCAGACCCTCGCGCATCGCGCCCGCCGGCGTGGCGAGCACCGGGTGATAGTCCACCCAGGTCGCGCCGGTGCGGCGCGCATAGGCCTTGAGCCAGGCGTTGAGCGCGGCGATCTGCGGCGCGGGGCGCTTGTCCGGGCTCCACGGGAAGGCCGCGGCGGGCGGCACCGAGGCGAGGATGACCTTGATCCCGTTGGCACGCGCCAGCTCGGCCATGCTCTGGATATGGCCCTCGACCGTCTCGATCGTGGCCGCGCCGGTGTTGCCGGCCACGTCGTTGGTCCCCGCCATGATGTGGACCGCCTGGGGGTGGAGATCGATCACGTCCTGGCGGAAGCGCAGCAGCATCTGCGACGTGGTCTGGCCGCTGATGCCGCGGTCGACGCGGCCGTCGCGCCAGAAATCGGGCGCGAGGTTGATCCAATTGTCGGTGATAGAATCGCCCATGAAGACGACGCGCGGCTTATCGGTGAGCGCGCGGTTGGCCGCGGCATAGCGGCAGAGCTGGCCGTGGTCGCGCGTGAGCATGTGGAGGTTCGCGATCGTCCCCGCCGCCTTGTCCGTCGGCTTGGGGTGCGTGGGGCAGGGATCGGCGACGATGCCCGATGGATCGTCGGCGTAGGGATCACTGGGCACCTTGGTCTGCGCCGTCGCGACGGTGGCGAGCAGTGCCGCGGCGGCCGCCCAGCTGATCGATGCGCGCAACGCTTCCTCTCCCTCGCCCGGTGCGGCCGCTCGCTTTGGCAGCGCTCCTGCCGCGACGCTACAACGGCGGAAGGGGGGGACGCAACCGGCATGAAGAGAGTTTTCACTGGTGAAGGCGCTGCGGTTGGTTCAGCCTTCATGGACGCTCGGCGCCTCTCGTGCGGCGCTGGGTCTGAGCGCTGTATCATGTAGCCTCACGCGCGGTCCTTCGAGAGGGCACCCAGCCGGGCAAAAGGCCCTCTCGCCTTCCCGCGTGCCCCCGTGACAGGCGCGCTAGCACCCGCTAACCTATCGACCTGACGCCATTTCTTTGGCGCGGCAGGAGAGGGTCTCACATGCAGCTCACGCGGGCGGCGATGATCATCGCGGCGGTCTTCTCGATCGGCGCGCGCACGCCCGAACGACCCCCCATCTCGGGCGTGTCGCATCTGGCGGTGTACAGCCGCGACCTCGCCGCCTCGGAGCGCTTCTACGCCGGCGTGCTCGGCGCGCGGAAGGTGGCGGACCCGGAGAATAGCGCCGGCGCGCGCTATCAGTTCAGCGGCACGCAATTCGTCGAGGTGCTGCCCGCGCCCGCAGGGCTTGGCGCCAGCCTGTTCGCGCATGCCGCCTATCGCACCCCCGACGCCGCCGCGCTGCGCTCCTGGCTGCTCGCGCGCGGGGCCGCCGGAGTAGGTGCGCTGGAGCCGGGCGCGGACGAGCGCCGCTTCGCCGCGCGCGACGCGGAGGGCAACGAGGTGCAGTTCGTCGAGTCGAAGGCCAGCGCCGCCGCGGTCCCCGGCGCGGTGAGCGGCCGCATCATCCACATCGGCCATGCCGTGCGCGATCGCGCCAAGGAGGACGGCTTCTATCGCACCCTGCTCGGCTTTCGTCCTTATTGGTTCGGGTCGTTCGAGCCGCCCAAGGTCGACTGGGTGTCGCAGCAGACGCCCGACGGGCGCGACTGGCTCGAATATATGATGGTCGGCGAGGGCTCGCGCGTGACCGAGGCCTCGCTCGACGCGCGCCAGCTCGGCGTCCTCAACCATCTCTCGCTCGGCGTGAACAACATGCAGACCGCAGTGACCGGCCTGTATCGCGGCAAGAAGATGACCGGCCGCCACGACGGCCCGCAGCTGGGGCTGGACGGCAAGTGGCAGGCCAACCTCTACGATCCCGACGGCACGCGGGTCGAGCTGATGGAATATCATGCGGTGACCGAGCCGTGCTGCTCGCCCTTCACCGCGCCCGATCCGGACGGCTGAGCAGGCGCCGTCAGTCCTCCGGTCTCGGCAGGTCGTCAGGAGAGCCACTGGTCACGCGTGTCGTGCCTGGGTTCCGGCGAACGCCGGAACCCAGGGTCAAGCAGAGCGACGCGGCACGGCGCGCGCGCCTAGGCTCCTGCCGCCGCAGGAGCACGGGGCAGCAAGGTCGCAGCGATCTCCCCAGAAGGGAGGACTCACAGGGCCGGTCCTTCACCGCGCCAGCAGCGCCAGCAGCAGCGTCAGCGTACCGAGCCCGCCCGAGAGCGTCAGCCGCAGGCCCCACCAGCCGGGCAGCTCGCGCACGATGGGCGAGGCGGCGCGGTCGGCGAGCGGGGAGACCAGCACCGCCGCACCCAGCGCGACCAGCGACGAGGCCGGCGGTGCGCCGCCGAGCAGCCACGCCAGCAGCGCCGCCCAGGCGACGAGGCTGGGCGCCACGGCCAGCACGTAAGGCGCCGCGAAGGTGACGCGGCGCTCGAGCGCGTCCATCCACCACAGCCCGCCGAGGAACGACAGGATCATCGCGGCGTAGAGCCCGCCCACCAGTGTCGCCGCGGGCTGCAGCGCCGGCAGCGCGAGCGCGACGGCGACGCAGCCCGCGGGCGGGAGCAGCCCGGAGAGGCCGAGCCAGCGCGGCGCCGCGGGCAGCGGGCGGGGGGTCGGATCGCGCACGAGGCTCAGGCGGGCTGTGCGGCGCCGACCGGCCCGATCCCGGCGGGCTCGCCGCGCGAGTAGGTGCCGCTCAGCGTGCCAGCGGCGAGCACGCGCCCGCGCAGCGCCTCCAGCACGGCGCTGCGCCCCGGGCTGACGTCGAGTGCCGCCGCCTCGCTCAGCGCGAACAGCTGGAAGACATAGTCGTGGCTGCCGTGCCCGGTCGGCGGGTCGGGCGGCAACCAGCCTTCCTGCTGATAGCTGTTGCGGCCCACGTCCGAGCCGTCGAACGCGCCGCGCCCGTCGGCCGCGATCGCGCCTTCCTCCAGCCCCGCCGAGTCGGGCGGCAGGTTCCATACCACCGCATGGACCAGCGGGTTGGGCGCGGGCGCGTCGGGGTCCTCGACCAGCAGTGCCAGCGCGACCGCGTCGGCGGGCACCCCGGTCCAGGTCAGTGGCGGCGACATGCCCTCGCCGTCGGCGGTGAAACGCTCGGGCAGCCGCGCCCCGTCGGCGAAGGCGGGGCTGGAGAGCGTCAGCTGCGCGCCGCCCGCGGGCACGATCCCGTCCTGCACGATCACCAGCTTCGCATGGCCCGCGCGGACGTTGTGCAACAGGTTGCCGAGCCAGTGGGGAACATGTTCGAGCATAGTGCCTCCTACGGGTGTTGCGCAGTGAACCGCCGGCGCGCCGGCTGGTTGCGGGGGATCGGCGCGGTTGACGCGCCGTCGTCCGGACCGGCTCGTGCGCCGGCGAACGCCGGAGCCGAGGGCCACGAAGATGGCCCCCGCGGCCCTAGGCTCCTGCGTGCGCAGGAGCACGCCGGTAAAACACCGCGGATGGATGAAGTCTCAGCCCGACAGCACCGCCAGCAGCGCGAAGGTGGCGAGCCAGTGGCCGCCCATGTAATCGTCGTCGAGGTGCGGCAGGCTGGCGGCGAGATGCGCCGCGGCGACGTGGCGCATCGCCGCGGCGCCTGGGTGGCGCGGGCCGAGCGCGGCGGCGAGCTGGCGCCAGCACCAGGCGCGGCTGAGGTTGAGCCCATCGAGATGCGCGATCTTGCCGTCGCTCCGGTCGGAGACGTGCGCCGGCCGGAACAGCGTGACCGGCTCGCCGCGCGCGACGTCGGGCAGGAAGGCGTCGAACCACGCGCCGAACGTGACCGCGGGCAGCACGCGGCTCATCAGCAGCGCCTCGCAAAGGGCGGAGGAGAGGAAGTCGTCCCCCGACGGCTCCCACGCCTGGCAGGCGCGGTCCTCGCCGAACCAGCCGCGCGCGCGCGCGTCGATCAGCTCGACCAGCGTGGGGTCGTGTCGGAGCGCCCAGTCGCGCGCCAGCACCAGCGCGAAGCTGGTGTTGAAATGCGTGCCGACCCGCACCGCATAGGTCAGCTTCGGCAGGTAAGCGGCGAGGCGCGCGGCGAAGGCGCGCGCCAGCGGCTCCAGCGCCTTGCCCCAGGGCGCGGCGTGCCGGTCCGCCTCGGCGTGGAGCGCGAGCAGCCACGCCCAGCCATAGGGTCGCTCGAACCCGCCGCTCGTCGGCCGCTCGAGATAGGCGAGCTCGCCCGCCACCTTGGCGGGTACCAGCATGGCGTCGGCACGCGCGCGAATCGCCTCGGCCTCCGCCAGCGCCGGGAAGAGCCGGCGGATCGTCAGCAGCTGCCACCAGCCGTGGACGCAGCTGTGCCAGTCGAAGCTGCCGTGGAAGATCGGGTGGAGCGTCGCGGGCGGCGCCGCGTCGTGCGCGCCGGTGAGCACATGGTCGAGCTTGTACGGATACTCGCGCCCGACATGGTCGAGCGTGATCCGTGCGAAGCGCGCGGCGAGCGCGGGGTCGAGCCTGGTCATCGGATCACCCACCATAACAGCAGCACGTTGAAGAGGAGCAGCGGCAGCGCGGTCGCCGCCTGCGCGCGGATCACGCCGTAGCGGTCGCGCAGCTCGAGCAGAGCGGCGGGAACGATGTTGAAGTTCGCGGCCATGGGCGTGAGCAACGTGCCGCAGAAGCCCGCCAGCATGCCGATCGCGGCGACCGCCGCCGGGTCACCGCCGTACTGATGCACCAGCAGCGGCATGCCCACCGCCGCCGCCATCACCGGGAAGGCGGCGAAGGCATTGCCCATCACGATCGTGAACAACGCCATGCCGAGGCCGTAGGCGATCGCGGCGCCGAGCACGCTGCCCGCCGGGATCGCGCCGCCGACCAGCCCGCCGACCACGTCGCCGACGCCCGCGAGCGCGAATACCGCGCCCAGGCTGGCGAGTAGCTGCGGCATGATCGCGGCCCAGCCGATCTCGTCGATTAGCCGCCGCCCCGAGCGCAATCCCGCGAGCGGCGGCGCGCGCAGCCGCCAGTGGCCGAGCGCGAGCGCGACGAGCACGCCGAGCGTCAGCGCCACCAGCGTCGCCTGCTGGGAGTCGACCAGCGTCGGCAGGCGCTTGAACAGCAGCGTGCCGCCGAGCGCGGCGGCGGGGATCACCAGCGCCAGCGCGAGCAGCGGGCCGTGCGGCTCGTTCGCCGTCTCGGGCTCGCCGCGGCGCATCCGGCCCGAGGTTGCGGTGGCGACCAGCGCGAGCACGAGCACGCCGTTGCCGAGGTCGCCGATCGCGTCGCCCGCGAAGAAGGACAAGGCGAGCAGCGCGTGGAACAGCGCGTTGGCCCAGCGCCGATCGACCGCGCCGAGCAGGGCGCAGGCGGCGAAGAACAGCCCGGCGACCGCGTAGACGAGGTTGAGCCCGATCATCGCGCGCGCCGCTTCAGCCGGCGATCGAGCCACCATAGCCGCGCGCCGTGGACGAGGAAGGCGACGAGCGCGGTCGGGATCGCCCAGACCGAGAGCTGGAACGGCTCGACGCGGACACCATAGCCCTCGAGCACGCCGCGCATCAGCAGGATCGAGCCGATCGCGATGAAGATGTCCTCGCCGAAGAACAGCCCGATATTGTCGGTCGCCGCGGCGAGCGCGCGGATCGGCTCGCCGTCCTGCTCGCCCTGGCGCGCCGCGGCGGCCTCGGCCATGGGCGCGACGAGCGGCCGCACCGTCTGCGCCGGCCCCGCCACCGCGTTGAGCCCGAGCGCGGCGGAGAGCTGGCGGAACAGCAGATAGCCGGCGAGCAGCCGCCCCACGGTGAGCCCGCGCAATCCGCCGACCAGTCCGCGCGCACGCTCCTGTAGCCCGGCACGTTCGAGCAGGCCGATCACGGGGAGCACCATGTAGATCGCGGTGACGTAGCGGCTCTGGTTGAAGGCGTGGCCGAACCTGGCGAGCACGGAAAAAGGATCGAGCCCGGCGGCGAGCCCCGTCACCGCCGCCGCGACGACGATCACCAGCAGCGGGTTGAAGCGCAGCAGGAAGCCCAGCGCGATCACGGCGACGCCGGCGAGGACCAGCATCAGCGGCGGGCCCGAGCGGGGAGGGGAGGGCGAGGCTGGACGTCTGCCCCTCTGCTTTGCCGACGCCCGCAACCGCTACAGTGGACGCCGGGGCCAAGGCGGGCAAACCGGTGTGAGGCTCTTCGGCGTCTTCCCGCTGGACCCCGGCCTACGCCGGGGTGACGGTTCGGGGGAAGGGGTGACGGATTCACCATCTCGTCGCCCCGGCGCAGGCCGGGGCCCAGGTGGGAAGGCTTGTGTGAGGGCCACCGACGTCCCCCAACTGGACCCCGGCGTCCGCTGGAGTAGCTCGGTGATGGGGAGTGTCCCTTCGCCCCCTTGTCGCTCCGGCGGATGCCGCGGCCATGTCGGGAAAGCCGACGCGGCGCGCAGCAGCCATCCGCCACTACACCGCGTCTCGCAGCCTTGATCCCAGGCCGGGACCCCCGCCCGCTCACGGCTCACCCCCAAAGCCGCCGCCGCCGGGCGTCTCGATGACGAAGACGTCGCCCGCCGCCAGCTCGACCGACGCGGTCGCCCCGAGCGTCTCGACGCGTCCGTCCGCGCGCTCCACGCGGTTCGCGCCGACCGCGCCGTCGCCGCCGCCCGCCAGCCCGAACGGCGCCACGACGCGATGGTTGGACAGGATGTTCGCCCGCATCGACGCGCGGAAGCGCACGCGCCGAACCGCGCCGTCGCCGCCGGGCCAGCGCCCCGCGCCGCCCGAGCCGCGGCGGATCGCGAACGCCTCCAGCAGCACCGGGAAGCGAGTCTCGAGCACCTCGGGATCGGTCAGCCGGCTGTTGGTCATGTGCGTCTGCACCGCGCTCGCGCCCGCGAAGCCGTCGCCCGCCCCCGCGCCGCCCGCGATCGTCTCATAATATTGGTGGGTCGAGTCGCCGAAGGTGAAGTTGTTCATCGTCCCCTGCGACGCCGCCATCGCGCCTAGCGCACCCATCAGCGCGTCGGTGACGACCTGACTGGTCTCGACGTTGCCCGCGACCACCGCCGCGGGATAGCGCGGGTTGAGCATCGATCCTTCCGGCACGATCAGCGTCACGGGGCGCAGGAAGCCGTCATTGAGCGGCGTGTCCTCGGCCACCAGCGTCCGCAGCACGTAGAGCACCGCGGCGCGAGTCACCGCCAGCGGCGCGTTGGTGTTGCCCGGTCGCTGCTCGCTGGTGCCGGTGAAGTCGACCGTCAGCGCTCCCGCATCGCGGTCGACGCGCACGGCGACACGCACCGCGGCGCCGTCGTCGGTGGCATAGGCGAAGGTGCCGTCCGAGAGCGACCGCACCGCGCCGCGGGCCAACGCCTCGGCGTGCGCCTGGACGTGCTTCATATAGGCCGCCACGACGTCGCGCCCCTGCTCGGCGACGAGCCGCTCCAGCCCCGCCGCGCCGCGCGCGCAGGCGGCGAGCTGCGCGGCGAGATCGGCCATGTTCTGGTCGATCGCGCGCGCCGGGTGGGGGCCGCCGGCGAACACCGCCCGCACCTCCAGGTCGCGCAGGCGTCCCTCGGCGAGCACCAGCACGTCGTCAAAGACCACGCCCTCGTCGGCGAGCGTGCGGCTGTCCGCGGGCATCGAGCCGGGGCTGGTGCCGCCGACGTCGGCGTGGTGCCCGCGCGCGGCGACGAAGAAGGCGGGCGCGTCGCCGCCAGCGAACACCGGCTGGACGACGGTGATGTCGGGCAGATGCGTGCCGCCACGATAGGGGTCGTTGACCGCATAGGCGTCGCCCGGGCGCATCCCGCGCCCGTCGCGAGCACGGCTGGCGATCAGGTGGCGGACGCAGTCGCCCATTGAGCCGAGGTGCACCGGTATGTGCGGCGCGTTGGCGACGAGGTGCCCGCCGGCGTCGAACAGCGCGCAGGAGAAATCGAGCCGCTCGCGGATGTTGACCGAGGCGGCGCTGCGCTGGAGCGCGGATCCCATCTCCTCCGCCAGCCCCATGAACAGGCCGGCGAAGATCGCCAGCCGCACCGGGTCGACCGCGGCGTCGCGCGCCGCCGCGGCGCGCGCCGCGACGCGGGTGAGCCGCAGCGTGCCGCCGTGCAGCACCGCCGCCTCCCAGCCCGGCTCGACCCCGACGGTCGAGGTCGAATCGACCAGCAGCGCCGGCCCCGCGACGCGCGCGCCCGCGCCGAGTGACTCGCGGCGGTGCAGCGGCGCCCGATGCGCCGCGCCCGCCATCGTCACCATGACGGTCTCGGGCGCGGACGCCGACGCCTCGGGTGGCGCCATCGCGGGCGCAGCGCTGCCGCGCACCGCCTCGACCTGGAGTCGCTCGACGATGAGCGCGTCGTCCGCGGTGAAGCCGAAGCGCTCGCGATGGGCTCCCTCGAACGCGGCGCGCATCGCCGTGGCCTCGGCGACCGCGACCTCGATCCCTTGATCGGTGCGCGCGTAGCGCAGCGTCGCCAGCGCCTCGACCGTCGCCTCACCGTCCAGCTCGTCGCGCGCCTCGGCGGCGAGCTGATCCAGCGTCCTGCGCCATGCCCCAGCGTCGAGCGGCGCGGCGACTGTCCGCTGGCGCACCGCGCGCCGGTCAGCGAGCGCGATCCCCCAGGCCGAGAGCACGCCGGCGAGCGGGTGGATCAGCACGTCGCGCATGCCCAACGCGTCGGCGACGAGACAGGCGTGCTGCCCGCCCGCGCCGCCGAAGCTCATCAGCGCGTAGCTCGCGGGATCATGCCCGCGCGCGACCGACACCGACTTGATCGCCTTGGCCATGTTGGCAACCGCGATCGCCACCAGCCCCTCCGCCGCGGACAGCGGATCGGGGCGCGTGCCGGTCGCGCGCTCCACCGAGTCGAGCAGCCCCTCGAGCCGGTCGAGCGCGGCGGCGCGGTCAAGCGACTGGTCGCGCTCGGGCCCGAACACCGCGGGGAAGTGCGCCGGCACGATCTTGCCCAGGAGGAGGTTGCAGTCGGTCACCGTCAGCGGCCCGCCGCGGCGATAGCAGGCGGGGCCGGGATCGGCGCCCGCGCTCTCCGGCCCGACGGTGAAGCGGCCGCCGTCGAAGCCGCAGATCGAGCCGCCGCCGGCGGCCACCGTGTCGATCCGCAGCATCGGCGCGGCGACTCGGACGCCGCCGATCACCGCCTCCTGGCGCCGCTCGAACGTCCCCGCCCAGAGAGAGACGTCGGTCGAGGTGCCGCCCATGTCGAAGCCGATCACGCGCTCGACCCCGGCGGCGCGCGCTGCCGCGGCCATGCCGACGATCCCGCCCGCCGGTCCCGAGAGCAAAGCGTCCTTGCCGCTCACCGCGCGCGCCGCGGCGAGTCCGCCCGACGATTGCATGAAGAGGGGCGCGCCGCCGAAGGCCGCCTCCAGCCCGTCGACGTAGCGGCGCAGCACGGGCGAGAGATAGGCGTCGGCGGCGGTGGTGTCGCCGCGGGCGACGAGCCGGATCAGCGGCGCGACGCGGTGGCTCACCGATATTTGGGTGAAGCCGATCGCGCGCGCCAGCGCCTCCAGCGCCGCCTCGTGCGCGGGGTAGCGCCAGCCGTGCATCAGCACGATCGCGACCGCGCGCAGCCCGGCGTCGTGACCGGCACGGAGGCCGCGCTCGGCGGCGGCGAGATCGAGCGCGCGCACCACAGCGCCGTCGACGTCGACCCGCTCGTCGATCTCGACCACGCGCTCGGGCAGCGGCGGCGGGCGGACGATCGCGCGCGCGAAGATGTCGGGCCGGTCCTGGTAGCCGATCGCCAGCGCGTCGCCGAAGCCGCGCGTGATCGCCAGCAGTGCCGGCTCGCCGCGCCGCTCGAGCAGCGCGTTGGTCGCGACCGTGGTGCCGATGCGCACGTCGAGCGAGGGCAGCGCGCCCACGCGCACGCCGGTCAGCCGCCGCACTGCCTCCACCGCGGCGTCGTCGTAGCGGCCGGGATCGACCGAGAGCAGCTTGACCACCTCGATGGTGCCGTCCTCGCGCTCGGCGACCACGTCGGTGAAGGTGCCGCCGCGGTCGATCGCGATGCGGCGGAGCGGGGCGGGGGACGCGGTCGACACGGCGCAACCTATCGCAGCGCCACCGCTTCTTGTCGATCGCCGCGCGGCGGCTTGCCCTCGCGGGCGGGTGCGCTACACTCGGCCGATGGTCACAAGGCGACAGGTCATCGGCACGTCACTCACCCTCGCCGCGAGCGCGGCCATCGCCGGGCCGGCGACGCCGCCGCGCAGGCGCTTGAAACAGTCGGTCAGCCGCTGGTGCTATGAGAAGATCCCGCTCGACCAGCTCTGCGCCTTCGCCGCCAAGATCGGTTTGGACGGCATCGACCTGCTCGAGCCCAAGGACTATGACGTGCCGCGCCGTCACGGGCTGCGCTGCACGATGGGCTATGCCGCGGACGTGATGCAGATCCCCGACGGGCTCAACCGCACCGAGAACCACGCCGCGATCGAGGCGCAATATCGCGTCGGCATCCCCCAGGCGGCCAAGGCGGGGGTGCCCAACGTCATCGCCTTCTCAGGCAACCGCAAGGGCATGTCGGACGAGCAGGGTGCCGAGAACACGATCGCCGGGCTCAACCGCGTCAAGAAGATCGCCGAGGACAACGACGTGACGATCTGCCTCGAACTGCTCAACAGCAAGGTCAATCACAAGGACTATATGGCGGACCACACCGCCTGGGGCGCGCGCGTGATGGAGGCGGTGGGCTCGCCGCACGTGAAGCTGCTGTACGACGCCTATCATATGCAGATCATGGAGGGCGACCTGATCGACACGGTGCGCCAGAACATTCGCTGGATCGGCCATGTCCACACCGGCGGCGTGCCGGGGCGTCACGACCTCGACGACACGCAGGAAGTCAACTGGGGCGCCTTCGCGCGCGCGCTCGCCGACACCGGCTTCGACGGCTATCTCGCGCATGAGTTCGTGCCCAGGGGCGATCCGCTGCCCGCGCTCGCACGCGCGGTAAAGACCTGCGCCGCGTGAGCGGCCGCGCGATCAGGCTTCCAGCCGGAGCGTGAGGGAGGGGCGCGGCGTCACGCCACCCGATCGGCTCAGTGCAGCTTCGCGATCGACAGGCCGTCCTGCTTGGCCCGCTCTTTCACCGATTCCTCACTGCGGGTCAGCGCCTTGGCGATCGCCTTCAGCGCCATGCCCTTCTTCGCCAGAGTGTGGAGCTTCTGGATCTCGTCGGGGCGCCACGGTTGGCGATGTCTCTCGAAGCGGTCGGCCATCGCGCTTCGCTACGCGCTTCGCGCCGCGCTGGCCAGCGTCTCAGCCGCCGGCATAGCTGACGCGCCACACCGTGCCGCCGACGTCGTCCGCGATCAGCAGCCGTCCGCGCGGATCGACCGCGACGCCGACCGGGCGCCCGCGCGCCTTGCCGTCCTTGAGGAAGCCGGTGACGAAGTCGCGCGGCATCCCGACCGGGCGCGCGTCGCGAAAGGCGATAAAGGCCACCTTGTAGCCGTGCGGCTCGGTGCGGTTCCAGCTGCCGTGCTCGCCGACGAAGGCCCCGCCGCGGTACCCCGCCGGGAAGCTCTCCCCGGTGTAGAAAGCGAGGCCGAGCGGCGCGACGTGCGAGCCGAGCGCGTAATCAGGCGCGATCGCGCGCGCGACCAAGTCGGGGCGCTGCGGTTTGACCCGCGGGTCGAGGTGCTGGCCGTAATAGCTATAGGGCCAGCCGTAGAAGGCGCCGGGTCGCACCGTGGTGAGATAGTCGGGCACCAGATTGGGGCCGAGCTCGTCGCGCTCGTTGATCACTGCCCACAGCGTGTCGGTGCCGGGATAGAAGGTGAGCCCGTTGGGGTTGCGCAAGCCGGTCGCGAACGGTCGTGACGCGCCGGTCCGCGGATCGACCTCGAAGATCGCGGCACGGTCCCGCTCGGCGTCGCTGCCGCGCTCCATCGCGTTGCTGTTCGAGCCCACGCCGACGTACAGCCGCGTGCCATCGGGGCTGGCGGTCAGGCTCTTGGTCCAGTGATGGTTGATCGTGCCCGCCGGCAGCGGGGTCAGCCGCATCGCCGGACCGGTGATCCGCGACTGCCCCGGCGTGAACGGATAGCGCACGATCGCGTCGGTATTCGCGACATAGAGCTGGCCGCTGAGCGCGACCACGCCGAATGGGGCGTTGAGCGAGTCGACCAGCACCGAGCGCGCGGTCGGGCTGCCGTCGCCGCCCGCACCGCTCAGCAGGGTCAGGCGGTTGCTCGCCGCCGGCGCGTCGCCGCTCTGCGTCTGCGAGTGCGCGCGTGCCATCACCCAGTCGCGGATCGGGTCCTTCGGGCGCTGCACCGGCTCCTTGCCCTCGTTGCGGGACTCCACCACCAGCACGTCGCCGTTGGGGAGGGCGACGACGTTGCGCGGGTTGCTGAGCCCGCTCGCGAGCGGCTCGATGCGGAAGCCGGCGGGGACGGTGGGAGTCTCGCCCTTTCTCCAGCCCACGGTCTCATAGACGCCGACGTCCGCGACGAGCTGCTCGTGCGGCGCCGGCAGCACGGGGTTGGCGCCGTACTGGCGGTGCTGGTCGATCTGCTGCCCGCTGCCGCAGGCGGCAAGCGGGAGCGCGACGAGCGCGAGCGTCAGCCGTCGGGTCATCGCACGTCTCCCGAGCGGCGTCGCGGCACCGCCTGCCAGAACCACCCCGCGGCGAGTGCCAGCAGCACGGCGGCCGCCGATAGCGCGAGCCCGGTCGGCACCACCGCGGTCCAACCGTCGCGCGCGTGGATGAAGGAGTTGAGCACCTCGACGATCCAGGCCGAGAGCAGCAACGCGAAGTGCAGCCCGAGCGCACCCCTTCGTGCGGCGCCAGCGCGGACCAGCTCGACCAGCAGCACAATGCCCGCTAGGCCGCCCGCGACAAGACCGGCGAGCAGCAGCCACGACGAGAAGTCGAGCCACATCATCTCGGCGCTCGCGACATAGGCGAGGTCGGTCGCCAGCGCGGCAACGAACAAGGTGATCGGCACGGGCAGCAGCACCGGGTAGATCGGCCGCCCCGCGAGTGCGAGCGGAGCGAGCACTGGGCGCCCGGGGCTGGATGCCATGGGAGAGGTCCTTCGGTCCGAGTGGCGCGAGTACGAGCGGGCGATGCGTGCAGTTCCGCGCGGAGCGGGAGAAGGGTGTCGATCGAGATCATGGCGGTAGGGTATTGCTGGTCCTCCCTCCGCTCGAATCTCTCTTTCATGGGCGTTTCCTTTCCCCCGTCATCCCCGCAGGCGGGGATCCAGACACGCTTGCGTCCGCGCTTCTTGCCTCAGCGTCGACGTGTCTGGATCCCGCCTTCGCGGGAATGACGAGAAAGGGGCTGCGTCGGTAGCTCCGACCCGCCCGCCTTTCTTCCTACCCGTGCTCTCGGCACATCTCACCCTGCTGCCACCACGCTGGCCACAGGCCCGGCCTACACCGTCTCCACCGGCCGCCACGGCCCCGAGGAGATACCGCATGCTGACGCTGTTCCACGCCCCGCGCTCGCGCTCGACCAGGATCATCTGGCTGCTCGAGGAGCTCGGTGTGCCCTATCAGCTCCGCTACGTCACGATCCGCTACCGCGACGGCAGCGGCGAGGGACCCGACGCCGCCAATCCGCACCCTGACAAGAAGGTGCCCGCGCTGCTCGACGACGACGTGCTCGTCACCGAATCCGCCGCGGTGGCGACCTATCTCGCCGACCAGGCGGACGGTGCCGGTCTCTCGCCTTGGATCGGCGACCGCGACCGCGGCGCATATCTGACCTGGCTGAGCTGGACCGAGGGCGAGTTCGGCCCCGCGATCGGCGCGCGCTTCGGCGCCCCCGCGGGAGAGACCCCGCCGGCCTTCGCCGCCGCGCTCGCTCGGGTCGAGCGCGCGCTGTCGGACGGGCCGTGGCTGCTGGGCGAGCGCTTCAGCGCGGCCGACGTGATGCTGGGCGGCACGCTCGGCTGGGCGCAGCAGCTGATCCCGAGCGACGGCGTCATCCCGGCCTATCTCGCGCGGCTCACTCAGCGCCCCGGCTTCCAGCGCGCCATGGCGCGCGACGCGGTGCCGGCGTGACCGCGCGCGACCTGCGCTGGGCAGCGGCGGGATTTGTCGCGACGTCGTTGCTCATCCTGGCGAACGCTACCCCGGCGCTCTTCTGCGCGCTCGCAACGCCGCT
The DNA here is from genome assembly GCF_019898765.1 of Sphingomonas yunnanensis. Classification (GTDB taxonomy): domain Bacteria; phylum Pseudomonadota; class Alphaproteobacteria; order Sphingomonadales; family Sphingomonadaceae; genus Sphingomonas; species Sphingomonas yunnanensis. The sequence goes on along the minus strand of NZ_JAIOKB010000008.1, from coordinate 16,382 downwards.
CGCGCGGCTCTAGGCTCGGCCGCATGCGCCGCGCCGACCGCCTGTTCGAGATCGTCCAGCTGCTTCGCCGCGCGACGGGCCCGATGACCGCGGACGCGATCGCGACCGAGCTCGAGACCAGCCGGCGCTCGGTCTATCGCGACGTGGCCGCGCTGGTGGCGCAGCGCGTGCCGGTCCGAGGCGAGGCCGGGATCGGCTATGTGCTGGAGCGCGGCTTCGACATGCCACCGCTGATGCTCACTTCGGACGAGGTCGAGGCGGTGGTGCTCGGCGCGCAATGGGTGCTGGTCCACGCCGACGAGGGACTGGCGAGCGCCGCGGCCGACGTGCTCGCCAAGGTCGCGGCGGTGATCCCGGAGCGGCTGCGCGCCGCGATCGACGAGCCCGCGGTGATCACCCCGCCCTCGTGGGGCGAGCGCGCCGACGCCGGGGTCGACGTCGCGCGGTTGCGCGCCTGGAGCCTGCAGGGGCGCAAGCTGCGGATCGGCTATGCCGATGCGGCCGGCGCGCCGAGCGAGCGGACGGTGTGGCCGTTCCTGGTCGGCTATATGGACGGCATGCGCATGCTGATCGCCTGGTGCGAGCTGCGCGGCGACTTCCGCATGTTCCGCACCGACCGGCTCGCGGGCGTGACCTTCCTCGACGAGCGCTATCCCGAGCGCCGCGCGGTGCTCCGCCGGCGCTGGCTGGCGATGATGGCGGCGCGGCGCGAGGCGGCGGGGTAAGCGCTCAGCTCGACGCGAACAGCCAGCGGGTGAGCACCGCCGCGGCCGCGTGGCGCAGGGCGGCGTCGTGACGCGCGGCGTCGCGCGCGATCGCGGCGGGAGCGATCTGCGCGGCGCGCAGCTCGGCGGCGTGGCCCGCGAGCCACCGCTCGATCCTGTCCGCCTCGAGGTGGAATTGCAGCGCGAGCGCGTGGCGGCCGAACGCGAACGCCTGCTGGCGATACAGGTCGGTCGAGGCGAGCAGAGTAGCGCCCGCCGGAAGGTCGAAGGTGTCGCCGTGCCAGTGCAGGACCGGCTGGTTCGCGGGCAGAGCGGCGAGCGGCGAGACCGCTCCCGCCGCGGTGAGCGTCACCGGCGCGTAGCCGATCTCCTTGGCCGGCCCCGGGTAGACGCGCGCGCCGAGCGCCGCCGCGATCAGCTGCGCGCCGAGGCACAGCCCGAGCGTGGACCGCTCCGCCGCCAGCCGCGCGCGCAGCAGCGCCAGTTCGTCGCCGAGAAACGGGTGCTTCGACGCCTCGTAGACGCCCATCGGGCCGCCGAGCACGATCAGCAGGTCGGGCGCGAGCGGGTCGAGCGCGGCGACGCTACCCTCGGCCGCCTCGACGTAGCGGATCGCGTAGCCGGCGGCGCGCAGCGGCGCGTCGAGATGGCCGAGGTCCTCGAAGGCGACATGGCGGATCGCGACGGCGGTGAGCGGCACGGGGGACCTCCACGAATGTGACCGACGCGGCAAACGATTCGCGTCCTCTCGCCCCCACTTACCCCAGCCGGGCGGGCGCGCCACGATGAGGCGCCGTCGCGCCCGGTCGAGTGTCGCAGCGCAGCGAAAAACGGCGCGGACTTTCCGAAACTTGGTATAGGTTAACCGAGGCGCACGCGCCGCATCGGAGAGGTAGGGAGAAGCCCTTATGTCGCTCATCGTCAACGGGGAGGCGGTGGCGCTGCCATCCGACCCGCGAGTCTCGCTGCTCGACCATCTGCGCGAGACGCTGCAACTCACCGGCACCAAGAAGGGCTGTAACCAGGGCGCGTGCGGTGCGTGCACGGTGCTGGTGGAGGGCGAGCGGATCCTCTCCTGCCTCGCGCTGGCGGTGCAATATGAGGGTCGCTCGGTCACCACGATCGAGGGGCTGGCGGGCGAGGATGGGCTCCACCCGCTGCAACAGGCCTTCATCGAGCATGACGGCTTCCAATGCGGCTATTGCACGCCCGGCCAGATCTGCTCGGCGATCGGCATGGCGGCGGAGGCGGGCCGCGGCGTGCCGAGCCACGTCAGCGCCGACCTCACCGCCGCGGTCGCGCTGACGCGCGAGGAGGTGCAGGAGCGGATGAGCGGCAACCTGTGCCGCTGCGGCGCGCACAACGGGATCGTCGACGCGATCCGCGCCACCGTCGCGGCGGAGTGGGCGGCATGACGCCCTTCACCTATGCCCGCGCGGGCGACGCCGGCGAGGCGCTGCGGCTCGGCGCGGCGAGCGCCACCGCCTATCTCGGCGGCGGCACCAACCTCGTCGACCTGATGCGCGAGACGGTGGCCCGGCCCGAGGCGCTGGTCGACGTCACCGGCCTCTCCGCCGCGATCGCGGAGACCGGCGGCGGGGGGCTGCGGATCGGCGCGGCCGCGCGCAACACCGCGCTGGCGGAGCATCGCGCGGTGCGCGAGCGCTACCCGATGCTGTCGCGCGCGATCCTGGCCGGCGCCTCGGCGCAGATCCGCAACATGGCGACGGTCGGCGGCAATTTGCTCCAGCGCACGCGCTGCACGTATTTCTACGACACCGACGGATCGCGCTGCAACAAGCGCTCGCCCGGCGAAGGCTGCGACGCGCGTGACGGCTTCAACCGCATCCATGCGGTGCTCGGCGCGTCCGAGGCGTGCGTCGCGACCCATCCCAGCGACATGTGCGTCGCGCTGGTCGCGCTCGACGCGCAGGTCCATGTCGCCGGCGCCGGCGGCGAGCGCACGGTGCCGATCGCCGATCTCCATCGCCTGCCGGGCGACTCGCCCGACCGCGACACGGTGCTGGCGCCGGGCGAGCTGATCACGGCGATCGAGCTGCCCGCGCTGCCGCTGGCGGCGCGCTCGACCTATCGCAAGGTGCGCGACCGGGCGAGCTACGCCTTCGCGCTGATCTCCGTCGCGGCGGCGATCGAGCTCGACGGCGAGCGCGTCGGCGACGTGCGCGTCGCGTTCGGCGGGGTGGCGCACAAGCCGTGGCGCGCGCTCAAGGCCGAGGCTGCGTTGCGCGGTGGCCCGGCCACGGCGGAGGCGTTCCACGCCGCCGCGGCGCTGGAGTTCGCCGACGCCGCGCCGCTGCGGCACAATGCGTTCAAGCCGGCGCTGGCGGGGCGGACCCTCGCCGCGGTGCTGGGCGAGCTGGTCAAGGGAGAGGCGGCATGAGCATCGTCGACACGGTCAAGCAGGCCGCCCAGGGTCTGGTGCAGGGCGCGATGACCAAGCTGGTCCCGCTCGCGCCCGACAGCTGGATCCCCGGCGGCGTCCCCGACCCGCTGATCCAGCACAAGCACGGGCTGATCGGCACGTCGGTGTCGCGGCTCGACGGACCGCTCAAGGTGAAGGGTGCGGCGCCGTTCGCGGCGGAGTTCCGCTTCGACGACATGGCCTATTGCGCGTTGGTCTACGCCACCATCCCGCGCGGGCGAATCACGGCGATCGACGCCGCCGCGGCCGAGGCGGCCCCCGGCGTGGTGCTGGTGATGTCGCATTTGAACGCGCCGCAGATGAACAAGCCGCCCGCGTTCGGCTCCTCGCCGCACGGTGTCGGCCCCGCCGACCTGACGATCTTCCAGGACGATCGCGTTCACTGGAACGGCCAGCCGATCGTCGCGGTGCTGGCCGAGACGCAGGAGCAGGCCGACCATGCCGCCGCGCTGGTCGAGGTCACGTACGCAGCCGAGCCATCGACCACCTCGCTCGAGGGCGCCAAGGCGAACGGCATCACGCAGGGCCTGTTCATGGGCCAGCCGTTGCTCAACGAGATCGGCGACGCCGAGGGCGCGCTGGCGCGGGCCGCGGTCACGGTCGACGCGGTGTATCGCACGCCGCGGCACAACCATAACCCGATCGAGCCGCACGCCGCGACGATCGCCTGGGTCGGCGACGAGCTGGTGATCCACGACGCCAGCCAGATGGTGACCCAGCAGGCGCAGACGATCGGCGAGGTGTTCGACCTGAAGCCCGAGCAGGTGCGGCTGACCTCGCCCTACGTCGGCGGCGGGTTCGGCAGCAAGGGGCTGTGGGACCATCAGGTGATCGGCGCCGCCGCGGCGAAGATGGCGGGGCGCCCGGTGCGGATCGCGCTGTCGCGCGAGGGCGTGTACCGCGTCGTCGGCGGGCGGACGCTGACCGAGCAGCGAGTCGCGATCGGCGCCAGCGCGGACGGCCGATTCGAGGCGCTGATCCACACCGGCCTCTCCGTGATGACGCCGCACAACAACATGCCCGAGCCGTTCATCCTCGGCACGCGCGCGGGTTACGCCTGCCCCAATATCCGGCTGCAGGTGGAGGTGACGCAGATGAACATGCTCGCCAACACCTTCATGCGCGCGCCGGGCGAGGCGGTCGGCACTTTCGCGCTCGAGTCGGCGATCGACGAGCTCGCGGTGGCGCTGGCGATCGACCCGGTCGAGCTGCGGCTGCGCAACGAGCCCGACAAGGATCCCACCACCGGTCTGCCCTTCTCGTCGCGCCACATCGACCAGGCGTGGCGCGACGGCGCGGCGCGCTTCGGCTGGTCGGACCGCGGGGCGCCGGGCGCGCGCCGCGACGGCGAGTGGCTGGTCGGCACCGGCTGCGCCACCGGCACCTATCCCTATTATCGCATGCCCGGCGCCGAGGCGCGGATCACGCTTCGCCGCGACGGCGACGGCGTCCGCGCGCTGGTCGAGGTCGCGGCGGCGGAGATGGGGATGGGCACCTCCACCACCACCGCGATCGTCGCCGCCGAGCGGCTCGGCCTGTCGCTCGACCGCGTCGAGGTCGCCTACGGCGACTCCGCCATCCCCGGCGCGATCATGGCGGGCGGGTCGCAGCAGACCGCCGCGATCGGCGCGGCGGTGATCGCGGCGCACAACGCGCTGGTGGCCGAGCTGCTGACGCTGGCAGGCAACGACTCGCCGCTCGCGGGCCTCGCGGCGGGCGACGTCGGCAGCGAGGACGGCGGGCTGGCCAAGCTCGACGACGCCGCGCGGCGCGAGAGCTACGCCTCGATCCTGGCGCGCGCGCAGCGGGACGAGGTGAGCGTCACCAAGGCCGGCACGCCGCCGCTCGAGCTGATGCACTGGTCGATGCACTCGCACAGCGCCCTGTTCTGCGAGGTGAAGGTCAACGCGGTGACGGGCGAGACGCGGGTCAGCCGCTTCCTCGGCGCGTTCGACTGCGGGCGCATCCTGAACGCCAAGACCGCGGCGAGCCAGTTCCGCGGCGGCATCATCATGGGGCTGGGCCTCGCGCTGATGGAGGAGACACAGTTCGACGAGCGCAACGGCCGGATCATGAATCCCAGCCTCGCCGAATATCACCTGCCCGTGCACCTCGACGTGCCCGAGATCGACGTGATCTGGACTGACATCCCTGACCCGCACACGCCGATGGGCGCGCACGGCGTCGGCGAGATCGGCATCACCGGGGTCGGCGCGGCGGTGGCCAACGCGATCTACAACGCCACCGGCCGGCGCGTGCGCGACCTGCCGATCACGCTGGACAAACTGCTATAGCGCGGCGGGGGGGAAGGCGCGCGGGGCCGCGCTCGGCCTTCTGGCGCGGGCTGCGGGTGAGCCTGGTCAGCTCGGCCTTCGTCTGCGCGGCGGTGGCCGCGGCGGGCTATTTCGACCGCGACGCGGTGCACGTCTACCCGGCGCGCCCGCCGGTGCGCGACGTCGCGGTGATCAACGTCTCGGGCGACATGGGGCTGCGCTTCCTGCTCGGCGCCTCGACCTCGCGCGGGCTGACCGAGCATCATATCGGCGTGGTGGGCATCTCCTCGCCGGTCTATTTCCGCCGACGCCGCACCCGTGAAGAGGTCGACGCCTTCGTCGCCGGCGCGGTGCGCACCGCGCTGGCGCGCACCGGTGCGCGCCGGCTGGTAGTGATGGGCCAGTCCTACGGCGCCGACATCGTCCAGACCGGGATGGCGCATCTGCCGGCCGAGCTGCGTGCGCGGGTGGCGGGGATCATCCTCGTGCTGCCGGGCGACGCGGTCTTCTACCGCGCCGACCCGACCGGCTGGGCCTATCATGGGACGCCCGACAGCGTCGCGGTGACGACCGCGCGCACGCTGACCTGGACGCCGCTGACCTGCATCTATGGCGCGGAAGAGGACGACAGCCTGTGTCCGCTGCTCGATCTGCCCAACCTGCGCAAGGTCGCGATGCCGGGCGGGCACAATATCAAGCACGATGCCGACGGGCTGCTGCGTCATGTGCTCGCGGCGGTCGGACGGGCGAACCGGCCCTGAACGTAGGAGTGGGGCTAAGCTGCATGCGCCGAGATCCTCCCCGGCACGGAGCATCGCGTCGGATCGTCCCCCGGACGATCCTTGATCATGCGGGGCATGATCACTCGGTGCTGGGGACCGCCCGGCGCAGCCGGGTGGTGCAGGGGGGTGCCCGCGAGCGAACCGGCTCGCTCGCGCAGAACCCCCTCCGTCAACCCCGCGGGCCGCCACCTCCCCGCGAGCGGGGAGGATCTAGCCTACTCACGTCTCCCAGCCGCCGCCCAGCGCGAGGAACAGCTGGACCTGGTCCGCCGCCAGCCGGCTGTCCGCCGCGGCGAGCGTCTGCTCGGTGCCGATCAGCGTGCGCTGCGCGTCGAGCACCGGCAGGAAGCCCGTCCGCCCCGCGGTGAACAGCCGCTCCGAGTCGCTCGCCGCCCGCGCCGCCTGCGCACGCGCCTGCGCCAGCGCGGCGCGGCGGTCGAGGTCGCGCGCATAGACGGTCAGCGCAGTCTCGGTCTCGCGCAGCGCGCCGAGGACGACGCCGTCGAAGCTGGCCATCGCGGCATCGGTCTCGGCCTGCGCGCCCGCGATCCGCGCGCGCACGCGGCCGCGGTTGGGGAATTCCCAGCTGATCAGCGGACCGAGCGAGAATTTGTAGGTGTCGCTCGCGAGGGCGTCGCGCAGCAGCCCGACCGAACCGGCGGAGGCGCCGAGCGTCACGCGCGGGTAGAGCGCCGCCTCGGCCACGCCGATCCGCGCGGTCGCGGCGTGGAGCAGCAGTTCGGCGCGGCGCACGTCGGGGCGGCGGCGCAGCAGCGCGGCACCGTCACCGATCGGGATCGGCCGGTCGAGCCGGGGCTCGAGCGCGCAGGCGGCGACGTCGCGGTCGAACTCGGCGGGGGGGCGGCCGGTGAGCGTCGCCAGCCGGAACAGCGCCACCTGCCGCGCCGCGAGCAGAGTCGGCAGCGTGGCGCGGACCTGCTCCTCCTGCGCGCGCGACCGCGTCGCATCGAGCGAGATGCCGCGCCCGGCACGCACCAAGCGCTGTGTCAGCGCCGTGGTGCGCTGCTGCAGCGCGAGCGCTCGCTGCGCCACGCCGACCTCGCGCCCAGCGGCGCAGGTGTCGACATAGGCGCGGGTCGTGTCCGCCACCACGGTGACCTTCACCGCGTCATAGGCAGCGCGCGTCGCGGCCACGTCGGCGGTCGACGCCTCGACCGCGCGGCGCACCTGCCCGGCGAGGTCGAGCTGGTAGGAGACGCCGACCCGGCCCGAATAGACCGGGGCGGAGGGGAGCGCCGCGCCGGGCAACAGCTCCTCCTCGGCCGAGCGCTGCGCATAGCCGGGGGCGACCTCGACCTGCGTCTGCGGGGTGCGGTCGGTCTCGGCGAGGTTGAGCGCGGCGCGGGCGCGCGCGATATTGGCGTCGGCGACGCGCAGGTCGGTGTTATGCGCGATCGCGGCGGTGACGAGCCGGTCGAGCAGAGGATCCTGGTACAGCCGCCACCAATGATCGGGAAGCGGCGCCGGCGCATAGGCGGGCGCGTCACCGGAGATGAAGGCGCCGGTCGCGCTCGGTCGCTCGATCACCGCGACGGCGGGCCGGTGATAGTCGGGGCCCGCGGCGGCGCAGCCGGCGAGCAGCGCGGCGAGCAGCGCGGGGGCAAGGGGACGCGCGCTCACGCGCGATGCTCCCGCGCGGCGGGGGCGGGGGCGGGAGGCACCACCTCGACCGTGGCGGTGCGCCCGACCACGAGCGACGTGCCCGCGGGCAGCCGGTCGATCGTGACCCGCACCGGGATGCGCTGCGCCAGCCGCACCCAGCTGAAGGTCGGGTTGACGTTGGCGAGCATGTTGGCGCCCGCGCTGCGGTCACGATCCTCGATGCCGCCGGCGATGCTCTGGACATGGCCGGCGAGCGCGCCGTCGTCGCCCATCAGCCGCACCCGCACCGCATCGCCGACGTGGATCCGCGGCAGCTTGGTCTCCTCGAAATAGCCGATCACGTGGAGCGAGGCGCGATCGATGATCGCGAAGGCCGGATGCCCCGCGGTGGCATAGTCGCCGGGGCGCAGGTCGAGGTTGGTCACCGTGCCCGCCACGCCTGCGCGCACCAACGTCCGCGCGAGGTTGAGCTCGGCGGTGTCGAGCGCGACGCGTGCCTGCGCCAGCGTCGCCTCGAGCTGCGCGACCTTGGCGAGGCTCTGCTCGCGTACCTCCCCCGCGACCAGGTCGCCGAGTTCGCGGTCGCGCCGCGCCTCACGCCGCGCCTGGGCGAGCTGGACCTGCTGCGCGGTGATCGCCGCGTGCGCCTGCGCCACCGCGAGCCGATAGCGCGGTCGGTCGACCTCGAACAGCGGCGTTCCCGCCGCGACGGGCTGGTTGTCGCGCACGAATACCCGGGTGACGAGGCCCGACACGTCGGGGGCGACCTGGACCACGTCGGCGCGCACGCGGCCGTCTCGGGTCCAGGGCTCCTCCTCGTAGTGGATCCACAGCCGCTGCGCCGCGAGACAGGCGGCGGCGACCACGACCAGCGTCACGGCGACGCGGAGGATGACGATCTTTCTCATGATTCCTAGCCGAAGAGAGCGGCGGGCGCGGTGCCGCCGAGGAGCGCGGCGCAGCCGGCCCAGAGGATGACGGTGAGCGCGACGTCGAACAGTCCGCGGTGCCAGACCAAGCGGTAGAGGCCGATCCGCGCCAGCGCCCAGCCGATCGTCTCCGCGGCGACGAAGGCCAGCACCGCGGCGAGCAGCAGCGGGTGGACGTACACCCCCGCCAGGTCGATCTCGCCGGTCATGCCGCCGCCCTCTCGTCCGGGAGGCCTCGGGCGGCGGGGAAGAAGTTGCGGCGCAGGCCGGTGAGCGCGGCGAGCCGGTCGCGCGGGGCGGGCACCTCCGCCAGCGCCGTCCCGATCGCCGCGTCGAGCCGCGCGAGCAGCGCGGCGTCGGGCACCGCGGCGCCACCGCGGGCGCGCGCGCGATAATGCGCGGCGACGTCGGCACGGAGCGCGGCGAGCGCCTCGTCGCCGGTGTCGTTGGCGGGCGCGAGTTGCGCCAGGTTCACGCCGACGCGCAGCTCACGCAGCGCGGCCATGCCGGCGTCACGGTCGCCCTGTTCAAGGTCGCCGACTCGCGCGCCGAGCAGCCCGACACGGTCGAGCATGCGGCTTCGCCACGCCGGCAGCGGGTCGCGGCCGGGCCGCGCCGCCAGCTCGGCGAGCTCGCGCCACCCAGCGCGGCGCAGCCGGCGCAGCGCGGCGCCCGCGCCGAGGCTGCGGCACAGCCGGGTCGCCACCATCGCCGCGGCGACCCCGGCGAGCTGCGCGACGCTGCCGTTGAAGAAGCCCGCCGCGTCCGCCGTAAAGCTGTTTGTCAGCGCCAGCCCGCCCGCGAGCCCGATCAGCAGCGGCATCATCCGCCCGTACCAGCGCGGCAGCGCCATCAGCGCGCCCGCCGCCAGCAGCACCGGCGCGAGCAGCAGCGCGAGCGTCTCGAAGCTGTGCACCAGCGGCAGCAGCGCGAACAGGTAGAGCGCGACCAGCGGCAGCGACGCGACCGTCCAGATCAGGAAGCCCCGCTGCGCCGGCACCGGATCGTCCATCGTCGCGAAGAAGCAGCATACCACCGCCGCGATCATCGCCGCGATCGCGCCCTCGGGCCAGGCGGCCATGATCCAGAAGCCGCAGCAGGCAAGGATCGCGGCGAAGGTGGCGACGGCGGAGAGCAGCGCGAGCGGCAGGTCGCGGTGCAGCGGCCGCCGCCGCCGCTCGTTCATCAGCCCACGCACCCGTGCCGGCGGCGCGGCGCCGGGATCGATCGCCTGTGCTGCGACCCGTCGCGCGGTGTCGAGCGCCTCGACCAGCTCGCGCAGCCGGTCGAGCAGGTTGGCGATCAACAGCTCGCGCCAGTCCGAGGGCGTCAGCGTGTCAGCGATCCCGTCGACGCGCGCGACCAGGGCGGCGGGCTCGTGCGCGCCGGCGTCGCTCGCCCAGGCGCGGACGTCCTCCACCAGCGCGGCCACGTCGGGCGGCACCTCGCCCACGTCCGCGATCGCGCGAAGCCGGTCCTCGACCGCGGAGACGAGCGGCAGCAGCAGCACGAACCGGTCCTGCAGCGCGCTCAGCAACGCGCGGGTCGGTCGCGCGGCGGCGGTGTCGAATGGGACATGCGTCGCCATCACGTGCAGCTCGGTGACGTCGACGGCGAGGCGGCGGCGCTCCTGGTCCGCGCGATCGATCAGGGTGGGCGCGAGCGCGTCGGCGATCCAGCGCTCGGCCTCCGCCAGCAGCGTCCGAACGCGCGCGCCGAGCAAGGCGGTGACGCTGCGCGGCCACACCGCCGCATGGACGAGCGCGGCGCAGGTCACGCCGATGCCGATCTCCTGCGCACGCAGCACCGCGACGTCGAAGATCGCCTCGGGATGACCCACGGTGGGGAAGCCGATCAGCGCCGCGGTATAGCCGGCGAGCATGAAGAGGTAGGAGCGCGGCGTGCGATCGAGCAGCGAGACGAACTGGCATAGCGCCACCCAGCCGGCGAGCGCGAGCGAGAGCAGCAGCGGCGCATCGACGAGCAGCGGCACCATCACCACCGCGGCGCTCGCGCCGACGACGGTGCCGAGCAGGCGGAACACCGCCTTGGATCGCACCGCACCGCTCAGCGGCTGACTGGTGATGTAGACCGTCGCCATCGCCCAGAACGGGCGGTCGAGTCCGAGCGCGAAGGAGACGTACAGCGCCAGCATCGCCGCGGCGAAGCAATTGGCCGAGAACACGACCTCGCGCGGCCCGAGCCGCGGCACGTCAGGCCTCGCCCGCGCGGGTCAGCGCCTGTGCCAGCCGGCGCAGCACGTCGGTCGCCACCGCGATCTCGGCGGGGTCGATCCCGTCGAACAGCGCGGTGCGGATCTCGGACGAGCGCGTCTCGGCCGCGGCGGCCAGCGCGCGGCCCGCGTCGGTGAGGTGAAGCGTCTTGGCGCGCTTGTCGGCAGGATCGGGGCGGCGCGCGGCGAGACCGGCGCGTTCGATCTGATCGAGCATCGGCACGACCGTGGGCGGCTCGACGCCGAGCTGCTCGGCCAGCGCGCCCTGGCGCACGCCGTCCTCCATCCGCCCGAGCAGCATGACCGCCAGCGCGGAGGAGTGCGATAGCGAGAGGTCCGCCAGCTCACGGTCCAGGTGGCGGCGATAGGACCGCGCCAGCGGGATGAGCAGCGCGGTGAGCTGACGCGCGAGAGGGAGCGACATGTCGGACACGAAAGTTAGATAGCTAACTATCTATCTTCGTGCAAGTCGCGCGGCGAGGGAGGACGTCGTCTACGTCGCGACCGCTCCGCGCCCTTGAGCGAGCGGGGCAGTCCTCTCGCCCGAGCGATTGCGCCTCAGGCTGCCGCCAGACGCGTCGCGGTCTCGCGATAACCGTGCAGCGGCCGGCCGAGCAGCGCGGTCAGGCGCGCGTGATCGCCCGCGGGCGGGATCATGCCGTCGCTGACGTAGCGCTCCGCCATCAACCGCATCTCATAGGCGGCCCAGCGCGGCATGAAGGTCGCCATATTCTGCTCGAAGCCGCTCGGGTCGTCGCCACCGTAGACGATCGGGCGGCCGAGCACGTCCGACCAGATCGCGGCGATATCCGCCCCGGTCAGCGTCTCGGGGCCGACCAGGTTGATCGTCTCGAGCGGCAGCTTGGCGGACGCGCGTTCGCGGCGGATCAACTCGATCGCGGCGACCTCCGCGATATCGCGCGCGTCGACCATCGCGACGCCCTTGCCGCCGATCGGCATCGGGTAGACGCCGTGTTGGAGGATGACGTCCTTCACCATCACCTCGTTGTCGATGAAATAGGTCGGCCGCAGGATCGTCGCCCCCGCATCCATCGCCGCGAGCATCCGCTCGGCGCCCGACTTGACCGCGAAATGCGGCACGTTGACCGCCTCGTCGGCGCCGAACACCGAGACATAGACGATGCGGTCGATCCGGGCCTCGCGCGCGAGATTGAGCGTGATGATCGCCTGGGTGAATTCGTCGCCCGTGACGGCGTTGAGCAGGAACAGCGTGCTCACCCCGGTGAGCGCGGCGCGCACCGAGTCGATGTCGAGCAGGTCGCCCTTCGCGACCTCGACCGCGGCGGGGAAGCTGGCCTTGGCGGGGTCGCGCGTCAGGACGCGGACGTCGGCGTCGCGGACGAGCAGCTGGTCGACGACATGCTGGCCGACGCGGCCGGTGGCACCGATAACGAGAATGGTCATGAGAGGTCTCCTTCGTCTGTCATGCTGACGAAGGAGAGATTGAGTGTTCCAGCCTCACGCGAATAGATCGGTATCCTAGACGCAGCGTCTCTCACGCGGAACGATCTCATGCGATTCTGCGAGGCGTCGACGGGGAACCTTCTCGCGCTGACGTGCCGGCGGGATGCCGATAGTAGCGTCGGCGAGACGGAAGCGCGTGTCGCCGGGCCCATGAGCCCGACCCGTGCTCACCACTGCCGGCGCAAGCTGCGGATCGCCACGACAGAATCGCGCCGGGCGCGCCGATCCGGGGCGGTCACCTCGGTCGTCACCGGCAGAGGGCCTGGATCGTCCTCGAGGCCGGCCATCGGCTCGGGCGCGGCGTGAGCCGGCGCGGGAACCGCGATCGCGGCGGCTTCGACCGCGGCAACCCTGTGATCGGCCAGTGCGATCGCGGGGGTGGGTGTCGTGTCCGGCGCGGCGGGCCATCGAGCGACCGGCGGCACGTACGCGGCAGCGGCAGGTAGCGCCGCGGGTCGCGCGCTCACGCGCGGGCGCGGGGTGCTGCGCGCGACGACAGAGGGCGGCGCGACGGGCGCCAGCGCGACGCTGGCGAGCGAGCGGTCGATGCTGGGTGCGACCGCCGCCCGGCTCGGTGCAGCAGCTGGAACATGGGGCGCGTCTCGAACCTCGTCGCGCGAGAGGGGCAGGAAGGCCAGTCCGGCGATCGCCCCCACCGCGGCGAGACCCAGCGTCACCGACGCTCGCCGCGATCCCGCGAGCGAGCCGGCCAGCCGGTGCGACGCGGACCGGGCTTTGCCATGAGTGTGGGCCGCCATATCGGCGGGCTCGCCGAGCACGGACAGCAGCGCGGCGTCGAGCTGCTCGTCGTCGAAGGCGTTAGAGGGGCCGGTCACCATGCTGCCACCGCTGCCCGGCGGGGGATCGCGCGCTCGTCTAGCGCCGCGCCAGGCGCGGTCGCGTCCGTTGCTTGCAGGAACCAGCGCTCGCCGCGCTCCAGACCCAGAGCGGTGAGGCGGCCCGTGCGATAGGCGCCGGTGTCGATCCCGACGCGATTGGCATGCACCTCGGGGCCGTCCTCGACGATGGTATGACCGTGCACGACGGTGACGCCGTGATCCTCTTCCGAGCCGAGGAACTCCTCCCCGATCCACAGCAGGTCGCGCGGCACCTGGCGCTCGAGCGGGACGCCGGGCCGGATACCCGCGTGGACGAACAGATGGTTCTCGTGGCGCAGCGTGAGCGGCAGCCGCGCCAGCCAGTCGACGACGTCACGGCCGACCAGCTGCGCCGCCGCGCGCAGCTCGCGGATGCCCGGCGCGTCGCCGGTCACCTCGGGCGGCACGCCCCAGCTGAGCAGCGTCTCCCGACCGCCGAAGTCCAGCCACGCGCGATACGCCCAGAGGTCACCGCGGAGCGCGTGTACCATCATCTCCTCGTGATTGCCCTTCAGCACCGTGAACCGCGGGTTGAGCTGGCTGAGCCGCATGCAGCCGCGCACCAGCCGCGCGCTGTCCGGACCGCGATCGACGATGTCGCCGAGCAGGACGATGCGCGTCGCCGCGGGTCCCCGCGCGGCATGATCGCGCTCGATCGAGCGCATCAGCGCGCGGAACAGATCGAAACGGCCGTGCAGGTCGCCGATCGCGTAGATCCGCCCCGACTCGCCCGCCTGATCGCCGCCCGTCACCTCGCCGCTACCCCCTTGCTGGCGCCGTCACTCGCGCGCGCGTGAAAGACCCATCGACACGGCTAAACCCGCCGAGAAGCTCGCCGCACCGCGCGACAGACCCGCGGTGGTGAACCCGGTCAGCCGGAACGGTGTTCCCGTGAGCCGCGTCGAGGCGCCGGCGAACAGCTCGTGCGAGTCCTCGACCAGCCGCGTCGCGGCGCGCGCATAATGGTAGGAAGTCAGAAGATAGGCGTCGCGCCCGATCGCGAAGGAGGCGCCGGCGGAGGCGGCGGGGCCGTCGCGCAGGTCGTAGAGCGCGGTGTCGCCGAGGAAGCGATAGGTTACCGACACGAACGGCGTCACCGCCCCGAGCGGCAGCGACGCGTCGGCGCCGACGGCATAGTCGTTCTCCCCGCTGGAGAGGCCGCTGCGCTGGCTCGCGGTGTTGATCTTGGCGCGCCCGGACAGCTCGATCTCGACCGGGCCGTTGGCGGGGGCGATCGTATAAGCGGCACCGAGCGTGAGATCACCGATGCCCTCCGCGGTCCGCTTCACCGCGGAGGTGTTGGGCGCGACCAGCACCGGGGTGGCATCGATGCCGGTGAACACGGTCGAGCGGCTGCGGATACGCATCCACGGCAGCGAGGCCGAGAGCGTGAGATCGTTGAGCCGCACCCGTGCGCCGAGCGCGGAACTCCAGATCGTCGTCGTCGAGCCCGTGCCGAAATCGCCCTCGCCGTAGGTGCCGCCCAGCGAGACGTCGACCGTTCCGTCACCGCGGTCCAGCCGTTCCATCGCCTGCGGCACCGTGGCAGCGGAGACCGTCGCATTGGCGCTCGACGGCGAGATCGCGTTGGGCACGTCGTAGCGGATGGCCCGCTCGGGCGGATCGAGCACCTGCGCCGCTGCGGGCGCCCCCAAGGCGGAGAAAGCGAGCGCGGCGAGAGCCGCTCTGTCGTGGATCATCGGGCTTCCCCTGAGGCCGGCGTCGCGGTGCCCGCCACCGCGGGGGAGCGGCGGCACCGAATGGTTAATCAACGCCTTACGCGATCAGGCCGGTAGAGAAACAGCGTTGATCATGTGTCAAAAAGTAAATGGATGGTCGGTGGGACGATCATCGCCCTGACGACCTTGGAGCATGTGGTCGCCTCTCCCTGTGACAGAGGGGTGCCCAGCAGCCACGCGGTCGACCGTTCTGGTCAAGATACCTGTGTCGGGGTGGGTCACTCGCCCGTCGGTTATGGTTCATTATGGGACGGCGCGCCCGCCGGTCGCTGCGGCAGCACCACGATCAGGAGCGCGATCGTGGCGGCGAGCGCAAGCGTCGCGACCGGGCGGCTGAGGTCGAGCCCGCCTTTGGCGACCGGCTTGTCGAGATAGTCGCCCACGGTCGCCCCGAGCGGTCGCGTGAGGATGAAAGCGGTCCAGAACAGCAGCACCGGCGACACTCGCGTGCGCCAGTACAGCAGCGCGGTCAGACCGAGCGCCGCGCCGAACACCAGGGCTGCGCCGTCATAGCCCAGGTCGGAGTCGGCGACCCAGTCGCCCAACGCGGTACCGAGCGTCTGCGAGCAGGTGATCGTCAACCAATAGAAGCCCTCGCTGCGGCGGTCCGCGACGCGGCCGATGTCAACGCTGCCGGTGTTCCGCCGCCACAGCAGCAACGCCGCGACGACCAGCGCGAACAGCAGCAGCGCGCCGCCGGGATAGCCCAGGCCGAGCGAGCGCGTCGCGAAATCGGCGAGGGTCGTCCCGGCGGTGGTCGAGGCGAGGATCGTCGCCCAATAGAGCCAAGGGTGGAACCGTCGCGCGCGCACCTGCAGCCAGACGAAGGCGACGAGCAGCACGCCGAAGATCGCGGTGCCGACGAGATAACCGTTGAGCCCGGACGCACCTGCCTCGGGCGTCGTCTCCCCGAGCCAGCTCATCGACACGGCGTCGCCGCCGGTCTCCCCGAGCGTGGTCGCCAGGATCTTGATGAGCCAATAGCCCAGCGTGACCGCGGGGACCTTGGCCACAGCGTGCCCCTCTTTGTCGATCATCCCAGACCCTCTCCGAGCCGACAGAAACCCAAAGCATCGGCCGCTGTCTACTCGCATTTCAAGCACGCAGGCCGCTGCGTGACGAGGCGCTGTCGCCGCGACGGCTCGGTCACCGCTGGATACCAACGCCGGTTAAGGTGGGTCTTTAGGGAAGGTAGATAGTTGCTGCGCATGAGGAAGTTATGGCGCGTTTGATCCACCGGCTGCGGCAGCTGCGACATTCGGACGAGCGGAT
>NZ_JAIOKB010000007.1 GCF_019898765.1 Sphingomonas yunnanensis | reverse complement strand
GTCACCGCTGGATACCAACGCCGGTTAAGGTGGGTCTTTAGGGAAGGTAGATAGTTGCTGCGCATGAGGAAGTTATGGCGCGTTTGATCCACCGGCTGCGGCAGCTGCGACATTCGGACGAGCGGATCACCGCGGCTGTACGGGCCACGCTGGTCGAGTCGCTCTACGCCTCGCCACGATCGCTGGTGATCGGCGCGCTGACCAGCACCGTGATCGCCGCCGTGGTGGCGGCGGTCAGCCGCGATCACTGGCTCGCCACCTGCGCGACGATGATCGGCCTGGTCGCCGTCGTGCGCATCGCGGACACGGTGCGGCTGCAACGCCAGGCGATGGTGGGCGCGACCGTGCGGCGCCAGGAGCGTGGCTACCGGCTCGGCGCGCTGAGCTATGCCGGGCTGCTCGGGCTGTTCGGGCTGCTCACGCTCACGCGCACCGCCGACGGCGTGCTCCAGCTGCTCGCGGTGACCACCGCGATCGGCTACGCGGCCGGTATCGCCGGGCGCAACGCGGCGAGACCGTCGATCGCATTGACTCAGCTGTGCGGCGCCTCGCTGCCGTTGGTGGTGGGGCTGCTCATCGCGCTCGACCCGCTCAAGGCGGTGCTCGCGGCGGTGATCCTGCTGTTCGTGGTGGCGATGATGGAAATCACGCTGCAGACCTACGAGGCGATCCTGCGCGCCGTCGTCGTCTCGCACGAGAAAGCCGCGCTCGCCGAGCACCATGCCGCCATGGCACGGCGCGACGACCTGACCGGGCTGGCCAATCGCACCGCCTTTCGCGAGCAGTTCGAGGCTCGGCTCGCCGCTATGGAGGCGAGCGGTGGTGCGCTGGCTTTGCTCTGGCTCGACCTCGACCGCTTCAAGGAGGTGAACGACACGTTCGGACATCTCGCCGGCAACGCGCTGCTGATCGCGGTGGCGGAGCGGCTGCGGCGCACCTTCACCGGCAGCGGCACGGTCGCGCGGCTGGGCGGCGACGAGTTCGCCATCGTCTGCGCGCTCGATCATCCCGACGAAGCAGTCGCCATCGGGCGGCGCCTGCTGGGGGTGGTGGGAGAGCCGGCGCAGTGCGATGGCCATCAGCTGCGTTCCAGCGTCTCGGTCGGGGTCGCGGTGGCGCCTCGCGACGGTGCCGACGCCGACACCTTGCTCAAGAACGCCGACCTCGCGCTGTATCGCGCCAAGGAGAGCGGGCGCGGGCAGATGTCGCTCTACGAACCGGCGATGGACGAGAAGATCGAGCGCCGTCGCCAGCTCGCCGCCGAGCTGCACGGCGCGCTCCAGCGCGGCGAGTTCCACCTCGTCTACCAGCCGATCTACGATCTGGCGGGAGAGCGGATCACGTCGTGCGAGGCGCTGCTGCGTTGGACCAATCGCCGCCACGGCGCGGTGTCGCCGGCCGAGTTCATCCCGATCGCTGAGGATAATGGCCAGATCGTCGCGATCGGCAATTGGGTGCTCCACCAGGCCTGCCGCACCGCGAGCGAATGGCCCGCGCATGTCTCGATCGCGGTCAATCTGTCGCCCGTGCAGCTGCGCGCGAGCAATCTGCCGGCGGTGGTGATCAGCGCGCTGGATGCGACGGGGCTGGCCCCGCAGCGGCTGCATCTGGAGGTGACCGAGTCGGTGCTGCTCGAGGATGTCGACTCCTCGCTCGCCGCGCTCAAGGCGCTCAACCGGCTGGCGGTGAACACCACGCTCGACGATTTCGGGACCGGCTATTCGGCGCTCAGTTATCTCACCCGCTTCCCCTTCCAGACGCTCAAGATCGACCGATCGTTCGTCACCGACCTCGACCGCAGCCCCGCGTCGATCGCGATCGTGCAGACCGTGGTCGATCTCGCCGCCAAGCTGGGGATGCGGACGGTCGCGGAGGGCGTGGAGACGGTGGCGCAGCTCGATCAGCTGCGCCGCACGCGCTGTGACGCGGTACAGGGTTATCTGCTCGCGCGGCCGATGCCGGCGGAGATGGTCGCCGCCATGTTCGCCGGCACGCGGCTGCGCGCCGGGACCGGCTAGGCAGCGGCACGCTCGAGCAGGCGGGTCTGCGCGCCGGTCAACCGCCGCATCAGCTTGAGATCCGACTCGCTCAGCCGCAGGGCGGCGTCGGCCCACAGGTCGACCACCGCCTCCAGCTCCGCGAGCGGGAGCGGGTTCACGGCGCGGGATGCCTCGTAGATGGCGCAATGCGCGCTGTGGCGGCGGCGGTTCTGGCGGATATAGTCCGCGACCATGCCGCGTCCGCCGCCCGGCTCCGCGAGCGCGTGGACGAGCCCCATCTCGTACAGCTCCTCCGCCCGATAGGTCCGCCCGCTCAGAATCATCTGCTCGGCGCGCGCGGCGCCGAGCCGGCGCGACAGGAAGCAGTGCGCGCCCATGCCCGGGAACAACCCGAAAAGCGTCTCGGGCAGGCCGAAGCTCGCGCCGCGCTCGGCGATGACGACGTTGAACGACAGCAGCGCCTCGAAGCCGCCGCCCAGAGCGTCACCCTCGACCAGCCCGATCGTGACGATCGGGCGCTCCAACCCGGTCATGTTGCGGTGGAGGATCTGCACGCAGGCGCGCCCGTAGCGCACCAATGCCTCGCGATCGCCCGCGCGGATGTGCTGCGCGAACAGGTCGAGGTCGCCGCCTAGTGAGAAGACTCCGGGAAAGCGGGAGCCGAGCACGATATAGCGGATCGGCATGGCGCCACTCTCACAGGCGAGCGCGATGTCGTCCTGCCAGGAGACGAAATCACGCAGCAGGTCGGGGTTGAAGCTCGGCCGCGTGCGGGGGCGCATATAGGTCCACAAGGTGTCCAGCGCGGGATCGAAGCTCACCTCGAGCTGCTCGATCTCGAATAGCGGACGCGCGGCAGAGTCGACCGAATCGGCGTGCCGGAGACGATGGCGCGACCCGGGGACGACCGGCGGATATTCGGCAGTCATGGTGTTTTCCTCTTCTGGTGCAGCCGGTTGCTGCATGAGAAGAATATCCCGGAGCGCTCGTGGATGCTGTGGCTGTTATGCCTCCGCAATGGTTCGACCGTCATCTTCCTGTAACGCGACCACCTCGAGGTCGAACGATCGCCATCCGCGCTGCTTCGCCGCTTCCGCGGCGGGCGAGCGTTTGGCCAGTGCTGCGCGGTGCGACGGTTCGTGCCCCCAGAATACCTCGGTGCGGCCGTTGTGGAGCTGGGCGACGATACGCCAATAGTGCGTCAGCGGTGCCGCGGTCGGCCCGATCGTCTTGACATAGCCGTCGGAGAGCGTGGCAGTCAGATATCGTTTTCTCTTCGCCATGGCGGTTCTGCCTCCTTCCTTCGGGTCGTCAAGGAGCATGGAGGGGACGTGCGAAGCAACGCTCCTTCCACAAGGGATGCGCCGCCCTGGACACGCCCCCCGACGCCGCCTATCGGGCGCGCCTTCGCGGCCTCTTCCGGGTTTCCGGCCGCGAACTCTTCGATCGAGCCCGTGAGAAGGAAGTTCCTCATGGCGTGGCTCATCCTCGGCGTTGCCGTGGTCACCGAGATTATGTGGGCGCTCAGCGTGAAATGGGCGGCGATGCGTCCCGGACTGCTCGTCGCGGTCCTCCCGGTCGCGCTGAGCTTCGTCAACATGGGGCTGCTCGCGCTGGCGATGCGCGGCCTGCCCGCGGGCACCGCCTACGCGGTGTGGACCGGGCTGGGGGCGGTCGGCGTGACGCTGCTCGGTGTGGTACTGTTCGGCGAGACGCTCAACCTCGCGCAGGTCGGCTTCATCGCGCTGATCATCGTCGGCGTGGTGGGCACCAAATTCTTCGCGTCGGCCTGACGGGGCGAGGCTGAACGCGAGTTTAGACAACCAAGCGGCACCATCGGCGTTCGGCCGTAACCTAGATCAGGAGAGGCCGGCCGGCGTCTCCTCGCCGGAGAACCGCCGATGCGTTTGTTCATGCTCGCGACCGCCACCTGCCTCCTCGCCGCTCCCGCCGTCGCGCAGACGGCGGCGCCCGCCGGCGCATTCCCGCGCAACGACGTCTCGGACCGCGAGCATGGCGGCCCGAGCGCGCAGGCGCAGCGCGCGTCGATCGCGGCGCTCCAGCAGACGCTCACCGAGCTGCAGCAGCTTCAACTCCAGACCAAGCAGGCGCATTGGAACGTCTCGGGCGCCTTGTTCTACCCCCTTCACGAGCTGCTCCAGGACCATTATGAGGGCGTCGGCAAATATGCCGACGAGGTCGCCGAGCGGTTGCTCGCGATCGGCGCCTCCGCCGATGGCCGCGCCAACACGATCGTCCGCACCAGCCGCGTGCCCGAGTTCACGGGCGGCTTCGTCGACGACGCGCAGGTGATCACCTGGTTCGCGCGCTACTATCATGTCGTCAGCGACGAGGTGGGCCAGGGCATCAAGGCGAGCGAGGAGGGCGATCCCACCACCTCCAACCTGCTCCAGGAGGTACAGCACGCCATCGACAAATATCAGTGGCAGATGCGGGCGATGATCCAGCCGACACCGACCGACACCAACGACGGCGCGGCGCTCAACGGCGGCCGTCCCGTCACGATGCAGCGCTGACGCACGACGAAATCCGGCGACAAGCGGAACTGACGCGCACCACACGCACTTAGCGGTGGATCAATGATCCAGGTAAAGGTGCGTGGTGACGAGACTTTTTTTCCTCCACGCGCTGGGTGCGAGTGCGCGCGAATGGGATCGAGTGATCGAGGAACTGGAGGATGTGGGCGAGTGCGTCGCGCTCGATCTGCCCGGCTTCGGCGGTTCTGCAGACGCTGACCTCGACGTCGCGGGACTGGTCGACTGGCTCGCCGGACAGGTCGCCGCGCGGCAGCCGCAGAACTGGGCGGTCGTCGGCCACAGCATGGGCGGCAAGGTCGCGACGCTCGCCGCCGCGCGCGCCCGCGACGGCGACCCGGCGTTCGCCGGTCTCGCCGCGGTGGTGCTGCTCGCCGCGTCGCCACCTGCGCCCGAGCCCATGGCGGAGGAGCGTCGCGCCGAGATGATCGGATGGTTCGACGACGGCCACATCAGCGCCGATGAGGCCGCGACCTTCGTCGACGCCAACACCGCGACGCCGCTGCCCGAGCCACTGCGTTCCCAGGCGACGGGCGACGTCGAGCGGTCCGGCCGTCTCGCCTGGAAGGGCTGGCTGGAGCGCGGCAGCCGCGAGGATTGGCAGAGGGCGGCGGGAACGCTGTCGGTGCCGGCGCTGATCGTCGCTGGCAGCGAGGACGGCGATCTCGGCGAACAGGCCCAGCGGCGGCTCAATCTGCCCCATTATCGCGACGCGCGGGTCGAGGTGGTCGCCGGGGCGGCGCATCTGCTGCCGTACGAACAGCCCGCGGCGGTCGCGGCCCTGATCCGGGAGCATGTCCTACCCGCGTTCGGCCGCGCCTTGCCCGCCCCGTTCGCCGCGCTGCTCGCCTCCGATCGCGTCAGTCGCCGGACGCGCGCCGTGATCATGGAGCGCCATGCCGCGCCGCCGCCGGGCAACGTGTTGTCGCCTGAGCAGCGGGCCGTGCTCGCCGCGCTGGTCGAGACCGTGCTGCCGGGGGGCGCCGACCCCGTCGATCTCGCCGGCAGGATCGATGCGATGCTGACCAGCGGCATCGGCGATGGCTGGCGCTCTGCCGATCTGCCCGCCGACGCCGAGGCCTGGACCTCGGGGCTCGACACGCTCGACCGTCTCGCCGGCGGCTTCGCCGATCAGACGTCGGCGGATCGCGACCAACTCCTGCATGCCGTGAACGACGCTTCCCGCAGCGCCGATGGTGCAATGTTCGACGCAGGCCAGATGCGGCTGTGGTTCGCGGAGGCGCGCGCCGAGATCGCGCGCCAGTGGATGGCGCTGCCGGCGACGATGGCGCGGATCGGCTATGACGGCTTCGCGGTCGGTGGCGATGGCCCACGCAAGCAGGGCTACCGACGCACCGCGGCCGACACGATCGAGGACTGGCAGACGCTGGAGACGCCGTCATGAGCGGGGCGGCCGATACGGTCGACGTCGTCATCGTCGGCAGCGGCGCGGGCGGTGCACCGCTCGCCGCGCGACTGGCGAAGGCGGGCCTCTCGGTCGTCGTGCTGGAAGCGGGGCGCGCCTTCCGTCCGGACGACCATGTCCCCGATGAGCTCGCCGCCGACATCTATTGGATGGAGGAGCGGCTGAGCGGCGGCACCGACGCCACCGCCTTCGGCGCCAACAATTCGGGCATGGGAGTCGGCGGTTCGACCCTGCACTGGGGCGCTTTCTGCCCGCGCCCCGACCCGCGCGACCTGCGATTGCGCAGCGAGAGCGGGCAGGGCGAGGACTGGCCGATCGCGCATGACGAACTGATCGCCTATGTCGATGCGGTCGAGCGCGTCATCGGCGTGTCCGGCCCAGAGCTTTATCCGTGGGACCAGGCGCGGCGCTACGAGCTGCCACCGGTCGCTCGCAACGCGCCAGCCGACGCGATGGCGCGGGGCTGCGCGGCGCTCGGCATCGCTGCCACCGACGCCCCCGCCGCTCTGGTCTCTCGCGATCGGGTACAGCCGCATTGGGGCGAGCGCCGGGCCTGCATCAACTGCGGTACCTGCCACCAGGGCTGCCGAACTGGCGCCAAGGCGACCACCGATACGAGCTGGCTGCCGCTCGCCGTCGCGCACGGCGCCGAGGTGCGGTCGGAGTGTCGCGTCGTCGACATCGAGCGTGATGGCAGCGGCCGGGTGACCGGCGTCGTCTATGTCCGTCACGGTGAGCGCCGACGTCAAGCGTGCCGCGCGCTGTTCCTCTGCGCGGGCGGGGTCGAGACGCCGCGGCTGCTGCTCAACCTCGATCTCGCCAACTCGAGCGGGCAGGTCGGGCGCAACTTCATGGCGCACGTCGCGACACAGGTCTGGGGCCGATTCGACGCCGACATGCGGATGAATCGCGGCTATCCCTCGTCGCTGATCACCGAGGATCTGATGCGCGCCGCGGGTGTCGACCACGCGGGCGGCTATCTCATCCAGAGCCTGGGCGTGATGCCGGTGACGCTCGCCACCAATCTCGCGCGCGGCGCCGGCTTGTGGGGGCAGGCGCTGGTCGACCTGCTCGACGACTATAACCGGCTGGGCGGGATCGGCATCAACGGCGAATGCCTGCCGTCCGACGACAATCGGCTGACGCTGGCGGACGAGACCGACGCCTTCGGGCTGCGCAAGGCGCGGATCGACTTCAGCTACGGGCCGAACGAGCGCGCGATCGACGGGCACGCCCGGCGGACGATGACGGCGATCTGGGAGGCGGCGGGCGCGCGCGACATCTTCGCGGTCGATCGCTCGGCCCATACGATCGGCACGTGCCGGATGGGAAGCGACGGCGACCGCGCCGTGGTCGACGCCGACGGGCGCAGCTTCGATATCGATAACCTCTTCATCTGCGACAATTCGGTGTTCCCCAGCGCACTCGCCGCCAACCCGGCGTTGACGATCATGGCGCTGTCACTGCGCACCGCCGACCGTTTCCTCGCGACGCGGGGCTGAAGGAGAGAGACATGGATCTGGGGATCAAAGGTCGCATCGCGCTGATCAGCGGGGCGGACTCGGGCATGGGCAAGGAGACCGCGCGGCTGCTGCTCGAGGCGGGGGCGCGCGTCGCCATCACCGACAAGCCGGACGGTACGCTGGACGAGGCGGTCGGCGAGCTGTCGCCGCTCGGCGAGATCGTCGCGGTGACCGGCGACGTCACCAAGCCGGACGAGGTCACGGCGATCTGGCGCAAAGTCCGTGAGAGGCTCGGTGAGCCCGACATCTACGTCAACGCCGCGGGCGTCACCGGCGCGACCGGCGACTTCCTCGAGGTCGACGACGCCGGCTGGCTGGAGACGCTCGACATCAACCTGATGGGTGCGGTGCGCATGTGCCGCGAGGCGATCCCGGCGATGCGGCGGCGGGGCTGGGGCCGGATCGTGCTGTTCGCGTCCGAGGACGCGGTACAGCCCTATGTCGACGAGCTCGCCTACTGCGCGTCCAAGGCGGGCATTCTCAGCCTCGCGAAGGGCCTGTCCAAGGCCTATGGCGGCGACAACGTCCTCGTCAACACGGTGTCTCCGGCCTTCGTCGCGACGCCGATGACCGACGCGATGATGCGCAAACGCGCGGAGGAGAGGGGCACCTCCTTCGACGAGGCGATCGCCAGTTTCCTCGAGGAAGA
Organism: Sphingomonas yunnanensis; assembly: GCF_019898765.1. Lineage (GTDB taxonomy): Bacteria > Pseudomonadota > Alphaproteobacteria > Sphingomonadales > Sphingomonadaceae > Sphingomonas > Sphingomonas yunnanensis. Next base: position 180,374 of record NZ_JAIOKB010000007.1, on the reverse strand, counting down.
GCGGCCCGGCATGGTGCTGAAGCGGCGCGGGAAGCCCGAGGAGGTCGCGGCGGCCGTCGCCTTCCTCGTGTCCGAGCGCGCGAGCTTCATCAACGGTGCCGGCATTCGCGTCGATTCCGGCTCGGTCTTCACGATCGCGTGCTGAGGGGGCGGAACCGGCGTCCGCGCTGCTCACCTGCGGACGGGACACTGCGGCACTGACCTTCGAGCGGGAGCTTGAGCGCCGGCGGTAGCGGCCGCTCCAGGCGACAACTGGAGCGATCTTCGCAGACCGCCGGCGCACACCTTACCGCGGGACGGCCGCGCGTAACGAACACTTTCCCCGCGGGTTTCTAACCCATATTAAGGATTTCACGGCGTCGACTCGATGCCGCTAGGGGACATCGAGACTTTGCCCGACTTCAAGGAAGAGGCGCGCATCATTCGTGAGCTGGTGCGCGCGGGGAATGGGCCGGACCCGTTCTCCTCGGCGGTGCGCACCACGCGCATGCCGATGCTCATCACCAATCCGCGCCAGCCGGACAATCCGATCGTCTTCGCCAACGCGTCTTTCGCACGGTTGACCGGCTATGACCGCGCCGAGATCATCGGCAGGAATTGCCGCTTCCTCCAGGGTCCCGCGACCGATCGCGGTGAGGTGGCGCGTCTGCGCGCCGCGATCGAGCTGCGCAAGCCCGTCGAGCTCGAGCTGCTCAACTATCGCAAGGACGGCACGACCTTCTGGAACCGCCTGCTGGTGTCTCCCGTGTTCAGCGACGACGGCGTTCTGACCTTCTTCTTCGCCTCGCAGTTCGACGTCACCCACGAGCGCGAGCAGCTCGTCCGCCTCCAACGCGACCGTGACGAGCTGGAGGCGGAGGTGTCGCGCCGCACCGCTGAGCTGCAGGCGAGCGAGCAGCGGCTGCGACTGGCGCTGGAGGCGGGGCGGCTCGGCACCTGGAGCCTCAACCTGGAGACGCGGCACCTGATCGCCTCGGACAGCTGCAAGGCGATCTGCGGCCGCGCTCCCGGCGACTCGCTCAGCCTCGAGGAGTTGCAGGCGACGATCCACCCCGACGATCGCGCGATGCAGGCGGCCGCGATCGAGCGCGCGATCACCGAGGGCACGATGCTCGACGCGGAATATCGCCTCACGCTGCCGTCGGGTGAGGAGCGCTGGGTGCAGGTACGCGGCCAGGCCAATCATCGCGCCGACGGCACGCCGATCGCGCTCGTCGGCACCACGCAGGACATCACCGAACGGCGGCGCGACCAGGGTCATCGCGCCCTTCTGGCGCGCGAACTCAGTCATCGCGTCAAGAACACGCTCACCTCGCTGCAGGCGGTGGTAGCGCAGACGATCCGCCGCGCCAGCTCGCTCGAGGACGCGGGCGAGTCCATCGCCGCGCGGATCCAGGCGATGGCCGCGGCCAACGAGTTGCTCGTCAGCGAGGCGTTCGCCAGCGCGTCGGTGCGGGACCTGCTCGAGCGCACGCTGGCGCCGTTCGGCATCGAAGACGGCCAGCGCTTCGTGCTGAACGGCCCGGCGATGAGCCTGCCGCCGCACCTCGTCGTCGCCTTCGCGCTGGCGCTCCACGAGCTTGCCACCAACGCGACGAAATATGGCGCGCTCTCCAACGCCGCCGGCGTGGTGGAGGTGAAGTGGGAGCGGATCGATCGCGCCTCGCCCGCTTTGCTGCGGCTGAGCTGGATCGAGCGCGCCGGCCCGCCGGTGGTCGCACCCGAGCGCAGCGGTTTCGGCACCCAGCTGATCCGCCGCGTGCTCGCGAGCGAGACGGGCGGCAGCGCCGACATCGACTATCGTCCCGAGGGTGTGATGTTCACCGCGGTGCTGCCGCTGTCGCCGGACTAGGGCGAGCCGCCGTCGTCACGCAGGCAAGCCCCTCCCTGTCAGGCGGGGGTGGGGTGGGCCCATCCAGCAGCGTCGCGTGTTTGGAAGCGCCCCGCCCCCAACCCCTCCCCTGAAGGGGAGGGGAGCGGCTTCACCGGACATCGCCGCCCGTCGCTACCCACAACGCATTCTACCCAGCGAGCGATCAACGACGTCAGCGCTCCTCGTGCCGTCGCCTCAGATCTGCGAGTAAGCCGTCGGGCTGAGGATCTGGTTGTCCGCGGCCGAGGTGATCTCGGGGTCGGTCAGCCCGGGCGTCGTGATCAGCTTGCGCCAGGCCGGGTCGGAGCCGAACGTCGCCCAGTTGCGCTCGCGCGTCGCCAGATCGGGGAAGGTGAGCAGGTAAGTCAGGCTCGGCAGGTGGGCACCGGTCAGATCCTGCGCGAAGAAGACCGGGGCAAGCCCGGTGCGGCGGAAGATGTCGATCTCGCCGCCGGTGTCGAACATGTCGATCTTGGTCGTGCCCGCGCGCTGGTTGTGGCTGTAATAGGTACGCAGCTCGAAGATCCGCGCCTTGTTGCCCGCCGTCGCTGCCGGCAGCTCCACGCGCGGGAAGTGCGGGAAGGCGCGCATGAGCTTGACGTCGAGCGCGACGAAAGGCGGCGCGTCCGGCGTGGTGCCGAGGAAAGGCGCCGCCGCTGCGGTGTAGCGAGCGTCGGCGGCAAGCCGGTCGGGCAGCGCCGCGAAGTCGGCGATCGTCGGGTGCGGCACCAGCACCTGGAGCCCCGGCGTGCCATAACCGATCGCGACCGTGAAGACGCCGATCGGCCCGCAGCCGGCCCGGCGCGCGGCGGGGATGAAGGCGTCGCGCAGATAGGTGTCGAGCCGTTCGCGCATGGGCCCGCGCACCAGGTGATAGGTGCGCAGCTCGTATAACTCCGGCGCGGTCGACGCGGCGGGCCGCTGCGCGCTCGCCGCGCCGCTGGCCAGCGTCATGCCGCCGATGGCAGCGCCCGCCAGCAGCGAGCGTCGTTGGATCGCCTGCGTCATTCTGTCCTCTCCCCAGCCCCTATGTCGGTAGGAGCCGAAATGACGCGCTTCGTCAATCCGTTACGCTAAGCTGCCGGCGGTGACCCGCGTTCTGAGCGATACATCGCGGCGTCGCGGCGCGATCGGCGTCGACTAGACGCTCGATCGGCATGTCGCCGATCGGGCCGGGCGACTGGTCGCGCGCCTCATGGGCGAAGAGCCAGCGGCCGACCAGACCGCCGACCACCGCGCCGAGCAGCGGCGCGGCCCGGAACAGCCACAGCTGCTGCCGCGCCCAGCCGCCGACCAGCAGCGCCGGGCCGGTGCTACGCGCGGGATTGACGGACGTGTTGGTCACCGGGATCGAGATCAGGTGGATCAGGGTCAGCGCCAGTCCGATCGCGACTGGGGCGAAAGGCGCGGGCGAGTGCGCGTCGGTCGCGCCGAGGATCACGACGAGGAAACCCGCGGTGAGCGGCGCCTCGACGAGGAAGGCGCTGGCGAGATCATAGCCGCCGGGCGAGTGTGCGCCGTAACCGTTCGCGGCGAGCCCGCCCGCGGCGAGGTCGAAGCCGGGTACGCCCTAGGCGATCGCGGCGATCACCGCGGCGCCGAGCGTCGCACCCACCAGCTGCGCCGCGACATAGCCCGGCAGGTCGCGCGCCGCGAAGCGTCCCGCCACCGCCAGGCCGACGCTCACCGCGGGGTTGAGATGGCCGCCGGAGATGAAGCCTACGGCGAAGGCCATGGTGAAGACGGTGAGCCCGAACGCCAGCGAGACGCCGACGAGCCCGATCGAGCCGGGCACCGCGCTGCCGGCCGGGAGCACCGCTGCGCCGCAGCCGCCGACGCCGAGCCAGAAGGTGCCGAATGCCTCGGCCGCGAGCCGTCGCGCGGCTGCGATCGGGCGGGGCCGGCGAGCGAGCGTGACGGTCATGGCGGTCTCCGCGGACGAGAGAAGAAAAGCGGGGAAGCGAGAAGAGGGCGGGGCGAGGCGCGCGCGGGGCGCCTCGCCCCGCGCGGTCACTTGCCGCGCAGCGTGTTGATCAGCGCGATCCCGAGCACCCCGCCCAGCGCCGCGGCGGTGAACGGCCGTTCGTGGATGAATTGCCGCGCGTAGTCGATCGCTGGACGGATCGTATCCTCCACCGCATGCTTGGCCTCGCCGAAGCTCTGCCGCGCCTGGCCGCCGAGCTGATCGGCCTTGCCCTCGGCGCGCAGGCTCCTGTCGCCGATGGCGCTGCCCAGGCCTTCCTTGATCTTGCCGCCGAGGTCGGTCGCGGCGCCGGCGAGGGTATCCGTGTTCATCGGTCGTCTCCTTCATTGAAGTGCGGGTTGAACGGCGCAGGACGCGGTGCCGCGGTGCGCTCCGTGGCAGGTCCCCTCGTCAGGTCGTGATCCATCGGGCCTCGCTCCAGCAGCCGCGCCACGACGCGCCCCGCCGCCTCGCGACCGCCCAGCCCGAAGGCGAGCGCCGCGGCGACCGCGACCGCGCCGAGCAGCAGCCCGAACGCCATGTTGATGATGTCGTCGGCCAGCCCCATGAAGCGCAGCCCGATCGCGGTGCCGAGCACGATGATCGCGACCCGCACCAGCGGCGCGGCGGCGCGCGCGCCGCTTTGGCCCTGACCCTCGACGACGCGGGCGACGAGGCGCGCGATGATCACCGCGGCGAAGATGATGATCGAGCCGAACACCACCTGACCGAACAGCGTCAGCACTTCGGCCATGATGCGCGAGCCGTAGGCGAAGTCGAGCTGGCGGAAGGCCTCCATCAGACCGAAGATCAGCACTGCGACGAAAGCGCCCTTGCCGACGAGCGCGGACGGCCGGAGATCGGCGCTCGCCGCACCCAGCTCGCTCGCGGTCGCCTGCGACCAAAGGCCGGTAGCACCGATCGCGCGATCGAAGCCGGTGGTGCCCAGGAACTGGGTCAGCAGTCGGGACGCGAACTTGCCGATGGCGTAAGCGACCGCGAGGATCAGCGCGGCGGCGATGACGTGCGGGATCGCGTCCAGGATCAGCCGCAGCATCGCGGTGGCGGGCTGCGAGATCGCGGCGATGTTGAGCGTGTCCAGCGCGGCGATCGCGACCGGGATGATGATCAGCGCGAACACGGTCGCGCCGAGCGTGCGCGGCAGCATCGACGGGTCGGTCGGGGCGCTGTCACCCAGGCTGGTCGAGAAGCGCTCGACGTGGCTGGCGGTGACCACCGCCTCGACTGCCTTGCGTGCGACCTTGGCGAGCACATAGCCGAGGAAGAAGATCAGGCTCGCGCCGATGATGTGCGGCACGGCCTGGCCGAAGCCGCGCAGCATGTCGCCGAGCGGTCCGGTGGCGCCGGTCAGCCCGAGCGGCTGGACGGCGAGGAACAGCGCGATCAGCAGCACGACCCAATAGGCCGCGTCGCCGACCTGGACGCCGATGCTGTCGGGATGGCGCTCGCCGAGGTCGGCGGCGTTGGCGTGGCGCGCCAGCGGCGTGCGATTGACCAGTTTGGCCACCGCCCATTTGATCGCGCGTGCGGCGAGTCAGCCGATCAGCAGGATGACGAGCGCCGCGACGATGCGCGGTCCCCAATCCTCGACATAATAGAGCAGGCGCGAGCCGATCTCCCGGCCGTTCGACACGACCTGGCCGCCCGCGTAGGTGACGTCATTCATGGGTTAGAACCCCCTTCGGTGAAACGGAATTGCCGCGTCAGAGCGCAGGCGGCGAGGTGACGATGCCGCAGCCCGCGGCGGCGCGGGCCACCTCGAACGGGACCTTGGGATCCTTCACCTGACCGGCGACCCGGGTGAAGTCGCTGACGGTGAAGCGCCCGGGCGTGGTATCGCCCTCGCGCGCGGCGCGCGCGGCGCGACCGAGCTGCTGGAGCTGACCGAGCGAGAGATTCTTCTCGAGGTGTTCGCCGACGCAGTTCGACTGGTCGGGAGCGAAGCCGTATCCTTCCAGCGACGACGCGATGCGCGCCGACGGATCGACGCACGCCGAGGTGGTGCCCAGAAGGGCCAAGCACAGCGCGGTGGATACGAATGTTCTCATGGTACATCTCCCCTGTTGGGGGAAGAACCACGTTAACCTAGATTGTTTCCTGGTAGTTATGCACCGGTTGGCTCGTCTTTTTACTTCATGCAAGCGTCAGACGGTGAGGAACAGCGCGTGCCACTCTCGTGCGGCCAGGTGTACCACCTTCCATCGTGGCACGCGGTGCTGGCGGCATAGTGCCAACACCTCGACGCTTCATAGACGTCAAGAACATCGCCCTCGACGGCGCCGGCGATCGGTCAGCAGTGCAGGAGCGAGCGAACGCCTGGCTATGGATCGCTCAGACGCCGCCCACCGGCATCGCGCGGCCGATCGCGGCGGTGACGCTCATCGCCAGCGCGCCGAGCAGCGTGACGCGTGCCACACCGCGGCCGATCGGCGCGCCGCCCGCGCGCGCGCCGACGGCGCCGAGCAGCGCGAGCAGCAGCAGGGCGACGAGTGGCACCGCCTGGGTCACCCGCTCGCGCCCCACCAGAGCCGCGGTCAGCACGGGGGCGACCGCGCCGACCGTGAAGGCCAGGGCCGAGAACAGCGCCGCCTGGCCGGGGCGCGACCCGCTCTCGTCGGCGAGGCCGAGTTCGTCGCGGCGATGCGCGCCGAGCGCGTCATGCGCCATCATCTGCTCCGCCACCTGCCGCGCCAGCCCCGCCTCGACGCCGCGACGGACGTAGATCGCGGCGAGCTCTGCGGTCTCCGCCGCGGGTGCGCGCTCCAGCTCGGCCGCCTCGCGCGCGAGGTCGGCGCGCTCGGTGTCCGCCTGCGAGCTGACCGAGACATATTCACCCGCCGCCATCGACAGCGCGCCCCCGGCGAGCGCCGCCGCCCCGGCGAGCAGCACCCCCGGCGCGCTCGCGCCCGGCGCCGCGGCGACGCCGACGATCAGGCTCGACACCGAGATGATCCCGTCGTTGGCGCCGAGCACCGCGGCGCGCAGCCAGCCGACCCGGTGGACGAGATGGTGTTCGATCGCGTCGCTCATCCGCTCTCCTTCTCAACACGCGCCGCGCGGCGGCGCTCGACCCAGGCGTAAAGGCTGGGGAGCAGAAGTAACGTCAGGATCGTCGAGGTGACGATGCCGCCGATCACCACGGTCGCGAGCGGCCGCTGCACCTCGGCGCCCGCACCGGTCGCGATCGCCATCGGCACGAAGCCGATCGAGGCGACCAGCGCGGTGGAGAGCACCGGCCGCAGCCGGTCGCGCGCGCCATGCCGCACCGCTTCCTCGACGTCGACCGGCTCGCCCTCGCGACCGTCGCGCAGCGCATTGATATGGTCGATCAGCACCAGCCCGTTGAGCATCGCGATCCCCGACAGAGCGATGAAGCCGATCGCAGCGGTGATCGAGAAAGGCATGCCGCGCAGCCACAGCGCCAGCACCCCGCCGGTCACCGCGAACGGGATGCCGGTGTAGACGATCGCGGCCTCGCGCACGCTGCCGAGCGCGGCGTAGACCAGCGCGAAGATCAGCACGAGCGCGGCGGGCACCACGATCGCCAGTCGCCGCTGCGCCGCCTCGAGCTGGTGATATTGCCCGCCGAACTCGACGCGATAGTCGGGTGGCAGCCCCACCTTGCCGCCCAGCGCGGCGCGCGCGCGCGTGACATAGCCCTCCAGATCGCTGGTGGAGAGATTGACCATCAGCGCGGCGCGGCGGTTGCCGTCATCGTGCAGGATCGGCTCGACCATGCGCGTCTGGCGCAGCCGCGCGACGCGTGACAGCGGCACCAGGCCATAGTCGCCGACGCGCAGCGGCAAGGACAGGATCGCCGCCGGGTCGGCGCGCAGCGTCTCGTTCATGCGGATCACGATCGCGTGGCGCGCGGCGTCGTGCGGGATGAAACCGACCTCGGCGCCCGCGATCGCGTCGGTGATCGCGCGGTTGACTTCCTGCGTGCCAAGCCCGAGCCGCAGCAGCGCGGCGCGGTCGAGCTCGACCACGATCGTCTGCGGCCGACCGGCGGTCTCGAACTCGACGCCCTCGGTGCCGGGCAGCCGCGCCAGGATGGCTTTAGCCCGGACGGCGGCGCGCTCGAGCACGTCATAGTCGTCGCCGTAGAACTTGACCGAAACATCGGCGCGGACTCCCTCGAGCATCTCGTTGAAGCGCATCTCGATCGGCTGCGCGAACTCGAAGTTCTGGCCGGCGTAGACCCGCCGCGCGACGCGCTCGATCCCGGCGATCAGTTCCGGCTTGGTGCGCGGCTTGCCATCACCTTGCGGCCAATCCTTCTCGGGCGCGTAGAAGACGTAGAGGTCATTCTCATTCGGCGGCATCGGATCGGTCGCCACCTCGCTCGTGCCGATCCGCGAGAAAGTGTGTGTCACCTGCGGGAAGGCGCGGCGTATCGCCAGCTCGGTGCGCTGCTCGATCGCGAGGCTCTGCTCGAGCGAGAGGCCGACCGGGCGGTACACCATCGCGGTGATCGCGCCCTCATCGAGCTGGGGCGTGAACTGCGAGCCGAGCGAGCGGAACGCCAGCGCGGTGCCGCCGAGCAGCGCGAGCGCGGCGAGCACCAGCAGCAGCGGGTGCGCCAGCGCGCGCTCGAGCAGCGGCGCATAGCCGCGCCGGGCATAGCCGATCACGCCTCCGGGCGCGCGCTCGTCGCCGTCCCCGCGCGCGGGCGCGCGCAACAGCCAGGCCGACAGCGCCGGCACGATGGTGAAGGTCCAGGCGAGACCGGCGACGATCGCCAGCATCACCGCCTGCGCCATCGGCTGGAAGAGCTTGCCCTCGACCCCGCCCAGGCTGAGCACGGGCACGTAGACCAACGCGATGATCGCGATGCCGAAACAGGTCGGCCGCGCCACCATCCGGGCCGCATGGGCCACCGTCTCGCGGCGCTCCTCCGCGGTGAGTTCCTCGCCCTTGTCGCGGCCCCGCGCGGCGAGCAGGCGCAGGCTGTTCTCGACGACGACGATCGCGCCGTCGACGATCAGCCCGAAGTCGAGTGCGCCCAGGCTCATCAGATTGCCCGACACGCCGATCGCGTGCATCCCGGTGACGGTCACCAGGAAGGCGAGCGGGATCACCAGCGCCACGATCAGCGCCGCGCGCCAATTGCCCATCACCACCAGCAGCACCAGCGCGACGAGCAGCGCCCCTTCGCCGAGGTTGCGCTCGACGGTGTGGATCGTGCGGTCGACCAGGTCGGCGCGGCTGTATTGGCGGTCGATCACCATGCCCCGCGGCAGCGCGGCACTGACGCCGGGCAGCGCGTCCTCGACACGGAGCGCGACCTGGCGGCTGTTCTGCCCGACCAGCATCATCACCGTGCCGAGCACGGTCTCGCGCCCGTTCTGCGTCGCCGCGCCCTGCCGCGGCGCGGCGCCGATCACCACGTCGGCGAGGTCGCGCACCTGTAGCGGCAGCACGCCGCCCGCGAACTTCACGGGGATCGAGCCGATCTGCGTCGCGTCCATGACGCGCGCGTCGGTGCGGACGGTGAAGCGCTCGGCGCCGCGGCTGACCACGCCGCCGCCCGCATTCTCGACGTTGCGCCCTACCGCCTCGGCCAGCTCGGCGGCGGTGACCCCGTGCAGCGTCAGCCGGCGCGGGTCGGGCTCGACCACGAACTGGAGCTCGAGTCCTCCGTTCGAGTTGACGTCGGCGACTCCCGCGACCGAGCGCAGCATCGGGCGGACGGTATATTCCTGCGCCTCGTACAGCTCCATCAGCTGCTGCTGCGGCGACATGCCGGCAGGAGGGTGACGCCACTCGAGCGTGTAATAATAGATCTCGCCCAGCCCCGTGGTGATCGGCGCGAGCTGGGGCGTGCTGCCCGCGGGCAGCTGGTCGCGCACCGCGGCGAGTCGCTCGGTGACGAGCTGGCGCGCGCGCAGCTGGTCGGTGCCGTCCTTGTACAGCAGCGTGACCTGGCTGAGCCCGGTCTTGGTGAGCGAACGGGTCTGGTCGAGGCCCGGCTGGCCGCCCATCGCGCGCTCGACCGGCAACGTCACCAGCCGCTCGATCTCCTCGGGCGCGAGCGCGGGCACCTGGGTGTTGATCTGTACTTGCACCCCGGTGATGTCGGGGATGGCGTCGATCTGCAGGCTGGCGAACGACCATAGCCCCAGCGCGGCGACGACCGCGCCGAGCAGCGCGACCGCGAGGCGGTGGTGGGTCACCCAGCGGAGCAGCCGGTTCATCGCGGCAGCGGGTCGCCGCCGTTGAGCGCGCGCAGCTGGAGCAATGCCTCGATCGCCTCGCGCCGCGTGTCGAGCACCGCGGCGGTGGCGTCGACATAGGCCTGCTGCATCTGCGTGTAGGTCGCCAGCGGGATCGCGCCGAGACGATAGTTGCGATCGGCGTCCGAGGCCGCGGCGGCGAAGCGGCGCGGCGCCTCGTCGTCCCAGCGCGCCAGCGCCGCGCGCTTGGCCTCATATTGCGCGGACTGGTCGAACACGTCGCGCGCGACGCGACGCTCGGCGCTGACCAGCGTGGCATTGGCCTGGGCCTGGCGCCCCTGCTCGGCGGCGACCTCGCCGGCCTGGCGGTTCCACAGCGGGATCGTGGTCGACAGCCGCACGCCATAGTTGGTCTCGCGGATGTCGGAGCGCGCGCGATCATAATAGGGGCCGACGCTCACCACCGGCACGCGCGCCTTGCGCGCGAGATCGACGCGCAGCCCCTGCTGCTCGAGCTGGGCGCGGAGCGCGCGAAGCTCGAAGTTGTTCTCGCTCGCCGCGGCGGCCAGCGTCGCGCCGGCGGGCAGCGCGGGCAGGCCCATGTCGGGCCGTACGACCCGCAGCCGCGCCGCGAAGGGCTGCCCGCGTAGCTGATTGAGCTCGTACAGGATCGAGTTGGCCTCGGCGTCCGCGCCGGCGGCGGTGCGCTCGGCGCTCACCGCGCCGGCCTCCAGCGCGGTCGCCTCGAGCACGGGCGAGGGGCCGGCGGGATCGCGCGACACGATCACGCGCGCCAGCGTGCGCATCCGCGTCGCGACGGTGCGCGCCGCCGCGGCCTTCTCGTCGGCGGCGAACAGGCCGTAGCCGAGCGCGCGCGCGCGCGCCGCCAGCGTCGCATCGAACTGGCGCAGCCCGAGCTCGGCGAGCCCGAGCTGGCGCTCGGCGATGGCACGGCGCAGTGCGATCCGGCCGCCGAACTCGATCGGCTGCACCACCGAGACCGCGTAGGTGACGCCCTCACCGGTGAGCGCGCCGCTGGTCAGATCCTGCGCACGGCGCTGGCCGAACTCGACCACTGCCTCGGGATCGGCCCAGCGGCCCGCCGCCTGCTGTTCGATCCGCGCCGCGGCGATCTGGCGCTCGTAATATTGCCGCTCGGGGTTGTTGGCGACGACGTCGCGCGCGAGTGCGTCGAGCGACAATGCCGTCGCGGCGACTGTCTGCGCCGCTGCGGGCGCGCCGGATGCCAGCGCGGGCAGGGCCAGGCAGCGCAGCATTGCGGGCGCGACACGGCGCATCGATGACCTCCGTTCTCTCGCCCCGCTCCCTGCTAGCGGCGCGACGGGGGCGTCGTCGACTAAATCCCGGTTCAGGATCTGAACTGCTATTCAGTTGATTCACTGTGCCGGTCGGACGCACACCCGGCAGGTGACGCGGATCCTGCTCCTCGAGGATGACGCCGGCACGGCGACCGAGATCCTGCTCGAGCTCGCCGCCGCCGGCCATGAGGCGCTCCACCGCAGCACGCTCGCGGGGGCGGGAGAGGCGATGCGGGAGAGCGCGATCGACGCGATGATCGTCGACCGGCAGCTGCCCGACGGGGACGGGCTCGACCTGATCGCCGCGCTGCGCGCCGAGGGCCGGCGCACGCCGGCGCTGGTGCTGAGCGCGCTCGGCAGCCTTGACGACCGCGTGCGCGGGCTGCGCGCCGGCGGTGACGATTACCTGCCGAAGCCGTTCGCGCTGGTCGAGCTGGTGGCGCGGCTCGAGGCGCTGCTGCGCCGCCCTGAGGAAGGGCGCGCGACGCGGCTGATCGTCGGCCCGCTCGACCTCGACCTGCTCGGCGGCACCGCCACGCGCGCGGGACGATCGCTGGGGCTGCTGCCGCGCGAACTCAAGCTGCTCGACTATCTGGCGCGGCGGCCGGGGCGGATCGTCACGCGCTCGATGCTGCTGCAGGACGTGTGGGGTTACACGTTCGAGCCCAACAGCAACGTCGTCGACGTGCATATGGGCCGGCTCCGCCGCAAGGTCGACGGCGATGGCGAGCCCGCACTGATTCGCAACGTGCGCGGGCAGGGGTATGTGTTCGATGTTCCGGGCTGACCCGGTCGCGCGCACCGGCTGGCGCTGGGGCGGTGCGCTGGCGGCGATGCTGGTCTTCCAGTCGCTCGTTCTGACCGCGATCTTCTGGGGCTTCGCCAACGACAATCACCGGCGCGCGATCGAACACGGGCTGGCGGACGACTGCACCTTCTTCGCGCTGACCCCCTCCGAGGAGCGCCCCGAGGAGCTGCGCGAGCGGCTCAGCCGCGACATCCACCGCGAACAGTTCCTCGCGTTGTTCGATCCGCGCGGGCGACTGATCGCGGGCAATGTCGCGCGGCTGCCGGCGGCAAGCGGCGTCGGGCGCTCGATCGTCGCCGCGGTGGCGCCGACCGAGCTGCCCGGGCGGACCAGCGACGTCGCGCGGCTGACCGTCTGCGCGATGCCCGACGGTACCCGGCTGCTCACCGGAGTCGACCTCGACGACGCCGAGGAGGCGCTGCGGCTGGTGTGGCGCTCGCTGCTGCTGGCACTGGTGCCGGGGCTGCTGCTCGCGCTCGGTGTCGGGCTGATGCTGGGGCGCCGCGCCGCGCGCCAGGTCGACGCGGTGCGGCGGCTGACGGCGCGGATCGTCGCGGGCGATCTGCGCGAGCGGCTGCCGGTCGGTCGCCGTCCCGACAGCGTCGGGCTGCTCTGGGCGCAGGTCAACGCCATGCTCGACCGGCTCCAGCTGCTCGTCGCCGACGTGCGCGGCATCGGCGACGATATCGCGCACCAGCTGCGTACCCCGCTGACGCGGCTGCGTGCCGGCCTCGAGCGCGGCCTGCGCGAGGCAGGCGATCCGCGCGCCTTCGCGGCGGTGATCGAGCGCGCTCTGGCCGAGATCGACTCGCTGCTGGGTGTCGTCGCCGCGCTGTTGCGGCTGCGCGAACTGGAGGATCACGAGCGCCGCAGCCGCTTCGCCGCGGTCGACCTCGCTCGGCTGATCGAGGACGCGTGCGACCTGCACCGCCCGCTGGCGGAGGATCGCGGCATCGCGCTTCTCTGCCAGGTTCGCGCGGCGGCGACGGTGCGCGGTGACGCCAGCCTGCTGATGGAGGCGGTCGCCAACCTCATCGACAATGCGATCAAGTTCGGCCCCGCCCCTGGGAAGGTGACGGTCGCGCTCGACCGCGACGACGCGGGCGTCACCGTCACCGTCGGCGACGAGGGTACGGGTGTCGCCGCAGCCGAGCGCGCGCTGGTGACCCAGCGCTTCTACCGCGGCCGCGGCGCGATCCGCGGCACGGGACTCGGGCTAGCGCTGGTCAAGGCGATCGCGGACCTGCACGGCTTCACGCTCCGCTTCGCCGAGCGGGGCAGCGCGGCACAGCTGGTCTGCACCGAGAAGGCCGAGCCACTGATCCCGCTGGTCTGAGGCGCGAACCTGGGCTCCGGCGTCCGCCGGAGCACTGCTCATCACTGAGCCGACGCGCTCTGACGGCGCCTCAGACGTCGAGGTTGGCGACGCTGAGCGCGTTCTCCTGGATGAACTCGCGGCGCGGCTCGACCACGTCGCCCATCAGCCGGGTGAAGATCTCGTCGGCCACGTCGGCCTGGTCGATCGCCACCTTGAGCATCGAGCGGTTCGACGGATCGAGCGTGGTCTCCCACAATTGCTCCGCGTTCATCTCGCCGAGACCCTTGTAGCGCTGGATCGCGAGGCCCTTGCGCCCCGCCGCCAGGATCGCGTCGAGCAGCTGAGACGGCCGCGCGACGAGCGACTCGCCGCGCCCGACCGTCACCGTCTCCTCGCCCTCCTCGTCGGTGGCGATCGCGTCGGCGGGCGTCTCGACCGCGCCGCCCTTGACGGGGATCAGCTTGGAGGCGTGCGCGAAGCTGTCGGCCTGCTCGGCGGCGAGCGTGTGGAGCTTGCGCGCCTCGGTCGAGGCAAGGAACGCGGGCTCGACGATATGGTGGTCGGTCACGCCGCGCCACAAGCGCTCGAAGTGGATGCCACCCTCGTCAGTGAGTCGCGCGCTCCAGGTCGCTTCGCTGTCGCCCTGGTCGAGCCGGCGAGTCACCTCTGCCACCGCGGCGGCGCGCGCCTCGCGCGTCAGCTCGGGCGCGAGCGCGCCGCCGAGCGCGAGCGTCTCGATGATGACCGGATCGTAGCGCCGCGGCACGTAGCGCATCAGGGTGCGCATCCGGCGTGCATGCTCCACCAGCGGGCGCAGGTGCGCGCCGGTCAGCGCCTCGGCACCGCGATCGAGCGCCATGGCGGTGAGGCCGGCCTCGACCAGATATTCGTCGAGCGCGGCGTCGTCCTTGAGGTACACTTCCGACCGCCCGCGCGTCGCTTTGTAGAGCGGCGGCTGCGCGATGTAGAGATGGCCGGCATCGATGATCTCGCGCATCTGCCGGTAGAAGAACGTCAGCAGCAGCGTGCGGATATGCGCGCCGTCGACGTCGGCGTCGGTCATGATGACGATCTTGTGGTAGCGCAGTTTCTCGAGCTTGAAGTCGTCGCGGCCGATGCCGGTGCCCATCGCCTGAATCAGCGTGCCGATCTCCTTCGATCCCAGCATCCGGTCGAAGCGCGCGCGCTCGACGTTGAGGATCTTGCCGCGCAGCGGGAGGATCGCCTGGAAGTGGCGGTCGCGCCCCTGCTTGGCCGAGCCGCCGGCGGAGTCACCCTCCACCAGGAACAGCTCGGACTTGGCGGGATCGCGCTCCTGGCAGTCCGCCAGCTTGCCGGGCAGCGAGGCGATGTCCATCACCCCCTTGCGCCGAGTGAGCTCGCGCGCGCGCTTGGCCGCCTCGCGCGCCGCGGCGGCGTCGATGATCTTGCCGACGATCGCGCGCGCGTGCTGCGGATTCTCCTCGAGCCACTCGGCCATCTTGTCGGCCATCAGGCTCTCGAGCGGCTGGCGCACCTCGGACGAGACCAGCTTGTCCTTGGTCTGCGAGCTGAACTTGGGATCGGGCAGCTTGACCGAGACGATCGCGGTGAGCCCCTCGCGCATGTCGTCGCCGGTGAGGCTGACCTTCTCCTTCTTCAGCAGCCCCGACTTCTCCGCGTAATTGTTGAGCGTGCGGGTCAGCGCCGCGCGGAAGGCGGCGATGTGCGTGCCGCCGTCGCGCTGCGGGATGTTGTTGGTGAAGGCGAGGACGTTCTCGTAATAGGAGTCATTCCACTCCAGCGCGACTTCGATCGTCACCTGATCGCGGGTGCCAGCGACCGAGATCGGATCGGGGAACAGCGGCTGCTTGTTGCGATCGAGATAGCGGACGAAGGCGGCGATGCCGCCCTCGTAGAACAGCTCGACCTGCCTCGGCTCCTCGTGCCGCGCGTCGGTGAGGAACAGCCGCACGCCCGAGTTGAGGAAGGCCAGCTCGCGGTAGCGGTGCTCGAGCTTGTCGAAGTCGAACTCGGTGATCTTGAACGTGGCGGGGGAGGGAAGGAAGGTGACGCGCGTCCCCTTCATGCCCTCGGCCTTGCCGACCACCTTGAGCGGCGCGACCGCGTCGCCGTGGGCGAAGCGCATGTAATGCTCCTCGCCGTCGCGCCAGATCGTCAGGTCGAGCCACTCCGAGAGCGCGTTGACCACCGATACGCCGACGCCGTGCAGCCCGCCCGAGACCTTGTAGGCATTGTCGTCGCTGGTGTTCTCGAACTTACCGCCGGCGTGAAGCTGGGTCATGATGACCTCGGCCGCCGAGACGCCCTCCTCGGGGTGGATGCCGGTGGGAATGCCGCGACCGTTATCGGTCACCGACACCGAGCCATCGGCGTTGAGCGTGATGTCGATCCGGTCACAATGGCCGGCGAGCGCCTCGTCGATCGCGTTATCGCTCACCTCGAACACCATGTGGTGGAGGCCCGAGCCGTCGTCGGTGTCGCCGATGTACATGCCGGGACGCTTGCGCACCGCGTCCAGGCCCTTCAGCACCTTGATCGAGGAGGCGCCATACTCGCTGGAATTCTGCTGTTCTGCCATAGCGGGCATATAGGCATGGCGCCCCCCTAACGGAAGCGAAATGGCGGCCGCTCAGCCGAGGAACTGGTCGATCCGCGCCAGCACGCGGTGGCGTATCGGGTCGGCCTCGCGCAGCAGCTCGTGGCCGCGGCCGGGCAGCAGCTCGATCTCGCCGAGCGGGAGGATCCGGGCGGCGCGCGTCACCGCACGCGGCGACACGATCGGGTCCCGCCGCGACACCAGCAGCAGCACGCGCGTGTCCACCGCGGCGAGCGCGGCGGGGCGCAGCCGGGCGATCGAGGCGCAGGCGGCGCGGGTCCAGCCCCAGCTCGGCGCGCCCGAGGCGATCTGCGGGTGGTTCGTCTTCCACCAGACCTTGTCCGCCTGACGCTCGGGGCAGGAGGTCATACGCCCGCCGACGTTGCCGGCGTCGCCCTCCCACACCCGCCGCTCGCTGCACCCCGCGCGTGAGGCCGCGGCGGCGAGGGCGGCGATCGCCGGCGTGCCGAGTGGTCCGGCGCGGAGCCCCAGCATGGGGGACGACAGCACCGCGGCGTCGAGGCGGACACGCTTCTCGGCGAGCAGCCGCAGCAGCAGGTGCGCGCCCATCGAATGTGCCACCACGACCGACACCGGTCGCGCCGCCACGAACTCCGCGAGATCGTCGAGCAGCGGGTCGAGGCTGTCGAGATGGTTGACCAGCGGATCGCCCCCGATCCGTCCCGAGCCGCCCTGGCCGCGCCAATCGAAGCCGGTGATGCTCCACCCGCGGCCGCGCCAATGCGCCATCGCCTCCAGGTATTTCTCGGCGAAGTCGCCGCGCCCGCCGAGGAACAGCAGACGCCCCCGCGGCGCCGGCGCGGGCCAGTCATAGGCGCGCAAGTGCCAGCCGTCGCGCGCGCGCCACGCCGTGAAGGCGAGGTCGGGCGGGTGGCGGCGGCGATCGAGCATCGCTCAGCCCTCCGGGCGCTGGCGCAACGATAGAAAGAGCACCGCCGCTGCCAGCATCGCGCCGGCCCCGAGCGCGAGCGCGAGGTCGTAGGCGCCCGTCGCGTCGCGCAGTCGCCCGAAGCCGATCACGCCGGCGGCGGTGCCGAGCAGCGCGATCACCAGCAGCGAGCCATAGGTCTCGCCGTAGGCGCCGACTCCGAACAGCCGCGCCGCGAAGAAGGGGAGCAGGTCGTTCTCGGCGCCGTTCATCAGCCCGGCGAGGAAGACGATCAGCCACAGAGCGGCGAGACCGGGCGCGCGCAGCTCGAGCAGCGCGAAGCCCGCCGCGGACAGCAGCGCCACCGCGGCGGCGACGCGATGGGGAGCGAGCCGATCGACCAGCGCGCCGATCGCGACGCGCGCGACCAGCTGCGCGCTGCCGAAGGCAGTGACGAGCAGCGCCGCCTCGCTGG
Organism: Sphingomonas yunnanensis; assembly: GCF_019898765.1. Classification (GTDB taxonomy): domain Bacteria; phylum Pseudomonadota; class Alphaproteobacteria; order Sphingomonadales; family Sphingomonadaceae; genus Sphingomonas; species Sphingomonas yunnanensis. Next base: position 162,933 of record NZ_JAIOKB010000007.1, on the reverse strand, counting down.
TACCCAGCCCGCGCTCCAGCCCTAACGGCACGAGCTGGGTGACCAGCCCCACGGTGGCGAAGTTGACGCAGAAGGCGGTCAGCCCCAGCCGCCAGAAGCGCCCCTCCCGCCGTGACGCGCGTGCGCTCGGGCCGGGCGGAACGTGGTCGGTCGTCGCGGATGCGGCGCGGCGCAGCGCGAGCAGTGTCACCGGCAGGGCGATCAGCGCGGCATAGGCCGCGAGCACCGCGAAGCCGCTGCGCCAGCCGTGTCGGGTGATCGCGGCGCCGACGATCGGTGGCATCAGCAGCGTCGCGATCGACAGGCCGGAGGTGGCAACACCGAGCGCCAGCCCGCGGTGCGCCACGAAGCGGGCCGCGATCGGCCGGCCGTAAGCGACCGCGCTGGTCCCCGGCACGCCCAGCGCGAGACAGAGGACAAGGATCTGATAGTGCCACAGCTCGCCCGCCATATGGGTGAAGGCGAGATAGGTGGCGGCGAGCAGCAGCAGCGAGAAGGTGATGACGGGGATCGGTCCGGCACGGTCGGTGGCGCGGCCGAACAAGGGAATGACGACGCAACCGAGCAGGCCGATACCTGCCGCGGTGGCGATCTCGCCGCGGGTCCAGCCGAACTCGGCGATGAGGCCGGGAATGAAGAGGCTGGAGAGGTTCTGGAAGAGCCCCGGTCCCGCGCCCATGCCGACCAGCCCGCCCAGCACGAGCGGCCAGCCCGCGCGCCACTCGGCGCCGGCGCGGTGATTCGGTATACCCATCTGGGTCGAGTCCTAGGACGGTTGGCCGCGCGGCGACCAGCAGCGGCATAGTAAATTCTGGTCCGTCTCGGGGCGAATGTCGGGCGGGATGTGATGTGGGGCTGCGACGGAATCACGCTCGTCCGGCGAGAAGCGATGACTGGTTGGCCCGCTCGACACAGATCGGCCTCGCTTCTCCCGGTCGCGTTGAGGAGTGTCTGAGCTCGTCGAAGCCTCGTCTCGAAGCGCCCACGCTGGGTGGCAGGCGCTTCGAGACGCCGCTTCGACAGGCTCAGCGGCTCCTCAGCATGAACGAGCAGGCATGCCCTGTCGCTGCTTCGCCTTTGAGCAACGTTCCCACGACGCGCATGCCAGCTCTCAGGTCAGAGCGCCTCGCCGCGCCCCGGCAGCGCGCGATCCGGCAGCAGCAGGAAGCAACCGCAGGCGAGCAGCAGTGCGCCCGCGCCGCACGCCAGCGCGGGCGTGTAGGTGCCGGTGGCATCGTGCAGCCGGCCGAAGCCGATGATCCCCACCGCGGTGCCCGACAGGGCCAGCGGCATCGCGGTGCCGTAGATCTCGGCATAGGCGCGCAGCCCGAACAGCCGCGCCGCGAAGAAGGGGAGCAGGTCGTTCTCCGCCCCGTTCATCAGCCCGGCGAGGAACACCAGCAGCAGCAGCGTCGCCTGACCCTGCGGCGCGAGCGCGAGCAGCACGAACGCCACCGCCGACACCAGCGCGAACCCCGCCGCCACGGGCTGCGGTCGCAGCCGGTCGACGAGCACACCCACCAGCAGCCGCCCCGCGATCGCGCTCGCCGCGAAGGCGGTGAGCAACAGCGCCGCCTGCGCCGCGCTCTGGCCGAACTCGATCCCGATCGGGACCAGCTGGGTCACCAGCCCGGTGGTCGCGCCGTTGATCAGCAGCGCCGAGGTGACCAGGATCCAGAAGCGCCGGTCGCGCCGCGCGTCGCGCGCCGACACGCCGCTCGCCTCACTCGGGGGCGCGCGCGGCGCGACGATCGCGCACGGCGCGCGGCGGATCGCGAGCAGGATCAGCGGCAGCGCGAGCAGCGCGCTCCCCGCCGCGAGCGCGACGAAGCCGTAGCGCCAGCCGTAGCGGCCGATCACCCAGCCGAGCGCCGGCGCGGCGACGATCGTGGCGAGCGCCAGACCCGAGGTGCCGAGCGCCAGCGCGAGCCCGCGGCGCCGCTCGAACGCCGCGGCGATCAGCTTGCCATAGGCGAGGCTGCTCGTGCCCGGGATGGTGAGCACCAGCAGCAGCACCCCGACCTGATAGCGCCAGATCGCGCCGCCGATCGAGGCGAGCCACAGATAGGCGACGCCGAGCAGCAGCATCGAGGCGGTGATCACCGGCCGCACGCCGAAGCGATCGGCGGTGCGCCCGATCAGCGGGGCCGCGAGCGCGCCGAGCAGCGCGAGCCCGGCCGCGGTGGCGATCTCGCCGCGCGACCAGCCGAAGCTGCGCTCCAGCCCCGGCGTGAACAGGCTGGACAGATTCTGGTAGAGCCCGGGGCCGAGCCCGGCGCCCAGCATCGCCGCCCACACCAGCGGCCACCCCCGTCGCCACTCACCCGCACCCGTCGACGGGGCGCGCTCGGTCGCGGCGGGAGAGGCTGGCTCGGTCAGCGGCGTGGTTCCTGCGAACGGCGCGCGGGCGCCGGATGGTCACTGCGGCCTGCGCGCTTTTGTCGGGTGACGCAACGCCGCTGCGACGTGGCGAACAGGCGCCTGCGATCACAGTGCCAGTCGTGTCGCCTCGCCCGCCGCGGCGAACAGCCCGGGCTCGGTCCCCGTCATCCACACCTGGCCGAGCGGGGCGAGCCGCTCGAACAGCGCGGCGCGACGCGCGGGATCGAGGTGAGCGGCGATCTCGTCGAGCAGCAGCAGCGGCGCGCGGCCCGTCGCGGTCGCGACCAGCTCGGCGTGGGCGAGTACGATGCCGAGCAGCAGCGCCTTCTGCTCGCCGGTGGAGGCGCTGGCCGCGGGCCGGGCCTTGTCGACGTGGGTGACGAGCAGGTCGGCGCGGTGCGGTCCCGCGAGCGTGCGCCCCGACGCGGCGTCGCGCACGCGGCCGGCGCGGAGCTCGGCGGCGAGCGTCCCGGCGTCGCCGCTCCAGCCGGCCAGCGCGAGGGCGGCGCGCGGCACGGCGCCCGCGGGCTGTGCCGCCAGCGCCTCGCCCAGAGCGGCCACGGTGCGGCGGCGCGCGGCGTCGAGCGCGGCGCCGTGCTGCGCCATCTGCGCCTCCAATGCCGCGAGCCAGTCGCGGTCGGGCGCGGGCTCGGCGAGCAGGCGGTTGCGGTCGCGCATCGCCGCCTCGTAGCGGGTGCCGTGGCGCGCGTGCTCGGGGGCGAGCGCCAGCGTGAGCCGATCGAGGAAGCGGCGGCGCTCGCCCGCCGCCTCGGTAAACAGCCGGTCCATCGCGGGGGTGAGCCACAGCACGGCGACCCGCTCGGCCAGCGCGCCCGCGCCCGCGGCGGCGCCGTTCACTCGCACGACCCGCCGCTCGGGCGCGCCCGCCAGCGCGCCGGTGGCGAGCTCGACCCCGTCGTCCAGCGTCGCGGCGACGCCGAAGCCCCCCGGCCCGTCGGCGCGCGCGATCTCGGACAACGCGGCCCGGCGTAGCCCGCGGCCCGGCGCGAGCAGCGACACCGCCTCGAGCACGTTGGTCTTACCCGCGCCATTGGCTCCCGTGAGGATGACGAACCCCGGCGCGGGAGCGAGGCTGAGCGCGGCGTGGTTGCGGACATCGGTGAGAACCAGGCGCGCGAGCATCGCGCGCGGCTGTAGGCGGTGCGGGCGGGAGCGGCAACGTGCCTCATCATACCGTGGCGCTTGGGACGCGCGCAAGGCCGCGCCACCAGCTCGGGTCATGACGTCCGCGTGACGACTTGCGCCGGGCGAGCCGGCGGGCAATGGCGCGGCATGTCCGATCATCCCGCCTCGATCCGTACCGGCCTGTTGCTCGGCGTCGGTGCCTTCGTGTGCTGGGGGCTGCTGCCGCTCTACCTGCACCTGCTCGATACGGTGCCGGCGCTGCAGGTGCTGGCCTATCGCGTGATTTTCTCGCTGCTGCTGCTCGTCGCGGTCGTCGCCGTGCTGGGGCGCGGGCGCGCGATCCTGCGGAAGGCGCGCGGGCGGACGCTCGCACTGCTCAGCGCGACCGCGCTGCTGATCGCGATCAACTGGTTCGTCTACATCTGGTCGGTGCAGAACGGCCACGTGCTCGAGGCGAGCCTCGGCTATTTCATCAACCCGCTGCTCAACGTGCTCCTCGGCGTCGCGGTGCTGCGCGAGCGGATCACGCGGGTGCAGGCCGGGGCAGTCGCGATCGCAGGCGTCGGTGTGGTGCTACTCGCGCTCGACGGTGGCGGGGCGCTGTGGATCTCGCTCGCGCTCGCGGTGAGCTTCGGGCTGTACGGGCTGATCCGCAAGGTGGTGGCGATCGACGCGCTCGGCGGGCTGCTGATCGAGACCGCGCTGCTGCTGCTGCCCGCGGTCGCGATCGTCGGCTGGGCGCAGGCGCACGGCAGCGGCACCTTCGGTCAGAACACGCGCATCGACGTGCTGCTGGTGCTCGCCGGCGCGGTGACCGCGGCACCGTTGCTGATGTTCGCCGCGGCGGCGCGACGGCTGCGCTACGCCACGTTGGGGCTGCTGCAATATATCGGGCCGACTCTGCAATTCCTCGAGGCGGTGCTGATCTTCGGCGAGCCGCTGCGCCCGGCGCAGCTGCTCAGCTTCGCGCTGATCTGGCTCGCCTGCGCGCTCTACGCCGTGGCTGGCTGGCGCGCGGCGGCGGGCGAGAAAAGCTGAGCCGCGCGATCTGCGCTTAAACCGTGCTCCCGCGCAGGCAGGAGTCCGGAGCCACGAGCGTCCAGCCCGCCATCCTGGGCTCCGGCGTTCGCCGGAGAACACAGCAGTTCAGGTCGTGCGTGAGCCGGCGTGAGCGAGAGGCACGCTCATGCCGCCGCCCCGCGCGCGCCCGAATGAGTCGATCGCGGCGCCCAGCTGGCGGCGCGCGCGGCGGTAGGCGTGCGGCTCGCCGATTCCCAGCCGCGCGCGCGCCGCGGCGAGCGGCTCGTCGAGCAGCGCCCGCGGATCTTCCGCCACCAGCCAGGCGGCCGCGCGGCCGTGGCGATAGCCTTCCCACACCGCGCGCGCGAACAACGTGCTGCGGGTCTCCGCGAGGCTCTTGAACGCGGCGGCGACCGCGATCAGCGCCCAGCCGAGCCCGCCGACCTGGGCGAAGCTGAACGCCACCAGCGCCGCCTCGCCGAGCGGGTCGTCGGCCTGGTAGCCGGTGAGCACGTGCCAGAGATCGTGCAGGTCGCGGATGCGACGGCCCATCCAGCCGTAGGGATGCTCCGCGCGCCAGGCGTCGGCATGGTCCGCCTCACTGACCGCGACCAGCCCGTCGGCGGTATAGCCGGTGGCGGCGAGGAAGTCGCGATAAGCGGCGCCGACCGTGCCCGGCGCGTGGCGTGCCACCGCCTCGGGATCGGCGAGCAGCGCGGCGAGCTCGGCGCGCTCATAGGCGATCAGGCCGCCGGCCGAGGAAGCGATCAGGCGCGCGTAATTGGTCGGGGCATTGCCGGTGTTGAGCGCGCGCATGATGCGGAAGACCTGCCGCGTGTCGTCGGGATCGCGCATCAGTCGCCGCACCGCGTCGAGCGCGCCGCGCCAGTCGCGCCGTCCGCTGGTGCCGGGGTAGGGAGGCATGCGGGTCACGGGAAAACTCCGTTACTGACACGCCTGTCAATAACGGAGATGGCGGTACGTCGTCAAGCGTCCGGCGCCGGCGGGTTCGACCCGCCGTCCGAGTCACCGCGCCGTCCGAGCAGTGCGGTGGTGGCGATGTCCATCGTTACGTTGCCGACGGTGCGGACGATGTCGGGGATCGTCTCCACCGCTACCAGCAGGCCCAACGGCGCGATCGGCGCCCCGATCGTGCCCGCGATCGGCGCGATCGCGCTGACGTAGCTCACGGTGCCGGGCAGGCTGACCGAGCCGAGCGAGGTCAGCGTCGCCACTACCACCCCGATCGCGAGCGTGGCCGGTGACAGCGTGACGCCGAACCAGGTCGCCACGTAGATCGCCACCGCCAGGTTCATCGCCGGCCCGGTCGCGCGGAAGATCGCCACCGCCAGCGGCAGCGTCACGCCGGCGACCCGCACCGCGACGCCGAGATCGCGCGCGCCCTCGATCATCGCCGGCATCGAGGCGAGCGAGCTCTGCGTGCTGATCGCCACTGCCTGCGCGGGCAAGGTCGCGCGCGCGAAGGCGCCGAGTGGCAGCCGCGCGCCGAGTCGCGCGATCGGGTAGGCCAGCAGCATCACCGCGACGCCCGAGGCGCTCACGATCAGGATGTAATGGATCAACGCGCCGAACGCCCCGGTGCCCGCGCGCGCGCCCACCACCAGTGCGAGCGCCAGCACGCCCAGCGGCGCGATCCACAACACCCAGTCGATCACCACCAGCATGGCGTCGCGCAGCGCGGTGAAGAGGCGCACCAGCAAGTCGCGCTGGTCGCGCTCGATCCGCGCGATGGCGAAGGCGAACACCAGCGTGAAGATGATCAGCGACAGGAAAGCGTCGTTGGCGGCCGCCTGGATCACGTTCTTGGGCACGATGCCGGCGAAGAACTCACCCAGCGGCGGCACCGCGGGCACCGCGCCCGCGTCGGACAAGGCGCCGCGCAGCGCCGCGGCCGAGGCCGCGGGCAGCGGGACGAGCGCCAGCAGCAGCGGCGTCAGCAGCGCCGCGATCGTCGCCGAGCTGGCAAGCAGCACGACGTAGAGCGCGATCGCGCGCGCCGCCAGCCGACCGGCGCGCGCCGCCTCGGCCGTCGCGGCGACGCCGGTGACGAGCAGCGAGACCACCAGCGGCACGATCGTCATCTGCAAGGCATGGAGCCAGGCGGTGCCGAGCGGCTCCGCCACCGCCACCACCTGCGACACCGCGCCGGGCGCGACGCGCGCCAGCGCGATCCCGGCGGCGAGACCCGCGATCAGGGCGAGGAGAATACGGGTGGCCTGCGACATCAGCGCGCTCTTCGCCCTTCGTGTGTCATCGTTTATGGAAGCCCGTCAGCGGAGCGAAGGTAAGAGGCGATGGCAAGGAAATATTTCGGCACCGACGGCATTCGCGGGCTCACCAACACCGGCGCGATGACCGCGGAGATGGCGATGAAGGTCGGCATGGCCGCCGGTCGCCACTTCCTGCGGGGCGCGCACCGCCACCGCGTCGTGATCGGCAAGGACACGCGGCTGTCGGGCTATATGCTCGAGAGCGCGCTGCAGGCGGGCTTCACCAGCGTCGGCATGGACGTCACGCTCGTCGGGCCGATGCCGACGCCGGCAGTGGCGATGCTGACCAAGTCGATGCGCGCCGACATGGGCGTGATGATCTCGGCCAGTCACAATCCCTTCGCCGACAACGGGATCAAATTGTTCGGCCCTGACGGCTACAAGCTCTCCGACGAGGACGAGGAGGCGATCGAGGCGGCGATCGATGGCGAGGTGGCGCTGGCGGCCGCGGGCGAGATCGGCCGCGCCAAGCGGATCGACGACGCGCGCGGTCGCTACATCCACTTCGCCAAATCCACCTTCCCCAACGATCTCCGCCTCGACGGCCTCAAGGTGGTGGTGGATTGCGCCAACGGCGCCGCCTATCAGGTCGCGCCCGAGGCATTGTGGGAGCTCGGCGCCGACCTCGTCCAGATCGGGGTGAGCCCCAACGGGCTCAACATCAACGATCGGATCGGCTCGACCCATCCCGAGGCGCTGTCGGCGGCAGTGGTGGAGCATGGCGCGGCGATCGGGATCGCGCTCGACGGGGACGCCGACCGGCTGATCGTGGTCGACGAGCGCGGCCGCGTGATCGACGGCGACCAGCTGATGGCGACGATCGCGGCGGGCTGGGCACGCGTAGGGCGGCTCGCCGGGGGAGGGCTGGTCGCGACGGTCATGTCCAATCTCGGGCTGGAGCGGCATCTGTCGGCGCAGGGGCTCGGGCTGATCCGCACCAAGGTGGGCGACCGCTATGTGCTCGAGGCGATGCGACGGCGCGGCTATAATGTCGGCGGCGAGCAGTCGGGGCACATCATCCTGTCCGACTATGCCACGACCGGCGACGGCCTGGTCGCCGCGCTCCAGGTGCTCGCCGAATTGTGCCGCGCGGGCGCGCCGGCGAGCGAGGTGCTCCACCGGTTCGAGCCGCTGCCGCAGCTGCTCAAGAACGTGCGCTTCGCCGGCGGCAAGCCGCTGGAGCAGGAGGGGGTGAAGGCGGTGATCGCCGAGGCCGAGGCCGAGCTGGCCGGCAGTGGCCGGCTGGTGATCCGGCCGTCCGGCACCGAGCCGGTGATCCGCGTGATGGCCGAGGGTGACGATCCGCAGCAGGTCGAGCGCGTGGTCGACCGCATCTGCGACGCGGTGCGCGCCGCGGCCTGAGGGGGTGCTCACCGCCTCTCACTAGCGTCATCTCCTTACCGGCGTCATCCTGAACTCGTTTCAGGATCCACTTGTCCGCAAGCTCACGTGCTGAGGAGTTCGCGGCACAGTGGATCCTGCGACGAGCTCAGGATGACGCGAGTGGTGCGGTCGGCGTCACGCCCTGTCTGCCCGCCTCATCCCGCGTGACCTCGCGCGCGGGCGGCGCTATGGCGCGCGCATGCTGGAGATGCGTCCCGAGTGCGAGCGCTGCGGCGTCGACCTGCCCGCCGACGCGGGCGGCGCCTTCATCTGCTCGCTCGAATGTACCTATTGCGCCGATTGCGCCGACGACCTCGACGAGCGCTGCCCGGGCTGCGGCGGCGAGCTGCTCGACCGCCCGGCGCGGGTCGGTGCGACCTTGAAGAAATATCCTGCCGCGGCCGAGCGGCGCCGCCGCGGATGATGCCGCGCGTGCTGATCGTCGCCGGCTCGGACTCGGGCGGCGGCGCGGGGATCCAGGCCGACATCAAGACCGTCACGATGCTGGGCGGCCATGCCATGACCGCGATCACCGCGATCACCGCGCAGAACACGCTCGGCGTCCAGGCGGTCGCGGCGTTGTCGCCCGACATGGTGCGCCAGCAGATGACCAGCGTGGTCGCGGACCTCGGCGTCGACTCGGTCAAGATCGGGATGCTCGGTGGCGCGGACATCGCCGCCGCAGTCGCCGACGAGCTGGCGGACGGGCGCTACGGCAGCGCGATCGTGCTCGACCCGGTGATGGTGGCGAGCAGCGGCGCGGTGCTCGCCGATACTGCCACGATCGCGGCGTTCGAGCGGCTGGCGCGGCTGAGCGCACTGGTCACCCCGAACCTGCCCGAGCTGGCGGCGCTGTGCGGGCGCGACACGCTCACTGCGGACGAGGTGGTGACCGCGGCGCGCGACTATGCCGCCGCGATCGGGACGCCGCTGCTGGTCAAGGGCGGCCATGCCGAGGGAGCGCTGGTGGTCGATCGGCTGATCGGCCCGGCCGGCGAGATCTTGCGCTGGGAGGCGCCGCGGATCGACACGCGCCACCACCACGGTACCGGCTGCACGCTGGCGAGCGCGATCGCCGAGGGGCTCGCGCGGGGCCTCGCGCTGTCGCAGGCGATCGAGCGCGCGCGAGTCTTCGTCCGGGTCGCGCTGCGCGAGGCGCCTGGGCTGGGCGCCGGACACGGGCCGATGGGGCACGCACGCGTCCGGCTCGACGTCGCCGCGGCGGCGCCGACGCTCAACCACGTCACGCTGCCGATGACCGACCATGCCGCCACGCTCGCTTTCTACCGCGGGCTCGGGCTGACCCCGATCGTCGCCAGCGGCGCGCGCTACGCGCGCTTCGAGAGCGCCGGCGGCACGACGCTGTCGATCGAGGCGGCGCACGAGATCGCCGGCGCGCCTGTGGTCTTCCTCGAAGTCGCCGACGTCGACGCGGCGGTGGCGCACGCGCGCGCCGCCGGCGTCGTCGCGGACGAGGCGCGCGACCGGCCGTGGGGCTGGCGCGAGGCGCGGCTGCGCGATCCCTCGGGCAACGCTGTGTGCCTCTACCAGGCCGGGGAGAACCGCCGCTTCCCGCCGTGGCGGCTCTGATGCCCGGGCTGCTCCACGAGAAGCGCTGCCTGCCGCCGGTGGCGGGGGTGGACGAGGCCGGGCGCGGGCCGCTCGCCGGGCCGGTGGTCGCCGCCGCGGTGGTGCTGCCCGCCAAGGGCGTGCCGCGCGGCATCGACGATTCGAAGAAGCTGCCCGCGGGCGAGCGCGCGCGCTTGTACGCGCGACTGCGCGACTGCGCGATCGTCGGCGTCGGCATCGTCGAGCCCGCGGAGATCGACACGCTCAACATCTACTGGGCGACGATGAAGGCGATGACGCTCGCGGTGGACGAGCTGGCACGCGCGCTGGGCGACGTGCCCGGGCACGTGCTGGTGGACGGCAACCGGCTCCCGCGCTGGGGCTATGCCGCCACCGCGATCGTCGGCGGCGACGCGCGGAGCCGCTCGATCGCCGCCGCCTCGATCGTCGCTAAGCACACGCGCGACCAGATCATGATCGCCGCCGCCGAATCACACCCGCAGTACGGCTGGCACTCGAACAAGGGGTACGGCTGCCCCGCGCACCTGCGCGCGCTGCGCGAGCACGGCCCGTCGCCGCTCCACCGTCGCAGCTTCGCACCCGTGGCCCAGGCGGTTCTGCCGTTCTGAGTCTTTTCCGTCACACCACCATATATCGAGTCAACGCCGCCGCCGACGACTCAACATATGGATGTGGACTCATCTTGTTCCGCTAGCGACTCGGCTTTGGTCCGCGAGTCGCGTGGTAAAAGCCGGCTTGACGGAACGGTGTTTCGGCGGCCTCTTGCGCGGGCAAAGGGGAGCTGATCGATGGGGGTGATGGACAAGGTCGCGCGGTCGCGACGCGCGGCGGAGGCGGCGGACTCGCCGCTCCCGCTCGACCAGATCGTGATGGGCGACTGTATCGCGGCGATGCGCGCGCTCCCGGCCAAGTCGGTCGACATGGTCTTCGCGGACCCGCCTTATAACCTCCAGCTCGGCGGCGAGCTGTTCCGCCCCGACGGCAGCCACGTCGACGCGGTGACCGACGACTGGGACAAGTTCGACACCTTTGCCGCCTATGACGCCTTCACGCGGGCCTGGCTCGCGGAAGCGCACCGGATCCTCAAGGACGATGGCACGATCTGGGTGATCGGCAGCTACCACAACATCTTCCGGGTCGGCGCCGCGGTGCAGGACCTGGGTTATTGGATCCTCAACGACATCGTATGGCGCAAGGCCAACCCGATGCCCAATTTCCGGGGCACGCGCTTCACCAACGCGCACGAGACGTTGATCTGGGCGTCCAAGGGCGAGAAGGCGAAGTACACCTTCAACTATCGCAGCATGAAGACGCTCAACGACGAGCTGCAGATGCGCTCCGACTGGGAATTCCCGATCTGCGGCGGCCAGGAGCGACTCAAGAAGGGCGGGGTCAAGGTCCATCCGACGCAGAAGCCGGAGGCGCTGATCTATCGCATCCTGCTCGCCTGCACCAAGCCGGGTCACGTCGTGCTCGACCCCTTCTTCGGCACCGGGACGACCGGCGCGGTGGCCAAGCGGCTGGGCCGCCGCTGGATCGGGATCGAGCGTGAGCTGGCCTATATCGACGCCGCGGCCGAGCGGATCGCCGCCGCGCTGCCGCTCGACGAATCGGCGCTGGCGACGATGCAGAGCCCGCGCGGCGCACCCAAGGTCGCGTTCGGCGTGCTGGTCGAGAACGGCTACCTCACCCCCGGCACCGTGCTGGTCGACGCGAAGCGGCGGCACAGCGCGACGGTGCGCGCCGACGGCTCGCTGGCGAGCGCGTGCGGCGCGAGCGGCTCGATCCACAAGGTGGGCGCGACCGTGCAGCAGGCGCCCGCGTGCAACGGCTGGACCTTCTGGCACCGCGAGGTCGACGGTGCGCTCGAGCCGATCGACCGCGTGCGCCAGACCTATCTGCTGGCGACGCAGCCGTAAGTCGTTCGCCGTCCAACACGGGATCGCTGATCCTCCCCTTGCGGGAGAGGGGCAGTGGGATGTCGGCAATCCTGCGGAACCGTCGGCTCTGTCACTAGCCGCGCTTGGGCGTCGCTCCGAACCGCGCTAGCAGGCCGCACCCGCCCAGCAGAAGGTCCGTCCGATGCGCCTCCGCCCCGTCCACTTCGTCGACGCGCCCTTCGCTTACCCCGGCGGGACGGTGGCGCGGCTCGCCGGTGGGCTGCAGTGGTTCGCCGCCTATGAGGTGAGCGGCGACGGCGCGCGCCACATCGTCCCTGTCGCCGAAATCCCGCAGCTCGGCGAACGCGCCGCGCTGCTGCACGCGCGCTGCACGTCGCCGCGCGCGCCGCTCGCTCTGGGTGAGCGCGTGCTGCGGCTCGACCAGCCGCAGGTCGCCGCGATCCTCAACGTCACGCCGGACAGCTTCTCTGACGGCGGCGCTCACCTGGATGACCCCGCGGCCGCGGCCGCGGCGGGCATGGCGATGGCCGGGGCAGGCGCCGCGCTGATCGACGTCGGCGGCGAGTCGACGCGCCCCGGCGCCGCGCTCGTCTGGGAGGAGGACGAGGCGCGCCGCGTCGCGCCGGTAGTCGAGCGGCTCGCGCGCGCGGGCGCTTTGGTCTCGGTCGACACGCGCAAGGCGCCGGTGATGGAGGCCGCGCTCGCCGCCGGGGCGAGGATCGTCAACGACGTCTCGGCGTTGCTGTGGGACGAGCGCGCGCTCCCCCTGGTGGTGCGTAGCGCGGCGCCCGTGATCCTGATGCACTCGCCTGATCCCAAGGGCGGCGGTCACGCGCGCGTGACCTACGACGACGTGGTCGGGGAGGTGTTCGACTGGCTCGAGGCGCGGGTGGAAGCGGTGGTGGCCGCTGGGGTCGAGCGCGCGCGTGTCATCGTCGACCCCGGCATCGGCTTCGGCAAGTCGCTGTCGGACAATCTCGCGCTGCTGAACGGCCTGGCGATGTTCCACGGCCTCGGCTGCGCGGTCATGTTGGGCGCGAGCCGCAAGCGGCTGATCGGTGCGCTCAGCAACGAGGCGCCGGTGGAGCAGCGGCTCGGCGGATCGGTCGCGCTGGCGCTCAAGGGAGCGGAGGCGGGGGTGCAGCTGCTGCGCGTCCACGACGTCGCCGAGACGGTGCAGGCGGTTCGCGTCTGGCGCGGCTTGCGTGACCGCGCGCTGGTGGGGTGAGGGCACGTGCTCCCGCGAACGCAGGAGCCCAGCGCCCGCCAACACCCGCGCCCCAACCCTTAGCTCCGGCGTTCGCCGGAGCACGGGTGCCGCCTACAGGCTGCGGTTCTCGTCTTCATATGACTCTGTAACATTTGGTTTCGTACGTGCAACGGCCTCGCCGAACACGCGTTAGCGGCGCATGATCGTCACCGCTGTTCCTCGTCTCACTCAGATCGTCCGCGAAGTCTGGAAGCCGCTGACGCTGCTGTTCGTCTGGGACGTGATCGTCACCGTGACCTATTACGTCCTGCCATTCAGGGCACCCGAACTGCCGCTGACCTTGTTCGGCTCGGCCTTGGCGCTGTTCCTCGGTTTCCGCAGCAACTCGGCCTATCAGCGCTGGTGGGAGGGGCGGTCGCTGTGGGGGCTGATGATCAATGCCAGCCGCAACCTCGCGCGTCAGGCGCGCAACTATCTGCCCGACACCGAGGCGCGCGATATGAAGCGGACGATCGTGCTGCGCCAGATCGCCTATGTGAACGCACTGCGATGCCAGTTGCGTAAGCAGAAGGCCGACGACGAGGTGCTGCGCTTCCTCTCCAAGGGCGAGGCCGATTTCGCACTGTCGCGCACCAACATCGCCAACGGGATCGTCGATGGCACCGGCCGGCGCGTCAATCTCGCGCGCGAGAACGGCTGGATCGACACGATCCAGCAGGCCTCGATCGAGGGCGTGCTGATCGACATCGCCAACGCCCAGGGCGGCATGGAGCGCCTCAAGAATACCCCATTACCCAATCAATACCGCTTCTTCCCGATGGTTTTCACGCACCTGTTCTGCATCCTGCTGCCGATCGGGCTGGTGGAGACCTTGGGCTTTGCCACGCCGCTGGGCTCGACCGTGGCCGGGCTGATGTTCCTGGCGGTGTTGGCGATCGGTGACGACCTCGTCGACCCCTTCGCCAACACCGTCCACGACCTGCCGCTCACGGCGATGTGCCGCACGATCGAGATCGACCTGCTTCAGTCCATCGGCGAGGACGCGCCCGAGCCGATGAAGCCCGACAACGGCGTGCTGTGGTGAGCGAGCCGCCGCGCGAGCGTCAGCGGGCGTCCTCGACCTGGGGCAGATAGGCACCATAGCCCTCGGCCTCCATATCGTCGCGGTGGACGAAGCGGAGCGAGGCCGAGTTGATGCAATAGCGCAGCCCGCCGCGATCGCGCGGACCGTCGTCGAAGACGTGTCCGAGATGGCTGTCACCGTTTGCAGAGCGCACCTCGGTGCGAGTCATGAAATGCGAGCGGTCGACCAGCTCGGCGACATTGGCGGGCTCGACCGGCTTGGTGAAGCTGGGCCAGCCGCAGCCCGATTCATATTTGTCCGCGCTGGCGAACAGCGGCTCGCCCGAGACCACGTCGACGTAGATGCCGGGCTCCTTGTTGTAGAGCAGCTCTCCGGTGCCCGGCCGCTCGGTGCCGCTCTGCTGGGTGACGCGATACTGTTCCGGCGTGAGCCGCGCGATCGCCTCTTCGGTCTTGCGATAGTTCGTCATGCAACCTCCGTTGGCACGTAGATAAGGTGCATGCCCGCGGGTTGCGAGGTTGCCTTGAGCGCCGAGAGACTGACCCGCGATGGTGAGTGACGGCGCCGCCGGAACCGCTCCGTGGATCGGAAGGACGTCGCGCAACATAGCCGAATCAGATCGTTAGGTTGGAAGAGGGCGCGTCCGCCCGGACTGCTCCGCCGGCACGTCCTCGCCGTAATGCGTCACGCCCGCGATTGAGGCTGCACTTCGCCTAACCCTATCCGCCCCGACCGACGGCGATCCCTCGTCGTCCTTGGGGGGTGACACATTGATCTCGATTTTCCTGGCGGCAGCGATGTCGTCTACCGCACTCGTCGCGCCGATGACGGACGCCAGCGAACCGCCGAGCGCACCGTCGTCGGACACGGTCACCACCGGCGTCGCCAAGGGGCGCGACCGGCTCGACAGCGCCACCTCGACCAGTAGCCTCAGGGAGGCCGACATCGAGAAGCTGGCGCCGCGCTCGATCGGCGACCTGCTCCGCGACATTCCCGGGATCCGGTCCGAGTCGTCGACGGGAGAGGGGCTGATCAGCCTCAGCGTGCGCGGCCTGCCGCTCGCCTCGTCGGGGATCAAGTTCGTCCAGCTGCAGGAGGATGGCCTGCCCGTGCTCGAGTTCGGCGACATGCAGGGGCTCGGCTCGGACGGGCTGGTGCGCGCCGACCTCAATCTCGCCCAGGTCGAGGTGATCCGCGGCGGCTCGGCCTCAACCTTCGCGTCCAACTCGCCGGGCGGGGTCATCAACTTCCTCTCCAAGACCGGCGAGACCGCGGGCGGGGCGGTGGCGCTGACCGCCGGGCTCGACTATGACCATTATCGGATCGACGCCGACCAGGGCGGGCAACTCGGCGAGACGTGGCGCTACCATGTCGGCGGCTTCTACCGCCGCGGCGAGGGGCCGCGCACCGCTGGCTATGACGCGCAGCACGGCGGGCAGGTCAAGGTCAACCTCACCAAGACGTTTCAGGGCGGCTACGTGCGGTTATACGGTAAGTATCTCGACGATCGCGCACCTTTCTACGACGTCGTGCCGATGCGCGCGACCGGGTTCGAGCGGCATCCGGCGCCGCGCGCGGTGGCGGGCTTCGACGTCAGCTCGGGCGTGCTGCTGTCGCGCTCGGTCCGCGACGTCCTTGTCCTAGACGGTGGCAACCGACCGGTCGTGCACGACATCGGCGACGGACAGCGCACGCGCTCGCTGAGCGGCGGCCTGGAGGCGCAGATCGACGTCGCCGACTGGACCGTCACTGAGCGCTTCCGTGTCAGCGGCGTCTCGGGCGCGCTGGTAAGCCCCTTCGCGACCCAGTTCCTACCGGCCGCGCGCGTGACCGGCCTGGCCGGCGACGGCGGGCACTTGTCCTATGCCACCGGTCCGAACGCCGGGCAGCCGATCGTCGACGTGAACCATCTGAACGGCAACGGGCTGATCGGGCTGCTCAGCGTCATCGACTCGCGCGTCCGCGACTATGGCAATGTCACCAGCGACACGCGGGCGAGCCGCGTCTTGAGCCTCGGCGACGGCGAGCTGACGCTCACCGGCGGCTTCTACGCCGCGCGCCAGACGCTCGATCGCGACATCTTGTGGAGCACGATGCTCTCCGACGTGCGCGGCGACGGCCAGGCGGCGCTGATCGACGTCAGCACCGCCGGCGGCGCGCGACTGACCGACAAGGGCGTGCTCGCCTACCAGTTCACCCTGCTGCCCGGCAAACGGCGGCGCAGCATGGACCTGGATTATGCGGTCAACGCCCCCTTCGCCTCGGCCAACTATCACGTCGGCGCGGTCGCGCTCGGCGCGAGCCTCCGCTACGATTCCGGCAGCGCCAGCGGCCGCCTATACGGTTCGGATCTCGGCGGCGGACGCGTCGGCACCGTGACGCGCGACATGGACGGGAACGGCGTCATCTCCGCGCCCGAGACCCAGGTGGGCTTCACCCCGATCAACGCGCCCGCGCCGCTCGGCTATCGCTACCATTACCTGTCCTACTCGACCGGGATCAACTGGCGGGTCGCCGAGCCGTTCGCGCTGTTCGCCCGCTACAGCCGCGGCGCGCGCGCCAACGCCGATCGCCTGCTGTTCAGCCCGATCGTCGACTCGGCGACGGGGACGCTGACCCTCCCACGGGCCGCCTACGATCCGGTGCGCCAGGCGGAAGTCGGTGCCAAGTTCCGCCAGGACGGGCTGACCTTCAACGCCACCGGCTTCTGGGCCGCGGCCCAGGACAGCAACGTCAATCAGGTGACAACCGAGCCGATCGAGCGCGACTATCGGGCGCACGGCATCGAGATCGAGGGCGGCGTGCGGCACGGCATCTTCGCGCTCAACGGCGGCGCGACGCTGACGCACGCCGAGATCACGCGTGACGCGGTCAACCCGCGCTTCGAGGGCAACATCCCGCGCCACCAGGCCAAGCTGACCTTCCAGGCGACCCCGCAGCTCGTCACCGAGCGGTTCAGCCTGGGCGCGATATTCATCGGCACCACGGGCAGTTACGCGCAGGACAACAACCTGCTGCGCGTGCCAGGCTATGTCACCACCAACGCGTTCGTGCAGGTCCGCGCGGCGGAGCGGCTATCGCTCGGACTGAACGCGAGCAACCTGTTCGACGTCGCGGCGATCACCGCCTTCGACGACGTGGCGATCCCGACGAGCGGGATCCTGCGCGCACGGGTGCTGAATGGCCGCACGGTGTCGGCGACAGTGCGGCTCGATTTCTGAGCGGACGGTGGGCGTGGCGCGACGACGTCACGCCCGCTCGCCCATGCGCGTCGGGGTGGTGGCGAGCAGCTGATCCAGCGAGACGGGCGCGAACTCGTGCACGTCGACCCCCACGTCATATTGCCGCTTCATCGGCGCGAGCCGGCCATGGCTGTGACCGTGCAGGTTGATGGCGCCGCGGTGCTGTCCGTTCCAGCTGCGGAACGGGTAATGGCCGAGCACCAGCCGCCGTCCCTCGAGCTCGATCTCGGCATAATCACCGACGCTCGCCCAGCCCAGAGCGCCGAGCGTCGCCGGGGGATCGTTGTTGCCGCGCAGCAGGTGCTTGGTGCCGTTCAGCCGCGCCAGCAGCGGCGCGACCGCGTCGGCGCGGCGCGCGACGTCGCCGAGATGCCAGACCGTGTCCTCTGGAGCGACCGTGGCGTTCCAGCGCTCGACGAGCAGCGCGTCCATCGCCCCGACGTCGGGGAAGGGGCGGCGCCAGATGTTGATCGTGCGATGGTCGCCGAGATGCGTGTCGGCGGTGAACCAGACCGTCATGTCCAGTAGAGCAGCCGCGCCGCGGGGAGTGCCGCCGCCAGCCGCGCCTCGAAGAAAGCCCGTAGCGCGCGCATCGTCGCCGCGTCGTACACCTGCTTCTCGCCGCCGAACTTGGTCCGCTTGGTGGCGCGGTCCCGCCCGCTCATGTCGAGCGACGAGCCGGGGTACCAGCTCTCCAGCACCGCGCGCGACGTGGCGGTGTAGCGGTGCGTGATCAGCTCGACCGTCAGGTCGAGCCCGGGCGTGTCGGCCAGTGCGGCGGCGCAGTCGTCGATCAGCGTGCCATAGGCGCTCTCCCAGCCGGGAGCGGCGATGATCGGCGCGACCGTCAGACCGACGGGATAGCCCGCGTCCGCCATCTGCCGCAGCGCCCGCAGCCGCGCCGCGACCGGCGCGGTGCCGCCCTCGAAGCGCGCGAAGGCGGGCGGGTTGATCGAGGCCCGCATCCGCGTGCGGCCGCCGTGGTCGAGCGCGAGCAACGGTGCGACATCGGCGAACTTGGTGGTGAAGCGCAGCTGCGCCTCGGCCTGCCAGCGCCCGAACCAGGCGATCGCGGCCGAGAGCGAGCCGGTCAGCGGCTCCAGCGCGAGCGGGTCGGTGTAGCAGGACGCCTCGAAGGTGGTGCCCTCACCGGCGCGGGCGCGCTGGCGCGAGGTCACGGTGCCGCGCCCGAGATGGTCGGGCAGCACCGCCAATATCTCCTCGAGGTTGGCGTAGACGCGGGTGATCGGTGGCCCTTGGAGCGAGCCGGCGAGATAGCAGTAGCTGCAATGCGCCGGACAGCCCTCGGCGAGATCGACGCGCCAGTCCGCACTCGGCGCGATCGGCTGGAGCCGCCGCTTCGACGGCGGCGCCACCGTGACCGCCAGCGTCGCCTTCGCCGCCGCATAGGCGCGACGCGGGTCGTCGGGCAGGTCGAGCGTGAGCCGGTCGTTCGGTAGCTCGACCACGTCAACGCCCGCAGCGCTCGCGCGCGCGGCGATCGCGCGGCCGTGAGCGAAGCCGCGCGCGGCGCGCGTGATCAGCAGCCGACGGGGACGCCAGACGACGGGGCGGGGGAGGTCGGTCGCGAGCGCCACGTACGGCGAACGAGCCGCGGCCGCGAGGGTTCAGCTACAGGATGAAGAACTTGCGGCGGCTGACCCTGGCCGGCGACGCGCGATTGCGCGTGTCAGCGCGGTGCCTTAATCGTGTCACACAGTGACTCGATGAGGACGCCTGCCCCGATGACTTCGAAGATCTTGCTGGGACTCTCGCTTATTACCTCGCTCGCCGCGGTGCCAGCGGCGGCGCAGACGGCGCCCGCGCCGACCGCCGCGACCGCTCCGGCCGGCGCGCGCTACGGCACGTTCGGCGTCGACCTGAGCGCGCGTGACTCGGCGGTGAAGCCCGGCGACGATTTCTGGACCTACGCCAACGGCCAGTGGGACAAGACGACGCCGATCGCGGCCGACCGCCAGTCCGCCGGCCCCGCGGTGGTGCTGAGCGACGAGGCCGAGCTCCAGGTCCGCCACATCCTCGAGGAGGCGACCAGCGACCCCGCCGCGATCGGCCCGGCGGCGCCGCAGATCGGCGCGCTCTACGCCAGCTTCATGGACCAGGCCGCGATCGAGCGCGCCGGCACCGCGCCGCTCAAGCCCTACTTTGCCACGATCGACGCGGCGCGCGACCGCGCCCAGCTCCAGCGCTTGTTCGCCACGGTCGGCTATGCCTCGCCGGTCGAGATCAGCCAGCTGCCTGACCCGTCCGATCCGACGCGCTACGTCGCCAATTGGGGGCAGGGCTCGCTCGGCATGGGCGGGCGCGACTATTACCTGCTGCCCGGCGCCAAGTACGACGCCTATCGCGCCGCCTACCGCCGCTATGTCGAGCAGGTGCTGACGCTCGCCGGGATCGGCGACGCGGCGGCGCGCGCCGACCGGATCGTCGCGCTCGAGACCGCGATGGCCAAGGTGCAATGGTCGCCGGTCGAGCAGCGCGACCTCGCCAAGATGCTCAAGCCGATGACGGTGGCGCAGCGCCGCGCGCTCGCGCCCGAGTTCGACTTCGCCGCGATGGAGACGACCGCGGGCTACGGCAACCAGCCGGTGCTGATCGTCAGCGATGACACCGCGCTGACCGCACTCGGCAAGATCTTCGCCGCGACGCCCGTGAGCAGCTGGCAGGACTGGATGAAGTTCCGCTTCGCGTCGAGCCAGGCGGCGGTGCTGCCCAAGGCGTTCGACGAGGCGAGCTTCGCCTTCTACGGCAAGACGCTGAGCGACCAGCCCGAGCAGCGCGCGCGGTGGAAGCGCGGCGTGGCGCTGGTCAACGGCGCGATGGGCGAGGCGGTCGGCAAGGTCTATGTCGCGCGCTTCTACCCGCCCGAGAGCGAGGCCAAGATGGCCGAGCTGATCAAGAACCTGCGCGGCGCCTATCGCGAGCGGATCGACGGCAACAACTGGATGGACGCCGCGACCAAGCAGGCCGCACTGGCCAAGCTGGCCGCGTTCGAGCCGCGCACCGGCCATCCTGTGACGTACATCGACTATGGCGCGCTCAAGGTCGTGCGCGGCGATCCGCTCGGCAACAACCTGCGCGCGGCCGAGTTCGACCATCAACTCGAGCTCAGCCGCTTCCCCAAGCCGGTCGATCGTAGCCTGTGGGGCATGACCCCGCAGACCGTGAACGCTTACTACGATCCGCTCGCGAACCAGATCACCTTCCCTGCCGCGATCCTGCAGCCGCCCTTCTTCGATCCCAAGGCCGACGTGGCGGTGAACTACGGCGCGATCGGCGCGGTGATCGGTCACGAGATGGGCCACGGCTTCGACGATCAGGGCAGCCAGTTCTCCGCCTCGGGCAAGTTCGAGAATTGGTGGACGCCAGCGACCCGGCAGGCCTTCACCAAGCGCACCGGACTTCTGGTCGGCCAATACGACCAATATGAGCCGATCCCGGGCGTGAAGGTGAAGGGCGCGCTGACGCTGGGCGAGAACATCGGCGATCTCGGCGGGATCGAGGCGGCCTATTCGGCCTATCAGCGCTACCAAGCCGAGCACGGCAAGGCGCCGGTGATCGACGGGCTGACCGGCGATCAGCGCTTCTTCCTCGCCTACGCCCAGGCGTGGCGGAGCAAGATCCGCGAGGGCGCGCTGCGCGCAAGGCTGCTGACCGACCCGCACTCGCCGGCCTTCTACCGCGTCAACGGCATCGTGCGTAACGTCGACGCCTGGTACGACGCCTTCGGGGTCAAGCCCGGCGACAAGTTGTACCTCGCGCCGAAGGACCGTGTGAAGATCTGGTGAGGGTGGCGGCCTAGTGCACCGCGGATAGCCGGGGCAGACCCATCCTTCCCGTCGTCCCCGCGCAGGGGGGGAATTCATGACCGCTGAAGCGGTGGCTCTATCATGAGCGTCAGCGTGTCTGGATCCCCGTCCCGCGGGAATGACGGGGAGGGGCGAGAACGACGAACGGACGACGCGGACAACGCCCCGCTAACCCACGTTGCTTTTGCGCCTTCCGCGCGTTGGCGCTGGCATGACGCTGCTGATCCCGCTGCTGGGCGACCAGCTCACCGCCACGCTCGCCAGCCTGCGCGACGTCGATCGCGGTGGTGCGGTCGTGCTGATGATGGAGGTGTGGGACGAGGCCACCTACGTGCGCCACCACAAGAAGAAGATCGCGCTGATCTTCTCGGCGATGCGCCATTTCGCCGACGCGCTGCGCGACGACGGCTGGACGGTCGACTATGTCGCGCTCGACGCGCGCGGCAACACGCAGAGCTTCACCGGCGAGGTCGAGCGCGCCGCCCGGCGTCACCGCGCCAGCGCGATCCGCACCGTCGCGGGCGGCGAGTATCGCGTCCGCCGGGCGCAGGACGACTGGGCCGAGCGCACCGGCCTGCCGGTCGAGATCCTCGAGGACGACCGCTTCGTCTGCCCGCTGCCCGACTTCTCCGCCTGGGCGCAGCGCTCGCGCGAGAAACGGATGGAGTTCTTCTACCGCGAGATGCGCCGCCGCACCGGGCTGCTGATGGACGCGGACGGCAAACCCGAGGGTGGCCAGTGGAACTTCGACCACGACAATCGCGCCGGCCCGACCGCCGGCCGCAACTATCCCGCGCCGCTACGCTTCGCCCCCGACGAGACGACGCGCGACGTCCTCGCCCTGGTGGCGAAGCGCTTCGGCGAGCATTTCGGCGCACTCGAGCCCTTCGCGCTGCCGGTCACCCGCGGACAGGCGCTGCAGGCGCTCGACCAGTTCGTCGAGGAGGCGCTGCCCGACTTCGGCCGCTACCAGGACGCGATGGTGGCGGGCCAGGATTATCTGTTCCATTCCAGCCTCTCGCTGTGCCTCAATCTCGGGCTGCTCGGGCCCGTGGAAGTGTGCGAGGCGGCGGTACGCGCCTATCAGCGCGGGCGTGCGCCGATCAACTCGGTCGAGGGCTTTGTCCGCCAGATCATCGGCTGGCGCGAATATATGCGCGGCATGTATTGGTGGGACATGCCCGCCTTCGCCGAGCGCAACGCGCTGGAGGCGACCCGGCCGCTGCCCGACTTCTACTGGACCGGCGAGACCGACATGCGCTGCCTCGCCGAGGCGGTCGACCAGACCCGGCGCGAGGCCTATGCGCACCATATTCAGCGATTGATGGTCCTCGGCAATTTCGCGCTGCTCGCCGGGATCGCGCCGTCGGCGATCTCGGACTGGTTCCTGGTGGTCTATTTCGACGCCTATGAGTGGGTCGAGCTGCCCAACGTCGTCGGGATGAGCCAGTTCGCCGACGGCGGCGTGATCGCGTCCAAGCCTTATGTCGCGAGCGGCGCCTATATCGACCGCATGTCCGATTACTGCGGACGGTGCCGCTATGACGTGAAGAAGAAGACGGGTGAGGAAGCGTGCCCGTTCAACGCGCTCTACTGGAACTTCGTCGCGCGCCATGAGCAGCGCTTCGCTCGCAACCCACGGATGCGCAACGTCTACGCGACGTGGCGGCGGTTCGACGACGCGCGCCGGGCCGAGTATCGCGACAGTGCGCACGCGTTCCTGGAGACGCTTGAGCCGGCAGCGCCAGGCTGGGCACGGGCGGAGTAGGGGGCAAGCAACACCAAGGTGTCGAGCCGCCGCCTTCCCCATCGGCGTCATCCTGGATTCGTTTCAGGATCCACCGTGCCACGCACTAGGACTGTTCGAGAATCGCGTAGCCTTGGATCCTGACACAAGTTCAGGATGACGCCGAAAGGCCGCCAGAACCCCGACCGTTGCCGATGAAAGTCGCGCTGGCCAAGGCGTGGCAGACGCGGGATAGCGACGGAAGGGGCCCGCTCGGGCCCGGTCGGAAATGAGGTGGGCATTGCGAGCGATCGGGCAGGTAGGCAGGGGCGAGGAGGCGGGGCTCGCCATCGTGGTGATGGGGGTCAGCGGCACCGGCAAGACGACGCTCGCCACCGCGCTCGCGCACGCGCTCGCCTGCCCGATGCTGGAGGGCGACACTTATCACTCCGCGGCCAACATCGCGAAGATGCGGGAGGGTCACCCGCTGACCGACGACGATCGCTGGCCCTGGCTGGACCGGCTCGGCACCGCGCTGGGCGATGCTGCGCGCGCGCGAGGTCGTGCGGTCGCGGCCTGTTCGGCGCTGCGACGCGCCTATCGCGAGCGGCTCGGTGCGGCATCGGGGCTTCGCCCGGCGTTCGTGCTGCTCGCGCTCGACCATGACACGCTCGCGCGGCGCATGGCGACCCGCTCGGGCCATTACATGCCCGTCGCGCTGCTCGACAGCCAGCTCGCCACGCTCGAGCCACCCACCGCGGACGAGCGCGCGCTGACGCTGGACTCGACCCGTCCGCCCGACGAGCTGGTGGCGGCGGTGCGCAGGTGGCTGGAGGTAGGCTGAGAGCAGCGACGGGATGAGGTGAGTGCGACAAAATTCTCCCCGCATGGCGGAGAGGGGCGGCCGCGCATCGCGCGGTGGTGGAGGGGGTTCTCCACGCAGCGTAGCGCTGGCGGAAACCCCCTTACCACTCGCTTCGCGAGCGGTTCCCCTCCACGTGAGCGGGAAGGATCGTGGTTCCTCACGGCATCAGCCGTCGTCGTCCCTGCGACAGATGCCAGCGCATCGCCAGCGCGGCGCCCTCGGCGTCCTGCGCGCGGATCGCCTCGACGATCGCGTCATGCTCCTCCATCATCGCGCCGATCACCGCGGGCGGGCGCGAGCGCGAGATGTCGACACCCGCGCGCAGCACGCGCATCACGCCGTCCAGGAGCTGATCGAACACCAGCGGGAAGGAGACGTTGGCGGTGGCCTCGACGATGGCGCGGTGCAGCCGCCAGTCCTCGTCGTGCGCGGGCGCGTTGGAGAGCAACGCCGCTCGCAGCGCCGCCAGGGCGCGCTCGATCGCCTCCATCTGCGCGGGCGATCGGCGCTGCGCCGCCAGCCGCGCTGCCTCGGCCTCGAGCACGAAGCGGACCTCATAGGTACCCATCGCAGAGGCCAAGGTGTCCATCGGCATGTGCGTGTCGAGCCGCGCCGAGGGACGACGTTTGACGTAGGAGCCGGCACCGCGGCGCGCCTCGGTGATCCCGTCCGACGCCAGCCGCGCCAGCGCCTCGCGCACGATCGCGCGCGACATGCCGAAACTATCCGCCAGCCGCGCCTCGGATGGCAGCCGGTCGCCGACCGCCAGTGCCTCGTCGTTGATGATGCGCACGATCGCGGCATAGGCCCGATCGGTCAGCCGTCCCTCGCTCACGATCCTCTCCTCGCCTCTGGCATAACCGAGCGTGACGACCGTGGCGAGTATGCTGCCTGTCAGACAGGTGCGCGCGGATCGAGGCAAAATCGCTTGCTCAGCGGGTAAAAACGAGCTCAGATCGAATAAAGCTGTCCAACCGATCGCAGGTGGACGAGACGTCAAGGGTGCGCGGCGACGACCGCGAAGGAGGAGCAGGATGACCACGGGCGCTATCCCCAACGAAGTGGCCAGCGGCGTTGACACGTTGGGGCACCTCACCCCGACACAGGTGAAGGTGCTGCACGGCGTGCGCTCTGGGCGGCTGAACAAGGAGATCGCCTTCGACCTCGGCATCGCCGAGGCGACGGTGAAGGCGCACATGACCGCGCTCATGCGCAAGCTCAACGTCCGAAATCGCACGCAGGTGGCCGTCGCGGCCGAGGCGCTCGCCGCTCGCGCCGGCTAGCGCGGTCCGCCGATCCTTTGTCAGTCGATGTAATATAAGAAAACCTGGGGAGGCGCGGGATGCAGGCGAAGTGGTGGCTGGGCGTCGCGGCGGTAGCGCTGACGGCGGGAACGGCGGCGCCCGCGGCGGCGCGCTCGACCTCGGTCTATCTCACCCAGCCTGACGATCCGCGCGCGATCACGGTACGCGGCGTCGGCGACGGGCGCGCCGACGACAGCGCGGCGATCCAGCAAGCGATCGACCAGGCTGCGGCGAGCGGGAGCGGCGGGATCGTCTTCCTGCCGGCGGGCCGCTACCGCGTCACGCGCACGATCCTGGTGCGGCCCGCGGTGCGGGTCTTCGGCGTCGGCAAGACCCGGCCCGAGATCGTGCTGGGCGACTCGACCCCCGGTTTCGGCAGCGGCGTCGCCGCGATGCTCGCCTTCACCGGGGAGGACCAATATCGCGTCGGTCAGGTCGCGGTGCCGCCGCCCACCACGGTGCCGTTCGATCCCGGCGTCTATGACGCGACGTCGAGCACCTTCTACTCGGCCATCGCCAACGTCGACTTCCGGGTCGGCGCGGGCAACGAGGGCGCGGTGGCGGTGCGCTTCCGCGTCGCGCAGCACGGCTACGTCCGCCACGCCGACTTCCATCTCGGCTCGGCGCTGGCGGGCGTCTACCAGGCGGGCAACGAGTTCGAGGACCTGCGCTTCTACGGCGGGCGGTACGGCATCCTGAGCGAGAAGACCTCGCCGGCGTGGCAGTTCACGCTGATCGACTCCGCGTTCGAGGGCCAGCGCGACGCCGCGATCCGCGAGCATGAGGTCGATCTCACGCTGGTCAACGTCGCGATCCGCGACACGCCGATCGGCATCGACATCGACCGCGGCTGGTCCGACTCGCTCTGGGGCAAGGACGTGCGCTTCGAGCGCGTCCGCCAGGCGGCGGTGGTGATCTCGGAGGAAAGCAGCGTCTTCACCCAGATCGGCTTCGACCATGCGGTGGCGAGCGACACGCCGGTGTTCGCGCGCTTTCGCGACAGCGGACGCACGATCGTGGGCAAGGGGAAGCGCTACCAGGTCGCCGATTTCTCGCACGGTCTCGCGCTCGCCGGCCTCGGCGAGATCGGCAAGACCGCGACCACGTTCGACATCACCCCGCTCTCCCACACGTCGCCCGCGCCCGCGCCGGCGATCGCCCCGCTGCCGCCCGTTAGCCAGTGGGTCAACGTCCGCACGCTGGGCGTGAAGGGCGACGACGCCACCGACGACACCGCGGCGCTGCAGCGCGCGATCGACACGCACCGGGTGCTCTATTTGCCGATGGGGCGCTATCGGGTCGCCGACACGCTCAAGCTTCGCCCCGACAGCGTGCTGATCGCGCTGCACCCCAGCCTCACGCACCTCTATCTGCCCGACAACGCGCCCAACTACGCGGGTGTCGGCGGCGCGCGCGCGCTGCTGGAGAGCGCCAAGGGCGGCAGGGCGATCGTCCACGGCATCGGGCTGTGGACCGGCAGCGTCAACCCGCGCGCGACCGCTCTGCTGTGGCGCGCCGGCGCCCCCTCGATGGTCAACGACGTCAAGATCCAGGGCGGCGGCGGGACGGTGCTCACCAAGGGCAGCGCGATCAAGCCCAACGACCCGCAGGCGCGTCAGGACGGCCAGCATCCGAGCATCTGGGTCACCGACGGGGGCGGCGGCACCTTCGCCGCGATCTGGTCGCCCAACACCCTGGCGTCGGCGGGCTTCTACGTTTCCGGCACCAAGACGTCGGGTCACGTCTACGAGCTCTCCGCAGAGCATCATTATCGCGCGGAGATCGTGCTCGACCACGTCGAGAACTGGGAGTTCCTCGCGCCGCAGACCGAGCAGGAGGTGCGCGACGGCGTCAACGCGGTCTCGACCGAGATCCACCACTCGCGCAACATCCTCTTCGCCAATTACCACGGCTATCGCGTGACGCGGACGATCAAGCCGATGGACGCGGCGGTGAGGCTGTACCAGTCGGGCGACATCCACTTTCGCAACGTCCACGTCAACGCGGAGAGCGGCTTCGCCAGCTGCGACGCCAAGGGCTGTGGCACCTATCTGCGCGCGAGCAAATTCCCGTTTGAGAACGCGGTCAAGGACATGACTCGTCGGCAGGAGGTGCGCGAGCGCGAGTTCGCGCGGCTTGACGTGCCCGCCATCTCGGCGAACGCGGCGACCGTCTCCGCGGTGCCGGTGTCGCCAGGGATCGAGACGCTGGCCGATGGCTTCTACTCGATCGCGGGCGGCGCCGTGGACAAGGCCGGCAAGCTCTACTTCATCGACCGCTTCTTCCACCGCATCCACGGCTGGTCGCGCGAGGAAGGTCTGTCGACCGTGGCGCAGGCTCCGCTCGATCCCGTCAACCTGGCGGTCGCGCGATCGGGCGACCTGCTCGTCCAGTCCTCGGCGGGGCGCGACGGCACGGTCTACAGCATCGATCCCGCCAAGCCTGAGGACGTGCGCGTCATCGCACCGACAGCGGCGCGTGCGCATCCCGGCGCCGCCACGCTGCTGCCGGTCAATGTCTGGGCCAACGGCGAGTTCGCCGACCGGATCGACCCGAAGACCTACGAGTTCCCGCCGATCGCCGCCTTCTTCACCAGCAAGATGGGCGAGGCCAAGCCGCAGGAATATGTCTCGCCCGACGGTTCGCTGGTGCTCCCTGCCTTTCGCGTCTGGAACCAGGGGCCGGACGATCACAGCGGCTGGCGCTGGTCCGACACGCTCGACTCCTACGGGCTCGTCGGGGCGGCGCCGGGCAGCCGGGTAATGCTGACCAACGCCTCGGAGAACCGCACCTACAGCGGCCTCGTCGGCGCGAGCGGGCAAGTGACCGACCTCAAGGTGGTGGCCGAGCGCGGCGGCGAGAGCGTCGCGCGGGACGACGCCGGCAACCTCTACGTCGCCAATGGCCAGGTCTTCGTCTACGCGCCCGACGGCAGCGAGACCAAGCGGATCGACGTACCCGAGCGGCCACTTCAGCTGCTGATCGGCGGCGCCGGGCGTCGTACCTTGTACATCCTGACCCATCACGCGCTCTACGCCTCGCCGATGTAGGTCAGTGACCTGCGCGGTATTCACTTAAGCAAGTGGATTGGCCCTGTAAATTTTCACACGCGGGGGGTAACCAGCCGCCATGTCGGAGGTCGAGCGCGAGCGCCCACCCACGTATCCGGTCGACGACGCCGCGGCGACGCTGGACCTGTCGCGCCGCTACCTCGCGCTCGCCGCGGAGGCGGCCGACCGGCTGCTCGCCGCGACCGATCCGGCGCGGATGGTGGACGAGCTGTTCGCGCTGATCCGCGCCGAGCTGCGGCTCGACGTCTTCTTCAACTACCGCCACGACGGCGGCCTGCTGCGGCTCGAGGCCTATGCCGGGCTGACGGAGCAGCAGGCGCATGACGGCGCCGAGCTGCGGCTGGGCGAAGCGGTGTGCGGCTGTGCCGCGCTGGAGCGTCGCCGCATCCACGCCAAGGGGGTGCAGCGCTCCGACTCGCCGCAGCTGGCGTTCGTCCGCTCGATCGGGCTCGACTGTTACGCCTGCACGCCGCTGCTCGACGGCGAGCGGCTGCTTGGCACGCTCGGTTTCGGGCGCCGCGACAGCCCGTGTTTCACCGCCGAAGAGCTGCAGCTGCTCCACACGCTGTGCCACTATGTCGCGCTGGCGAAGCTGCGGCTGCGCCACGAGGAAGAGCTGCGCTGCAACATCGCCGAGCGCGATCGACTGCTCGCCGAGCTCAACCACCGCGTCCGCAAC
The DNA here is from genome assembly GCF_019898765.1 of Sphingomonas yunnanensis. Lineage (GTDB taxonomy): Bacteria > Pseudomonadota > Alphaproteobacteria > Sphingomonadales > Sphingomonadaceae > Sphingomonas > Sphingomonas yunnanensis. The sequence continues at coordinate 134,212 of NZ_JAIOKB010000007.1, read as the reverse complement.
AATCTGCAGATGGCGGTCGGGGTGGTGCGCAACGAGCTCCGCGGCGTCGAGCCAGTGCCGCCGGCGCTGACCACCGTCGCTGAGCGGCTCGAGCTGATCGCGCTGGCGCATCGGCCACTGTATCAGGCGGACGGCGCCACCTTGGCAGTCGACGCGGTCGAGATCCTGCACGCCGCGGTCGAGCTCACCACCGGCGGTGACGGGCGCGTCGAGGCGGCGGAGCGCGTGATGATCCCGATCGAGCAGGCGGTGGCCTTCTCGCTCCTCGTCCACGCGCTGCTCGATCGCGGCGGCCGCTCCTGCGCTCGGGTCGCCGTCGTCCTCCGCGGCACCACGCTGGAGGCGCGGATCACCGTCGCGGCCGAGCCGGCGACCGCGCCGCCGCTCGACCGGCTCGCCAGCTCGCTGCTGCGTCAACTCAACGCCAGCCTCTCTGAGGAAGCCGGCGCGATCCACCTGAGGTTCCCACTCGCTCATGCCGGCTGACACCGACACCCGCTCGCTCCGGCTGCTCGTCGTCGAGGACGAGGCGATCATCGCGATGCTCGTCGAGGACGCGCTGACCATGGCGGGCCATGTCGTCGTCGGGGTGGCGGAGAGCGCAAGCGAGGCGTTCGCGATCGCCGCGCGCGAGACGATCGACCTGGCTCTATGCGACGTGCGGCTGGCGGAGAACGACAGCGGCGTGACCGTCGCGCGCGAGCTGTCGCTGCGCGGGGTGCCGTGCCTCTATGTCAGCGGCAATTGCCCGACCGCCGCGGATCACCCGCTGATCATCGGCTGCGTCGGCAAGCCATTCGCCACTGCCGCGCTGAGCCGAGCCGTCGAGGCGGCCTATCGGATCGCGACGGGCGAGCGCGGGGTCGAGGTGCCGAAGAGCATGCAGGTCTTCGCGCCCGCGTGAACCGTCCCGTTCCAGGCACCGATCACCGCTTTACCGAGCTATTCCCGAAGAGCTAAGCGGAGGGCGGATCACCAGGGGGACATATGCAGGGTCGGGGCGTTCTCGCCGGCCTCATCGCGCTGCTCGCGCTGCTGCTGCTGCTGCCGGCGGCGGTGAACCGCGGCGTGCTGCAATTTCCCGATACCACCACCTACATCCGCGGCGTCGACGCCGCCATGGTCGCGGCGACGGGGCACAGCTCGGCCTGGTCAGAGAACGCGAAGCGGGCACTCTCGGCGCGCGCCATCCCGGCAGCTGCCGCGCGGTCGGCCGGCGGCGAGGAGTTGGCGGAGCGCCCGGCAACGCCCGCGGCCAGTTTCCCGGTCGTCCTGTCGGGGCGGTCGGTCTTCTACGGCGCTCTGCTCTACGCCGCCGATTGGCTCGGCAGCTTCTGGTGGGTCGCCATCGTTCAGGCGCTGGTAACGGCCACCGCGGCGCTGCTCGCCGCGCGCCGGGTCGCATGCCGCCTCGACTCGCCCGAGCGGCTGTGGCCCGTCCTCGTGGTGGCGGCCGTGACCAGCGTCGGGCTTCAGGTGGCGCTGCTGATGCCCGACATCTTCGCGCCACTCGCGATCCTGGCGACGGCGCAGATCGCGCTCTACTGGCGCGCCATGGCGCGCGGCGAGCGTGCCTTCTGGTCGGTGCTGCTCGCCGCCGCGGCGCTGTTCCACAGCGGCAACCTGCTCGTGATCGGCCTGCTGGTGAGCCTGCTGCTCATATGGCGGATGAGGACCCGCACCGCGCTGTGTCTCGCCCCGATCGCGCTGGCGCTGCTGGTCGGCGCGGGCGGCGAGGCAGCGTTCGGCGCGGCGGTGCGCAAGATGACCGGCTTCCCGCCCGTGCGGCCTCCCTTCGTGGCGGCGCGGCTGATCGCCGACGGACCGGGGCGCGACTATCTCGATCGCGCCTGCGCCAATGGCTCGACGCTGACGCTCTGCCAGTATCGCGACGCCATCCCGGAGGACAGCGACTCCTTCCTCTGGGCGAGCGGCCGCGGCAGCTTCATGGGCATGCCGCCCGAGGATCGGCGCCGCGTCGCCGCCGAGGAGCGCGGCTTCGTCCTCGCGGTGCTGGCCGACCAGCCGCTGACGGTGATCGGCACCTCGCTGCGCAACATCGGCGGGCAGCTGCTGCGCTGGCAGGTGGATGATATCGCCGACGCGCGACTGGGTGGGATCAACCGGGATAAGCTGCCCCCGGCGGTGCGCGCCACGTTCGATTCAACCCGCGCGGCACAGGGCGAATTCCCGAGCGTCTATTACGACCTGCTGGCCGCGCCGGTCACGCTGCTCGCGCTCGCCGCCCTGCTCGCGCTGGGCGCGGTACGGCGTGACACGATGCCCGCAGCGACGCGCGGCTATGTCGCGATCGTTCTCGCCGGCATCCTGCTCAACGCCGCGGTGTGCGGCGCCTTCTCGAAGCCGCACGACCGCTATCAGAGCCGCGTCATCTGGTTGCTGCCGCTGCTCGCCACCGCCGTGCTGGCGGGATCGCGCCGGCGCGTGCCCGCGCCCGCGCCCGCGGCGAGCGGTACGGCGGTGTAGGGCGCGTCACTGCCGCATCACCGCCGCTCGCGCGCGAGCTCGTCGACCGCCTGCGCCAGCTCGATCCACATCGCGCCCTCGGGAATGACATATTCGTTCTCGCCCCAGAAGAACGGCCAGTCCTCGTGGTTCTCGGGGAAGTCCGGCTTGATCACCAGCACGCCGGGGACGACGCCGCCGGCGATGAAGGAGAAGTCGGCGCGGTTGTTGCCGTAGGCGACCTCCTTCGACAGCGTTCCCACCGCCGAGACGAACGAGCGATCCGAGCCGGGATGGTGGCCGAGCAGGAATTCGGCACCGCGGAAGACCGCGTCGGCGGGGACGATCTCGGGAAAGGCCTTGTGCAGCGCGTAAGCGTTGAGGGCATAGCCCATCACCGTGCCGCTGCCGGCCCAGCCGCCCGTCGTGATCGGCACGCCGAAGGGGTTGGCGGCCGCGGCCTTGTCCGCCTCGGCCGCATAGGCGCGAACCGTCGGCACGAGGCGCGCGCGATAGGAGGCGGGCATGAACGGGATCGCCGCGACCGCGTCGCGCAGGCTCGGTGCGAAGCGCTTCTCCACCTCGGGGTACAGCGACTCGACCGCGGTGACGTAACGCGGATCGCGCGTGGTGCGCAGGAGCTCGACCGCGGCGGAGAAGCGCTCCATCTCGAGCGGCCCGCCAGTGGTGTTGCCGTGCTGGTAGAGGTCGGGCGGGTGCGACTGCTCCTCCGCCCATGTCGCGGCGGCCAGCGCGAGCGCGCGCTGCGCCAGCGCGGGATCGGCGGTCTGCAGCGCGCGCGACGCCGCGGCCAGGCCAGCGATCGATCCGTAGTTGAGCGCGGAGGCCTTGGTCGTGAAGGCCCAGCGATCGTCGGGCATCCCGCTGCGGCCGCCCTTCTCTTCGCCGAGCTTGAGCGATGGATCGTAGATCAGCCCGTCGGTCTTGGTCGAGGCGTCGCCGAGGTGGGTATATTGCGCGACGTCCGGCTCGACGATGCCGTGGATCGCGTGGCCGATCGCGTCGAACTGCGCGACCAGCTGGCGCGTGCCGTGCGCGATCTGCTGGAGCAGGTCGGGCGTGCCGTCGGGCACGTGCATCTCGGTGCGGCGGCGCGCCTCGTCCACCGCGGTGGTGTCGCGCGTCGGGCGCCAGCGTTCCCAGCTGTCCACCATCGAGCGGATCACCTGATATTGCGACTGGGTGCGGACGTCGAAGTCGCCCGCGTCGAACCAGCCGCCGGTGTTCAGACCCGGGATGTGCTCGCCCGGCTTGTACTTGCTGTCGGTGGTCGGGCCCTGCGCGTAGAGGTCGATATGCTCGTGGCTGACCGGCGCCTGGCGCGCGTCGTCACGGTGCGCCTCACCGTGCCACACGCGATAGCCCTCGTTGACGTACATATGGTCCATCGCCACCGGAAAATAGACGTCGAGCGTCGGGTGCCACGCGCCGGCATAGACGTCGTCGGCGATGCGGAACGGCGCGGTGCGGGTGGTGCCGTACTCGAGCACGTAGAGCCCCGGCTGGCGCACCGCGCTGAAGTCGAGCCGCAGGTAGGCATAGCGCAGATAGTCGCCCCAGCGCGTGGCGGCGGGGATCGTCACCGGCGTCATCGCGCCGTCGCCACCGACGCGCAGCAGCCGCGGCGTCAGCGCGCGCGTGTCGGCGCGGTCGAGCTCGATCGTCGCCACCTTGCGGCCGCCCGGCGCATAGCCGAGCTGCGAGTGCGCGATCACCGGCGCGCGGCGCCATCCCGGCACGCTGGTCGGGCGCACCGTCCATTCGAGCACCGCGCCGGTCTTCCCCGTCGGCAGCAACGAGCGAAGCACGAACCAGCCGTTCTGCGCCTGGTTGCGCCCGTCGTAGAGTTCCACGGGCTCGCTCGACTCGATCGTCACGCGCCGCGTCGCGTCCTCGGGCGCGAGCACGAAGCGGCGTGCCGCGGCGATCGGCTGCGGCTCGGCGCCCGGGCCTTCGGCCCGGCCGCTCGCTGCGTTGCGCTCGGGCGTGCGCGTCATCGCGTCGGCGGGGTAGAGCGGGAAGGTGCCGGTGCGGTCGTCGGCGAGATAGCCGTGATGGAAGTAGGCGGCGGGCAGGAATTCGAGATTGAAGCCGGCGCGGCCCGCCAGCGCCTCGGGCACCGGCTGGTCGAGCAGCACCGAGACCTTCACGCCGCCGCCCGCACTCTCCGAGCGGATCCGGTAGCGCCAGTGCTGGTCGGGGTATTCCAGCGTCACCGTGACCGCGCCGCTGCGTTGGTCGACCTCGCGCCCGATGAAACGCGCGGTCGGGTCCCACTGGCCCGGCGTGGCGGCGAGACGGACGTCCCCGTTGGTTGCGATCCGCTCGTCCTGCTGGATGATCTCGACGCCGCTGATCTTCGAGTCGGCGAACAGCCCGTCGTACCAATTGGAGAAGACCAGCACGTTGGCGCCGGGCGACTCGTAGTAGCCGCTGGTGTTGAGCGTCATCTCGCCCGCGGGCGGCGCCGCGCGGCGCGATTGCGCCGGGGCTGCGCTCGCCAGCAGCATCGCGATGACCGATACACCGATGCCGATCCGCGCCTTGCTCATCCTCGTCCTCCTCGCGCCGGCCGATCGCCGGTCACCGGCCGATGTATAGCGCTAACATCGGTGGACGCCATATGCCGTGGATCAAGACGACGTCATTGACGCCCGCCGGCTCAACTACTTACTGTCCGCAACCGAGAGGCCGACTGCCATAGGCGATAGCGGTAACAGGGAGAGGGTGGATGAGGCTCGGTCGTTTTCTGTGCGCCGCTGCGGCGATGCTGGGCGCCTCACTGGCATCCGCCGCGCCGGCCCAAGTCGCCACGACCGCGCCTCCTGCGGTGGCAGGCGCGAAGCCTGCGATCGTCGAGCGTATCACCGTCCATGGTCGCTCGCTCGAGGGCAGCCTCGAAGGTGACAGCGCCGACCGCGCGGTGTTGGTCGTGCTGCCGCCCAGCTACAAGAGCAGCCCGAAGCGCCGCTACCCCGTGGTCTACGCGCTCCACGGCTATTCGATCGGGGCGGAGCAATGGACCCGCGAGATCCACGTGCCGCAGACGATCGAGGGTGCCTTCGCGCAGGGCGCGCGCGAGATGATCGTCGTGCTCCCGGACAGCAAGACCGCGCACAATGGGTCGATGTACTCGAGCTCGGTGACGACGGGCGACTTCGAGAGCTTCGTCGCGCGCGACCTCGTCGGCTACGTCGATACGCACTATCGCACCGTGGCCGATCGGACGAGCCGCGGGCTTGCCGGCCACTCCATGGGCGGCTACGGGACCGCGCGGATCGGGATGAAGCACCCCGAGACGTTCGGCGCGCTATACATGATGAGCCCGTGCTGCCTCTCCGCGCGCACCCCGGGCGGTGACGCGGTTGCGGACGAGAAGACCTTCGCCGCGCTGCGCTCGCCCGCCGACTCTGGGACGCTGAGCTGGGGCCAGCGCGCGCAGCTCGCCGCCGCGGCGGCCTGGTCGCCCAATCCCACCAAACCGCCGCTCTTCCTCGACCTGCCGACCGAGAACGGCCGGCCGCGCCCCGAGGTGGTGGCGCGCTGGGCGGCCAACGCGCCGCTGGCGATGCTCGACCAATATGTCGGCAACCTGCGCCAGTATCGCGCGATCGGGCTCGACGTCGGCGACCGCGACGGACTGAAGGACGACGTGCAGGCGCTCCACGCCGCGCTCGACCGCTACGGCATCAGACACGATTTCGCGGTGTACCCGGGCGACCATGTCAGCGGCGTCTCGGCGCGCGTGCAGGAGCAGGTAATTCCCTTCTTCTCGCGCGCTTTGGTGTTCCCGTGAGGCGGCGCGCGCTGGCGGCGCTGCTGCTCGCCGTCTCGGGCGCCGCGACGGCGCAGGTGTGGCGCGCCGACCAGGGTGACGGCAGCTATCGCAACCCGGTGCTTTACGCCGACTACCCCGACCCCGACGTGATACGCGTCAAGCGCGACTATTATTTCGTCTCGACCACCTTCGTGAACGTCCCTGGCATCACGATCCTGCACAGCCGCGATCTGATCAACTGGACGATCGCGACCCATGTCGCGGCGAAGCTCGACGGCGATCCGCGCTACGATCTCGTCGGCGGCGACGCCTACCGCAAGGGTCTCTACGCCGCCAGCCTGCGCCACCACGACGGCACCTTCTATCTCGCGATCACGCCGGTGGGGCAGAAGACGCGGATCTACTACGCCAGAAGCATCCGCGGCCCGTGGCGCTACCACGAGCTGGACCGCGAGGCGTTCGATCCAGGGCTGTTCATCGAGCGCGACGGCCGCGCCTATCTGGCGACCGCGACCACCGCCGACGGCACGATCACGCTGCTGACGCTCGACCGCACGCTCTCCAAGGTCACCGACGCGCGCAAGATCCATTATATCAAGGGCGCGGAAGGCTCGAAGCTGATCCGGCGCGGCGATTATTACTACCTCTTCAACGCGCTGCCGCCGCGGCTGGCGCTGAGCGTGTCGCGCTCGCGCAGCCTGTTCGGCCCGTGGGAAACGCGCGACCAGATCGACGATCACAGCGGCGGCCATCAGGGCGCGCTGGTCGATCTGCCAGGCGGCGGCTGGTTCGGCTTCGTGATGGAGGACAGCGGCGCGGTCGGGCGGATGACGAACTTCTCGCCCGTGTTCTGGCAAGACGACTGGCCAGTCTGGGGTGCGCCCGAGGTGCCGGGTCGCGTGCCCATGCGCGCGCGCAAGCCGATCGCCGGCGGCGCCTTCACCGAGCCGCCCTCGTCCGACACGTTCGACCGACCGACGCTCGGTGTGCAGTGGCAGTGGAACCACAACCCGGACGACCGTCGCTGGTCGCTCACCGAGCGCGCGGGCTGGCTGCGGCTGCGCCCGACGCGCGCCGCGCGCTTCTGGGAGGCACGCAACACGCTGACGCAGAAGGGGCAGGGGCCGGCGAGCCGCGGCGAGGTGGTGCTCGACCTCGCGCATCTCGCCCCGGGCGATCGCTGCGGCTTCGGCACGCTCGGCCAGGTGAGCGCCAACCTCACCGCCATGCGCGGGCCGGACGGGCGTGCGTCGCTGGCGATGGAGGTGACCGAGGACCAGGTCGAGGGCGCACGCACCGAGACGCGCGCCACCGTGCCGCTCGCGGGCGAGCGGCTGTGGCTCCGTACCGAGATGGACTTCAAGGCATCCACCGGCCGCCTCGCGTACAGCGAGGACGGGCGCCGCTGGCGCGGGCTCGGCGGCGACTTCCCGCTGCGCTTCGCCTGGCGCACCGGTACCTTCCAGGGCGAGCAGTTTGCCCTGTTCTGCTACGCGCCGGGCGAGAGCAGGGGGTGGGTGGACGTCGACTCGTTCACGCTGTCGCCGGTAGCGGCGGGCGAGGGCGCGCGGCGGTAGAGAGCCCGGTCTCACGGCGATCGGTGAGCTCCTCCCCTTTCAGGGGAGGGGTTGGGGTGGGGCGCATCCGCAGACGCAGCGCCTGGGCAGAAGCCCCACCCCCGTCCCCTCCCCTGAAGGGGAGGGCTGAGCTTATTCAACGTCTCGTCCGTAGACGCTGATCGTGTACCCGCCTTCTCCGACGCCCGCCCCGCTCACTCCACCGGCACGTCGAAGGTCCCGACCGGAAGCTGCGCCTCGTCGAACAGATTCATCACCGGTGTCTCGGCCCAGGCGTAGCGGACATGCGTCACCGGCTGACCGTCGCCCGCCAGCGTCAGCGTGTCGCCGGCGACCGTCCCCGCGGCGAAGCGGCACGATCCCGTCGCCGCGCCGCACAGCTCGAAGCCGATCGCCTGCGCCGCGCCGCGCGCGCTGAGCGCCCCCGTCGCCCCGGTGAAGCGCAGCACCGCGCCGCCGTCGGGGCCGCGCCTCGCCCCCGCGATCGCCGGCCCCGCGGGCGCGACCGGCTCGCCGTAGCGCGCCGCGCGCATCGCGCGCGCGAGCCGCAGCCCGACCTCGCGCTTCTCGCCCGGGTGTATGTCGAGCGCGTCGCCGAGGTCGAGCGCCACCGCCATCCCGGCGTGGGGGTCGGCCGCGGTGACGCGGCGCTGCGCGTCGCGCACCGTGCCCCAGCCGCTCTCCGCGGGCGCCTTGGCGCGCGTGCCGTAGTCGGCGAGCTGTACCACCGCGAAGCCGGTCTCGGGGGTGCCCATGCGCCGGCGCCAGTCGGCGATCAGCGCGGCGAGGCGCTTGTCATAGCCGGGCAGGCCGGTGTCCGACTCGCCCTGGTACCAAGCGATGCCGGCGAGCTGGAGCGGCGCGAGCGGCGCGATCATCGCATTGTCGAGCGTGCCCGCGCCGTTGATGTCGTCCCACGGCACGCGCGGCGCGCCGCCGGCGACTCGCTTGGCCACGGCATAGCGCCAGCCGCTGTCGAGCGGGACGCTACTGCCGTCGGCGAAGGTCAGCCGCATCCGCTCGGTCGGCCCGGTCATGCCGCCGAGCGCGTAGACGTCGTCGTCGTTGACGGTGATCACGTTGCGCCCCGCGCGTAGCGTGCCCGCGGGCAGCGCGTACACGCGCGGCTGCGCGGCGAGGCTGCTCGAGCCGACGCCGACGCCGTTGACCCACGTCGTGTCGGCGTCGTCGACGGTGCCGAGCGACAGCGTCGCCGGCCCGCGCGCCTGCGCCGGCGTGAGGTCGACCGTCTTCTGGTACCAGATCATGCCGTTGTAATCGGTCAGCTCGGGCACGCCCCAGGTCTCGAAGTTGGTCAGCGCCGGAACCGCGCGCCAGTCGAGCGCGGCCGCGGGCTGCCACGGCTCCTTGCCGCGCGAGTCGCCGCTGGCGCCGCGCCACCAGTCTTCCCACTGGCCGATCGCGCGTCGTACCGCGGTGGCGGGGTCGCGCGCGTAGAGCGCGATCAGTGTCGCGGCGTCCGCCTGGCCGCCGGCACGCAGCGCGGCGTCGCTCATCCAGGCGCTGATCCGCGACCCACCCCAGCTGGAGTGGATCGCGCCGATCGGCACCTTCTGCGTCCGCCGCAGTGACTGCACCATGTAGAAGCAGGCGGCCGAGAAGCTCCCCGTACTGTCCGGCCCCGCCGCCTGCCAGTGCGGCGCGGTGGCGAGCCGATCGAGCGGCGTGGCGCTGGCATTCTTGGCGATCGTCAGCAGCCGCAGCTGCGGGTCGAGTGGCGCGTGCGCATCGGCGAACAGGGTCTGCGCATCGTCGACGGTCAGCTCCATGTTACTCTGGCCCGAGCAGAGGAAGACGTCGCCGATCAGGATGTCGCCGTGCAGCGTCGCGCCGCTCGGCGCTGCGACCGACAGCTCGTAGGGGCCACCCGCGGGCAGCGCGGGGAGGTGCGCGGCGAAGCGACCGTCACGCGCCGCGGTGGCGCTGACGCTATGGCCGGCGAGGCTGATCATCACCGTCTCGCCCGGTGCCGCTGTGCCGCGCACGTCGATCGGTCGGTCGCGCTGGAGCACCGCATGCTCGCCGATCGCGCCGTCGAGCTTCGGCGCCGCGAGCGCGGGCGCGGCGAGGGCGGAGGCAGTGAGCAGGGCGGCGAGGTGACGCGCGGGACGGATCGGCATGGGGCAGAAATTCCGCTGGACGATCGGCGCCGGGATCCGGGCCGGGCGGCGCGGGAGGCGTCGCCGGCACGAGACTGCGTCAGCGCGCGTCCAGGCGCAATCGCCCGTGATGTCGTATAGTTAGCCTGATCGCCGGCGGGCGCGCTGGATCGCCTCGTCCAGCGCGGAGAGAAAGCGCGAGCGATCCTCCTTGGCGAAGGGCGGCGGGCCGCCGACACGATCGCCGCCCGCGCGCAGGTCGCTCATGATCGCGCGCACCGCCACCGCGCTGCCGATCGAGCTGGCGGTGAAGGGGCGGCCATTGGGGCCGATCACCGCCGCCGCGCCCGCCTTGATCGCGCGGTCGGCGAGCAGGATGTCGGCGGTGACGACGATCGCGCCTTCGTCGGTGTGCTCGGCGATCCAGTCGTCGGCCGCGTCGAAGCTGTCGCTCACGGTCACGCGCTCGATCAGCGGGTGTGCGGGGACGCGCAGGTGCGCGTTGCTGACGATCGCGACGGGTACCTCTAGCCGGTAGGCGACCCGGTAGATCTCCTCCTTCACGGGGCAGGCGTCGGCGTCGACGAGGATATGCACGCGCTGGACCATCGCTCCAACCTGCCACAGAGCCGCGGCCACGTCGCCCCGGATCACGGCAGCTCGGCGCGCGGGTCCGAGTCGATGCTGGGGCGCAGCCGCAGCGCCTGCTTGGGCCGCGACGCGCCGGGACGGTCGTTGGCGCGGTCGACGCCGTCCCGCGCGGGAGCCGGTGCGAGCGCGGCGAGCGACTCGATCGCCGCCGCCATGTCGAGCGCTAGTTCGCGCTGCGCCGCGTTGGCGAAGGGATAGCCCGGCTTGGTCGGCATCCTGTCCTCCGCGGCTGTGCCCGCCTCCGCGGCCATATGCTCGATGCTCGGCGACTGGTGCAACGGGTCGGTTGCAGGCAGCTCGGCGCGGGCGCGATCGTCGTCCCAGGCGGCGGCGAAGCGAGACGCGCTCACCTCCAGCCCTGCGAGAAAAGCGCGGAAGCGGACGAAGCGGTGATTGGCCCAGTTGAGCACGAGCGGCTCGCCCGCGAACAGCGGGTCGAGGAGCGTGTCGGGCACGAAGCGCGTCGCGATCACCTCGCCCGCGCGCGCGCCGCGGCGTTGCAGGTCGGCGATCGTCGCCGAATCCATCGCGACGTTGAAGCCGCCCTCGCCGTCGCGCATCCGGACATGGACGATGCGGTCGCGGTAGCCGGGCACGTCGATCAGCTGATTGTCGCCCCATTGCCGCGCGGTGGTGACGATCCGCCCGGCGAAGCGCAGCAGCTGCGCCGCGGGCGACCCGCCGGCGAGCCGGGTATAGCTCGCCAGCCGGCCGCGATTGGACCGCAGCATGTACACCATTTCCTCGGGGGGCGCGTCGGCGGGGGCGAGGCCGGCATCCGGCCTCTCGCCCTCGGCGGGCACGCGCTCCGGCTGCAGCTCGTCGTCGTGGTAGAGCAGGTTGAGGCAGAAGGTCGGGCGCGTCGGGATCGGCGCGTCGAACAGGTGGAGCGGGAAGTTGGAGGTGATCCCGCCGTCGGTGATCCACAGCTCCGCGAGCTCGCGCCCGCCGCCCAGCGCGCCGGCGCGCTCGCGCAGCACGTAGAGCCGCACCGCGCGGAACAGGAAGGGGAAGCTCAGCGACATGCGTACGCCGACGAGCACCGGCAGGTCCTCGGCGCGGGGAAGTCGGAGCATCTCGCTCGCGTCGATGCCGTGCAGGCCGACGCCGGCGAGATCATCGCGCGGGTCGGTCGGTGCGCGCTGATGGCGCTCCATCCACGCGACGATCTCGGGCGGGAACAGCGCGAGCAGGTCGCCGCGCCGCGCGTAGAGCAGATCCTCGCGACGCAGAAACGGCAGCTGCACCGACTGGGCGCGGTTGACGTCGGACGCGACCAGGACGAGCTCGATATCGCGGGCGATCGTCGCGAGGGTCGCGGGCGGCCGCCGTGGGTCCTGCGCGGCGCGCAGCGCCGCGGCCAGCGCCTCGTCACGGGTGGCTCCCACGCCACGGTGCGACGCCGCCCAGAGATCACCGAAGGTGAGCGGCTCGTCCGCTGGCAGCCCGGCGAGGTCCTGGAAGCGCGCATGCAGCCATTCCGTCAGCGAGGGCAGCGTCTCACCGTCGACGCGCGCCTGCGCCATGCCCGAGCAGAAGCCGTAGCCGTTGGCGGCGAGCGCGCGCAGCCCGGCGCGCAGCACCGGCCACCAGGAGAGGATCGCGAGCAGCAGCGCCAGCGCGGGCACGCCGACGACGACGAGCAGCAGCAGCGCGAACGCGAGCACCGCGCCGCGGCTTGGTTCCGACCACAGCAACGCCGCCGCGACCAGTCCGAGCGCGATCGCTGCCCAGCAGAGCGCCGGCAGGGCGAGCACCCCGAGTGCGCCGGCAACGCCGCGCGCGCTCGCCGCCGCCTGGAGCCGCTGCAGCAGGCGGAACAGCGGGGCGGTCGCCGCGTCGGGTTCGAACAGATGTTGCAGCAGCGGCGCGCCGCCGTGGCGCTCGCCCAGCTCGAGCGCCAGCCCCTCGAGCCGCTCGCGCGCGGCGGGCTCGCGCCCCGACCGCCGACCGAACTCCATCGCGGCCGCGGCGGCAGCGCCGATCGCTCCCGCCGACGTGCCGCCGATCGAGCGTAGCCGGTACGTCGCAGCGACGGCTGCGATCGCACCGGGGTAGATGATCCCGCTCGTCACGCCGCCCTTCATGACCAGGTCGCACTCGAGCGGTGCGCGGTCGGCTCCGGTCGGCATGCTAGCGGCTCCCGCGGCGCCTCGCGCGCCCGAGGGCAGCCTAGCGCGCGTGGGTGTCGGGGGTAAGATGCGGTGACGCGCCTGAGCGGCGCCTCGCGACCCTTTATACGGCGCGGGCGAGCCGGCGCGGCTGACGCGCCGCCACGAGCAGCAGCGCCAGCGCCGCCGCCGCCATCGCCGCACCGGCCAGCGCCACCGCGGGCAGGCCTAACCCGGCGGCGATGACTCCGCCGCCCAGCGCCGCGCCGATCGCATTGCCGAGGTTGAAGGCGCCGATGTTCATCGCGGAGGCGAGGTTGGGCGCCTCGCCCGCCGCCGCCATCACCTGCATCTGCAGCGGCGGCACGGTCGCGAAGCTGGCGATGCCCCAGACCAGGATCGCCGCCGCCGCGGGCAAAGGCGCGTGCATCAGCCAGGCGAAGGCGAGCATCACGAGCGTGAGCAGCCCGAGCATCGCGGCGAGCGCGCGCGTCACCGAGCGGTCGGCGAGCCGGCCACCGAGCGTGTTGCCGATCGTCGCGCCGACGCCGAACAGCATCAGCGACACGGTGACCATCGCGGTCGAGGCATGGGCGACGTCGCGCAGGATCGGCGCGATATAGGTGAAGACGGTGAACACCCCACCGAAGCCGAGCGTGGTCAGCGCCAGTGCCAGCAGCACGCGCGGGCGGCCGAGCACGCGCAGCTCGGCGGCGAGGTCCGCCCCCGCCGGCGCGGGCAGCGGCGGCAGCGCGAGACGAAGCGCCAGCATCGCCACCGCGCCGATCGCGGCGATGCCGGCAAAGGCGGGGCGCCAGCCGATCGTCTCACCCGCCCAGGTGGCGAGCGGCACGCCGCCGATAGTCGCCACCGTCAGCCCGGTGAACATCGCCGCGACCGCGCCGGCGCGCCGCTCTGGCGGCACCAGCCCGGCCGCGACCACCGCGCCGACGCCGAAGAAGGCGCCGTGGTTGAACGCGGTGACGACCCGCGCCGCCATCAGCCAGGCATAGCCGCCGGCGGCGGCGGACAGCGCGTTGCCGAGCGTGAAGATCGCCATCAGCGCGATCAGCAAGGTGCGGCGGTCGACCCGCGCGGTGGTCAGCGTTATCACTGGCGCGCCGGCCAATACACCGAGCGCATAGGCGCTGACCAGCAGGCCGGCCGAGGGGATGGAGACGTGCAGGTCGGCGGCGATGACGGGCAACATGCCCATCGGCGCGAACTCGGTGACGCCGATGCCGAAGGCGCCGATCGCCAGCGCGAACAGGCCGGGGTTGAGCTTCATGTTTTGTCTCCGCTCAGACGAGAGGTGGCGCGAGGCGGGCGAAGCCCTCCTGCTGGCGATAGGGCGTGTGGGGATAGGGCGGGAGCTGGTCGCTCGCCGCGTCGAGCGCCGCCATCTGTTCCTCACTGAGCGCCCAGCCGACCGCGCCGAGATTGTCCAGAAGCTGCGCCTCGTCGCGCGCGCCGATGATCACCGACGAGACCGTCGGCCGCTGCAACAGCCAGTTGAGCGCGATCTGCGGCACCGACCGCCCGGTCTCTGCGGCGACCGCCTGGAGCGCGTCGACGACGCGGTAGAGGTGCTCGTCGGCGACCGGCGGTGCGAAGGCGGCGGTGTCGTGCAGGCGACTGCCCGCGGGGATCGGGCGATCTCGGCCGATCTTGCCCGTCAGCCGGCCCCAGCCGAGCGGACTCCACACCAAAGCGCCGACGCCCTGATCGGTGGCAAGCGGCATCAGCTCCCACTCATAGGCACGGCCGATCAGCGAATAATAGACCTGATGCGCGACCAGCCGCGGCCAGCCGTGACGATCCGCCACGGCCTGCGCCTTCATCAGCTGCCAGCCGGGGTAGTTGGAGACGCCGGCGTAGCAGACTTTGCCGACGGCGATCAGGCGATCGAGCGTCGCCATCAGCTCCTCGACCGGGGTGTGAGCGTCAAAAGCGTGGAGCTGGAGCAGATCGATGTGATCGGTGCCGAGCCGCCGCAGCGAGTCCTCCACCGCGCGGATCAGCCGCGCGCGCGAGGCGCCCCAGTCCTGCGGGCCGTCGCCCATCGGCAGGCCGGTTTTGGTCGACACCAGCACCGCGTCACGTCGGCCCCTGATCGCCGCGCCGAGCACCTCCTCCGACGCGCCGTCCGAATAGACGTCGGCGGTGTCGAACAGGGTGACGCCGGCATCGAGGCAGATGTCCAGGAGCCGGCGCGCCGCGGCGGCGTCGCTCTGCCCCCAGGCGCCGAACAGCGGCCCCTTGCCGCCGAACGTGCCGGTGCCGAAGGACAGAGCTGGGACGCGCAATCCCGATGCGCCCAATTGCCGATAGTCCATTATCCACCTTTTGCGATCCGTTCCGAAGCGACTAGGTGGCAGAGGGCACCACGGTGGAGAAGCGCCGTAAGACTCGAAGGATCTGTGCGATGGAGGCAAAGCTGGCGGGTGGCAGCGACCGGGCGCGCGCGCTCGCCCTGTTCGTCACCGTGGTCGAGGCGGGGAGTTTCTCGGCCGCCGCCCGCACCTTGGCGCTGACGCCCTCGGCGGTGGCGCGCGCGGTCGACCGGATCGAGGCGCGGCTCGGCGTGCGGCTGCTGCTGCGCTCGACCCGCGCGCTGACGCTGACCGCGGAGGGGCAGGCCTATCTACTCGCGGCGCGGCGAATCCTGGCCGACCTCGACGACGCCGAGCAGCAGATCGCCGACCAGGGCAGCCCGCGCGGGCGGCTGCGCGTCTCGGCGGCGCTGGCGCACGGGCGGCTGTGCGTCGTGCCGCTGCTCGGCGACTTCGCGCAGGCCTATCCGCACATCCTGATCGACGTCGCGCTGACCGACACGTTGGTCGACGTCGCCGCGGGGCAGGCGGACGTCGCGGTGCGCTTCGGCCCGCTCGCCGAGAGTGCATTGACCGCGCGCAAGCTCGGCCAGAGCGGCCGCGTCATCGTCGCCTCGGCCGATTACCTCGCACGCCACGGCACGCCGATGGTGCCGGAGGACCTGCACGCGCACAATTGCCTCAACTTCAGCTTTCGCCGCGCCGAGCCGACCTGGCCGTTCCGCCGCGACGGCGGCGATTTCGCTCTGTGTGTCGAGGGCGGGATCGTCGCCAACAATGGCGAGACGCTGGGTCAGTTGGCGGCGGCGGGCGTCGGGGTGGCGCGGGTGGGGCGCTTCAGCGTCGAGCGCGAGATCGCCGATGGCCATCTGGTGCCGTTGCTCGAGGAGTATAATCCCCGCGACGTCGAGCTGATCCACGCGGTATTCGTCGGCGGCGCGCATCTGCCCGCGCGGGTGCGCGTGTTCGTCGACTTCCTCGTCGAGCGGTTGGCGGGGTCAGCCGAGTGAGGCGTCGAGATGTAGAAGAGAATGGTGCTGCCGGTGAGGATTGAACTCACGACCTCAGCCTTACCAAGGATGCGCTCTACCACTGAGCTACGGCAGCACTTCCGACCTCGTCGGGCGGAGGGCGCCTAAGAGACGAGCCGCCGGTGATTGTCAAGGTGCCTCGCTCGCACTAGCGCGCTTTTCATGAGCGACCGCGACGAACGGGCGGCCCGTCTGGCCGAGCAGCTGCGCCTCAACCTGCGGCGGCGCAAGGCGCAGGCGCGCGCCGGTCGGGCCGCTGACTCCGAGCCGGGCGCGCCGATCAGCCCCCCGCGGCGCGATGACCCAGCGTGAAGGCGAGCGACAGCATCTGCCACACGCTGATCGACGCCGCGCCGAACAGCGCGCCGACGCCTGCCACGATCAGCGCGTGATGCGCATACACCTTGCCTCGAGCCATGCCGCGTCGTCTCCCCCCAGCACCGGCGCGAGCGTCGCCGCGACGCGGTGATGGTAGGCATTGATCCACGTCAGCTCGGCGTCGGTCAAGAGCGCGGGCTCGATCAGGTCGCGGTCGATCGGTGCCAGCGTCAGCGTCTCGAAGCCGAGCATCGGCGAGTCGCCGTCGGCCAGTTCACGCTCCACGACCAGCAGCAGGTTCTCGACGCGGATGCCGTACGCCCCCGCCTTGTAATAGCCGGGCTCGTTCGAGAGGATCATGCCGGGGAGCAGCGGCTCGGCCGGGCCGCCACCGGGATAGCTCGGCTTCGCGATCCGCGCCGGCCCCTCGTGCACCGAGAGATAGCTGCCGACGCCGTGGCCGGTGCCGTGCGCATAGTCGAGACCCGCGTCCCACAGCGGCCGGCGCGCGAGCGAGTCGAGCTGGCCGCCGTTGGTGCCGTGCGGGAAGGTCGCGGTGGCGAGCGCGATATGCCCCTTGAGCACGCGCGTGAACCGGTCGCGCATCTCGTCGCTCGGCGCGCCGATCGGCACCACGCGGGTGACGTCGGTGGTGCCGTCCTCATATTGGCCGCCCGAGTCGATCAGGTAGAGCTGTCCCAACTCGATCGGCAGGCTCGACTCGGGCGTGACTCGATAGTGCGGGATCGCGCCGTGCGGGCCGGTCGCCGAGATCGCGTCGAACGACTGGTCGCGCAGCAACCCGCCCTCGGCGCGGAAGGCGAGCAGCCGCTCGGCGGCGGACAGTTCGGTGACGCCGCCGCGCGGCGCGGCGTCCGCGACCCAGCGCAGGAAGCGGGTCAGCGCCGCGCCGTCGCGCAGCGAGGCGGCGCGGTGGCCGGTGACCTCGGTCGGGTTCTTGGTGGCGCGCGGCAGCACGGTCGGGTCGCGTAGCGGCAGCACGGTGCCGCCGGCGCGCTCGACGCGGTCGGCGATCGCCGCGACCGCGAGCGCCGGGTCGATCGCGACCCGCTTGCCGGCGAGCGAGTCGAGCGACGCGGCGAAAGCGGCGCGATCATGGACCCGCACCGCGTTGCCGAGATGCTCGGCGACCGCGGCGGTCATCTTCTCGGGCGCGACATAGAGGTCGGCGGTGCCGTCGCCGTGCGCCACCGCGTAAGCGAGCGCCACCGGGGTGCGCGCGACATCGGTGCCGCGCAGGTTGAGCAGCCAGGCGATCGAGTCGAGCGCGGTGATCACGGTGGCGTCCGCCCCGGCGGCGGCGAGCCAGTCGGCGACGTCGGCGCGCTTGGCGGCGGCGCCGCGGCCGGCGAGCCGCTCGGGGTGGACCGCGAGCGGCGCGGGGGAGGGGGCGGGGCGGTCGGCCCAGATCGAGTCGATCGGGTTGCGCTCGACCGCGACCAGCTCGGCGCCGATCGCGGCAAGCGCGGCGCGCGCCTCCTCGACCCAGCCGCGGGTGTGAAGCCAGGGATCATAGCCGACGCGCATCCCCGCGCTGGTATGAGCGCCGAGCCACGCGGCGACATTGCTCTCGGGCACGCTCACGAACGACCAGTCCGCGTGCGAGACCTGCTCGCGCACCTGGATCGTGTAGCGGCCGTCGGTGAAGATCGCGGCCTCGTCCGCCAGCACCACCGCCGTGCCGGCCGAGCCCTCGAAACCGGTGAGCCAGGCCAGCCGCTGCGCATAGTCGCCGACATATTCGCTCATATGCTCGTCGGTGAGCGGCACGACGAAGCCGTGGAGTTGGTCGCGCACGAGCTGGTCGCGGAGCGCGCGGAGGCGCGCGGAGGGGGTCGGCATGATCGGGATCCGGTGGTGAAGAGGCGAAGCCGCGTGGGGTGCCACAGCCGCGGCGTGGCGACCAGTCTTGAAGCCGCGGAATCGGGCTGTCATCATGCCGTCACGCCGCTGCGCGACAGCGCCGGCGCGAGTAAGAGGTAAGGGAGACGTTCAAGCGTGTTCCATCCCGACCTGATCCGGCATCCGGACAGCTGCCCGACGTTGGTGCTGAACGCCGATTACACGCCGCTGTCCTACTATCCCCTCAGCATCTGGCCGTGGCAGACCGCGGTCAAAGCGGTCTTCCTCGATCGCGTCGACATCGTCGCGCATTATGAGCGCGAGGTGCGCAGCCCCAATCACGTGATGCGGTTGCCCTCGGTGATCGCGCTCAAGCAGTTCGTGCGACCGTCGCAATTCCCCGCCTTCACGCGCTTCAACCTGTTCCTGCGCGATACGTTCGCCTGTCAATATTGCGGCAGCAACGCGCGCGAGCTGACGTTCGATCACGTCGTGCCGCGCGCGCAGGGCGGGCGCACGACGTGGGAAAATGTCGTCACCGCCTGTGCACCGTGCAATCTGAAGAAGGGCGGCCGCACCCCGCGCCAGGCGCATATGCCGCTGGCAATCGAGCCGATCCGCCCGACCAGCTGGCAGCTGCAGGAGCACGGCCGCCGCTTCCCGCCGAATTATCTGCATGAAAGCTGGCGCGACTGGCTCTACTGGGACGTCGAGCTCGAGGCGTGACACGCCGCGGGTGTTGAACACGGGAGTTTCGGGTCGCATGCGGTGGCAGATGATGGTGGCGGGAGCTGTGCTGCTCGCCGCCTGCTCGAAGGAGAATGCGGAAGAAGCGGCCGATCCCGCGGTGCTGGCCAATTACGTGCCGCCCTTCGTGATGTCGCGGCTCGACTATGGCGGGGTGGTCGAGCGGCGTTTCCGCCGGCTCGACGTGAACCACGACGATCATCTCACCCCCAACGAACTGCCGAGGCGCCTGGCCGACCGCTTCGCCGAGATCGACCGCGACAAGGACGGCCGCATCTCCAACGACGAGTGGAGCGCATGGATGCTGGGGCGCTTCGACCAGCAGGACTTTAACCGCGACGGCACGGTGACGAGCGACGAGCGCGAGCGCGCGCACGAGCAGAAAGAGATGGACCTGCCGACGCCGTCGGAGGAACCGGACAACCGCGCCGCGCCGGCGGGGTGAGGGGGCGGGACCGGCCTCCCGGACCATGAGCGAGGCCCGTCGTCTTTAGCCTCCTCCGTCATTCCCGCGAAGGCGGGTATCCAGACGCGTGGACCTCACGGCAGGAGCGGCCACGTCAGCGTGTCTGGATCCCCGCCTTCGCGGGGATGACGGCGAAGGCGGGGCCGGCGCACACCGACCCTGCAGCTAACGGATTGACTGGCTGGTCACCCCACGTCGCCGCACAGCATGGCCGCGGGGAAAGCCCCTCTCCGCGGCGCTCGATCACCTCAGGCGGCGAAGTCGCGGAAATAGTCGATCGTGCGCTGCAGCCCCTCGCGCAGCTGCACCGTCGGCTCCCAGTTGAGCTTGGACTGCGCCAGGGTGATGTCGGGCTTGCGCTGCATCGGGTCGTCCTGCGGCAGCGGGCGATAGTCGAGCGTCGAGGACGAGCCGGTCAGCTCGATCACCAGCTCGGCCAGCTCGCGGATCGTGAACTCGTTGGGGTTGCCGATGTTGACCGGGCCGGCGAAACCCGGCTCGCTGTCCATCAGCCGCAGGAAGCCCTCGATCAGGTCGTCGACGAAGCAGAAGCTGCGCGTCTGCGAGCCGTCGCCGTACAGCGTGATCGGCTCGTTCTTGAGCGCCTGCATGATGAAGTTGGACACCACGCGACCGTCCGCCGGGTGCATGCGCGGGCCGTAGGTGTTGAAGATGCGCACCACTTTCACGTCCAGGTTCATCTGGCGGTGATAGTCGAAGAACAAGGTCTCGGCGCAGCGCTTGCCCTCGTCATAGCAGGAGCGGATGCCGATCGGGTTGACGTTGCCCCAGTAATCCTCCTTCTGCGGGTGGACATGGGGATCGCCGTAGACCTCGCTGGTCGAAGCCTGGAACACCTTGCACTTCAGCCGCTTGGCCAGGCCCAGCATGTTGATCGCGCCGATCACCGAGGTCTTGGTGGTCTGCACCGGATCGTACTGATAGTGGATCGGCGAGGCGGGGCAGGCGAGATTGTAGATCTCGTCGACCTCGACGTAGAGCGGGAAGCACACGTCGTGGCGCAGGAATTCGAAGCGCGGGTTACCGTGCAGATGATCGATGTTGCGCTTGGCGCCGGTGAAGAGATTGTCGACGCACACCACTTCGTCGCCGCGATCGAGCAGCCGGTCGATCAGGTGCGAGCCGAGGAAGCCGGCGCCGCCGGTGACGAGCACGCGCTTTCGCGACTGATAATTGCGCGACATAGACCGTGAAACTCCCTGAAAACGCCGGCCGGCGCCCGACCGACCGCCGGGCGCGTGCTTGTGCCAATGATCCTGCGCGGCGACAAGGAAGCTTTCAGACAAAGCCGTCATCACGTCGTCGACGCTGGCCAAGCATGGCGGCGAATGACTAAGGGACCATTGATGCAGCGCATTCCGATCCTCGACGGCTGGCGCGCACTGAGTATCCTGCTGGTGCTCGCGGGGCATCTGCTGCCGCTCGGGCCGCATCGCTGGGGGCTCAACGGCGCGGTCGCGGCCAGCGGCATGGCGCTGTTCTTCACGCTATCAGGCTTCCTGATCACGCAGTTCCTGCTGCACCGGCCGGAGATCGTACCGTTCCTGATCCGTCGGCTGTTCCGCATCGTGCCGCTCGGCTGGGGCGCGATGGTCGCGCTGGCGCTGGCGAGCCGCACCGACGCCGAGTCGCTCGGTGCCAACCTGCTGTTCGTGGCCAACCTGCCACCGACGCGTCTGCTGCCCGGCGGCGAGCATCTGTGGAGCCTGTGCGTCGAGGTGCAATTCTACGTCGGCGTCGCGTTGCTGGTGGCGCTGGGCGGGCGGCGTGCGCTGTGGCTGCTGCCGCCGCTGTGCGTCGCGGTGACGCTGACGCGGGTGGCGCAGCACGCGCCCATCAGCATCTTCACCTGGCAGCGGGTCGACGAGATCCTGGCCGGCGCGACGCTGGCGCTGCTGCACGCGCGCGCGCCACGCTGGACCGCGTCGCTGCCGCGCCTCCTACCGCTGTTGCTGCTGCCCCTGCTGCTCGCCTCGGCGCACGAGGGGGCCGGCGCGCTGATGTACCTGCGCCCCTATCTCGCCGCGGCGACGGTGGGCAGCTCGATCTATGCCGCGCCGGCATGGCTGCGCGCGCTGTTCGGCTCGGCGCCGGCGCGCTACATCGCCGAGGTCTCGTACGCGGTCTACGTCTTCCACGCGATGTTCGCGGCGACGTGGCTGGGCAGCGGGGACACGCTGGTACGCTATGCCAAGCGCCCGCTGCTGTTCGCCGCCACCTTCGCCGCGGCCCATCTCTCCACCTTCCGCTTCGAGCGGCCGATGATCGGGCTCGGCAAGCGGGTCGAGCGGCGCTGGCTCAGCGTGCGCGCAGCCAGGACGTCGGGCGGCCGCCGAGCAACTTGAGGTAGAGCGGGATCTTCCATAGCACGTAGAGCGGCAGCCGCGCCGCCGCCCCCGCCGAGAGGAACGGGCGCCCGACCCGACGCCACGCGACCCACAGAGCGATCGCCGCGGCGGTCAGCGCGGCGGCGAGCAGCACAGCGGGCCAGGGCGACGCGCCGGCGAGGACGAGCAGCCCGGTGAGGAGCAGGGCGGCGAGGTCGAGCATCAGCAGCAGCGTCAGCGGCGGGATCGCGAGGCTCAGCCCGGCCCATAGCGCGCGTGCGTCGCCGCGGCGCATCGCCGCTCCCATCGCGGGCAGGGCGCGGGTAAGCGAGGTGGCGAGGAAGCCGCCTTCCCAGCGCTGGCGCTGCTGCAGCGTGCCCTCGGCGCTGCTCGCCGCGCTCCACACCGTCGCCTCCGGGACGTAGCGCGGCAGCTTGCCGCGGCGGGCGAGGTCGAGCCCGAGCGCGAGGTCCTCGACGATGTCGGAGGTGGCGAGCGGCGCGTCGCGGAAGATCGGCCAGGGGAAGGCCATGCCCGTGCCGGTGAGATTGGCGCGCCCGGCCAGCCGGGCGAGTCCGCCCTGACGCACCAGATTCTTGATGACGAACGCGAAGTTGGAGACCTGCACCATCGGCGCCGCGGTCAGGTCGGGGGCGAGCAGGTTGGTCGCCTGCACCGGCCGCTCGGTGGCGCGCGCGGCCATCGCGACCAGCGAGGCGCGGTCGGTCGCGCCGTCGGCGTCGAGCACCATCACCACCGCGGGCTGGTCGGCGGGCGAGCGTGCCGCGATCTGGTCGCGCGCGTGCGCCAGCGCATAGCCCTTGCCGCGCCGCGCCGGATCGTCGCGGCGTGTCACGCGCGCGCCCGCCGCGGCGGCGACGGCGGCGGTGTCGTCGCGGCAATTGTCCGCCACCACCAGTAGCTCGAACCCAGTGGGCAGCTCGGGGAGCAGACGCGCCACCGTGGCGGCGATGATCGGGCCCTCGTCGTGTGCGGGCATCACGATCACCGCGCGCGGCGCGATGCCGTCCGGCGCGGGGGAGGCGGGCGAGTGCAACCCCGCGGCCACCTCGATCACGAAGGCCGCGGTCAGCGCCAGCAGCGGCGCCGCGACGAGCACGGCGAGCACGGTCGCGATCACTGCCATTGCTGTCACCCGCTTACCCCTTGAACAACGCCGACCGGCGGCGGCCGCGGCTGTAGCGCAGCGCCGCGCGCGCTGACCACTAGCTTGTCGCTCGTGAGTGTCCGGTAAACGGCGCGTTTGCCCTATACCGTGCCACTTTCGTCAATCAGCGCCGGCGCATGATCGCCTCGGTCAGTTGCGAGCGGGTGGTTTGATGTTTATGCCAAGGTCCGCCGGAAGGGGTCGCCGGTGCCGCGTCGGTATGTGCCCGCTCGTCGAGTTCGATACAGGTGAATAGTCAGCATAGTGCGACCATGTCGACCGCGGCCGAGCTCAATCGGCCACGCGGCCGACCCACGCCGCGTCTCCCCTCGCTGTCGCGGTCGGCCTGGCTGCTGCTGATCGGCTGCATCGCGCTGGCGACGCCGACGATGATCACGGTGGCGCGCTTCAGCTGGTCGACGGAGCAGGGCGGCCATGGCCCGCTGGTGCTCGCCACCGGGCTGTGGCTGCTGTGGCGCGAGGTGCCCCGCGTGTGGCCGCTGCGGCGGCCCGGTTCCGCGCTGGTGGTCGCGCTGCTGCTGCCGATCTGCCTGCTGTTCTATCTGCTGGCGCATATCACCGGCATCATCGAGATCGAGGGGTTCGCGCTCTACGGCGCGCTGATCGTCGCGGCCTATGCGCTGCTCGGCGGCACGGTGCTGCGCGAATTGTGGTTCCCGATCCTGTATCTCGGCTTCGTCTTCCCGCCACCCGATCAGGTGGTCGCGGTCATCACCCAGCCGCTCAAGATCGCCATCTCGGAGCAGGCGGTGAACCTGCTCTATGCTCTGGGCTATCCGATCGGCAGCTCGGGCGTGTCGATCCAGATCGCGCAATATGACCTGCTGGTGGCGGCGGCGTGTGCGGGCCTCAACTCGATCATCAGCCTCACCGCGATCTGCCTGTTCTACATCTACGTGCGGCATCAGGCGAACTGGCGCTACGCCGCGCTGCTGATGCTGACGATCGTGCCGATCGCGATCTTCGCCAACTTCATCCGCGTGATCCTGCTGATCCTCATCACTTATTATTTCGGTGATGCGGCAGCGCAGGGCTTCGCGCACGATTTCGCCGGGCTGGTCATGTTTCTGGTCTCGGTGCTCACCATCTTCGCGATCGACGCGGTGGCGACTCCGCTACGCCGCGCGCTGGGGAACGGCCATGACTGAGTCGAGCGGTTCCGCGCTGCCCGAGACCCGCCTGCTCGACCGGCGCCGCGCGCTGCTGGGGGGCGCCTTCCTGCTGACAGCGGGCGTCGCCGCGGCGCGCGTGCCAGGCCATCACATCGATCTGCTCGGCAAGCGCAAGCTCGACCCGCTGATCCCCGCGCGGGTGGGGCCCTGGTCTTTCTACTCGAAGAGCGGGCTGGTGACGCCGCCGCCCGACCAGCTCTCCGACCTGCTCTACTCG
The DNA here is from genome assembly GCF_019898765.1 of Sphingomonas yunnanensis. Taxonomy (GTDB): domain Bacteria; phylum Pseudomonadota; class Alphaproteobacteria; order Sphingomonadales; family Sphingomonadaceae; genus Sphingomonas; species Sphingomonas yunnanensis. Next base: position 109,804 of record NZ_JAIOKB010000007.1, on the reverse strand, counting down.
CAGCTGCTCACGCGCGTGTATCTCGCCCCGGACGAGCTGCCGATCATGCTGCTGATGGCGCAGAGCAGTGGCCAGACCGGCGTGCTCCAGGTGCACCGCCCGGAATATTGCTATCCGGCGGGCGGGTTCAAGCTGACCGACCGGGCGGTGCGCTCGGTGCCGCTGCCCGGCGGACAGCTCGACGCCACCGTGATGACGGCGCGCGCCGACAATCGCGTCGAGCAGCTGATGTACTGGACCCGCGTCGGCCGCGACATGCCGCTTAGCTGGGCGCAGCAGCGCTGGTCGGTCGCCCGCGCGAACCTGCGCGGCGACGTGCCCGATGCGATCCTGGTGCGTATCTCGACGCTGACGAACGACCGCGAGGCCGGCATGGCGACACTGGCCGCGTTCACGCGTGCACTGTTCGCGGCGGTGCCCGCCGACGTCCGCCGCGTACTCGACAGCGCCGCCGGCTGAGCCGGCTCAGGAGCGACGGCTGGGCAGGTCGATCGGCTTGAGGACGAGGAAGATGAAGATCAGGTTGGCGACGATCAGCGCGATCGCGAGCAGATGCTGACCCGAATTGCCGAGATAATTGGCGAGCCCGCAGATCACCGCGCCGGCCAGATAGGCAAGCATCGAATCCTGCCGGTCGCTGGAAACAGATCGTTGCAGAAACAGCACGACAAGGCCGGCGAAAATGGCCAAAGTCACCCAATCGTAAGCAGTTTGCATCCGGCGGTCCAATCCTTGACGAGCTAGCGGTACAGCATATCCGCAGCTTGTGCTAGGTAGACCGCCATCAGTGAAAAGGGGATTGAGATGTTCAGGCGTGGGACTCTGATCGCGGCGAGCTCGCTCGCGCTGCTCGCGGCGGGGTGCGATCGCAAGCCGACCGGGCAGACGGTCGCGGTGGTGAATGGGGATGAGATCTCGATCGGTGAGCTCAATGCCGAGCTGCAGCAGGCCAATGTGCCGCAGGGCGCCGACCAGAAGGCGGTGCGCGCGCAGCTGTTGCAGAATATCATCAGCCGTCGCCTGCTGGCGCAGGACGCGCGCAAGAACGGCGTCGACAAGACGCCCGAGTTCCTCAGCCGCCAGCGCCGCCTCACCGACGAACTGCTCATCGCGATGAATGTCGAGCGCCAGAACGGCAGCCAGAAGCTGCCTGACCAGAAGGCGATCGACCAGTTCGTCGCGGCCAACCCTCAGGCCTTCGCGCAGCGCCAGGTGCTCGCGCTCCAGCAGGTCGCGATCGAGCCGCCGAGCGATCCCAAGGTGCTCGAGCCGCTCAAGGACGCGCATTCGCTCGACGCGGTCGCGGCGACGCTCACCAAGCTCAACATCCCGTTCACTCGCACCAGCGGCCGACTCGACACCGCCAGCGTGCCGCCCGAGGTGCTGAAGCGCATCTTCGCGCTGCCCTCGACCGAGCCGTTCGTGCTGCCCGCCGGCGGCAAGCTGTTCGCCAACGTGATCGTCGGCCGCGAGCCAGTGGCGATGTCGGCGGACGACATGCGCAAGGCGGCGGTCGCGGCGCTGCGCAAGCAGGGCGAGGACAAGGGCCTCAACGATCAGGTGAAGCAGCTGCGCTCGACCGCCAAGATCGAGTACCAGCCGGGCTACGCCCCGCCGCCGACGGGCTCGGGCGCGCCGGCCGCCGCCGCCAAGTGAGGCGAGGGCGGCGGCGTCATCGGGCGCCGCCGCTCCGTCGATCTTGCCGCCCTGTCAGACGAGGGGTCGGGTGGGTACGCCGCTCATCGCTCTCGGGCCCTGCGTTCGCGGTAGCACGCTGGGGGCCACGCGTGTCGATCCACGCCCGTGGCACTGCTTGTTTATTCTCTCGATCGCGGCGAGCCCTGCGCTGACGCCGACATCGCGCTCGCGACGATCGCCGTCGCTGCCCCGAGCCGGGTTCGATGGCCCCGACCAAGCCAAGCGGGCGGATCGCGCGGTAACCTTCGTCCGGGCTCAGAGCCGGGACAACGAAGCTATCGCGACGATCCGCCGCCAGTCAGGATCAAGCACTCGCCGCGCCGCAGCGCGGTCGCTTACTTATAATAGTCCGCGTAGCCGGCGCCGTAGCCATAGCCATAGCTGTCGGCCAGAAGCCCGCCGTCGAAGCGGTTGAGCACCACGCCCGCGCAGGGCGCCTGGTCGAGCACGTGGAGCGCGTCCTTGACCTGCTTCTTGGTCGTGCGCCCTTCCTCGACCACCATGATGAAGGCGTCGAGCTTGGTCGTCACGATCGTCGCGTCGTCGTTGGCGAAGACAGGGGGAAGGTCGCACAGGAAGATCGAGGGTGCGGTGACCGCGCGCATCGACGCGATCACGCGCTCCATTCGCGACGAGGCGAGCAGCTCGGCCGAGTGCGCGGGCGCGCGATCGGTCGGCAGGATCACCAGCCGCTCGCCCTGCGGGTGGCAGGCGAACGCGCCGAGCGTGTCGACCTCGCCCTCGAGATAGTGGCGCATACCCTGCTCGACCGGCACGCCGAAATTGTAGGCGATCGAGCCGCGGCGCAGGTCGAGATCGACGAGATAGGTGTCGAGCCCCGGCGTGCGCGACAGCGCCGCCGCCAAGTTGGTGGCGCAGAACGACTTGCCGACCGCGGGCGTCGCCGAGACGATGCCGAACAGCCGCCAGCCCTTGTGCCGCTGCAACTTGAGCAGGCGCGAGCGCAGCATGTTGAACGGGCGCGAGCGCACGTCGCGGCTGTCGAAGCCGTAGATGCCGCGCTGCTTCGCCTCCGCGCTCGACCAGGCGAACTCGGCGCTCTGGTCCAGCTCGGGGATGGTCTCGCCCGCGAACGGTGCGATGTCGGGCTTGGTCATGGGAATGGCCTTGAGCATGTCGGTCATCTTCACATCGCTCCGCCGGCGTCGGCGGCCAAACGGGGTTTGCGGCGGAACGGCAGGCCTGGCAGCCAGCGGCGGCGCTTCTGTCCCGGCGCGATGTCGGGGGTGAAGGTGGGCACCACGGTCAGCGTCTCGAGCCCGAGCGCCTTGAGCTGGTCGACGCCACGGATCGGGCGCATCAGGAACTCGAGCGCGAGCGCGAGCACCAGGCCGAGACCCAGGCCACCCGCCACACCGCCGCCGATCAGCAGCAGGCGGTTGGGCGAGACCGGGCGATCGGGCGCCGCGGGCGGATCGACCACGGTGAGCCGCTCGCCCTTCTGCTCCTGCGCCATCCGCGCCGAGTTCTGCGCGCGCAGCACGTTGCCGGTGATGTCCTTCAGCTGATCGCGCAGACCGTTGGCGCGCGCCTCCAGCTGGCTCACCTGTTCCAGCACCACCGGGGCGCGCGACGAATTCGCCATGCTCGCCGAGGCGCGCGCATTGTCGCTGGCCCGATACGACTCGAGCTGTGCGATCTGCGCATTGTTCGCCTGGATCTGGCTCTGCACCAGCGAGGCGTCTGACGTGTCGCCCTGCGCGTTGGCGATCTCCTTCGCCTGTGCGACGCGCGCCTTGGCGCGGATCACGTCGGGATGGCTCTCGTTGTACACCGCGCGGGCGGCGATCAGCGCCTGCTCGGCCTGCTGCACCAGCGGGTCCTTGCCGCCCGACTTGCGCGACTGCGCGAGCAACGCACGATTCTCGCTCTGCAGCTGGGCGATCTGCGCGCTGTAGCCGCTGCTGTTCGACGGCATGACGATGCCGCCCGAGGCCAGGGCGCTGCCGTTACGCGCCTTGAGCTGGGTGATCTGGCCCTCGATCTGGCCGATCTGATCCTGCAGCTTGCGCGATTGATCCTGGAGGAAGTCGACCGTGTTGGTCGCCTGCGCCGCCATGCTGGTCGCGTCGATCTCGAGGAAGCGGCTGACGATGCTCTGCATCACCGCCTGTGCCTTGGCAGGGTCGGCGTAGTCGAAGCTCATCGTGAACGCGATCGTGCTGGTGCCGCCGTTCTGCGCCTGCTGCCCCTGGCCGATGTCGCCGCTCACCGCCTGCACCGCGGTCGCCTTCTGCATCGTCTCGACGATCTCGGAGAGCGGCTTGGAGCGACGCTCCTTCTCGTACAGATTGTTCTGCTCGATCAGCGCGATCAGGTCGCCCCGGCTGAGCACCTGCTCGCGGATCTTGGCGATGCGCTGGTCGATGATCGTCGTCAGCGGCGAGCTCACCAGCGTCGAGGGCAGTTCCTGCGATTCCACCAGCAACGTCGCTGACGAGCGGTACATGGGCGGCAGCAGCAGCGCGAGCGCCACCCCGATCGTGGAGAGCACCACGAAGGGAATGATGATGAGCCAGCGGCGCTGCCACAGGATCGTGGGGATGTAGCCGAAGAAGCCGGCGCCGCCCTCTTCCTCATTCGTGTCGACGTCACTCACTGCGTATCGCCCCATCTCGCTCGCACGAAAATTTTGACGTTCAGATCCGACGGCCAGTCACGCCCGCCGCCGCTCGCCCGCCGATAGCCGCCCGCGACGCCGCCGAAGAGTCGCCGCGAGAAGCCGTGTTCGTAGCTTGCACCGCCAGTGATGAAGGAGGCGTTGCGTGCTTGCAGAAGATTCGATGTTTCCTGCACGCGTGAGTAATCGACGGAGGCGCGCACCACGTCGTTCTCGCGGACCTGATAGGAATAGTCCAGGCCGGCGCCCTGCCGCTTGGACACGTCTCCGAAGCCGGTCGGCTGCGCGTCCGAATAGGCGCGGAAGCAGGTGTTGCTGCGCTGCCCCGCCTTGCATGCGAAGACGTTGCCCGAGATGCCGGTCGAGTGGACCGTTCCCAGCGGCGTCCGCGAGGTGATGAACAGCGCGCCGAGCGCGGCCGAGACGGTCACCGAGGAGCTGAACTGGTGATTCACCGTGACCTGCGGCTGGTAGAAGGCGCCGGAGGTACGATCGCGGTCGAAGTTGCTCCACGAGCCTGAGCCCTGCAGGCCGACGCTGGTACGCGCCGAGACCGCATGGGACCAGCCCAGCGTCGCCGACTTGGTGGTCGACGAGGTCAGGATGCCGTTATCCGCGTAACTGATCCGGTTCGCGCGCAGCTCGCCGTTGACGGTGTCGCGCTGGCTGACTCGCAGGTCGCCGCCGATCGCCGCGGACAGGCTCTTCTGACGCTGGCGCAGGCCGAGCAGCGCGATATCGGGCGTGCCGAGGTCGGGCGGCAGTGCCGGGTCGAGCACGCCGACCAGGCCGTAGCTGCTCTGCCCGATGATCGAGCTGTCGTAGCTCACCACCGCGTGCGCGTTGAACGTCTGGCTGAGCTGCCGCCGCGCACGCGCCTCCACGCCGTAGCTGTCGGCCGAGTCGTAGCGGGTGAAATAGTCGGTGCGGCGATAGTAAGCGCTCAGCGCCGCCTCGCCCTTCTCATCCAGGCGGACGAGCTGCGGCGTGATCGACAGTTCGGTGAAGGCGCTGCCCGCGTCATCGCCGGTGACCAGGAACGGGTTGGTGGAATAGCCTACACCAGCCTGGCCGTCGACGATGAGGCGCGTCGTCTGCGCCTCCGCCAACGCGGCAGGCAGCATCGCCAGCGCAGCGCCGAACGGCAGCGCGACGCCGGCGCGGAGACGATGGGTCAGACCACTCACGGGACGATCACCGTGTCACCGCCGCGCACCAGCGGCAGCGACTCGTTCGACAGATTGTCGGTCGAGCCGCGCATCAGGTCGCTGATTCGCACCCGCACCGCCTGCGCGCCGGTCGGCGTCTTGCGCAGGATCACGACGTTGCCGAGCGAGGCGAACTCGGTCGGCCCACCGGCGAGACTCAGCGCCTCCAGCACGTTGACGTAGCGACCCGGGTTGAACGAGCCCGGCGAGCGGACCTTGCCCAGCACGGAGAATTGCAGCCCGGCCGGCGTCTTCACCGACACCGTCACCTGCGGCACCGCGGTGCGATACTGGCTCTCCAGGCCTTTGGTGATGCGCGCCTCGATCTCGCTGGGCAGCGCGTTGAGCGCGTCGACCTTGCCGACGAGCGGGAAAGAGAAAGTGCCGTCGGGCAAGACCCGGACCGTGCGCTGCAGGCGATCCTCGCCCCAGACGAAGATGTCGAGCTCGTCCCCCGGGTTGATGCGATAGGCCGCGAGCGCGGTGGCCGAGCCGCCGGGCCCCGCCTGCGCCGACGCGGGCGCGGCCCCGATCAGCGCCAAGGCCATCGCCGCCCCGGACAGTAGCTTATTTACCATTCCCTTGACCCCCAACTACTGAAGCCTGATCCACAAATCGATCGGCGCGCGCCACGAGTTTATTTGATCGCTCGTCCCATATCGAGTAACGGGCGCAGCGTCAGCCGCCTTACCGCATTTTCCTTTCCATGTACGCACGAGATTGTTGAGTATGTGCAGCATTCTGGTGCGTCGAACCAAGCGGTGTGGCCGCGCGGCGCTATTGTTATCGCTGATTACCCTGGCCGCTTGCCGCGCGCCGGAGGAACGTGCCGCGCGCTACGCGGGCATGTATGAGGCGGCGCTCGCGGGCAACGACCCCTGGACCGCGCGGCTGGCGATGCAGCGAGCGGTCGCGATCGACGATTCGAACCCGCAATATTGGGCGGCGCTGGGCCGCGTGCAGCTGACGCTGGGCGACTATCCGGGCGCCTATGCGGCTTACGTCCGCGCCAATGAGCTCGATCGCTCCAACGCCAACGTGATTCAGACCCTGGCCGATCTCGCCGCGCTGAGCGGGCGGGCAGAGGACGCGCGCAAATACGCCAATCAGGTGCTGCTGCTCCTGCCGAGCGACCCGGCGCCGCAGGCGACACTGGGCTTCGTCGCGCTGCACGACCGCGATTTCGATACCGCGCTGAAGCGCGCGGACACGGTGCTCGCCGGCCGCCCGGACGATTCGAACGCGACGATCCTCAAGGCACGTGCGCTGGCGTCGAAGAACGATCCCGAGGCGTCGCTCAAGCTACTGGCCGACTATGCGGCGGCTCACCCGCGCGACGGTGCCGCCCTCGACACGATGGTGACGGTGGCGCGGCGCTTCGATCGCCTCCCCCCTCTGGCGGCGGCGCAGGAGAAGTTGGTGGCGCTGCGCCCCCACGACGCCGCGCTGCGAGTCGCATACGCCGGGTCGCTCTACGCCCTCGGCCAGCACGACCGCGCGCGCTCGCTCACCGAGCGGTTGGTCCGAGGCGGCGAGTACGGCGACTCGCTGGTCGACGTGCTCGCGCTGTGGCGGCGCTACGAGCCGCGTGACTGGAGCGTGCCGACGGTGCGTGCGCTCGCCAGCGCGGCGTCGCCGCGCGACCGCCTACGCTACGCTTATTTCCTGATGCTGACCGGCGCCGCCGACGACGCCGAGTCGCTGGTGGCGCCGATGGCGCGGCCGCCGGTGACCGCGGCGAACGCCTCGGTGCTGGCGCTGCTGGCGCAGATCCGCGCGACCAGGGGGCGTGACAGCGAGGCAGAGTCGCTGCTCAACCAGGTGCTCGCCTTCGATCAGAGCAACGTGGTCGCGCTCCGCGCGCGCACCGATCTGTACCTGCGTACCGGGCGCGGTCGCCAGGCGGTGTTCGACGCGCAGAAATTGGTGGCGGAGAAAACGCGGGCGCCCGATGATCGGGTGCGACTCGCGCGTGCGTACCAGCGGGCGGGGCAGCCGCAATTGGCCGAGAACGCGCTGCGCGGCGGTCTTCAGGACATCCAGGGTGACCCGCTGCTCTACGGTGAGCTGCGGAAATATCTCGCGTCCTCAGGGCGAAGCGACGAACTCGACGAACTGGGTCAACAATTTGTAGAGCAGCAGCGGTTAGCACGGGCGCAGTGGTGAGATAATTTCGCGCGGGAAGGAACGGCGGGGCGTGAGCGAGTGGCGACGATAGTGCGGCCCACTAGGGTGAGACGGTTCACGTCCAACGTGATTCCGTCGCTGATCTTCGTGGTCGACCTGCTCTGCCTGCTCGTCAGCATGCCGGCGGCGCTGCTGCTGTACGAGTTCTCGGTCGGGTTGACGGTGGTGCCGGGGGTGCACACCGCGGCGGCGTTCATCGCCGGCGTGGCGTTCTTCCTGATCCGCCAATCGCGCGGCGTGTACAGCCAGTCGCTCGCGATGCTGCGCTCGAGCGACGCCGCGGTCGCGCTCGACTATGTCTTCGCGGCGCTGCTGAGCAGTGCGATCGTCTGGCAGTTCGGCCTGGTCGACGAGTTCTCGCGCGGGCTGACGCTCTGGTACGTCGGCTCCTGCGTCGGCTCGCTGCTGGTCAGCCGCTTCGTGCTGCGCGCTTTGCTCCACCGCCTCGCGGTCGGCGGCCGGATCCGGCAGCGGGTGGTGCTGTACGGTGCCGACACGGAGATCGTCGAGCGGACCTGCCGCATGCTCGATCTCCAGGCGCTGCCGCAGCTGCTGCTGGTCGGCGTGGCCGACGATTACGCGCGCCGCTCGCGCGACGAGACGGTCGGCGACCTGCCGTTCATCGGCGGCTTCTCCGAGCTGCTGACGATGGCGCGCGACGGCGAGGTGGACCAGGTGCTGATCGCGCTGGCCGACCTCACGCGCGACCGGCTCGACCTGATACTCGACAAGCTGAGCGAGGTGGCGATCGACATCTCGCTGATCCCGCGCGAGGCGATCGCGCTGGCGCCGGACTATCGAGTCAACTTCGTGGGCGCCATCCCGGTGCTCACGCTGTGGCAGCGCCCGATGCGCGACGGCGACACGCTGCTCAAGGACGCCGAGGACCTGTTCATCGCCGCGGTGGCGCTGGTGTTTCTCTCGCCGCTGCTGCTCGTCACCGCGCTGGCGATCAAGGCGACCAGTCGCGGTCCGGTATTGTTCAAGCAGCCGCGCTTCGGCTTCAACAACCGCGAGATCATGGTCTACAAGTTCCGCTCGATGTACGTCGACCGACAGGACGTCTCCGGGGCGGAGCGGACGCGCAAGGGAGACCCGCGGATCACGCCCGTGGGGCGGCTGATCCGCAAGCTCAGCATCGACGAGCTGCCACAGATCTGGAACGTCTTGCGCGGCGAGATCCAGACGATCGAGCGTGCCAAGCGCCGCATCGAGCTCGACCGCTATTACATCGATCACTGGTCGCTCACGCTCGACGTGAAGATCATCTTCCAGACGGTCGCCAACATCCTGTTCGACAAGAATGCGTACTGAGCCCGATGCGTCGCGGGGCTTCCTCGGCCTGCGCTTCGACCCGCTCGACACCGACGCCGCGGTCGCATGGCTGCGCGATGCGCGCGCGACCGCACCCTTCGCCTATGTGGTGACGCCCAACGTCGATCATATCGTTCGACTCGACGCCGTCGGGCGCGAGGATCCGACCGGGACGGCGCTGTGGGACGCCTATGAGGGAGCGACGCTGACCCTATGTGACAGCCGCGTGCTCGCGCGGCTGGCGCGATGGTGCGGCGTGACGCTGCCGGTCGCGCCGGGGAGCGACCTGACGGTGCGGCTGTTCGACGAGGTGGCGCAGCCCGGCGACCGCATCGCCATCATCGGTGGCGACTCGACTCTGCTGGCCGCGCTACGGCAGCGATTCACGGCATTGGACATCGTCCAGCACATCCCGCCGATGGGGCTGCTGCGCGACCCGGCTGCGCTCGCGGCGGCGGCGGCGTTCGGGCGCGATGCGCGCGCGCGCTTCCTCCTGCTCGCCGTCGGCTCGCCGCAGCAGGAGATCGTGGCCGCCCGGATCGCGGCGCTGCCGGGCACCAGCGGCGTCGCGCTATGCATCGGCGCATCGCTCGATTTCATCGTCGGGCGGCAGCGGCGGGCGCCGCGCTGGCTGCAGCGGCTCGGGCTGGAATGGGCGCATCGACTCGGCTCGCAGCCGCGTCGGTTGTGGCGGCGCTACTTGGTCGAGGGGCCGCGCATTTTCCGCCTGGCGCGGTCGTGGCGGGCCGGGCGCGGCTCCTTCGCCCCGGACTGAGGACGTGGACGATCGCTGGCATCCGCAGATCGGCGATCCCACCGCGATCGGCTGGATCACCGTTCTGGCCTATGCCGGGGCCGCGCTGCTATGCGCAGCGGCACAGCGGCGCGACAGGGACGGGCCCGCCCCCCGCTTCTTCTGGCTCGCGGTCACTCTGCTGCTCGTCTTGCTCGGGATCAACAAGCAGCTCGATCTGCAATCGCTCTTGACCCAAGTTATGCGCGACCGTGCCAAGAGCCACGGCTGGTACGAGCAGCGCCGCGAGTACCAGGCGCTCTTCATCTCCGCGATCGCGGCGATCGGGGCACTGCTTTCTGCTGCACTGCCATATGTGATGCGACGTCAGCCCGGCGCGCGGAACATCGCGCTGGCGGGTCTCGTCTTCCTGTATTGCTTCATCCTAGTGCGCGCTTCGTCGTTCCATCACGTCGACTGGGCGCTGAGCCAGACGATCTTCTGCGTTCGTCTCAATTGGATGATTGAGATTGGCGGGATCGTCATCGTGGCGGCGGGCGCGATACTCGCGCTGCGTCGCGCACATCGCCGTCGTTAACCATAGACCGCAAGTAGATCGCGCACTCCTGAGCGGCCTCGGTCATTCATCCGAAGCGGCTTGATCGTAGTTTCCCTTCGTCGATAGTGACTTGCTCGTCCCGTTCTTGGAAAAGCCGAGCGTTGCCTCGCGCCGCGCTGTGCGCTTTTAGTTCTGCAGGACGAAATGAGGCGGCTCTTCCCCATTCTCCCTTTTGTTACACCGAGGACATGTCCCGAAACAGTCCGAAGTGCCTCAGAATGGCGATGGTGTAGTTTCCGTAAACGGGTATCTGGCGGACCAACGGGTGGTCGATCAGCCTCGTCATTCAACCGTCCGGGTCGTGGTGTTTCAGAGATCTCAGGGAGTTATCCGCATGAACAAGTTCGTCGCATCCGCCTTCGTCGCCGCCGCCTTCGTGGCGGCAACCCCTGCCATGGCGGCTACCACCATCACGCTGTCGCAGGGCACGGATGGCACCTACTCGGGGACCACCGGGTCGGTGACGCCGATGGTCGGCCCCTTCAACGACGCCTATGAGTTCGCCGTGCCGACCGCCGGCTCGGTCAGTGCCAGCGTCATCTCGCTGTCGATGACGGGCGGGTTGCAGCTGATCTCGGGCACCCTCAACGGTACCGCGCTGACGCTGAGCAAGGTCAGCGACTATGTGTACACGCTGGCGCTCCCGACAGCGGGCATCCCCTCGATCGCCAACCCGCAGAAGCTGCTCATCAGCGGCAACTCGTCGGGCGGTGGCAGCTACACCGCCAACGTCAGCTTCGCCGCGGTGCCCGAGCCCGCGACCTGGGCGCTGATGATCCTGGGCTTCGGCGTGGTCGGCTACTCGATGCGCCGCCGCCCGGCCGTCCGCTTCTCGCAGGCGGTCTGATCCGGCGCGGGGCGGTTTGCCCCGCGGTTCGGTGAAGCACATCGTAGGACGGCGGCTGCCCCAGTGGGCGGCCGCCGTTCTCGTATCCCATGCTTGACCGCATCGACGCGCTGCTGTTCGACGTCGGCTCACCGCGCCGGCGAGGCGCGGCGGTATATAGGTGAGGCAGCGATGCGGCGATGATCGGGCGATGGCTGGGCCGGGATCGCGAGCGGGGCTATCGCCTGCCCGAGGGCGTGCGCGCCTATGCCGTCGGCGATGTCCATGGCCGCGCCGACCTGCTCGCGCCGATGCTCGACTGGATACGCGAGGACAGCGACTCGCGCGGTGGCTATCCCGAGGTGCATGTCGTCTTCCTCGGCGACCTGATCGATCGCGGTCCAACCTCCGCGGCGGTGGTGAGTATGCTCGCCAGCGGCCGCGCCGCGTTCGGCCAGCGCCACTTCATCCGCGGCAATCACGAGCAGGCGTTACTCGACATCCTCGACGGTGCGTGGGAGCGGCTGGACGACTGGCTCGCGGTGGGCGGTGTCGAGACGCTGGTCAGCTACGGTGTCGACCCGGCGCTGCACCTGCGTGATCCCGAGACCTTCCGCCGCGCGATACGCGACTCGATCCCGTCGCTCCACCTCGGGTTCCTGCGGCGGATGGTGCCGATGGTCCGGCTCGGCGACTATCTCTTCGTCCATGCCGGGATTCGCCCGCGCGTCCCGATAGACGAGCAGAGCGAGCGCGACCTGCGCTGGATCCGGCGCGACTTCCTCAACAGCCGCGTGGATCACGGCGTGATGGTGGTGCACGGCCACACCGTGAGTGAGAAGGTGGATATGCGGCCCAACCGCATCGGCGTGGACACGGGCGCCTATGCCTCGGACCGGCTCTCCGTGCTGGGGCTGGAGGCCGACCGCCGCTGGGTGCTCACCAGCCGGCTCGGGTGAGGGGGCGGGCCACCCCGGCGCCTCAGAAGGGCCGCTCGCCGAGGTAATTGCCCGCGTTCTTGTAGCGGCACACCAGCACGTCCTCCTCGCGCCCGCGCGCGACCGCGCAGCCGACCTCGTCGGTGTCGTGCCACATCAGCTGCGTATAATGGCCGACATCTTCCACGCTGCCGGTCACGCTGTTGTACGGGAACACGCCGGGGCGGAAGTAGCGCTTCTCGCGGATCCAGCCGTTGACCATCGCCTCTGGGGTGAAATAGCCGCGCGTGCCGGCCCAGAGGTTCTCGCCCTCGGGATCATAGTGGCGCTCGGGCGCGTGCTCGAAGCGACCGGTGCTGGCGAGATAGTCGGCCCAGCGCTGCGCCGACTGCACGAGCTCGCGGTTCCAACGCATCGGCGCGAGGCCGGCCGAGGCGCGCTCGTAATTGTGCGCCGCGAGCACGCGCGCGTCGAAGGTCTGCGAGAAGCTCGCCGCGCCGCTCAGCAGCGGGGCAGCCAACATCGCGACCAAAGCGGCGATCAGCCGACGGGGCGCGTGGGCGCGCGGCATGTCCGGAACCCTTCCTGATACTTGATCCAGGAGAGCGGTCTAACGGCTGCCGAGTTGCCAAGCGGTCGTCAAAAAAAGTTAACGGCGGGTAAGCTATGTTTACGCGGTGATCGTCACCAGGTCGCCGCGCGCGCTAGCGGCGAAGACGCGGCGCGCGAAATCCTCGGGAATGCCGACGCAGCCGTGCGTCGCGTAGCCGCGCCGCACCGCGCTGGCGTGGATCGCAACGCCGTCGTTGGTGAGCCGCAGCATGTAGGGCATCTCGGCGTCGTACAGCGTCGACTGGTGAAGCCGTGCCCGCGCCAGTATCGGGAAGGTGCCCGTCGGGGTCGGCTTGTGGTCGGTGCCATAGAGGATCACCGCCGTGCCGATCTCGTGCCCGCCGCGGAACACCGACATGAGCTGGCGCGACAGATCGACGCGGATGCGCGTGTCGCCCTCGGCGGGTACGCCGCTCTCGTTCCAGACATAGTCGCCGAAGTGCATCGGCCGGTCGACGCGAAGGAGGCTGTGCACCAGCAGGGGCGCGGCGTTCGACGCCGGCAGCGACGGTTCACGCCCGGCGGGGTAGCTCACCCGCGTGCCATAGCTGCCGACCGTGGTGGCCGGCACGGTCGACACGACCGGAGCGGAGACGCGGGGCGGCGCGGGGCGACTCCACCACGCCATGCCGAGCGCGCCGACGCCGGCCGCGGCGAGCGCGACCGCTCCGCCGGCGAGCCGGCTCATGCGGCCGCGTCGACCTCCGCCACGCGGCGGCGCGCGACGCGACGCAGCGCGCCGCCGACCATCAAAAAGCCGAGGATCATCGTCGCCCAGGTCGCCGGCTCGGGCACCGCGGGCGGCGGCACGACCTCGTCGCCGCCTCCGCCACCGCCGCCTCCGCCACCGCCGCCGGTGCCACCGCCGCCGCCACCCGGGATGAACGGGGTCGTCGGGGTGAAGCCGCCGCCCGGCGGCAGCGGACCGAGCGCGGCCGGGGTGAGCGGCACGTCGCCGACGGGTATGCCGGGACCGAAGGCGAGCGGCGTCTCGGGCAGCTCGACATAGGGGGGAGCCCAACCGATGCTCGGCCGCTCGCGCACGGCGCTCAGCACGCGCTCGCGCGGCGCGCCGGGCACCGGCACGCGCGGCCGCGCGGCCAGCCGCTGCTTGGCGGGCTTGGTGGTGAACATCGCGCCGGCCTCCCGGCCGCCGGGCGAGCGGGCGCCGAGGATCGCGGAGGGATCGGGCAGGTCGATCAGGCGCGCGACCTTGGCGGACGCCTCGGCGATACCGAGGCCGCCGATCGTGCCGCCCAGCGCACCATAGCTGCCGACCGCGGCCACGCCGACCAGTCCGCCGATCGCCACGCGGGCGATCGTGAGGTGCCACAGCACAGTGAGCGGTCGACGCACGCTAATCATCGATGAGACCTATCCCTGTTTCCGAACCGACCAACGGTTAAGGAAGCGCGATGCTCCCTCTCTACGAATGCAGCCGCATGAGTCCAGAAAAATGTCCTGTGTTAAGACCTTATCATGGGACAGTGTTGCAAGCGGGCAGCAGTCGATCACGCTGCTGATCGATCAATTGTGTTAACCATTGGCGGAACGCGCGGACTCGCCGCAACTGTCGTGTGTCACGGTGTGTGACCAGCCAGAAGCCGCGCGTGACCGCCACATCAGGGATCACGCGCAGCAGCGACTCATCGTGGCCACCGATGAAGTGTGGCAGAACGCCCACACCGGCGCCCGCCGCGATCAGCCGGGCCTGCGCGTTGATGCTCGAACTGCGCAACGTCGGCGCCAGCGCCGAATCGATCTCGTGGAGGTATCGCAACTCGGGCGCGTACAACAGATCGGGGATATAGCCGACCAGCCGATGGCGTTTTCCCAAGGTCTCCCGCGTCGGCATGCCGTCGCGCTCGACCAGCGCGCGCGCCGCATAGAGGTGCAGCGCATAGTCGGAGAGCTTGCTCGCCACCACGGGGCCGTGGCGCGGGCGCGCGAGCAGCACGGCCACGTCGGCCTCGCGCCGCGAGGGGCTCAGGAAGCCTGAGTTCGCCACCAGATCGATCGTCAGCGCCGGATGCGCCGCCGCGAACGAGTCGAGGTGCTGCGCCACCAGCCAGACGCCGAATCCTTCGGACACGCTCACCCGCAGCGTACCGGTGAGCGCGCCGGGCGGGTCGGCACCCTCGCCGATCCGTTCCGCCGCGCTCGCCATCTGCTCGACCTGCGCGAGCAGCGACTCGCCCGCCTCGGTCAGCATTTGCCCCTCGCGGGTCTGCTCGAACAGCGTTCGCCCCAGCCGCGCCTCGAGCCGGCGCAGCCGACGGCCGACCGTCGTGGCGTCGACGCTGAGCAGCGCGGCGGCGCGAGCGATCTGACCGGTGCGCGCCACCGCGAGGAAATCCTGCAGGTCGTTCCAGGCGATTGGCTGCATCATCGCAGGCTGCGGTTGCAGAATTGCTGCTTGCCTGCAACTGCGCCGCGCCGCACAGCGGGGCCAACAGATAGAGGAGAGGCGATGCGCACCATCGACCATCACATCGCCGACGCGGTCGCGTCCGGCGGTGGCGCTGCCCGGGATCAGGTGCGGAGCGGGGACGTCTATGACCCCAACACCGGCCAGGTGCAGGCGCGTGTGGCGCTCGGCACCGCCGCCGACCTCGATCGTGCGGTGACGGCGGCGCAGGCGGCGCAGCCCGGCTGGGCCGCGACGAATCCGCAGCGCCGCGCGCGCGTGATGTTCCGCTTCAAGGAGCTGGTTGAGCGCGAGATGGAGTCGCTGGCGCGGCTGCTCTCGTCCGAGCACGGCAAGGTGATCGCCGACTCGAAGGGCGACATCCAACGCGGGCTCGAGGTAATCGAGTTCGCCTGCGGTATCCCGCACGTGCTCAAGGGCGAGTATACGCAGGGTGCCGGTCCGGGCATCGACGTCTATTCGATGCGCCAGCCGCTCGGCATCGGCGCGGGCATCACGCCGTTCAACTTCCCCGCGATGATCCCGATGTGGATGTTCGGCGTCGCGATCGCCTGCGGCAACGCCTTCCTGCTCAAGCCGTCGGAGCGCGACCCGAGCGTGCCGGTGCGACTCGCCGAGCTGATGCTCGAGGCCGGCGCGCCCGAGGGCATCCTCCAGGTCGTCCACGGCGACAAGGAGATGGTAGACGCGATCCTCGACCATCCCGCGATCGCGGCAGTGAGCTTCGTCGGCTCCTCCGACATCGCGCATTACGTCTATCGCCGCGGCGTCGAGGCGGGCAAGCGCGTCCAGGCGATGGGCGGCGCGAAGAACCACGGCATCGTCATGCCAGACGCCGACCTGGATCAGGTCGTCGCCGATCTCGCCGGCGCCGCCTTCGGCTCGGCGGGTGAGCGCTGCATGGCGCTGCCCGTCGTGGTGCCGGTCGGCGAGCAGACCGGCGACCGCCTGCGCGAGAAGCTGGTGCCGGCGATCCGCGCGCTGCGCGTCGGCGTCTCCACCGACCCCGAGGCGCATTACGGGCCGGTGGTCAACGCCGCGCACAAGCAGCGCGTCGAGGAGTGGATCGGCACCGCGGTCGAGGAAGGCGCGGAGCTGGTCGTCGACGGTCGCGACTTCACGCTCCAGGGCCATGAGCAGGGCTTCTTCGTCGGCCCGACGCTGCTCGACCGCGTCACGCCGCAGATGCGCTCCTACCAGGAGGAGATTTTCGGCCCGGTGCTTCAGATCGTTCGCGCGCCCGACTTCGAGACCGCGGTGCGGCTGCCGAGTGAGCATCAATACGGCAACGGCGTCGCGATCTTCACGCGCAACGGCCATGCCGCGCGCGAGTTCGCCGCGCGAGTCAACGTCGGCATGGTCGGCATCAACGTGCCGATCCCGGTGCCGGTGGCCTATCACAGCTTCGGCGGGTGGAAACGCAGCGCCTTCGGCGACGTTAACCAGCACGGCACCGAGGGCGTGCGCTTCTGGACCAAGGTCAAGACAGTGACGCAGCGCTGGCCCGACGGCTCCGCGCTCCCCGGCGGCAGCGAGGACGGTGGACCCTCGCGCGTGCAGGACGCGTTCGTGATCCCGACGATGGGGTGACGAGATGCGGCGAAGCGGACGGATGGCGATGACGGTGGGGCTGGCGGCGATGCTCGCCGCGTGCTCACCCGACACGGCGGACTATAACCGCCACGAGGTGCCCGAGGACGAGGCGCGTGCGCAGGCCGCGATCGAGCGCGCAGCGGCGCAGAACGGCGTCGCCACCACCGCGCGCGCCGGGGTGCCGATCGCCGCGCCGCCCGAGACCGCGGCGCGAGCGCGCGCCTTCCCGACCGAGTTCCTCGGTTACTGGGGCGTCAGCTACGACGACTGCCTGCTCGCCAACACCGACGCCACCGGGCGGATCAGCGTCGACGCCGACACGATCCGCTTCCACGAGGCGAAGGCACGCGTGCAGCGGCTGGAGCAGCACTCGCCCTATGAGGTTGTGGCGGACCTCCGCTTCGACGGCGCGGGCGGTCCGTCGTGGGAGCGGCGCGACCGTTTCACGCTCGAGCAGGGCGGCACCATCCTCGTCCGCAGCGAGGCACCCAACGTCCAGCGCTACCGGCGCTGCTGACCGCAAGGCAGGACATGATCGACCAGTTCGACCTCACCGATGACCAGCGCGAGATCCAGGAGCTCGCGCGCCGCTTCACCGCCGACCGCATCACCCCGCACGCGGCCGAGTGGGACGAGACGCATCACTATCCCGTCGACGTGTGGAAGGCGGCGGGCGAGCTCGGCTTCGGCGCGATCTACGTCAGCGAGGCGTCGGGCGGCATCGCGCTCGGGCGGCTCGAGGCGGCGCTGGTGATGGAGGCGATGGCCTATGGCTGCCCCGCGACCAGCGCGTTCATCTCGATCCACAACATGGTGGCGTGGATGATCGATCGCTTCGGCTCCGCCGAGATCAAGGACCGCTTCCTGCCCGGCCTCGTCACGATGGAGACGATCGGCAGCTACTGCCTCACCGAGCCCGGCTCGGGCTCGGACGCGGCAGCGCTGAAGACCAGCGCGCGGCGCGACGGCGACGATTACGTGCTCAACGGCACCAAGCAGTTCATCTCGGGCGCGGGCTACAACGACTTGTACGTCTGCATGGTCCGGACGGGTGAGGAGAAGAGCCGCGGCATCAGCGCGATCGTGGTCGAGAAGGGCACGCCCGGCCTGTCCTTCGGCGCGCCCGAGCGCAAGCTGGGCTGGAACGCATCGCCGACCGCGCAGGTGATCTTCGAGGATTGCCGTGTGCCCGCCGCCAACCTGGTCGGCGCGGAGGGCGAGGGGTTCCGCATCGCGATGGCGGGACTCGACGGCGGCCGACTCAACATCGGCGCCTGCTCGCTCGGGGGCGCACAGCGCTGCCTCGACGAGTCGATCCGCTATGCGCGCGAGCGCCAGCAGTTCGGGCAGCCGATCGCCGATTTCCAGAACACGCAGTTCACGCTGGCCGACATGGCGACCGACCTGGAGGCGGCGCGCGCCTTGCTCTACCTCGCCGCCGCGAAGGTGACCGCGGACGCGCCCGACAAGTCTCGTTTCTCGGCGATGGCGAAGCGGTTGGCGACCGACAATGGCTCCTCGATCGTCGACCGCGCGCTGCAGCTCCACGGTGGCTACGGCTATCTCAAGGACTATCCGATCGAGCGCTTCTGGCGCGACCTGCGTGTCCACTCGATCCTCGAGGGGACCAACCAGGTGATGCGCATGATCGTCGGCCGCGAGTTGACCCGGCAGTGAGGGAGGTGGGCCAGATCTCGCGTACTGGTGCTAGCCACATGCTCCGCCGTCATCCCGGGCTTGACCAGGGATCCATCGCGCCGCGTACGCTGCCATCGTCACGCTTGCCAAGGCATGGGTCCCGGCTCAAGGCCGGGATGACGGTGTGGTGCGGTGCAGGGTTCGCCATGCGGTCACGTCCGATTGCCCTGGCAGTGTCGGGGAGGATCGCATGACCGACCTCATCGCCGAGATCGAGGGCGGCGTGGCCAAGCTGCGGCTCAATCGACCGCAGGCGCTCCACGCGCTCACCGCCGAGATGTGCGCCGCCGTGCTCGACTCGCTCGAGTGCTGGCGCGGCGACGATATGATCCGCTGCGTTACCATCGACCACGCCGCGGGCCGCGGCTTCTGCGCGGGCGGCGACATCCGCCTGCTCGCCGCGAGCGGCGCGGGCGACGGCAGCGCCGCGCGTGCCTTCTTCCACGTCGAGTACCGGATGAACCACCGGCTGTTCACCTACGCCAAGGACGTGGTGGCGTTCATGGACGGGGTGACGATGGGCGGCGGCGTCGGCCTGTCGCAGCCGTGCCGCTACCGCGTCGCCACCGAGAATACCAGGCTGGCGATGCCGGAGACCGGCATCGGCCTGTTTCCCGACGTCGGCGGCGGCTGGTACCTCTCGCGCCTGCCGGGGCGGATCGGGCAGTATCTCGCGCTCACCGGCGCGCGCGTCGACGGCGCGGCGTGCCACGCGCTCGGGCTGGCGACGCACTACGTCGAGAGCGCTCGGCTCGACGCGCTCAAGCGCGACATCGCCGCACGTCCGGGCGAGTTGCGTGCGATGCTCGACGCCGCGCATGTCGCGCCCGGCCACGCCGCCCTGCTCGACCAGCGCGAGGCGATCGACCGGCTGTTCGCCTCGGACGAGGTCGAGGAGGTGTTCGCCGCGCTCGAGGCCGACGCGGGCGACTTCGCGCGTGCCACGCTGGCGACGCTGCGCACCAAGTCGCCGCAGACGATGAAGGTCTCGCTCAAGCTGCTCAAGCATGGCGCGGGCATGGCCGACTTCGCCGACGAGATGCGGCAGGAATATGCGGTCGCCACGCGCGTGGTGCAGCGCCACGACTTCCTCGAGGGCGTGCGCGCGGTGATCGTCGACAAGGACAACGCGCCGCGCTGGGAACCCGCCACGCCCGAGGGCGTCAGCGACCATGTCATCGACCAGATCTTCGCCCCGCTGCCCGAGGCGGAGGCCTGGACTCCGCACGATTGAGGGACCGACTGATGGCCGATTACGAGACGATCCTGGTCGAGCGACGCGACGCGGTGACGCTGCTGACGCTCAACCGTCCCAAGGCACTCAACGCGCTCAACTCGCAGGTGCTCGCCGAGCTGCTGCGCGCGCTCGCGGACTATGACGCCGATCCGGCGCAGCGCTGCGCCGTTCTCACCGGCAGCGAGCGCGCCTTCGCCGCCGGCGCCGACATCAAGGAGATGGCGGCGCAGGGCTTCGCCGACATGTACGCGGGCAATTTCTTCGCCGGCTACGAGCAGCTGACGCGCACGCGCAAGCCGCTGATCGCGGCGGTGGCGGGCTATGCGCTGGGGGGCGGCTGCGAGCTGGCGATGATGTGCGACTTCATCTTGGCGGCGGATACGGCGAGGTTCGGCCAGCCCGAGATCAAGCTCGGCGTATCGCCCGGCATGGGCGGCTCGCAGCGGCTCGCGCGCGCGGTCGGAAAGGCCAAGGCGATGGAGATGGTGCTCACCGGCCGGATGATCGACGCCGACGAGGCGGAGCGTGCCGGGCTGGTCAGCCGCGTCGTGCCCGCCGCCGAGCTGCTCGACGAGGCGCTGCGCACCGCCGCGACGATCGCCGAGATGGCGCCGCTCGCCGCGATCGCGAACAAGGAGATGGTCAACGCCGCGTTCGAGACGACGCTGGCGCAGGGCGTCCAGTTCGAGCGCCGGCTGTTCCACGCTCTGTTCGGTACCGCTGACCAGAAAGAGGGGATGGCGGCGTTCGTCGAAAAACGTGCCGGGCAGTGGAGCGGGCGCTGAGGGGTGACGCGGCGTCAGATCGCCCTTCGTTCGTGCTGAGCAGCCGCTGAGCTCGTCGAAGCGGCGTCTCGAAGCACCTGGCGCCACGGTCGCGGCAGCGCTTCGAGACGAGGCTTCGACAGGCTCAGCCTCTCCTCAGCGCGAACGGACGAGCGGCGAGCGTGGTGACGATAACGAGGAGAGGCAACATGGCACGCGTCGCGTTCATCGGGCTGGGCAACATGGGTGGAGGGATGGCCGCCAACCTGGCGAAGCACGGCCATGACGTGCGCGCCTATGATCTCTCCGCCGAGGCGCTGGCCCGCGCCGAAGCGGCGGGCTGCCTCGCCGCCGCGAGCGCCGCAGCCGCGGTAACGGGGGCCGAGGCGGTCGTCACCATGTTGCCCGCCGGGCGCCACGTCGCGCAGGTCTATGACGAGATCCTGCCGCTGGTCGACGCCGCGGCGATCCTGATCGACTGCTCGACGATCGACGTCGCCACCGCGCGCGCGGTCGCCGAAGAGGCGCGCGCGCGCGGCGTCGCCGCGGTCGACTCGCCCGTATCGGGCGGGATCGCCGCGGCGACCGCGGGCACGCTCACCTTCATGGTCGGCGGCCCGGCGGAGTCGTTCGAGCGGGCGCGGCCGTTCCTCGAGGCGATGGGCAAGGCGGTGATCCACGCCGGCGCGAGCGGCACCGGTCAGGCCGCCAAGCTGTGCAACAACCTGATCCTGGGCGCGACGATGATCGCGACCTGCGAGGGGTTCGTGCTCGCCGAGCGGCTCGGGCTGGACCCGCAAGTGTTCTACGACATCGCCAGCAAGGCGACGGCGCAGAGCTGGTCGATGACGAGCTACTGCCCGGTGCCGGGCGTCGGCCCGTCGTCGCCCGCGGACAACGACTATCGCGGCGGCTTCGCGGGCGCGCTGATGCTCAAGGACCTGGAGCTGGCGATGGATGCGGCGGCGGACGGCGGCGCGACGCTGCCGCTCGGCGCCCACGCGCGCGACCTGTACCGAGCGTTCGGCGAGGGCGGCCATGGTGGGGAGGATTTCTCCGGCATTATCCGGATGCTGCGGGGGGCGTAGGGGAGGGTGGCGGTTGTCGCATGACCGAAGCGGCGCCTGCTCACCGAAGACAGACATAAGCGCGACCTATCCATGGACGTTCTCCTGCGACCGCAGGAGCCCAGAGCCACATGAGACAGTACTCGTGACCCTAGGCTCCTGCGTCCGCAGGAGCGCAGCTATTCAGCGGGCCACCGCCTCACCGCAGCGCGGCCTCCACCTCCGCGCGCTTGGCCGCGCGCAGCGCGACGCACTGGCGGATCGCGCCGAGCGCCTGGCTCAGCTCCAGCGCGCCACCGCCCAGCGTCGCCAGCCGGGGGCGGAACAGCGCCTCGACCGAATTCGCCTTATCCGCGCTGCAATAGCCGCCGAACAGCGTCGGGATGCGCGCGCGCGCGAAGGCGGGGACCCCGGCGATCGCGCCGTCGAAGTCGCGCGTGAACAGCGCCAGCAGCGCGTCGCGCCCGAGCGGCTGGTAGGCGAGCCGTGTCATCAGGGTCAGCCGCTCGGTGGATTGCAGCGCCGGGTCGCGCGTCAGCTCGAGCGCGCGCGCCACCTCGACGGCGCTGGTGGCTTGGCCGAGCGCGCGCACCGCGTGCGAGCGGAACAGCGGGTCGCCGCTCGCCGCGAGCGAGTCGCGCAGGCGGTTCATGAAGGCGACGCCGCGGTCCTCCACCGCCACCGCGAATGCCAGCTCGCGATAGGAGGGATCGACCGGCCGCGGCGTCGCGGCGAGCGCGCCCTCGGCCGCCTCGGCGAGCTGCGCCCGCAGCGCCGCGTCGCGCGCGGTCTGCGCGGCATAGTCGACGAGGTTCTGCCGCAGCAGGCTCTGCCCCGTCTCCTCGCCGGCGTAGGCGCCCGGCGCGAACGACACCGCGCCGAGCGCGCGCAGCCGCGGCAGCGACAGCTCGCCCGCGAGCCGGCGCAGCCCCGCGCTCGCGGCGAGCGACAGGTCGAGCAGCTCGACCTCGGCGATCGCCTGCGGCAGCTGGAGCGTCGCGCTGCGCTCGCGATGCGCGGCGAAGGCGCGTGCTCCCGCGATCACGCGCGCGAAGCCGGCGTTGCCCGCGAGGAAGTCAGCCCAGAGGCTGTCCGCCGCCGCCATCGCCTCGCGCGCGGGCAGCGTCTCGGCGCCCTGTAGCAGCCGCGCCCAGCCGGCGTCGTCGAGGCTGTAGCGCCAATATCCCGCGCCGTCGGCGTTGGGCACTGCCAGGCCGTTGCCGCGCAACGCGAGCGTGCCGGTCGCGCCGCCGAGCAGGGTGCAACTGCGCGTCTCGCCCTGGCGCGCGCAGACCGGCACCGTCCAGGTCTGCGGCGTCGGTTGTGCGGCGACGCCGATCGGGCGGTAGCGCTGCTGGCTGAGCTGCCACCGTCCGGCCGCGTCGGCGCGGATACGAACCACCGGCACGCCGGTCTGCGTCACGAAGCTGCGGAACACCGGGACGATGCCGGGATCGCCCGAGCCGGTCGCCATCGACTCGAAGAAGTCGTCCGCGGCGGCGGTGCCGTAGCGAAAGCGGTTCAGGTGGAACTGCACGCCTTTGCGGAACTTCTCCGCGCCGAGATAGCGCTCCACCATCGTCAGCACCTGGCCGCCCTTCTGGTACGTGATCGAGTCGAAGGCGCTGGCGATCTGGTCGTTGCGCGTGATCTCCTGGCGGATCGGGCGCCCGACTGCGCGGCTGTCGGTATCCATGGCCGCGAACGCCTCGGCGAGCTGCGCCACGTCGGTGCCGAGCCCGGGCTGCCAGATCTCGCCGACGCGATTGCCGGCCCATTCGGCGAAGCTCTCGTTGAGCCAGATGTCGGTCCACCATCGCGGCGTGACGAGGTCGCCGAACCATTGATGCGCCAGCTCGTGCGCCACCACCGTGCCGAAGCCGCGCCGCTGCGACGCGGGCGCGTCGGGGTCGAGCAGCAGCAAAGTGTCGTTGTAGCTGACGAGGCCGGCATTCTCCATCGCGCCGCTCATCACCGGGCCGGCGATCTGGTCGAGCTTCTCGTAGGGGTAGGGAATGCCGAAATAGCGCTCGTGCAGCGCGAGGATCTTCGGCCCCTCGGCCGCGGCGAGCCCGAGCCGCTCGGCCTGCCCCTTGGTGGCGATCGCGCGGTACGGCAGCGCAGTGGAGCGCACCGCGTTGGCCGGCGCGTCGCCGGGCACCACGTCGAACGGCCCGACGGCGATCGCGACGAGATAGGTCGGCAGCGGCTTGGAGGGGGCGAAGACGTGGCGGATCAGTCCGGCGCCCGCTGGCGTGGCGGCGGTCTCGGGCGTGTTGGCGAAGACCTTCTGCCCGCTCGCCGCGGTGACGCTGAGCGTGAAGGGCGTCTTGAAGCCGGGCTCGTCGAAGCCGGGGAACATGCGTCGCGCGTCGATCGGCTCCATCTGCGTCCAGGCGTACCAGTCGTCGCCGACCTTGGCGCGGTACAGCCCCTCGGCGCCGGTCATGAAGGGCGCGTCATAGTCGAAGGCGAGCGTGACGCGGCCGGCGGGGAGCGGCGTCGCGAAATCGAGCCGCGCCACCCCCGAGGCGTCGACCTGGGTGTAGCGCGCGGTGACGGTGCGACCGCCGGAGCGCGCGACCGCCTTGGCGACCGCGAGGCCGTTGCCATGGAGGTAGAGCGAGGAGGTGGCGCGGCGGAGCTCGGCGTCGACCTCGGCGTGGCCGGTGAAGCGCTCCTGCTCGGGGCGGACGGTGAGGTCGATGCGATAGGCGCTCGGGCGCGCGGTGTCGGGCAGCTGGCCGAGCGGGACCTCTCCGGGGGCGGCGGTGGGAGCTGCGCGACTAGGGGCAGGGGCCTGCTGCGCCAGCACGGGGGCGCCGAGGAAGAGGGCGGTGGAGGCGAGCAGCGGGAGTCTCATGAGGCGCGACCTTCGTTCTGGTTGCGCGGGCGTAGGACGGAACGCTGATGAGCGGAACACTCGTGGAGCACATATGCTTACCGCTCCCCGGCGAAGGCCGGGCCCAGGCGGGAAGGTCGTCGTGGGTCTCAACAGCGTGCCCCACCTGGGCCCCGGTCTTCGCCGGGGCACTAGCCCCCTCACAACCGCGTGCGCACCTGCCACAGCTCGGGGAACAGCTCGACCTCGAGCATCTTGCGCAGGTACGACACGCCCGCGGTGCCGCCGGTGCCGCGCTTGAGCCCGATCACGCGCTCCACCGTGGTGACGTGATTGAAGCGCCAGCGCCGGAAATAATCTTCGAGGTCGACGAGCTTCTCCGCCAGCTCGTAGAGCGGCCAGTGCGTCTCGGGCGCGCGATACACCTGCTCCCACGCGGCCAGCACCGCCTCGCTCGCGAGATGCGGCGCACGCCAGTCGCGCGCCGGGTCGGCGAGCAGCCCGGCGGCGTGGAGGCGGACCAGCGCGGCGTCGTAGACGCTCGGCGCCTCGAGGATCGCCTCTAGCCGCGCCAGCGTCGGCGCGCGGTGGCGGTGCGGCCCGAGTGTCGCGGAAACGCGGTTGCCGCACAGATATTCCACCGCGCGATACTGCCACGACTGGAACCCCGACGACTGCCCCAGTGCGTCACGGAAGGTGGTATAGTCGGACGGCGTCATCGTGCGCAGCACGTCCCAGGCGCCGTTGAGCTGCTCGAGGATCCGCGCCACCCGCGCGAGCAGCTTGAACGCCTGCGGCAGCCGGTCGGCCAGGATCGCGTCGCGCGCGCTCTCCAGCTCATGGACCGCCAGTTTCATCCACAACTCGCTGGTCTGGTGCTGGATGATGAACAGCAATTCGTCGTGCGCGTCGCTCAGCGGGTGCTGCGCGTCGAGCACGCGGTCGAGCGCGAGATAGTCGCCATAGCCCATGCGCTCGGCGAAGTTGAGCTCGGCGTCGTGATGCTCGCCCATCACGTCACCGCGGCGCGGAGGTGATGCTCGGGGCGGTCCCAGGCGTCGGTGGCGAGGATGTCGGCGAGGATATCGACGGCGCGCAGCACCTCCTCCTCGCCGAGGTATAGCGGCGTGAAGCCGAAGCGCAGCAGGTCGGGCGCGCGCACGTCGCCGATCACGCCGCGCGCGATCAGCGCCTGCATCACCGCATAGGCCTGGGGGTGCGCGAAGCTCACCTGGCTGCCCCGCGCCTGCGGATCGCGCGGCGAGGCGAGCGTGAGCTGCGGGCAGCGCGCCTCCACCTCCGCGATGAACCGCTGCGCGAGGCGGATCGAGGCGGTGCGCAGGTCGGCCATGTCGACCCCGTCCCAGACATCGAGCGCGGCGTCGAGCACCGCCAGTGCGATCACCGGCGGCGTGCCCACCCGCATCCGCTCGACCCCGGGCGCGGGCGAATAGTCGCGCTCGAACGCGAACGGCGCGCGATGGCCGAGCCAGCCGCTCAGGATAGGCCGCGCGGTTTCGGCGTGGCGCGGCGCGAGGTAGAGGAAGGCGGGGGCGCCGGGGCCGCCGTTCAGGTATTTGTACGTGCAGCCGACCGCGAAATCGGCGTCGGCGCCTGCGAGGTCGACCGGCAGCGCGCCGGCGGAATGCGCCAGGTCCCACAGCGCGACCGCGCCGGCGGCGTGGGCGCTGGCGGTGAGCGCGCGCATGTCGTGGAGGCGGCCGGTGCGATAGTCGACCTCGGTCAGCATCGTCACCGCGACGCTGTCGTCGATCGCGCCCGCCACCTTCTCGGGCGCGACGACGCGCAGTTCGTGACCCTGGCCGAGCGACTCGAGCAGCGACTGGGCGATGTAGAGGTCGCTCGGAAAGTTGCCGCTGTCGCTCAGCACCACGCGGCGGTCGGGGCGGAGCGCGAGCGCGGCGGCGAGCGCCTGGAACAGCTTGATCGAGAGCGTGTCGCCGGTGATGACGCTGCCCGCCGGCGCGCCGACCAGCCGCGCGATGCGGTCGCCGACGCGCGTCGGCAGCGCCATCCAGCCGGCGTCGTTCCAGCCGCGGATCAGCCGCTCGCCCCATTGCTCGCGGATCACCGCGGCGGCGCGCGCCTCGGCCGCGCGCGGCAGCGGGCCGAGCGAGTTGCCGTCGAGGTAGATCACGCCCGGTGGCAGGTGGAACAGCGCGCGGGTGGCGGCGAAGTCGGTCATTCCCGGGTCTTAGCGTGAGGGAGGTGGCGGGCCAATCGGCTCGAAGTAGGCGCCTGCCCGCCGCCGCCGCGGCTACGTTCTCGCCACTGCTCCGCGCTCGCTACCGCCCCGGCGGACGCCGGGCCCCCCTCGGGGGACGATGGTGTTTCTCACGAGAGCCTGCGAAACTGGACCCGGGCGCTCGCCAGGGTGGCAGCGGAAGGGGCGAGGGCCGATGTCGGTATGACACATCGCCCCACCGTTTTCCGGCGAAAGCAGGGGCTCAGTCGGGACGGCGGGAGTGGGTCTCACCAGCGTCTCCCAACTGGGCCGCGGCCTCCGCGGGGCACCAGCACCGCGCCTCAGTCCGCCGCGACCGGCCCGGACGGCGCGCTCGGCCGGCGGCAGGTCCACACCAGCAGGATCAGCCCCGCGGCGAGCCACGCCGAGAGGCGGAACAGGTCGACCGAGGCGAGCAGATAGGCCTGGCCCACCATCTGGCGAGTCACCGCGCCGGCGGCCTGCTGCGCGCTCATCCCCATGCGCTGCATCTGCTCGGCCGCCATCTGGTACGGCATGCCGTTCCCGATCGCCTCGGCGAGCCGGCTCTGGTGGAGCGCCTCGCGCCGGTCCCAGGCGGTGGAGATCAGCGAGGCGGCGAACCCGCCCGCGGTGATGCGGCAGAAGTTCGAGATGCCGGTCGCGGAGGGCAGTCGCTGCGGTGGGATCTTGTCGAGCGAGATCGTCAGCATCGCCAGGAAGAAGGTGCTCATCGACACGCCCTGGACGAGCAGCGGCAGCACCAGGTCGCCGAAGGTCGCCTGCGCGGTATAGCCGGAGCGCATCCAGTAGCTGATCGCGAAGCCGCCGAAAGCGACGGTGGCGATCACGCGCGCGTCGACCTTCCCCGACAGCCGCGCCACCAGCGGCGTCAGCAGCACCGCCACGACGCCGCTCGGCGCCGCCACCAGGCCGGCCCAGGTCGCGGTATAGCCCAGCTGGGTCTGGAGCCACAGCGGCAGGATCAGAATGTTGGCGAAGAACACCGCGTAGCCGAGCGAGAAGCAGAGATTCCCGATCCAGAAGTTGCGGCGCGCGAACAAGGTCAGATCGACCGTCGGATTGGCGTCGGTCAGCTCCCAGATCACCCAGGCGACGAAGGCGACCGCCGCGGTGAGCGTCAGCACCACGATCAGCGGGTCGTTGAACCAGTCCGCGTTCTTGCCGAGGTCGAGCATGACCTGGAGCGAGCCGACCCACAGCACCAGCAGCCCTAGCCCGACCGTGTCGATCGGCAGTTTCATCGTCGGCGTCTCGCGGCTGCGCAGGTTGAACCAGCACACCAAAGCGGTGACGACGCCGAACGGCACGTTGATCAGGAAGATCCACGACCAATGGTAGTTGTCGGAAATGTAGCCGCCTAGGATCGGCCCCATGATCGGCGCCACCAGCGTGGTCATCGACCAGATGCCGAGCGCGGTGGAGCGTTTGTCGTGCGGGAAGATCGAGATCAGCAGCGCCTGGCTGCCCGGCATCATCGGCCCGGAGACGGCGCCCTGAAGCACGCGGAAGATGATGAGCGAGGGCAGGTCCCACGCCACGCCGCACAGGAAGGAAGCGATGGTGAACAGCACCACCGAGGTGCAGAACACGCGCACCACGCCGAAGCGTCGCATCAGCCAGCCGGTGAGCGGCACCGCGACACCGTTGGCGACCGCGAAGGCGGTGACCACCCAGGTGCTATTGTCGCTCGACACGCCGAGGTTGCCCGCGATCGTCGGCAGCGAGACGTTGGCGATGGTGCTGTCGAGCACCATCATGAAGGTGCCGAGCGCCAGCGCGAAGGCGGTGACGCCGAGCTGGACGCCGGTCATCGGCGCCTGTTCCTGCGGCGCGCCGCTAGCCATGATAGGGGTGCCTCAACCGTGTTCCCGCGCACGCAGGAACCCAGAGCTGCGAGCGCCGGCGTGCGTGGCCCTGGGCTCCTGCCTGTGCAGGAGCACGGGAAAGAACGTCGTCCCACTCGCGACCGCCATCCCTGACTTGGTCCGGGATCCACCCGTCCGCGTACCCAGCGGGCGTGAGGCCCGTGGCACGCTGGATGCCGGAACAAGTCCGGGATGACGAAGAAGGGAACGCAAGCGGATCATGCCGCAGTCCCGCGCCCACCCGGGTGGTGCCGCGCGGGAAGAGCCGCGCGGCCACCGCCGCGAGCCGCTTCGCGACGCCGCTCACCGGTTGGCCGCCACGATGCGGCGGATCTCCGCCTCGACCTTGGGGTCGGTCCCGACATTGGTGTCGCCGCGATAGGGCGACGCCGCGGTCTGTGCGAGCCGCGCTCCGCGCTGGTCGGCGGTGTCGACGGTGACGTCGACCGAGAGGCCGACGCGCAGCGGATTGGCGCGCAGCTCGCGCGGGTCGAGCGCGACGCGCACCGGCACGCGCTGGACGATCTTGATCCAGTTGCCGCTGGCGTTCTGCGGCGGCAGCAGCGCGAAGGCGTTGCCGCTGCCCGCGGCGAGCCCGATCACGCGGCCATGATAGACGATGTCGCCGCCGTACATGTCCGCGGTCAGCTTGACCGGCTGACCGATGCGCAGATCTTTCAGCTGGGTCTCGCGGAAGTTGGCGTCGACCCACAGCCGGTCGAGCGGCACGATCGCCATCAGCGGCGTCCCCGCATTGACCTGCTGGCCGACTTGGACGGTGCGCTGCGCCACCACGCCCGCGATCGGTGCGATCACGTGCATGTGGCCGCGTGCCACCGCGGCGCGGCGGTAGTTGGCGATCGCGGCGAGTACCGCGGGGCTGGTGTTGACGTCGGTGCCTTGCACCGTGCTCTGCGCCTGACGACGCTGCTCGCGCGCGAGGCGCAGGTTGGCGGTCGCGACCTTCACCGCGTCGGCGGCGTGACTCAGCTCCTCGCCCGAGATCGCACCCTGCTGCGCGGCGCCGCGGCGGCGCGCGTAGTCGTCTCGCGCGCGGTTGAGCTCGGCCTCGGCCTGGACGATGCCGGCGTCGGACTGGCCCACGCGCGTGAAGTCGGCGCGCGTCGAGCGCACCGCGCGCGCCAGCTCGGCGGCGGCCGCGGCGACGTTGACGTCGGCGGTGGTCGGGTCGAGGTCGATCAGCGGCTGGCCCGCGGTGACCGACTGGGTGTTGTCGGCGTGGAGCTGCGTCACCGTGCCGGGATCGCGCGCGGTGATCGCCACCACGTCGCCGGCGACATAGGCGTCGTCGGTCTCCTCCTCCGGCGGGGCGAAGAAGAAGTGCATGATCGCCCAGATGATCAGCACCACCAGCAGCACCGCGCCGAGGATCAGGAAGGCGCGACGGCGCGCCTTCGGCTTACCCGTGGGCGTGGGTGTCTGGGCGGGGGCGGGCGACGGCGTGGGGGCGGCGGTGTCGGTCATCGGGACAGGTCCTGGGCGCCGGTGGCGGGAAGGGGTGTCGCGGGCGTCGGCAGCGCGAAGCCGCCGCCGAGCGCGGTGGCGAGCTGCGCGCGCGCCGCGAGCGAGTCGATCGCGAGATTGGCGTCGGCCAGCTCGGCGTCGAGCAGGCGGATGTCGGTGTTGACGAGGTCGAGCCGGCTCGAGAGCCCGCTCTGAACGCGCACGCCGTTGAGCCGGTTGGTCTCGGCCAGCCCGGTCACGACCTCGCGCTGGCGCACGCGCGCGGCGTCGGCGGCCTGAACGCGCGCGATCGCGTCGGCGGCGTCGCGCGCGGCGGCGACGACCGACTCATTGTATTGCGCGGTGGCGACGTCGACCGCGGCGGTGGCGCCGCGCAGCTCGGCGGTGCGTCGCCCGCTGTCGAACAGCGGCAAATGGATGGCGGCGCCGCCCCCCGCGATCCCCGACGACAGGTCGACGAAGTTGCCGAAGCCGATCGCCTGCAGTCCGACCAGCGCCGAGAGGTTGATGTTCGGATAGAAAGCGCGGCGCGCGACCTGGCGCTGCGCGGCGGCAGCGGCGATCCGCGCCTGCGCCGCGGCGACGTCGGGGCGGCGCGCGAGCAGGTCGGCGGGCAGCGTCGCCGGCACCGGCAGCGCGGCGTCGGCGGCGAGCCGGGTCGGCTGGAGGGCGCGGGCATAGTCGCCGCCGCGCCCTGCCAGCGCCGCCAGCGCGTCGGCGGCGAGCGCGCGCGCGCCCTGCGCCTGCACCAGCGCGAGCTGCGCCTGCGACACGAGCGTCTGCGCCGCGGTGATGTCGATACGACTGGCGAGCCGGTTCTGCTCGCGCACTTGAACCAGCCCGAGCGACTGCTGCCGCGTCGCGATGGTGCGCTCGGCGATCGTCGCCTGGCGCTCGGCGCGCGCCAGCTCGACGTAGCTCTGCACCACCGCGCCGGCGAGCATCAGCCGCGCCGCGGCGCGGTCGTACTCGGCCGCCTGGAGCTGCGCCGCGGCGCCCGCGATCGCGGCCTTCTGCCGACCGAACAGGTCGAGGTTCCAGTTGAGCCCGGCCTGGCCGGTGCCGAGCGCGCGCACCGTGCCGGCGAAGGGCGGGGGAATGATGTAGTTGCTCGACAGCCGCTCCCCCTGGACGTTGACGTCGAGCGCGGCGTCGGGGCGCAGCTCGGCGTCCTGCCGCGCGAGTGATGCCTCGGCCTGCCGCACGCGCGCCGCGGCGGCGTCGAGCGAGGGGTTGCCCGCGAGCGCGTCCGCGACGAGGCGGTCGAGCTGCGGGTCGCCGATCGCGCTCCACCAGTCGGGCGCGAGCGTCACTGACGGGCCGGCGAGCGCGAGCTCGGGCGCGGTCTTGGCGACCGTCACCGGCGGCGAGCCGGGGACCGCGCAGGCGCTGGCGAGCAGCGCGGCGGCGAGCGGGATCAGTCGGCGCATGCGTCGGTCTCCTCCAGCGTGCGGCGCAGCTTGCGGAGCTGCGCGAGGAACTGCTCGATCTCGGCGGTGCTCCAGTCGGCGAGATAAAGGTTCCAGCACTCGATCGCCTTGTCGCGGCAGCGCATCGCGGCGTCGCGCCCGGCGTCGGTCAGCGCCAGGTTGACGACGCGGCGGTCGTCCTCGCTGCGCGTGCGCTCCACCAGGCCGCGCGCCTCGAACACGTCGATCATGCGCGTCATCGCGCCTTTGTCATAGGTGAGGTCGCGCGCCAGCGAGGCGCAGGTCGCCTCTGAGTCGAGGTGGATCGTGAGCAGCGTTGACCATTGCGACGCGGTCAGCTCCTCCTCGGCGAAGATTCGGTCGAGCAGCGCCAGGTTGAGCTGGTTGCACCGCTTGATCAGATAGCCCGCCGACCCGTCCGGCATGAAATTGTCACGGTTGTAGAACGACATTCCGTTGCCTTAGCAACCATTGCCTACGCAGTCAATATTATGTGTCGCCATATTGCTGGTGCGCGTGCTTGCGGGCGATCGTTCGACCGCTATGGTCGCGGCCATCACCACCCCGCGGGAGCATCAACCGTTGACCTATCGTGCGTTCCTGGCCACCGGCGCCGCGCTGGCGGTCCTTTCCGCGTCCGCTCATGCCCAGGCGCCCGCGCACTCGACCGCGCCGCTTCCCGCCGCCGCGCCGGTGTCCGAGCTGGTGAAGGCGATCGACATTCCCTACCAGCAGTTCACGCTCAAGAACGGCCTCCGCGTGATCGTGCACACCGATCGGAAGGCGCCGATCGTCGCGGTCAGCGTGTGGTATGATGTCGGCTCGAAGCACGAGCCGCAGGGCAAGACCGGCTTCGCGCATCTGTTCGAGCATCTGATGTTCAACGGCAGCGAGAACGCGCCCGGCGACTTCTTCGAGCCGCTCCAGCAGGTCGGCGCCACCGACTTCAACGGCACGACCTATTTCGATCGCACCAATTACTTCGAGACGGTGCCGACCGCCGCGCTCGACCGCGCCTTGTTCCTCGAGTCGGATCGGATGGGCTATCTCACCGGCGCGATCACGCAGAGCGTGCTCGACGAACAGCGCGGCGTCGTCCAGAACGAGAAGCGCCAGGGCGACAACCAGCCCTATGGCCTGCTGCGCTACAAGGCGACCGAGGGGCTGTTCCCCGCGAGCCACCCGTACGGCCACACGACGATCGGCTCGATGGCCGACCTCGACGCCGCCAGCCTCGCCGACGTCAAGGAGTGGTTCCGCAGCCATTACGGCCCCAACAACGCCGTCCTGGTGCTCGCCGGCGACGTCGACCTCGCCACCGCGCGCGCCAAGGTGGAGAAATATTTCGGCGCGATTGCCGCCGGCCCGAAGAGCGTCGCGCTGCCCGCGCCGGTGCCCTCGTCGCTGCCAGGCAAGGCCAGCGAGATCATGAAGGACCGCGTCGCCGCGACGCTGGTGATGAAGGAATGGGCGGTCCCCGGCCTCAACGACCGCGACGCCCCCGCGCTGGAGGTCGCCGCCGGCGTGCTCGGCGGGCTCGCCAGCTCGCGGTTCGACAATGTGCTGGTCAAGGGCGAGAAGCTCGCGGTGCAGGCGTCGGCGGAATATGAGAGCTTCGCGCAGGTCGGGACCTTCCAGCTGATCGCCATGGTCAGGCCGGGCGTCGACGCGGCGCAGGTGCAGGCGCGGATGGACCAGCTCGTCGCCGATTTCGTGAAGAAGGGCCCCAGTGCGGACGAGGTCGCGCGCTACGTCACCAGCACGGTGTCATCGCGGATCGGCGGGCTCGAGGCGATCGGCGGGTTCGGCGGCAAGGCGGTGGCGCTCGCCGAGGGCGCGCTCTACTCGGACGATCCCGGCTTCTACAAGAAGCAGCTCGCCGCGCTCGCCGCGCAGACCCCGGCGAGCGTCCGCGCGGCCGCGGCCAAGTGGCTCACGCGCCCGGCCTATTCGCTCCAGATCGTCAACGGCCAGCGCGACGCTTATGCCGAGAGCAAGGTGCCGCCGCCCGCGCCGGTGAAGGAGGCGCCCGAGCAGCCGCCCAAGGGCACGCGCGGGCCGCTCCCCGACGTCGGCCCGATCGGCGCGCTCAGCTTCCCCAAGGTGGAGCGCGCGCGACTGTCGAACGGGATCGAGCTGGTCTACGCGCAGCGCACCGCGGTGCCGGTCACCCAGGCGGTGCTCAGCTTCGACGCGGGCGTCGCCGCCGACGTCGCCGAAAAGCTCGGCACGCAGCAACTGACGCTGGCGATGATGGACGAGGGCACGCGCGAACTGAACTCGATCCAGATCGCGGAGGCGCGCGAGCGGCTCGGCGCGTCGATCTCGAGCGGCAGCAGCGCCGACCGCACCTCGCTGGGGCTACGCGTGCCGAGTGCCAACCTCGACGCGGGTGCCGCGCTATGGGCGAGCATCGCGCGCGAGCCCTCCTTCGCCGAGGCCGAGCTGGGTCGCGTCAAGACGCAGCAACTCACCGCGATCGCGCAGGAGCTGACCAGCCCCAACGGGCTGGCGCGGCGCGTGTTGCCCAAGCTCGTGTCGCCGGGCTCGCCCTATGCCAAGGCGCAGGGCTCGGGCGATCCCGCGGCGGTCGCGTCGCTCACTCGCGCGGACCTGCTCGCCTTTCGCCAGGCGTGGCTGCGACCCGACAAGGCGAAGATCTTCGTCGTGTCCGATCGCCCGCTCGCCGAGGTGCAGCGCGTGATGGAGGCGCGCTTCGGCGACTGGCGCGCCGACGGTGCCGCTGGCACCAAGAGCTTCCCGGCGCGCGTCACCTCGGTCAGCCCGCGCATCGTCGTGATCGATCGCCCCGACAGCCCGCAGTCGCTGATCGCGGGCGGCGTGCAGACCGGGCTCAAGGGCACCGACGATCTGCTGCCGGTCGAGGTCGGCAACGACGCGCTCGGCGGCAGCTTCCTCGGCCGGCTCAACATGGACCTGCGCGAGAGCAAGCATTGGTCCTACGGCGTCGGCGGCAATTTCAGCCGCAACGCCTTCGCGGCGCCCTATGTGGTCTCCGCGCCGGTACAGGCCGACCAGACCGGTCCGGCGCTCGCGGCGCTGCGCGGCGACATGGCGCACTATCTCACGTCGCAGCCGATGACCCAGGCCGAGTTCGAGCGCGCGGTCAACGGCGGCACGCGCTCGCTCTCGGGCGAGTTCGAGACGTCGGACAACGTGCTCGACGCGATGCAGTCGAACGACCTGTATCGCCGCCCCGACGATTATTACGCGACGCTCCCGCAGAAGTACCGCGCGCTGACGCTGCCGCAGGTGACCGCGGCGACCAAAGCCGCGATCGATCCGGCGCGGTTCGTCTGGGTGGTCGTGGGAGAGGCCGCCAAGGTGAAGCCGCAGCTTGACTCCTTGGGGTTGCCGGTGGAGGTCATGGCGGCATCCGCGGTCGCGGGCGCGCCGCCCGCGGCGACGCCTGCCGCCGCTACGAAGTGAGGAGAGCGTGATGGCCGGAGTCGACGGGACCTACGATTGCACCGTGAAGTCGCCGCTGGGCGATCAGAAGCTCACGCTGACGGTAACGTCGCAGGGCGACAGCTTCACCGGCCAGGCCTCGGGCGCGATGGGCGCCTCGGACGTGCAGGGTTCGGTGAACGGCGACACGCTGGCGTGGAAGCAGCAGATGACCTCGCCGATGCCGATGACGCTCGACATCTCCGCGACGGTCGACGGCGATGCGATCACCGGCAGCGTCGGCGCGGGCGCGTTCGGCAGCTTCCCGCTGTCGGGCACGCGTACGGCGTGAGGTGACGCTTCAGACCCTCTCCCTTCAGGGGCGGGGTTGGGGTGGGGCGGTTTCTCGAACGCGCCGATCTCGGTGAGACGGCGACGTCCCACCCCGACCCTCCCCTGAAGGGGAGGGAGAGTTACGTATCGTTCTCGACCCGCTGCGCTGCCCGCTGCTCGGTCAGCACCTGCCAACCGGTGATGAACAAAGCGCCGACCAGCGGCCCGACCACGATCCCGCTCAGCCCCACCAGGTCGATCCCGCCTAGCGTGGTCACCAGCACCAGCCAGTCGGGGATGCCGGTGTCGCGGCCTACCAGGATCGGGCGCAGGATATTGTCGGCGAGACCGATCACCAGCACGCCCGAGAGGATCACCACCACCGCCTGCCAGATCGCGCCGGTGGCGAAGAGGTAGAGCGCGACCGGCGCCCAGATGATCGCCGGCCCGACCGCGGGGAGCAGCGCCGCGATCGCCATCAGGATGCCCCACAGCAGCGCCGCGGGCAGCCCGACGATCCAGAAGGTCACCGCGCCGAGCGCACCCTGCACGATCGCGACCACGCCCGATCCCTTGATCGTCGCGCGCACCACGGCGACGAACTTGTCCGCCAGCTTGGCCGCCACCGCGGGCTCGAGCGGCAGCGAGCGCACGACCGCCGAACCGATGCGGTCACCGTCGCGCAGCAGGAAGAAGGTGACGTAGAGCCCGACGCCGAACGCCAGCAGGAAGGCGGCCGCGTTGGCGCCGATCGACAGCGCGCGCCGAGTCAGCGTGCTCGCGCTATTGCTCACCGCGGAGCTCAGCTGTGCCTGCGCGCGCTCGAAGCTGTTGAAGCCGAGATTGTCGAGCAGTCCCTGGAGCCGCTGCGGCAGCGCGTCATGGACCTGCTGGAAATAGGTCGCGAAGTTGATCTGTCCGCCGCGGATCTGGGTGTAGACGCCCGCCGCCTGGTCGACCACCAGGCTGCCGACGATCAGCGCCGGGATCACCACCGCGACGGTGATGATCAGCAGCGTCACCGCGGCGGCCATGTTGCGCCGCTCCGGCCAGCGCTCGAGCAGCCGCTGGTAGAGCGGCTGGAACAGCAGCGCCGCCAGCGCGGCCCAGAGAAGCGCGCCGAGGAAGCTCGACACCACCGCGACCAAGGCGACGCTAA
Source organism: Sphingomonas yunnanensis (assembly GCF_019898765.1). GTDB lineage: Bacteria > Pseudomonadota > Alphaproteobacteria > Sphingomonadales > Sphingomonadaceae > Sphingomonas > Sphingomonas yunnanensis. Next base: position 73,471 of record NZ_JAIOKB010000007.1, on the reverse strand, counting down.
TGAGCAGCAGGAACAGGAGCAAGCCGCCGTTCTCGACACGGCGCCGCGGGATCGTCATTCGGTGAACCTCGGGGATCGTTACGCCACTGCAACCCCCCGGGGGCGGCTTTGCTCCGCTTATCGTCAGCGCGTCACGCGCGTGACATGCCCCATCTTGCGCCCGGCGCGGCTCTCGCGCTTGCCGTAGAGATGAAGGTAGGCATCCGGCTCGGCGACGAGTTCGGGCCAGCGCTCCCACTCGTCGCCGATCAGATTTTCCATCGCCACCCGCGCCGCGGTCAGCCCGGTATCGCCCAGCGGCAGGCCGCAGATCGCGCGGACGTGGTTGGCGAACTGCGAGGTCACCGCGCCCTCGATCGTCCAATGGCCGCTGTTATGGACGCGCGGCGCCATCTCGTTGAAGACGGGGCCGTCGGCGCTCGCGAAATACTCGCAGGTGAGCACGCCGACATGGCCGAGCGCGTCGGCGATGCGCCCGGTGAGCGCGGCCGCCTCGGTCCACTGGCGTGCGATCTCGGGCGGGGCGGGGAGAGTGGAGCGGTGCAGGATTCCGTCGCGATGCTCGTTCCACGGCGGCGGGTAGCTCGTCATCGCGCCGTCGCGGCCGCGCACCAGCACGATCGAGAACTCATGGCTGAACGCGACGAACGCCTCGAGCACCGCCGGGCCGCCGATCGCCTCCCAGGCCGCGTCGGCGTCGGCGGGCGAGGCGAGCCGCGCCTGACCCTTGCCGTCATAGCCGAAGCGAGTCGTCTTGAGCACGGCGGGGCAGCCGATCGCGGCGATCGCGGCGTCGAGCTCCTCGCGCGAGGTCACCGCCTGCCAGCGCGCCGGGCGGCCGCCGACCTGCTCGACGAAGCTCTTCTCCTTCACCCGGTCCTGCGCCACCGCGAGGCTCTTCGGCGCGGGATAGACGGGCACGCGCTCGGCCAGCCACTCGACCGGGCCGGCGGCGACATTCTCGAACTCATAGGTGACGACGTCGACCTGCGCGGCGAAGTCGGCGAGCACCACCTTGTTGTGATAGTCCGCGCGAGTCAGCGAGGAGGCGGTCTGCGCCGCGACGCTCTCGCGATCAGGCGCGAGCACGTGCGTGCGATAGCCGAGATCCGCCGCGGCGCTGGCGATCATGCGCCCGAGCTGGCCGCCGCCGAGGATGCCGATCGTGCTGCCGGGCGGGATCGGCCAGACGCTCATGCCGGGTCGACCGCTACGCCATCGGTCTGCTTGGCACGCCACGCTTGAAGCCGCGCGGACAGCTCTTCATCGCCCAGTGCCAGGATCGAGGCGGCGAGCAGGCCGGCGTTGATCGCGCCCGCCTTGCCGATCGCGAGCGTGCCGACCGGTACGCCGCCCGGCATCTGCACGATCGAGAGCAGGCTATCCATGCCCTTGAGCGCCTTGGACTCGACCGGCACGCCGAGTACCGGCAGATGTGTCATCGACGCCGCCATGCCGGGGAGATGCGCCGCGCCGCCCGCACCCGCGACGATCACCTGGAGGCCGCGACCGGCGGCGCTGCTGGCATAGTCGTAGAGCCGCTGCGGGGTGCGATGCGCCGAGACGACCTTGGCCTCGTGCGCGATGCCGAGCGCGTCGAGCGTCTCGCTCGCGTACCGCATCGTCTCCCAGTCGGAGGTGGATCCCATGATAATGCCGACGCGCGCCATCGCGTGCGGTTAGCGGCGCGATGGCGGCGCGGCAAGGGCACGCGTGGGCGGCAAACCGCGGATTTATGCCGCGAGCTTGAGCTCCTGCATCGCGTCCGCCGCCAGCGCGATCGACCGTCGGCGCGCCTGGTGATCGTACACCGCGCTGGTGATCATCAGCTCGTCCACCCCGGTGCGCGCGATGAAGGCGGCGATGCCGCGTGCGACCTCGTCACGCGTGCCGATCGCGCTCGCTGATAGCGCCTGGTCGAGGATCGCGGCATGCTGCGGCGGCAGCGAGGCGCGATAGCCCGGCACCGGCGGCTTCATTCGGCCGGGATTGCCGGTGCGCAGCGCGACGAACTGCTGCTGCTGCGAGCTGGCGATCAGCTCCGCTTCTTCATGCGTGTCCGCGGCGAAAACGTTGAAGCCCGCCATGGCATAGGGCCGCTCCAGCGTCGCGGACGGGCGGAAATCGCGGCGGTAGATGGCCAGCGCCTGGTCGAGCGCGTCGGGCGCGAAATGCGAGGCGAAGGCATAGGGCAGGCCCAGCATCGCGGCGAGCTGCGCGCCGAACAGGCTGGATCCCAGGATCCACATCTGCGGCTTGGCGCCTGCGCCGGGCGTGGCGGTGATGCCGGTGCGGCCGTCGTCGGCGAAATAGCTCTGCAGCTCGACCACGTCGCGCGGAAACTCGTTCGCGTCGCTGCTGAGGTTGCGGCGCAGCGCGTGCGCGACCCGCTGGTCGGAGCCGGGCGCGCGACCGAGCCCCAGATCGATGCGACCGGGAAAGAGCGCGTCGAGCGTGCCGAACTGCTCGGCGATCTGGAGCGGCGCCGAGTTCGGCAGCATGATTCCCCCCGAGCCGACGCGGATCGTGCTGGTCGCCTGGCCGACGTGCGCGATCACCACCGCGGTCGCGGCCGAGGCGATGCCGGTCATGCCGTGGTGCTCGGCGACCCAGTAACGGTTGTAGCCGAGCGCCTCGGCGTGCCGCGCGAGATCGGCCGCGTTGCGGAGCGACTCCGCGACCGAGCCGGACTCGGTGACGGGGACGAGATCGAGGAGCGAGTAGAGCGTCATGTGTGAGAGGTGGGGAGGCGGGGGGCGCTTCGCCACCCGAGTGTGGCTTGGTGTGGGCGAAGCGTGGCTTGGGGCGGGTTCAGCGCGCGCGGTTCCGATCGACTTTCGCGCGCGACATGTTCGTGGATCACGGACTCGTCACTCGTTCGTCGCTAGCCGCTTCCTCTCGCTTCCGTCATCCCGGCGAAGGCCGGGATCCACCGTGCCGCAACCTCAAGTCGCGTTGCTCTCACGGACGGGCGGATCCCGGAACAAGTCCGGGATGACGAAGCGGATAAAAGGGTGGGCTCGGATGATCGGAGCGAAGATCCCCTCGCCTTAAACAGCCGAAGGGATGACGCGCCGCGGTAAAGCCACTACAGCCCAGCGCCATGCTGCCAGCGCTCGCGCACATCGACACCTGGATCTTCGATCTCGACAACACGCTCTATCCGGCCAGCGCCGACCTGTTCGCGCTGATCGACCGGCGCATGACCGCCTTCGTCGGCGACCTGCTAGGGCTCGATCCGGTCGAGGCGCGGCGCGTACAGAAGGACTATTTCCTCGGCCACGGCACCACGCTGGCCGGGCTGATGGCCAATCACGAGATCGATCCCGCCGCCTTCCTCGCTTATGTCCACGACATCGAGATGGACGCGCTGGAGGAGAACGCTCCGCTCGCCGCCGCGCTGGCGCGTCTGCCCGGGCGCAAATTGGTGTTCACCAACGGCGACAAGCCCTATGCGCTCAAGGTGCTCGATCGGCTCGGGCTCGGCGCCAGCTTCGAGGCGGTGCACGATATCACCGCGATGAACCTCGTGCCCAAGCCCGCGCCCGCCGCCTATCAGGGGCTGTGCGACGCCTTCGGCATCGATCCTGCGCGCGGCCTGTTCGTCGAGGACATGGCGCGCAACCTAAGACCCGCCAAGGCGATCGGCATGGCGACGGTGTGGGTCGACAACGGGTCCGAGCAGGACCACGATGACGACCGCTCCTACGTCGACTATCGCGTGACCGATCTCACCGCCTGGCTCGAGACCCTGTTGGAGACCCCATGACGACCGACCTCGCCGCCACCATCGACGCCGCCTGGGAGCAGCGCGCCGAGCTCGGCCTCACCACCGCGGGCGAGATCCGTGTCGCGGTCGATCGCGCGCTCGCGCTGCTCGACGCGGGCGAGGCGCGCGTCGCCGAGCCCGATGGGGCGGGCGGTTGGCGCGTCAATCAGTGGCTCAAGAAGGCGGTGTTGCTGAGCTTCCGCCTCAACGACAATGCGTTGATCGACAACGGCCCCGGTGCTGGCCACTGGTACGATAAAGTGCCGAGCAAATTCTCGGGCTGGAGCGAGGCCGAGTTCCGCTCCGCGGGCTTCCGCGCGGTGCCGGGCAGCGTGGTGCGGCGCGGCGCCTTCGTCGGCAAGGGCGCGATCCTCATGCCCAGCTTCGTCAACATCGGCGCCTATGTCGGCGAGGGCACGATGGTCGACACCTGGGCGACGGTCGGCAGCTGCGCCCAGATCGGACGCAACGTCCACCTCTCGGGTGGGGCGGGGATCGGCGGCGTGCTCGAGCCGCTCCAGGCCGACCCCGTCATCATCGGCGACGGCGCCTTCATCGGCGCGCGCGCCGAGGTGGCGGAGGGCGTGCGCGTCGGCGAGGGTGCGGTGCTGTCGATGGGCGTGTACCTCGGCGCCTCGACCAAGATCATCGATCGCGTGACCGGCGAGACCTTCCGCGGCGAAGTCCCGCCCTATGCGGTGGTGGTGCCGGGCTCGATCGGCGGCGGGGAAGGCAAGCCGGCGCTCTACTGCGCGGTGATCGTCAAGCGCGTCGACGCGCAGACCCGCAGCAAGACCAGCATCAACGAACTGCTGCGCGACTGAGACGCGCGTGGGCGTAAGCTCAGCGCACCGATCCAGACGTGAGAAGGGCTGCGACCTCGCCGGTCGCAGCCCCGTTGTCCTCATCGATCGAGGGGTCAGGACGCCTTGGGCAGCCTGATCGACGGCCCGATCGTCTCTACCACCTGCCGCGCGTTGAAGGCACGGACGTTGCCAGGCTCGGGCGAGCCCTTGAACATCACGATCTCGGCGGAGGCCTCGTAGCGGTCGACGGTGCGGATGTCGGCACCGCCACCGAAGCCGCCCCACGGGCCACCCCAGAACGGATCCCAGGCGCGATAGCCGAAACCGCGGCCGTAGAAGCCCCAGCGCGGCCCCCACAGCCCACCGCCGAATGCGCCGAAGCCGGGACCGAAGCCGCCGTAGCCCGGCGTCGAATAGGTGCGCGCCTGGCGATCGGTGTCGCGGTCCGCCATCACGAAATAGTCGAAGCCGTTCTGCAGCGTCAGCTCGGCCGAGCGGAACAGCAGGTAGCGCTCCACCACGTCGCGGTCGGTGACGGTGTTGCCCGCGAAGGTGACGCGGAACCGATTCGGCTCGATGCGAGTGTCGCTGTAGCCGGTGCGATAGAAGCCCGATCCGGTCGCCGGGCGATAAGCAGTCTCGGTCGCGCACGCCGCGACCAACGTGGTGCTGGCCGCCAGCGCCACGACAGCGGCGGTGCGGCCCCATTTCTTCAACATGGCGAGTCACTCCAATCGCACCAGGGCGGCACGACTGGCGTCGTGTAGCCGAGGCGAGTGGAACGTGCGATGAACGGAAACGCTCCGTGCGCCAAGGGGGCGGCGAGGCGTGCCGAGTGTGTGTGGCGGAGGCGCCTCGTATCCGCGCACGAGACGCTTCGGACGCTGCGGCCGAGCGATGTGAGCGGCGATGTCGAGTAGACGCGCCGCTCTGCTGACAAGGACTCGCTGCGATATCGCTCAACGTTCGTGTTGCAGACCCGTGTTCCGGCGAAAGCCGGAACCCAGAGCCGAGCAAGACAACACGTCGCGCCAGCGTGGCCCTGGGCTCCTGCCTGCGCAGGAGCACGGTAAGGCGTATCGTCATCTGCCCGAGAGGGCCCACGTGAGGGAGCAGCCGATGGACGACACCGACGACTTTACCGCCGAGGACGTGCTGATCGTGGTCGATCCGCAGCTCGACTTCTGCCCCGGCGGTCGGCTCGCGGTGGCGGACGGCGATGCGGTCATGGCGCCGATCGCGGCGCTGGCCGAGCGCTTCCGCCACGTCGTGGTCACGCAGGACTGGCACCCCGCGGGCCACTCGTCCTTCGCGAGCAGCCATCCCGGCCGGCGCGCCTTCGACGTGATCCGCCTGCCCTACGGCGAGCAGGTGCTGTGGCCCGACCATTGCGTTCAGGGTTGCGCGGGCGCCGACTTTCACCCCGACGTCGCCGGCGCGGTCGCGCGCGCCGGGCTGATCCTGCGCAAGGGCGCCGACCCGGCGGTCGATTCCTACTCGGCCTTCTACGAGAACGACAGGGCCACGCCCACCGGCCTCGCCGGTTATCTCCGCGACAAGGGCGTGCGGCGCTGCGTCCTGGTCGGCCTCGCCTATGATTTCTGCGTCAGCTGGTCCGCGCTCGACGCGCGGCGCGAGGGCTTCGCGGCGCTCGTGCTGACCGGCTACACGCGCGCGATCGCGATACCGGCGGGGGAGGGCAGCAGCGTCGATGCCGCGGAGGCGGCGATGCGCACCGCGGGCGTCAGCTTCTAGCGCGGGCTCAGGCGGCGGCGCCGCCGAAGCCGCGCCGCTGCGCCGCCTCGACCAGGGCGCGGTGCGACGGCAGGTTGGCGAGCGCGACCCCGACCTGCCGGCGGACCTCGCCGAACGCGCGGCGCGCGTCGTCGCGGTAGCGCAGCGCACCGGCGCGCGCGCTCAGGTCGGTGCGCCAGCCCATGCCGTAGAGGACGTACTGCCAGCTCGCCTCGGTGAAGATGTCGACCTGCGGGTCGATGTCGAGCTCGTTGGGCCAGCGATGGCGCCAGCGGTCGAGCAGCTCGAGCAGGCTGGCGGTGTTCGACGAGTCGGCGACATTGTCGCGCCAGAAGTCGGTGTCGCGCCGCTCGGACAGGCAGTAATGCAGCTTGATGAAGTCGAGCGCGCGCTCGTAGCGGCGCAGCAGGTTCGCGTTGAACTGCCGCGCTGAGGTCTCGTAGTCGCCGCTCCACGGGAAGAGGTTGGCGATCATCGCGGCGGACACCTCGGCGAAGGCGATGCCGGTCGCCTCCAGCGGCTCGAAGAAGCCGCTCGACAGCCCCACCGCGACGCAGTTGCGGCGCCAGTTAACCTCGCGGAAACCCGCCTCGAAGCGGAAGCGGCGCACCTCCGCCTGCTCCCCGCGCGCGCCGAGATAGCGCCGCAGCGCGCGCTCGGCGGCCGCGTCGTCGCTGTGGTCGGACGAGTAGACGTGGCCGATGCCGCGGCGGTGGTCCAGCCCGATGTCCCAGATCCAGCCCGCCTCCTGCGCGGTGGATATGGTCTGCGACGCGATCGGCGCGTCCGGCGCGTCATAGGGCAGCTGCGCGGCGAGCGCCCGGTCGCAGAACAGCACGTCGCGGCACGAGCGGAACGGCACGCCCATCGCCTTGCCGATCAGCTCGGCGCGGAAGCCGGTGCAGTCGACGTAGAGGTCCGCGGTGAGCGTGCCGTGACGCTCGGTCTCCACCCGCTCGACCGCGCCGGCGTCGTCGAGCGCGACATGGGTGACGGTGTCGACCAGATGGGTCACGCCGTTCGCCACCGCGCGCTCGCGCAGCAGCCCCGCGAGCGCGACCGCGTCGAAGTGGAAGGCGTAGTTGAGCGGCCCGATATAATCGGGGTGGGTCGGCAGCTTGGGCGCGCGCGCCGAGTCGGCGGCGGCCTTCTGCGGGGTGGAAACTTCGTCCCACTCGGCGTCGCCCGCGGCGCCGCTGAGCCAATAGGGCAGTAGCTCGAGCCCGCCCGGCGCCTCGGCGACCTGGAACGGGTGCATGTAATGGTCGCGCCCGGACGTCCCCGGCGCGCGCTGCCAATGGACGAAGCGCGCGCCCTGTTTGAATGTGGCGCCGCAGCGGCGCACCAGATCGGCCTCGTCGACGCCGATCGTGGCGAGCGTGCGGCGGATCGTGGGGAAGGTGCCTTCGCCGACACCGAGCACGCCGATGTCCTTCGACTCGACCAGTGTGATCGCGACGCCCTCGGCCAGGTCGGCGCCCAGCCGCTTCGCGAGATAGCCGGCGGTGAGCCACCCCGCGGTGCCTCCGCCGACGATCAGCACGCGCTTCCTCATGGCCGTCCCCCCGCTGCCCCGCCGCGGACCGGCGGGGCAGCGCATCCTATCAGAACGACAGGTTGATACCCGTGCTGATGCGACGGTCCGACTGGAACCAGCTGCGCCCGACCAGCCGGTCATTGGGATAGCCGCCCATCAGCGTCCGCTGGGTCGACGCGGTGAGGTTGGTGCCCTGCACGCCGAACGAAAAATTGTCCGTCACCTTGAAGCGGATGCCGGCGTCGAGCGAGCCGTAGTTGCCGCCGTAGATCGGCAGCGCGATCTGCGTGCTGGTGTTGGCACCGCCGTCCAGGTCGGTCAGCACGCCGGGCGCGCTATAGTAATTGTACGTGCCGTTGGTGCCGTTGCTGTTGGTCGACAGCAGGTACTTGGAGCGCCACGAGTAAGCGACGCGCAGCGAGAAGGGATTGCGCTCATAGAGCAGAGTCGCGTTGGCGTTGTGCTTCGACAGGCCGACCAGCGGCGCGTCGTTGCGCAGCTGGCCGCGAATGTCGCGGTACAGGTCACCCGGGTTGCTGCTCTCGATGAAGGTGTAATTGCCCTCGAAGCCGAACCCGCTGAGGAAGCCCGGCAGCATGTCGAGGAAGAAGCGGCCGCCGACCTCGACGCCCTTCACCGTCGCGGCCTTGGTCGAGTTGATATAATCCGACGCGGTCGCGGTGACGGTCTCGTTGGTACCGTCGGTGAAGATCACGTTTACCTGCCGCTCCGTGATCGAGAAGATCGGCAGGTTGGTCAGGCGCTTGTAGAAGGGCGCGACGTGGAAGGACGTGCCGGCGCGCGCGTAATATTCCATCGAGATGTCGAAGTTGTTCGACAGCGTCGGCTTCAGCAGCGGATTGCCCGTGTCCGCGGTGAAGTTGGCGAAGAGCGGGGTCAGCGCCGTCCCGCCCGGGTTGGTGATCGTGGCGACGCCGACCGACCCTGAGGAGCGCAGCGCGGTGAAGCTCGGCAGGTCGAGCGTCACGTTGTAGCTGCCGCGCAGCTTCACCTTGGCGCTGGGCGAGAACTCGAGGTTGATCGAGGGCAGGAAGCGCGTGAACTCGGCCTCCCCGCCGCGCGGCACGAAGGTGTTCGCCAAGGTTTGCGGCACGCCGTTGCGGAGATAGACGGTCCCACCGTTCTGCTGGACGTAGCCGCTGCCCCGGTTGCGGATGTTGACGACGCGCAGGCCGATGTTGCCCGCGATGCCCGGCATGTTGTCCTGCGGCCCGAAGCGGAGCAGCGCGTAGCCGGCGATGTTGCGGGTGCGGTTATCGACCTGGTCGCCCGGCAGGACGAAGCCGACCGGGCGGATACCCGCGGCGCCGCCGTAGCCGCTGCCCGCCGGGAGCGGGCCGGATGCGGAGCAGTTGAACTCGGTTCCCGCGGGGCAGAAGCCGGCCGGCGGCGACTGGACCAGCCCGGTGCGGTCGCGATTGTAGCGCGACGCCAGCGCCTGGGTCGCGAACATCAGGTTGCCCGGCAGCGCGGTGTTGCCGCGAAAGAAGTCGTCGAACGTGTGGACCGCGACGTCGCCCGGCACCGCGTTGGCGTAGGTGAGCTGCGGGTCGCCGTTCCAGCCGCGCCCCAGCGCGGTCCAGTTGTAGCCGTTGGCGAAGTCGCGCTCTTTGCGCTCGGCGGCGCGGGCGCCCAGCTTTACCGAGCGGAAGAAGCCGTCGTCGAACGTGTACTCGGCGTCGACCTGGGCGCTGTCGAGCCGGCCCTTGTTGTTCTCATTGTGCGGCATCGACGCCGACCAGAAATAGGTCGACGGGTCGGCGAAGGCGGCGCGCGTGTCGGCGCCGACGCTGATCAGCGGCAGGTCGCCGGTGAGGTCGATCCCGTAGCTGTTGCCGAAACCGGTGTCGCGGAAGATGTCGATGCGGTCATAGATCTGGTGCGAGTCGACCCGCTGGATCGCGCCCTTGATCGAGAGCGGACCGCCGTCCGGCGCCCAGGCGAACGACAGCGAATAGTCGCGCGTCACCGTGTTGCTCTGGACGAAGCCCTTGTTGCCGCTGCTGGTGATCGCCGCGTTGGTGGGCGCGAAAGTGTCTGTGTTGCGGTTGTACAGCGCGTCGCTCGACAGCAGCAGGCCATCGCTGTCGAAGGTGCTGGTGGCGGGATTGACCGTCAGCGTCTGTGAGTCGAGCTGGGTGCCATAGTCGCTCGACTGGCTCTTGTAGCGCGACTGGAAGAAGGTGCCGGTGAAGGTCAGCGAGTCGCTCGGCGCCCATTGCACCGCGCCGTAGATGCCGTAGCGGCGATACTGGAACGCCTCGTCACCGTAGGCGAAGCCGCTCGGCACGTACTTCTCGGTGCCGTCGCTCAGCTTGGTCAGGAAATAGGGGCTGGTGCGCAGGAACTGCGACAGTGAGCTGAACTGGCTGAAGGCGAGGTCGGCGAGCACGCCGATGCGGCCGATGCCGGTGTCGAAGCTCTTGGTGACGAGGAACGAGCCGGTCGGATCGGCCTTGTTTGCCATGTCGCCCAGTGCCAGCTCGCCGGTGCCGGCGACGTGGAAGCCGCCGTCGAAGTCGAACGGCAGCTTGGTGCGCAGGTCGATCTGGCCGCCGGTGCCGCCCTCGATCAGGTCGGCGGTAGAGGCCTTGTAGACGTCGACCGCGGCCATCAGCTCGGGGGTGACGTCGCTCCACAGGATGGCGCGGCCGTTGTTGGCACTGAAGATCTCGCGGCCGTTAAGGCGCGAGGCGACGCCGGTCAGGCCGCGCACCTGAACGCCCGAGCCCTGCACGGAATAATGGTCCGGATCGCCGAGCGCGGCGAAGCGGACGATCGAGACGCCCGAGACGCGCTGGAGCACCTCGGTGATCGAGTTGTCGGGCAGCTTGCCGGCGTCGTCGGCGACGACCGAGTCGATGATGGTCTCGCTGCGGCGCTTTCGATCGTCGGCGGCCTGGAGTGCGGCGCGGCGGCCGGTCACGACCACGTCGCCCGCGTCGCTTGCACCGGGCTCGCCCTGGTCCTGGCCGGGAGCGGCCGCCTGGCTGGCGTCGGGGGCGATCGGCTGGACCTCGGCCTGTGCCCAGGCGGAGCCGCTCAGCCCGAGTCCGAGCAGCGCCGCGAGCGAAGCGCCCGCCCGCAACGAGCGCCGGTGAACGTTAACAAAGCGCGAGAGTCGAACGCCGTCTTCCATCATCCCCCCTAATGCCGCCGCTGACCGGCGAGCCTTCGTGGTGCGCCTTGATGAGCGCTACCATGCGGTATTTAGCTCGTCCGGTTTGTCCGATCAATGTGAAACTTCCGGCGCTTGGAACAGCAAAGCGATGTAACCGCTTTCCCCTTTCGTATCGGCAAAGTTTTAGCCGCGCGTTGTGACGCACTCAGGCCCGCGGCCGCTAATGAAGGGCATGACAAAGGCTGCCAATTTATGGTGCACGACTCTTCGGGTGTTCCGCCTCTCAGGAAGTTACTGGTGCGGCGACATCGTGCTTCCAGCATGCGCCCGCACAAGGTGGTAGCGTTACCGTATATATCCCAAAGGGCGGATCAGGCGCCATGCGCGCGGCAACGCGTGCCTCGCAGCGCATCCGGCGCATCGGCCTTGGTTCAGCGATATAAGAGAGTGGCTCCCCGAGTTGGATTCGAACCAACGGCCGCTCGATTAACAGTCGAGAGCTCTACCGCTGAGCTATCGGGGAACGCTGTGGAGGGCGTCTATAGCCGCGGAATCGCGCGGCGCAATCCCCTTTGTGCCGCATCGGCGATCAGGCGACGAACTGCTCCATCGCGATCCGATCGTCGAGCGCGTGTTCGGGATCGAACAACAGCGTCAGCTCGCGCGCGCGGTCCATCGCGATGTCGACCTGCGCCACGTCGCGCACCTCGCGCTGGTCCGCCACCGCTGACACGGGGCGCTTGCTCGAATCGAGTACGCGGAGCGACACGCGCGTTCGGTCGGGCAGGATCGCGCCGCGCCAGCGGCGCGGGCGGAAGGCGCTGATCGGCGTCAGCGCTAGCATCTGCGAACCGAGCGGCAGGATCGGCCCGTGCGCGGAGAGATTGTACGCGGTCGAGCCAGCCGGCGTGGCGACCAGCACGCCGTCGCACGACAGCTCGTCCATGACGATGCGGTCGTTGATCTTCACCTCGATCTTGGCGGTCTGGCGGGTCTCGCGCAGCAGCGACACCTCGTTGATCGCGGGCAGCGTGCGGACGCGCCCGTCCACGCCCGTCGCCGTGGCGGTCAGGGGCGTGACCTGGAAGGCGCGCGCGCGTTCGATCCGTCCGTCGAGGTCGTGGCGACGCCACTCGTTCATCAGAAAGCCGACCGTGCCCAGATTCATCCCGAACACCGGCACGATCGCGCGCCGGCGCTCGAGCAGGTTGTGGAGCGTCTGCAGCATGAAGCCGTCGCCGCCGAGCGCGACCACCATGTCGGCCTCGTCTAGCGCGCACCAGTCCCAGGTATCGGCCAGCTCGGCACGTGCCGCCTGCGCCGGGGCGGTAGGCGAGGCGACCAGCGCCCGCCGCGGATAGCGGCTCATCCGCCGGTGACGCTCATGTGCCGCGCCACCGCGGGCGCCGCGTCGCGCGCGATGCGGAAATCGTGGCGACGCGGCTTGGTGAGCAGCGCGTCCTCGATCGCGGCATCCAGCGCGCCCACGCCGCCAGCGCGCAGCGCCGCGCGCAGATCGCGCTGGTCGTCGTGGCCGAGGCAGGTATAGAGCCGACCCTCGGTAGTCAGCCGCACGCGGTTGCAGCCGTCGCAGAAATTGGCGGTGAGCGGCGAGATCAGCCCCAGCCGCGTGCGTCCGCCGTCGACCTGCCAGTAGCGCGCCGGGCCGCCGGTGCCCTCGACATCCCGGGTCAGCGCGAACACGCCATCGAGCCGCTCCTTCACCGCGGTGAGCGGGAGGAAGCGGTCGGCACGGTCCTCGTCGATCGCGCCGAGCGGCATCGTCTCGATCAGCGTGAGGTCGTGACCCTCGGCGGCGCACCACCGCAGCATCGGCGCGATATCGTCCTCGTTGAGCCCCTTGAGCGCGACCATGTTGATCTTGACGGCGAGCCCAGCGTCGCGCGCGGCGGTGATGCCGTCGATCACCTCGGCGACGTCGCCGTGGCGGGTAATGTAGCGGAAGCGCTCCGGGTCGAGCGTGTCGAGGCTGACATTGACGCGGCGCACCCCGGCGTCGACCAGGTCGGCGGCATAGCGGCGCAGCCGCGTGCCGTTGGTCGTCATCGTCAGTTCGTCGAGTGCGCCGCCGACATGGCGGCCGAGCCGCTCCACCAGCATCATCACGTCGCGCCGCACCAGCGGCTCACCGCCGGACAGCCGGATCTTGCGCACCCCGCGCGCGACGAAGCGCTCGGCGATGATGGCCAGCTCCTCGAGCGAGGCGATCTGCTCGCGCGGCAGGAAGGTCATGTGCTCCGCCATGCAATAGCGGCAGCGCAGATCGCAGCGATCGGTCACCGAGACGCGGAGATAGCGGATGGCACGGCCGAACGAGTCGACGAGGGGCGCAGGCGCGCGTTCTAGATCCATGACTGGCACAACGCAGAGAGCTAGGGAGTCGTTCACGGCAGAGCAAGATGATTGCCGCGCGCCGTGACCGCGCCTACCAAGCGCGGGATGGAGCGGCGGTCACGGGCGATGCAGCGGGGCGGGCGACGCCCGGGAGAGAGCGCGGCCAGCGCCGAGCAGCTGCGCCTGGTCGAGGCTCATGCGGTCGGCGGCATCACCGCGATCGTCGCGGCGCCGACCAGCTTCGAGATCGTCAATACTGCCTACGGCCGCGCCGCGGGCGACCATTTGGTCGAGGCGATGGCGGAGCGGCTCGCCCAGGAGCTTGCCGGCCATGTGATGGCGGCGGCGCGCGGCGGCGCCACCTTCACGATCGTGGTCGCGGGCGACGCCGCGACCGGCGACGCCGCGGTGAGTCGGATCGAGCGCGCGCTGGAGCGACCCTTCACGATCGACGGCGAGACGATCCACGTCGGCGCGCGCATCGGTGTCGCGCGGATGACCGAGGACGAGCCCGCCGAGCACCTGCTGCGCCGCGCCGCCGAGGCGCTGGCGCGCGCCCGCGCGAGCGACGGCGCGACGACGCGGGTCGCGGCCGAGCATGAGGGCGTGCCGCTCGCCGCGCTCGCCGCCGACCTGCACCGCGCGATCGAGCGCGGCGAGATCGACGTGCGCTTCCAGCCGCAGGTGCGGCTCGTCGACGGCGCGGTCACCGGGGTGGAGGCGCTGGCGCGCTGGCAGCACCCGCGGCTGGGCGTGCTCGGCGCCGAGACCCTGCTCGCGGCGGCGCACCGCGCCGACCTGGGCGTGGCGCTGTCGGATCAGGTGCAGGCGCTGGCGCTCGAGCGCGCCGCGCGCTGGCCGGCGCGAATGGGTGAGCTGCGCATCGCGGTCAATGTCACCGCCGCCGACATGGCGCGCGCGCCCTTCGTCGAGCGTTTCCTCGCGCGGGTGCGCGCCTCGGGCATCGCCTTCGAGCGGGTCACCGCCGAGGTCACCGAGACCGGGCTGATCGACGACCTCGACGGCGCCGCGACCTCGCTCACCGCGCTGCGCGCCGCGGGCTGCCGCGTCGCGCTCGACGATTTCGGAACGGGCTATTCCAGCCTGTCCTATCTCACCCGTCTGCCGCTCGACTATCTCAAGATCGACCGCAGCCTGGTGCAGACCGTCACCGGCGACGCGCGTGACCGCGTCGTCGTCGAGGGCGTGATCGCGATCGCCGCAGGGCTGGGGCTGGAGACGGTGGCCGAGGGCGTGGAGAGCGAGCGCGAGCGCGTGCTGCTGGCGCAGCGCGGTTGCACCTTCTACCAGGGGTTCCTCTGGGCGGGGCCGCTCGAGGACGGCGCGTTGCAGGCGCGGCTGGCGTGAGCGACCCGCGCGACCTCGGCGGCACCTGGTACGGGCGCTACGAGGGCGGGGGCAGCCAACCGAACAGCTTCATCGCGCGCCTGACCGAGCGCGGCGGCCAGCTCGGCGGGACGATCAGCGAGCCCGACGATCTGGGGCTGGAGCCGGTGCGGCGCGCGCTGGTGAGCGGCCGGCGCGACGGCGCGGCGGTGACGTTCGTCAAGCAATATGACGGCGAGGTCCTGGTGCACGCGGTCGACTATCGCGGCACCGTGGACGCGCGCGGCACCGAGGTGCGCGGCGATTGGTCCTTCGCGACCTATGTCGGCACCTTCGCGATGACGCGCGAGCAGTTCGACGCGGACGAACTCGCCGAGGCGGTCGGCGACGGGGCGGAGGTGGCACGATGAGCGCGGCGATGTTGATCTGGGCCGCGGCGGTCGCGGCGGCGACGCCGCAGGCGCAGGTCGAGGCGGTGATGGCGGACAGCGCGGCCGGCTGGAACGCGGGCGACCTCGCGCGCTTCACCGCGATCTACGCGCCCGACGCGGTCTATGTCGCCGGCGGCGAGGTGGCGCGCGGCCGGGAGGCGATCGCGGCGCGCTACGCCAAGAGCTTCGTCGGGGGCGGCAATGTGCGGGGGCGGCTGAGCTTCACGCCCGTTATGTGGCGGCCGCTGAGCGCGGTCCACCTGCTCCATGTCGCGCGCTGGACGCTGACGCCGCCGGACGGCGCCGCGCCGCAGACCGGGCTGACGACCTTGCTGTTCGAGCGGCGCAGGGAGGGGTGGCGGATCATCTCGGATCACAGCAGCTGAGAAGGGGGCTGTTTCCGTCGCTCACCCTCTCTGTTCCCCGGCGTAGGCCGGGGTCCAATTGGGTGACGGCAGCCGGTCTCACCAGGACCTTCCCAACTGTTCCCCGGCCTACGCCGGGGAACGAAGGAAGTTAGGGGCGCGCAGTTCATCGATCGTCAGTCGGACGCCTTCACCTAAAGCTTACCAGTCCGACGAACGCCCGCGGTCCAGTTGGAAGACCGTCGAGGAACTCACGACGACCTTCCCAGCTGGGCGCCGCCGGCGAGGAGAGGCGGGAGGTTACCCACGACAGGAGCGCTCCGCCGCCCCTCACGCCGTCAACCTCACGCCGCCGCCTTCGCCAGCCCCTTCGACAATTGCAGCGCGCCGTGCAGCCGCGCCTTGGGATCGCCCCAGGCACGCGACAGCGCCAGCTTGCTGTCGGGCCGCAGCTTGGCCACGCCGCCGAGCCGGTCGACATAGGCGAGCAGCCCCGGCACGTTGGGCGGCTTGTCGTCGTGGAAGGTGACCAGCGCTCCCTTCGGTCCGACGTCCAGCTTGGCCACGCACGCCGTGCGCGCGTTGAGCTTGATCTCCATGACCTTGACCAGATTGTCGGTCGCCTCGGGCAGCGCGCCGAACCGGTCGATCATCTCGGCGGCGAAGCTCTCCAGCCCGCCGACCTCGTCGATCTCGTTGAGGCGGCGGTACAGGCCCATGCGCAGGTCGAGGTCGGGGACATATTCCTCCGGGATCAGGATCGGCGCGTCGACGCTGATCTGCGGGGAGAAGTCACGCTGGCGCTCGCGGATGCCGCCGGCCTTGGCCTCCATGATCGCTTCCTCCAGCATAGACTGGTAGAGCTCGTAGCCGACCTCCTTGATGTGCCCCGACTGCTCGTCGCCGAGCAGGTTGCCCGCGCCGCGAATGTCGAGGTCGTGGCTCGCCAGCTGGAAGCCCGCGCCGAGCGAGTCGAGGTCGCTCAGCACCTTGAGGCGCTTCTCCGCGGCGTCAGTCATCTGCCGCTCCGGCGGCGCGACCATATAGGCATAGGCGCGCGTCTTGGAGCGGCCGACGCGCCCGCGCAGCTGGTAGAGCTGCGCCAGCCCAAAGCGGTCGGCGCGATTGACGATGATCGTGTTGGCGGAGGGGATGTCGATCCCGCTCTCGATGATCGTGGTCGAGACGAGCACCTCGAACTTCTTGTCGTAGAAGGCACTCATCCGCTCCTCCACCTCGCTCGGCGCCATCTGGCCGTGCGCGACGACGTAGCGGATCTCGGGCACCTCGCGGCGCAGATAATCCTCGATGTCGGGCAGGTCGGCGACGCGCGGGGTGACGAGGAAGCTCTGCCCGCCGCGATAATGTTCGCGCAGCAGCGCCTCGCGCAGCACCACCGGATCCCATGGCATAACATAGGTGCGCACCGCGAGCCGGTCGACCGGCGGGGTCTGGATCACCGACAGCTCGCGCAGCCCGCTCATCGCCATCTGCAGCGTGCGCGGGATCGGGGTCGCGGTCAGCGTGAGCATGTGGACGTCGGCACGCAGCGTCTTGAGCCGCTCCTTGTGCGTCACGCCGAAGCGCTGCTCCTCGTCGACGATGACCATGCCCAGCCGCTTGAAGTCGATCGTCTTGGCGAGCAGCGCGTGGGTGCCGATGACGATGTCGATCCCGCCGCTGGCGAGCCCGTCCTTGACCCGCTTCGCCTCGGCCGCGGGGACGAGCCGGGAGAGCCGCCCGATGTTGATCGGGAAGCCCTCGAAGCGCGCGGTGAAGTTGTTGTAATGCTGGCGCGCCAGCAAGGTCGTCGGGCAGACTACCGCGACCTGCATCCCCGCCATGGCGGCGACGAAGGCGGCGCGCAGCGCGATCTCGGTCTTGCCGAAGCCGACGTCGCCGACGATCAGCCGGTCCATCGGCTTGCCCGCGGACAGGTCGGCCAGCACCTCCTCGATCGCGCGGTCCTGATCGTCGGTCTCGGTATAGGGGAAGCGGTCGACGAAGGCGGGATAGCCCGCGCTGTCGGGTTCGGCGATCTCGCCGGGGCGCAACGCGCGCTCCGCCGCGACCGCGATCAGCTCGCCCGCGATCTCGCGGATCCGCTCCTTCATCCGCGACTTGCGCCGCTGCCACGCCTCGCCGCCGAGCCGGTCGAGCGCGGCGCCCTCCTCCGACGAGCCGTAGCGCGACAGAACCTCGAGATTCTCGACCGGGATGTAGAGCTTGTCGCCCCCGGCATATTCGAGCGCGACGCAGTCGTGCGGCGCGCGCGCGACCGGCACCTGCGTCAGCCCGACGTAGCGGCCGATGCCGTGATCGCTGTGGACGACGAGGTCGCCCGGCGACAGCGTCGCCAGTTCGGCGAGGAAGGCGTCGGCCGACTTGCGGCGCTTGGCGCGACGCACCAGCCGATCGCCCAGCATGTCCTGCTCGGTGAGCACCGCCACGTCGGGCGCGGTGAAGCCGTGGTCGAGCCCGATCACCGCCATTGCCACGCCGCGGTCGGCGGCGCCGAGCGACTCCTGCCACGTCTCGGTCAACCGCGCGCCGGTGAGGCCATGGTCCTCGAGCAGCGAGCGCAGCCGCTCGCGCGCGCCGACCGAGTAGCTGGCGAGCACCGGCTTGCGTCCGTCGCGGCGCAACTTGGCGACATGCGCCACCACCGCCTCGTAGACGTTGGCCTGCGCCGCGCGCTCGGGCGCGAAGTCGCGCGGGCCGTCGACCTGGAAGTCGACCACGGCGGCGGACTCGGGCTCGTGGAAGGCGGTGGTGAGATGCGCCGGCATCGCCGCCACCTCGCGGGACCATTCGTCGGCGTCGAGGTAGAGCGTCTTGGCGGGGAGCGCGCGATAGCTCCCGGGCTCGGCCGCCTCGGCGCGCTTGCGGTTCTCGTAATAGTCCGCGATCGAGTCGAGCCGGCTCTCGGCCGCCGCGGGCGTGCCGCTGTCGCGCAGCACGATCGCGTCGTCGCCGAGATGATCCCAGACGGTCGCCAGCTTCTCCTCGAACAGCGGCAGCCAATGCTCCATCCCCGCGAGGCGACGCCCCTCGCTCACTGCCTGGTAGAGCGGGTCGCCCGTCGCGGTGGCGCCGAAGGATTCACGGTAGCGCGCGCGGAAGCGCTTGACGCTGTCCTCGTCCAGCAGTGCCTCGGAGGCAGGAAGCAGCACGAAGCCGTCGAGTCGCCCGGTGGTGCGCTGGTCGGCGGGATCGAAGCTACGGACGCTCTCGATCTCGTCGCCGAAGAAGTCGAGCCGCAGCGCCTGTTCCTCGCCGCTCGGGAACAGGTCGACGATACCGCCGCGCACCGCATATTCGCCCTGGTCGTGGACGGTGTCGGTGCGGACGTAGCCGTTGGCCTGGAGCAACGCGGCCAGCCGGTCGCGGTCGATCCGCGCGCCCGGCTTGAGCTCGGCGACGAGCTGGCGAAGGCGGAAGGGCGTGAGGGTGCGCTGGGTCAGCGCGTTGACCGTGGTGAGCACCAGCTGCGGCGCGCGCGGCTTCTGCTGGAGGCGGTGGAGCGCGCCGATCCGCTCCGCCATCACGCGCAGCGTCGGCGAGGCGCGGTCGTACGGCAAGCAGTCCCAGGCGGGGAGCTGGACCACTTCGAGCTCGGGCGCGAAGAAGGGCGCGGTGGCGGCGAGCCCGCGCATCTGCGCCTCGTCCGCCGCGACGAATACCGCCCGCAGCGGCGCCGCGCGCGCGAGGTCGGCGAGCAGCGCGGGCAGGAAGCCGGCGGGCACGCCCGCGAGCGTCAGCGGGTTGGTGGCGCGGAGGATCTTGCTGAGGTCGGGCATTCGGGTCCTTGGTCGGGCGGTCGGTCGATGGTTCACGGCTCCGCTGTGAGGCGTCGCCGTCTCAGACGGCGGTCGCCTCACACTGCACCGTCATGCCGGGTCAAGCCCGGCATGACGGGGGAGGGAGACTCGGTCGGGTCCGGCAGCACGTGAGACGAGCCTCACGGGATCGTCACGAAATCCACCCGCCGCATCACTTCCATCATCTCGCCGTCCCACTCGGGCGGGCAGGGCAGCGAGCCGATCGCCCAGCCCATGATGTCGACGTCCTGCTCCTCGAGCAGCCGCTCGAACCAGTCGAGCTGCTCGCGCGTCCAGCTCGCGGCGTGGGTATCGAAGAAGCCGCCGATCATCAGATCGGCCTCGCGCGTGCCGCGGTGCCAGGCGCGGAAACGCAGGCGCTTGAGCCGGATGTCCTGGTCCACGTGATCTCCCGTCGGCCGCGCGCGGCCCGTCTATGCCATAGCGGAGCGCTGCCACGACGCCGCCGCAAGCTTTCGCTGGCGCCGCGGCGGGAGGCAGAATAGTCGGGCGCTACATAGTCATGCGACCCGAGATCCTCAATCCGCTGTTCGCCGAGGTGGCCGTGCTCAAGGGCGTCGGCCCGGCGCTGGCCAAGCCGCTCGACCGGCTGGGTATCGCGCGCGCGGTCGACCTGCTGTTCCACCTGCCCTCGGGCTGGGTCGACCGGGTGGCGCGCGACGAGCTCGACGAGGCCGACGTCGGCCGCACGATCGCGATCACGCTCACCCCGCGCGATTATCGCAGCGGCTCCAGCCCGCGCGCGCCGACCCGCGTCCAGGCGACCGACGCGGCGGGCAACCACGCGAGCCTGGTGTTCTTCGGCGGCGGCTCGGGCTGGGCGCGCAAGCAGCTGCCGCTGGGCGAGCCCAAGCGAGTCTCGGGCCGGCTCGACCGCTACGGCGACGCGCTTCAGATCGTTCATCCCGAGATCGGCGGCGAGGAGGAGGGCTTCCGCGCGCGCGAGGCGATCTACCCGCTGAGCGAGGGGCTGACCTCGCGCCGGCTCGCCGCGCTGGTCGAGCAGGCGCTGGCGCGCGCGCCGGCGCTGGACGAGTGGATCGAGCCCAGCCTCAAGGCGCGGCACGACTGGCCCGACTGGCGCGCGGCGGTGGAGCGGATCCACGCCGACCCGGCGGACGCCGTGGCGCGCGCGCGGCTCGCCTATGACGAGCTGTTCGCCAACCAGCTCGCGCTCTCGCTCGTGCGCGCCGACACGCGCAAGCGCCGCGGGCGCTCGTTGCAGGGCGACGGGCGGCTGCGCGACCTGCTGCGGCTGCCCTATCAGCTCACCGGCGCGCAGGCGCGCAGCGTGCGCGAGATCGAGGGCGACCTGGCGCAGAGCGCGCCGATGCTGCGGCTGCTCCAAGGCGATGTCGGCGCGGGCAAGACCTTGGTGGCGGCGATGGCGCTGCTGATCGCGATCGAGGCGGGGGCACAGGGGGCGCTGCTCGCGCCGACCGAGATCCTCGCGCGCCAGCACTATGACACGCTGCGCCGACTGCTCGCCGGGCTGCCGGTCGAGATCGCGGTGCTGACCGGGCGCGACAAGGGTCGCGCGCGCGAGGCGACGCTGATGGGGCTGGCGGACGGCTCGATCCAGCTGCTGATCGGCACGCACGCGATCTTCCAGGAGGCGGTGCGCTACCGCGACCTGGCGCTGGTGGTGGTGGACGAGCAGCACCGCTTCGGGGTGGCGGAGCGGATGCTCCTCCAGGCCAAGGGCCAGACCCCGCCGCACGTGCTGGCGATGACCGCGACCCCGATCCCGCGCACGCTGACGCTCGCGCTTCACGGCGAGATGGACCAGAGCCGGCTCGACGAGATGCCGCCGGGGCGGGAGCCGATCGAGACCCGCGTCGTCTCGGAGGAGCGGATCGACGAGGTGGTCAACGCGCTCGGCCGTCATCTCGCGGACGGGAAGCAGGCCTATTGGGTCTGTCCGCTGGTGGAGGAGAGCGCGACCAGCGACCTCCAGGCCGCGGAGGCGCGCGCGGCCTCGTTGCAGGCGCGCTTCGGCGACCGCGTCGCGCTGGTCCATGGCCGGATGCGCGGGGCGGAGAAGGACGCGGTGATGGCGCGGTTCTCCGCCAACGCGGCGGGCGTGCTGGTGGCGACGACGGTGATCGAGGTCGGCGTCGACGTGCCCAACGCGACGCTGATCGTGATCGAGCACGCCGACCGTTTCGGTCTGGCGCAGCTCCACCAGCTGCGCGGGCGAGTCGGGCGGGGTGGGGGCAAGTCGGTGTGCCTGCTGCTCCGCGGCGGGTCGCTGAGCGAGACCGCGCGGGCGCGGCTGGCGCTGATGCGCGAGAGCAACGACGGCTTCCGCCTCGCCGAGGAGGACCTGCGCCTTCGCGGCGCGGGCGAGCTGCTCGGCACGCGCCAGTCGGGTGAGGCGATGTTCCGGCTCGCCACCCCCGAGCTGCTGGGTGAGCTACTCCCCGCGGCGACCGACGACGCGCGGCTGCTGATCGATCGCGACGGCGGTCTGGAGGGGACGAGGGGGCAGGCCGCGCGGGTGGCGCTCTACCTGTTCGAGCGCGAGGCGGGGGTGGCGCTGCTGCGATCGGGGTGAGGGGCCGAGTGCCGCCCGCCGGCTGAGCGGAGATGACCGCCGCTTGTCCATCAGCCGCTGCCGCTCCCATCGGCGGCAGAGCGTGGCTCGAGGCGCCGGCGTGATCTCGATCATACCGCCCATCGCATCGGGTCACGAGGTCAGGGCCGACAGGCTGTCGCGGGCCGGCTAAGTTGTCGCGGGCGCCGTGGAGGCTGCCGCGCGGCCCGGAGCAGCGACCGCGTGAGGGGCGGGCACGCGCCTCGACGCGTACCCGCTTGTCCGGTTCAGAGGCGAGCGCGAACGCCCGCGGTGATCGATTCCTGGTGATCGTCGCGCCCGGTCTGCGCCGCGGCCCCGGCGAAGATCTCGATCGCGTCGCTCGGGCGATAGCCCACGCCGGCATGGGCGGTGCCGACCAGCCGCGCGCGGCTGGCCCCGACGCCGATCAGGTCGAGATCGCCCTCGTCCAGCCCGCCGACCGCTCGCACGCGCTGCCCCTGCAGCTGGTACCGCGCCCCGAGCGTCACATAAGGGCGCCATGCCTCGCTCGACCGCTCGCTGCGCGCGAAGCTGAGGCCGCCGTCCGCGAAGCCTGCGACGTGGCGCTCGCGCGCGACGTCGAGCGCGAACACACTGCCACCGTCCTCGCTCAGCGCGCCGCGGATAGTGCGCACATAGGTGAGCCCGAGGCGGGGCGTCAGCGTCCAGTCATGCCCCATGTCGGCGGCGTAGTAGGCGGACAGGTCGCTCGTGACGCTGTTGAGCTTGTACCGGCTCCACACCTGCCGCTCGTCTGGCAGCCAGCGATGCGTGCGGGCGCGGCCGCCGTCGAACATCAGCGCGGCGGAGAAGCCGAAGCCCTGCTCGCTGGCAAAGCGGCCATGGATGCCGGTGATCAGGCTCTCGACACGAGTCTGCGCGCCGCGACCGACGACATGCTGGCGGTTGGTCAGATTGCCGCCGAAGGCGCCGACCACCCAGCCATGATCGGCGAAGCCGAGGCCGCCGATCGTACCGAAGGTCTGGCCGACCGCATTGGCGCTGCCTGCCGGGGCATAGCCGCGCAGCCTGTGCCACTGCCCGAGTGCCTGCCCGAAGGTGAACAGGCCCGCGTCCTCGCCGTATGGCGCGAGCGCCGCGCCGCGCGCGGCCTGGATCAGCAGCAGCGCGTCGTCGGTGCCGATCTGCGTCGCCTGGGCGTAGGGCTCGGGCGTGAGCCGGGCGAGCGCAGCCGCGTTGGCCTCACCCGAGGCGGTCAGCAGCTTCGGTATCGCGTCGACCAGCCGGTCGCTCGCATCACCGGTGAGCAGGGTGTTGAGGTAGCCGATCGTGCTGCTCACCGCGCGGTTCGCCCCCTTGGGCGCCTCAAACAGCGTGATCAACTCGAGGCCCTGCGGTCCGACGACCAGCGCGCCGGGGACGTCAGCGGCCTTGTCGATGGTGGTGAAGCTGCCGGTGGTGCCGTTCGACGCGTTGATCAATACGAAGGTGCGGCCAGGGCGCACCGGCCCGACCGCGACGAGCTTCAGCGTCGCCCCGGGCACGATCGACAATTTGCCGTTGATCAGGAGCTTGTCCGAGACCGGCCCGAGCTCGAACAGGGAGACCGAGCCCTTGCCCAGTGCGACATCGCCGTTGACGACCATCGTGCCGGGCGAGGCGCCCGGGCTGAGCGTCCCCGCGACGGTGATGTTGGCGTTGACCACGCCGGCCGAGCCGAACGTCGCGTCCTTGCCGACCAGGATCTCGCCGGCGGTGATCGTCGAGCCCGACAGGCCGACGAGTAGGCCGCCGGTGAGCTCGATCCGCCCCACGTCCGCGCGCCGCGCGATCGTCGCGAAGCCCTGGCTTACCACGAAGGACTGGAAGTTCTGGACGGCGGTGAGCGCGGCGGGCGCGCCCGCGGTGCCGCCGCTGACGAGGAACTGGTTGGTACCGGCGCCGCCGTCGATCAGCCCGGTGACACGACCCGGACCCGTGGCAGCGAAAATGTCGTCGCCTTTGCCGAACGTGACGTCGCCGTCGATCAGGCCGGCATTGTCGATGCGGTTGTCGCCGTCGCGCAGGTCGATCGCGCCGACGATGCTGCCGGTGTTGACGATCTGGTCGTCGCCGTCCCAGCCAAGGATCGCGCCGGGCAGGTCGATATAGTCAACCCCTTGAGCTCGACGTTCTTCCTCGCCCAACCATATGGCTCCTCCCGCCCCGCCGAGGACTATTCCTGCGTTCGAGAGGCGCAAGGCCGCGGCCGATATGATCGCGCTTGATAGCTCGCCAGTGGCCTCGATCACGCCCGTCGTAGAGTTGTCGATAGCGGCAGTATAATTTCCACCCGATTCGATCCTGATCGCTGACGATGGTTTGCCGGCGTCGCCGTTCTTATCGAAGTACTGGGCGCCTGAGTTGCTGCTGATCCGACCGCTGTTGATGATGTTGATAGACCGGCTGTCTTGGGGGATCGCGGCAGTTTTATCGTTCGGATATACGATGTGCAAAGCGGCCGCGTTGGCGGCAGAGGCGCTGATCGTCCCGCCGTTCGTGACATTGAGGACGGCCGGCGCACCCGTTCGATCACCGACCGAGACGTCGACGATCTCGTCCGATGCGCTGGAGATCGATCCGACATTCACGAATGTCACGCCAACCGGATGGGTTGCGGCATCGCCTTCGCCCGAGAAGGATTGAAAGCCCACCGCGCCCGTGATGGTGCCGGAATTGCGCGCCGTGATCTGCCCGCCCTCCGTGCCAAGCACGAGGGCGTCACCGCGGTCGACCAGGATGTCCTTATCGTTCGAGAAGGTCACGTCACCCTTGTTGTCCAGCGAACGGATCGCCGGCAGCGACGTCGGTGAGTTCGGCGAGGCGTCCTGTGCCTGTGCCGATGACGTGCCGGAAAGCGCCACCATCAGGGCCAGAGCACTGCCGCGGCTCGCCAACGTGTGCAGGCGTCTCCGCGGGTAAATGGCCTCGCGCATGTCGTTCTCCTTTTCGATAAACCAGTAAGCACCGCTCCAATATAGAGGTGATGAAGGTAGGCGTGGGGCGTGCCCGCGTCGGTCAATGCCAATCATCAGGACGGGTAAAAACGTGATCTCGCTGGAAATTTGTTTAGCGCGCCGATGGATTCGTCGTGCTAAATACTTGCGTTAGCGAAATTTCGCGTCAGCGCGCAGACTCACCGCGATGGGTCGATGGACAGATGGTGTCGCTCCGCAGGTCCAAGGTCGGCCCGCGTGAGCGCGCACGGCACTTCGTGGCGGGCCGGCCTGTTACAGGCGGAATCACCAGAAGGCCCTGTCGCTCATGCCCAGCTTCCTCCCGCTCCTCCTAGTCGTCCTCGCCGGCGTGGGCGTCGCCGCGCAGCCGCCGACCAACGCCGCGCTCGCGAAGGCCGGCGGCTCGGTGTGGCTCGCCGCCCTGGTCTCCTTCGCCACCGGCGTGGCGGTGCTGCTGACGGTCTGGGCGGCGGCGGATCGCACGCCGCTCGCGGCGTTGCGCGGTGCGCCCTGGTGGGCGTGGCTCGGCGGCGTGTACGGCGCCGCCTTCGTCGCCGCGCTGGCGTTCGCGACGCCGCGGCTCGGGTTGGCGGTGACGCTGACGATCGCGGTCGCGAGCCAGCTCGTCACCGCGCTGGTGGTCGATCGCTTCGGCTGGCTCGGGCTGCCGCAGCAGCCGCTGTCACCCGCGCGGCTGGGCGGGGTGGCGCTGGTGCTCGCGGGCGCGCTGCTGCTGCGGCGCGGCTGAGCCGCCCCCGCTCAACGCATCGCGGCGAGCGCGCACGGGTACAGCGCGGCGGGCAGTTCCTGCGCGAACTTGGCACCGACGCGGCCGCCGAGCGACCAGCGGATCTCGGCGGTGCGGTCGCCGACCACGGGCAGGGTGAGCACGACCCGCTCGCCATTCGCCAGCGGCGCATCGGTGCGCGCCATGAAGCCGTTGAGCGAGAGGTTGACGACCGTCACGGCGTGGCGCGCGCCGGTGGCGTCGAACAGCCAGCTGCGGCACAACGTCTCGTCGCGCGGCTCGACGCGATCCTCATAGGCCATCATCGCTGAACGCGCGACCATCCGGCTTCTCCCGCTCTACCAGCCTCGCGGTGTACCGGCGCGCGGTTAATGCAGGATGAGCGGTACGCGAAGGAAGAAGGTTAGCCCGGATTCACCAGGCCATGGTGCTTCTTGCCTGCCGAGACCCGCACCGGTGCGTCCGTCACGGCGATCACCGCGGCCTCGTCGCCGACCTTCTCGCCGTCGACGCGGGCGCCGCCGCCCTTGATCAGCCGCCGCGCCTCGCCCTTCGAGGCGGCGAAGCCGAGCGCCACCAGCGCGTCGACCAGCGGCAGCGCGCCGCTGGCGGTGATCGACGGCAATGCCGCGCCGCTCGCGCCTTCCTCGAAGGTGCGGCGTGCGGTCTCGGCCGCTTCCTCCGCGGCGGCACGGCCGCGGCACAGCGCGGTCGCCTCGTTCGCGAGCACCTTCTTGGCGTCGTTGATCTCGGCGCCCTCGAGCGCCTCCAGTCGCGCGATCTCGTCGAGCGGCAGATCGGTGAACAGCCGCAGGAAGCGGCCGACGTCGCGATCGTCGGCGTTGCGCCAGAACTGCCAGTAATCGAAGTGCGGCAGCTGATCCTCGTGGAGCCACACCGCGCCCGCGACGGTCTTGCCCATCTTCTGCCCGTCGGCGGTGGTGAGCAGCGGGGTGGTGACGCCGTACACCTCGGTGCCGTCCATGCGCCGCGCCAGCTCGACGCCGTTGACGATATTGCCCCACTGGTCGCTGCCGCCCATCTGCAGCCGCACGCCCTGCCGCCGCGCCAGCTCGCGGAAGTCGTAACCCTGCAGGATCATGTAGTTGAACTCGAGGAAGCTGAGCGACTGCTCGCGGTCGAGCCTTAGCTTGACCGAGTCGAAGCTGAGCATGCGATTGACGCTGAAATGCTGCCCGACCTCGCGGAGGAAGGGGATGTATTCGAGCCGGTCGAGCCACTCGGCGTTGTTGACCATCACCGCGTCGCTGGGGCCGTCGCCCAACGTCAGAAACCGCTCGAAGATGCGCTGGATGCTCGCGATATTGGCGGCGATCACGTCCTCGCCGGCGAGCTTGCGCGCCTCGTCCTTGAAGCTGGGGTCGCCGATCTTGCCCGTGCCGCCGCCCATCAGCACGATGGGCTTGTGCCCGGCCTGCTGCAAGCGCCGCAGCAGCATCACCGACACCAGATTGCCGACGTGGAGCGAGGGCGCGGTCGGGTCGAAGCCGATATAGCCCGGCACCACCTCGCGCCGCGCCAGCGCGTCGAGCGCGCCGGCGTCGGTGAGCTGATGGAGATAACCGCGCTCGGAGAGCAAGCGGAGCAGGTCGGACTGATAGTCGGTCATGGTGCCGCGGGCGTTACACGCGCGTCAGCGGTGCGGCAATTGCGTCGTCGGGTCGACCGGGGTGCGGCCGCGACGCAGCTCGAAGTGGAGCTCGGGGCGGTCGGCGAAGCCGCTCTCGCCGCTGCGCGCGATCACCTGGCCCTTCCTCACCGCCTGGCCGCGCTGGACCAGCAAGGCGCCGGCGTGACCGTAGACCGAGGTCCAGCCGCCGCCGTGGCGCACGATCACCAGCCCACCCAGCGCGGGCACCTCCGAGCCGACATAGGCGACGGTGCCGTCGGCGATCGCGCGGATCGGCGTGTCCAGCGCGACGGCGATCTTGATGCCGTCGTTGCGCTCGCCGGTCGCGCCCGGGCCGAACCGGCGCACGATCGTGCCGTCGACCGGCCAGACGAAGCGGCCCGGCAGCGCGGCGGGTGCCACCGTCGCGGCGCTCGGCGCGAGCACGCGACGCGGGCTCGCCACCGGCGTCGCGGGCGCCTGACCGGCCACCACCGCGGGCTCGCCGCCGGTGAGGATCGTGTCGACGTCGAGCGTGAAGGCGGCGGCGCGCTCGGCCGCGCTGATCGCGCCGCCCGGCGTGTGCGGGATCAGCACGCGCTGGCCGGCGCGGAGCAGATAGGGTTCGTCCAGCGCGTTGGCGGCGATCACCTCGCGCCACGGCACGCCATAAGCGCGCGCGATCGCGATGCCGGTCTGGCCGGCGCGGACGAGGTGGTAGCGACCACCCGGGATGGCGAGCGTCTGACCGGCGCGAACGGGGAAGGGCGGGGCGAGCGCGTTGGCGCGCGCGATCGCGTCGGCGCCCGCGCCGGTGCGCGCGGCGATCGCGCCGAGCGTGTCGCCGGGGCGGACGGTATAGCGTTGCGCGGCGATCGAACGCGCGTCGGGCGTAACCTGGCGTGCCTCCCAGGCGGGGCGCGGCGCGGGGAGCTTCGACACGTCACGGTGAGCGCGTTGCGGTGGCGCCGTCGGTGGCCGCTGATGGTCTGGTTTTGGCGCGGGTCCGATCACCGGCTCGGCGGGGAACGTGACCGCGGGCGCTACGATAGGCGCGGGGCGCTCGGCGGCGGGGATGCACCCGGCCAGCAGCAGCGGCAGCACCGCCGCGCGAGTCACGGCCGGCTCACGCACCCGGCTCAGCCATAAGCGCGCGCGAGCGGCTCGAGCGAGGCGTGACGGGTGAGGTCGAGATGGAGCGGCGTGACCGTGATCCAGCCCGCCGTCACCGAGGCGAGGTCGCTCTCGCCCGGCGCCGCGGCGGCGACCTTGCCGAGCGCGAGCCAGTGATAGTCGTAGCCGCGCGGGTCGGTCCGGGTCTCGAAGCGCGCCCGTCCATAGTCGCGCAGGCCCTGCGGCACGACGCGGATGCCGCGCACCTCGCCCGCGTCAGGCGCGGGAAAGTTGACGTTGACCATCGTGCGCGGCGCCCAGTCGGCGTCGAGCAGCGGGCGCAGCACGCGCTCGCCCCAGTCCTCGGCGGCGGCGAAGGAGACATCCTCGCCCGGCGCACGGGTGCTATATCTCTGGCTCAGCGCGACCGAGCGGATGCCCGCGAGCGCACCCTCCATCGCGGCCGAGACGGTGCCCGAGTACATCACGTCCTCGGCGAGATTGCCGCCGCGGTTGACGCCGGAGAGGATCAGATCGGGCGGCGTCTCCCGCATTACCTCGGCGAGCGCGAACATGACCGCGTCGGTGGGCGTGCCGCCGACGGCGTAGCGGCGCGCGTCGAAGCGACGCACGCGAAGCGGCTTGGTCAGCGAGAGCGAGCGGCCGGTGCCCGACTGTTCGTCGGCGGGGGCGCAGATCCAGACGTCGTCGGAGAGCCGGGCGGCGATGCGCTCGAGCACGGCGAGGCCGGGGGCATGATAGCCGTCGTCGTTGCTGAGAAGGATGCGCATGAAACTAGATCCTCCCCGTGCCGGGGAGGATTTCGCCCGTCACCGCCCTCACGCCCGCGGCTCCAGCAGCGTCAGGCCACCGAGGTACGGCCACAACGCCTCGGGCACCGCTACCGCGCCATTTTCCTGCTGGTAGTTCTCCAGCACCGCCACCAGCGTCCGCCCGACCGCCAGCCCCGAGCCGTTGAGCGTATGGACGAAGCGCGTCGCTTTCTCCCCCTCCGGCCGGTAGCGCGCGTTCATCCGCCGCGCCTGGAAGTCGGTGCAGGTCGAGCAGCTCGAGATCTCGCGGTAGCGCGCCTGACCCGGCAGCCACACCTCCAGGTCGTAGGTGCGCGCCGCGGTGAAGCCCATGTCGCCCGCGCACAATTTCATCCGGCGATAGGCGAGCCCGAGCGCGTCGAGGGCGTCCTCGGCGCAAGAGGTCATTCGCTCGTGCTCCTCCTCGCTCGCCTCGGGCGCGACGATCGACACCATCTCGACCTTGTCGAACTGGTGCTGGCGGATGTAGCCGCGCGTGTCGCGCCCCGCCGCGCCCGCCTCGGAGCGAAAGCAGGGCGTCAGCGCGGCGAAGCGCAGCGGCAGCACGTCGTGCGGCAGGATCTGCTCGCGCACGATATTGGTCAGCGACACCTCGGCGGTGGGGATCAGCCAGCGCCCGTCGGTGGTGCGGAACAGGTCCTCGGCGAACTTGGGCAGCTGGCCGGTGCCGAACACCGCCTCGTCGCGCACCAGCAGCGGCGGTGCGACTTCCTCGAAGCCGTGCTCGCGCGTCAGCCGGTCGAGCATGAATTGGCCGAGCGCGCGCTGGAGCCGCGCCGCCGCGCCGCGCACCAGCGTGAAGCGCGAGCCCGCGATCGCCGCGCCGGTCTCGAAATCGAGCCCGAGCGCCGGGCCGATTGAGTCATGCTCGCGCGCCGCGAAGCCGAAGGTGGGGCGCGTGCCGCGCGCGTGAACCAGCTGGTTGTCGTCCTCGTCGGCGCCGTCGGGCACGTCCGCATAGGGCAGGTTGGGCAGCGCCGCGAGCAAGGTCTCGAGCTCGGCGGCGAGCCGCGCTTCCTCGGCCTCCAACTCGGGCAGCCGCTGCTTCAGCGCGGCGACCTCGGCCATCAGTGCCTGTGCCGCCGCCTCGTCGCGGCTCGCCTTGGCCGCGCCGATCGCTTTCGATGCCTCGTTGCGCCGTGCCTGCGCTGCCTGCGCCTCGGTGATCAGCTCCCGCCGGCGCCGATCGAGCGCGACGATCGCCGCGGCCGAGGGGGCGGCACCGCGCCGCGCCAGCGCAGCGTCGAAGGCGTCGGGATCGTCGCGGATCAGGCGGATGTCGTGCATGCGCCGCGCTATGGCGGGGGCGTCGCGGTGAGGCAACCCGGCGCACGTCCGCCGCGTTCATGCTCCACCCCCGCACGAACAGAGGAGAAGAGAGCGATGCAGGTCCCCCATGACTCGGTGGTGCTGGTCGCCGATGGGCGCAAGCTGCTGTTCCTGCGCAACGAGGGCGACGACGTTCACCCCAACCTCACCGTCGAGCATGCCGAGGAGCGCGTGAACCCCGCCAACCGCGACCAGAAGACCGACGCCGCCGGCGGCAGCTCGTCGACGCAGAGCGGCGCCGGCGCGCCGCGCGTGGCGCAGGGCGGCTCGGGCCATGCGCGGGGCGGCGGCGCGCAATTCGCACCCTCGCGCGGCAGCATGGAGGAGACCGACTTCCACCAGCTCGAGGAGGACCGCTTCGCCGCCGACGCCGCCGACCTGCTGAAGCGTCGCGCGCTCGCCAACGATTTCGAGTCGCTGATCGTGGTCGCGCCGCCCAAGACGCTGGGCGAGCTGCGCAAACACTATCACAAGGAGGTCAGCCAGCGGCTTACCGGCGAGCTGAGCAAGGACCTGACCGGGCATACGATCCCCGACATCGAACAGGCGCTGCTCTCGGCCTGAGCGCACCGGCGCCGGCCGCGGCGCCCTCCCATCCCTGCACATATGCCGCGCTACCCTGTTCATGACGAGGACAGGGCGGCGCGGCTAAGCGCGCGTGTTCGCTTGTGGTGGCCGTCCCGCGTGACTATAGGCGCCCCAGGGGGCGCACAGCGGTGCTAACGACATCCTGGGCGCAGCGGGAGTAAGTCGATGGCGACGGCGATCAATCGTTTCGGTGAAGGGCCCGGTAAACTGGCGGCAGCGAATGACGAGGCTGAGGTCGGGGGGGCGAGCGACGGCTATCGCCCGAGCCCCGACGAACCGTTCATGAACCCGCGGCAGCAGGCGTATTTTCGCCGCAAGTTGCTCGACTGGAAGGACGCGATCCTGCGGGAGTCGCTGGGTACGCTGTCGCAGCTCCAGCTCGACTCGCTGCGGGAGGCCGACCTTACCGACCGTGCCGCGAGCGAGACGGACTGGTCGCTGGAGCTGCGCACGCGCGACCGCCAACGCAAGCTGATCTCCAAGATCGAGGCCGCGCTGCGTCGTATCGACGAGGGCGAGTATGGCTATTGCGAGGTCACCGGCGAGCCGATCAGTCTCGGCCGGCTCGAGGCCCGTCCCATCGCGACGATGACGGTCGAGGCGCAGGAGCGCCACGAGCGCAACGAGAAGGTCTCGCGCGACGACTGAGCCGCGCCCCTCGGCTCGGCGCGCTAACGGCTGCTTAACTGTTCGCCGGCTAGGCTCGGCGGGGTTTAGCAGGTGGTGGGCGGGATGGAGCATTACGGGCGACTGGCGACGGTGGGTGGCATGAGCGGACGAGACGACGAGATCCGGGCGCTGGGCAGTCAGCCCGACAAGCGGCGAGACCTGCGCGGGCGCGACGAGGTCGCGATGTTCGCGCGGTTGCGGCTCGCGGGCCAGGCGGACGGATTCGACGTCAGCGTGCGCAACGTCTCGGGTGGCGGCCTGATGGCCGAGCTGCCGCACCCGCTCGCCCCCGACAGCGCGGTCGAGATCGAGCTCGCCGGTCTGGGCTGGGTCGCGGGACGGATCGCCTGGCAGATCGACCGGCGCGCCGGCATCGCCTTCGACGAGCTGATCGACCCGGCCGCGATCATCCATCACTGACGTAGCCGACGAGCCGAGGGAGACACGGCTCGCCATGTGCTCCCGCGAAAGCAGGAGCCCGGAGGCACTAACCTTGTCCTTGCGGCCCCGGGCCCCGGCGTGCGCCGGAGCCCGGCGCGGGCTGAGTGGTCATACTCTAGACGCGGGCGCCAGGTCGTGCCAAGGCGCGCGCGTCACGCGGGCGTGGCGGAATGGTAGACGCAGCGGACTCAAAATCCGCCGGAGCAATCCTTGTCGGTTCGAGTCCGACCGCCCGTACCAAGTATTGTTGATGACGTTGTCTGCGCGACGCGCGCCGAGCTGTGCGCGGGCGGACGTCAATAGCCAGATCGAACGGCTCTGATCGTCCGACGGGGGATCATCCCTTACTTGTAGGGGCGCGCGAGCAGCGCGGCCTAGGGAGTCGCGTTAGGCGAGGATTGGCGGCCTAAATCGCGCGTGAGACCTCTTCTTCACCCCTTCAGACTGCCATGTCTCGCCTCGTCTCCTCGCAGGTGAAGATTAACAGGAGCATTCCGAATGCCGCTGCCACCCGTGAGGATGAAGGCCACGAGGATCGCGCCTGCGCCCTCGACCGGGTGACGCGGCCGATACGAGCGGCTCGGTAGGTCGGCGAGGACCGACCTCAGCCCATTTTCGCTCACGCGGTGAGATCAGGCTCCAGCAAGCGGTGCAGGTGCACTACCACGTATTTCATCTCGGCGTCGTCGACCGTGCGCTGCGCGGCAGCGCGCCACGCTTTCTCCGCACTGGCGTAGTCGGGAAAGACACCGACGATGTCGATCGAGGAGAGGTCGGCGAAGTCGAGCGTGCGCGGGTCGGTCACGCGTCCACCGAAGACGAGGTGCAGCTTGCTCATGGGGCGGCTCCTGAGAGGGTGAGCGGCGACCGACTGCCGCCGCGCGACCCGAACAGGAGAGAGCAGCCGACGCGGCGCGCCAGACTGCTCTCCTGATTCCCGTGCGCTGTCGATGCCGCGGTGCCGGTCACCTGTTGTGATACGGCCTTAGCGCCACGCGTCGCGCGATAGAAGGGGTCAGCTGGCGGTCTTCACCTGCTCCTTGCCCGCCCTGGCGGCCGCGGTGCCGGCGCTGGTGGCCGCCTTGAGGACGCCCTGGAAAAGCGACTTGGCCTGGCCGCGCGCGCCATCCGGCGTGAGCCCCAGCTGCTCGATCTCAGAGCGCCCGGCCTCCTTGGCCGCGGCGAACGCCGCGCTTGCGGCCGCACTCACCTTCTTGCCCACCGGCGCGAGCAGCTCCTTCTCGCGGTGGCCGCGCGGGATCACCGCCGCCACCAGGGCGCCGAGCGCGAGCCCGCCGACGACGAGCCCGAGCGGGTTGGCCTCGAGCGTCTCGGCGGTGGCGTGCGCCGCCTCGCTCGCCCGGTCGCGTGCGCTCTCGTAAGCGTGTGACGCCACGTCGCGTGCTTGTTCCACGCCGTCGCGCAGACGGCCGTGGGTATCGTCATGATCATGCTGATGATGGTCGGTCATGGTCTCTATCCTCTCGGCCTGGCGGACGATGTTGATGTCACGATTTCTTCCTGCTCAGCACGCGCGCGATCCGCTTCCGGTTGAGGAAAGCGAACAGCAGCGCGCCTGCGCCCGCGACAGTGGCGGGGTTGCGCCGCGCGGCCTCGAGGCCCGCACGGGCGGCGCGATTGCCGTCATCCAGTACCTTTCCCTTGACGACGGTGACGAGCCGGCGCGGCTCCAGCTCGGCCTGCAATGACTCAACAGTGCCATTAAGCCGCGCGCGCGCCTCGGCCGCGCGCGCCTCGGCGGCAGTGACGTCCGCGCCGCTCATGCCCCCGGCCTAGCGGTCAGCCGTGACCGACCCGCGAGCGCGAGCACCAGTGCCACCACCAGCGCCGCGCCTACGACCGCGCCGGTCGCGAGACCAGGTCCGATCAACGTCGCCAGCGTCAGCACCAGGCCGATGAGCAACGTGATCAGCGCCGCGAGCGCGAGGATGCCCGCCGCTGCGAATAGCACCGCCGCCTTCTTGTATCGGGTCGCCGCTGCGCCCGCCCTGGCCTTGGCGAGCGCGATCTCGGCACGCGCCACGTCGCGCGCGTCGTGCGTGAGCCGCGCGACGAGATGGGGAATACTGGGCTCCCCGATCACCGGTTCACGAAGGTCCATCGCGTCAGGCGTCGCGCTGGTCGAGGCCCGCGCTCAGCAGCCGCGCGACGACGAAGCCTAGCCCCGCCGCGACGCCCACCGCCGCCGCAGGGCTCTTGCGCACCAGCTCGCGCGCGTCGGCGAGCAGGTCGTCGACGCTCTTCTCATCGATCGCGCTGGTGAGGCCCTGCACGCGATCAGCGGCGCCGCGTGCATATTCGCCGTATTGCGCGCCCAACTTGTCGTCGACCTGCTGCGCGGCGTCGCGGAGCAGCTGTGACAGCTGGCCGAGTGCGTCGCTCGCCTTGGCCTTGCCATCCTCGGCGAAGAGGCGTGCCTTGTCGACGGCCTGCTCGCGGCCCTTGGCGACATTGTCACGCAGTGCCTGCTTCGCCCCCGCCACAGTGCTACCGGGCTCGGCGGTGTTGTCGCTCAAGCCGCTCTCGGGTGAGAAATCCACGCCTGCGTCCTTGAGCGGGGCGGCGGGGGTGAAGCTCGCGTCGGCGGGCGGCGGGGTGATGTCACCGTCGCTGATCGGCTGCGCGGCATCGCGGTCCTGCTGGTCGGCCATGATCCATCCTTCCGTGATCGAAGTCGAACAACCGGCGCCGCTGGCGGGGGTTCCCTCGCGTTGCAGCCTAACGCGGTGATCGCTACACGCGGCGACGTCGCCGTTGAGGCAGCAAGCTAAGAGGATCGTAACGTGACCGCAATCATCGACCTGCACGGCCGCCAGATCATCGACAGCCGCGGCAACCCGACCGTCGAGGTCGACGTCCTGCTCGACGACGGCAGCTTCGGCCGGGCCGCGGTTCCCTCGGGCGCCTCGACCGGCGCGCACGAGGCCGTCGAGAAGCGCGATGGCGACAAGTCGCGCTGGTCGGGCAAGGGCGTCGACCGCGCGATCGAGGCGATCAACGGCGAGATCGCCGAGGCGATCGTCGGGCTCGACGCCGAGGACCAGCTCGAGATCGATCAGGCAATGATCGAGCTGGACGGCACCGAGAACAAGGGACGGCTCGGCGCCAACGCGATCCTCGGCGTCAGCCTCGCGGCGGCCAAGGCGGCGGCGGACGCGCGCGGCCTGCCGCTCTACCGCTACGTCGGAGGCGTCGCCGCGCACGTGCTGCCGGTGCCGATGATGAACATCATCAACGGCGGCGAGCATGCCGACAATCCGATCGACTTCCAGGAATTCATGGTGGTGCCGGTGGGCGCTGACTCGCTCGCCGAGGCGGTGCGCTGCGGATCGGAGATCTTCCACACGCTCAAGAAGGGGCTGAGTGAGAAGGGGCTTGCCACGGCGGTCGGCGACGAGGGCGGCTTCGCGCCCAATCTCGCCAGCACCACCGACGCGCTCGACTTCATCATGACGTCGATCGAGCGCGCCGGCTACACGCCGGGCGACGACGTGATGCTGGCGCTCGACTGCGCCGCGACCGAGTTCTTCAAGGACGGCAAGTACGTCATCTCGGGCGAGAACCTCACGCTCGAGCCGGAGGCGATGGCCGACTATCTCGCCGATCTCGCCGCGCGCTACCCGATCTTCTCGATCGAGGACGGCATGGCCGAGGATGATTTCGCGGGCTGGAAGGCGCTGACCGAGGCGATCGGCAACAAGGTGCAGCTGGTCGGCGACGACCTGTTCGTCACCAACCCGAAGCGGCTGCGCGACGGCATCCGCCAGGGCCTGGCCAACTCGCTGCTGGTCAAGGTCAACCAGATCGGTACACTGAGCGAGACACTGGAGGCGATCCGCGTCGCCGAGCGCGCCGGCTATACCGCGGTGATGTCGCACCGCTCGGGCGAGACCGAGGATTCGACGATCGCCGACCTCGCGGTCGCGACCAACTGCGGCCAGATCAAGACGGGCAGCCTCGCGCGTTCGGACCGGCTCGCCAAGTACAACCAATTGATCCGCATCGAGGAGGAACTGGGCGACGTGGCGCGCTACGCCGGGCGCGACGTGCTCCGCACGCGCTGAGGGGGCTTGCCAAGGGCGTGGCGGCGCGCGAGAATCGCGCCGTCATGCCCGCCCGCAAACCCGATCGTCTCCGGACCATTCTCCGCTCCGCCGCGCTGCCCGCGCTCGCGGTGACGATCATGCTGTTCTTCGGGGCCTATGCGATCCTGGGGCCGAACGGCGTGCTGGCGCTGGGCGATTACAAGCGCCAGCTGGCGACGCGCGAGCGGCAATATTCGGCACTCGACGCGCGCCGCGAGATGCTGCGCAACCGCGTCGCGCTGCTCGACCCGCGCCACGCCAACCCCGACATGGTCGACGAACTCGTGCGCAAGCAGCTCAACGTGGCGCATCCCGACGAGGTGATCGTCCCGCTCCACTGAGGAACGATGGCGTGAGTGGGGCGGCATTTGCGCCCCAACGAGGTGCGCCGGCGAAGGCCGGGGCCAAGGTGGGTGACCGTTGTGAGTCATCCCTTCGGCTCTCCCGACTGCGCCCCGGCCGTCGCCGGGGCACAAAGCCTTGCCGGAATGGGGAGCGTGTCCGATAACTCGCGCTCGCCCTCCTCTCACCGCCCCAGGAACGTCAGCAAATCGCGCGTCAGGCGCTCGCCCTCGGTCGCGAACAGGCCATGCGGGGCGCCGTCATATTCCACCAGCTGCGCGCCCTGGATGCCGCGCGCGGCCTGGCGCCCGCTCGTGTCGATCGGCACCGTCTTGTCGCTGGTGCCGTGCAGGACGAGCGTGGGGACGCGGAACGCGGGCAGGTCGCCGCGGAAGTCGGTGTGACCGAAGCTTTCCGCGCATTTCAGCGTGGCCTGCAGACCGGCCTGCATCGCGAGCCGCCATGCCCAGTCGAGCGTCGCCTCGCTGACTGGGCTGGTGACATAGCCGACACCGAAGAAGTCCTTGAAGAATGAGCGAAAGAAGTTCGGCCGGTCCTTCGCGATACCGTCAGCGATGCCCTGCAGCGTGTCCTCGGGCACGCCGTCGGGATTGTCGTCGGTCTTGAGCATATAGGGCACGACCGAGCTGATCAGCGCGGCCGAGATCACGCCCTTGCCGTCGTAGCGCGACTGGTAGCGCGCCACCTCGCCGCCGCCCATCGAGAAGCCGACGAGCGTCACGTCCTGAGTCGCACCCGCCGCCTCGAGCACATCGCTCAGATCGTCGGTCAGAGTGTCGTAATCATAGCCCGACCACGGCTGGCCCGACCGCCCGAAGCCGCGGCGGTCATAGGCGATCGCGCGGAAGCCGGCGTCGGCCAGCGCCTTCATCTGCGGATCCCAGCTGTCCGACGAGAGCGGCCAGCCGTGCAGCAGCACCACCGGGCGACCCTCGCCCCAGTCCTTGACGTAGAGGTCGGTGCCGTCGCGCGTCTTGACGTAAGGCATAGGGCTCACTCCATCGGAAACTAAGCCACGTTAACTTCTGCCCAGCGCCGCCGTTCCGCTCAGCCGGTCGCGTCGGCGGGGACGTTGGCCGCGGCGCGCGGCTGGGCGGCGAGGAACGTCGTCACGTCGCCGAGCGTCACCTCGCGATCGAGATAGGTCTGGCCGATCCCGCGTGCGAGCAGGAAGGGCAGGGTGCCCGCCTCCATCTTCTTGTCATGGCGCATATGATCGACCAGACGCTCGGCCGGGGCATCGATACCCGCGGCGGCGAGCCCGTCGGGTAGACCGCTGGCGCGCCAGTGCGCCGCGACGCGCTCGGTGTCAGCGGTCGGGCAGCGCCCGGTCGCGGCCGAGAAAGCGAAGGCGAGCGCGCAGCCCGCCGCGACCGCCTCGCCGTGGAGCAGCCGGTCAGAGAAGCCCGCCTCCGCCTCGAGCGCGTGGCCGAAAGTGTGGCCGAGATTGAGCAAGGCGCGACGGCCATTGGTCTCATGCTCGTCCTCGGCGACGATCCGCGCCTTGGAGGCGACCGCATGGGCGATGGCGTGGGTGCGCGCCGCCGGGTCGCCGGCGAGCAGCGCGGCGCCGTGGCGCTCGCACCAGGCGAAGAAGTCGGCGTCGTCGATCAGCCCGTATTTGACCACCTCGGCATAGCCGGCGCGCACCTGGCGCGCGGGCAAGGTGTCGAGCACGTCGGGGTCGATCAGGACGAGGCGGGGCTGGTGGAAGGCGCCGATCAGGTTCTTGCCCGCGCGCGCGTTGATCCCGGTCTTGCCGCCGACCGAGGAATCGACCTGC
This sequence comes from Sphingomonas yunnanensis, assembly GCF_019898765.1. Taxonomy (GTDB): domain Bacteria; phylum Pseudomonadota; class Alphaproteobacteria; order Sphingomonadales; family Sphingomonadaceae; genus Sphingomonas; species Sphingomonas yunnanensis. Next base: position 34,984 of record NZ_JAIOKB010000007.1, on the reverse strand, counting down.
GCCAGCAAGGTGGTCGGGATCTGGACGAAGCGGCAGCCGCGCTTGAGGATCGCGCTGGCGAAGCCGACGAGGTCCCCGATCACGCCGCCGCCGAGCGCCACGACATGGTCGCCGCGCTCGACCCCCAGCGCGAGCAGCTGGTCGGTCAGCTTCTCGAGCGTGGCCCAGCTCTTCGACGCCTCGCCGGCGGGGAGCACGATCGAGCGATGCCCGACCCCGACCGAGTCGAGCGCGCCGCCCAGCGCGGCGAGATGGTCGGCGACGTTGACGTCGGCGACGATGACCAGCGGACGCCGGCCGGCCAGCGGCGCCAGCAGCTCGCCGGCGCGGCTCAGCAGCCCGGGCTCGATCACCACGTCGTAGCTGCGCTCGCCCAGTCGCACGGGGACGGTCGCACGAGCGCCGGTCTGTTCGATATTCATCTGCCCAGGGCCTCCAGGATCGCGCGCACGGTCGTCTCATGCGGGGCGTTGGCGCTGGCGATGCGGAGATGCGCCAGCGCGTAGAGCGGGTTGCGGACGGCGGCGAGGTCGCGCAGCACCGCCGCCGGGTCGCGCCCGCGCAGCAGCGGGCGGGTGTCGCGACGGCGCACGCGCTCGGCCAGCACCTCCACCGGCGCGTCGAGCCAGATCGCCAGTGCCTCGGCGAGGATCAGCGCGCGCGTCTCCTCGTTGACGAAGGCGCCGCCACCCGTCGCGATCACCTTCGGACGGCCGTCGATCAGGCGCTGGATCACGCGGCGCTCACCGTCACGGAAATAGGCCTCGCCGAACTGCGCGAAGATGTCGCTGATCGACATACCTGCGGCGGACTCGATCTCGGTGTCGGCGTCGACGAAGGGTAGGCCGAGCCGCGTCGCCAGCCGACGACCGACGGTGGATTTGCCCGCGCCCATCAGCCCGACCAGCACGATCGGCTGGCCGATCCAGGCGGCTCCTCGTTCGCGCGGGGCAGGCGGGCTTTGCAACATCGTCGGCAGGGCTATACAGCGCCTTCATGCCCCGGCAACAGCGTGCGCGCCGCGCGCTTCTCCCGGGGCGGTAGGGCGCGTGCGCGATGGGGTATCCATGTCTCGGTTGATCGTCTCGGTGGTGGTGTTGCTGGTGATCGTGCTCGGCGCCTTGTTCTTCCTCGCCGGGCGCGCGACCGAGCAGCCGACGACCCGGGTCGAGAAGGCGGTCGAGCTTGGCAACCTCGCGAACTAGGCGCGCGCTCGTCGCGGGCGCCGCCGCGCTCGCGATCGGTGCCGCCGCGGCCGCGCAGCAGAGCCCCGAATCGCTGCTGCCGCCCGGCTTCAGCGACAACGCGCCGACGCCGTCCCCGGCGCCCGCCGCGGCGGCGCCTGCTGTGGCTGGATCAGGCGCGGCGCCCCCGACCGCGCCGCGCGTCACCGCGACGACGCCGGCCGGCCCGCTGCCGCCGCTCCCGCCGCTGGCGATGCCGACGCCGGGTGCGACCCCGACGCCGGCCGCGCCGCGCTATGAGATGCCCGCCTTCGCGCGGCGCTCGCTCGCACAGCTCGGCCCCAGCGACAGCTTCGCCGCCGACGCCTTCGCCGGCGCCGACGGCCGCTACGTCGAGCGGCTGATGCGGCGGCTGTCCGCGCCGCTGCCGTCGCGCTGGCTCCAGATCGCGCTGCGCCGGCTGCTCGCCGCCGAACTGGTCACGCCCGCGCATGTGAACGGCGCCGATTTCGCCGCCGAGCGCGCCTGGCTGCTGCTGCGCATGGGCGAGTCGATCACCGCGCGCGCCGTGGCGCAATCGGTCGATCTCGACCGCGTCACCCCCAAGCTGCGCCAGGTGTGGATGCAGGCGGCGCTCGCCACCGCCGACCCCGCCGCGCTGTGCGCGCTGGCGCCGGGAGCGGGCGACAGCGAGCCCGGCTGGATCGTGGCGCGCGCGATGTGCGCCGGCCTCACCGGCACCGGTAAGACGCAGCCCCTGCTCGCCGACATGCGCCGCCGTCGTGTCGCCAGCGGGATCGACCTGCAGCTCGCGCAGAAGGTGATGGGCGCCGGGCTCGACAGCCGGCAGGCGATCACGATCGAGTGGGCGCCGGTGACTCAGCTCACCGCGTGGCGCTTCGGCCTCGCGACCGCCACTGGCGTTGCGGTGCCCGGCGAGCTGTACGGCACGGTCGGCCCGCAGGTGACCGCGTGGCGCGCGCTCGCGCCGGCGATCCCGCTCGCCGAACGCGCCGCGGTCGCCGACCGCGCCGCGGCGATGGGTGCGCTGTCGAGCGCGGCGCTGGTCGATCTCTACTCGGCGCTGGCCGATGGCGACGACGTGCCTGCGCCGCTGGCGCGAATCGCCAATGACCTGCGCGACGCCTATGTCGGCGACAGCCTCGACACGCGGCTGGCGGCGATGGCGCGGCTGTGGGACGCGGCCGAGACGCCGGCGGCACGCTACGGCCGCCTGATCCTCACCGCGCGCGCCGCGGCGCGGCTGCTGCCCGCGGGCGAGGTGGCGCAGGCCGACCGGCTCGTCGCCTCGATGCTGAGCGCGGGGCTGGACCGCACCGCGCAGCGCTGGCGCGGCCACGTCCGCGCCGGCAGCGACGCCTGGGCGATGCTGCTGCTCGCCGACCCCGACGGCGGCGCGCGCGGCGCCAACCCGCGCGACTATGCCCCCAGCGGCGCCAATGCCGAGCGCAAGAAGCAGCTGTTCTTCGCCGGGCTCGCCGGCCTGGGCGAGGTGCCCGCCGCCGACCTCGCGGACGAGGGCGAGCGCTTCGGCGTACCGGTCACGCGCGTCGACAGCTGGACGCGCGCGCTCGACCAGGCGGTGACCGCGCGCCAGCAGGGAACGGTGCTGCTGCTTGCCGCCGTCGGTCTCCAGGCGCGCGGCTGGGAGACGGTGCCCGCGGCGTCGCTCTACCGCGTCGTCGCCGCGTTGCGCGCGGTCGGCCTCGACGGCGAGGCGCGGATGATCGCGGCCGAGGCGCTCGCGCGGCTCTGATGGCCGGGCGCGGGCTCACGACTGGGGCGGGCGCCTCGGCGGAGGACCGGCAGGCGATCGAGCGCTTCCTCGAGATGCTGGCGGCACAGGCCGGGGCGGCCGCGAACACGCTCGCCGCCTATCGCCGCGACCTCGCGCTCGCGTCCCAGGCGCTCGACGGCGGGCTGGCGCGCGCCGACGCCGTCGCGCTGGGCCGGCTCGCGGACGGCTGGACCGCGCTCGCCAGCGCCAGCGTCGCGCGCAAGGCCTCGGCGCTGCGGCGCTTCTTCGCCTTCCTCGCGGAGGAGGGCGCGCGTGCCGACGATCCCTCGGCCGCGCTGCCGCGCCCCCCCGCGCGCCGCGCGCTGCCGCGCACGCTGAGCCACGCCGACGTCGACCGGCTGTTCGCCGCGATCGCCGAGCGACTCGCGCGCGATCCCGTGATCCCGACCGACCTGCGGCTCGCCGCGCTGATCGAGCTGCTCTATGGGTCGGGGCTGAGAGCGAGCGAGCTGGTGTCGCTCCCGCGCAACGCGATCCACCCCGACCGGCCGTTCCTGATCCTGCGCGGCAAGGGCGGCAAGGAGCGGCTGGTGCCCCTCTCAGATCGTGCGCGCGCCGCGGTGGCGGCGTGGCGCGCGCATGTCGCGACCGATCGCGCCTTCCTCTTTCCCTCCGGCGCGACTCACCTGTCGCGCGTGCGATTGTTCCAGCTGGTGCGCGCGCTCGCCGCCGAGGCGGGGATCCCGCCCGATCGGATCAGCCCCCATGTGCTGCGCCACGCCTTCGCGACTCACCTGCTGGAGGGCGGCGCCGACCTGCGCGCGCTGCAGACGATGCTGGGCCATGCCGACATCGCCACCACCGAGATCTACACGCATGTCGACAGCAGCCGACTGGTCGCGCTGGTCAACGAGCGGCACCCGCTCGTTGACGCGTTGCGTCACCGCGACTAGCTGCGGCCGATGCCTAGTTTCCTCGACTTCGAGAAGCCCATCGCCGAGCTGCAGGCGCGCATCGACGAGCTGCGCGACACCGGCGCCGAGGGCGCGATCGACATCTCCGCGGAGATCGCCAAGCTCCAGGCGAAGTCCGACAAACAGCTCAAGGACACGTTCGCCAAGCTGACGCCGTGGCAGAAGACGCAGGTGGCGCGCCATCCCGAGCGCCCGCACTTCCGCCACTATGTCGCCGGCCTGTTCGACGAGTTCGTGCCGCTCGCGGGGGATCGCGCGTTCGGCGACGACCAGGCGATCCTCGGCGGCTTCGCCACCTTCCGCGGCCAGCGGGTCATGGTGCTCGGCCATGAGAAGGGCGACGACACCGCCAGCCGCCTCAAGCATAATTTCGGCATGGGCAAGCCCGAGGGCTATCGCAAGGCGATCCGGCTGATGGAGCTGGCCGATCGCTTCGGGCTGCCGGTCGTGACCTTGGTCGACACGTCCGGCGCCTTCCCCGGCATCCAGGCGGAGGAGCGCGGCCAGGCCGAGGCGATCGCGCGCTCGACCGAGGCGTGCCTCGCGCTCGGCGTGCCGCTGGTCGCGTCGATCGTGGGCGAGGGCGGCTCGGGAGGCGCGATCGCGCTCGCCAGCGGCAATCGCGTGCTGATGTTCGAGCACGCGGTCTATTCGGTGATCTCGCCCGAGGGCTGCGCCTCGATCCTGTGGCGCACCGCCGATCGCGCTCCCGACGCCGCCGAGGCGATGAAGGTGACCGCGCAGGATCTCAAGGGACTCGGTGTGATCGATTCGATCGTTCCCGAGCCGCTCGGCGGCGCGCACCGCGATCCCGCGGGAGCGATACGGGCGCTGGGTGACTCGCTTGAGCGCGCGCTCGGCGAGCTGACGCCGCTCACGCCGGAGGCGCTGCGCCAGGATCGGCGCGACAAGTTCCTCCGCATGGGCCGGCTGAGCTGACGCTGCCCGCTTTCGTATCAACTTCTTCCGTCATGCTGAACTCGTTTCAGGATCCACGGTGCCGCGTACATCATGCGTGAGGCGCTCGCGGGACGGTAGATCCTGAAGCGAGTTCAGCGTGACGTCAGTGCTTGGCAGCGCACGGCCTGGCTCGAAGGCTCTCGCGAGAGCACGACCACGCCGCTTTGCCCCGAGCAAGAAAAAGGCGGCGGGACCGAGGTCCCGCCGCCCTTAACACAAGAGCTGACCGGCGGATTACGCGCCGTTGGTGCTCATCGTGGTCTGCACCTTGGTGAAGGTGTTGGTCAGCTGGTTGCCCAGGCCCTTCATCGCCGTGATGGCGGCGACGGCGACCAGCGCGGCGATCAGGCCGTACTCGATCGCGGTGGCGGCCTTGTTGTTCTTAACGAAAGCGCGAATCTTCTGCATGTCGATCTCCGAGACAAATTGGCTTCAGTTACCCGGCCGATGAGCCTCTGGGGCTCCAGCGATGTCCGGTGTAGCTCCGGGACGGTTGAGAAAGACTTAAGTCTGTTCCAATGATCGCAGAAATTTACGTAGATTAGTTCAGGTCAAGTCTCAGCGGCCGACGCGCAGGTTGGTCGACACCGTGGTGAGAACGTCGCTGAGCGCGGTGGACACGCGGCCGAGGCCCGCGGAGATCGCCAGCGCGATCGCGGCCAGGATCAGGGCATATTCCACCGCTGTCGCGCCACGACCGTCGCGGCCGAGGCGCGAGAAGAGCGGGCGTCGGTGTCGAGGGCGTGCCATGGCGCGATCCTAGTGCATAATTAGTTAAGGATCGGTTCGATGACGATGCTGGTCGTCGCCGCGGCGCTACTCGATCCGGCGGGGCGCTGCCTGATGCAGCAGCGGCCGGCCGGCAAACGCCACGGCGGTCTGTGGGAATTCCCGGGCGGCAAGGTCGAGCCCGGCGAGTCGCCCGTCGAGGCGCTGGTGCGCGAACTCGCCGAGGAGCTCGCCGTCACGGTGGAGCCCGCGGCGCTCATGCCGCTGTCCTTCGCCGCAGACGCGGCGCCCGACGCGTGCCCGCTGGTCATGCTGCTCTACGTGGCGCGCGCCTGGCTGGGCGAGCCACGCCCGCTCGCCGCCGCCGCGCTGCGCTGGGACGAGCCCGACGCGCTCGCCGCGCTGCCGATGCCGCCGGTCGACGTCCCCCTGCTCGCCGTGCTGCGCGAGTCGCTTGCCCGCGGCGACGCGCTGGCCTAGGGGCGCCGACGCGACAGGTTCCCCGCGAGGGGAAGTAAGAGGGAAGCCGGTAGCTTGAACGCGATCCGGCGCTGCCCCCGCAACTGTGACCGGCGAGCCCCTCTCCCGCGCGTGCCACTGGACCGATGGTCCGGGAAGGCCGGAGCCGGGGCGCTGACCCGGGAGCCAGGAGACCTGCCCGTCGCCGTTGTCCTTCGCGCGGACGGGGTGTGCCGGGCGATCGAGGTCTTGTCCTCGCGTGACGACGATCGGGCGGCAGCGCCGCGGCACGGTGCCGCGCGTCCGCCCGCGACCGTGTGGGGGACGACGTGACCATATCCTATCGCCGCATCGCGACCGCGCTGCCGCTGCTGCTGCTCGCGCCCGCGGCGCACGCGCAAAGCGCGCAGTCGACCGAGGCGCTGGAGCAGGCGACCCGCGCGGGCGACGACGTGATCGTCACCGCCGCGCGTTCCGCCACGCCGGCGGGCAGCGTGGCCGAGGCGGTGACGGTGCTCGACACCGCGACGATCGAGCGGCGCCAGACGGTGGTGCTCGCCGACCTGCTGCGCCAGACTCCTGGCATCGCGGTGGCGCGCACCGGCGGCGTCGGCGGTGTCACCTCGGTGTTCATCCGCGGCGCCGAGAGCGACCAGACCGCGGCGCTGATCGACGGCGTGAAGATCAACGACCCGTCCGCGCCCGGCGGTGGCTTCAACTTCGGCGAGCTGCTGGTCGGCAATATCGCGCGGGTCGAGGTGCTGCGCGGCGCCTCCTCGGTGCTGTGGGGCAGCCAGGCGATCGGCGGCGTGGTCAACATGATCACGCGCCAGCCGACCGAGCGGCTGAGCGTCAACGCGCGCGCCGAGGGCGGATCGATGGGCACCGCCCAGGCCTTCGCCAACGTGTCGGGCCGTGCCGGCGTGATCGCGGCGAGCCTGGGCGGCGGCTATTACACCACCGACGGCATCTCGTCCTACGCGCGCGGTAGCGAGCGCGACGGCTTCCGCCACTACGGCGGCAATGCCAGCGTGACCGCGACGCTGGCGAGCAACGTCTCGGTCGACCTGCGCGGCTTCTACGCCAGCGGTCGCACCGAGTTCGACGGCTTCCCACCGCCGAATTACACGTTCGGCGACACGCGCGAGTATAGCGACGCCGAGCAGTGGGTCGGCTATGGCGGCGTCAACGTCGCGCTGTTCGACGGCGCGCTGCGCAACCGGCTGGGCTATGCGCGCACCGACATCGCGCGCACCAGCTACGACCGCGACCTCACCCCGCGCGAGACGTATCGCTCGCAGGGGCAGAACCATCGCCTCGACTATCAAGGTGTCGCGGATCTCGGCGGGGTCGCGCGCGCGACCTTCGGCGCCGAGCGGGAGATCTCGCGGCTTTACACGCGCGGCTATGGCAGCACCGATCGTGGGCGCGCGCGGCTGTTCAGCCTCTACGGCCAGCTCGCGCTCACCCCCCTCGCCGGCGTGACCGCGACCGGCGGCGTGCGCCACGACGACCATGATCGCTTCGGCGGCGCTACCGTGGGCGCGGCGAGCCTCGCCTGGACGCCGAACGGCGGCGCCACTTCGCTACGCGGCAGCTGGTCGCAGGGCTTCAAGGCGCCGACGCTGTTCCAGCTCAACGGCAGCACCGGCAACCCCAACCTGCGCCCCGAGCGATCCGAGGGTTGGGACGCCGGCGTGACCCAGCGCGCGCTCGACGGCGCGCTGGAAGCGAGCGCGACATGGTTCCGCCGCGTCTCGCGCGACCTGATCAACACGCGCGCATGCAGCCCCGCGGTGGACGGGCCGATCTGCGACACGCGGCCGTTCGGCATCTACGACAATGTGGCGCGCACCCGCGCGCAGGGGCTGGAGTTCGCGCTCACGCTGCGCCCGGTCGAGGCGCTGACCGTCGCCGCCGCCTACACCTATCTCGACGGCGAGAACCGCTCGCCCGGCGCGAGCTTCGGCCTGCCGCTGCTGCGCCGCCCGCGCGACAGCACCACCGTCAACGCCGACTATCGCTGGCCGTTCGGCCTCTCCACCGGGGTGACGCTCACCGCGGTCGGTGACAGCTACGACGTCGGCCAGGTACGGCTCGACGGCTATGTCCTCGCCGACCTGCGCGCCGCGCTGCCGCTGACCGACAACATCGAGCTGTACGCGCGGCTCGAGAATGCCTTCGACCAGCGCTACGTGGTGGCGGCGGACTATGGCAATCCCAAGCGCGCCGCCTACGGCGGGGTGCGGCTGCGCTACTGACATGCGCGCGCGCGCTCTCCTGCTGCTGCTCGCGGCACCCGCGCTGGTCTCCGCCGCGACGCCGCGCGCGCCGCGCATCGTCTCGATCAATCCCTGCCTCGACGCCGTGCTGGTGCGAGTCGCCGACCCCGCGCAGATCGCCTCGATCAGCGCTTACTCGCAGGACGCGCGCTCCAGCTCGATCCCGCTCGCGCTGGCGCGGCGCTTTCCCGCCAACGCGGGGACCGCGGAGGAGGTGGTGGCGCTGCGCCCCGATCTTGTGGTCGCGGGCGGCCATGTCGCCCCCGCGACCGTCGCGGCGCTGGCGCGGCTGGGCGTGCCGCTCGCGCAGTTCGCGGTGCCCGCGACGGTGGAGGAGAGCGTCGCCCAGGTGCGCGACCTCGCCGCGCGTGTCGGCCACCCGGGGCGCGGCGCGGCGCTCGCGGCGCGGATCGAGGCGGCGGCGCGGCCGGCGCACGTCACGCCGCTGCCCGCGCTGATCTTCGGCGCGGGCGGGCTGGTGCCCGGCGCGGGGACGCTGCCCGATGACCTGCTGACCCGCGCCGGTTTCCGCAACGCCAGCGCCGCCTACGGGCTAGCGCGCTGGGACGTACTGCCGCTTGAGCATCTCGTCGCCGCGCCGCCGCGCGTGCTCTTCTCGGTCGCCGCGGCGGAGGGTGGGGGCGAGCGCGCCGAGCACCATCCCGCGCTGCGTCGGCTCGCGCCGCGGCTCGCCACCGTGCCCTTCCCGGCGCGGCTGATGAATTGCGGCGGGCCGACGATCGTCGACGCCATGACGCTGTTGCGCGGTGCGCGGACACAGTTCGGAGAGGGACGATGAGCCGAGCGACGTTGTGGCTGCTGCTCGCGCTGCTGCTAGCCGCGGCGGGCTCGCTCGCCGCGGGCAAGGTATGGGTGCCGCTCGACGCCTGGACCAGCGCCGACCCGCGCTCGATCATCATCGTCGAGCTGCGCCTGCCGCGCACGATCCTCGCGCTGATCGTCGGCGCCGCGCTGGGCGTCGCGGGCGCGGCGATGCAGGGCTATCTGCGCAACCCGCTCGCCGACCCAGGATTGTTCGGCGTCTCGTCGGGCGCGGCGCTGGGCGCGGTCTGCGCGCTCTTCTTCGGCTATGCCGCCCAGGCCTGGCTGCTGCCGCTGTTCGCGCTGGCAGGAGCGGCCGCGACGATGGCGGCGCTCGCGCTGATCGCGGGACGCTCGGCCAGCCTGGTGGTGTTCACGCTCGCGGGGATGGTGTTGACCAGCCTCACCGGCTCGCTCACCGCGCTGGCGATCAGCCTGGCGCCGACGCCGTTCGTCGCTTCCGAGATCGTCACCTGGCTGATGGGCGCGCTGACCGATCGCAGCTGGAACGACGTCGGGCTCGCGCTCCCGTTGGTGACGATCGGCCTCGCGGTGCTGGCGCGCACTGCCCCCGCGCTCGACGCGCTGACGCTGGGCGAGACGGCGGCGCGCTCGCTCGGGGTGGAGCCGCGGCGGCTGCAGCGCGCGATCGTGCTCGGCGTGGCGCTCACGGTCGGCGCGACGGTGGCGACCGCGGGGGTGATCGGCTTCGTCGGACTGATGGTGCCGCATCTCGTCCGCCCGCTCGCGCGCCACCGGCCCGGCGCGACCTTGTGGCCGAGCGCGCTCGCGGGCGCGCTGCTGGTGACGGTGGCGGACACATTGGTGCGGCTGGTGCCGAGCGCGAGCGAGCTGCGGCTCGGCATCGCCATGTCGCTGCTCGGCGCGCCCTTCTTCCTCTACCTGCTGCTGCGGCTGCGCCGGCGGCTGGCATGAGCGCGCTGACGACCGAGGCGCTGACGCTGTCGCTCGGGGGGCGGCGCGTGCTCGAGGAGGTGACCCTCACGCTCGCACCCGGGCGCGTCACCGCGCTGCTCGGGCCCAACGGCGCGGGCAAGAGCAGCCTGCTCGCCTGCCTCGCCGCGCTGCGCCGGCCCGACTCGGGGGCGGCGACGCTCGACGGCAAGGACGTGGCGACGCTGCCGGCGCGCGAGCGCGCCCGCCGCATCGGCTTCCTGCCGCAACAGGCGGATGTGCACTGGGACGTCGACGTGCGCGCGCTGGTGGCGCTCGGCCGGTTGCCGTGGCGCGGGCGCGGCGCGGCGGACGCGGCGGACCGCGCCGCGGTGGAGCGGGCGCTGGAGGCGACGGCGATGACGGCGTTGGCGGGGCGGCCGGTCGAGCAGCTCTCCGGCGGCGAGCGAGCGCGCGCGTTGCTGGCGCGCGTGCTGGCGGGCGAGCCCGAGTGGCTGCTGGCGGACGAGCCGCTCGCCAGCCTCGACCCGGCGCACCAGCTCGACGTCGGCGCGCGGCTGCGCGCGGTCGCGACGGCGGGGGCGGGCGTCGTGCTGGTGGTGCACGACCTCAACCTCGCGGCGCGGCTGGCGGACTCGGTCGTGCTGCTGCGCGCCGGGCGCGTGGTGGCGGCGGGCGACACCGCGGCGGTGCTCACGCCCGAGGCGATCGCGGCGACCTATGGGGTGGCGGTGGAGGTGGGGGTCACCGCGCGGGGCGAGCGGTATATCGTGCCGGTAGGGCGGGTTTGAGCTACTGCATCTGGAGGCGCGACCGGGAATCGAACCCGGGTGCAAGGATTTGCAGTCCTCTGCGTCACCACTCCGCCATCGCGCCTCGATGCCGTGGAGGCGCGCATCTGCGGGCAGCGGCGCCGGCTGTCAAGCGCCGCCGCGCGGCAAAGTGATTGGCGAAGCGGCCGCCGCGCGATACAAGCCCGCCACGCGCAACGTGTGTTGCATTACTAAAACAGCTATGTCACAGGAACGTCCGATGACCGCCGCAGCCACCCTTCGTGACGACGACTTCACCGCGATGCGCCAGGCGATGGTGGCGAGTCAGCTGCGCACGGTCGCGGTGACCGATCCGCGCGTGGTGGCGGCGATGGCGGAGGTGGCGCGCGAGCGCTTCGTCCCCGCGCAGTCGACCGCGATGGCCTATCGCGACACCGCGATCGCGCTGGGGCAGGGGCGCGCGCTCAACACGCCGCTCGCCACCGCGCGGCTGCTGGTGGAGGCACGGCTGCGCGCGAGCGACCGCGTGCTGCTGATCGGCGCGGCGGCGGGCTATACCGCGGCGGTGCTCGCCCGGATCGTCGCGGACGTCGTGGCGGTGGAGGAATCGTCCGATCTCGTCGCGCACGCGCGCGCCGCGCTCGGCGACGAGCGCAACATGACGCTGGTCGAGGCGCCGCTCGCGCAGGGTCATGCCGCGGGCGCCCCGTACGACGTGCTGCTGGTCGACGGCGCGGTCGAGGAACTGCCCTCGACCTTGCTCACCCAGGTGGTCGACGGCGGTCGCATCGCGACCGGTCTGATCGAGCGCGGCGTGTTCCGCCTCGCCGCCGGCGCGCACCGGGGCGCCGCGACCGCGCTGACGCCGTTCGCCGACATCGACTCCGTCCGCCTGCCCGGTTTCGACAAACCGCGCAGCTTCAGCTTCTGATCGAGGTATCCGCTTGCGCCGACGTTCGCTGCCGCTGCTCCCGCTGCTCGCGCTGGCGAGCGCGCCGCTCTCCGCCGAGACGCTGCGCGACGCATTGGCCAAGGCCTATGAGAACAACCCGACGCTGACCGCGCAGCGCGCGGCGCAGCGCGCCAACGACGAGAATGTGCCGATCGCGCGCGCCGGCGGCCGGCCGGTGCTGTCGACCTCGACCGGGGTCAACGAGAACCTGCTGCGCGGCGGCAACAGCTTCACCACGCCCGAGCGCCAGCTGAGCGCTTCGGCCGGGGTGACGCTGCCGATCTACCAGGGCGGACGGGTGAAATATGGCGTCCGCGCCGCGGAGACGCGGGTCGAGGCCGGGCTGGCCAACCTGCGCGGGGTCGAGGCGAGCACTTTCACCGACGTGGTCGGCGCCTATAACAACGTGATCCGCGACGAGGCGATCGTCGCGCTCAACGCGCAGAACGTGCGCGTGCTGGAGACCAACCTGCGCGCCAGCCGCGACCGGTTCGAGGTGGGCGACCTCACCCGCACCGACGTGGCGCAGTCGCAGGCGCGGCTCAGCCTCGCGCGCGCGCAGCTCCAGTCGGCGCAGGCGACGCTGATCGCCAGCCGTGAAAATTACGTCCGGCTAGTCGGCGCTCCCCCGGGCACGCTCGAGCAGCCGCCCGCGCTCCCCAAGCTGCCCGACAGCGCCGATGCCGCGGTCGAGATCGCGCTGCAGGACAATCCCAACCTGCTCGCCGCACGCAAGGTGCGTGAGGCGACCGACTATGACGTCAAGGTCGCGCGCGCGGGTCGCCTGCCGCAGCTCGGCGCCACCGTCGGGCAAAACTACTTCAACTATCTCGGCACGCTCGGGCGCGGCAACGCCGCCGGGCTGGGAGTCGGCCAGACCGGCACCGCCACCGCGATCGGCGCCTCGATCAACCTGCCGATCTTCCAAGGCGGTCGCGTCGCCGCGCAGCTGCGTCAGGCGCAGGAACTGCGCGGCCAGGCGATCGAGCAGGCGACCGGCGCCGAGCGCCAGGTGGTGGCGCAGGCGCGCTCCGCCTATGCCGTTTGGCGCTCGTCGCTCGAGGTGATCGCCTCGGCCGAGGCGGCGGTCAACGCCAACAAGCTCAGCCTGGAGGGCGTGCGCGCCGAGAACAGCGTCGGCACGCGCACCATCCTCGACATCCTCAACGCCGAGCAGGAGCTGCTCAACAGCCAGGTGACGCTCGTGAGTGCGCGGCGCGACGCTTATGTCGCGGGCTTCTCGCTGCTCGCGGCGATGGGCCACGCCGAGGCCGCGGACCTCGGGCTCGACGGCGGTGCGCTGTACGACCCCACCGTCAACTATCGCGCCACGCGCGGGCGCTTCAACGATTTCGCGCGCACCCGGGCGGCGGAGCCGGTCGCCGGCAGCACCGCCGCGATCGGCGCGCAGGACGCCACGGTCACGCGCCAGCTGGATCCTCTGCTCGAGAGCAATGTTGACAGATCGCCCGCGTTGACGACAGGTGTGGACCGACCGCGCCCTTGATCTAGCGCGGGAAAACACGCTGTGGGGACCGATTGATGGCGGATCTGAACGCCGAGCCCTCGATGGAGGACATCCTCGCCTCGATCAAGCGCGTGATCAAGGAGGGTGAGACCCAGCCGACGCGCCGGCCGGCACCGCGCCCGCTCGGCGGCCATGATCGCGACCATGTGCTCGAGCTCAACGACTCGCTGGCGGCGCCGACGCCACCCCCGGAGCCCTCGCGCTTCCCGGAGCAGCGTGGGGCCGAGCAGCGCGCTGCCGAGCCGCCGGTGCCGACCTTCGCCCAGGCCGAGCCGAGTTTCACGCCGCCTCCGTCACCGGTTCCCGCGCCGGCGGCGACGGTGGCCGCCGCGGCGCCCGAGCCGGCGGTCTCACCGGCGACGGTCGAGGCGACGCGCGGCGCGCTCGGTGCCTTGTCGCGGCTGGTGGTCAAGCCCGAGCCGGACAGCGACGGTACGCTGGAAGGCCTGGTGCGCGACATGCTGCGCCCGATGCTGAGCGACTGGCTCGACCACAACCTGCCGCGGCTGGTCGAGCAGATGGTCGCGCGCGAGATCGCCAAGATCACCTCCGGGCAGGGATAGGCGGGGGGGCGGACAGTCGGGGAAAACGTAGAGCCTCGACGTCGTGTTGCTCTTCGCTTGGTTGCACGACCGGACCTGCCGGTCCCAACGGCTTCCGCGCCCGTGATTGACCTCACGACCGCAGCGGCAGCTCCAGCGCCACCACCAGCCCGGGCGCGGCGTCGTCGAGCGTGACGCTCCCGCCGTGCAGCCGTGCGACCGCGGCGACCAGCGAGAGCCCCAGCCCGGCACCGTTGCCGCCGCGCGCCTCGTCGACCCGACCGAAGCGACTCAGCGCGACCGCGCGATGCTCGGGTGCGATGCCGCTGCCTTCGTCGGCGACGCTCACGATCGCCGCCTGCGGCGTCGCCGCGAGCGACAGCGTGATCGTGCCGGCGCCATATTTCAGCGCATTGTCGATCAGATTGCCGAGCGCCTGGGCGATCAGCTCGCGGTGCAGCGGCATCGTCAACGGCATCGGCGCGACGACGCGGATCGCGCGCTCGGCGTCCTCGGCGACCGGACCGTAGATCTCGGCCAGCTGCTCGAGCTCGTTGGCGAGATCGACCGGGGCGAAGGACTCGCGCCCGATCCCCGCCTCGGCGCGCGTGATCCGCAGCGCGGTCTCCACCAGCGCGAGCACCCGCTCGCCCTCGCTGAGCGCGCGGTCGACCGCTTCTTGCGCCGCGGGCTCGCTCACCTGCGCGGCGGCGCGCTCGAGCGCCGAGCGCAACCGCGTCAGCGGCGACTTGAGATCGTGCGCCAGCGTGTCGGTGGCGATCGTCAGCTCGCTCACCAGCATGTCGAGGCGGTCGAGCGTCAAATTCACCGAGTCGGCGAGCAGGGCGAAGGCGTCGCCACTGCGATCGTCGGCGACGCGGCGCGACAGGTCCCCGCCGCGCACCGCCCGCAATGTCGCCACCGTGTCGTCGAGCCGCGTGACGATCATCCGCGCTGCCAGCCAGGCGGCCAGCGCGGCGAAGGCGATCGCGAGCGAGAGGGCGACCAGCATCGCCGCCTCGAGCAGGCGCACGGTGCGACGCTCGCCTTCCACCACACTGCCGGTGAGCAGCCGCGCGCCGCCGGGCAGCCGCGTCGCGCGCACCAGCATCGCCTCGGGCGCGTCGTGGCGGCGGCGGTAGAGCTCCACCGCGATCGTGCCGTCGTCGGGGAGGATGTTGGGTGGCCAGGCAGAGAGATTGCCCGCCAGCCGGTTGCCCGCCGCGTCCGCCAACAGCACGACCGCGCCCGCGCGCGCGGGCCGCAGACCGCGCAGCTCGATCGCGCGCGCGAGGCCGGCGGTGCCCGCGTCGCTCTGGATCGCGAGCAGGTCCTGGCGCAGCACCTCCTCGGTGGCGAGCGCGCGATCGTAGACCTGGCCGCGCACGATCGCGCGCAGCGTCAGCAGCAGCGTCGCCGCCGCGGCGACTTGCAGCAGGAAAACCAGCGCGGCGAAGCGCGCCGTGGTCGAGCGCCAGTGCACCTCAGCGCGCGCGCATCTCAGGGGTTCACGCCGAGCCGGTAGCCGGAACCGCGCACGGTGTGCAGCAGCGGTCGCGCGAAGCCCTCGTCGACCTTCTTGCGCAGCCGGCTGAGATGCACGTCGATCACGTTGGTGCCCGGGTCGAAATGATAGTCCCACACGCCCTCGAGCAGCATCGTGCGGGTGACGACCTGCTCGACGTGACGCAGCATGAACTCGAGCAGCCGGAACTCGCGCGGCTGCAGCTCGATCGTCTTGCCGGCGCGCCTGACTCGGCGCGCGAGCAGGTCGACCTCGAGGTCGTCGCAGCGCAGCACCGTCTCCACCGCCGGCGCGCTACGGCCGCGACGGACCAGCAGCCGGATGCGCGCGAGCAGCTCGGCGAAGGCGAACGGCTTGACGAGGTAGTCGTCGGAGCCGTTGGTGAGCCCTTTGACCCTGTCCTCGGGCGAGCCGAGCGCGGAGAGCACGATCACCGGCGTCTCGATGCCGGCGCCGCGCATCGCCGCCAGCACGGCCATGCCGTCGATGCCGGGCAGCATGCGGTCGAGCACGACGCAATCGTAGCTGCCGTCGGTGGCGTGGAACAGGCCATCGCGCCCGTTATCAGCGCGGTCGACCACGAAGCCCTCCTCGCTCAGCCCCTTGGCGACGAAGTCGGCGGTGGTGGCATCGTCCTCGATCAGCAGGATCTTCTGCGACACGCTGTACCTCTCATCGCCCGCGGACCTCGATCGGCAGGTCGCGCGCGCCGCGCCGCACCACCAGCTTCACCAGCGGGTGTGTTGCCATCTCGCGCTGTACTTCCGCAAGCGTCGCGGGCGCGCGGCCGTCGATCCTCTCGACGAGGTCGCCGACCAGCAGGCCGGCACGCTCCGCCGGGCCGCCCGCGCGCAGGCTGGTCACCATCGGCAATACGCCGCGCGGGGGCGCGGTGGAGACGAAGGTGGCGCCGACCGAGTCGCCGCGCGCGTGATGGAGCTGGTGGACACCGCGCAGCGCCAGCGCGGAGCCGAGCGCGGCGAGCACCGCCGAGGCGAGCACCGCGCGGTCGAGCGGTTGCAGCCGGGTCACGACGCCTCCCGCCGGTGCTCGAGCAGTGCGTCGAGTCGCGCCGTGACGACATGCTCGATCATCTCGTGCAGCCGCAGGATCTCGAGCTCGGCGCGCAGGTTCACCTCATAGTCGAGCCGTGCTGCGAGCCGATCCTTCGCCGCCTGACGATTCTGGCTCATCATGATCACGGGCGCCTGGATCGCTGCCAGGGTCGACAGCATCAGGTTGAGGAAAATGTAGGGATAGGGGTCGAAGGCGTGGCCGAGCCGCGGCAGCACGCCGCTGTTGAGCAGCATCCAGCCGACCAGCAGCAGCGTGAAGGCCAGGATGAAGCCCCAGGAGCCGCCCACCGCCGCGACCCGGTCGGCGAGCCGGTCGCCGAGCGTCGCTGTCTCCTCGTCGACGTCGCCGGCGTCCCGCGAGATCGGCAGCCGCTCCTCGATCTTGGTCAGGACGCGGCGCTCCTCCGCGTCCAGCGCCGTCGCTGACTTGCCGAGCAGCCGGGCGGCGAAAGCGTGGACGGGGTGGCTGGCCATGCGCGACGGTCTCCGCTGACGCCGCGGCGCGGGGCGTCGAGCCTCTTGTGCCCGCGCCGGGCTGTTCGAGCGATGAGCATAAGATGACGAATCGCTAATGTTTTTGTCAGCGCGCTGGCAGGCGGCGGCGGGCAGGGGGGAGGACATGGAGCCGCCGCTTTCCCCGCGCGCCGCGCTGGACGAGCGCATCTGCCGGCTGATCTGCCCGATCGCCTCGGCGATGGTGGGCGTGTGCCTCACCGGCATCGGCCTGCTCCATCTCGGCATCGCGGGTGGTCGGCGCGCCGGCGTGGCGGACGATCTGCTCGCGATCGACTCGCTGCTGTTCCTGGTGGCGACGCTGACGTCCTACGTGGCGCTGCGCGGCGCGTCGCGCCGCCGGCTGCACCTGATGGAGCAGCTCGCCGACGCCTGCTTCATCCTCGCCATGCTGCTGCTCACCGCGGCGTGCTTCGTCATCACCTACGCGCTGAGTGCCTGAGCCATGACTGACTTCCCCGCGCCGCCGCGCCGTCGCAACCCGCTCGGCGTCGCCCTGGCGCTGCTCGCCGGGATCGCGCTGCTGGTGCTCGGCTATCTCGGTTCGCTCGGTTACTATAACGCCTCGATGTACCGGCTGGTGCCGGCGGCACGGGCGCCCTCTCCGGCGCAGCGCGGGCTGGTGGCGGTGCTGCTCTCGGGCGATTCCGGCTTCGACGCCGGGATGACCCCGCATATTGGGCGTACGCTGGCGGCGCACGGTATCCCCGTCCTCGAGATCAACTCGCTGACCGCCTTCCGCGAGGGACGCACTCCTGCGGAAGCCGCCGCGCTGGTCGCCGAGGTGACCCGCCGCGCGCTCGCGCTGCCGGGGGCAGAGCGGGTGCTGCTGGTCGGCCAATCGTTCGGCGCCGACATGCTGCAATATGGCGCGAGCCTGCTGCCACTGCCGCTGCGCGCGCGCGTGCCGCAGCTGATCCTCGCGGTTCCCGGCAACACCTTGCTGTTCCGCGCCACCCCCAACGGCCTGTTCGACGGACCGCCCGACCGTGCCGCGCTGCCGAGCGCGCGCCGCGTTGACTGGGTACCCGTGCTCTGCGTCCATGGTGCGACCGAGGCGAACAGCCTGTGCCCGCTATGGCGCCAGCGCAACGTGCGCGCCGTGGCGCTGCCCGGCGACCATTACCTCAACCATGACCCGGATCGGCTGTGCGCGACGGTGTGGCGGGCGGTCCGCCAGGGCCGCTGAGCGCCACATTACCGATTATTCAGTCGACGACGAAGCTCCCGCAATGCGCGCCGTCCTACACGGTCGCTCAAACAGAGCAGGGGATTGTACACGTGAGAAGCATGCGCGGGGTGTTGGCGACGACGATCGCGGTGGCGGCGGCGTTCGCGCTCCCGGCCGCGGCGGTGGCTGCGCCGACCGCGAGCCCGCTGGGGACGTGGCTCAACCCTTATGGATCGGTGGCGGTGCGGACGGGCGCCTGCGGCGACCGGCTGTGCGGCTGGATCGTCTGGGCCAGTGCCGAGGCGCAGGCCGACGCGCGTGAGGGCGGCGTCACCGGGCTGATCGGTACCCAGCTGCTGGAGAACTACCGCCCGACCTCGGGTGGGTGGGTCGGCACCGTCTTCGTCCCCGACATGGGGCGGCGCTTCTACTCGAAGATCGAGCCGGTCGGCAGCGACGGTCTGCGCGTGAAGGGCTGCATCCTCCACGGTCTCGTGTGTCGCTCGCAGCTGTGGCACCGCGTCGCGCAGCCGCCCCATGCCTGAGCTGCGCGCCCGTCTCGAACGCTATCGCACCCCTGTCACCGTGGCGGCGGTGGTGCTGCTGCTCGGGCTCGGCTTCGCCGCGGTCGAGCGGCTCACCCGCGAGATCCGGCTCGCGGACGTGCGCGCGGCGATCCACGGACTGTCGGGCGCGCGGATCGCCGCGGCGCTCGGCTTCACCGCGCTCAGCTATCTCGCGCTGACGCTCTACGACGCGATGGCGCTGCGCGTGATCGGGCGACCGCTGCCTTGGCGAGTCGCTGCGCTCGGCTCCTTCACCAGCTACACGCTGTCGCACAATCTAGGGTTGGGACTGCTGACCGGCGGCTCGGCGCGATACCGCGTCTATACCGCCGCGGGGCTGGATGGTCCGGACGTGGCGCGAGTCGTCGGTATCGCCAGCGCGACCTTCTGGCTCGGTGTCATTACCGTCGCGTGTGCGGCGCTGACGCTGCGCGACGGCCCGATCGTGCTCGCGGACGTGACGCTGAGCGCCGCCGCGGCGCACGCGATCGGTGCCGCGGTGCTCGCCGGGGTCGTCGCGCTGGTCGTCGCCTGCGGCATGGCGCGCGGGCCGCTGCGTATATGGCGACTCACGCTGCCGCTGCCGAGCGCCTCGCAGGCGGCGGCGCAGATCGCGATCGCGCTGGTCGACACGGCCGCGGCCGCGGCCGCGCTGTTCGTGCTGATCCCGCACGCGCCGCTCGCCCTGCTCCCCGCTTTCGTCTTGGCCTATGCGCTCGGCATCGTCGTCGCGCTGATAACTCATGTCCCCGGCGGCATCGGCGTGTTCGAGGCGGTGGTGCTGGCGGTGGTGCCGGGTGACCGCACCGCGCTGGTGGCGGCGCTGATCGCCTATCGCCTGGCCTATTACGTGCTGCCGCTCGCGCTGGGCGTGGCGCTGCTGGCGTGGCACGAGGGACGCCGTCAGCACGGCCTGCCGCGGCTGCTGCGCGACTCGAGCGCGCTGGCGAGCGAGGTGGCACCGCTGGTGCTCGCCGCGGCCAGCTTCGCCGGCGGTGCGATGCTGCTGCTCTCGGGCTCGCTGCCCGCGCTGGCGCCGCGTATCGGTGCGCTTCATGCACTATTGCCGCTGCCCTTCATCGAGGCGAGCCACGTCGCCGCGAGCCTGGTCGGCACCGGGCTGCTGCTGCTCGCGCCTGGTCTGTACCGCCGGCTCGACGGCGCCTTCGTCGCGACGCGCGCGCTGCTGCTCGCCGGTGCCGTGTTCTCGCTGGCGAAGGGGGTCGACTATGAGGAGGCCGCGGTGTGCCTCGCGCTCGCCGCGCTGCTGCAATGGACCCGCGGCGCCTTCTATCGGCGCACCGCGCTGACGCAGGCACCGCTCTCGGGCGCGTGGCTGGTGGCGGTCGCCGTGGCGGTGGGTGTCGCCGCCTGGGCCGGTCTGATCGCCTATCGCCACGTGCCGTACGACGACGATCTGTGGTGGCATTTCGCGCTGCACGGCGATGCGCCGCGTTTCCTGCGCGCCACGCTGGCGGTCGCGGTGATGCTCGCGGCAGTGGCCCTGTGGCGGCTGCTCGGGCCCGCCCGCAGCGTCCCCGACGTCCCCGTCGATCCCGCCGCGGTGACGCGCGTGCTCGCGAACGCCGAGCGCACCGACGCGATGCTGGCGCTGACCGGTGACAAGCGCTTCCTGCTCTCCGAGGACGGGCGCGCGATGTTGATGTATCAGGTGCGCGGCACCAGCTGGATCATCATGGGCGACCCGATCGGCCCGGCCGAGACCTGGGGCGAGCTGCTGTGGCGGATCCGCGACCTCGCCGACCGCGCGCAGGGCCGGCTGCTGCTCTATCAGGTCACCGGGCTGGTGCTCGATCTCGCGATCGGCATGGGGCTGCAGATCGTGAAATACGGCGAAGAGGCGATCGTCGACCTGCCGTCCTTCGCGCTCGACGTGCCGCGGCTGCGCTCGGTGCGCAAGGCGGAGCGCGCCGCCGCGCGCAAGGGCGCCGAGTTCCGCATCGTTCCCGCCGCGGCGGTGCCGGTGATCATCGACGAGCTCGAAGCCATCTCGGACGAGTGGATGCGCGCCAAGGGGCACCATGAGAAGGGCTTCAGCCTCGGGCGCTTCGATCGCGACTATCTCAGCCATTTCGACGTGGCGCTGGTCTGCGTCGCGGGCCAGATCGTCGCCTTCGCCAACCTCTGGCTCACCGAGGGGCGGAGCGAGGCCTCGGTCGACCTGATGCGCCACCGCGACGACATGCCGGCGGGGACGATGGACTTCCTGTTCGTGCACCTGATCGACTGGGCGCGCGAGCGCGGCTTCCGCCGCTTCTCGCTCGGCATCGCGCCGCTCTCCGGCATCGCCGGGCGGCGGCTCGCCCCCGCCTGGGCGCGCGCGGCGGCGCTGATCTTCCACCACGGCGAGCGTTTCTACGGCTTCCGTGGATTGCGCACCTACAAAGAGAAGTTCGCGCCCGAGTGGGAGCCCCGCTACATCGCCGCGCCGCGCGGACTGGCGATGATCAAGGCGCTGCGCGACCTCTCGCTGCTGGTCGGCAAGCCGTCCGCGGCGGCGAGCGCGGCGCCGCGTGCGGGCGGGATGATGGCGCGCTTCCAGGTGACGCCGCCACGCCCGGTCGACGCCCTGCTCAACCTGGCGTCGTCGTGAGACCCGCCGGGCTGGGTGCGAGCGGTGGCGCGCAGGCCGGCGCAGGGGACGAGCCGATGCCGGCGGAGTGCCGCGCCGGCCGACACCTGCCGAATCGCCGCGTGACGATCGACGGCAACGGCGCCGCACACACGCGCTGCCGGCGCTGCGGGTGCGAGTTGACGCGATTGCCCGCGATCCGGCGCTGGTATCGCTCGGGCATCTTAGGCTAGCACGGCGACCATGAGGCGGGCGTGGGACCCCGCCGAATTGGATCATGACGAACTTGTAAGCCTCGGCCCACGCGGCGATTATCCGGGCTTGGGTAGGGGGCGATCGTTCCCGCGCGTCGCGCGCCCATGAAGGCCTGCCCATGTCCGCCCCCGTCTTCTTCGATCCCACCGGTCGCCGCAGCCGCCGCTCCAAGCGCGTCATCGCGGCACTGCTGATCGCGGTGATCGCGGCGGCCATCGCATTCGCCACCACGCTGGTGGCGGTGCCGCGCGGGATCGACCTGCGCCTGCCGCTACCGCGCGCGCATGCCGCCGCCGCGCGCGGCGAGCAGCACCGCCACGGCCTCGCCGCCTGGCTGCCGCACCGCCGCGCGGCGGCGAAGAGAGCGGGCGACGCGCCGCTCAGCATCGCTTTCTACGTCCCGGGCAACGACGACAGCCTCGCCTCCTTCCGCCGCAACGCCGCCGCGCTCGACTGGGTCGTGCCGGCGCTGATCAGCGTCGCGGGGCCGCAGCATCGCGTCACCGTGGAGCGCGACGGCGCCTTCGAGCGCAGCCTCGCGGCGCTGCCGCACGCGCCCAAGGTGCTCCCGATGGTGCAGAATCTCGGTGAGGAGCAGTGGGACGGCAAGGGCAGCGCCGCGCTGCTCGCCGACCCGCGCGCGCGGGACGAGCTGGCGCAGCGGCTCGCGGCCTATGTCGCGCAGCGCCGCGCCGGAGGCCTGGTGATGGACTTCGAGTCGCTGCCCGAAACCGCGATGCGCCCCTATCTCGCCTTCCTGCGCACGCTCCACGCCGCGATGCCGAAGGGCACGACACTGGCGGTGACTGCGCCCGCCGAGGATGACAGCTGGCCGCTCGCCGCCATCGCGCAGGCGACCGACAAGGTCATCCTGATGGCCTATGACCAGCATTGGGAGGGCGGCACGGCGGGGCCGATCGCGGCCCAGGATTGGTTCATCCGCGAGGTCGAGGCGGCGCGCCGCGTCGTGCCGGCCGACAAGCTGATCGTCGCGCTCGGCAGCTACGCCTATGACTGGCACGGGGACTCGACCGACGCGCTGTCGATCGAGGAGGCATGGCTCGCCGCGCACGACAGCGAGGCGCCGATCAGCTTCGATCCCGCGAGCGGAAACGCCAATTTCGCCTATGACGAGGACGGCCAGCGCCACACCATCTGGATGCTCGACGCCGCGACCAGCTGGAACGAGATGCAGGTGCTGCGCCAGCTCAACATCGGCGGCGTCGCGCTGTGGCGGCTGGGCAGCGAGGACCAGGGCTTCTGGGCGGCCCTCGTCGCGATGCGCACGGGCGGCCGCCCCGACCTGCGCCGCCCGTCCTCGCTGCTCAACACCGACATCGAGGGCTCGGGCGAGATCCTGCGCATCACCGCGACGCCGACGCCGGGGCAGCGCACGCTCTGGGCCGACCCGCAGGGGCTGATCCGGCGCGAGCGCTACGACGCGCTGCCGACCCCCTATGTCGTCCGCCGCGCCGGCGCCGCCGACCCGAAGAAGCTCGCGCTGACCTTCGACGACGGTCCCGACGCGACCTGGACGCCGCGCATCCTCGACGTGCTCGAGGCGGCGCGCGTACCCGCGACCTTCTTCGTGATCGGCGGCAACGCGCTGCAGCACCCCGCGCTGCTCAACCGCATCGTGCGCGACGGCGACGAGATCGGCAATCACAGCTACACGCACCCGAACATGGCGCGGCTGGGGCCGCGCGAGACCGCGCTCGAGCTCAACGCCACGCAGCGGCTGGTGGAGGCCTATACCGGCCGCTCGATGACGCTGTTCCGCGCGCCTTATTTCGGTGACGCCGAGCCGACCACGACCGACGAGCTCGAACCCGCGCTGCAGGCGCAGCAGGCGGGCTACACGGTGGTCGGCCTCCACGTCGACCCGAACGACTGGCAGCGGCCGGGCGAGGACGCGATCGTCCAGCAGGTGCTCGATCAGGTCCACTCGGCCACGCCGGAGAAGTCGGGCAACGTCATCCTGCTCCACGACGGCGGCGGTGACCGGTCCCAGACCGTGGCGGCGCTGCCGCGCATCATCCGCCAGCTGCGCGGCGAGGGCTATACGTTCGTCACCGCGTCGCAGCTGGTCGGCGCCAGCCCAGCGCAGGCGATGCCGCCGGTGGCCGAGGGCGATCTCTGGGCGGTGCGGACCGACGTGGCGGTCTTCGTCGTCCTCGCCGCGCTGGCGGCGGCGCTGGCCTGGCTGTTCTACCTCGCCATCTCGCTCGGCATCGCGCGCGCGGTGCTGCTGGCGGGGCTCGCCTGGGTGCAGGCGCGGCGCAAGCGGCCCGAGCCGCCGGTATTCGCGCCCAGCGTCTCGGTGGTGATTCCCGCCTATAACGAGGAACGCGTGATCGTCTCGTCGATCGAGCGCGTGCTGGCGAGCGACTATCCCCAGCTCGAGGTGATCGTCGCCGATGACGGATCGAAGGACCGCACCAGCGCGGTGGTCCAGGCCGCCTTCGCGAACGACCCGCGCGTGCGGCTCCTCACCTTGGTCAACGGCGGCAAAGCGGCGGCGCTCAACCGCGCGCTCTTGTCGGCGACCGGCGAGGTGGTGATCGCGCTCGACGCCGACACGCAGTTCGAGCCGGCGACGATCCGCCGCCTCGCGCGCTGGTTCGCCGACGAGCGTATCGGCGCGGTCGCGGGTGACGCGCGCGTCGGCAACCGCGTCAACCTCGTCACCCGCTGGCAGGCGGTGGAATATATCACCGCGCAGAACCTCGAGCGTCGCGCCCTCGCGGGCTTCGACGCGATGACGGTGGTACCCGGCGCGGTCGGCGCCTGGCGGCGCGCCGCGCTCGACGCGGTCGGCGGTTATCCCGAGGACACGCTGGCGGAGGACCAGGATCTCACTATCGCGATCCAGCGCGCGGGCTGGCGGGTGACCTATGATCCGAGCGCGATCGCCTGGACCGAGGCGCCCGAGAGCTTCCGCTCGCTCGCCAAGCAGCGCTTCCGCTGGGCCTTCGGCACGCTGCAATGCCTGTGGAAGCACCGCGCGGTGCTGCGCACGCGCAAGCCCTCGGGACTGGCGCTGGTGGGTCTGCCGCAGGCGTGGCTGTTCCAGATTGCATTCGCCGCGATCTCGCCGCTGATCGACCTCGCGCTGCTCGTCTCGATCGGCGGAACCGCGCTCCGCGTGGCGCAGCACGGTTGGGCGCAGACCAGCGGCGACGTCGCACGGATGGGGCTCTATTGGATCGCCTTCACCGCGATCGACGTGCTGTGCGGCTGGATCGCCTATCGCCTCGACGGCCATCGCGCGCGCTATCCCGCGCACCTGCTGGTGGCGCAGCGGCTAGTGTATCGCCAGATCATGTATTGGGTGGTGCTGCGCGCGATCGCGGCGGCGATCGGCGGTTGGCTGGTCGGCTGGGGCAAGCTCGAGCGCAGCGGCCGCGTGACCGCGGCGGGGGCGGCGTGAGGCAAGGCGCCGCTATTTACTCGTACCCGCCGTCTTCCTGAACTTGCTTCAGAATCCACCGTGCCGCTGGAGCCAGCACGCCTCAGTTCGCGGCACGGTGGATCCTGAGACCAGCTCAGGATGACGGCAGTGAATTACGAGAAGCGCTCGCGCACCACGCGCTCGAGCACCGTCAGCGGCATCGCGCCGAGCCGCAGCACCTCGTGGAAGCGTTTCAGGTCGAACCCCGGCTTCGCCTTCGCCTCGTCGCGCAGCCGGGTCCACACGGTGTGGCCGATCTTGTAGCTGCATGCCTGGCCGGGCCAGACAGTGTAGCGATCGATCTCGCCCTGGCTTCGCCCGCGCGCGATGCCGGTGGTGGCGATCAGATAGTCGGTCGCTTGCTCGCGGCTCCAGCGCTTGGCGTGCATGCCGCTGTCCACCACCAGCCGCGTGGCGCGGAACAGCAGCGACTGGAGATAGCCGACCTGGCCGAGCGGATCGCCCTCGTACATGCCCATCTCGTCGGCGAGCTGCTCGGCGTAGAGCGCCCAACCTTCCGAATAGCCCGAGAAGAAGCCGCGGCGTCGGATCAGCGGGATGTCCTCGCTCTCCAGCGCCAGCATCACTTGGAGGTGGTGTCCCGGTACCGCTTCGTGATGCGTCAGCGTGGCGAGCCCGAACTTGGGCCGATCGAACGTGTCGCGCAGGTTGATATAGTAGATCGCGGGGCGGGAGCCGTCGAGCGAGGCGTTCTCATAATAGCCGCCCGGCGCGCCCGCCTGGATCGAGGCGGGCACCCGCCGCACCTCGACCGGCGCCTTGGGCAGTGAGGCGAAGGCTTCGGGCAGACGCTTCTGCATCGCCGCGATCTGGCGGGTGAGTTGCGCCAGCAGCGCCTCGCGCCCGGGATCGGTGTTGGGGAAGAGCTGGTCGGGGCGCTTGTTGAGCGCGACCAGCCGCTCGCCGACGCTGCCCTGCGTCATGCCCTGCGCCTTCAGGATCGCGTCGATGCGGCCGGACATCTCCTCGACCTGGGCGAGGCCGAGCCGGTGGATCTCGTCGCCCGAGATCGGCACCGTGGTCGCCGCCTCGGCCGCGGCCGCGTAATAAGCGTCGCCGTCGGGCAGGCGCCAGCAGCCGGCGTCGTGCGTGGCGCGCGCGCGCAGCTCGGTGACGAGTGCGCGCTGGCGGTCGAGCGCGGGGAAGACCTTCTCCGCCACCAGCGCGCGCGCCCGCGCGGCGCGCTCGGCCGGCAGCCCCGCCGCGGCGAGCTTGGCGGTGAAGGAGACTACCGCCACGGTCTGCTCGGGTGCCTGGTCGCGGAAGGCGGCGAGCTGCTTGAGCGTCGTGTCGAGGATATAGTCGGGCGCGAACACGCCGCGCGCGGCGTCGGCGCGCTGGCGCGCGGTGTCGTCCTCGATCGCGCCGGCGAGCGCCTCGACCCGCGCGAGATAGGCGTCGGCCTCGGCGGCATCGCGGACGCGGTGCTGCGACTCAAGGAAGTCAGGCACGTCGCGATAGGCGCCGGTGAGCTGGCTCAGGATATAGGGCGCAAACCGTCCCATCGTCGCGCCGTAGCGGAAGCGCTCGCTGCCGCCGATCGCGCGGCTGAGCTGATAGGTGACGACGTCGAGGTCGAGCTGCGCCGCGGGCGAGAGCGCGGCGCGATCGAAGCGCCGAAGCTCGGCGAGTTCCTGTCTCGCGCGGACCAGGGCGCGGGCCTGACCGGCGGACGAGCCGTCGTCGAGCCGGCGCTTGAGCCCCGCGCGCGCGCCGCTGTCGAGGCCGAGCCGCGTCGCCTGCTCGGGGCTCTCATCGAGCCGTGCGTAGAAGAAGCGGTCGAGCGTCGCGCGCAGCGCCGCGTCGCCGCCGGCCGGAGTCACGGCCACGGCCGGCAGCGCCGCGATGGCCGCACCGGCGGCCGCCCCGCCGATGAAATCACGCCTGTTCATCAAGAGCTTCTCCCTATGCTCCGCGTGTGTGACGGGGCGAGGCGGGGTAAGCAAGCGATCGGCGCCGCTCATCATTGAGTAAGCCTTGACGTATAATGTGCTTGTCCCCGGAGGAGCTGTGCTGCCGACCTCGATCTCGACCCGTGTGATTGCCGCGTTCGGAACCGTCGTGACGGTGGTGCTGCTGCTGCTCGCCGCCGGCTGGATGGTCGCGGGCGACGTGCGCCACGCCAATCAGTCGGTGCGGCTGCTGAGCGAGCGGCTCCGCGTCGAGGACGCGCAGGACCGCGCGCAGCAGCAGCTGCGGCTCGCGATCGGCGAGGTGACCCGCGCGGCCGAGCAGCCGCGCCAGGTCACCCCGGCGCAGTGGACGCGCGTGGAGCAGACGCTCGCCGCCTTCCGAGCGAGCTACCGCGCGCCGGCTGCGGCCGGTCCGGCGCGCGACGCGGCGGCGATCGCCTTCGCGCGACTGGCGGCGAACCTGATCGTCGACGCGCGCGCCGAGCCGCGCCAGATCGCGCACGACATGCCGCAGTTCCTCGCCGCGCTGCGCCTGCTGGAACGCGAGCGCGCCGAGGCGCGGCGCCGGCTGGTCGACCGCATCGACGCCGCAGTGGCGCGCAGCTCGCGCGAGCTATATGCCAGCATCTCGCGCATCGTCTTCGGCGTGCTCGGCGTGCTGCTGCTGTTGCTCGCCTCCTTCCTATGGCTGCGGCGCCAGGTGCTGCACCCGATCGTCGCGATCGCCGACCAGCTGCGCCAGTTCGGCACCGCGGACGGTGAGATGCGCGTTCCAGGGTGCGACCGTGCCGACGAGATCGGCGACCTCGCGCGCGGGTTGGGCGAGTATCGCGACGCGGTGGAGCAGCGCCGTCGTGCCGAGCGGCGCATCGAGTTCCTCGCGCACCATGACATGCTCACCTCACTGCCCAACCGACTGCTGTTCGAGGAGCGGCTGGCGCAGGACCTCGCGCGTGCGACGCGGACTGGCCAGCGTGTCGCGGTGTTCGCGATCGATCTCGACGACTTCAAGTCCGTCAACGACCGCTTCGGCCATGCCGGCGGCGACCGCGCGCTGAACCACGCCGCAGAGCTGCTGACCGGCTGCGTCCGGTCGGGCGACATGGTGGCGCGGCTCGGCGGCGACGAGTTCGCGATCATCCAGGTCGCTCCGGATCAGCCGCGTGCCGCCGAGGCGCTGCTGATGCGGATCTTCCGCGCCTGCGATGCCACCGCCGGCGACGAGGTGCCGGTGCAGATGAGCGTCGGCGTCGCGCTCTCGGGCGCGGATCAGGCACGTGAGGAGCTGTACAATCTCGCCGATATGGCGATGTATCGTGCCAAATCGGAAGGTCGCCACACCGCCCGCTTTTTCGACGAGGCGCTGAAGGAAGAGACGCGGCTGCGCTGGCGGCTGTCGCGCGATCTCGAGGGTGCGGTCGAGCGCGGCGAGATGTCACTGGTCTATCAGCCGATGGCCGACGCGCGGACGCTGCGCGTCATCGGTTATGAGGCGCTGTTGCGTTGGCGCCACCCCGAGCTGGGCGACGTGCGTCCCGACCAGTTCATCCCACTGGCCGAGTCGAGCGGACGGATCGACTCGCTCGGGCTGTGGGTGGCGGAACAGGCGATGGCGGCGGCGCGGGGATGGCCCGACCACGCTATCGTCGCACTTAATCTGTCTCCGGTGCAGTTCCGCCAGGCCGATCTCGCCGCCGACCTGCTCGCGCTCGCGGAACGCCACGGTCTCGCGCCCGAGCGACTGGAGTTCGAGGTGACCGAGAGCGCGACGCTGCTCGGTCATCGCCGCGACGCGGTGCTGGAGGCGCTGCGCGCGTTGCAGGATCGCGGCGCGCGCATCGTCATGGACGATTTCGGGACGGGCTATTCCTCGCTCGGCAATCTGCGCGACTTCCGCTTCGACAAGCTCAAGGTCGATCGCAGCTTCGTCTCGGCGATGCTCGACCACGCGCCCTCGGCCTCGATCGTCCGCAGTATCGCCGCGCTGGGGGAAAGCCTCGGCGTGCCGGTCACGGCCGAGGGGGTGGAGACCGAGGAGCAGCTCGCCCTGCTGCGCCGCTGGGGCTTCCCGCAGGTGCAGGGCTATCTGCTCGGCCGCCCCGAGCGCCTCGAAACGGTCTTGCGTTCGGCCGCGTATGCGGGAATGATCGCTTAGCCTCGACGCCCGCTTCGCGGAGCCCCGCCGGGGCGCGTGGGCACCGTCTTGACACTTCCCTCGCAAGCGTGTTGGTAGCGCTATCAAGATAGCCGATGAGTTGGGGAGGGGTGATGGCGCTCGAACAGGACGCGACCGCGTCAAGTCTGCCGCTTGACTGGGAGGAAGGCCGCTTCATCGGCCGCGCGGCGACCGCCGAAGGCCCGATCCCGCTGCTCGTGGTGCGCGGCGAGGCGTTCGACATGTCGGCGGTGGCACCCACCGTGGCGATGCTGGTCGAGGCCGGTGACTTCTCCGGCGCGGGCGGACGCTCGCTCGGCGGGCTCGACGCCGCCGGGCTCGCGTTGCTCAGCCCGGTCGATCTCCAATGCGTCAAGGCGTGCGGCGTCACTTTCGCGGTGTCGGCGATCGAGCGGGTCATCGAGGAGCGCGCGCGCGGCGACTGGTCGGCCGCGGCCGAGATCCGCGGCCGGCTGGAATCGCGCGTCGGCGGCTCGATCCGTTCGGTCGTGCCCGGCACCGCCGAGGCGGCGGCGCTCAAGGCGGCGCTGATCGAGGACGGGCTCTGGTCGCAGTATCTCGAGGTGGCGATCGGGCCCGATGCCGAGGTGTTCACCAAGGCGCCGGTGCTCGCCACCGTCGGGCCGGACGCCGAGATCGGCATCCGCTCCGACTCGAGCTGGAACAACCCCGAGCCGGAGGTCGCGCTGCTGGTCGACAGCCGCGGCATCGCGCTGGGCGCGACGCTCGGCAATGACGTTAACCTCCGCGACTTCGAGGGGCGCTCGGCGCTGCTGCTCGGCAAGGCCAAGGACAATAACGCGTCCTGCTCGCTCGGCCCACTGGTGCGGCTGTTCGACGACAGCTTCACGATCGACGACGTGCGTGGCGCCGAGGTGCGGCTGCGGATCGAGGGCGAGGACGGCTATGTGCTCGACGGCAAGAGCAACATGGCCGAGATCAGCCGCGACCCGCTGGACCTGGTGCGCCAGACGCTCTCCGAGCACCAATATCCCGACGGCTTCGTGCTGTTTCTCGGCACCCTGTTCGCGCCGGTACAGGACCGCGACGAGCCCGGCCGCGGTTTCACCCACAAGGTCGGCGATCGCGTGACGATCGAGAGCGAGCGGCTCGGCCGGCTGACCAACCGCGTGGTGACCTCGAAGGACGCCGCCCCATGGGAGCTCGGCATCGGCGGCCTGATCCGCAACCTTGCGGCGCGTGGGCTGCTGGGGACTGCCGCGTGAATCACCGCGCGATCTACCCGTCGCTGCGCGACAAGAAGGTTCTGGTCACCGGCGGCGCTACCGGGATCGGCGCCGGACTGGTCGAGGCGTTCACACGCCAGGGCGCCAAGGTGGCCTTCGTCGACGTCAACGCTGCCGCGGGGGAGGCGCTCGCCGCCAGGCTGGAGGGCGCCCCGCTGTTCCGCGGCTGCGACCTCACCGACGTCGCCGCGCTGCCCGCGATGGTGGACGAGATCGCCGCGACGCTGGGCGGCCTCGACGTGCTGATCAACAACGCCGCCAACGACGACCGTCACACCATCGCCGAGGTGACCCCGGCCTATTGGGACGAGCGGATGGCGGTCAACCTGCGCCACCTCTTCTTCGTCGCGCAGGCGACGGTGGCGCACATGAGGCGCGCGGGCGGGGGCTCGATCGTCAACTTCGGTTCGATCAGCTGGCATCTCGGCCTGCCCGACCTGGTGCTCTACCAGACCGCCAAGGCCGCGATCGAGGGCATGACGCGGAGCATGGCGCGCGACCTCGGGCGCGACAACATCCGGGTCACGACGATCGTGCCCGGCAATGTCCAGACGCCGCGCCAGGAGCAATGGTACACGCCCGAGGGTGAGGCAGAGATCGTCGCGGCGCAGTGTCTCGACGGGCGGATCCAGCCCGCCGACGTCGCCGCGCTGGCGCTGTTCCTCGCCTCGGACGACGCGCGGATGTGCACCGGTCACGACTATTTCGTCGACGCGGGCTGGCGCTGAGATGGTGCCGCGGTCGGTCCTGCGGGTCGGCGCGACGCTGGGCGAGGGGCCGGTGTGGGCGCGCGACGCTCTGTGGTTCGTCGACATTAAGCAGCACCACGTTCACCGCTTCGATCCCGCCGCCGGCGCGCACGAGCGCTGGACCGCGCCCGACCAGGTCGGCTGGGTGCTGCCGAGCGCACGCGGCGACCTGATCGCTGGCGTGAAGACTGGCCTGCACCGCTTCGATCCTGCCGCCGGCACGTTCACGCCGCTGCACGCACCCGAGACGCATCTGACCGGCAACCGGCTCAACGACGCCGCGGTCGACGCGACGGGGCGGCTGTGGTTCGGCTCGATGGACGACGACGAGGGCGCCGAGACCGGCCGCCTCTACTGCCACGCGGGCGAGGCCTGCGCCGACAGCGGACTCGCGCCGGTGGTGATCACGAACGGCCCTGCGATCAGCGCCGACGCGACCGCGCTGTATCACACCGACACGCTGGGCAAGACGATCTGGCGCGTGCCGCTGCGCGACGACGGCACGCTGGGCACGCCCGAGCACCACGTGACGATCGAGGACGGCGGCGGCTATCCCGACGGCTCGACGCTCGACTCAGAAGATTGCCTGTGGGTCGGCCTGTTCGGCGGCTGGGGCGTGCGGCGCTACGACCCGACGGGCAGACTGATGACGACGGTGCGCTTCCCCTGCGCCAACGTGACCAAGATCGCGTTCGGCGGCGCGGGGCTGCGCACCGCTTTTGCGACGACGGCGCGCAAGGGGCTCGACGCGGCGGCGCTCGCCGACCAGCCGCTCGCGGGCGACCTGTTCGCGTTCGAGCCGGGGGTGGCCGGCGTCGCGACGGTCGAGGCGACAGTATAACGGAAAAGATACGAGTGGGAGCGGGTGAGGATGGCAACGGCTTTAGGTGAGGGTGACGCGGGTCGCGTCAACATGGGCTTCATCGCCGCGATCGTGGCGGTGGCGACGATCGGCGGTTTCATGTTCGGCTATGACTCGGGGGTGATCAACGGCACCCAAAAGGGGTTGGAGGCCGCCTTCGATCTCGGCAAGCTCGGGATCGGCGTCAACGTCGGCGCGATCCTGATCGGCTCGTCGATCGGTGCGTTCAGCGCGGGGCGCTTGGCCGATCGGATCGGGCGGCGCAGCGTGATGATGCTGTCGGCGGCGCTGTTCCTCTTCAGCGCGCTGCTGGCCGGCGCGGCCTCGACCTCGGCGATCTTCATCTTCGCGCGCATCATCGGCGGTCTGGGCGTCGGCGCCGCGAGCGTGATCTCGCCGGTCTATATCTCTGAGGTGACCCCCGCCGCGGTGCGCGGGCGCCTGTCGAGCGTGCAGCAGATCATGATCATCACCGGGCTCACCGGCGCGTTCGTCGCCAACTTCGCGCTGGCGCGCTACGCCGGCGGGTCGACCGCCGACTTCTGGTTCGGTTTCTCGGCGTGGCGCTGGATGTTCTGGCTGCAGGCGATCCCGGCTTTGGTCTATCTGCTCGCGCTGCTGATCATCCCGGAGAGCCCGCGCTATCTCGTCGCCAAGGGTCACGATGACCGGGCGCACGCGGTGCTCACCCGGCTGTTCGGCCGCGCGGAGGCGGACCGCAAGGTCGGCGAGATCCGCGCCAGCCTCGCGGGCGACCATCACCGCCCCAAGCTGTCCGATCTGGTCGACCGCGGCTCGGGCAAGATCCGCCCGATCGTCTGGGCCGGCATCGGCCTGGCGGTGTTCCAGCAGCTCGTCGGCATCAACGTCGTCTTCTATTACGGCGCGACGCTGTGGGAAGCGGTCGGCTTCTCCGAGGATTATGCGCTGCAGACCAACATCCTGTCGGGCGTGCTGTCGATCGGCGCGTGCCTGTTCACGATCCTCACGGTCGACAAGATCGGGCGCAAGCCACTGCTGCTGGTCGGCTCGGCCGGCATGGCGGTGACGCTGGCGGTGGTCGCCTGGGCTTTCTCCACCGCGGTGACGGACGCCGCGGGCGCGGTGAGCCTGCCGGGCAACAATGGCGTGATCGCGCTGGTGGCGGCCAACCTCTACGTGATCTTCTTCAACGCCAGCTGGGGCCCGGTGATGTGGGTGATGCTGGGCGAGATGTTCCCGAACCAGATCCGCGGGTCGGGGCTGGCGGTCGCGGGCTTCGCGCAGTGGATCGCCAATGCCGCGATCTCGGTGAGCTTCCCGGCGCTGGCGGTCTCGCCGGGCTTGGCGGTGACCTACACCGGCTATGCCTTCTTCGCGGCGGTGTCGTTCTTCTTCGTCCGCAAGATGGTGCACGAGACGCGCGGGCGCGAGCTCGAGGACATGGTGGGGTGAGCGACTCGGCGTCGCCCCTTCGCAGGCGGCGCCGAGATCGGTGTGAGAGCGGCCGGTTGCCCCTGGGGGCGGCCGGCCGCTTTCGTGCCGCTATCTCTTCGCTCGTCGTGCGCTACTCGTCCCCGTCTGCGCTGAGGAGAAGCTGAGCTTGTCGAAGCCTCGTCGCGAAGCGCCGCCGCGGACGTTCCGCCAAGTACTTCGAGACGGCACCTCGACAAGCTCAGTTTCTCCTCAGCACGAATGGTGCGAGAAGAGGGGTGCTGGGGACGAGGCCTGAGCTAAACCGCTCCCGCCCGCACGCGCCGTGGTGCGGCGTTGGGCCGACGGCGCGGTGCGGCGTCGGACTGGCGGCGGACCAGCTGATAGTCCGCCAGCAGGTGCGGGTGGTCGAGGCCGGCGTCGCTCGTCTTGCGCGCGCGGATCTCGCGCGCGAGCAGGTCCACCGCGGTGCGTGCCATCGCGCTGACCGGCTGACGGATCGTCGTCAGCTCGGGCCAGATCGTCGTCGCCAGCGCTGAGTCATCGAACCCCACGACGGTGAGGTCCCCCGGCACGTCGAGCCCGCGGCGGTGCGCGATCGCGACGGTCGCGGCGGCCATGTCGTCGTTGGCGGCGAAGACCGCGCTCGGCGCCTCGGCGAGCTCGAGCAGCTGCTCGGCGGCGTCGAGCCCGGAGCGGTAGGTGAACCAGCCCTCGGCGACCAGTTCCTCGTCCGCGGCCAGCGCCATCTCGGCGAGTGCGTCGCGGTAGCCGGCGAGCCGCTCGGCGCTCGCGGTCTGGTTGGCCGCACCGGTGATGAAGCCGATGCGACGATGGCCGAGCGCGCCGAGGTGGCGCGTCATCTCGTAGGCCGCCTTGCGATCGTCGATGCTCACCGACAGCGCCCACTCGGGCGCGCGCCCGGTCGAGACCGCCACCACCGGCACGTCGCGCGCGCGCAATGCCTCCAGCGCGGTGGCGGAATCGCCGAGCGGCGGTGGCAGCAGCACGCCGTCGACCCGGCCGCGCAGCAGGTGCTCGATCGCCGCCAGCTCGGTGCCCTCCTCGCATTTCTCGATCACGATCGTGCAGTTCTGGCGGCTGCCCTGATCGAGACAGCCGACCAGGAACTCGCTGAAGTAGAACAGGCTGGTGTTCGTGTGGAGCACGCCGAGGCGGAACTCCTCGCCGCCCGCCAGAGTCCGCGCCGCGGCGGACGGCGCGTAATGGAGCGTCGCGATCGCCTCCTGCACGCGGCGGCGCGTCTCGGCGCGCACGTTGCTCTCGGCGTTGATGACCCGGCTCACCGTCATCGGCGAGACGCCCGCGTGACGCGCGACGTCGCTGATCGTGGGGGCATTGCGCTGACGACGCGAACCGCGGCTTTCCTTCATGAAAATCCTTTCGCGCGGGACGTTACGGCGGCGTATGTCACCGCCGCAAGGGGCGTCACTCCGGATGACCCGGCGCATAGTCGAACCGCTGCGCCTTGTACCAGGCGAGGTCGTGCTCGGGTGGCGTGGCGCCGGCGGGCAGCGAGCGGCCGTTGACCGACATCCAATAGGTCAGGCTCG
>NZ_JAIOKB010000006.1 GCF_019898765.1 Sphingomonas yunnanensis | reverse complement strand
CCCCCCGTCAGTGGTTGTCGCGCGGCAGGCCCATGGTCTGGGCGATGCGCTGGTATCTCTCCGCGCCCTCCAGGATCGCGCCGGTGTTCATCTGGCCCACCACCGCGCGCTGGATCTCCTGCCACGGCGTCTGCGAGGCGGGATAGGCATAGCCCCCCGCCGCCTCGAGCGCGCGGCGGCGCTCGGCGAGCTCGGCCTCGTCCACCAGCACGTCGACCCGCGCGGTGTTGAGGTCGACGCGCACGCGGTCGCCCGTTCGCAGCAAGGCCAGCGCCCCCATCGCCGCGGCCTCGGGCGAGGCGTTGAGGATCGAGGGCGACCCGCTCGTCCCCGACTGGCGCCCGTCGCCGATGCACGGCAAGGCATGCACGCCCTCGGTGATCAGATAGGCCGGCGGGCGCATGTTCACCACCTCGGCCGCGCCGGGATAGCCGACCGGCCCGGCGCCGCGCATGAACAGCAAGGTCTCGGGCGTGATCCCGGTGACGGGATCGTCGATCCGCGCGTGATAATCCTCCGGCCCGTCGAACACCACCGCGGGGCCCTCGAAGGCGTTGAGATCGGCCGGGTTGCTGAGATAGCGGTCGCGGAACTCGGGCGAGATCACGCTGGTCTTCATCACCGCCGCGTCGAACAGATTGCCCGTCAGCACCAGGAACCCCGCCGCTTCCTTGAGCGGGCGGTCGTACGGGCGGATCACCGCCTCGTCCTCGATCGCCACGCCGCGGCAATTGTCGCCCATGGTGCGGCCGTTGACCGTCAGCGCGTCCTCCGCGATCAGCCCCTGCCCGATCAGCTGGTTGACCACCGCGGGGACGCCGCCGGCACGGTAATAATCCTCGCCGAGATACTCGCCCGCGGGCTGCAGGTTGACGAGCAGCGGCACGCCGTGCCCCTCGGTCTCCCAGTCCTTGAGCGGCAACTCGACCCCGACGTGGCGCGCCAGCGCCGCCAGGTGGATCGGCGCGTTGGTCGAGCCGCCGATCGCGGAATTGACCTTGATCGCGTTGTGGAACGCGTCCCTGGTCAGGATGTCCGAGGGCTTGAGGTCCTCCGCCACCATCTCGACGATCCGCTTGCCGGTGAGATACGCCACCTCCTGCCGGTCGCGGTAGGGCGCCGGGATCGCCGCCGAGCCCGGCAGCGACATGCCCAGCGCTTCCGCCAGCGAGTTCATCGTCGTCGCGGTGCCCATCGTGTTGCAATAGCCCGTCGACGGCGCCGAGCTCGCGACCAGCCGGATGAACTCGGCG
Source organism: Sphingomonas yunnanensis (assembly GCF_019898765.1). GTDB lineage: Bacteria > Pseudomonadota > Alphaproteobacteria > Sphingomonadales > Sphingomonadaceae > Sphingomonas > Sphingomonas yunnanensis. The sequence continues at coordinate 261,047 of NZ_JAIOKB010000006.1, read as the reverse complement.
TCGTCGATCTCACCCGCGGCGAGCAGCTGGCGCGCCTTCCACACGATCGTGCCCGAGCCGGTGCGCTCGCCCTTGTGCCAGCCGTTGAGCATCGGCCCCACCGACAGCGCGATCGCGGGGATGTTGACCGTCGCTGCCGCCATCAGCGCGGCGGGCGTCGTCTTGTCGCAGCCGATCGTCAGCACCACGCCGTCGAGCGGATAGCCGTACAGCACCTCGACCAGCCCGAGATACGCCAGGTTGCGGTCGAGCCCCGCGGTCGGGCGCTTGCCCGTCTCCTGGATCGGGTGGACCGGGAACTCGAGCACGATCCCGCCCGCCTCGCGCACGCCCTCGCGCACCCGCTCCGCCAGCACCAGATGGTGGCGGTTGCACGGGGACAGGTCGCTGCCGGTCTGCGCGAGCCCGATGATCGGCCGCCCCGAGCGCAGCTCGTCGAGGCTGAGCCCGAAGTTGAGATAGCGCTCGAGGTACAGCGCGGTCATGTCGATGTTCGCGGGATTGTCGAACCACGCCCGGCTGCGCAGCGCCGGCGGTGTAGTGCTCTGGGTCATCGCTCGCTCCGGGGTCAGCGCGCCGTCGAGACGCGGAAGACCATGATATGATGGTAGGGTTTGCCCGGATCGACTTCTGCCGAGCCGAACGCCGGCTGGTTGGGGGTGTCCGGGAATTTCTGCGGCTCCAGCGCGATGCCGTCGCCCATGCGATAGACGTGCCCCGACTTGCCGATCAGCGAGCCGTCGAGGAAGTTGCCCGAGTAGAATTGCACGCCCGGCTCGGTGGTGAGCACCTCGAGCACGCGCCCGGACACCGGATCCTCCAGCCGCGCGGCGAGCTGCGGGTCCCTGGTGGCGCCCTTGTCGAGCGCGAAATTATGGTCGTAGCCGCGGCCGATCACGATCTGCGGGTCGCGCCCGTCGCGCACGCCCTCGCCGACGATACGGCCCTGGGTGAAGTCGAACACCGTGCCCGCCACCGGCTTGAGCTCGCCCGTCGGGATCAGCGTGGCGTCGACCGGCGTGTAGCGCTTCGCCGGGATCGTCAGCTTCTGCGCGTAGACGCCGCCGGCCGAGCCCTCGCCCGCCATGTCGAACAAGGCGTGGTTGGTGAGGTTGACGATCGTCGGCGCGTCGGTCTTCGCGCCGAGATCGATCGTCAGCGCGCCGGCGTCGTCGAGGCTGTACGTCGCGGTCACCTGGAGCGTGCCGGGATAGCCCTGGTCGCCCGCCGGGCTGGTCATCACCATGGTGACGCTCGCCTTCGCGCCGGACTTCACCTCGGTGATCTTCCAGATCACCTTGTCGAAGCCCTTGGTGCCGCCGTGGAGCGAGTTGGTCTTGTCGTTGAGCGGCAGCTGGTAGCTCTTGCCGTCGATCGCGAACTTCCCGCCGCGGATGCGATTGGCGTAGCGCCCGACGGTCTGGCCCCAGAAATTGGGCCTGGTCACGTAGCTGGCGGCGTCGTCATAGCCGAGCGTGATGTCGGCGACCTTGCCGTCGCGCCCCGGCACGTTGAGCGACTGGAGCGTCGCGCCCAGCGTCATCACGCGCGCGCTGACGCCGTTGCTGCCGCTGAGCACCACCGCCTCGATCGCGGTGCCGTCGGGCAGCCGGCCGAACGCCTCGCGCTTCGCGGTCGCGGCCTCGGCACCCGCCGCCGCCAACAGGCTGCCGGCAGCCATCGTCCACCCGCTCCACGCAGCCAATCTCACCATTGCCGACCTCTCCCGAACGTCCTAGCGCACGCGCCGCAGCACCGCCGGTCCGCGGCGTTTCCGCATTGACCGGGCGACCACCCGGAATATAGTCAGACATATCGAGCACGCGCAACCCAGTTCCGCGCGTCACAGGGAGAGGATGATGGCCGGACCACCGATTTCCAGCGGCGCTGTCGTGTCGGGAGGCGGAGGGGCGAGCGTGGCCTACCGTCCCGCGCTGACGCTGCTGGCCAGCCTCTTCTTCATGTGGGGTTTCATTACCGTTATCAACAACACGCTGCTGCCGCACCTGCGCAGCGTGTTCGACCTCAACTATACCCAGACGACGCTGATCGAGAGCGTTTGGTTCATCGCTTATTTCTTCGCCTCGATCCCGTCGGCAAAGCTGATCGAGCGGATTGGCTACCAGAAGTCGCTCGTCACCGGGCTGATCATCATGGCGCTCGGCGCGGTCGGCATGGTGCTCGCCGCGAGCCTGCCGTCCTACGGCGTGACGCTGGTCATGCTGTTCGTGATCGCCAGCGGCATCACCCTGCTCCAGGTCGCGGCCAACCCCTATGTCGCGGTGATCGGCCCGCCGGAGACCGCCTCGTCGCGGCTCAACCTGGTGCAGGCGCTCAACTCCGCCGGCACGATGCTGGCACCGCTGTTCGGCGCCTATCTCATTCTCGGACGGTCGAAGGGTGGCACCGCGCAGACAGGCACCGTGCTGACCCCGGCGGAGCGGCTGGCCGACGCGCATTCGGTCGTGCTGCCCTATGTGCTCGTCGCGATCGTGCTGGTGGTGCTGGCGGTGGTCATCGCGCGCTTCCCGCTGCCCGCGATGGGCTCGGCGACGAGCCGCCTTGCCAAGGAGGAGCGCAAGCATCACTCGCTGTGGAAGCACCGCAACCTGGTGTTCGGTATTCCCGCGATCTTCATCTACCTCATCGCCGAGATCGGCGTGGCCAACCTGTTCGTGAACTTCGTCAGCCAGCCGACGATCGCCAACGTCACCGCGGAGCAGGCGGGCCGGTATCTCACCTTGCTATGGGGCGGCATGATGGTGGGCCGTTTCGTCGGCTCGGCGATCATGCAGCGGATCCCGGCCGAGACGGTGCTGGCGGCCTTCTCGATCGGCGCCTTCGTCGTGATGCTGATCACCGTCTTCACCACCGGACCCGCGGCGATGTGGTCGCTGATCGCGGTGGGGCTGTTCCACTCGATCATGTTCCCGACGATCTTCACGCTCGGGATCAAGGGCCTGGGGCCGCTCACCGAGGAGGGCTCGGGCTTGCTGATCATGGCGATCGCGGGTGGCGCGCTGGTCGTCGTGCAGGGCAAGCTGGCCGACACGTTCGGGCTCCAGCCGTCATTCCTGCTCACCGCGGCGTGCGAGCTCTACATCCTGTTCTACGCGCTGTGGGGCGCCAAGGCGACCAACGCCTTCCCTGACGCGGCCGCGCAGGAGACCGCCGCCTGAGGATAGCGACCCGCCGCCGATAAGTACCGGACGGCCGACGTTCCCTCAGGGAGCGTCGGCCGTTTGTCCGTGTGATGAGCGACGAGGGCAGGCCCGCCTGCGCCCGCTTCCGCGAGCGCTCCCGCTCAGCCGCCCGCGCGTGCCAGCGGCAGCGGCTGGCCCGGCACCTCGACCGCGAAGCTGAACAGCCCGCCCGCCTCGGGTTGGGCCGCGCGCTCGGCATCGTCGAGCCCTACGCTCGCGGTCGTCACGTAAGCGGTGCGCAGGTCGGGGCCGCCCAGCGCGACCTTGGTGACGTTCGACGCGGGCAGGCGCACCTCGCGCAGGATCGCGCCCGCGGGCGAGTAGAGCCGCGCGCGCCAGCCGCCCCACAGCCCGACCCAGACGTTTCCCGCGGAGTCGACCGTCACGCCGTCGGGGTGGCCGTCGATCGGATCGATCCGCGCGAAGTCGCGCATCGTCCCGGTGGCGCCGTCGGGGCCGAGCTCGACCGCGTGGATCACGCCGCCGACCGTGTCGACGTGGTACAGGGTCCGCGCGTCTGGCGCGATGCCGGGACCGTTGGTGATCGCCACCGCGGGGATGGCGGTCGCCACCGTTGCGCTGCCGTCCCACCGGTGTACGCGTCCGGTCGGGCCACTCTCGCTATCGTCCATCGAGCCGAAATAGATCGAGCCGTCGGGCGCGACAGTGGCGTCGTTGAGGCGGTTGCCGGGCAGCTCGGGCTCGACCTCGGCGAGATGCGCGAAGCTGCCCGCGACCGGATCGAAGCGCGCCAGCCCGGTCTGCAGCCCCGCGATGAGCGCGCCGTCGTCGGCGGGCAGCACCCAGCCGACCTGCGCCGGCGCGTCCCACTGCGCCACCTCTCCGCTCGCGGGATCGTAGCGGTGAACCCGGCGCCGCTTGATGTCGGTGAACCACAGCACGCCCCGGGCGGGATCCCAGGCCGGCCCCTCGCCCAACAGCGCGCCGCCGCGCCACAGCGTCGTCACCTCGTCCGCCATCTTCCGCTCTCCTTCTGCTCTGTCGTCGCAGCGCGCTGACGGCGCGCCGATTAGGTTATGACCTGTCTCAACGCGGTCCCTGCCCTGCGAACTGCTGCACGCGGCGCGACAAAGCCGGCGACCGTCCGCGGAAAACACCACGGTGTTCACCTGCGCACCGCCCGACTCACCCCGCCGCGGCGGCGACGATCGCGATCCAGCCCGCCTCGTCGACGACGCGGATGCCGAGCTCGGCCGCCTTCTTCGCCTTCGATCCCGCACCCGGCCCCGCGACCAGCAGGTCGGTCTTCTTCGACACCGAGCCGGAGACGTGCGCGCCGAGCGACTCCGCCTGCGCCTTGGCCTCGTCGCGGCTGAGCGTCTCCAACGTGCCGGTGAAGACGACGGTCTTGCCCGACACCTCCGACGCGACCGTCTCGACGCGGAAGTCGGGCGGCGACACTTCGGCGAACAGGTCGTCCCACACCGCGCGATTGTGCGGTTCGTGGAAGAAGTCAGCCAAAGCATGGCCCACCGCGGCGCCGATATTCTCCACCCCGATCAGCTCGGCGACCGCCTTGTCGAGCCGCGTGCGCAGCCGGCCCTCGTCCTCCCCCAGCGCGGCCTGGGTGTGCTCGCGCAGGGCGATCAGCTCGTCTGCCAGCGCCGCGATCGCGGGCAAGGTGACATAGTGTTTGAGCAGGTCGCGCGCGGTGACGATCCCGATGTGGCGAATGCCCAGCCCGAACAGCAGCCGCGCCGCGTCGGGCTGGCGCCGCGCCTCGATCGCGGCGAGCAGCGCGTCGACCGATCTGGCCTGCCAACCCTCGCGCCCGACCAGATCCTCGCGCTGCGCGGCGAGGCGGAAGATGTCGGCCGGCTCCGCGATCCAGCCGAGTTCGACGAACTCGACCAGCGTCTTCTCGCCCAACCCGTCGATGTCGAGCGCGCCGCGGCTGACGAAATGCTTGAGCCGCTCGAGCCGCTGCGCCGGGCAGATCAGCCCGCCGGTGCAGCGCACGTCGACCTCGCCCTCCTCGGCGACCGCCTCGCTGCCGCACCGCGGGCAATGGTCCGGGAAGACGTAGGGAGCGCGCTCGGCGTCGCGCGGCAGCACCTCGACGATCTGCGGGATGACGTCGCCGGCGCGCTGCAACAGCACGCGGTCGCCGACGCGGGCGTCGAGCCGCGCGATCTCGTCGCGGTTGTGCAGCGTGGCGTTGGTCACGACCACGCCGCCGACCGTCACCGGGGTGAGCCGCGCGACGGGGGTGAGCTTGCCGGTGCGGCCGACCTGGATGTCGATCGCCTCTAATGTGGTCTCGGCGCGCTCCGCGGGGAATTTATGCGCGATCGCCCAGCGCGGCGCGCGGCCGACGCTGCCGAGCCGCTGCTGATAGTCGAGCCGGTCGACCTTGTAGACCACGCCGTCGATGTCGAACGGCAGATCGGCGCGGCGATGCTCGATCGCGCGATACACCGCCAGCGCGGCAGCGGCGTCGTCGCAGCGCGCGAAGGCGTCGGCGATGGGAAAGCCCCAGGCGCGCAGCGCGGCGACGATCGCCTCCTGCGTCTCACCGGGCACTGCGCTGGCCTCGCCCCAGCCGTGCGCGAGGAAGCGTAACGGGCGCGCCTGAGTCACCGCGGCGTCCTTCTGGCGCAGCGAGCCCGCCGCGGCGTTGCGCGGGTTGGCGAAACGCCGCGCCTCCTTGCCGCTCGCCTCAGCCGCTCTGGCAAGGCGCTGGTTGAGCGCGGCGAAAGCGGCCTTCTCCATATAGACCTCGCCGCGGACCTCGAACACGGTCGGCGCGTCCTCGGGCAGCTCGCGAGGAATGTCGTCGATCGTCAGCACGTTGGCGGTGACGTCCTCGCCGGTGGTGCCGTCGCCGCGGGTCAGCGCCTGGACGAGCCGACGTTCCTCGTAGCGCAGCGAGCAGGACAGGCCGTCGATCTTGGGCTCGGCGGTGAGCGCGACCGGCTCGTCCTCGCCGAGCCGGAGGAACCGCCGCACGCGGCGGACGAACTCCTCTACCTCCTCCTCGGCGAAGGCGTTGTCGAGGCTCATCATCGGCCGCGCGTGCGCGACCTTGGCGAGATGCCCGGCGGGCGCGGCGCCGATCTGGCGACTGGGCGTGTCGGCGCGGATCAGCGCGGGGAAGGTGGCCTCGATCGCAGCGTTGCGGCGCACCAGCGCGTCATAGGCGGCGTCGCTGATCTCGGGGGCGTCGTCGGTATGATAGCGCTCGTTGTGATGCGCGATCTCGCGCGCGAGCCGCTCCAGTTCGGCTGCGGCGTCGGTCTCGGTACTGGGCAGCGGCGCGTCGGTCATGCCGGTTGGGTAAGCGGGGCGCGGCGGTGGGTCTAGTGGGGGGGGGTAGGGGCGCCCTCTGTTTGCCGCGCCGACGCTCTCCCTGTTCGTCATTCCCGCGAACGCGGGAAACCAGACGCGCTGACGCTGCGGCAAGAGGAGAAACGTCAGGGTTTCCGGATCCCCGCCTTCGCGGGGATGACGATCGGGGTGTGAACACCGATGAACGAACGACTAAGCGTGACCGACGGCCAACACCAACACTCATGCCGCGTGCCACGCGCGCGCTCCCGCCTCAGGCGGCGGCGAGCTGGTTCGCGGTGGCGTCGGCCAGGCTGGTGCCGTCGAGGATACGCGCGGTCTCGTCGCGCACGCGCATCATCGCGTGACGGATCGCGCAATCGGCCTCGCTCTTGCAGTCCTTGCACGAGCGATAGGCGGTACGGCTGACGCACGGGACCAGCGCGAGCGGTCCCTCGATCACGCGGATCACCTCGCCCAGCGAGATCAGATGTCCCGGGCGCGAGAGGACATAGCCGCCCATCTTGCCGCGGTGGCTGTGGAGCAGGCCGGCATCGCGCAGGTCGGCGAGGATCAGCTCCAGGAACTTGCGCGGGACGTTGGCCTCGGCGGCGATCCGGGTCATCGGGATCGGCGGCGATCCGGCCGGCGCGCCCGCCAGGAACAGCATGGAGCGAAGGGCATAACGAGACCGCTGGGTAAGCATATCGCGGTATATACAGGGATATTGTGGCGGGCAAATGGCCAACCGGGGCTTTTCCCGCGAACCTCGCCCGCCTATATAGCCATTGTCGGGTTCTACCCGGCTATGGCGATAAATTGCGGCGTACAATAGGCGCAGCGGACCCGGGGGCAGTACCCGGCGGCTCCACCATCGCGGCTGCACGCAGCCGCGCTGACGGGGCCGAACCAGGATCGACGTGTGTTGAAAAGCGCTGTTTTCGCTCGGAATGGGACCACCGCAACGGCCCATTACACAAGTGCCAACGACAACGAAGCACTCGCGATTGCGGCGTAACTGAGGGCCTAACGGCCTGACGTTACACCAAAAAAGCGCGGTTGGACCCCACCGGGCAACAGAAGGGGATTCCAGCGGTACGGGAGGCACCGGGCAACAGAAGCCTCCCACTGAGATCATCGCGGCCGACTGAGCTTCCGTCGATAGCGTGCGGATAGCGGGCGATACTCAAGCCCCCTTTTCGCGCCTCTTCGTCATACCCGCGTCGGCGGGAAGCCAGACACGCTGACGCCGACGATGGAGCCGCGACGTCAGTGCTACTGGTTCCCGCCCCGCGGGGATGATCACGGGTCGAGGGCGCTGGTCGCGCATTGGATCGGCAGATCGGACCGGTGCACGCGCGGCCGACTATCTGGCGAACGCGTCTCGCTTAGCCGAACCATCCACTCGGCCGCACCGTACAGCCAAGACGGTCACCCCGCCTCACCGCCTCACCACAGCACGCTGCGCACCGGTTGAAGCGGCGCGGGCGCGTCGTAGCCGGCAGCCTGGAGCAGGTCGATCTCGATCGTCCGGCACATCGCGGTGAGCGGCACGTCGTGGACCGTGTTGGCGAACGGGTCGACCAGGTCGTCCGCCACCTGCAGCCCGGCCAGGAACATGAACCCCGCCACCGACGAGCCGATCGGCGTCGCCCATTCCAGCGTCTCGACCAGCCCGAACGGCAGCAGCAGGCACATCAGCCTGGCGAAGAAGACGGGAAAGGTGCGGTATTGCGCGGGTAGCGGGGTGTTCTTGAGACGCTCCATGCCGCCCTGCGCGTTGGCGATGTCGACCATCACGCGCTCGATCTGCGTCTGCTGGATCGTGTCGATCAGACCCTCGCGGCGGATGTCGGCGATCATCCGCGTGGTGCCGTCGAGCAGCGCGTTGGCGGGGTTGGTCCGCACCATCGCCTCGGCCGCGGCCTCGGCGCCGAGCAGGCGCTCGATCGCGGGCGCGGGGTCCTGCCGGCGCAACTGGCAGCGCAGCGCGTGGACATAGGCGATCTGGCGCCGCACGATCAGCCGCTTCATCGCCGCGGCGGCGGCGCTGTCGTCGGGCACGAAGCCCAGCACCGCGCGCGCGAGGCTGCGCGACGCGTTGATCATCGCGCCCCACAGCGTCCGCCCCTCCCACCAGCGCTGATACGCCGAGTTGGTGCGGAAGCCCAGGAAGAGGCCCAGCACGGTGCCGAAGAGGGTGATCGGCAGCGCCGGCGCGGCGAAGGGCAGCGCGTAGTAGAAGAGCGTCACCGCCGAGTCCCAGACGAACAGGACGGCGAGCGTCCGCCACGCGGGATAGAGCGTCTGGCGGATCCGCGGTGCGCGACCGACGATCATTCGGCGGGCACGGCCTCGAGCGCGGCCTTTATCTCCTCGGCCGCGTCGCGATCATCGGCGCGCGCGATGACGTCACCCAGCAGCGTGCGCGCGCCGAGCAGGAATACCAGCGCCGACGCCTTGACGAACTCGCCCGACAACGCGGGCGCGAGCTCCTGCTGCATCCGTGCCACCGCGATCGCCAGGAGGAGCGCGAACGCCACCAGCGGCAGCGCCTCCACGTCGCGCCAGCTGAGCGGCTCGTCGTGGTGCGTGTCGACCAGATAATGGATCATGCGTCGATCTCCGAGAGCGGGGACCACCGCTGTCGGTTGCGACGCAGCATCGGGTCAACGCCGATGCGTCGTCGGAAACACTATGTTTTGCCGCGGCTTGCTCTTGTTTCCCGCGCAGCCGCTACGTGTCCGGGACGTTGCTGCGATGCGGCGGATCCATGTCCGCGGGGGTCGCCGCGGCCGGCGCAGCGACACTCGTGGCGGCAAGCCGAGTCAGTCGTCGCCGAGCAGCGACGACTTGCGCGGGATCGTCTCACCCGCGGGCTGGCCCTTGTCGAGCGTGTCGCTGGGGCGACGCGCGTCGCCCTCGCGCTGGTGCTCGGTGGAGAGATTGGGTCGCTCGGTCAGCTCGGTCGGCTTGGTGTCGTCCTTGTCCATGCACCGTCTCCTTGCTCCGTGAGAACGGGCGGGGCAGCGGGCGCGTTCCGGCCGGCGCTTCGAGACGCCACTTCGGCTGTCTCAGCGGCTACCGGCACGAACGGTGGCGCATTTCCGCCGTTCGCGCTGAGAAGAGGCTGAGCTCGTCGAATCCTCGCTCCGACGCGTCGCGCGGTGGGCGGCCCCCAAGCTCACGCGTCGATCCCGCCCCCGAGCGAGGCATTGACCAGTCCGCCGTCGACCGCGATCGTCTCGCCCACGACATAGTCGCCCGCGCGCGAAGCGAGGAAGATCGCGGTGCCCGCCATATCCTCCGCCTCGCCGATGCGCCGCGCGGGGATGCGCGTCGCGACCGCGTCGCCGTGGTCGCGCGCGGCGCGGTTCATCTCGCTCGCGAACGCACCCGGCGCGATCGAGCTGACGTGGATGCCGTCCTCGACCAGCCGCGCCGCCAGCCGGCGGGTAAGATGGATCAGCGCCGCCTTGGACGCCTGATAGCTGTAGGTCTCCCACGGGTTGAGCCGCAGCCCGTCGACCGAGGTGATGTTGATCACCTTGGCGGGCGGGTGCGCCGCCGCGCCGGCTCGGAGCAGCGCGTGCAGCGCCTGGGTCAGGAAGAAGGGCGACTTGACGTTGAGGTCCATCACCTTGTCCCAGCCGCTCTCAGGAAAGTCGGTGAAGGGTACGCCCCACGCCGCGCCCGCGTTGTTGACGAGGATGTCGAGCCGCTGCTCGCGCTCCCCGAACGCCACGGCGAGCGCGCGGCAGCCCTCCACGGTCGACACGTCCATCGGCAGCGGGTGGCAGCGCTCGCCCAGCGCGGCGGCGGTCTCCTCACACGCCTCGGCCTTGCGGCTCGAGACATAGACGGTGGCGCCCTGCGCGACGAAGCCCGCCGCGATCATCCGCCCGATGCCGCGGCTACCCCCCGTGACGAGCGCGACACGGCCGTCGAGCCGGAACAGATGGTCGGTGTTCATATGCCTCTCCTGTGTACGGGGTAGGGTGTCCGTCCCCCTCTGTTCGTCATCTCGAGCGTGCGCTACGCTCGTTCGTCTCGCGGTCTCCTCCAACATCGTCATCCCCGCGAAGACGGGCGTCCAGACGCGCCGACGAGGCGACTCCATCGAGGACCTGCGCGTTTGGATTCCCTCCTTCGCGGGAATGACGGAGAAAGGTTGGCGGGTCGAACGCTCCCGCTACACGCCCATGACCGGCGTTTCGCGGGAAAGGCGCTACCCCCCGCGCTTCAGCGTCTCGCGCGCGATGATCAGCTGCTGGATCTGGCTGGTCCCCTCGTAGATGCGGAACAGGCGCACGTCGCGGTACAGCCGCTCGATCCCGTAATCGGCGATATAGCCAGCGCCGCCGTAGATCTGCACCGCACGGTCGGCGACGCGGCCGACCATCTCGCTGGCGTAATATTTCGCTGCCGCGCTCTCCAGCACCACGTCGGTGCCGGCGTCCTTGGCGGCGGCGGTCTCGAGCACCAGCGCGCGCGCGGCGAGCGCCTCGGTCTTGCTATCGGCGATCATCGCCTGGATCAGTTGGTGCTCGGCGATCGCCTTGCCGAACTGGCGCCGCTCGCTGGCATAAGCGACGCAGTCGGCGATCAGACGCTCGGCGACGCCGACGCATACCGCGGCGATGTGGAGCCGCCCGCGGTCGAGCACGCGCATCGCGATCTTGAACCCTTCCCCCTCCTCGCCGAGCCGGTTGGCGACGGGCACCGCGACCTCATCGAGGTGGAGGTCAGCGACCTTGGCGCCCCTCTGCCCCATCTTCTTCTCGGCCTCGCCGACCGACACGCCCGCCAGCGTGCGCGGAACAAGGAACGCGGAGACGCCGCGGCCGCCGGGCGCGTCGCCGGTGCGCGCCATCACGGTGAAGAGGTCGGCACGGTCCGCATTGGTGATGTAGCGCTTGGTGCCCGAGAGCCGGTAGACGTCGCCGTCCCGCACCGCCCGTGTCGCCACCGCGCCGGAGTCGCTGCCAACACCCGGCTCGGTCAGTGCGAAACTAGTGACGATCTCGCCCGCGGCGATGCGCGGCAGCCACTCGGCCTTCTGCTCGGCCGTCCCGGCGAGCACCAGCCCCTGGCTCCCGATCCCGACGTTGGTGCCGAAGGTGGAGCGGAACGCCGGCGTCGTGCGTCCCATCTCGATCGCGACGCGCGCCTCCTCCCCCATGGTGAGGCCGAGGCCGCCATAATCCTCCGCGATCGAGAGGCCGAACAGCCCCATCTCGCGCATCTCGGCGACGACCGCGTCGGGCACCGCGTCGTCGGCCTCGACCTGCGCCTCAAGCGGGCGGAGCCGCTCGGCGACGTAGCGGCGAACGGTGTCGATCAGCGCGGCGAAGGTGTCGGGATCCAGGGCCATGGTGGAGCAATCGGCTGTTGCGGACCCATCGATCCTAGGCCCGTGTTCCGGGGCAGACAAGCGGCCGGCCAGACCCGATCTTCTAATCTGCGCCCGCCTGCCTGCTGGCACTGCATACTGCCGCAATGAAGATGGCGAGCCGCCGGCGCGCGATGCTGGCCGCGCACGCGTACCGGAGGGCGACCGCGCCGATTCGGCAACGACAATCGAGTGTTTTTAACCGTCGATTCACACTCCGGGACAGCGTCACTGCCCTTTTCCGAGCGCTCGGGTTCGGCTCACCGCCGCGGCACCTCGACTCGTCCGGAATGGTTCCCGCGGCATTTGTTCGGTCAGGATTCGCCGCGTAGCAGAGGCTCATCAGTTTCGAGAGACCGGGGGGTCACCCGTGAATTCCAAGGCTCTGGCAGCGCGATTCGCGCTGGTGATATCATGCGCCCTGATGACAGTGGCGCCCGCGCAGGCACGCTACCTGCAGTGCGTCCCGTTCGCGCGGGAGGTGTCGGGCATCGAGATCCGCGGCAATGCCAACACCTGGTGGGGCCAGGCTGCCGGCCGCTACGAGCGCGGTCACGTGCCGGTGGAAGGCGCCGTGATGGCGTTCAAGGCCACGCACGGCATGCCGATCGGCCACGTGGCGATGGTGAGCCGGGTCGTCAGTGATCGCGAGGTGCTGCTCACCCACGCCAATTGGTCGCGCCGCGGCGGGATCGAGCGCGACGTCCGCGCGGTCGACGTCTCGCCCGCGGGCGACTGGAGCGAAGTGCGCGTCTGGTACGCGGGCAACGGCGACCTCGGCACGAGCAGCTACCCGCTCGCCGGCTTCATCTACCCGGACAAGGCGCCTGCCGCGGAGGCCGAGGCGCCGCTCGCACCGATGACGATCGCGACCACCGCCGCCGCGCCGGTCGCGGGCGCGCTGCCGGTCGACGGGGACTAAGCAGAACAGGCGTCGCCGGCGGGCGACGCGCCGCGCTCGATTCACGCCGCGCGGAAGGTCATCGCCACGCCGTTCATGCAATAGCGCTTGCCCGTCGGCGGCGGCCCGTCGTCGAAGACGTGCCCGAGATGGCCGCCGCAGCGCCGGCAGTGGACCTCGACCCGCGCCATGCCGAGGCTGCGATCGGTCCGCGTCGCCACCGCGTTGGTCAGCGGCGCGTAGAAACTGGGCCAGCCAGTCCCGCTGTCGAACTTGGTCTTCGACGAGAAGAGCGGCAAGGCGCAACCCTTGCACGAGAACGTCCCGGCGCGATGCTCTTCGTTGAGCGGGCTCGTGAAAGGCCGCTCGGTGCCCTCGTGACGCAGAACGTCATAGGCGGCGGGCCCGAGCTGCTGGCGCCACTGCGCGTCGGCCTTGGTCACAGCGAAGCGCTCGGGCGCGGCGTCGGCTTGGCGCCCGCAGCCCACCAGCCCGACGCCGGCAGTGCCGAGCGAGGCGAGCGCGAGGAAGCGGCGGCGGTGGAGCGGCATGTCGGTCATGGCACGGGATATAAGGTCGCGCCGACGCGCCACCAGCGCGGCGGACCTAAAAAACTAGCCTAGATCAGAGCCTCGCGAGGTGGTCATGCCCGCCCTGCCAGCGCTGCGCCTGCCGCGGTCTATATGGCGACCTTGACACAGAGAGCGCCTCGACGCCGCCCCGCAGTACCGGTCCGACGCGCCGGCTGGGCGCGGCGGCGCGCGCATGCTAGGCCAGCGCGTGATGCTCGACCCACAGTCCATCCCGTTCCTGATCAACACGATGACCGCGAAGGCGCGCGCCGCCGCGCAGGCCCTCGCCGCCGCGGAGGACGCGACCAAGGCACGCGCGCTGCACGAGGCCGCGGCCGCGTTGCGCGATCATGGGGCAGCGATCCTCGACGCCAATGCCGAGGACGTCGCGCGCGCGCGCGACAACACGCTCTCGCCCGCACTGATCGACCGCCTCCGCCTCGATCCGGCGCGGCTCGACGCGACCGCCGCAGGGGTCGCCGCCGTCGCGGCGCTCGCCGACCCGGTCGGACAGGTGATCGACAGCACGGTTCGCCCGAACGGTCTGGCGCTCAGCCGCGTCCGCGTCCCGATCGGCGTGATCGGCATCGTCTATGAGAGCCGCCCCAACGTCACCGCCGACGCCGCCGCACTGTGCGTCCGCTCGGGGAACGCGGTGATCCTGCGCGGCGGCTCCGAGGCGGTGGCCAGCAACCGCGCCCTCCACGCCGCCCTGGTCGAGGGGCTGGTCGCGGGCGGCCTTCCCGCCGACGCGGTCCAGCTCGTACCCACCACCGACCGCGCCGCGGTAGGCGCGATGCTCGCCGCCGAGGGCGCGATCGACCTGATCATCCCGCGCGGCGGCAAGAGCCTGGTCGCGCGCGTCCAGGCCGAGGCGCGCGTGCCGGTGCTCGCGCATCTCGACGGCGTCAACCACGTCTTCGTCCACGCCTCGGCCGGCCTCGACATGGCGCGCGCGGTGGTGATCGACGCCAAGCTTCGCCGCACAGGCGTGTGCGGCGCGATGGAGACGCTGCTGATCGACAGTGCCTGGCCGTACGCGACCGCGCTGCTCGCCGCCCTGGCGGACGCCGGCTGCGCGCTGCGCGGCGACGATGGCGCGTGCGCCCTGCTCCCCACGATCGCGCCCGCGGAGGCGAGCGACTGGGACACCGAATATCTCGATGCGATCGCCGCGGTAGCGCTGGTCGACGGGCTCGACGGCGCGCTCGCGCACGTCGCGCGGCACGGCTCGCATCATACCGACGCGATCGTCGCCGGTGACGAGCGCGTGGCCGAGCGCTTCCTCGCCGCGGTCGACTCAGCGATCGTGCTGTGGAACGCCTCGACCCAATTCGCCGACGGCGCGGAGTTCGGGCTCGGCGCGGAGATCGGCATCGCCACCGGGCGGCTGCACGCGCGCGGCCCGGTCGCGCTGGAAGGGCTGACGACTTACAAATGGCTGGGCCGCGGCACCGGCCAGGTGCGCGGTTGAACGCGCGCGCCATCACGGCCGAGCTCGACGACGCGACCGTGGCGCTGGTCGATTCGATCGCTGCGGCGCGCGGCATCACCAGCGCCGCCTTCGCCGCCGCGGCGATCCGCGACGCGGTGGCGCGCGAGGCGGCGGCCGACGCCTTCGTTCAACTCGGCATCGACCAGGTCGAGCGCGGCGAGACCGTCGACCACGACGAGGTGATGCGCGCGTTAGAGGCGATGATCGCGCGGCATCGCGCGCGATGCGGCTAGTCCCGGCCGTGACGACGCCGCGCTCGACGACGTCGGCCGCGTGAGGGACTGGTGGGATGGACCGCCCGCCCGTCGTCGCGCGAGCGCGCTCGCGCCGAGCGCGCTCGCGATCGTCTGGGCCCGCGCGGCGCTCGGTGATCTGGTCGCGATCGACGCCTGGCTCGACGAGCATGTCTCGCCCGCCACGGCGTTGGCGATGGTGACCGCGATCCGGCGGCGCGCCGACTTCCTGCGCGACTTCCCGTACGGCGGCCAGCGCCACCGCCGCGACACGCGCGTGCTGCGCGTGCTGGGAACGCCCTATCTGATCCACTACCGGCTGACGACGCAGCGCTGCGAGGTGCTGCGCGTGTACCATGAGCGCGAGGACTGGCGCGCGGACAGCGCCGGTCGTCGCGCCATGCCGGCCGGCGGCGATCAGGCCGGGCTGACGTGAGCCGCCGCATCGGCCTGCTCGGCGGCTCGTTCAACCCGGCGCACCGCGGCCACCGTCACCTGACGATGGAGGCGATCCGCGCGCTCGAACTGGACGAGATGTGGTGGCTGGTGTCGCCGGGCAACCCGCTCAAGCCGCGTCGCGGCATGGCGCCGCTGGCGGCACGGCTCGCCTCGGCGCGCGCGATGGCGCGGCGCGCGCCGATCCGCGCCACCGACATCGAGGCGCGGATGCGCACGCGCTATACCGCCGACACGCTGTCCAAGCTGGTGCACCGCTACCCGCGCACGCGCTTCGTGTGGGTCATGGGATCGGACAATCTCGCGCAATTCCACGAGTGGCAGCGCTGGCGCGCGATCGCGCGGACGATGCCGATTGCGGTGGTGGCGCGGCCGGGCTATGATGCCAGGGCTCTCGCGGCCCCCGCGATGGGTTGGCTGCGGCGCTTTCGGCGGCCCGCACGCCAGGCAAGGAAGTGGACCGAGTGGAGTGTGCCAGCCCTGGTGCTGCTACGTTTCCGCCCTGACCCGACGTCCGCGACGCAGCTTCGCGCCGCTGATCCTGCCTGGCACGTTCGTCTCGCCGATCCCATATCTACAGCTGACACGCCCGCCGCAGCGCCCGCGGCATCCTGAGGAGCCACCTTGCCCGCCACTGACCCCGCTCACCGCACCGCCGACGCCGATCAGGTCGCGGCGTTGCACCAGCTCGTCCTGCAATCGCTCGACGACGACCAGGCGGTGGACACGATCTCGATCCCGCTCGCGGGCAAGTCGTCGATCGCGGACCATATGGTGATCGCCAGCGGACGCTCGACCCGCCAGGTCGCCTCGATGGCGTCCAAGCTCGCCGAGAAGATCAAGGGCGAGACCGGGCGGTCGGCGCGGATCGAGGGGCTGCCGAGCGCCGACTGGGTGCTGATCGACGCGGGCGACGTGATCGTCCACCTCTTCCGCCCCGAGGTGCGCAGCTTCTACAACCTCGAGCGCATGTGGTCCTTCGGCGACGCGCCGCCTGCGGCCGGGGTGGCATAAAGTCACTTCGCTGACCCCTCCCATTGGGAGGGATCGCTGCCTCACTTCTTCGTGCTCCTGCGAAGGCAGGAGCCCAGAGCCGCGAGCAATATAAGGCGTTGGCCAACCGACTCTCCGACGTCTCGCGCCGGGGAAGGTCAGGCTCCTCCGCGACACTCATCGGATGACGCCGCGGCGCGCAGCCGCTACCCTCGCTCCATGCTGCTCCACATCGTCGCGCGCGGACGGATCGGGCGCTCGCCCGAGGCCGAGCTGGTCGACCGCTACCTCAAGCGTATCGCCTGGCCGACGCGGCTGAGCGAACTGCCCGACCGAGGCGGGCGCGAGCCCGACCGTCCGGCGCAGGGCCGCCGCGTGCTGCTCGACGAGAAGGGCGAGATGCTCGGTTCCGCCGCCTTCGCCGCGACGCTCGGCCGCTGGCGCGACGACGGGGTGCGCGAGGCGCGCTTCCTCATCGGCGCGGCCGACGGCTTCGGCGACGGCGAGCGCGCCGAGGCCGACCTGCTGCTCTCCTTCGGCCGCGCGACCTGGCCGCACCTGCTCGCGCGCGCCATGCTGGCGGAGCAGCTGTTCCGCGCCACCAGCATCCTCGCCAACCACCCCTATCATCGCGAGGGCTGAGCCGTGCGCGCCTCCCGAGCCGGCGCGGCGCTCGCGCTCGCGCTGCTGGCGCCCTCCGCCGCGGCGCTGCCCGACGAGCCGGCGCGGCGCGCGAGCGCGCAGCTCGTCGGCGCCGAGGCGGAGATCGCCGCCGAGCGCGCGCGCGCCGGGGCGATCGCGGCGCGGCTGGCGCGACAGCGTGCCGCGCTCGCCGCCGAGCAGGGGCCGATCGTCCGGCTCGTTGCCGCGGTGGCAGGGGTGGCGCGCCGCCCCCGTGCCGCGCTGCTGGTACACCCCGGCAGTGTCGCCGATCTCGTCCGCGTGGAGGCGGTGCTGCGTGCCGCGACGGCGCGGCTTCGACGCCAGACCGCCGCGCTACGGGGCGCGGTGGCCCGGACGCGCGCGCTCTCGCTGAGCGCGGCAGCGACGGGACGCGCACTGGCGGTCGAGCGCGCCCGGCTGGTCGAGGCGCGCGACCGGCTCGCCGCGCTGAGCGACGACGACGAACGCGCGATCGCGCTGGAGGAGACGGCGCGCGACACCGCCGATCGCATCGCCGCGCTCGGCGGCGCGCAGGCGGTGCTGGGCGATCTCATCGCTCTGCCGGGGCCGCCAGCAGGGTCTGCCCCACCGCGCCCTAAAGCGCCAGCCTATCGCCTGCCCGCGCGGGGGCGCCTGATCACGGGCCTCGGCGAGCTCTCGGACAATGGCGTACGCTCGCGCGGGCTGACGCTGGCGGTGCCGCGCGGTGCGACGGTGGTCGCGCCCGCGGCAGGCCTGGTGCGCTATGTCGGCGCGTTCCGCAGCTACGGCACGATCGTGATCCTGGACCACGGCGCGGGCTGGCAGACGCTGGTCACCGGCATCGCCGAGCCGGCGGTGCGGCGCGGCGCGAGCGTCGGCGCCGGCGACACGCTCGGCCGCGCGCCCGAGCGCGGCGAGGCGCGCGTCACGGTCGAGTTGCGGCGACGCGGCGTTCCCGTCGACGTGGCGCAGCTGGTGGGGTGACGGGCGAGCGAAGGCTTCTTAGCGTTCTCGCGAACGCGGGAGGCCAGGGCTGAGCGGAGTGACGCCCACGACGCCCTCGACCCCGGCTACCACGTGCGAGGGGAGAGCGAGAGCACGTCACGGCGCCGCTCACTCGACGAACGGCTCGACCGCGATGTGCCGCCCGCGCAGGAACGCGTCCGCCACGAGCCGCAGCGGCGCGACATCCACGTCGGACTCGCCGGCGCGGACGATCTCGGCGAAGCGCCGATATAGCCCCGGATACTCGCCGTGCAGGTCGGCGTCGTGCGCCAGCGCCTCGGCGCCGTCGATCGTCAGCACCGAGCCGCCTTTCGCGAGCAGCAGCGTGCCTGCGTCGGTCACCACCTCGATGTCCCAGTGCTGCGGACCTTCCTGGCGGAAGTCGAGGTCCATCACGACTTCGCTGCCCGCGGTGTCGCGGAAGGCGACCCGGGCCGCGATCGGCGCGGCGCGGTTCGACGGCACGTCCAGCTCGGCAGTCTCGACGAAGAAGGGGCGCGGCAGGATCCGCGTCGCGATCGACAGCGCGTTGATGCCGGGATCGAACACGCCGAAGCCGCCGGGCTCCCAGATCCACTCCTGCCCGGGATGCCAGACGCGCACGTCCTCGCGCCAGGTGATCGTCGCGCGCCTGACTTCGCGGCCGGCGAGCCAGGCGCGCGCGGGCTCGACCCCGTCGGCGTAACGCGAGTGCCAGCTGGCGAACAGGCTCACGCCGCGCGCGGTCGCCGCCGCCTGCAGCGCGGTGACCTCGGCGAGCGTCGCCCCGGGCGGCTTCTCGAGGAAGACGTGCCAACCCTGCTCGATCGCGAACTGCGCGATGGCGCGGCGCACCTGCGGCGGGGTGCAGAGTGCGACCGCGTCGACCGCCACGCCGCCGGCGGCGAGCGCCTCGACGTTGGGGAAGAAGGGCAGGCCGTTGACCGGCTCGCCGTGGCGGCTGACCGTCGCGACCAGCTCGATGTCGCTGTTGCCCGCGATCGCGGGCAGGTGCTGGTCGTGCGCGATCTTGCCCATGCCGACCAGCGCGAGGCGGATCGGGGCGCTCACAGCGCGCGCACCTGCACCGTCGCGCCGGGCGCGTCGGTCAGCGGGTTGCGCAGCGGCAGCGCGAACGGCGCGGCGCTGATCTCGAACACGTCGCCTGGCTGGGTCTTCACTCCGTCCGCCACCGACAAGGTCGCCGTACCGAAGAAATGGACGTGCACGTCGCCCGGGCGGCGGAAGCCGGCGTACTTGAAATGGTGGTGCTCCAGGTTGGCGAGGTGGTGCGACATATTGTCCTCGCCGGTGAGGAACGGCTTCTCCCACAAGGTCGCGCCGTCGCGGAGGATGCGGCTGGTACCGCGGATGTCCGCCGGGGGCGTGCCGAGCAACAGCTCCGGGCCGAGCGCGGCCTGACGCAGCTTGGAATGCGCCAGCCACAGGTAATTGTGCCTCTCGGTGACGTGGTCGCTGAACTCGTTGGCGAGCGCGACGCCGAGACGATAGGGCGTGCCGTCGTCGCCGATCAGGTAGATGCCGGCGAGCTCGGGCTCCTCGCCGCCGTCCTGCGCGAAGGCGGGCGAGGCGAGCGGCGCCTCGGGGGCCACCAGCGACTGGCCGTCACCCTTGTAGAACCACTCGGGCTGCTGGCCGACCGCGCCCGCCGCGGGCTTGCCGCCCTCGACACCCTCGAGGAACATCCGCATCGAGTCGGTCTGGTGCGCGGCGTCGGTCGCGGCCTTGTGCATCTTGTCGCGCCCCTCGGCCGAGCCGAGATGGGTCAGTCCGGTGCCCGCGAGCAGCAGCCGCGCGCTATCCTCATGGTCGATCGCGGGCAGAAGTCGCTTGGCGTCGAGCTCGGCGGCGAGGTCGACCGTCTCGTCGGTCCTTCGCGCCGCCGCGGCCTCCGCGAGCGTGGTGCCGCGCGCGATCGCTTCCAACGCGAGCGCGCGCGTGGTGTCGACGCCGTCGAGGAACCAGGCGCTGCCGCCCTCGGCGAGGATGACGCGGCGACGACCGTCGTCGACGCGATGCTGAAGCAGGCGGGTGAAGCTCATGCGAGGTCCTTGAGCGCGGTGAGATACTGGCGGGCGTCCTCCCCGACCGCCGCGGCCGACTTGCCGGGGCGGTAGAGGTTGGAGCCGAGCCCGAAGCCGTCGGCGCCCGCGGCGCGCCACTCGGCCATGTTGTGCGGGGTGATGCCGCCGACCGCGAGCATCCGCGTCGCCTTGGGCAGCACCGCGCGCTGCGCCTTGAGGTAAGCGGGGGTGGTGCCGTCGGCCGGGAAGAGCTTGAGCGCGGTGGCGCCGGCGGCGAGCGCGGCGAAGCCCTCGCTCGCGGTGAAATAGCCCGGCAGCGACGCGAGCCCGGCGGCGACGCTGGCGCGGATCACCTCGGGCTCGGTGTTGGGCGAGACGATCAGCGTGCCGCCCGCGTCCCGCACGCGCGCGACATCGTCGGTGGTGAGTACGGTGCCCGCCCCGACCATCGCGCGCCCGGCGAGCCGCTCGGCCAGCAGGCGGATGCTCTCGATCGGCTCGGGCGAGTTGAGCGGCACCTCCAGCAGCGTGAACCCCGCCTCGACCAGCGCGTCACCCACCGCGGGCGCCTCGGCGGGGGTGAGGCCGCGCAGGATCGCCACCAGGGGCGCCTCTCGGAAGGCGGCGTCGAACGCCGCGAGGATATCGGTCATCGGGTCATCTCCCACAGCCGGTGGATCCCGGCGGCGAAGGCGCGCTCGCTGTCGAGCGCCAGAGCAGTGCCGCCGCACGAATCGATCGCGGCGGCGTAGAGCGAGGCGAGGTCGCCGCTGGCGAGCAGCTGGACCGGGCGGCCCTTGAGGTCGGTCCGCGCGCCGACGTCGGCGCCGATCAGCACGCCGCTGGCGAAGCTGGCCGCGTCGACCGCGGCGAGCCGGTCGAGCAGCACGCGCGCGCGCACCTCGAACAAGGCGACGGTGAGGTCGCGCGCGCCCGCACCGCGCGCGACACCGGCACGGAAGGCGGCGCCGTCGGCGACCGGCCCGTCGAGCATCACGCTGAGGATGCCGTGGCCGCGCAGCAGCGCGAACAGCTCACCCGTCAGCGCGGTGGCGACGTCGGTGATCCGCCCCGCCTTGGTCGCGATCCACTTGTTGTGCGTGCCCGGCTGGCAGAACAGCGCGTCGGCGGGGGCGAGCCCGGCGGCGAGCGCGCCGAGCACCTGCACCTCCTCGCCGCGCATAACGTCGGCGCGCTCGCCGGTGCGCAGCGCGACGCCGGGCAGCAGCAGCGCGTCCTGATCAGGCAGGCGCATTGCCCCCGCCGCGAGCGCGGCGAGGTCGGCGGGGGCGTCGACATAGGGCACCTCGCGCCAGCCGCGATTCGACCCGACCATGCCCGCGGCGATCACCGGCAGCTCGCCCAACCGCGCGCGGATCGCGGACAATTCGGCGGGATAGGCGTCGACGGTCAGCGCGAGCACGCCGCGCGAGTCGCGCACGCACGCCCCGAACGTCCCGTCCGCCGCGACGCGCCAGGCGCGGCGGTTGGTCGTGCCCCAGTCAATGGCGATATAGTCGCCCGCCACGCATCCCTCCCTATCTATTTGTAAGACATAAACCGCTGGGCGATCAGGTCAAGCCGGGGCCGTATAGGTCATGACCGGTGCCTCGCGCCGACGTGGCTTCCGGAGACGGAATTATAGATGGGGGCAAGCGGCAGGCGGACTGAGCTCGGCGCGCGCGTCCAACGAGAAAGGGCGACCCGCAGGCCGCCCTTTCCCTCACCTCATTCGATCGTTCAGAGCATCACGCCCCCGCGGGCGACGCGCTCCCGAACGGCCCCGAGGGGCGCTTGGTCTTAGGGATGGACGTCCCCGCCGCCGGCACCGCGGGCACCTTCGGCCCCTGGTCAGCGCGACCGATGTCGTCACCCGCGATCAGGCGTTTGATCTCCTCACCCGACAGCGTCTCGTATTCGAGCAGCGCCCCCGCGAGCGAGTGAAGCTGGTCGAGATGGTCGGTCAGCACCTGCTTGGCGCGGTGCAGCCCGCCCTCGACGATCGACTTGATCTCGTCATCGATCAGCTGCGCGGTCGAGTTCGACATCCGCACCGGCTGGCTCGACGAATAGCCGAGGAAGCTCTCGCCCTCGGGCTGGGCGTATTCGACCGGGCCGACCTTGTCCGACATGCCCCATTTGGTGACCATGTCGCGCGCGAGCCCGGTGGCGTACTGGATGTCGCCGCTCGCGCCGCTCGACACCTTGTCATAGCCGAAGATCACTTCCTCGGCGACGCGCCCGCCCATCGCCACGGCCAGGTTCGCGTACATCTTGTCGCGGTGATAGCTGTAGCTGTCACGCTCGGGCAGGCGCATCACCATGCCCAGCGCCCGACCGCGCGGGATGATCGTCGCCTTGTGGATCGGGTCCGACGCCGGCTCGTGCAGCGCGACGATCGCGTGGCCCGCCTCGTGATAGGCGGTCATGCGCTTCTCGTCCTCAGTCATGACCATCGAGCGGCGCTCGGCGCCCATCATGACCTTGTCCTTGGCCTCCTCGAACTCGGCCATCGCGACCAGCCGCTTGCCCTTGCGCGCGCCCATCAGCGCGGCCTCGTTGACGAGGTTGGCGAGATCGGCGCCCGAGAAGCCCGGCGTGCCGCGCGCGATCACCCGCGCATCGACGTCCGGCGCCAGCGGCACCTTCTTCATATGCACTTCGAGGATTTTGATCCGGCCTTCGATGTCGGGGCGCGGCACCACGACCTGACGGTCGAAGCGGCCCGGACGGAGCAGCGCGGGGTCGAGCACGTCGGGGCGGTTCGTCGCCGCGACGATGATGATCCCCTCGTTGGCCTCGAAACCGTCCATCTCGACCAGCAGCTGGTTGAGCGTCTGCTCGCGCTCGTCGTTGCCGTTGCCCAGCCCCGCGCCGCGGTGGCGACCCACCGCGTCGATCTCGTCGATGAAGACGATGCACGGCGCCGACTTCTTGGCCTGCTCGAACATGTCGCGAACCCGGCTGGCGCCGACGCCGACGAACATCTCGACGAAATCGGACCCCGAGATGGTGAAGAAGGGCACGCCCGCCTCACCCGCGATCGCGCGGGCGAGCAAGGTCTTGCCGGTACCCGGCGAGCCGACCAGCAGCGCGCCCTTGGGGATCTTGCCGCCCAGGCGCGCGAACTTGGTGGGATCCTTGAGGAAGTCGACGATCTCGGTGAGCTCGGCGCGCGCCTCGTCGATGCCGGCGACATCGTCGAAGGTGACCTTGCCTTCCTTCTGCGTCAGCATGCGCGCGCGGCTCTTGCCGAAGCCCATCGCGCCGCCCGCGCCCCCGCCCTTCTGCATCTGCCGCAGCACGAAGAAGGCGATGCCGAGGAACAGCAGGAACGGCAGCGACTGGTAGAGCAGCACCATCCAGATCGACGGGCCCTCCTCCGGCTTGCCCGCCACCTCGACCCCCGCCTTGCGCAGCCGCTCGATCAGCCCGGAGTCCTGCACCGGATAGGTGCGGAACTTGTCGCCGTTCGAGAAGCTGCCGGTGATGATGTCGCGGCTGACGTTGACGTCCTTCACCGTGCCCTCGTCGACCTTGTCGAGGAAGGTGGAGTAGGCGACGGTATTGCCCTGCGCCGTCGTCGTGCGGCCGTCGAACAGCGTCACCACCACCGCCAGCGAGAGCAGCACGCCGACCCAGATCAGCAGGCTCTTCATCCAGGGGTTAGGGTTGCCGCCGCCGCCATTGTCGCCGCCGCCGTTCCCGCGCTGCCTGTCGTTGTCGTTCATCGGGTACCTTTCCAACCAACGCAATGTAAGCCACGACGGGTTAATGGCAATGGAACAGCGTCGGTCAGAGTGATCGACGCGGCGGTGCTACGCGAAAAATCCAGCCTTTCTCGCCCACTTCCACCTTGACGCCGGCCTGGACCGCGCCGCGCCGTGCCTCGAGCGCGTCGAGCAGTGGCTCGATATTGGACGAATCGGTGAAGGCGGGCAGCACGATCGCGTGCTCCGCCCGAGTCGCGTGGAGCGCGCGGCGGAGGAGTCGGCGGCGCAGCTCACGCGGCTCGCCGGTGACCGCGAACGGGCGGTCGGGCCCCTGCCAATGTTCCGCCCACAACCACTCGGCCAAGCGCGTGATCACCTCCTCCGCCTCGGCGAGGTAGCCGGCGGAGGCGGCGAGAGCCACCGGGTCGAGCGCGGGCGTGGCGGCGAGCGCGGCGCGGACCCGGGTGCGATCGTGGCGCGGGTCCGTATTCGACGGGTCGTCGACGAAGAAGGCGCCCGTCCCCTCCACCAGCGCGCGCAGCTCGGCGCGACGCCACGCCAGCAGCGGGCGCAGCAGCAGCGTCCCCTGCTCCCGGCGCGCGGCGCGGATCGCGCTCAGCCCGGCCAGGCCCGAGGCGCGGTTGAGCCGCATCAGCAGCGTCTCGGCCTGATCGTCGGCGTGGTGCGCGGTCAGCAGCGCGCCGACCCGCTCGCGCGCGGCCCAGTCGGTCAGCAGCGCGTAGCGGGCCTCGCGCGCGCGGCGCTGAAGCGAGCTGCCGGCGATCGGCGCCTCGGGCAGGAGGGTGACGTGCGGCACATCGAGCTTGTCGCACAGCCCAGCGACCATCGCCGCCTCATCGGCGCCGGCGGAACGGAGCCGGTGGTCGACCGTCGCCGCCACGACCTCGCCCGGCACGGCCGCGGCGGCGAGCAGCAGCAGCGCGACCGAGTCAGGGCCGCCCGACACCGCCACGCCGACCCGGCCGACGCGCTCGACCGCGGCGACATCGTGCGCGCGCGCGAACCCGCGCCGCAGGTCGTCGGCGAAGCGCGCCACCGCCGCCGCGGGCAGCGGCGCCACGCTCAGCTCACTTGCACTTGGCGGCGGCGCGCGCCTTGACGACGTCGGCCTTGAGCCCGGGCGCGATCTTGCTGCCGTAGACGTCGGTCAGCTCGCCGTAGACCTTGCAGGCGTCCGCCGGCTTGTCGAGCTTGAGCAGCGCGGTGCCGAGATAATACAGGCTATCGGGGGCGCGCTCGCCGTCGGGGAACTTCTTGTAATTATCGTAGAATGCGATCGAGGCGAGGCTCGGCTTGCCCTCGTCGAGGTAGGAACGGCCGAGCAGGTTCTGCGCGAAGCTGGCGCGGCGGTGCTTGGGATAGGTGGCGACCACCTTCTTGAGCTGCGCCTCGGCGGCGGGATAGTCGCGCGACTGCCACAGGCGATAGCCCGCGAGATAGGCGTCCTCGGCGGGATCCCCGCTGCTGGGGGCAGCGGCCGCGTCCGTGGCGCCGCTCACCGGCTCCGGTGCCTGCGGCACGGTCACGCCGGAGCCGCCGAACGCGTCGGCACTCGGCGTCGGCGCGGGCGCGACCGGCTGGGTCAGCCTAGCGTCGGTCGCCTTGCGATAATCCTCGAACTGCTGCTCGAGCTGGCGCAGCTTGTACTGGGTCTGCTCGATCTGCCCGGTCATGCTCGCCATCTGCTGCTCGAGCGAGGTGACCCGCGCGGTGATGTCGGTCAGCGCGCTGGTGGCGGGGACGCCCGCGGCGTCGACCGGCGCGGTCGAGGGCGCGATCTGCGGCTCCACCATCGCGCCGGCGCCGCCGGGAAACACCTTGCGCTGCACGGCGCGCATCTCCGCCTCGAGCTTGCCGACGCGCCCCTCGATCTGCGCCGCCGCCGGCGTCGCGGTCGATCCCGCCACCACCAGCGCCAGCGCGCTGCCCGCCATCCACTTGGTCATCATGTTCCGTCCCCGGTGCGCACCTGTCGCACCTCTCTATAGAAGCGAGCTGTCGCCACGGTGAAGCGCGGCGTGGTCTAAGTCGCGAGAGCGCAGACACCCACTCCCCCGGCGCGCCTCCCCTCCCGCCGTCATCCCGGACCTGATCCGGGATCCATCCTTCCGCGCACGACGCCGTCGTGGTGTACGCGGCACCTTGGGCCCCGGATCAAATCCGGGGTGACGAACAAATAACGGAGCTGTGACTCGATGCGCTCGGGCCACCGCGGCGCCGCAGAGTGCGCCCCAACCTCACCGCGCCACGTCACGGAACGCCGCGAGCTGCCCTGCGTCGCCGGGCGCCGTCGTCCCGTTCGCCGCGGTCGCCGCCGGCGTGGCGCTCGCGCTCGGCGCCGGGGCGGGCAGCCCGCGCGCGGCGAGCGCCTCGGCGCTAATGCCGGCGTCCCTGATCGCGCGCTTGCCGTCGCCCAGCGGCGCGACCTCGCGGCCGTCGACCGTCACTGTGAGCTGGTCGGGGCGACCGACGTTGATCATAGGCCGATCGGTGCCGGCCGGCACTTCGAACGACTGTCCCGGCTTCATCGTGCCCTCGAACAGGCGCTGCTTGGCGCCGTCGTAGACGCGCATCCAGACCTCGGTTCGTGCGGTCAGCACCACCTTGCCGCTGGCGGCGGGGGTGGGCGCGGGCGGCGGCACTTCCTTGCTGGAGGCGACCTGCGCGCTCGGCGTCGCTTCGGGCGCCTGCTCGGCGGTGCCGCGGAACATGCCGGTGGAGAGCCATAGCACGCCCAGCACCAAGACCGCCAGCGCCAGCCCGGCGGCGACGATCACCAGCCCGCGCGACGGCGCGCGCGACGGATCCGCGATCTCCTCGATGTGATGCTGGCGCAGCGGCATCGCGCCGCGCGCGAGCTCGCCGCGGATGGCACGACCGACGTCGGCCTGGTCGAGCCCGACCGCGCGGGCATAAGCGCGCGCGAAGCCCGACGCGTAGGTGGGCGAGGGCAGCAGGTCGAGCCGGTCCATCTCCAGCGCCTCGAGGAAGCGCTGCGTCACGCGCGTGCGCGCCGCCACCTCGGCGAGCGACAGCCCCTGCGCCTCGCGCGCCGCGCGCAGCCGCGCGCCGACCGAGCCTGGCATCGGTGCCTGTGCGGGTAGCTCGCCGTCGCTCATTCTTCTCTCCGCCCCGCGCCCACAGCGATCATGCGAGCGTGCGTTCGTGTTCCAAACACGAGCAACACTGTCAACAGAGGGGCTTCACACGATTCGACTCGGTTCGTCGCGACCTCACGCCAGCTCGACCCCGCGATCGGCCGCCCAGGCGGCGAGCGCCCCACGCATGTCGCGCGGCGGCCGGACCAGCAGCTCGTCCATGAAGGTAGTCAAGGCGGCGCGATCGAGCGTGCGGATCATCGCCTTGACCGGCCCCACCGCCGCCGGCGTGATCGAGAGGCGATCCAGCCCGATCCCGATCAGCGCCATCGCCTCCAGCGGCCGGCCGCCCATCTCGCCGCACACTGCGACAGGCACGCCCGCCTCGCGCGCGGGCACGATCACGCGACGCAGGAAGCGCAGGATCGAACTTGACAGCCAGTCGTAGCGGTCCGCCAGCTTGGGGTTGGCGCGGTCGGCGGCGAAGAGAAATTGGGTGAGATCGTTCGTCCCGATCGAGAGGAAGTCGATGTTGGGCAGCAGCACGTCGAGCTGATAGGCGAGCGCGGGCACCTCCAGCATCGCGCCGTAGCGCACCTCCAGCGGCAGGCGCTTGTTGCGCTGGTGGAGGAAGGCGCGCTGCGCCTCGAACAAGGCCTTGGCCTCGTCGAACTCCCAGGGCTCGGAGACCATCGGGAACATGACGTTGAGCGTGCGCCCTGCCCCCGCCTCGAGCAGCGCGCGCGCCTGCGCCTTCATCAGCCCGTCGCGCTCCAGCGCGAGCCGCAGCGCGCGCCAGCCCATCGCGGGGTTCTCCTCCTCGCCGGTGTGGGTCAGATAGGGCAGCGCCTTGTCGCCGCCGATATCGACCGTGCGGAAGATCACCGGCCGCGACCCCGAGGCGTCGAGTACCTCGCGGTACAGCCGCTGCTGCCGCTCGCGCTGCGGCAGCGTGGCGGAGACGAGGAACTGGAACTCGGTGCGGAACAGCCCGATCCCGTCCGCCCCCGTCAGATCGAGCACCGCGACGTCGTCGCGCAGCCCGGCGTTGACCATCACCGTGACACGATGGCCGTCGCGCGTCTCGGGTGCGAGGTCGCGCAGCGCGGCATAGGCCGCCTTGCGCTTCTGCCGCGCCGCGACCTTTGCCTCGAACGCCTCCTCCATCGCGGCGGTGGGGCGGACGGTCAGCGTGCCCTCGGTGACGTCGAGCAGCAGCGCGTCCCCCTCGGCGATCAGCCGGCGCACGTCGCGCACGCGGCCGAGCACGGGCACGCCCATCGCGCGCGCGACGATCGTGACATGCGCGGTGAGCGAGCCTTCCTCCAGCACCACGCCCTTGAGCCTGCGCCGGTCATACTCGAGCAGCTCGGCCGGCCCGAGGTTGCGCGCGATCAGGATCGTGTCCTGCCGCAGCCCGAGCTGCGCCGCGGTTCCCATCTGGCCCGAGACGATGCGCAGCAGCCGGTTGGACAGGTCCTCCAGGTCATGCATGCGATCGGCGAGCAGCGGATCGTCGATCTCGCGCATGCGCTGGCGGGTGCGCTGCTGCACGCGCTCGATCGCGGCCTCGGCGGTCAGCCCGCTGTCGATCGCCTCGTTGATGCGGCGCGCCCAGCCCTCGTCATAGGCGAACATCTTGTAGGTGGCGATCACCTCCTGATGCTCGTCGCCGACGCCGAACTCGGCCTCGCGCGCGATGCGGTCGATCTGCTCGCGCATTTTGTCGAAGGCGGCGTAGACGCGGTGGCGCTCGGCCTCCGTGTCCTCCGCGACGGTATGCTCGATATGGATGCGCGGCTGGTGGAACACCGCGCAGCCCACTGCCATGCCGTCGACCAGTTTCTGCCCCGCGATCCGCGTCGAAGCAGTCGATTGCGGGCGGTCGCTCGGGCCGCCCTGATCGATCAGCCCGGCGTTGGCGATCAGCTCGGACAGCACCATGGCCACCGTCTGCAAGGCCTCAATCTCGACGCCCTCATACTTGCGCGGATCGGCGTGCTGCACCGCGAGCACCCCGACCGCGCGCTCGCGGCGGATGATCGGGACGCCCGCGAAACTGTGGTAGCGGTCCTCGCCGGTCTCGGGCTTGTAGGCGAAATCGGGGTGGCTCGCGGCCTCGTCGAGGTTGAGCACCTCGTTGTTCTTGGCGATCATGCCGACCAGCCCCTCGCCCAGCGCGAGCTTGGTGACATGCACCGCCTCGGGCGCCAGGCCGCGCGTGGCGAACAGCTCGAGCACGCCCTCGCGCAGGAGGTAGATCGAGCACACCTCGCTATCCAGCGCCTCGCCGATGATCTCGA
Organism: Sphingomonas yunnanensis; assembly: GCF_019898765.1. Taxonomy (GTDB): domain Bacteria; phylum Pseudomonadota; class Alphaproteobacteria; order Sphingomonadales; family Sphingomonadaceae; genus Sphingomonas; species Sphingomonas yunnanensis. Next base: position 231,705 of record NZ_JAIOKB010000006.1, on the reverse strand, counting down.
CCACCGAGTTGAGCTTGGCCTGCGCGTTCGACCGCGCCGCCATGACGTCGTGGAGGTTGACCAGGATCTCGCGGGCGGAGCGGGCGGCAGAGACGGGCATGCCGACGGGGCTAACAGACCGACGGCCTGGGTGCCACGCAGCATTTTCCTGGATGCGGCGCAGCGCGCCCAAGCCCGGCTCGCCCGATTGAAACGGAAAGTTGCTGGCGCAGCGCGTCACGGGGCCACACCTCGGTAGGATGAAGAGCCCTTCTTTCACCGTGCAGGTGTTCGCCGGCATGGCGATCGGCGTCGCGCTCGGCTTCGCGGCGCGCGATCTGCCTCCGCTGGCCGAGGGGCTGCGCCTCACCGGCGACAGCTTCGTCCAGCTGCTCAAGGCGCTGGTGGTGCCGCTCGTGTTCACCGCCATCGTCGCCTCGATCGCGGCGCTGCGCGACCTCGGCAATGCCGCGCGGCTGGTCGGGCAGACCCTGCTGTGGTTCGGGGTGACGGCGTTGATCGCGGTGACGATCGGGCTCACGCTCGGCACGCTGCTCGAGCCCGGCGTGCGCAGCGGCGTCGATCCCTCCGCCGCAGTGCTACCCGCCACCACCGGTTCGTGGCTCGACTTCCTGCGCGGGCTCATCCCCGGCAACTTCCTGGGAATCGAGGCGAGCACCAAGCTCGCCGACGGCGGCGCCACCACCAAGCTGGGGTTCAACGTGCTCCAGCTGATCGTGATCGCGATCGCGGTCGGCGCGGCGGCGGTCAACGTCGGCGAGGCGGGCGGCGCTTTCCTCGCCGCCAACGCCTCGCTGCTCGCGATCTTTCGCCGGCTGCTGCGCTGGGTGGTGAGACTGACGCCGATCGGTACCGCCGGGCTGATCGGCACCGCGATCGTGCGCTACGGCTGGTCGTCGCTCGCCGCGCTCGGCAGCTTCGCGGGCACGGTGTACCTCGGACTCGCGCTGGTGCTGTTCCTGGTCTACCCCGCACTGCTCGCGCTCAACCGGCTGTCGGTGACGCGGTTCTTCGCCACCGCCTGGCCCGCGATCCAGCTCGGTTTCGTGTCGCGCTCGTCGATCGCGACGCTCCCGGTCACCGAGCAAGCGGCCGAGCGCGCCGGCGTCCCGCGCGACTATGCCGCCTTCGCGGTCCCCTTCGCCGCGACCACCAAGATGGACGGCTGCGCCGCGGTCTACCCCGCGGTGGCGGCGCTGTTCGTCGCGCAATATTACGGCATCGCGCTGCACGCCTCGGACTATGTGCTGGTGGCGCTGGTGTCAGTGGTCGGCTCGGCGGCGACGGCGGGGCTGACCGGCGCGCTGGTGATGCTGACGCTGACGCTCACCACGTTGGGCCTGCCGCTCGAGGGCGCGGGGCTGCTGCTGGCGGTCGACCCGATCATCGACATGGGGCGCACCGCGGTGAACGTGGCGGGACAAGTGCTGGTGCCGCTGATCGTCGCCAAGCGCGAGAACATGCTCGAGCCCGACGGCACGATGGCGCCACTGCCCCGGCACGATACGGTACCGGCCTGACGTGAGTGAACTCCTCGCCGCCTGCGACGTTCGTGGGCGACAGAAGGAGATCGATGACATGAACAAGGCCCTGCTCGCCGCACTGGCGCTCGCCACCGCCACCACCCCGATGCTCGCCCCCGCCGCGCAGGCGCAGCGCAGCGACCGTGACCGCGACTATCGCTGGCACGGCGACGACCAGAACTGGGATCCGTCGCGTGACTATCGCCGCGGCAACAGCCGCCGCGCGCGCGCGCTCGGCCGCGACGACCAAGTGTATCGCGGGCGTGACGGCCGCGCCTATTGCAAGCGCAACGACGGCACCACCGGCCTGGTGATCGGCGGCATCGGCGGCGGCGTGCTGGGCAACGTGGTCGGCGGCGGCACGCTCGGCACGCTCCTGGGCGCCGGCGGCGGCGCGCTGCTCGGCCGCTCGATCGATCGCGGCAAGGTGAAGTGCCGCTGAGGTAAGGACGCTGCCTGATTGAGGCAGCGTCTCTCGCCTCTCCCCTCCCCGTCAGGGGAGGGATCGGGGGTGGGTCGCTGCCCCGAGCGCGGCGTCTGCGGAGCGGCTCCACCCCAACCCCTCCCCTGAAGGGCATGGGCCAGTGCCGGTCTGCGCCATGTGTCGCACTCCGCTGCCGCCCCGATGAGGTCGATTGCTCAGATCCCGCCCTCCTCCAAACTCAGCAGCGTCGCATTGCCGCCCGCGCTGGTCGTGTCCACCGACACCGCGCGCTCCGCGCAGAAGCGATACAGGTACAACGGCCCGCCTGCCTTGGGCCCCGTCCCCGACAACCCCTCGCCGCCGAACGGCTGCGACCCCACCACCGCGCCGATCATCGAGCGGTTGATGTAGAGGTTGCCCACCGCCGCCGCCGCCTCGGTCACCTCGGCCGCGCGCGCGATGCGGCTGTGCAGCCCCATCGTCAGGCCATAGCCCTTGGCGTTGACCCGCGCGATCGTCTCCTCCAGCGCGCCCGCCTTCCACGTCGCGACGTGGAGCAGCGGCCCGAACCACTCGCGGTCGAGCGCCTCGACCGTGTCGAGCCGGATCAGCGTCGGCGGCACGAACAGCCCCTTTCCGGGCGCCGCCACCGTCTTGACCCAGCGCGCGCGCGCCTGCTCGCGATAGGCCATCAGCCGGTCGTAGGCGGCGCGGTCGATCACCGGGCCGACGTCGGTGCGCGGGTCGCCCGCGTCGCCGAGCTTCAGCAGGTCCATCGCGCCCGCGAGCATCTCGATCAGACCCTCGGCGATATCCTCCTGCACCAGCAGCAACCGCAGCGCCGAGCAGCGCTGCCCGGCCGAGCGGAACGCGCTGGTGACCACGTCCGCCACCACCTGCTCGGGCAAAGCGGTCGAGTCGACGATCATCGCGTTGATCCCGCCGGTCTCGGCGATCAGCGGCACGATCGGGCGGTCGTCGTCCGCCAGCAGCGCGCGGGCGATCCCGCGCGCGGTCGCGGTCGAGCCGGTGAAGGCCACGCCCTGCACGCGCGCGTCGCCCACCAGCGCGGCGCCCACCTCGGGCCCGCCCGGCACCAGCACGAGCGCGTCGCGCGGCACGCCCGCCTCGTGCGCCAGCGCCACCGCCGCGGCGGCGATCCGCGGCGTCTGCGGCGCGGGCTTGGCGACCACGGTGTTGCCCGTCACCAGCGCGGCGACGGTCTGGCCGAGGAAGATCGCGAGCGGGAAGTTCCACGGCGCGATCGTCGCCCACACGCCGCGCCCCTCGAGGTGGAGCGTGTTGCGCTCGCCGGTCGGGCCGGGCAGCTCGACCGAGCCGAGCGTCGCGCGCGCGCGCGCCGCGTAGTAGCGGCAGAAGTCGGCGGCCTCGCGCACCTCGCCGATCGCGTCGGGGATGGTCTTGAACGCCTCCTGCACGCAGATCGCCATCAGCCGGTCGCGGTCGCGCTCGAGCAGGTCGGCGAGCCGGTCGAGACAGGCGGCGCGCGCCGCGACCGGGGTCATCTGCCACGCCGGGAAGGCCGCGCGCGCGCGCGCCACCGCGGCGGCGACGTCGGCCGCGGGTGCGGGCATTGGCTCGGTCATCGGCCGGTTCACCGCGGCGCGCGTGTCCTCCAGCACGACGCGGTCGCCGAGGTCGAGCCCGCGCGAGTTGCGCCGCTCGGCACCGAACAGCTCGGCCGGTAGCGGGATGCTCGGGTGGCGCGTGCCGCCGACCGCGGCGATCTTGGCGACGGGATCGGCGAGGATATCGGCCTCGCTCAGCCGCGCGTCGGCGAGCTGGTGGACGAAGCTGGAGTTGGCGCCATTCTCGAGCAGCCGGCGGACGAGATAGGCGAGCAGGTCGCGGTGGCCGCCGACCGGCGCGTAGATGCGGCAGTGATAGCCCTGGTCGCGCACCAGCCGCTCGTACAGGCCGTCGCCCATGCCGTGGAGCCGCTGGAACTCGAAGTCGCGGCCGTTGCCCGCCCATTCGACGATCGTCGCGACGGTCAGCGCGTTGTGGCTGGCGAAGGCGGGGCGGATGTGGCGCGCGTCGAGCATGTCGCGCGCCACCGCGAGGTAGCTGACGTCGGTCGCGGCCTTGCGCGTGAACAGCGGGTAATCGTCGAGCCCCTCGACCTGGGTGCGCTTGATCTCGCTGTCCCAATAGGCGCCCTTGACGAGCCGCACGTTCATCAGCCGCCCGAGCGAGTCGGCCCAGGCCACCACCGGGCGCGCGCGCTTGCCATAGGCCTGTACCGCCATGCCGAACCCGTCCCAGTCGCGCAGCTGCGGCAGCCCCGCGACAGCGCCGATGATGTCGAGGCTCATCTCGAGCCGCTCGCTCTCCTCGGCGTCGACGGTGAGCGCGATGCCGCGCGCCGCCGCCTGCAGCGCGAGCGCCTCGAGCATCTCGGTCAGCGCGGGCACGCACTCGTCCCAGCGCGCCACCTCGTAGCGCGGGTGCAGCGCGGAGAGCTTGACCGAGACCGAGTGGCCCGCGCGCGGGTCGCTGCCGACCGCGTCGATCGCGTCGACATAGGCCTGGAAATAGCGCTCGGCGTCGGCGCTGGTGCGCGCCGCCTCGCCGAGCATGTCGAAGCTGGCGGTAAAGCCGCGGTGCTCGGGGCGGCGCATCCGCTTCATCGCCTCGTCGATGGTGCGCCCCATCACGAAGATCTCGCCCATCATCCGCATCGCCGCGCCCACCGCCTGGCGCACGAACGGCTCGCCGGCGCGGCTCAAAAGCCGCTTGAGCGGCCCGGTCTCGCCCTCGCCCACCAGAGCGCGACCAACCACCAGACCCCAGGTGGCGGTGTTGACCAGCCGCGAGTGGGACTGGCCGGCGTGCGCGCGCCAGTCGGCGTCGCCGAGCTTGTCCGCGATCAGCAGGTCGGCGGTCTCGGGGTCGGGGACGCGCAGGAACGCCTCGGCCAGGCTGAGCAGCGCGACGCCCTCCGACGAGTTGAGGCGATATTCCTGGAGGAACTGGTTGACCCAGCCGCGCGCCTGCGCCGCGCGCAGGTCGGCGAGCAGCCCGGAGGCGGTGTCGACGATGCGCGCGCGCGAATCGGCGCCCGCCGCGGCGCGCTCCAGCAGCGGCTTTAGAACATCGGGTTCGCTGGCGCGGTGGAGCGCGCGGAGCTGGGCGAGAGTGGATGACGGTACGGCAGCGGCCATCTTCGTGCTTTCGGTTCGTTGTGTCTTGCGGGCACCGCGGCGCCGCGCCTAGACAGATGCGCGCGCTGTAGCGCGTCGCATGGCGGAGGGGAATCGCGGTGACGGCCGAGGAGATGAGCCAGGCAGTCGGGCGCGAGAGCGTCTCCGACTGGGTCGAGGTGAGCCAGGCGATGATCGACCGCTTCGCCGAGGCGACCGGCGACCACCAGTTCATCCACGTCGATCCCGAGCGTGCCGCGCGGACGCCGTTCGGCACGACGATCGCGCACGGTTTCCTCACCTTGTCGCTGCTGCCGCTGCTGGCGGCGCGCACGCCCGACGCGCCGCGGCTCGACGGCGTGACGATGGGGGTGAATTACGGGGGCAACAAGGTGCGCTTCCTCGCGCCGGTACCGTCCGGGTCGCGGGTGCGCGCGCGCTCGGTGCTGGCCGACTTCGCCGAGAAGCGGCCGGGAGTGTATCAGTACACCACTGCCACCACGGTCGAGATCGAGGGGCAGGACAGGCCCGCGATGGTGGCGGAGTGGATCACGCAGGTGTTCGTGTGAGGGGCGCGTCGCGCCTCCCGCTCCCTTCCGTCATCCCGGACTTGATCCGGGATCCACCGTGCCGCTTACTCATCCGCCGTATGGCGCGCGGACGGGTCGGTCCCGGACCAAGTCCGGGATGACGGCAGTGGGTGCAACGGCTGCCTCGAACCTCACCCCTCCCTGACACTCACCGAAGGACTCCTCCCCATGCGCTCCGCCGTCATCGTCTCCACCGCCCGCACCCCGATCGGCCGTGCCTATCGCGGCGCGTTCAACAACACGCCCTCCCCGACTCTGGCGCATCACGCGATCGCCGCCGCGGTCGAGCGGGCCGGGGTCGACCGTGCCGAGATCGAGGACGTGATCCTCGGCGCCGCACTCCAGCAGGGGCATCAGGCGAGCAATATCGCGCGCACCAGCCTCCTGCGCGCCGGGCTGCCCACCAGCGTGCCGGGCATGTCGGTCGACCGCCAGTGCGCCAGCGGTCTGATGGCCATCGCGATCGCGGCCAAGCAGATCGTCGTCGACGGCATGGACGTGACGATCGGCGGCGGGGTGGAGAGCATCAGCCTCGTTCAGACGCCAGAGATGCGTGTCGCGCCCGACAAGGAGCTGCTGTCGATGCACGGCGACATCTACATGCCGATGCTCCAGACCGCCGAGATCGTCGCCGACCGCTATGGCATCGATCGCGAGGCGCAGGACCAGTACGGGCTCCAGTCGCAGCAGCGCACCGCGGCGGCGCAGGCGGCGGGCAGGTTCGACGACGAGATCGTCGCGGTCACCGCCACCAAGGCCAATATCGACAAGGAGACCAAGGAGGTCAGCCACGAGCAGGTGACGCTGGCGCGCGACGAGGGCAACCGCGTCGACACCACGATCGAGGGGCTGCGCGCGCTCAAGCCGGTGGTCGGGCCCGACCGCCACGTCACCGCGGGCAACGCCTCGCAGCTGTCCGATGGCGCCTCGGCCAGCGTGCTGATGGAGGAGCGCCTCGCGGAGCGCCGCGGGCTCATTCCGCTGGGCCGCTATGTCGGCATGGCAGTGGCGGGCACCAGGCCCGACGAGATGGGGATCGGCCCTGTCTACGCCATCCCCAAGCTGCTCGAGAAGAACGGGCTGAAAATGGACGACATCGGCCTGTGGGAGCTCAACGAGGCCTTCGCGGTGCAGGTGCTCTACTGCCGTGATAAACTGGGTATTCCCAACGAGCTGCTCAACGTCAACGGCGGCGCGATCGCGATCGGCCACCCCTACGGCATGTCGGGCGCGCGCATGACCGGCCACGCGCTGATCGAGGGCAAGCGCCGCGGTGCGAAGTACGTCGTGGTGACGATGTGCGTCGGCGGGGGCATGGGCGCGGCGGGGCTGTTCGAGGTGCTGTGAGATCGCTGGCGTTGCTAAATAACGATCCTCCCCTGCGAGGGGAGGATCGATCACACGCCGGCGCTCCGCGAGTCCTCAACGCATCGGTGCGACGCAGAGCGATGGCCGCGACGGCGCACACGGGTACGATGTAGCCCTACCTCGCCGCGTCTGCCCCCTGCCCTCGTCACTTCCCCGCGAAGGCCGCGCGCAGGAAGGCGTCGCTCTTGCGCAGCATCTCGGCGCGCGCGCGATCGTCGTCGAGCTGGTGGTCCAGCCCCTCGTACACCACCAGCGTCGACGCCTTGCCCGCGCCGCGCAGCCTTTTGTCCATCAGCTTCGACTGGCCGACGCCGACGTTGAGGTCGCGGTCGCCGTGGAACAGCAGCACGGGCGACTTGAAGCGATCGGCGTGGCGCGCGGGCGAGCCCTTGCCGATATTCTCGCCCGAGCCGATCTGGCGCTCCACCATCGCGTGGTTGCTGAAGCCCTCGCTCTCCTGCTTGGTGCGGCCAAGGTCGGTCACCGGCGCGATCGCCACCACCGCCTTGAACAGGTCGGGGTCGACGACATTGCTCTGCAAGGCGGCATAGCCGCCGTAGGACCAGCCGACGATGCCGAGCTTGGCCGGATCGGCGATGCCCTGCTTGACCAGCCACCGCCCCGCGTCGCTGACGTCACCGATCGCGAGTTCCCACGAGCGAAAGCCGTTGTTGGCGAACCAGGCGTCACCGTAGCCGGTCGAGCCGCGGAACTGCGGTTGCAGCACCGCATAGCCCGAGGCGGCGAAGAACTGGACGAGCCAGTCGAAACCCCATTCGTCGCGATAGGCCGGCCCGCCGTGCGGCATCACGATCGCGGGCAGCCCCTTGGTCGCGCCGCCCGGCGGCAGCGTGAGGTAGGCGGGAACCACCGTGCCGTCCGCCGCGGGGAATCTGACCGAGGTCATCTGGCCGAGCGGCACCCCCTCCAGCTCGGGGCGCGCCGGCATGAGCGGGGCGAGCGTGCGCGTGGCCTTGGTGTAGAGATAATACATGCCGGGATCGACGTCGCTGCCGGCATAGACCAGCAGACGGCTCTCGTCCGCGGTGGCGCCGACGAGGCCGATCAGCGGCAACTTGGGCAGCGCCTTCGTCAGCTTGGCCGCGAGCGTCTTGTACTCCGGGTCGAAATAGTCGGTCTGGCGGCGATCGGTCACGTAGGTGGCGCCGATCACGCGCCCGCGGCGCCCGATGCGCGCGATCCCGTCGACATCGACCTCGGGATTGCTCCACACCAGGTCCGCCTTCATCGAACCGTCGAGCGCCACGCTGTAGAGCGCGAGCCGCCCGTCGAGCCGCCGGGTCGCGAAGGCCACGTCGCGCGTGCCGTCGACCGCGAGCGGCTCGAGCACGCTCGGGCCGTCCTGGCGCGAGGTGCTGAACGGCTTCCACGCGTCCTGGCCGGTCAGGCGGTAGCTGTAGACGGTGTCGCCCTTGAGTGCGCCGTCCTCGCGCCGCGGCATCGTCTCGCGAATGCGGATATTCCCTTGGCCATCGGCCAGCCAGTCCTCGGCATCGGACACCGGGCGCTCGATCAGCTGCGCCTTGCCCGTGCGGCTGTCGACCAGCTCGACGCCCAGCCCGTCGCGCGAGGAAGCGGAGATATTCGAGCCGGTCTCCCCGCGCTCGGGGATGAAGTCGCGCTGCATCAGCACCTGACCGTCGCCACCACGCCAGTCGATGACGTCACCGTCGAACTGGTTGAGGCGGGTGGTGCCGAGCCGGTTCTTGCGGCCGAGATAGAGCGGATGGCCGCCGTCGGCGTCGAAGGCGAACAACCGCGAGTAACCCACCTGCTTGTCGTAGTAATCGGCCACACCACGGAATTTGCAGATCAGCCGCGCCGAGGAGGCCCAGCCGCACGACGAAGGCGCCAACCGCTCGCCATCGCCGAGGTCAATCATCTCCTCGCTGCCTTTGCTGAGTTCGATCAGCCGTACCGCGCTGCCGCGCCCCTGCGTCGCGCTGACGTAAGCGATATGCGCGCCGTCGGGCGCCAGGCTGACCTGGCCGACATGCTCGCGCGCGCCGAAGCGGCTCGCCAGATCGGCCGACACTGGCGCAGCCGGTGCCACCGGCGCGGCCGACGCGCCGTCCGTTGCCGCCGGCGCCGCGGTCGCGGCCTGGCCGACGAGCCCCGCGAGCAGCGCGCACAGCGCCGCCCCCGTATTCCCCCTCATCACATTTTCCCCCTGTTCCCCGTCACAAATCTACCCGGCGCCGCGCGCGCCGCAAGGCCCGCGTGGACAGCGTTGACCCAGCTTGGCATGAGGCGCCGGTATCCTCCCGGAGTACGTCCATGCGTCTGCGTCTCTCGTCTCTATCCCTGCTCGCCTTGGCCGCGGCGAGCGCCCTGGCGGCGCAGCAGGTGCCCACCGCGCCCATCTCCGAGCAGACACTGAAAGAGGTGACGAGAGAGTTATCCTCGGACGCTTACGAGGGCCGCGCGCCGGGCACCGCGGGCGAGGAGAAGACGGTCTCCTATCTCGCCAAGCGCTTCGCCGCGGCGGGGCTGACGCCGGGCAACAAGGGCAGCTGGTTCCAGGACGTGCCGCTGGTCGAGCTGACCGCGCACGACGTCACGCCGCTCGTCTTCAAGGGCGCGGGCGCGCCGCTAAGCCTCCGGTACGGGCCGCAGATGGTGGTGGGCAGCCACCGCATCGCGCCGCGGGAGCAGGTGAAGGACAGCCCGGTCGTCTTCGTCGGCTACGGCGTCAACGCGCCTGAGAAGGGGTGGAACGACTATGCCGGGGTCGACGTGCGCGGCAAGACGGTGCTGATCCTGATCAACGACCCCGACTGGCGCACACCCACGGTGGGTGGCACCTTCAACGGCCGCGCGATGACCTATTACGGTCGCTGGACCTACAAGTTCGAGGAGGCGGCGCGGCAGGGCGCGGCTGCGGCGCTGATCGTCCACCAGACCGAGCCCGCGGCCTATGGCTGGAACGTCGTCCAGTCGAGCTGGACCGGGGCCCAGCAGGTCGCAGACGCCGCGAACGGCCATGCCGACCAGAGCGCGGCGATCGGCTGGATCCAGTACGACCAGGCCAAGGCGCTGTTCGCGCGCGAGAAACTAGACTTCGACCAGCTCGCCGCGGCGGCCTCGCGCAAGGGCTTCCGCGCGGTGCCGCTCAAGGGCGTGACCGCCTCGGTCTCGTTCGACGAGACGGTGCGCAAGCACATGTCGCGCAACGTCGTCGGCGTGCTGCCAGGCACGACGCGGCCGGACGACTATGTCCTGTACAGCGCGCATTGGGACCATCTCGGCCGCTGCGAGGCGGCGCCCGGCGGCGACGACATCTGCAACGGCGCGATCGACAATGCCAGCGGCACCGCCGCTTTGGTCGCGCTCGCCGAGGCCAATGCCAAGGCGGGGCCGGCGGCGCGCAGCCAGGTCTTCGTCGCGGTGACGGGTGAGGAATCCGGGCTGCTCGGCTCCGAATATTACGCCGCCAACCCGCTCTACCCGCTCACTCGGACGGTCGGCGGGGTCAACATGGACGCGCTGTCGCTCGCCGGCCCGGCGAAGAACGTCGTGGTGGTCGGCAAGGGCAAGTCCGAGCTCGACGCCTATCTCGACGCCGCGCTCAAGGCGCAGGGGCGCTACGCCTCGGACGAGCCCACCCCGGAGAAGGGCTTCTACTATCGCTCGGACCATTTCAGCCTCGCCAAGCGCGGCGTGCCGATGATCTACTTCGACGCGGGCGACGATCTGGTCTCGGGCGGCAAGGCCGCGGGCGCCGCCGCCGCGAAGGACTATGAGGAGCATCGCTACCACGGCCCGAAGGACGAATATGATCCCAACTGGAACTGGGCGGGAACGGTGCGCGACGTGCAGCTCTATTACTCGATCGGGCGCGCGCTGGCGGAGAGCGACGCCTGGCCCAATTGGGTCGCGGGCGACGAGTTCCGCGCGATCCGCGACCGCAGCCGCGCCGCGGCGCGCTGAACAGGAGTGACGCGAGTGTCCCGTACCCCGCTACCCGAATGGGCGCCGCACCAGGCGGTGTGGATCGGTTTTCCGAGCCACCCAGAGCTGTGGCAGGATGACCTCGACCAGGCGCGCGACGAGGTCGCTGCCTTCGCCCGCGCGGTCCATGCCGAGGGTCGCGGCGAGCAGGTGCTGCTCGTCGCGGCCGACGCCGAGGCGGCCGCGGCGGCGCGCGCGCTGGCGCCCTTCGCCGAGGTGCTGATCCAGCCCTTCGGCGACATCTGGCTGCGCGACACCGCGCCGATCGTCGACGGCGACGGGCGCGCGCGCGACTTCCAGTTCAACGGCTGGGGCGGCAAATACGATCTGCCCGGTGACGACGACATCGGCGCGCGGCTGGCGCGCGCGCGCGGGCTGGTCGTGCTGCCGTGCGAGTGGGTGCTCGAGGGCGGCGCCATCGACGGCGACGGCACCGGGCTGGTCGTCACCACCGAGCAGTGCCTGCTCAACCCCAATCGCAACCCCGCGCTGACCAAGGAGGCGGTCGAGCGCCGGCTCGCCGCGGACCTGGGCTATACGCGCGTGCTGTGGCTGGGCGACGGGCTGCTCAACGACCATACCGACGGCCATGTCGACAATCTCGCGCGCTTCGTCGGGCCGAACCGGCTGGCGCTGCCGGTCGGCGCGGAGAACGACCCCAATTGGCGCGTCTACCAGGACGCCGCCGCGCGCGCGCGCGCCGCGGGGGTCGAGGTGGTCGAGATCCCCTCGCCCGGCCGCGTGCTGCGCGACGAGGAGGTGGTGCCGGCGAGTTACATGAACTTCTACATCGGTAACGCCGCGGTGGTCGTGCCGGTGTACGGCACGCCGCAGGACGAGGCCGGCGTCGCGGCGGTGCAAGCGCTCTTCCCCGAGCGCGAGGCGGTCGGGCTGCGCGCCGACGCGATCCTCACGGGAGGCGGCAGCTTCCACTGCATCTCGCAGCAGATCCCGGCCTGAGCGCTCGCGGGGCGGCTTAGCATTTAAGCTGCTGAGGGCGCGCGGGGCGGCTTCCGGTGAACGGCGTGAAACCCGCGTCGCCGCTGGCGGTGGCGCGAAACCTGCACCGCCCCGCCGCCCCGCCCCTCACGTCGCCATCCCCCGCGAAGGCGGGGATCCATAGACGCTGACCATGCGGCTCTTGCACGAGCGTCAGCGTGTCTGGATCCCCGCCTTCGCGGGGATGACGTCGTGTCGAAGGAGCGGGGACGGGGACGTGGAAGTGGAGCATGACCAGTCAGGCGCGGAGCAAGCGTCGCCTTACTCCCTCACATCATCCCGTGACGAACGCCTCGCGCCCGCCTAGCCTCCCCCGAAACAACAGGGGGCAACATGCTGAGAACACTCGCCGTCACAATCGCGCTCGCGCTCGCCGCCGGTGCCAGCGCGCAACAGCCGGCGGAGCCCGCGGCGTCCGCCACGCCCGTGCCCGCGCTGATCTACGTCCACGCCGGCCAGCTGCTCGACCGCCCCGGCGAGCGCCCGCGCGGCCCCAGCACCGTGATCGTGCGCGACGGCGTGATCGCCGAGGTGCGCGACGGACTCGTCCCGCCCCCAGCCGGTGCGCGCCTGGTCGACCTATCGCGTGAGTTCGTCCTGCCCGGGCTGATCGACATGCACGTCCACCTCTGGGGCATCGGCGGCGACCCGCTGCGCGAGCGGCTCACCCGGCTCAACACCGACTCGGCCGACGACCTGATGACGGCGGTGGTCAACGCACGGCGCACGCTGGAGGCGGGTTTCACGACCGTCCGCGACCTCGGCGGCGACCCGCGCGGCATCCGCGCGCTGCGCGACGCGGTCGAGCGCGGCGACGTCGCGGGGCCGATGATCGTCAACGCCGGGTCGATGATCTCGGTCACCGGCGGGCACGGTGACGGCGGCAACGGCCTCGCCGAGGAATGGGCCGAGGCGGTCCACGCTCATCAGATCAACGTCTGCGACGGGCCGGACGACTGCCGCCGCGCGGTGCGCGCGCAGGTCGGGCTGGGCGCGCAGGTGATCAAGTTCGCCGCGACCGGGGGCGTGCTGTCGAACGTCGCGGGCGGGCTCGGCCGCGCCATGACGCCCGAGGAGATGCGCGCCATCGTCGAGACCGCGCACGCGCTCGGCCGCAAGGCCACCGCGCACAGCCACGCCGCCGAGGGCACCAGAGCGGCGCTGGAGGCGGGCGTCGACTCGGTCGAGCACGCCACCTACCTCGACGACGAGACCATTCGCCTGTTCAAGACCAGGGGCGCCTATCTGGTGCCGACCGAGATCGCCCCGCTGGCCGCGCTGGCGCAGGCGCGCGCGGGCGCGCTGCCGCCCGCCACCATCCCCAAGGCCGAGGCGGCCGCGGCGGCGCTCCACGCCAATCACAAGAAGGCTTGGGCGGCGGGGGTGAAGTTCGCCTTCGGCACCGACAGCGGCGTGTCGCGCCACGGCGACAACGCCACCGAGTTCGCGCATCTGGTCGACCTCGGGATGACCCCGGCGCAGGCGATCCGCAGCGCCACCGTCGCGGCGGCCGACCTGCTCGGTCGCGACGACCTGGGCGTGATCGCACCGGGCAAGCGCGCCGACCTGATCGCGGTCACCGGCTCGCCGCTCGACGACGTGCGGCGGCTGGAAGCAGTGGATTTCGTCATGCATCGCGGTGTGGTGGCGAAGGGCGGATGAGCGGAGAGTAAGACCCCGCACCGTTGATCCGTGCTCCGGCGGACGCTGAGCCCAGGGTCGCGGACGGTGTCGCTTGTGACTCTGGACTCCTGCGTGCGCAGGAGCACGCTGATCCTTCGAGGCAGACGGATCATTCCCCGGGCCGTTCGTGCTGAGGAGGCGCTGAGCCTGCCGAAGGGCCGTCTCGAAGCACCTGATGCCGGCGACGGTGGCGGCGCTTCGAGACGCGGCTTCGACGAGCTCAGCCGCTCCTCAGCGCGAACGGCGAGCAGGAGCCGATGGGAGCACGCCCACTGCGTCCTCACCGCCACACTTGAGCCGGCGCGCGCGCGCGGATAGACGCGCCCCCTCACCCGATCAGGGGCGAACCTCGCCGTCCGCCGCAGTGCGATTCGCCTGCGCCCGCGGGCGGCGTCATCTTTTCGAGGAATACAGCGACATGGCGGAAGAGCGTGGCGAAGGCATGGGCGGCGGCGCGGTCGCGGCGGACGAGCTGCGGCTGCTGATCGAGCGCGCCGAGCGGCTCGAGGAAGAGAAGAAGGGCATCGCCGACGACATCAAGGACGTCTTCGCCGAGGCGAAAAGCCGCGGCTATGACGCCAAGGCGATCCGCCAGATCATGAAGATCCGCAAGCAGAAGCGCGAGGAATATCAGGAGGAGCAGTCGATCCTCGAGGTGTACATGCAGGCGCTCGGCATGCTCTGATCGCCGAAACGGGTCATCGTCGCTGTCGCGTTAACGGCTTCTTCGCGCCGCCGGTGGCATAGCCGCCGTCTGGTTCAGCGATGAGGGAATGCGACGACGGTGCTCGCGGCGCTACAATCTGGCCTTCGCCCGCGCGAGGAGCGGATCACGGTCCTGATCCCGTCGCGGATGCGGCTGGGGGCGAAGTGGGTCGACGTCGTCATCCACAACGTCTCGTCGCGCGGGCTGATGGGCGGCTGCGACGGGCCGCCCCAGCCGGGCAGCTATATCGAGATCCGCCGCGGCACGATCGTGATCGTCGGCCGCGTGCAATGGGCCAGGGGCCGCTTCTTCGGCATCAAGTCGCAGGAGCGGCTCTCGGTCAAGGCGCTGGTCGACGAGCCGCGGCTCGCCAGCCGGCCGCAGCCGAAGCCCGAGCAGGACGCGGGCGAGCGCCGCGCCGAGCGCCGCCTCGCGCACGAGGCGCAGATGGCGCGCAAGGTGGAGCGCTCGCGCGCCTTCGCCTCGGCGTTCCAGTTCATCGTGATGGCGCTGGTGGGCGTGACCCTCGCGGTGATCGCGGCGCAGGGCGTCTACGGCCTGCTCTCGCGCCCGGCCGACGCGATCGGCGCGGCGCTCGAGGGGAAATAAGGGCGCGAGCTCGGGCCTTCCCGCGCGGAGCAGTGCGGGGGGCGTTCTCGCCGGACGATCGCGTGCAGACGTCGGCAGCGGCACCGGCGCTGGCCTCCCACTTGCGTCATCCTGAACTCGTTGCAGGATGACGGCGGCGGGCCGTAGACAATCGTCTCGAGGGCGCGCTCGCCTCAGCTCGGCGTGATCGGCGGCGACTCCATCTCGGCGCGGATCTCCGCCATTAGGTCTTTGCGGCTGAGCTTGCCGATCATCGTCTTGGGCAGCGCGGCGCGCACCACCACACGGTCGACCCGCTCGTGCTTGCCCAGCTGGGGGTTGAGCCAGTCGCGCAGCGCGGCGCCGTCGACCGCGCCCGCCTCCTCGGTCAGGGTGACATAGGCGCGCGGCACTTCCCCGCGATAGGTATCGGCCATGCCGATCACCAGCGCCTCGCGCACCGCGGGGTGGTGATAGAGGATCGCCTCGATCTGGCTCGGGAAGACCTTGAACCCGCCGACCGAGATCATGTCCTTGAGCCGGTCGACGATGGCGATGAAGCCGTCCGAGTCGATCGTGCCGACGTCGCCGGTGCGCAGCCAGCGCCGCCCCTGCGAGTCGAGCGCGAAGGTGGTCGCGTCAGCGTCGGGGCGGTTCCAATAGCCCGCCATGATCTGCGGCCCGAGTGCGACGATCTCGCCGGGCTCCCCGGGCGCCGCCTCGCGCGCGGCATCCTCCTTGTCGACCAGCCGGATGCGGGTCGACGGCAGCGGCTGACCGATCGTGCCTGGCTTCTGCGGCGGATCATAGGGATTGGTGGTGAGCACGCCGGTGCTCTCCGACAGGCCATAGCCCTCCACGAGGGGCGAGCCGGTGACCGCCTCCCAGCGCGCCTTGAGCTCGGCGTTGAGCGGCGCGCCGCCCGAGATGCAGACGCGCAGGCTGGTGAGGTCGGTCTTGGCCAGTGCCGGATGGTCGAGCAGCGCCTGGTACATGGTCGGGACGCCCGGCAGCGAGGTCGGCCGCGTCCGCGCGATCGCCGCCAGCGCCTGCCCCGCGTCGAAGCGCGGCAGCAGCACCATCTCCCCGCCGGTGACGATCGTTCGGTTCATCACGCAGGTGTTGGCGAAGACGTGGAACAGCGGCAGCACGCCGAGGATGCGGTCGGTCTGGTCCTTGTGCGGGTCGAGGCAGGCGACCTGGCGCGCGTTGGCCGCGACATTGGCATGGGTCAGCATCGCCCCCTTGGGCACGCCGGTCGTGCCGCCGGTGTACTGGATCAGCGCGACGTCGCGCTCGGGCGCGATCGCCGCGGCAGGGTGCGCGCCATCGTTGGCGATCAGCTGCGAGAAGGTGAGCACGCGCGGGTCGGCCGGTCGCGGCGCCACCTCGCGGCGCTTGAGCAGGCGATAGGCGACCGACTTGACGGGCGGCAGCACGCCCGCGACCGAGCCGACCACCAGCCGCTCGAGCCCGCTCCTGTCGAGCACCGCCAGCGCGTTGGGCAGCAATGCGGTGGCGGACAGCGTGAACAGCAGCCGCGTGCCCGAGTCCTCGACCTGGTGGCAGAGCTCGTCGACGCTGTAGAGCGGCGAGAAGTTGACGACGGTGCAGCCGAGCCGCAGCGCACCGTGGTAGGCGGCGAGGTAATGCGGCGTGTTGGGCAGGAACAGCCCGATCCGATCGCCCTTGCCATAGCCGAGCGCGGCGAGGCCGGTGGCGACGCGCCGCACGCCGTCGGCGAGCTCGTCGTAGCTATAATGCCGGCCGAGGAAGTCGATCGCGCGACGTTGGCCATGCTGGCGTACCGAATCCTCGAACAGGTCGATCAGCGACCGCGGCGAGAAGCCGGTGGCCCAGGGCACCGGGTGGCGGTAGGCGTCCTGCCAGGCGTGCTCGTCCGTCATTGACATCGCTGTAAGCAACCGCGCCGCCAGCGACAAGCGGTCAGCGTACCAGATATTCTCCGAGCAGGACGACCGCGGCGGCGAGCGGGCGCAGCGCCGGGGCGACGTCGGCGGAGACGCGCGGCAGATGCGCCCCGTCGGCGTGGATCGTGAGGGTGCCGATCATCGGCGTCTCGCGCTGCGCCATGGCGAGCAGCAGCAGCGCCAGCGCGCCGATCACGGCGCGGCGACGGCGAAGGTCTGGCGGCTGGGTCATGGCGGCGCTCTCCGTTGGGTTCCGAACCTTACCGCGGCTGTGCCGAGACGGGAAGCGGGGGTGTAAGGAAGTGCTGGACGCCGGTGCGGCGGGCGAGACGTCGGGCTACCCGGAGCCGACTCCCTGACTTCTTCATCGAGCTTCCATCCCCATCCCCGCTCGTCGTAGCGGGACAGCCTCTGCCGCAGCTACGCTCGTCGTCGACCGCGCGCACCGCCCATCCGGTCATCCCTGCGCAGGCAGGGATCCAGACACGCGAAGCGGTGTGCAGGAGCCGAACCGCCGGCGCGTATGGATCCCGCCTCTGCGGGGATGACGGTGGGAGGGTGAGACGGCCGCTCCTTCGAGACGTCTGCCGGACCAGGCGTCCTGCTCGCGCTGGTCAGGCGCCGGCCACCCAGGCCGCATCGCCGTGGACCAGCGCGAGCCCTTTCCGACTGCCCACTACGCCGCCGCGGCCCAGCGCACACGGTCGCGACCCGCCGTCTTGGCGGCGTAGAGCGCGTCGTCGGCGCGGCGGTAGAGCCGCTTCCACTCCGCCTCGGTCGCGATCGGGCCGCGCTCGCTGCCGAGCGATGCCGTGACGGCGAGGTCGAACGGCATCCGAGCCGCGCGCACCGCGCTCAGGATCTGGTCGGGCAGATCGTCGTGGCCAGCGCCGGTCAGAACCGCGAACTCCTCTCCGCCGACACGCGCGACCAGCGCGTCGTCGGGCACCACCGCCAGCAGCGCGCGCGCGAAGACGCGCAGCACCTCGTCGCCGCCGTCATGGCCGAGCGTGTCGTTGACCTGCTTGAAATGGTCGATGTCGATCAGCACGAGCAGCTGCGGCTCGGCGCGCCCGATCGCCTCGCGCAGGAAGCTGCGGCGGTTCATCAGCCCGGTCAACGGGTCGCTGTCGGCGAGCAGGCGCGCCAGCATCTCCTGCTCGCGCGCGGCGTCGCGCTCCTCCACCACCAGCTTGATCCGCCACGCGATCACCAGCGCGCTGCAGGAGGCCTCCAGCGCCATCGCCAGCAGGGTCGAATTGTCGATGAAGAAGTTCCAGCGCACCAGTCCGGCCGCCTGTCCGATCCGCAGCCCGGCGAAGATGAAGGGCGTGCCCCAGGCCAGCATGA
The DNA here is from genome assembly GCF_019898765.1 of Sphingomonas yunnanensis. Classification (GTDB taxonomy): domain Bacteria; phylum Pseudomonadota; class Alphaproteobacteria; order Sphingomonadales; family Sphingomonadaceae; genus Sphingomonas; species Sphingomonas yunnanensis. The sequence continues at coordinate 213,407 of NZ_JAIOKB010000006.1, read as the reverse complement.
ACACGCGCGCGTGCGGCGTGTCGGCGCGCCAGCCGCGCCACAGCAGCGGCAGCGCCAGCGCGGCCACCGCCGCGAAGCTGGCGGTCAGCGCGGCATCGAGCCAGTGCGACGCCCAGGGCATCAGCGTGCAGTAGAGCGTCGCCGTCACCAGCACCGCGCCGACCGAGCAGGTCGCGGCTCGCCCGACCCAGCCGGCGAACACGCGCGGATGGAAGAAGCGCCGCGCGAACAGGATCGCGAAGGTGAGCGCCAGCGACAGCAGCGCGGTGTTGAGCCGCAGCCGCAGGTTGTTGTCCATGCCGGTGAGCTGGCCGAGCAGGCCCGAGGAGCTGACACCATAGACCAGCAGGCACAGCACCATCGCGCAATAGGGCGGGTGGAAGCGCTGGCGCAGCGCGGCGCCGAGCGCGAGATTGGACATCAGCAGCGCCACGCACAGGCCTGCGAAAGCGGCGTAGAAGGCGGCCATCGCCACCTCCATGCGGGTCGACTGCGCGGGCGTGACGGCGCGCGGGTCGATGACGATGCCGCGGGTCACCGGCGCGCCGCGGATATGCCACAGCAGTGCGACCGGCGGTGCGCCGTGGGGCGGCAGCGGCAGCTCGAACACCGCGCCCAGCTTGAGTCGCTGCCAAGCGCTGGCGCTGGTGAACCCGGTCGAGCGCACTGCGCCGTCGGCGTAGCGGACGTGGAGCGTCGCTGCCTCCTGCCAGACGCTCGCGGAGCGGATCAGCGCGTCGCGCGGGAGCGCGGGCAGGCGCGGCGCGAGCACCCAGTAATCGCCGGGACCGGCGCTCCGCTGCTCGCTCGTGCAGTCGAAGCCGCGCGGGTCGGCGAACACCGCGGCGGCGCGCTCGTCGGGGGGCGCGCGGCGGAAACAGGTGGCGAGCGGCGTCCCCGCCAGCGCCGCCGCCGGGCTCGCGACCGCGACCCAGGCAGCGAGCAGCGCGAGCGCGCGCGCGATCCAGCGAATGACGTTGCCCGCGTCCATGGCACAGGGCCTAACAGGGCGATGCCGAAGGGAAGGTTAACGGCGCGATCAGACGTCGGGCCGCGACCGATGGGTGAGAATTATGATCTCGGTTCCCGGCGTGCAGCCACGATCGATCATGTCACCTCACCGACGCCCTATCGCGATGAGAAGCGCTGCCGTTTCCTCCCGCAGACGCTGTACCCCGGCGAAGGCCGGGCCCAGTCGGGAAAGGATGGTGGATCTCACCACGGCTTTCCAACCTGGGTCCGGCCTCCGCCGGGGTACAGTGTCGCCTCCGGGCGCCGCTTCGCTGCCGCCGACGCGGCAGCCCGAAGCGCCCGCGCGTCGCGTCAGCCCGCCTCGACCGGCGCGGCCTTGCCGCCCTTCTTCTTGCCCGGCTTCCTCGGCGCGGCGGGCTCGATCGCGAAGGAGAGCGCACCCTCCTTCAGCCGCACCGTGACCTCGCCGCCGTGGACCAGCTTGCCGAACAGCAGCTCCTCGGCGAGCGGCTGCTTGATCTTCTCCTGGATCAGGCGGCCCATCGGGCGCGCGCCGTACAGTCTGTCATAGCCCTTGTCGGTGAGCCACTTCTTGGCCTCGTCGTCGAGCTTGATGTGGACCTCGCGGTCGGCCAGCTGGAGCTCCAGCTGGAGGATGAACTTGTCCACCACGCGCGCCACCACCTCGGGCGGGAGATAGCCGAACGGCACGATCGCATCGAGACGGTTGCGGAACTCGGGCGTGAACATCTTCTGCACCGCCTGCTCGTCCTCGCCCTCGCGGGTCAGATTGCCGAAGCCGACCGTCTCGCGCGCCATGTCCGCCGCACCCGCGTTGGTCGTCATGATCAGGATGACGTTGCGGAAGTCGACGGTCTTGCCGTGCTGGTCGGTCAGCCGCCCGTTGTCCATCACCTGCAACAGGATGTTGAACAGGTCCGGGTGCGCCTTCTCGATCTCGTCGAGCAGGAGCACGCAGTGCGGGTTCTGGTCGACCGCGTCGGTCAGCAGTCCGCCCTGGTCGAAGCCGACATAGCCCGGGGGGGCACCGATCAGCCGGCTGACCGAGTGACGCTCCATATATTCGCTCATGTCGAAACGCTGGAGCGGGATGCCCATGATCGTCGCGAGTTGCTTGGCTACCTCGGTCTTGCCGACGCCGGTCGGGCCGGTGAAGAGATAGTTGCCGATCGGCTTCTCCGGCTCGCGCAGCCCCGCGCGCGCCAGCTTGATCGCCGAGGACAGTTTCTCGATCGCGGCGTTCTGGCCGAACACCACGCGCTTCAGATCAGTCTCGAGCGTCTCGAGCTGCTTCTTGTCGTCGGTCGACACGCTCTTCGGCGGGATCCGCGCCATGGTCGCGATGACCTGCTCGATCTCCTTGGTCGTGATCGTCTTCTTGCGCTTCGACGGCGGCACCAGCATCTGCATCGCGCCGACCTCGTCGATCACGTCGATCGCCTTGTCGGGCAGCTTGCGGTCGTTGATGTAGCGCGCGCTGAGCTCCACCGCCGACTTGATCGCGTCAGGCGTGTATTTGACCGAGTGATGCTCCTCGAACGCCGAGCGCAGTCCGGCGAGGATCTTGATCGTGTCCTCGATCGAGGGCTCGTTGACGTCGATCTTCTGAAAGCGCCGCAGCAGCGCGCGATCCTTCTCGAAGTGGTTGCGGAACTCCTTGTAGGTCGTCGAGCCGATGCAGCGGATCGTGCCGCCCGACAGCGCCGGCTTGAGCAGGTTGGACGCATCCATCGCGCCGCCGCTGGTCGCGCCAGCGCCGATCACGGTATGGATCTCGTCGATGAAGAGCACCGCGTCGGGCAGCTTCTCCAGCTCGTTCACCACAGCCTTGAGCCGCTCCTCGAAGTCGCCGCGGTAGCGCGTGCCCGCGAGCAGCGCGCCCATGTCGAGCGAGTAGATCACGGCGGGCTTGAGCACCTCGGGCACGTCGCCCTCGACGATCTTGCGCGCCAGTCCCTCCGCGATCGCGGTCTTGCCGACGCCGGGATCGCCGACATACAGCGGGTTGTTCTTGGAGCGCCGGCACAGGATCTGCACGGTGCGGTCCACCTCGGCCATGCGGCCGATCAGCGGGTCGACCTTGCCGACCTTCGCCTTCTCGTTGAGGTCGACGGTGAATTGCTTGAGCGCGCTCTCGCCCTTCTTGCCCGACGTGTCCGCCTTCTCCTTCTTCTCCTCCTCGGCCGCGCCCTTCACGCTGGTGGCCTCGGGGGTGGCGGCGCCCTTGCCGACGCCGTGGCTGATGAAGCTGACCGCGTCGAGGCGGCTCATGTCCTGCTGCTGCAGGAAATAGACCGCGTAGCTCTCACGCTCGGAGAACAGCGCGACCAGCACGTTGGCACCGGTCACCTCGTCGCGGCCCGACGACTGGACGTGCAGGATCGCGCGCTGGACGACGCGCTGGAAGCCCGAGGTGGGCGAGGGATCGGTCGTGGCATCGACGCGCAGCGCGCCGAGCTCGGTGTCGAGATAATGTGCGACCGTGGTCTTGAGCTCGCCCAGGTCGACGCCGCACGCGGACATCACCTGGCTGGCGTGCTCGTCGTCGATCAGCGCGAGCAGCAGATGCTCGAGCGTGGCATATTCGTGGCGGCGCGAGGAAGCGGCCTCGAGCGCCTTGTGCAGCGTGGTCTCGAGAGCGCTGGCGAATGAGGGCATCAGATTACTCCTAGCAGGCCGCGTGAGGACACGCGGCCCATCGTCACGAATGTCGTGATTGAGTGGCCCCGCATCAAGCGCTGGCCTCCGCACCGGGAGCGATCGTTCGCCAGCCCAGTGCGCCAGCGTTCATCGCTTGAATAGCGCGTCCGCGCTTGCAAGATGGTTAACGGCACCATCTATTTTGCGTCGGATCCGCGCGATCTCGCCGTCCAGCGCGGCGGCGCGCGCCTCCAGCTCGGCGACGGAGAGCCGGTCGAGATCCTCGCGCAGCAGCAGGGCGAGCGGATCGTCGCGCTGCGGGCCGAGGATGTCGTCTAGGTCCATGGCGCGATGCTCCTCCTGCGGCGACGCCGAGTCAAGCCGCGGCGAACCCCGGGACGGGCGCGCGCGTTGACGCCCGCGTCGCGCCGGCCATAAGGCGGGAAGACGCCAGAATGAAAGGGTTGCCCGAGCGATGACCGACCTGCCCGAGGTGATGCTGGCGATCGATCCCGCACAGGCCGGCGGGCCGGAGGTGCTCGAACCCGTGGAGCGCGCGGTGCCGCGGCCGGGCGCGGGCGAGCTGCTGGTGCGAGTCGCCGCCGCGGGGGTCAACCGGCCCGACGTGCTGCAGCGCCAGGGCAACTACCCCCCGCCCCCCGGTGCGCCGAGCACGTTAGGGCTGGAGTTGGCGGGCGAGGTGGTGGCGCTCGGCGAGGGGGCGGAGCCGGCGCTGCTGGGGCAGCCGGTGTGCGCGCTCGTCGCGGGGGGCGCCTATGCCGAGTACGCGGTGGTGCCCGCCGGCCAGGTGCTGCCCGTGCCCGAGGCGCTGTCGCTGATCGAGGCGGCGGCGCTGCCCGAGACGCTCTACACGGTGTGGACCAATCTGTTCGAGCGCGCCTTCGCGATGGAGGGCGACACCGTGCTGGTCCACGGCGGCACCAGCGGCATCGGCACGATGGCGATCACGCTCGCCAATCTGTTCGGGCTGGAGATCATCGTCACGGTCGGGTCGGATGAGAAAGCCGCGGCGGCGAAGCGGCTCGGCGCGGATCATGCGATCAACTATCGCACTGAGGATTTCGTCGAGCGCGTGCGCGATATCACCGCTGGGCAGGGCTGCGCGGCAGTGCTCGACATGGTCGGCGGCGACTATGTCTCGCGCAACCTCCAATGCCTCGCCGAGGACGGCCGCCATGTCTCGATCGCCGTGCAGCGCGGCGCGAGCGCGACGGTGCCGCTGTTCGAGATCATGCGGCGTCGGCTGACGCTGACGGGCTCGACGCTGCGCGCGCGCGACGCCGGCTTCAAGGCACTGGTCACCGACGAGATCGCGCGGACGGTCTGGCCCTTCGCCGCCGCGGGCAAGCTCAGGCCTGTGATGGATCGCAGCTTCCCGCTGGCGCAGGCGGGCGAGGCGCACCGGCGGATGGAGAGCGGCGACCATGTCGGCAAGATCGTGCTGACGATGGGGTGAGTCGTCTCTCAAGTCCTCCCCCCGTGGCGGGAGGGGGACCATGCGCAGCATGGTGGAGGGGGGCTTCCCCATACGAGCCGGTGCGTTCGTGGAGAGCCCCCTCCACCACTCGCCTCCGGCGAGCAGTCCCCCTCCCCGTGCCGGGGAGGACTGGTACACCCTCAATCCTCCGCGATCAGGCTGGATTTCCCGGTGTCGCGCATGCGCAGGTAGACCAGCAGCGACACGCCGATCATCACCGTGACGTACCAGTAGAAGCCCTCCTCCCAGCCGTTCTGCTTGAAGCTCAGCGCGACATATTCCGCGGTGCCGCCGAAGATCGTGTTCGCCAACGCATAGGGCAGCGCCACGCCCAGCGCGCGGATGTGCGCCGGGAAGAGCTCGGCCTTTACCACCGCGTTGATCGAGGTATAGCCGGTCACGATCACCAGCGCCGCCATCACCAGCAGCCCCGCCGTCGTCGCGTCGCGCGTGTGCTCCAAGGCGGTGAAGATCGGATAGGTGAACAGCACCCCCGCCACGCCGAACGCGACCATCAGCGGCTTGCGCCCGATCCGGTCGGACAGCCCGCCCGCGACCGGCTGGAGCAGCATGAAGGCGAACAGCGTCACCGCGTTGATCTGGGTCGCGATCTCCTTGGAGAAGCCCGAGGTGTTGACCAGGAACTTCTGCATGTAGATCGAGTAAGCGTAGAAGGCGAGCGTGCCCCCGGCGGTGAGCAGCATCACCAGCGCGGTCTCGCGCGGGTGGTGGCGCAGCAGCATGCCGAAGCCCGATTTGGGCGCGTCGCTCGCCTTGGCCTTCTCGAAGCTCCGCGTCTCCGCCAGCCCGCGGCGCAGCCAGAACACCACCAGCGCCAGCACCGCGCCGATCGCGAAGGGGATGCGCCAGCCCCAACTGGTCAGCGCCTGCTCGCTCATCACCGATTGCAGCACCACCAGCAGCAGAATCGCGAGCAGCTGCCCCGAGATCAGCGTGACATATTGAAAGGACGAGAAGAAGCCGCGCCGCTCCTTGCCCGCCATCTCGGACAGATAGGTCGCGCTGGCGCCATATTCGCCGCCCACCGACAGGCCCTGCATCAGTCGCGCGAGCACCAGCAGCGCGGGCGCGCCATAACCGATCGTCTCGATCCCGGGAGAGCAGGCGATGATCAGCGAGCCGGTGCACATCAGCGTCACCGACAGCGTCAGCCCCGCCTTCCGCCCGCGGCGATCGGCGTAGATGCCCATGATCCACGCCCCGATCGGCCGCATCACGAAGCCGACCGCGAACACCGCCGCCGCGCTCAGCAGCTGCGCCGTGGGATCGTTCTTGGGGAAAAAGTGGCCGACGAAGTAGAGCGTGAAGGCGGAATAGACGTACCAGTCGAACCACTCGACGAGGTTGCCGGTGGATCCGCCGATGATCGACTTGAGCCGACCCGCGACGGGGGCGGCACGTGGGGCGGTGGGCGGCGCGACGGCCATGGCGTCTCTCCTCATCGTGTTTGTTCTATCGCGCGATCGGTGCTGGCACGATCGATCCTCGCTGCATGGCGGGGAGGATGTTCGGCCTTTCCATCAGAACCGCAGGCTCAGCCACGCCGCGAGGAAGTCCGAGCTCTTATACCCCGCCCGCGTCAGCGCGTCCTTGGCGATCAGATGCTCGTAGCGGCCGGTGACGCTCACCCGCGGCGTCACCGCCCAGATCGCCTGGAGCCGGATCAGGTCGGCGATGCGATTGCCCGCCACGTTCTGTGTGCCCGCGAAGGCGGCGCCCGAGGCGCGGTACACCGCGTCCTTCTCGGTCGCGCGCCACGCCATCGTGTACTCGCCCGTCACACGCAGCGGCTTGACCGGGCTGAACGACACGTTGGGCGAGACCGACATCAGGTTGGTCGGCGTCAGGAACAGCTGGTAGCTGAAGTAGATGTTGTTGCCGTAGAGCCCGCTCGCGGTGCGCAGCGTGCCGCCGTCATAGGCGCCCCCGCCGCTGGCATAGTCGAGGTGGACGCCGACCCGCGGCGCGCTCGCCGCCTTGCCGAGCCGATAGGTCTGCGCCACGAACGCCTGCCAGGCGCTGATCCGGCGGTCGTCGAACTCGCCGCCCTGATGATTGACCGTCCAGTCGACCGTCACCGGTCCGGCGTCGCCGTAGAGGTGGAGGCCGTAGAACATCCGCTCCTCGCGCGCGACCGTGCCGTTCCAGCTCGCCGCACGGTTGCGCAGCCGCCAGACGAAGGGATCGAAGAACAGCTTGGAGCCGCCGAGGAAATCGCTCGGTACCGCATAGCCGAAGGTGACGCCGCTGAAGCGCCGCGCGCCGTCGGTGCGGTCGTCGCTCAGCCCCTGCTGGCCGTAGGCGACGTAGCGCAGGTCGAACACGTCGGCGCGCACGCGTTTGCCGCGCGCATAGGCGCGGACGCCGTCGAGCACGAAGTGGAGCGTGGGATCGTCGCGCACCGAGGTGAGCAGGTTGGGGCCGTCCGAGAACTCCTGCCGCCCCGCGCGCACCCCCACGCTGGCGCCGGCGAGCGTGCCATAGACCTCACCGAAGCCCTGCGACAGCGTCAGCGCGTTGCGCAGATTGCCCGCGGGGGTGCCGATGTTGACGCCGTCGACGCGCGCCTTGGCGAGCTCACCGTAGACGCGGACATGCTCGCCGAGGTGGAGGTCGGCGCCGGCATAGACGCGCAGCCGCTCCTGCCGCTGCGCCTCGCGGTCGCGCAGGTCGGGGTTGGTGGTGGCCTGGACGCGGTAGCGGATCTCGCCCGAGAGCGAGAGATAGACCGAGCCGTCCGCCGTCAACGAGAGGTATTTGAGCCGATCGAGTGGATCGTCGCGCTTGTCCGGGTCGGCCATCGCGCGCCAGTCCTCGGCCCAGCGCGACACGTTGTACTTGCCCTGTGCGGTCCCCTCGCCGATCCCGGCGGTGGGATATTCGGACGCGATCGGCGTGGCCGGCGCGGCCTTGCCCCCGCCCGCCGAAGCGGCCGCCGGCGCGCCGGCCTGGGCGCCCGCCGACGCCGTGACCAGCAGCATGGGGGTGAGCAACGCGCTCGACAGGATAGAAACTCGTCTCATGACCTCTCCATGGGCAGGCGGCTCGACCCGGCAAGGCGGCGGCCGTCGCTCTCACCGCCATCCTATGCCGTCGCATTCGAACGGGCGAAAACACGCTCATCCTAGGAATTCCGCGGCCCATGGCAGGTCGGGACGCGGGTTTCCGCATGGCCTCCCTGGCCCGTATGCGATATCCCGCACGCGTGTCCCTGCCGCGTCGCCCCGGTCTGCTGCTCGCCGCGCTCGCGGTCGTGCTGCTCGGCGCGCTCTTCTATGTCGCGGCCGCGCAGGTGGCGCGACAGCGCGCGCTCGACCGCGTCGGCGACGAGGCGCTGCGCACCGCGCGACAGCAGGCGCGGCTAATCGATAGCGAGCTCGCCAAATTCCGCCTGCTGCCGATCGTGCTGAGCGAATATGGCGACCTGCGCGACGCGCTGGTGCAGGGCGCCGCCTCGCGCGCGGCGACGCGGCTCGACGACAAGCTCGCCTCGCTCGCGCGGCGCACCGGCGCGCCAGTGATCTACGCGATCGACTCGCGCGGCCTCACCGTCTCCGCGTCCAACGCCGCCGGCGCGCAGAGCTTCGTCGGCCACGACTACCGCTTCCGCCCCTATTTCCAGCAGGCGATGCGCGACGGCGCGGCGGAGCACTTCGCGCTCGGCAACGTCAGCGGGCGGCCCGGGCTGTTCATGGCGCGGCGGATCGACGGCGCCGCGGAGCCGCTCGGCGTCGTGGTGGTGAAGGTCGAGTTCGACGCGATCACGCGCGCCTGGGCCAATGATCCCGGCGAGACCCTGCTCGCCGACGAGCGCGGCATCGTGCTCGCCGCGACCGACCCGCGCGCCGCGCTCCACGTGCTAGCGCCGCTGCCGCCCGCGACGCTCGCCGCGATCCGCCGCACCGGCCAGTTCCTCGACCGCCCGCTCGCGCCGACCGGGTATCGCCTCGCCGGCAGCGACGCCACCGCGCCCGATGGCGCGCCGCTGCGCCTCACCGCGGTGCCCGCGGCACATGCGGGCTGGCGGCTGCTTCATCTCGTGCCGGTGTCGCGCGCGCTGCGCGACGCCGCCAACCTCGCCCGGCTCACCACCGCCACCGCGGTGCTGCTGCTGGCGCTGCTCGCCGCTCTGCTGCTGTGGCGCACCAGTCGGATCGCGCGCGCCGCCGCCGACCGCGCCGAGCTGGAGCAGGCGGTGGCGGCGCGCACCGCCGAGCTCAGCGCCGCCATGGCGCGGCGCGAGGACGCCGACCGCCGCTTCCGCGCCGCGCGGGAGGAGCTGGCGCAGGCCAACCGGCTCGCCTCGCTCGGCTCGATCACCGCGGGGCTGGCGCATGAGATCAACCAGCCGGTGGCGACGATCCGCACGCTCGCCGAGAACGCGCGCCACCATCTCGCGCAGCAGCGCACCGAGCGGGTCGCCGCCAGCCTCGACAGCGCGGTCGCGCTGACCGAGCGGATCGGCACGATCACGCAGGAGATGCGCCGCTTCGCCCGCCGCGGCAGCGGCACCGCCGGGCCGATCGCGCTCGACGACGTGATCGACGGCACGCGGCTGCTGGTCGGCGACCGGCTCCGCGCCGCGCGCGTCGCGCTCGACTGGCCCCCGCCGGGGCAGCCGAGCGTCTTCGCCGGGCGCGTGCGACTGGAGCAGGTGCTGGTCAACCTGATCAACAACGCGGTCGACGCGCTCGCCGGGCGGGCCGACCCGCGCGTGGCGCTCACCGTGGCGACGAGGGAGGAGTGGGTGGAGCTGACCGTGGCGGACAACGGGCCGGGGATCGACCCGGCGCTCGGCGACGAGGTCTTCAGCCCCTTCGTCACGGGGCGCCCCGACGGGCTCGGGCTGGGGCTCGGCATCGCGCGCGACATCATCGCGCAGTTCGACGGCGCGCTGCGGATCGTCCCCTCCCCGCTCGGCGGCGCGGCGTTCCGCGCGACGGTGCGACGCGCATGAGCGAGCCGCCGCTCCGCGTCGTGCTGATCGACGACGACGAGGGCCTGCGCACCGCGCTCGCCGACAGCTTCGCCATCGCCGGCCTCGAGGTCGAACCATATGGCGACGCCCGCGCCGCGCTGGCGCGGCTCGACGCCGACTTCCGCGGCATCGTCGTCAGCGACCTGCGCATGCCGCGGATGGACGGCCACGCGCTGTTCGAGGCAGTGGCGGCGCGCGACCCAGAGCTGCCGGTGATCCTGATGACCGGGCACGGCGATATCGCGATGGCGGTCGCGGCGCTCAAGCAGGGCGCGTTCGACTTCATCGCCAAGCCCTTCGCCGCCGACCACCTGATCGCCAGCGCACGCCGCGCGCTCGAGATGCGCCGCCTGGTGCTGGAGAATCGCCGGCTGCGCGTCGCCGCGGCGGAGGCCGAGTCCCACTACCCGCTGATCGGCGAGACTCCCGCGATGGTGCGGCTGCGCGACACGATCCGGCAGCTCGCCGACGTCGACGTCGACGTGCTGGTCGAGGGCGAGACCGGCACCGGCAAGGAACTAGTCGCGCTGCTGCTGCACCGCTGGAGTCATCGCCGCGCGCGCCAATTCGTCGCGGTCGACTGCGCCGCGCTGCCCGACGCGGTGGCGGACGAGGCGCTGTTCGGCAGCCGCGCCCAGCCCGGCCGCGTCGCCGACGCGGACCGGGGCACGCTCTTCCTCGACGAGATCGACAGCATGTCGCCCGCGCTCCAGGGCAAGCTGCTGCGCGTGGTCGAGGAGCGCGAGCTGCCCCAGCCCGGCGGCGCGCCGCGCGTCGTCAACCTTCGCGTGGTCGCCGCGGCCAAGACCGATCTCGCCGCCGCGGTGGCCGAGGGGCGCTTCCGCGCCGACCTGCTCTATCGCCTCGAGACGGTGCGGCTGCGCATCCCGCCGCTGCGCGAGCGCCGCGCCGACGTGCCGCTGCTATTCGCCTATTTCCTCGGCGAGGCGGCGGAGCGGTTCGGCCGCGAGCGGCCCAACATCGATCCCGCGGTGGAGGCGCGGCTCGTCGCCGACGACTGGACCGGGAACGTCCGCGAGCTGCGCAACTACGCCACGCGCGTCGTGCTCGGGGTGGCGGAGGGGGCGCCGAGCGCGGCCGACCAGCTGCCGCTCGCCGAGCGGGTCGACCGCTTCGAGGCGGCGACGATCCGCGCCGCGCTCGACCGCGTCCGCGGCGACGTCGCCGCGGCCGCCGCCGAGCTTCAGCTGCCGCGCCGTAGCCTCTATGACAGACTACAGCGCCACGGCATCGAGCCCGCGGCGTTCCGCCAGCGCGAGTGATCCTGCCCCGATGCGTCTCCTGTTCCTGTTCGCCTCGCTTCTCCCCGCCGCGCTGCTCGCCGCCGCTCCCGCCGCGGCCGAGCCGACCTTGCTCGAGGTCGACCAGCGGCTCGCCGCGATCGCGTGGCGGCTGACGACGGCCAACGCGACGCTGTGCCGCGACCAGCAGCCGGTGATCGGCGCCGCGCTCCACGCCGCCGACCAATATCCGCCCGCGCTGCGCGCCGCCTTCGCGGCGCCGGTCGCGGTCGAGCTGGTGGTGCCGGGCGCCCCCGCCGCGGCCGCGGGGGTGGCGGCGGACGACGGGCTGCTCGCGGTCGACGGCGCCGCCGTCGCGGCTCCTGCGGGCGGCGACTCGACGACGAGCGTGACCCGCGACGCGGCGCAGGCGCTGATCGCGTCGCACTCGCCGGCCGCGCCGCTCGCGCTGACGCTGCGCCGCGCCGGTGCCGAGCGGTCGGTGACCGTGCAGCCGCGCGCGGGCTGCCGCGTGGAGTTCGAGGTGCTCGCGGGCAACAAGCTGGGCGCCTCGTCGGACGGGCGCGTGGTGCAGGTCGGCGGGCGCTTGTTCGAGCTGTTCGGCGACGATCAGGTGGCGGTGGTGGTCGCGCACGAGCTGGCGCACGCGATCCTGCGCCACCGCGCGCGGCTGGAGGCGGCCGGGGTCACATGGGGGATGTTCGCCGAACTGGGTCGCAATGGCCGGCTGTTCCGCCAGACCGAGACCGAGGCCGACCTGCTCGGCGCCTATCTGCTGCGCAACGCCGGTTGGGACCCGCAGCTGGCGGTGCGCTTCTGGCGCGAGGAGGGCGGCAAGATCGACGGCGGCTTCTTCCGCAGCCGCACCCACCCTTCCGCCAAGGCGCGCGCCGACGCGATCGCGGCGGAGTTGGCGGCGATGCCGGCGGATGCGCCGCGGCCCTATGCCCCGCCGCTGCTGGCGAAGCGCGATACGCCGCTGGGGTGAGGCGCGACACGAGGAGGTGCCTCGCTGCCTCGCTGCCTCCCGCCTCCCCACTGCCGTCATCCCGGACCAAGTCCGGGATCCACTCATCCGCGAGAGCGACGGCTTCTAAGTATGCGGCACCGTGGATTCCGGACCAAGTCCGGGATGACGGCGGGGTAAGATAATGTGGGCGTGAAACTCAGGTGAGACGGGCGCGGCGCGCCGTCACCCCCCTGAGTCGCGTTCGATATCGGCCCCCACCGCCGACAGCTTCTCCTCCAGCCGCTCATAGCCGCGGTCGAGGTGGTACACCCGCGCCACGCTGGTCTCGCCCTCGGCGACCAGCCCGGCGATGATCAGGCTCATCGAGGCGCGCAGGTCGGTCGCCATCACCGGCGCGCCGACCAGGCGATCGACCCCCTTCACCACCGCGGTGCGGCCGTGCACCTGGATGTCCGCGCCCATCCGCGCCAGCTCGGGCACGTGCATGTAGCGGTTCTCGAAGATCGTCTCGGTCAGCACGCTGGCGCCGTCCGCCTTGCACAGCATCGCCATGAACTGCGCCTGCATGTCGGTGGCGAAGCCGGGATAGGGCGCGGTGGAGAGCGTCAGCGGCGCCAGCTTGCCGTCGCTGCTCACCACGATCGAATCGCGCCGCTCCTCGACACCCACGCCGGCGGCGCGCAGCGCCTCCAGCGTCGCACCCATGTCGCCGGCGCTGACGTTGGCCAGCTCCACCGTGCCGCCCGCCACCGCCGCGGCACAGGCGTAGCTGCCCGCCTCGATCCGGTCGGGCATCACGCCATAGGTTGCGCCGTGCAGCTCGGCGACGCCCTCGATCTCGAGCGTCTCGGTGCCGATCCCCTCGATCCGCGCGCCCATCGCGACGAGGCAGCGGCACAGGTCGACGATCTCGGGCTCGCGCGCGGCATTCTCGATCCGGCTGCTGCCCCTGGCGGTCACCGCCGCCATCAGCACGTTCTCGGTGGCGCCCACCGACACGATCGGGAAGGTGTAGCGTCCGCCCCCCAGCCGGCCGCCGGGCGCGGTTGCCGTGACGTAACCGGCCGACATCTCCAGCTCGGCGCCGATCGCCTGGAGCGCCTTGAGGTGGAGGTCGATCGGGCGGTTGCCGATGGCGCAACCGCCCGGCAGGGACACGCGCGCCTGACCCGCGCGCGCCAGGATCGGGCCGAGCACCAGGATCGAGGCGCGCATCTTGCGCACGATGTCGTAGGGGGCCTCGGTCGAGGTGAGCTGGCCGGCGCGGATGGTCATCACGCGCCCGAAATCCTCCGGCCGGCTGCCCTCGATCGTGGTCGAGGCGCCGAGCTGGTTGAGCAGATGGCCGAAGCCGTCGACGTCGGCGAGCCGCGGCAGGTTGCGCAGCGTCACGGGCTCGTCGGTGAGCAGGGCGCAGGGCATCAGCGTGAGCGCGGCGTTCTTGGCGCCGGAGATGGGAAGACGACCGTTCAGGCGGTTACCGCCGCGGATGAGAATGCGATCCATCGCGCCGCTCTATCGAAGCCCCGCCCGGTCGCCAAGGATGAGCGAACATGGTGAGGGCCGCATGGGCTTGATCGGTTTTAATGCACGTTCGTCGATCTCCTGCGTAACGAACAAACAGATCAAGGGGATAATTTTCGGGTGCCATCGCGTAGCCTCGCCGATCGGATCGGCGACATGATCATCCTCACCGCACCCGAGCGTGCGGCCCTCGACCATCTGGGCGAGCGCGAGCGCACCGTTCGCAAGGGCATGACGCTGGTGCGCGAGAATGAACGCTCTACCGAGCTGTTCGCGCTGAAGAGCGGGATGCTGATCGCCTATGTCCTGCTGGACGACGGCAGCCGGCAGATCCTGCGCTTCATCTTCCCGGGCGACCTCACCGGCATGGCGGTGATCGCCTTCGGCAGGGCACCGCACGCGCTGCTCGCGCTGGCGGACAGCGTGGCGGTGCCGATCGACCGCACGCAGGTGGTCGACATCGTCTTCCGCTTCCCGCGCGTCGCGCTCGCGCTCGCCGCGCTCGAGCAGGTCGAGCGCGCGACGCTGACCGATCGTCTCGCCGGATTGGGTCGCATGCCGGCGCGCGGGCGTGTCGCCGCGGTGCTGCTCGACCTGCGCGACCGCATCCGTCGCCAGGACGACAGCACCGGCGACAGTTTCGCCCTGGGCCTGACGCAGGAGGAGATCGGCGACGCCACCGGGCTCACCGCCGTGCATGTCAACCGCATGCTTCGCCAGCTCGAGGAACAGGGACTGATCGCGCGCTCGGGCGGCCGGGTGACACTGCTCGACGAGGCGCGGCTGATACGCAGCGCCAATCACGTCGACCGGCTCGCGGCGGTCGACCTGAGCTGGCTACCGGGGCCGATCGAGGGATAGCCAACAGGGGCGCGCGCGCTTGCGTGATGGCTCTCCTTCGTCGAGAATGGTCATCCCGGCCCTGAGCCGGGATCCATGGTCCCGCGAGAACCACCGCTAAGGCGTTCGCGGCACGATGGATCCGGGGTCACGCTCGGGATGACGGGCGAACTGGCAACGATCGCGTCCGCCGGGAGCGAGCCGCACAGCGCCCGACCGCAGCGCATGCTCGCTACCGTCGCACCCCGCTCGCCGCCAGCTCCGCGTCGATCGCCGCCACCAGCCGCGCCAATCCCGCCGCGTCACGCGCCTCGGCGCGCAGCGTCAGAGCGGCCTGGGTGTTCGAGGCCCGCAGCAGCCACCAGCCGTCATCGACCGACACGCGCACGCCGTCGGTGCGATCGACGCGCGCGCCGGTGGCGTCGAGCCGCGCCGCCACCTCGGCCACCACCGCGAGCTTGCGTGCTTCCTGCACCGGCACGCGCCACTCGGGCGAGGTGCAGCGCGGCGGTAGCGCGGCGCGCATCGCCGCGAGCGACTCTCCCGAGCGCCGCACCGTCCGGATCAGCCGCACCGCCGCGTAGAGCGCGTCGTCGAAGCCATAGTAACCGTGGGCGAAGAAGATATGGCCCGACAGCTCGCCCGCGAGCGGGGCGCCCACCTCCTTCATCTTCGACTTCATCTCGCTGTGTCCGGTGCGCCACATCAGCGCTCGCCCGCCCAGTGCCGCGATTCGATCGAACAGCGCGTCGCTCGACTTGACGTCGGCGACGATGGTCGCGCCGGGCAGCTCCTCGAGCAGCGGCGCGGCGAGCAGCGCGAGGATCTCGTCGCCCCACAGCACGCGCCCGTCGGCGTCGACCGCGCCGATACGGTCGCCGTCGCCGTCGAACGCCAGGCCCAGGTCGAGCCGCTCGCGCGCGACCAGCGCCTGGAGGTCAGCGAGATTGGCCTCGATCGTCGGGTCGGGATGATGGTTCGGGAAGCGCCCGTCGATGTCGCAGTACAGCAGGTGGTGCTCGCCCGGCAGAAGCGCGGTCAGCGCGCGCACCACCTCTCCGGCGGCGCCATTGCCCGCGTCCCAGCCGACGCGGAGCGGCCGCCCCTCCCCGCGCTCCGGGTCGCCCGCGAGCAGCCGCTCGACATAATCGGCGCGAACGTCGCGCTCGGTGACGGCGCCCTGCCCGCTCGTCCAATCCCCCGCCGCGGCGAGCCGCGCGAGGTCGGTGATGTCGTTCCCGAAGAAGCTGTCGCCGCGGAGCACCAGCTTGAAGCCATTGTCATCGCGTGGGTTGTGGCTCCCGGTCACCTGCACACCGCCGTCGACCCCGAGCGTCGCGGCGGCGTAATAGAGCATCGGCGACGGCCCGAGCCCGACACGCACCACGTCGACCCCGCCCTCGCCCAGCCCTCGCACCAGCGCCGCCTCGAGCGCGGGCGAGTGGGTGCGCCCGTCAAAGCCGACCGCGACGCTCGTCCCGCCGGCGCGTCGCAGCCGAGTCGCGAAGCTGCGTCCGACCGCATAGGCGTCCGCCTCGGACAGGTTGGAGCCGACGGTGCCGCGCACGTCATATTCGCGCAGGATGACGGGATCGAAGCGATGGCTCATGCCGGCGATCCGGTCAGTCGCGGCGCAGCCGCGCGAGCAGCGCGTCGCGCGCGGCATTGGCCTGGCGCGCGCGCTCGGGCGAGCCGCCGCGATCGGGGTGGATCTCCGAGATGAGGCGGCGGTGCGCGGCGCGGATCGCCGCCTCGTCCGCGTCATACGTGACGCCGAGCAGCGCGCGCGCGTCGGCGAGCGGCGAGCGCTGCCGCTTGGGCGCGGGGCGGAGGAAGCGCCAGACCGCGTAGACGATCGCGAGGAGGAGGAGCCATTTCAGCATGAGCAGTGATCGACGCTGGCGAGTGTCCGATCCAAGCGGCCGAGCGCGGCGACCGACGATGATCCTGTCCCGCCCCCTCGGCCAGCGTCATCCTGAACTCGTTTCAGAATCCACCCGTCCGCGGCCTCCGCCGCTTCTGAGTACGCGGCACGGTGGTGTACGCGCGAGATCGCGTCAACCAAGCGAGTCCGGGACGACGGGAGGTGGTTGGAGAGGGCGCTCGCCTCACACTCCACGTGCTCCTCCGCGCGCAGGAGCCTAGGGCCACGCAGCGTAGCAGTCGGAACGCCGGGTTCCTGGCTTCGCCGCATCACGATCTGTCCCAAGCCCCTCACGCGAACAGCGGCATCGTCGATTCGGGCAGCGCCAGCGCCGCCATCATCTCGCGCAGCTCCTGGCGCGCGGCGACGTGGCTCAGCCCCATCCCGCCGAACGCCTTGGCGTCGAGCAGCGTCAGCCCCTTGGGAAACAGCTCGCGGTAGATCACGCGCTCGCCCAGCCCGGGGATGATGCGGAAACCGACGCGGCGGGCGAGCTGGTCGAGCGCGTCCGACACCCGGCGCATGTTGCGCGCCTCCAGATATTGCAGGCGGTTGCGCAGCACCACCCAGTCGATCGTGGTGCCGTCCTCGCGCGCGCGCGCCTTGCGCGCGTCCCAGATCAGCTCGGAATAGAAGCTCGGGCGCGTCACCTTGTAGGTCTCGGGATCGACCTGGCCGATGAGGTCGAAGTCGACGAAACTGTCGTTCATCGGCGTCACCAGCGTGTTCGACAGCGCCGCCGCGAGCCGCGCCGCGGGGTCGTCGCGCCCCGGCGTGTCGATCACCAGGAAATCGTAGCCGTCGGTGAAGCGCTGGTAGAGTTCGGCGAAGATGCCGTCGGCACGGCCGTCTCCCGTGGCATGGTCGGGCAGCGGCAGGTCGATCGCCGAGCGCTTCACGGTCGACTCGCGATTCTCTAGGTAGCGCCCGAGCGTGCGCTGGCGATGGTCGAGGTCGATGCAGGCGACGCGTGCGCCCTTCGCCGCGAGCGCGATCGCGACATGGACCGCGGTGGTGCTCTTGCCCGTCCCGCCCTTCTCGTTGGCGAAGACGATGACGTGCGTGCGCCCGCCCGGCGCCCCCGCGCCCGGGCTCTCGTCGTGCACGCCTGCAACGGTATCGGACAATTCGTCGCATCCCTGATTGATCGCGGTTCGTCGCGACCATAGAACCCGACGCCGCGAGTTTCGAGGGGTAACGGGTGGAGATATATCGGGAGCTCGCCGGGCTTCGCGCGGCGCTCGAGGCGGCGCGCGCGAGCGGCCGCGAGGTGGCGCTGGTGCCGACCATGGGGGCGCTCCACGCCGGCCATATCGCGCTGGTCGAGGCCGCGCGGCGGCCGGGCACGACGGTGGTGGCGTCGATCTTCGTCAACCCGCGCCAGTTCGGCGCGGGCGAGGACCTGTCGCGCTACCCGCGCAAGGAGACCAGCGATATCGCCATGCTGACCGAGGCGGGCTGCGACCTGCTGTGGCTGCCGCCGGTGGAGCAGATGTACCCGGACGGCTTCGCCACCATTGTATCGGTCAGCGGGGTGAGCGAGGGGCTCGACGGCGCGGCGCGGCCGGGCCATTTCGACGGCGTCGCCACCGTCGTGGCCAAGCTCTTCAACCAGGTGCGCCCGACCCGCGCCTTTTTCGGCGAGAAGGACTTCCAGCAGCTCGCGGTGGTGCGGCGCATGGTGACGGATCTCGACGTCGAGGTCGAGATCACCGGCGTGCCGACTCAGCGCGAGGACGACGGGCTCGCGCTCTCGTCGCGCAACGTCTATCTCTCCCCCGAGGAGCGGCAGAGAGCGGTGGCGCTGCCGCGCGCGCTCGGTATCGCCGCGCGCGCGATCCGCGGCGGTAGCGACTCGGCCAAGGCGCTCGACGACGCCACCGCGGCGCTGACCGCGGCGGGCTTCGAGGTCGATTACGTCGCGCTGGTCGACGCCGAGACCCTGTCGCCGCAGCCGACACCGGGGCGGCGGCGGCAGCTGCTCGCGGCGGCGCGGCTCGGCAAGACGCGGCTGATCGACAATCTCGCGGTCGATCTAGGCTAAATTCGACTGAAGTCGGATTAACCGATTAACCAATTAGAGACTCGAATCAGCGAGAACACTCCTCATTCCAAGGATTAGAGGGGTAATCCGAGATGCTGACCGATTTTGAAGGCGCGCTGCTCGCCCGCCGCACCGCGGAGGCGACCCGCGGCAATGAAGACGCTGCCTATGACCTGGGCGTGGCCTATTCGACCGGCACTGCCGGCGCGACGCTCGACCTGATCGAGGCGCACAAATGGTTCAACCTCGCCGCGGCGCGCGGGCACGAGGCGGCCGCGGCTGCGCGGGCCGAGGTGGCGGAGGACATGACCGCGCGCGAGATCGCGACCGCGCAGCGCGCCGCGCGCGACGTGCTCGCGCTGGGCACTCGCCGCGCCGCCTGAGCCTCGCTGGCCCGAGGCGCCCGGTCGACGACGGCGCTGATGGGTGTGGTGGGTGGAAGGCCGAAGACTCTCGCGTCCTGCTCGATTTCGTCATCCTGAGTTTGTCTCGGGATCCACCGTGCCGCTTATCGAGCGGCCGGAGCGAGCGACGACGGATGGATCCTGAAACGCGTTCAGGATGACGCCCTTCGTTTGCAGACCTCCATCCTCCCCGCTAGCGGGGAGAATGGGCTTCGGCCTGCTCCCGGCAGGCCCAAGATCCGGAGGACACCATCTCGCCCGCACTAGCAGCGCGCAGCGCTGACGGAGGGGGCGCTCCGCGATCGAGCCGGTTCATGTGGGGCGAGCCCCCCTCCACCACTCGCCTTCGGCGAGCGGTCCTTCTCCCCGCGAGCGGGGAGGATCTTCAGGCCGCTCCTCGTCCTGGCATCCTACTTCTTCGCCGCCGCCTTCTTCGCGGGCGCTTTCTTGGTGGCCGCCTTCTTCGCCGGCGCCTTGGCGACGCCCGCCTCCACCTTCGCCGCAGCCGGCTTCTTCGCCGGCGCCTTCTTCTTGGCTGGCTTCTTCGCCGGCGCCGCGGCGGCACGGTCGTCGATCAGCTGCGCTGCCTCCTCCAGGGTGAGCTGATCGGGCGCGATCGTCTTGGGCAAGGTCGCGTTGGTGGTGCCGTCGGTCACGTACGGGCCATAGCGCCCCTCCATCAGCCGCAGCTCGGCCTCGGTGCGCGGGTGCGCGCCCAGCAGCTTGAGCGGCTCACGCGCGGCGCCGCGCTGCGGCCGCCCGCCGCCCGCCGCCGCCTCGGCCAGCTTCACCACCGCGGCGTTCATGCCGGTCTCGAACACCTCCGCGGTCGACTGCAGCCGCGCGTACTTACCCTCGTGGACCAGATAGGGGCCGTAGCGCCCGATACTCGCGGCGATGTCCTTGCCGGTTTCGGGATGCTGGCCGATCACGCGCGGCAGATGGAGCAACTTCAGCGCCATCTCCAGATCGAGCTCGGCAATGTCCTTGGGGATCGAGGCGCGCTTGGCGTCCTTGCCGTCGCCGAGCTGGATGTACGGGCCGAACCGCCCCGACTTGCGCTCCACCGGCAGCCCGGTCTCGGGATCGTGGCCGAGCTGCTCGGGCGCGGCATCCTCGCCCGCCTCGGCGCCCTGCGCGAAGCGGCGGGTGTATTTGCACTCGGGATAGTTGCTGCACGCGATGAATGCGCCGAACTTCCCGCCGCGCAGCGCCAGGCTGCCGACGTGGCATGCCGGGCACAGCCGCGGGTCGGTGCCGTCCGCCTTGTCGGGGAAGAGGTAGGGCGCGAGGAACTGGTCGAGCTGCGCGGTGACCTCGCTCGGCTTCTGCTCCATCACCTCGGCGGTGCGCGGCTTGAAATCGCGCCAGAACGCCTCGAGCACCGCCTGCCACTGCGCGCGCCCGCCCGAGACGTCGTCGAGCTCCTCCTCGAGTCCCGCGGTGAAATCGTAGCCGACGTAGCGCTCGAAGAAGCGCTCGAGGAAGGCGGTCACCAGCCGGCCGCTCTCCTCGGCGAAGAAGCGGTTCTTCTCGACGCGCACATAGGCCCGGTCCTTGAGCGTCTTGATGATCGAGGCATAGGTCGAGGGCCGCCCGATCCCCAGCTCCTCCATGCGCTTGACCAGCGACGCCTCGGAGAAGCGCGGCGGCGGCTGGGTGTAATGCTGCTCGGCGTCGACGCCCTTCTTGGCGGGCGAATCACCCTCCTTCAGGCGCGGCAGGCGCTTGGCGTCCTCGTCCTGGCTGTCGTCCTGGCCTTCCTCGTAGAGCGCGAGATAGCCGGGGAAGAGCACCACCTGCCCGGTGGCGCGCAGCACGTGGCGGCCGGTGCCGTCGGCCAGCTCCACCGTCGTGCGCTCCATCCGCGCCGAGGCCATCTGGCTCGCCAGCGCGCGTTTCCAGACGAGATCGTACAGCCGCGCGTGATCGCCCGAGCCGACGCGGTCGCGGCCGAAATCGGTCGGCCGAATCGCCTCGTGCGCTTCCTGCGCGTTCTTCGCCTTGGTCTGGTACATCCGCGGCTTGTCGGGAACGTAGCCGCCGTCGTAGCGTGCGGCGATCGCGGCGCGTGCGGCGGAGATGGCGCTGCCGTCCATCTGCACGCCGTCGGTCCGCATATAGGTGATCGCGCCGTCCTCGTAGAGCTGCTGCGCGATCCGCATCGTGTGGTCGGCGGAGAAGCCGAGCTTGCGCGCCGCTTCCTGCTGCAGCGTCGAGGTGGTGAAGGGCGGCGGCGGGTTGCGCGTCGCCGGCTTGGTCTCGACCGACTGGACCGAGAAATTGCCGGCCTCGACATCGGCCTTGGCGCGCAGCGCGTCGCCCTCGTTGCCGATCGAGAGCCGGTCGAGCTTCCGGCCCTCCCATTGCACCAGCCGCGCGACGAAGGGCGTCCCGTCCTGCTCGAGGTTCGCCGTGACCGACCAATATTCCTGCGCGCGGAACGCCTCGATCTCGCGCTCGCGCGAGACGATCAGCCGCAGCGCGACCGACTGGACGCGCCCCGCCGACTTGGCGCCGGGCAGCTTGCGCCACAGCACCGGCGAGAGCGTGAAGCCGACGAGATAGTCGAGCGCGCGGCGCGCCCGGTACGCGTCGATCAGGTCGGTATCGAGCTGGCGCGGGTTGGCCATCGCCTGCGTCACCGCGGGCTTGGTGATGGCGTTGAAGGTGACGCGCTGGACGTCCTTGGGCAGCACCTTGCGCTTGGCCAGTACCTCCTGGACGTGCCATGAGATCGCCTCGCCCTCGCGATCGGGGTCGGTCGCAAGGATCAGCCTGTCAGCGGTCTTGGCGAGATCGGCGATCGCCTTGAGCTGCTTGGCCTTGTCCGCGTAATTCTCCCATTCCATCGCGAACCCCTCGTCGGGGTTCACCGAGCCGTCGCGCGGCGGCAGGTCACGGATATGGCCGTAGCTCGCGAGCACGCGATAGTCGGAGCCGAGGTATTTTTCGATGGTCTTCGCCTTGGCGGGCGATTCGACGATGACGAGCTGCATAAGCGGTCGGTAGCGGTCCTTACGTGTACGCGCGAGGGTGGGTGGCCGGAGCGGGCACGTCAAGCGAGGGTAAATCCTCCCCGCTCGCTGGGAGGGGGACCAGCCGGAGGCTGGTGGAGGGGGGCTTCCGCGAGCGTTGCGCGACGAGGAAAGCCTCCTCCACCACCCGGCTGCGCCGGGCGGTCCCCCTCCCCGTGCCGGGAGGATCTTCGCGCCTCACCGCGTCGGCACCGGCGTGTCGCCGCTGTAATCGTAGAAGCCGCGCCCGCTCTTGCGCCCGTACCAGCCCGCCTCGACGTACTTCACCAGCAGCGGCGCGGGACGGAATTTGGGGTCGCCGGTGCCCTCGAAGAGCACGCGCGTGATCTCCAGGCACGTGTCGAGCCCGATGAAGTCGGCCAGCGTCAGTGGCCCCATCGGGTGGTTGAGCCCGAGCTGGCAGGCGGCGTCGATGTCGGGGATGGTCGCGACGCCCTCGCCCAGCGCGAACACCGCCTCGTTGATATAGGGCATCAGCACGCGGTTGACGATGAACCCCGGCGCGTCGCTGGCATGGACCACGCGCTTGCCCAGCCGCGCGGCGAAACGCTCGATCGCGGCCACCGTCGCGTCGGCGGTGGCGAGGCCACGAATCACCTCGATCAGCCCCATCACCGGCACCGGATTGAAGAAGTGCACGCCGATGAAGCGCGCCGGATCAGGCGCGGCCTGCGCCAGCCGCGTGATCGGGATCGACGAGGTGTTGGTGGCGAGGATCGCGTCCGCGCCCAGCACCTCGCCGACCCCGGCAAAGATCGCGCGCTTGATCTCCTCGCGCTCGGTCGCCGCCTCGATCACCAGCGCGCAGCTCGCCATCGCGTCATAGCCCGCGACTGGCTCGATCCGCGCGAGCGTCGCGTCGCGCGTGGCGTCGTCGATCTTCTCCTTGGTCACGTCGCGGTCGAGCCGCGTGGCGATGCCGTCGCGACCTTTTGCCGCGCGCGCCTGATCGACGTCGGCGAGCAGCACGTACGCGCCCGCCGCGGCGGCGACCTGCGCGATCCCCGCTCCCATCTGCCCCGCGCCAATGACGCCGATCCTGTCCATGCCCGTCTCCTGTGCGGCGCGTGCGCCGCTAATGCCGCCGACGGCTCGGCGGTCGCCGCTTCTCGGCGAGCGCTGTAGCGGGACGGGAGTGGGAGGTGAAGCGGTACGGCGGAACCTGCCGCCGCCTCGGCGTAGGAGCGACCGATCGGGACCGAGCCGTGCTCCGGCGTTCGCCGGAGCACGGTGGCGGTACGTCAGTTCAGGCCGACAGCTTCTGGCTGAACGCATCGGCCGGCTTGAGCTGATCGATGCGATCGGCGTTCATCACCTTGTCCCACGCCTTGACGAAGTCGCGGACCATCTTCTCCTTCGAGTCCGACTGAGCATAGACCTCGGCCTGGGCGCGCAGCTCGGACTGCGAGCCGAAGATCAGGTCGACGCGCGTCGCGGTCCAGGTCGGTGCCTTGGTCTTGCGGTTCATGCCCTGAAAGCGGTTGTTCGACTCGGTCGCGACCCACTCATTCTCCATCGTCAGCAGGTTGACGAAGAAGTCGTTGGTCAGCACGCCGACGCGATCGGTGAACACGCCCTCCCTGGCATCGAAGGCATTGGCGCCGAGCACGCGCAGCCCGCCGACCAGCACGGTCATCTCCGGCGCGGTCAGCCGCATCAGCTGCGCCTTGTCGACCAGCGCCTCCTCCGGGGCCATGAAGGCGCCGTCCCAGTAATAGTTGCGGAAGCCGTCGGCCATCGGCTTGAGCGCCTGGAACGAGTGGACGTCGGTCCACTCCTCGCTGGCGTCCATCCGGCCCGGGGTGAACGGCACCTCGATGTCCACGCCGCCGTCGCGCGCCGCTTTCTCCACCGCGGCGGTGCCCGCCAGCACGATCAGGTCGGCGATCGACACCTTCTTGCCGCCGGTCGTACCCGCCTCGAACTCGGCCTTCACCTGCTCCAGCTTGGGCAGCACCTGCGCCAGCAGCGCGGGATCATTGACGTCCCAGTCCTTCTGCGGCGCGAAGCGGATCCGCGCGCCATTGGCGCCGCCGCGCTTGTCCGAGCCGCGGAAGGTCGAGGCCGAGGCCCAGGCGACCGACACCAGCTGCGGCACGGTGAAGCCGAGCCCGAGCAGCTTGGCCTTGAGCTCGGCGATCTCGCCCGCCTCGATCACGGAATGATCGAGGGCCGGGATCGGGTCCTGCCAGATCAGCGTCTCTTCCGGCACGAGCTTGCCGAGGTAGCGCTCGCGCGGGCCCATGTCGCGATGGGTCAGCTTGAACCAGGCGCGCGCGAAGGCGTCGGCGAACGCGTCGGGGTTCTCGAGGAAGCGGCGCGAGATCTTCTCGTAGACCGGGTCGGCGCGCAGCGCGATGTCCGAGGTGAGCATCGTCGGGCGGTGCTTCCTGTTCGGATCGAACGCGTCGGGCACGTCCTCGGGCGCGTCCTTGGCGATCCACTGGTGCGCGCCGGCGGGGCTCTTGGTGAGCTCCCACTCGAAGCCGAACAGATTCTCGAAATAACGGTTCGACCATTGCGTCGGCGTCTGGCTCCACGTCACCTCGAGCCCCGAGGTGATCGCGTGCGTGCCGACGCCGCTCTCGAACTTGCTGCGCCAGCCGAGCCCCTGGTCCTCGATCACCGCGCCCTCGGGCTCGACGCCGATGAACGACGGGTCACCCGCGCCGTGCGTCTTGCCGAACGTGTGGCCGCCCGCGACCAGCGCCACCGTCTCCTCGTCGTTCATCGCCATGCGGCCGAACGTCTCGCGGATGTCGTGCGCCGAGCGCGCCGGGTCGGGCTCGCCGTTGGGACCTTCGGGATTGACGTAGATCAGGCCCATCTGCACCGCGCCCAGCCCGGGGTGGAGCTGACGCTCGCCCGAGTAGCGCTCGTCGCCGAGCCAGCTGCCCTCGGGACCCCAGAACAGCTCCTCGGGCTCCCAGGTGTCGGCGCGGCCGCCCGCGAAGCCGAAGGTCTTGAACCCCATCGACTCGAGCGCGGCATTGCCGACGAGCACGAACAGGTCGGCCCAGCTCAGCGCGTTGCCGTACTTCTGCTTGATCGGCCACAGCAGGCGCCGCGCCTTGTCGAGGCTGGCATTGTCGGGCCAGGAGTTGAGCGGGGCGAAGCGCTGCTGCCCTCCGCCGGCGCCGCCGCGCCCGTCGGTGATGCGATAGGTGCCTGCCGAGTGCCAGGCGAGGCGGATGAACAGGCCGCCGTAATGGCCGAAGTCCGCCGGCCACCAGTCCTGCGAGTCGGTCATCAGCGCCTTGAGGTCGGCCATCACCGCGTCGAGGTCGAGCGTCTCGAACGCCGCGGCATAGTCGAAGTCGGCGCCGAGCGGGTTGGACCGCGGCGAGTGCTGGTTGAGCGCGGTGAGGCTGAGCCCCTCCGGCCACCACTCGCGATTGCCCTGGCGCTTCGAGCGATTGCCCCCGCCGTGCCCGACGACGGGGCAGCCGCCGCCCACTTCGCCCGTCTTCGCGTCCATGCTCGCTCTCCTCAGCATCGTGGCCCGCACGCTCCTGCGCGGCGGTACGCCACCGTTGACGAGGGGATAGGCCGTTCCGGTGACGCGAGTAAAATCGATTAAAGGCGTAGCTTTGAAGGAGTGGGTCGATCAGTGAGTCAGATCCTCCCCGGCACGGGGAGGGGACGGCGCGCAGCGCTGACGGAGGGGGCTGTCCACGAACGATCCGGCTCGTGTGCGGAGGGCCCCCACCACCACCGGCCTGCGGCCGGCGGTCCCCCTCCGCGTGCCGGGGAGGATCTTGCGCCCTCGCAACCCATTGCATCGCCCTGCACATGCCGTCACCACGCGCGGCATGACCGAGCTCCCGCCCCCGCCCGCCGACCTGCTCGACGGAGCCAGCCTGTTCCTCGACTTCGACGGCACCCTGGTCGACATCGCCGACACCCCCGACGCGGTCGCGGTGGCCGACCATGTCCCGAGCCTGCTCGCGCGGCTGGTCGACGCGCTCGACGGGCGCGTCGCGATCGTCAGCGGGCGCCCCGTCGCGGAGGTGCGCGCGCTGCTCGCCCCCGCCCTGCTCACCGTCGCGGGCAGCCACGGGCTGGAGATCGCGGGCGCCGATGGCGGCTGCTACGCCCCCGAGCGCCCGCCCGCGCTGGACGAGGCGCTCGCCGCCGCGCGCGACCTCGCCGCGCTTCACCCCGGCGTGCTGATCGAGGACAAGCCGTTCGGCGTCGGCCTCCATTATCGCCAGGCCCCCACGGCCGAAGAAGCAGTGACCGCGCTCGCCGACCAGCTCGCCGCCGCGCACGACCTCAAGGTGCAGCACGGCAAGATGGTGGCCGAGCTGCGGCTGCGCGGGCGCGACAAGGGCAGCGCGGTGGACCTGCTGATGGCGGAACCCGCGCGGCGCCACACGCGTCCTGTGTTCATGGGGGACGACGTGACCGACGAGGCAGGCTTCGCCGCCGCGCGCGCCCAGAGCGGCGCGGGCGTGCTCGTGGGACCGCCGCGCGACACCGCCGCCACTTATCGTCTGGACGACGTCGCCGCCGCGCTCGCCTGGCTCGCCGCTGCCTGCCCCTCCCCTCACCTATCGGAGACATGATGACCAACCTCGACCTGTGGCCGATCGGCAATTGCCAGGTGAGCGCGCTGGTGGACCGGCAGGGGCGCTTCGTCTGGGGCTGCGTGCCGCGCGTCGACGGTGACCCGCTCTTCTCCGCCCTGCTCGGCGGCGAGGCGCCCGACAACGGCTATTGGGGCATCGAGATCGAGGACAGCGTCTCGGTCGAGCAGGAATATATCCGCAACACCCCGATCCTGGTCACGCGCCACGTCGACAGCCACGGCGGCGCGATCGAGGTGATCGACTTCTGCCCACGCTTCGCGCGCGAGGGGCGGACCTATCGCCCGGTCGGCTACGCACGGATCATCCGCCCGGTCGCGGGCAGCCCGCGCGTCCGCGTCAGGCTGCGCCCCACCTGCGGCTGGGGCGGCGGCTGCCGCGAGCAGATCGGCGGCTCCAACCACCTGCGGCTGCTGCTCGACACGATCGCGCTGCGGCTCACCACCACCGCGCCGATCGCGATGGTGCAGGGCGAGCACGCCTTCCGAGTCGAGCGCCCGCTCCACTTCTTCCTCGGGCCCGACGAGAGCTTCCAGGGCGACCTCGCCAGCACGGTCGACCTGATGCTCTATCGCACCACGCAGGAGTGGCAGGGCTGGGTGCGCGGGCTGGCGATCCCGCTGGAGTGGCAGGAGACCGTGATCCGCTGCGCGATCACGCTCAAATTGTGCCAGCACGAGGAAACCGGCGCGATCGTCGCCGCGCTGACCACCTCGGTGCCCGAGCACGCCGGGTCGCAGCGCAACTGGGACTATCGCTACTGCTGGATCCGCGACGCTTATTACACCGTGCAGGCGCTCAACCGGCTAGGCGCGCTCGACGTGCTGGAGGGCTATCTCGGTTACCTCCGCAACATCGTCGACGCCGCGCGCGGCGGCCATATCCAGCCGCTGTACGGCGTCCTCGGCGAGGCGCAGCTGCCCGAGCGGATCGAGGAGCAGCTCGCCGGCTATCGCGGCATGGGGCCGGTGCGCGTCGGCAACCAGGCGGCCGAGCAGATCCAGCACGACGCCTACGGCCAAATCGTGCTGTGCTCGGTCCACGCCTTCTTCGACCATCGCCTGTTCCGCGCCAGCGGCGTCGAGGACTTCGAGGCGCTGGAGCGCGTCGGCGAGCGCGCCTGGGCCTATTACGACCAGCCCGACGCCGGGCTGTGGGAGCTGCGCACGCGACAGAGCGTCCACACCTATTCGAGCGCGATGTGCTGGGCGGCGTGCGACCGGCTCGCCAATGCCGCCGAGCGGCTCGGGCTGGCCGAGCGCCAGTCGGTCTGGGCCGAGCGCGCGCAGGTGATCCGCGCGCGCATCGAGGGTGCGGCGTGGCGCGAGGAGACGCGGCGCATGTCCGCCACCTTCGCGGGCGACGACCTCGATGCCAGCGTGCTCCAGCTGCTCGACCTGCGCTTCCTCGAGGCCGACGACCCACGCTTCCTCGACACGCTGGCGGCGATCGAGACCGGCCTGCGCCGCGGCTCGACCATGTTACGCTACGACACCGAGGACGATTTCGGCCTGCCCGAGACCGCCTTCAACGTCTGTACCTTCTGGCTGATCGAGGCCTTGTATCTCACCGGCCGCAGCGACGAGGCGCGCGCTCTGTTCGAGGAGATGCTGACGCGCTGCACCGCGGCCGGGCTGCTGTCCGAGGACATCGATCCCCAGAGTGGGGAACTGTGGGGAAACTATCCGCAGACCTATTCGCTGGTCGGCATGATCAACTGCGCCAGCATGCTGAGCAAACCCTGGAGTAGTATCCGTTGAGTCGTCTGATCGTCATCTCGAACCGTGTCACCGCGCCCAAGGGTTCCACCTCGGGGGCACAGGGCGGGCTCGCGGTGGCGATGGCGGCGGCATTGCGCGACCGCGGCGGGTTGTGGTTCGGTTGGTCGGGCGAGCAGACCGATCACTTCACCGGTCATATCAACTTCCAGCGCAACCAGGGCGTCACCACCGCGACCGTCGATCTCGAAGAGCAGGACGTCCAGGAATATTACGACGGCTATGCCAATCGTACGCTGTGGCCGCTGTTCCACTATCGCATCGACCTGGCGGAATATGAGCGCGAGTTCGCCGGCGGCTATCAGCGCACCAACCAGCGCTTCGCCGACACCGTCCGCCCGCTGATCGAGCCCGACGATCTGGTGTGGATCCAGGACTACCACATGTTCCCGCTCGGCGCCGAGCTGCGCCAGCGCGGCTGCCGCAACAAGATCGGCTTCTTTCTCCACATTCCCTGGCCACCGCGGCGGCTGCTCGGCACCCTGCCGAACGCGCGTGAGCTGGTGGAGACGCTGTTCGCCTATGACCTGATCGGCTTCCACACCGCCGAGTGGCTCGATTCGTTCCGCGACTTCGCGATCCACGACATGGGCGCGACCGTGGATGAGCACGGCATCGCGCGGCTCGGCGACCGCTCGGTCCGGCTGGTCGCCTGCCCGATCGGGATCGACGCCGCCGAGTTCGCCGACATGTCCAAGGGCGTCGCGGCGCGGCTCGCCTATCGCCGCATGCGCGACAGCGCGACCGGGCGCGACATGATCGTCGGCGTCGACCGGCTCGATTATTCCAAGGGGCTGGAGGAGCGCTTCCTCGGCTACGAGCGCTTCCTGATCGAGCATCCCGAGGAGCGTAAGGAAGTGTTCCTGCTTCAGATCGCGCCGCCCAGCCGAGTCTCGGTGGAGAGCTATCAGCGGATCCGCGTCTCGCTCGAACAGATCTCCGGGCGGATCAACGGCGAGTACGCCGACGTCGACTGGGTGCCGGTGCGCTACGTCAATCAGGGCTATCCGCGCGACCAGCTCGCCGGCATCTACCGCGCCGCCAAGATCGGGCTGGTGACTCCGCTGCGTGACGGCATGAACCTGGTGGCGAAGGAATATGTCGCCGCGCAGGACCCCGCCGACCCCGGCGTGCTGGTGCTGTCGCGCTTCGCCGGCGCGGCCGAGCAGATGCCGGAGGCGCTGCTGGTGAATCCGTATAGCGCGGAGGAGGTGTCGGACGCGATCTGGCAGGCGCTGCGCATGCCGCGCGACGAGCGCGTGCGCCGCTGGGAGGCGCTGATGCAAGGCGTCCAGTCGCAGGACGTGACGTGGTGGGCGAGCGAGTTCCTCGGCGCGCTGGAGCAGGTCGAGGTGAGCGAAGGGGCGGAATAGCGAGAGCCCCTTTCCTCAGAGGGAAGGCGAGATCATCGGTCTCGCGCGACCTACTCCCCCCCCGTAGAGGAGGGCTGGTGGCACGTTCCGACGATCCCGCGCTCGCGACTTGGCCGCACCCACGCCCTTCCCCTGAGGCAGAGAACATCCTCAGGCCGAGCCGCTGACTTCCCCTTCCACCAGCACGCGCCGCCGCAGCAGCGCCTCGGGCATCTCGGCGCGGATGTACGCGAGCAGCGCCTCGCGCACGTCGCAGCGCAGGTCGAACGCGATGGCGGCGTCGCGCGCGGTCATCAGCCCGCGCAATTCGAGCGAGCCGTCGGGCTTCGAGTCGGTCACCTGCAGGTTCCAGAAGCGCTTGTCCCAGCGCGGGTTGCTCGTGACGATCTCGCCCAGCTTCACACGCAGCCGCTCGACGTCCACCGCCGGGTCGAGATACCAGAACACGCTGCCCAGCAGCGCGCTCGACTGGCGGGTCCAGTTCTGGAAGCTCTGCTCGAGGAACTTGGAGACGGGCACCACCAGCCGGCGCTCGTCCCATATCTTGACGACGACATAGGTCAGCCGGATCTCCTCGATCCGCCCCCATTCGCCGTCCATGATGACGACGTCGTCGATGCGGATCGGCTCGGTGAAGATCATCTGAAAGCCGGCGATCAGGTTCTTGAGCGCGGGCTGCGCCGCGGCGCCCACCGCGAGGCCGGCGAGACCCGCCGAGGCCGCGAGCGTCACGCCCAGGCTGCGAACCGAGGGGATCGTCATCAGCATCGTGCAGATCGTCACCAGCAGCACCACCGAGACGATGATCTGGCGCAGGATCCCGAGTCGGGTGCGGCGCCGCCGCGCGCGCAGATTGTCCTCCACGCTGATGTCGGCGCGGCGCATCATCACGTCGATCACCGTCCCGATCGCGACGATCGCGCACCAGCCCATCAGACCCGGCACCAGCAGCGCCGAGAGCCGTGCCCACAGGGTCGCGGCGCCGCGGCTGAGATCGAGCGCGGGTTGCAACGCCGCCAGCGCGATCGCGACCAGCAGCCAGCGTAGCAGCTTGCGCACGCGCTCGACGAACACCGCGGCGGTGCTGTCGGGGCGCGCGCGAGTCCCTCGGCGCGCCACCCAGATGATCAGACGATGGACCACCACCGCAAGCGCCACCGCTCCCGCGACATAGGCGAGTCCGAGCAGCCAGTCGGGCATCTCGCGCGTCCAGGCGCGCAGCGTTCGGGTCAGCGCGGCCATCGATTCTCCCTGCGGCGGTGTCGCGGAGGCGCAACGAGGGCGCGCGGGCGGGCGTTCCCTCGTGCGCGCGGTGACTTGTGGTCGGAGCACCAGCCCCAGCGTGACCGCCGCCGCAGCCGCCTGCGGTCCCTAACCACCTGAACCCCGGCGTTCGCCGGGGCGGCGAGAAAGAAGATGATCCTACACGAGCCACACGTTGACCGCAGCTAGTCTCACCTGATATTGTCTCAGACGATACCATTGCGAGAGCGGCCATGCAGCATATCGATGTCAATCCGATGGGGCTCGACGGCTTCGAGTTCTGCGAGTTCACCGCGCCCGACGCGGACGCGCTGGCGGCGCAGTTCGAGGCGCTCGGCTTCGTCGCCACTGCGACACATCCCGCGCGGACGCTGACGCGGTACCAGCAGGGCCGCATCACGCTGCTGATCAACCGCGAGCCCAGTGGCCACGCCGCGGCCTTCCGCGCCGCGCACGGCCCCTCAGCGAGCGCGATGGCGTTCCGCGTTCGGGACGCGCGTGCCGCCTATGACGCCGCGATCGCGCGCGGTGCGAAGCCGGCCCCGGCGGGTCAGGCACTCGACGATCTCCCAGCGCTGGAGGGGATCGGCGGCTCGCTGCTGTACCTCGTCGACCGCCACGGCGCCGCGGGCTCGATCTACGACGGCTGGGACCAGATCCCCGGCGCCATTGAGGAGATGGCGGCGAACGGTGTCGGGCTCGACCTGCTCGATCATCTCACCCACAACGTCCGTCGCGGGCAGATGCGCGTCTGGGCCGAATTCTACGGCCAGATCTTCGGCTTCGAGGAGCAGAAGTATTTCGACATCAAGGGCAAGGCGACCGGCCTCTTCAGCCAGGCGATGATCGCGCCCGATCGCGCGATCCGCATCCCGCTCAACGAGAGCCAGGATGACAAGAGCCAGATCGAGGAGTTCATCCGCGACTATAACGGCGAGGGCATCCAGCACCTCGCGCTCACCACCGACGACATCTACGCGACCGTCGAGAAGCTGCGCGCGCGCGGGGTCAAGCTGCAGGACACGATCGAGACCTATTACGAGCTGGTCGACGAGCGCGTGCCGAACCACGGCGAGGACCTCGAACGGCTGAGAAGGAACCGCATCCTGATCGACGGCAACGTCGGCGAGGAAGGACTCCTGCTCCAGATCTTCACCGAGACGATGGTGGGGCCGATCTTCTTCGAGATCATCCAGCGCAAGGGCAACCAGGGCTTCGGCAACGGCAATTTTCAGGCGCTATACGAGTCGATCGAGCTCGATCAGATCCGCCGCGGGGTGATCACGGTCGATGCGTGAGCGGGGCGGCGTTGGGCGGCAGGCGGCCGGCGGCCAGTGGCGGCCGAATACCGGACAAGCCTGCTGTATCGTCGTCCACCGCCTCGCTCACGTCATCTCCGCGAAGGCGGGTATCCAGACGCGCTGACGCTGCGCTCCTTGCACCGACGTCAGCGTTTATGGATCCCGCCTTCGCGAATTGACGGAGGAAGGGGCGATGACGGGGGAGGGGGCGGTGACGGAGGGAAAGAAGGACATTGTGGTAGAGCGGCGGACGAGGCGGATGGCCGAGCCGCACGGCGTGACGAACGACGCCGACGAGATCGGCTGGACCTTACCCGTGGCACCCATCGTGAGGAGCGGCGCATGAGCGACTACATTCCTGGCTTCGGCAACCACGTGTCGACCGAGGCGGTGCCCGGTGCGCTGCCGATCGGGCGCAACTCGCCGCAGCGGCCCGCCTTCGGCCTCTATGCCGAGCAGCTCTCGGGCACCGCCTTCACCGCGCCGCGCCACGAGAACCGCCGCTCCTGGCTGTACCGCCTGCGTCCCACCGCCGAGCATCCGCCGTATCGGCGCTATCACGGCGCGACGCTGTTCGCCCCCGGCACTGACGCAGCGCCGCTCGCGCCCAACCGGCTGCGCTGGGACCCGCTCGCCGCGCCCGACGCAGCGACCGACCTGATCGACGGCATGGTGACGATACTCGCCAACCGCGATCCCGCCGAGCTGGAGGGGGTCGCGCTCCACGTCTTTGCCGCCAATCGCGACATGACCGACCGTGTCTTCGTGAACGCGGATGGCGAGCTGCTGTTTATCCCCCAGGCCGGGCGGCTGCGGCTCGATACCGAGCTCGGCCGCGTCGAGGTCGCGCCCGGGCAGGTCGCGCTGGTGCCGCGCGGAGTGCGGTTCCGCGCGACGCTGCCCGACGGCCAGGCCAGCGGCTATGTCGCGGAGAATCACGGCGCACTGTTCCGCCTGCCCGATCTCGGCCCGATCGGCGCCAACGGGCTCGCCAACCCGCGCGATTTCGAGACGCCGGCGGCGCGCTACGAGGACGAGGACCGCGCGACCGAGGTGATCCAGAAGTTCCTCGGCACGTTGTGGACCACCACGCTCGACCACAGCCCGCTCGATGTGGTGGCATGGCACGGCAACCTCGCGCCGTGGCGCTACGATCTCGCGCGGTTCATGGCGATCAACACCGTCAGCTTCGACCATCCCGACCCGTCGATCTTCACCGTCCTGACCAGCCCGAGCGACGTGCCCGGCCGCGCCAACGCCGACGTCGTGATCTTCCCGCCGCGCTGGATGGTGGCGGAGGACACGTTCCGTCCGCCATGGTTCCACCGCAACGTGATGAGCGAGGCGATGGGGCTGATCACCGGGGCCTATGACG
The DNA here is from genome assembly GCF_019898765.1 of Sphingomonas yunnanensis. Lineage (GTDB taxonomy): Bacteria > Pseudomonadota > Alphaproteobacteria > Sphingomonadales > Sphingomonadaceae > Sphingomonas > Sphingomonas yunnanensis. The sequence goes on along the minus strand of NZ_JAIOKB010000006.1, from coordinate 179,592 downwards.
CGAAGGCCGACGGCTTCCGCCCCGGCGGCGTGTCGCTCCACAACATGATGGCGGGGCACGGGCCGGACCTGGCGAGCTGGCGCGGCGCCTCCGAGGCCGAGCTCAGGCCGCACAAGATCGAGGGAACGATGGCCTTCATGCTCGAGAGCTGCTGGCCGTACCGCCCGACGGCGCACGCGCTGGCGCACGCCCAGCTCGACTATGACGCGGTCTGGAAGGACTTCCCCAAGGCGAAGGTGCCCCCGCTCGGATGAGCGAGGGAGCGCCGGCGGGCGCGCGCGTGCACGCCGCGCCGGCGGGTGTGACGCTGGCGCCGCTCGCCGCGATCGCGGACGGCGCCGCGCGCAACTTCGTGCTCCAGCTGCGCGCGGGGCGGTTCCACGGCTTCGTGGTGCGGCGCGGGGACGAGGTGTTCGGCTATGTCGACCGCTGCCCGCACGCCGGGCTGCCGCTGGCGCAGGTACTGGACGACTATCTCGTCGCGGGGCACGTGCGCTGTTCGTGGCATGGCGCGCTGTTCGTCGTGGAGGACGGGGTCTGCATCGCGGGGCCGTGCGTGGGCGCGCGGCTGGCGGTCTGGCCGGTGACCGTGCGCGACGGGTTGATCGTGACGGGGTGAGATACGGGCCGAAGGGAGTGAAGTTGGCTTTCCCTTCCCTCCAGGGAGGGCCGAAGCCTCGCGCTTCCGCGAGCGACGTGCCCGCGGATAGCCCCCGAAGCGTTGCCGCGCGTGCCGCCTTCGCGGAAGCGTGGCACCCCGGCTCCATCTCCTACAGGGAGGGAAGTGTCTCCGTAGCGGGTTGCTGACCTCTGCTTTGAGAGACGACCGCCTTCACCCCCCGCGGAAGCGCAGCCCAAGCCACAAGGTCCGCGGCGTGGCGCGCTCCACCACGTCGGCGCCGCTGATCCCCGCCTCGACGCGCGCGTCGATCAGATTCTCCCCCCGCGCCTCCACCGCGATCGTCCGCGTCAGCGGCAGCGCGAGATAGCCGTCGAGCGTGGTCGCCGGCGCCAGCGCGCGCAGGTTCTGGTCGTCATCGAACTGGCGCGCGACGTGGCGCAGCGTCGCCGACGCCGCCAGCCGGTCGCGCCGCCAGCCGAGCGTCGCGGAGAGCTGGTCGAGCGGCGTCTGCGCCGGGCGCAGCCCGTCGAGCGCGGCCGCCGCGCCGCTCGCCGACACGCGCGGGTCGACGTGGCTCCACGAGCCCGAGGCGGTCACTTCGCCGAGCGTCCAGCGCGCGTCGAGCTCGACCCCGCGCGAGCGGATCGAGTCGAGATTCTGCCGCACGCGATACGCCCCCGCGACGAAGCCGACGCCGGGGAAGGTCCCCGGCCCATTGCCCGCGGTGACGTTGGCGATGGCGTCGTCGAGCCGGTTCCAGAAGACCGTCGCGGTCAGCGCCACCCCGCCGAGCGGCGTCACCGTCACGCCGCCGTCGACGCCGGTCAGCGTCTCCGGCGACAGCGCGGCATTGGCCGCGGTGGCGTCGGCGCCGACGCGGAACGGGCGATAGAGTTCGTTGAGCGTCGGCAGCCGCCAGCCGCGATAGCCCGCCGCGCGGAACGTCACCGCGCTCACCGGCGCCCAGGCCGCGCCGACGCGACCGGTCGCCTCGCTGCCGCTGCGGTCGGCGAAGCGCGTGTCGGTCAGCGCCGCGGCCGCCGCCAGCGGGGTCTCGCGCAGGAAGCCGTTGTCGATCTTCCACCAGTCGACGCGCCCGCCCGCGGTCAGCGTCAGCGTGCCGAGCGTGGCGCTGGCGTCGGCGAAGGCGCCGAGCGTGCGCTGGTCGCCGCCCGCGACCCGGCGCCGCGTCGGCGCGGCGTTGACGAAGGTGTACAGCTCCTGCGTGCGCCCGCTGACGTCGCGCCACTCCGCGCCCAGCCGCAGCTCGCGCCCCTCGCCCACCGGCGGGGCGATCTCGAGCCGCGCGCCGGTGCCGGTCGCGGGCGTATTATATTGGTTGAGCGTCTGGGTGGCGCGGGTGCGCGCGGTGTCGACACCGGCGAAGCGCGAGGCGAAAGCGCGCGTCTGGAGATAGGCCAGTGCGGTGAAGCCCCAGCTGCCGCGCCCGACCAGACGCAGGCTGGCGTCGGCGCCCTCGCTGCGATTGTCGGTGAAGGCGGTGCCGCGCTCGCGCGTGTCGGTGAAGGCGGAGACATTGGCCTGGAGCTCGACCGCGGGCGCCAGCGCGATCACGCCGCGCACCGCGCCCGAGGCCTGCTCATAGGGCGCCGGCCGGTCGGCGGGGCCGCGGTCCTCGCGCACCGTCGGGGTGAAGCCGTCGCCGCGCTGGTACGCGCCCGAGATCGTGGCGAAGCCCACGCCGCTGGTCAGCGTCGCCGAGGCGTTGGCGTCGACCGAGTCGCGGGAGCCATAAGCGACCGACGCCATCACCGCGGCGAGTTGGCGCGGGTCGGCGCTCTCCAGCTCGACCGTTCCCGCCAGCGCCCCCGCGCCGAGATAGCCGCTGCCCCCGCCACGCGTCACGCGCACGCGGCCGAGCCGGTCGGTGGCATAGGCCGGGAACGGCACCCAGCCGCCGAACGGATCGGTCTGCGGCACGCCGTCGAGCAGCAGCAAGGCGCGGCTTGAGGCGTTGCCACCGATGCCGCGCAGGCTGATCCCCTGGCTGGTGGGGTTGGCCGAGCGCGAGTCGGAGCGGCGGAACTGCTGCAGCCCGGCGACGTCGGCGAGCACGCTCTCGAGCCGGTCGCTGGCGTTGGCGCGCAGCCGGTCCTGATCGATCGTGACGATCGAGAAGGCGCGGTCGCCGGCGCGCTCGTCGAGCCCGCGGCCGGTGACGACCACGTCGGGGGTGGCGGCGGTGGGGGCGTCCTGCGCTGCCGCCGGAGCGTCCTGCGCTGCGGCCGGGGTGGCGGCGAGAAAGGCGACAGGGATCGCGGCGGGAATCAGGAGCTTGCGCATATGCGGCGGCGGTAGCGAAGCGCGCCCGCCGCGGCGAGCGGCATGTGATTGATCGCGATCGTGCGAGAGGAGCCAATCCTCCCCGCTCGCGGGGGAGGATCTGAAGAGACCTTTGCCCGCAACCGATTACTCGGTCAGCGAGCCGGTCACCCCCTACCCCTCCTCGCGCTCCAGCAGCCAGGCGACGATCCGCTCCGCCGCGGCCTCGGCGCTCTCCGCCGCGGTGTCGACGCGCAGCTCAGGCGTCTCGGGTGGCTCGTACGGGCTGTCGATCCCAGTGAAGTTCGCCAGCTGGCCCGCGCGCGCCTTCGCGTACAGCCCCTTGACGTCGCGCGCCTCGGCCGACGCCAGCGACGTGTCGACATGCACCTCGACGAACTCGCCCTCCGGCAGCATCGCGCGCACCATGTCGCGCTCGGCGCGGAACGGCGAGATGAAGGCGGTCAGCACGATCAGCCCCGCGTCCGTCATCAACCGCGCCACCTCGCCGATGCGGCGGACGTTCTCCACCCGGTCGGCGTCGGTGAAGCCGAGATCGCGGTTGAGCCCGTGGCGCACATTGTCGCCGTCGAGCAGGAAGGTGTGGCGGTTCATCCGCGCCAGCTTCTTCTCGACGAGATTGGCGATGGTCGACTTGCCCGCCCCGGACAGGCCGGTGAACCACAGCACCGCGGGGCGCTGGTTCTTGAGCGCCGCGCGCTTCTCGCGGGTCACGTCGGTCGGCTGGCGGTGGACGTTGCTGGCGCGGCGCAGCGCGAAGCGGATCATCCCCGCCGCGACGGTGGCGTTGGTGGCCTTGTCGATCAGGATGAAGCCGCCCAGCTCGCGGCTCTGCTCATAGGGCTGGAACACGATCGGGCGGTCGAGCGACAAGGTCGCCACGCCGATTGCGTTGAGCTCCAGCGTGCGCGCGGCGGTGTGCTCCAGCGTGTTGACGTTGACCTGATATTTCGGCTGGCGCAGCACCGCCGAGGCGGTCTGCGTAGCGAGCTGGAAGGCATAGCTGCGCCCCGGCAGCATTTCCTCTTCCGCCATCCATACCAGCGTCGCCTCGAACTGGTCCGCCACCTCGGGGGGATCGTCCGCGGCGGCGATGACGTCGCCGCGCGAGCAGTCGACCTCGTCGGCGAGCGTCAGCGTCACCGCCTCGCCCGCCTCGGCGCGCGCGCGGTCGCCGCCGAGCGCGACGATCCGCTTGACCGTCGTGGTCCGCCCCGAGGGGACGATCCGCACCGCGTCGCCGGGGTGCACCGCTCCGCCCGCGACCGTGCCCGCGAAGCCGCGGAAGTCGAGGTCGGGTCGGTTGACCCATTGCACCGGCAGGCGGAACGGCGCGCGCGCGGCGCGGTCGGCGTCGACCGGCACCTGCTCGAGATGCTCGATCAGCGTCGGCCCGTCATACCAGTCCATGTGCGGGCTGCGCGTCGCGATATTGTCGCCGCCGAGACCGGACACCGGGATGGCGCGAAAGTCGGTGACGCCGATCTCGCTGGCGAAGGCGCGATAGGCCAGCCGGATCCGGTCGAACGCGGCCTGGTCGTAGTTCACCAGGTCCATCTTGTTGATCGCCAGCACGACGTGGCGGATGCCGAGCAATTGCGCGAGATAGGAGTGGCGGCGCGTCTGCGTCAGCACGCCCTTGCGCGCGTCGACCAGGATCACCGCGAGGTCGGCGGTGGAGGCGCCCGTGACCATGTTGCGCGTGTATTGCTCGTGGCCGGGCGTGTCGGCGACGATGAACTTGCGCGTCTCGGTGGCGAAGAAGCGATAGGCGACGTCGATCGTGATGCCCTGCTCGCGCTCGGCGGCGAGCCCGTCGACCAGCAGCGCGAAGTCGATGTTGCCGCCCTGCGTGCCGACGCGCCTGGAATCGTCCTCGAGCGCGGCGAGCTGGTCCTCGAAGACGTGCTTGCTGTCGTAGAGCAGCCGGCCGATCAGCGTCGACTTGCCGTCGTCGACCGAGCCGCAGGTGAGGAAGCGCAGCAGCGACTTCTCCTCATGCCGCGCGAGATAGGCGGCGACGTCGGCGCGGATCAGCGCGTCGGGCTGGTAGCTGGTCATGCGCGGGGTTCCGAGTGTTCTGCAATCCTAGCCGTGCCAGGGGGGCTTTTAGGGACCGCTCGCGGCCAGATCTGGCTCACCCCCATCAGAAATACCCCTGCTGCTTCTTCTGCTCCATGCTCGCGCCGGCATCCTGGTCGATCGCGCGGCCCTGGCGCTCGCTGGTGGTGGTGAGCAGCATCTCGCGGATCACGTCGTGCAAGCTCGCCGCCTCGCTCTCCACCGCGCCGCTCAGCGGGTAGCAGCCCAGCGTGCGGAAGCGGATCGAGCGCTCCACCGGCACCTCTCCCGGCGCCAGCGGGAAACGCTCGTCGTCGACCATCAGCAGCAGCCCGTCGCGCTCCACCGTCGGGCGCGGCGCCGCGAAATAGAGCGGCACGATCTCGATCTTCTCGCGCGCGATATATTGCCACACGTCGAGCTCGGTCCAGTTGGAGATCGGGAAGACGCGCATGCTCTCGCCCTTGGCGTGGCGCGCATTGTACAGCTGCCACAATTCAGGGCGCTGCGCCTTGGGATCCCAGCGGTGCGTCGCGCTGCGAAACGAGAAGATGCGCTCCTTGGCGCGGCTCTTCTCCTCGTCGCGGCGCGCGCCGCCGAACGCGGCGTCGAAGCGGTGGAGGTCGAGCGCCTGCTTGAGCCCCTCGGTCTTCCACAATTCGGTGTGGAGCGCGCCGTGGTCGAAGGGGTTGATCCCGCGCGCGAGCGCCTCGGGGTTGCGGTGGACGATCAGCTCCATCCCCGCCTCGCGCGCGGCACGATCGCGCAGCGCGTACATCGCCTGGAACTTCCATGTCGTGTCGACGTGGAGCAGCGGGAACGGCGGGGGCGCGGGGTAGAAGGCCTTGCGCGCGAGATGGAGCATCACCGCGCTGTCCTTGCCGATCGAGTAGAGCATCACCGGCCGCTCCGCGACCGCGACCACCTCGCGCAGGATATGGATGCTCTCGGCCTCGAGCCGGTCGAGGTGGGTCAGCGTCATCGTCGGGCGGCTCTCAGCGGAGGTAGGGGCGCAGCGGTGCGGGCTGGTACCCGCCGGTGGCGACGAAGCCGGCGTTGCGATAGCCCGGCTTGCCATAGGTGAAGGGCGCGCCGTCGACGTCGAGCGTGCGCCCGCCCGCGGCGCGCAACACCGCGTCGCCCGCGGCGGTGTCCCATTCCATCGTCGGCCCGGTGCGCGGGTAGACGTCGGCCTCGCCGCACGCCACCAGCGCGAACTTGAGGCTGGAGCCGACCGCGACGCGCTCACTCACCCCGCCCGCGTCGAGCCATTCGTCGAGCCCCGGCATGGCGTGGCTCTTCGACGCCACCGCGCAGGGTTTGCCGCCGCAGCGGCGGACGCGAATGGGCTGTGCCGCGCCGCGGTCGCCGCCCGGCGCGCGCGCGGCGGTCCAGGCGGCGCCCTGCGCGACGTCACCCCAGTAGAGCGCGTCGCGCGCGGGAGCATAGACCACGCCCATCGTCGGCACGCCATGCTCGACCAAGGCGATGTTGACGGTGAAGTCGTCGCCGCGGCGGACGAATTCCTTGGTGCCGTCGAGCGGGTCGACCAGGAAGAAGGCGTCCGCCACCGCGGGGATGTCGCCCGCCGCGGCCTGCTCCTCGGCGACCACGGGAATGGCGGGGGCGACGATCGCGAGCCCGGCGAGGATCGCTGCCTCGGCGTCGCGGTCGGCGGCGGTGACGGGGCTCTCGTCGCTCTTGTGCATCACCGCGCAGCCGGCGGTGAAGTGGCGCCACACGATGTCGCCCCCCGCCTCGGCGAGCGCGACGATCGCGGCGAGCAGCGCGGGACGGTCGGTGATGTCGGTCATGGGCACCGTATGTGGCGTGGCACGCGCGCCGCGACCAGCAAGAATAAGCGCGATCCTCCGCAAGTTGGGGTTGTGTGGGGGCGGTGGGCCGGGCGAGGTACGCCGTTTGGGAGGTGCAGCGGCGTGCTGAAGCCTCTCCTCCTCGCAGCGTCATCCTGGACTCGTTCCAGGATCCACTGTCCCGCAGGCGCGGCAGCGTTTGGGTACGCGGCACGGTGGATCCTGAAACGTATTCAGGATGACGCCAGAGGGGGAAGCAGCTCCGTCTTACCGCCCTCCATCGCTGACCCGGACGACGAAGAAGGGGCGCGCGGCCGCAATCGTCCAGCCGCGACAGTCCCCGCCGCTACCGCCGCCGACGCCGGAACGAGCCGCGCGCCACCACCACGCCGATCGCCAGCAGCAGCAGCGGCGCCAGCCACAGCGGCAACGTCGCGCGCGAGACCGGCGGATCGTAGCTGACGTAATCGCCGTAGCGCGCGATCAGCCAGTCGCGCACCGCGCGCGGCGGCTCCCCCGCCGCGACGCGCTGGCGCACCAGCGCGCGCATCTCGCCCGCCATGTCGGCGTCGCTGTCGGCGATCGACTGGCCCTGGCAGACGAGGCAGCGCAGCGTCTCCATCAGCGCGCGGGCCTGACGCTCCTGCTCGGGGTCGCGCAGCTGGGTATAAGCGAGCGGGGGCAACGCGGTCTGCGCCACCGCCGGGGCCGCGAGCAGCAGCGCGAACGCGGCCGCGCTTCGCCTCACCGCGCCGCTCCCGGTGTCCGCGCCGCCGCGAGCGCCTGGAGCAGCCGCGGCACGTCGTCGGCGCGGATGTCACCGACGTGCTGGAGGCGGATGATCCCCTGCCCGTCGACCACGAAGGTCTCGGGCACGCCCGACGAGCCGAGCGCGAGCTGGAGCCGGCTGTGCGGGTCGCTGCCGACGCTGGCATAAGGGTCGCCGTGGCGCTGGAGGAAGGCGGCGACGTCGGCCGGCGTGTCCTTGATCGCCACCGCGTCGATCGGCACGCCCGCGGCCCTGAGCGTCAGCAGCTGCGGCGCCTCCGCCACGCAGGGCACGCACCAGCTGGCGAAGACGTTGAGCAGCCGCGGTGCGCCGCGGCGGAAGTCGGCGTCGGTCACGCCCGGCTTGCCCGGCGCGATCGCGGGCAGCGTGAAGGCGGGCAGCGGCTTGCCGACCATCGCCGAGTAGACGGTGCGGTCGGCCGGCAGAAATAGCCCCCACAGCACCACCGCCAGCACGACGCCGAAGGCGCAGAGCGGCAGCCACAGCAGCCAGCGCGCGTGGCGCGGCCCGGCGCCCGGTGCCGGATCCCTCCCCCCGCTCACGCCGCGCTCCAGGCCGCCGTCTCGGCGACCGCGTCGGCACGACGGCGCTGCTGCCACAGCCGCCACTGGTGCCCCACCAGCGCCAGCCCGCCGCCCAACGCGATCAGGAAGCCGCCGAACCAGATCAGGGTCACCATCGGCTTCCACCACAACCGCAGCTGCCAGCGCCCGTCCTCGCCCAAGGTGCCGAGCACCGCGTAGAGCTGCCCGTCCCAGCGCGTGAGGATCGCGCTCTCGTTGGTGGTGGTCACCGGCGTGGTGAAATAGCGCACCTGCGGGCGCAGCACCGCGATCGCCTCGTCGTCGAGCGTCACGTTCAGGCGGCCCTCGAGCGCGGTCCAATTGTCCCCCACCAGCGGTCGCACGCCCTCCAGCCGCACGGTGAAGCCCGCGACGCGCGCGGGGTCGCCGGTGCCGACCGCGACCAGCCGCTCCTGCGTATAGGCAGTGCTCGCCGCCATGCCGATCAGCGACACCGCGACGCCGAGATGCGCCACCACCATGCCCCACAGCTGAAGCGGTGCACGGCGCAGGTTGCGCTTCGCCAGCGGCGCGACGCTCGCCACCGCCAGCCCGACGCCGAGCGCGATCCCGAGCAGGGGCAGCGGCACGATCGGCCCGCCCAGTACGAAGGTGCCGACGCCCGCGAACAAGGTGGCGGCGATCGCGGGGAACAGCCGCTGCGCCACCTCGCCGGGGTCGTCGCGGCGCCAGCGCATCACCGGCCCGGCGGCGAGCACCGCGACCAGCAGCAGCGCCACCGGCCCCGCGGTCGAGTCGAAGAAGGGCGGCCCGACCGAGAGCTGCACGCCCATCGCCGCGGCGACGATCGGGTAGAAGGTGCCGATCAGCACGATGCCGAGGATCACGGTGAGCAGCAGGTTGTTCGCCACCAGTGCGCCCTCGCGGCTCACGCCCTCGAACAATTTGCCCTGCCGCACCGTGCCGATCCGCAGCCCGAACAGCAGCAGCGCGCCGCCGATGTAGATCACCAGCAGCGCCAGGATGAAAGCGCCGCGGCGCGGGTCGACCGCGAAGGCGTGGACGCTGGTGAGGATGCCCGAGCGCACCAGGAAGGTGCCGATCATGCTCATCGAGAAGGCCACCACCGCGAGCATCACGGTCCAGGCGCGCAGTCCGTCGCGCGTCGCCAGCACGCTCACCGAGTGGAGCAAAGCGGTCGCGGCGAGCCATGGCATCAGGCTGGCGTTCTCGACCGGGTCCCAGAACCACCAGCCGCCCCAGCCGAGCTCGTAATAGGCCCAGTAGCTGCCCGCGGTGATGCCGAGCGTCAGGAAGATCCAGGCGCCGAGCACCCACGGGCGCATCGCGCGCGCGAAGGCGGCGCCGACGTCGCGCGTCACCAGCGCGCCGACCGCGAAGGAGAAGGCCACCGAGAGGCCGACATAGCCGGCGTAGAGCGTCGGCGGGTGGAAGGCGAGCCCGGGATCCTGCAGCAGCGGGTTGAGCCCGGCGCCGTCCGCGGGCGCGGGGTCGAGCCGCGCGAACGGGTTGGAGGCGAACAGCAGGAAGGCGTAGAAGCCGAGCGCGATCGTCGCCTGCGCCGCCAGCGTCGCCACCAACGTGTCGGCGCGGAGGCGATGCTCCAGCCGCGCCACCGCGGCGCCCGCGAGGCCGAGGATCGTCACCCACAGTAGCATCGAGCCCTCGTGGTTCCCCCAGGAACCCGCGAACTTGTAGAGCGTCGGCTTCATCGAGTGGCTGTTGGCGGCGACCAGCGCGACCGACATGTCCGAGGCGAGGAAGGCGGCGATCAGCGCCGCCATCGCGATCAGCGCGAGCGCGCCCTGGACGGTGGCGACCGCGCGCACCGTGGGCGCGGCACGCGCGGCGTCGGCACCTTGCTTGAGCGCGAGCGCGCCCAGGACGAGCTGCGCCAGCGCGAGCGCGGCGGCGAGCCACAGCGCGACGAGGCCGGTCTCGGCGGTCATGCGGGAAGAAACGCGAGCAACACGCACAGCGCTTTAGCGGCGCCACGCGGGAGCGTCGAGGCGGATCGGCGTCGACGATCCTGCGCGCTCGCGCAGCGGAAAGGCAGAGGAGGCGCCGGCCGTCCGGGCAGTTACCTCACGCGCCTACTTGCCCGCCTGCCAGGCGCGCTGCCCACCGATCCACGTCTCCAGCACCTTGGTCTGGCGCAGCTCCGACGCCCCCGCGAGCATCGGGTCGCGATCGAGGATCAGGAAGTCGGCGCGCTGGCCCGGCGCGAGCACCCCGAAGCGATCCTCGGCGAACCCCGCGTAGCTCGCCCCGCCGGTATAGGCCCACCACGCCTGCTCGCGCGTCACCGCCTGCTCGGGATGCCAGCCGCCCGCGGGCTCGCCCGCGGCGTCGGTGCGGGTGAACGCCGCCGCCCAGCCCGCCCAGGGGTCGGGCCGTTCCACGGGCACGTCCGAGCCGAACGCCAGCTTCGCGCCGCTGTCGAGCAGCGACTTCCACGCATAGGCACCCGCCAGCCGCGCCGGGCCGAGCCGCGCCTCCGCCATCAGCCGGTCGCTGGTCTGGTGCGTCGGTTGCATCGAGGCGATGATGCCGTAGCGACCGAACGACTTGAAGTCGGCGGGGTCGACCACCTGCGCGTGCTCGATCCGCCAGCGCCGATCGCCGGTGTAGGTCTGCGACAGCTCGGCGATGGAGTCGATCACCTGCGAGTCGGCGCGGTCGCCGATGGCGTGGACCGCGACCTGGTAGCGGTCCATCGCGGCGCGGCTCATGATATTCTGCAACTGGTCGTCGCTGAGGAAGCCCAGTCCGCGCTGCCCCGGCGCGTCGGCGTAATCGGCCTTGAGCCACGCCCCGCGCGAGCCGAGCGCGCCGTCGGCGTAGAGCTTGACGCCCTCGAGCCGCAGCCGGTCGTCGTACAGCCACGGTGTCGGCCCGGTGCCGCCGATCGTCACCGCGGTGTCGATGCCGAGCGCGTAGGACATGATCCGCACGCGCAGCGCGCCGGTGTCACCCATGCGACGATAGGTCATCCAGTCGTCGAGGCTTGTCCCCATGTCGGCGATCGCGGTGACGCCGTAGCCGAGCAGGATCTGCTGCGCCTTGAGGAAGGCGGCGGTGCGGTCCTTGGGGCTGACCTTGGGGACCACCTTCTCCATCAGGTCGGTGGCGCGATCGACCAGCGTGCCGAGCGGCTTCTCGATCCGCCCGCCCGCGGGGTTCGGAGTCGCCGCGGTGACGCCCGCGGCCCTGAGCGCGGCCGAATTGGCCCATATCGCGTGCCCGTCGGCGCGAGTCATCACCACCGGTCGGTCGGCCACCGCGACGTCGAGGTCGGCGGCGGTGGGGAAGCGGCCGAGTCCCCACACTTCCTGGTTCCAGCCGCGACCGACGATCCATGGCCGCTCCGGGTTCTCGCGCGCGTAGGCGGCGATCCTGGCCCTGGCGTCGTCCAGCGTGCGCGTGTCGGAGAGGTCGAGCGTCAGCGCGGCGATGCCGAGCTGGACGACATGGCCATGCGCGTCGATCATGCCGGGGACGAGCACGCGCCCCTTCATGTCGGCACGCCAGTCGTAGCGCGGGCCGGGGTTCTTCTTGGTCGGCTTGGGCGGCTGCTCGTCTGGCGCGATCAGGCGGACCACCTTGCCCTGCGCGTCGATCACCATCGCCTTGAAGCGGACGACTCGCTGGTCGCGATCGAGCGTCAGCCCGGTGACATTGTCGATCAGCGCGTCCGCCGCGGCACCGTTCGCCGAGACGAGCAGGCAGGTCGCGATGGCGGCGCCAAGCAGGCGCGGGAGCAAGCGGCGGTTCATGCGATCGCCATATGATCGCGCGAAGTTTTTGGCGAGGGTGCGATGCATCGGGTGTGGAGTGGGTTCGCGATCGGCGCGGCGCTGCTGGCCGCACCCGCGAAGGCGGAGAAGACCGCCGAGTATACGTTCGCTTATACCGCACCTCCCGCGGCGACGCGCCCGCCCGGCTTGCGCCAGTGGCTCGACCAGGATCGCACGCGCTTCCGGCGGTCCGTGGCGACGGAGGCGGCTGCGGATCGCGTCGAGGCGGGCAAGGGGCCTTACCCGTTCCATCGGCACGAGGCCACGCGGACGTGGAAGGTGGTGACCGAGACGCCTCTGCTGCTCAGCCTCTCCGCCGAGACCTATCACTACACCGGCGGCGCGCACGGCGGCACCGCGATCGAGCCGCTGGTGTGGGACAAGGCGCGGTCGCGGCGGCTGGACCCGCGCGCGATGTTCGTGTCGGCGGACGTGCTGCAACGCGTGCTCGGCGCACGCTGGTGCGCCTGGTTGCCGCGCGAGCGCGCACGACGCTTGGGCGGCGCCGTGGCCGACGACACGATGTTCCCCTGCCCCAAGATCGCCGAGCTGACGCTGCTGCTCGGCTCGACGGACCGGCGTGCGATCGACCGAGTCGGGCTGATCGCCGGGCAATATGTCGCAGGCGCCTATGCCGAGGGCATGTACGAGATGAACGTGCCGGTCTCGCCCGAACTGCTCGCCGCGGTGCGGCCCGAGTGGCGCGGGGCGTTCCGCGTCGGGCGATGAGGGAGGGGTCCGCTTGGCGGAGAGGAAGACCACGTCGCTCTCTCCTCCGTCATTCTCGCGAGGGCGGGGATGCAGACGCGCTGACGTCAATGCTGGAGTCGCCACGTCAGCGTGTCTGGATCCCCGCCTCCGCGGGGGGATGACGGCAAAGAGGGGAGTACCGGCCAGGCAACGCATACATTGCGTCCCCGCTCACCTGCCCCGCCGGCAATCCTCCGCCGCTACCGTGTAGCTCGTCTGCTCGCCCGGCATCACGTCGGCGCGGAGCACCTCGCGCCCGCTGCGGCACAGCAGCCGCACCTTGCCGTCGAACGCCGGGCGCGTCGCCCAATAATCGCGCGCGAACGCGCGCAGCGGCCGGCGTCGCGCGCCCAGCCCGTCCTCCAGCACCGCCCCCGCGATCAGCGCATGCGGGTCGTACACCACCACGAAGCCGCGGGTGGCCAGGTCGATCGCGCTCACCGCCACGCCCGCGACGATCACCAGCAGCGCGATGCGGAGCGAGAAGAAGTAGCGCTGCACCGATGACCAATGCGCGTCGACGCGGGGGTGTTCCTCTCCCGTCGATCATCGGCTAGCACGGCGCGATGGCCAGCCTTCCCGTGTCCGATCCCGCCCTGCCCGTCTCGATCGACGACGTCCACACCGCACACGCGCGCATCGCGCCCTCGATCGTGCGCACGCCGACGCTGATCAGCCGCACGCTCTCCGAGCTGACCGGCGCGACCGTCTATCTGAAGTTCGAGAACCTCCAGTTCACCGCGGCCTACAAGGAGCGCGGCGCGCTCAACACCTTGCTCCAGCTGTCCGATGCGGCGCGATCGAAGGGCGTGATCGCCGCCTCGGCGGGCAATCACGCGCAGGGGCTGGCCTATCACGCCAACCGGCTCGGCGTGCCCGCGACGATCGTGATGCCGCGCAACACGCCGACCGTGAAGGTCACGCAGACGCAGGCGCACCGGGCCGACGTGATCCTCGAGGGCGACACGTTCGACGCCGCGTACGCGCACGCGCGGCTGCTGGAGGCCGAGCGCGGCTTCACCTTCGTCCACCCGTTCGACGACCCGCGCATCATCGCCGGCCAGGGCACGGTGGCAGTGGAGATGCTCGAGGATCACGCCGACATCGACACGCTGGTGGTGCCGATCGGCGGCGGCGGGCTGATCTCGGGCATGGCGACGGTGGCGCGCGCCGCGGCGCGCCCGATCGAGGTGATCGGCGTCCAGGCCGAGCTCTACCCCTCGATGTACAACCGCATCAACGCGACGCAGCTCGCCTGTGCCGGCGACACGCTGGCGGAGGGGATCGCGGTGAAGGAGCCGGGCGGCATCACCGCGCAGATGGTGGCGCGGCTGGTCGACGAGATCGTGCTCGTCTCGGAGCGCAGCCTGGAGGAAGCGGTGAGCCTGCTGCTCCAGATCGAGAAGACCGTCGTGGAGGGCGCGGGCGCGGCCGGGCTCGCCGCGCTGCTGGCGCATCGCGAGCGCTTCCAAGGGCGCACCGTCGGCGTCGTGCTGTGCGGGGGCAATATCGACACGCGGCTGCTCGCCAACGTGCTGCTGCGCGACCTCGCCCGCTCGGGGCGGCTGGCGCGGCTGCGGCTCCAGCTGCAGGATCAGCCCGGCGCGCTCTACGGCGTGATGCGCGTGTTCGATCGCGAGCGGGTCAACATCATCGAGATCTACCACCAGCGCGTGTTCACCACGCTGCCTGCCAAGGGTTTGATCACCGACATCGAGTGCGAGGCACGCGACCGCGCGCATCTCGACCGGCTGATCGTCGCGCTGCGCGAGGCCGGCTATGAGGTGCGCCCCGTCGACCTCGCCTGAGTCGATCTCGCCTGACCCGAATTGAGCGGGGCGATCGCGCTGAAATCTTGGTGAAGCCACTTTTCACCATCGGCGCGACCCTACATATGGGAGATCACGCGCTGGGGCGGAGTCGAAGAGGAGGCTGAAGGCGGTGACCGCGCCATTTCGATTTCCGCGCTTCTTCGTCACCAGCCCGCAGCCGTGCCCGTACCTGCCCGGCCGGCAGGAGCGGAAGGTCTTCACCGAGCTGAGCGGCCCGAACGCGGGCGAGCTCAACGACGCGCTCGGTCGCATCGGTTTCCGCCGCAGCCAGTCGGTCGCCTATCGGCCGAGCTGCGCGGGCTGCGCCGCCTGTGTCTCGGTGCGGGTGCTGACGCACCAGTTCGAACCCAACGCCAGCCAGCGCAAGCTGATGCGCCGCCACGCCGATCTCGAGGTGAGCGCGTGTCGCCCCTGGGCCACCGACGAGCAATATCAGCTGCTGCGCCAGTATCTCGCCGCGCGCCATCCCGTCGGCGGGATGATCGGCATGGACGAGATGGACTATGCCGACATGGTCGAGCAGTCGCCGGTCAACTCGGTGGTGGTGGAATATCGCGAGCCCGCGGTCGGCGACCGGCCGGGGCGGCTGGTCGGCGCCTGCCTCACCGATCGGCAGGCCGACGGTCTGTCGATGGTCTACAGCTTCTTCGCCACCGACCAGGACGCGCGGCCGGGGCTCGGCAACCTGATCATCCTCGACCATATCGCGCGCGCCCGCGAGGCCGCCCTGCCCTACGTCTATCTCGGTTACTGGGTGAAGGGCTCGGCGCGGATGGCGTACAAGACGCGCTATCGCCCGCTCGAGATGCTCGGCCCGCGTGGCTGGACGCTGATGCCGGAGGAAGAGAGCGCCGCGATCCGGGTGTGAGGAGTGGCCGGCGGTGTGGTCGCGAGGCACGGCCAGCCCAACCTATCGACGTCATCCTGAACTCGTTTCAGGATCCAACGGTCCGCGCACCCTCCGGCGAGAGGCGCTTGCCGCACCGTGAATCCTGGAACGAGTTCAGGTTGACGGGAAGGAGAAGGAGAGCGTCGCATCTCCGTGCTCCTGCGCACGCAGGAGCCTAGGGCCACTACGCCCATCGCCTGTGATCCCGGGTTCCTGCGTGCGCAGGGACACGGCGTCGAGCAAGCATCCGCCTCACTCACCGGCCAAATAGCGTGCCAGCGGCTCGATCATCTCCTCGGGAATGCGGCGCGCGATCACCGGCATCACCTGCTGCGGCAGGCGCGCGTCGATCACCTTCTCGTCGCCGCGCCAGTGCCGCAGCCGCTCGGCAAGATACACCGCGCGCTGGCCCGCGAGCACCGGCTGCGGCTTGCCCGGCGCGTGGCAGCTCGCGCACGCCGGCAGCTGGCGCTCGGGCAGCCCACGCTCGACGATCAGCCGCGCGCGCGCGTCCCGTCCGGGCGCCGCGCCCAGCCCCGGCATCGGCGCGAAATGCGCCGCGAGCGCGCGGCGCTGCTCGGGCGAGAGCACAGCGGCGACATTCTCCATCACCGCGCTCTGTCGCCTTCCGTCGGCATAGGCCGCCAGCGCCGCCTCGAGGTAGCCGGCGCGCTGCCCGCCGAGCACGGGGATGTCGGGCTGCCCGCGCCCGCGCCCGTCCGCGCCGTGGCAGGCGACGCAGCCCGCCAGCGTCGCGGCGGCGAGCGCGCGCGCGTCGGTCGTCCCCGCACCGGTCGCGCCGCCGCTGAGCCGGCGATATTCCGCCGCCGACATCACCGGCAGCCGCCGCACGAAGGCGACCATGCGGCGGATCTCGTCGTCGCGCCCCTGCCCGCCCCAGGCCGGCATCCCGCTATATTTCACGCCGTGGCGCAGGATGTAGAACAGCTGCCCGTCGGTCCACTGCGTGGCGTTGACCGACAGGTCGGGCGCGGGCGGCATCGCCCGCTGCATCACCGGCGAGGGGCGCTGACCCGGGGCGCCGTGGCAGGTCGCGCAGGCCGCGGCGAAATGTCCCGCCGCGCTCACCGTCGCGCCGTCTCGCGCGATCGGGTCCGCGGGCGAGTCGAAGAAGCTGTGCGTCTTGACCGAGTTTCGCATCGTCCAGTGGAGGAACCACTCGGTCACCGCCCAGTGGCCCGACGAGGCGGCGATGTTGAAGACGCCCGACCAGGCGAACAGCAGCCCCGCCGCGGCCAGCGTCGCCAGCGCGGCGACCAGCCGCTTCCAGGTCACACGGATCGTCATGCCGCGCGCGGCTCCCGCAGGAGGGTAGCGAGCAGCCACAGCCCGCCGAGGCAGTAGCTCGCGCCACCCACCACCAGCATCACCACGCCGCCGAGCTGCTGGTCTTCGAGGGGGTCGAGCCCCGGCGCGGGATGCATCGCCATCATCGCGTAGAGCGGGCGCGGCGCCAGCCCGATCAGGGCGCCCAGCAGGGTCATGTGCATCGAGGTGAGCAGCAGCGCCGCCGCCCCTGCCGCGGGCTGCGCCAGCGCCGCGCGCCACAGCGCGACGCCCGCGCCGAGGAACAGCGCCTGCTCCGCGAGCGCCACCGCCGCGTGCGCGTCGGCGAGCGCGCGCAGCGCGGGAAAGTGCCACGCCCAGACGATCGCGAACTCCAACATGGCCCAGAGCAGCGGCGCACCCGCACTCCCGGGACGTCGCGGCAGCACGGCGGCGAGCGCGGGCGCGGCGACCGCCACGGCGCCCATATGGGCCGCCATATGCCCGGTCATGCCACATCCGGCAAAGGCGAGCGCGGTCGCGCCGAGCGCGAGCGTCAGGCCGGGCGCGGGGCGGAGCGCGGCCCTCATCGGCAGTCCGTCAGCAGCAGCGCGGGCGCGGCGGTGAACAGCACCGCGACGAAGCTCAACCCGGCGAGCAGCAAGGTCGCGGTGGCGAGGAAGCGCAGCCGGTCGATGTCAGTGCCCTCGTCGTGCGGCGGGTCGTCGCCGGGCGTGCGCGACTGCACCCAGGCGATCCAGCCCGCGGCGAGGATGATCGCCAGCGCCGCACCCGTGCCGACCACGAAGGCGATCGGGAAGCGCGGGAAGGCGCCGAGCTTGGCGCAGCTCACCGCCACCCAGAGATAGCAGAACAGGAAATGCGCCGCCCAGACGGTCGGCGGCACGATCAGCGTCCACAAGGTCACGCGCAGCCCGCGGATGCGCTCGCCGAGGCCCTGTCGGCCGCGGGGGGCGTCCTCCCTCATGCCGCCCCCGGGAACAGGCCGATCGTGGCGTAGGTCACCACCGCGGTCAGCGCCATGAAATGCTGGTAGACGGTGATGTTGCGCAGGTCGGCGTCGTGGCGCGGCGTCATCCGCCCGGCCAAGCTGCGCGCCAGCGTATAGAGCTGCATGATCGCGCCGACGCCGCAATGCGCGGTCGTCCAGATCGCCAGCGTCCACACGATCGCGGGATAGACATGGAGCTCGGGCTGCAGGCCGCTGAGCCACGGCCCCGCCAGCCCGGCGCCGATCGCGCTGAGCGACAGCAGCGCCGCCGCCCCCAGCGCCGCCCGCGCGACGCCGACCGCCGCGCGCCGGTTGAGCTCGCGCGCGGCGACGGTCAGCGCCCAGCTCGCCAGCATCGCCGCCATCGCCAGCATCGGCCAGAAGCTGCCCGGACCGTCCAGGCCGGGGCCGCTCGGCGGGAAGTCCTCGTGCCGCGTCCAGAAGAAGAAATAGCCGAACACCAATCCCGAGAAGGCGGTGGCGTCAGCCATCATCGTGATGAACATCGCCCACCAGCCGCTGGCCGACGCGCCCGAGATGTACAGTGGCAGCTCGATCCCGTGCCCGATCGGCTTGCAGTCCTTCTCCGGGATCTCGGCGGTGCCGGTCCACAGCCAGTAGAGCACCAGCGCCAGCGTCGCGAGCGCCCCGACCAGCGCCGGCCAGTAGAGATGATAGGTCGTCAGTATGAATACGCTGCCCAGCGCGATCGCGGTGAGCATCGGCACCACGCTCGGACCGCCGAGCCGCAGCACCTGCACCGGCCGCGCATCAAGCACGCTGGTGACGATCGTCTCGCGCCGCCCCTCCGCCGCGTCGGGCAGGAAGAAGCGGCCCTCGTCGACCTTGGCGACGAAGTCCTTCTGGTCCCAGATCGGGTAGCGGCTCTCGATCAGCGGGATCGAGCGGATCCCCCAATCCTCGTCGTCGGGATGCGCGAGCCACTCGAGCGTCCCCGCCGCCCAGGGGTTGCGCGGCGACTTGGCGCGGCGCGGGCTCAAGGCAAGGTCGACGCAGACCAGCAGCACGCCCGCGGCGAACACCCAGGACCCGATCGTCGAGGCGAGGTTGAGCCCGCCGATGCCGAGTTCCTCGGGATAGGTGAAGACGCGCCGCGGCATCCCCATCAGCCCCGAGAAATGCATCGGGAAGAAGGTGAGGTTGGCGCCGCCGAACAGCAGCCAGAAGGCGGTCCGCCCGATCCGGTCGGACAGCTTCTTTCCCGTGATCAGCGGCCAGTAATAATAGAGGCCACCGAACAGAGGGATCAACGTGCCGCCGATCAGCACGTAGTGGAGGTGAGCGACGATGAAATAGGTGTCGTGCGCCTGCCAGTCGAACGGCGCGATCGCCACCATCACCCCGGTCAGCCCGCCGATGACGAAGATCGCGATCGAGCCCGTCACGTAGAGCAGCGGGGTCGACCAGGTCACGCGCCCTGCCCATAGCGTCGCGATGAAGGCGAAGATCTGGATGCCGGTCGGGATCGCCACCGCCTCCGACGCGGCGGAGAAGAACGCCAGGCTGATCTTGGGCAGCCCGGTGGTGAACATATGGTGCACCCACAGGCCGAAGCTGAGGAACGCCGTCCCCACCGCCGCGAGCACGATCCAGGGATAGCCCAGCAGGTGGCGCCGCGCGAAGGTCGGCACGATCATCGCGAACAGCGCGATCGAGGGCAGGAAGACGATATAGACCTCGGGGTGGCCGAAGATCCAGAACAGGTGCTGCCACAGGATGGGGTCACCGCCCCTGGCCGCGTCGAAGAAGGGCCAGCCGAGCAGCCGCTCCAGCTCGAACAGCACATCCCCCGCGATCAGCGGCGGGAAGGCGAACAGGATCATCACCGCGACGACCAGGATGTACCAGGCGTAGAGCGGCATCAGGTTGAGCCGCATGCCCGGCGGGCGGCATTTGAGCACGCCGGTGATCAGCTCCACCGCGGCGGCGACGGACGACACCTCGATGAAGCTCAGCCCCAGCATCCAGATGTCGGCGCCGAGCCCGCTGAGATCGGTGCGCGTGGTGAAGGGCGGGTACATGAACCAGCCGCCGTCGGGCGCGGCGTCGAAGAAGATCGAGCCCGAGACGAAGGCGCCGCCGATCAGGAAGCTCCAGTAACCGAAGGCGCTGAGCCGCGGGAACGGCAGGTCCCGCGCGCCGAGCAGCTGCGGCAGCAGGATGATCGAGACCGCCTCGAACATCGGCACCGCGAACAGGAACATCATCATCGAGCCGTGCAGCGTGAACAGCTGGTTGAAGGTCGACGGCGTGACCAGCTCGTTGCCGGGCTGCGCCAGCTGCACGCGCATGATCAGCGCGAGCACGCCGGCGAACAGCATGAAGCCGAAAGCGGTCAGCGTGTACCATACGCCGACCTGGTTGTTGTTGGTGTCGGTCCAGCGCAGGAACAGGCCCTTGGGCGGCGCCCAGACGGCGCGCAGCCGCTCCTCCTGCGCCGCGCGCAAGCCGGGATCGTCCTGCGCGTGGAGGCTCATCGATTGGTCTCCAGCCAACGCGCGATCGCGGTGGCGTCCGTCGCGGACATCTGCGGGTAGGCGGGCATGCGCGCGCCGGGCTTCACCGCCGGCGCGTCGCGGATGAAGCGGACGAGGTTGGCGGTGGTGAGCGGCTGGATTCCCGCCGCCACGGTCGCGCGCGCGCCGAGATGCGTGAGGTCAGGGCCGATGGCGCCCGCCGCCCCGGTGCCGCGCACCGCGTGGCAGCCGCCGCAGCCATGGGCGTCGAACAGACGCGCGCCCGCCGCGGCGGCGGTGATGACCGGGCGGCGCTCGGCGGCGAGCCAGGCGTCGAAGGCGGCGGGCTCCATCGCCACCACGTCGAACGCCATCAGCGCGTGGCTCAGCCCGCAGAACTCGGCGCACTGCCCGCGAAAGCGCCCCGCGCGCGTGGCGTGAACGACGAGCGTGTTGGTGCGGCCGGGCACCATGTCCATCTTACCGGCGAGCCCGGGCACCCAGAAGCTGTGGAGCACGTCGCCGCCCGCGAGCGCGAGCACGACGTCGCGCCCGACCGGCAGGCGCAGCTCGTTGGCGGAGGTCACCGCGGCGGCGCCGGCGGGCTGATAGGCCATGCGCCACCAGAATTGCTCGCCGGTGACGGTGACGCGCAGGTCATCGCCGGCGGCGCGGATCGGGCGCATCGCGGGCAGTGTGGCGATCAGCAGCGCGAGCAGCACGACGCTCGGTACGATGCCGCCCGCCCACAGCACCAGCCGCATGCCCTGGCGGTGGGTCAGCGCGCCCTCGCGCGAGCGCGACGCGGTGACCATCAGCGCGGCCAACGCCAGCGCGATCACGACCGCGCCGAGCACCATCCAGCCGGTCAGCCCGGCGAGCCAGGCGGCCTCCCTGCCGAACGTCGTGAATGCGGATTGGCGTCCCGAGCCGATGATCTTGCCCCCTGCGTTCGAGAAGGATCGTGACCGAGCTTTGTTCCTGCCGCGGCGGTGACGAAGTGTTGCTGCGGCAACGGTTGCGTCATCTCCTCGTGCCCTGGCGGAGGCCGGAGCCCGGTTGGGGAGGTTCCGGTGAGACCCAGCGGCGTCTCCCGACTGGGCCTCGGCCTTCGCCGGGGCTTAAGGGAAGGAGACAGGCGGCATCCCCCTCCACTTGCGTCATCCTGAACTCGTTTCAGGATCCACGGTGCGGCAAGCGCCTCCAGCCAGGGGGTGCGCGGAGCGGTGGATCCTGGACCGAGTTCAGGATGACGCCGACACGGCGCGGCGCATCCAGTCCCCAGCGCAACACCGTGCCACGCAACATCTCGCCCGCCGGACGGTTATCCCCAACGATGCGCCACCCCGACGAACCGCCGCGGCCCTGGTGGGAGCGCGGCACGGTCTACCAGATCTACCCGCGCTCGTTCCAGGACAGCGACGGCGACGGCGTGGGGGACCTCGCCGGCATCGAGCGCCGGCTCGACCATGTCGCCGGGCTCGGCATCGACGCGATCTGGCTGTCGCCGATCTTCCCCTCGCCGATGGCCGACTTCGGCTATGACGTCGCCGATTACTGCGGCGTCGAGCCGATGTTCGGCGATCTCGCCACCTTCGACCGGCTGCTCGCCGCCGCGCACGCGCGCGGGCTCAGGCTGCTGCTCGACTTCGTCCCCAACCACTCGTCCGACCAGCACCCCTGGTTCCAGGCGAGCCGATCGAGCCGCGCGGATCCCAAGCGCGACTGGTACATGTGGCGCGACCCCGCCCCGGACGGCGGCCCACCCAACAATTGGATCAGCGACTTCGGCGGCCCGGCCTGGGAGTATGACGTGGCGACCGGGCAATATTACCTCCACGCCTTCCTCAGGCAGCAGCCCGATCTCAACTGGCGCAACCCGGCGCTGAAGGCCGCGATGCTCGACGTCATGCGCTTCTGGTTCGACCGCGGCGTCGACGGTTTTCGCATCGACGTGCTGTGGCACATCGTCAAAGCCGAGGGGCTGCCCGACAATCCGGCGAACCCCTATTGGCGCCCCGGCATCACCGAGCGCGACCGGCTGATCCAGCAGCACTCGACCGATCAGCCAGAGGCGCACGCGATCGCCGCCGAGATGCGCGCGCTGGCGGACGGCTACGGGGAGCGGGTACTGATCGGCGAGATCTTCCTCCCCAACGACCGCCACGCGCGCTGGTACGGCACGCCCGAGCGGCCGCAGGTGCATCTACCCTTCAACTTCCAGCTGATCGAGAATGCGTGGGACGCCGCGTCGCTGCGGCGCGTGATCGCCGACTATGAGGCGTCGCTGCCGCCGCACGGCTGGCCCAATTGGGTGATCGGCAGCCATGACGCGCCGCGCATCGCCGCACGGGTCGGCGCGGCGCAGGCGCGCGTCGCGGCGATGCTGCTGCTGACGCTGCGCGGCACGCCGACGCTGTACCAGGGCGACGAACTCGGCATCGCGCAGGTCGACATCCCGCCCGAGCGCGTGCGCGACCCGCAGGAGTTGCGCCAGCCCGGCATCGGCATCGGCCGCGACCGTTCGCGCACCCCGATGCCGTGGGACTCGAGCCCTCACGCCGGCTTCTCCGCGGTCGAGCCGTGGCTGCCGCTCAACCCCGACTGGCGCACGCGCAACGTCGCCGCGCAGGAGACCGATCCGCGCTCGATGCTGGCGCTCTACCGCCGCCTGCTCGCGCTGCGCCGCGCGCACCCGGCGCTGGCGGTCGGCGGCTTCGCGCTGGTCGACGCCGCGCCGGACGTGCTGGCGTATGAGCGACGGCACGGCGAGACAGTGCTGCGCGTCGCGCTCAACCTGTCGGCCGAGCCGCGCCCGCTGCCGTTCGACGGCGAGGTGCTGCTGTCGACGCTCGATGGCGCCGGCGACGGCGTGCTGCGCGCGGACGAGGGCGTGGTGATGCGGTGAGTGTTTCTCCCATCGGCCTCCCGCCCGCCGTCATCCTGAACTTGTTTCAGGATCCACCGTGCCGCAGACAAACCGGCCGCGGCGCTCGCGGTTACGTGGATCCTTAAACGAGTTCAGGATGACGCCAGGAAAAGTTGGAGGCGTCCCCCGCCCGCACGACGAAGGACCGATGATGAAGATCGCCATGCTCGCCCCGATCGCCTGGCGTACCCCGCCGCGCCATTACGGCCCGTGGGAGCTCGTCACGCACCTGCTCACCGAGGCGCTGGTCGCGCGCGGCATCGACGTCACTTTGTTCGCCACGCTCGACAGCGTCACCGCGGGCACGCTCGACGGCGTCGTCCCCGCGCCCTATTCGGAGGACGCGAGCATCGACGCCAAGGTGTGGGAATACCGACACCTCGCGCACGTGTTCGAGCAGGCCGACCAGTTCGACCTGATCCACAACCAGGCCGACTTCCCCGCGCACGCCTTCGCGCGGCTGGTCGACACGCCGCTGGTGACGACGATCCACGGCTTCTCGTCGGACCGTATCCTGCCGATGTACGAGCCGTTCCAGGACCGCGTCCATTATGTCGCGATCAGCGACGCCGACCGTCACCCCGCGCTGCGCTACGCCGCGACGATCCACCACGGCATCCCGCTCGACGACTTCGCCTTCGACCCGCGCGGCAGCGACGACCTCCTGTTCTTCGGCCGCATCCACCCCGACAAGGGCGCCGACGAGGCGATCGCCGCCGCCCGGGCGAGTGGGCGCCAGCTCCACCTCTACGGCATCGTCCAGGATCAGGGATATCACGAGCGTTCGGTGGTACCCGCGCTCGGTGGCGCGGGGGTGACGTGGCACGGCGCGGTCGGCGGCGCAGAGCGGGTCGCCGCGCTGGGGCGCGCGCGGGCCCTGCTGCACCTGATCAACTTCGACGAGCCGTTCGGCCTGTCGGTGGTGGAGGCGATGGCGTGCGGCACGCCGGTGATCGCCAACCGCCGCGGCGCGATGCCCGAGCTGATCGAGCACGGCGTCACGGGCTTCCTCGTCGACAACGTGGACCAGGCGGTGGAAGCGATCGGGCAGGTCGGCGACCTCGACCGCGCCGTCTGCCGCCGCCGGGTCGAGGAACGGTTCAGCGTCGAGCGCATGGCCGACGACTATGCCGCGCTGTACCGGCGGATCATCGGCTAGGGTCAGATATATCGGTGCTGAAACGTGCTCCGGCGCAGGCCGGAGCCTCGGGCCGCCAACGTTGCCCCCGTTGGCTCTGGGCTCCCACGTGCGCGGGAGCACAGTGCGGCTGGATCACCCTTCCCCAGGCGCGAGTGGAGCACGCGGCTTCCCCTTTACCACCTTCGTCATCCCGGATTTGACACGGGATCCCGGGCTCCGCGTTCTCGGGGGCCGGTGAGCGGACGGGCGGCTGGATCCCGGATCAAGTCCGGGATGACGGCGGGCTCGGTAACGGGCTGTATCACTCACCACCCGCACCCACCCCGCGCTGGCGAGCGGCGCCCACGCCGCCTATCTCCCCCGCATGACCGCCTCGTCCGATCGCCGCGCCACGCTCTACCGCATGGTCATGCCCGGCCACACCTGCCCCTATGGCCTCAAGGCCAAGGACCTGCTCGAGCGCCGCGGCTATGTCGTCGACGACCATCCGCTGAGGACGCGCGAGCAGACCGACGCCTTCAAGGCGGAGCACGGCGTGAGGACCACGCCGCAGACCTTCATCGCGGGCGAGCGCGTCGGCGGCTATGACGACCTTCGCCGCCACTTCGGCCAGCGTGTCGCGGCGGCGGGCGAGACCAGCTACCGTCCCGTTGCGGCGGTGTTCGCGATGACCGCGCTGATGGCGCTCGCCGCCAGCCACGCCGCTTATGGCACGCCACTCACGGTGCGCGCGGGCGAGTGGTTCATCGCCTTCAGCATGTGCGTGCTCGCGCTGCTCAAGCTGCAGGACGTCGAGACCTTCTCGACCATGTTCCTCAACTACGACCTGCTGGCGCGACGCTGGGTGCGCTACGGTTATGTTTACCCCTACGCCGAGGGGTTGGCGGGCGTGCTGATGGCGGCGCACGCGGCCGACTGGCTGTCGGTGCCGATCGCGCTGGTGATCGGCGGCATCGGCGCGGTCTCGGTGGTCAAGGCGGTGTATGTCGACCGGCGCGAGCTGAAGTGCGCCTGCGTCGGCGGAGCGACGCGCGTGCCGCTCGGCTTCGTGTCGCTCACCGAGAACGTCATGATGGTCGCGATGGCGCTGTGGATGGCAGTGCGATGACCCTTGACGCGGTCGCGCGAGAGGGAAGATACGAGACTTTCCTCAAATAGATGCGCGGTTCGCGCAGACACAAAACGTAATCCTGCTGGAGGACGTCTGTCACGGCGAAGTCGTTGACTCCGCATTAACCAGAAGCTGTCTGGTCGCGGGCGAGCGTGATCCGGGAGACGTCGCGATCTCTGCTTGGCCCGACGACAACAGAGGGAGTTGCGATCATGAGACAGATAGTTCTACTGGCCACCGCGGCCATATTAGCGCCGGCGAGCGCGTCGGCGGCGACGATCTTCGGCGTGGACGAGACCAACACGCTGGTGACGTTCAGCAGCGCGGTGCCGGGCACGTTCACGTCCTCCGTGAAGATCACCGGCGCCGGCAGCAGCATCGAGGCACTCGATTTCCGCCCACTCAACGGCACGCTCTACGGCCTCGGCACCGATCGCGTGGTCTATACGATCAACACGATGACGGGTGTGGCGACCGCCGCCAGCGCCGCGCTGGGGATCGAGGGCAGCGTCTTCGGCTTCGACTTCAACCCGACGATCGATCGCGTCCGGATCGTCAGCAACACCAACAACAACTATGTCTACAATCCCAACGACGGCTCGCTCACCGGCGCGCCGACCACCAGCCCGCTCGGCTATGCCGCGGGTGACCCGAACGCCGGTCGCGACCCGGGCGTGAGCGCGGCAGCCTACACCAGCTCGAGCTTCGGCCAGCCCGCCGCCTCGACCCAGCTCTACGTGATCGACACCGATCTCGACGTGCTCGCCAAGCAGAACAACAACGGCGGCGTGCTGACCACGGTCGGGGGGCTCGGCACCGATCTCGGCTCGCGCACCAGCTTCGACATCGCCGGGAGTGAAGCGTTCGCCTACAATGGCAACGCGCTCTACAGCGTCAACCTGAACTCCGGTGCACTGTCGACGCTCGGCACCACATCACGACAGCTGTTCGGCATCGCAGTCGCGCCCGTGCCCGAGCCCGCCACCTGGGCGATGATGATCCTGGGGTTCGGTGCGGTCGGCTATTCGCTGCGCCGTCGCACCGCGCGCGTGCGCGTCACGCAGCTGGTCTGATCGGGATCGAGGGGCGCCACCGCGTCCCTCGACACCCTCAGGGCTGGTCCTCGGCCGCCTTGGCCGCGGCCTGACGCCCGCGCTTCCACCGCGTCGCGTTCTGCGCGACGCACCCCGTGGCGCTCGCCGCGCCGACGGTGGAGCAACTGCCGACGCCGACGACGCCGACGCCCTGATTGGCCGCTTCCTTCGCCGCCCAGGCCTGGTTCTCTGGCGTCACCTCGAAGTTGCGCAGCTCCTTGGGAATGCGGAATTGCTCCTCGGCGGGCCGGCGCGTGCAGACCACCACTTCGGCGCCGTCGGCATTGGTCGGGCAGCGCTCGTTGCCGTAGAGCACCAGCACACCGTTGACCGGCGCGTTGCGCGACACCCCCCCGGCCGCAGTGGTGCGCGGCGCGCGCACCGCATCGGGCGACGGCGGCCCGCTCTGTGCCAGCGCGGCCGCGGGCGCGGCGAGCAGCAGCGCCGCGGCGAAGACCCGTCCTACCATCACCTTCCTCTCATATCCTCTTGGCGGTCGCGATCGCCACCCGGCAGCCGAGCCGGATCACCACCGACATCAGCGGATAGGCCGGCGCGTTCTCGGCGCCGTGCGCCAGCGCGGTGTCGCGGTGCTCCAGCTCCTCCGCCTGGAACTCGCGGATCGCCTCGGACAGCTCGGGGTCGCTGTCGCCGAGCGCGACGAGCTGCTCCTCATAATGTTTGTCGATCTCGGTCTCGACCGCTGCGGTGCAGGCCATCGCCGCCTCGGGCCCGATCGCGGCAGTGACGGCGCCCAGCGCGAAGCCGGCGACGTCCCAGAACGGCTGGAAGAGGGTCGGCCGGACGCCGCGCTCGACGATCATGCGGTCGAAGAAGGCGCGGTGCTTCTCCTCCTGCAGGGCCATCGCCGAGATCTTGCGCGCCATCGGCGAGCGCTGGCCCATGATCGCGAGCTGCCCCGCGTAGATGCGGATCGCGCCGAACTCGCCCGCCTGGTCGACGCGGATCATCGAGTCGCTCGCGGCGGGCTTGTCGCCAGGTTTCCAGGTCATGCGCGCCTCCACAGCTGCGATACGATCAGCGCGGCGCCGGCGAAGGAGAGCAGAGCATTCCATCCCGCCAGCGACACGCCGAGCAACGACCATTGCGCCGCGTCACAGCGAACGATCGGCGCGGCGAGCAGGTCCTTGAGCGCCTGGTCGGTCGAGAGGCCGACGGTGCTGGTCGTCTGCGTGCAGGCGGTCATCCCCTGCCACCAGTGATATTCCACCCCGGCGTGGAAGACGCCGATCGCGCCCGACACCACCACCAGCGCCGCCGCGCCCGCCACCAGCGTCGCCTGGACGCGCGGCGCACGGACCACGAAGGCCAGCGCGGCCATCGCCACCGCACCGTAATGCGGCCAGCGCTGCCAGTGGCACATCTCGCACGGGTACAGGCCGCCGATCAGCTGGAACGCCCAGGCGCCCGCGAGCAACGCCGCGGGCACCAGCACCGCGAGCAACCGGGCGTTGCGCAGCCCCCGCGCCGTGCGCGCGCCGAACGGCCGGTCGAGCGCCGCGCCCGTCACTTCTTGCCCGCTACCGGCGGGGTGCTCGCCATCGACTGGGTCACCGCGGCGACCTGCTGCGGCCCGCCGAGCCGCGCGATCGTCTTGAGCGCGTACCAGAGCTGGAAGTCCTGGACGCCCTGCTTCTTGAGCGACTCAGGCGTCGCCGTGAAGCGCGGGTCGTCCTTGGTGTCCTCCTCCAGCACCGCATTGTCGGGCGACTTGATCTCGTTGATCAGATGGCGGCGCAGATCGGCCTCGCGGAACACCGGGCGCGACTTGTAGTCCGAATCGGAGAGCTGGGGCACGCGGATGTCGGGCTCGATCCCGCCCTCCTGCACGCTGCGCCCGGACGGCGTGAAATAGCGCGCGGTGGTGAGCCGCAGCGCGGTGCGCGGCCCGAGCTGAAGCAGGGTCTGCACCGACCCCTTGCCGAAGCTGCGCTCACCCATCACCAGCGCGCGGTGGTGGTCCTGCAGCGCGCCCGCGACGATCTCGCTCGCGGAAGCGGTGCCCGAGTCGGTCAGCACGATGATCGGCAAACCGTGCGCGACGTCGCCGGGCTTGGCGAAATAGCGCTCGATATCGTCCTTCTCGCGACCGCGCTGGCTGACGATCTCGCCGCGCTCGAGGAAGGCGTCGGACACCTCGATCGCCTGGGTCAGCAGCCCGCCGCCGTTCTCGCGCAGGTCGACGACATAGCCGAGCGGCTTGTGCCCGAGCGACTTGTCGATCGCCATCACCGCGGCGCGCGTGTCGGCGCCGGTCGCCTCCGAGAAGGTGTTGATGTTGATGTAGCCGACGTCGCCCTTCACCTCCCATTTCACCGGGCGCTGCACGATCACCTCGCGCACGAGGGTGACGTCGATCGGCTTGTCGCGGCCGGGGCGGACGAGCGTGAGCGAGATCTTGGTGCCGGGCTTGCCGCGCATCTGCGCGGTCGCCTCGTCGAGCGTGCCGCCGTATATAAGCTTGCCGTCGATATGCGTGATGAAGTCGCCCGACTTGATCCCGGCGCGCCCCGCGGGCGTGTCCTCCTGCGGCGAGACGACCTTCACCGCGCCGTCCTCCATCGAGACCGTCAGGCCCAGGCCGCCGTAATTGCCCTCGGTCTGGATGCGCAGATTGTCGAAGTCGGAGGCGTCGACGTAGCTGGAATGCGGGTCCAGCGCGGCGAGCATGCCGTCGATCGCACCCTTGATCAGCTGATCGTCGGTGACCTTGTCGACGTAATCCGCCTTCACGCGATTGTAGACGTCGAGGAACTTGTCCATCTCGCGATAGGCGCTGGTATCGGCGGCGGCCATCGCACCGGTGGCGACCGGCACCATCGCGATCGTGGTGACCAGCGCGGCGGCCTGGAGCAGCTTGGACTTCATGCGAACAGTCGAGACCCCGGTGTGAGCGATCCCGCGATGTAGCGGAATTGCACGAGCGATCCTAGCGCCCGCGCGGCTGAACCACGGCTGAGCGGATGAGGGCGGCCGCGCGCTAGCACTGATCCTTCCCTGCAAGGGGAGGTAGCGCGCGGAGCGCGACGGAGGGGTGTCACCGCTGGTGAGTCGAGCGCCCCCACGGGCCGGGTCACCCCGCCGACCGGCCTCCGGCCTGCCACTTTCCTAAAGCGGAGGAGGAACGGCAAACAAACGCGGCTACCGGGGCCTCGCCCTGGGCAGGCGGCACTTGCCCTTGCGGCACTCGGGCGGCGCATAGGCGCCGAGATAGACCGGCGGCGGCGCCACCGCCGCGATCGCCACCGGGTCGCGCGCCACCGCGGGCTCGGCCGGAAAGGCCGCGCGCGCGCGGGCGAAGAGCGCGCGCGCACGCGCCGCGCCGGGCGCGGTCGCGCTGGCGCCGACCCAGCGCCAGTGCCACGGCTCCCACTTGACCCGCTGGCGATTGCCCGCGGGGAAGGACATCTCGAAGCCGTAGCGCGCGGCGTTGGCGACGAGCCAGCGGAACGCGGGGGTCGCCGCGCCGCACGCCTCGGCGTCGGGACAGTCGTTGACGCGCGGGCGGAAGGCGAAGTCCAGCGCGTAGCCGGTCGCATGTTCGCTATGCCCCGGCGGCGCGACCGACAGCGCGCGCTCGCCCGCTGCGGTCTGCGCCTCGCGGCAGAACACCGCCTGCTGATAATTGATCGAGCGGTGGCACGACAGCGCGCGCACCTGCCCGCCCGATGCCGCGATCAGCCGCGCGAGATCGGGCACCACGTCGCGGCGCAGCACGCAGGGCCCGACCGCCAGCCCCTCGGGCACCGCGACCAGCTCGCCCGGCGGCGCGTCGCCATAGGGCAGGTGCCCCAGCGCCCGCCCGTCCGCGCCCATGCGCACGTTGCTGTTGTCGCACAGCTGTGCCTGCGCCGGCGCGGCCAGCGCGAGCAGCGGGGCGGCGAGGGTCAGGGAGGCGCGGCGCATCGCGCCCTCTGGCCACGGCGGCGCGAGGATGGCAAGGGCGTGGCGCATGTTAGGCGACCGGGTCCTGTTCCTCGACGGCGAGGCGTTGATCATCGACAAGCCCGCCGGGCTGCCGGTCGATCCCCCGCGCGACGGTGGGCTCAGCCTGGAGAACCATCTCGGCTCGCTCACCTTCGGCTTCCGGCGATGGCCGGTCGCGGTGCACCGGCTCGATCGCGACACCAGCGGCTGCCTGCTGCTCGCGCGCAACCCCAAGGCGCAGGTGCGCTACCAGCAGGCGTTTGAGGCGGGGCAGGTGCGCAAACGCTATCTCGCCATCCTCGACGGCGTGCCCGAGGGCGAGCGCGGCACGATCGAGCTGGCGCTGCGCAAGGTCTCCAGCGCCGAGCGCGGCTGGCGCATCGCGGTCGACCCGCGCGGCAAGGCGGCGCGGACCGATTGGGAGCTGCTCGACACACGTGTCGGCCGCGCCCTGGTCGCCTTCACCCCGCATAACGGGCGGACGCATCAGCTGCGCGTCCACGCGCGCGAGGGGCTGGGCGTGCCGATCGTCGGCGATCCGGTCTACGGCCGCGCCGATCCGGCGGGGATGATGCTGCACGCCGCCGCGCTCGCGCTGCCCCGCCCCGGCAAGGAGGACGCCGCCGCCGAGGCGCCCTGGCCCGAGCGCTTCGCCGCGCTCGGCTTCGCCGCCGGCTGAGCTGACCGCCGCCCGCCATCATATCGGGCAGCGCGACGTCGACGAGCTGGCCGCGCTTCGGCGCCGATCAGTCGAACGACGGCTTCTTCCGCCCGGCCTTCACCCCCGACCGCCCTTTCTTGGCGTCCACCCGGCGGGTCTGCGACGCGCGGGAGGGTCGGGTGGGTCGTCGCTTGGCCCGGACCACCGCCGCCTCCTGGATCAGCGCGATGAGACGTTCCAGCGCCTCCTGACGGTTGACGTGCTGCGAGCGCGATCCCTCGCTCCGCAGCACCAGCACGCCGGCCGCCGTCATCCGCGATCCTGCCAGCGCGGCGAGACGCTCCTTCACCCGCTCGGGCAAGTCGCTCGCCGCGACGTCGAAGCGCAGGATCACCGCCGAGTCGGTGGTGTTGACGTGCTGCCCGCCCGCGCCTCCGGAACGGGTCGCGGTATAAACGATCAGATCGTCCTCGATCGAGAGGGAGCGGGTGACGGGGATGCGGGCCATGGCGGTATATAACGTCGACTGGCGCGAGCGCGATGGGCCCGAACGGGCCGATGCTGCGCCTTTGCGCCTCGCCGCAACGGGGTGATCCGATCGCGGCGGAGCGCGGCCGTAGTTCGGGCCAAGCGAGCCACCGCCGCAACATGGCGGCCAAACCGACGCAACAGAGCGACACGCGAGCGAGACGCGCGCGGCGCACCTCGCCTCGCGCCGGCCCTCCCTGCCGGCGCATCGAGGAAGTTGGCATGTACATCTCGTCCCGCAGCCGCGCGCCGCAGCCGCGCCAGGCCCCGCCGCCGCTGGTCGACAATCCCTTCGCCGCCGAGCTGTTCGCGACGGGCTGCGCCGGATTCACCAGCCTGGGCGGCACGGTGGTGCTCACGCTGGAGGCGGCGCGCTGCGATCATTCCGGCGAAACCCCGGTGGTGGAGCGAGTGGTCGCCGGACGGATCGCGCTGACGGTCGCGGGCGCGCAGGCGCTGGCGGCGGGGCTGAACCAGTTCCTCGATCAGCAGGGGCTCGCCCCCGCGCGCGCGGGCAGCGGACAGTGACGGCGCTGCGTTGCTGGCGCGCCGGCCCTCCCCGACCCGCGATCACGCTTGAGCCGAGCGAGAGCGCACCCTGGCCGCTGTGCGAGGCGGGCTATGGCCGGGTGGTGGTGCACTGGACGATGCGGGGCTGATCGGCCCCCGCGGCGTCGTGGCGGACCCGTGCCGCCCGACGCACTCGCCTCTGGCGCGATCCCGGGTGAGATCCTAGGTCGGCGGCATGTACGAGTTCGCCGTCACCGCCGAGTCGAAGCCCAGCCGCTACGACGATCTGTTCGCCGCGCTGGACGCGCTGACCGACGGTGAGCCCGACCCGATCGCCAACATGGCCAATGCCGCGGCACTGCTGTGGCAATATCTGCCCGAGCTCAACTGGGCCGGCTTCTACCGGATGATCGGCGACGAGCTGGTGCTGGGCCCGTTCCAGGGCAAAGCGGCGTGCATCCGCATCGCGCTGGGGCGCGGCGTGTGCGGCACCGCCGCGGCCGAGCGGCGCACCCAGCTGGTCGAGGACGTTCACGCCTTCCCCGGCCATATCGCCTGCGACGCGGCGAGCCGGTCTGAACTGGTGGTGCCGATCGTGCACGAAGGCCGTTTGCTCGGCGTGCTCGACCTCGACAGCCCGTCGCCGGCACGCTTCGATGCCGACGACGCGCGCGGTTGCGAGCGGCTGGTGGCGCTGCTCGCGCCGCGTCTGGCGGGCTGAGGCGCTACTTCTTCTCGCGGCCGGCGAAGGTGACGAGGCTCTCCGCGCCGTCGGCACCGATCGCTGCGACGCCGAAGAAATGGTCGTCCACCGGCACGGCGGCGACGTCGAGCGTGGTCCCGGTCGCCTCGCGCGAGTCGCTCCACGCCGCGGTGTCGGCGCGGCGCCAATAGACCTTGTAGCGCGACGCGCCGGCGACCGGCGCCCAGCTCACCTTGGTATCGTACGACAGCGCGCCCGAGATCGCCGCGCTCGCCGGCGCGGCGGGAGCGGCGGCGAGCCGCGCGATCGTCGCGACGTTGATCGCGGTCACCTTGGCGAGATAGGCGAAGTCCATCCCCTCGATCGTGTCGGCATAGACGCGGCCGTTCTCGGTGCGCACGTCCTGGTGCTGGCGGTCCCAATTCTCCGCCGCGACCGAGAAGCGCACCGCGGGATAGCCCTGCTTGAGGAAGGGTTCGTGGTCGCCGCCGCGGCCGAACCGGTCGGGTCGCCGATCGACGAAGACGCCGAAGCCGCCGGGCAGCGTCGGCGCGACGCCGCCGATCATCTTGGCGAGCGCGCGGCTGGGACCGTCGTCCTCGCCGCCGATGCCGCGCCGCTCGATTGCCTCGGGCAACGACTCGCTGGCGCGGATCCCCTCGGAGAAGACGCGGACATAGCGGTCGTTGATCACGCCGCCCTGTCCCAGCGAGTTGCCGACGATGTCGTTGTTGAGCATCGCGTCCACCTGCCAGCCGCGCGCGCGCGCGGTCTCCGCGAGCAGCGTCGCGCCCCACAGCCCCTGCTCCTCGCCCGAGAAAGCGACATAGACGATGTTGGCGCGGAAGCGCTCGCGATGGAGCAGCCGCGCCGCCTCGAGCACCAGCGCGACGCCGCTGGCGTCGTCGTTGGCGCCGGGCGCGTCGCTGGTGACGTTCATCACGTCGGTGACGCGGCTGTCGATATGCGCGCCGACGATGATGTAGCGGTCAGGATCGGCGCCGCGCTGGATGCCGAGCACGTCCTCGATCACCACGCCATCGGGGGCGCGCGGGCCGGTGAAGCGGCGCGACAGCCGCTCGGTGGTGATGCAGCCGCCGCAGTCGCGCGAGAGCCTGGCGAACTCGCCCGCCACCCAGGTTCGCGCCGCGCCGATGCCGCGCTTCGGATCGGTCGCCGAGGACAACGAGTGACGCGTGCCGAACGACACCAGTTTCTCGACGGTGGCGCGCTGGCGCTCCTGCGACACCGCGTCGCGCGCGACGGCGGGGGTGGCGAGGGTCAGCGCGAGCAGCGCGGCGGCGGGAAAACGGGGCGTCATCCGTCGCTTGTGACCGGCCAACGTGGGCGACGCAATCGCTTGCTGGACGCGGCCGCCGCATCTCAGGCATGACGCGACCCATAGGAACGATCAGCGAGAGGAGCGGCGCCATCACTCGACGCCTCGAACATTTCCCCAACCTGGTGACGATGTTCTTCACCCGCGCCGCGGAGAAGGGCGACGCCCCCTTCCTGTGGAGCAAGCGCGACGGCGCGTGGCACGCGACCAGCTGGCGTGAGGCAGCCGAGACGGTGGCGCGGCTCGCCGCCGGGCTGCGCACGATCGGGCTGGAGCGCGGCGACCGCGTGATGCTGGTCAGCGAGAACCGCCCCGAATGGTGCCTGTCCGACCTCGCGATCATGGCGGCGGGCTGCGTGACGGTGCCGACCTACACCACGAACACCGAGCGCGATCACGCCCACGTCATCGAGAACTCCGGCGCCAAGGCGGTGATCGTCTCGACCGACAAGCTCGCCCGGACGCTGATGCCAGCGATCCTGCGCTCGATCCGTCCGCAGATACTGATCGGGATCGATCCGATGCGCCTGGGTCAGACACCGTTTGAGGTGCACGACTGGCGCGCGCTGGTGGAGAAACACCCCGCCGAAGTGGGC
This sequence comes from Sphingomonas yunnanensis, assembly GCF_019898765.1. Lineage (GTDB taxonomy): Bacteria > Pseudomonadota > Alphaproteobacteria > Sphingomonadales > Sphingomonadaceae > Sphingomonas > Sphingomonas yunnanensis. Next base: position 144,852 of record NZ_JAIOKB010000006.1, on the reverse strand, counting down.
GCCGCCGCCGACCGCGCCGCCGCCGAGCTGGGCCGCGCCGACCTGGCCTGCATCATCTACACGTCGGGCACGGGCGGCGCGCCGCGCGGGGTGATGCAGCATCACGGCGCGATCCTGCACAACGTCAACGGCTGCATCGTCATCATCGCCGAGGATTTCGGATGGGACGACGAGGTGTTCCTCTCCTTCCTCCCGCTCAGCCACGCCTATGAGCACAGCGGCGGCCAGCACCTGCCGATCGGGCTCGGCGGGCAGATCTATTATGCCGAGGGGCTGGAGAAGCTCGCCAGCAATATCGAGGAGGTGCGCCCCACGATCATGGTGGTGGTGCCGCGCCTCTTCGAGGTGCTGCGGACGCGCATCACCAAGGGGATCGAGAAGCAGGGCGGCACGCCGCAGAAGCTGCTGCGGCTCGCGCTGGACGTCGGCACCAAGCGCTACGAGGGGCGGCTGGGGCTGCGCGACCGCCCCGCCGCGCTGCTCGTCGACACCTTGTTCAAGCGCAAGATCGCGCGCAAGTTCGGCGGCCGGATCAAGGCGATGGTCTCGGGCGGCGCGCCGCTGACGCCGGAGGTGGGCGTGTTCTTCCAGTCGCTCGGCATCTGCTTCCTGCAGGGCTATGGCCAGACCGAGGCAGCGCCGGTGATCTCGTGCAACCGCCCCTCCGCCGGGCTGCGGATGGACTCGGTCGGACCGCCGCTCGCAGAGACCGAGGTGCGGATCGCCGCGGACGGCGAGATCCTGGTGCGTGGCGAGCTGGTGATGCACGGCTATTGGCGCAACGAGGCCGAGACCGCGCGCGTGCTCCAGGACGGCTGGCTCCACACCGGCGACATCGGCGAGCTCGACGAGCGCGGCCGGATCAGGATCACGGATCGCAAGAAAGACCTGATCATCAACGACAAGGGCGACAATGTCGCGCCCCAGAAGGTGGAGGGCATGCTGACGCTGCAGCCCGAGATCGGCCAGGCGATGATCTACGGCGACCGCCGCCCGCACATGGTGGCGGTGCTGGTGCCCGATCCGGAATGGACCTTCGACTGGGCGCGCGCGCAGGGGCGCCGCGATCCGGTGACGCCGGACGATCCGGCCTATCGCGCCGCGCTCCAGGCGGCGGTGGACCGCACCAACAAGGACCTGTCGGTGACCGAGCGCGTGCGCCGCTGGATCGTCGCGGACGCGCCGTTCACGATCGAGAACGAGCAGCTCACCCCCAGCCTCAAGATCCGCCGCCACGTGCTGCGCCAGGTCTATGGCGCGCGGCTGGACGCGCTGTACGGCGGCTAGCGGTAGAGGAGCCGGCATCGCTATTGGCTTAGAGAACCGTTGATCCTCCCCTGGAAGGGGAGGTGGCACGCCGCAGGCGTGACGGAGGGGTGACCCGCTCGACGGAAGGCGCGACACACACCACCGGCGACACCCCTCCGACGCGCTGCGCGCGCCACCTCACCTGACAGGAGAGGAGAGGTTAGGCGCAATATGGCCTGACGCGGGCGCCCAGAGGTGCCGCGGCGGAAGCCGGGGCCCAGTTGGAACATCTGTCGTGTGTCTCACCGGCGTCTCCCAACTGGGCCCCGGCTTTCGCCGGGGAACTTAGGGGGCCGAGATCGGGCTACTTTGCCGGCGCGGCCTGGAGCGGCGATCCGGCCGGCGTCGCCGCCCCCGCCCCGCCCGCGGCCGCCTTGGGCACCACCGCCATCGTCCAGTCCTTGTCCGGCCGCAGATACTTGGCCGCGCTCGCCTGGAGCGCCTCGGGCGTAATGCCGGTCATGTCGCCGATCAGGCTCTGGCTCGCCTCGATCCGCTTGGGATCGAACGTACCGCCCGAGGTCTGGATCAGCCAGAACTGGTTCCCCGACGAGGCGCGCGCCATATATTGCAGCATCGGCACGATCGTGCGGCGCAGCTCGTCGGCGCTGATCGGGGTCGACACCAGCTCGGCCGCGATCTGGCGCGACAGCTGGAAGAACAAGGGCACCTTGTCGGGCGCCACCTTACCCACCGCGATCAGCCGGCCGCCGCCGGGCAGCCCGACCGGCCACTGGCTCTGCGCGCTCGGCGAGTAGCTCGCCCCCGCCACCGAGCGCAGCCGGTCGAACAGCCGGTCCGCGAACACCGAGGCCAGCACGTCGAGCCGGCGCTGCTCGGCGTGGTCGGCCGAGCCGCCCCCGGTCGGCCAGGCGATCACCGCCGCGGCCTGGTTGTCGTCGCCGTCATGGGTGCGCATCACCGGCGTGGCGTTGTGCGCGGGGAAGCGCACCGGCGCGCCCGTTCCCTCATCCGCGCGGCGCGGCTTGAGCGCGCCGAAGCTCTTGCCGATCGCGGCGATCGCCTCGTCGGCCTTGACGTCGCCGAATACGTCCACCTCGATCGGCCCGGTCGCCAGCAGCGGCTGCCAAAGCTTCTTGAAGTCGCGCGCGTTGAGCGCCTGGATCTGCGCCAGCGTCGGCATGCCCCAGCGCGGGTCGCCGTCGCGCAGCAGCCCCTCGAGGTCGCGCGCCAGCACGCCGTCGGGCGAGGAGTTCAGCCCGGCATAGCCGGTCAGCATCGCCGCGCGCGCGCGCGTCACCGGCGCGCCGTCCCAGCGCGGCGCGGCGAGCTTGGCCGCCATCAGCGTGAGATTGTCGGCATAGTCGCTCGGTGTCGTCTGCGCGCCGAGCAGGAAGGAATCGTCGCCGATGTCGAAGTCGAGCCCCATGCGGCGCCCGGTGGTGAGCGAGTCGAGCGCGCCCTGGTCGAGCGAGCCGATCCCGCTCGCGATCAGCGCGGTCTCGCCCGCCCAGGCCGGGGTCGGCCGATCGCCGGGCAGCGCCTGATAGCCGCGCCCGAAGCGCACGCGCAGGTAGACGCGGCCGGTCTCGGACGGATTGGCGTAGATCAGCGCGCGCACGCCGTTGGCGAAGGTCACCTGCTCCATCGGTGGGTCGCCCACCGTGGTGCGCGCGGTCGCCTGGCCGGGCGTGCCGAGCTTGGGCACCTTGGAGAAATCGACCGAGCGCTGCTCGGCGCGCTTGCCCGCCAGCTTGGAGACGTCGGCGGTGAGCGCGGCGGCCAGCTTGGTCGCGGCGCTGGCGTCGGGCGTGCGCGTGTTGAGCAGCGCGCGCTGGACGTCGCCCTTGAACAGCCGGTTGGTCGATTCGACCATCGCCGCGGGCGTGAACATGCCGTTGGTGCGCGCTGCCTGCAGGATGTCGTAGCTGGTCTTCGGGCCTGCCACGGTCTCGCGGATGTCGAGCGCGTTGACCATGTCGTCGGCCTGCTTGGCGCCGGCCTCGACGCGCGCGGTGTCGACGTCGTTCTTCATCGCGGCGTCGAACTCGGCGAGCTCGCGGTCGACCTCGGCCTGCGTCGGCGGCGTCGCCATCGCGTCCGCCACCACCGCGCGCACGTCCTTGAGCGCCGCCTCCCAGTCGTCGCCGATCGGGATCACGTTGGTGAAGGTGCCGTTGGCCGAGCGCGACACGTCGTCGAGGCTGACCGAGGCCTGGAGGAAGCTTCCCCCGGCGCGCGCGCGCGACTCGAGCCGGCGATTGATCAGCCGAGTCGCGAGGAAGTCGACCAGCCGCTTCTGGTTGAAGATGATCGTGTCGTCGCGATAGACCCAGGGCCGCAGCGTCGCGGTGGCGACCACCGGCGGCAGCGACGGCTCGGCGATCGTCTTGGTCGCGGGCGCCTTGGGATCGGGCTTGCCGAAATCGGGGTCGGCGGGGTCGGCGCCCCTGCCGGTCCAGCTGCCGAAATTCTTCACCACCAGCCGGGCGGCGACGTCGGGATCGATGTCGCCCGAGATGATTACCACCGCGCGCGCCGGACGATACCATCTGTCGTGGAACGCCTGCACCGTCGCGGGCGTGGCCGCTTCCAGCGTCTTGATCGTGCCGATCGGCGAGCGCTCCGCGAGCGGCTGGCCGGCGAAGAAGGTCTGGCGCACCGCGTCGCCGTAGCGCACCTGCGCGCCCGGCGCCTCGCGCTGCTCGGCCAGCACCGCGGGGCGCTCGGCGGCGAGGCCCGCGTCGGTGATCGCAGGCTCGGCCATCATGCCGGCGAAGATCTTGAGGCTCTCGTCGAGCTTGACGTCGGTCGCGCCGGGCAGGTCGAGCTTGTAGACCGTCTGCGTCGGCGTGGTGGAGGCGTTCGAGTCCGAGCCGAAGGTGGCGCCGAAGCGCTGCCACACGCGCTTCGCTTCGCCGTCGGGGACGTAGCGCGAGCCGCGGAAGGAGAGATGCTCGATCAGATGCGCGAAGCCCTGCTCGGCGTCGCTCTCGTACAGCGAGCCCGCGTCGATCCGCACGCGCACCGCCACCTGCCCGGGCGGCACGCCGTTCTTGCGCACCGCGTAGCGCAGCCCGGTCGGCAGCGCGCCGAAATGCCACTCGGGATCGGGCGGGATGTCCGATCCCTTGAACAGCCACGGCGAGGTGTCGACCCGGATCGCCGGCGTCGGGGCCGCGGCGGCGGGCTTGGCGGGAGACGCCGACGCCCGGCGCGCGCGCTGCTGCGCGGGGAGCGGCAGCGACACGGACACGAGCAGGAGGGCGACGAGCGGCTTCGCGAGCACGCGCGCATACGACTTCATAGCCTGGCTTGTAGGGCGGCCGCGGCGCGGCGGCAACTCACGCCGGCGAAACGATCCTTTCCCGTTCCACAGCAAGCCTTTGCCAAGCCGATGCCACGTTTTGGTCTTGATGCGGGTTTAGCCGCTCGATGAGCGAGGAGCGGCGGCGCGGGTGCCGGCGCGACGAGGACGGACCGATGAAGCACGACCGCCGGTTGGCGCAGGCACCGATGTGGCAGGACAGCGGCGATGCGGCCGACGCGGTGCTGGTGCCCGACCTCAACGTGATCTCCGGCGCGCCCGTGCCCGGCGCGGCGATGCGGGCCGAGGCCAACCGGCCGCTGCTGATCCGCGTCGGCAAACACCTGCGCGGCGTGTTCGACCGGCTGATCGCGCGCTCTTCGCTCATTCCCAACGTCCCCGTCCTCGACGTGCGCGACTTCGCCTGGACCGCGCTGCTGCGCGAGCATTGGGAAGCGATCCGCGACGAGGCGCGCGCGGTGGCGCTCGTCGGCAACGCGGCGCCGAGCCTGGCGACGATCTCGCCCGACCATCGCGCCATCGCCGAGGTCAACAAATGGCGCTCCTTCTTCCTGTATGGCTACGGCTATCCGATCCACGACAATCTGGCGCGCTGCCCGCGCACCCGAGAGGTGATCGAGCAGATCCCGGGGCTCAATTCGGCCTTCTTCTCGATCCTCGCGCCGGGGACTCACATCCCCGATCATCGCGGCGTCACCAAGGGGCTGATCACCTGTCACCTCGGGCTGATCGTGCCGCGCGACGGCGACGTGCGGATGCGCGTCGACGACCGCGTCGTACGCTGGGCCGAGGGCGAGACGCTGGTGTTCGACGACACCTATCGTCACGAGGTGTGGAACGACACCGCGGGCACCCGGGTGGTGCTGCTGATCCAGTTCGAGCGCCCGTTGCGCAACCCGGGAAAGTGGGTCGCCGACCTGTTCCTCGGCGCGGTCAAGCGCTCCGCCTTCGTGCAGGAGGCACGCGCCAACGTCGCCAAGTGGAACGCGGCGGTGCAGCAGCTGGACGGGTAACTCCTCCCCGCATGGCGGGGGGGGGGACCGCTCGCCGAAGGCGAGTGGTGGAGGGGGCTCTCCACGCAGCACAACGCTCAGGGAGAGCCCCCTCCACCACGCCGCTGCGCGTCGCGGTCTCCCTCCCCGTGCCGGGGAGGATCTCTTTCCCACAAAACAATCCCTTTCGCCGCGCCCGCTTGATCCCCCACCCGCGAGGCGCCACAAGCCGTGCATGCTGATCGAGACCGAAGCCACGCCGAACCCCGCGACCGTGAAGTTCCTGCCCGGCCGCATCGTGATGGACGCGGGTACGCGCGACTTCGCCACACCCGAGGAAGCCGAGGCCAGCCCGCTCGCCGCGACGCTGTTCGATCTGGGCGACATCACCGGCGTGTTCTTCGGGCGCGACTTCGTCTCGGTCACCGCCGCACCGGGGGTGAGTTGGAGCGAGCTCAAGCCCGACGTGCTCGCGATCCTGATGGACCATTTCACCGCGCAGATGCCGCTGTTCCGCACCGGCGGCGCCGACTTCAGCGTACCCGCCGAGGAAGAGGCGTTCAGCGACGATCCCGCCGACGCCGACATTGTCGCGCAGATCCGCGAGCTGATCGACACCCGGGTCCGTCCCGCGGTCGCCAACGACGGCGGCGACATCGTCTATCGCGGCTTCGACAAGGGTAAGGTGTTCCTGCGGATGCAGGGTGCCTGCTCGGGCTGCCCCTCCTCCACCGCGACGCTGAAGAACGGCATCGAGCAGCTGCTGCGTCACTACGTCCCGGAAGTTACGGAGGTGCGCGCGGTCTGACGCGCGCGCCCGATCGCCTCCCCTCTCCCAACGACAGGACCGCCATGCCCGCGCTCGACGACGCCGCGCTCGACCAGCTGTTCCGCACCGCACGGACCTTCAATCACTATCGCGACGAGCCCGTGCCGGAGGAGACGCTTCACGCGATCTGGGACCTGATGAAGATGGCGCCGACCTCGGCCAACCAGCTGCCCGCACGGCTGGTATGGTGTCTGTCGGACGATGCCAAGGCGCGGCTCGCCGCCGCCTGCTCGGCCACCAACAAGGACAAGGTGCTCGCCGCGCCGGTCAGCGTCGTGATCGGCATGGACACCGAGTTCCACGAGCATCTCCCCACGCTCTTCCCGCACGTCGACGCCAAGAGCTGGTTCGACGGCAATCGCGAGCTGCGCGAGGCCTCGGCCTTCCGCAACTCGTCGCTGCAAGGTGCCTATCTGATCCTGGCGGCGCGCGCGCTCGGGCTCGGCGTGGGGCCGATGTCGGGCTTCGACGGCGGTGCGGTCGACAAGGCTTTCTTCGCCGACGTGCCGAACGTCCGCACCAACTTCATCGCCACACTCGGCTACGGCGACACCGCGACGCTGCACGAGCGGCTGCCGCGTCCGGCCTTCGAGACGTTCAACCGCCTCGCCTGACGTGCGCGATCGACTGCTCGTCATCGACACCGCCACTGCGGCCTGTTCGGTCGCGCTGTTCGAGCGCGAGTGCCTGATCGCGCGCGCGCACGAGGAGGTCGGGCGGGGCCATGCCGAGCGGCTCGTGCCGATGATCGCGGGCCTGCCTGACGGCGGCCGCGCGACACGCATCCTGGTCGACGTCGGTCCCGGCAGCTTCACCGGCATTCGCGTCGGCATCGCGGCGGCGCGCGCGCTGGCGCTGGGCTGGGGCGCGGAGGCGGCGGGCTACGGCGCGCTGGCGCTGATCGCCGCCGCCGCAATGGCCGAAAACACGGATTTTGCGGCTCTTGCGGTGATCGCCGAAGGCGGGCACGGTGAAGTCTTCATGCAGCGTTTCGCTCGCCCGTTCCGGCCGCTCGACGCGCCTCGCTCGCTGACGCCAGCGGCGGCGCTGGCCCAGCTCGACGGTGCCGCGGCGATCGGCACCGGCACGCGCTGGCTCGCCGCGCTCGATTCTACCGTCTCCGATCGCCCCGCGCTGCCCGACGCGGCGCACGCGCTGCTGCTCCCGGCCGGCGAGCGCGCGCTGCCGCCGGCGCCCTTCTACGGTCGCGCACCCGACGCCAAGCCGCCGGCGCCGCGCCTCGCGTCGTGAGCGCGCGCGTGCGGCTGGTCGAGCTCGCCGCCGGGGCCGCTGCCGACGCCGAGGCGATCGACCGCGTGATGGGCGCCGCCTTCGACCCTCGCTACGGCGAGGCATGGACGCGCAGCCAGTGCGTCGGCATCCTGGCGATGCCGGGCGTGTGGCTGACGCTGGCGCGGGTCGAGGGCACGGTGGTCGGCTTCGCGCTGAGCCGCGCGATCATGGACGAGGCCGAGCTGCTGCTGATCGCGGTCGACCCGGCGCACGCGCGCACCGGCATCGGCGCCACCCTGCTGCGCGCGACCGTCGCCGAGTGCCGCGGGCGCGGCGTCAGGCGGCTCCACCTCGAGGTGCGCGCCAACAATCCCGCGGTGGCGCTCTACGCCGCGCACGGCTTCCGCCGCGCCGGAGTACGTCGCGACTATTACCGCAGCCGCGCGGGTGAGACCTTCGACGCGCACACCTACGCGCTCGCGCTGGAGTGAGCGGCCAGTGACTCGGAGAGATGGAGCGGGTGCCGAGCGCCTCCGTCGCTACGCTATCTCCCGGGAGCAGCTCACTCTGATCACAGCAATTCCCCTTCTTGCGAGTCGCTAGCGCTTTTCGCAACAAGCTGGACGCACTACATGGGTGCGCATGGCCCGTAAGATCGATCTCGAAGCACTCTGTCAGGAGAAGGGGCTGCGCATCACCGAGCAGCGGCGCATCATCGCGCGCGTGCTGTCGGAGGCCGAGGACCACCCTGATGTCGAGAAGGTCTATGCGCGCGCCTCCGCGATCGACCCCGGCATCTCGATCGCGACCGTCTATCGCACCGTGCGGCTGTTCGAGGAGGCCGGCATCCTCGACCGGCACGACTTCGGCGACGGGCGGGCGCGCTACGAACCCTCGCCCGAGGCGCACCACGATCACCTGATCGACGTCGAGAGCGGCCGCGTGATCGAGTTCGTCGATCCCGAGCTCGAGCTTCTGCAGAAGGCGATCGCCGAGCGGCTCGGCTTCCGCCTGGTCGACCATCGCATGGAATTGTACGGCGTCTCGCTCGCCAAAAAGTGAGTCGGGCGGGGTCCTTAGCACCGTTCCCCGGCGGACGCCGAGGCCCAGGTGGGAAGGCAGACGTGTTTCTCGCTGACGATTACCCAACTGGACCCCGGCCTTCGCCGGGGAACATGGAAGAGTGGGCGCTGTCGCTCTTCGCCCGCCCGGCGATCGGGTCGCTCCCCGCGTGATCGCCTACCTCCGTCTCGTCGCGCTCGTCGCCTGGCTGCTGCTCGCGCTGCTGCTCCACGGCCTGTGGCGGCTGGTGCGCGCGCGCTCGCCCTGGCCGCGGCGCTTCCTCGGCGTCTCGGCGCGGCTGTTCGGGGCGCGCGCGCGCGCTCTCGGCACGCCGCTGCGACGCGACGCGGTGCTGCTCGCCAACCATCTCAGCTGGCTCGACATCCTCCTCCTCGCCGGCGTCAGCGGCTGCGCCTTCGTGGCCAAAGCGGAGCTGCGCGCGGCGCCGCTGGTCGGCTGGCTGTGCACGCTCAACCGCACCATCTTTGTCCGCCGCGGCGACCGGCTCGGCATCGCCGACCAGGTCGCCGCCCTGCGCGCCGCGCTCACCCGCGGCCAGCCGGTCGCGATCTTCCCCGAGGGCACGACGAGCGACGGCGCGACGCTGTTGCCGTTCAAGGCCGCGCTGCTCGCCGCGCTCGACCCGCCGCCGCCCGGGCTGATGGTCCAGCCGGTGCGGATCGACTATGAGCCCGCGGCGCGCGACCTCGCCTGGGTCGGTGACGAGCCCGGCACCGCCCACGCGCGCCGCGTGCTGGAACGGCGCGGCAGCTTCGTGGCGACGCTCTCCTTCCTCGAACCCTTCGCTCCCGCCGGCGACCGCAAGGCGATCGCCGCCGAGGCACGCCGCCGCATCCTGGCCGCGGGTAGCGAGACGGGCGCGTTTCCGGTAGAGCGCGCGCCATGTCCGTGACTGCCAAGATCCCGCCCCAGACCTTCCACGTCAAGTCGTTCGGCTGCCAGATGAACGTCTATGACGGCGAGCGCATGGCCGAGCTGATGGCGGCCGAGGGGCTGGTCGGCACCGCGGACGCGGACGCCGCCGACCTGGTGGTGCTCAACACCTGCCATATCCGCGAGAGGGCGACCGAGAAGGTCTATTCGGACATCGGCCGGCTGCGCAAGCGGGCGCGCGAGCGCGGCGCGGACGCCCCGATGATCGCGGTTGCGGGCTGCGTCGCGCAGGCTGAAGGCAACGAGATCGTGCGCCGCGCGAAGGTCGACGTGGTGGTCGGCCCGCAGTCCTACCACAACCTGCCCGGTCTGGTCGCGCGCGCCGCGGCCGGCGAGGCGGCGCTCGACACCGACATGCCGCTCGCGTCCAAGTTCGCGAGCCTGCCCGCGCGGCGCCGCGTCGGCGCGAGCGCCTTCCTCACCGTGCAGGAGGGCTGCGACAAGTTCTGCACTTATTGCGTCGTGCCCTACACGCGCGGTGCCGAGGTAAGCCGCCCGTATGCGGCGATCCTGGACGAGGCGCGCGCGCTGGTCGACGCCGGTGCGCGCGAGATCACGCTGCTGGGGCAGAACGTCAACGCCTGGAGCGACGAGGACGGGCGTGGGCTGCACGACCTGATCGTCGCGCTCGACCGGCTGCCCCGGCTCGCACGGATCCGCTACACCACCAGCCACCCCAACGACATGGCGCAGGGGCTGATCGACGCGCATCGCGACGTCGAGTCGCTGATGCCCTTCCTCCATCTGCCGGTGCAGGCGGGCAGCGACCGCGTGCTGCGCGCGATGAACCGCGCGCACACGGTCGACGGCTATCTGCGCCTGCTCGACCGCGTCCGCGCCGCGCGGCCCGACATCGCCCTGTCGGGCGACTTCATCGTCGGCTTCCCCGGCGAGACCGAGGCCGAGTTCACGGAGACGCTGCGGCTCGTCGACCGGGTCGGCTACGCCCAGGCGTTCAGCTTCAAATATTCGCCGCGCCCGGGCACCCCCGCCGCCGGCCTCGCCGCCCAGGTGCCGGCCGAGATGATGGACGAGCGGCTGCAGCGATTGCAGGCGGCGCTCAACCGCGACCAGGCCGCCTTCAACGCCGACTCGGTAGGGCGGCGCTGCACGCTGCTGATCGAGCGCCGCGGCAAGCTGCCGGGTCAGTGGCTGGGCAAGTCGCCGTGGCTCCAGTCGGTCCATCTCGTCGGCGACCACGCGATCGGCGACCTGGTGGAGGTGACGTTGGCGGCGGCGGGGCCGAACTCGCTCACCGGAGAGGTGGCGCTCCGCGACGCAGCGTGAGGCCGGTCGTGGCGCCGGGGGGGCGTCGCCGCCGTCCCGCGCGTGTCCCGGCGAAGGCCGAGGCCCAGGTGACAGTAGCTACTGAGCCCCATCGCGGCTTTTCCACACGCGCCTCGGCCTGCGCCGGGGCGCGATCGGCTGGCTCAGGACCGCAGCCGCGCCACCACCTTGATCTCGAAGTCGAAGCCCGCCAGCCAAGTCACACCGATCGCCGTCCAGGTCGGATAGGGCGCGGCGCCGAAGACCTCCCCCTTCACCTTCATGATCGTGTCGAACTGCGTCGTCGGATCGGTGTGGAAGGTGGAGACGTCGACCACGTCGTCGAAGCCGAGCCCGGCCGCGGCCAGTACGTTGCCGAGATTGGCGAAGGCGCGCCGCACCTGCGGCTCGAATTCGGGCTCGGGCGAGCCGTCGTCGCGGCTGCCGACCTGGCCGGAGACGAACAGCAGCTCGCCCGCGCGCACAGCGGGCGAATAGCCATGCGCGTCGTAGAGCGCGTGGCGCTGGGGCAGGTCGATGACGTCACGCTGGCTCATCATTTCTCTCCTGTGAGGCGGGCACTGGATGGCGCCCGCCCTTCAACATACACTGTGTAGGTGAGATCATACGCGGCGTATGTCAACTCACATACAGTTCGTATGCGAAAGAGGTGATCCGGGATGGCGGGACGACGCGCCGAGACGACCGAGGCCAATCGCGCGCGACTGCTCGCGGCCGCCCGCGCGGCGTTCGCCGTTCACGGCTTCGCGGGCGCCTCGATGGACGAACTGACCGCCGCGGCGGGACTGACACGCGGTGCACTCTACCACGGCTTCGGCGACAAGAAGGGGCTGCTCGCCGCCGTGGTCGCGCAGGTCGACGGCGAGATGGCGGCGCGTGCGCGGGCGGCGGCGGCGGCCGTCGGTGACGACTGGGAAGCGCTGCTCGCCGAGGCCGCCGCCTATATCGAGATGGCACTCGACCCGGAGGTGCGCCGCATCGTGCTCCTCGACGGTCCTGCCGTGCTCGGCGACCCGTCGCGCTGGCCGAGCCAGAACGCCTGCCTCGCCGAGACTCGGGACACGGTCGCGCGCCTCGTCGCGGCGGGCACGATGCGCGCGGTCGACGTCGAGGCAGCGGCGCGGCTGCTGAGCGGTGCCGCGCTCAACGCTGCGCTGTGGGTGGCCGCGAGCGACGACCAGGCGGTGGCGCTGCCGCGCGCGCTCGACGCCTTCGCGCTGATGGCCGAGGGGCTGCGCGCGCGCTGACCCAAGCCGGCGCGAGGCGCTGGACGCGACCGTCGGGTGCGGCGAGGCTGCGCGGGGTGACCGGCACTCTTCCCCCTACCCTGATGATCCGCTGCCTGCTCGCCGAGCTGCTGGCAGGCGTGGTCGCCGCGCTGACCCCGGTGCTCGGCGCGCGCGTCGAGCGGGTGCTGATCTACCTGCTGCTGTTGCGCCGCACGCTGGACGGCGGTCGTCCGACGCCGGTGCTCGGCGTGGGCGAGACGCTGGCGATGCCGTTCGAGACGGCGCGCCGCCACGTCGCCGCACTCGCCGCGACGGGGCGATGTCGCCGCGTCGCGGGGGGTATGATCACGGCGGGCAGGCCGCTGGAGGACATAGCGCTGTGGCCGAGCCTGGCGCTGGTCCACGACCGCACCGTCGCCCTGATCGAGCGGCTCGCCGCGGCCGCGTTGCTGCCGGAGCTCACCGCGATGTCGGGGCCATATGACTGGGTGCAGGGGCTGCGCGTCACCGCCGATCTCGCGCTCGCGACCGCGGCGGCGGATCAGTCCCGCTGCCCCAAGCCGCTCGACCGGGTGCTGCTCGCCGCGCTGCTGGCCGGCAACGCCGCGACGTTCGTCGCCGATCTCGCGCTGCGCCGCGCCACCGCGCCGCCCCAACAGAACGCGCCGGCGTGGCAGCCGGTGCGCCGCCGCCTCGTCGCGGCGGCGCTCCATCTGCCCGAGGCGACGGTGCGGCGGCGCTTCAACGGCCTGGACGCCGCGGTCGAGGTGACGGCCGCGGGCCTGGTGCTGCGCGCCGACTGGCTCGGCGATGCCGCGGGCGAGGCGGTCGGCGCCGATCTGCACGCCGCGCTGCGGCGCCACCTCGCGCAGCTCGCCCGATACCAGTTCCCGCTCGATGCACCCGCCACGGCGTACCGTCGCGGCACGCCCGCGCCGCTCGATTTCGGTTAGGCGCACGCGCGATTTCGGCTTGTTCGCGGCGTCGTGGCTGCCACACTCGGCGGCGATGCCATTGCGTCACCGCCCCTCGCGCCTATCTCCCGCCTCAACCGGCGCGTCCGTCGCCGTGCAAGGAGCCGCATGAGCCGAAAGCCCGTTCCCGCCCAATCCGGCGAGCGTTCCCGCGTCGAGCTGCTGTTCGACAAGCCCCAGCTGCTCAGCCAGCTGTTCGGCCAATATGACCAGCATCTGGTGGCGCTCGAGAACCGGCTCGGCGTCTATATCACCGCGCGCGGCAACCGCGTCGGGCTGGAGGGTACCGCCGAGCAGGTCGCGCTCGCGCGCGACACGCTCAACGACCTGTACCATCGCATCCAGCGCGGCGAGGAGGTCGACACCGGCCTGGTCGACGCCGCGATCGCGATGGCGGCCGAGCCGGTGCTCGACGGCATCATCCGCGCCGACTCGGGCAGCGGCGCGCCCTCGGTGATGATCCGCACGCGCAAGAAGACGATCGTGCCGCGCACCCCCGCGCAGGCCCATTACATGCGCGAGCTGACCTCGCACGAGATGATCTTCGCGCTCGGCCCGGCGGGCACGGGCAAGACCTATATCGCGGTGGCGCAGGCGGTCTCACAGCTGATCTCGGGCAGCGTGCAGCGGCTGATCCTGTCGCGCCCCGCGGTGGAGGCGGGCGAGAAGCTCGGCTTCCTGCCCGGCGACATGAAGGAGAAGGTCGATCCCTATCTCCGCCCGCTGTACGACGCGCTGCACGACTGCCTCCCCGCCGAGCAGGTCGAGCGGCGCATCGCCAGCGGCGAGATCGAGATCGCGCCGATCGCCTTCATGCGCGGCCGCACGCTGGCCGACGCCTTCGTGATCCTCGACGAGGCGCAGAATACCACCCCGGCGCAGATGAAGATGTTCCTCACCCGCTTCGGCCAGAACAGCCGGATGGTGATCTGCGGGGATCCCAACCAGACCGACCTGCCCGGCGGCGTCGCGGCGAGCGGCTTGGCCGACGCGACCTTCCGGCTGGAGGGCTTGGAGGGCATCTCGCTGTGCCGCTTCACCGCGGGCGACGTGGTGCGGCATCCGATCGTCGGGCGGATCGTGGAGGCCTACGAAGGTAGGGAAGCTTGATGCAGCGGGATATCCATCTTACGTGAGAGGATATCCCGGAGGGTGACGATGGCCTCGCTCTATATCAAGGATTCTGAGACCGCCGCGCTGGCCGACCGCGTCTCTCGACGGCTCGGGACGAGCAAGACCGATGCTGTGAGACGCGCGCTGGTGGCGCTCGAGCGCAGTCTTCCCGAGCGTTCCAGCGTGGCCATACTGATCGCCGACCTCGACGCGTGGCGGCGCGACCATCCGCTGCCGCCCGAAACCGGCGGTCCGGCCGACAAAGCGTTTTACGATCGTCTCTGGGACGAAGCGGACTGATGATCTTCGTCGACGCCTCGGCGCTGGTCGCGATCTGCAAGGCGGAGCCCGATCGACCGGCGCTGCTTGACCGCCTCGTCGATCACGATCGCGCCCTCTGGTCGCCCATGGCATGCTGGGAGGCAGTATCGGCGCTCGCGCATTCGTATAAGCTCCCGATCGCCATCGCCCTCGCCGAGGTTCGACACACCGCTGCCAGGCTGCGGCTGGAGATGGTGGCGATCGCACAGGACGAGCTCGATGCCGCGCTCGCTGCCTATCAGCGCTACGGCAAGGGCACCGGCCACCCCGCCCGGCTCAACATGGGCGATTGTTTCGCTTATGCCTGCGCCACGACGCATCGCGCCGCCCTGCTCTACAAGGGCGACGATTTCTCGCACACGGACCTCGCCTGACATGATCCACGTCGAACTCACCCGCGAGGAGCCCTGGCCCGACGAGACGTGGGAGCAGCGCGCGCTCGCCGCCGCGCGCGCGGCCGTGGCCCACACGCCGCACGGGGAGCTGCTCACCACCCCCGCCGCGGTCGAGGTGAGCGTACGGCTCGCCGACGACGCCGAGGTCCACGCGCTCAACCGCCAGTATCGCGGCAAGGACAAGTCCACCAACGTGCTGTCCTTCCCGATGGTGCAGCCCGACCTGCTCGCCACCGTCAGCCAGAATTCGGACGACGGCGAGCTGCTGCTCGGCGACATCGTGCTGGCGCACGGCGTCTGCGCGCGGGAGGCGGCGGAGCGCGGGATCGCGGTCGGCGATCATTTCACGCACCTTGTGGTGCACGGCACTTTGCATCTGCTAGGCTATGACCACATGACCGACGACGAGGGGGACGCGATGGAGGAGATCGAGCGCGCCGCGCTGGCCGACCTCGGCGTCGCCGACCCCTATCTCATACGCGAGGACTGACGAACGGCGATGGCCGACGACCGAAGTAGCGCCGGTAGCGGCGACCACCATCACGAGCCCGGCATCTGGTCGGGATTGCGCAACCTCATCTTCGGCGAACCGCATGAGGCGACGCTGCGCGAGGTGCTCGAGAAAGCGATCGACCGCTACGAGGAAGACCCGGCGCCCGATCTGAAGGGCGATCTCACCCCGCTCGAGCGCCAGATGGTGCGCAACCTGCTCCATTTCAGCGAGCGCGACGCCGGCGGCATCGGCGTGCCGCGCGCCGACGTCGTGGCGGTGGAGGAGGCGACCAGCTTCGCGCACCTGGTCGAGGTGTTCGCCGAGGCGGGGGTGAGCCGCCTGCCGGTGTATCGCGAGAACCTCGACCACATCATTGGCATGGTCCATATCAAGGACGCGTTCGCGATCCTGGCGCGCGGCGGCGAGCCGCCCGCGACGATAACACCGCTGATCCGACAGCCGCTGTACGTGCCGATGAGCCGCGGCGCGCTCGACCTGCTCGCCGACATGCGCCAGTCGCGGATCCACCTGGCGGTCGTACTCGACGAATATTCCGGCACCGAGGGGCTGGTGACGATCGAAGATCTCATCGAGGAGATCGTCGGCGAGATCGAGGACGAGCATGACGACGCGCCCGAGGTGCTGATCGTCCCACTCGACGGCGGCGCCTGGGAGGTCGACGCCCGTGTCGAGCTGGAGGATGTCGGCGAGACGGTCGACGCGCGGCTCGCCGAGGCGGAGAGCGACGTCGACACGATCGGCGGCCTCGCCGCGGTGCTCGCCGGGCGCGTGCCCGAGGCCGGCGAGTGCGTCGATCACCCGAGCGGATGGCGGATCGAGGTGGTCGACGCCGACTCGCGCCGGATCAACCGCCTGCGACTTCATCCCCCGGTACCCGAGCCGGAGGACGTCGACGCCTGAGGCGGGCCGCGACGAAGCGAGGCCCGACGGGGTTGCCGAGCGGCGCCGGGTTGAGCTAGCGCCGCGGCGACGGTTCGGGGGCGGCGCGCCGCCCCCCACGCGCAACCGACCGAGTAAGCCCTTCGGGTCGCCCGACAGGCAGCTGGGTCGGGGGTCGCCGGCGTGCCCCCCACGTCGGCGACCCAACCCCTTCCCCTTCATCGCTGGCACTCGAGACTGCCGCCGAACTTAACGATTTATTTACCTCGCGGCGTTCTACTCCCGGCACCCCTGCCGTCCGCAGGGATCGGAGGTGTTGGATGGCGTCTCTCCTCGCCGCGCTGCTGCTCCAGGCCACGGCGCCGGCCGCGCCCGCTACTCATGGCGACTGGATCCTCGGCTGCGACAATCAGCACGCCTGCGAGGCGCTGGTCCGCGAGAGCGGCGGCAGCGAGCCGCGGCTGCGGCTGGTGCTGCGGCGCGAGGGCATGGCAATGGCGCCGGCGCGGCTCGACGTGTCGCTTCCCGTCAGCGTCGCGGCGGCCAGCCGGGTCACACTCGCCGTGGACGGGCGACCGCTCGCGCAGCTGATCGCGCCCGGCAGCGGGGGCGGTCTGGCGCTGCCATTCGAGGGCAGGCTCGCCGCGGCGCTGTTGCGCGGCCGACGCGTGACGCTGTTCGCGTCGAAGCGACACGTGCTCGCCGGCGCCTCGCTGGCCGGGCTCGGCGCGACGCTGCGCGCGATGGACGCGGGGCAGGGGCGCGAGGGCAGCGCCGCCGCGATCGCCGCCGTGCCGCCGCTGCCGATCGTCGATCAGCCCGAGGTGACCGGCGAGGCGCCGCGTCGCTTCTCCGCCAGGGACGCGCGCAAGCTGCTCGGCCGCGCCGCCGCGGACTGCGCCGCGGCACGGACCTGGCGGCTCGACACCGCGCACACGCTGCTGGCGCTCGACCCTGATTGTGCCGCGACGCACGGGCTCGCGGCGCTGTACCTGCTGCCGCCGAAGGGACCGGCGATCGCCGCTACGACCGACCGGGCGCCCGCCGCGACCCCGCCGAGCTGGGACCCGGCGCGCCGCCGCCTGGTCAGCGCGCCGGGCCTGCTGCGCCAGGAATATGCCTGGGACGGCGCGCGCTTCCGCCTAGTGCTCGAGCAGCACGACGCCGCCTTGCCGGACGCCAGCGGCGACGAGGACGTGATCACGACCTGGCGCGCCGCGGTGGCGGTACACTGAGGGCCAGAGCTATCCGCCGCGGCGCCTCGATGTACCTTCTCTGACTTTCCACGTGCTCCGGCCAACGTCGGAGCCCAGGGTCACCGAAGCCGACGCCCGCGTCTCTGGGCTCCCCGTGTGCGGCAATACGCTGTAACTTGGCTGACACGGGCGCTAGGCCGTCACCCGCGCGCGGCGGCGCATGCCCTCGGCGCTGGCGAGATGGTGCGCGTGCGTGATCGCCACCGCCAGCGCGTCGGCGGCGTCGGGGCCGGCGAGCTTGGCGCCGGGCAGCAGCACCGCCATCATCGCCTGGATCTGGCGCTTCTCCGCGCCACCCGTGCCGACCACCGCCTTCTTCACCGTGGAGGGGTGATATTCGCCGATCGCCAGCCCCGCCCCCGCCGCGGCGAGCAGCACCACGCCGCGCGCCTGCCCCAGCTTGAGCGTCGACTGCGCGTTGGTGTTGCCCAGCACCTCCTCCACGGCCGCGGAGTCGGGACGCTCGGCGAGGATCACGTCGGTCAGCGCGGCATGGAGGTTGGACAAGCGGCGCGGCAGCGGCATCGAGGGGTCGGTGCGGATCTGCCCGTTGGCGACGTGGCTCAGCCGATTGCCGTCGGCATGGATCACGCCCCAGCCGGTGGTGCCGAGACCGGGGTCGAGCCCGAGGATGATCATCGTCTTAGATCTTCCTCGCACGGCGGGGAGGATCTTGACCTCTCCGGAGCCGGAGAGGCCGTCATCAACCCAGCTTCTCCATCACCGCGTCGGAGACCTCGTAATTGCCCCACACGGTCTGGACGTCGTCGTCGTCGTCGAGCGCGTCGATGAGCTTGAACAGCGTCGCCGCCTCGTCCTCGCCGACCTCGACCATCGTCTGTGGGCGCCACGCCAGCTTGGCGCCCTCCGCCTCGCCCAGCACCGGCTCGAGCGCCTTGGCGACCTCGTGCAGGTCGGCCACCGCGGCCCAGATCTCATGCCCGTCGTCGCTCGAGGTGACATCCTCGGCGCCCGCCTCCAGCGCGGCCTCGAATACCTTCTCGGCGTCGCCCGCGGTCGCGGGATAGGTGATCAGCCCGACGCGGTCGAAGGCGTGGCTTACCGATCCGCTCGCGCCGAGGTTGCCGCCGTTCTTCGACACCGCGGTGCGCACGTTGGTGGCGGTGCGGTTGCGATTGTCGGTCAGCGCCTCGATGATGAGCGACACGCCGCCGGGGCCGAAGCCCTCGTAGCGGATCTCCTCGTAATTCTCGGTGTCGCCCTTGCTCGCCTTGTCGATCGCGCGCTGGATATTGTCCTTGGGCATCGACTGCGCCTTGGCGGCGTTCACCGCGGCGCGCAGCCGCGGGTTCATGTCGGGATCGGGCAGCCCCATCTTCGCCGCCACGGTGATCTCGCGGCTGAGCTTGGAGAACATGCCCGAGCGCTTCTTATCCTGCGCACCCTTGCGGTGCATGATGTTCTTGAATTTGGAATGGCCTGCCATGACTGCCTCTAGCGGGTAATCTCGAGCCCTTATCCCGCGCGGGCCTGCGATGCCAGAGCGGGGGCGCCATCCCGCCGCGCAGCGGCAACACCACCATCTCCGCGTTCCCCCGCCTCTGCGTCTCTGCGCGATCATCACGGACCGTACGCGTGCCGTGGGCGGAGCGCTGGTTGGTTCGCGCGGAGGCGCGGAGGCGCAGCGAGGGCTTGCTAGGGGCGATGTCCTGATCGTCACGCGCTACCTCTTCGCGTCCTCGCGTCCTCGCGTCCTCGCGTGAACACAAGATCGATGCTCACGCGAAGATGCGAAAAGGTAGCGAGCGCGGCGGGTGTCGTGGCGTCCCCTGCGTGGTGAGCGCGCGCTGTCGCGTGCGTCTCGTGCGTCCATCATCGCGCTTGCCCCGACTCCGTCCCATCGGGCACAGGCGGCGGCAATGACCGTCAGCGTGGACATGGGCACCGATCCGTCGGGCGCGCCCGTGACAATGGATCTCGAGGAACTGCTCGCCACCCGCTTGCTCGTCCAGGGCAATTCGGGCTCGGGCAAGTCGCACCTGCTGCGCCGGCTGCTCGAGGGCTCGGCCGGGCAGGTGCAGCAGGTGGTGATCGATCCCGAGGGCGATTTCGTCACCTTATCCGAGCGTTACGGCCATGTCGTGATCGAGGGCGCGGACTATGCCGAGCGCGAGATCGCGCGCATCGCCGCGCGCCTGCGCGAGCATCGCGCCAGCGTCGTGCTCAGCCTCGAGGGGTTGGAAGCAGAGGGCCAGATGCGCTGCGCCGCGGGCTTCCTCGGCGCCTTGTTCGACGCGCCGCGCGAGCATTGGTACCCCGCTTTGGTGGTGGTCGACGAGGCGCAGCTGTTCGCCCCCACCACCGGCGGCGAGGTGGCCGAGGACGTGCGCCGCGCCTCGCTCTCGGCGATGACCAACCTCATGTGCCGCGGCCGCAAGCGCGGGCTCGCCGGGGTGATCGCGACGCAGCGGCTCGCCAAGCTCGCCAAGAACGTCGCGGCCGAGGCGAGCAACTTTCTCATGGGCCGCACCTTCCTCGACATCGACATGGCCCGCGCGGCGGACCTGCTCGGCATGGAGCGGCGCCAGGCCGACGTGATCCGCGACCTCGCGCGCGGCACCTTCCTGGCGCTCGGCCCCGCGGTGTCGCGCCGCCCGCTGACGGTGAAGATCGGCGCGGTAGAGACTCAGGCGCGCAGCGGCAGCCCCAAGTTGGTGCCGCTGCCCAAGGCGGACAGCGTCGACGTCCAGGCGCTGCTCGACGTCACTCCCGAGGCGGCGCCCGCTCTGCCGCTCTCGTTCGACCCGCGCCCGCGCCGCGTGCCGAGCGAGGAGCTGCTCGCCGACCTCGCCGCGTCGGCCACGGCGAGCGTGCCCGCGCCTGCGCTACCCGACCGCTCCGAGGAGGAGGTCGAGGCGGTCTACGCCGAGGTGCTGCGCGCGATCGTCGCCGATACGGAGAGCGCGGGGCGGCCCGCCGCGATATTGTTCCAGGACTTCCAGGTGCGCTGCCGCATGACGGGCGTGGCGCGCCCGGCGCTCGACCTTCCCGCCTTCAGCCGCCGGCTGTCGTGCGCGCGCGCCGGCATCTTCACCCCGCAGGCGGAGGAATGGGCGAGCGCGCTGGCGCTGGCGCAGGGGCTACCCGACGACATGCTCGGCGCCTTCCTGCTCGTGGCGAAGGCGGCGCGTGACGGCGAGCCGTGCCCCTCGGACGAGGCGATCGCGCATACCTATGGGACGAGCTCGCTCGGGCGGGTGAAGCGGCTGATCGGCTATATCGAGAGTCGCGACCTGTTCGTCACGCGCACCGACATGGCGGGCAAGCGCTCGATCACGATCCCGCATCTGGGCTGGACGACGGGGGCGGCGGAGGCGGCTTAGGGGCACTTAAAGGCGTGGTCGTACGCGGAGAGCCCCCTCCTCCACGCCGCGTCGCGGCGCGGCCCGGCCCCTCTCTCCGCCATGCGGGGAGGAGCGCAATCCTCCCCGGCACGCAGAGGGGGCGGAAGGGCGAGATGGTGTCCCCCGGACACCATCTTGGCTCGCCGGGGCAAGCCAAAGCCCTCACGCTCGCGGAGCGCGTGGTGGAGGCGGTTCTCCACACGCGCGCCGCTCAACCTAAATGGCTTTACCCCGCCTCCAGCTTCGCCTCCGCCACCAGCGGCGGGGTCTGCTGGTGCTGCACCACGGTCCAGCGCTCGTGCTCGATCCGGCGATAGGTCGAGGTGCAGTGCGCGACATAGGTCTCGCCCCCACCCTTCGACGCCTCGACCTTATAGGCCGCCACGATCAGTCCCTCCTGCGGCCGCACGATACGCTGGTCGCTGAAGCGCACCGCGTCCCAGCGCGGAGTCTTGCTCACGGCCTCCACCGCCGCGGCGCTCTCGAGCACGTAAGGCGGCTGCGGCACCACCATCAGCGCCGATTCGTCGATCGACTCACGATAATGGTCCGCGTCGGCGGTCCACAGGCTCTCCTCGAACGCCCACACGCGCTGGTCTTCCATATTCCCTGCTCCCTCACTGGACTTGATCCAAGCGAGGCGAACGCGCGATCGTTCCGCCCGGGCTCAGCCCGCCGCGCCGCGCCGCCAAGGATAGCCGCTGACGCGCGGCCACAGCAGGTTGAGCGCGAGCCCGCCCAGCACCAACGCGGCGGCCAGCAGCTTCCACCCCGGCAGCGGCTCGCCCAGCAACAGCGCCGAGGTGCCCATGCCGAATACCGGCACCAGCATCGCGCTCGGCGTGATCGTCGCGGCGGGATGGCGCGCCAGCAGCCAGCCCCAGGCGGCATAGCCGAACAACGTGTTGCCGACCGCCTGCCACACTACCGCGGCCCACACACTTGGCCCGGCGCGCTGCACCGCCTCTGCGATCGGCGCCGCGCCCTCGACCAGCAGCGCGGCGGCGGCCAGCGGCGGCACCGCGAAGGCGCTCGACCAGACGACGAAGCCGAGCATGTCGGTGGTGCCGCTCGCCTTCGCGACCTGGTTGCCGCCCGCCCAGCTGATCGCCGCCGCGATCGTCAGCGCGATCCCCAGCGGGGTGGCGGCGCGGTCGTTATGGACGAGGATGGTGAGGATGCCCGCGCTCGCCAGGACCAGTGCGCCGAGCTGATAGGCGCGCACGCGCTCACCGCTCAGCATGATCGCGAGCCCGATGGTGAAGAACACCTGGCTCTGCACCACCAGGCTCGCCAGTCCGGGCGAGATCCAGCCGTCCATCGCCAGGAACAGCATCCCGAACTGCCCCGCGCCGATCAGCAGGCCATAAGCGGCGAGCGAGCGCCACAACACCTTCGGGCGCGGCACGAACAGCGCCGGCAGGAAGGCGAGCGCGAAGCGGCAGGCGGCGAAGGCGAGCGGCGGCAGCACGTCGAGCGCGGCCCGGATCACGACGAAGTTGGTGCCCCATACCGCCACCACGGCGAGCGCGAGCAGCAGGTGGCGCGGCGGCACCGCGACGGGGGTGGTCGGGAACGTGCTCACCTCAGATCCTCGCGACCATCGCAATTCGTCGCAGGCAGAACGTCCCTGCGACACACCATCGTGCTCCCGCGCACGCCGGAGCCCAGACGGTGCCAGCGTGACCGTCGTCGTTCTGCTTGACCCTGGGTTCCCGCGTTCGCGGGAACACACCGGGAGAGTGCCAGCGACGTTCGCGCAGCGCCATGGAGAGCAGGATCAGTCGGCCGCTGCCTGACCATGCGCATCATCCAGCAGGCCGAGCGCGGTCAGCTCCGCACGCAGCGGCTCCGCCGCGGAGAACAGGTGCGAGCGGATGCCGAGCGCGCGCGCCGCGGCGACGTTCGCTTCATTGTCGTCGACGAAGAAGGCCTGGTCGGCGGTGAGCGCGAAGCGGCGCAGCGCGAGGTGGAAGATCGCGGGGTCGGGCTTGACCACGCGCTCGTCGCCCGAGACGACGATGTCGCGGAAGCGGTCGAACAGTGCTGCCTCGCGCGCGCGGAACGGCGCGAAGAACTCGCCCGAGAAGTTGGTGATCGCGAACAGCGTCACGCCGCGCAAGTCGAGCTCTTCGACCAGCTCGGGCATGCCCGGGATCGGCCCCGGGATCTGCTCGCCGAAGCGCGGCCCCCACAGAGCGATCATCGCGGCGTGCTGCGGGTACAGCGCGGCGAGCTCGGCGCTGGTCTCGACGAAGGGTCGGCCGGCGTCGTGCTGGAAATGCCAATCGCGCGTCGCGACTTCGCCCAGGAACGAGTCGAGCGCCTGCTCGTCGTCGAACAGACGCCCGTAAAGCGCACGTGGGTCCCAGTCGTAGAGGACGTGACCGACGTCGAAGATCACCGACGTCGGGACGGTGACCGCCGACGTCACGTCAGGGCTCAGCCCTGGCGCGCCTTGAAGCGACGGTTGGTCTTGTTGATGACGTAGGTGCGGCCGCGGCGACGGATCACGCGATTGTCGCGGTGGCGGTCCTTGAGCGACTTGAGGCTGTTGCGGATCTTCATGGCGGTGGCGCTTCTGTCGAGAGAATAGGGAAAGCGCGCCGCCTAGAGAGCGAGGGGTGGAAAGTCAACCGAGTCGGGGGTGGGCGCCACCCGATCCTCTCCGCCTGGCGGGGAGGATCGCGCGCCGTGGGCCGGACGGCGCTCTAGTCCGGCGGTCCGCCCGCCTCCCCGCGGAGCTTGCGACACGCTGCGGCGTTGCTATGCCGCAGCGATCGTTTCCGTGAAGGCTCTGTCATGCGTCGTCTCGTCCTCGTCCTTCTCGCCGCCGCGCCGCTGGCCGCCTGTGCCACCGGGCCACAGCGCTTCCCGGTCGAAGCGACTCGCTTCCACTATGACGCGGTGGCCGAGCGCGGCACCGTCAGCGTCGAGCCGCTGCAAGGCGGCGGCTCCCCCAGCCTCGAATACAAGACCTATGCCGCCGCGGTAGAGGCCGAGCTGCTGCGCAACGGCTTTAGCAGCCCCGCGCCCGGCACCGCCGCGCAATATATCGCCACCGTCGGCTTCACCCGCACCGACCGGCCGCTGCCGCCGCGCCGCTCGCCCGTGCAGATCGGCCTGGACGGCGGCGGCTTCTCCGGAGGGCGGCGCGGCGGCACCGGGCTGGGCGGCGGCGTCAGCTTCCCGCTGGGTCAGCCGCGCGAGCGCGTCGGCGTGGTGACCGAGCTGGCGGTGCGGCTGCGGCGCGGCCCCAACGCGATCTGGGAGGGTCAGGCGCAGTCGCTCACCGACACCAGCGCGCCCGACGCCGATGCCAACGCGGTCGCGGCCCGGCTGGCCGCCGCTCTGTTCAAGGATTTTCCCGGCGAATCCGGGCGCACGGTCGAGGTGAAATGACGCTACAGATCAACGCCGCCTTCGATGGCGGCAATATCCGCCTGGTCGAGCTCAGCGGCGAGGGGGACGACTGGACCTGCGATCTCGAGATCGTGCGCGACCACCAGTCCGACTTCTACCAATGGTTCTACTTCCGCGCCGCGGGCCTGCGCGGCAAGCGCGTGACCTTCCGCATCGTCAACGCCGGCCAGTCGGCCTATCCGTTCGGCTGGCCGGGCTATCGCACGCGCGCCTCGACCGACCTGGAGGCGTGGCGGATGATCGACACGCGCTACGACGCCGGCGTGCTCCAGTTCGACTGGACCGGCACCGGCGATCTCGCCTGGTTCGCCTATTTCGCGCCTTTCACGATGGAGATGCACGCGCGACTGGTGGCGCGGATCGCGGCCAGGCCGGGTGTGACCCACCGCGAGCTGGGCACCACCCTCGACGGTCAGGCGATCGACTATTTCCGCGTCGGCAGCGGCGCCAAGCAGGTGTGGCTGTACGGCCGCCAGCATCCCGGCGAGTCGATGACCGAATATTGGATGGAGGGCGCGCTCGACTGGCTCACCAGCGACGCCGCCGCACCGCTGCTGGCGGCGGCGACGGTCCATGTCGTGCCCAACATGAATCCCGACGGGACGCGCCGTGGCCACCTGCGCACCAATGCCGCGGGCGTGAACCTCAACCGCGAGTGGCACGCGCCCAGCCCCGAGCGCAGTCCCGAGGTGCTGTGCGTGCTGCGCGAGATGGACCGTACCGGCGTCACCTTCGCGATGGACGTCCACGGCGACGAGGCGATCCCGGCGAACTTCATCGCGGGCTTCGAGGGCATCCCCTCCTGGACCGACGCCCACGGCGCCAAATTCTACGACTTCGGTCGGCGGCTGGCGGCGCACAGCCGCGATTTCCAGACCGAGCTCGGCTACGAGCGATCGGCGCCGGGCCGGGCCAATCTGTCGATGTCGACCAACCAGCTCGCCGAGCGCTTCGGCGCGGTGTCGGTGACGCTCGAGATGCCGTTCAAGGACCACGACCCCAACCCGGACGCCGCGTTCGGCTGGAGTCCCGGGCGCAGCCGCATGCTGGGCGTGTCATGCCTCGAGGTGGTGGCGGAGATGATCGACGGGTTGTGAGGCCTGAGATCCTCCCCACTCGCGGGCAGCGGGACCATACGCAGCATGGTGGAGGGGAGGCTTCCCCTGGCGCTGAGCTGCGTGGAGTGCCCCCTCCACCACCGGCCTGCGGCCGGCGTCCGAGCTTCGGCGTACTCGCAGCACGCCACGATCGTCTTCGGGGAACACGATCTCGCTCGCACGCCCCTCCCCGTACCGGGAGAGACTTTTCCCCTCACCGTCCCGCGCGGCGGTGCAGCTCCCCTTCCAGCTCGCCGATATAGCGCCGCAGCGACCCGGCGCAGACCGGATCGGTCACCATCGCGGCGGTACGACGCGCGCGCGCCAACTCGGTGCGCACGAGCTCATGCGTCGCCTCGCGTAACATCGTTGCTTCCCCGCCCCGTTCGCGCGGTTCATGCGCGATCGAAGGGCGGGGAGATTGGACGAAATCACTGCTGCCGCTCGATCAACGCTGAATTGGAAGAATGTGGAGAATGATCGCGTTCACGCAACGCACGACGCCTCACTCGCCCTGCGACCGATAGTCCTTCAGCTCGTCCCCGATGATGCGCACGACGTGGAGCACGTTGGTCGAGCCCGGCGTGCGGAACGGCACGCCGGCCATCACGATCACGCGGTCGCCCGCCTGCGCGATACCCTGGCGCAGCGCGATCCGCTTCGCCTTGGCCACCATCTCCTCGAACGACTCGACGTCGCGCGTCACCACGTTGTGCGTACCCCACAGCAGCCCGAGCCGCCGCGCGGTCTCGCGGTTGGGGGTGAGCACGAGGATCGGCACCGAGGGACGCTCGCGCGCGATCCGGCGCGCGGTCGAACCCGAGCTGGTGAAGCAGATGATCGCCGCCGCCGACACCGTCGCCGCGATGTTCTTGGCCGATTCCGCCAGCGCGTCGGCGGTGGTGGGATCGGGCCGCGTGACGGTGAAGTGGATGCGGTCGCCGTGCATCGGGTCGCGCTCCACCGCGTCGCCGATCGCGTTCATCATCGCGACCGATTCGACCGGCCATTGACCGGCGGCGCTCTCGGCCGAGAGCATGATCGCGTCGGCGCCGTCGTAGATCGCGGTGGCGACGTCGGACACCTCGGCGCGCGTCGGCGACGGGCTCTGGATCATCGACTCGAGCATCTGCGTCGCGACCACCACCGGGCGGCCCATCCGGCGGGCGGTCTCGACGATGCGCTTCTGCAGCGGCGGCACCGACTGCGGCGGCAGCTCGACGCCGAGGTCGCCGCGCGCGACCATCACGCCGTCGCACATCTCGACGATCTCCTCGAGCCGCTCGATCGCCGCGGGCTTCTCGATCTTCG
The DNA here is from genome assembly GCF_019898765.1 of Sphingomonas yunnanensis. Classification (GTDB taxonomy): domain Bacteria; phylum Pseudomonadota; class Alphaproteobacteria; order Sphingomonadales; family Sphingomonadaceae; genus Sphingomonas; species Sphingomonas yunnanensis. The sequence goes on along the minus strand of NZ_JAIOKB010000006.1, from coordinate 118,021 downwards.
CGAGCAAAGCGGCCTCGCCCTGGATCAGCTTGCGCGCCTCGGCCAGATCCTCGGGCCGCTGGACGAACGACAAAGCGATCCAGTCGACCCCCTGCTCCAGCGCGAACGACAGGTCGGAGCGGTCCTTCTCGGTCAGCGCCGCCATCGGCACCACCACGTCGGGGACGTTGAGCCCCTTGTTGTCGCTCAGCGCACCGCCGACCTCGACATTGGTGACGATGCGATTCTCGTCGTGATCGGTGACGCGCAGCACCAGCTTGCCGTCGTCGAGCAGCAGGCGCGCGCCGGGCTCGATCGCGGCGAAGATCTCGCGGTGCGGCAGCCGCACGCGCGTCGCGTCGCCCGGCGTCGGGTCATGGTCGAGCGTGAAAGTGCTGCCGTGCTCCAGCATCACGCGACCGCCGGCGAACTTGCCGACGCGCAGCTTCGGCCCCTGGAGATCCGCGAGGATCGTCGAGGGGCGGTTGAACTTCTCCTCCAGCGCGCGGATCGATCGGATGATCTGCGCCTTGGAGGCCTGATCGCCGTGGCTCATGTTGATGCGGAACGCGTCCGCACCCGCCTGGAACAACGTGGCGATCATCTCGGGCGTGTCGCTCGCCGGGCCAAGGGTGGCGAGCACGCGAACCTTGCGCGAACGCGGGGCGATCGTATCGGAGGTCTCGGTCACATGCGCCTTCCTGCTTTGCCGCGGACGCCTTAGCGACTAACGCGCCGGGATCAAATCCGGAGATGCAGATGGACCAGCGCGACCCCCTCGACACGCTCGACGACGCGACCGCCGCGGCGGCGTTCCGTCGCCTGGTGAGCCACCTGCGCCACCGCACCGACGCGCAGAACGTCGACCTGATGGGACTGGCGGGTTTCTGCCGCAACTGTCTGTCCGACTGGGTCGGCGAGGCCGGCGGGCTGCCGAAGGACGCCGCGCGCGAGGCGATCTACGGCATGCCCTACGCCGAGTGGAAGGATCGCCACCAGCAGGAGGCGACACCCGAGCAGCTGGCGCGGATGAAGGAGAGCGTCGCGCGGAACGCGGGATAGTGCGGAGCTGGACGATAGCCTCGCGGGTAGATCCTCCCCTGCAAGGGGGGATCAACGACCCAGCCTAGCTGCTCGGCGGCGAGCGCCATAAACTTGACTCCGCGACCTTGCCCCGCTACCCGCGCCGCTTCGCAATCGCCCCCGCACCCCGGTGAAGCGGCGGGCCTGCGCGTGTCCACCTCGTGGATCACGCAGCGCGATGACCGGGACCAACGTTGTACGCCATTGCTTAGGAATATCTGATGTCGAAGCGCAGCAGCGCCAAGTATAAGCTCGACCGTCGTCTCGGCGAGAACATCTGGGGCCGGCCGAAGAGCCCGGTCAACAAGCGCGAGTACGGCCCGGGCCAGCACGGCCAGCGCCGCAAGGGCAAGATGTCGGACTTCGGCATCCAGCTGCGCGCCAAGCAGAAGCTCAAGGGCTATTACGGCGACGTCACCGAGAAGCAGTTCCGCCACGCCTATGAGGAGGCGTCGCGCATGAAGGGCGACACCTCGCAGAACCTGATCGGCCTGCTCGAGCGCCGTCTCGACGCGATCGTGTATCGCGCCAAGTTCGCACCGACGATCTGGGCCGCGCGCCAGCTGGTCAGCCACGGCCACGTCCGCGTCAACGGCGTGAAGTGCAACATCGCGTCGCGCCGCTGCGACGTGGGCGACGAGATCACGCTCGGCACCAAGGCGCAGGAGATGGCGCTGGTGCTCGAGGCGCAGCAGCTCGCCGAGCGCGAGGTGCCCGATTATGTCGCACCCGACGGTGCCGCGAAGGTCTCCTTCATCCGCGTGCCCTCGCTGGACGAGGTGCCCTATCCGGTAAAGATGGAGCCGAACCTGGTCGTCGAGTTCTACTCGCGCTGACCTGACCGATCTGTCGCCCCGGCATCGCCGGGGCGGCTCGGGAGGGCGTGCCCTTCCCCGAGAACCCCGGCCGCGTGCCGGGGTTTCTCGTTGGGGTGGGTTTCGGGGCGCGTGCTTCGCCGCATGTGCTGCGGCGAACGCCGGAGCCCGGGGCAGCACGCGTGCCGCTGATGGCTCTGGCCTCCTGCGTACGCAGGAGCACGCGCGGCGGCGCCTTCCCGCAACCAACCCGACCCGCTCTCGTTCTCCGTCCACATCGACAGGAGACCAAAGATGGCGGACGCCAACACCGACCCGACCAAGCTCAAGCACGACCTGTGGCAGAAGATGGCGGACAGCCCGTTCGTCATGGTCGGCCCGGCGGACGGCTCGGCGCACAGCGAACCGCTCACCGCGCAGCTCGACAAAGATCAGGTCGACACGCTCTTCTTCTTCGTCGGCAAGGACAATCGGCTCGCCGGCGGCGGGCGCGTGATGGCGCAGTACGTGTCCAAGGGGCACGATTTCTTCGCCTGCATGGACGGCCAGGCGCGCATCGACAACGACGCCGCGCAGATCGACAAGTTGTGGAACAAACAGGCCGAGGCCTGGTTTCCGGGCGGCCGCGAGGACCCCAACCTGACGCTGCTGCGAGTCGACGTCGACAGCGCCGAGCTGTGGGAGACCGATATCTCGCTCTCCGGCCGCGTGAAGATGCTGTTCGGCGGCACGATCAAGCCGAGCGAGTCAGGCAGCCACGCCAAGGTGGAGACCACCGCGGAGAACTCGCCGGCGTGAGGGAGAAATCCTCCCCGCTCGCGGGGAGGTCTCAGCGTGAAGCGCTGACGGAGGGGGCTCTCCCATCACGGGGCGGCTCGTTTGAGGCGTCCCCCCTCCACCACTCGCGCCGCGAGCGGTCCCCCCTCCCCCATTTAGGGAGGATTCAGGCAACAAAAAGGGCGCCCGGTCCGCACCGGGCGCCCTTCTCGCGTCAGCCGCTCAGCGCGACTTACGCGCTGTAGTACATGTCGTACTCGACCGGGCTCGGGGTCATCTCCCAGCGCGCCACGTCCTGCCACTGCAGCTCGACGTACGCCTCGATCTGGTCCTTGGTGAACACGTCGCCCTTCAGCAGGAAGTCGTGGTCCGCCATCAGCGAGTCGAGCGCCTCGCGCAGCGACGCGCAGACGGTCGGCACCTGCGCCAGCTCGGCTGGCGGCAGGTCGTACAGGTTCTTGTCCATCGCCTCGCCGGGATGGATCTTGTTCTGGATCCCGTCCAGGCCCGCCATCAGCAGGGCGGCATAGGCCAGATACGGGTTCGCCATCGCGTCGGGGAAGCGAACCTCGACGCGCTTGCTCTTCGGCCCGGTGCCGTAGGGGATGCGGCACGAGGCCGAGCGATTGCGCGCCGAGTAAGCGAGCAGCACCGGCGCCTCGTAACCCGGTACCAGCCGCTTGTAGCTGTTGGTGGTCGGGTTGGTGAAGGCGTTGATCGCCTTGGCGTGCTTGATGATCCCGCCGATGAAGTAGAGGCAGGTGTCGGACAGGCCCGCGTAGCCGTTGCCCGCGAACAAGGGCTCCTTGCCCTGCCAGATCGAGAAGTGCGTGTGCATGCCCGAGCCGTTATCTTCCTTGATCGGCTTGGGCATGAAGGTGGCCGACTTGCCATAGGCATGCGCGACCTGGTGCACGACGTACTTGTAGATCTGCATGCGGTCGGCGGTGGTGGTCAGCGTGCCGAAGGTGAGACCCAGCTCGTGCTGCGCCGCGGCCACCTCGTGGTGGTGCTTGTCGCACGGCAGGCCCATCTCGATCATGGTCGAGACCATCTCGCCGCGAATGTCGACCGCCGAGTCGACCGGCGCGACCGGGAAGTAGCCGCCCTTGGCGCGCGGGCGATGCGCGAGGTTGCCGCCCTCATACTCGCGGCCGGTGTTGGTCGGCAGCTCGATGTCGTCGACCTTGAAATAGCTGGTGTTGTAGCCGTTCTCGAAGCGGACGTCGTCGAACATGAAGAACTCGGCCTCGGGGCCGACATAGACGGTGTCGCCGATCCCGGTGGTCGCGACATAGGCCTCGGCGCGCTTGGCGGTGGTACGCGGGTCGCGGCTATAGCCCTCGCCGGTCGACGGCTCGACGATGTCGCAGAACACGATCAGCATCGGCGTCGCCGAGAAGGGATCGGTGTAGACCGCGTCGAGGTCGGGCTTGAGGATCATGTCCGACTCGTTGATCGCCTTCCAGCCCGCGATCGAGGAGCCGTCGAACATCAGGCCGTCCGTCCACTCGTCCTCGCCCATCACCGAGGCGACCATGGTGAGGTGCTGCCACTTGCCCTTGGGATCGGTGAAGCGCAGATCGACCCACTCGATCTCCTCGTCCTTGATCTTGCTTAGAACGTCTGCGGCCGTGTTCGCCATGATGCTTCTCTCTCTCGCAGGAGCGCTCCCCGAACGTTGCCGGAGCGCGCGGTAACAGGGACGCCCCGGCGCCTGGCCGGGGCAACGGGGGATGTCAGATCGCGTCGTTGTCGCGCTCGCCGGTGCGGATGCGCAGCGCGGTCTCCACCGGGATCACGAAGATCTTTCCGTCGCCGATCCGGCCGGTCTGCGCCGCGGTGGCGATCGCCTCGACCACGCGCTCCGCCAGCCCGTCCTCGACGACGACCTCGAGCTTCACCTTGGGCAGGAAGTCGACGACGTATTCGGCGCCGCGATACAGTTCGGTATGGCCCTTCTGCCGGCCGAAGCCCTTGGCCTCGGTCACGGTGATGCCGCTGACGCCGATCTCGTGCAGCGCTTCCTTCACCTCATCCAGCTTGAACGGCTTGATGATCGCCTCGATCTTCTTCACGCGATTGACGCCCCACCTCGGATGAAAGACCGATACCCCGCGAGGTACCTTGCACCGACCGTGCCAGCCGCGGACGCTCAGGGCAACCCAGTGCGGCGACCGGCCGGGTTGCCGGCGCGCCTGCCTGAAAAACGTGCAGAGGCGCGCCGACTGCCACCGCTTTGAGCAACCCGACGCTGGCCAATTTGTTAAGCGGCAAGGGGATATGGGGCGATATGCGTAACTTCAGGTCGTCCTGGATCCTCGGCGTGTCGTCGCTCTCGCTGCTGCTCGGCGGCTGCGGTGGTGGGGGCGATGGCGGCACCGCCACGGCGAGTACCCCCGCCGCGGTGGTGGTGACGCCTGCCCCCGCCCCCGCTCCCTCGCCGACGCCGAGCCCCACGCCGCAGCCGAGCCCGACCCCCCCGCCGGTCGCGGTCGACCCCACCTCCGCCGCGCCGACCGGCAGCTGGGCGGCGCGCGCCGCCGCGCTCTTCACCACCCAGCCCGACGTACCCAATTGCCGCCCCGGCGTGCTGGCCGACAGCGTGCGCGCCGACGTGCTCGCACGCCTCAACGCGATCCGCGCGCTCCACCGGCTGCCCGCGGTGACCTATTCGAGCGCCGACGACGAGCAGGCGACCCAGGCGGCGCTGATGATGGCGGCCAACGGCCAGCTCACGCACACGCCCCCGGCCGACTGGAAATGCTACACCGACACCGGCTCGACCGGCGCGGGGACGAGCAACCTCTACGGCGGCCTGATCTCACCCTATCTCGCTTATTATACCGAGGACATGTATCTCGGCGGCTGGCTCACCGAGACGACCAACCTCGTCGCCAACAACGTCGGCCACCGCCGCTGGATGCTCGATCCGTTCCTCGGCAAGATCAGCTACGGCCGCGTCGCCCAGGTGCTCGCCGATGGCAGCCGCACCGACGCGGCGGCGATGAAGGTGGTGTCGTTCTCCGGCGGCGTGGCCGTGCCCGGCGGGCTGCCGCCCTATGTGGCCTATCCTTACGGCGACTATCCGGCGCGCTATTTCGATCCCGCGGCGCTGCTGTCCTTCTCGGTGATCGCCGACACGACGCGGCGCGGCGGGGCCAACGCGCAGGTCGATTTCTCCAAGGCGACGGTGCGGGTGGCGAACGGCGACACGGCGCTGACGGTATCGAACATCAGCTTCGACAACACCGGTTATGGCGTGCCCAACAACCTCCAGTTCGCGGTGGCAGGACTGGCCAACGGCGTGACCTACACGGTGACGGTCGACGGCGTGTCGGTGCGCGGGCAGGCGCAGAGTTACAGCTACACCTTCCGGATCGTGGCCTAGTCCGACCCTTGATCCTCCCCTGTCAGAGAGGATTGCGCCACCCGGTGACGGCCACGCCCCTCAGTAGGGCGGCTTGTCCAGCCCCGCGGGCGAGCAGGTGAAGATCTCGCAGCCGTCCTCGGTGATGCCGATCGAATGCTCGAACTGCGCCGAGAGCGAGCGGTCGCGCGTCACCGCGGTCCAGCCGTCCTCCAGCAGCTTCACGTCCGGGCGACCGATGTTGATCATCGGCTCGATCGTGAAGATCATGCCCGGGCGCAGCTCCACCCCCGTCCCCGGCCGCCCGACATGCACCACCTCGGGCGCGTCGTGGAACAGCCGGCCGAGGCCGTGGCCGCAGAAGTCGCGCACCACGCCGTAGCGGTTCGACTCGGCGTGGCGCTGGATCGCGTGCGCCACGTCGCCCATGTGGTTGCCCGGCCGCGCCTGCTCGATCCCCAGCATGAGGCACTCGTAGGTCACCTCGACCAGTCGCTTGGCCTTCAGCGGCACGTCGCCGATCAGGTACATGCGGCTCGAGTCGCCGTGCCAGCCGTCGACGATCGGGGTCACGTCGACGTTGACGATGTCGCCTGACTTGAGCGGCTTGTCCGCGGGGATGCCGTGGCACACGACATGGTTGATCGAGATGCAGGTGCTGTGCGCATAGCCGCGATAGCCGAGCGTCGCGGGCACGCCGCCGCCCGCCAGGATGAACTCATAGATCAGCCGGTCGAGTGTCGCGGTGGTGACGCCGGGCACCATGTGCGGCACCAGCATGTCGAGCGTCTCCGCGGCGAGCCGGCCGGCCTTGTGCATGCCGTCGAACGCATCGCGCCCGTGCAGCTTGATCGCGCCGGTACGCCCGTGCGGCGCATCGCTGGTGACGGTGACATAATCGGTCATCGCGGCGATATAGCGTGGCGAGGGGGCGAATGCGAGGCTATGCCCGCCCGCTATGGAGACCGAACGCATCTGGACCGCGGCGCTCGTCGTCATCGGCGACGAGATCCTCTCCGGCCGCACGCAGGACAAGAACATCGCCCAGCTGGCGAGCTGGCTCAACGTCCAGGGGATCCGCCTCGCCGAGGTGCGCGTGGTGCCCGATCGCGAGGACGCGATCGTCGAGGCGGTCAACCAGCTGCGCGCACGCAACGACTATCTCTTCACCACCGGCGGCATCGGACCGACGCACGACGACATCACGGTCGATTCGATCGCGGCGGCGCTGGGCGTCGGCGTGGTCCACCATCCCGAGGCGGTGGCGGTGCTGGAGCATTATTACGCCTCCCGCGGCGGCATCACCGCGGCGCGGCTGCGGATGGCGCGCGTGCCGCAGGGCGCGACGCTGATCGAGAACCGCGTCTCGGGCGCGCCGGGGATCCGCGTCGGCAACATCTTCATCATGGCGGGGGTGCCGCACATCACCGCCGGGATGCTCGACGCGCTCACCGGCACGCTCGAGGGCGGGCGCCCGGTGGTGAGCGGCACGATCGGCTGCTGGGTGGCGGAGAGCGAGGTCGCCGACCTGCTGCGCGACGCCGAGAAGGCGCACGAGGGCGTCTCGATCGGCAGCTATCCCTTCTTCCGCGAGGGGCGCACGGGCGCCAATTTCGTGGCGCGCTCGCCCGACGCGGCGCTGGTGGAGCGCTGCCTCGCCGACCTGGGCGCCGCGCTGGCGGCGGCGGGGCATGAGGTGGCGGCGGGCGGGATCTGATTCGTGGGTAAAGCTCTTCCCCTTCAGGGGAGGGGTTGGGGTAGGGCTTCTCCGATAACGCCGCGTTCGCGGAAGCGCCCCACCCCGGCCCTCCCCTCAAGGGGAGGGAGAGGTCGTTCTCCGTCCTTCCCCCTCCACCGCTACGGCAGCTTCTTCGTCAGAACCCGCGCCGTAGCGTCACGAAGAACTGTCGCGGCGCACCGGCCAGCAGCGTCTGGTTGTCGCCGCTGGCGGTGTAGCCATTGCTGCCGATCGTCGAGACATACTTCTTGTCGGTCAGGTTGGTTACGCTGCCCTCCAGCGCGAAGCCGCGGAAGAAGCCCATGTTCTCGCCGAAGCGCACGCCGATGCTGGCGTCCACCAGCACGCGCGACCCGATCGACTGATCGTTGAGGTAGGTGAAGTAGCGCTTTGCCATATAGTCCGCGCCGACGCGGCCGAAGAAACGGCTGTCGTCGTACACGATCTCGCCCTTGGCCATGTGCTCGGGCGTGTCGACCACGGTCTTGCCCGCGGTCGCGGTCAGCACCGTGCCGGCGGCGTTGACCACGTCGTCCTGATAGGTCGCCTTGTTGTAGCTGTAGCTGGCGAACAGGCTGAGCGGCTGGAACACGCGGTAGAAGGCCGAGATCTCGCCGCCGTAGCTCTCGACGTTGCCGGCGTTGTTGAGCGTCGGCGGATTGCCCTGGATACCCGAGCCGTTCTGGAAGGTGAGCAGCCGGTCGTTGAAGTCGATGTAGTAGCCCACCGCGGAGAGCTGGAGCCCGCCGGCGCGCAGGCGCACGCCGCCCTCGGCGGTCTTCGACGTCTCGGGCTTGATGCGCGAGCGGATCGCGTCGAAGCCGACCTGGGTGGTGCCGAACGGCCCCGCCGTGCCCGAGACGAAGGCGCGCATGTTCTCGGTATAGCTGGCGAACAGCTCGGCCCCGCCGCCCAGCGCGAAGACCGCGCCGGCCTGGGGCAGGAACCAGTCCTTCGACTCGATCTTGCCCGCCACCAGCACGCCGGTGAGCAGATTGGCCTTGTTCTCGACGCGCATGCCCTTCCAGCCCGCGTTGATCGTCAGCGGGCCGAGCTGGAGCGTGTCGGCGACGTGATATTGCAGCGTCTCGGTGTCGTAATTGCCCGCCCATTGCGTGAAGAACGGGTTCTCCTGATAGTCGAGCGCGCGCCGATTGGCGGTCGTGCCATCGGCCATGCCGTAGAAGCGGCGCGCCTGGTCGAAGGCGTTGCTCTCATACCAGGCGCCGACCTCGAAGCGGTTGGCGCCGAGCTCGAGCGCGGCGTTGGTGAAATTGCCCGCGCGCATGATGCGATATTCGGTGGTGCGGAACGACAGCGCCGAGCCGTCGGTGATCGGTGTGCCGTCCGCGTTGGGCGCACCCGCCGGGGTCGCGACATAGGGCGTGATCCACGAGCCCTGCCCCTTGTTGCGGTGGATGTAACTGGTCGACACGACCGACAGCTGGGGCAGCAGCTGCGCCTCGAACGTCACCCCGCCCAGCCAGTCGCGGCGCAGGCCGGCGGCGTCGTAATAGACATCGTCCAGCGTGCCGATCCCCGCCGGGAAGGCGAGACCGACGCCGGGATAGGGCAGTGCCGCGGTCGCGCTCGCGGCGCGCGCGGCCTGGTTCTGCGCGATCTGCGCGATCTGCAGCGCGAGCGGATAGTCGTTCGAGATATTGTCGTTGTTCAGCCCGCGGCGGCGGATGATGTCGAGGCTGAGGTCCTGGTAATCGTTCTCGCGCCGGTCGGAGAAGTTAAGGAACGCAGTGATCTTGCCGTGCTCGCCGACCTCCTTCACCACCTTGGCGTTGGCCTGGTGCTGGCGCTGCTCGCCGAAGCCCTTCCACTTGTCGGTCTTGAGGAAGCCGTAGCTGATATAGCCCTTGAGCCCGCCGCCCAGGTCGCCCGACTCGGCGCGGACGAAGGCGCGATAGGTCTGGTCGCTGCCATAGGTGCCCGAGGCGACGAGGTCGGCGGTGTCCGACGGCGCGCGGCTGACGAACTGGAGCGTGCCGCCGAGGTTGCTGGTCGAGGCCGTCCCGAGCGCGCCCGCGCCCTGCGCCACGGTGGTGCTGGCGATATTCTCCGAGATGATCGCGCGGCTGATGTGGAGGCCGTTGACGTTGCCGTAGCTCATGTCGCCGAGCGGCACGCCGTCCAGCGTGAAGCCGAGCTGGTTCTGGTTGAAGCCGCGCAGCGAGATGCGCGTCGACCACTCATAGGCGCCGAAGGCGTCGGCCGACTGGAAGTTGACGCCGGGCAGCTTGGCCACCGCCTTGAGCGGCGAGGTGCCGGGGGTGAGCCGCTCGAGATCGGCCGAGGTGACGGTCTGCACCTGGCGACTCTGGCCGAAGCCGAGCACGACGACGTCCTCACCCTCGGTCGGCTGCTCGGGCGCGGTGCGGTCGATCGTCGCGGCGGTCGAGGGCGGCGGCGTGTCCTGCGCCAGCGCGGGCGCGGCGAACAGGCACGAGGCGCCGGCGAGCAGCATGTATTTGGCGGTCATCGTCTTGTCCCCCATTGTCGTTAACGAGGGCGCCTGCACTAGGTCCGGGTCGGGCCGATGACGATTTGGTTGCGGTTATGCGACAACGGGTTTTGCGGCGTGCTCCCGCGCACGCAGGAGCTCAGAGTCAGGAGGGCCAGCGTTCGCGACTCCGGGTTCCTGCATGCGCAGGAACACGGCGGACCTCAGAGCAACGGCCGCCGCACCTTCCGGTACGACGGCCGCCACCTCAGCCGATAACGCCAGACCTCACGCGACCTGCGCGGCCTCCTCGGGCTCGCGCAGCACGTAGCCGCGGCCCCACACCGTCTCGATGTAATTGTCGCCGCCGCACGCCAGGCTCAGCTTCTTGCGCAGCTTGCAGATGAACACGTCGATGATCTTGAGCTCGGGCTCGTCCATCCCGCCGTAGAGATGGTTGAGGAACATCTCCTTCGTCAGCGTGGTACCCTTGCGCAGCGAGAGCAGCTCGAGCATCGCATATTCCTTGCCCGTCAGGTGCACGCGCGCGCCGTCGACCTCGACCGTCTTGGCGTCGAGGTTGACCGAGAGCTTGCCGGTCTTGATCACCGACTGCGAGTGGCCCTTCGAGCGGCGCACCACGGCGTGGATGCGCGCGACCAGTTCCTCGCGGTGGAACGGCTTGGTGACGTAATCGTCCGCGCCGAAGCCGAAGCTGCGCACCTTGGAGTCCATCTCGTTGATGCCCGAGAGGATCAGCACCGGCGTCTGCACCCGTGCGACGCGCAATTTCTTCAGCACGTCGTAGCCGTGCATGTCGGGCAAGTTGAGGTCGAGCAGGATGATGTCATAGTCGTACAGCTTGCCGAGGTCGAGGCCTTCCTCACCCAGATCAGTATTGTAGACGTTGAATCCCTCGGTCGACAGCATCAGCTCGATGGCCTTGGCAGTCGTCGGCTCGTCCTCGATCAGCAGCACGCGCATCGGCAAATCCCCGGTTCGTCAACGCGGTAGACCCTGTCACCCGCGCTTCGCTACGTTCATACCCAATGGCTTCTGAACCAGAAAGGTTAATTCACACTTAATCCGGCCGTTCCGTTAATGTCGAATCTTCATTCTCTGTAACGGGCCGCGGCGTGCCCTTGGCGGTGAACAACGTCCGCTCGCGCGAGCGCGGTATGTCCTCGCCGAGCACTTCGCGCAGGTAGAGGCTGCGCACCAGCGTGAAGCCGACCACGAGGATGCCGCCCGAGAAGAACAGCCCGAACAGCCCGAACACCGCGCCCGTCCCGATGATCGCGAACAGGCTGAGCGCGGGCGGGATCGCGACCACCCGGCTGGTGACGAACGGGGTGACGAAATTGGTCTGCACCACCCGCACCACCGCGAACACGGTGAGCGCCCAGACGAGCTGGTCGGTGCCCCTCGTCGCGGCCAGACCCAGCGCGGGCAGCATCGCCGCGACCGGCCCGACATAGGGGATGAACTCGGACAGGCCGGTGAGCAGCCCCAGCAGCGCGGGCGAGGGCACGCCCGCGATCCACAGCCCGATCCCGACCATGGCGCCCATCGCGGTCATCTGGATCAGCTGCGCGCGCAGCCACAGCAGCAGCGTCGAGGCGACGTCGCCCAACGCGTCCTCCACCGCGGCGCGCTTGGCCGGCGGCACCATCAGCAGGAAACCGCGCTCGTAGATCTTCGGATCGACCGCGAAGAAGATCGCGCCGAACAGGACGAGCACCGCGTTGAGCAGCAGCTCGCCCGCGCCGCGCACGATCTCGCCGATGTCCTGTGCCACCCGGCTGCCCGCGAAGGCGGCCTGCACCGCGTCCGCCACCTTCTCGCCGACCGGGCTCTGCGACATATAAGCCTGGAGCTGGTCGAGCAGACCCGGCAGCGCGACCACCAGCGTGTTGAGCTGGGCGCGGAACTCGACACCGAACAGCCAGCCGAGCAGCGCCAGGAAGGCGAGCACACTGGCGATCGCCGCCCCCATCGCGGCGCGCGGGCTTAGCCGGGTGCGGTTGGCATAGACCTCGGCGATGGCGTGGATGATGATCGCGATCAGCATCGAGCCGAAGGCGAGGATCAGCAGGTGCCGCGCGAAGTAGAGCGCGGCCAGCACCGCGACGATCAGCACCAGCCACAACACACGCCGGATGAAGCGCGCGTCGGGCTCGTCGGGAGCGAGCCGGTTCATGCGCGCGGCGGCGCGGCGTGGGAGGATCGTTGCATCGCCGGCACAACGCCCGGAATGGCGAAAAGGCGCGCGGGCACAGGGAAAAGCGCGGGGTGCGGGTGGTGGAAGGACGTGTCAGTCGTCGCCCGTTCGTCGCGCGATCCGGGACCGACTTACCGGCCGTCATCCTGAGCTCGTTTCAGGATCCTTCGTTGTGCGCCCTCCGCCGCTTCGGCGCATGCGGCCCGGTGGATCCTGAGACAAGCTCAGGATGACGCCAGGAAGGAGCGCCAATGGCACCTTCGCCCCTTCCCCCTACGACGGCAGCAGGCTCAGCGGCGGCACCCAGTGCAACAGCCGGTGATAGTCCTGCGGCGGGTCGGGCAGCGTGGCGCGCTCGGCGACCGCGGCGGCGAGGCACAGGGCGGCGACCAGCACCATCCAGGCGGGTACGCGACGCAGCGGGTAGGTGTCCGCCAGCAGCACGGCTGCCAGCGCGGTCGCGAGCATCGGCCACAGATGGTAACGCAGGTCGGTCGCGATCGAGATCGGTAGGAAGCTGAGCTCGAGCGTCACCGCCGAGGCGAGCAGCGCGATGGCGAGCTGGCGTGGTTGGGCGTGGCGCCAGCGCCGCGTCCCGACCAGCAGCAGCAGCGCGAGCAGCAGCCAGGCGAAGGGCCAGGCGAGCGGCGTCAGCACCGCCTGCGCGGCGAGCCACATCCATTGCTGCGCCTGCGCGCCCGGGCTGGCGAGGCCGAGATCGTTCGGCTCGCTGCCCCCGACGGGCGCAGCGCCGGCGAGCCGCGCCGGCACCAGCCAGCGCTCGGTCATGTTCCAGTGCGCCGCGCGCTGCGCGAGATAGGCGAGCGGATGGTGGAGCGCGGCGTTGGCGAGCCGCAGGTACAAGTCACCCGCGCGCTGCGCCTTGAGCGGCGCCACCGCCGCGACGCAGACCGGCGTGTCGCCGAGCGGGTCCCAGAAATAGGGCGTGACGCAGTCGTTCGCGCGCAGCTGCCGCGCCGCCTCGCGCGAGAGGCCGACCGAGTGCGAGCCCGGCGCGCGCACCGCTATGCCGGCGAGATCGTAGAGCGGCTGCGTCTTCTCCACCCCGCTCGACGTCGCGCCGATCAGCTGGTGGTTGATCGGCCCGGCCAGCGCCAGCGTCAGCGCGAGCAGCACCGCCGCGGCGACGATCAGCGCGCCCACGCGGCGTATCGGGAACAGGCCGGCGATCAGCGGCGCCAGCGCGAAGGCGGCGTTGGCGCGTACCAGCAGCGCGTAGGCGAACAGCAGCGCGGCGAGCAGCGCCGCGGCGGCGGGGACCGGCCGGTCGCGCAGCCGCCACCACGCCACCAGGCCGAACGCGGCAAGCGCAGACCCGACCAGCTGCGCGTCCTTGAGCACCACCGCCTGCCAGCCGAGGAAGGGCGGCAGCAGCCCGACGAGCAGCACGGTCCAGCCCGCCGCCGGCCGTCCGATCCGCGCCAGCGCCCCGGCGATCAGACCCAGGCCGAGCCAGTAGCCGGTGAGCTGGAGCACCAGCAGCGGGGTGGTGCCGTCGCCGAACGGCAGCAGGCGGCGCCACAGCCACGCCATGACGGGCGGGTGCCAGTCGTCGTAGTGGCCGCTCAGGACCTGCCGGAACTGCTCGACCGAGTCATATTCCGCCACGCCCGGCGCGAACACCACCAGCGAGGCGAGCCACAAGGCGGCGGCGACGAGCAGCGGGTAACGGGCGGGGCGCGACGCATAGATCATATCGCCGATTATAGGACGCCCCCGCCCACCACAGGCCGCCGCGGGTCAGATGTGCAATGCGCGGTCGTAGGCGCCGAGCACGCTCTCGTGCATCATCTCGCTCAGCGTCGGGTGCGCGAACACCGTCTCCATCAGCTCATGCTCGGTGGTCTCGAGCTGGCGCGCGACGACATAGCCCTGGATCAGCTCGGTCACCTCGGCGCCGACCATGTGCGCGCCGAGCAGCTCGCCGGTCTCGGCGTCGAACACGGTCTTCACGAAGCCGTCCGCCTCGCCCAGCGCGATCGCCTTGCCGTTGCCGATGAAGGGGAATTTGCCGACCTTCACCGCGCGGCCGCTCTCCTTGGCCTTGGCCTCGGTGAGGCCGACGCTGGCGACCTGCGGGCGCGAGTAGGTACAGCCCGGGATGTTCCACGTCTCGAACGGGTGCGGGTCCTGCCCCGCGATCTTCTCGACGCAGACGACGCCCTCGTGGCTCGCCTTGTGCGCCAGCCAGGGCGCGCCGGTGACGTCACCGATCGCGTAGATCCCCTCGACGTTGGTGCGGCCATAGCCGTCGACCTTGATCTGGCCGCGCTCGGTCTGCACGCCGAGCGCCTCCAGCCCGATGTTCTCGGTGTTCGGCACGATGCCGATCGCGACGACGACGTGGCTGTACTCCTCGGTCGTGCTCGTGCCGTCCTTCCCCTTGATCGTCGCCTTCACCGCCGCCGCACCGCTCTCGATCTTCTCGACGCCGGCGCCGGTGAGGATCTTGATCCCCTCCTTGGTGAGCCGCTTCTCCATGAAGGCGCTGACCTCCTCGTCCTCCACCGGCAGGATCCGCGGCAGCATCTCCACGACCGTGACGTCGGCGCCCATGTCGTTGTAGAAGCTGGCGAACTCGATCCCGATCGCGCCCGATCCGATGACCAGCAGCTTGGTCGGCATCTCCTCGGGCACCATCGCGTGGCGATAGGTCCAGATCCGCTTGCCGTCCGCCTTGGCGAAGGGCAGGTCGCGCGCGCGCGCACCGGTGGCGACGATGATGTGCTTGGCCTCGAGTTCGACCGTGCCGCCGCCCTGCTTGACGCTCAGCTTGCCCTTGCCGGTGAGCGCGCCGACGCCCTCGACCACGGTGACCTTGTTCTTCTTCATCAGCCCTTTGACGCCGGCGTTGAGCTGGCCCGCGACCTTGCGGCTGCGCTCGACGATCTTGGTGAGATCGAAGCCGACATTCTCCGCCTTGAGCCCGTAATCGGCGGCATGGGTCATGTAGTGATAGACCTCGGACGTGCGCAGCAGCGCCTTGGTCGGGATACAGCCCCAGTTGAGGCAGATGCCACCGAGCCGCTCGCGCTCGACGATCGCGACCTTGAGCCCGAGCTGCGCCGCGCGGATCGCGGACACGTAACCGCCGGGGCCCGAGCCCAGCACGATGAGGTCGTAGGTGTCAGCCATTGGAGCCACTCCCGGGCCGCAGCCCCTGTTTGCCATCAGATGGGTGGCGCGAGACCCGCGCGCACCTCGAAATTAGATCACGCCGCGGGCGGAACCTCGCGCGGGCGGCGATCCTCGTCGATCGCGACGAAGGTGAAGCGCGCCTCGGTCACCTTGCGCGTTTCCTCGCCGTGGCGATCGCGCGCCCAGCTCTCCACGTCGATCGCGATCGAGGTGCGCCCCACGCGCGCGATCGTAGCGTACACCGAGACCTCGTCGCCGACATGGACGGGCGCGTGGAACTGCATCCCGTCCATCGCGATCGTCACCGCGCGGCCACGCGCGCGCCGCGCCGCGGTGAGGCCGGCGGCCGAATCCATCAGGCTCATCAGCCAGCCGCCGAAGATGTCGCCATAGGCATTGGCGTCTGCGGGCATCGCGGAGACGCGGATCGTCGGCGCCGTCGTCGGGGGCGTCGCGGCCGGAGGAGGCGCCGCGCTCATGCCCGCCCCCTCTCGCGACGCTGCTCGTCGCGCTGCTGGACCTCCCAGACGTCACGCGCGCCGAGCAGCGCCACCGCCACCATCGTGGCCGCGCCGACCAGCCAGATCGTCTCCGCGCCCTGCGGGTAGCTCCACGCCGCGCCCTTGAAGACGAGCGCGGTCACGCCGAGCGCGAGCAGCCCCCAGGCCCACTCGCGCCACACCGCGGGCAGCTCCATCTGCGCCATCGCCCGTCGCGCCTCAGGCGAGCATCGCCAGCGGGTTCTCGACGAGCTGTTTGAACGCCTGCATCAGCTGCGCGCCGTCCGCCCCGTCGATCGCGCGATGGTCGAAGCTGCCCGTCGCGGACATCACCGAGGCGACGCCCAGCGTGCCGTCCTTGAGCACCCACGGCCGCTTCTCGCCCGCGCCGATCGCCAGGATCATGCCCTGCGGCGGGTTGATCACCGCCTCGAACTGCTTGATCCCGAACATGCCCATGTTGCTGATCGAGGCGGTGCCGCCGGTGAACTCCTCGGGCTTCAGCTTCTTGTCGCGCGCGCGCGCGGCCAGGTCCTTCATCCGGGTCGAGATGCTCGACAGCGAGGCGGTGTCCGCCTCCGTGATCACCGGGGTGATCAGCCCCTCGGGGGTCGACACCGCCACCGAGATGTCGGCGCGACCGAAGCTGACGAGCTGGTCGGGCGTGAACATCACGTTGCACTTGGGCACCTGGATCAGCGCCACCGCGAGCGCCTTGATCAGCAGGTCGTTGACCGAGAGCTTCACCCCGCGCGCCTCCAGCCCGGCGTTGAGCTCGCCGCGCAGCTTGAGCAGCTTGTCGAGCTCGACGTCGACCGTGAGGTAGATGTGCGGCACCTGCTGCTTCGACTCGGTCAGGCGGCGCGCGATCGTCTTGCGCATGTTGCTGAGCTTGGTGAGCTCGTGCGGCACGTCGGGGATCGTCGCCGGCCTGGGCGCCGGCGCCGCGGCCTCGGCGGTCGACGCCGGCGCGGGTGCGGGTGCGGGTGCGGGTGCGGCGGTGCTCGCGGCCGGGGCGGCGGCGCCCGCCTTGGCCCCCTCGACGTCGGCGCGGACGATGCGGCCGTTCGGGCCGGAGCCGCTCACCGACGCGAGATCGACGCCCCGGTCGGCGGCGATGCGGCGCGCCAGCGGGCTCGCCTTGACGCGCTCGCCCGCGGCGCGCTGCGGCGTCGGCGCGGGCGTACCGGAGGCCGGGGCGACCTGCGAGTCGGCCGGCTTGCCGTGATCCTCGACGTCCTCGGGTGCGGCCTCGGCCTCGCTGCCGGTCCTGTTGGGATCCTCGGGCGAGGGACGCGGCTCGCTCTCCTTCGCCGCCGGGGCGGGCGTGCTCTCACCGGACTCATCGCCTTCGCCCTCGAGCAGCGCGATCACGGTGCCGACCTTGACCCCGTCGGTCCCCTCGGCGACCGCGATCTTGGTGATGCGGCCCTCGTCGACCGCCTCGAACTCCATCGTCGCCTTGTCGGTCTCGATCTCGGCCATGATGTCGCCCGCCTTGACCTCGTCGCCCTCCTTGACGAGCCACTTGGCCAGCGTGCCCTCTTCCATCGTGGGCGAGAGGGCAGGCATCTTGATTTCGATGGGCATCGTGAGTCCTCGAGCGGATCCTGGAAGTTGCCCGCGTCTCTCGCGGTTGCGCGACGCAGGGTCAACCCCACCCCCTTTTGCCTCCCGCTGCCACGGCTTGCGCGCGCGCGCCGGGCGGCGGTAAACCCCTCCCGATCAGGGGGTCTTCACCGATGCGCATCTATCTCACCGTCGTCGACGACACCCCCGAGGCGCTGAGCGCGCTGCGCTTCGCCGCGCGCCGCGCGGTACGGACCAACGGCGGCGTCGAGATCCTCGCGCTGCTGCCGCCGCAGGAGTTCAGCCCGTTCGGCGGGGTGCAGGCGACGATGGAGGAGGAGCAGCGCCAGCACGCCGAGGGGCTGGTGGCGCGCGCGGCGGGGACGCTGCTGGAGGAATCGGGCGTGCGCCCGTCGCTGACGGTGCGCAGCGGCGACGGTCCCAAGGTGATCCGCGAGATGATCGCGGCCAACCCGCAGATCGCCGCCTTGGTGCTGGGTGCCGCTGCCGGCAGCGCACCGGGCGCGCTGGTGAGCCACTTTGCCGCCGAGGCCGGCACGTTGCCGGTGCCGCTGATGATCGTGCCCGGCGGGCTGGCGATGGAGGCGATCGACCGGGTGAGTTGATCGACGAGGCTGGCGCCGCGGGGAAAAAATCTGAGATCCCCCCGCTCGCGGGGAGGTTGCAGTGCGCAGCGCTGACGGAGGGGGCTCTCCGCAAACGCCAACGGCTCGTGTGCGGAGAGCCCCCCTGCACTACCGGCTTCGCCGGCGCTCCTCCTCCCCGCCAAGCGAAGAGGATTTGCAAGCCCCTACGCCGCCGCGTCGAACTGCAGGCTCGCCAGCCGCGCGTACAGGCCGCCGCGCGCGATCAGCGTGGCGTGAGTCCCCTCCTCGACGATGCGGCCGCCGTCCATGACCACGATCCGCGACGCGGCACGTACCGTCGCCAGCCGGTGCGCGATCACGATCGTGGTGCGAGTCGCCATCAGCCGCTCCAGCGCGTCCTGCACCAGTCGCTCGCTCTCGGCGTCGAGCGCGCTGGTCGCCTCGTCGAGCAGCAGGATCGGCGAGTCGCGCAGCAGCGCGCGCGCGATCGCGATGCGCTGGCGCTGCCCGCCCGACAGCCGCGCCCCGCCCTCGCCGAGGAAGGTGTCGAGCCCCTCGGGCAGCGCGCGCAGGAAGTCCGCGGCATTGGCCGCCTCGGCCGCGGCCCAGACCTGATCGTCGCTCGCATCCCAGCGGCCGTAGCGCAGGTTGTCGCGCGCGCTGGTGGCGAAGATCACCGTCTCCTGCGGCACCATCGCGATGCGCGCGCGCACGTCCGCCGGATCGGCGCGGCGCAGGTCGACCCCGTCGACCAGCACGCGCCCGGCCGCGGGCTCGTAGAAATGCTCGATCAGCTGGAACAGCGTCGACTTGCCCGCGCCCGAGGGGCCGACCACCGCCACCGTCTCGCCCGGCGCGACGCTCAGCGTGAAGTCGTGCAGCGCCGCCATGTCGGGCCGCGTGGGGTAGCGGAACTCGACCGCCTCCAGCGCCACGCGCCCCTCCGCCGGCACCGGCAGCGCGACCGGCTGCGCCGGCGCCGCGATCGCGGGGCGCTCGTCGAGCAGCTCGGCCAGCCGCCCCGCCGCGCCCGCGCCGCGCAGCAGATCGCCGTACACCTCGGTGAGTGCGCCGAACGCGCCCGCGACGATGCCGCCGGTCAGCACGAACGCCGCGATCGCGCCGCCCGAGAGCCGCCCCGCCGCGACGTCGATCGCGCCCTCCCACAGCACCAAGGTGATCGCGCCGAACACCAGACCGATGACGATCGCGGTCATCACCGCGCGCAGTCCGATGCGGCGCTTGGCGGCCTCCATCGTCGCCTCCACCGCGCCGGCGAAGCGCGCGCTCTCGCGCCCCTCCTGCCCGAACGCCTGGACGATCTTCATCGCGCCCAGCACCTCGGTGACGATCGTGCCGACGTCGGCGACGCGGTCCTGCGAGGTGCGCGAGTAAGCGCGCACCTTCCGCCCCAACACCGTGATCGGCAGGATCATCAGCGGGATGCCCAGCAGCAGCAGCGAGGCGAGCTTGGGCGAGATGGCGAAGAGGTAGATCAGCCCGCCCACCGCGGTGAAGCTGTTGCGCAACGCCACCGAGATGGTCATGCCCACCACCGTCTCGATCTGCCCGGTGTCCGCGGTGAGCCGCGAGGCGATCTCGGACGGGCGGTTCTCCTCGTAGAAGGCGGGGCTGAGCGTCATCAGGTGGCGCACCACGCGCTCGCGGATGTCGGCGACGACGCGCTCGCCCAGCCAGGCGACGAAATAGAAGCGTACCGCGGTGCCGAGCGCCAGCACCAGCACGATCATGAGCATGTAATGGAACGAGGACGCCACCGCCGCGGACGAGCCGTCGCCGGCGGCGAAGCCACGGTCAATCACGCGCTTGAAGCTGTACGGTATCGCGATCGTCGCCGCCGAGGTGATCGCCAGCGCTGTGAAGGCGGCCGCGATCTGCACCGGATAGGCGCGCGCGTGCTGCCATACCATGGTGAGATTGCCGAGACGCCGCGAGGGTGCCGGGCGGGCGGGAGCGACGTCGGGAACGCTAGCCATGTCGGGCGCCTAGCAGTGCCCGGCGGGCGGCTCAACGTGTGGCGCCGCGGCCACCGTGGGACAGGATCGCCCATCGCGCCGCGCTTCGTGCGATACGTCTGGGTAGGTTTTGTATTACGACCGATCATGCCCATATCTCGGGCGGAAGGAAGCGGATGCTCTACGACGCATATGAATGGCAGCGGTCGTGGCTCGCCTCGGCGAGCGCGATGGCGACGGTGGGGGCCAATTGGCTCAACAACCCATCCAACCCCTTCGCTTATCTCGGCGGCGGACCGGTGATGGCCAGCGCGCTCGAGGTCTTCGCGCACGCCTCCGCCTCGCGCGGCAAGCCCGCCTTCGCGCTCGACACCACGATCGTCGACGGTCGCGCGGTGGCGGTGACCGAGGAGATCGTGCTCCAGCTGCCGTTCGGCCAGCTCAAGCGCTTCCGTCGCGAGGGAGTCGAGGGCGGACCACGGCTACTGATCGCGGCGCCGATGTCGGGCCATTTCGCCACGTTGCTGCGCGGCACGGTGGAGCGGATGCTGCCCTTCGCCGACGTCTACGTCACCGACTGGCGCGACGCGAAGCTGGTGCCGCTGGCCGACGGCCAGTTCGATCTCGACGATTACATCGACTATCTCGTCGCCTTCCTGGAGGCGATCGGGCCGGACGCGGGTGACGGGGGTGACGGCCCGCGCGGCGCACACATGCTGGCGGTGTGCCAGCCCTCGGTCCCCTGCCTGGCCGCGACCGCGCTGATGAGCGCGGACGCCAATCCATGCCGCCCGCGCACGCTGACGATGATGGGCGGGCCGATCGACACGCGCGAGGCGCCCACCGCGGTCAACACGCTCGCCACCGAGCGGCCCTTCGCCTGGTTCGAGCAGAACGTGATCGCCACCGTGCCGATGCTCTACCCCGGCGCGGGGCGGCGCGTGTACCCGGGCTTCCTCCAGCTGGGCGGGTTCATGACGATGAACCTCGGCAACCACATGATGAGTCACTACGAGCTCTTCAAACACCTCGTCACCGGCGACGGCGAGAGCGCCGACGCGACCAAACGCTTCTACGACGAATATCGCTCGGTGTGCGACATGACCGCGGAATTCTACCTCCAGACGATCGACACCGTGTTCCAGACGCACGCGCTGCCGCGCGGCACGATGACGCACCGCGGTCGCCCGGTCGATCTCGGCGCGATCGCCGACGTCGGGCTGCTCGCGATCGAGGGGGAGCGCGACGATATCTCGGGGTTGGGGCAGACCAGGGCGGCGCTGACCTGCGCGACGTCGCTGCCCGAGGCGCACAAGCGCTACCACATGGCCGAGGGCGTCGGCCATTACGGCATCTTCAACGGATCGAAGTGGCGCGAGCGAATCGCGCCGGTGGTGGAGGAGTGGATCACCGCGCACGGGTGATCGCGGGGCGCGGGGGCGTCGGATGACGGCCGCAACCCTGCAAAATCCTCCCCTCCCCTTTCGGGGGAGGGGCGGGGGTGGGGCGCTTCCGCAAACGCCGCGCCAGCGGAGAGGCCCCCCCCCCAACCCCTCCCCTGAAGAGGAGGGGCTTACTCGAATGTACGTGCCGTCACTTCCTCCTACACCACCCGGCTGACTCGCCCGCCGGGGTGGCGCTCCATTCGCCCGGCCAGCTCGAGCTCGAGCAGCACGTCCTGCACCAGCGAGGCCGGCAGCGAGCTCTGGCGCACCAGCTCGTCGGTGGCGACCGGCGCCGCGGCGAGCAGTGACTCGACGCGCGCGCGCTCCGCGTCGCCATAGTCCAGCACCGCCTCGCTGACGCTCTCCCACCGCGCGACCGGTCGCGGCAGCGCGCGCGGGTCGAGCGGGCGGATCTGCTCGATCACGTCCGCGGCGCCCTGCACCAGCGTCGCGCCGTCGCGGATCAGCGCGTTGCAGCCGCGCGCGCGCGGGTCGCTGGGATGGCCCGGCACGGCCATCACCTCGCGCCCCTGCTCGCCCGCGAGCCGCGCGCTGATCAGTGAGCCCGAGCGCGGCGCCGCCTCCACCACCAGCGTCCCGAGCGCCAGCCCGGTGACGATGCGGTTGCGATAGGGGAAATGGCGGGCGCGCGGCTCGGTACCGGGCGGCATCTCGGCGAGCAGCAGCGCCTCGCGCGCGATCCGCTCCTGCAGCGCGGCGTGCTGCGGCGGGTAAGCGACGTCGATCCCGCCCGCCACCACCCCGATCGTCTCGGGCAGCGCGCCGAGATGCGCCGCGCCATCGATGCCGCGCGCCAGCCCCGACACCACGCTCACCCCCGCTGCCGCAAGATCGTGCGCCATCTCGCGCGCGAGACGACACGCCGCCGCCGAGGCGTCGCGCGCGCCGACGATCGCCACCGTCGGACGCGCCGTCAGCGCGAGGTCGCCGCGCAGCGTCAACACCGCGGGCGAGTCGTCGAGTTCGGCGAGCAGCGGCGGATAGTCGGCATCGCCGAGCAGCAGGTGGCGTGCGCCGAGCCGCTCTACCAGCGCCCGCTCGCGCTCGATCGTGTCGGGCGGCGGCACCACGGGCGCGCGCCCGCCGCCGCGCCGCGCCAGCTCGGGCAACGCCGCGATCGCGGCGGCGGCGGAGCCGAAGCGCGCGAGCAGGCGGCGGTAGCTGACCGGGCCGATCGAGGGCGTGCGGATCAGCCGCAGCCGCGCCGCGCGCTCCGCCTCGTCCCCCACGCGCCCCCGCCTCTTACCCCTGCTCGACCGTGTCGCCCGCGGCCGGCGCGGCGGAGCGGCCGACCCGCGGCTCGGTGCCGTCGATCAGGCGCGCGATGTTGGCGCGATGCTTCCACAGCACCAGCACGGCGAGGCCCATCAGCAGCGGCACGAGGTCGAATTCGCCGAGCACCGCCGCGGTGACGGGGGTGCTGATCGCCGCCGCCATGCCCGCGAGCGACGAGATGCGCAGCAGCGCGAGCAGCCCGAGCCACAGCGAAGCGAACACCGCGCCGAGCGGCCAGTGCAGCGCCAGCGCCACGCCCATCAGCGTCGCCACGCCCTTGCCGCCGCGAAAGCGCAGCCACACGGGATAGCAATGCCCGACCATCACCGCCGCCGCGGCGTAGGGCTCGGCGCCCGGCAGCCACGCACGCGCCAGCAGCACCGCCGCCGCGCCCTTGCCGAGATCGAGCAGCAGCGTCGCCGCCGCCAGCCCCTTGCGGCCGGTGCGCAGCACGTTGGTGGCGCCGATATTGCCCGATCCGATCTGCCGCAGGTCACCGGCGCCGAACGCGCGGGTGAGCAGCACCCCGAACGGGATCGATCCCAGCAGATACCCCAGCAGCAGCGCGGCCGCGGGCAGCGTCCAGACGAGTTCGGCGGTCAGTTCCGGTCCCCCATGCCGCCCCTCTCTAACCGAAACATTTCGGGTACGCTACCGCCCGGCGCGGCCGCCGTTGCCGGCATCGGCGAGAGGCCGTAAGCCCGCGGGTGATGAGCGACACGCGGCCGATCCTGTTCTTCGACTCGGGCGTCGGCGGGCTCTCGGTGGTGGCGCCGACCCGTGCTCTGCTGCCGCGGGCGCGGATCGTCTATGCCGCCGACTCGGCCGGTTTTCCCTACGGGACGCGCACGGAAGGCGAGATCGCGGCGCGCGTGCCGGCGCTGCTCGGGCGGCTGGTCGAGCGGTATCGCCCGCGGCTCGCCGTGATCGCGTGCAATACCGCCTCGACGATCGCGCTCCCCGCGGTGCGCGCCGCGCTCGACGTGCCCGTGGTCGGCACCGTGCCCGCGATCAAGCCGGCGGCGGCGATGAGCGCCACGCGCGTGATCGGGGTGCTCGGCACCGAGGCGACGGTGCGCCAGCCCTATGTCGACGATCTCACCGCGCGCTTCGCCGGCGACTGCCTGGTGCTGCGCCACGGCTCGGCCGCTCTGGTCGAGCTGGCCGAGGCCAAGCTGGCGGGCGAGGCGGTCGATCCCGACGCGGTCGCTAACGCGCTGGCGGGGCTGCTGGACCAGCCCGGCGGCGAGCGGATCGACGTGGTGGTCAACGCCTGCACGCACTTCCCGCTGCTCGCCGAGGAGCTCGCCGCGGCGGCGCCGCGCGGCCTGCGCTTCGTCGACGGCGGCCCCGGCATCGCGCGGCGGATCGAGTCGCTCACCGCGGGGCAGGACTGGGCGTCAGGATCCGACGTGCTGGTGTTCACGCGACTCGGCGAGCACGAGCGACGCGTCGCGGCGGGGCTGGCGTTCGCACGGGTGGAGGCGTTGTAGCTCAAGGGGTCCGCGGGCGGAGGCGTCGCGACCGGCTCGACGGAGAGGTCATGCCCGTTCCTCTGCCCGTGTGCCTGCGCCTGCCATTTTTCACGGCCCCGGCCGCTCGCCCTCCGTCATCCCCGCGCGGGCGGGGATGACGGAGGGCGAGGCGCGACCGACGGAGATGGCGACGACGGGCGCAGCAAGCGACGACGGTCGGAGCAGGGGGCGGCAGGGAGAGACGACGACGACGGACGGGGGCGTCTGCGGGAGAGACACGGCGGCCGTGCCCCGACGCGTTTCGCTGGGCGAGACTCCCGCGACTAGCGCCAATTCCCTCTTGACCGGTGGCCGGGGTGGGACAATTTGTCCACGTACTCGATCAGACAAAGCGGCCTTATCCGCTGGCCATCGGGGGCGGAGGGGAGTAATCGCGGGCGCCATGTTCAGCGACAGCAGAGAGGCGCGCGGCGTCGACTACTCGCGCGTGTTCACGCAGGCGATCGATCGACTCCATGCCGAAGGGCGCTACCGCGTCTTCATCGACATCCTGCGCAACAAGGGCATGTTCCCCAACGCGCGCTGCTTCGCCGGGCACAACGGGCCGAAGCCGATCACCGTCTGGTGCTCCAACGACTATCTCGCGATGGGCCAGCATCCCAAGGTGATCGCGGCGATGGAGGAAGCGCTCCACGACGTCGGCGCGGGCTCGGGCGGCACGCGCAACATCGGCGGCAACACCCATTATCATATCGATCTCGAGCACGAACTCGCCGACCTGCATGGCAAGGAGGCGGCGCTGCTGTTCACCAGCGGCTATGTCTCGAACGAGGCGACGCTGTCGACGCTGGCCAAGGTGCTGCCCGGCTGCATCATCTACTCGGACGAGCTCAATCACGCCTCGATGATCGCGGGCATCCGCAACGCCGGCTGCGAGAAGCGCGTGTTCCGTCACAACGATCTCGCGCACCTGGAAGAGCTGCTCGCCGCCGACGACCCCGCCGCGCCCAAGCTGATCGCGTTCGAGAGCGTCTACTCGATGGAGGGCGACGTGGCCCCGGTGGGCGCGATCTGCGACCTGGCGGACAAGTATAACGCGCTGACCTATCTCGACGAGGTCCATGCGGTCGGCATGTACGGCCCGCGCGGCGGCGGGATCAGCGAGCGCGACGGCGTGGCCGAGCGGCTGACGATCATCGAGGGCACGCTTGGCAAGGCGTTCGGCGTGATGGGCGGCTATATCGCCGCCGACCGCACCATCGTCGACGTGATCCGCAGCTACGCGCCCGGCTTCATCTTCACCACCTCGCTGTCGCCGGTGCTGGTCGCGGGCGTGCTGGCGAGCGTGCGCCACCTCAAGGCGTCGAACGCCGAGCGCGAGGGGCAGCAGGTCGCCGCGGCGACGCTCAAGGCGATGCTGCGCGAGGCGGGGCTGCCGGTGATGCTGGGCGAGACGCACATCGTGCCGGTGATGGTGGGCGATCCGGTCAAGGCCAAGAAGATCAGCGATATCCTGCTCGCCGAATACGGCGTGTACGTGCAGCCGATCAATTATCCGACGGTACCGCGCGGCACCGAGCGGCTGCGCTTCACCCCCGGCCCGGCGCACGACGAGTCGATGATGCGCGAGCTCACCGCGGCGCTGGTCGAGATCTGGGACCGGCTGGAGCTGCGCCTGGCGGCGTGAGGGTAATCTTCTAATTCGTCATTCCCGCGAAGGCGGGGATCCAGAGCCGCAAGCGCCCGCGAGTCAGCGGCGCATCTGCGGCACCACCGTGGCCGCTTGACGCAGCCTTCGCGACCGAGCCGCGCCCTCAGCGTGTCTGGGTCCCCGCCTCCGCGGGGATGACGAATGTGGTGGGGCGCCGAAGCTCCCTCCCCTCACACCGCCTGCCCGGCGGCGTAGCCGCTCGCCCACGCCCATTGGAAATTATATCCGCCGAGCCAGCCGGTGACGTCGACGGCCTCGCCGATCGCGTACAGCCCCGGCACCCCCCGCGCCTCCATCGTCTTCGACGACAGCTCGGCGGTGGAGATGCCGCCGACGGTCACCTCGGCCTTGGCGAAGCCCTCGCTGCCGTCGGGGTGGAAGCGCCAGTCCGCCAGCCGCCGCTCCGCCTCGGCCAGCGTTCGGTCACTCGCCGCACCGAGTTCACCCAGCCCGAGCCGCTCCGCCAGCGCCTCGGCGAGCCGCGCCGGCAATCCCAGCGCGCCCGCCAGCGTCGCGCGCGGGCGCGCGCGCTTAGCCTCGACCAGCCAGCCCGGCGCGGCGTCGGGGCGGAAGTCGATCGCCACGTCCTCGCCGCGGCGCCAGTAACTCGACACCTGGAGGATCGCCGGCCCCGACAGGCCGCGATGCGTGAACAGCGCCGCCTCGGCGAAGCGCGCCTTGCCGACGCGCGCCTCCACCGCGGTGGCGACGCCCGACAGCGCGCGGAACAGCGCCTCGCTGCCCGGCAATGTCAGCGGCACCAGCGCGGGGCGCGGCTCGACCACCTTGAGCCCGAAGCGACGCGCGATGTCATAGGCCACGCCGGTCGCGCCGAGCTTGGGAATAGCCGGGCCGCCGGTCGCCACCACCAGCGACGGCGCGCGATAGGTCCGCGTCCCGTGCGCGACGGTGAAGCGCGCGTCGGCGTGGTCGATCGCGCCGAGCGGGGCGCCGAGCCGCACCGCGACGCCCCCCGCCTCGCACTCGCCGAGCAGCAGCTCGACGATCTGGCGCGCGCTGCCGTCGCAGAACAGCTGGCCCAGCGTCTTCTCGTGCCAGGTGATGCCGTGGCGCTCGATCAGCGCGAGGAAATCCTGCGCGGTGTAGCGCCCCAGCGCCGATTTGGCGAAATGCGGGTTGGCGGAGAGATAGCGGTCGGCGCTGGCGTGCAGGTTGGTGAAGTTGCAGCGGCCGCCGCCGGAGATCAGGATCTTCTTGCCGGGCGCGTCGGCATGGTCGAGCACGACGACGCGGCGGCCGCGCTGCCCCGCCACCGCCGCCGCCATCAGCCCGGCGCCGCCCGCGCCGAGCACGATCGCGTCATAGTCTTCCATGCGCGCGCCGTGACATAGCGGGGCGATATGCGCCAGTCAGGGTAAGGCGCTCGGAGACGATGAACCAGGTGACCTCTTCTTCCGTCATCCCGGACTTGGTCCGGGATGACGGAAGTGAGTCGACGCGTGCGCCTGAGAGACCGCGTCCCCTCGCTCAGTCCACGTCGCCGAAGCCGTGCCCGATCGTCGGCCGCCCCGCCGCGCCGCTGGCGTCGCCCGCGCGCTCCCACCAGTACGGCTGGCGCTTGCGCGTGCCGGTAGCGACCTCGTTGAGCGTCGCGGCGTCGTACAGCCGGCCACCCAGCATCACCTGCGCCACCTTGTCGCTGTTGCGAATGTCCGCGGTGGGATCGGCGTCGAGCACCACCAGATCGGCGAGCTTGCCCGGCTCGAGCGAGCCGACGTCCCTGGCGTAGCCGAGCGACGTCGCCGAGGCGATCGTGCCCGCACGTAGCGCCTCGATCGGGGTCATGCCGCCGCGCACGAAGCTCCACAGCTCCCAGTGCGCGCCCAGCCCGGGCTGCTGGCCGTGCGCGCCGATCGCGACGGGCACGCCCTTGTCCGCGAGCTTCCTGGCCTCGCGCGCGGTGACGCCGTCGACATAATCGCTCTCGGGCGCGATCACGCGCCGCGCGTTCTGCGCCGCGAGCAGCGCCGGCGGGGCGTGCCGCGACAGCAAGGGATGCCGCCACACATCCATGTGCGCGCGCCAGTACGGATCGCCCGCCGGCCCGCCATAGGCCACCACCAGCGTCGGCGTGTAGCCTACTTTGGTCTGCGACCAGAGCTGCACCACGTCGCCGTAGAAGGTCTCGAGCGGGACGTTGTGCTCGACGGTCGCATTGCCGTCCTGCACCAGCGTCATGTCGAGCGTGAACAGCGAGCCGCCCTCGGGCACCACCTCCATGTTCTCGGCCTGCGCGGCGGCGACCACCATCTGGCGCTGCTCGCGGCGCGGCTGGTTGTAGTTCTTGACGCTGTGCGCGCCCACCGCCTTGAGCCGGCGCACCACCGCCAGCGCGTCGTCGTAATCGTCGATCTGCGCGTAGACGTCGGGCGACTTCGCGCCGTAGATCACCTCGCCGGTGGAGAAGGTGCGCGGCGCGAGCACCAGCCCGGCCTGCTGCATCTCGGCGGCGGGGAAGATCTCGGCCGAGCGCGACGAGGGATCGTGGATCGTCGTCGTGCCGAGCGCGAGATTGGCCATCGCCGACCAGTTCTGCTGCGGGACCAGCTCGTCGTCGCCCTGCGGGCCGTGCGCGTGCGCGTCGACCAGCCCGGGGATGATCGTCTTGCCGCTGACGTCGATCGTCTTCGCTCCCGCGGGGATCGGGACGGACGCGCGCGGGCCGACCGCGACGATGCGGTCGCCGCGGATCAGCACGGTGGCGTCGTCGACGATGCCGCCGTCCGCCCCTGCCATGGTGACGACGCGCGCGCCGGTGAGCGCTACGGTGCCGGTCGGCTTCGCGGCGTCCACCTCCATCGACAGCGACACGCCGGTGCGCGGCGGGGTGAAGGACGCGCCCCCTCGTTTCTCGGCGCCGCCCCCCTCCGCCGGCGCGGCGCGGAACAGCTGCGCGGTCTGCGCGGTGTAGAGCACCGGCCCCGCGCTCCAGTGGATCTGCTCGCCGCCGTTAGACCAGTGGATGAAGTCGGCGCCGTCCGCGCTGACCCGCGTTGCCGGCAGCGCGCTGCCCTTGGTGTCGACGTCGACCGCCTGCTTGCCCGGCAGCAGCGGCATCACGAACGCCTCGTAATTCTGCCGGAAGGCGACATAGTCGCCCTTGGGCGAGACCTGATAGTCGTTGACCAGCTCGCCCGCGGCATGGACCCGCTTGTTCTCGCCGGTCAGATCGGTGCTGACGAGCTGGCGCTTGCCGCCGTCGTTCGCGATCATGAAGACGCGGTCATCGCTCGCGCCGAACTGCGGCTCGGCGGCGTCGCGCGCCACCCGCTCGGGTGCGCCCCCGCCCACCGCGACGCGGTACACGCCGCTGCCGGGGTTGCCGCGCGGCGAGGTGAGCTCCCCGCCCTGGCCCTGCTCGAACACGATCGTCCTGCCGTCGGGCGAGAAGCGCGGGCGGCGGTAGGTGCCCGCCGCGGTGGTGACGGTGCGCGCCGTGCCGCCGCCCGCGGCGACGGTACGGATCTGGCCGAGCGTGTCGTCGCGCCAGCCGACGAAGACGACCTGCCTGCCGTCGCGCGACCAGCTCGGGAACAGCTCGAAGCCCTCGTCGCCGCGCGTCAGCCGCTTCGGCGCGCCGCCCGCGAGCGGCTTGACCCAGAGCTTGCCCAGCGTTTCGAACACCACCTGGCGGCCATCGGGCGAGACCTCGGCCCAGCGCGGCATCTTGGTGGCGAAGCGCGCCGGCGCGACCTCGATCTGCGGGTGGACCGAGTCGACCACCACGCGCGTGTCGTCGACGCGGAACGGGATCACGCTCGCCGCGCCGCCGCCAGCGGGCACGCGGCGGAGCTTGCCGCCGGCCCAGAGGACGATCGCCTCGTCGCGCGGCGTCCAGGCCATGTTGGGATAGACGCCGGTGACCGCCCAGGTCTCCTGCACGTCGCGGTCGAGTGGGCCGTAGACCTTGCGCTCCTCGCCGCTGGCGAGGTCCTTGACCCACAAGGTCGAGACATTGTCGTCGCGCCGCACGAAGGCGATGCGCCTGCCGTCGCGCGACGGCGTCGGTCGCACCGCGCCGCCCGCGCCCGAGACGACCGTCGTCACCTCGCCGCTGTCGAGGTCGTACCGCTCGATGTCGAACAGGTCGGTGCGCGAGTTCTGCGCATATTCGAAGATCGGGCCGGGCGAGACGTTGCGCGTGTAATAGACGCTCTTGCCGTCGGGCGCGTAGATCGGCTCGCCCAGCTCCTTCTGCAGCACCTCGCTGGCGCGCTTGACCAG
Source organism: Sphingomonas yunnanensis (assembly GCF_019898765.1). Taxonomy (GTDB): domain Bacteria; phylum Pseudomonadota; class Alphaproteobacteria; order Sphingomonadales; family Sphingomonadaceae; genus Sphingomonas; species Sphingomonas yunnanensis. Next base: position 87,602 of record NZ_JAIOKB010000006.1, on the reverse strand, counting down.
CTGCACCCCGCCGCCGCCCGAGACGTGGTAGAGCCACACCTCGCCGGTGCCGAGCGAGCGGCCGGTGGTGAAATGCTTCTTGGCGACGATGAAGCGCCCGTCGGGGCTCCACGTCGGCTGGTTGAGCAGCCGGAAGTCCTCCTTGGTGACCTGGCGCTTGTCGCTGCCGTCCAGGTTCATCACCCAGATATTGTCGCCGCCGCCGCGGTCCGAGGTGAAGGCGATGCGGCGCCCGTCGGGCGAGAAGCGCGGCTGGTGCTCGAACGCGAGCCCCGCGGCGACCCGCGTCGGCGTGCCGCCCGTCATCGGCACGGTGTAGATGTCGCCGAGCAGGTCGAAGGCGATCGTCTGGCCGTCGGGCGAGACGTCGAGGTTCATCCAGCTGCCCTCGTCGGTGGCGATCCGCACCTCGCGCGTGCGCAGGCCGCGCGGCGCGTTGACGTCCCACTTGGCGGGCTTGGCCTTCTCGCCCGCGGTGGCGCCCGCCGTCGGTCGCGGCGGCGGCAGCGGACCGGCCTGGTCGGGCAGCGGCGCGGTCGCTTGGTCCTCGGGCGCCTGGGTCTGCGCCACCGGCGGGTCGTTGGGCGGCGGGCTCACCTGTGCCGCAAGCGGGGCCGAGAGCTGGGCGGCGAGGAGACAGAGGGCGACGGCGGTGAGAGCGCGCTGGGACATTGTGTTGAGATTCCCCTTTCGCGCCGGACGTTAGTGCGTGCGACCGCGGCGGGAAAGCAGGCGTCGTATCGTGAAATTTCGATGACTCCTTAAAATGCGTCAGAGTCTTAGCCGATAAGAACCGGCTAGCGTAACGATTGGTCTATGCGGGAATTGTACGTGCTCCACAGCCTGCCTCTCCACCGGTTCAATGAGTCGATCGTCCTGCCGAGCGGTGATATCGAGCGGATCCAGGCGATGGGTGAGCCGCCGATGCACCTGGCGCGCCACGCAGTGCTGCGCCGCGAGGGAGAGTCGCCTCGCTATATCTACCTGCTGCTCGACGGCTGGGTTGCCTCCTCGGTGCTGCTGCCGGGCGGCGATCGCCAGATCACCAAGTTCCACCTGCCCGGCGACCTGCTCGGCACGCCCAGCATGTGCCTCGAGCGCACCGCCGACACGCTGACCGCGCTGACGCCCGCGAGCGTCAGCCGCGTGTCGCTCACCGCCTTCGGCGACCTGTTCCAGCGCTCGCCGCACTTCGCCGCGGCGATGCTGCTGAGCATCCAGCGCGAGCGCGTGGCGCTGATGGACCGGCTCGCCGCGGTCGGCCGCACCCCCGCGCTGGCGCGCGTCGCCGCGCTGCTGCTCGACGTGACCGAGCGGCTCGGCGCACTGGGCGGCGGCGAGGTGAGCGAGTTCGAGCTGCCGGTGACGCAGGAGCAGATCGGCGATCACCTCGGGCTCACCGCGGTGCACGTCAATCGCATCTTCCGCCAGCTGGTCGACACCGGGCTGATCGCGCGCCACCGCCAGCGCGTGACGCTGCTCGACCGGGTGCGGCTCAAGTCGATCTCGGGCCGGCAGGAGCGCCTGCCCGCGCAGGACGTGAGCTGGCTGGTGGGCGGACAGGCGGGGGCGTGAGCTTTCTCTAGGTCCTCCTCACCCGCGGGGAAACCAAGATCCTCCCCGCTCGCGGCGAGGATCTACTCCCGCTCCCCGTAGGCCGGCAGCGCCAGCTTCCAGCGGATCGCGGCGGCGCGCAGCGCGAAGCCCGCGCTCGCCGCGACGCTCGCCGCCACCACCGGCGGCACGCCGAGCTGGCGCAGCGCGACATGCAGCCCCGCCGCCAGCGCCGCGGCGGTGACGTACAGCTCGGGGCGCATCAGGATCGACGGCTCGCCCGCGAGCACGTCGCGGATGATGCCGCCGACGCAGCCGGTCACCACCCCCATCAGCGCGGCGGGCACCGGCGGCACGCCATAGCCCAGCGCCTTGGCCGCACCGTACACCGCATAGGCGGCGAGCCCGACCGCGTCGAACCAGTCGAGCGCGGCGCCGCGCCACCAGCGTTCGGGCGTCGCCCAGATCACCGCCGCCATCACCAGACATACCGCGGCGACCCGCGCATCATGCACCCAGAAGACCGGCGCGCCGATCAGCAGGTCGCGCACCGTGCCCCCGCCGACGCCGGTGATCAGCGCGAAGAAGGCCAGCGTCACCGGCGTCTGCGCGCGCCGCGCCGCGGCCAGCGCGCCCGAGGCGGCGAACACCGCGATCCCGGCCACGTCGAGATAGGGCGCGAAGGCCGGCAGCAGCACCGTTGGCTCAAGCGGCGGAGTCACGCGCCGGACCTCAGTCGCGCTCGATCAGATAATTCATCCGCGCCGCCGCGATCGGGCGGGCGCGATCGTCCTGCCACGCGACCGCCTCGACGTTGGCGACGCGCGTGCCCAGCCGCGTGATCGTACCCGCGGCGCGGGTGACGTGATCGCGTCCGCCGCGCATGAAGTCGACCGTGACGTTGATCGGCTTGACGCGCGCGCCGCCCTCCTCCGCCAGCGCGTGGCGCAGCGCGGCGATGGCGGCGACCTCGAGCAGTCCCGAGATCGCCCCGCCCTGGAGGAAGCCGGGCCGGCCGACGACATCCTCGCCGAACGGCATGACGATCAGCGGCGCGCCGTCGTCGCCGACCTCGAGCGACGCACCGAGCAGCTCGGCATAGGGCGGGAGCCTCACGGCGCCACCTTGGGATAGGTGCCGCTCGGCACCATGAAGGTGGCGGCGACATGCGCCACCGGGTCGGCGAGATCGCCGTCGTGCGCGATGCCGCGCGTGAAGGCGATCGAGCGCGCCACGCGGAGGCACTCGGCGCGCCCGATCACGGTCTGGCCGGGGCGCGCCGGGCGGAGATAGTCGATGCGCAGGTCGAGCGTGGCGTGCGGCGCGAAGGCGGCGATGCGCTGCCACACCGCGATGCTGGTCGCCACGTCCATCAGCGCGATGATCGGCCCCGAGGCGAGCACGCCGCTGTCCTCGTCGCCGATCAGGTCGGGCGAGAAGGGCAGCGCGAGCTCGACCCAGTCGGGCCCGCGATCGTGGTAGCGGATGCCCAGCCGCGCGCTGTGCCCGCCGAAGTTGCGGCTCTGGAGCGCCTTGAGCGCGGCGGCCGGGTCGAGGTCCATGGCCCAGCGTCTACACGCGCGGCGGCGCGGTGCAACGGGGGCGTAGTAGATGCATCCGTCCCCTTCAGGGGAGAGGCTCGCCGAAATCAGAACACCGTTGTGACTTCCCCCTCACCCGCGCCGGCCGCCGCCCCTGCCCTCGCCGCCTTTGCCCTCGCCGCCTTTGCCCTCGCCGCCCGCGCGCGAGCGCCGCTCGCCGCGGCGCTCCTTGCGCACCGTCTTGGCATGCGCCCGCGCGCGCGCCTTCTTCTCCTCGCGCGTCGGCGGCGCGCGCTCGTCGAGCGGCATCATGTCGCCCGCCATCGCCTCGAACCCCAGAGAGGCGAGACTCTCGGAGAAGTGCGACGGCAGTTCGGCGGTGACGTCGATCTCGCCGCCATCGGGATGGTCGACGCGGATGCGGCGCGCGTGGAGGTGCATCTTGCGGCTGATCCCGCCGGTGAGGAACGCCGCCGGGCCGCCGTATTTGCCGTCGCCGACGATCGGGTGGCCGATCGCCGCCATATGGACGCGCAGCTGGTGCGTTCGCCCCGTCAACGGCTGCAGCTCGACCCAGGCGGTGCGGTTGCCGGCGCGCTCGATCACACGGTAGCGCGTCCGCGCCGACTGTCCCTCGGCCTCGTCGACGTGCATCTTCTCGCCGCCGGTGCCGGGCTGCTTGGCGATCGGCAGCTCGATCATACCGTCGTCGATCGAAGGGACGTCGACGATCAGCGCCCAATAGACCTTTTTCGCGGTTCGCCCGGAGAAGGCCTTGGCGAAGAAGGCCGCCGCGCGCGACGTGCGCGCCACCAGCAATGCGCCCGACGTGTCCTTGTCGAGCCGGTGGACCAGTTTGGGCCGGCCCTGCGACTCGTCCTGCAAGGCGTCGAGCAGCCCGTCGACGTGCGCGGTGGTCTTGGTGCCGCCCTGCGTGGCGAGGCCGGGAGGCTTGTTGAGCACCAACGCCTGCGCGTCGCGGTGGATCACCAGCTCGCGCGCGAAGGCGATCTCGTCGTCGCTGAGCGGGGCGCGCTGGCGCTCGGGCTTGGCGTCGACGCGGACCGGCTCGGGCGGCGGCACGCGCAGCACCTGCCCGGCCTGGACGCGGTCGCCCGGGCCGACGCGCGCGCCGTCGAGCCGCAGCTGGCCGGTGCGCGCCCATTTGGCGACGGTGGTGAAGCTGGTGCCGTCGAGGTGGCGCTTGCACCAGCGGTCGACGCGGATCCCGTCATCGTCGAGCGCGACGGTGAACTGGCGGACGCCCTCGCCGCTCATGCCGCCACCCGCACCAGCGCGAGCCCGGCGAACACCGCCGCGATCGCGCCGACCACCGAGACCAGCACATAGCCGAGCGCGCCGAGCGCGGCGCCGCGCTCGATCATCGTCGCGGCGTCGAGCGCGAAGGCGGAGAAGGTGGTGAAGCCGCCGAGCACGCCGACGCCGAGCAGCAGCCGCCACTGGTCGCTCCCGCCGGTGCGCGCGAGCGCGCCGACGAGCAGCCCCATCAGCAGCCCGCCGACCAGGTTGACGGTCAGCGTGCCCCAGGGCCAGTCGGGTCCGAGCGCGGCGGTCATCGCGCGCCCGGTCAGGTAGCGCCCGGCCGTACCGACCGCGCCGCCCGCCATGACGAGAAAGAGGGAGTTCATCGCGCCGCCCTAGTCCTTTTCGCCGACGAAGGAAATCGGTGGGCGTGCGGTGGATGACGGCAGGGGGGATCGCGGCGGGGGAGCGACACGGCGGCGACGTGGTGGCGGGATCGTCGCGTCGGAGGTGCAAACGGGCGAAGTGTCGGCGGTGGACGATGGCGACGTGGCAATCAATCGCTCGACGGTCGACCGATGGAGGTGACGTTTGTTGCCACAAACGAGGACCGAAGCTGAGGCGCACCCGACCTGCCCCACCCACTACCGTCATTCCCGCCTCCGCAGGGATGACGGTCGGACGGCTGGGGGTTACGAGAGTCATGGCATTAAGCGTGCGACAAACGCCCGACCGTGCGCCTCGCGCCGCGGGCACGCCTACCGCCGTCTCACCCTTGCAATACACCTCGCTGGCCGCCATCTTGCGCGCATGCTCAACCTGTTCTCGATCCTGATCGGCCTCGTCGCGCTGCTGCTCGGCATCGTGCCGTTCCTCCCCTTCCTCGCCTGGGGCTATTGGTTCGTCATCCCGATCGCGGTCGTCGGCGCCGCCGTGGGTGCGCTCTCGTCGCGCAACACCGGGCGCAACCTCAACCTCGTGCTGATCCTGATCTTCGGGCTGCGGCTGATGCTCGGCGGCGGCTTCATCTGACGCGAGACGGGCCCCGGCATCGCTGCCGGGGCCCGCTCGTACGCGATACTGAACCGAGAAAGACTCAGCGGCAAACCACTTGGCCGCGATCGACCTGCTGGCCGAGCAGCGCGCCGCCGCCCGCGCCGATCGCTGTGCCGAGCAGGCGCGAGCCGCCCCCGGCGATGATGTTGCCGAGCGCGCCGCCGGCGAGACCGCCGACGATCAGCCCGGTCGTGCCGTCGTTGCGGCGGCAGTAATAACGGTTGTCCGAGCCGCGGTAGATGCGGTCGTTGCGGTTCAGCGCGCGGGCGCGATAGTAGCGGCCGTCGCGGTAGTAACGGTCGGCATAATAAGCGCGCTGCCCCGGCTCGTACCGGTTATAGTCGTAGCGCGCCGAGCGGCGCCAGTCGCGCACCCGCTCGTTGCGGTCACGCCGCGCGTCGCGGACATTGTCGCGATACTCGCGGCGCGCGTCGCGCACGTCGCGGCGCGAGTCGGCGCCGCGCAGATCCTCGCGATATTCCTGGCGCGCGTCGCGCACGTCGTCGCGATACTCGCGGTTGGCGCGGCGCGGGTCCTGCGGCGCGGCCGTGGCGGGGACGCTGGCCAAGGTCGTGGCGGCGAGCGCGGCGGCGAGGATGATACGCATCACTGATCTCCCTACAGAGTGATGCCGTACCAACGGCGCCGCCGCGCCTCCGGTTGCGTGAACGGGAAACTACCTCTTGTTCACTTCAGAGACACTTACGACTCCAACTTGTGCGTCAGCGTCACTTCCGCGTTCAACACTTTGGAGACCGGGCAGTTCGCTTTGGCGTCCTCGGCGATCCGCTCGAACTCGTCGGGCGCGATGCCGGGGATCTTCGCGGTGAGGTCGAGCTTGGACGAGGTGATGGTGAAGCCGTCGCCGTCCTTGTCGACCGTGACTCGCGCGCTCGTCTCGAGCGTGCCGTCGTTATAGCCCGCGCCGGCGAGCGCGAAGCTCAGCGCCATGGTGAAGCAGCTGGCGTGCGCCGCCGCGATCAGCTCCTCGGGATTGGTGCCGGGCTCGTCGCCGAAGCGCGTGCCGAAGCCATAGGGCTGCTCGTCGAGTGCCTTGGACTGGGTCGAGGTCCACCCCTTGCCGTCCTTGCCGAGACCTTCGTAGCGTGCCGAACCACCGCGCGTGGGCATGAGTCACTCTCCCGTTGGGACCATAAGAGAAAAGGCGCGGCCCGCACTCGCGGACCGCGCCACTCTAACGTCGGTCAGGCCGAAAGGCTCAACCGCGGCGCCGCTTCAGCGGCACTGGCGCTTGCCGCTGCGCTCGATCTCGCGACCCGCGAGCGCGCCGCCGACGCCGCCCAGCACGGTGCCGAGGGTGCGATCGCCGCGCGAGTCGATGGTGCGACCGAGCAGACCGCCCGCGACCGCGCCGACCACGAGGCCGGTCGTGCCGTCCGGCTTGCGGCAGCGCAGGCGACCGTCATTGCCGCGCCACTCGCGATACTTGTACCGGCGCTGCGCGTCGGCATCGACGGTGGTGGCGACGAGCGTCGGCGCGACCATCGCGGCGGCACCGAAGGCCAGCATCAGCTTACGCATGACTTCTTTCTCCCGTTCGAAATTCATGTTGGGGACGTAACGTGTCGCTTGTAGCGCGGTTGCATGAACCGGGAACAACGAGGCGTTCATGGTGTTGCGCGCGTCCCGCCGCGGGGCGATTGACTCTTCACCCCGCGTCGCTGAATCGCGGCGGCCGCTTCTCCAGGTTGGCGCGCACCGCCTCCGCCTGGTTGGGCGAGCGCAGCAGCGCGAGCTGCTCCGCGCTCTCGGCGGCGAGAAGGGCGGGCGCGTCGGCGTCGGCGGCGAGCGCGAACAGCCGCTTGGCGGCGCGCACCGCGTCGGGGCTGCGCGCCGCGATGGCCCGCGCGATCGCCAGTGCGCGCTCGCGCGGTGCCTCGTCCAGATAAGTGACCAGCCCGCAAGCCTGCGCCTCGGCGGCGTCGAGCTCGCGCGCGGTATAGACCAGCTCCCGCAGCACGTCGTCGCGCACGCTGCCGCGCCACAGGGCATAGCCGCCCATGTCGGGAACGAGCCCCCAGTGCACCTCGCGGATCGCCAGCCGCGTGTCGGGATGCGCCACCCGCACGTCGGCGCCGGCGAGCAATTGGCAGCCGCCGCCGAAGGCGACGCCGTGCGCGGCGGCGATCACCGGCACGGGCAGCGTGCGCCAGCCCGTGCAGACATATTGCACGTCGTTGCTCGCGCCGCGCGTGCGCTCGCCCAGCGCGAGCCCCGAGCCGCCCGCCGCCATCGCCGCCATGTCGAGCCCGGCGCAGAACCCGCGCCCCTCGCCCGACAGCACCACCGCGCGCAGCCCGCGCACGCCCGCGAGCCGGTCGATCGCCGCCGCCAGCGCGGCGAACATCGCCGGATCGAGCGCGTTCATCTTGTCGGCGCGCGCGAGCCGCACGTCGGCGACGCCGTCCTCCAGCGCGATCGTCACCCGCTCGTCCAATGCCGCCTCCGCTCGCGCACCACGCCCATCCGCGAGAGGAACGGCCGCGTGGCGGCCGGTGTCAACGGGCAATGGAAAGGACTTGCCGCGCGGCGATCGGCAACCGTTCCCGCCTGCGCTCTCCCCGTCCTCGGCGGAAAGGGAACGGCCACCCGCCACAGGAGAGGAAGGATCGTCCGCCCTGATGGGACGCCGGATCCAGACGGTTGACCTGCTCCCCGCTCGCCAGAGCGCGAACCGCCCCGCGCCGGTCAGACCGACAGCGTCTGCCCGGTCGCCAGCCCCCAGGCGGCGTAGACCGACAGCGCCGCGGTCAGCGCGCAGGTCGCGCCGAACAGGACGTAGCCGACGTAATTCAGCACCGCCGGGTTCGGCCGCGCCAGCTTGCGGTTCTGCGACGCGCCCGAGAGCACGAAGCTCAGCAGCATGCCATAGGTCAGTGCAACGGCTTCCAGCATTCCCACACCCTCGTGATCGGTCATCCACGCGGCCGCCCCCCGACGCCCGCCTTGGCTTAACCATATTCGTTCCCTCCTACGAAGAGGTTAACGAGCACTCCGCCGCGACCGACACACGCCTCGCCGCTGCGTCGCAGCATGGAGCGGGCTGGCGCTCGCCACCCGCGCGGCCTAAGCGCACGCTCATGTCCCCACGTCTCGCCGTGTTCGACTGCGACGGCACGCTCGTCGACAGCCAGGCCAATATCTGCCGCGCGATGGAGGCCGCCTTCGTAGCCGCCGGCCTGCCCGCACCCGCGCGCGAGTCGATCCGCGGCATCGTCGGGCTCAGCCTGATCGAGGCGATGGCGGTGCTCGCGCCCGAAGCGGGCGCGACGCGTCACGCGGTGCTCGCCGACGACTACAAGGCCGCCTTCCAGCGCATGCGCGCCGAGGCGGCGCTCGACCCCGAGCCGCTGTACGACGGGCTGGTCGACGCGCTCGACACGCTCGCGGCCGCGGGATGGCGGCTCGGCGTCGCCACCGGCAAGTCCGATCGCGGGCTCGCGCTGCTGCTCGCGCATCACGGGCTGACCGAGCGCTTCGTCACGCTGCAGACCGCCGACCGTCACCCGTCCAAGCCGCACCCGTCGATGCTCCACGCGGCGATGGCGCAGGCCGGAGCGGCGCCCCATATGACGGTGATGATCGGCGACACCAGCTTCGACATGGCCATGGCACACGCCGCGGGCGTGCGCGCGATCGGCGTCACCTGGGGCTACCACCGCGAGGAGGCGTTGTGGGCGGCGGGCGCGCAGGCGATGGCGCGGCGCTGCGACGAGCTCGCCGGGTGCTGCGTGTGAGCGCGCCGAGCGACCCCGCCGTGGCGCGCTGGCTCGCGCTCGTCGGCGTTCGGCTGGCGGCGAGCTTCGGCGCGATCCTCGGCGTGGTGCTGCTCGGCCGCGCGGTGACGACGCCGACGCGGCTGCTCGGCGTCGCCATCGTGCTCTCGGCGTTGTGGGTGATGGCGACGGTGCCGCGCGCGCTCGCGGCGCGCTGGCGGAGCGAGCGATGAGGCGCTTCTGGCGCGAGGTGACGGTCGACGGCGAGCGCGTCGTCCGGCTCGACGATCGCCCCGTGCGCACCCCCGGGCGCGTGGCGCTGGCGCTGCCGAGCGCGGCGCTGGCCGCGCTGGTCGCGGACGAGTGGCGCGCGGTGGGTGAGACGCTCGACCCGCGCGCCATGCCGCTGACCGGGCTCGCCAACGCCGCGATCGACCGGATCGCGGCGGCACGCGCCGACTTCGCGGCGGGCCTCGCGCGCTACGCCGAGAGCGACCTGCTCTGCTACCGCGCCGACGCCCCCTTGGCACTGGTCGAGCGCCAGGCCGCCGCCTGGGACCCGCTGCTCGCCTGGGCGCGCGAGCGCTACGACGTCCACTTCGAACTCGTCACCGGGGTCATGCACCGGGCGCAGCCGGCCGCGACGCTGGCGCGGCTCGGCGAGGCGGTGGCGAGCCGCGACGCCTTCGCGCTCGCCGCGCTGTCGCCGCTGGTGACGGTGACGGGCACGCTGGTGGGCGCGCTCGCACTCGCCGAGGGCGCGGTGTCGGCCGAGACCCTGTGGGACGCGGCCACGCTCGACGAGCGCTGGCAGGCCGAGCATTGGGGCGAGGACCCGCTCGCCGTCGCGGCGACCGAGGCGCGGCGGCGCGACTATGACGCGGGCGCGGCGTTCCTCGCGGCGCTGTAGACCTTGCCGCTCGGGGAGCGAGCGTGCTCCGGCGCACGCCGGAGCCCAGGGCCACCGGGGGTGACGCCTGCGACCCTGGGCTCCTGCGTGCGCAGGAGCACGGTCGCTCAGAGGGCGGACACGCTACACCGCGCCGGGCCCGCCCCTCACCCCGTCGGCGTGCGCAGCTTCCTGATGAAGCCGATCAGCCCGGTCTGGCGCGAGCGCCTGAGCCGCTCCGCCGCCAGGATCGTCCTCACCTTGGCGAAGCAGCTCTCGACCTCGTCGTTGACGAGCACATAGTCATAGCCGTCCCAGTGGCTGATCTCGGCGTCGGCCCGCGCCATGCGGCGGTCGATGATGTCCTGCGCGTCGGTGGCGCGGCCCTCGAGCCGGCGGCGCAGCTCCTCCATCGAGGGCGGCAGGATGAAGACGCGCACCACGTCGCCGCCCGCGATCTGGTGGAGCTGCTGCGCGCCCTGCCAGTCGATGTCGAACAGCACGTCCTTGCCCGCCGCCAGCATCGCCTCGACCGGCGCGCGCGGCGTGCCGTAGCGCTGGTCGAACACATGCGCCCATTCCAGGAACTCGTGGTTGGACGCCATCTCGCGGAAGCGGTCGAGCGAGACGAAATGATAGTCGCGCCCGTCCTCCTCGCCGCGCCGCATCGCGCGCGTGGTGGCGGAGACCGACAGCGACAGCTCGGACTCGCTCGCCAGCAGCATCCGCGCGATCGTCGACTTGCCCGCGCCCGAGGGCGAGGAGAGGACGAACAGCAAACCGCGGCGCTTCATATGGTGCGGGTCGGCGGGGGGGGCGGAATCCATGCCGGCTGATGCCCCGCGCGGTCGCGGCGCGTCAAGGCAAAGCGTCCGCGCGCGCCAGCGGCTTACCGCGCGACCCGGCTTCGTTCTAGCCCCGCCGTGCTCCTGCGGGAGCAGGAGCCCAGGGCCATGGACGTTTCCCCTCAAGGCCCTCGGCTCGGGCGCGCATCGGAGCACCAGATTACTACGACCGTCCGCTGTTTAGCCAGCGGCGACCGCCTGGACGATCGCCAGCCCCTCGGCGTCGATCCGCAGCGCCGAGAGCACGCCGGTCTCGTAGGCGCCGGTGTCGAGCCCGATCCGGTACGGCAGCAGCACCGCGCGCTCGTTCGCCCAGGTATGGCCGTGCACGACGATCGTCTCGGCCGGGCGCGGGTGATCGAGGAACTCGTCGCGGATCCACAGCAGGTCGTCGCGCTCCTGCGCGCGCAGCGACACGCCCGGCCGCACCCCGGCGTGGACGAAGGTATAATCGCCGACGCGCACCATCGGCTCGAGCCGCTCGAGCAGGCGATAATGCGCCACCGGCATGGCATCGAACAGGCGGTCGCGCAGCGCGGTCAGAACGCCGCCGTCGGCCTCCTCCTCATGCTCGGGGGGTGCGACGCCGTAGGAACGCAGCGTCTCCGAGCCGCCGTAGCGCAGCCACTGGCCGTGCATCGCGGGCCGCTCCATGAACAGACGGAACATCGCCTCGTGATTGCCCTCGAGCAGCCGCGCGGTGATCGCGCTGGAGCGCGCCAGCCACGCCAGCGCGGCGAGCACCTTGGCCGAATCGGGCCCGCGGTCGACATAGTCGCCCAGCAGCACCAGCACCGGGGCAACCCCGGGCGAGCGCTCGCCCGCGTCGCGCGCGACCCAGGCGAGCAGGGCGTGGAGATGGTCGTAGCAGCCGTGGATATCGCCGATCGCGTAGAGCGGCCGATCGCCGGGGCGCGCGCCCGCCGGGGCGGCGTGGCGCTCGTGGCGCAGCGTGATCAGCGCCACGTGCTCCGCCCGTTCCCGCGCGAGTCCTCGCCCGGGTCGGTGGCGAGCATGCGCAGGTCGGCGGCGACCATGCCATAGACGCGCAGCGCCTCGCGCGGCCGGTTACGCCCGACCCGGCGCGCGCGCAGCCACTCGCCGCGGTAGTCGCGCAGCAGCCGCGCGCTCACCCCCGCCTGGGTGGCCTCCGCATAGGCCGACGCGACCTCGCCGTCGGCGTCGTACAGCCGCTCGCCGGCGCAGTAGGGATCGTCGAGGCAGCCCTCGCCGTTGCCCGACACGGCACGCACCGCCACCGGACGTGCAGTGGGGGCGGACGGCAGGCGGGGCGCCGCCGCGAAGCGCGGCGCGGCGACCGGTCGCGGCGGCGCGGTGTAGCGCGGCGCGACCGGCGCCGGCGTCGCCAGCGCGGGGAGTGGCGCGGCGCGATCATCGATCGGCGCGTGCTCGGCGGTGCGCGCGATCTCGGCGGGCGACGGCAGCGCCGCGGGCAGGTCGGCGAGCGCGGTCGGCGGTAGCGCCACCGGGGCGCGCGACGGCGCGGCGTCCGGCATCGCCCGCGCCACGGCGGCGCGGCTCGGCGCTGCCGCGGCCGGCCGACTCACCGCCGGGCCCACCGCGCTGGTACCGGCGAGCACCCCCGCGGTCACCGCAACGGCCAGGCCGGCCGCGCCGAGCGCGAGCGACCGCCCCCGCCGGGCCGAGCGCGCGGGCAGCGGGCGCGGCGGGGTCGCCGGCGCCGGCCGGACCCCGGATCCGAACAATGCGGCCATGTCCTCGGCCACGTCGCGGCCGGCGATACGCTCTGGGTCACTCATGCCCGCTTCCTAGTTCCAAGCCACTGAACCGACGCTGTATGCCGCCCCGACGCTGATCGGGGCGCCGGCCGAGCCCGATCGTCGGCCGCGCGGATAACTCCCGTCAGGGCCGTAACGATCCTGACGCGCGATCGTCACCGGGCTGACACGACCAGGTCATAACAGTCGGTCGAGGCGCTGGTCGCGCGCGACGAGACTCGATGGGTCCAATCGCGGTGGCCGCCCCGCGGGTCGGCCCCGGTTACCGGACGGTCCGCGCCCCCAGCCGAACCGCCGCCGCCGCGGACTCGCCGCCCGGCGGGTCACGATCGATCCCAGGAGACCCGCATGACTCCGCGCCTCATCCTCGCACTGCTGCTCGCCGGCACCGTGCAGCCAACGCTGGCGCAAGGCGCCGATCCCTGCGGCCAGATCGGTGAGACGGTCGACCTCGACGAGGCGGTGCAGGAGGCGCTCGCCTTCGTCGAGGCGGACGGGCACACGCTGGTGATCGTCACCGCCGACCATGCCCATACCAGCCAGATCGTCGGCGACGGCACGCGCGCGCCCGGTCTTACCGCCGCGCTCACCACGCGCGAGGGCAGCGTGATCACGGTCAACTGCGGCACGGCGGAGGAAGGCTCGCAGGGGCATACCGGCACGCAGCTGCGCGTCGCGGCTTACGGGCCGTGCGCGGTCAATGTCAGCGGCCTGCTCGACCAGACCGACCTGCCCTACATCATCCGCGACGCGCTGAAGCTGAGATGAGGAGAGCGAGGGTCGTTACGGTGGCGCTGAACCCGGCGCGGTGCGCGGCGCGGGTAATCATTCTGACACCTTGAAGTTATCGACGTGACATGTGGCGCTTCTAACGCGCTGTGAACGCGTGCCGATATAGCCGCGGCGGGAGATATCATGAGGTTCGCGACGAGCTGCGCGGTGATCGCGCTGCACTGCCTTGGTGCGTCCGACGCCTGGGCGCAGGCGGTCGAGGACACGCCGGTCGCCGGTGCCAGCACGACGACCGCGCAGGACGAGGTCGTGGTGACCGGCACGCGCGAGCGCGGCCGCACGCGCTATGACGCGCTCGCCCCCGTCGACGTCCTGTCCGAGGCGCTGGTGCGATCGAGCGTGTCGAGCGACGTCAACGACAACCTCGCGCAACTGCTGCCGTCGTTCAACGTCCAGCGCCTGCCCGCCGCGGACGGCCAGGCGTTCGTACGGCCGGCGTCGCTGCGCGGCCTGTCGGCTGACCAGACGCTCGTGCTGGTGAACGGCAAGCGCTACCATCGCTCAGCACTGCTCGGCACGCGCGGCGCGCAGTCGCCCGACCTCGCCAGCATCCCCTCGCTCGCGATCAAGCGGATCGAGGTGCTGCGCGACGGTGCCTCGGCCCAATATGGCTCAGACGCGATCGCGGGCGTCATCAACATCATCCTCGACGACGCGCCGGGCATGGAGGCGTTCGGCCAGTTCTCGCAATATCACGAGGGCGACGGCAACGAGTATCAGACCGGCGCCCGCGGGGGCATCGCGCTCGGCGATCGCGGCGCGATCGTGTTCACCGGCCAGTTCGATCATGCGGAAGCGACCTCGCGCACGCGCCAGCGCCCCGACGCGATCGCTTTCCGGGCGGCGCACCCCGCCATCGCGCTGCCGAACCCGGTCCAGCGCTGGGGTCAGCCCGACGAGGAGCGCGTGCGCGGCGCGGTTGACCTCCACTACGCGTTGGCGCCGGTCGCGACGCTCTACGCTTTCGGCACGGTGCAGCAGGGCGAGGGCGTGACCGACTTCAATTGGCGCAACCCCGACGGCACCGCCAGCGTCTACGGCGCCAGCCGGGCCTTCCCGGGCTTCAGCTTCACCACCCTCTACCCTGCCGGCTTCACGCCGCGCTTCGGCACCGACTTCGCCGATCTCCAGCTCTCCAGTGGCCTGGGCGGCGAGTTGAGCGAGCGGCTCAGCTACGATCTCAGCGCGTCGGCGGGTCGCAGCCGGATCGACTACACGCTCGGCGAGAGCCTCAACGCGTCGCTCGGCCCGCTGAGCCCCGCCAGCTTCTATCTCGGTCGGCTGACCCAGCGCGAGTTCAACCTTAACGCCGATCTCGTCTATCGCCTGCCGGTCGGCGGCGCCGAGCCGGTCAACGTCGCCTTCGGCGGCGAGCGCCGGATCGAGCGCTACATCGTCGGCACCGGCGACCCCGCCTCCTACGCCATCGGGCCCGGCGCGGCCACGGGACTGGCACCCAATTCGAATGGCTTTCCCGGCTTCGGTCCCGCGCAGGCGGGCGTGTTTCGCCAGCGCAGCTACGCCGGCTACGTCGATCTGGCGTGGCGACCGATCGAGCAGATCTCGCTCGGTGCGGCCGGGCGCTACGAAGATTTCTCCAGCTTCGGCGACAAATTCACCTACAAGCTGTCCGCGCGGGTCGATCCGGCGCGCTGGGTCGGCGTGCGCGCCACCTACTCGACCGGTTTCCGCGCGCCGACGCCTGCGCAGCTTAACACGCGAGTGGTGAGCCAGGGGCTCGACACGCGCACGCTGCAGGTCTTCAATCAGGGCCGGCTCGCGCCCACGGACCCGCTCGCGGTCGCGCTCGGCGCGTCGCCGCTACGGCCGGAGACGTCGAAGAACATCAGCGGCGGGCTCGTCTTCCAGACCGACGTCGGGCTCGGCGCCACGGTCGACCTGTACCAGATCGACGTCGACGACCGCTTCAGCCAGTCCGCGACGATCGCCATCCCGGCGGCGCTGCCCAATCCCGATCGCTTCACCTCGATCAGCTATTTCACCAACGACTTCGATACGCGCACTCGCGGCATCGACGCGGTGCTGACCTACGCGCGCGCGGTCGGCCCCGGGCGTGCCAACCTGAGCCTGGCATACAATTACAATCAGACGCGGGTCCGCAGCGGCACCAGCGCCGCGATCGCCAACGCCACGCAGCGGCGCGTGTTCGAGGAGCGGCTGCCGCAGCACAACGCCACCGGCACGCTGGGCTATGATCTCGGTCCGGTCGGGCTCCTGGTGCGCGGGCGCTATTACGGCGCCTGGACCGACGTGACAGGCAATGCCACGGGTGAGCTGTTCCAGCGCTTCGGCGGCATCGCGCTGTTCGACGCGTCGCTGACCTACCGTCTCTCCCCCAACCTGTCGCTGCGGGCGGGCGCCGAGAACGTCTTCGACACTTACCCCGCGGAGGCCACCAACCAGGCCAATCGCGGTCTGATCTACTCGCGCAACGCGCCCTATGACACCGACGGGGGTCAGTATTACGTCCGTCTGGGGTTCAGCTTCTAATGCTCGACCGTCGCGCCCTCCTCGCCGGCGGCGTGGCCGCGACAGCGCTGCCGTCCACCCGCGTCGCCGGAGCCGCTATCGAGAAGGAGGAGGCTTACTGGGCCGGCATCGCGGCGGCCTACGACCGCCCGACCGACGTGATCCAGCTCGAGAACGGCAACTGGGGAGCAATGCCGCGGCCCGTGCTGCGCGCGTATCAGGACTGTGTCGCCCGCGTGAACCGCGACACCAGCCTCTACGCCCGGCGCGGCATGATCCGCGACGTGATGACCGCGCGCGCAGATGTCGCCGCCGAACTCGGGGTGCCGCCGGAGGAGATTGCCTTCACGCGCAACGCGACGGAAGCGTTAAAGGCGTTGATCCTCGGCTATAATCGCCTTCAGCCCGGCGACGCGGTGCTGTACGCCGATCTGGACTATGACAGCATGCAGGCATGCATGCAGAGTCTGGGGTCGCGTCGTCATGTGCGCGTGATCAAGATCGCGCTGCCGGAGCCGGCCACCCGCGCGAGCCTGATCGACGCCTATGATCGCGCGATGCGCGCCGAGCCGCGCCTCCGCCTAGCCCTGCTGACGCATCTGAGTCATCGCACCGGCCTAGTGCTACCAGTGCGTGAGATCGCCGCTTTGGCCAGGGCGCGCGGCATCGACGTGATCGTCGACGCCGCGCATAGCTGGCAGCAGCTCGATTTCACGCTACCGGACCTCGACTGCGATTTCGTCGGCCTGAACGGCCATAAATGGCTGGGCGCGCCCTTGGGCGTCGGGATGATCCATATTCGCGGTGTTGCGCTCGCGAGGATCGATCGCGACCCGGCCGAGGAGCCCGGCGGCGCGGACTCGCTTCGCCATCGGGTCCACACCGGCACGCTCGACTATGCGGCGCAGCTGACCGTGCCCGCGGCGCTCGCGTTCCAACGCGCGATCGGTCGCCCGCGCCGCGCCGCGCGGCTGCGCTGGCTGCGCGACCGCTGGGTCGCCGCGGCGCGCCAGATCGAGGGCGTCGATGTACTCACGCCCGACGACCCGGCGCTGCACGGCGGGATCACCTCGCTCCGGCTGCGCGGCGTCGCCGACACGAAGGGCAATATGGCGTTGGCCGCGAGACTGCTCGACCGTCACCGCATCTTCACGGTCCATCGCGATGGCGCGGCCAAAGGCGCCTGCGTCCGCGTCACGCCCGCGCTGTTCACCGTGGCGTCCGACGTCGACGCGCTCGCCGCCGCCCTCGCGGAGATCGTTCGAACGGCGTGACCGCGACGAGCGCGTCCGTGTCGGGGCACCGCGACCCGGGCCGTGGTCACGGCGCGTCAGTTTCGGGCGCGACCGGGATGCCACGCCCGATCCGAGGTCAGAACCAGGGGTGCAGGATCTCCGTACGCGCCGGTCCGGCGAGGCCGACCAGGAAGTCCCCCACCTCGTCGAGCAGACCGTCGAGCCCGGGCAGATGGTCCGAGTCCGCGTCGGGGCCGGTGTAGACCAGCTTGGACGCATCGCTCACCCCCAGCAGCGTCACCGAGGTCCCGCCGCTGAACGTCACGCCGAGGTCCTTCACGCCGTCGCGGTCGACGTCGCTCACCTGGGTCCGCAGCACGCGCAGACCGTCGTCGAGCACGATGCGGTCCTCGGCCACGTCGAAGTCCCCGATCGTGTCGCTGCCCTCGGCGCGCCCGAGATGGAAGCGGTCGGCGCCCGCCCCGCCCCACAGCTGATCGTTGCCGAGCCCGCCGAACAGCGCGTCACGCCCCGCCCCGCCACGCAGGACGTCGTTGCCGAGGCCGCCGGACAGCAGGTCGTTGCCGTCGCCGCCGTCGAGCGTGTCGTTGCCCAGCCCGCCGCTCAGCCAGTCGTGCCCGCCCAGGCCCGAGAGCGTGTCACTACCGAGCCCGCCCGACAGCCGGTCCTCGCCCGCGGTACCGGTGAGCCGGTCGGCGAAGATCGTGCCGGTGCGGGTGACTCCGTCGGCAATGCCGGTGACGGTCACCGCCACCGTCGCGCTGCTGGTCTGCCCCGCGGCGTCGATGACGGTGTAGCTGAAGCGGTCGGTCGCGGTCGCGCCGGCCGCGAGCGCGTCGAACGAGTCGTCGTCGGCGACGTAGCGCAGCATCTGGCTCGCCGCGTCGAACGCGACATGGCCGAGCGTGCCGGCGGTGTCGACCGCCGCGATCGTCAGCGTGTCGCCCGCGTCGGGGTCGCGGTCGTTGCCGAGCAGCGTCGCCCACAGGTTGGCGCTGGTGGCATCCTCGTCGACCCGCACCGCGTCCGCTGCGGCGACGGGCGCCTCGTTGACGTCGCTCACCACGATGGCGAAGCCGTGCTCGGTGATCGCTCCCGCGCTGTCGGTGGCGCGCGCGACGATCGCGTGGCTCGCCGCCGCCTCGTGGTCGAGCGCCGCCGTGGTGGTGATCACGCCGGTCCACGCGTCGACCGCGAAAAGGCCGCCGGCGTCGTCGACCAGCGCGTAGTGCAGCGTGTCGTTGGGCGTGTCGGTCGCCGACAGCGTGCCGACCACCGTGCCCGCGGGCAGGTTCTCGTCGACGCTGGCGTGACTGAGCGTCAGGTCGCTCGGCGCGGCGCCGACGAACAGCAGCGCCACCTGCGGGTCGTGGTCGGTCGGGCGCGCGCCCGCCGCCTGCGAGTTCAGGTGGACCGAATCGTAGCCCGCGCCGCCGACCAGCCCCTGGGTGACGAGCACGTTGTCGATCTGCTGCGCGTTGCCCTCGAACAGATAGGAATAGCGCTCCTCGCTGGGCAGCAGCGTGTTGAGGTTGGTCAGCACGCCGCCCTTGGCCGGATCGGTCAGCTGGGTCTGCGCGTCCTCGAAGTAGAAGCCGTTCCAGTCGCCCAGCACCGCCATGTTCATCGCCGGGTCGTCGGCGAGATGCTCGGTGATGTACGCCTTCACCCCGGCCGCCTGGGCGGTGCGCGCGGCATCGCCGGCGTTGACCGCTGGCTGGTCGGCGCCCTGCAGCGGCTCGCTGCCGAGCCGCGAGGTGAGATGGACGTTGATCGCGGTCACCGTCTCGCCGGCGAAGGTGAACTGCGCCACCAGCGGGTTGCGCGTGCCCTGATAGGCCGCGCCGGTGATCAGCTCGGCGCTGCCGTCGACGTAGCCGACGCGGTCGGTGTTGTAGAAATAGCCGTTGCGGATGTTGCCGCCGGGCTCACCCCCGGTCGAGCCGGCGACGGTGGGCGCGACTTCGACATAGGCATAGTGCAGCCCGGACTGCGCGTAGATCGCGTCGATCAGCCCCTGCGCGGTGACGGTGCCGGACAGGTCGGCGCCGCTGCCCGCGCCGTCGGCGTCCTGGATCTCCTGCACCGCGATCACGTCGGGCGCCTTGAGATTGTAGACGATGTCGCCCGCCAGCACGTCGAACTTCTGGTCCGACGTGTCGAGATTCTCGAGATTGTAGGTGGCGATCGAGAGGTGGTTGCTGTCGCCCGCCAGCGACGTGACCTCGCGCGCCAGCGTGACGTCCCGGGTGACGCTCACCGCCTCGGTGGCGATCACCTCATATTGGTCGAACGAGTAATTGACCACGCCGGTGACGCTGCTGAGCTGGTCGCCGATCGTGTAGCCCGGGTGGAAGCCGGGGAAGACGCCGCTGTCGTCGTCGATCTGGATCTTCTCGGGGTTATAGTCGCCGGGCGCGATGGTGATGCCGCCGCGGTCGTTGACGCCGGTCGCGCCCCGGCCGTGCGAGGCGACCACGTCGGTCTCGCCGAACTCATTGGTGTTCGACACCGCCTGGGGCGCGTCGATCGTCACGCGCATGCCCTCGAGCGACTCCCAGAAGTCGAGCCCGTCGTGCCGCGGATCGAACTGGCTGAGCCTGTCGTCGTCGAGCACCTCGCTCGGCGGCAGCACGCCGCCTTGACCGATCACCACCGCGGCGGGCAGCGCGTTGCCGCTGCTCTCCACCGTCACGGTCGGGCGGGTCAGCTCGGTCAGCGTCAGTCCCTGCGCGTCGCCGGCATATTCGGTCACCGTCGCCGCGACCGACACGCCGTCCCCCACCGTGACCTTGGGGGCGGTGCTGGTGAAGACGAAGATGCCGTCCGACGTGGCGTCATCGCCGTCGCCGTGCGCCGACTGGAGATAGAAGCCGTTGGTATCCACCGCGGTGACGATGCCGGTGGTGGTGACGCTCTGGCCGACATAGGCGGAGCGGTGCGCCTCGCCCTGGATCGCGCCGATGCTGAGCGCGATCGGGTCGTCGTTGACGATCGTGCCGGTGGCATGCGCGACGTCGACCACCACGTCGCCGGTGGTCGCCCCGAGCGTCAGCGACAGCGTCTCGTTGGGCTCGCCGACGGTATCGCCGTGCACCGGCACGACGATCGTCCTGCTCGCCTCGCCCGCGGCGAAGCGGACCGTCCCGCCGAGCACCGCGCCGGGGGCCAGATCGTCGGCGCCGGCGGTGCCGTCGAGGTGGATGGCATAGTCGACGCTCGCGGCCAGCGCGGTGCCGCCGGCGCGGCGCACGGTGAAGACCAGCTGGGTGACGCCGTCGTCCCCCTCGGCCACCTGCGCGTCGGCGACGCTGATCCGCCCGGTACCGGTGGCGGAGAGGAAGCTCTGCCCGGCGTTGACGCTGCCGAAGCTGCTCGCCTGCCCCGCCGCCCAGGTGAAGTCGGCCGCGATCGCCCCCGCGCCGGTGAGCTGGAGCGAGAGGTCGGTCGCGGGGGCGGGGTCCTCGGACACGCCGATGTCGGTGCTGGTGACGCCCGCCGCCGGCGTGCCCGCGGCGGCGGTGAAGGTCCCCTCGTAGGAGAGCAGCTGGACGACGCTCCCGTCGGGCGCGATCAGCGCGACGCCGTCGGCCCCGCCGTTCTGGATGCCCGCGCGCGCGAACGACAGCGCGCCATAGCCGGCGCCCTCGTCGTCGATCGTGCCGGTCAGCGCCAGCGTGTCGTACACCGGTGCCGCGGCGGGCGTGTTCGAGCCGTTGTAGAAGACCAGGCGGTAGCCGCCGAGATCGGTGCCCGCGGCGCCCGCGACCTCGATCGCCTCGCCGGCGTCGGTGCCGACATTGTCATAGTGGATCTCGTTGATGAAGACATCGGGCATTGCCGGCACTCGCGCTGGAGAGGTTCTGCAAGGTAAAGAGCGACGTAGAAGGTCAGTATGACAGACATATGGCGTCGGCGCCGGCACTCGCGGGTGCCGTGGCTACCGTCGTGCGACTGTCACGGTGGCTTCACGAACACGGCATAGGCCACGCCCCATCGTCCCCGACAACGCGCGGTGTGCAGCAATGGCAGGATGGCGCGACAGTGCCGCTACTCTCCCACCGATCGAGTCGCCGATCGGGCTGGAGCTGCCCGACGCGGCGCTGGAACGCGCGCTGCGCGCGTTCGTGGCAGGGCGCGTGCGTCAGCCGGCCGATCGCGACGACGTCGTGCAGGAGACCTATGCGCGGCTGTTCGGCTATCAAACGATGCGGAAGGTCGGCGACCTCAAGGCGCTGTGCTTCGCGATCGCGCGCAACCTGCTGCTCGATCACCATCGCGCAGCGCGGCGCGGCGAGACGGTCGAACTGAACGAGGCGCTGGTCTGCCCGCTGCCCAGCGCCGAGCGGATCGTCGCGTTCCGCCGCGCGGTCGCGGTGCTCGCCGGCGCGCTCGAGCGCATGCCGCCGCTGCGACGCGAGATCTTCCTGCGCAAGCGCGTCGACGGCCTCACCACGGCCGAGATCGCTGGCGCGCTGGAGATGAGCCTCGCCGCGGTCGAGAAGCACGTCGTCCGTGCCTTCGCCGACCTGCGCGCGGCGCTCGCCCGGCGCGGCGTCACGCTGGCGGACGGCGCGTGAGCACCTCGCCCCACGACGCGCTCGCCCTCGACGAGCAGCTGCTCGCCGACGCGCTGCGCGAGGCCGCGGCGCGCTGCGGGCGACTTTCGGACGAGCAGCTGCGCGCACTGCGCCGGCGTCGCCGCACCGTCGTGCGTGCGGCGGGCGGGGTTTTGGCGGCGGCCGGCACGCTGTGGCTTGCCGCCCCGGCGTGGCGGGGCGCAGGAGCGCCCACCCCGGCGGTCTGGTCACGCACGCTCGCGACCCGTGCGGGCGAGCGCGGCACGCTGACGCTCACGGACGGGTCGACGGTGCGGCTCAACGGTGCAACGCGGGTACGCGTGACGTATCGCGCCGGCGAACGTCGCGCCGAGCTACTCGGCGGCCAGGCCTTCTTCGACGTGCGCCACGACTCGGCGCGCCCCTTCACCGTCGTGGCGGGGCGGACCAGTGCGCGCGTGCTCGGCACCGCGTTCGATCTCGACCTGACTCGGCGCCACGTGGCGCTGTCGGTCTACCACGGGGCCGTCGGCTTCGACCCGGCGGGCGCGCGCGGCGTGGTGGTGCGAGCGGGCTACCGCAGCAGCATCGCCGCGGGGGCGGCGAGCGCGCCGGCGCGCTTCAACGCCAACCTGCCCGACTGGCGCGCGGGCTGGGTCGACACCGACGGCATGCGGCTGGACGATCTGGTCGAGGTGCTCGACCGCGCCGGCGCGAATGTCGCTGCACCGCGCGAGCCGCTCGCCTCGACCCGCGTGTTCGGTCGCTTCCGCACCGATCGGCCGCGCGCGCTGCTCTGCGCGATC
The DNA here is from genome assembly GCF_019898765.1 of Sphingomonas yunnanensis. Taxonomy (GTDB): domain Bacteria; phylum Pseudomonadota; class Alphaproteobacteria; order Sphingomonadales; family Sphingomonadaceae; genus Sphingomonas; species Sphingomonas yunnanensis. The sequence goes on along the minus strand of NZ_JAIOKB010000006.1, from coordinate 65,054 downwards.
GGCGCTGGGTTCGGCTTCGCGGTGGTGGAGCGCGACGGCGAGCTGGTCCTGGAGCAACACTGAGGCGGTGCCCGTCCAGCGTCGACGCGTGAAGGCGTATCACCTGAGCTCGTCGGGGACTCACCCGCCCGCGCCGGCGACCGCGGCGAACCCTCACACGCCGGGCGGAGCCGCAGGCCCCCGATTAATTTGTCCGGATCGCGGCACTGCCGACGTCTTCCTCCCGGGCGGCGCGACGACGCGTCGTACGTGGGGGATAATATGAAGCTTCTGGTTGGTACCTCGGCTCTCACCGTCGCGCTCGCCGCGCCCGCGCAGGGACAGGCGCCCGCACCGGTAGTCGCCTTCGCGATCCCGGCGGGCGACCTCGGCGCGGCGCTGTCGCGCTACTCGAACGTCACCGGCATGCAGGTGATCGCCGCGCCCGCGCTGGTGGCCGGCCGGCGCACCATGGGAGTGAGCGGCACCTATACGCCGCGCGACGCGCTCGCGCTGCTGCTGCGCGGCTCGGGCCTGCGCCCGATGGCGCGCGACGGCGTGCTGCTGCTGCGCGAGGAGCCCGCGCGGACTCGCCCCGCGCGCGCCACCGCGGCGGTCTCCGCCGAGCCCGCACCGGTCAGCGACGGCGCACCGGACACGATCGCCGACGCCGCGCCCGACGATATCGTCGTCACGGGCTTCCGCGGCAGCCTGCTGGCGGCGCAGCAGCTCAAGCGCCGCGCGGTCGGCACCGAGGACAATATCCTCGCCTCCGATATCGCCGCCTTCCCCGATCTCAACCTCGCCGAGGCGCTGCAGCGCGTCCCCGGCGTGGCGATCAACCGCGACACCGGCGAGGGCCGCCAGATCACCCTGCGCGGGCTCGGCCCCGATTTCACGCGCACCCAGCTCAACGGCATGGAGGTGCTCGGCAACACCGCCTCGGGCATGGACAATCGCGGCAACGTCAGCCGCACGCGCGGCTTCGACTTCAGCCTGTTCGCGTCCGAACTGTTCAATCGTGTCAGCGTGCAGAAGAGCTATGCCGCGAACCAGGACGAGGGCGGCATCGCGGGCACGGTGCAGCTCTATACCGCGCGACCTTTCGACTATGACGGCCCGCGCGTCGTGCTCTCCGCCAAGGGCCAGACCAACACCAACACGGACGGCGTGACGCCGCGGCTGGTCGTGCTCTTGTCACAGCGACAGGGCGATGTCGGCGCGCTGGTCTCGGTCGCCTACTCCAAGATCCGCAATAACGAATATGGCTATCGCAACTGGAACTGGGGCAAGGTCACCTACGGCGCGCGCAACATCGGTCCCGAGATCGACGAGGCGACGCGCGCGCTGCTGCGCGGCGGCACGATCTTCGCCCCCCAGGCGCAGTCGCCGTCGACCTGGTATACGGAGCGCGAGCGGATCGGCGTCACCACGGCGCTACAATACCACCCGGGCGAGCGGTTCACGCTCGACGTCGACCTGCTCTACGGCCGGCTGTCAGACGACCGCGACGACTGGGCGATCGCGGCCGGCGGCTATAACGCGCTGACCGGCAACGTCAGCGGTACCCAGGTCATCCGCTCGGCGACGATCGAGGGCAACTCGCTGGTGGCGGCGAGCTACACCGGGATCGACCAGCGCACCGAGCACCACCGCGTCGTCAACTCAACCGACTTCTACCAGGCGGTGGTCAATCTCGGCTGGCAGGCGAGCGACCGGCTGAAGCTGACCGCGCTGGCGGGCTACCAGAAGTCCGACTTCGCGCAGCCGGTATTCGACAAGGTGTTCCTGCAGGCGCGCAACACCGCCTTCGGCTTCGACATGCGCCCGACGATCCCGCGGAACAGCTACGGCTTCGACCTGACCGACCCGTCGCTGTGGAACGTGCAGCGGCTGGTGACGCAGGAGAACACGATCCGCAGCGACTATACCAACGCGCAGATCCAGGCGGTCTACGATGTCAGCGACATCCTCAAGCTGGAGCTCGGCGGCGAGTACAAGCGCTTCACCAACGGCGGCTATCAGTATCTCACCAACATCTTCTACGGCACGCAAGCGACCGCCGATCGCGCCGTGCCCGACTCGCTCAAATATGAGATCAACCGCGACAGCCTGCTGCCCTACGTCGGTGGCGACGTCGACGGCATCTACGCGCTGCTCGGCAATAACCGAGATCTCACGCGCGCCAATCTCACCGCGGGCAGCGACTTCGGCATCGTCGAGAAGACCTGGGCGGGGTTCGCGCAGCTCGACCTCGACACGTATCTCGGCGCGATGCGGCTGCGCGGCAACGCGGGCGTTCGCTATTACCACACCGACCTGACCTCGCGCGGGTCGCTCGCCACCGCCACCAACGGCGTCACCACCTTGGAGCCGGTGACCGCGCGCACCAGCAGCGAGGACTGGCTCCCCGCGCTCAACGTCGCGCTTGACCTCACCCAGCGGCTGGTCGCGCGCGGCTCGGTGGCGCGCAACGTCAACCGGCCCGGGCTGGCGCAGCTCGCCGCGGCCGGCACGCTGACGGTGGCGCCGTTCGGCGGCACCGTCTCGGTCGGCAACCCCTATCTCGCGCCGTTCCGCTCGACCTCGGCCGAGGGCGGGCTGGAATATTACATGGATCGCAACGGCTTCGCCTCGGTCGGCTTCTTCTGGAAGGACCTCGACAGCTTCATCACCTCGGAGACGTCGCAGGTCCCCTACAGCGCCACCGGCTTCCCCGTGTCGCTGCTGCTACCCGGCCAGGACGGCACCACGCCGTACAATTACACGCGCCCGATCAACGGCGAAGGTGCCAGCATCCGCGGCGTGGAGGTGGCGTTCCAGCACGACTTCACCTTCCTGCCCGCCCCGTTCGACCGGCTCGGCGCGGTCGCGAACGGCACCTGGATCAGCGGCGACCAGAATGCGGTGTACAACGGCGTGAGCGAGCGCATCCCGCTCTACAACCTGTCGCGCTGGGCGGCCAATGCGACGCTCTACTTTGAGACCGAGCGCTTCGGCGCGCGCGTTTCCACCGCCTATCGCAGCCGCTATCTCACGGGTGCGGGCGGCAATGCCAACGTCGGCGAGGGCATCCGCCCGACCAACAACATCGACTTCCAGATCCGCTACAGCCCGACGCCCAGCCTGCGCTTCGTCGCCGAGGGCATCAACGTCACCAACCAGGCCATCGAGCAGTTCACCGATCGCACCGCCGACCGTACCCTGGTGTACACCACCAGCGGGCGGATCTTCACGCTCGGCGTCACCACCACCTTCTGATCTCGACGCCCGCGGCATTGGCCGCGGGCGAGAGTGCGTGTGCGTAGCCTGTCACCAACGACACCGGGAGACCAAGATGACGACACGATCCTTCCTCGCCGTGCTGAGTGCGACGGCGCTGCTCGCGCCGGCCGTCGCGTCCGCGCAGGGCTGGCCCGCCCCGGTCAGCCCGCTGCCCGAGCGCGCCACCGCGCTCGACAAGCGATTCCAGCCCGCGATCGATTTCGACACCGACGTCTGTTTCAACGTCGCCGCGGTCGACTCGAACGGCAATGTCAGCGCGGCCGCCTCGACCTACGCCACCCGCCCGCCGGCCTCGTGCCGCAGCGCCAGCTACCTGCGCAGCAGCAACGTCTACTCACGCAGCCGCTGCAACAACGGCTATTGCGGTCGGGTCTACGCCTACTTCTGGCAGTCGGACTTCAGCCATGCCTATGATTGGGAAACGATCATCGTCTGGACCACCGACGCCGGCAGCGGCAGCCGCGTCGTCGGCGTCTCCCGCGGCGACCACGGCGACTGGGACACGCGCGCGGTGAGCGGCGGCCAGCTGCGCTTCGTCAGCGACTCCACCGGCGAACACGCGAAACTGGTGTTCCACTACGAGACGTGGGGGTTCTCGCACCTGTTCCGCTTCAGCAAGACCGACGGCGGGGACGAGCCGCCCGAGAATGGCACCGGCCAGTGGGTGATCCAGCCACTGGTGAGCTGGAACGGCTATCCCTCGCGCAGCGTGCGCGACCGCGTAGTAGGCTACGACTTCGGCAGCGGCAATTTCGAGATCAAGGACGCGCGCTTCGCCACGACCTTGGCCAATGCCAACAAGAGCAACATCGCCCCGGGCTTCGACCCCAACCTCGACGCGGGCAGCGACTCGCCCGGTTGCCCGAGCGGCGCGACGATCTGCTGAGCCGTCGGGCAGGCGTCGCCTCCCCGATTGATCGCGCTATGTGTCGTCGTCCCGCCCGACCGGCGGGATGACGGCCGTGACCTCCCCACCGACGGAGAAGCGGGTGATGACCATCGGCCACCTGACTCGTCCATCACGTCCGCGCCGCCTCGGCGTGGCACTGCTCGTGCTCGCGTCGGCCGGGCTCGCCATATGGGCGATCGCGCCGGTGCAGCGAAGGAGCTCGCGGAACGATACAGTCACCGTCGTCGCGCCCGCGACCCTCGCACCGCCGGCACTGGCCCCCGGGCGCCGCATCCCGGCTCCGTTGCGCGAGCGGCCGGCGCCAGCACCGCGCGTCGCCATGGTCACGGTGCCGCCCGCGGTGGTCGCGGCGCGCGTCACGCGCGCGCATCCCCTGCTCACCGACGTCGCCATCGCGTGTTCGGCGGACACCTGCACGCTCGACGCGACGGTGCGTCCGGCGCAAGGGCAGGCAGCGCTGGACCAGCGCCAGGCGATGCTGCTCGGCGGACTTGCGGCGACGCTCGCGGACTCGGGCTATCGCATGGCGGTCCCGTTCACCTTCGATGAGACTGACGACAACGTCTTCCACCTACGCGCTGCGCTTACCCCAGCCTCGATGGCAAAAGGCGCGTGATCGGCCGTTTTCTAGCTCGCTCACCAGCGCTCAATGGCGGCAAGCGGACCCAGTTCCGGTCATTCACCGTCTCGATGGTGGCTCCCTGAAGCGGACGTCTGTTAAGGCGGCCTTGCAGGCCTCGATCTTCGCCATACTGTCACATGTGCGCAGTAGCGGGCCTTCCATGACGATCTCGCGCGACCGGGCGGCGTGGCTAGGACGCCATATCTTTCCGAACGAGGCAGCGCTGCGGCTCTGGCTCGCGCGTCGACCCGCCATCGGCATGGACGTCGAAGATGTCGTCCAGGAGAGCTACGCCATCCTCGCAGCACTAGATCGCGTGGACCATATCGTGGATCCGCGAACCTACCTCTTCCAAGTCGCCAAGTCGGTCGTACTGCGCACGCTGCGTCGGGCGCGGATCGTCGCGATCGACGCACAGATCAGTGTCGAGCTGCTGGAGTTGCCGGCCGATCTTCCCTCGCCCGAGCGCGTCGCGGCGGATCGTCAGGAACTCGCTCAGGTCGCGAAGCTGATCGCCGCGCTGCCGCCACGCTGTCGCGAGGTCTTCACGCTGCGCAAGTTCCACGGCCTTTCACAGCGAGCGACCGCCGAGCGATTAGGAATCGCTGAGAGCACTGTCGAGAAGCATATGGTCAAGGCATTGGCGCGCCTGACGGATGCGATTGGGCGTGGCGGAAGTGGGCAGCTTCGGTCATCTAGTCCGCGTGACCCAAGTGCCGCCCAATCCGATGACCAAGACCGCGACGCCGAGCTTGCTTGACGAGGCGGCGGCGCGCTGGGCGCTTCGCGTCGACGCGGGCGCGCTGTCCGCCTCTGAGGAAGCCGAGCTGAACGCTTGGACGAGCGCCGACGTGCGACATGCGGGCGCCTTCGCCCGAGCCATGGCGGCAAATGCCTACCTCGACCGCGCCGCCGCACTCGGCGCGCTCGACGCCGATGTGGTGGGGGAGCCGACCGCCCCGCCCGTGGTGTCTCGCCGTGCCTGGATCGGCGGAGCCGGGGGCGCCCTCGCAGCGGCGCTGATCGGCACGGTCGCGCTCTCGCGCCGCCATCCGGAGGCGCGCATCGACGCACCGATCGGCAGTCAGCGCCGCACCGCGCTCGAGGACGGATCGGCCGTGACGCTGAACACAGGCGCTGAGATCGCGCTCGCCTTCGCACCGGTCGAGCGCCGCGTGCGGCTTCTCGCCGGTGAGGTGAACTTCGACGTGGCGAAGGATCGTTCGCGCCCTTTCATCATTGACGCCGGCGCGACAATCGTGCGCGTAATCGGCACGAGCTTCATCGTGCGGCGGGAGCAAGAGACGGTCGCGGTGACCGTCCGCGAGGGCATCGTCGAGGTTCGATGTGCCGCCCGGCGACACCGGCTTCTAGCGGGCGATCGGCTGATCAGCAGCGATGGCGCCGATCGGCTCGCTAAGCTGTCGAGCGCAGACGTCGAGCGCGCGGGCCTGTGGCAGCGCGGCGAGATCGACCTCACCGGCATGACGCTGGACGATGCCGCGCGAGAATACGCGCGCTACTCCGACCGCCATATCCTCATCGCTGATCCCGCGGTCGGCCGCTTGAAGGTCGCCGGCGTCTACGCAACGAGTGACCCGATGGGCTTCGCCCATGCCGCCGCGCTCGCGCAGGGGCTGAGCGCGAGCGACGTGCCCGGGGGCATCCGGCTGGCACGCTGATCGCATTTTTTCGCCGCCGGCATGGCGGAGGCAACGACCTCCACGCTCTACCCTCTCGAGGCTGCCATGACTGCGGCCGTTCGGGGGAACAGAGAAGAATGCGACCTTCCTACCTGCTCGGCTGCAGCATCGCGGCCGTCGCTCTCGCGAGCGCGTCACCCGCGACGGCGCAGCAACGTGCCTTCGACATCCCTGCGCAGCCGCTCCACGCCGCGATCGCGGCGTTGAGCCGGCAGGCAGGCGTTCAGATCGTCGCGCCCGGAGAAGGCCTGGATCAGCGGCGTAGTGTGCCGCTCGCCGGCACGATGGACGCGCGCGCCGCGTTGCGCCGTCTGATCACCGGCAGCGGACTCGAGATCGCCTCTGACGAAGGTTCTCGCATCGTGCTGCGCCGGCTCGGAGCCGACGCGGGAAACGATCCGGCCATGCTCGCGGACACCGGTGATCCCGCCGACGCGGACATCGTCGTCACCGGTTATCGCGCCAGCCTGCAGACGGCGCGCGAGACCAAACGCCAGTCCTCCGCGATCCTCGACACGGTCGTCGCGGAGGATATCGGCCAGCTCCCCGACAACAGCGCTACCGAGGCGCTGGCGCGCCTGCCCGGCGTGCAGGTGTTCCGCAATCGCGGCGAGGGCCAGGCGATCACCGTGCGCGGCCTCAGCCAGGTTCTCACCACCTTGAACGGCCAGGAGTCGTATGTCGGCGCGTCGCGTCGCAGTCTGCTCAACACCTATCCGGCAGACCTGCTGCGCGCGGTCACCGTCTACAAGGCGCTAACGCCTGACCTGATCGAGGGCGGCATCGGCGGCGCGATCGACATCCAATTGCGCCAACCCTTCGACTTCAAACCGGGCTGGACGGTCGCCGGCACCGCGCGCGGCAGCTACGACGATCAGGCCCAACGCTTCTTCTACAACGGCGACCTGCTGGTCAGCAATCGCTGGCAGACCGGCATCGGCGAAGTCGGTGTCCTGCTCAACGCCTCGTACGTCCGCCGCGACTATCTCGAGTCGTATCGTGAGAACTTCGGCCCGCAGACCAGCACCGCGACCCAGTCGATCACTCCCGCGGGCCTCGGCGCGGTGCGCTACCCGACGCGCAGTCTGATCAAGCACCCCAACGGCAACTTCAAGCGCCCGGTGCTCACCGGCGAGCTGCAGTGGAAGCCGATCGATGACCTACGGCTCGATCTGCGCGTGACTCACATCCATGACAAGAACACCTACTTCGACAATGACCTCGAGCTGGTCATCCCTGCGGGAACGGCGCTGCGCGACGTGACGCTCGTGCCGGGCACCGATATCGTCAAGAGCGCGCGTTATACGCTGGCGACCCCGACCGGGCCACGTTCCTCCTACAACCTCAACGACATTCGCACGATACAGGGGGAGTTCGGCGTCCGCTACGACGCCGGACGTGCGACGCTGTCGACCAATCTGACCTACACGCGCTCCGACCAGGAGCAGATCGTTCGGGCGGTCCAGCTCGCCTTCCGCTCGCCGCAGACGATCGACGCCGTGTTCCACGGTGACTCGCGCTGGGGTAGCCTCTCCTACCAGCTGGATGGCGCGACCGATCTGGAGGACCCTGCCACCTTCAAGGCCAACCTCTACAGCGACGCGCTGGTTCGGCAGAAAAGCCGCGGACTGCAGTGGCGCGGCGACCTCGTGCTCGACACCGACGGCGGCCTGGTCAGCGCGTTGAAGAGCGGGTTCCGCTACACCGACCGCACCACCGACTATCAGTCGGGCTCGCGCTCGGTCAGCCTTTCCGCGCTGAACCTGCCGCTCTCCGCTCTGCCGGGCGGGGCGTCGGCCGAGACGATTGACCGCGGCTTCCGCGGCGACGACGTGACCGTTCCCTCGCGCTGGGTCCAATATCCGGCGGCACTGCTCGGCACAGACGCGGGCTATGCCGCGCTCAACGCCTACGTCGCGACCCTGCCGGGCCAGGCCACCGCCTTTGCCACCGAGCGTCCGGCGTTCAGCCCCACCGCCTCCTTCGCCGGCAGCGAGCGCACCTACGCGGTCTATGGTCAGGCGCAGTACGGTTTCACGCTGGCGGGGATCGCCTTCGACGGCGTGGCGGGCGCGCGCGCGGTCAACACCGTGCTGTCGATCCGCGGCACACAGCTGCGCACCACCGGCACCGGAGCCGGTCGGGTGACCACCGCGGTCCCGTTCGACCAGCGCCAGAACTACCTCGATGTCGACCCGAGCGTCAGCCTCGTGGCGCACTTCTCCCCCGCCATCCAGCTCCGCGGCGCCTGGACGAAGACCTTCAGCCGTCCGGATTTCACCCAGCTGAACCCGAGCGTCTCGGTGGTGGAGAGTGCCGGCGGCGCCAGCGCGACCGCAGTCGCCAGCGGCAACCCGGCGCTGCGACCGATCCGCTCCGAGAACCTCGACGTCTCGCTCGAGGGTTATTTCGGGCGCGCCGGCGCGGCCAGCGTGGCGCTGTTCCACCGCGATGTCGACGGCTTCATCATCAACACCATTGACCGCGTGACGCTGCCCGGCAGCACGACACCGACCAATGTCACTCGGCCGTTCAACGGCGGCGCGGGCACCATCAAAGGCTTCGAGCTCTCGGTCAGCTCGTTCCTCGACATCGCGCCCGGTCTGCTCCGCAACTTCGGCGCCTCGGCGAACTTCACGTACATCGACACCGAGCAGGTGCTGCCGCAGACCGGCGCGAATGTCGCGAGCAAGGGGCTCATTCCCGGCATCTCGAAGCGCAGCTTCAACTCGTCACTGTTCTACGACGACGGCCGCTTCCGTGCGCGCGTGGCGTATAGCGTGCGCAGCCGCTTCATCCTCTCCTACGTGCTCGCCGACCCGACCGCCAACCTCAACTGGTTCCCGATCAGCCGGCTCGACGCCTCCACGGCGTACAAGCTCACCGACGCGATCACACTGACGCTCGACGCACAGAACCTGCTCGGTCGACCGCAGCGCGCCTTCTGGGGGCCCGGCTCGCTCGCGTTCACCGGCTATACCGACCGCGTCTATTACGAGGGGCGGGTTTACTCGCTCGCGGCGCGCTTCCGGTTCTCATGAGAGGGAGAGCGATGATCTACCGTCGACATGTCGCGCTCGCCATGGCGCTCATCCTGTTGTGCGCCGACGCCCGGGGAGCGCCGAGCCCGTCGCGAGCCCGCTGGGCCGGCGCATGGGGCTATGCCCCCTCGCCGGCGACCGCGGCGACGCCGCCGACGCGTCCTGCCGGGCGCTTTCGCTATAAGCTGCGGCTCACGCGCGGCGGCAGCGCGCTCTCGCTGCGGCTCGGCAACCCGGAGCGCTCGCTGCCGCTGAGCGTCATCGCGATGACCGTCGCCGTCGAAGGCCGCGCCGCCGCACCGACGCGACTACGCTTTGGCGGCAGCCCCGCGGTTCGGCTGGGCGCCGGCACCGCGCGCGACAGCGACCAGGTTCCGCTAGCAGTGCGCGCGGGCGACACCGTGTTGGTGACGCTCAGCACCGATGCGCCGAGCACGCAGGTGAGCGGCAACGCCGGCTTCGTCGGCAGCTTCGCCGGCGCGGACGGCGTCGAAAGCGAGTCGCGCGATCGCCCCTTCGTCACGCTCGCGTCGGTGCGCGCCACGGCGCGATGCACGATCGTTGCGCTGGGCGACTCGATCACAGAGGGCGCGCGGAACCAGGACACGGTCCGGCGCGGCTGGCCCGACCGCCTGGCCGAGCGACTGGCTCACGCGCGGCGTCACAGCTGCGGTGTGGTCAACGCGGGGATCAGCGGCAACCGGTTGTTGCGCGAGGGCCGCGGGATGGCGGCGGTCGACCGCTTCGAGCGCGACGTCGCCGCCGTGCCCGGCGTGACGCATCTGATCGTGCTCGAAGGCATCAACGACATCGTGCGCGGTGGCCAGCCGGGCGAGACGCCGGTGACGTCCGCTGACCTGATCGGCGGGTACCGAAGGATCATCGCCGCGGCGCACGCGCGCGGGATCAAGGTGATCGGCGGTACGCTGACACCGGCCTGGGGCTATCGCCTGATGACTCCAGCGCTGGAAAGCGTACGCGTAGACACCAATCGGTGGATCCGCGCCAGCGGCGCCTTCGACGCGGTGATCGACTTCGAGGCGGCGATCTCGACAGGCGAGGCCGTACCCGTCCTGCGCAGCGACGCCGACTCCGGCGACAAGCTCCACCCCGGTGACGACGGCTATGCCGCGATGGCGGCGGCGATACCCCTTGGATTGTTCGACTGACGCGACCGCCGCCCGGTCACAACCGGGCGGCGGCCCCCTCGCCTCACCCTGTCGGGACGTTGCAGGGGTCCTTCGTGGTCAGCGCCTTGTACAGGACACACGAGAGCCGCAGACCAGCCTGTTGAAGTCGCGTCGCGACGATCGGGTATTTGCGTGTCGTATAGTCATAATCGAGCGTGGTACGATGCTCGATGTCGCACGACGGATTACCCTGGCCTCCACAGATCGGCAGGGTGACGTAGCCCTGATCCTGGTAGATCGAGACGCGCGCCCACTCGCGGCTCTCCACCGCCCAGTCGCGTGGGGCGCCGTCGACCCTCACCCCCGTGCCGATCTGCGCACTGACATCGTCGGCGAACAGCGCGAAATTATGCACCCAACCTTTCGCGATCGCGCGGTCATTGATGATGTTCCGGTCCCAGACCGAATGGATCTGCCAATAATGGTGCGGATTGACCTTGTCGTATTCTGCTGGGTTCAAAATCCACGCGTCCGGGATGGTAAAATCCCCAGGCTGGTTTGGGAGATACACGTAGTTGTAGCCGATCGGATCAGAACCGTGCAGCGGCTGGTGCAGGTCGCCGACGAGATGGACCACATATTTGAGCGCCGCACGCCGCTCGTCAGCCGAAAGGCTGTTCAGTCGCGCGATCTTCGCGGCGTAGAAGGTGACCGCATCGTCAGCGCAGCGCTTCGTCGAAGGATCCGTACAAGGGTGCGCAGGGACCGTCGCTGACGTCAGCGGGAGCCGCACCGAGTGATCGACATTGTCGTCTGTGTCGGCGATCCCATCCGCGTCATTGTCGCCGCGTAGCCAGTCCGCCCAGGTGGCGACGTCAGCGAGGTGCCATTTGCCCGGCTGCACCTGCGTCTGATACTGCGTGACCCACGGGTCGCTGCTGATCAGATCCTGCAGCACGAGCCAGTATTTCACGCCGAGCGTGGGGCCATAATCGGCGATCAGACGGGCGCGCAGGTCCTTCTCGGCGATCCAGGCGATCACCTCATGGCCGTAGGCATTCCATGCGAATGCGGGTTGAGGCGCGAGTGCGCCTATCAGCGGTAGCGCAGCCAGCGCCATGCGGATCGATCGGGTCCAGCTCAACGTCGTTCTCCTCAGCCGACGGACGCTTGATCCGCCGGATGGTAGAGTTCCGGCGAGCGCCGACCCGCCATCACAATGAGCAGGGCTCGCCCGTGTGGGTCGCCTCAGCCTGAGGCTGTACGTACGCGGCGGTGGACCCAGAAAGCGACATCCACAGAGTAATGCTGGCTTCCCGACTTCGGCCATCCATTCATGTCGACCTGCAAGGCGGTGATCCCGCCCAAATATACCACCGGCTAATACCGCAAGGAGGGCCTCCGAGAAGTAAAGGGTCTTTATGATCTGATCAGGACGAAAACGCGGCGGCTATGTCTCGCGGACGTAATCCACGAAGGCGCGCAGCTTGGGCGCCATGTGCCGCTGTGCCGGCAAGTAGACGTATGAAAGCGTGCGCATCTGCCGAAATCGCGGCATCGCCCGCTCTCGTCGCCTGAACGGCAGGTGCGAGTTCTCCACCCGGTTGTTGGCCCAGCGTCCCACCTCCTGCTTCTCGCGGCTGCCTAGCTCCGTCAGTGCAGCACCGTAGGAGCGCAGACCGTCGGTGGTGATCGCCTCAGGCGAGCCGTGGCGCTTGAGCGCTCTCTTCATGAAGGCGAGCGCAGCCTTCTTGTCGCGGGCCTTGGTGACGTAGCTCTCGAGCACCTCACCCTCGTGATCGACGGCGCGCCACAGGTAGACCATCTCGCCGTTCAGCTTCACGTACATCTCGTCGAGGTGCCAGCGCCAGTGGCGAAAGCCCCGCATCCGGCTCACCCGCTGGCGCCGCACCTCGCCCGCGAACAGCGGACCCAACCTGTTCCACCACAGCCTCACCGCATCGTGGCAGATGTCGATCCCGCGCTCGAACAGCAGGTCCTCCACGTTCCGCAGCGACGGAGGGAAGCGCACGTACATCAGCACCACCAGCCGGATCACCTCGGGCGACGAGTTGAAGTAGCGGAACGGACTGGTTGGCTTGCGCGGAAGGGGCATGCGCCTCCCCTACCCCGGCGAGGGCCGCAGGTGCATCAGCTTTGACAGAGCCGCCTGCGTCCAAAGCGTATCTCGCTCGTCCGGCGAGTAGATGGTGTGTCGTCCGCGTCCGTCTAACCGACCGGATCTTGACACATTTGAATCAAAGATATGGCAGAGCGAGTAGGTTCGGGTGAGGTGATGCGTTTCGTTCAGGCGAGTGGGGCAAAGCTGCTATGACCGATGCGAATAATCCCGATTACTATCGCGTGAGGGAAGCGTCATCCCGGCGTCTCGCTGATCAAGCGCTCGATCCGGCCATACGGGCGATACATCTCGAGATGGCACAGAGATACGCCGCGATCGTGACCCTCGGCGACGAGACCGCTTCGCGAACGCTGCAGCGCCCTTGATCCAGATGCGCTGTCGCCGACACCAGATAGCACGGCAGCGACGAGGAGTTTGTAGAACGAGAGTTTGCGCTAAATACCGAGCTGCACACTCGTTTTAATGTGTATGAGCGATCCGCGAAGGAGCTGTCTTGTTCAAGGAGCTCGCGCGCAGGATCGAGCTCGGCTCGCCGCAATGATGAGGGCGCGTCCCGGCTTCTGCTTACCTTTTTGGAGGAGCCCGACCTTATGACGGACGATCATCGTAGCGAAGACAAGCGGGCGAGGACCGATCGACCCGCCAAACGTGCGGACAGCACCAGCGGCAACGAGAATTACGGCAGCACGAAGGATCAGAAGATCGATCCATCGTCACCTGACACTGAGGGATCGTTATGAGCAGCGCCTTCATGAGGTTGGTCGGCCGTCTGAACGAGGCGATCGGAACGATGAAGTCGCGGGCGGGCCACCACTCGGTGCGAAGGGATGGCGAGACTCAGAGAGAGATCGGGAGGAAGCAGCAGGCGGACAGCGCCGGTACGGACGAGATCAACGATCGCTGAGCCATGCCGGCTTCGCGCGCGCTGTTGCGGCAGCGGACGTGAAGGGCATCGGCGGAGGCGAACAGGTCGATCATGCGCGTGAAGCCGCACCGACATCATGCCGCAGGGCTGAACCGCGAGCCGGATCGGTGGCGAGCGCGTTGGAAGACGCAGTCAAGGACAATGACGGGGGCTAAATCTGGATAGTTAAGGCAAACGGGCGCGCCGATGAAGGTAGTTCTCATCGAACCCCGCCACGGAAGCCAAGGCTGACGGGTTCAGGATCGAGATCGAGCCGCGCCGCATGCTGATGATGTCGCGCGTTCGCAGGTCTCTCAGCATGCGGTTGATGTGAACCGGTGTCATGCCGAGTGCGTCGGCCAGGATGATCTGAGAGAACGGCACCTCGAACGCCGACTCGGTGACGTCGCTCCAGCGCGCACGGACGAACAGCTCGCAGATGAGGTGCGCGACGCGCTCCAGGCTGGAACGCCTGCCCATGCTGACGATCCATGCCCGCAGCGTTCCCTCGTCGGCCAGTTGCGCGACATACATGGCGCGGGCGATGCCGCGGTGCTGGTCGAGCATCTCGTCCATCTCGGAGCGCGAGATGGTGGCGACGCGCGCAGCGGTGATCGTCTGGATACTGTGGTCCATCTCGGCGAGCAGGCCGATGTGGAGGTCGCAGGCGTCACCCGGCATGAGGAAGGCCATGATCTGGCGCGATCCGTTCGGCAGGATCTTGTAGCGCATCGCCCAGCCATCGAGCATGACGAAGACCGGACCGGGCCGATCGCCTTCGCGAATCAGGTCCGTTTTCGCTGCAACTTTGCGCCCTGCCGCCGTCGCCCGCGTGAGCGCGGCGACCTCATCGACTGAGAGATCGACGTAGTGGCTGAGCTTGTCGATGAAGCGGTTCTGCATGCGCGCGAGCCTACGGCCGCATCCGACAATAGATATAGCGCACCTTTGTTATACGCGATCAAGATCGCTCTGGCGGTCTCGCACCGGCGCTCCTATGATCAATCCATCGTCGACACGTAGCGCAGGCGCCGACGGCTGGGAGGACACTGCCTCTCGCCTGGCGCAATCGAAAGCGATGATCACCATGCCGGACAATTTGAGCCCGATCGCCCAGGCGGAGGATAAGACTCGATATGACGCGGCGGGAGAGGCCGCCTTGTTACTGGTCGAGAGCCTTATTCATGAGCTGATCGACCGGTCTGTCCTGTCGGTCGATGACGCCGTCAAGACGGTCAACGCTGCGGCCGAGATCCGGCTTGAGCTAGCGGATGATCGTGGTGAGAGCCGGCAGACAACCGAACAGTCTGTCTCACTATTGATGTCCATCTATCAGAGCTTGCTTACATATCCGGCCAAGGCAATCTAAGTGCGCATACTGATAGAGCAAGTTTCTATATTCCTAGTAGACCCGTCATAAGGGCGATAGAATATCGCGCGATGGCGCATACGCTCGCGAGCGATCATCTAAGTGGCGTGAGCACTCGACTGACAATGACACCGATCGAACGGCAGCGGCTTTGATCAAGCGGCACGGCGAGCGCGTGCGCCAGCCCATCGTGGATCAGATGATCGTCGCGATCCGGGCACATGACCTGGCGCTGGCAAAGCGCTGTGATGAGGTAGGCCAGGCCGTCGATCGCACGCTAGCAGCTTAGTCCCGCTTGATCCGAGCACATGTCGCGTCAGGCGAGATCCACCTGTACGAAGGCTGGCTCGTACCATCTCGCAGGTGCCGCACGAGTATATGCTATTCTCCAGCTGCTTCTAAGCTGGGCTCGCGTGGTGCGCCGCGTGCGGCAACCGTCGCGACGGTGACGCTCAACAACGGGCGGCGGCAGTCATCTTCTACGGTGACGCGCCAGTGCCCTTCCTCCGCGTAGGTAGGTCGATGTGCAAGTCGCTCGGCGAGGAGCTGGACGGCTCTCGTCCGTGCCTCCGCCAAGTCGGTGCATGTGATGCCCACGGTATCTCGGGGCCGCCCGGCGAACTGGAAGAAAAATCGGGTCATTCAAACAACCGGTTGGGGGAGTGGCGCGTGCGTGACGAAAACATAGATCAAGTATTAAGCCCAGTTTCTCTGAACCAAAAGGCCACCTTGTGCCTCCTCCTTGACAGAGCGGTTGCCATGGTCCCGCGCAAGGTTGATCTAAATTGATAACTTTGTACTATATACAAGAGCGTTTTAGTGGGCTCTTGATCTCCTTGACGAGGAGGATGAAGGCATGTGCCACGTTCTTGTGATCGAAGACGAGCCGTTCATCGCCATGCAGATCGAGAGCATACTGCGGGAAGGGGGCGCCGACACGGTCGACATCGTCGCTACCGAGCAGGATGCGATCACATCGGCCGTCACCCACCGCCCGGATTTCGTCGCCTCGGACGTACGGCTGCTCGAGGGCAGCGGTCCGGCTGCCGTGGAAGTGATCCGCCGAATGTACCCCGTTCCGGTCACTTTTATAACAGCATGGCCTGACGCATGCAGCCATTGCCGCGGCTACGCTGACATCCTGGTCAAGCCGATCAGCGCGGCCAGTCTACTCGCTTCTTTCAAGCGGGCCGCGCCTGCGTGCGCTTAGAAGGCTCGACGAAAGCTGGGGTCACGCGGGCATGAAGTCCGCCGATGCGCTCGCTGAACTCGAGCGACACCAATCCCTCATTCGCGCCGAGATCGCGCTGGCCACCGAGGTTGCCGAGCGCGAGCCGGTAAGCTGGCACGACACGCTCGCTCAGTCGCGATGGCGAATGTTCCGCCTGCTGCGTGCGTACCAGCTTTTCAAGCACAACGAGGTCTACGATCCCATGCTTCGGTCATCGCACCCTGGCCGGGCAGAGCAGGCGCGAGCATTGAAGGCTTCATGTATCGCGACGGGGGAACGGTACGAGCTCTATACGTCGCGCTGGCCGGCTGATGCCATGGCCCGCGACGTCGACGGCTATCGACATGCGTTGCGAGAGCAAGTGGCCGGCCTGCAGCAGCAGATGGTGGAAGAGAGGCGGATCGTCGCATTGCTGCTCGCGGAGGTGTCTCGTACGCGCATGAGCTGAAGTATCGCAGCACCTTGCAACCGGTCGTCTCTGGATCGTCGCGAGCCGTGCTTGAATATTATGTCGGCCCGGCCTGTCCGTCCGCCGTCGGTGCAACCCGGCAAACCATCCGAGCACCACTCCAGATCTGGATGTGCTCCGCATGATCGACACGTATCGCCTCTGCGATTGCCTGCTCGTCATCGCCTCCGTGGAATGTCAATGCGTCGACGATCTTGTTCAGGCTGTGCAGGCGATACAGTCGATACTCAGCCACAGGATTCCTCAACGCCTTCGAGCGGGAGTACCTTACCGTCTCGCAGTCGCGGGAGCCCGGGTGTAAACAGCGATGAGCGAGTATCGCGATCCCAGCTCGGCTCGGAAGATCAAATGTCGATAATCGCCGGGAAATTCGATTTCACCTCGATCAGCAACATTGGTAGAAATTTTAAGAGAAGGCGACCGACCTCGCCGGCGGAAGCTTGCTACTTACCCTTGCTTCGTCGAGGCGATCGACCTCGTGAGCGCAAACAGCTGAAGCACTAGCGTGCCGATCGCGATCCCTTGGAATGTTCCGTGGAGCGCGGCACCGGTGGCGCTCACCAGGCTCACACGAGCCTCCACCTGTTCGGCCGACGCGGTCATGCGCGCCTTTACGTCTTTGGCGGCGTCGGCTGAGCGCTGCGCAAGTGCACGAACCTCCGAGGCCACGACGGCGAAGCCCTTGCCGGCGTCACCCGCGCGGGCCGCCTCGACGCCGGCGTTCAGCGCGAGCAGGTTGGTCTGGAATGCGATGCCGTCGATGACGCTGATGAGCTCCGAGATCTCGCCCGACGTACGCTCGATGCCCTCCATGGCTACAACGGCTCGCTGCACCACCTCATCGGACTGTTGCGCCCCCGCGCGTGCCTGTGACACCAGCGTGTTGGCGCGCGCTGCCCCGTCGGCGGTCTGACGAACGGTGGAGGTGATCTCCTCCATCGCCGCTGCCGTCTCCTCGAGCGCGGCAGCCTGCTGCTCGGTACGGCGTGACAGGTCATCGGACGCCTGACGGATATCGCCAGCGCCATTGTTGATCCCAATCGCTACAGTCGTGACGGTCGCCAGCGTGCTCGCGAGTGCCTCGATGGCGGCATTGAAGTCGCGGCGCAGGCTCTCGTACTCGCTTGCGAACTCGGTCTCGAGTCGCAGCGATAGATCGCCCGCGGCGAGCCGGGTCAGCGCGGCGCCAAGACGCAGTCGCGTCTCGACAATTGCCAATTGCCCGTCGTCGGTCAGGTCGGCGGGCAGCACGTCAACGGCGACGCCATGCGCCGACGACAGCTTCGTCGCCAGCGCGTTCAGCCGCGCCTCGTCGCGGGCCACCAGTACGAGATCGTGGCCGCGCTTGGCGAAACGATCGGCATAGGTGGCGCCGATCCCGGTCGAGGCGCCGGTGATGAGAATGGTCGGCTTGGTCATCCTGTTGTTGCCGTTTGCGGCTGGAACAGCATATACGTGACAGTGGTCACGATAAACGCGTATGTGATGACCATCATAAATGTGTCAGCCCGTCGATCGGAGATTTCGCATGAGGGTCAGTCGCGAGCAGATGGCGACGAACAGGTTGCGCATCCTCACCGAGGCAAGCCGCTTGTTCAGGGAGCGAGGCTTCGATGCGGTGACCGTGTCGGAGGTGATGAAGGCCGCCGGGCAGACCCACGGCGGCTTCTACAGCCACTTCGCGTCCAAGGACGATTTGGTCGCGCGGACGGTCGCGTTCGCGCTCGCTGGCGAGGGTGAGACCATGCCTGATCTGCAAGGCTGGATCGACGTCTATCTGTCGCCGCTGCATCGTGATCACGCCGGCGAAGGATGCCCGACGGCGAGCCTGGCCGGGCTGATGCGCCAGCAGACGCCGGAAGCGCGCGCGGCGATGGCCAAGGGCTTGGACGCGCAGATCGACCGGTTCGCGCGCTCCTTGCCCGCGGGCGACCCGGCGGAACGTCGGCGCGATGCAATCGGGCGTTGGTCGGCGATGGTGGGCGCTCTCGTCATGGCGCGCGCGGTCGGCGATCCGGCGCTGGCCGACGAGCTGCTGACCAGCACGCGGGCGTGGATCGGGGCCGCAGGTGATGCTGCCGAGAGCGACATATCAGGAGAAACCACCCGATGAACGTGACGCTGGGCCGTGCCGATCTGGACGGCCACGACCAGCTTGCGGCACTTCTGGCACCGTAACGATCCGGCCTGTCGCTACCGGCGCATATCAATCTCGGTAAGAAGCAGGAGAGCGAACGATGAGCGAAATGATGCCCGAGGCAGACGGTCTGGCGCAGGTCAGGGCGCTGCTCGCCGCCGGCCGCCAACCAACGATGGGCGAGACGCTGGGCGTATTCCTCGTCGAGGTTGATCGCGGGCGCTCGGTGTTCGAGGGGCGGCCCGATGCGAGCGTCCTCAACCCGATGGGAGGCGTGCACGGCGGCTACGCCGCTGCAATGCTCGATAGCGCCTGTGGCATCGCCGCGCATTCGAGCCTGAAGGCCGGGCAAGCCTATACGACGCTGGAACTCAAGATATCCTACATCCGGGGGCTGACCAGCGAGAGCGGACTGTGTCGCGCGGAGGGACGCGTCGTCTCGGTCGGTCGGCGCGTCGCCTTCGCCGAGGCCACTCTTCACGACGAGCGCGGACGCTTGTGCGCGACGGCTACATCCACGCTGCTGGTGTTCGAGGCCCAGCCGTCACCCTGACGTATCGGCCAGCCGGTCCGCGATGAGGGCGGTGACCACGGTCTGGATGACATGTACCGTCCAGCGTTCGGCTGCCTTACGTGGTCCCGCCTCTATCTCGCCTTCGGTGATCCCGAGGGCGGGGGCAATCGCGCCGATATTGATCGCATAAAGAGCAGTGCCATAGCCGGCCGCCAGCAGCGGTGCCGGCAGAGTCGGAGCCGATTTCCGGACGGTCGGCCACGCAGCCGCGAAGGTGGCCGAGGCCGCCAGATGGTTGGCGAACTCGACAACACTTGTTCCGGCATCGCCAATCACGGCGCGACTTCCCGCTACACCGTCGATCCAGTCGACCGCGTCGCGGTCGAGCGTCTTACCGAATACGCCGGTCTTGCGGGCCACCGTCATCAGCGCGGTGGTGGCAACACCGGCAACGAGGCCGCCGATGATGGCGGCGGGGAGCGGACGCATCACTCAGCTCCTGTCCGCGAGGTGGCCGTCTCGGGCGCGAGGCGATTGATGACCGAGTAGTTGATTGCCGTCCACCATTCGGACCCCTCCCCAGTCAGGGCCGTCTCCGACGCCTCGATGGCGGCATGATCGTCATGGACAAGATAATCCTCGACATCGTTCATGCAGGCGAAGGACAGCACCGATACCGCGTCGATCTTCACGCCTTCGGGGTCCTCCTGCGTCGAGCCGATATTGTGAAGCTGCGCGTAGCGGCGGACGAGGTCGCGCGTTGCGCCCTGCGACAGCACCAGGTCCGCATGCTCGCCGAGGAGACGGTGCTGGAAATCGTCGCGCGTGATGTCGGGGTGGCGCACGTGGATCTTGACGAGACTCACGGGATCGCGGTGACGCTCGCTCGGAATCAGGATGTGCTCGCGCGCGAACTCGCGGGTCACCATGCGAAAGGCTGTCTGCTCATCCGCAATGATGCGTTCTGCGAACTTCTCCTGGTCGAGGACACGCTCGATGTCGTCCTCCTCGGCATAGGCGATGTAGGCGAAGCCGTCCCATTTGGGTCGACCGTAATCGGGCACCCGCTTTTCCGGATCGGATGGCAGCCGCCCGCTCTCATCCACCATCGCACGGTATGGCGGGCGAAAGAATGACGACGGTCCGGACGCCACGCGGTGCACCTGATCGTAGCGCAGCACCCGCGCGGAGGAACTGCCCGGCTCATCCCAGGCGAATTTGGGACCGTGGACCTTGCGCCAATATTCGTCCCAATGCTCGAAGGCGATGTTGCGATCGTCCTCGATCGCCAGCGCGCCGGGCCGCCAGTTGGGATGCCTGACCTCGTGCCCGTGCCGATCGCGAGCCGCCCCCTCGTCCTGAGGACGTTCGTTGCGCGGCGTCGCATCGACGCGGCTGACAAAGGTGGGCGTGACGATCAGCGGCCGCCCGGTAGGACGCCGGGTTTCCCCCAGCGGTGGGCGGTGCTGGTTGTCCGTACGGTCGAAGTCGGTCGGCATGGTGGCTCCGCGATCAGCTGGACGGCGCGCCGTCAGAACACGGGAGAATGCATCGCAGGTGGGTTGGTATCCCCCGAGGCCGAGCCGCCGCCTCTCGCTGATGTTCCCGACTATCCAGGCAAGCGACGCCGATCGGCGCCGGTTCCATGACAAGCAAGATATGTCAGATCGGACGAAGCCACCCTCGACCCACCGCAAGGCAATGTGTTTGTTAAAGCCCGACTTTCGGTGTATCTTCCTGCTTCATGCCAACAACGTTGCAACCCGCGTCAGCATGGTGGATCTCGCCGGTGACGCCGGCTGGCAGCTCAGATAGAAAGTAGAGGCCCGCTCCGCGAACATCATCAATGGTGAAATTGCGTCAAAGTGGCTTTTTTTCTCAGTCCACTTAAGTATTTCCTAGAGGTCTTCGATGCGGCTAGCCGCCAGTGCCCTGATTGGACCGGCCGAGATTGTGTTAATTCGTATGTTCTGTGTACCGAGGTTGTTTGCGAGGTACATGGCCGAAGCCTCGAGCGCTGCTTTGGCCACGCCCATGACGTTATAGTGGGAATGACCTTCTCGGCGCCATGAAAGGACAGCGTCAAGATCGATCCGCGTTCTGGCATGATCCCCGCGCCGCGCTTTGTGACGGCGACCAGGCTGTAGGCTGACATGTTCATCGTCGTCAGAAAATTGTCGAGACAAGTACCCATGTACTGCTGAGAATGGAATGCCTTAGACCACATCAGAGAAGCAGCTTTTCACGGCAGTGGTTAGGCACCTAATTCCGCACATGCCGCCACCGTCGGTAGCCCATAACCGCGAGGCCAATCATCACCGTATAGAGGCCTGCGGTCAGGAACAGTCCCTTGAAGGCGAACATTCCGACATACACGACGTCCACTGCGATCCAGAGCAGCCAGCTCTCGCTGTGGCGGCGGGCCGTCCAATATTGCGCGACGAGGCTGAAGCTGCTGAGCGTCGCGTCCGTCCAGGGCAGCGCCGCATCGGTATGGCGGCTGCTGAACCACCCGATTGCGAGCCCGCCAAGCAGGCCGGCGGCCAAGCCGGCCATCGCCGGCAGCCGCCGCAGCGGCATGACGACGACCGCGCCGGTGCCGTGCCGGCCGCGATGCCAGACGATCCAGCCATAGAGGATGCCGATCCCGAACACCGCCTGCAGCACCATGTCCGCATAAAGCCGCACGTCAAGGAACAGCTTGTAATACAAGGCGCACGCGAGCAGGTTGAGCGGCCAGCACAGCATGTTGCGCCGGGCAGTCAGCCAGATCGCAAGAAAGCTGGTCGCCACCGCCGCGATCTCGAGGGGCGACATCAGATAACGCGCTCGCCGCGAAGCCGCGCTAGGAAGGCCTTCCCGGCGGCGGAGCGGAACCAGTCCGCATGGCCGAGGAGATATCCCTCCCAGGCAAGCGCTGCCGCGTCGCGATCGCCGACGATCCCGGCGAAATAGGCGATCTCGGATAAGGCGAATTCGATATGCACTAGCGGCAGCAGCCGAACGATGGTGTCGATCGTGTCGCGATCCAGCGGACGGATCGTCGCATAGCCGGCGAGCAGCGAAAGCGCGGCGATGGGGTCGGCGAGGTTATCATCCCGGCGCTCCCCAAGCTCCAGCCACGCGAAAGCGGTCCGCTCGATCGCGATCGCCAGGTCGTGTACGGCGCAGGTCCGATCGGCCAGTCCGAAGTCGAACACAGTCTCGACTTTACCGTCCTCCGACCAGAGAAGATTAGAGGGGTGCCAGTCGTTGTGCGTCCACAACGGTGCTTGATCCGCCATCCGCTGCGCAAGCCCATCGCCCGACGCCGCGAAGAGCGACGACAGCTGACGCCGCCACGGCCGCCCCTGCAGAAACGCAGCCAGCGCCGGCCGCGCGGCGATATAGGCCGCGGCACGCGCCAGCGGCGCCTTGGCGGACAGGATGCTGACGCTGGCGACCAGCGGCTGCGCGACCCGCGCCGGCGCATCGAAACCGTGCGACGCGTGATGCAGTCGCGCCAGTGCGACGCCGGCCTCATGAGCATGGGCGGGAGATCGGAAGGGCGTCCATGACGGCCGGTCGCGATACGCATCGTCCCCCACCCCCCGACGATGCAGTTCATAGGTCCATTCGCCGGTCGCGACCGCGCCGGCCCCGTCAGCGGTGCGCAGCACGTCGGGGACAGGCATCCCCGCCCGCGCGAGATGCGCGATGAAACCATGCTCCTCCGCCAACCCGGCGAGCGTACGCACCCGGCGATCGTGGCGCTTGAGCAGCAGCGCGCCCGATGTCGTATCGATCAGCGTCGCCGCCGAGAAGGGACGCGGAGAATGCCAGCACAGTCGCGTGATCGGTGCGGCGGCCGGAAAGCGGCCCAGCACGCCCGCCGCCTCGTCGTCCGTGATCGCGGGCCAGGTCGGCGCCTCCATCGCGAGGCCCATGCCGTGCACGCGATGGCCGGTCCCCTGGTCTTCGGCGACGCTCACGCTCAGAAGCCACGCGACAGGGTCGCGACGACGGCCGCGCCGCCGCCGATGTAATAAGCGGGCGCATTGCCGCCGATGGCCGTGCCGCGCCGTCCGATCACGTCGCCGGCGTTGGTGCTGACCGCCTGGACGCCCGCCAGGGCATGCGGATCGGTCACGTTGACCGCGTTGACGCGCAGATCGGTCGGCTTGCCGCCGAACCAGTCCGCCATATGCACGCCGATGGTGACGTCCAGCGTCGCATAACCCTTGATGCTCTCGTCGTTCATGAACGTCGCATATTGGCGCCCGACATATTTGCCGGCCATGCTGCCGAACAGGCGGCCGTCGTCATACGTGCCGCCGCCACCAATCTGCAGCACCGGGCTCGACACCGCGCGCTTGCCGCGCGTCGGCAGATCGTCGGCGCCAACGGGCAGATCGTCGTCGATCCGCGCGCGCAGAACCTCGCCCGAGAGGTAGACGCTGATGCCCCGGGCGGGCCGGTAGTCGATCTCGGCGTCGACGCCGTAGGAGGTCTGCCCGCCGGCGTTCAGCGTCGAATTAACCTGCGCGCCGCCCGCGTCGACCACTGTCGCCAGCTGACGGTTGCGGAACTTGTAGTGGAAGCCGGTGATCGATCCCGACAGATTGGGGCCGATGTAGCGATAGCCCATTTCCTGCGACACCGAATATTCGTTCTTCAGCGCATCGGTGCCGCGGGTCGACACGACCCCACCGTCATAGCTGTCGTACAGCGTAAATTCGTTCGGAGTCCGGAAATTGGTCGTGATGTTGGCGAACAGCTGCTGACGGTCGTCCAAGGCGTAATGCACCGCTGCGCGCGGCAAAGGGATGAAGCTGTCGCGGCGCACGCGGGTCTGCGGCCCGGGCAGGTAATTGCGCCCGTTGCGCAACAAGCCGACGCCCTTGATGCCGGCATCGATCGTCAGGCGCGAACCGACAGCGATGCTGTCGGCGAGGAAGAAGGCCTTCGTCACGGTCACGGTGCGCTGGTTCTCATAGGCGAGCAGGCGGCCGTCGGCGGTGCGGATCGCCTTGCTGCGATATCCCCATCGGTCCGCCGGTCGTCCCTCGCCATCGACCGCGGTGTAGGTCTGCGTGACGCGGTCCGTGCCGTAATCGAACCACAGGCCGGCGGTGATCCGGTGGACACCCGCCCGCAGCGTCAGCTTGCTCACGCTGCCCGTGCGCCTCTGCTTCCCGGTGTAATTGCCCAGCACCGTCGCGACGCCATCGACCGCGCCGGGCACGACGATCGGTTGCGTCAGTTCCTCGCTGCCGAGGAAGTTGCCGGTGGTGGCGAGCTGGGTGCCGTAGGGCGAGTTGCCATAGCCGAACTGGAGATAAGTGGTGGTATCGAGCGTCAGCCGATCGGTCAGCGTGACATGCACCGGCGCCGAGGCGTAGAGATTGCGGAACGGCGCCCGGTAGAGCTGCCAGTAGTTGGTGTCCCCGGCGGTGAACCGCGCGTCGTAGTTGAAATCACGGCCCTGCGCCCGCCACTCGGTGAGCGTCGGGCTGGGATAGCTCGCCGAATTCGCGTCGTTGTACGACAGGGCCAGGCTGGCGCGATTGCCGTCGCCCCATTCGCGGAGCAATTTGGCATCGACATGCTGGCGCGTGTCATAGCCGGCGCCGCGCCAATTGTCGGCGCGGGTGTTGGAATAGGACACGAACGCCTTGAGCCCCGTCGTGCCGATCATCCCCGTATCGACGCGCGCGAACACGCGGCGCAACGCATAGGACCCCAGCGAGAGATCGACGAGCGCCTGCCGCGTCGTCTTGGGGTCGTCGAGCGTCAGCGACAGCAACCCGCCCGCCCCGCCCACCGTCGGCGAGTCGATGTCGATCGCCCCTTGCGCCAGCGCGATCTGCCGCACATTCCGGGGATCGGCGAACTGCGACGGATAGGCATAATAATAGCCGATGTCGTTCTGCGGCGCGCCTTCCAGCAGCACGCCGATCTGATCCTGCCCCAACCCGCGGAGCGTCAGGCTCGAACTCGTCGACAGGCCATAAGGGTCGCTGGAAGCGACGTTCGCACCGGGCAGGAGATTGACGAGCTGAAACGCGTTGAGCGTTGGGGCCTGCTTGACAATGAACTCAGAGGAGATCGCACTGACTGCCCTCGGCTCGGTCTGGTCAGGCAGCAAACCTTCGGGATCGCGGTGACCGACGACGCGGATATCGTTTGGGAGCCCAGTGGCCTGTTGCGCCGAGGCGGCAACGGACAATGCCATAAAGCCCGCAGCCAGCGCTGCGGTGCTGCACCGGATCATCATTGGAGCACGCGAACTCACAGCCGGCATCGTGTCGGGTCCACTCCACACGGAGGGACGACGGAGCCGCGACCCTCCCTACGCCGGTATCAGCCGGATCAGGTTCAGCGGGTCACGGGCTGCTGCCCACCTCTCAGCCGCGCGTCAGCGGCCCCCCGGGGATGA
Organism: Sphingomonas yunnanensis; assembly: GCF_019898765.1. Classification (GTDB taxonomy): domain Bacteria; phylum Pseudomonadota; class Alphaproteobacteria; order Sphingomonadales; family Sphingomonadaceae; genus Sphingomonas; species Sphingomonas yunnanensis. The sequence continues at coordinate 39,199 of NZ_JAIOKB010000006.1, read as the reverse complement.
CGACGTCTAGGCGGTTATATTGTTTGTGCAAACGGTTATCGTAGCTATTGGGAACGACCTAGAAGCGGTCGTTCCGGGCGCCTCGCCGCCCCCCAGATACGGTCGCACGTTAATCTCGGTGTTCAAGGTTCCTGGGCCTTTCGCGCAGTTGGCTGAATGGCCCGCAAGTGGGCCCGAACGGACGTGGCAGCGGGAATGCGTGGGGGTACAGCAGGCATGATCGGCAGCATTTGCGAAGGGGATGCGGCCACCGAGGCGGAGGATAGCTCCGCCGTGCTGTTCGCTTGTGAGGCACGGCCGATGGCCGCTCGGCTGTGTGGCTGCTTGCCCAGTCTGTCTGTTGTATCTGCTAGCGTTATCGCTCATATAGGGGACATCGCTGGCTACCTTTCGTAAGCGCCAGCGGCTGAGAGACCCCGCGCTCCCGCTTACGCGCGGAGTGAAATGGATGAACCTCGCAGAACTTCACCAGCGGCAACAGGTATCCGTGGGCAGAGCAGCCGCAGCCGCTTCGCCCGAAGCTCAATCGTCTCACCGGCGCTTAGCCACCGGATACGCCGATCGCATCAAGAATTTTGACGAACAAATGGAGGAGCGGTCCCCTCTTCGTCATTCTTCTGTCGTGAGCGCATCTGCCAGCGTCGATGCCATCCTCGCTGACCCGGCTTCGGAGCAAGAGCTTTGATCTGGCTCCTAGTCGTGCTGAGCATCATCTGGCTCGTCCCCACCGCCCTGATCATTATGCTCTATCTTAGCTCGTTGACGTCGACGCGAGCACGTGGGTGGCTTCTACGACACCTCGTGTCGTGACGGAGACGTTCGCCGGCAATCCTTCCCGACGCTGGACGCAAAGCGACATCACGGCCCTGCGAAGTGGCGTCTCGGTGGGACACACAGGCAGTAAGCTGGCTCAGATGCTTGGTCGTGAGATCGTCGATCTTCGGCGTATGCCGCTGAGGCTTAATCTGACGCTAAGTTCCTTCGAGGCGACTTAGAAGCCGATCCTCGCGCCTGAGATTGGCGATCGGGGAGCGAGGTTTAAAGGCATGACAGAGGTGGGTTGAGGTTTGGACCGGGTTTCCAGGCCACAATGCCGGTGACGACCTGCTCATTTTGAAGGCAGCAACGTTCTCGGCATCATCAGCGAACGACGTCCTGCCGGATCACAAAGCACGCGAAGGCAAACTGAGCGAGCTTAGCGCCAACATCAAAGAGTCAAATTCTATCTTCGGAGGACCACATGGCGAAGAGTCAGCGCAAAGGTAGCAAAGAAGCACGCAAACCTAAGAAACCGGGTCCGGAGAAGCAGAACGCGTCCGCTCCCTCGCTCAAGGGCGCTCCACCCGCTTCCACCACCAAGAAGACCTGAGACTGCGACTAGACCATTGGAGAACAACATATGTATCCCTCAGCCGCACTATGCCGGGCTCAAGAGTCTCTCCAGAGGAGGCGAGCGACGGGAGCGCCGCCCGCGAATGCTCGTCAGCTAGCCCAAATCGCCGCAAACGCGTGGGGCGCAGAAGGACAGCTGGCCGAAAAGCGAGAGCAACGGCCGGCACGGATTGATGGTGGTGCTGCCGGTAAGGAAGCCGAGAAGGGCGGCCAACGCGAGCAACTTGATCGAGCGCTTAGCGAGAACCCCGATCGCGGTCTGGCCCACGCTTGATCACGACGTTCCAGCCTCAAGGTGAGCTTTCATGGACACCTCCTCTCTGGAGGGGGCGCCTGGCCGCGTCGACCGAAACGACCGGCGCGGCTTCCAACGCCTGCGCCCGGGTAACCCACGAAGACCGAGGGCGGTCGATACGGTGACAGGGGTTCGCACCACCAAAGCCACGGTGACTTTTAGGTCGGCCTTTCGACTGACCGGGTTCGACGGACCCGAGCCCGCCGGTACGTACGACTTGGAAGTCGATGAGGAGATTATCGAGGGGAATGACCGGACGGTATACCGGCGCATCGCTACCCTCCTCATCCTACGCAGCGGCGGTACCACGCGCACAATGACCGTAAACCAGGCGGATCTCGAGGCCGCGCTCGCCAGAGATCGCGAGTGAAGGACGGGAGGCAGTGCTTTGGGATTATCGTGGACGCATTTACCAGTCATCGAAGGCCACCTGCCCGCCGTCCAACTTCGGATCTTCGTTCATCCCGGGATTTGAACCTGCTGGCCGTGCCGCGTAGCTGTTCCGTTGGCCAAATCTTGCAGGTTAACTGAACGTCCGTTCTCGACGCCGATGCGGCTTTACGGGCGTTCGTTCAGCAGCCTGCTTGTTTTCGTTGGTGTGTTGAGCAGCAATCAGGCTGCCACATGTTCATGCGCCGGCCGTCACGACGACGCTCGCCTCCATGGCGGCGAAATCGGCGGCATCGCCTAGAAAGCCGCCGACGACGGGTAGCACCGCTTCGCTGGTCACGCCGACCGCCGTGGCGACCAGCCCGGCGCTGCCAATTCGGCGCTGGGTAGGGTCGAAGGCAATCCAGCCGGCGCCCGGCAGAAAGACTTCGCACCAGGCATGGGTGGCGCCGACATCCCCCGCCACGCTCCCGGGATCAAACAGGTAGCCGGAGGCCGCCCGTGCCGCGAAGCCCAGCCGGCGCACCGCCCACAGGAACAGCGCCGCCAAGTCGCGGCACGAACCACTGCGCAGCGCGAGGGTACGCGACGGCGGCTGGGTGCCTTCCTCGTCGCGGGTGCGATACGCGATGGCGATGCCGACAGCCTCGTTGAGTGCGTTCAGCAGCATCAGCGTGTTGTCCGGAGCGGTCGCGCGAAAGCCGGCAAGCCACGCTGCCGCCGCAGCGTCGTCCTCAACCGCAGAGTCGAGCAGCCCGGCGCCGAACAGCGCGAGATCGCCGGGTGCGTAAGCAAACGGATGACGAAACGCCGCTGGGTCGAGCCGGAAGATCGGATAGGGGTCGGCGGTGTGGAACACCTCGTGCTCGGCGAGGATCGTCAACGCGAGTGCAGCGTCGGGGATCAGCGCCAGCGCGACGGTGTTGCCGGCAGCGTCCTCGCTCCAGACCAGCTCGGCGGCAGGGTCGACCGTCACGGCCGACGAGATCGTGGTGACGTCGCGGCCCGACCTCGGAGTGACCAGCAGGCGATGATCGAGGAAGCTGACCGGCCGGGCATAGCGGTAGATTGTGATGTGCCGGATGCGCAGCCTCACCGCCTGATCAAGCCGGCGGCGAGCAGGGCGTCGTTGATCGTCGCCGTCGGGTCAAAGCGCGTGGGCGACAGGGGCGCTATGGCGGGCGCCTCGACGGGCCGTGGCGGCGCAATCGCCGGAACGATGCCCCACGCGGCCGCGATGCGGTAGGTGGAGGAGATGCCGGCGTCGAGCATGTGCGGCCCGGGCGTGCCGCAGGCCTCGTCGCCGCGGGTCGCCAGAGGGGTGCCATGTCCCATGCCCGCGACCGCGTACTCCTCGATGACGCCGCGGCCGGCGGCGTCGCGCCAGATCCGGTGAACGTACCCGACGACCCGCTCCGTCGTGTCCGGTTCGCCGACCCCGTGGAGCCCGCGCCACTGGTCGACAATCATCGCGGCGTTGACAGCGTCCACCGTCGCGTCGCTGCTGCCGTGCCAGACCGACACGGCCGGCCACGGCCCGCGATGCGGCGATGCCGTCCGTACTCGGTCGACGAGGCCTGCGCGATCATGGCCGCGGCCCCGCATCCGCTCCAGCGCCTCGGGCACTCCGCGCGCGGTGCCAAACGGCAGCCCGGCAATAATCGCCCCACCGGCGAAGAGCTCGGGATGGCAGGCCAGCATCGCCGCGGTCATCGCACCGCCCGCCGACAGGCCGGTGACGAACACCCGCGCGGGGTCGAGCCGGTGGCGTTCGACCGTGGCGACGACCATCTCGCGGATCGACTCGACCTCGCCGCTACCGCGCCGCGCATCCTCTGCCGAAAACCAGTTGAAGCAGAGATTAGGGTTGTTCGCCCGCTGCTGCTCTGGGAATAACACAGCAAAGCCGAACCGATCGGCGAGTTCCGACCAGCCCGAGCCATGGTCGTAACCCGCGGCAGTCTGTGTGCACCCGTGAAGCACGACAACCAGCGGGGAGTGCGCGGGAAGGCTGCCTGGCACGTACAAGAGGGCGCGCAAGGCGCCCGGATTGCTTCCGCTACCTTCCAACGGCGCGAGATTGTTGTCCGATCCGCCCGTGCGAAGGATTGGCAGCGAACGATCCTTGAGGCGCGCGATCGTGTCGGAAATCGAGTGCATAAGATGCTCCTTGCCGGCAGTGAGGAGCAACGGACCTAAGATGCGACCGCCGCCCGCGCGATCATTGTGCGTTGCAGCATAATTGGGGCGTCCGCGGCGCTCCTGCAAGGTGACGACCGTGCGAAGGGCCTGCCCGGCCAATCAGATTCGGCGTCTGAGCGTTACGCGCCCTCTCCTCGTTCATCGAAGACCCAGAGGCGGTCACTCAGAGGCCTCTGCCCGCCTCCCTATTACGGCCGCCCGTTCATAGTGGTGAGCGAGTCATCTGTGTGCCCCACCGCAGTCGGGTTCACTTGGCTTCAGCGGCCCGCCCGGTCCCGCAAGCTCGGAGCCGCTGGCGATGGGATTAGGCCGCAGGGCAGAGGGGCGACAGCCTAGCCCCCGCCTACTCCCATTCCCGGTCGCCAGGCTTCCGAGACCCTGAGGGGCGTCGCGAGCGTCGACGCAAGCCGAACCAGCTGGGACCTTCGCTTCAGCCCTGTCTTCTCGTAGATTCGCAGCATGTGCGTCTTGATGGTGCTCGCACCGACGCCAAGTCCCGCAGCCGCCTCCGCGACAGTCTCTCCCAGAGCAAGACGTCGGAAGATGCGAGCTTCGGCGGCAGTTAGATCGTACAGGGCTGCTGCAAGTTCGATCGGCGGCACGAACGGGGTACGCACGTCCGCGACGAAGACGGCGGCGGCTGCTTCGGCATGATCGCGATCGGACCGTAGAAGCAATGGGAGCACCTGGATTGCACCGGCCGCACCATCGCGACCCCATATTGGGATGTCGACGGCGGACCGCTCACGACGCGCCTCGTTCGAGCCAACACTCGCCAGCGCCGCTTCCAGCGTCCGATTGGCGTCCGATCCAACCGCCTCAAGCCGGGATCCCCGCCGCCGGATCAGGTCGCCTGCCTCGCACAGGCGGGCTGCCGCCGAGTTGGCGTGGATCAGCTCGCACGTCTTGCTCACAAGCATGGCCGGCAGGGTGAGGAGGTCGATCACCAGCGCGAGGCTTCGACGGGCAGACTCAGCCTGATCGATAAGGCGGTTGATGGTGGCGGCGCGCTGAACGTGCGGCAGCAGCAGCGTCATTATGGCCATCTCGCGATCGCCGATCGGCGGTGCGCTCTCGTGCCGGCCGAATGCGAGAGAGCCGTAGCCGTGAGCGTCACGTGCGAGAGGCAACGCCAGCACGTCGACCAAGCCCTGGGGGCGCGCAAACGCGTGATAGTAATGGTTCGTCGTGGTCGCGGGATCGAAGGCGGGATTTACACGCGAGAGCACGTGCGGCCGATCCAGGGCGAGCGACATGATGCGCTCCTCGCCTCCCCACTGCTCGACGACGTCGGCGCCCGCCGCGTCGATCATGGGCAGATACTCGGTCGCCACGTTCGCCGTGACGTTGAGGATGACCTCAAATGACGGCAGCCGCTGCAGGTTGAGGGTCGAGACCTCGAAGTCCATCGATCGACGCATCGCGTCCATCGCCAAAGGCCAGCACGCAGGATCGAGCGCGCAGTCGTAGATCAGACCTATAAGGTGCGAAAGTTCCGATGCCGCGATCAGTTCGTCCATCGCCAGGCTCCGACGTCGACGTCCCGAGGACACTACGTCAGCTGAAGCGAAGAAGGAACGCTCATCGTCGCGGTCGTGTATCGACTCGTCGCATTCGGTCAGGTCACCTTCGATCATCTCCACCGAACGGTGGACGCGGCACCCGCGCAGGCATCGTAGGACCAAGGCAACTCAGGGAGAGACTTCGTCATGGTGGATGGTGATACTGCGGTGTTCGAGGTCCAGCTGCCAACGCAATGGAAATCTCGAATTCGACTGCGAGACGACAGGGCCGTAGCGCTCGCGGCCGCCAGGGTCGGTGCTGTGGCACATCGCGTGCTCGTCAGCGGCACCGTGACGATGCACGACTACGAGACCTTCGGTTCGGATGGGGAAGGTACCTTCGGCTTCTCCCAAGAGTCGCTGGTGTCCGCCGACGGACCTGGGACGGTGCTGCTGACGTGGCAACAAGGCTTCGGCGGAGAGGAGAGGACGGAAATCGACATAGTCGGGGTGCTCAACTCGGCCACCGGCGCCTGCCAGGCAACGATCAACGTGCGCTTCTACGAGGGAGCAAGCGAGGGAACGACGGAACTCGAGGACAGCCGATCCTTCGTCTCCATCGTTCCTGAAGGAAGGCTGGCCAACTTCGATCTGAGACTGGCGAACGACGAGGACGACTGGGCGCGGGTTCTTGGAAGCATCTCCAACTCCACGATCTGAGGCCCGCTCGCACCGGTCGAAGGTGCAATCCAGCCCTGTCGGGAGTCCGTCCATGGTCATGCTGCCCTTCAACTATCCCTTCATCGCCGACGAGATCGTACTCGGGCCCGAGCATCAGGCCTTCTACAATGACTACGTCGGCAGCGGATCGGTCTTCTTCCTGGCGAGGGTGATCCGCTACGCCGGCGGCCTTCCCGACAACAGCTTCCGCGCGCAGACGGGTCGACAAGTCCTCTTCTTCGCGGATCTGTTCGAGGGAGGTGGGCTGCTGATCGACGCCTCCGGTCCGTCACCGAAGCCGGAAACCCAGGGACTACCGGGCGACGGTGGGACTCCGGGCAGACATCACCTGACCGGCGCGTGGAGCCCGCTTCCGGGAGGTGCCGGCGGCACCGGCCAGCCGGGTCGCGAAGCGGGGCGATCGGGAACTCCTGTGACGATCATGTGCCGCGAGATCCGCAACCTGCGGGTGTCCGCGGCGGGGGGCACAGGCTCACAGGGCGGGCAGGGTGGTCGGGGCGGCAACGGAGTCGAAGGCAAGATCGTCCGGCCAGGAGGCGAGCCCGAGATCGCCGAGGGTAGCCGCGGCGGCCCCGGCGGCAGTGGGGGCCCCGGCGCTCCGGGGGGCGCCGCCGGAAAGATCGTGACGATCAGCGTCGCTGCTCCACAGGACTGCGCCATGGACGGGTCGGGGGGCCCAGGGGGCCCAGGAGGGCCGCCCGGGCCGCGGGGCAAGGACGGCAAGTACGCGCTCGACGAGCTGCCCGGGCCGAACGGCAGCGGCGGCCCCGCCGGGCCGGTCGGCACCGCCGTCGCGCCGGAGATCTACACTCTTTCCGAGGCCGACTATATCGCTGGACTGCGTCCTCACCTCGGGGCCTACGCAAATCACTGGGCTCCCTTTCGCCTTTCGATGGGCGAGTGGCACTATCGCCGCTTCCACTCCGACGACGGGTCGAGCGAAGGCGCACTGGCGGTCGTTGAGCTGGATCGTGCCCTTGAGCTTCAGTACGACAATCGACGCGCGAACCAGCTGCGCGAGCAGCTTCTTGGCCTGCCCGTCACCGATCCAGAAAGCGGGCGCGCAGTATGGACCGGCGGCGGCCTCAACGTCCTCGGTCTCCCGCGTAATCTGGACCTGCTTCCCAAGTTCCAGGACTATCAGGAGGCGTACGTCCAGTTCGCAGACCTGTCGCTCGGCCTCTTCTCGACCACCGTCGATGCGGAGCTCAGCGCCGAGCAGCAGGCGAGCCTCGTTCACGTCGCAGAGAACCAGATCGGTCAGGCACAGCAGGTCGCGAGCGAGGCGAAGCGCCAGCAGGAGATCTCCGCCAAGGAGCTGACCCAGGCTCGCGACGAGTTCGACTATCGACAGGCCGAACTTGCCCGTCTCAACGGCGAGGTGAACGCCGCGCTCGAGGAGATGGAGAAGGAGAAGATGAAGGTCGGCGGCGTGTTCACCACCGTCGCCGCGGTCGCCGGGGCGGTCATCAGCGTGATCGGCGCCATACCCAGCGGCGGAGCGAGCCTGGTGGCCATCGTGCCTTCTCTCATGGCGCTCAGCAAGTCGGTGGTCGATAGCGCGGGGCCGATCGCGCATGAGCTGTTCAAGGGCAAGCAGCCTCCGCCTACCGAAGCGGTGTCGAAGGCGGCACAGCAGTTCGGCAAGCAGGCGCAGGACCTCGTGAAGGCGGGCCACACGATCGCCGACTTCATCGACGTGGTGAACAAGATCGGTGACGGCATCACGCCCGACAACGCCAAGCACGCCGGTCTGGTCAAGGAAGCGGCGGTCGCCGCGCACGCGCTCCTGCTTTCGCAGAACGATGTCGCTATCGCCGAGCTGCGGGCGAAGTCCGCCGAGGCGACTGCGGGCGAGGCCAATCAGCTCGTCGCCAGTATCACGGACGCGAGAAACGAGATCAGCAACTCCGTCGTGAGCCTGCGCCAGCTGGCCCTCCAGAGTCTGGCGGTTGCGCTGAGCAGAATGGACGTGATCCTCGACGCAGCCTTCCGGGCGCAGCGCGCGGTCGAGATCGTGACCAGACGCGACGAGACGCGAAGCATCGCCTTCGACTCCGGCATGATCCATCCGGAGACGCAGCGACGTTACTGGGAAGGCCGAGTCGACGGAGCCACGATGCTGCGCGAGCTTCAGGATGCCTGGGGCAAGCTACTGCTGCCCGCGACGCTCAGCCAGCACTTCCTACAGGTCACCGGCGATGCGGCACGCGACCACGACGTCCTTCGGCTCTCGATCAACGATCCTGCGCTTCTCGCGGACTTCCGCGCGACGCGCACGCTCCGCTTCATGGTCGATCCGGCCCCTCGCGGGCGCCTGGAAGCCAAGGCACGCAACGTCGCAGTGGCGCTGGTCGGCGCACGGACTCGCACCGGCACGATCTCCAGCGAGATCACGCACGGTTCCCGCTACGAACAGCGGATTGGCGGCAGTGCCGACCTCGACGCCGACATGCTTCTGGAACGTACCAGCACGCGACTGACCGACGTCGAGCCGCTCGACGCCTCGCTCGTCAGCGACGCCGAATTCCTCCATACCGAGCCGGACGCGCTGGCGTTCTGGGGGCGCGGCGTCGGCGGCACATGGACCCTGGCAGTTCCGGACGATGAGGCCAGCAACCAGAAACTCGATCTCACAGATCTTGCCGAGGTACAAATCTGGATTGCGTACCAATTCCTCAGGTGAGCGGTCTCAGGGGCGGAGTGTCGCGGAGCAACTCGCGAATAGTCAGGTGGACAGAGGTGTTCGTGGCCAGGTGCAGATTAGGGACAGTGCGCTAATATGGGTACGGCTGCAGCCGAGCAGGCAGTGAGACGCGGAGCCGTTCGCCGCGGCGGAACGACGAACACCTATGACTAAGCGCGCTGATCTGGGCGTGGCGGTCGCTCGCTCGAGCAGGAATACGACTACGTGCGGTATCTGGCAAGTTACCGTCACCGCCCCACGCCGCGTAGTCACCTGGGTATTGTGGAGCGTTGCCCGCTGATACTTCACGCGGCGCTTGATTTGGTAAGGTAGCCGCTCGTCTACCATCGAGCGAAACAATGGCGAAAGCGGTTCTTTGCGACCGTATCGGGATCCAATAGCGGTCGTTCCCGATGCCCTGACCGCTCCCCAACCCCGGTCTTTCGTTCATACCCGCAATCGACGCCCTGCGTGTTTCCGCGAGGGCGTTGGGTTGGCCTTAATTGAGCGCTTAGGAGCATGCCGGTGGGTGACTGCTTGGGCGCTCGCGGACGCAAGCTCACCGCCACCCGATCTTTGCGTCAGCCCACCGCAGAAAGGACAGTTCGCCGCCAAGCAGGTCTGTGCTGGGGGCAGAGGAACGCCGGCTCTGTAGTCGCTCCTGCGATCGAGATGTATGGTGCTGCCGGGGCTCATCGGCACCGGCCTTCTTTTCCTCGTGATGCAGCGCCTTCACTTCTGGCTCATCGAGAAGACTCTGCGTCGGGGTGACAGCTAACCCGTCTCGCGGCGAGTCGCCAACGCTCCCGGTCGGACCTACCTTGAGCGTCTGACATTGGGCGAAGCGGGACGTCAGCTCTCGGTGGTGCTTCGCTGAGGTATCTGTCAGTCTCGTCGTCAACGCCTATCGGAGACTCGACATGCGCCTCGTGCCTGCGTCCACCGTCGGCCTCGTCCTGGTACTGTCGTCACCGTCTCTCGCCCAAACTCAGCCCTTGAAGGCGGCGGAAGCCGCGCTGGCCGCTCTCGACATGCAGCAGAAGGGGATGGTTGCCCGCGCCGACGTCGGCGCGCTGGACGCCTTGTCCGCGCCTGGACTGACGATCAACGCCCCCACCGGTCGCGTCCTCACCCGCGCGCAGTTCCTTGCGATGATGCGCGACGGCCGCATCGGCGCGGAGGACTTTGACCGCACGATCGAGAGCGTTACCGTCGACGGCGACCTCGGCGTTGTGATGGGGCGCGAGGTCTTCACGCCCACCCCGCAGAGCGAGCTCGGCCGCACCTACGGCGCGGTCCCGCTCGATCGCCGCTACACCAACGTGTACCGCCGGGAGGGCGGCAGATGGCGCTGGTTCGCGCGGCACGCGAACGTCGTGGCGAAGAGGGCAGCGGAAGCCCGCTAGTGGGCGTTGCGCCCACCTGCCCTCTCGCGCCGAGGACCCAGAAGCGGCCACTCCCGGCGCCCTGCCCGGCTCCCAAGTCCGGACGCCCATTCATCTCTGCAGCCGATACGCATTATGCGCCGCAAAGCCGTTGGCCTGGTCGGGTTTGGCAGGAATGTGGACACGCTGCTACTCCTTGCTTCAGACCTGTGCGGCCATCGTGCGCGCCACAGCGGCTGCGCTTATACCTTCGAGCGCAAGCCCATAGCCGGCGCCCTCATCGATCAGGCGGCGGAGCGGCTGCGTGATCGCGATGCGCGTGTAGCGGCCGGTGAGCGGCGGCAGCGCGGCGATGCCGTCGGCGATCTCGTGTGCGCGGGTGAGCAGTCGATCGGCGGGCACGATCTCGTTGACCGCACCATATTGCTGGGCGGTTTCGGCATCGAGCTGCTGGCGCGTGAGCAGGAAATAACGACCGCGAACCGAGCCGATCACATGCGGCCAGAGCAGGTGTACGCCGTCGCCTGGCACGATGCCGAACTCGAAGTGCGGCTTGTCCTGGAACACCGTCTCCGGCGTGGCGAGGATGATGTCGGTTAGCAGCGCATATTCGCTGTGGAGCAGCACCGGGCCGTTGATCGCGCTGATCATCGGCACCTCGATGTCGAGGATGTTGGAGAGCACCTTGCGGCCCTCACGCAGGATCTTGTCGTAACCCTGGGGGCTGAAGAAGTCGAAGCCTTCGGGATCGATCGTATCCATGAAGGCGTCGCCGGTGCCGGTCAGGATCACCGCGCGAGTGCCGGGATCCTCGCCGATCTGATGGAACAGCTCGACGAACTGCTCGTGCGTGTGGCCGCTGAAGACGAGCTTGCCGCCGTCGGTGTGGAGCGCGACCTCGAGCACGCCATTGTCCTTGCGGCTCAGGCGGGCGTTGGGGAAGGCGTCGCGATAGGTGTCGAACTTGGCCATGGTGCTGATCCTCGATCCTGCGGCCGCGGGAAGCGGCGGCGTCAGGATCAGCTAGGCGGGTTCGCGGCGGCGCGGACGATGGCGCGAGGCGATAAGGCTTATGCCACCGCGGAATAGACGCCGTCGAGCGCCGCCTCGACGAAGCTCGCAAAGGCACGCGCCTTGGCGCTGGCCATGCGGCCGCCCGGGAAGACCGCCCAGAGGTCGATCGGCGGCAGCGACCAGTCCGGCAGCACGCGCACGACCGCGCCGCTGGCGAGCTCGGGTCCGAACATCCAGTCCGATCCGATCGTCAGCCCCATGTCGGCGAGTACCGCCGCGCGCAGCCCCTCGGCCGCATTCACTCGCACCCGGCCGCGCACCGTGACGGACGCTTCCGTTCCCGCACGCGTGAACGACCAGGCATCGGTCAGCTGGGTGTAGATGATCGTCTCATGCGCCGCGAGGTCGGCGGGGCTTCGCGGCTGGCCGGCGCGCGCGAGATAGGAAGGCGTCGCGAACACCGAGCGGCCGCCGGTCGCCAGCTTGCGCGCGACGGCCGACGAGTCCGGCAGCGCACCCATCCGCAGCGATACGTCGATGCCCTCGGCGATCAGGTCGATCACGCGGTCGTCGAGGATGACGTCGATTTCGAGCTCGGGATGCGCATCGAGGAAGCGCGGCAGCAGCGGCAGGATATAAAGGCGCGCGAAGGTGGTCGCCGCCGAGATGCGCAGACACCCCGAGAGCCCCGCGCCGGCGCCGCGTGCGGCCAGCTCCGCTTCGTCCGCCTCGCGGATGGCGGCCTTTGCCCGCTCGTAGAAGCGCATGCCCGCTTCGGTCGGCGTGAGGCGATGCGTCGAGCGCGTCAGCAGGCTGACCTGAAGCCGGCCCTCCAGCTGCGCGATCGTCTTCGACACGGCCGGCTGGCCGACGTTGAGCTGACGCGCGGCGGCGGAGAAGGAGCCCGTATCCACCACGCGCACGAACGCCGCCATCGCCTGATATCGGTCCACCTCATTCCTCCTTGGAATGAGCGTTATCGCTTCGACGCGGCTGCTCTGTCGAGGGGCGACGGTGCATCTCCTCCTTGCCCGGCGATGCCGCCGCCCCGAGGAGAAGACCCCGTGACCCTGCAAGCCAAGCTCGATGCGTTCAAAGCCGATTTCGACGCGGGCAAGCCGCCCTACAATGTGCCGCCCTCCGTCATCGAGACGATGCGCCGCGCGACCGCCGAGCTGATCGCGAGCGGCGCCGCAGCTCGCGCGCTCAAGGCCGGCGACAAGGCGCCCGCCTTCACGCTGAACGATCCCGAAGGCCAGCCCGTCTCGTCCGCCGACCTGCTGGCGAAGGGGCCGCTGGTGATCAGCTTCTATCGCGGCGTCTGGTGCCCCTATTGCAACTTGGAGCTGCAGGCGCTCCAGGTCGAATTGCCCGCGTTCGAGCAGCTTGGCGCGAGCCTGGTCGCGCTCTCGCCGCAGACAGCGGTGAACAGCCGCAAGTCGGTGCGCCAGAACGCGCTCGGCTTCCCGATCCTGTCGGACACGCACAACAACGTCGCGGATGCCTTCGGCCTGCGCTTCGAACTGCCCGACTATCTTGTCGAACTATATAAGGGGCTGAAGAACGACCTGCCGGCATTCAACGGCGATCCGAGCTGGACGCTGCCGATGCCCGGTCGCTTCGTGATCGGCCAGGACGGGACGATCCTCTACGCCGAGGTCAACCCAGACTATACCCGCCGCCCCGAGCCCGAGGCCATGCTGCCGGCGCTCCGCCGCGCCACCAGCGTCGTCGCCTGATCCCTCATGCCCCGGCCAGCGAAGCGGCCGGGGCACCCCCAAGGAGTCTCGCGTGCCCCGCACATTCCTCATCACCGGCGCCAGCAAGGGCATCGGCCTCGCGCTTGCGCATCGCCTGATACGCAGCGGGCATGAGGTCGTTGGCCTCGCCCGTGGCGAGGCTCCGCACTTTCCGGGCACGCTGGTCCAGGTCGATCTCGCCGATGGCCGCCAGAGGGACGAGGCGCTCGACGATCTGGTCGGCCGATTTGCCTTCGACGGCGTCGTCAACAATGTCGGGCTCGTCCGGCCGCAGCGTCTCGGCGCGGTGGAGATCCCGGCGCTTGAAGAGGTCATGCAGGTCAATCTTCACTCCGCGCTCCAATCCGTGCAGGCGCTGCTCCCCGGCATGACGGCGCGCGGCTGGGGCCGCGTCGTCAACATCACCAGCCTCACCGTTCTGGGCGCGGTCGAGCGCACCGCCTATGCCGCCGCCAAAGCCGCGCTGGTCAGCTTCACCCGAAGCTGGGCACTGGAACTGGCGACGACAGGCATCACCGTCAACGCCGTCTCGCCTGGCCCGACCGAGACCGCGCTGTTCCGCGCCAACAACGCGCCCGGCAGCGACGGCGAGCGCCGCTACCTGGCGGGCGTGCCGATCGGGCGCTTCGGTCAGCCCGACGAGATCGCCGCCGCGATCGCTTTCCTCCTGTCCGAGGACGCGGGCTTCATGACCGGCCAGACCATCCACGTCGACGGCGGCGCCTCGATCGGCAAGGCCGCGTTCTGACCGCGACACTTAATGTGGAGAACAACATGACCGATCAGACTGTCCTCGTCCTTGGCGCATCACGCGGACTGGGTCTTGCGCTCGCCGAGGAATGGCTCGACCGCGGCTGGAACGTCATCGCGACCGCACGCGGCCAGTCGGACGAGCTGAACGCCCTCGCCGAACGCCAAGCCGGCAAGCTCGAGATCGAGAACCTCGACATCAACGACGCCGACGGCGCGCGGGCCTTGCGCGATCGTTTGGACGGCCGACGCCTCGACGTCCTCTTCGTCAACGCCGGCATCGCGCGCGCGATCGAGGCGACCCCTGCGACGGCAAGCGAGCGCGATTTCCTCGACATGATGCTGACCAACGCCTTCTCGCCCGTCCGCGCGGCCGAGCTTCTGCGCGACCTCGTGCCTGCTGGCGGAACAATCGCCATCATGACCTCGGAACTCGGCAGCATCGCGAATGCGAACGGCGGCTGGCAGCTCTATTCGTCAAGCAAGGCCGCGCTCAACATGCTGATGAAGGGCTATGCCGCCAAGAACGCTGGCGACAAGCACACGCTGCTGCTCGTCGCTCCGGGCTGGGTCCGCACGGACATGGGCGGCAGCGGCGCATCGCTCTCCATCGAGGAGAGCATCCCGCTGGTCGTGGACATGATCGAGGCGAACCGTGGAACGCCGGGGCTGCGCTATGTCGATCGCTTCAACAAGCGGCTACCTTGGTGACCCATAGTCGGTCACTCAGGCGCCCCTCCCCGCTTCCCAACTCCGGCCGCTCGTTCACCTCGCCGCTCGAGCCTTTCGGGCGTTGCGCGCAGCTGTCCGGCCGGGCTGATTTGGCAGGTAAGCGGAATGGCTGCTTGCAGCTCGCCTCGCAGAACAGTTGGCGACGTTGAGCAGGTGAGCCGGCCGGGCCATGGAGATTTGCGCGCGCGCGTATCTGTCTCCCTCGTTTCTTCGACACTCGCGTTGGTCAGTGCGAGGCCGATCCTCGCTGGCGGGCCCTCCGGCGACGTCGGTGCGGTCACGTCCTCGATCTCGAACCTGTCTCGTCCCAGCTCCTTGGCCCTGTACAGCGCCCGATCTGCCCTCGCGATCGCCGTATGAAGCGGCTCTCCTTGAGGCGAGGACGTGACACCCGCGCTGGAGCGCACCTGGATCCCCGCCCCCTTGGCCTCGACCTCCTGCGGAAGCCTGCCGCGGACTCCCTCGAGAACTTTCATCGCGTGGGCTGCAGACCGATGCCGGGAGACCATGACGAACTCCTCGCCTCCCCACCGTGCAACCACGTCGTCCTTGCCGGCGCTGGCGGCGAGCAGCGCGGCGAAGTGCTTGAGCACCTCGTCGCCGACGTTGTGACCGTACCTGTCGTTTATGGCCTTGAAATGGTCCACGTCGAGCAGAGCCACTGTGAAAGCGGTGCCAAAACCTTCTCTGGAAAGCAGGTTCCGCTCGCGACCGGTCAGGCATCGACGGTTCAGCAAGCCGGTGAGCGGATCTGTATCTGCGACACGCGATAGCGTTCGCCTGTGGCCGACGCCCATAACGAGCATCGTACCCAGCATGGTGAGGCCGGCTGCCGCCGACCAGGCGAGTTGCCGGTAAGGCGTTAACGCGACTTATCGCCTGTGAGCACGAGTGCCGGCGATACGGCCTTTGTAGGAGAACGCCGCGCATTGCCGCGCCCAGGTTGGCGAGCGGGGTGTTAGCGCACCATTCGCGAGGTAGTCCAGCTTCTCACGATCTTAATCTGTCGCGGTCAAGGTCGAGCGCGATATGCCTTCGCCGCTCCTAGACCACGCGCCTCAACACGAAGACTCCTATGTCGAGCGGGTCGCTAGCCTGTTCGCGACAAGAATGCCCGCGACCATCATGAGCGCGCTCTTTTTGCTGGTGGCCACGCTTGTGTCGTTGCGCTCGCGCGATGGCGCCGCGTCGCTGCTCCTTGGCCTCGGCGTGGCAGCCAGCGGCTGGCGGCTACGGCTCCTCTACCGTGGCCGAGCGCGCTGCGCCGCAGCGGCCCTGTCGAGGGCTGACGCGCGCGAGCTTGAGCGACGGTTTGGCGCGTCCTACCTCGCCTTCGCCGTGCTGTTCGGCTGCTTCGCGGCGCGCGCGCTGATGCTGCCCATCCCATCGCTTCACCTGCCAGTCGCGATCCTCGTCGTAGGCTATGCCGCAGGCGCCGTAGCCACCACGGCCTTACGGCCGCTGATCGCCGGTGGAAGCGTCCTCTTGGGTGTCCTGCCACCCGTCCTTGCCTTGGCCTTCCGGGCGGAGCCCGACCATGCGGTCGCGGCGCTATGCCTCATCGCGCTGCTGACTGGCGGGCTTCGCAGCCTCACGAAGCGCCACCTTGCACAGGAGCGGCAGTCAGCCACAAGTTCTGCCTTCGCAGCGCTCGCGCGGCGCGACCACCTGACCGGCTTGATGAACCGCTTCGCGCTCGCAGAAGCGATCGCAGGCTTTAATCGCGCCGGTCCGTCCGCGGGCAGCTATGCGCTGCACTACCTCGATCTCGACGGCTTCAAGCAGATCAACGATCAACTCGGCCATGCTGCGGGCGACGCGCTCCTCTGTGCCGTTGGAGAACGCCTGACCGCCTCTGCGCAACGCGGTGACGCTGTCGCGCGTCTCGGTGGAGACGAGTTCGTCGTCATGCAAGTCGATGCCTCATCGTCGACGGTGGTCGCCGAACGGGCCGATGACATCGTTCGTTGGCTGAGCGCTCCTTACCGGATCAACGGAAAGGTCGTCAGTGTCGGCGCCAGCATCGGTTCAAGCCGATCGTCGAGCCGCGCCTGCGAGATGAACTCCCTTCTTGAGGAGGCAGACGCGGCGCTCCGCCACAATAAGCTGTCGCGCGATCAGCGCCGATCATGGCCCTACGGTTATCAGCTTTTCGCGCGCGCTTAAGCTGTTATCTCGATCAGCTTGTTGAGGATCGGGGCTGTTGACCGACTGGGTCGACGATATTGAAAGGGCCCGTGATCCAAAGGCGTACCATGCGGATGACGTCGCTTCGATGGCGCCGCTGCGCGTGGCCGCACGCAGTTCCGAGGCGACGCATTCAGTTATTCTAGTGTCCAATGCCAAGGATCGCGCCTCCGATCAGGATACCGCTCGGACCGCGAGCCGACATCGTGAAGCCGAGCTCGCTCGCATCGTCGCCATACAAGCCGCCGGCGACCGCCCCGTACTGAATCATGTTCCCGGTGCCAGTCACCTGGATCGAGCGTGTGACCAACTTGCCGCGGACGATGTCTGCAACGAAGTCGATCGTCAGCACGGTCCCACGATGATCGACCGTTCATATCGCGACAGTTTGACCAGCCCGGTCACGTATGGCTGCGCGCCATCGAAGGAGACGTTGAGGACGCAGTCACCCACTAAGCGGCTCGACGCCTCGCCAGTCGGGTACACCGTGCCGAATAGCTCACCAACGTAACGTGCGCTTCCCTTCTGCGGGACGGAGCTCGTCAGCGTATTCGAACCGAAGACGCGTATGCCGCGGAAGTTTGGGCTGCCAACCTCCAGCAGGCGGGCGTGCTTGGGCAGCATACCGGTGGCGCTGGTGCCCGGGAGCTTTTCGACGGTTTCTTCGAGTGGCATAGTGAGCGGCTCGGAGTCACTCGGCGACGCCCACATGAACACCGGCATCTGTCGCGGTAGCGTCCCCAACTGCGTGAATCGCAGAACGGAGGATGCCTGAAAGGTCGCTGGCGACGCTGAAATGCTGATGCAACTGTGCGAGCCGAAGCCACTCGCCCTGATCGTTTCGTTTCCATCCAGGCGAAGGTCTTCGAAGCGTCTAGCTGCCGGCGCGTGCGGATCCGACACGGTGACGGGGGAGGAGCTTCCCGCGGGGATCGACATCTGAAGCACGCCCGACGCGTCGGTGTCGACACCAACCTCGACCGTGGTGAAGCTGAGCGCTTTCGGAGTCGGCGCTGGCGTCGGCGGCGGGGTTGGCGCGGGCACCGATGCCTCGGTTGGGGCGGGTGCACAAGTGGACGCCCGCCCCGACCCCGCCGCCGTGCGCTGCGGTTGCTAGACAAGCAGTTAACATTAAGCTTTGCTTGAAAACGACACGCTGTCGATGGCAATGGGTCAAGGCATCCTCCTGACAGGAGCCATGACAAGCCGCAGCCATTGCTTGGTTAACGGGAATGTCATGTCCGATTGAAGTCGGAGATGTTGCTCAAGACTACCATCGGAGGCGACACTCATAGCTGCCATCAGCGCCTTAGGAGTTGCGCCCGGCCGTCGGTCGGCAATGATCGAAGGCAGGCTTCTTGCGCTCCCGTCCAGGCGCAGACCTCGTTCGCAGACGCTAGCGACCCAAAAGCAGTCATTCCCAGCGCCCTGCCCGCAGCCCAACTTCGGCCATCCGTTCATCTCTGCGCAGCTGGCCTGGTAAATACGCGGCAGCTTTCCCAGTTCTTCATAGCTTTCGGTCGAGACTGAGGCTCATGTGTCGGTTGGACGAGGGCGTGTGGTGCCTTTCAGAAGATTGGCATGCCCGGCGAGTCTCCGCCGCGGACGACGAACGCTTTCATATCGACCGATGCTGTGTTGCGAAAACCATGCGGCAAACCGACAGGTACGCTGAGCGTGTCGCCCGCACCCATGATGATGGCGCCCTGATCCCAGCTGACCTCCAGCGTGCCCTCGTGCACGAACAGGACCTCGACCTCGGACCTGGCGTGTAGCGGTACATAGGCGCCCGTCGTCATCGTCAGCCGGCGCAGATTGAAGCCGTGTGGCCACCAGCCCGCGATCGGACCTTCCGGAAAACCGTCGCCGGTCGCCATCGGGGTGATCACACCGGCTTCCTCTATTCCCTCGCTTGCCAGCGGCGAGCGAGGATTAGCGATCATGTCCTCCGCGGCGGCCACACATTGGAGCATCTTCTCCATCGGTGGGGTTTTCAGTTCAGACGCGGCCTCGGCTCCTGTCGCCTCGGCCAGCTCCACGTCCTCCAAGGTGTACTCGCCGCGCGACGTGTCGATCAATCGCCCTCCCTTCGCCAGCTTGAGACCATGGTCCGACGCCGCCTCGAACACCGCCGGCGCCCAAGTGACCTTCCCAGGATCATCCTCGCCCAGCACCGTGAAGAGGAAGCCGACCCCCTCGTCGAGCTTCTCGAAACCTCGAAACATGTGGATCGGCACCGAAGCCACGTCGCCCGGACCGATCTCGATGGATCCGTCCTCCTTGTTGGGTCCAAACGGCAAGCGCCAGCGACCGGAGTGGACGACGAACACCTCAGCGGTGTCATGACTGTGCTGCGAGTTGACGCAGCCGAACGGCTGACGCGCGGCACCGATGTTAAAGCCGTGGCGCTCCGTGATGTGAACGTGCTGGTCGGTGCTCTCCGAGACGCCCGCGCCGATGATCGTGAAGTTCTCCTTCTCGGTCGATCCCGGCGTACGGGTGTCGATGAACGCGGTTCGGCACGGCACCAGATCGGCATAGCGCACCAGGCGAGCCTTCATGGCGTCCTCAGTCCAGTTCACATCCATCTCCGCCGCTATGGAAAACGTCTTGCATCCGAATGCACAATAGCTAGACCACTCGCGATCGGCATGCAAGACGACTCCTCCGGAGGCATGAAGGACGACGTGAAAACCATCCCGCAGCCCGCTCCGGGGCAGACATCGACGGCCCCTGTGCCGCTCGTGCTGCTGCCGGGCACGCTGTGCGACGAACGCCTCTTCGCTCCTTTGCTGTCGCGGCTGGACGAGCGCTTTACGCTGACGCCACCGATCGATGGCGACGATCCGATCGCCCTCGCCCGGCAGCTGCTCGCGCGCTTGCCGGCGCGTTTCGCCCTTCTCGGCTTTTCGCTCGGCGGCCTGGTAGCGCTCGAGCTCGCGCTGATGGCGCCTGACCAAGTCGTCGGACTGGCGTTGTTGAACAGCAACGCGCGAGCCCGGGCGGTCGACGCGCCGCCTCACCCCGGCCCCCCTTCAGCCGCCATCGCCGAGCTTGCGCCACGCGCCTTCGGCTCGGATCGCGGCGATGACGACGGTCTCCGCGTGCTGCTCGAAGACATGGCGACCACCTTCGACGCGCGAACACACGCGGCGCAGGAGAAGCTCGCCGTCAGCCGAAGCGACAAGCGCCCTGTCCTCACCGAACTGACAATGCCCGCCCTCGTGCTCGGCGGCGCGCAGGACGTACTTTGCCCGCCGGCGCTGCAGCACGAGCTCGCGGAAGGGCTGCCGGACGCGGCGCTGGTCCTGCTTGACGGCGTCGGCCACTTCGCGCCGCTAGAGAGTCCCGGCGATGTGGCGGTCCACGTCGCCACCTGGCTCGCGCGGGTCGATCACGCCGCAGCCTCTGCTAACCTGCCATCAACGACGTGTCGCACAGGAGACGAGATGACCAAGGCCGCACCGCACGATCAGTCCAGCCAACCGCCCGCGACGGATGACGGCCAGCAGAACGCCGCCGTCCTTCAGGTCGAGCGCCGCGATTTCACCGAACTGGTCCCTACCGACCGCGAGCGGGTTCAGGGCATGCGCGGCTTCGACCCGATCTACACCGACATCGTTGACTACATCGTCCGCTGCACCCACCGGATCTGGGACGAGCGCGACGTCGGGCTCATCTACACGCACTACACGCACAACTGCGTCGCCTACACTACCATGGGGACGATGTACGACCGCGAGACGCACATCCGCGACACGATCCAGCGCCTCGTCGAGTTTCCGGATCGCCGCGGCCTCGCGCAGCAGGTCATCTGGCGGGGCAACGATCGCGATGGCTTCTATACCAGCCACATGACGCACGGACAGGGGCGGCATTCGCAATACGGCATGTACGGCAAGCCGACCGGGCGCACCTTCCTGACGCGGACGGTCGCCGACTGCATGATCCTGGAGAACAAGATCTATAAGGAGTGGATCGTACGCGACAACATGGGCCCGGTGATCCAACTCGGCCTGGACCCGCACGCCTATGCGCAGGACATCGCAGTCCGAAAGTTCGAGGCGGGTGAGCCGATCATGGAGGTCGTCG
Organism: Sphingomonas yunnanensis; assembly: GCF_019898765.1. GTDB lineage: Bacteria > Pseudomonadota > Alphaproteobacteria > Sphingomonadales > Sphingomonadaceae > Sphingomonas > Sphingomonas yunnanensis. The sequence goes on along the minus strand of NZ_JAIOKB010000006.1, from coordinate 18,071 downwards.
AGAACCGGCGTCTCCTGGGCCAATACCCGCCCGAGACCGACGCGGACACGTCCATCGCTCACAGCGAGGGCGAGGCGCAGCTGCTACGCGACCTCCATCACATCTACAACAAGCGGATGTTCGGGCGCATCCACGAGCTCTACGCACCAAATTGCCAGTGGCACGGACCGCTTATGCGCGAGTATTACGGCGTGGCGGCGGTACTGCAGCAGACGATGCGGCTCATCGCGCTCATCCCGGACGGCTTCTACGTGCCCCAGCACATCTGCTCGGTCGAGAGTGAGGAAGGCGGCACGAAATACGCCATACGCTGGACGCTAGACGGGCATCATCTCGGCTACGGGCCGCTCGGCGCCCCGACCGGCCACCCGCTGTTCGTCATGGGCGTTAGCCATTATCACATCCGCGACGGCAAGATTATCGACGAATGGGCGGTCTACGACGAGCTGTCGATGCTGGCGCAGATCAAGCTCGCGGCCCTGCAGCGCGCTGCCGGCTGACGCGGAGCGGCGTGCGCTCCGGCGCGCGCCGCCTCACTTTTTCTCGATCGGATCGGCAGCCGATGGACGACGGCGACGACATCAGCGCCTTCCTGAGCAGCTGTGAGGCTGGACGGAACAGCGCGGGCGCAGCGGTCGCGGCGTGTCTCGCCCGGATCGCCGCGCACGACCGCGTCGGCCTGTTACTTTCCGCCATGCTCCGCGTCAGCCCGGACGCGCAGGACGTAGCACGCGATCGCGATGGCGCGCGGCGACGGGGCGAGCGGCTGGGCGCCCTTCACGGCGTGCCGATCGCGGTAAAGGACAACATCGACCTGGCTGGAATGCCGACCACCTCGGGCTGCCGCGCTCTCGCCGCCGCCCTGCCTTGGCGAACCGCTCCCGCGCTGGACGTCCTCCTCGCCGCGGGCGCTATCGTGGTCGGCAAGACGAACCTATCGGAATTTTCCTTCGAGATCCGGTCCCGCAGTTCGCTCGGTGGTGACACGCGCAACCCCTTCGCGCCGGCTGTAACGTCGGGCGGTTCCAGCGGTGGCACCGCCGTCGCGGTCGCGGCCGGCTTCGCCTTGGCCGGGCTTGGTACCGACACGGGTGGCTCGATCCGCGTACCGGCCGCCTACAACGGCCTAGTGGGACTGCGACCAACCTGGGGCGTGATCCCGACTGCCGGCGTAGCACCTCTCGCGCCTTCCACAGACACAGTCGGGACGATCACCCGCAGCGTGAACGATGCCGAGACGATATTCGGCCTGCTCGCGGCGCCGACGTCGCTACTGCCGGTCCCCTTCGCCGGCATGCGGGTCGGGATTCTTTCGCAGCTGCTCGGTTCGTCCGCTGAGATCGACGCAGGGATCGACAACGCGATCGCCGCACTGCGCGCCGCAGGGGTTGAGGTCGCCGTGGCGCCGGACCTGCCGAACGAGGTCCTGCCGCGCGGCGCCCATATCGTGGATGAGGAATTCGGCTCCGCGTTCGATGCTTACCTCGGAAGTAACTTCCGGCCGGGCACCGCTCCCGACTCAGTGGCGGCGGTGATCGCGGAGCGACGCTTTCTCCTCGAGTATGAAGAGGTCCTGCGAGCGCGTGCGGCACCGCGAAGCAATTCGGTCAGAGCCGCTATACTCGCGCTCCACGCCGAGCTAAGAGGCGCCCTGGCCCGAGTGATGGATCGCTACGGCTTCGACGCCCTCCTCTACCCGCCCTCTGCAGTCCTGCCTTCCTCGATGGACAACCCCAAGGGTGGCTGGGCTCCCGAGCTCGCCGCGTGCAGCGGCTGGCCGGCACTCGCTTTGCCGGTAGGACGGACGAGCGGAGGTATGCCGCTATCGGCAGAGCTCCTCGCCCGACCCCACGCGGAAACGACGCTGTTCGCGCTGAGCCGAGTGATCGAGGCGTCCGCCCCCCGCCCTACACCTACACTCTGAGGACCGGCCGCTCGCAGGCGACCGGCCCCGACCGGCTCGTCAGAACCTTACGCCCGCACGTACCCCGTAGGTCGCCGGCGGCCCGTAAGAGACCTGCACGCGCTGGGCACGTCCTACCACGGCGCTCAGCAGAACCGCCCGGTCTGTGACGTTGTTGCCGTAGCCCTCGACGTAGAAACGGCCGCCTGCCTCGGTCCAGCGCAGCGACACATCGAACTTGTCATACGCCTCCTGGAAATCGAGCACGGTGTTGAAGTCCGTCGTGAAATAGCTGCTCGAATGCAACCAGTTGGCGTAGGGCGCGATCGTACCCGCGCTCCCGAGATTGATGTCGTAGTATATCGCGACGGTCGTCTTCAGCTTGGGCGATTGTGGGATGCGGCGCCCCGCCAGATCAAGCGAGACCGGATCCTGCCCGTTCGACGCGCCGAAGAAGTTGTTGCCGCTGATGTAGCGGGTGTACTTACCGTTGAGATACGCCGCTGTGACGTCGATGTGCAGATCCGGCAACGGCAGCGTGCGCACCGTCACCTCCCCGCCATAGCTTCGCGCTCGACCGGCGCTGCCGAAGTACGACACCAGCGGTGTGTACACGTTGATCTGCAGATCGGTGTACTTGTTGTAATAGAGCGCCAGCTCGGTCTGGATGCGTCCGTTCAGGAACTGGTTCTTGATGCCCGCTTCGTAGGCGTTCACCTTCTGAGGCGTGTACGACGCCGGGATCGCGGCATCGCCACCGGTATCGTTGACGCCGCCCGACGCGAAGCCTGTAGAAGCGGTGGCATACACCATCGTCCTGCGATCCGGCGTGTACTGCAGACCGGCCCGCCAGGTCACGCTGTCGAAAGACGGCGAACCGGAGGTGACGCTGTATGGGGTCGTGAACTCGTATGTGTTGGGAATGCCGTCCGCGAAGTCGGCGAAGTCGAACGACTTCTTCTCGTACGAGTAACGAATGCCGCCAATGACGCGCAGCGTCTCGGGCACGATGGCATAGGTTCCCTGCGCGTAAGCGGCATAAGCGTTCGTCTTTAGTGCGGCGTCGGCGCGGAAGCCTGGGACGGTGGAGCCCGGTGCGTCGATCTTCTGCTGGTACGTCTCGAAGATGTCATCGTGCAGGTAGTAGCCGCCGACAATCCACTGGAACGGATCGGTGCTGTTGGAGACCAGCTGCACCTCCTGCGTGAACGTCTTCGCACGCGTGTTGGGCTCCTGCTGCCCCGAACCGAAGCCGATCGCCGGCGCCTGGAAGACCACGCTGCTCTGGTCGTTGTCGGCGCTGCGGTGCGCGCGGAAGAAGGTGTAGCCCGTGATGGATCTCACCGATGCACCGCCGAGATCGTAGCTGATCGTGCCCGAACCATAGTTCTCGCTGAGATGCTCGAATGGCTGATAGTCCCAGTCGTTGGTATAGGGTCCGGGCGTGACCGCCACGCCGACGTCGACGCCGTTCACGAGCACGGAGCCGTTCTTCACCGACGGGTTCACGGCATAGGGCACGCCGTTGATGGATTGGTAGCCCGTCTGCGGATTGATGAGCGTACCCGCTACCTTGTAGCCGTAGGAGCCTGCGCCCGCATCGTCACGACGCCAGAAGCCGCCGTGCAGCTCGATCTCCAACTGACTGTCCGGAGTCCATTTCAGCGAAGCGCGGCCGGCATATTCCTTGAGATCGGCCAGCTCCACGCCGGCGGTGCTGCGGACGTAGCCGTCGTGGTCCTGATAGACACCGGCCACGCGCAGGGCGAGCGTGTCGCTGAGCGGCGCGTTCACGAAACCGTCGACCCGCTGCGAGTTGTAGTTGCCGAAGTCGACGTTCAGCCCGGCCTCGACCTTGTTGGTCGGCGACGCCGTGACGACGCTCAGATTGCCGCCGAAGGTGTTCCGGCCGTAAAGCGTGCCTTGCGGCCCGCGCTGCACCTCGACCCTGGCGATGTCGAAGAGCGGGATGCTCTGCTGCTGCGTGCGGCTCTGGTAGATGCCGTCGATGTAGAAGCCGATCACAGGGTCGTTCTGTGCACTGACCAGGCTCGTGCGTACGCCGCGGATGGCCGGAAACGAATCCGATCCCTGGCTACCCCAGGTGAAGCCCGGCGCGATGAACTCCAGTCGGCCGACATTGTCGGCGTGGAGGCGCTGAAGATCCGCCCCGCTGACCGCCGTGATCGAGATAGGCACGTCCTGCAGCCGTTCGGCCCGGCGCTGCGCCGTGACGATCACGTCGCCGGGCAGGAGATCTCCGGTCTGGTCCGCCGAGGACGATGACTGTTGCGACGCGCTCGCCTCGACCGGCGTCGACGCGGGCGCCTCCTGCGCCGCCGCGGGCACCGTGCCGAGCCCGACCGCAGCAAGAGCCAGCACCGACGCATCTCGAAGCCACAGCATGCTCTTCATCGCCCTTCCCTCCCATTGGCCGACACGCGCCTCCCCAGCGCGACTCTCGGCTCGGCGGGAGAATGCATGCGGATGCATGCCCGGGCAAGTGGGAAGCGGTAGAAAGTTGCTATATATTGCTACCGACTGGCTAAGCGCTGCGGAGGATATCGTCTTCCGACCCGACGGCTCTTCTCGGGTGCACCGACGCAAGCCTGTTTACAACGGAATGCGAATGCAATCTAACGTCTCGAGAGAGGAACGGGATGGCGCACGAGAACCAGACGACACCGAGGCAGGCACGATCGCTTTCCCGCGGTCGACGCCTCGCCATCTTCGCGGCGCTGATGCTCGGCGAGTTCCTCTACGGCTGGGCCTGGAACAGCGTGGACGTGCTGCGACCGTTCCAACGCAGCGCTCTCGGCCTGACGCTCGTCCAGGCTGGCTCGACCTACTCTGCGCAGGGAGCGGGAGCGCTGATCGGCGCGATCCTCATCGGACAACTCGCCGATCGCTTTGGCCGGCGCAACGTAGCCGCCGCGATCATCATGGGCTACGGCCTCTCGCTGCTGTCCGGATTACTCGTGGCGAGCTATCCGCAATTGCTTGCCCAGCGCTTCGTGCTCGGCCTCTTCACCGGGGGCGTCTTCCCCGTAGGGGTCAGCATCTACGTCAATCTGTTCGAGGAGCATCTGCGCGGCAGGGTGGCCGGCATGCTCAACGCATGCTTCAGTTCGTCCATCGTCGCGCTCGGCTTGGCCCTGGGCGCTTTGGGCGGTCATGACTGGCATCTCCTGCTCTGGATCGGCGGCGTGCCGCCGCTGCTTCTCGCTGGCGTCATGCTGCTTCTTATTCCCGCAGGATCACCGGTCGACCGGCACGTCACGCGCGGCGAGAAGCTGCCGGTACGGGAGCTGTTTCACCCTGCGGTTCGCCGACAGACGCTGCTGCTTGCGACGATGACCGGGCTGAACTTTTTCGGCTATCAGGCATATAGCGGGTGGCTCACGACCTATCTCACCGGCGTACGCGGTCTGTCGGCCGGTGCGGCCGGGAACCTCGTCGCCTGGCAGTTCGCAGGTAACATCATCGGCGGCTTCGCCTGGGGCTGGGCGGCGGATCGCTTCGGCCGGCGCTTCAACGCCAGCGGCTTCCTTGTCGCGTCGGTCGCTATCCTCGTGTATCTTTCGATGCCGACCAGCCTGACACTGTTCCGTCTCGTCGGGCTCATCTACGGATCGATGCTGTGCTCCAGCGTGATCTGGGGTCCGTGGCTGGCCGAGCTGTATCCGCCCCACCTACGCTCCACGGCTGCCTCGATCTTTAACTGGGGACGCATCATCAGCTTCTTCGCGCCGCTCGCGACGGGCTTGCTCGCCGACCGCTACGGCCTGCCCGCCGCCATGGCGTCGGCCGCTGCGGCCTTCGCAGCGGCCGCCCTGATTTGGCTCAGCCAGCGCGAGACGCTCCGGTCGAAGGTGCAGGAGCGCTCGATGCCAGCCGCCGATCCCCTCGTCCCGGCCTCAGCATCGGTGCGGGACGCCAGCTGAAAGGTCGGCAGCGATCGGAGCGCCCGGGGGCGGTCCGGCTTCGCCCTCCGCCCCCTTCCAGCCTCAGGCCAGACTCGCAGCCTGGTGCAGTCGGTCGACCCGGACCTGCGCCGCCTTCATGTGGCCATCCAGCCCCTCGCTCGCGCTCTGGCGCGAGGCAGGCGGGCCGACCTTCAGCACCGCCTCGTCCGAAAGCCACTGGTGCGTGGCGATCTTGACGTAGCTGCCGACCCATAGTCCGCCCGTGTAGCGCCCCGCGCCCATCGTCGGCAGCGTGTGGTTGGTGCCCACCGTCTTGTCCGAATAGACGACGCTGGCGTTCTCTCCGATGAACAGCGATCCATAGTTCCGCAGCTTGGCGGCCAGCCCATGAGCGTCGGTCGTATGCACCTGGAGATGCTCCGCCGCGACATGGTCGGAGTAGGCGATCATCGCGGCCTCGTCGGCGCAGAGGACGATCTCGCCGTAGTTGGCCCAGCTCTCACCCGCGATCTTCGCGGTCGCCAACGTCACCAGCTGACGCTCCACCTCGCGCGCGGTCTCTTCTGCCACGGCGCGATCGGTGGTGATCAGGCCGACGCGCGTGCGCACGTCATGCTCCGCCTGGGCGAGCAGGTCCGTGGCGATGAGGCGGGGGTCGCCGCTCGCGTCCGCCAGCACGAAGATCTCCGAAGGTCCGGCGAGCTGGTCGATGCCCACCGGTCCGAACACCTGCCGCTTCGCCTCGTTGACGAAGGCATTGCCGGGCCCGACGATCTTGTTCACCTGGGGCACACTCGCCGTTCCGAACGCCATCGCGGCGATCGCCTGGGCCCCGCCGATCCGGAAGATGCGGTCGGCGCCCGAGAGATGGCACCCCGCGATCATCGCCTGGTGCGCGTTGGGTGGAAGGCATGCGACCACTTCGTCGCAGCCTGCCACCTTGCCCGGCACGATCGTCATGATCGGCGCTGAAAGCAGCGGGAAGCGCCCGCCTGGCACGTAGGCGCCCACCCGCTCGATCGGGATCACGCGATGTCCGAGATGCAGGCCGGGCAGCGGCTCCACTTCGAGCGGCAGCATGGTCGCAAGCTGCGCCTGGGCGAATCGCCGCACGTTCTCGATAGCAAACTCGGTATCCGCGCGCGTCTGCTGGTCCAGCGCAGACACCGCGGCGAGTCTCTCCTCGTGGGTGACCTCGAACCGGTCGAGTTCCGCACGGTCGAACTTGATCGAATATTCGCGCACCGCCTCGTCGCCGCGCGATTTCACGTCCGCGAGGACGGCCTCGACGATGCCGACCACGTCGCCCGTATCGGCGATCGAGTCGCGCGCCGGCGCCTTGACATACGTGGTGCTGTGCTCGAACCCCTGCGGCGCCGTATCGGCCATGTGCGTCGTCTCCCTGCGAGCGTCGCGACGTGCGATGCTGACGCGACGTTATTGAATTCGAATGCAGTTGTCACGGGGGCACGGTTGGCTGGACGCAGACGCGATGACGGTGAGGCGCCCGGCGATGAGGCGACTGCGCTCACGCACGCGCCGAAGCGGGCGACTTCCTACGACGTCGCCCGCCGCGCCGGCGTGTCACAATCCGCCGTATCGAGGTGTTTCTCGCCGAATGGCTCGATCTCCTCGGCGACGCGTCAGCGCATCATGAAGGCCGCCGGCGAGCTGGGCTATCGCCCCAACGCGCTGGCTCAGGGCCTGATCTCGCGACGCACGCACCTGGTCGCGGTGATCATGTCGAGCCTGACGATGCTCCACTACCCCGAGGTTCTCGCGGAGCTGTCCCATCGCCTGACGGAGCGCGACCTGCGAATGTTGCTGTTCTCGCTCGAGGCGGAGAGTGACGTGGACGGCGTGCTGGAGCAGGTGTGGCGGCACAGCGTAGACGGCGTGATCTGCGCCGCGCATCTGACAGACCCTCAGGTCGAGCAGTTCATCGCCCACCGCGTGCCGCTTGTGCTCTACAATCGCCTGAGCAGCCGCGCTCCGGCGACGTCGGTCGCGTGCGACTCGGTGGCGGGGCAGCGCGAACTGGTCGAGCGGCTCCTGGCGGCCGGTCATCGGCGCTTCGCCGTCGTCGCCGGGCCGGCAGACAGCTACGTCGGAGAGGAACGTCGCCGCGCCGCGCTGGCGCGGCTTGGTGAAGCTGGGATCACCATCGTTCCCGAACAGCGCGGCGACTTCAGCTACGCCAGCGGCGGCGACGCGATGATTGCGCTGATGGCGGAGGCGGAGCAACTCGACGCGGTCGTGTGCGTCAACGATCTCATGGCCATCGGCGCGATCGACGCCGCGCGGGACCGCTTCGGGCTGCGGATTCCGGAGGATCTCTCGGTTGTCGGTTTCGACGGCACCGATCCCGCAGGATGGAACAGCTATCGGTTGTGCTCGATCCGCCAGCCGGTCCGACGCATGACCCAGGCGGCGGTCGACATGCTGCTCGAGCGCGTCGAGGACGCCCGCATCCCGCCCGAGCGGCGCTTGTTCAGCGGTCAGTTCATGGAAGGCCGGTCGGCTCGTCTCGCCTGACGCGCGCGGGCGCATTCGGAACCGCAAAACGCCTGTATGACGGACGGCTGGGTGTCACTCAGCACGGCGCCCCGCCGATCTCGCGATGGCGTCGGCGTTGCGGAAGACGGCCCTATCTGGCTCTTGCGATCAACGTCAAACGCGAGCTCTCGCGCGTCAGGCAGACCGCCACGCGAGTGGCTTGCCTTTGTACTTCGAATGCAAAAACTCGTGGACAGGTATGTGCGGCGTCGATAGCCTCCTCGCAATAAACGAACATGAGGGGGCAGCATGTCGGTTTTTAAGCTCATTTTCGGTACCTCTGCGCTGGCGCTCGTCGCTGGTACTCAGCCCGCGTTCGCGCAGGGCGATCAGGCGAGCGCGCCTGGCGCGGTGGACACCGCCTCACAACCGCAGAGCAACGCCGCGGTCGCCGACACGTCCGCGGGAGAGCAGGGCGGCGGCATCGGCGACATCGTCGTGACGGCGCAACGTCGCGAGGAGAACCTGCAGACGGTGCCGCTGGCGATCACCGCGATCTCGGGTGACACCCTGAAGAACCGCGGCGTCGTCGACATGTCGCGGCTCAACGAGTTCGTGCCGGGCTTCAGTTTCGGCCAGACCGGTTCCGACGTCCGCCCCGCGATGCGTGGCGTCCGCACCGCCAACAACGGCGTTACCGGCGATCCGACCATCGGCTATTTCATCGACGGCATCTATCAGTCTCGTACCAGCCAAGCGTCGCTCGGCTTCGCCGACGTCGCTACGCTGGAGGTGCAGCGAGGACCGCAGGGAACGCTCTACGGTCGCAACACCTTCGGCGGCAACATAGTCGTGACCACCAACGCGCCCACGCATGAGCTTGACTACGGATCGACGCTGACGGTCGGCAACTACGACAAGGTGCGGTTCGAAGGGTACGTCAACGTACCGCTGACGGAGAACGTGGCGGTACGCCTCGTCGGCGTCACCGACTATGCCGATGGATGGGTCAAGAACAGCTACGACCCCCAGGCAGATCTCTTCGACGAAAACAAGCAATATGTCCGCGGCTCGGTGAAGTGGGACGTCGGCGATTTCAGCGCTACCTTTCGTGCCGACTACGCCAAGCAGGGCGGCAACGGCGCCTCGGCGTTCGGCTACAAGCAGATCGGATCGTACATCGATCCGGCCACGTGTCAGATCCTCTTCAACTCACCCAGCATCGTCTATCTGAACGAGCGCGCCGGCAACCGCGACGGAGTGCGGGACTGCACCACCACCGCGGCCGGCCCGCTCGGTCCGGTCGGCACCGGCGTCGATCTCGGCATTCCGATCGACAACCCGGGGGACGAATTCACCGTCTCGAACGACTACAAGCCGTTCCGGAACCTCTACCAGGCATCCACCTCGTTGACCGCGTCCTACGATTTCGGCGCCGTGTCGCTGAAGTCGATCACCGGCTACGTGAAATACCGCGGCAAGCGGACCACCGACTCCGACTTCTCGTCCTCGTCGATCGCGATCGATCTGGCGCGCACGCACACGGACACCTTCAGTCAGGAGGTGCAGCTGCTGTCGTCGAAGTCGCAGCGGTTCGAATATGTGCTCGGCGGCTACTTCCTCAACGACACGCTGGTGAACGGTTTCATCAATCAGCAGCTGCCGCGCGTGATCCGCTCCAGCGCGCTGGCGACGCCCATCACCGGATCGCAGAACAACGGCACGTACCAGTACGAGCGCGTGAAGGTATACTCGAGAGCCGCCTACGGCCAGGCCACGTTCCATGTCACCGACGCGTGGTCGGTCACCGGCGGTGTGCGCTACACGCACGAGAAGAAGGAGTATCTCAACGCCACTGCGTTCTGGTACCTGCCCGCCACGCTGCCGAACGGCGTCAATCCACTGACGCAGGTGACGATCAACGACCCGACGCCGCCGCTCAGCATCTTCCCGGCGAAACCGTCGAACTGCGGCGACGACGGCGTCACTGCGGCGACGATCCTCAACGCGACCGGTCAGCAGGTGGCGTCCACCTACTGCCCTCTAGAGTTCAGCCAAGTCACGTGGAAGGCGGGCACGGAGCTGCAGGTGACCGACAGCAACCTGCTCTACGCCAGCGCCTCGACCGGTTTCCGCTCGGGTGGCTTCAACGCCGGTCTCGCCGCCGCGCAGAGCGCGCCGACGTTCGGTCCCGAGAAGGTCACCGCGTTCGAGCTCGGCGCAAAGAACCGCTTCTTCGGCAACACGGTCCAACTCAACCTGTCGGCCTTCTACAACAAGTACCGAGATCTGCAGGAGAGTCGCCAGATCATCGTCGGGGGCACGACGCTGCAGACGACCTTCAACGCCGCGCGCGCGCGCTCCTACGGCATTGAGGCGGAGGCGATCTGGGAGCCGACGCCGGAGCTCACGATCGGAGCGAACCTGTCGCTGCTCAACGCCAAGTACTCGAAGTTCGAGAACGTCCCGCTGCCGTTCGGCGGATCGATCCTCGTCAACGATCCGACGGCGACGGCGCCGACCGTCGTCAACGGAGTGACGATCGCGGGCATCGGACAGCGTCGCGTCATCGCTCCAGGCTACGATTGCCAGCCGCTGACTGGAACCGGCGGCGCCGGGCAGCCGGCCCTGTCGTTCGTCTGCGACCTCTCCGGCAACAACATCCCGCATTCGCCGAAATACTCGGGCTCGGCCTACGCCTCCTACCGGATCGATCTGGGCGGGGACTCGGCCCTGACGCCGTTCGTCGCCGCGTCCTTTGCCGGGCACCATGACGAGCAGTCGTTCAACGACCGGCTCGCGCGGGAGGAGCCATGGTTGAAGCTGGACGCCACGCTGACCTACGAGGTCAACAAACAGCTGTCGCTGATCGCCTTCGTCGACAACATCACCAACGAGAGCATACAGACGCTCGTCTCCTACGGCGGCACGCCGCTGCAGGCGAGCTACGAACCGCCGCGCATGTACGGCCTGCGGCTCCGCTTCCAGCGCTGAGGAGTCGAGGGTGACCAGCGCGATAGGAACGGCAACGACTCTCGCTCCCGCCATGGGCGGCGTGGACGGGGGCGCCACCGTCGTGCCGATGTTTGAAGCGCCGGAACCGGCGTTTGAACACGGGCTAGCTCGCCGCCTGGCGGCGTTCGCCTTCGTGCTGGTCGCCGAGTTCTTCTACGGCTGGGCCTGGAACACGGTCGACGTGCTGCGGCCTTTCATCCGCGACAGCCTCGGCCTGTCGCTCACCCAGGCGGGATCGGCCTACTCGGCGCAGGGAGCGGGGGCACTGATCGGCGCGATCACCTTCGGTCAACTCGCCGACCGGCTCGGCCGACGCAACATGCTGGTCGCGATCATGGTCGGCTACGGCGTCATGCTGATCGCCGGCGCCGCCGTGGACAGCTACGTACAGCTGCTGGCACAGCGTTTCGTGCTCGGGCTCTTTCTCGGCGGCAGCTTTCCGGTGATCGTGGGCATCTACGTCGCCCTGTTCGCGCCGCGGGTGCGCGGTCGGCTGGCGAGTGCGGTCAATCTGACCTTCAGCAGCGCCATCGTCGTGCTCGGCCTCGCGCTCGGCCACTTAGGCGATCGCGATTGGCGCGTGCTGCTGTGGCTCGGCGGCATACCGCCCGTCGCGCTCGCCGCTTTGGCCTGGTTGATCGTGCCGGCGAGCGGAGCGAGCGCTCGGGTGTCGCGCTTCCCGATCGGCGAGCTGTTCGCGCCGAGCGTGCGGCGACGGACCCTGCTTTTGGCGACGCTGACCGGGCTCAACTTCTTCGCCTACCAGGCCTTCAGCGGTTGGCTGACGATCTACCTCAAGGAGGTGCGGCAGCTGCCCCCGGAGATCGTCGGGAACCTGGTCGCGGCGCAGTTCGCGGGCAACATGATCGGCGGCTTCGTCTGGGGCTGGGCCTGCGATCGGCTGGGACGGAGATTCGGCGCGCTCGGCTTCGCGCTGACGGCCGCGACGGTCGCGATCTATATCGGGATCCCCACGATCGTGCCACTGCTGCTGGCGGTCGGCTTCCTCTATGGGTTCGGCGTCTCGTGCAGCATCGTCTGGGGGCCATGGCTGGCGGAATTGTACCCGCCGCATCTCAAATCCACTGCCGCGTCGATCTTCAATTGGGGCCGGCTGATCAGCTTCTTCTCGCCGCTCGCCACTGGCGCGCTGGCTAGCGCGGTTGGCCTCCAGGCGACGATGCTCGCCTCGTGCGTCATCTTCGTGGTCGCGGCGCTGATCTGGCGGAGCCTGCCCGAGACGCTGGCCCGCGCGTGAGGGCCTCCGCCATCACCTGACGGCATCACGCGCCGTCCCGCCCGTCCTGCAGGCCGATCTACGGTGTCGCTTGAGGCATACGTCCCTTATGCGGCCCCGACCTGTGCCAGCGCCTTCGCACCCGCGAGCAGAAAGCCGTGGTCGGAACCTAGCAGGAAGAGGGTGGCGCCCTTCTCTCCCCACAGCGGGATGTCGGCCGCGCGCGACAGGAACATGCCGACCGGACGTCCGCACGCCCGTCCGGCGGCGCAGACGCGCTCGACCGCCGCGACAACGCGCGGATCGTCCTGGTCGGCAGTGCCATAGGCCACCGTCAGGTCGGCGCGGCCGACGAAGAGCGCGTCGATGCCGTCCACCCGCGCGATGTCGTCGATCGCGTCGACAGCTTCGGGATCCTCGATCTGCGCGATCACTACCGTCCGTCGTGCGGAGGCGGCGAGATGATCCGCCATCGGCCTCGTCGTATAGCCAGCGGCTCGGGACGAACCGGCATAGCCCCGTCCGCCGGCACCGTAGTGCGCCATGCGGACCAGGGCTCGCGCCTCGTCGGCGGAGCGGACATGCGGGGCAACCACGCCGGTGGCGCCACAGTCCAGCGCGCCGAGCACATGTTCCGGCGTGGTGCTCGCGACGCGCACCAGAACGTCCTTGCCGCTCGCGCGTGACGCCAGCACGCAGCCGTCGATCGCGGCGCGATCAAAGGGCGCATGCTCGGCGTCCAGGCACAGGCAATCGAGCGACGACAGCGCCAGCACCTCCACGACGATCGGGGACGGAGTCTTCACGAAGGTGCCGACGATGCGCTCCCCCGCGGCGAGGCGCTGTTTCAGCGTCATGCCGCGCGCTTCCACAGGCGCTCGCTGGCGCGCGCCGCGCCTTCCGCGAGCGTCGCCAGCTTGGCGTAGACAATGTCGGCATCCACGGCGCCGAAGCCGGCGAAGGTCGAGAACCCGCAGTCGGTGCCCGCGATCACGCGGTCGCGCCCGACCAGCCCGGCGAACTGATCGATGCGCTGCGCGACCACCTCGGGATGCTCGACGAAGTTGGTGGTCGAGTCGATCACCCCGGGGATCAGCACGCGATCGTCGGGGACCAGGGCGGCCAAGTCCCTGAAGGCCTGCCAATCATGCTGATGGCGCGGGTTCGCGGTCTCGAAGAGCAGGCCCTGCGGCTTTGCCTTCATCAGCACCGGGAGAATCGTGCGCATCTCTACGTCGCGCGTGTGCGGCCCTTCGTAATTGCCCCAGCAGACATGCATGCGCGCCATTTCCGCCGGCACGTTGCGAAGGGCATGGTTGAGCACCTCGACATGCCGTTCGATCAGGGTGAGGTAGTCCGCTTCGCTGCGGTCCTTGTACATCATGTGGCGGCCGAGCCCGAGATCCGGGCTGTCGAGCTGCAGCGTCAGACCGGCGGCGACGATCGCCTCATACTCCGGGCGCATGGCCTCTGCGAGTGCCTCGAGATAGGCGTCCGACGAGGCATAGAATTCGTTGGGCTGGAACAGCGCGATCACGCCCGGCGACGCGGCGTTCATGAAGGCGCCGTCGGGGCGGTGCGTCGCCACGGCCCGGCTGAGGTTCGCGACGTCGGCGTGGAGCGGGCCCAGCGTGCGCGGCGCCACGGCGCCGACGCAGCAGGGCCGGCGGTAGGTCGGTGTGCCGCCGCCCGCCGCCTGGCGCTGCAGGAAGGCGGGGAAATCCTCCAGATCCGCCGGCGGTGTACGCGGCGAGTCGCCGTCGAAGCCGGTGATCCGGTCCTTGATATACGTGGCGTAGCTGATCTTCGACATCTCGCCATCGGAGACGAGGTCGATGCCGCTCTCGACCTGTCGGGCGACGCAGGCGTCCACCGCCGCGCCGAGTACGTCGTCGAGGACGGCGGCGTCGACCGGCTCTCCGCGCTCCTGCGCGAAGATCAGGTCGGTCACGACGCGGCTCCGCGGCAGCGAGCCGACATGGGTGGTTAGTATGCGGTCGACCATGGTGATCCTTTCAGACGTCAGTCCGCGGTCCAGCCGCCGTCGACGACGAGGCTCGTGCCCGTCACCATCGTGGCGGCAGGAGAAGCAAGGTAGACGATGGCGCCCATCAGGTCCTCCACCTTCCCGAGCCGTCCGAGCTTGATGCGCTTGAGAACGTCGTCGCGGAACGCGGCGTCGTCGAGGAAGGGACGGGTCATCGGCGTCTCGATGAAGGTCGGCGCGATCGTGTTCGATCGGATACGGTGCGGCGCCAGGTCGAGCGCCATCGCCTTCGACATGCCCTCCAGAGCCCACTTCGACGCGCAGTAGAGCGTCCGCCGGAGCCCGCCGACATGCCCCATCTGCGATCCCATATGGATGATCGAGCCGCCATGAGCCGCGCCGATCATACCGTCGGCCACGGACTGGGCCACGAAGAAGGCGGCCTTGAGGTTGAGGTCGAGCACGGCGTCGTAATCGTCCTCAGAGACCGCCACGAACGGCTTCGGCCTGTTGGTGCCGGCGTTGTTGACGAGAATCTCGAACGACCCCTGCGCCGCGATGGTGGCGCGCGTCGTGGCCGTGTCGAGCACGTCCAGTACCAGCGCGCGGGCCAAGCCCCCCGCGGCGGTGATCGCCCCGGCTGCTGCCTCGATCTCCGAAACGGTGCGCGCCGCCAGGGTGACGTGAGCGCCCGCCTCGGCCAGCGCGGCGGCCGCGGCCAGCCCGATGCCGCGCCCTGCCCCGGTCACCAGCGCACGCAAGCCGTCCAGCCGGAAGCCTGGCGAACGTGGCAGATCGATCATTCGGCGGCGACCAGCGGCTCCGCTGCGCCGGCATAGGGCACGTTGCGCCCCCCGTACCGACGCACGCGAACGTTGGCCTGTTCGCCGTGCCCGGCGAAGCCCTCCAGCGCACAGAGCCTGCTGCAATACTCGCCGATCTGCGCGGAAGCGGCGTCGCTGGTCACGCGCTGATAGGTGCAGGTCTTGAGGAACTTGCCCACCCAGAGACCGCCCGTATAGCGTGCCGCCTTCCGCGTCGGCAGCGTGTGGTTGGTGCCGATCACCTTGTCGCCAAATGCCACGTTCGTCCGTGGCCCCAGGAACAGGGCACCGTAGTTGGTCATGTTCGCGAGAAAATAGTCGGGGTCGCGAGTCATCACCTGAACGTGCTCTGAGGCGATGTCGTCGGCGATGCGCACCATCTCCGCCTCGTCCTCGGCCACAATTACCTCGCCGTAGCTCTCCCACGCCCGCCGGGCGTAATCGGCAGTCGGCAGGATCTCGAGCAGGCGCTCGATCTCCGCCAACGTCTCGCGCGCCAGCTTCTCGGACGTGGTGAGCAGGATAGCCGGGCTGTCTGGGCCGTGCTCCGCCTGCCCCAGCAGATCGGTGGCGCACAGTTCGGCGTCCGCGCCCTGCTCATCCGCGATCACCAGCGTCTCGGTCGGACCCGCGAACAGGTCGATGCCGACACGGCCGAACAGCTGTCGCTTAGCCTCGGCGACGAAGGCGTTTCCAGGGCCGACGAGGATGTCGACCGGGGCAATCGACGGCGTGCCGATGCCCATCGCCGCGACCGCTTGAATGCCGCCCAGGCAGTAGATCTCATCGGCACCGGCCATCGCCTGCGCGGCGACGATCGCGGGCGCGGGCCTGCCCTGAAATGGCGGCGCACACGTGACGACCCGCGGTACGCCCGCGACCTTCGCCGTGATGACGCTCATGTGCGCCGAGGCGAGCAGCGGGTACTTGCCGCCGGGCACGTAGCAGCCCGCGGCGTTGACCGGCACGTTGCGGTGACCGAGCACGACGCCGGGCAGCGTCTCCACCTCCACATCGGACAGCGACTCGCGCTGGATCCGGGCAAAGTTGCGAACTTGCGCCTGCGCGAACTCGATATCCTTGATGTCCTGTGCGGACATCTGATCGATGCAATCCTGGATCTCGCGGTCGGAGAGCCGGTAGTCGTCGCGGTCCCACTTGTCGAAGCGGATCGACAACTCGCGGACGGCCACGTCGCCGCGCTCGGCGATGTCAGCCAGTATCGCTTCGACCGTATCCCGTATCTGCCGATCGTTGCTGGCGGTCGCCTCCGCATTGCGCCCTCGCTTAAGCCACTCCGCCATCCCACCCGCTCCTGTGCATTCGAATGCATCTTCGTAATCTGCTTTGGTGGTGGTTACAAGCGAGATGCCTGCCAAAGGAACGCGACCCAGGCGGCGCTTGGTGACTGCTCCATAGCTGATCTATGGGTGTGCCCTGCGGCGAGTGTCGACTGCGCGAGTGCCAAATTCGTCAGAGGGAGGTGAGCACCGGTCACCCGACACGTTGGTTGGCGAAGGTTCGATCCGGTAACGCCGGCTCCTTATAAGCGCTTGACCCAATAACGGCCGCTCCAAGTGCCATGCGCTCGTTCCGACCTCAGACATGTGTTCATCTTAAGCCCGGCCCCTCGCCGGTTGACCGCTGCAGGCCTCGCTTCCCCAGCTGGCACTTCGTTCCGGAATCCATCGAAGCTCGCTGACCGTAGCTTCCGCCCAGGCGGATTCGGTGGCCGTCTAAAGCGCCTAGGCGGTGGCAGCTCCTTAACATATGTTGCTCTACGTTGCTGACACCTCTTGAGAGTGTCGCAAACGTGAAGAACCTGAAGATCAGCTCGAAGCTGCTTGTTGCCTTCGGCATCCTACTCGGCTCCCTCCTGCTCATGGCAGCCGCGTCGATCACCAGCCAGCGCACCTTGAACGGCGCTGCCGAGCTGCTCGGGCACGACCGACGGGACAAGTTGGTCGCCGTTGCCGCACTCGACACGGCGACGTCGGACTACCGGAATGCGGAGGCGAACAGCATCTTGTCAGAGGCGCCCGCCGACATCGCTGCTGCCGAGACTGACGCGGCAGCGCAGGCGGCCGAGGTCGGCAAGAACGCGAGCTTCTTGAACGAGGCGCTCAAGAACCCTGCCGCACGATCCATGTTCGAGCGCTTCGAGGCAGACTGGCACACTTACCTGGCGCAGTCGAAGACCACACTGACGCTGTCGCATGACAATCAAAACGACGCGGCACTCGCCAGCTTCCGGCGCAGCAAGGCAAAATACGATCAGGCCAGCGATGATGCCGGCAAGCTGAAGGCGATCCAGGTCAGCCTGATGGACGGCGACATGGCCGCGGCTAACGCGACCTACACGACCTCGCGCGATGTCTCGATCGCGATCGCCGTCGCGGTGCTCGCGCTCACCGTTTTCATGCTGCTCTCGCTGATCCGCGGCATCGCCACGCCGCTGACGGCGATGACCGCGACGATGCGGCGGCTCGGCGCGGGCGACCTCGACGCCGAGGTCGCGGTCGATCCCCGGCGCGACGAGGTGGGCGAGCTCGCCGGCTCGATGGTGGCGTTCCGCGACCAGCTCGTCGCCGCCGAGCGCGCCAAGCAGGAGCAGACCCGCCTGATCGTCGACAGCGTCGGCAGCGGGCTCGACTCGCTCGCGCGCGGCGACCTGACCGCGCGG
>NZ_JAIOKB010000005.1 GCF_019898765.1 Sphingomonas yunnanensis | reverse complement strand
GCCGCGCAGCGGCGTGGTGGAGGGGGCTCGCCGCGAAGCACAGCGCCTGTGGCAGCCCCCCTCCACCAGCCTGCGGCTGTCGTGCAGGTGGAATTGCCCCCGGCAATCCCAGCCATGTCCGGGTGACATGGCGACCTGCTCGGGGCGGGGGGGGGGGGGCCGGGGGGGGGGGGGGGGGGGGGGGGGGGGGGGGCCGCCCCGAGGCCCTCCCCTTCTGGAACCGTTGCGTGATCGTGATCGCGCCCTCTGCTCCATCGTCATTCCCGCCCTGAGCCGGGATCCATGGTTCCACAAGAGCGATGGCGGAGGCGTTCGCGGCACGATGGATCCCGGCTCGGGGCCGGGGTGACGGAAGGTTCGCGACTAACCCCCGCGGCGTCGGCGCTACCAGGCGGGTCGGCGCCTTCCCCTACCCGATCAGCAGCCGCGCGCCGAGCGCCGCGGCCAGCGCCGGGATCATCGTCACCGCCCCCACCTTGAGGAAGCGCCAGAAGCCGACGTCCTCGCCCTCGCGCCGGATCGCCTGCAGCCATAGGATCGTCGCCAGGCTGCCCGTGATCGAGAGATTGGGGCCGAGGTCGACGCCGATCAGCAGCGCGTCCACCACCAGCCGCGGCGGATGCGCCTGCGCCACCGCGGTGCTCGCGACCAGCCCGGCGGGCAGGTTGTTCATCAGGTTGGAGCCGAACGCCAGCACCGTCCCCGCCACCGCGGCGCCGCGCACCGGGTCGGCCGCGGTGGTGCGCAGCGCCGCGGCGACCTGCGCGATCACGCCGGTGCGGTCGAGCGCCTCGACCAGCACGAACAGCCCCGCCACCAGCGGCAGGACGCTCCACGACACCTGCCGCGCCAGCCCGAGCGGCGAGCGCCGCGCCAGCGCGCACACCAGAAGCGTCGTCGCCGCGCCGGCGGCGCAGGTCGGCAGGCCGAGCGGCAGGTCGCGCGCCGACATCACCAGGAGCAGCCCCGCGGTCGCCGCGATCCCCCCGAGCGCGGCGCGACCGCCCGCGGACAGCGTCGTCGGCGCGACGTCGGTGGCGCAGTTCCCGGTCAGCCGCGCCCGCTCGGCCCAGCGCAGCGCGACGAAGGTCACGCCGATCGCCGCGATCGAGGGCAGCGCGAACGAACCGAACCACTCGCCCAGTGGCGGCATCTTGCCGCCGTACAGGACGAGGTTGGCGGGGTTGGAGATCGGCAGCACGAAGCTGGCGGCGTTGGCGATCAGCGCGCAGGCGAACAGCAGCGGCAGCGGGTCCGCCTTGGCCTTGCGCGCGGCGGCATAGACCGCCGGGGTCAGCACCACCGCGGTGGCATCGTTCGACAGGAAGGTGGTGGTGACGATCCCGGTGGCATAGACCAGCGCGAACAGCCGCCGCGGCGAGCCGCGCGCGCGCACCGCCGCGGCGGCCGCGACCCAGTCGAACAGGCCCTGCTCGCGCGCGGTCTCGCTCAGCAGCATCATGCCGATGAGGAACAGGTAGACGTCGCCGCCCTTCGCCACCGCGCCCAGCGCGGCGTGCCAGGGCATCAGCCCGAGCAGCAGCAGCAGCGCGGCGCCCGCGACCGCCCAGATCGCCTCGGGCCAGCGGAACGGGCGCGCGATCACCGCCGCGGTGGCGGCGGCGCAGATCGTCCAGGTCGCCCCGGTGCCGAGGATCACCAGGGCCCGCCGTTGGCGTTGGGACCGAGCCGCGTGCCGAACAGGTGGCGCGACTCCCACGCGCCGATCGAGTGGACGGCGTTGCCGGGCGCGACGATCCGGCCGCGCTTGGGCGCGTCCCTGCGCTCGCGCACCAGGACCTCGATCGTGTCGCTGGCGGTGCCGCTCCTCACTTCGAGGCGGTGGAGCCCCGCGCACGGCACCTCCACCGTCGCGCGCCAGGTGGCGGCATGTCCGGCGAACGCCACCATCGGCCACGCCTGCTCGCCGAGCCGCACGGTCGGCGCGGCGGCGCCCTGCCCCAGCACGCGCGCGGCCACTTCCACGAGACCCGGCGCAGGAACGTGGCAGGGGTGATAGGGCCGGGTCACCAGCCGCACGTCGGCGGGGGACAGGATCTGGACGTGCGGCCAGGCGGCGTTGAGCGGGCGGAAGGTCCAGCTCGGCACGCCGTGATGGACGCTCACCACCGAATAGCCGGGCGTGCCGCGCGCCTCCTCGATCTGCGCGCTCGAACGAGTCGCGCCGTAGACGGTGCGGCCGTCGTTGAGCAGCTCGTTGTAATGGGTGTGGCCGGTGTCGACGAAGGCGACCCCCGCGTCGGCGAACAGGGTCGCCAGCGACTCGCCGCCGTCGGCGAGGTCGGAGGGGAAAGCGTGCATGAACACCAAGGGCGTGAGCGCCGCGTCGTCGTCGCTCTCGGCGAGCGCGCGCGCCAGGCGGTCGCGCTGGCCCGCGCCGAGCCGGAAGTCGGGGCCGCCCGCGCCGGCGCTGACGATGTCCAGGAAGAGGCAGCGATGCCCCGCGATGACTCGGCTGAACGGGCGCCAGTCCGGCGGCGTGCCGGCGCGATAGGCCGCCAGCGTGCCGTCCTCGAAGTCATGGTCGCCGGGGATCGTCAGCACCGGCAGGCGGTTGCGCGCGAGCGCGGTGCGGATGACTCGATATTGCTCAGGAGTCGCATGGTTGGCGTTGTCGCCCGGCAGGAACAGGAAGTCGATTCCCTCGGGCGCCGCGGCGAGCTGCCGGACGACCCGTTTCAGCCGGCGCGGCCCCTCCCACCGATCTGCGGCGTCGGCGTGGAGGTCGCCGACATGCACCCAGGTGACGCTCCCGGTCACGCCGCCTGCTCCTTCCGCGCGCCGGCGCAGGCGGGGCGCAGCACCGCGGCGAAGCCGAGCCACAGCGCCAGGCTGGCGAGCGCGAAGCTGCCGAGGACGTAGAAGGCGACGCGATAGCCCAGCGCCTGCGCCAGCCACCCGCCGATCGCCGGGCTGAGCGAGGCGCCGACACCCTGCACCGTCATCACCGCCCCCTGCCCGACGTTGACCCGCCCGGTGCCGTCGAGCAGGCAGGCGACCAGCCCCGGCACCGCGACGCTCTGCAGCCCGGCGCCGACGCCGTCGAGCGCCTGCACCGGCCAGACGCCCCAATGCTCGATGAAGCTGCCCGCGAGCGCGCCGCGCAGCGGCAGCGCGGCGAAGGAGATCAGCAGCACCAGCCAATAGCCGCGCCCCGCCGCCATCCGCATCGCCAGCAGCGAGGTGATCACCATCACGCCCTGCGCCACCATCACCGTGGTCGCGGTGAACAGCGCCGGGTTGCCCTTGCCCGCGCCCACCACCGCCAGGCCGTAGAGCGGCAGCATCGCGCCGTTGCCGAGGTGGAAACAGGCCAGCGCCGCCGCGAGGATCAGCATCGGGCGGTTCTCGAGCAAGGCGCGGAAGCCTTGCGCCGCACCGGCGGTCTCACCACCAGCGTGCTCCGTCTCCAGCCCGCGCGCGGCGTCATGGTCGATCGCGCGCTCGGGGATGCTCAGCACGCACAGGATCGCGAGCACGCCGAACGCCGCGGCGAGGTAGAAGATCGCGGGCATCCCGAACTGCCAGCCGAGCCAGCCCGACAGGCCCGCGCCCACCATGTTGCCCGCGTGGTTCCAGGCCTGGTTGCGCCCGTTCTGCGCGTTGAAGCCGCGCTGCCGGACGATGCCGAGCGTCATCCCCGTCACCGCCGGCCCGATCGCTGCGCCCGCGATCGCGGTGGCGACCTGGCTCACCGTGACCACCCAGGCCGACTGCGACAGCAGGATCAGGAACGAGGCCATCACCGTGCAGATGCCGGTGACGATCACGATCAGCCGCTTCTTCTCGGTGGCATCGATCATCGCGCCGGCGGGCACCGTCATCACCATGCCGGCGACCCCGCCGACCGTCATCACCGTGCCGATCGGGCCCGCGGTCCAGCCGCGCTGCTGCAGGAACACGCCGAGGAACGGCCCGATGCCGGCCTGCATGTCCGCCATGAAGAAGTTGAGCGCCTGGAGCGCGCCGGTCGCGCGCGAGCGATCGGCGTCACGGCCTCGCCCCGCCCCGGGTATCTCGCCTGCTGCCGTCGCCATCGCCGCCTCCGGATCGTGCGGCCCCTAACCCAGCAATCGTTTGAAATATCCGGGACGGAACTAATTTATATCAGGGTCGGCCGGCCGACCTCACAGCGAGCGCGTGAGCAGCCGCGCGCGGCCGACGACGACGAGCGCGCGCGCTGCGACCCGCAGCGTGGGCCAGTCGGGATTGTCGCTGTGGACCGCGATCGTCGCGCCCTCGGGGATCAGCCGCTTGACCGCCAGCTCCTCGTCGCGGCGAACGACGTAGATCGCGCCGCCCGCGGCGGGCCGCCGGTCGGCGGTGTCGACCAGCAGCCGGTCGCCGTCGCAGATTGTCGGCGCCATCGACTCGCCCGCCACCGTGATCAGCGAGGCCGCCGCGGGCGCGATCCCGGCGGCGCGCAGCAGCGCGCGCGGCACCGGCTCGGCGCGGAGCAGGCGCTCCTCCGCCACCCGGCCGTGCCCCGCCGCGGCGCGCACCGCGAGCCATGGCACCGCGACATCCTCCTCGCGCGGCGCGGCGCCCAGCACCGCTTCGTCGAGCGCGAGGAAGTCGGCGAGCAGCCGGCGCTCGTGCTCGGGCAGGCGTCGCGGCGAGCCGCGCAGCACGAACTGGCTGAGATAGGCCTGATTGCGCCCGATCATCCGCGACAGCGCGGAGAGCGCCACGCCGCGCTCGGCGGCGGCACGCGTGAGCGCCTGCTGCGGGGTCTCGGCCATGCGCGACCCTAGCCTGAGGATTTTTCCTCGACAAGTTGGAAAAGTGAGAACAGATGAAGAACAGGTGAGTCGAGGGAGATGTATCGATGAGTCTGTTGGTGGAGATCGAGCGCTATCTGCGCCGGACCGGCATCGCGCCGACGACGTTCGGGCGGCGGACGGTCAACGACCCGCGGCTGGTCCATGACCTGCGCGGCGGTCGCGTGCCGGGCGAGCGGATGCGGCGGCGGATCGAGGCCGTGCTGCGCGCGGGTGCGCGGTGAGCGCGGGGCGGCTGCAGCGCGCGCTGGCGCGCTCCGCGGCGCGCGCGGGCGCGACGGTGGCGATCGAGCGCCACCGCGCGGTGGCGTGGCACAGCGCCACCTTCAGCGGCGACCGGCACGAGCTGGTGCTGGCGGGGCGGAGCGACCCGCGGCTCGACGCCTGGCTCGACTCGCTCGGCGCCGAGTCGCTCTTCCTGCCGGGGCACGTACTGGCGGAGCTGCGCGTGGTGACGCGCGCGCGCGACGCCGGGGCGACGCACGCGCGGCTGGAGGGGGTGACGGTGGTGGCGGGGTGAGTGCGCGAGCCGACACACGAGTTGGCACGAGACGTCAGGCGGTAAGCGCCTTCACGCGGACGACGCCTTCTCGCGTCCCGCGGTATCGTCGCATACCTCCAGTCATCCCGGCCTTGAGCCGGGATCCATGGCTGCACAAGAGCATCGGCTTGCGCGTTCGCGGCACGATGGATCCCGGCTCAAGGCCGGGATGACGACGGTGGGACACTCTCACAATGATGAGACGATCCCCTTACCGAGAAGGACCAGGTCCCCTTCACGCCACCAGGCGGCGCAGCCGCTGCAGCGTCTCGTCGAGCAGCAGCGGCTCCAGCGCCATCGCGCGCGGCGCGGGCGCCGCCCCGGGCACGGCGCGCGCGAACGCCGCCGGGTCGAACAGGCGCAGCGGCAGGTCGAGGTCGCTCGGCAGCGGTCGCTCGGGCGGCGGCATCAGCCACGCCGGCACGGCCTCCGCCACGCCGCGTTCGTCGCGGCGTCGCAGCCGGCGCCACGCGCCCGCCAGACCAGAGAGCGGGACCGCGGCGAGAGGAGCGGCGGCGGAGCGGGTGAGGACATCGGCGACCATGCGACTCACTCTAGCGGCGCAGTGGTGAGTCGATGGTTAACACGCCGGAAGGGGACCTCTCACCGCGCCGGTGCCAGCGCCACCTTGCCCTCGCGCCGCGGGTCGTAGCCGCCGTCGAGCCGCCCGTCGCGGACGATCACGCCGTGCAGCCCCGAGTCCTCGCCCTGCCCCGGCCGCACCGTCACGCCGCGCGCGGCGAGGCCGTCGCGCACCGCGGGCGTGAACTTGTCCGCCTCGCCCTGGAACGAGTCGCCGCGCGCGATCAGGTTGGGCAGCGCGAGCGCCTGCTGCATCGTCAGCCCCCAGTCGACCGCGCCGACCACCGCCTTGCCGACATAGGCCAGGATCGCGTTGCCCCCCGCCGAGCCGACCGCGCCGGCGAAATGGCGCCGACGGTCGAGCAGGATCAGCGGCGTCATCGACGAGCGCGGGCGCTTGCCCGCCGCCACCGCGTTGGCCGCGGCGCGGCCTTCGGCGTCGCGCGGGCTGAACGAGAAGTCGGTCATCTGGTTGTTGAGGAAGAAGCCGTCGACCATCCGCCCCGAGCCGAAGATCGATTCCACCGTCGTGGTCATCGACACGACGTTGCCGCGCGCGTCGCCGACGACGAAGTGCGAGGTGCCGGTGGGCTCGAGCGTGCGGTCCAGGCCGCGCGCCGCCCCGCCCTCGGGCGCGCCGGGCGCGGGCGCGGCGCCGGCGCGCTCCCCGATCAGCCGCGCGCGACGGTCGAGATAAGCCGGCGCGAGCAGCCCCGCGACGGGCACGTCGACGAAGGCGGGGTCGCCGACGTAGCGGTCGCGGTCGGCGTACATCAGCCGGCTCGCCTCGGCGAAGAGGAACCAGCCGCGCGGGTCGTCCGCGCCGTAGCGGGCGACGTCGGTGCGCTCGAGCAGGCCGAGCAGCTCGAGCAGCCCGACCCCGCTGGCGGGCGGCGGCGGCGCGCAGACCAGCAGCACGCGATAGGGCGCGCAGAGCGGCCGGCGCACCGCGGGGCGATAGGCGGCGAGGTCGGCGAGCGTCATGCTCCCCGCGAGCGGCCCCTCGTGGACTCGCGCGACGATGCGGCGCGCGGTCTCGCCGGCGTAGAGCGCGTCCGGCCCCTGCGCGGCGAGCCGCCGGAGGAAGCCGGCATAGGCCGGGTTGCGCAGCCGGTCGCCGGGCCGCAGCAGCCCGCCGCCCGGGCGCGCGAAATAGGCGAGCACGTCGGGCGCGTCCGACTCGGGGAAGCGCCCGCTCGCCAGGAAGCGGCCGAGCCGCGGCGAGACCAGGAAGCCGTCGCGCGCGGTGCGCTCGGCGTCGCCGAACAGGTCGCGCCACGGCAAAGCGCCGTGGCGGCGATGCGCCTCGGCGAGCATCTTCACCGCACCGGGCACGCCGGTGGCGCGCCCGCTCAGCACCGCGGTGGCGAAGGGCAGCGGCTTGCCGCCGTCGTCGAGGAACATGTCGGGCGTGGCGCCGGCCGGGGCGGTCTCACGCCCGTCGTAGACGGTCACCTGCGTGCTGGCGGCGTCGTAATAGGTCATGAAGCCGCCGCCGCCCATGCCCGAGCTCTGCGGCTCGACCAGCGACAGCATCGCCTGCACCGCGATCGCGGCGTCCACCGCCGAGCCGCCGCGGCGCAGCACCGCCAGCCCGGCGTCCGCGGCGAGCGGGTTGGCGGCGACGACGAAGAGCTGCGGCTGGGTCGCGGTCGCGGCGGGGGCGGGCGCCGCCGCCGTGGGCCGCGCCGCGTCGCGCGCCGCGGGGGGCGGCGCGCAGCTGCCGAGCAGCGCCGCCAGCGCCAGCGCGACGCTTCTCCCCCACGAGCTCGCGCGCGCTGCCATGGCCGTTCCTTCCGCTATCCGAGAAGGGGCGGATAGCGGCGGGCGGCGGCAGCGTCCACCGCGCGGCTCAGCCGAGCGCGATCGCCCCCGCCGCGGCGAAGCCCGCGAGCGCGAGATAGCCGAGCACGCGCGCCAGCGACTCCTTGCGATAGTCGGCGTAGCGGCGGCGGTGGAGCCAGTAGCGCCCGTCCTCGGTCTTCTCGAGCGCGCCGAACGCGAGCATGCGGTCGAACTCCTCGCCGCCGAGCCGCGTGGCGGGCCGCTCGAACGCGGTCGCGGCGGCGGCCGAGGTCGCGCCCGCCGAGAGGAAATGCCACGCTATCTTCTTGCGCGCCTTCATGATCACCGTCGCGGCGATGGTGCCGGGCATGTCGCGTTCTCCTTCTTTCAATGCCCCCTCCCCTTCAGGGGAGGGTTGGGGTGGGGCGTATCCTCAAGCGCTACGTCCGCGGCGAGGCCCCACCCCCGCCCCCGCCCCTGAAAGGGAGGGGAGTTATGGTCGCGCACCCTCGCGATCGCGGACTCAGCGTTTGCCCTGGTGGCGGATGTTGCCCGGTCTCCCGCGGCGCTTGAGCACGCGCGGCGGGCGGCGCTCGCTCTCTTTCTCACGCGCGCGGCCTCCGCCGCCACCCGCGCCGCCATAGCGGCCCTCGGGCAGCTCGAAGCGCAGCGCGCCCGAGACCGGGTTGGACTCCGCCAGCCGCAACGCCAGCCGCTGCCCCTGCGCATAGGTCTCGCCGCTATGCTCGCCGATCAGCCGGCGCGACGCCTCATCATAGCGGAAATATTCGCCGCCGAGGTCGCGCACCGGCATCAGTCCGTCGCCGCCGACCCCCTCCACCGTGGCGAAGAAGCCGAAGTTGGTCACGCCGGTGATGCGCGCCTCGACCAGCTCGCCGACGCGCTCCGCCAGATAGGCCGCGACGTAGCGGTCGATCGTCTCGCGCTCGGCCTCCATCGCGCGCCGCTCGAGCTGGCTGATCGTCTCGCCGGCGCGCTCGAAATCCTCGTCGCCCGCCAGCCCGCCGGGGCCGAGCGCGTAGGCGCTCACCAGGGCGCGGTGGACCATCAGGTCGGCGTAGCGCCGGATCGGCGAGGTGAAATGCGCGTAGCTGCCCAGCGCCAGCCCGAAATGCCCCTGGTTGAGCGGGGCGTAATAGGCCTGGGTCTGGCTGCGCAGGATCTGCTCCATGATCTCGGGGCGGAACTCGGCGTCACCGACGCGCGCGATGATATGGTTGAACGTGGCCGGGCGGATCACCTGGCCGAGCGCGAAGGCGACCTCGAACGTGGCGAGATAGTCCTTGAGCGCGACCAGTTTCTCGCGCGCGGGCGCCTCGTGGACGCGGTACATCACCGGCGCCTTCTTGGCCTCCAGCGCCTTGGCGGCGGCGACGTTGGCGGCGATCATGTAATCCTCGATCAGCCGATGCGCGTCGAGCCGCTCGCGCGGCGCCACCGACATGATCCGACCCTTCTCGTCGAGCACGACGCGGCGCTCGGGCAGGTCGAGCTCGAGCGGTTCGCGCCGGTCACGCGCCGCGGCGAGCGCGCGCCAGCAGTCCCACAGCGGCGCGAGCGCGGTGTCGACCAGGGCGGGGTCCCAGGAGCGAGGGGCGAATTGATCCCCGGCCGCCAGCGCGTCGATCGCGGCCTGCGCCTCCTCATAGGCGATGTTGGCCGCCAGCCGCACCAGCGCGCGCGAGAAGCGCCAGCTCCTGAGCGAACCGTCCTTGCCGATGCGCAGGTGGCAGGCGAGCGCGGCGCGGTCCTCGCCCGCCTTGAGCGAGCACACGTCGGCGGACAGGATCTCGGGCAGCATCGGCACGACGCGGTCCGGGAAATAGACCGAGTTGCCGCGCGCGCGTGCCTCGCGGTCGAGCGCGCCCTTCGGGCGGACGTAGTAGCTCACGTCCGCGATCGCGACGATCGCCTGCCAGCCGCCAACGTTGGCGGGGTCGTCGTCGGGCGCGGCCCAGACCGCGTCGTCGTGGTCGCGCGCGTCGGCGGGGTCGATCGCGACGATCGGCAGATGGGTGAGGTCCTCGCGCCCCTCGCCGAGCGGCTGCCGTGCGACCCGCGCCGCCTCGTCGAGCGCCTCCTGCGCGAACACGTCGGGGATGCCGAGCCGGTGGATCGCGATCAGCGAGAAGCTGCGCGGCGCGAACGGGTCGCCCAGCCGCTCCACCACGCGCGCGGTGATGCGCGGCGGCCGCCCCGCCTTCTCCGCCAGCACCAGGTCGCCCGCCTCGGCGTCGCCCGCGTCGGACACGGCATATTCGCGCCGCTCCTTCTTCTCCACGCCCTGGAGCCACAGCCGGTCGCCCTCGCGCCGCAGCACGCCGATCAGCTGCTCGGCCGCCGGGGCGAGCACCTTCATCGGATGCGCGGTCCAGCCCTGGCCGGTCTCCTCGGTGCGCGCGAGCAGCCGCTCACCCACGCCGAGCGCGCCGCGCCGGCGCTCGCGCACGCGGATCCGCGGCACGGGCGCGTCGGACTGCCAGTTCTCGGGCACCGCCCAGACGTTCCCGCCCTCGTCGACGTCGGCGACGCGCAGCACGGTGACCTTGGGCAGCCCGCCCATCTTGTGGAAGGCGCGGCCCGGGGCGGAGTCGATCAGCCCCTCGTCGGCCATGTCCTTGAGCAGCGCCTTGAGCGCGATCTTCTGCTGCGCGGAGAGGCCGAAGGCGCGCGCGATCTCGCGCTTGCCCGCGGGCGTGGTGGCTTGGGCGATGAAGTCGAGCACCTGCGCGCGCGTGGGCAGGCCGGGAGGCGGTTTCTTTGGCACGCCGCGGAGATAGGGGTTCGCGGCGGCCGGCGCCATGCGGGAGTGCTGTATCGCAGGTCAGCGCCGGCGGGCGGTGGTGAGACCGGCGCCCTGCCCCGACCCCTGCCGTCATCCTGAACTCGTTTCAGGATCCACCGGCCCGCAGGCGCCGCCGCGCCTGAGTGCGCGGCACCGTGGATCCCGAAACGAGTTCAGGATGACGCGGGGTAAGAGGTCGCGCCAAGTGCAAGGTGGCGCCAGCGAGACGAGGGTGGCGTCCGCACGCTACGCCGCCCCTTCACCCCACGGCTTCTTCCAGGAAATAGCGCATCGCCGCCCAGCTGCGGCGGTCCGCGCGCTCCTCATAGGCGACGCCGGGCACGGTCGAGCCGCGCCGCGCCTCGTCGGTGAAGGCATGGCCGGCGTTGCCATAGGCGTGGATCTGCCAGTCGGCCGCGGCCTCGCTGAGCTCCTGCGCCAGCGCGGTGACCGCCTCGGGCGGGCCGAGCGGGTCGTCCCAGCCGTGACACACCAGCACCTTGGCCGTGATCGGCGCGACGCTGGCATAGTCGGGCCGGTCGTACACGCCGTGGAAGCTCACCACGCCGCGCACGTCGAGCCCGGCGCGCGCCATGTCGAGCACGCACTTGCCGCCGAAACAGAAGCCGATCGCGGCGGTACGCGCGGCGTCCACCTCGGGCTGCGCCGTCAGCGCGGCGAGGCTGGCGGCGAGCCGGTCGCGCAGCAAGTCGCGGTCGGCGTTGAGCTCGTCCATGTAGCGCGCGATGTCGGGGCCGGGCGCGGCGCGGCGGCCTTCGCCGTACAGGTCGCAGGCATAAGCGGCGTAGCCGAGCGCGGCGAGCGCTTCGGCCTTGGCGTTGTCGGCCTCCTTCTGCCCGAGGATGTTGGGGACGACGAGCACGCCGGGGCGCGCGCCCTCGACCGAGTCGTCCCAGGCGAACACGCCGGCGAAACGGCCGCCGGGGCCGTCATGGTGGAGCGGGCGGCGGGTGATCGGCATCGCTGAGTCTCCGGGCGAGCGCGGTTGTCTCGCACGCGGCATGCGCTAGAGCGATGCCGAGCAGGCGACAAGCGGGAGCGAGCGTGGACGGACCGGCCGAGGCGGGGCGCGACTATCGGGTGCGGCGCGGCGACCCGGCCGAGCCAGCGATCGCGGCGCTGCTCGCCGCGCATGTCGCCGACCAGCGCGCGGGCACGCCGGCGGGCTTCTCCTTCGCGCTCGACGCCGCGCGGCTCGCCGCCCCCGATATCGTGCTGTTCGCCGCCTGGGACGGCGACGCGCTCGCCGCGGTGGGCGCGCTCAAGCGGCTCGACGACGGCGCGGGCGAGGTCAAGTCGATGCGCGCCGCGCCGGCCCATCGCGGCCGCGGTGCCGGACGCGCGATCCTGGACGCGATCGTGGCCGCCGCACGCGACGAGGGCCTGTCTCGGCTCTACCTCGAGACCGGCACCACCCCCGCCTATGACGCCGCGCTGGCGCTGTACCGCCGCGCCGGCTTCGCCCCCTGCGCCGCCTTCGCCGACTATCGGCCCAGCCCGCACAACCAATTTCTCGCGCTCGCGCTCTGAAGGAGTAACGCCATGCCCACGCTCGTCCTCATCCGCCACGGCCAGTCGGCCTGGAACCTCGAGAATCGCTTCACCGGCTGGTGGGACGTCGACGTCACCGAGCAGGGTGCCGCCGAGGCGCGTGCCGCGGGCGAGCTGATGGCCGCCAAGGGTCTCGACTTCGACCAGACCTTCACCTCGCTGCAGACGCGCGCGATCAAGACGCTCGACCTCGCGCTTGAGGCGATGGAGCGGCTGTGGCTGCCGGTGGAGAAGGACTGGCGGCTCAACGAGCGCCATTATGGCGGCTTGACCGGGCTCAACAAGGCCGAGACCGCCGCCAGGCACGGCGACGAGCAGGTCCATGTCTGGCGTCGCAGCTTCGACGTGCCGCCGCCGCCGATGGAGGCCGGCAGCGCCTTCGATCTCTCGGGTGACCGCCGCTACGCCGGGATCGACGTGCCCGCGACCGAGAGCCTCAAGGACACGATCGCGCGAGTCCTGCCTTATTGGGAGCGGCGCATCGCGCCGGCGCTGCGCGACGGCCAGCGCGTGCTGATCTCGGCGCACGGCAACTCGCTGCGTGCGCTGGTGAAGCATCTGTCGAACATCCCCGACGACGAGATCACCGGGCTGGAGATCCCGACCGGCCAGCCGATCGTCTACCAGCTCGACGCGCAGCTCGCCGCGACCGACCGTTATTACCTCAGCGAGCGCTGAGCGCGACGCCCTGTCGGTGAGATAAGCGCCGTCGATCGGCGCGGCACGCCCGGCGCCCGCTATGATGAGGGCGGCGGGCGGACCGTCGCCGGCCCGTGCCCGGCAGCTGCCCGCCCGATCTTCCTAGGTCGCGAGCAGAGGTGCCATGTCCCGCCTGACGTCCAAGCCCCTGGTGATCCGGCTGGCGCTGCTGATCGCCGCCCTGCTGGTGCTCGCCGCGCTCGCTTATGGGCTGCGCATCCATGTCGTCGGCGACCCGCCGGCGCGCGACCTCGCGATCGTCGACGGGACCGCCGCCGCCGCGCCGAGACCGGCGCCGGGGCCGACCCCGGTCCTCGTCACCGCCGCGGCCGTCAGCGACCCGAACGCGGCGACGCGCGGGGGCACGACGGCGCGCGAGCGCGAGCGCCTGGCTCGCTCCCCCGTATCGGCAACCGCCCTGCCCTGCGCCATAGCGACACCGCGCAGCCCGACTGGCCCGGCTCTCGACGATGTTGCGGCACAGACCTGAACCCAGCGGCACGCATCCTGCCCGCGGCGGACCGCGCGGCGGCCTGTCGCCACGATCCCTTGAGCGGAGCGCGCGCTCAGTGCAGCGTCGCGCGGTAGCGGAGCAGCGCCTCGGGCTCGTCGGTCTGGATGATGCTGACGCCGTCGCGGTACATCCGCCCCCACACCGCGTCGGGATCACGCGGCGCGTCGCGGTCGCCGCGGTAGCCGGCGACGAGGCCTTCCAACAGGCTGTTGACCCACAGCCGCACGCCGCACCCGCGCGCCGCCGCGCTCACCTGGGCGAGCTGCGTCGGGCTCAGCCGCGGCAGCTCGGCGCCGAGCGGATGCGCCGGGGACGCACATTGGCGGCGCAGCAGCGCGGCGAGATCGGCGCGCTTCCCCGGGTTGAGCAGGATCGGCATATAACCGAGGCCGGCGAAGGTCGGCTCGGCCGCCATGGCCGGCGTCTCGGTGCCCACCTCGCTCTTGAGGATGATCGCGCGCTCCATCCCGGCGCGGCGCACCGCGGCGGCGACCTCGGCGTAGATGCTCGCCTTGACGTCGAGGTTGAGCATGATCCGCCCGCGCGCCAGCGCCAGCGCCAGCGTACCAATATTTGTCCTGCTGCGGCACCGCGAAGCCAATGCCGAGCGCGCTGCCGCTAAGCAGCTCTCCGGCGTCGTCGTAGAAGCCGTAGTGGACCGTGTCGGTGGTCATGTGCGTCTCGGTGAAGCTCGCCAGCGACTGGTAGTTGGCCGAGAGCGTCGCGCCGAACTGATGCGCCGCGCCGAGGGTGGTGCTGGCGGTGGCGATGACGGGGGCGCCGGGATCAGGCTGGTCGCGCGGCTTGCCATTGTCGCTGACGTGGCCCAGCGACCTCTCGGCGGTGAGGAACGTGGCGCCGCCGTGCTCGAAGGCCGAGCGCGTGCGCAGGTTGACCGCGCCGCCCGTGGCGTTGGGATCGAGGTCGGGGGTGAAGGTCTTCACCACCTGGATCTCGCCCACCATCGAGGAGGGCAGGATGTCGAGCCGCGTGCCGCGCGTGATCGAGCCCAGCGTGCCGTTGGGCGTGCCGGGCGAGGCGATCGTCAGCCCGTCGATCGTGACGTTGTTGTAGCTCGGTCCGAGCCCGCGCAGCACCGGCGTCGCGGCCTCGTCGCGCGGATGCTCGTTATCAGTCGCCGGCAGCACCGAGAGGCCGGGGATACGCCGCAGCGCCTCGACGATCGTGGCGTCGGGCAGCGCGCGCACGTCGGTGGCGCTGACCACGTCGACGATGTTGGTGGCGCTGCGCTTGGCCGCGATCGCGGCGGCGTTGGCGCGGCGGATGCCGGTGACGACGACTTCCTTGCCGGCGGCGTCGTCCGGCGCGCCCGTGATGCCACCGGTCGCGCCCGCCGCGCCCGCGACTGGCGCGTCGACCTGCGCCAGCGCCGGCGCGGCGGCGACCGCGGCGGCGGTCGCCGATAGCCGCGCGATCGCGGCAGCCTGTCTCGTCATGTCCCCTGTTCCCCTGACCCGTCGCGCCCTCGTCGGAGAGGGTCGCCGCGGGCGGGGTGTCGCCGGGACGTTGCGCGATCGTTACGACCCACCGTTCCGGGTCAGGCGGCCGCGGGGGCCGCCATGGCACGGCGTCGGCGCAGCGCGATCCCCGCGAGCGCGAAGCCGAGGATCATCGTCAGCCAGGTCGCCGGCTCGGGCACCGCGGTGCGGGCGACGATGCCGCCGGCATAGTCGAGCACGCTGATCCCGTCGGTGGTGCCGGCGCCGTAGCTGACACCCTGGCCCATGTCGCCGTTGCTCCAGAAGTTGATCGCCTTGCCGCTGCTGGTGGTGAAGACCAGCCCGTAGATGTCGAGGAAGCCGCCGCCGAACGGGTAATCGGTCGCGGTCGGCGGCGAGCCGCCGGGGTAGAAGAGGTTGTCGTAGGAGAAGCCGGGCGCGACCCCGTCCGGTCCTTGGACTCCGTTCTTGACGACGTAATGGCCGAAGCTCGCGGGGGCGAGCAGGTTGCCCGGGGTCGGCTTGCCCGGGTTGCTCGGCACCACGCCGGTGATCATGGTGGTCAGGTCGATGTTGCTGTTGCGCAGCGTCCCGCTCGCGCCGGTGACGATATAGGAGCCGACCGGGTCGTAGCGGTTGGGCGAGGTGCCGATCGGCCCGGTGTTGGGGTTGGCCTCATAGGTGAGCGAGACGGTGCCGCTGAGCCCGCCCCCGCTGAGATCGAACACATAGCTCGCCGCGCTCGCCGGCGCGCTCATCGTCACGGCCGCCGCGGCGGCGATCACTGCCCATGACCTCATCGCTTTTCCCCTCCGAGACTCGCGCCGTCGGGTCGCCGCGGCGCCGGCGTGGGGCATACGCGAGAAGATAGTTGAGAGATTGTACGTTCGCGCCGGCCGAGCGGCGGGTTAGATCGTCGCGCTTCACCGCCCCCTTATCGTCACCCCGGACTTGGTCCGGGATCCACCGTGCCGCTCACGAATCAGACGTTGTTCTCGCGGACGGCTGCATCCCGGATCAAGTCGGGTGACGAAAAGAGGCGGATGGCCACCACGCGCCTCTGGCTCCAGCCCGTGAGGCGAACCGGCGCGTCCCCTTCCCGCTCAGCTCGCCATCGGCAGCCGCAGCCGCACCAGCAGCCCGCCGAGATCCTCGCTCTCCTCCAGCGCCACGGTGCCGTCGTAGATCTCGGCGACATCGCGCACGATCGCGAGGCCGAGGCCGGTGCCGGGCTTGCCAGTGTCGAGCCGCACGCCGCGGTCGAAGATGCGGACCCGGTCTTCCTCGGGGATGCCGAGCCCGTCGTCCTCCACCACCACCTCGACGAAGCCGGCCTGCGCGCCGACCGTGACGAAGACGCTGCCGCCGCCGTATTTGGCCGCGTTCTCGACGAGGTTGCCCATGATCTCGTCGAGGTCCTGGCGCTCGATATGCGCCACCAGATCCCTGGGGCCGGTCATGTCGATGCGGACGTGGGGGTAGAGCCGCTGCACCGCGCGCTCGACCGACTCGACGCTGGGCCACACCGCGGCGCGGCTGTGCGCGGAGCCGCGCCGGCCCACGGCGCGCGCGCGCGCGAGGTGATGGTCGACCTGGCGCCGCATCGTCCGCGCCTCGCGGATCACGGTCACGGCGAGGTCGTCCGACTGGGCGGTGGCGGCGTTCATGATCACGGTCAGCGGTGTCTTGAGCGCGTGCGCCAGGTTGCCGGCGTGGCGCCGCGCCTCCTCCGCCTGAGTCTCGTTGTGCGCCACCAAAGCGTTGAGCTCCTCCACCATCGGCAGCAGCTCGAGCGGCATCTTGCCGCTGATCCGGCTCGATTTGCCCGCGCGCATCTTGGCGATCTCGATGCGCAGGCGGCGCAGCGGCAGCAGCCCGTAGAAGGTCTGCAGCGCCGCCAGGATCACCAGGCCGACGCCGAGCAGCACGAAGCTGCGCACCAGCGTGCGGCGCAGGATCGCGATCTGCGCGTTCAGCGACTCGCGGCTCGACGCCACCTGGAAGCGCCAGCGCACCTTGGAGCCGGGCAGCGTCACGTCGCGCTCGACGATGCGCAGCTCCTCGTCGGGGAACTGGTGGCTGTCGTAGCGGTGGACGGCGCGATCGTTGTGCGGCCCGCCGTAGGCGAGCTGACGGTCCCACAGCGAGCGCGAGGGGAACACCTCGTGACCGGGCGCGGACACCTGCCAGTAGAGCCCCGAATAGGGCTCGACGAAATGCGGGTCGGGCGGCTCGCGATTGAACGTCACCTCGCCGGACGTGTCCATCTCCGCGGAGACGAGCAGCGACTGCAGCACATATTCGAGCTGGTCGTCGGCGTTGCTGGTCACCGCGTCGGTGAGGACCTTGTCGAGCGCGAAGCCGCCGCCGACCAGCAGCGCCGAGATCCACAGCGCCGCGATCAGGATCATGCGCCGCGTGATCGAGCCGCTCGCGCGCGGTTCCTCGAGCGGCGCGTCGACGGCGGGGTCGGCCGCGGTCACGCGATCACGCGTCCGGATCGTCCAGGCTGTAGCCGAGGCCGCGGATCGTGGTGATCACGTCCTGCCCCAGCTTCTTGCGGATGCGCGTGACGAACACCTCGATCGTGTTCGAGTCGCGGTCGAAGTCCTGGTCGTAGATATGCTCGATCAGCTCGGTGCGGCTCACCACCTTGCCCTTGTGGTGGAGCAGGTAGCTCAGCAGCTTATATTCCTGCGCGGTGAGCTTCACCGGCTCGCCGTTGCGCGTCACCTTGCCCGAGCGCGTGTCGAGCCGCACGTCGCCCGCGGTCAGCTCGGACGAGGCGTTGCCCGAGGCACGGCGGATCAGCGCGCGCAGCCGGGCGATCAGCTCCTCGGTCTGGAACGGCTTGGCGACATAATCGTCGGCGCCGGCGTCGAGCCCGGCGACCTTGTCGGACCAGCTGTCGCGCGCGGTGAGCACCAGCACCGGGGTGACGCGCCCCTCCTTGCGCCAGCGGTCGAGCACGGTCAGGCCGTCGATCTCGGGCAGGCCGAGGTCGAGCACGATCGCGTCGTAATTCTCGGTCGAGCCGAGGAAATGCCCCTCCTCTCCGTCGGTGGCGAGATCGATGGCATAGCCCGCGCCCTCCAGCGTGGACTTGAGCTGCTGGCCGAGGTTCGGCTCGTCCTCGACGATGAGCACGCGCATTACTGTTCTTCCCCCTCAGTTGCCGGTACGGCCGATGACTTGCCCGGAACGGCCGTCGACGTCGACCCAGATGACGTTGCCGTCGCGCAGGAACTTGAGCGTATAGACGCCGCTGGGCATCTCCAGGTCGACCCCGATATATTGCGCGCCCTTCATGGTGGGCAACACGCGGCGCTCGATCTCGGGCAGCGGCAGGATCTTGCCCGCGCGTCGCGCCTGAAGCGCCACTGCCCCCTCGCGCACCTGGTCGGGCGCGGCCGCGGCCGGCGCGGCGGGCACGGCGAGCCCGGCGGGGAGCAGGAGCGGGAGCAGGCGGCGGTGCATTCTCACTCGTGCTCGCATAGGGAGAGGGGCTTGAACAGCCTGTGAATGGCCGGGGTGCGGCGCAGCAACCCGTTGCGCGGCCGCGATGTTCCGCGCTTGCCGGGGCTCAGTCGCGCAGCAGTTCGCCGAGCCGCTGGGTCAGCTGCGCCAGCGTCACCGGCTTCTGCAGCCGCGCGACGTCGCGATAGGTCGGCGGGATCGTGGCGGTGTCATAGCCGCTGAGGAAGACCACGGGCACGCCGCGCGCCAGCAGCGCGTCGGCGAGCGGGAAGCTGAGCTCGCCGCGCAGGTTGATGTCGAGCAGCGCGGCGTCGGGCATCGCCTCGCCCGCGGCATGCGCGAGCGCCGGGGCGAGGCTGGCGAACAGCGTGACGCTCGCGCCGGCGTCGAGCAGCGCGCGCTCCAGCCGTACCGCGACGTAGAACTCGTCCTCGCACACCAGCAGCCGCCGCCCCGCCAGCGGGCTCGCCACCGCCCCCGGGTCGCCGCTCATGCCGCTGCGCCGAGCGGTACGTGGAGCCGGCACGTCACCGCTCCCGCGACGATGCGATAGTCACTCGACGCGCCGAGCTGGAACGGCAGCGCGCGCTCGATCAGCTCACGCCCGAAGCCGCGCCGCGAGTCGGTCGCGGTTGCGGGCCAGTCGCCGGTCTCCTCCCAGCCGAGATCGAGCATCGGCTCGCCGCCGGTAACGTTCACCTGCCAGCGGATCGCGACCCGCCCCGCGCCGCGCGCGATCACGCCGTGCTTGCGCGAGTTGGTGGCGAGCTCGTGGATCACCAGCGCCAGCGTCTGCACCATCGTGCTCGGCAGCAGCACGTCGGGCCCGTCGAGCGTGATCAGCGACTCGCGGTCAGCGATCCCCAGCGCGTCGCGCTCGGTCTCGAGCAGGTGGCGCAGCGTCAGCTTCTCGCTCCCCGAGAGCAGCCGCTGCGCGCGCGCCAGCGCCTGTAGCCGATCATGGAAGCTCGCCTCGAACGCGTCGGGCGAGGCCGCCGCCGCCATCGTCTGGAGCGCGATTCCCTCGACGACGGCGAGCAGGTTGCGCGTGCGATGCTGCAGCTCGGCGACCAGCACCGCCTGGCGCGCCTCCAGCGCGCGCAGGTCCTCGACGTCGGTGAAGGTGCCGACCCAGGTCGGCTCGCCGAGCTCGAAGGCGGTCGGCAGCGCGCGGCCCTGGTACCAGCGATAGGTGCCGTCGTGCTGGTGCCAGATGCGGCACTCTACCTCGAAGATGCCGCGCGTCTCGGCGGCGCTCCAGGCCTCCTCGACCGCGACCGCGTCCTCGGGGTGGACCGCGTCGAGCCAGCCGCGGCCGAGGCTCGAATCGGGGTCGCGCCCGGTCACCTCGGTCCATTGCGGGCCCATCCAGCGCCACTGCGCGCCCGGTTCGGCGCACCATACCAGCTGGGGGATGCCCTCGAGCACCAGCCGCAGCTGCCACTCGCTGCGCTCGCGCGCGGCCTGCTCGTCGCGGCGGCGGCGCAGCGCGTCGATCCGCAGCATGCTCGCGGCGACCAGGCTGGCATAGATGCGCAGGAAGGCGAACTCGGCGGAGAAGTCGCGTGGGCAGCGCGTGCTGATGTGGAGCAGGCCGAGCATCGGCGTGCCGGGGCCGTCGCGCAGCGGGATCAGCGCGAGCCCGCGCTGGTCGAAGCTGCGCAGCAGCCCGCGCGACTCCAGCCGCGACTCCTCGCGCACGTCGGGCACGATCACGGGCTCGCCGTCGCGCAGCAGCCGGCTCTCGAGCGACTGCTCGTCGCCCTGCGCGATGATGCTGCCGATCAGCGACGGCGCGATGCCCGCCCCCGCGCGCAGCTCGACCGAGCGGCGATCGACGTTCTGGCGGTACAGCAGCACGATGTCGGCGCCGACCGCGCGGCGGACATAGTCGCAGGCCTCCTGCAACAGTCGGTCAATGTCCTCGGACAGGATGGCGAGCTCGGCGAAGGCGGCGAGCATCTCATGCTGATGGAGCGCGGCGTCGGGCGCGCGGGCAGACGCGGGGAACGCGTCCAGCGGCGATCCGTCAGGAGGCATCGCATTCTTCTCCGCACGCCGCGCCCGCGACCCGGGTCGCGACGTGAACTCGATCGAGCCTGCCGCACAGATCGCAGAACTTATTGGATAAACTTACCGTCGCGCGAGCCGTGCCGAGCCGCCCGACAGCGAGTTGATCCCGTTTCGGGACATAACGCGCGATAGGAGCAAAGGGCGCCCCGGCGCCGGCGCTGTCAAAAAATTTTCGTTCGCCGATCGTTCTCTTGCAATCGCGGGAGGCGGCGAAAGTCCGCGCGTCGCCGCGCGGCGAGGGCATGTCGAGCGCGCTTAGGTCCGCTGCCGGTGCTTTTAGCGGCTTGCCGGACGGGGCGATCTGCCACAATCTGTAGAGGTACGGTCGGCGTATCGACCCCAATGGTAGTAGAAAGCGGCGTTGATCCCCATGTTGGCGGGGAGCGCCGGGGCGGTCGTCGCGGGAGCGATGATCTCTTTTTGTTCTCAACGGGTTCGGCGTCGGCTAGGATCGGGCACTGCCTCGATTCGGTGGGCAAGCCAGGAGCGGGAGCGGCATGGCGATGGATTTCAGGGAAACGGACGGTGCGGCGATGACCACCGAGACGATCGAGACGGTGACCGCGGGCGCGGCGACCGAGGCGCAGCCGAGCGGCGACACGATCGCCCGACACGGCGCGCGCACGCGCCCCTATCCGGTCGAGGTCGACCACGGGCGCGACGCGCTGCTGACCGACTTCGGCAGGGAGACGCTCAAGGACCGCTATCTCCTGCCCGGCGAGAGCTTCCAGGACCTGTTCGTCCGCGTCGCCTCGGCCTATGCCGACGACGCCGCGCACGCGCAGCGGCTGTACGACTACATCTCGAAGCTGTGGTTCATGCCCGCCACCCCGGTTCTGTCGAACGGCGGCACCGGGCGCGGGCTGCCGATCAGCTGCTACCTCAACTCGGTGCCCGACAGCCTCGACGGTATCGTGCAGACCTGGAACGAGAACGTCTGGCTCGCCTCGCGCGGCGGCGGGATCGGCACCTATTGGGGCAACGTCCGCGGCATCGGCGAGCCGGTCGGGCTCAACGGCAAGACCAGCGGCATCATCCCGTTCGTGCGCGTGATGGACTCGCTGACGCTGGCGATCAGCCAGGGCTCGCTGCGGCGCGGCTCGGCCGCCTGCTACCTCGACATCTCGCACCCCGAGATCGAGGAGTTCCTCGAGATCCGCAAACCCTCGGGCGACTTCAACCGCAAGGCGCTCAACCTGCACCACGGCGTGCTGATCCCCGACGCCTTCATGGAGGCGGTGCGCGACGGTGCGCCGTGGCAGCTCAAGAGCCCCAAGGACGGCTCGGTGCGCAACACGGTCGACGCGCGCGCCCTGTTCCAGAAGCTGGTCGAGACCCGGCTGGCCACGGGCGAGCCCTACATCGTCTTCGCGGACCATGTGAACTCGACCATGCCCAAGCATCACCGCGACCTTGGGCTCAAGGTCTCGACCTCGAACCTGTGCAGCGAGATCACGTTGCCGACCGGCCGCGACCATCTCGGCAACGACCGCACCGCGGTGTGCTGCCTCTCCTCGCTCAACCTCGAGACGTGGGACGAGTGGAAGGACGAGAAGGGCTTCGTCGAGGACGTGATGCGCTTCCTCGACAACGTGCTGCAGGACTATATCGACCGGCACGAGCCGGGCATGGAGCGCGCGGCCTATTCGGCGGGGCGCGAGCGCTCGGTCGGGCTGGGCGTGATGGGCTTCCACTCCTTCCTCCAGCAGCGCGGGCTGCCGTTCGAGGGGGCGATGGCGAAGAGCTGGAACCTCAAGATGTTCCGCCAGATCAACGCGCAGGTGAACGAGGCCTCGATGGTGCTCGCGCACGAGCGCGGGCCCTGCCCCGACGCCGCCGACATGGGGGTGATGGAGCGCTTCTCGTGCAAGATGGCGATCGCGCCGACCGCGTCGATCTCGATCATCTGCGGCGGCACCAGCGCGTGCATCGAGCCGATCCCGGCCAACATCTACACGCACAAGACGCTGTCGGGCAGCTTCGCGGTGAAGAACCCGTATCTGGAGAAGCTGCTCACCGAGAAGAGCAAGAACTCGGACGCGGTGTGGAACTCGATCCTCGAGCATGGCGGCTCGGTGCAGCACCTCGATTTCCTCAGCCAGGAGGAGAAGGACTGCTACAAGACGTCGTTCGAGATCGACCAGCGCTGGCTGCTCGAGCTCGCCGGCGACCGCACGCCCTATATCGACCAGGCGCAGTCGCTCAACCTGTTCATCCCGGCGGACGTGGAGAAGTGGGACCTGCTGATGCTCCACTTCCGCGCCTGGGAGCTGGGGATCAAGTCGCTCTATTACCTCCGCTCCAAGTCGGTGCAGCGCGCCGGCTTCGCGGGCGCCGAGGGCCAGGGCGGCGTCGAGGCGGACAACACGCTCGCCAAGCCGCAGTTCTCGCTCGCCGAGAGCACGGACTATGACGAGTGCCTCGCGTGCCAGTGATCCCCCGGATCACTGGCCGCGACGCCGGCACTCTGGCGTGCCAGTGAGGGTGGTGAGAGACTAAGCGACTCTCCCTCACCCTTCCCATCGCCTGAGGCGATGGGCCCCTTCCCTCTCCCGCTGCGAGAGGGAGGGAGGCGCGCAGCGCCGGAAGGGTGAGGGCGACCGCTTCAGGAGAGAAACGATGCGTCTCTACGACGATCGACCGTCCGGCACCGTCGCGCGCGCGCGGCAGCTACGCCGCGGCTCCTCC
This sequence comes from Sphingomonas yunnanensis, assembly GCF_019898765.1. Classification (GTDB taxonomy): domain Bacteria; phylum Pseudomonadota; class Alphaproteobacteria; order Sphingomonadales; family Sphingomonadaceae; genus Sphingomonas; species Sphingomonas yunnanensis. The sequence goes on along the minus strand of NZ_JAIOKB010000005.1, from coordinate 292,902 downwards.
GCTCCGGAGCGTCGCCTGCTCCGCGCGCTGCGCGCCGCATTTCCGTACGTCAAATGGCGTCACCAGGCGCCGATCGGACCCTTTCTCGCCGACATGCTGTGTCTGTCCCACCATCTGGTCGTCGAGGTCGACGGCGACACCCATGCCGACGCGGTCGGCTATGACGCGCGTCGCGCCGCGGCGATGCGCGAGCTGGGCTACACCACGCTGCGCTTCACCGAGGCCGAGGTGATGGAGAATATCGACGGCGTGCTGGAGCAGGTGTCCTCTTGCCTCGGGGAGCGAGAGGGTGCGGCGCAGCCATCGCAGGATCAGGGTGAGCGCCCCACGAAGAAGGGCGACGCTCGATGACGAGCGTCGCCCTCACCCTCCCACGGCCTGCGGCCGCGGGCCCCGCCCTCTCCCACGAGGGGAGAGGGAAGGTCAGCTCACTCGTCCTCTTCGAACAGGTCCTGCGCGTTCTGCGCGGTCGCCGAGAGGCGCACCGTCTCGCCCTCGACCTCGGCGACGAGGCCGAGCGGCAGGTAATGGTGCTTGGCGCCCTGCCCGTCCTCGGTAGAGGGCGAGTCGTTCTTGGTCAGCTTGATCCGGTCGCCGTCGACGTGGTCGACCGTGCCGACGTGCACGCCGTCCGCACCGATCACCTCGGCATGTTCCTTGATCTGGCTGGCATCGACCATCGTCAGTCTCCTCTGTTCGGTTCCGGAGCGCAACGCGCGGAGCGGGAGATGGTCGCATGCTGAGCACGTTGCCGCTTCAGTCCGCGATCATGTTCGCGGTCGCCGCGGTGTTCGCGCTCGCCGGCGCGTGGCTGCTCGCCGAGCTGCGCCGCCCGCTGCCCGAGGCGCGTGTCTACGCCTATCGCATGGTCGGCGTGATGGCGCTGTCGGGCGGCGTCGTGCTGGCGCTGTCCGCCGCGGCGATGTGGCAGTGGAGTCTCGAGCCGTGACCGACCCGCCCTCCTGATCCGACCCGATCATCCCTATCTTGACCAACAGCGTCCCGGAGCAACCGCCATGTCCCTTCTCGAAGCCCGCAAGCAGTACAAGCCGTTCGAATACCCCTGGGCGTTCGAGTTCTGGAAGCGCCAGCAGCAGCTCCACTGGCTGCCCGAGGAAGTGCCGCTCGGCGAGGACTGCCGCGACTGGGCGCAGAAGCTGACCGACCACGAGCGCAACCTGCTGACTCAGATCTTCCGCTTCTTCACCCAGGCCGACGTCGAGGTGCAGGACTGCTACCACGAGAAATACGGCCGCGTGTTCAAGCCGACCGAGGTCAAGATGATGCTGACCGCGTTCAGCAACATGGAGACGGTGCACATCGCGGCTTACTCGCACCTGCTCGACACGATCGGCATGCCCGAGAGCGAATATGGCGCCTTCCTCGAATATGGCGAGATGAAGGACAAGCATGATTACATGCAGAATTTCGGGGTCGACAACGATCAGGACATCGCGCGCACGCTCGCCATGTTCGGCGGCTTCACCGAGGGCGTGCAGCTCTTCGCCAGCTTCGCGATGCTGATGAACTTCCCGCGCTTCAACAAGATGAAGGGCATGGGCCAGATCGTCAGCTGGTCGGTGCGCGACGAGAGCCTGCACTGCGAGGGCATCATCCGCATGTTCCACGCTTTCTGTGCGGAGCGGCAGTGCCTGACCAAGGCGGTGAAGGACGACATCGCCGACGTGTGCCAGACGACGATCCGGCTGGAGGACAATTTCATCGACCTGGCCTTCGAGATGGGCCCGGTCGAGGGGATGAAGCCCAAGGAGATCAAGAAGTACATCCGCTATATCGCGGACTGGCGGCTCAACCAGCTCGGGCTGAAGCCGATCTACATGATCGACGAGCACCCGCTGCCGTGGCTGACGCCGCTGCTCAACGGCGTCGAGCACGCCAACTTCTTCGAGACGCGCGCGACCGAATATTCGAAGGCGGCGACCAAGGGGCAGTGGAACGACGTGTGGGACTCGTTCGACAAGCGCCAGAAGGCGAAGGTCACGCGCCCGGCCAACGAGGACCCGGGCGAGGCGAGCGGGGACATGTTCGCGGGCGTCGCGGCGGAGTGATCTGACCTCCCCTCCTTCGAAGGCGCCGCGGGTGAACAGCGCCCCACGCTGTTCAGGTCCTCTCCGGGTGAGAGCCGGCCCGCGGCCGGCGGGGGTGGGGCTTCACCGCTGGCGAGACGCTCGCGGAATCGCCCCACCCCGGCTCTCCCCTGAAGGGGAGGGAGCGACGTCATGACTCCTCGGCCGCGTCGTTTGAACCTCCGCCGCCCGGGACAACCGTAGGAGCGGACACCATGACCCCCAGCTGGCACCCCGCCCCCGACAGCGGCATCGCGGTCCGCGCGGTCGCCGCCAACGGCCTCACCTTCGAGGTCGCCGAGGCGGGGAGCGGGGAGCAGCTCGCGCTCTGCCTCCACGGCTTCCCCGAGCTGCACTATAGCTGGCGCCACCAGATGCCGCTGCTCGCCGCGCTCGGCTACCGCGTCTGGGCGCCCAACCAGCGCGGCTACGGCGGCAGCTCGCGTCCCCCCGAGATCGCCGACTATAGCATGGACCAGATCGTCGCCGACGCCGCCGCCTTGTTCGACGCGAGCGGGGCGCGCACCCTGACGCTGATCGCGCACGACTGGGGCGGCGCGATCGCGTGGAACTTCGCGATCAACCAGCTACGCCCGCTCGAGCGGCTGGTAGTGATGAACCTGCCCCACCCCGCCAGCTTCGCCGCGGCGCTGCGCCACGGGCCGCAGCGGCGGCGAAGCTGGTATATGGGCGCGTTCCAGCTCCCCTGGCTGCCCGAGCGCGTCATGGCGCTGGCTGACGCGGCGCTGGTGCGCCGCGCCTTCCGCGGCATGGCGGTGGACAAGGCCCGCTTCCCCGACGAGGTGCTCGACGTCTACGCCGCGGCGGCGCGGCGGCCGGGCGCGCTCAAGGCGATGATCGACTGGTACCGCGCCGCCGCGCGCCACCGCGACCGCATGCGCTTCGGCAACGGCGGTCGGGTCGAGGTGCCGACGCTGATCGTGTGGGGCGAGGAGGACAAGGCGCTCGGGCTGGAGACGCTCGACGGCACCGAGCGCTACGTCGCCGATCTCACCGTACGGCGGCTGCCGGGCGTGTCGCACTGGGTGCAGCAGGAGGCGCCCGAGGCCGTCAACGCGATCCTGCGCGAGTGGCTGCCGCGGGCGGGATGAGCGGCGCGTGCACGGGGTCATGCGCCGGGGCGGCACGATCCCGGCGGCGCCTCAGCTCGCCACGAAGCTGTTGACCGAGCGGTCCTTGCGCACCTTGGCGCCGTCGAACACCGTGCCGTTCATCGCGATCCACACGCCCGGCGCGGCGGTCTGCGCCGCGGCCACCGCCATGCCGAGGTTGAACGGCGCGTCGCTGTCGGCGAAGCGCGCCGGCGCGAGCGCCCCCACCAGCACGATCGTCTTGCCCGCGACCCCCGCCCCCGCCGCCAGCAGCGCCGCGGCGGTGTCGGTCATCGTGTCGGTGCCGTGCGTGATCACCGCGCGCGTCTCGGGCGCCGCCGCGACCGTCGCCACGATCGCGGCGCGGTCGGCGTCGGTGAGGTCGAGGCTGTCCTTGCGCAGCAGCTCCACCACGCGGAACGGCAGCGCCACCCGTGCCTGCCGGAGCACGCGCTCCACCACGCTGTCGCCGATCTGATACTCGCTCAGCGCGTCGAAATAGAGCTTGTCGATCGTGCCGCCCGTGGTGACGACGAGCAGGCTCACGCCTCCTCTCCCGCCCCCTCGAGCAGCCCGTGGCGCGCCAGCATCGCCGCGGGGTCCGGGTCGCGCCCGCGGAAGGCGCGGAAGCTCTCCGCCGCGGGCCGCGTCGCGCCGCGGGCGAGCACCTCGTCGCGCAGGGCGGTGCCGGTGGCGCGATCGACCAGCCCGTTCTCCGCGAACTTGCCGAAGCCGTCCGCGGCCAGCACCTCGGCCCAGAGATAGCTGTAATAGCCCGAGGCATAGCCGCCCGCGAAGATATGCGCGAAGCCGTGCGGGAAGCGGTGCCACTCGGGCGGGCGGATCACCGCGACCTCGTCGCGCACCGCCGCGATCACCTCCATCGGGTCGCTGCCGAGCGTGCCGAGGTGGAGCAGCAGGTCGAACAGCGCGAACTCGAGCTGGCGCACGATGAACAGCCCCGACTGGAAGCGCCGCGCCGCGACCATCTTCTCGAACAGTTCGGGCGGCAGCGGCGCACCCGTCGCGTGATGCCCCGACATGCCGGTGAGAATCTCGCGGTCCCAGGCGAAATCCTCCATCAGCTGGCTCGGCAGCTCGACCGCGTCCCACTCGAACCCGCTCGTCCCCGCGATCGAGGGGCGGTCGACGCGCGTAAACAGATGGTGGAGGCAGTGGCCCGTCTCGTGCAGCAGCGTCACCACGTCGTTGTGGCTCAGCAGCGACGGCGCGTCGGGGCTCTTCGGCGCGAAATTGCAGACGAGATAGGCCACCGGCACGCGGACAGTGTTGCCGTCGCGCAGCCGCGGCCGCGCCTGCGCCATCCACGCGCCGCCGCGCTTGCCCGGTCGCGCGTGGAGGTCGAGGTACAGGCCCGCGAAGGTCTCGCCCGCGTCGTCGACCACGTCATAATAGGCCGCGTCGGCATGGTAGGTGGCGACGTCGTCGCGCGCGACCAACTGGAGCCCGAACAGCCGCCCGAGCAGCGCCTGCCAGCCCGCGGTGACTCGCTCGACCGGAAAATAGCCGCGCACCTCCTGCTCGTCGACCGCGTAGCGCGCCTGGCGCAGCCGGTTGGCGGCGAAGCCCGCATCCCACGGCTCGAGCCGGTCGAGCCCGAGCGTATCGCGCGCGAACGCCTCCAGCGCGTCGCGGTCGCGCTGCGCGGCGGGGCGCGCGCGGCGGGCGAGGTCGCGCAGGAAGGTCAGCACCTCCCCGGCGTTGGGCGCCATCTTGGTGGCGAGCGACCATTCCACCGGGTCGGTGAAGCCGAGCAGCCCCGCCGCCTCGCGGCGCAGCGCGAGGAGGCGCGCGATCCGCGGGCCGTTGTCGAACTGGCCCGCGTTGGGGCCCTGGTCGGAGGCGCGCGTGCCATAAGCGCGGTACACCGCCTCGCGCAGGTCGCGGTCCTCGGCGAAGGTCAGCACCGCGGTGACGCTCGGCTGCTGCAGCGTGACGAGCCAGCCGTCCTGCCCCTTGGCCTTGGCGGCGGCGGCGAACATCGCCTTGTCCGCGTCGGACAGGCCGGCGAGCCGCGCCTCGTCCGCGATCGGGAGCGTCCAGGCGTCGGTGGCGTCGAGCAGAGCACTGCCGAACTCGGTCGACAGCGCGGAGAGCTCGACCGAGATGGCGGCGAAGCGCTCGCGCTTCTCGGCGTCGAGCGCGACGCCGGCGAGGCGAAAGTCGCGCACCGCATGTTCCACCGCGACTCGGTCCTGCCGCGCTAAAGCGGCGAAGGCGGGCGACGCTTCCAGCGCGGTGAGCACCTCGTAGAGGTCGCGGTTCTGCGCGACGGCCATGCTGTGCTGGACGAGCTTCTCCTGCCCGGCGGCGTGCGCGGCGCGTAGCTCGGGCGTGTCGGCGACGCCGCGCAGGTGCGACACCGCCGACCAGAGAGCGTCGATCGCCGCCTCGGCGCGCTCGAGCGGCAGCCAGGCGGTAGCGAAGTCGGTCGGGCGCTCGCGCGTGACGGTCGCGACCGCCTCGGCGTGGCGCGCGATCGCGGCGTCGAGCGCGCTGGCGATGGTGTCGGGGGTCAGCGCGGCATAGTCGGGCAGCGCGATGGGGTCGAGCAGGTCGGTGTCGGTCATCGCCTACGATGATAGGGACGGCGGGAGCGGCTTGCCAGTGGGGGGCTGCCGCTTCGCCGCCGCCGCACTCGTCAGCCTGAGCCGAAGCGAACCGTGCTCCTGCGCACGCAGGAGCCCAGCGCCACGATCGCTTCCCGTGGGACCCTGGGCTCCCACGGACGCAGCAGCACCGGCGATAGGACCGCGCGCGGCTATTCCGCCGCCACCAGCGCTCGCCCGCGGCGCCGGCCGCCCCATCGCCACGCCGCCTGCCCGGCGAGCGCCGCCACCATCGTCAGCCCGGTCAGCGGGAAGAGCAGCCCGGCCACGCCCATGATCGTGACCAGCCCGGCGCCGCTCTGTCCCGGCGGCGCGCCGACGCGCCCGCGCGGTCGGCGCTTCCACCACATCACCGGCGCGCTCACGCACAGCAGCGCCAGCGCGACGCAGGCGGCGAGCATCACCAGCCGGTTGGGCTCGCCATACTGCTTGCCCTGATGGACCGCGGCGCTCCACTCGATCACGCGCGCGGCGCCGCCGAAATCGCCGAAGCGCGCGTCCTGCAGCACGCGCGCGTCGGCGGCGTCGACGTAGATCACGTGCGCCGCCTGCGCGGGCCCGAGGTTGGCGCTGACCAGCCAGGGCGCGCCGGGCGCGGCGGGCCAGCTCAACGCATAGTCGCGCGCCACGCCGCGCCGTGCCGCGACGGCGAGCGCCTGGTCGGCGGTGATCGCCGCGCTGCCGTGCATCGACCGCCCGTGCGGCATCGGGCGCTGCTGGAGCGACCAGGGCAGGTCGTGCTGCGCGTGCTCGAGCGCGGGCGCGACCGGCGCGGGCGGCCGGCCCCACCCCGCGCCCGCCACCGCGGCCTGGACGTTCCGGCCCCAGACCGCGCTCCACGGCAGCCCGCTGAGCGAGAGGAACAGGATCACCGCCCCCGCCACCAGCCCGGTCGAGGCGTGGAGGTCGCGCCAGAACAGCCGCTTCACCGGTGGACCGCGGACGCCGATCGCGGGCGCGCGGCCGCGCCGCCACCACAGATACAGCCCGCTCAGCACCAGCACGATCGACCAGCCCGCCGCGATCTCGATCAGCCAATTGCCGACCCAGCCGGTCAGCGCGAGGCTGTGGAGCTTCTTGACCGTCTGCATCATCCCGCCCGGCGTCGTCGTGCCGGCGATTTGGCCGTTGCCCGGGTCGACGAACGCCATGCGGCTGGCACCGTCGGGCAAGGCATAGGTGATCCGCCACGCCTCGTCGTCGCCGGCGGGGCGGAGCAGCTGGACGACGCGGCCGCCGGTCTGCCGCTCGACGCGCGCCGCCAGCGTGCCCGCGGGCAGCGGCGCGCCGGGCGCGGCGGCGCGCAGCCAGTCGCCGTAGACGACCCGCTCGAGCTCGGGCTTGTAGAGGTACAGCGAGCCCGTCACCGCGAGCCACAGCAGGAAGGGGAGCGTGAGCAGGCCGGCGAAGAAATGCCAGCGCCACACCGCGCGATACAGGTCCGCCATCGTCACCGCTCCGCCTGGACGGCGCGCGGCGTAGCGCAGAGATGGTTAACAACGCGCTCATCGGGGCGCGTGCGGCAGGAAACAACGGTCATCGCGGACGATCCCTCGTGCGCCCGCGCGCGGCGCTGGGCACGCGCGCGGCTGGAACGGGCACCGGCGCGCGCGCCGGCGACGGGTCAGGCGAGGAGGGCGAGCGGCGGCGCGCGCAGCGGCGGGCGCCACCGCGGCGGCGCGCGCGGCGCGGCGACGGCGCGCGGACGAGGAGCCGGCGAAGCGGCAACGCGCAGTGCCACCGCGGGCAGCACCAGCGCGGCGGCGACCGCGAGCGGCGCGGCGAGCGCGGCGAAGGCACAGGGCTGGTCGGGCGCCTGGTGATGGGCCGGGGAGCCGGCGTGGCCGTGATGCGCCACCGGCGCGACCCCGGGGCAGGCGACGAGTGCGAGCGGCCGGGTCGGGCTCAGCATGTAGCCGGCCGGGATGAGCAACCGCACCGCGAGCGCCGCCGCCACCAGCCACAGGGCCAGGCGCGGGCTGTTCGCGAGGAGTCGGCGCAGCGACGTCACGCGAAGTGGACTAGGCGCCCGCTGAGGGCGGCGCAACGACGTCGGTCAGCACGGCATCGGGGAAGAATTAGATCCTCCCCGCTTGGCGGGGGGGGGGGGGACCGCGCCGCGCAGCGGCGTGGTGGAGGGGGCTCGCCGCGAAGCACAGCGCCTGTGGCAGCCCCCCTCCACCAGCCTGCGGCTGTCGTGCAGGTGGAATTGCCCCCGGCAATCCCAGCCATGTCCGGGTGACATGGCGACCTGCTCGGCCCTCCCCCCCCCCCGCCCCGAGCCAGGAGGATCTACGACTGGCCCTCAGATATCCCCCAGCCCCGCCTCGGCCGCGTCGGCCCGCCCCTCCGCGACGAACTGCGCCAGCAGCCACGAGGCCGCCGGCCCCGGCGGCGAGTCACGGCGCCAGATCGTGCCGAAGCGGTAGATGCCGCCGGGATGGTCGGGCAGCGCCAGCCGCACCAACGTACCCGCGAGCAGGTCGTCCGCCACCATCGGCAGCGGCATGTTGCCCCAGCCGATCCCCTCGCGCAGCAGCGCGTGCTTGGCGCCAAGGTCTGCCAGACGCCACGTCTGGTGGCTCACCACCGCGAAGTCACGCCCCTCGGTGAAGCGCGAGCGGTCGCTCAGCACCAGCTGCGTGTAGCCGCGCGCCGCGCCGGGCGCGATCGACGTCATGCGCCCGAGCGGGTGGTCGGGGGCGGCGACCGGCACCATCGCCAGCGCCCCCGCCGCCTCGCACTCCAGCCCCTCCACCCCGGCGGCGAGCGGGCCGGACACGCCGATCGCGGCGGCGCGGTCGAGCACCATCGCCGCCACCGCGCCCAGCGCCTCGACCTGGAGCCGCAGCGCCACCGTGGGATAGTCGCGCGCGAAGCCGCGCAGCACGCGGCCGAGCCGCTCCGCCGGCAGCATCACGTCGACCGCGAGCACCACCTCGGCCTCCAGCCCCTGGAGCAGCCCGCGCGCCTTGGCGCGCAGCCCGTCGATCCCCGCGGCGACCGCGCGCGCCTCGGCGAGCACCGCGCGCCCCGCCTCGGTCAGCACCGGGCGCCGCGTGCCCTCGCGCTCGAACAAGATCAGCCCGAGCTGCGCCTCGAGGTTGGCGATGCCGTAGCTGACCACCGACACCGCGCGGTTGAGGCGGCGCGCCGCCGCGCCGAAGCTGCCCTCGTCGACGATCGCGAGGAACAGGCGCAGCTGGTCGAAGGTCGGCGTGCCGGGCTCGCTCACTGTTCCACTTCCTCGAACATGACGGACGAATTTATCCGGCTGAACGCGAGGGTCCGCAAGCCCTAGATCATCGCCATGCCCCGGCGACGCGCCGGCCAACGGGAGTGAACAGCATGATCGACCTCCGCCCCCTCGCCTCGCTCGGCGGCGCCAACCACGGCTGGCTCGACGCCAAGCACCATTTCTCCTTCGGCGGCTACCACGACCCCGCACGCACCCACTGGGGCAATCTGCGCGTCTGGAACGACGACACGATCGCGCCCAAGACCGGCTTCCCGCCGCACCCGCACCGCGACATGGAGATCATCACCTATGTCCGCGAGGGCGCGATCACGCACCAGGACAATCTCGGCAACACCGGCCGCACCGAGGCGGGCGACGTGCAGGTGATGAGTGCGGGCACCGGCATCCGCCACGCCGAGTATAACATGGAGGACGTGACCACGCGCATCTTCCAGATCTGGATCGTGCCGACGCGCACCGGCGACCAGCCGCAATGGGGCGCCAAGCCTTTCCCCAGGGGCGAGCGCTCGGGCCAGTTCGTCACGCTCGCCAGCGGCTACGACGGCGACGGCGACGCGCTGCCGATCCGCACCGACGCGCGGGTGGTCGGCGCGACCTTGCGCAAGGGCGAACGCGCCGACTATCCGCTCGGCCGCGACCGCAAGGCCTATCTGGTGCCCGCCACCGGCGCGGTCGAGATCGACGGTGTCCGCGTCGCGGCGCGCGACGGCGCCGCGATCAGCGAGGTCGAGGTGCTGAGCGTCATCGCGCTCGAGGACAGCGAGCTGGTGCTGGTCGACGCGGCCTGACGTCGGCCGCGGCAACGCTTCGCCGGCGCGGGCTGCGGCGAGCGCCTGCCGCGCTGGCACCGCAGCTGCGCCTACCTGGACCGCGCCGGACAACAGCACCAGCGTCTCGGTCAACCGGCGCCACCGCGGGGCCATGCCGCTCACTTTCTACGCCCTCGAGGGCACCGGCATCCCGCGGCAGGACGGGAGCGCCACGATCATGGGCGATGACCTGCTCGGCCGGCAGATCGTCGCGGGCGTGTCGCTGCGGCTGTGAGCTGACGGGGAGCGACCATCCCGACTGAGGACCGGGAGGAAGAACGCCAGGGTCGGGTCAGCCGCCCCCGGCAATCCTCGTGGCGGACCTCGCGACTGCGACTGTCATCTACGTGTCTTATTTACCACAATGCCCTGATATTTTCTGTCGAAGATCATTTCGCACTACAAATAACCTTGCCGCCTAGCCCCGTCGCTCTGCAGCATCCTGTCGGACAGGCGCCGCACAAGGCGCCGCTGCACAGGGAAGACCCATGAAGCGATCGCTCGCCCGACGTCACCGCCTCCTCGCATCAAGCCTGCTCGCGCTCACCGCCGCCGCGGCGCTGCCCGCCGCGGCGCACGCCCAGGCCGCCCCCGAGCAGGACGCCGCGCAGATCGCCGCGCAGACCGGCGAGGACGTGGTCGTGACCGGCTCGCGCATCCGCCGCGACCCGCTCGACAATCCCTCGCCGGTCGTGACCGTCGACGAGGCCGCGATCGCCAAGACCGGCCTCTCCTCGATCGCCGATGTGCTGCAGCGCATCCCGGCCTCGTCGGGCGGGCTCAATTCCAAGTTCAACAACTCGGGCAACCTCGGCAACCCGCCCGACGGCGGCGGCGTCGGCGCCGGCTCGGCCGCGATCGACCTTCGCTACCTCGGCGCCAAGCGCACGCTCGTGCTGGTCGACGGCCTGCGCTACGTCAACGGCGCGAGCGCGAGCGGCATCCCCGGCACGGTCGACCTCAACTCGATCCCGGACGTGATGATCCAGCGCGTCGAGGTGCTGCAGTCGGCCGCCTCCGCGCTGTACGGCTCGGACGCGATCGGCGGCGTGGTCAACATCATCACCCGATCGGGCCAGAAGGGCTTCCGCGCGCAGGCGCAATACGGCCAGTATCTCGGCGAGAACGACGGCGGCACGCAGAATTACCAGCTGAGCTGGGGCGGCGGCAGCGAGCGGGTCCATCTCGACGTCGGCGGTTTCTACACTAAGCAGGACCCGGTCAGCGCCGCCGACCGCAGCATCTCGCAATTCCCCAATCCGGGCCAGACCAGCTGCACCGACGTGATCGGCGGCTGCTCGGGCGCCGCGCTTAACGGGCGAGTCGTGTTCAGCCCGGGCAACCCCTCGCTGCCCGCAGGCGGCACGGTGACGGTGCGCAACGCCCCGCTCAACGGTCGCGGCGTCTATGATCCCACCCTGGTCGGCGGCGACTTCCGCGCCTTCACCAGCGCGGACCGCTTCAACTTCGCGCCGTACAATTACTTCCTGACGCCGAACGAGCGCTACGGCGGCTTCGCCAACGCGCGCGCCGAGTTCAGCGATCTGTTCAACGTGCGGCTGAAGGCGACCTGGGCGCACCGCCAGTCGCAGAACCGCGCGGCCTTCCTTCCGCTCAACATCGGTCCCGACGCGGGCAACGGCAACCTGCTCGACACGATCTCGATCGACGCCACCAACCCCTTCAACCCGTTCGGCATCACGCTCAACTCGGGGGCGAACGGCCAGGCCGCGACCTACTCGCTGATCGGCCGCCGCCTGATCGAGGCGGGGCAGCGCACCTACAGCCAGACGGTCGACACCTTCACCGTCACCGGCACGGTCGACGGCAAGTTCCAGCTGTTCGGCAAGAACTGGTATTATGACGCCAACGCGGTGCTCGGCAGCAACGACGCGCACCAGCTCTTCACCGGCAACCTCAACGCCGCGCGGCTGGCGCAGGCGCTCGGCCCCGTCAGCCAGTGCACCGACGGGTGCGTGCCGTTCAACATCTTCGGCGGCCAGGGTTCGATCACGCCCGAGATGCTGAGCTTCGTCGGCTTCGACGAGCGCTCGCGCAGCCAGCAGCAGCTGCGTGACTATACCTTCAACGTGTCGGGCGAGCTGTTCGACCTGCCGGGCGGCCCGATCGGCATCGCGGCGGGCTATGAGCATCGCTACCAGCAGGGCAGCTTCACCCCCGATCCGGTGATCCAGGCCGGGCTCGGCGCGGACATCCCCGCGCAGGCCGCGCGCGGCCGCTTCAACGTCGACGAGGTGTACGGCGAGATCCGGCTGCCGCTGATCCGCGACGTGCCCTTCCTCCAGCTGGTCGAGCTCAACGGCGCGGTGCGCCACTCCAACTTCTCGACGTACGGCGGCAACACGACCTACTCGGGCGGCGCGCTGTGGAAGCCGGTCAGCGACCTGCTGCTGCGCGGCCAATATGCCGAGAGCTATCGCGCCGCCTCGATCGGCGAGCTGTTCGGCGCGCAGTCGCGCTTCGACCAGCCGCTCGACGATCCCTGCACCAGCGCCGCGGGCGGGCTGTTCCAGGGCAACCCGACAGTGCGCGCCAATTGCATCGCCAACGGCGTCCCCGCCAACGGCAGCTACACCGAGCCGCAGGGCGGCCAGATCAGCGTGCAGACCGGCGGCAACGCGGCGCTGCGCCCGGAGACCGCGCGCACCTGGGTGTTCGGCGGCGTCTACAGCCCGGCCTGGGCGCGCCAGGGGTTCGCCAGCGCGCTCAGTCTCGAGGTCAATTACTATGACATCAAGGTGGACGGCGCGATCGCCTCGATCCCGGCCAACGTCCTGCTCGACCGCTGCGTCCAGACCGGCGACGACCTGTCGTGCGGCGCGGTGGCGCGCACGCCCAACGGCTTCATCTCCTCGATCAACGGCACCCTGCTCAACACCGGCGGGATCCGCACGCGCGGGATCGACGCCACCTTCAACCTGCGCACGCAGCCGACCGGCGCGGGCACGTTCGGCCTGTCGGTGAGCGGCAACTACCTGCTGAGGTACGAGGAGATCGTCCCCGCCACCGACGGCACGACCACGACCAGCTACACCGGCACCGAGCGCGGCAGCCCGGACCAGGCCTATCCCCACTTCAAGGGCCAGGCGACGCTCGACTGGGACATCGGCCCGGTCGCGGCGGCGTTCACCGGCCGCTACATCGACGACGTGGTCGAGAGCCAGGGCGGCAACAAGTTGAAGAGCCGCTTCTACGGCGACGTGCAGCTGTCGTTCCGCCCGTCCTGGCTCGACGAGAAGATCGGGCTCACGCTCGGCGTCAACAACGTGTTCGACACCGATCCGCCCGCCTGCTTCTCGTGCAGCCTGAACAATTACGACCCGACCACCTATGACGTGCCCGGCCGCTTCGGCTACGCGCGGCTGAGCTACGGCTTCTGACCCGCGGTGGGGCGGCGGCCACGGTCGCCGCCTCGACGGCAATCCCGCCACGCTGCGGCTGTTCGGCTATGCGCGCGAGGAGTTCGTCGGGGTGCGCGCCGGCATCACCTCGCCCGAGCGGCAGCCCGCCGCGCTGGAGCAGAGCGCCGCGGCGCTCGACCAGCTGACCCGGAGCATCGCCGCCACCGCGGGGGACGGCGCGCGCGCCGACCGGCTCGCCGCGGACGCGAGCGCCGCGGCGCTCGCCGGGGGCGATATCGCGACGCCCGCGATCGCGGCGATGAGCGGGATCGAGCGATCGGGCAGAGCGATCGGCGAGATCATCGCGGTGATCGACGGCATCGCGTTCCAGACCAACCTGCTCGCGCTCAACGCCGGGATGGAGGCGGCGCGTGCCGGCGACGCCGGCCGCGGCTTCGCGGTGGTGGCGCAGGCGGTGCGCGCGCTGGCGCAGCGCTCGGCCGGGGCGGCGGGCGAGGTGAAGGCGCAGATCGCCGCTACCGCGGACGAGATCGGCACCGGGGTCGGCCTCGTCGACGAGACCGCGGCGGCACTGCGCCAGATCCTGGCACGGGTCGAGGACGTGCGCGGGCTGGTCGGCGAGGTGGCGACCGGCGCGCGCCAGCAGGCCGGCGGGATCGCGCAGGTCAACACCGCCATCGCCGAGATGAGCCGCATGACGCAGGAGAATGCGGCGATGGCGCAGCAGACGAACGCCGCCACCCACGGCCTCGCCGAGCGCGCCGCGACGCTGGGCGGTCAGGTCGGCCGCTTCCGGCTCGACCCCGCCGAGCCGAACACTCGTGCGGTGACGCTGCGGCCGCGCAGCGCGCGCGGCTGAGCCCGGGTCAGTTCCGGAACAAGGTGAGCAACGCGTCGATCAGCGTCGCGCCGCCGATCGGCGCGAGCAGCAGCAGCAGCATGTTGACGAGCACCAGCCGCCCGAGCCAGCGCTCCTGTCGCGCCGACAGCCGCGGGCGGGGCGGGCGTGGCTCCCAGCGCGGTGGCAGGGGCTGATCGCGGAAGTCCATGAACATGCGCGTGTCTCCGACTCACGCGAGCCTAACGCATCGCGCGACGCTGCGCACCGCCCGCGGCGCAGGAGCCGCGATCGAGCGGAACGCGGCGGTGGCCCCGAGCCACGCGGTGGCTCTGACCCGCGCGGTGGCGTTTACGGAATACGTCATCCCCGCGCAGGCGGGGATCCCTACACGCCGACGCCCCGGCTCCCTCACAAAGGTCCGCGCGTCTGGATCCCCGCCTGCGCGGGGATGACGAAAGTGGCGCGAGGAGGACGTGCCCTGCCACCCCCCGCGCCCTCACCTCACACCAGTTCGCGCAGCGCGCTCGCGTCGAAGTCCTTGAGTCCGTCGCTGTCGCCCGTGCGCACCTTGGCGACCCACTGCGGGTCACTGATCAGCGCGCGGCCGACCGCGATCAGGTCGAACTCGTCGCGCTCCATCCGCTCGATCAGCCGCTCCAGCCCCTCGGGCCGCGACGCCTCGCCGCCGAACGCCGCGATGAACTCGCCTGACAGGCCGACCGAGCCGACGCTGATCGTCGTCGCGCCGGTGAGCTTCTTCGCCCAGCCGGCGAAGTTCAGCCCCTGCTCGCCGTCCAGCTCGGGGAACTCGGGCTCCCAGAAGCGCCGCTGCGAGCAGTGCAGCACGTCTACCCCGGCGTCGACCAAGGGCTGGAGCCAGTCCGCCATCTCGTCGGGCGTGTGCGCCAGCCGCGCGCCGAAGTCCTGCTGCTTCCACTGGCTGACGCGCAGGATGATCGGATAATCCTCGCCCACCGCGGCGCGGATCGCCGCCACCACCTCGCCCGCGAGCCGCGCGCGCTCGCGGATCGTGGCGCCGCCGTAGCGATCGTCGCGCCTGTTGGTGCCCGACCAGAAGAACTGGTCGATCAGATAGCCGTGCGCGCCGTGGATCTCGACCGTGTCGAAGCCGAGCCGCTTAGCGTCGGCCGCGGCGCGCGCGAAGGCGGCGACGGTGTCGGCGATATCCTCCTCGCTCATCGCCTCCCCGCGGGGCTTGTCCGGTGCGAGCAGCCCCGACGGGCTCTCCACCGCCACCTCGGGCTCCCAGCCGCTCTGCCCACTGGTCGAGCCGGTGTGCCACAGCTGCGGGCCCATCTTGCCACCGGCGGCGTGGACCGAGTCGATCACCTGCTGCCAGCCCGCCAGCGCCGCCTCGCCGTGGAAGAAGGGGATGGCGGGCTCGTTGCGCGCGGCGGGGCGGTCGATCACCGTGCCCTCGGACAGGATCAGGCCCACGCCGCCCTCGGCGCGACGCCGATAATAGGCCGCGTTGGCGCCGCCGGGCACGCCCTCGGGCGCGAAGGTGCGTGTCATCGGCGCCATGACGATGCGGTTCGCCAGCTCGAGCGACTTGAGGCGGAACGGGCGGAAGAGGATGTCGGCCGAGGCCATGCGGGCAAGCTCCGTTGCGATAGAGGCTCCTTAGGTATATCTAAGATACCAGGTGTCAATGAGGCGCCGTCGCGTCACTAGGTATCGTCGAGGAAACTGCCATGCATCTGCCCGCGGACAAGGCCGAGTGCCGGCGGCGCTTCTCCAGCGACTGCCCGAGCCGCGACCTGTTCGACCAGATCGCCGACAAATGGTCGATGATGGTGCTGACCGTGCTCGACGACGGGCCGCTGCGCTTCAACGCGATCCGACGCGGGCTGGAAGGGGTGACGCAGAAGGCGCTGACACAATGCCTGCGCCGGCTGGAGCGCAACGGTCTGGTCGAGCGGCGCGTGCTGGCGACCTCGCCGGTGGCGGTGGAATATGCGATCACGCCGCTCGGCCGCTCGCTCCAGCCGCCTTTCCGCGCGCTGTACCGCTGGACGCGCGAGGCGATGCCCGAGGTCGACGCGGCACGCGCCGCGTTCGACGCGCGCGTGGGCTGACGTCACGGGAGTGGGCGCCGGCTATCCCCTCCCCTGAAGGGGAGGGGCAGTGACGCCTATGCCATCACCCGCCGCCCGCGCCGCACCGTGGCGCTGTGGCCGACGCTGGCGCGCGGGGTACGCTGGCGGATCGTGTCGACGAACAGCCAGTCGTTGCGCACCTGCTCGGGGGTGATCGTCAGCGCCATATAGCCGCGCCGCGACGTGTCGCACCATCTCAGCTCGGGATTGCCCTCCACCATCATCCGCGCGACCCGTGCCGGATCGGTGGCGAAGGCGCTCTCGAACCCGGGCGAGGTCACCGCCTGGCCCGCGAACTCGACCCCCGCGGGGCCGTCCTGCGCCAGGTCGAACGCCCAGGCGTTATGGCTGTCGCCGCTGAGCACCACCAGCTCGGCCTCGGCCGCCTGCGCCGAGCGCAGGAAGCGCGCGCGCGCCGCGGGATAGCCGCCCCAGGAGTCGAGATTGGAGGCCACCCCCGCGCGGGTCGCCGCGATCGCGCCGCGGACATAGTCGTCGACATGGCCGGTGCCGCCGCCGAGCAGCGCCTCGGCCGCGACCGGCAGCTGCTGCCTGCCCATGATCGTGCCGAAGCCGACCACCTGCCAGCGCTGCCCCTGCTTGACCGAGCGGCGCAGGTCGTGCGCCAGCCACACCTCCTGCTGCGAGCCCATCATCGTCACCGCCGGGTCCTGCCACGCGCCGTCGCGGAACGCCTTGAGCGCGGCGGCGGGGTCGGGCGCGCGCAGCAGCGTCGCGATCTCGTTCTGGCGCGAGCGCGCGAAGAGCCGCGTCTCGGTACGCCACAGCGTCGCGAGCGTGCCGATGTCATAGGCCTTCCACGGTTCCTCGCTGACGGGCATCCACTCGCGATAGGCCTGGACCGAGGCGGCGCGGCGCTGGTTCCAATCGCCCTCCGTGGCGGGGTCGTGGTTCTCGGCGCCGCCCTCCCAGCTGTCGTTGGCGCTCTCGTGATCGTCCCACTGCACCACCCAGGGGACACGCGCGTGCAGCGCCTGTAGGTCGGGGTCGGCGCGGTAGCTGGCGTAGCGCAGGCGATAGTCGGCGAGGTGGATCGTCTCGGCGAGCGGCTGCGGCACGCGACCGGGCACCTGCGCCGCCTTGGGCGGGTAATTGCCCGGCGAATATTCGTAGAAATAGTCGCCGAGGTGGATCACCAGATCGAGGTCGTCGCGCGCGGCGGCGTGGCCATAAGCGTTGAACCAGCCGAAGCCGAGGTTCGAGCAGGAGAAGATCGCCGCCGTGAAGTCGCGCGCGCCGTTGCCGGGCAAGGTGCGCGTGCGGCCGACCGGCGAGCGCGTGCCGTCGGCGGCGACGAAGCGATAGTGATAGTCGGTGCCCGGCGTCAGGCCGTCGAGCGTCACCTTGGCGGTCCAGTCGCGCCACGCGCCCGTGACGAAGGCGCCCGACGCGATCACGCGCGCGAAGTCGGCGGTGTCGCTGATCTCGGCGACCAGCCGCGCCGAGTCGCCGCCGGCGGGGACGTAGCGGGTCCACAGCAGCATCGAGTCGCCCGCGGGCTCGCCGCTCGCCACCGAATGGGTGAAGCCGCGCGCGGCGAGCACGCTCTGCGCGGCGGCGAAGCCGGGCAGCGCGAGCGCGCCGAGGCCGAGCGTGCCGGTGGCGAGCAGCGAGCGGCGGGAGAGCGTGAGCGTCATCGTGGCGGTTCCCCGGGAAGCGAGTTCCCGCGCGCTCTCGGCCCGGTCGATGACGCCGGTGTGACAGGGGGGGAGGAAGCACGCCGCTTCAGCGGATCGACCGGCCCCCTTTTTGTCGTCATCCTGAACTTGTCTCAGGATCCACCGCGCCGCGAGCACCGCAGGCAGTAAGACTGCGGCACCGTAGATCCTGAAACAAGTTCAGGATGACGGCAGTAAGAAGCGCCCCGCTAGATCACAGGCCGACCTTGAAGCCGGCGCGGAACATGCGCCCGAAGATGCCCGTGCCGCCCTGCACCGGGTTGTAGAGGTTGGCGCCGTAGGTCACCGGGTCGATCGGCGGCAGGTCGTCGAACAGGTTGATCACGTTGACGTAGAAGGTCGCGCGATCGTTGATCTTGACGCTGCCGGTGAGGTCGACGGTGATGTAGCTCTTGACGTCGCACGGCACATAGCCCGGGTTGAGCGAGCAGTCGCCGCGCGTGCCGCCCTGATCCTCCGCCGAGAGGTTGTAGCCGTCGAAATATTGCGCCGTCGCGCTCAGCGTATAGGCCTTGTAGTTGAGCGTGTTCTGCCACGTCCCGCGCCAGCGCGGGGTACCCGAGCCGGCGGTCAGGTTGTAGTTGCCGATCGTGCCCTGGTAGGTCTGCTTCGACCCGTCGGCGAACTCGGTGGACAGCTCGAGGATCAGGCTCGCCTGCGCCGCCGAGGTGAAGCTGACGTCGTCGGCGACGTCCAGCGTGCCGGTCGCGCCGAAGTCGATGCCCTGCGAGCGGATCGTGTTCTCGTTGACGTAGCTCGCCTCGACGAAGGCGAGCCGCGGGCGCGCGGTGGGGAAGTTCGGGTCGGCGACATCGGGCACGAGGCCGAAGCCGGCGGGCGCGGCCTGCCCGGCGTTATAGGCGTCGATCGCGGCCTGGTTGTCGGCGGCGGCGATCGCGTCGGTCTTCTTGATGTTGAAATAGTCGACCGTCAGCGTCAGCTGGCGGATCGGCTCGAAGATCACGCCCGCGGTGAAGCTGCGCGACTTCTCGGGCTTGAGGTCGGGCGTGGCGCGCGTCGTCTGCCCGTAGGACGAGTTGCTGATATAGGCCGGGCAGGAGGTGAAGGTCGCCTGCGAGCAGCCGTATTGCGCCAGGAACGCGTCCGAGTAGGTGCTCTTCGAGGCGTTGACGAAGCCGCTGGTTGGCAGCGAGTTGGCCTCGCCGAAGCTCGGGATGCGGAAGCCGCGCGAGTAGGTGCCGCGGATCGCCAGCTGGCGGAACGGCGTGAACTTGGCCCCGACCTTGGGTGAGAAGGCGCTCTGCCCGCTCGAATATCTATCGTAGCGGCCGGAGACGTTGACGAGGAATTGGTCGACGATCGGCGCGTTCAGCTCGCCGAACGCCGAGTAGACCGAGCGGCTGCCGTCGATGCCGAAGGCGTTGAGCACGAAATAGCGGTCGGTCGGGCCGTTATAGTCGGCGTTGGCGCTCGGCGAGTTGATCGACTCATAGCGATAGGCGATGCCGAGGCCGAGCTGGAGCGGGCCGCCGGGCAGCGTCGCGAGCGAGCGGCCGAGCGTCGCCTGCACCTGCGCGAGATCGGACTGCGCGTCGGTGACATTGTCGGGCGAGAGGAAGTTCTGCTGCGCCTGGGTGTTGGCGAACGGGTCGACGAGATTGTAGCTGCCCTGCGCGATCGCGGTGAGCAGGTTGTCGATGCGGACATAGCCCTGCTGCAGCCGGCGCAGGTCGGTGTGCATCGCGGTGGCGTCGACGGCATAGTCCCAGCTGTCGGCGACCTGCCCCTTGATGCCGAGCGCGGCGCGGTACACGCGGCTGCGCGTCTCGTCATAGGTGCGGATGCTCGGCACGCGCCCGACGATCCGCGCCACCTGGTTGCTCGCCGCGAACGGGTTGTTGGGGTTGAGCGTGCCGTTGGCGGCGTTGCAGCCGGTGTCGACGCCGTTGGCCGCGCCCACGCCGTTGGCGCAGACATAGACCGGCAGCGTCAGCGCGAACGAGCCCGGCGCGAAGGCGCCGCCGGTGCCGCTGGTGGTGAAGCGCGGATAGTCGATGCCGGCATTGGCGTTGCCGCGGATCGTCCCGAGATTGCCGCTATAGCCTACCCGGCTCTGCTGGAAGTTGAACATGGCATAGGCCTCGGCATTGTCGCCGACGCGCGCGGTGAAGCGCGCCGACCCGCCGAAGCGCTCGATCTGGGGCGAGATCACGCCGTAATTGTTGACCAGATCGTCCTGGCATACCGAGGTCGGCGCGGCGGCGTTGACGAGGTTGCCGTCCGCGTCGGTGCGCGCCAGGTCGGCGGCGTTGAGCGCGTAGCTCGGCCCAGTGCGGCAGCCGAGCGCCGGGTTGAGCTGCTGATAGCGCCCCTGCGCTGTCGTGTTGGTGGCGTCGAACGGGCGGACGTAGAGCGTACCGCCGGTGTTGAAGACGCCCTCGGAGAAGGTGTAGCCGCCGTCGCCGTCGAGCCCGTTGACCACCTGGTTGGGGCCGCATTCGCCGTCGTTGCAGATGCGGCGGCGGTCGTCGGTGTTGTACGGGTACGGCCGGTCGCGGTTGTACAGCGCGCTCTGGCGGAAATAGAAGCCGCTGACATACGCGTTATAGCCGTTGTCGTCGAGGTCGCCGGTGCCGGCGATCAGGCTGAGCCGCTGGTTCGAGGCGTCGCCGCGCTCGCTGATGCCCGCCTCGGCGCGGCCGCCGATGCCCTTATACTGGCGCTTGGTGATGATGTTGACCACGCCCGCGATCGCGTCGGCGCCGTAGCTCGACGAGGCGCCGTCGCGCAGCACCTCGATGCGGTCGACGATGTCGTCCGGGATGGTGTTGAGGTCGACGAAGTTGCGCGTGCCGTCGTCGGAGAGCGGGTAATAGGCCGCGCGCACCCCGTCGAACAGCACCAGCGTCGAGTTGGTCGACAGGCCGCGCAGCGACACCGCCGACGCGCCGCCGGCGAAGGCTCCGTTGGCGGTGAAGGAGTTGGTCAGCGCCGGGCCGTTGTTCGAGGTGAGCTGCTGGATGCCCTCCTGCACCGTGGTGACGCCGCGCTGGTCGAGTGCCTCGGCGCTCACCGTGGTGACGGGCGAGGGGCTGGCGCGATCGGTGGTGCGCAGGATCGATCCGGTGACGACGATGTCACCGCCGGCGGGCGCCTCGGGGCCGGCGGCGGGCTCGACCGGGCTCTGCTCGACCGGGGCGGGCGGCTGCTCGGCCTGGGGCAGCGTGGGCGTGGTCGGCGAGGCGGCCTGGGCATAGGCCGGTGCGGCGGCGAGGACGGTCAGGCTGGCGAGCGCGAGCGCGGAGCAAGCGACGCCGTTGCGCAGCGACGCGCGCGAGAACAGACGATGATCGGACACGGTGGACTCCCTGGTGCACCCACGCGCCAGGAGGCAGCGCGAGTGTCATGCTTCCCATGCCGCGCGGAGTCGGGCGCTCCGCTGCGGCGATAGTTAAAAAGACGCTCTCGTCACCGAATTGTAAACTCCGGCAGTGGCTCAACCTGGCGCGAAGCAGGCGCGGTCCGTCACCGATACTGTCCTAATTCATCTGGTGATCACAACGAGATGCCGCTTCGCCCCGCGAGCTCGACGACATATTGCCACGCCACCCGGCCGGAGCGGCTGCCGCGCTGCGTCGCCCAGCGCACCGCCTCGGCGGGATCGAAGGCCAGCCCATGCCGCTCAGCGTAAGCGCGGACGATCGCGAGATAATGGTCCTGGTCGACGGCGTGGAAGCCGAGGCTCAGCCCGAAGCGGTCGGCGAGCGCGAGCTGGTCGTCGTCGGCGTCGCGCGGGTTGATCGCGCGCTCGGCGGCGGCGTGCTCGCGCACCACCAGGTGGCGGCGGTTGGCGGTGACGATCAGCCGCGCGTTGGCGGGGCGCGCCTCGGCGCCGCCCTCGAGCAGCGAGCGCAGCGCGCGCGCCTCGCCCGCGTCGTCGACGCCGAGATCGTCCACGAACAAAGCATAAGCGCGCGGCTGCCGCGCCAGCACGTCGAATAGCGCGGGCAGCGTGGCGAGCTGCTCCGCCGCCACCTCGACCAGCGCGAGCGCGCCGCCGCGCGCCTGCACCGCGCCGACGCTCGCCTTGACCAGCGCCGACTTGCCGGTGCCGCGCGCGCCCCACAGCAGCACGTCCTGCGCGGCATGGCCCGCGGCGAGCCGCTCGAGGTTGGCCACCAGCGCGTCGCGCTGCTGGTCGACGCGCTGGAGCAGCGCGAGGTCGAGCGGCGCGAAGGCGCGCGCGGCGACCAGCACGCCGCCCCGCCAGACATAGGCCGGGTGCGCCAGCGGGTCGGCGGCGGGCGGCGGCGGGGGCGCGAGCCGCTCCAGCGCGGCGGCGATGCGGTCGAGCGGGTCCATCGCCGCGGGGCTAGCCGCGCGCCGCGTGCGGCTCAAGGGGTGCGCCGAGGGTCCGCGCCAGGGCATGATCCGCCGCTCGGCTCGCCGGCGTGCTCCTGCGCAAGCAGGAGCCCAGCGCCACGAGCGTCATCTCTGCGCACCTGGGCTCCGGCGTTCGCCGGAGCACGGGTCAGCTTCGAGCAGGGAGATCCTTCCTTCCGTACCCCCGTTCGATCCGGGTCAGGCGCCGGCCCGCGTCGCCGGCCGGGCCCCATCCTCTTCCTATAACCCCTTGGACGAGCGAGGAGACGTGCGATGGCGTGGCAGCGGATGCCGATGGAGACGTGGCAGAACAAGATCGCGACGCTGGTCGAGATGCTGCCCGATGCCGCGCTCGCCGACCTGCTCTCGCAGATCGAACTGGTCTCGCCCGTGCTCGAGCCCGACGATGTCAGCGCCGGGCGCCACCGCGGCGACGTCGCGATCGCGGGCGATTATACCCCGCAGACGCTGCTGACGCTGATCGAGGGCGATCTCAGCGTCACCGGCCAGGTCTCGACCCAGGAGGTGGACGGCAACGACGGCCATGCCGCGCTGGTGATCTTCGGCAGCCTTCGCTGCGGCAGCCTGCTCAACGACTGGGGCAGTCGCGTGGTCGTCACCGGCGACCTGATCGTCGGCGACTGGATCTACACCGCGCGCGAGGAGTCGGTGCTGGTGGTCGGCGGGGACCTGCGCGCACCCGTGCTGGTGAACGGAGAGAGCGCGGTCGAGGTCGGCGGGGACGGCGAGATCGAGCAGGGACTCGGCGTGATCCGTCGGCTCGGCGCCCCCGGTGGCGCCACCGTGACACCGCGCTACGGCTGGCACGCGCTCGCCGCGCTGCTCGCGCTCGATCCGGCGCGCGCCACCGAGGAGGAGGAGATCGTCCCGCTGCTCGAGGACCGGCTGTTCCGGACGGGCAGCCTCCTGCCGTGACGTGCCGGCAGGACGAGAAACGTCGCGCGGCTTCACCCTAGCCTCCCGGGCGCGCGCGCCTTATGTGCGCGCGCATGACCGAGATCACCGTCGCCGCGCTGCAGCTGGCCTTCTCCGCCGACATCGACGCCAATATCGCCAAGGTCTCCGAGGCGGTGCGCGAGGCGCACGCGCGCGGCGCGCAGGTGGTCCTGCCGCCCGAGCTGTTCGAGGGCGAGTATTTCTGCCGCGTCGAGGACGAGTCGCTGTTCGCCAACGCCGCGCCGGTGCGCGAGCACAAGGCGGTGCTGGCGATGCAGGCGCTCGCCGAGGCGCTGCGGGTCTATATCCCCACCAGCTTCTTCGAGCTGGACGGGCCGCACCATTACAACTCGCTGGCGATGATCGGCCCCGACGGCGAGATCCAGGGCGTGTATCGCAAGAGCCACATCCCCGACGGGCCCGGCTACGAGGAGAAATTCTACTTCCGCCCCGGCAACACCGGCTTCAAGGTGTGGGACGGGCCGGTCAGCGCGGGGCATCGCACCCGGCTCGGTGTCGGCGTCTGCTGGGATCAATGGTATCCCGAGACCGCGCGCGCGATGATGCTGATGGGCGCCGAGGTGCTGTTCTACCCGACCGCGATCGGCAGCGAGCCGCACGACACCTCGCTCGACACCGCGCGGCTGTGGCGCCGCGCGATGGTGGGGCATGCGGTGTCGAACGTGGTGCCCGTGATCGCCGCCAACCGCGTCGGCGTCGAACACGGCCAGACCTTCTACGGCACCAGCTTCATCACCGACGAGCGCGGCGACATCCTGGCCGAGCTCGACCGCGCGGAGGAGGGGGTGATCACCGCGACGCTCGACCTCGACCGCGTCCGCCGCCACCGCGCCGCCTTCGGCTTCTTCCGCGACCGCCGCCCCGAGCTGTACGGGCGGCTGGTGGAGGATATCTGACGGGGCTGGCTGATCAGCAGGTAAGACGGCCGGCGGGGCGTCTCTGATCCTCCCCTGTTAGGGGAGGTGGCGCGCGCGGCGCGACGGAGGGGTGTCGAGGGTGATGAGTCCAGCGACACTCGCCGGCCGCGTCACCCCCCCGTCAGGCCTACGGCCCGCCACCTCCCCTTCCAGGGGAGGATCTAAGAAGGGTGCCGCGTCCGCTATCCTCGCTTTTTGAAGGAAGCCGCCCTCTCTCAGCCCACCGCCTGCTTGAGCTGCTCGACCAGGTCGGTCTTCTCCCAGGTGAACAGGTCACCCTCGGGGTCGCGGCCGAAATGGCCGTAGGCGGCGGTCTTGCTGTAGATCGGCGCGTTGAGTCTGAGATGCTCGCGGATGCCCTTGGGGGTGAGGCGCACCAGCTTGGGCAGCGCCGCCTCGAGCTTGCTCTCGTCCACCGTGCCGGTGCCGTGCAGGTCGACGTAGACGCTGAGCGGCTCGGCCACGCCGATCGCGTAGCTCAGCTGGATCGTGCAGCGCTTGGCCAGGCCGGCCGCGACCACGTTCTTGGCGAGGTAGCGCGCGACATAGGCCGCCGAGCGGTCGACCTTGGTCGGGTCCTTGCCGCTGAACGCGCCGCCGCCGTGCGGCGCCGCGCCGCCATAGGTGTCGACGATGATCTTGCGCCCGGTGAGCCCGGCGTCGCCGTCCGGCCCGCCGATCTCGAACAGACCCGTCGGGTTGACGTAGATCGCCTTCTCCTCGGGCAGCCAGCCCTCGGGGAGCACCTCGGCGAACACGCCCTTCACGTAGTCGCGCAGCTTGGCCTGGCCCGCCTCGTTGGACAGCTCGGCCGAATGCTGGGTCGAGACGACCAGAGCGGTGGCGCGCACCGGCACCCCGTTCTCATATTGCAGCGTCACCTGGCTCTTGGCGTCGGGCTCGAGGAACGGCGCGGTACCGGCGTGGCGGTCCGCCGCCATCTTCTCGAGGATCTTGTGGCTGTAGTAGAGCGTGGCGGGCATCAGGCCGGGCGTCTCGTCGGTGGCGTAGCCGAACATGATGCCCTGGTCGCCGGCGCCCTCGTCCTTGTTGCCGCTCTCGTCGACGCCCATCGCGATATGCGCCGACTGCCCGTGCAGGTTGTTCGAGAAGTCGAACGTCTGCCAGTGGAAGCCCGACTGCTCATAGCCGATCCGCTTGACCGTGGCACGCACCGCCGCCTCGATCTCGTCGAGCACGCCCGGCGCCCACCGATCGTTCTCGTAGATGCCGCGGCCGCGGATCTCGCCCGCGAGCACCACCTTGTTGGTGGTGGTCATCGTCTCGCACGCGACGCGCGCCTCGGGGTCCTTGGCGAGGAACAGGTCGACGATCGCGTCCGAGATCTGGTCCGCGACCTTGTCGGGGTGCCCCTCCGACACCGACTCCGACGTGAAGATGAACGACTGACGCATGGAGGCTCCGGGAGATAACGATATAAAGATAGCTTTATATGCTTATCGCCGGCGCGCGCGCAACGCAACCGCGCCCGCCACCAGCGCGAGCCCGACCAGCAGCGCCGCCCAGTTGCCCAGCCGGGAGAACAAGGTAGCTGCCCGTGCCGGCGGCAACGCCACGTCGACCGCGCCGCCGGCATGGTGCGCCACCGTGCCCAGCAGCGTGCCGTCGGCGGCGATCACCGCGGAGATGCCGTTCGGAGTCGCGCGCACCACCGGCAGCCCCTCCTCGATCGCGCGCAGCCGCGCCTGGGCGAGATGCTGCGGCGGGCCCCAGCTGCCGAACCAGGCGTCGTTGGAGGGATTGAAGATCAGCCGCGGGCGGTGCGCGCGGTCGACCACCTCGCCCGAGAAGATGATCTCGTAGCAGAGCTGCACTCCGATCGCGCCGAAGCCGGGCACCGCCAGCGTGCGCGGCCCCGGCCCCGGCGCGAAGTCGAGGTCACCCGGCACCAGCCGCGCCAGGCCGAGCGGCTTGAGCAGCCAGGGCATCGGCAGATACTCACCGTAGGGCACCAGATGCGCCTTGTCATAACGCGCGCGGATGCGCCGCGCGGGGTCGAGCACGAACACCGAGTTGGTCGCGCCGGTGACGTCGCCGCGCGAGTCGAACTGGAGCGCGGTGCCGCCCGTCATCAGCATGTCGCGCGGGCCGAGCACCGCGGTCATGCGCGCGCGGGTGGCATAGGGGCTGGTGTCGCCGTAGACCCAGAGCGGGTAATCGTCCTCGATGAAGTCGCGGATCACGCCCTCGGGCCACAGCACCAGCCGCGGCGCCGCGCCGGGTCGACCGGAGAGCCGGGTGAGCCGCGCCAGCATCATCGCCTGGTCGCTCTCCCCGCGCTGGTCCTGCGGCACGTTGGGCTGCACCACGACGACGCGGGGGGCGCCGGGCGCGCCGACGGGGGCTGCGCCGCGATAGCTCAGCGCCTGCGCGCCGAGCAGCACCGCGGCGGCGAGCGCCACAGCGACGAGCGGCAGCGCGCGGCGCGGCACCAGCAGCAGCAGCCCCGCGAGCACGACGGTGAGGCCGGAGAGCGCGTAGGTGCCGACGAGGCTCGCGAGCGCGGCCACCGGCTGGACCGGCACCCATATCACCGCGAGCGGGTCCCAGGCATAACCGGTGAACAGCCAGGAGCGCGCCCACTCGGTCGCCAGCCAGGCGACACCGAACAGCAATGCCCAGCCGGCGTCGGGCGCCGTGCCGCGGCGTACCCGCCACGCCAGCCCCGCCGCGGCGGCGGGGAACACCGCGAGGTACAAAGCGAGCGCGAACGGGGCGAGATAGCCGAGCGCGTGCGGCATCTTGTCCTGAAACGTGAAGGCGTGCTGGAACCAATTGTCGTTGATCGTGAAATGCCCGACGCCGAAGGCATAGCCGCGCCACAGCGCCTGGCGCAGCGTCGGCGCGGCATGGACCACCGCGATCCAGCCAGCGAAGGCAGCGAGCGCGAGCCACCACAGCTCGAGCGGGGCGAAGCCGCAGGCGGCGGCGACGCCGAGCAGCAGCGCGACGAGGGCGGGGCGGCGAGTCATGCGCGCGCCGCTAGCACCTCCGCGGCGCGCGCGGGAGGGGGTGGCGCGTCGGCACGCCGCGGGATCGCTTCCCGACTCGCGGGCTCGTGGCAGATCCATCGTGCGCGCCCGCCCGCCCCCCTCACCGGCCGTCATCCCGGACTGGTCCGGGATCCACCGTGCCGCATCCTCAACGCGCGTGGCTCTCGCGTAAGAGTAGACCCTGAACCAAGTCCGGGACGACGGAGTGGCGAATGACCGGCGGGGTGCAGCCGAGCAACGGGGGCAGCGCTACGCCGCGGCGCTTGCACCGCCGCCGCGACGAGCGCGCCCCCTCCCCATCGCCCCCCCGATATATTACATCCCTCTCATGACCCTGCGCCCCTTCCATCTCGCTTTCCCCGTCCACGACCTCGCCGAGGCGCGCGCCTTCTACGGCGGCGTGCTGGGCTGCGCCGAGGGACGCTCGAGCGACTCCTGGATCGACTTCGACTTCGGCGGCCACCAGATCGTCGCGCACCTCGACCCCGCGGCGAAGCCCGTCGCGGTGACCAACCCGGTCGACGGCCACGACGTGCCCGTGCCGCATTTCGGCATCGTCCTCACCATGGCCGACTGGCAGACGCTCGCTGCCCGGGTCGAGGCGGCGGGGGTGCGCTTCGGCATCGCGCCGCACGTCCGCTTCCAGGGGCAGGCGGGTGAGCAGGCCACCATGTTCTTCCGCGATCCCAGCGGCAACGCGCTGGAGTTCAAGGCTTTCGCCGACGACTCGCAGCTCTTCGCCACGGCCGCGCGCGTGCCGGAGGCGGTGGCATGAGCCGCCCGGTCGAGGTCGACCTGCCGCACCAGCTCGGTCGTGCCGGCGCCAAGCAGCGGATCGAGGGTGGGTTCGGCAAGCTCGCGGGCTATGTCCCCGGTGGCCATGTCACCGAGCATCGCTGGGACGGTGACACGCTGCACTTCACCGTCGAGGGCATGGGTCAGCGCGTCGGCGTGCGGCTCGACGTCGCCGACAGCAACGTCCACGCGGTCTTCGATCTGCCCGGGCTGCTCGCCATGTTCGCCGAGCCGCTTCGAGAAAAGCTGCAGAAGGAAGGGCCGAAATTACTCGCGTAAGGACGAAAAGCGGCGGCGCGGCGCCGCATCGTTAATCGGCCATTCGTCATTTGCTGGCACTCCGCGGGACATCGCGGGGGTCAGGGAACGATGGCGCATATCATTGTCGTGGACGACGACGACATCTGGGGCGAGCTGGTGTGCGACGCGCTGCGCGCCGCCGGCCACACCGCGGGCGCGCTGACCGACAGCCGCGAGGCGCTGCGCGCGATCAAGGCGCGCAGGCCTGACCTGGTCGTGCTCGACTGCAGCATGCCCGAGCTGAGCGGCGTGCTGCTGCTGCAAGAGCTGCGCAAGTCGCCGCACTTGTTCGACCTGCCGGTGCTGATGCTGACCGGCCGGCGCAACGACCAGGACGTGCAGCTCGCTTATTTCGCTGGCTGCAACGACTATCTCAAGAAGCCGTGCGACCCCGAGGAAGTGGTCTATCGCGTGCAGCGGCTGCTGGAGAAGTTCCCGCCCGCGGCGGCGCCGCTGCGCCGCGTCGCGCCGAGCGGCTTCGGGCGGCGCGCGCCGGGACGCTGAGATGAGCGCGGCGGGGTAAGAGAGTGAGCGAAGCGCCGATAATGGCGTGGCTCCGTCGCTTGATCGCCGGCGCCATCCTGAACTCGTTCCAGGATGACGCTATGAGACCAGGGCCATGTCCCGCGCTCTCGGTAAGCAACCGAGCGCGGCAGTAAAGGGCCGTGCGTCGTGGTGAACCAAGGGAGTTCCGCACGGCCCAGTATCGCTGTTGGGGCGACGATCACCGTCATAATGGAGCGAGCTCACCGAGTCAGACACAATTCAGACGTAATCGTGCCAGAGTGAGACTCACCCCTCGAGCGCGTCGGTGAGCGCGGCGCGCGTGTCGGCGAGCGCGAGGTCGACCAGCCGGCGCATCGCCGCCGCCGCCTGCGCGGTGTCGCCGTCGGCGATCGCGTCGTAGACCGCGGCATGTTCGGGGATCGGGTCGCGCGGCAGCGCGCGGTCGCGCTGCTTGAGCTGGGTGGTCCAGGCCACCGCCGCGGTGATCCCGGCCGACAGAGTCACCAGCGCGTCGTTGCGCGAGGCGGTCAGGATCGCTCCGTGGAAATCGCGGTCGGCGGTGAGCCCCGCCTCGGTCGACAGCGTGTGGCGCCGCATCCGCGCCAGCGCGTCCTTGAGCGCCTTGATGTCCTCGCGGTCGCGTCGCTCGGCGGCGAAGGCGGCGGCGGCGGGCTCCACCACGGAGCGCAGCTCGAACAGGCTGCGGAGCAGCGCCATGTCGGGCTTGTCGGCGAAGGCCCAGGCGAGCACGTCGGGATCGAGCATGTTCCAGCGCCGCCGCGGCAGCACGCGCGTGCCGGTCTTGGGGCGGCTCTCCACCAGCCCCTTGGCGATCAGCCCCTGCACCGCCTCGCGATAGGCGCCGCGCGAGACGCCGTTGGTCTCGGCGAAGACGATCTCGCCCGGCAGCACGTCGCCCGGGGCATATTCGCCCGAGAGGATCGCGCGGCCCAGCATGTTGCCGATCGCGCCGCGCCAGCGCCGCCCGGTCGACTGCAGCGCGGCCTCCTGACCGGGTAGCTCGTTCACTGCTCTCTCCTTCGTCACGCCGCGACCAGCCGATACAGGCCCGCGCCATGCGGCGCGAGCGTGCGCGCGAGCCGCCCGGTCGCGCGGCCGTCGTCGCGGCCCGACCACAGGTCGCGCACGCGCACCGCGCCGGCGACGTCCAGCGCGCGCAGGGGGAGCGCGACCTCCTTCGCCTTGTCGGTGGTGTTGAACAGAGCGACATAATGGTCGCGACTGCCCTCCGGGCGCGCCGACCAGATCCGCGTGCCGTCGGCGACGAAATGCGGCCGGTTGTCGCTGCTGGCCTGGTTCACCGCGAGCACCTCGCGGTTGGTGAGCAGCGCCAGCGTCGGCGCGTCGAGGTGGCGGAGATCGCCGCCCATGATCAGCGGCGAGCGCGCGATCGACCACAAGGTCATCAGCGTGCGCTGCTCGTCGGGGGTGAACTTGGTGTCGCGCTGGCCCAAGGCGAGCCGGCCGAGCGGCAGCATGTCGGCGTCGGGCCAGGCGCCGGGGCGGCGCCACTGGTTCCAATTCTCGAGCCGGGTGAACTGCGCCTCCAGCATCGCCCATTCGTCCCAGAAATCGTCGCTGATCCGCCACATCTGCGCGTGGTCGCGGACGTGCGCGGCGCGCGCCACCGGGGTCTCCCCGGGCGAGAGGCTGAGCGTGATCGGGCGGCCGCAGCGCTGGATCGCGCGATGCGCCGCCTCGATCTCGGGCGCGTGCGAGTCATAGGGGCGGCTCATGTCGTCCATCTTGACGAAGTCGACGCCCCAGGCGGCGTAGAGCGCGAAGATGCTGTCGTAATAGGCCTGGGCGCCGGGCCTGGTCATGTCGACGCCGTACATGTCGGGGTTCCACGGGCAGATGCTCGACGGGTCGGCGACGTCGGCGGCGCGCAGCGACGTGCCGAGCACGGGCAGGTTGCGCTTCACCGCCTCGCGCGGGATGCCGCGCATCACATGGATGCCGAAGCGCATCCCCATGGCATGGACCGCGGCGGCGAGCTTGGTGAAGCCGGAGCCGTCCGCGCTCGAGGGGAAGCGGTTGGGCGCGGGGATGACGCGGCCGTGCGAGTCGAGCGTCGGCGTGGCCACGCTGTTATACTCGTAGCTAGTGGCGTTGGGCTCGTACCATTGGATGTCGACGGTGAAGACGTCGTAGCCGAACGGCAGCAGTCTCTCGCGCATGATCGCCGCGGTCTCGCGCGCCTGTGCCTCGGTGATCGTGGTGGCGAAGCTGTTCCAGCTGTTCCACCCCATCGGCGGCCGCGGCGCGAGCGCTGCCCCCGCTTCGCTCGGCGCGGCCGCTTCCCGCTGCGCCGCCTGGCCCGGCCCCGCCGCCGCGGCGGCGCCGCCGAGCCCGGCGGCCAGCATCGCGCGCCGACTGAGTCGCACCTCGTCCATCACCCCTCCCCTCCCGCTCGCGCGACGGCCGGCCGGTGACCGGCCGCTGCCCGCGATCTCAGGGGTCGAGCGTATCAATACTCAAACAATTGTCGAGGCTGTTGGCGCCGCGAGCGATGGATCAGCCGCGACGACCTATCCTGTCGTCGACCATGACGCGCCGCAGCGGTTCCGGCGGGCCGCCACCGGCGGTGGCAGACCGAGCCGCGGCGATCCTCGATCGTCGGCGTCCATGAGGCTCGGGGGGGAACGAGACTGAAGCGCGATCGACGGTCTCCAACGTCGCTCTGCGCCGTCTACTCTGACAAGTGCGACCGTCCGGGCGTGCACGTCGCTGCGAAGGGCCGGACCCTCCCGACACCGGGAGGGTCTGGTCGATCTCACCCTCGCGTCTTCGTCACCGTCTTCTGGGCGCGTGCCTGCTTGGCATAGTGGTGGTGCGCCACCGCGCAGCCCGCCGCCGCGCCGAGCACGGCGTGCCCCTTACCGGCGAAGTGCCCAGCGACGCCGCCGGCCGCCGCGCCGCGCACGCAGCCCTTGGCGAGCGCCGGGGAGGCCGTCGCCAGCGCCAGCGGAACGGCCAGGAGAGAGAGCATCCGCATGAGAACCTCCGTTATCGTGTGATGCCCTATCCTACGCTCAGCCGGCCGCGGTGTTGCGTTAAACTTCGGTCATCTCACGGTAGCCTTCGCCCGTCAGGGCAGCTCGAGCTGGCGGCGCTCATAGGCCTGCCGCCAGTCGCTGAGGTCGGCGAGCATCGTCGCCGCGGCGCCCTCGACCAGGTCCACCACGCGCGGCAGGTCGTCGCCGTTGGCCTCGAGCGCGTCGACGTAGCGCGCCAGATCGGCCGCGGTGGCGCTGGAACGCGCCGCGCTGGCGCCGAAATCGCCCTGGACGCGGATGCCGAAGATCGCCGCGCCCAGCGCCGGCAGCCCGGCCGAGAGCGCGACGAACACGCCCGCGTTGGCCCGCACCCACTCGTGCGCCGCGACATAGCCGACCAGGAACACCAGGCAGCTCAGCAGCGAGGCGAGGAACAGCCACATGCCGATCCGGTGCAGCCGGTGGTCCAGCAGGTGGAGCTGGTGCGCCGCGGCGCGGTGATAGGCGAGCTGGGGGCACAGCTCCTCCTCGGCGATGAAGCGCGCCACCGCGCGCCGGTCGCTGAGGCAGCCGCTGGCGCAGCCGCTCGCGCGCCACACCGCGGCGGCGTACCAGTCGAGCCAGCGCGGCTCGCGCGCGGCGCCGGGGCGCACCGCGGGGCGGCCGACGCCGAGCAGCTTGAGGCTGCGCATCGGCCGCAGCCGCTCGGCGAGCTGGCGATAGTCGAGCCAGCGCCGGTGCCACTCGCGCGCGACACCGACGCGCGTGTTGAGCACGAACCCCGCCACCGCGCCGAGCTCGCAGAGCGCCAGCCAGAATTTAAGCTCCTTGAACAGCAGCCCCGAGAGCGCCAGCAGCACCGCCGCGGCGCCGAGCAGGAAGTTGAGCACGTGCCCGCTGCGATAGCTCTGCGCGAAATGCTGCGCGAGCCGGTCGCTCCAGCCATAGGCCGTCTCGATCGCGTCGAGCCGCGGGCGCACGCCGTGCGCACCCTCGTGGCAGAAGGTGCGGAAGCGCTCCCACTCGCGCCGCGTGTCGGCATCATAAGGCCCGCTGCGGAACGCGGCGCGGCGCAGCCGCTTGATGCCCAGCACCGCCAGCAGCGCGGGATATTCCACGCGCGCGCGCACGCGGAGCTCGGTCTCGCCGAGGAAGCGGTCGAGGCAGGCGCGCTCGACGGGGGCGGTGGGCGGCGCGAGTAGCTGCGCCACCAGCGCCTCCGCCGCGGCGGCGTCGAACGCGCGGGCGGGCACCTGCTCGAACGATTCGGGGTTGGCGAGCGGGTCGTAGCCGGCCCAGCGGATCAGCGTCGCGGCGTCGTCGAGCGGCACGTGGATCACCGGGAGCCCCTGGCGCAGCGCGCGCGCGACGATGTCGGCGGTGCCGCCGATGCCGCGCCCGGGTTCACCGTCCCACAGCGCCACCAACACGTCGCTGTGCGCCAGCACCGCGCGCCCCGCGAGCGCGTAGCTCGCCGGACGCCCGGCGGGGAGCGCGGGCAGTTCGAGCGCGCAGCCGGCGCGGCCCAGCAGCGCGTCGAAGGCGGCGCCGCCGGCGGCGGCGGTGAAGTCGCGGCGATAGTCGTCGCGCGGCAGCGGCAGCACCGCCTCGATACGGTAGCCGGCGGCGAGCGCGAGCTCCGCGGCGAGCTGGTCGGCGCCCTCGGCGAGCGGGGTGACGAAGCGGAGCGACGGGGGCGTCTCGGCGAAATAGCGCGCCTCGGCGGCATGGACCCGCGTCGCGGCCTCGGCCAGCGCCGCCAGCGCCTCGCGCAAGCGCGGCGCGGCGCGCGCGGCCGCGGCGGTGTCGAGCAGCGGCGGCCGATGCCCGGTGATCCCGACCGCCAGCCCGAACGCCGGGCGCGGCGGGTGACTCACGACTGAACCTCGCTCACCGGCATCTGATATCGGCCCCCCGACCGCACGTGTCGCCCCCTCCTGCTACGAGGCTATGGGGCGCTGGGGCAAGCGCCTTGCGCTGATCCCGGTTAACCATCGCATTGCCAGCCCCGGCGCGCTCTGCCACGCTGCGCGCGAGGAACAGAACCGGGCAGCGGGGCGCGGCGGCACCGGACATCCTCTCATCCGATCGAGCTGCGGCGGGGGGCCGATGCGTCAGTACGCCGCGTTCATCAGCTACAGCCACGCCGACACCGCGACGGTGCGCTGGCTACACCAGAAGATCGAGACCTATCGCCTGCCGCGCGCGCTGGTCGGCACCGACTCGGCGTTCGGCCCAGTGCCGCGCCGCTTGCCACCTGTGTTCCGCGACCGCGACGAGCTGCCCGCCAGCGGTGACCTCGGCCAGGAGCTGCGCGCCGCGCTCGCCGCCGCGCGCTGCCTCATCGTGGTGTGCAGCCCGCGCGGGGCGCGGTCGCGCTGGGTCAACGAGGAAGTGCTCAGCTTCAAGCGGCTGCACGGCGAGGGCCGCGTGCTCGCGCTGATCGTCGCGGGCGAGCCCGGCGATCCGGCCACCGAGTGTTTCCCGCCCGCGCTGCGCTGGCGGATCGGCGCCGACGGCGCGCTCAGCGACGTCCCCGCCGAGCCGATCGCGTCGGACGTGCGCCCGGGCAAGGACGGCCGCCGGCTCGCCGCGCTGAAGCTGATCGCCGCGCTGGCCGACGTGCGGCTCGACTCGCTGGTGCGCCGCGACGTGGCGCGACGGCAGCGCCGGCTGATGTGGATCACCGCAGCCTCGGTCGCGGTCGCGCTCGTCACCGTCGGGCTGGCAGTCTATGCCGAGGGCCAGCGCCGCGTCGCCGAGCGCCAGCGCCGCCTCGCCGACCGCAGCCTCGAGTTCCTCATCGGCACCTTCAACATCGCCAACCCGGCGACCGAGAACCCGCGCACGATCACCGCGCTGACCGTGCTGACCCGCGCCAGCCGCGGCGCTCGCGCGGAGCTGGCCGACGAGCCCGCGGTGGGCGCGCGGCTGCTGCGCGCGACCGGCGAGATCTACGCCAACCTCGGCCTGCCGCGCGAGGCGGAGCGCGACCTGCGCGCGGCGCTGGCGCGACTGCCGGCGAGCGGAGAGCAGCGCGCGCTCACCGAGCTGCGGCTGGTGCGCGTCGCCTTCGACCGCGGCGACGCCGCCGCCGCACGCCGCGCGATCGCCGCCGCCGCCGCCGCGGTGCCGCCCCGCGCGCGCTACGCCGCCGCGCTCACCGCGTCGCTCGTCGAGGCGCGCGGGCAGGCGAACGTGCTGAGCGGCGACTATGCCGCCGCGGTCCGCGACCTCGCCGAGGCAGCGCGGCGACGCGAGGCGCTCGACGGCGACCAGCGCGAGGCACTCGGCGGCGTGTGGATGAACGAGGCGATCACGCTGGTGCGGCTTCACCGCTACGCCGAGGCCGACCCGCTTTTCTCGCGCGCGGTCGCGACCTATGCCGCCAAGTTCGGCGTCGATCACGTGCTCACCGCGCGCGCGTTGCAGAACCGTGCCTTCGCCGATTTCGAGAACGGCCACGTCGCCGCGGCGCAGCGCCGTATGGCGCAGGTGCTGCGGATCTACGACCATGTGCTCGAGCAGGACCATCCGACGGTGGCCGCGGCGCGGATCCTGATGGGACGCATTCGTACCGCGAACCGCGACTACGACGGGGCCGTCGGCGACCTCGACCGCGCCGCCGCGATCTATCGCCGGCTTTATGGCCCCGCCGCGCCGGCGGTCGGGGACGCGAACTTCTACGCCGCCGAGGCGGAGTCGGGCGCCGGCCGCACCAACGCCGCGCTCCGCCGCGTCGACGCGACCCGCTCGATCTACGACTCGGCCTATGCCGCGACCGATCCCGACCAGGTCGAGCTGCGGCTGTTACGCGCGCGCGTGCTCGCGGGGGGCGGGCGCGTCGCCGCGGCGGCGGCGGCCTGCGACGACGCGCTCGCGCTGCAACGTCGCATCGACCCGGCCGACACTGCCCTGGCGACCGCGCGCGCCGGCTGTGTCCCGGGCAAATAAATGCGCGAAACGGCAAGTTTTTACCTATCGGCGGCGCGCCGGCTCGCTACGCATTAACCATCAAACGCGGGGGGATGTCGCGATGAACAGGGGAAGAGCGCTCGCGGTCGCCGCGGCGGTGGGGCTGGTGGCGGCGGCGGCGCCGGCGCGCGCGGCGCTGGTCGAGACGGTGACGGTGAACAACGGCCTGGGTTACGTCTTCGGGCTGGACGGGTCGCTGCCTGGGCGGAACTCCGGCGGCACGCGCGAGCAGATCTTCACCGGCCAGCGCGCGCCCACGCAGTCGGATCTCGGCGTGGACCTCGTCGGCGAGGCGGGCTCGGGCAGCTTCTTCTTCCTGCACAACGATTATTGCGTGGGCGGCTGCTCGATCGCGTCGAGCACGGTGATCACCTTCAGCGTCACGAACACCGGGCCGGACGCGGTCGACCTGCGCTTCGACTCGCTGATCACCCCGGGGCATCTCGCCGTCGTCGATGGCGCGCCGGGGCGCGGCGGCTTCGAGTTCAGCGTGATCCAGCGCACCCGCGGTCAGCAGGACAACGTGCTGTACTCGGCATATGGCAACGCCAGTGACGAGGAACTGAGGGTCGGCGACGACAAGTTCAACAGCGATCCCTTCCTCGGACAGACCTTCACCGATTACGGCTATGGCCGCGTGCTCGACTGGAGCACCACGCCGCTCAACCTCGAGCTCGGCACGCTCGCCGCGGGCGCGACCACACAGGTGGAATATAACGCCTCCTACTTCGTCACTGCCTTCGGCGAGTGCAGCAACATCGATAGCTGCAACGGCCTGCAGGTCGTCTTCGGCGACCCGCGCAACAATGGCAGCGTCGCCAGCTTCGCACGCAGCCTCGCCGTCGGCGACCCGGTGCCGCTGATCAACCGCGAGTATGACGCGGTGGAGGTGCCTTATGCCTTCAACCTCTCGGGCAGCCCCCTCCCCAAGCTGCCGCCGGCGCAGGGGCCGGTGACCTATGACCGCCCCTATGATCCGCTCAAGCTCGGCGCGGTGCCCGAGCCGGGGACCTGGATGACGCTGATCCTCGGCATGGCGCTGGTGGGCGGCGCCCTGCGAAGCGACCGGCGGCGTCGCCTCGCCGCCTAGCGGATCTCGCGCGGATCCGTGATGCGATGCACGCTGGCTCTCAGCGCCGCGCACGGCTCGTCGCACAGGCGGGCACGACGCCCAGTCCGTTGACCTCCCGGTAAGGTTCGCGGCCTAGCTGGCGCTTCGGGGCACGGAGGCGCATTTGGCAATCTTGGACTCACTCGCCGGCTTCATCGACAACACCGGCCTGGCCGAGGCCTTCGCTGCCAGAGCGGAGGATCCTGCCAAGGCGCGCCGGCCGCTACTCGACGGCATCCGCCGCACGCGCGAGCAGTTCGCCGCGCGCGCGAGCGAGGCCGCGCGCGTCGGCAGCCGCTGGTGGCAGCTGCAGAACGGCGTGGTCGCGCTCACCGTCAAGATCGGCGGCGACGTGCTGCCGCTCAACGGCGCCGCCACCAACCACCTGCCCGAGGGCGTCTTCGCCGCCTTCCTCGACGCGCTCGAGCAGGCGGTCGAGGCGGGCGAGCTCGACGAGACGCTGCGCGCGCGCCAGGCCGAGCGCACGCGGCCGGCGCGCGGTGCCGAACCGGCGCAGCGCCAGCGCGTCCCCGGCCGCCATCCCAGCAACGACCGCGACGACTGGGATAGTCTCACCTGGGCCCAGCGGCAGAAGGTCAGCGCCTTCTACCGCGAAGGCCGCAACCCCGACGGCAGCGTGATCGCGACCGTCGGCTACAGGCCCGACGCGCCGATCACGGGCTGAGCCGCGCGCGGCATCATATAGTCGCGCGTGAGCGGCAGCGCCTCGCGCCGGCGGGTGAGCTGGATCTGATAGTTGAGATGCGCGTCGTGGCGGAAGGCGACCAGCGCCCCCGCCAGGTAGAAGCGCCACATGCGATAGAAGCGCGCGTCGTAGAGCGCCTCGATCGCGTCGTGCGCCGCCTCGACCCGCGCGAGCCACTGGTCGATCGTCAGCGCGTAATGCAGCCGCAGCGTCTCGACGTCGGTCACCCACAGCCGCGCGTCCTCGATCGCCGGGGTGATCTGGCTGAGCGCGGGGACGTAGCCGCCGGGGAAGATGTAGCGCGCCAGCCAGCGGTCGGTCGCGGCGGGGCCGTCGGCGCGGCCGATCGTGTGGAGCAGCATCACGCCGTCCTCGGCGAGCAGCGCGCGGCAATGGCGGAAGAAGGCGCGGTAATGCGGCGGGCCGACATGCTCGAACATGCCCACCGACACGATCCGGTCGAACCGCCCGCGCACGTCGCGATAGTCGAGCAGCTCGAAGCGGACATGGTCCGCCACTCCGGCCTCGAGCGCGCGACGGCGCGCCACCGCGAGCTGCTGCTCGGACAAGGTGATCCCCAGCACCTCCACCGCGGCGACACGATGCAGGTGGAGCGCCAGCCCGCCCCAGCCGCAGCCGATGTCGAGCACGCGGTCGCCCGCACGCAGTGCGAGCTTGTCGGTGATATGGCGCAGCTTGGCCGCCTGCGCCTGCTCCAGCGTGGCGTCGGGCGCGTCGAAATAGGCGCAGCTATAGTGAAGGTCGGGATCGAGGAAGAGCGCGTACAGCTCGGTGGACAGGTCATAATGGTGCGCGACGTTGCGGCGCGCCCGGCGCCGCCAGTTGATCCCGGTGAGCAGGGCATTGTGCCGCCACGGCCGCCACCAGCGCAGGTCGGCGGCGGCGTCGTCCCAGTGGGTGTTGCGCCCGATCAGGTCGAGGAAGCCGCGGATGTCGTCGCCGTCGATCAGCAGGCGCCCGTCGACATAGGCCTCTCCCAGCACCAGTGCCGGGTCCAGCGCGGCGCGGCGCGGGGTGGCATGGTCGCGGAAGCGGATCGTCGCGTCGGGCGCGGCCGGCGCCGCGTCGCCGAAGCGGTGCGCCCGCCCGGCGGCGTCGACCACCACCAGCACGCCGCGCCGGATCAGCCGATGCAGCAGGAAGGCGAGCAGCCGCATGACGCAAGTCTAGCCGAGATGCACCGCCCTGCCAACACGGCCCCTGGCGCGACGCGCACGCGGGTGCGACAAGGTGCCAGGACAGAGGAGAGCTCAGCCATGCGGCAGATCAACGGGACGATCGCGATCGCCGCGGCGGCCGCGCTGCTCGTCGGCGCCGCCGCACCGGATAGCAGCGCGCCGGATACGACCGCGGTGGCGAGCACCGCGGCGGTGCGCGCGCAGGTGGCGGCGATGCTCGCCGAGATGCGCCCCGACCAGGACTTCCTGTGGCGCCCGCTGGTGCGCGACGGCGCGCGGGTCGCCGCGATCGAGGTGTGGAAGAAGCCCGGCCGCCCCGCGGTGCATCCGGCCGAGGCGGAATATGCGACGGTGCTGGAGGGCGCAGGCACATTGGTCTCGGGCGGCACGCTGGTCGCGCCGGTGACGCGCCCCAATGGCATGATCGAGGGCGACCGCATCGCGGGCGGCACCGCGCGCACGCTCGCGCCCGGCGACGTGCTGCTGATCCCGGCGGGCGTGCCGCACTGGTTCGGGATCACGGGCGATCACCTGGTGCTGCTCGGCACCAAGCTGCCCGCGGACCGCTAGCCGCCCCGCCACGTCGTCCGCCCCCTTGCGCCGCGTCGCATGGACCGGCACGGGGCGGCGATGCACGCCGACACCGACCTGGAGACCGCGCTGCTCGGCCCGCTCGTCGCCGGGCGGGAGTGCGGCGACTGCACGGTCTGCTGCACCGTGCTCAAGGTCGCCTCGCCCGACTTCAGCAAGCCGGCGGACACGCCCTGCGCGCATCTCGGCGCGCGCGGCTGCACCATCCATGCGGAGCGGCCGGGCATCTGCCGCGACTGGTATTGCGGCTGGCGGCGCGTCGCCGCGATCCCGGCGGCGGCGCGCCCCGATCGTTCGGGGCTGCTGGTCTCGCTCGGCTATGAGCGCGCGCCGCGCAACTGCCTCGAGGGCGTCGCGATCACGGTGCGCCGGCTCGAGGGCAGCAGCGCGATCGAGGACGGTACCGCCGCCGCGGTGCTCGACGCCTTGTGCGACCGCCTCGTCCCGGTCTGGTTCAGCGACGGCGCGCGCAAGATGCTGATGCACCCGGACGATCAGGTCGCGGGCCACGTGCTCGCCGGCACGCCCCCGCCCGCGCCGCTCGCCGCCGAGGTGGCAGCCTGGCGCGCGCGCTACGCCGCCTTCGCCGGGGCGCCGGTGACCGACGCGCCATAGCGGACCGTATCCGCCCCCATCTCCTTGGCGAAGTTGCAAATTTTCTCCTCACCCACGTTACTGATTGAGTCGACCGGGCGGTGTAGCGTGGCGACATGGTAGAGCCGACCTGTCCGACCGTGCGCGACCCGCCGCGCGCCCGCTGCCGCGGCGAAGCGAGCGATGCGCGGCGGTGTGGCGGCCGCTTGCGTGCCGTGGACTCGCCGCGGGCGGGTCGGCGCGGAGACCGATGAGCGCGCCCGTCGCGCTCTCGCCCGCGCAGGTGGTGCTGGTACGCGCCAGCTACGCCACGATCACGCGGCTGGAGCAGGATTATGCGGCGCGCTTCTATCACCGGCTGCTGGAACGCCACCCCTTCACGCGCGCGCTGTTCCCCGACGATCTCACCGGACAGATCAGCGTGTTCCGGCTCACCCTCGACGCGCTCGTCGCGCAGATCGATCAGCCCGAGGCCGCGCGCGCGACGCTGGCGGCGCTCGGCCAGCGCCACGTCGGCTACGGCGTGCTGACGCACCATTATGCCTATGTCGGCGAGGTACTGATCGACACCTTCGCCGAGATGGCGGGTGGTGGCTTCGATGCCGCGCCCCGCTGCGCCTGGGAGACGCTCTACGCCGGCGTGGTGGAGGCGATGCTCGCGCCGCCCGCCGCGACCGCGGCGCGCGTCCCTTGACGCCACCGTGCGGCGTGCCGACCTAGCGCGCGACAGGAGACGGTGGATGGTAGAGGCACGGTGGAACGGCGCGCTGATCGCGCGCAGCGACGACACGGTGGTGGTGGAAGGCAACCATTATTTCCCGGCAGAGGCGGTCGACGCCGCGCTGCTGCGCCCCAGCGGGACGACCTCGATCTGCCCGTGGAAGGGCATCGCGCACTATCACAGCCTGAGCGTCGACGGCGCGGAGAACACCGACGCCGCCTGGTATTATCCGGCGCCCAAGCCAGAGGCCGAGCAGATCCGCGGGCGTATCGCCTTCTGGAAGGGCGTGACGATCGGCTGATCCTTCGGCCACGCCTCGGCGTCAGACCCGCTCGAGCATCAGCGCGATGCCCTGGCCGACGCCGATGCACATGAACGCCATCGCGTAGCGGCCGGCGATGCGGTGCAGCTCCTCCGCCGCGGTCAGCGCCAGCCGCGCGCCCGACATGCCGAGCGGGTGGCCCAGCGCGATGGCGCCGCCGTTGCGGTTGACGCGCGGGTCGTCGGGCGCGATGCCGAGGTCGCGCAGCGTCGCGATCGCCTGCGCGGCGAAGGCCTCGTTGAGCTCGATCACGTCGAGCCGGTCGAGCCCCACGCCGGTCAGCCGGCACAGCTTGCGCGCCGCCTCGATCGGGCCCGCCCCCATGATCCGCGGCGCGATGCCCGACAGCGCCATGCCCAGCACGTGCGCGCGCGGCGTCAGCCCGTGGCGCGCCGCGGCGGCCTCGCTCGCGACCAGCATCGCCGCGGCGCCGTCGTTGAGCCCCGAGGCGTTGCCCGCGGTCACCGTGCCGTCGGGGCGGACCACCGGGGTGAGCCGCGCCAGCGCCGCGAGGCTGGTCGCGCGCGGGTGCTCGTCGGGCGCGACGACGATCGGCTCGGCGCCGCGCCGCGCCACGGTGACGGGCACGATCTCAATCGCGAGCCGCCCGCCCAC
Organism: Sphingomonas yunnanensis; assembly: GCF_019898765.1. GTDB lineage: Bacteria > Pseudomonadota > Alphaproteobacteria > Sphingomonadales > Sphingomonadaceae > Sphingomonas > Sphingomonas yunnanensis. The sequence continues at coordinate 251,252 of NZ_JAIOKB010000005.1, read as the reverse complement.
GATCGCCGCCGCGGCCTTCTCCTGGCCGGCGAGCGCGACGGCGTCCTGCTCGGCGCGCGACACGCCCCATCGCTCGGCGACATGCTCGGCGATCTGCGGCATCGTGTCGACGCCGTACGCCGCGCGCATCGCCGGGTTGACGAGGCGCCAGCCGAGCGTCGTGTCCTCGAGCTGCTGCGCGCGGTCGAGGGCGGCCGCGGCCTAACCCATGACGTACGGCGCGCGTGTCATGCTCACGACCCCGCCCGCGATCGTGAGCGCGGCGTCGCCGCAGCGGATCGCCTGTGCCGCCATGCCGAGCGCGTTGAGCCCCGAGCCGCACAGGCGGTTGACCGTCACCCCCGGCACGGTCTCCGGCAGGCCGGCGAGCAGCAATGCCATGCGCGCGACGTTGCGATTGTCCTCGCCGGCCTGGTTGGCGCAGCCGAGCAGCACGTCGTCCACGTCCGCCCAGTCGACCGAGGCGTTGCGCTCGACCAGCGCGCGCAGCGGCACCGCGGCGAGATCGTCCGCCCGGACGCCCGCGAGCGCGCCGTTGAGCCTGCCGATCGGGGTGCGCACCGCGTCGCAGAGGAAGGCCTCGGGCATCGGATCGTCCTGTTCCAGCATGTCACCGCGCCGCCCGGATCGCCGGCCGACTCACCCGCCGAGCTTGGCGCCCGCCGCGGCCATCGGCAACGCGGCGCTGCCCGCTGGCGGGCGCCGGCGGCCAGCTCCAGCGAGAACCACATTATGATGCTGAGGCAAGGCGATGATTCAGGTTGAGTGGCCATTAACTAAGCGTAGCATCCGTGGCGCCCGATGATCGGGCGGGAGGATGGTTCGATGCGTTCGCTCTCAATCGTCGTCATGGCTGCCGCACTGCTCGCGGGCACCACGCCCGCGCTCGCCGCGCCGTGCAAGGATGCCAAGACCGGCAAATTCGTCAAATGCGCCAGTGCCCCGGCCAAGGCGGCCCGGTGCAAGAACGCCAAGGGGCAGTTCGCCAAATGCGGCTCGCCGGGCGCCAAGCCAGTCTGAGCGAGACGTTCGGGGCGGCCGGCGACGCCGCCCTGAACCGCCCGCGATATTGACGCATATTACGGAATGTTAAGGTAAGGAGTTCAGCCCTATCCCATAGCGCATGGGAGAGAGATGGTAGAGGTCGCCGCCCGAGTCTATCGCACGCGTCGTGCCGGTGAGCGGTATGACACGGACGCGCCGTCGACGCTGCGCGGCGCGTCGCAGGTGCCGCTCGACGTGCTCGTCGACCAGATCTCGCTCTCGGGTTGCCATATCGTCACGCCCGAGGAAGTGGGCATCGGCGAGCTGATCTCGCTCGGCATCGCGGGGCTGGGCCGGGTCGAGGCGCTGGTAGTAAGGCGCACCCGCACCGGCTACGGCTGTGCCTTCATCAGCCACGTGCCCCCCAGCCTGCTCGCGCGCGTCGGCGAGGACACGCCGGTGGTGGCGCTGTCCGACGACCGCCCGTTCCACGTCTTCGACGCCGACGCCGATGTGCCATATGTCGAGAAGCTGCCGATCCGCACGCGCTTCCTGCTGATCACCGGCTTCTGCGCGCTGAGCTGGATCGCGATCATCACCTTCATCGCCGCGATCTGAGGCGAGCACGCCGCGTCTATCAGGGAGAGAGCGGCGCGCGGTCGGGGCGAGGCGGTGAGACCAGGGTCGTGGATCAAGCGGGAAGCAGGCGTCGCTCCTCGCCGGGCACTGCTCGGCGCGGTCGCTCTGGCGTTCGCCGCCGCCGCGACGGCACAGAGCGGCGACTCGCGGGGCCCGTCGATCGCCTATCGCGATGACCAAGCCGTCCGCGTCCGCGCCGCGCCCGGCTATCAGGTGACGATCGAGCTCGCCTCCGACGAGCCGATCGGCAACATCGCGCTGGGCGACGGCGCGGCCTGGCAGGTGACCGCGAACAAGGCGGGCAACCTGCTGTTCGTCAAGCCGCTTCAGCTTAACCCGCCGACCAACATGACGGTGGCGTCGGACGTGCGGCGCTACAGGTTCGAGCTGGTCGGCGTGGCGGAGCCCGGCGGCGACCTGCCCTTCGCGATCCGCTTCCGCTATCCGCCGGGCCGGGCGCCGGCAGGCCGCCGGGCGGCAAGGTCGGGGCAGCGGGGCCGATGCTCGCGGACCATCGCCTGAGCGGCGACCGCGCGCTCTACCCCGCGGCGATCAGCGACGCCGGCACGCGCACCCGCGTCGAATGCCCCGCGGTCTACCGCCGCGCGCACGGCACCGAGACCCTGCTCAACGGCAACATGCGCGGTAGATTCTTCGTGCTGGACGAGGTGGTCGGCAAACTCGTCTTCCGGCTCGACCGGCAGCGCGCGCGCGCCGAGCGACTGCCGCCCGCCCCCTGCTCCGTCCGGCCCGACGCGACACGGCGATAATGGTCACCACCGCTAGCTGACCCGACCGCGGGCGCGGCTCAGTCCCGCACGTACCTGAAATACCACACCTCATGCCCCTGGCGCCGCGCCTTGCGCTCGTAGCGCGTCTCGGGCCAGTCGGCCGGGCGCTCGAGGAAGTCGGCCGGGGTCGACGCGGTCCAGGTGAAGTCGCGGCGCTGGTCCATGATCATCATCGCCCAGCGGCAATAGGTCGGGTCGTCGGTGCCGAGCCGGAACTCGGCACCCGCCTTGAGCTTGCGCGCGATCAGGTCGAGCGGGCCGTGGTTCATCATCCGCCTTTTGGCGTGGCGCGCCTTGGGCCAGGGATCGGGGTGGAGCAGATACACCCGGTCGAGCGACTCGTCGGGCAGCCGCTCCACCGCCTCGAGCGCGTCGCCCATGTGGATCCGCACGTTGGCCAGCGCGCGGTCGCGCACGTGGCCGAGCGCGCCGACCACGCCGTTGAGGAAGGGCTCGCAGCCGATGAAGCCGGTGCCCGGCGCCGCCTCCGCCTGCGCGGCGAGATGCTCGCCCGCGCCGAAGCCGATCTCGAGCTGGAGCGGCCGGTCGTCGCCGAACAGCAGGCGCGAGTCGAGCGCGCCGCTCTCGGGCAGCGCCAGCCGGGGCAGCAGCTCCTCCACCAGCGCGGCCTGGCCGGCGCGCAGCGCATGGCCCTGGCGACGGCCGTAGAGGCGTCGGATCGTTGTGGGATCGTTCATGCAGCGCCGCCTATCGCCTCGCGCGCCAAAACGAAACGCGGGAAACGGAGGACGATGATGCGGGCCTGGGTGATCGGCGCGGTGACGGCGACAGTGCTGGCGCTGCCAGCGGCCGGCGGGGCGCAGCTGCGCGCGCTCGGCGCGGTGTCGATGCAGCGCGTCGACGGCGCGTGGAAGCCCGCCGCCTTCCTGTGCGACTCGACCGACCGCGACTGGGCGATCGCGATGTCTCCGCCCGACCGCGACGGCCAGGTGACGCTCACCAGCTACGCCAAGCCAGGGCTGGCGACGCATCGCGCGACGGTGCGCGTCGGCCAGGGCGACGCGGGCATGGGGCACGTCTGGTACACGCTGACCAACGCGGCGGGCCGCGAGGTCGGCGCGGTCGAGACGGTCAACCCGCAGATGGTCGAGGCCGGCGCGACCACGCCCACGGTCGTGTCGCTGCGCTACGGCCCGACCATCAGCCAGTGCCGCTTCGCCGCGCAGACGCGCGTGCTCGGGGTCACCGCCAAGCGCTCGATCCAGGTCACCGGCGACGGGCGCGGCGGCTATCGCTACCGCAGCTACAACCACGACGCGGCGCTCGGCGCGGTGGACGTCCCCGGGGGCGGGCATGACACGCGCGCCTCGGTGACGATCGACGGCGGCCGCGTGATCGACAGTTCGCGGGAGCGGCGCACCTACCAGTTCGAGCGCGACGGCTTCGTCTACCGCGTGATCGCCTCGCTCGAGCCGGCGCAGGGCGCCGGCGCGGTTCAGGTGTGGCGCGACGGGCGGCTGCTGCTGGAGGAGCCGTTCGCGGCCTATACCGCGGCGGGGTGAGCGGGGCATGTCCTGCCCCATGCTGCCGGCGTCATGCTGAACTCGTTTCCGCATCCACCGGCCCGCTGGTGCCGGAGTCTGGGAGCGCGCGGCGCGGTGGATCCTGAGACAAGCTCAGGATGACGGAGCGGTGAGGAAGGAGGCCGAGCGCAACCCCTACCGTTCCGCGACCGTTAGCACGGTCCACGGACAGCAGCAGGGACGGCGGGATGGGCAAGAAGAAGGCGGTCAAGAAGGCGGCCGAGCGCGAGCATGACGTGCTCGCCCCGGTCCGCGCGCTCGCCGGCAGCCCCGCGGTGCGCGCGCTCACCCCGCTCGCCAAGGCGACCGACGAGCCGCCGCTGCTCGCGCTCGGCCTCGGCACGCTCGCGCTCGGGGCGGTGCTGCGCCGGCCGGCGATGGCGCGCAGCGGCGCGCGGATGGTGACCAGCCACCTGCTCGCCACCGGGCTCAAGACGGTGATGAAGGCGAGCGTCGACCGCGTCCGCCCCAACGCCGCGGGCGACCAGCCGACGGTGGAGAAGGGGCACGGCACCGACGACACGACGCGCAACGCCTTCCCCTCCGGCCACACCGCCGGCGCGGTGGCGATCGCGGAGGCGGTGCGTCACGAGCTGCCCGGCGCGACCGTCCCGGCGCGGCTCGCCGCGGGCGCGGCGGGCGCGCTGCAAGTGACCCGCGGCGCGCATTACGCCAGCGACGTGGTCGCGGGCGCGGCGATCGGCTGGCTCTCCGAGCGGCTGGCGAGCTGGGCGATGTCGGCGGCGGGCGGCGCGCTCGCGCGGCGGGCCGAGACGCGCGCCGAGGCGGAGGCGGGGGCACATCCGAGCTGACCCGCTCGCTTGCCTGCGACGATGACGCCGTCGATCCTCACGCGGAGACGCGAAGGTGCCGCCGGCGTCGCGGCGCCGTGACAGCCACGTGCAGCAGCGGCGAGCGCGCCGCGCGGCCGGCAGCGTCACCCTTGCGTCTTCGCGTCTTCGCGTGAACCCTCTCGCCTCAGCCCCCGCGTAGCGAGAGCGCGCGCGCGAACACCGCCTCGAGCATCGTCGGGGTCAGTCGCCCGGTCTGCTGATTGTAGCGCGAGCAATGGTAGCTATCGAGCACCACGCGCCCGTCGGGCAGCCGGTGCTCGGCGCCGTGCGCGAAGCGCGCCTTGGGCAGGCGCCCGCCGAGCGCCTTGATCGTCGATTGGTGTGCCAGCTGCCCCAGCGCGACGTACACGCGCGCCGCGGGCAGCGCCGCCGCTGCCGCGGCGAGGAAGGGGCGGCACGCGCGCGCCTCCTCGGGCGTCGGCTTGTTCTCGGGCGGCAGGCAGCGCACCGCGTTGAAGATCAGCGCCCCTTCTAGCGTCGGCGCTGCCCCGCCCGGGTCGGCGCTCGCGAGGCCGAGGCGCGTCAGCGTCGCGAACAGCAGCGCCCCCGCGGCGTCGCCGGTGAAGGCCCGCCCGGTGCGGTTGGCGCCGGCGCGGCCGGGCGCGAGCCCGACGATCACCAGCCACGCCGCCGCGTCACCCAGCGCGGGCACGGGCGCGTTCCACCAGTCGGGCTGCTCCACCCGCAGCCGCTCGCGCAGGGCGACGAGACGCGGGCAGCGCGGGCAGTCGCGCGGCGGCTCGATCGCGGCGAGCGGAGAGGGTGCCAAGTCCATCGCGGTGCGATAGGCGCAGCGGCATGGAGCGGACAAGCGACGCGCAGCGCTATCTTATCGGTGTCGGTAGCAACCGCCGCGGCCGCCACGGCGCGCCGCGCGCGGAGGTGGCGGCGGCGCTGGCGCTGCTCGGCGGCAGTGCCGCGCCGATCCGCGCGAGCGCGCCGCTCGGCCCGTCGACCCGAGTTTTCTCCAACAGCGCGGCGTTGATCGCGAGCGACGAGACACCCGAGGCGCTGCTAGCGCGGCTCAAGGCGATCGAGCGCGCCTTCGGGCGGCGCCGCGGGCGGCGCTGGGGCGCGCGTGTGATCGACCTCGACGTGATCCTGTGGTCGCGCGGGCGGTGGCGCTCGCCGCGGTTGACGATCCCGCACCCGGCCTATCGCGCGCGCGCCTTCGTGCTGGCGCCCGCCGCCGCGCTGGCCCCGCGCTGGCGCGACCCGGCGAGCGGGCGGACGCTGCGCCAGCTCCATGCCCGGTTGACCAAGCCGCGCGCGGTGCCTAGGCCGGCGCGCACCGCGTGAGGGTCCGTAGCTCAGTCGGTAGAGCAAGCGACTTTTAATCGAGAGGTCCCGGGTTCGAGCCCCGGCGGACCCACCACGCGGCGCTCCGAGACCATTGAGCGGCTGCCCTCGCCGTGGCGCGCTCCGGGGCGGGCTGACGATGGTCAGCCCTCATGGCATTGTGACGAAGCTAGAGCGCCTCAGTGCGGCCATGTTCCCGGGCATGCCGCTCAGTGGAAACAGTTTTCCTCAGTCCGCACCGTGACACATCTCGGGGCCACGATAGGCCGAGAGACGTTGGTCTATCATCAGCGTCCGCACGCGCGACAAAAACGCAGCGCGGTACGGGCGAGAGGGCGCGCCGATCGATCTGGTCGGGTGGCGACGCGCGCTCGCCCGCGGCTCAGTCCATCGATCTTACCGCGGCCGCGGCCAACAAGCAGCTGACTTGGATCGATTTGCTGCTGTGACAAACAGACGCGGCAAACGCTTTGTTAAGTATGCAACGATAGTGCCTCTCCCGACAGTCAAGGGAGATTCGAATGCGCTCGTTGATCGTTGCCCTCGCGTTGCCGCTGGCCGCCTGCGGTGGAGCGGGAGACGGTCTCTCCTCGGCTGGCTCGTCTGCCGCGACCGGCGGCGCCTCGGGGACGACTGGCATCGCCCTGCCGCCTCCGGCGGGCAGCACGGCAACCCAGGCGAACATGTTCGACGTGACAGCAGCGACCAAGTTCGACGCGGTCAGTGCGATGCACTCGCTTTCCGTTTCCGCCACCAAATCAGAACTCTATCAGGGCAACGCCAGCACAGCGGATTCCCCCGCCGGATCGATCAGCTATGATCCCCGCGACGGCATCTTCGTCATGACGCTCGCCGACGCGAAAGCCGACATCACCCGGAACATAACGTTCCAAGACCCAGGTCACCGCACGACGGCTGACTCGGGTCGTGTCGAGCCGCAGGTCCCGCTGTTGGCGGGCTTCAATTACCTCTCCGTGCTCGACGGAGAGACACCGTTGACCTTCTTCTATCAGCGGCCGAACAGCGTGGGATCATTTGTCTCCCTCGCCGGCTTCGAACGGAATGAGAAACGGGCAGATGGGTCATCTACGTCGGAGCAAGGCGTCCTCGTATTCGGCACACGCACGCCGCTGTTTCAGACGCCGACCAAAGGCACGGCGCGGTTCGACGGCCAGTTCCTCGCGACGATAATGGCACAGCGGGATGATTTCTCGGAGCGGGCACAGCAGTGGCTTGCCGGCAGCAGCGCGGTGGATGTCGACTTCGCCTCGAGGAAGGTAGCGCTGACCCTGTCAGGCACCGTCGGACAGACGTTCATCCAAAACGGACCGGTTGCTAATACTGCGCTCAGCGTCCCCGCTGGTTCGACCTTCAATGCGACCGGAACAGCGAGCTGGGGCACGTTCTCCAACGCCTTCTCCGGCAAGTTCGCCGCCGCGAGCTTCACCACCGACGGGAAAGTGACGCCGGTCGACTTCACGAGTGTCAGCGCCGGCACATCGACCGCCGGGGCGAGCTCCATCGATGGAGCTTTCTACGGGCCGGACGCCAAGAACGTCGGCGGCAACTTCCGCATCGTCGGTGGCATCCCCAATCAGCGCGTCGACATCCTCGGCGGCTTCACGGGCACGAAGAAGTAATCGACTCACCGGAGAAGCAGCGATGAGGCTGATAGGGCTGGCGGCGGCTGCGACGTGCCTCGCCGCGTCACCTGCCGCGGCCGGGCCGGATCAGTCATGCTCCGCGGGAGTGTGCGAGGTCAGGTTGACGCCGACGCAGTTGCTCGGCGCGGCCGAGCGGCTTGTCACCGAGGGGCGCTATGCCGAAGCCAAGCCGCTCGTCGACGTCCTCAGGCAAGCGCCGGAGCTGAGATTCCAGTCGGCGTTCCTGCATGGCCTGATCGCGTCGCGGACAGGAGATTATGCCACCGCCGCGGATCAGTTCATGGCGATCCTCGCGAACGATCCGCGGCAGACGCGGGTCCGGCTGGAGCTGGCGCAGGCTTTCATGGCCCTGAAGAAGACGGCGAGCGCAGATCGACAGCTGCGTATCGCCCAACAAGACGCGGATCTGCCGCAGCAGGTCGCGCGGACGATCCGGATCGCGCGTGATACCATCCGCAGCGGCAGGGCGTGGCGCCTCGACATCAATCTCGGGCTCGCCCCCGATACCAATATCAACAATGCCACCTCGGCTAGATCTGTTACTATCCTGCTCGGCGATGACGCGTATAGCGCCGACTTGAGCAAGGATGCCAAGGCTACTTCCGGGCTGGGAGCAACGGCGCAGCTCTCCACCGGTCTCAGGCTGCCCATCAGCGACAAGATATCTGCGCTCGTCGAGATCGATGCGAACGGCACCGATTACTCCGGCAAACGGTTCGACGATTTCTCCGTACAGTCGGCCGCGGGCGCCGAATATCGCGTGACCGCCACTAGAAGCGTTTCCCTCGAGGGCACGTACGCGCGTCGCTGGTTCGGTGGTCGCTCGATCATTCAACAATATGGGGCTCGAATCGGGAGCCAGATGACACTCGGACGAGCGGATCGGCTCGGTCTCCAGATCGACCTCCGCCGTAATCGGGCCTTTTACGACAGCGGCTATGATGGGTGGCAAGGCGGTGTCTACGCCACGTTCGAGCACGCGCTTACCCGCACCATCGTCGCTTCGATCGGCCCTTTCGTCAGGCGCGAGTGGCTGCACGAGGACGCGTTCTCCAACCGGGAGTTCGGCGGCAACGTCGGGATCGGGGGTGAGCTGCCGCGCGGGTTCAACGTCGGGGCCAGCGTGGGGGTGTCGCGCGCGATCTATGATGCGGCGCTGCCTCTCTTCGATCCGAAGCCTCGCCTCGACAATCGTGCTGTCTTTCGCGCGACCGTCGGGAACCGGATGCTGCGGCTGCACGGCTTCTCCCCTCAAGTGAATTGGACACACAATCGGATCGACTCCTCGCTCGGCTTATACTCGATCACGCGAAGCCGATGGGAGGTCACGCTCGCGAGATACTTCTAAGCTTATCCGGAACCGCCAGCGAAGACGCTGACGAAGCGGGCCGCCGCGATTGACAAAGCGGCCCGCCGATGGCTCATTGCGGCCATGGGGACGGCGATCTCCCCACGAGGCGTCAGCCGGAGAATCGCGTCCGCTTCTTCGTGAAGGACGCCTCATGCCTGCGCCGAACGCCATCTCTGCCGACAAGCTGTCCCGTCTGGTCGGTACCGCCAACTGCCCGCGGATCGTCGACCTGCGCGACTCGCCCGCCCGCGTTCTACCCGGGACGATACCGGCGGACCGACACGGCGCGGCGATCGGCGGCGCCGTCGTCGTCGTCGACCAGGACGGCGGGACGGCGGCGCTCGCCGCGGTCGCGGTGCTGCGCAGCGACGGCGTCGCGGCCGAGGTGCTCGAGGGCGGTTTCGCCGCGTGGGAAGCGGCCGAGCTGCCCACCGTCGCGCTCGCCCATCTGCCGCCCCGACGCGGCGACGGCAGGACATGGTGGGTGACTCGCTCGCGACCCAAGGTCGATCGGATCGCCTGCCCCTGGCTGATCCGCCGCTTCGTCGATCCGCTGGCGCGCTTCCTCTTCGTCGCGCCCGCCGAGGTGCTGGCGGTCGCCGCGCGCGAGCGGGCCGAGCCCTTCGACGTCGCCGAGGCGGGCGTGGTCTGGAGCCACCGCGACGAGAAGTGCACCTTCGACATCATGGTCGAGGCGTTCGGGCTGACGGATCACGGTCCGCTCGCCCGGATCGCGGCGATCGTGCGCGGCGCGGACACCGATCGGCTCGACGTCGCGCCCGAGGCGGCCGGGCTGCTCGCCATCTCACTCGGCCTCTCGCGCAGCCACGGCGACGATCACGAGCAGCTCGAGGCGGGCATGGTCGTCTACGACGCGCTGTATCGCTGGGCGCGCGACGCATATGCCGAGCGGCACAATTGGTCGTCGCATCAGCCCGCGCGCGCGCGGACGCCGGCATGACCGCCGCCACGCTCGACGCCGTCGTGCCCGCGCGGCCAGCGCCGGTGACGCTGGGCGAGGCCTTCTGGGTCTGGCTGCGGATCGCCCTGCTGTCGTTCGGCGGCCCGGCCGGGCAGATCGCGGTGATGCACCGCATCCTCGTCGACGAGAAGCGCTGGATCGGCGAGCAGCGATTCCTCCACGCGCTCAACTATTGCATGCTGCTGCCCGGGCCGGAGGCGCAGCAGCTCGCCACTTACATCGGCTGGCTGCTGCACCGGACCAAGGGCGGCGTCGTCGCGGGCGTCCTGTTCGTCATCCCCGGCGCGGTCGCGATCATGGCGCTCAGCTGGGTCTACGTCCTGTACGGACGCGTCGGCATCGTCTCGGCGCTGTTCTTCGGGCTCAAGGCGGCGGTGCTGGCGGTCGTGCTGCAGGCGGTGGTTCGGATCGGCGGGCGCGCGCTGCGGTCGACGCCGGCCCGGCTGCTCGCCGCGCTCGCCTTCGTGCTGATCTTCTTCCTCGGCGCTCCCTTCCCGCTGATCGTCCTCGGTGCCGGGCTGATCGGCTGGTGGTCGGCGCGTCGGGGCAGCACTGCCTTCCACGGCGGCGGTCACGGCGCGAGCAAGGGGGCGGCGGTCGCCGATGCCGACACGTTGCTCGGCGAGGACCTGCCCGCGCACGCCCGCCCGACCTGGGCCGAGACGGTCCGCACCGCGCTCCTCTGGCTCGCCCTGTGGCTCGTTCCGGTCGCGACGCTGCTGGTCGCGCTCGGCCCCGACGACGTGTTCAGCCGGATCGCGACCTTCTTCTCGACGATGGCGATGGTGACGTTCGGCGGCGCCTATGCGGTGCTCGCCTATGTCGCCCAGCAGGCGGTCGAGAATGACGGCTGGCTGCAACCCAGGGAGATGCTCGACGGGCTCGGCATGGCGGAGACCACGCCCGGGCCGCTCATCATGGTCCTGCAGTTCGTCGGCTTCCTCGGCGCCTATCGCGATCCCGGCGCGCTGTCGCCGCTGGTCGCCGGGACGCTGGGCGGCCTGCTCGCCACCTGGGTGACGTTCGTGCCGTGCTTCCTCTGGATCTTCCTCGGCGCGCCCTTCATCGAGCGGCTGAGAGGCAACGCCGCGGTGGCGGGCGCGCTGTCGGCGATCACCGCCGCCGTCGTTGGCGTGGTCCTCAACCTCGCGGTCTGGTTCGCGCTGCACATGCTCTTCCGAGTCACCGCGGCCGTGACGCTGGGGCCGATCCGCTTCGACGCGCCGGTGCTCGCCAGCCTCGATCCCTGGGCGACGCTGCTCGCGGCGGCCGCGGTGGTCGCGGTGTTCTGGGCGCGCGCGGGGGTCATCACGACGCTGGTGGCGAGCTCGATGGTCGGCCTCGCGCTACACCTGCTCGGACTGATCGGCTGATGCGCGCCGTGGCGACCGCCGCCGCCGTCGCGGCGGTGCTGACGGGCGCGCCGGTGGTGGCGCAGGTCAGCGTGAGCGGCACGACGCGCGTCCGCGTCGAGACCATCGGCGGCCAGCCACGCGCCGGCTTCGATCAGAGCGACACGCTGCTCAACTTCAGCACGACGGTCGCGGCGCAGTATGAGGACGGTCCGGTCGAAGGCGCTGCGCCTCGAGCTCGATGCCGTCCTGTTCGACAAGGGGCACTTCCTCCGCGCGGCGCCGAACGCGCCGGCCGGGCGATAGACGACATATATATGTCGCTGAACGCGACCGCGATGTTCTGAGAGGTGAGATCCGCACCGTCGCGCCCGCGCCAGCCCTCACCGACCGACGCGAGCTACCCCGCACGACGCCGGACAGCGACGAGGCCGACTAACGCTGCCCCGCGCGCCGCATCGGTATCGCGTCGATCGTCTCCTCCAGGACCGTGGCCGCGACCGGGCGTGATTGCCGCGGCTTGACCCCGCCGTCCTTGCCGATGAGGACGACCGTGAAGCCGCGCCGTGGCAAGGTGTACCGCTCTCGCAGGCGCGTCGGCGCATCGCTGGCGCCCGTCACATTGTCACCGACGATCTCGACCACGTGCAGGTCGCGCGCCGCCGCCGCCCAGCGCCATGATCGCGCGCTGTCGCCGAAGCGCGGCATCCGGCTCGGCCGGTGCGGCGACGAGAAGGACACGCTTCTCCCATCTGAGCGCCGCGAGGCTGCCTGGGGCGGCTGCCGCCAGGGACATCGCGATCAGCGCGGGCGCCGTGTTCATGCCGGCGAAACGCACCGATCGCCGCGACGTCGCGTCGAGCGAGCGCCGCGCCGCGCTGACCGGTCGCCGTGCCGACGCGAGTGGCGCCGACGCGACCGGTCCGGCACGAATCAACCGCACGGCGATATCCTATTGCTCCGATCGGATAATGCGTTGATGATCGTGCCAGCGCGTCGCCGAGCGGCGCGCCTCGCAAGAAAAACTAAGGGGCATCATGCGACCGATCGGGCCAGCCGCGTTTCTCCTCGCCACCGTCACTGCATCCTCGCCATCGTTCGCGCAGGTCGCACCTGCGCCCGCCGCGGCCGGCGGGGCCGCGGAGACGCCCGCCGGCACCGACGAGTCCGGCGACGTCGTCGTCACCGCCCTGCGCCGCCAGTCGACCGTGCAGGCCACCCCGATCGCGATATCGGCGCTGGGCGAGAACCAGCTCTCGCGGCTGGGTGCCACCACGATCGCCGACGTGATCCGCCAGGTCCCAGGGCTGCAGCTCACCGAGAGCGACTCGGGACGCACCCGCGTCTCGATCCGGGGCGTGCAGGCCGCGGGCGAGAGCACCGTCGGCCTCTATTACGGCGAGACGCCGCTCACCGGCCCCTCCGGCACCAACTCGGACCCGGCGGGCAACACGCCCAACCTCAACCTCTTCGACGTCGAGCGGGTCGAGGTGCTGCGCGGGCCGCAGGGGACGCTCTACGGCTCGGGCTCGATGGGCGGCACGCTGCGCGTCCTCTTCAACCAGCCCGACCCGACCGCTTACGCCGGTACGGTCGAGGTGCAGGCGAGCAGCACGCGCGACGGCGGCATCGGCTATTTCGCCAAAGGAGCGCTCAACGTTCCGCTCGTCGCCGACCGGCTGGCGCTGCGCGTCGTCGGCTATCGCGAGCGGCAGCCGGGCTTCGTCGACTATACGCTGCTCGACCGCCGCGACACCAACCGCGCCACGCTGGAGGGCGGGCGCGCGATCCTGGCCTATACGCCCAGCAGCGCGGTGACGATGACCGCGACCGCGCTGCTGCAGACGCAGGATATCGCCGGCACCTCGCAGTACAGCTCGGCGCTGGGTCGCTACCGCGCCGACTTCCAGATCTTCCAGCCGTGGCACGACAAGCTGCAGCTGTACAACGGCGTCGGCCGCTTCGACCTCGGCTTCGCAACGCTCACCGCGAGCGCCTCCTGGTATCGCTGGGACGTCGAGAGCACCAACGACAACAACGCCGCCTTCGCCAGCGTGGTCTCGGGCGCGCGCTGGTGTCCGCTCTACACCCGCGTCGCGCTCGGTGTGCCGGTCACGAGCTGCACCGCGGCGCAGCGCAGCGCCTACCAGGCCTATGCCCGCTCCAAGGCGCCGTTCGGCGCCTATCAGCCGCGCTACGTGCGCAACTTCATCCAGGAGGCACGGCTCGGCTCCAACGGCACCGGCCCGCTGACCTATACCGTGGGCCTGTTCCACGAGGACCGCTTCGATCGCGTCGACACGTTGCCCTTCGCGGGCGACCCGATCACCGGCGGCCAGCGCGACCCGGTCGACGATCTCGGCGGCCGCAACATCCTCACCAGCGTCGAGCAGACCGCCTTCTTCGGCGAGCTCGGCTATCGCCTGTTCGCGCCGCTGACGCTCACCGTCGGGCTGCGCCACTTCGACTATACCAAGACGGTGGGCGGCGCGTATCTCGGCTATAATTTCACCAACGGCCAGGAACCGCGCGCCTACGAGGAGACGACCGCCAACGCCAAGGGCTGGGTGAAGAAGTTCAACGCCGAGCTGAAGCTGACGCGCGACCTGCTGCTCTACGCCAATGCGGCGCAGGGCTTTCGCCCGGGCGGCGCCAACAACATCCCCAACCTGCCCGCGCCATATCTCGTCTACCGGCCCGACTCGCTGTGGAACTACGAGCTGGGCGCGAAGACCTCCTGGTTCGACCGGCGGCTGACGCTCAACCTGGCGGTCTATCGCACCGACTGGGACGAGGTGCAGACCAGTGTCTCGACGCTCCAGCAGGGCGGCGGCAACTTCAACTTCATCTACAACCTCGCCGGCGTGCGCGTCGAAGGCGTCGAGCTTGAGGCGAGCGCGCGCCCGCTGCGCCACCTCACGCTGAGCGGCAGCGTCAACTACAATGACGCGAAGCTGACCTCCGACCAGGTCGACTCCACCGGCTTCATCACCGCGCCGGGGCGCTCGGGCGACGTGCTGACCTATGTCCCGCGCGCCACCGCCGCCGCCGGGATCGACTATGCCCCGCCCATCGACGACCGCTTCAACGGGCTGTTCCGGCTGGATTATACCTATACCGGTCGGATGACGACCGAGCTGCGCGAGAGCAACGCTTTCTATCGCCGCATCGGCGACTATAGCATCGTCAACGCCCGCGTCGGGATCGAGGGGCAGGGCTTCGGCGCCTATGTCTTCGCCAGCAACCTGTTCAACGAGAACGGCCTCAATCGCGTCGCCTCGGCGACGGGCACGCCCGATTATTATGTCAGCACGCGCCCGCGCACGATCGGCGTCAACCTGCGCCAGAGCTTCTGAACCGCCCTTCCCGCCGTCCGAGAGGAACAATCATGCACCGCCTCGTCACCGCCGCCACCGCGGCCGCCGCTCTGCTTCAACCGCTCGCCGCCGCGGCCCAGGCGCCCGTCGCCGCGGCGCGCCCCGACCGCGCCGCATTCCGCGAGCTGTACCGCGAACTGGTCGAGACCAACACCACCTCATCGGTCGGCGACTGCACCCAGGCGGCGCGCCAGGTCGCGGCGCGGCTGAGCGCGGCGGGCTATGCCGACTCCGATCTCACGGTCTACGTCCCCGAGGGTCGCCCGCGCGACGGCGGCCTGGTCGCCACGCTCGCCGGCGCGGACGCCAAGCGCCCCGCGCTGCTGCTGCTCGCGCATATCGACGTGGTCGAGGCCAAGCGCGAGGACTGGCAGCGCGACCCGTTCCAGCTGATCGAGGAGGACGGCTTCTTCTACGCGCGCGGCGCCAGCGACGACAAGGCGCAGGCGGCGATCTTCGCCGACACGATGATCCGCCTCAAGCAGCGCGGCACCGCGCCCAGGCGCACCGTCAAGCTCGCGCTGACGTGCGGCGAGGAGGGCTCGAACGAGCGCGTGCTCAATGGCGCCGGCTGGCTGGTCGACCATCGCCCCGAGCTGGTCCGCGCCGGCTTCGCCTTCAACGAGGGCGGCGGCGGCCGCACCGCGCCCGGCGGCGGGCCGGAGACGCTCGGCGTCCAGGTCGCGCAGAAGTCGCCGCGCAATTTCATCCTCGAGGTCACCGATCGCGGCGGCCATAGCTCGCAGCCGCGGCCCGACAACGCGATCTATCGCCTCGCCGCCGCGCTGACCCGGCTCAGCACCCTGCGCTTCCCGGTCAGGCTCAACCCGGTGTCGCAGGCCTATCTCGCCAAGGCCGGCGCGCTGCGCGAGGACGCGACCGGCGCGGCCATGGTGCGGCTCGCTGCCACGCCCGGCGATGCCGCCGCGGCCGAGGCGGTGTCGCGCGATCTCGCGCTCGACCCGCTGCTGCGCACCACCTGCGTCGCCACGATGCTGGAGGCCGGGCATGCCGCCAACGCGCTGCCGCAGCGCGCTGCCGCCTCGGTCAACTGCCGCATCGTGCCGGGCGAGACCGCCGACGAGACGCGCGCGGCGATCGAGCGGGTCGTCGCCGACCCGCAGGTGAAGATACTCCGCAGCAAGATCCAGGAGCGCCCGGTGGCCGAGAGCGCGCCGCTCGATCCCGCGATCCTCCGGCCGATCGCGGCGATCGGGGCGAAACACTTCCCCGGCGTGCCGGTGATCCTCACCCAGTCCGCCGGCGCCACCGACGCGACCTATCTCAGCAAGATCGGCGTGCCGACCTACGGCATCCCGGGGCTGTGGAACGATCCCGCTACCGCGGGCACGCACGGGCTCAACGAGCGTATCCCCGCCGACGCGCTGTACCGCGGGCGCGACTATATCTACGATCTCGTCGGCTACGTCGCGCAGCACTGAGCCGCGCGATGCTCACCGCTCGATCGCCGCGCGCAGCGCCGCGAGGAAGGCGTCGGGATCCTCGACCTGGGGCGCGTGGCCGAGCGCGCCCAGCCGCACCAGCCGCGCGCCGGGGATCCGCGCCACCGCCTGCTCCGCCGCCTGCGGCACGGTGCGGACCGCGGCGCGCGCCTCGGGCGGGGCCGAGCCGGCGCGGAAGGCGGTGAGGTCGCGCTGCCCGATCAGCAGCACGGTCGGGACCGCCAGCCGCGGCAGCTCCGCCGCGACGGGCTGGGTCTGGATCATATCGGACAGGCGCGCCTGCGCGTCGCGCACCCGGTCGCCGTCCGCGCCGGCATATTGCCCCGCCAGCATCGCCACCCATCGGTCATAGGCGGGCCGCCAGCTGCCGTGATAATAGTTGCGGAGCTGATAGGCCTTGATCGTCGCCGCGCTGGTCTTCGCCTCCTCGGCGCGCAGCGCGCCCAGGTCTGTGTACGGCACGCCTTCCGCGAGCGTGTCGTTGAGGCCGAGCGGGTTGACCAGCACCAGCCGCTCCACCCGATCGGGATAGAGCAGAGCGAAGCGCGCGGCGAGCACGCCGCCGGTGGAATGGCCGACGAGCACCACCCTCCCCGCGCCCGCCTGCTCCAGCAGCGAGCGGGTCAGCGCCGCCATGGCGTGGAAGCTGTACTGATAGCCCGCCGGCTTGGAGGACTTGCAGAAGCCGATCTGGTCGGGCGCGATCACGCGATAGCCCGCCGCGGCGAGCCGCCGCGCGGTGTCGTACCAGGTCGCGGCGCAGAAGTTCTTGCCGTGGAGCAGCACCACAGTGCGGCCGTTGGGTGCCGCGGCCGGCGGCACGTCGAGATAGGCCATGCGCACGCGCGCGCCCTGCGAGTCTGCGGCGAACCAGTGCACCGGGGCGGGGTAGGCGTAGCGCTCGAGATCGGCGCCGAGCGAGACGTCGCGCGCCGCGGCGCCCGCTGGAAGGAAGGCGAGAGCGGGAGCGAGGCAGAGCGCGGCGGCGAGGCGGAGGCGGGGCATGCCGGGTGAACCGTCGGGCGGTGCGATCTATCCGCGGTTGGCGCCCCCGCGGAGGAGATCGCCGTGCTCCTGCGCACGCAGGAGGCCAGCGCCAGAAGCGTGATCGTTCGCGATCCCGCGCCCCTGCATGCGCGGGAGCACGGTCACGCGCGCGATAAGCCGTCCTCCCTTAGCCCGCGCCCGTCTCACCCAGCAGCGCCGCGGCGATCGCGCGCGCCTCGTCCTCGGTCGGCCCGGCGGCGATCGGGCGCCCGGCGCGGCGGTACCAATAGGCCGCGTTGGCGTCGTCACCCTCGACGCGATGGAGCCAGGCGTGGACCCAGGCACCCGCGGCGCTCGGATCGTCCTGCGCGATCGCGTGCGCCGCCTCCCACTCGCCGCGCGCGCCGTGCCACAGCGCGCGGAGCAGCCCGCCCGCGGCGGGTGACCGATCGTCGCCGAGGAGCGCGCGGGCGGCGGCGTCGGTCATCGCGCCGCCGCCTCGCCGTACCGCCCCACCGTCTCGCCGCGCGCGAGCACGTGACCGGCCGCGGCGGCGAGCAGCTGATCGCGCGTCGCGCCGAGCGGCAGCTCGATCGGTCGGTCGAGTGCGAGCACCTGGAAGTGATAGGCGTGCGGCGTGTCGCCGCGCGGCGGCCGCGGGCCGTACCAGCCGATCGTGCCGCGCGTCGTCGCGCCCTGCATCATGCCTCTGAGCGCCTCGCCGTCGAGGCGGTCGCGCTCCTGCAATCCCGCGGGCAGCGCGTGCGTGCCCGCCGGGACGTTCCACGCGAGCCAGTGCACCACCGGCTTGGCCGAGCCGTCCGGGTCCTCGACCAGGATCGCGTAGCTCGCCGCGCCGGGTACCGCGGTCCAGTGCAGCGCGGGCGAGATGCCGAGGCCATATTCGCTGTGCTCGCGCGGGATCATGCCCTGGTCGGCGAAGGCGTCGGCGCCGACCGCGATCGCCGGGCCGCGCGCCGCGGTCTCGGGCCGCGCCAGCGCGAGCGGCACGTTGGTGCCGCGCGCCGCCTGCTCGCGCATCGGCCCCGCCGGTGGCGCAAGCGGCGCGGCTGGGCCGGCGGCGCCGTCGTAGCTGACGCGGTAGAGGATGCCGTTGGCGTCGTCGGAGAACAGCAGCGAGCCGTCGCGCAGCACCGCCACCCCGCACGGCCGGCCATATTGGCTGGTGCCGTCGCGGCCCATGAAGCCGCTGACGAAGCTCTCCACCCGCGTCGGGCGCCCGGCGGCGTCGAAGCGCACGCGCGCGAGCTCGTAGCCAGAGGCGGGCTTGCGGTTCCAGCTGCCGCGCAGCGCGACGAAGGCGTCCCCGGCGGCGTCCGAGCCGAACCCGCCGCCCGGGTGGAAGGCCCATTGCATCCCCGCCGAGTGCGCGACGTGCATCAGCGTCGGCGCGGTGGAGGCGTCGGCCCAGCGCGCCGCGGTGAGGCCGCCGGGGGGCTCGTCCTGCGGGTTGCGCTGGCCGTCCTCGAACACATAGGGCCAGCCGTAGCGGTGGCCGCGCTCGATCAGGTTGATCTCCTCGCGCTGAAGGTCGTTGCCGAGCCAGTCGATGCCCTGGTCCCAGCCCCACAGCGCCCCGGTGCGCGGGTGCCAGCCGAAGCCGATCGTGTTGCGCAGGCCCGAGGCCCAGACCGAGCGGCGCTTGCCGTCGAGGCTGGCGCGCAGCAGCGTCGCGCTCTCCTGGCTGGTCTCGTCGCAGGCGTTACAGGTGGAGCCGACGCTGATGTACAGCATCTCGTCGGGGCCGACCGCGAGTGTGCGGTTGGGATGCTGCCCGGCGTCGGGCAGGTCGTCGATCAGCGTCTCCACCGCGCCGATGCCGCCGTCGGGGCGCAGCGCCGCGCGGAACACCTCGCGCGCGGTCATGAAATAGAGCTGCCCGGCGTGGATCGTCAGCCCGTGCAGTCCCGGCCGGTTGACGATCACGGTCGGCGGACCGTCGGCGCGGCCGTCGCCGTCGGCGTCGACCAGGCGGATGATGTCGGCCTCGGAGCGGCGGCTGACATAGACCGAGCCGTCGGGCGCGACCGCGAGCATCCGGGCGTTGCCGAGCTCGCTCGCCCACACCGCGACGCGATAGCCGCGCGGGACGCGCAGCGAGGCGGCGAAGTCGGCGCCGGGCGTGCGCGGGGTGAGCTCGTAGAAATGCGCCGCGACCGGGCGTTTGTCATTGTCCTCGGGGCTGCTCTGCGCCGCCGCGCTCAGCGGGAAGAGCAGAGCGTAAGCGAGCAGCGCGGCCTTCATCTTCGTCTCCCGGTGGCGATGATGGCCATAATGCGCCACGCCGCCCGCGGCTCCGCCGACATGTCGGCCGATCGGACCCGGGCAGCGCTCCATCGAGTGGCAGTGGCTCAGGCCAGCGCGACGGAACGACGGCGCCGCAGCGCGCCGCCGACCAGCGCGAAGCCGGCGATCATCATCGCCCAGGTCGCGGGCTCGGGCACCGCGGCGGTATAGCCGAGCTTGACCAGATAGGACTGGTTGGGCCCGTCGCCGTCGTCGCTGACCAGGTAGATGTTGCCGCCGTCGTCGAGCGTCACGCCCTCGAACTTGCCCCCCTCGTCGGCCGGATCGACGAGCGACTTGAACCCCGACAGATCGTAGGAGCTGACCAGCGCACCCGCCTTCGTCACCTCGAGCAGCTGGAACGAGCGGCCGCTGAGCAGCAGCAGATGGTCCCCGAAGGCCGTGCCGGCGAGCGCGCCGTTCGACAGCACCGCGATGTCGGACAGCCGGTTGAGCCCGAGCGGCGCGGGATCGAACAGCGAGCCGACGGTGCCCGTGCGGCCCGCGAAGTCGACGTCGGTGATCTGCCATACCGTCTGCGGCGAGGTTTCCTTGACCCCGTAATAGGTGCCGGTGGCGCGATCATAGGCGATCCCCTCCAGCCCGCTGTTGCCCGCGTCCGGGCCGACGCTCACCGTGGGCGCGTCGGGATAAGCGGTGTAGGTGCGGGTGTCGCCGCTCGCGCCCACGTCGCCGATCAGCGCCATGTCCTGGTAGCGCTCCTCCGCGACCGCGTAGCGCCCGCCGCCGACATAGGTGAGCCCCTCGGGATCGCACTGCGCCGAGCCGAGCGAGAGGCAGCCGTTGAGGATGATCGTGGCGGTCTTGTTGCCGGCGAGGTCATATTCGCCCCACACGCTGCGACCGGCCTTGTCCTCTTCATCGTTGGTGACCATCAGGCGCCGCGTGTCCCAGTCATAGGCGACGGCGCTGGCCTCCTGGGTGTCGATCGGCTTGGCATAGCTGACGGTATAATGGTCGAGCAGACCCGTCGCCGCCGCCGGCGTGGCCCCGAGCACGGTCGCGATCAGTCCCGCGCGCAGCAGCATCGTCGTCTTCATGGCTCTTCCCCGCTTCCGTCGCTCGCGTCCCGTCCCTGCGGCGCCGACCCGTCAGGTCTCGGCGCGCGCGGTGACGGCGTGATGACGAATTCGTTAACCAAGAGGTGCGATCGCGACCGTACCCGACAACTTCGATTGATTTAGTTGTTATACCTGGGTTCTTTTCCTCACCCACGTCGTTGACGGGCGCCGGACTGAGCCGGCGATGAGAAGGATTTCGACATGGCCGTCAAATTCGCCGGGACGATGAACGCGATCAACCGCGGCCTCGAGGGCACCAAGCCTGCCAAGGGCGCGACGATGGTGGAAGACTGGGAGGCCGCGCTGGCCGAGGTGGACACGCCCGGCGCCAAGGGCATCCTCCGCGACCTCGCTGCGCTCCGCAAGCAGCTGGAGAAGGGCGAGCCCGACGCCGACCGCGTCCACGACCTGCTTCACCGCCTCGGCGCCGCGACCACCAAGATCGCGGACAAGGCGGACAAGCAGCAGGACAAGCTCAAGGCCCTGGGCGAGGCGCTGAGCGAGGCGGGCGAGGAGCAGCCCGACGAGGAGGAGGACGCGGAGGCCGCCGCGGCACCGAAGCGCGCGCGCACCAAGAAGTGAGGCTCACGGCGGGCGAGGGCGCGGCCCTCGCCCGCCCGCACCCGCCGGTCGCCGCCTTCGCTTGTGACACCCCAACGCTGATCCATCCAAGCCGACCCGTGCTCCCGCGCATGCGGGAGCCCCGAGCGACGGACCGGGACGTTGGCGGCTCTGGGCTCCGGCCTCCGCCGAAGCACGCTGACGGTTCAGTTAAGGTGGATCAGACTGTAGGGCACGGTCGCTACCGGCGGAGACAATGATGCGCGTGCTGATGGTGGGATTGGGCGACATCGCCCGCAAGGCGTATCTGCCGTTGCTGGCGGCGCGCGGCGACATCGAGCTGCACGTCGCCACGCGCGACCCTGCGGTGCGCGCGCAGGTCGCGCGCGAGCACCGCCTGCCGCACCAACACGCGAGCCTCGACGCGGCGCTCGCCGCGACCCGCTTCGACGCCGCCTTCGTCCACGCCGCCACGCCGGCACACCCCGAGCTGGTCGCCGCATTGCTCGAGCGCGGCGTCGCCACCTTCGTCGACAAGCCGCTCGCCGACACGCTCGCCGCGGCGGAAGCGTTGGTGGAGCGGGCGCAGCGGCGCGACACGCCGCTGGCGCTCGGCTTCAACCGCCGCTTCGCGCCCGACTATGCCGCGCTGCGCGGGCGCGGCACGCTGATCACGCTCGAGAAGCACCGCCATCGCCACCCAGACCGTGCGCGCCGGGTGGTGTTCGACGACTTCATCCACGTGGTCGACACGCTCCACTTCCTGGCGCCCAGCGAGGTGCGGCGGCATGCGATCGAGACCCAGGTGGCGGACGGGCTGCTCCACGCCGTCACGCTGACGCTCGCGGGCGACGGCTTCGGCGCGATCGGCCTGATGCACCGCGACAGCGGGCTCGACGAGGAGCGGCTGGACGTGATCGGCGCGGGCGAGCGCCACACCGTGCTCGACCTCGCCGGGCGGATCGACACGGCGGGAACGCAGCAGCGACACCGGCGCGGTGACTGGACCGCGGTAGGACGCCAGCGCGGGTTCGAGGCGATGTGCGACGACTTCGTCGCCGCCGCGCGCGAGCGCCGCCCGGTCGACGCCGACGCGATCCTGCGGACTCATGCGATGTGCGAGGAGATCGTGCGCCACGCCGAGTCGGCGGGGTGAGCTGGACCGTACTCCCGGAGACGTAGCGCTATCGAGCGGAATGGGTCGCGCGCCACTCTTCAGCTTGCGTCATGGCGGACTTGCTCCGGGATCCACTCTTCCGCCTGACCAACGCCTAAGGGGTTCGCGGCACCGTACATCCCGGACCGAGTCCGGGATGAGGGAAGGCTCAGTCGGGCGGCTAGCAGCGATGGGAGTAGGACAGCGGCGAGCGTCCCGCCGCCGCCCCCGCCTCTCACCGCCGGCAGTAGTCGCCGTTGTCGGCGCGCTCCACCGCGTTGCCCGCGAGCGCGCCCGCGCCGGCGCCGAGCACGGTGCCGAGCGTGCGGTCGCCGCCGCGGTCGATCGTGCGGCCCAGCAGCCCGCCCGCGATCGCGCCGACGATCGAGCCCGTCGTGCCGCTCTGGCAGCGACCCGAGCCATAGCGGTAGCGGCGATCGTCGTAGCGCCCGCGATCGTCGTAGACGCGGCGCTCGTAGCGCTCATAGCCGCGGTCGCGCTCGTCATAGCCATAGGCCGGCTCGCGGTTCCACCCGTCGCGATAGGCCTGGCGATAGGCACGCGCGTGGTCGCGATAGCCGTCGTCGTCGTAGCCGCGCTGGTCATAGCCGCGCTGGTCATAGTCGCGCGGATCGTAGTCGCGCTCATAGACCTCACGCTCGTGGTAGCGCTGCGCCTGCGCCGCGACCGGGGTCAGCGCCGCCACCGCCAGCGCGACCGATCCCATGGCGACCGAGAATTTCCCCAGCATCACTCCAGCTCCTGTCCCTCACCCGCCGCGGCCCGGTGGCCGTGACGAGGATCGTGATAGAAGCCGGCGCTTGAGCGCGGGCTGAATGCGCGCGTTAGCCGCGGTTCAGCCAGGCAGCGCGAGGCTCATCGGCATCCCTGGCCAAGTGACTGGCAAGTATCACTTACCCGCCGCGAGCACGCGATAGGCGCTGGCCACGGCCGGATATTGTCCGTCGCTCAGCTTACCCGAATAGGCGGCGTTCGAGTTCCAGTACGAGGCGTAGACCACCTGGTGCGCGGCGAACCAGGCGAGCGCGAGCGTGACATAGGGCGCGTCCGAGTCGCGGCTGACGCCCCACTCGGCGTAGGCCGTCGGCTTGCCGTGGCGCGCGGCGAAGTCCTGGTGCCAGGCGAGGCCATATCGCTCCGATACCTTGTAGTTGAAGGCGGCGACCGGGTCGGCCGGGTCCCACTCGTGGTTATAGTAGAAGTCCATGCCGATCAGGTCGACGAACTCGTCGCCGGGGTAGCTGTCCTCCGGGTTGGTGCCGAAGTCTCCGACATTGGGGGTCCACTCGAAGCGGAAGCGGTCCGACACCGCGCGGAAGCTGGCGACGAAGCGGCGGTAGGCGGCGCGATACTCGGCCTCCTTGCCCTTGGCCGCCCAGGGCTGCCAGTCGCCGTTGAACTCCCAGCCGGTGCGCACCGCGATGGTCGAGTCGCCGGGGCTGTTCGCGAGCAGCGCCGCTGCTGCGCCGCGCCAGCGTGAGTCATAATCGCCCGCCGCGGCGGCGGCGAGCGTGCCGCCCTCGGCGAACAGCGGGATCGACCAGTAATGCGTGCGCGCGACACCCTTCCAGCGGTCGGCGAGCCAGCCGATCGAGTCGGACCAGTCGGCCCAGCCGTTGCGGCCGCTGAACAGCTGGACGCCGTCGGTGGGCCGGCCGAGCCACGACTCATAAGCGGCGAGATCGGGCACGTCGTTGCCGACATAGACGACCGACTGGAAGTCGGGGGCGGCGGCGGTCGGGGTCGCTACCGGCGTCGGCGTCGGCGTCGGCGTGGGAGCGGGCGTCGGCGTCGGCATCGGAGTCGGCGCGGTGGTGACGACCGGCGCCGCGGAGGGCGCGACCGCCACCGCGCTCACGGCGCTCGTCTGGCCGCTGCCACCGCCGCAGCCGGCGAGCAGGAGCGCCGCGGCGAGCGGCGCGAGGGGACGGATCTGGGTCATGGCGGCGCGCGATCACTCTCGGGAAGCGGTGCGCCGGCTGGTAGAGGAGCGAGGTTGTTATCCGGTTAGCGCCGCCGCGGAGCGCCGCGCGTGTTCGCTTGTTGGTGCCGCATGGCGCATCACAAACCGCATCTGCCCGAGAAGATCTGCGCGAGCTGCCACCGCCCGTTCGCGTGGCGCAAGAAATGGGCGCGTGACTGGGAGCAGGTCCGCTACTGCTCCGACCGCTGCCGCGGGGTGGGAGCGCGCGAGGGTGAGGTGGCGCCGCCCCGCTGACCCGTCACCCGGGCCGAGGCCGCGGTGCAAATGCGAGAGCGAACGTGGGACTCACGAGGGACTGGTTTATCCAAGCCGCCCCGTGCTCCCGCGCATGCGGGAGCCCAGCGCCGCAGGCGGTAGGCTGGTGACCCTGGCCTCCGGCGTTCACCGGAGCACGCCGACCGTTCGAATGAAGTGGATGAGAATGTCAGTCGCTGATGCGCCCCGCGGCCGCCGTGGTCCAGCGGGGACGGCCGGGGTGAGACACACCACCCGCCCCCTTCCTGGGTCCCGGCCTGCGCCAGGTACTGCCTCGAAACGTCCCGGAGCATCGCGACCGCGGAGCACGTCCGAGGCGCCCCTCCTTCACGCCAGCGTGCGCACCTTGGGCTCGCGGTCCCAGTAACGCTGCTTGGCGGCGTCGACGAACAGCTCGAGGTCGGTCACGCCGGCGTCGGGCTCGACGCCCGCCTTGTCGAGCAGTGGCTTCGAGTCCGCATTGTGCCCGATCGCCTTGAGGTGGCCGAAGGCGTCCATCACCCACTGTACCGCGGCGCCCTCCTTGACCAGCTTGGCGCAGGCCTCGGCGGAGAGGATCACCGCGCAGGCGTCGACCGTCACCGAGGGCTGGCCGAACAGCTGCGCGTCCGCGGTCACGGTCGAGCCGTCGGAGAGCGGCACCTTGCCCACCTTGGGCGCGATCGTCAGCGGGTGGCCGCCCGCGCCTTTGACGGCGGCGATCAGCGAGTCATACTCCTCGCGGTCGGTGCCGTCGGCGAAGAAGATGCCGACGGTGCGCCCCTCCAACGTGTGCTTCTCGCGCGGGCCGCGCACGATCCGCAGCGCCGGCGAAGGCTCCATGTCGAGCACCGGTGCGGCGGTCGGCGATGCCTCGGGGAGGTCCATCGCGAGGCCGTCGGCCACGCGCGTCGCCAGATCCTCGTCGACGTTGCGCAGGTTCGCCATCACCGCGACTCGGATGTGCGGCAACGACACCTTCGACAGCTCGAAGACCAGCGCCGAGGCGACGTGCGCCTGCTCGGCGGGATCGAGCGAGCGGAAGAACAGCCGCGCCTGACTGTAATGGTCCGCGAAGCTCTCCGGACGGATGCGCAGCTTCTGGCCCTGCTCCTCGGACGGGAAGGTCTTGTAGCCCTTGTCCGGATCCTCGCGCGCGCCGGCTTGCTCGCCCGCCTTGGCAAGACTGTTCGGCTCGTAGTTCGCGCGCCCCTTGGGCACGGCCATTTGCATGTGACCGTCGCGCTGCTGGTTCATGAACGGGCAGCCCGCCGCCTCGGCGCGACCCTTCGCGGCGTTGATCGGTAGCTGGTGGAAATTGACCGAGCCGAGACGCGACAGCTGCGTATCAGTGTAGCTGAACAGCCGTCCCTGCAGCAGCGGATCGTTGGAGAAGCCGATACCGGGCACGACATGGCTCGGCACGAACGCCGCCTGCTCGGTCTCGGCGAAGAAATTGTCGGGATAGCGATCGAGCACCATCTTCCCGACGATCTTTACCGGCAGCACTTCCTCCGGGATGATCTTCGTCGCGTCGAGCACGTCATACGGCAGACTGTTGGCAAATTCCTCGTCGAACAGCTGCACGCCCAGATCCCATTCCGGATAGTCGCCGCGCTCGATCCGCTCGAACAGGTCGCGGCGCTGGAAGTCGGGATCGGCACCGGCGATCTTCACCGTCTCATCCCAGATCGTCGAGGCCAGGCCGGCGCGCGGCTTCCAGTGGAACTTGACGAAGGTCGACTTTCCCTCCTTGTTGATGAACCGGAAGGTGTGGACGCCGAACCCCTCCATGTTCGCGAAGGTGCGCGGCAGCGTGCGGTCCGACATCGCCCACATGATCATGTGCGTCGATTCGGGCATCAGGCTGATGAAGTCCCAGAAGGTGTCGTGCGCGGTTGCGGCCTGGGGGTAGCCGCGGTCGGCCTCCATCTTGGCGGCGTGGATGAGGTCGGGAAACTTGATCGCGTCCTGGATGAAGAAGACGGGTATATTGTTGCCGACCAGATCCCAATTGCCGTCGCTGGTGTAGAACTTCACCGCGAAGCCGCGCACGTCGCGCGGCGTATCGACCGACCCGGCGCCGCCCGCGACGGTCGAGAAACGCGTGAACACCTCCGTGCGCTGGCCCTTCTTCTGGAACAGGTCGGCGACGGTGATGTCGGCGAGGCTTTCGGTGCATTCGAAATAGCCGTGCGCCGCGCTGCCGCGCGCGTGGACGATCCGCTCCGGGATGCGCTCATGGTCGAAGTGGTTGATCTTCTCGCGGTAGACCTCGTCCTCCAGCAGCACCGGCCCGCGCGCGCCGGCCTTGAGCTGGTTCTGATTGTCGCTGATCGGCATGCCGTGGTTGGTGGTGAGCACGGGATGGTCGGCGTCGGTCGTCTGGTGGGTCTCGCCGCCGTTGCCGGGGGTGCGCAGGGTCGTGTCGGTCATTGGAAAGGCCTCGCTTCAGTGCCCCGGCGACGCGCGCGCGCCAGGGTGCCATAGCGTAGCGGCGGGCGCGCCCGAACGTTCCCGCCGAGAGGGAGCGAGATCAATTAACTGCGGTGAGACGAGCGTGGCTCAATCCAGATTGGGCCGCAGCAGCCGCGTCGCCTGCTTCACGTCGACGCCGAGCCGCTGCGCGTAATCCGCCACCTGGTCCTCGCCGATCCGCGCCACGCCGAAATATTCCGCCTGCGCATGGCCGAAGTAGAAGCCGCTCACCGCCGCGGTCGGCAGCATGGCGTAGCTCTCGGTCAGCTCGAGCGCGACGTTCTTCTCCGCCTCGAGCAGGTCGAACAGGGTGCGCTTGAGGCTGTGCTCGGGGCAGGCCGGATAACCCGGCGCCGGGCGGATGCCGCGATATTGCTCGCGGATCAGCGCCTCGCCGGTGAGCTGCTCGTCGGGCGCATAGCCCCACAGATCGGTGCGGACATGCGCGTGGAGTCGCTCGGCGAACGCCTCCGCCAGCCGGTCCGCCAGCGCCTTGAGCAGGATGTCGTTGTAATCGTCGTGGTCCTGCTTGTAGCGCGCGAGATGCGCGTCGATGCCGTGGATGCCGACCGCGAAGCCGCCGATCCAGTCGCCCTTGGGGTCGACGAAGTCGGCGAGGCACATGTTCGCCCGCCCCTCGCGCTTGGCGATCTGCTGGCGCAGGAACGGCAGCCGCACAGAATGCTCGTTGCGCCGGTCGAGATCGGGGGTGTGCATCCCCGCGGGCACGCTCGCGCCGTCGGGCGAGCGCGTGTCGACGCTGTGGCGATCGTTCACCCACACGTCGTCGTCGTGGCGGTGGCACGGCCACAGCCCGGCGACGCCGCGCGCGGTGAGCCACTTCTCCGCGACGATCCGCTCCAGCATCGCGCGCGCGTCGGCATAGAGCGAGCGAGCGCTCTCCCCCACCACCACGTCGTCGAGGATCGCGGGGAAGTTGCCCGCCAGCTCCCAGGCGCGGAAGAACGGCGTCCAGTCGATATAGTCGACCAGGTCGGCGAGGTCCCAGGCGTCGTAGACATGGACGCCGGGCTGCTTGGCCGGCGGTGCCTTGAGCGCCATGTCGGCGGCGAACCCGCGCCTGCGCGCCTCTTCCAGCGGCAGCAGCGCGTTGGCGCTCTTGCCCTCGCGCGCGTCGCGCACCGCCTGATACTCGGCGGCGACGCCCGCGACGAAGCCTTCCGCCTGCGTGTCGGAGACCAGCGCGGTGGCCACGCCGACCGCGCGGCTGGCGTCGAGCGTGTGGATCACCGGCCCCTTATAGGCCGGCGCGATCCGCAGCGCGGTGTGCACCTTGGAGGTGGTCGCGCCGCCGATCATCAGCGGCATCGTCATGCCGGCGCGCTGCATCTCCTCCGCCACCGTCACCATCTCGTCGAGCGAGGGGGTGATCAGCCCGGAGAGGCCGACGATGTCGGCGTCATGCTCGCGCGCGGCGTCGAGGATCTTCGACCAGGGCACCATCACGCCGAGGTCGATCACCTCGAAGCCGTTGCACTGGAGCACGACGCCGACGATGTTCTTGCCGATGTCGTGGACGTCGCCCTTGACCGTGGCGATCACCATCCGCCCCTTGCCGCGCTGCTCGGCACCGCCCGCGGCCTTCTCCGCCTCGATATAGGGCAGCAGGTGCGCCACCGCCTTCTTCATCACGCGCGCGCTCTTCACCACCTGAGGCAGGAACATCTTGCCCGAGCCGAACAGGTCGCCGACCACGTTCATGCCCTGCATCAGCGGGCCCTCGATCACCTCGATCGGGCGGCCGCCGCGCGTCTCGATCGCGGCGCGCGCTTCCTCGGTGTCGTCGACGACGTGCGCGTCGATCCCCTTCACCAAGGCGTGCTCGAGCCGCTTGACCACGTCCCAGCCGCGCCACTCCTGCGCGGCCTTCTCTGCGACCGCGTCGGTGCCGCGGAAGCGCTCCGCCAGCGCGACCAGCCGGTCGCCCGCCTCGGGGTCGCGGTTGAGGATGACGTCCTCGCAGGCGGTGCGCAGCTCGGGGTCGATCGCGTCATAGACGTCGAGCTGGCCGGCGTTGACGATCGCCATGTCCATGCCCGCGGGGATGGCGTGGTACAGGAACACCGAGTGCATCGCGCGCCGCACCGGCTCGTTGCCGCGGAACGAGAAGCTCAGGTTGGAGAGCCCGCCCGAGATATGGACGTGCGGGCAGCGCGCCTTGATCTCGCGGCACGCCTCGATGAAGTCGACCGCGTAGTTGTTATGCTCCTCGATCCCGGTCGCCACCGCGAACACGTTGGGATCGAAGATGATGTCCTCGGGCGGGAAGCCGATGCCGGTGAGCAGGTCATAGGCGCGCGCGCAGATCTCGACCTTGCGCGCCTGCGTGTCGGCCTGGCCGACCTCGTCGAACGCCATCACCACCACCGCGGCGCCGTAGTTGCGGCAGAGCCGGGCGTGGTGGAGGAACTGGTCCTCGCCCTCCTTCATGCTGATCGAGTTGACGATCGGCTTGCCCGAGACGCACTTGAGCCCGGCCTCGATCACGCTCCACTTCGAGCTGTCGATCATGATCGGCACGCGCGCGATATCGGGCTCGGCGGCGATCAGCTTGAGGAAGGTGGTCATGGCGTGGTGCGCGTCGAGCAGCCCCTCGTCCATGTTGACGTCGACCACCTGCGCGCCGTTCTCGACCTGCTGGCGCGCGACCTCGACCGCGCGGGTGTAGTCGCCCGCCATGATCATCTTCTTGAACGCCGCCGAGCCGGTGACGTTGGTGCGCTCGCCGATATTGACGAAGCGGGTGGCGGAAGCGGTCATGATGTTCTCTCTAGCCCCTCTCCTTCAGGGAGGGGTTGGGGTGGGGCGGTTCCTCGGGCGCGCCGGTCTCGGTGAGACGCCGACGCCCCACCCCGGCCCTCCCCTGAAGGGGAGGGAGCGCCGTGCGTCACGCCGCCATGGTGAACGGCTCCAGCCCGGCGAGCCGCGTCTGCACGGGCGGCGCGGGGATCGCGCGCGGCGCGACGCCGCGGACGCGCTCGGCGATCGCGGCGATATGCGCCGGGGTCGAGCCGCAGCAGCCGCCCAGCACGTTGACCTGCCCAGCCTCGGCCCATTCCGCCACCAGCCCCGCGGTGGTCGCGGGTGCCTCGTCATAGGCGCCGAGCTCGTTGGGCAGCCCGGCGTTGGGGTAGACCATGATCAGCGTGTCGCAGATGCCGCTCAGCGTGCGCACGTGCGGGCGCAGCTGCTCCGCGCCGAACGAGCAGTTGAGCCCGATCGTCAGCGGGCGCGCGTGGCGGATCGCGTGCCAGAAGGCCTCGACCGTGTGCCCCGAGAGGTTGCGTCCGCTCAGATCGGTCAGCGTCATCGACAGCATGATCGGCAGGTCGCGCCCGAGCGCCTCGCCCGCCTCGATCGCCGCCATCACCCCGGCCTTGGCGTTGAGCGTGTCGAACACCGTCTCGATCAGCACGAAGTCGACGCCGCCCTCGACCAGCGCGTCGATCTGCTCGCGGTACACGTCCTTCAGGTAATCGAAGTCGATCTCGCGATAGCCGGGATCGTTGACGTCGGGGCTGAGCGACAGCGTCTTGTTGGTCGGCCCGATCGCGCCGGCGACGAAGCGCGGGCGGCCATCCTTCGCCTGGAACTCGTCGGCGAGGCGGCGCGCCAGTCGCGCGCTCTCGACGTTGATCTCGCGCACCAGACCCTCGGCGCCGTAATCGGCCTGGCTGATGCGATTGGCGGAGAAGGTGTTGGTCTCGGCGATGTCCGCCCCGGCCTCGAAATAGGCGCGGTGGATCGACTCGGGCACCTCGGGCTTGGTCAGCGCGAGGATGTCGTTGTTGCCCTTCTGGTCGTGGCCGAGCGTCAGCGCGCCGGCATAGTCGGCCTCGGAGAGCTTCCAGTTCTGGATCTCGGTGCCGAAGGCGCCGTCGGTGATCAGGATCCGCTTCGCCGCCTCGGCGAGGAAGGTGTCACGTGGGGTCATGGTCTCTTCCAATCCTCCCCGCGTCGCGGGGAGGGGACCGCTCGCCGAAGGCGAGGGGTGGAGGGGGCTCTCCGCGAACGGTGTCGCTGGTGGAGAGCCCCCTCCACCAGCCTGCGGCTGGTCCCCCTCCCCGCTAAGCGGGGAGGATTTGACCTACGCCGCCGCGACGGTCTCTCGCGCTCGCGCCCGCACCCCCAGCAGGTGGCAGATCGCGTAGCTCAGCTCGGCCCTGTTCATCGTGTAGAAGTGGAGCTGCTTGACCCCGCCGGCGTAGAGCTTGCGGCACAGCTCGGCCGCCACCGTCGCCGCCACCAGCTGGCGCGCGCCGGGCAGGTCGTCCAGCCCCTCGAACAGCCGCACCAGCCAGCCCGGCACGTCCGTACGGCACATCGCCGCCATCCGCTGCACGCCGGCGAAGCTGCCGATCGGCATGATGCCGGGCACGATCTCGGCCTGGATCCCCGCCGCCGCCGCCGCGTCGCGGTAGCGGAAGAAGGTCTCCGCCTCGAAGAAGAACTGCGTGATCGCGCGGTTCGCCCCGGCGTCGAGCTTGCGCCTGAGATTGTCGAGATCGCCCGCGAGATCGGCCGAGCTGGGGTGGCATTCGGGATAGGCCGCCACGGAGATCTCGAACGGGTGCAGCCGGCGCAGCCCCGCCACCAGCGCGGCGGCATTCTCATAGCCGCCGGGATGCGGCGCATAGTCCGCCGCGCCCGCGGGCGGGTCGCCGCGCAGCGCGACGATGTGGCGCACCCCCGCGGCCCAATATTCCTGCGCCACCGCGTCGATCTCCTCGCGCGTCGCCTCGACGCAGGTGAGATGCGCCGCGGCGGGCACCGCGGTCTCGCGCGCGATCCGCGCCACCGTGGCGTGGGTGCGGTCGCGCGTCGACCCGCCCGCGCCGTACGTGACCGAGAGAAAGCGCGGCCCGAGCGGACAGAGCGTCTCGATCGACTGCCACAGCGTCTCCTCCGACTTCTCGCCCTTGGGCGGCGAGAACTCGAAGCTCACGTCCACGTCGCCGCCGACGTCGGCGTAGAGCGGCGCGTCCAATGCTCGGCGCGCCTCCTCGAGCTGGTTGACCGAGAATGTCATGCCGCCTTCACCTCTCGCCACGGCTCGCCGGCCTTCCGGCCGAGCCACAATTTCACCGTCAGTTCGCCGCCCTCGAGCGTCTCGGTCCGCGCCGGCAGCAGCCCGGCCGCGGCGAACCAGCGCTCGATCTGCGCGTCGGCGAAGCCCAGCCGCGTGTGCGCGTCGCGCGCGCGCAGCTCCTCGCGGTCGTGCGGCGCGAAGTCCGCGATCAGCAGCCGGCCGCCGGTCGCCAGCACGCGCGCCGCCTCGGCGATCGCGGCGCCGGGCTGCTGAGCGAAGTGCAGCACGTGGTGGAGGATCGCGACGTCCGCGGCCCCGTCTCCCAGCGGCAGCGCGTAGAGATCGGCCTGGCGCAGCTCGGCGTTGGCGAGCCCCTGCTCGCCCAGTTTGGCGCGCGCCAGCCGCAGCATCTCGCTGCTCTTGTCGATCCCCAGCGCGTGGGTGGCGCCGGGCGCGAACAGCTCGATCATCCGCCCGGTGCCGGTGCCGATGTCGATCAGCCGGCCGAGCGGCGCGTCGGCGAGCACCTCGCGCATCGCCGCCTCGACCTGCTCCTCGGCGACGTGGAGCGAGCGGATCGCGTCCCACTCGGCGGCGTTCGCCTCGAACCAGCCCGCCGCCGCGGCGGCGCGATCGGCGCGCACCGCCGCCAGCCGCGCGAGATCCGCCGCGGCCTCCTCGGTGACGCCGAGCGAGTCGAGCGCGGCGAGCACGGGCGCGAGCCGCTCGCGGTCGCCGAGCGCGACGAACACCCAGCTGCCCTCCTTGCGCCGCTCCGCCAGCCCGGCGTCGCACAGGATCTTGACGTGGCGCGACACGCGCGGCTGGCTCTGCCCCAGCACCTGCGCCAGCTCGCCCACCGAGAGCTCCATCGCGCCGAGCAGCGCGACGATGCGCAGCCGCGACGGGTCCGCGAGCGCGCTGAAGATGGCGAGGGCGTGTTTCATCCGGCGAGCAGATATAAAGATATCTTTATATGAGGTCAAACGATCCTCGCGCCCCAGTTGCCGGCGGTGTCGGCCGTGTTGCCGGCGCGCGACGTCGCGGTGGAGGCCAGCCGGGGGCGATCGCGCCGGGATGGACGGCCCGCCCAAGCCGTTGCTTATCCGGCACACCCTCCTCCAACTCGCGCGAACATGGCTGGCGGCGCGCGGCCACCGCTGTATGATCGGCCCCCGCGTGCGCGCCCTCGCCGCGCGCCCTCCACGCGGCTCACATCAAAGAAGACGAATGCAGAGAATCCTGATCGGTCTCGCGGGTATCGCGGTGATCCTGCTGCTCGCGGTGCTGCTCTCCGCCGATCGCCGCGCGATCCGCCCGCGCGTCGTCGGCAGCGCCTTCGCGCTCCAGGCGCTGATCGCCGTGATCGTGCTCTACTGGACGCCCGGCCGCGCCGCGCTCGCCGGCGCCTCGGCCGGCGTCGCCGCGCTGCTCGGTTACTCGCAGCGCGGCACCGAGTTCCTGTTCGGCAACCTCGCCAGCCCGGCGGTGGGCGGGCAGAGCTTCGCCATCGCCGCGCTGCCAGTGATCATCTTCTTCGCCAGCCTGGTGTCGATCCTCTATTACCTCGGCGTGATGCAGCTGGTGGTGCGCTGGCTCGGCGGCGCGATCGAGCGACTGATCGGGACCAGCAAGGTGGAGAGCCTGTGCGCCGCCGCCAACATCTTCGTCGGTCAGAGCGAGTCGCCGCTGGTGATCCGCCCCTATCTCGCCGGGCTCACCCCGCCCCAGGTCTTCACCGTGATGACCAGCGGCATGGCAGGCGTGGCGGGGACGATCCTGGCGGCCTATGCCTCGATGGGGATCAGCATCGACTATCTGCTCGCCGCCAGCTTCATGGCGGCGCCGGGCGGGATCCTGATGGCCAAGATCATCATGCCCGACCGGCGCGCCACGCCCGAGGGCGAGCTCGCGCTGGGCGACGTGCCGGGCGCGCCGCGCGACGTCGCTTTGGCCGACCATCGCCGCACCGCCGCGGGGATCGGGCCGGCCGCGTTGCCGAGCGAGGCGGCGCGCCCAGTCGCGGGCGAGCCGCTCCCCGACGCGACTCACGACGAGGAGAAGCCCGCCAACCTGATCATGGCGGCGGCGCAGGGCGCGCAGACCGGGGTCAAGTTGGCGGTGGCGGTCGGCGCGATGGTGCTCGCCTTCGTCGCGCTGGTGGCGCTCGCCAACGGGCTGCTCGGCGGGGTCGGCGGC
Organism: Sphingomonas yunnanensis; assembly: GCF_019898765.1. GTDB lineage: Bacteria > Pseudomonadota > Alphaproteobacteria > Sphingomonadales > Sphingomonadaceae > Sphingomonas > Sphingomonas yunnanensis. The sequence continues at coordinate 216,893 of NZ_JAIOKB010000005.1, read as the reverse complement.
TGGTTCGGCCACCCCGAGCTGAGCTTCCAGGGGCTGCTCGGCTATGTCTTCCAGCCGGTCATGTTCCTGCTCAACGTGCCGTGGCGCGAGGCCGGGATCGCGGGCGGGCTGTTCGGCGAGAAGATCGTGCTCAACGAGTTCGTCGCCTATATCGATCTCGGCAAGCAGGCGGCGCAGCTTAGTCCGCGCACCATCGCGATCGTCACCTTCGCGCTGTGCGGCTTCGCCAATTTTTCCTCGATCGCGATCCAGATGGCGGTGACGGGCAGCCTCGCCCCCAACCAGCGCCCGACGATCGCGCGGCTCGGCCTTCGCGCGCTCGCGGCGGGGAGCTTGGCGAACCTGATGAGCGCCGCGCTGGCGGGATTGTTGATCGGCTGAACCGGGAGCGGGTCCCCGTCGGCGTCAGAGCGGCACGAGGGAAAACGAAGTCTCCCCTCCCCTGCGAGGGGGGGAGTCGGGGGTGCGGAGCTTCCACAAGCGCCGCGTCAGCGGAGCGCCCCCACCGACTTCTCCCCTGATGAGGAGGGGTCGCGGCACGCTATATCGAGCGTTCCTGATCGGGGACGATCTCCCCCCCACGACTGCCCTTACTTCTTCATCGCCTCCAGCAGCAGCTTGACGTCCTGGCTGCGGCCGCGCGGCAGGATCAGGATGTCGTTGCCGCTGGCGACCACGATCAGGTCCTCGACCCCGACCATCGCCACTTTCGCCCCGTCGCTGCGCACCAGGCAGTTGCGCGTATCGAGCAGGATCACCTCGCCGGCGACGACGTTACCGCCCTGGTCGCCCGCGCTGATCGCGTGGAGCGCGTCCCAGCTGCCGACGTCACTCCAGCCCATCGCCACCGGCACCACCGCGACGCGCTCGGCCTTCTCCATCACCGCATAGTCGATCGAGTCCGAGGGCGAGGCGGCGAAGGCCTCGGCGTCGGGGTAGATGCGCGTGCCCTCGCGCCGCGCGCCGTCGAGCGAGCGCTTCACCGCCGCCAGGATATCGGGCCGATGCGCCTCCAGCGCGGCGAGATAGGCTTTGGCGCAGAACAGGAAGATGCCGCCGTTCCAGGCATGGTCGCCCGCCGCCACCATCGCTTCGGCGACGTCCCGCTTGGGCTTCTCGACGAAGCGCGCGACGCGGTGGACGCCGGCGGCGATCTCCTCGCCCACCTTGATATAGCCGTAGCCCGTCTCGGGCGCGTCGGGGGTGATACCGAAGGTGACCAGCCAGCCCTGCTCGACCAGCGGCAGTGCGGCGTGGATCGCGGCGTGGAAGGCCTCGCGGTCGGCGATCACATGGTCGGAGGGCATGACGAGCAGCGGGCTGTCACCCTCCGCGACCAGCGCGGCGAGCGCGATCGCGGGCGCGGTGTTGCGCCCGGCGGGCTCGAGGATCAGCGCGCTCGGCGCCGCGCCGATGCCGGCGAGCTGCGCCTCCACCTCATCGGCGTGCGCGGCATTGGCGACCACCACGGGCGCCGCGAAGGCGTCGCCGTGCGCGCGCGCGGCGGTGAGCTGGAGCATCGTCTCGTCCGCGGTGAGCGCCAGCAGCTGCTTGGGCTTCTCGGGGCGCGACATCGGCCACAAACGAGTACCCGACCCACCCGAGAGGATCACCGGCACGATCTCGGTCAACGTTATTCCCTTTCCCCCGGAGCGCACACGGCGCCCGCTTCGTCCGCGATAACACCCCGGCGGGCGCATGGGTCCCGTACGGCCCTTTGTGCGAAGCGGCAATCGGCGTTAACCGCGTAACTGTTCCAGCTTCGACACTTCTTCGTCGAACAGCGGGGAGGGCGTTGACATCATCCGCTGGGCCTGGCGGAGGCCGAGCGAGGGTTCATCTCAGCGAGTCATGAGCCAGGCCCAGCAGGCGGCGAGACCGGCGCAACCCAGCAGCAGCTGCGGGACCCGCAGCCGCGCGAAATGCGCCGGCGCGTTGCCGCGCAGCGCCGCGCGCCGGTCGAGCAGCGCCGCCAGCGCGTAGCCCGCGGCGAGCAGCGCCACCGCCGTGGCAGCATAAGGCACCAGCAGCGCGAGCCCGGCGATCGTGACATAGGCCACCGCCGCGGCGAGCTCGATCGCGGTCGAGGCCTCGGCGCGGGCGAACCCGAACCCGCGCCGCACCCCGCCGATGAACGATAGGATCAGCGCGCCCCAGATGATCGCCAGCCGCACCGCGAGCACGCCCCACGGCGTGGGCAGCAGCCAGGCGCCGATACCGGCCGCGACGAGCGGGAGCATCGGGCCGTAGCCGAAGACGATGCTGTCGGTGGGGATCGATCGATCGAAGCGGGTCGGTGCGCTGGTCGCCATCGCCCCCGAACGCGCGAGCGCGCGATCAGTCGCGCGCGAACATCTCGTCGGCGGGCAGCACGAGGTCGAGCGACGGCAGCGCCACGTCGCGGCGCGCGGGCGCGGTGTCGATCCAACCGCCCTCGACGTGCTGGCTGACGATCACCCATTCCTCGCCGGGACCGACGAACAGGATCGTGTCGACGCTCGGCAGCCGCTTCGGCGCAGGCGATCTCCGAGCGCGAGGAAGATATTGCCCTGCGCCCGCGCGTATTCGCGCGAGCCGTCCGCCATCATGCGGATGACGCCATCGTCGCGCTCGGCGCGCAGCTCCGGGCCGAAGTCGATCTGCAGGAACTCCTCGGCGGTGAGGAAGCGCGGGTGCTGGAGCGCGAGCAGGCTGGCCATGTCGCCACCATAAGGCTTGCGCGCGGCCGTACCAAGCGACTCCGCCGACCGGTCGCTCGCCGTCTCCGGGCAAACGGCACGGCTCTTGCTGATGCTAGGTCGTACCCGTCCACCAGCGCCCGGAGCCTGCCTTGACCACGATCGCGAGCCTGCTGCTGACCGCCGCCCCCGGCGCGCTGGCGACCCCCGGCGCCCCCGCCGGCGAGTCGCTCGCCGCCGGCGCGGGCGGGCGCACCAGGCTCGCCGTGGCGGGCGGCACCTTCCTCGACCTCGTCGCGCCCGCGAGCGACGGCACACCGGCAGCAGCGGCTGGCGGGCGGCAGGCGCTTGCCGTTCCCGGCAGCGACTTGCCGGTCGCGCTCGGCGAGGGTGCGCCGCTCGCCGCGGGTCCGACAGGCGAGGCCGCGCTCGCCTGGCTCGCCGACGCCACCGGGCTGGATGTGCCGCCAGCGTCCTCCGTACCCGAGACGGTCGTCGCCGCGGCGGCGACGCCGCGCCACGCCGTGCCGCTGCCGGCGGGCGCGGTCCTCGGTCGCGCCGCCGCGGTGCGCCGCGCGATCGCGCCCGAGCCGCCAGCGTCGACGAGCGAGGCCGTTGTGGCGGACGTCGCGCTGCTCCGGTCGAACCGCGCGTCGACTCTCGACGAGACGGCCACGGCGGAGTCGGCCGGGGGCGAGCGCCCGGCGGCCGCGCCCAGCGAGCCCCTGGCGACGACGCCGGTCGCCCCTGCCATCCTCGCTACCCCCACGATGACGCCGCCCTTCCTGGCAGCGCCCGTCCGGCGCGACGCGGCGGCAAACAACGAGGCGGCCGTGCCGCCCACCGTTGGCTCGGTCGCTGCACCGGGCCAGACTGCCGTGACACATGACAGCGCGCCGACACTTCCCCTCGCACCGCGCGACACGATCCCGGCGAAGGGATTCCCGGCCTCCGCCCGCCCTGCCGACATCACCCTCGCCCCGGCAGCACCGACTCCGGCGGCGTCAGCGGCGACGGCATCGCCCGTGGCGACCTCGGTCGGCGATGTGCCGCCCGCCCGCGCCGATGCGCCGACCGCCGCCACGCCGCTGCCCGACATCGCTGGGAAGCGCGCCGCCGTGCCGACGCTCACGCCCGGCCCCGCGATCGCCTCGTCACCCGCACGGGCCGCCGCGTCGGCGTCCTCGACGCCCGCCGCGACGATGCCCGCGACCGTCATCGCGACGGAGGGCACCGAAGCGGCGACGCCGTCGGGCAACCCGACCGCCACCGTGGCCGCCGCGACCGACGCCCTTTCCGTGCCGCCGCGCACGACCGCGCGCCGGGCCGCGGCGCCGGCGGGACCGTCACGCGTCGATAGTGCCGCTCGCCCGGCGCTCCTGCCCGCCACCGGCGCGGGCCAGATCGCCGCCGCCGTCGCCGCGCCGGCGAAGCCCCCGCTCGCCACCGTGCCGCCGCCGATCCCCTCGGGGACCGAGCAGGTCCGCGTTCAGGTCGCCCCGCGGCGCGGCGCCGTAGACGAGACCGCCCCCGCTCCCGCCGCCATTCCCGCTGACGCCGCACCGCCGCGCCAGGGGGCGCGCGCGCCGCTGCCGACGCTCGACGCCGATGCCGCCCGCCCCGTGGTCGCGTCGGCGACGCCGCCACGGTCCCCCGCGGCTGTCGCCCCGGTTGCCGCCGCGTCGACCCCGACGCCCGTCGCGAGTGTCGCCAGCGTCGCGCCCGTCATCGCAGCGGCCGCGCCGGCGCGGGTCGACGCGCCGCTGACACTCGCCCCTCCCGCGTCGCCGGCCACAGCGCCCGTCGCCACCTTGCCGACCGCGGACGGTAGCGCAGCCGCCATCGCGGCGACCGCGCTACCCGCTGACCCCGCCGCGACCGGCCCCGTCGACTCGGCCGCCGCCGTCGCGCTCGACCCGGCGCCGCACGCCGCGTCCACGGCGGTCGCGGCGACGCCCGTCGCCCTCCCCGCCGCCGCGGCGCCCGCGATCGCGACCGCGGCGCGTACGTTCGCCGACGCGATCCACCGCGCCGTCACCGCCGACGAGCGCGCCGCGCCCGCGGAGCCGCTGCCGACCGCGCAGCTCGCCCAGCCCGCGACCGGCGCGATCACGGCCGCGGCGGTCGCCGCGCCGCAGCCCGCTACCCAGCAGCCGCTCGACATGACGCACGGGCGCTGGCCCGAGGCGATGATCCATCGCATCGAGATGCTGCGCGACATGGCCAACGCCAATGACGTGCGCATTCGGCTCGTCCCCGACGCGCTGGGCGCGATCGACGTCTCGCTGCGGCGCGACGGCGATACCGTGCAGGTCCAGCTCGTCGCCGAGCAGCCGCAGACCCGCGCCCTGCTCGCCGAGGCGCAGCCGCGCCTGCAGGAGATGGCCGAGCAGCGCGGCATCAAGCTCCAGCACGGTGGTAGCGCCACGGCGGGCAACGGCTCGGGCGGCAACGGTTCGGCCAGCACGCCGCAGCAGGGCCAGGCGTCGTCCGGCGGGTCGCAGGCCGCGCAGACCGCCGCCGGCCAGTCGCAGGGCAGCAACGCCGGCCAGCAGCCCGACCGCCAGCAGCCGCAGGCGCAGCAACAGCGCGCGCCGCGTACTCCCGCTTCCGTCCGCCGCGTCGCCGACGCGGCCCCCACCGATGATCGTATCGCCTGACCCGAGGGAATGACCGATGAGTGACACCGAAGCCGCCGCGCCCAAGAAGAAGGGCAAGATGAAGACGATCCTCGTCGGCGTCGTGGGCGTCGTCGTCCTGCTGGGCGGCGGCGTCGGCGCCGGCCTGTACGCCGCCAGTTCCGGGCTGGTCGGCGGCGGCGGCGCGCACCCCGCGCTCAAGGAGGACCCCAACAAGCCCCATCTCGTCCCCAAGAGCGAGCAGAAGCGTGCCGGTGAAGGCGGCGAGGGCGGCGAGGGCGGCGAGGGCGGCGAGGGCGGTCACGGCGGCGGCGAGAGCGCCGAGGGCGGCGAGGCCAAGAGCGAGGACCATGGCGCTCCCACCCCCGAGGGTGCCGGCGGGGAGCCCTATGCCTCCAACTATTTCGCGATGGACAAGGAGTTCACCTCCAACCTCCAGGACTCGGTGCATTTCGTCCAGGTCGGCGTCGCCGTCTCCACGCCCTACGACGAGAAGGTCATCAACAACCTGAAGACCAACGACATCGCGATTCGCTCGGCGATCCTCATGACGCTGGGCGACACGACCGAGGATCAGGTCTTCACCAGCGCGGGCAAGCAGCAGCTCCAGAAGCGGCTGGTCGCGGCGATCAACCAGACTCTCCGCGAGAAAGAGGGTTTCGGCGGCATCAGTAACGTCTACTTTACCAACTTCGTGGTTCAGTGACTGGGCATGGTTAATGAGCCCGACCTCTCCGACTTCGGCCTGGAGCCCGACGCCACCGAGCGGCGCGGGCGTGGGCGCTCCGACTCTCCCGTCGGCGTGACCAACCTCGGCGCGGGGTCGGGGGCGGCGGGCAAGCTGCATCCCTTCGGCGACCTCCACACGCTGCAACACCTCTCGGCGCGCGCCGCGCGCGGGGTACGCCAGGTGTTCGAGGGCTATTGGCGCAGCGAGACGCGCACCTGGGCGGAGCCGCTCGAGGTGCTGCGTCTCGCCGACTATCGCGCCGCGCGCGGCGACAAGCTGACCGCCTATCTGCCGCTGACGATGGACGGCCGCCCGCTGCTGGTGGTGCTCGACTCGCAGTTCGTCGCCGAGCTGCTCGACCTGTTCTTCGGCGGCACCGGCGACGTATCGCCGATGCTGGCGCTCGAGTTCACCCCCGCCGCCGACGTGCTGGCGCAGCGAGTCGCCGCCGCGATGGCGCGCACGTTGCAGAGCGCGTGGGAGCCGCTGGCGCGCGCGCGCTTCGGCGCCGAGCGGTGCGAGCTGGGCTCCAACCTGATCCAGGGGATCGAGGGCGACGACGTGGTGATCTCCACCCGCTTCGGCCTCGCGCGCGGCAGCGCCAAGCCGCTGTTCGTCGACGTGCTCTACCCCGTCGCCACGCTCAAGCCGCACACGGTCGCGCTCACCGGCAAGGTGGTGGCCAAGCCCGCCGAGGTCGACGCCGAGTGGCGTACCCAGCTGACCCGCGCCGCGATGGGCGTGCGGCTGCCGGTGCGCTCGGTGCTGGCCGAGCCGACGATCTCGCTCGCCAAGCTGATGGACCTCAAGGAAGGCGACGTCATCCCGATCAGCTTCGGCCCCGACGTGCCGATCGTGATCGGCGGCGTCGCGCTCGGCATGGGCACGGTCGGCACCTCCAACGGTCGCGCCGCGATCCGCATCTCCAAGCTCGAAGGACCCCTGCTATGAACGACATGACGAGCGGCTTCACGATCGACGCGGCGGTCGCCGCCAACCTGCGCATGCTCCAGGACGTCGACGTCAAGCTGACGGTGGAGATCGGCTCGACCACGCTGTCGCTGCGCGAGCTGCTCGCGCTCGGCGAGGCCAGCGTGATCGAGCTCGACCGACAGGCGGGCGAGTTGCTGGATGTTCTGGTTAACGGCACGTTGATTGGCCGCGGCGAAGTCGTCACGGTGGGTGACCGCTTCGGGGTGAAGATGACCGAGCTGGTCGCGCCCGAGAAGCGAGGCTGAGAGGCGACGCGCTGATGATGTGGACCTATATCCTCAAGCTGGTGGTGCTGCTGCCGCTGGTCTGCGGCTTGATGATCGGGTGCCTGTATCTGTGGCGGCGGCTCGAGACGCGGCTGCCGGGCAAGACCGCGGCCCGGATGATCGCGGTGCGCGAGACGATGATGATCTCGCCGGGGCTGCGGCTCGCGGTGATCGACTTCGAGGGCAGCCGTCTGCTCGTCTCGGTCGGCCGCGGCGGCGTGACGTTGGTCGACAAGACGCCGGCGACGGGCGAGGGTATCGCCGCGGCGGTCGACCCGGCCGAGGCGGCGCGCGCGCTGGCGCGCGAGTTCCGGCGGTGAGCGGGGGTGATTTCGCGATCGCTACCGTCTCCTTCCGTCATCCTGAACTCGTTTCAGGATCCACCGTACCGCAGAAGACGACGCCTCGGCATGATGGGCGACGTGGATCCTGAAACAAGTTCAGGATGACGCTGGGAAGGAGGATGCGGATGCCGACGATGCAACAGAATTACACCGTCACGCGCACCGGCGGCACCGCGGCGCTGATCCGCGCGCGCGCCGCCAAGCGCCAGCACGCCTGGCGCGTGCTGCTCGCGCTCGCCGCCATCGCGGTGATGCTGTGCGTCGCCTTCCCCGCGCTCGCCCAGACGGGACCCGCCGCGCCGCCCCCCGGCGCGCCCGCGGCGCCCGCGCCGGGCGTCGGCGACGCGGTCGACCGCGCGCTCGGCCAGCTCTCGCGCGGCGACGCCTCGAGCACGCCCGGCAACGGCTCGCTGTCGCTGTCGCTGCAAGTGCTCATCATCATGGGGCTGCTCACGATCCTGCCCGGGATCGTGCTGATGATGACGAGCTTCACCCGCATCATCATCGTGCTGTCGATCCTGCGCCAGGCCATGGGGCTGCAACAGACCCCGCCCAACCAGGTGCTGATCGGCCTGTCGCTTTTCCTCAGCTTCTTCGTGATGGCGCCCGCGATCAACCAGATCAACACGACCGCGATCCAGCCCTATTCGCAGGGGCGCATCGGCGGCACGCAGCTGATCCAGGCCGCGGGCGCGCCGCTCCACGCATTCATGGAGAAGCAGACGCGCGTGAAGGACGTCACGATGTTCGCCGAGATGGCCAAGTCCGGCCCCTATGCCAGCCCGCGCGACATCCCCTATTCGGTGCTGCTGCCGGCCTATGTCACCTCCGAGCTGAAGACCGCCTTCCAGATCGGCTTCCTCGTCTTCCTGCCCTTCATCGTGATCGACCTGGTGGTGGCGACCGTGCTGATGGCGCTGGGCATGGCGATGCTGAGCCCGACGATCATCTCGCTGCCGTTCAAGCTGCTGCTGTTCGTGCTGGTCGACGGCTGGGCACTGACGATGGGTAGCCTCGCCAACAGTTTCGCGACCTGAAGGTAGAGGTGCGTTAACCAAGTTCCGCCATAGCGCGCCTGTCCCGACCCCGTCCCGGGGCGACGCCATCGAGAAGCCCGCATGCACCCGCTCGTCGACGCCGATTATTTCCTGACCGTCGCCAACCAGACGATGTGGGTGCTGGCGCTCGCCGCGGCGCCGATCCTGATCCCGGCGCTGCTGTCGGGACTGATCCTCGGCATGGTCCAGGCCGCCACCTCGATCAACGAGCAGACGCTGAGCTTCGTCCCCAAGCTGATCGTGGTCGCGGTGTCGATCATGGTGTTCGGCGCGATGATCCTCGGGCTGCTGAGCGACTTCACCAACGAGATCTTCGCGCGCATCCCCGATCTGGTGCGGTGAGCGCGTGACCGTGCTGCTACCTCCTTCTTCTCTTCTGTTCCCCGGCGAAGGCCGGGGCCCAGGCGAAAGACGTTTCGTGCCAGCCACAGCGCTCCACCCAACTGGACCCCGGCCTTCGCCGGGGAACAAGCGTGAAATGGAACGGTGTCGCTCCCTCGGGCGCCGTGCTCCTGCGTGCGCAGGAACACCGGCTCCACGGACCGCGCGATAGATGCTCGGCTTCGGCCTCGCCATCGAGCCCCAGCTGTGGGCGATGATCTTCGTGATGATCCGCGTCGGCGCCGCCTTCATCGCCGCGCCGGTGTTCAGCAACGTCTCGGTGCCGCTCACCGTGCGCGTGGCGCTGTCGGGCGCGATCGCGGTGCTGGTGCTCGGCACCACCCCCGTGCAGACCCCGCAGAGCGTGTTCGCGCTCGCCACCTTCGTCGCGGTCGCGGCCGAGGCGTTGGTCGGGCTGGCGATCGGCTTCGTGCTCCAGGTCGCCTTCGCCGCGCCGCTGGTGGCGGGCGAGATCATCGGTGGGTCGATGGGGATCGGCTTCGCCAACATGATCGACCCCAATTCTGGCCGATCGAGCCCTGCCATCGGCCAGTTCCTGTCGATCATGATGACCTTGCTGTTCCTCTCGCTCGACGGGCACCTGGTGCTGGTCGACCTGGTGGTGCGCAGCTACCGCGCGCTGCCGCCCGGCGCCTCCTGGCTGGCCGCCGGCCAGCTCCGCGACATCGCGCTGTTCGGCGGCTATGCCTTTCTCGCCGGGCTGCTGCTGGCGCTGCCGGTCGGCTTCCTGCTGCTGTGCCTCAACCTCGTCATGGGGATGGTGTCGCGCTCGGCGCCGTCGCTCAACCTGTTCGCGGTCGGCCTGCCGGTGAGCCTCGCGGTCGGCGTGCTGAGCCTCGCGATCGCGCTGCCGGCGATGGGTGACTATATGCAGGTGATCGTACGCGAGGGCCTCGCCGCGGCGCAGAGCCTCGTGCTCGCGGGGGCGCGCTGATGTCGGAGGGTGGCGACAAGACAGAAGCCCCGACCGACAAGCGTCGCAAGGACGCGCGCGAGAAGGGCGACATCCTCAAGAGCCGCGACCTCGCCACCGCGCTGGTGGTGCTGGCGGGCGTGTCGTGGCTCTTGTTCTTCGGCCCCGGCCTGCTCAACGCCTGCCGCGCGGTGATGGCGTCGAGCTTCACCTTCGGGCGCGCCGATATCGAGGATTTCGCGCCGTGGCGCCCGCTGGTCGAGGCGGGATGGAAGCTGGCGACGCCGCTCGGCTCCTTGTTCGCGATCAGCGTGGCCGCCGCGATCGTCAGCCAGGCGGGGCTCGGCAGCTTCGGCTGGAACGGCTCGCTGATGGCGCCCAAGGCGTCGCGCATCAACCCGGCCTCGGGGCTGAAGCGGATCCTCGGCATGTCGGGCTGGATCGAGCTCGGCAAATCGCTGCTCAAGGTGATCCTGCTCGGCACGATCGGCGCCTGGATGCTGTGGAAGACCGCGCATTTCAGCTTCGGCCTCGCCTCGTCCAACCTGCCCGTCGCGCTCGCCGGGCTGGGCGCGACGATGACCAACGTGCTCCTGGTGATGGCGATGGGGCTGGTCGCGATTGCCCTGGTCGACGTGCCCACCCAGGTCATGCAGCTGCTGCGCAAGCTGCGCATGTCCAAGCAGGAGGTGCGCGACGAGCACAAGGAGAGCGAGGGCAATCCCGAGATGAAGGGGCATATGCGCGCCAAGCAGCGCGCGATGCTCTCCGGCGGCATGCGCCAGGCGCTGACCGAGGCGCATGTCGTGCTCACCAACCCGACCCATTTCGCGGTGGCGCTGCGCTACGATCGCGGGCGCGACCAGGTGCCGGTGGTGATGGCCAAGGGCCGCAACGCCACCGCGCTGGCGATCCGCGAGGCGGCGGGCGAGATGCAGCTGCCGATCCTCGAATATCCCGCGCTCGCCCGCGCGGTCTATTACACCAGCCGCGAGGGGCAGGAGGTGCGCGACGACCTCTATGTCGCGATCGCCACCGTGCTCGCCTTCGTCTTCGGGCTCAACGAGCGCGCCGGCGGGCGGATGCCGGCGGTCGACGTACCCCTCACCGCGCGATTCGACGAGCATGGCAAGAAACAGGGGTAAATTCCGGCGGCGAGCGGTCGTTTAAGGGGGTATCATGGCGACGACGATCAGCAGCACCAGCAGCACGGCAACGACCGGCACGACGTCGACGACCAAGACGTCGTCGACCTCGTCGGTCAACCAATCCGCCGCCAACTCGGTCCTCACCTCGCTCGGCTCGGGTTCGGGGGTCGATACCGGCGCGCTCGTCACCCAGCTGGTCGACGCGCAGTTCGCGCAGAAGCGCGCGCAGCTCACCTCGAAGAGCGACTCGCTCACCGCGCAGATCTCGGGCGTGGCGACGCTCAAGAGCACCATCGCGGACTTCACCAAGGCGCTGGAGAACCTCGTCGAGGGCGGCTCGCTCGCGACCCAGCCCAACAGCTCGATGAGTGGCGTCGCCACCGCCAGCGCGATCTCGGGCGCCTCGGCCTCGGGGCTCAACAGCAGCGTCACCGTCAACGCGCTCGCCACCGCGCAGATCGCCACCAGCGCCAAGATCGCCTCGCCCTCGACCGCCACCTTCGGCACCGGCACGCTGACGCTGACGCTCGGCACCGCCACCACCAGCGGCGGCGCGATGACCGGCTTCACCGCGGGCACGAACAGCGACGGCAGCGCCAAGTCGTTCGCGATATCGATCGACTCGAGCAACAACTCGCTGTCGGGCATCGCCGCGGCGATCAACGCCAAGAAGGCGGGCGTCACCGCCACGGTGATCAACGACGCCGACGGCGGCGCCTATCTCTCGCTCAAGGGCACCACCGGCGCGACCCAGGCCTTCACGCTGGCCGCGAGCGACTCGGGCGGCGCGCTGGCGCAGTTCGACACCGGTTTCGGCACCACCGATAAGACCACTGTCTCCAGCCAGGCGGGCAACGCCAAGCTGGTGGTCGACGGCGTCTCGGTCGAGCGCGGCAGCAACGAGGTCAGCGACCTGATCGCGGGCGTCAAGCTGAGCCTCACCGGCACCGGCACCACCAACCTCACCGCCACCCGCCCCGACAGCGCGCTGTCGAGCGCGGTGAAGGACTTCGTCGACACCTACAACCAGGTGCTCGGCGTGGTGAAGGAGCAGACCGACGCGATCAACGGCCAGCTTCGCGCCGACCCCGCCGCCAAGACGCTGCTGCGCACGTTGCAGGGGCTGACCAGCCGCGTGCTGCTGCCCGGCGCCGCGGCGGGCTCGCCGTCGACGCTCGCCGCGATCGGCGTGCGCACGACGCGCACCGGCGAGCTCGAGGTCGACGACAATGCGCTGACGAGCGCGATGAAGAACACGCCCGAGGCGGTGGAGGCGATGTTCGCCAAGAGCAGCAGCGGCGCCACCGGGCTGTACGCCGCGATGAAGTCGCTCGACCTCAACACGGGCAGCACGATCTACGGCCTCGCCGCCTCGAGCACGCGCTACCGCCAGGCGCAGTCGGATCTCGGCAAGCAGCAGAGCAACGTCGATGATCAGGCGACGAAGATGACCTCGCGGCTGACGCAGCAGTTCTCCAGCATGAACGCGCGCGTCTCCGCCTACAAAGCCACGCAGTCGTTCATGCAGCAGCAGATCGACAATTGGACCAAGTCGACGGGTTGAGCGAGAGTTAGACGACCATGGCCTATGCTTCCGCCCTGCTGCGCGATCCGGCGCGTACCTATCGCGAGATCGACCTCGCCGGCCGCACCGCCGCGGCCGACGGGCCGGCGCTCGTCCAGTTGCTGTACGAGGAGCTCACCCAGGCGCTGCGCGTCGCCGCCTGGGCGGCGGACAACCGCCAGTTCGCCACGCGCAGCGAGCGCGTGACCCGCGCCACCGCGATCCTGTTCGCGCTGGAGGCGAACCTCGACTTCGATCGCGGCGGCGACGTCTCGCGCACGCTCGCGCGCTTCTACGCCGGCTGCCGCCGCCAGGTGGTGGACGCCAGCATCGGCACCGACGGCGAGCCGTTCCGCGCGGTGGCGTCGGAGCTGGAGGAGATCGCCGCGGCGTGGCGGATGGCGCGCGCGGCGTGAGGGGGTGCATCTAGCCCCTCCCCTTCGGGGGAAAGGTTGGGCTGGGGCCTCTCCACGAATGCGGCGTGTGCGGAAGCGCCCCACCCCCGGCCCCTCCCCTGAGGAGGAGGGGTGAGTTGGCCGATCGTCACCCTCACCGCACCAGGTCGCGATATTCCGGATGGCGCTCGATGAAGGCGCGCACGAACGGGCATTGCGGCACCACGCGCAGGCCCTGGTCGCGCGCTGAATCCAGCGCGGCGCGGATCAGCCGCGAGCCCACCCCGCGTCCCTCGATCGCGGGCGGCACCAACGTGTGCGTGAAGACGATCGTGTCGCCCTCCAGCTGATAGGCCGCGACCGCGCGCTCGCCCGCGACCGTCAGCTCGAACTCCTGCTCCGAGCGATTGTCGCGGACCCGCTCGACGCTCACTGACCGGGCCCCGCCGCGGGCGCGTCGGGCGCGCGTCCCACTGACGCCGCGGGCGTGGCCTGCGCCTCCACCGCGGGCGCGGCGCCATCGGCGGGCTCGCGCTCGCACGCCGCGAGCAGCGCCGCCGCACCGAAGGTGAACAGGGCGAGGTTGGGGCGCGGGGTCATCGGTCGTCCTGACAGCATGCGCGCACTACGCGCCGCCCCGGTCGCGCGTTCCCGCCCGCCCGCCCCGGCGCGTCACCGCGCCGGTTACCCTCCCACCGGGCCGCGTCGCCGCGCCGGTTGCCCTGCGCCGCGCGCGCGCCTAGGTCGGGCGCGCCCATGGCGCTCGACCCGCTTCCCCAGCTCCACACCATATTCGGCTTCCCCGCCTTCCGCGGCGTGCAGGAGCAGGTCGTCACGCGCGTGCTCGCGGGCGAGCGCACGCTCGCGGTGATGCCGACCGGCGCGGGCAAGTCGCTCTGCTACCAGCTGCCCTCGGCGATGCTGGAGGGGACGTGCGTGGTCGTCAGCCCGCTGATCGCGCTGATGCACGACCAGCTCCGCGCCGCCACCGCGGTGGGCCTGCGCGCCGCGACGCTGACCAGCGTCGACGAGAACAAGGCCGAGACGCGCGGGCGCTACCTCGATGGTGGGCTGGACCTGCTGTACGTCGCGCCCGAGCGCGCCTCCACCGCCGACTTCCGCGACCTGCTCGAGCGCGGCCGGCCCGCGCTGTTCGCGATCGACGAGGCGCATTGCGTGAGCGAGTGGGGCCACGACTTCCGCCCCGACTATCGCCTGCTGCGCCCGCTGCTCGACGCCTTCCCCGAGGTGCCGCGGCTGGCGCTGACCGCCACCGCCGACGCGCACACCCGCGCCGACATCCTCGAGCAGCTCGGCATCCCGCACGAGGGGATGATCGTCGCCGGGTTCGACCGGCCCAACATCCGCTACACGATCCGTCCCAAGGACAACACCACGCGCCAGATCGCCGACGTGGTGCGCGACACGCCCGGGCCGGGCATCGTCTATGTCCAGACCCGCGCCGCGACCGAGAAGATGGCGGCGCAGCTCACCGCGATCACCGGCCGCCCGGTGCGCGCCTATCACGCCGGGCTCGATCCCGCGGTGCGCGCGCGCAACCAGGCCGATTTCGTCGCCTCCGAGGACATGGTGATGTGCGCCACGGTCGCCTTCGGCATGGGGATCGACAAGCCCGACGTCCGCTTCGTCGCGCATGCCGGCCTGCCCAAGTCGATCGAGGCCTATTATCAGGAGACCGGGCGCGCCGGTCGCGACGGCGATCCCGCGGTGGCGCATCTTTTCTGGGGCGCGGAGGATTTCGCGCGCGCGCGGCAGCGCATCGGCGAGGTCGAGCAGCAGCGCCAGCCGGGCGAGCGCCAGCGGCTCGCCGCGCTCGGCGCCTTGGTGGAGACCGCGGGCTGCCGCCGCGCCATCCTGCTGCGCCACTTCGGCGAGCACCCGCCCGAGACGTGCGGCAATTGCGACAACTGCCTGTCGCCCCCCGCCGCGCTGGATGCGACCGAGACGGCGCGCAAGTATCTGTCGGCGGTGTTCCGTACCGGGCAGATGTTCGGCGCGACCTATATCGAGCAGGTGCTCACCGGCCAGTCGAGCGAACGCAGCCTGATGAACGGACACGAGCAATTGTCGGTGTGGAACATCGTCGACGGCGAGGAGGTGGCGTTGCTCAAGCCGGTCGGGCGCGCGCTGCTGCTCAAGGACGCGCTGCGCACCAACCATCACGGCGGGCTCGAGTTCGGTCCGGCGGCGCGCGCGCTGCTGAAGGGCGAGGCGACGCTGCCGCTGGTCGAGCCGCCCAAGCGCGAGCGCCGGCGCGGGGGGCGGGCGGGCGCGACCCCCAATCCGGTCGACGATCCGCTTTTCGAGGCGCTGCGCGCGTGCCGGCGCGAGCTGGCCAAGGAGGCGGGGGTGCCGCCCTACGTGATCTTCCACGATTCGGCGCTGCGCGAGATGGCGGCGCTGCGGCCGACCTCGCTCGCCGCGCTGGGGCGGATCGCGGGGGTGGGCCAGCGCAAGCTCGACGCCTATGGGCAGGCGTTCCTGGACGTGTTGAAGGGGATGGGGTGAGGGGCTGGGTCGCGCGGGAATCCTAGAAGATCCTCCCCGCTCGCGGGGAGGGGGACCGCGACGAGAAGCGGCGTGGTGGCGGCGGGCTTCCTCAAGCGCTGCGCTGCGTGGAAAGCCCCCTCCACCACCGCGCTGCCGCGCGGCGGTCCCCCTTCCCGCCAAGCGGGGAGGATCTCGCGCTCATCGACATGGAAGCTATTCCTCCCTCGCCGACCCACCCGCTTCGCGCTAAGGCGCTCTCCCGCGACGGGACGAACGGGATCAGTGACGCGGCGACCCGTCCGCGCTAAGGGCACCATCCTATGTTGCGCATCATCGACGAGACGATCGCGGTCGCGCCGCAGATCCGGCCCGAGGACCTGCCCGCCATCGCCGCCGCCGGCTACAGGGCCGTGGTCAACAACCGCCCCGACGGCGAGGAACCCGGCCAGCCCGAGGGCGAATCGATCCGCGCCGCGGCGGAGGCGGCGGGGCTGCGCTACACCGCCATCCCGATCACCCACGCCGGCTTCTCGCTGCCGCAGGTCGAGGCGATGACCGCGGCGCTGGCCGAGGCGGGCGGCCCCGTGCTGGCCTATTGCCGCTCGGGTACGCGCTCGTGCAACCTCTGGGCACTCGCCGGCGCGGCGCGCGGCGACGACGCCGACTCGCTCACCGCCAAGGCCGCCGCCGCGGGCTACGACCTCACCAACCTGCGTCCCCTGCTCGACGCGGTGGCGCGGCGCGGCTGAGCCGGCGCGATGGGGCTGGCGGCATGGCTCGGCCTCGGCCGGGCGCACCGGATGATGCGATCGGTCGCGGAGGCGGTCGAGGCGGTCGGAGTCGCGCTGCCGCGCTTCGCCGCGTTCGACGCGGTGATCGCCGAGGATGGCCGCGCTGCGCTGGTGATCGATACGACCGGAGTGATCGCGCTGGTGCTGGTGCGCGGCGCACGGGTGCGGGCGCGCGCGGTCGAGTGGGCGATGCTGCGCCAGACCCACGCGGGTATCCTGGTCGAGACCGGTGACCGCGGCTTCGGCGACGTACTGCTGGCGGGGGTCTCCGCGATCGACGTGCGCCGGCTCGGCATGCCGCCGCTGCCGCAGCGCGAGCCCGCCACGATCGTCGGGTCGCTCGAGACCGCCTGACCGCGACGCGAGGGACGCCTAGACCCCCGCGTGCGCGGGAGCACAAGGGGCAGTACCTTGAGATTATCGTTGCAGGAGCGCGATCACTTGCAGCCGTTGTGAGTCGCTACGGCTTGGCGTGCCCCCCCAGGCTCATGCGGCGCGGCGCGGCACCGGCTGGTTGAACCGCTCCAGGTCGAACGCCGCGGCGAATTCCAGTCCAGCGCGGCCCTCCTCGTCGACCCAGCGCACCGTCGCCGCCAGCGCCAGCCCGTCGTCGAGCTCGAGCGCCACCGGATAACCGATCGCCGCCACCGGCAGGTCGACGCCGTCGATCATCGCCCCCGCCGGCGAGATGTTGCGCACGCGCACCTCGGCGCGCTCGCCCGCCAGCTCGAGCCGCGCCGAGCGCAGGACGCGGTGGCGCGGCGCGCGGCTGGTCTTGTGCCCGATCGGCACCGCATAGCCCTCTCCCGCGGCGAGCTGCGCGCGCACCGTGCCGGCGTCGGCGGGGCGACCGTAGACAAAGCCTTGGATATGGCTGCATCCCAGGCCGCGGATCAGCACGATCTCGTCCTGCTGCTCGACTCCTTCGGCGGTGGTCTCCATGCCGAGCGTCTCGGCCAGGCTGACGATCGCGCGGATGATGGCGGCGTTGCGGTTGCCCGGCTGGATCGCGCCGCGCACGAAGCTCTGGTCGATCTTGATCTTGTCGAACGGCGCCTTGCGCAGATAGCCGAGGCTGGAATAGCCGGTACCGAAGTCGTCGAGCGCGAGCCGCACGCCCAGCGCCTTGAGCGCGCGGAACATCTGCTCCGACGAGGCATCCTCGTTGAGGAAAACGCCCTCGGTGATCTCCAGCTCGAGCCGGTGCGGCGCCAGCCCCGCGGCGGCGAGCGCGCCCGCCACCAGCGCGGGCAGCTTGGGGTTGGCGAACTGGATCGGCGAGACGTTGACCGCGACGCGGACATGGTCCGGCCAGCTCGCCGCCTCGGCGCAGGCGGTGTCGAGCACCCAGGCACCGATCGCCTCGATCAGCCCGCACTCCTCCGCCACCGGGATGAACTCGGCCGGGCTCACCGGCCCGCGCTGCGGATGGTCCCAGCGCACCAGCGCCTCATAGCCCATGATGCGCGCGTCCGCGGTCGACACCACCGGCTGATAGGCGAGGTAGAACTGGCCGGCGGCGAGCGCCTGACGCAGGTCGTCCTCCAGCCGCTTGCGCTTCTGCGCGCCGTGGAGCAGCTCCTCGCGATAGAAGCGGTGCACCCCGCGCCCGTCCGCCTTGGCGGCGTAGAGCGCGAGGTCGGCGTTGCGCACCAGCTCCTCCTGCGCCGCGCCGTCCGCGGGAGCGATCGCGACGCCGACCGAGCAGCCGATCGACAGGGTCGAGCGGTCGATGTGATAGGGCAGCGACAGCGCCGCGATCACGCGCTGCGCCAGCGCGCCGAGCCGGTCGCGGTCACCCTCGTTGGGGACGATCACCTTGAACTCGTCGCCGCCGAGCCGGCCGACCAAACCGGCGTCGCCGATGGTGCGCTGCAGCCGCTGCGCCACTTCCTTGAGCAGATCGTCGCCGACCTGGTGGCCGAGCGTGTCGTTGACCGCCTTGAAGCGGTCGAGGTCGAGCAGGAACAGGCCGGTCGGGTGGGTGCCGCCCGCCTGCGCCTGCGCCAGCGTCTGCTCGAGCGCGAGCCGCATGCGCTGGCGGTTGGCGATGCCGGTGAGCGCGTCGAACAGCGCGAGCCGCTTGATCTCGGCCTCGGCGCGGCGCTGCTCGGTCAGGTCCGAGCCGGCGCCGATGAAGCCCTGGAAGCGGTCGAGCTCGTCGCGCGCGGGGCGGCCCGAGATCGACCACCAGCGCTCCGCGCCGCTGCCCCCCGTGGCGGGCCGGACCGAGTAATCGGTGAAGGAGGTGCGCGACGACAGGTGGAAGCTCAGCGTCCGCTCGGTCTCGACCCAGGCCGAGTCGACGCGGAAGACGTCGGTGAGCGCCGCGCCGATCGGCTCCATGCCGAGCGCGCGCAGCTCGCGCGCGACCTTTTCCGACAGATAGGTGAGCCGGCCGCGGCGGTCGCTCTGCCAGAACCAGCCCGCGCCGTGCGACTCATATTCGGCGACGAGGCGGCTGTCGCGCCGCTCGGCGTCGCGGCGCTGCCGCCGCTCGCCCAGCGCGCGCTGGCGCGCGAACGCGGCGCGCAGGATCGCGAGCGCCACCAGCGCGGCGCCGCCGAGCGCGAGCGCCGCGGGGAGCGGCGCGGCGCCGGTGAGCGCCACCGCCGCGAGCGCGAGTGTCGCGGTCAGGGCGAGCGCGGCGGCGCGCAGCGGTTGGAGCGCGAGCGCGAGCGCCAGCGTCGCGGCGCCCCCCGCGACGGCCGCGGCGGGAAGCAGCGTCGGCGGCAAGGCGGCGGCGGCATGCGCACCGAGCGCGAGCGCCAGCGCGATCGCGCTGCCGCCCGCGGCGACGGTGGCGATCCGCCAATGAGTCGGGCTCGCCGCGGCACGCGGGTGCGCGGCGACGCCCCAACAGCCGAACCCGAGAAGCGCCGCCGGCGTGGCGCAGGCCGCCAACGCGTTGGCGGCCGGCGATCCGAGCGCGAGCAGCACCAGCGCGAGCGGCGCGAGCAGCAGCACCGCCGCGGCGGCGGGCCATAGCGCGGCGCTGGCGGCGAGCGCGGCGCGGCGCGACTCCTCCACCAGCGCGTCCGACGCGGGCGCCAGCCCGAGCGCCTCGGCGAGCGCGCGCGCACCGCTGGGCGAGTCGTCTCGATCGGTGGCGGGCGGGCGCATGACGCTGTCCTAGCCGGACATCCTTGCGTTTTCCTTTGCGCCGCGCGTGACCAGTGCGGCGTCGTCGCGACGGTCTCGTGTCGCTCGGCACTCATCTGCTCTCCCGCGAACGAAGCAGAGTGTCGCGCAGGCCCCGCCGGTTGCCCCGCTATCACCACCGTCGTACAGCCGCGCGCATGACGACGATCCGTGAAGCCGACCTGATCGAGAGCGTGGCCGACGCGCTCCAGTTCATCAGTTACTACCATCCGATGGATTACATCCGCGCGCTGGGGGAAGCCTATGACGCGGAGCAGAGCCCCGCCGCCAAGGACGCGATGGCGCAGATCCTCACCAACAGCCGGATGTGCGCCGAGGGACACCGCCCGATCTGCCAGGATACCGGGATCGTCACCGTCTTCGTCAAATGGGGGCAGGACTGCCGGCTGGAGAGCCAGCGCTCGCTCCAGGAGGTCGTCGACGAGGGCGTGCGCCGCGCCTATCTCCATCCCGAGAACAAGCTGCGCGCCTCGATCCTCGCCGACCCGGCCTTCACGCGCCGCAACACGCGCGACAACACGCCCTCGGTGCTCCACGTCGAGATGGTGCCGGGCGACAAGGTCCATGTGGACGTCGCGGCCAAGGGCGGCGGCAGCGAGAACAAGTCCAAGTTCAAGATGATGAATCCGAGCGACTCGATCGTCGACTGGGTGCTCGAGATGCTGCCGCAGATGGGCGCGGGCTGGTGCCCGCCCGGGATGCTCGGCATCGGAATCGGCGGCACGGCGGAGAAAGCGATGGTGCTCGCCAAGGAATCGCTGATGGGGCAGATCGACATGGCGCAGCTCAAGGCGCGCGGGCCGCGCAACGACCTGGAGGCGCTCCGCATCGAACTGTTCGAAAAGGTCAACGCGCTCGGCATCGGCGCGCAGGGGCTGGGCGGGCTCTCGACCATCCTGGACGTCAAGATCCTCGACTGGCCGACCCACGCCGCGTCCAAGCCGGTGGCGATGATCCCGAATTGCGCCGCGACGCGCCACGCCCACTTCACGCTCGACGGCTCGGGGCCGGTCTATCTCGAGCCGCCCAAGCTCGCCGACTGGCCACAGGTCGATTGGCAGCCCGACAGCGCCGCGATCCGGGTCGACCTCGACACGCTGACTCCCGAGGTGGTGCAGACGTGGAAGCACGGCGACCGCCTGCTGCTCAACGGCAAGATGCTCACCGGGCGCGACGCCGCGCACAAGCGCATCGCCGACATGCTCGCGCGCGGCGAGGAGCTGCCGGTCGAGTTCAAGGGCCGCGTGATCTATTATGTCGGGCCGGTCGACCCGGTCGGCGAGGAAGTGGTCGGGCCGGCTGGGCCGACCACGGCGACGCGGATGGACAAGTTCACGCGCATGATGCTCGAGCAGGGCCTGCTCGCGATGGTCGGCAAGGCCGAGCGCGGCCCGGCCGCGACCGAGGCGATCCGCGACCACAAGAGCGCCTATCTGATGGCGGTCGGCGGCGCGGCCTATCTGGTCGCGCGCGCGATCAAGGGCAGCAAGGTCGTCGGCTTCGCGGACCTCGGCATGGAAGCGATCTACGAGTTCGAGGTGAGCGACTTTCCGGTCACCGTCGCGGTCGACGCCGAGGGGCAGAACGTCCACCAGCTCGCGCCGCTGGTGTGGCGCGAGAAGATCGCGCGGGAGGGGTTGTTGCAGCCGGCGTGAGCGGGGCGGCAGTACTCCCGGCGGAACGACACCGTCGCACTTGCTTCCCGCTTTCGTGCTAACGTCGTTTGAACGGCTCCCCCTCCCACGCCGGAGCGGCCGGGGCGACGATCGCCGCACAGATCTGTATAATCGCAGCGCTCCATGCCGTGAGATAGACGGCAATCCAGAGATGGTCTCCACGCGTTATGCCCAGCAGCGCGACGCTCTTCGTCACTATTCCGCCGATGATCAGCGGGAGGATGAGCGCCAGCGTTGCCAAGAGCAGCAAAACCCACCGATGCCCCTCGAAGGTCTTCATGGCGGTGCGCGCCGCACCAGCGCTTCGTACACTCGCCATGAGCACGGCGCCGCCTCCTAGCAATAAGGCAAGACGCCCTCCAGTATCTAGATAAAGCACGTCCGTCTGACGTAACCCGAGGCTCGCGTAATGGATGATGACGAGTACATACTGAAGCGGCAGAAGGATGAAGCCATATAACATCGTCGCCAGAAACACGATCACACAGCATTGATCTACTCGATCGACCGTCTTCGGATAAGCTCGAAGTATTTCGTCACGCCCCGCGGCCAGTGCGGCCAGCGTCAGATAGATGCGCTGCATCATGGCGACTTCCTCCATCCCATCGCACAGAAACGACCCAGGACTGAACGGAACAGTGACATAGCCAGTACGGAAGGGCAACTGTGGTTATCGTAGGCGTGTCGCCTCCCGTTATTCCCGTCGCGCCTCAGTCGCGCCGGAACAGCACCGCGTCGCCCGCGGTCGCGGCGACGCGCCACCCTTCCGCCGCCAGCGCCGCCTGATGGCGCGGGGTGACGTACAGCAGCCGCACGTCGCGCCCGGGCGGCAGCGCCGCCAGCCGCCGCGCCACCGCGCGGATGATCGCCTCCTCGAAGGGGTTGAAGAGGTAGACGAGGAGGTCGCCGTCGGGGAGCGCGACCGCGGTGGCATCGCCCAGCAGCGCGGTCGCGCGCGGGTCGCCGCGGCGCGCGAGGTTGCGCGTCGCGGTGGCGTGCAGCTCGGCGGCGAACTCCACCCCGGTGATGGCGCGGAAGGGATAGTCGCAGGCGAGCAGCAGCGCGCGCCCCTTGCCCGAGCCGAGGTCGAGGAAATGGAAGCGCGCGAGGTCGCCCTCCAGCAGCGCCATCGCCGACGCGAACACGTCGGGATCGGAAGCGACATGGTCGATGCCGTAGCGCGCGTTGGGGCTGTCGATCGCGAGCGTGTAGAGCCGCTGGACGCCGCCGGTGTCGCTGTCGTGGGTGGAATCATAGGCGGCGTCGCGCGCCGCCTTGGCGGCGAGATAGTGGCCGAGACCGGGGTCCGGGCGCGCCCGCCGCAGCAGCCGCCGCGCCGCCTCGAGCGGCCCCTCATCGGCGACGATCGCGCCGAGCCGGCGCGCCGCCTGGGCCACCTGTGCCAGTCTGCCCACCCCCGCCTCTCCTCACCTGCCCCAAATATGAGAAGAGGTTGCCGGACCCCGCCGAAGCGGCGCCCGACAACCCCTAAACATGGTCAGCGGCCGGAGAGCTCCAGCCCGGGAGACCATGCAGGCCTCCGACAGAATGACCTACCTCGTTGTCTGGGAGAGGATACCCCCCGAGGCAGACCCTACCGTCAGAAGCGCGTCCCCCGAACGAACTGAACCGACCCCATTGCTGAACCATGAGACATCGGATCACCTCCTTTCGCTGGTTGATAACGAGCGCGGCCCTCGAACCGCACGATCAATGTGAGCCCCGCGCGACTCGGATACAAGTCTTGTGTTGCGGGGCGGAATGTACGATCCTCGCACGCTCGTCTCGGCTGCCACCGGATCGCCGACGCGACCCACAGGTCTGTTTGGAAGCAGCATCACCCCTATACGCGCCGCCCGGTGCGCGATGGCTCAGCCGCTCACCCGCGGCAATCCTCGATCACGCGCGCCAGCTCGGCCCAGGGCGGCAGTACCAGCGGCGCGCTGCCCGATTGCTCCAGCGTGAAGCGGCCGCGGCTGAACACCATCGCGTCGAGCAGCCGGTCGCTTGCCGGGAGCGTCGCCGCCGCGCCGTTCACCACCGCCGCGGCAGGTAGTGTCCGCGTCGTCGCGCTGGTGCGTACCGTGAGCGGCGCGCGGACACCGCCGATCCGGGTCAGCGTCATCGCGCGCGCGGCGCGGTCACAGCGCGCGGTGGCGACCGCCGCGCCGCCCACGCCGAAGCTCGCCATCGTGCCGGCGGCGTCACGCGCGTAGCGCCACGTGCCCGGCGTGCGCGGCCAGTCCTGCCAGTCCGCCGCGAGCGGAGTCGGGGCGGGTGCTGGCGCGGGCGGCGCGGGAGCGGGGCTCAGCGCGGGGGCGGGCGGCGGCGGCGGGGTCACCTGTGGCACGCAGCCGGCGGCCAGCACCAGCGCGGCAATGAGCGGCGTCAGGCGCGCGCCGTAGGGAAAGTATCGAGCCACGACCGGGGCCTATGCCGGAAGCCGGCGGCGCGCTCAACCGTGCGCGGAACCGCGGCGCGGCGCGGACGGTTCTCGGCCGGTACTGTTTGTTGATGGAGTCACCGATGGCCGACGACGCGCCCACCCAGATCCTCGTCCAGTCGAACCTGGGAGAGACGATGAAGGTGGACAGCCGCGACGGCGACCATCTCGGCGCCGTCCACGCCTTCATGGTGCACAAGGCCTCCGGTCGCGCGACCCACGCGGTGCTCAGCCTCGGCGGCTTTCTCGGCATGGGCAAGAGCTTCTACCCGCTGCCCTTCGCGCTGCTGCAGTTCGATTCGGTGCGGGACCGCTACGTGGTGACGATCGACCGCCGCCTGCTGGAGGGCGGCCCGAGCTGGGCCAATAACGCACCGATATTCGACCAGGCTTATGCCGACCGTGTCGCCAGTTACTATCAGGTGCGGGGCGAGAACCTCGCCGCCGAGTGAGGAGAGCAGCCATGGCCGAGCACGAGCATGACGATGCGGTCGAGGAAACCGTCGAGGGGCTGCTGACCGATCCGGACGCGCCCGATCACGGCACGCACCCGCGACCGCCGCAGACGACCGACGCCGAGCCGAGCGAGGACGAGCGCTAAGCAACGCTGGCGAAGCCCCCGCGCCCGCGGGAGCCCTAGGGTGACGATCGAGAGTGCCCGCCGCTCTGGGTTCCTGCTCGCGCAGGAGCACGGCACTCGACGAGCAGAGCGCCCGGATCGCACACACGCGAAAAGAGCCGCCGGCGCGATGCCCGCGGCTCCCGCGATCAGCCGGCGACGGGCGGCCGCGCCGCCCGTGACGCTTACTTGATCTTGGCTTCCTTGAACGCGACGTGCTTGCGCACGACCGGGTCGTACTTGTTGAAGCTCAGCTTCTCGGTCTTCGTGCGCGGGTTCTTCTTGGTGACGTAGAAGAAGCCGGTGTCAGCCGAGCTGACGAGCTTGATCTTGACGGTGGTCGGCTTGGCCATGACCGGTTCCTAAGCGAATGAAACAAGAAAGCGGCGAAGCTCGCCTCGCCGCGTCAGACGCGGGCGCTTGGCGCATGTGGCGCGCGGAGTCAAGCGTAGGGCTGCATTAAGCACAAGGTAAGGGACGCGGGCGCAGGGTGCGCGGATCGGGACTCACCCGAGCAGGATCACGCGCATGGACGACATGGATATCCTCGCGATCAAGGCGCATCTGGCGCGGCGCATCGCCGCGATCGACTGGCGTGCCGGCCCGACGCGGCTCGCCCCCGAGCTCGATGGCATCCGCCTCGCCGCGGAGCAGCACCAGCTGCTGCCGGTGGTGACGGTGGCGCAGTCGCTCGGCACCGCGATCGGCCGCGGCGAGCGCGGCGTGCTGGTGCACGACTGGCTCGGCCTGCTCGGCGAGGCTGTGGCAAGCGGCGTCCAGGACGAGGCGACCTCGCGCACCTTCGCTGCCGCCTGCGCGGTGCGGCTGGCGGCGTAGGGCGGCGTTCTGTCAAATAAATCCTCCCCTGGACGGGGAGGATCTTGCCCCCGCCTTGACCGGACCCAATCGCGCCCCACATCGTTTCGCCCTCGACCAGTGAAACGA
The DNA here is from genome assembly GCF_019898765.1 of Sphingomonas yunnanensis. Lineage (GTDB taxonomy): Bacteria > Pseudomonadota > Alphaproteobacteria > Sphingomonadales > Sphingomonadaceae > Sphingomonas > Sphingomonas yunnanensis. Next base: position 191,616 of record NZ_JAIOKB010000005.1, on the reverse strand, counting down.
CGGAGCCGCTCGTGGCCGATACGAATCCCGCGCTCGACACCCCCACCGACCTGCAGCGCAACGACACGCGCAGCGTCGCCGACGCGCTCAACGCCGCGCTCGCCGACAGCTACGCTTTGTACCTCAAGACCAAGAACTTCCACTGGCACGTCTCGGGGCCGCACTTCCGCGACTATCACCTGCTGCTCGACGATCAGGCGGCGCAGATCCTCGGTGCCACCGACGCGATCGCCGAGCGCGTGCGCAAGACCGGCAACACCACCTTGCGCTCGATCGGTGACATCGCGCGTCGGAGCTCGATCCGCGACAATGACGCCGATTTCGTCGCGCCCGAGCAGATGCTCGCCGAGCTGCGCGACGACAACCTCACGCTCGTCCAGCGCTTCCGGGACGTGAAAGAGGCGGCCGAAGAGGCCAAGGACAATGCCACCAGCGGCATCGTCGACGACTGGACCGACGAGGCCGAGGAGCGCGCATGGTTCCTGTTCGAGGCCAGCCGCAAGGGCTGACCCAGCCTGCCGCACAAGGAGCCGACCGATGCTGAAACTGGCTGTGATCTTCCTCGTCGTCGGGCTGCTGCTCGGCGCGCTCGGCTTCGGCGGCATCGGCGGCGCCTTCGTCGGGCTGGCCAAGATCCTGTTCTTCATCGCGCTGGCGCTGTTCCTGATCTTCCTCGTGCTCGGCATCACCGCGGGCAAGAAGGTCAAGGACACACTCGACTGAGGCCCATCGCCGGGATGGAGCGTTAGCGCCGCATGCACGCCTTCGCCGCGCTCCTCGACTCGCTGATCTATACCCGCGGGCGCAACGCCAAGCTCAAGCTGATCGGCGATTATCTGCGCGCCACACCCGACCCCGATCGCGGCTGGGCGATGGCGGCGCTGACGGGCGACCTCGACCTGCCCGCGGTCAAGCCGGCGCTGATCCGCGCGCTGATCGAGTCGCGCGTCGACCCGGTGCTGTTCCGGATGAGCCGCGACTATGTCGGCGACACTGCGGAGACCGTCGCGCTGCTCTGGCCCGTGCCCGACGTGCCGCCCACCGACGTGACGCCGCTGACTGTCGGCGCGGTGGTCGACCGGTTGATGCACCTGTCGCGCTCGGACGCGCCCGCCGCGCTCGCGGGCATGCTCGACCGGCTCGACGCTGAGGAGCGGTTCGCGTTGCTTAAGCTCGCCACCGGCGCGCTGCGCGTCGGCGTGTCGGCGCGGCTGGCGAAACAGGCGCTGGCCGATGCCTTCGGCCTCGACGTCGAGGCGGTGGAGGAAGTGTGGCACGGGCTCGCCCCGCCCTACCCCACGCTCTTCGCCTGGGCCGAGGGGACCGGCGAGCAGCCGACCCCCGCGGACGTGCCGGTGTTCCGCCCTTTCATGCTGGCGCACCCGCTCGAGGACCTGCGCGTCGACCTCGTCGAGTACGCCGCCGAGTGGAAATGGGACGGCATCCGCGTCCAGCTCGTCCATGTCGCGGGCGCGACGCGGCTCTACAGCCGTACCGGCGACGACGTCACCGCCGCCTTTCCCGACGTCGCCGCGGCCTTCGCGAGCTACGGCGTGGTCGACGGCGAGCTGATGGTGCGCGGCGACGCGCAGGGCGCGCGGCTCGGCGAGAGCGAGGGAGAGGGCGCTGGCAGCTTCAACGCGCTGCAGCAGCGGCTCGGGCGCAAGGTGGTGTCGGCCAAGATGCTGGAAGAGGCGCCCGCCTTCGTCCGGCTCTACGACATCCTGTTCGACGGCGCCGAGGACGTGCGCGCTCTGCCCTGGACCGAGCGGCGCGCGCGGTTGGGGGCGTTCGCGGCACGGCTCGACCCGACCCGCTTCGACGTCAGCAGCGTGATCGCGGCGGAGGACTTCACCGCGCTGGAGGGGATCCGCGCCGGCGCGCGCGACGCCGCGATCGAAGGGGTGATGCTCAAGCGCCGCGACTCGCCTTACGTGGCAGGGCGCCGTGCCGGCCTGTGGTACAAATGGAAGCGCGACCCGCTCACCGCCGACTGCGTGATGATGTACGCGCAGCGCGGCAATGGCCGCCGCTCGAGCTGGTACAGCGACTATACGTTCGGCTGCTGGACCGACGAGGGCGAGCTGCTGCCGGTGGGCAAGGCCTATCAGGGCATCACCGACCAGGAGATCGCGCAGCTCGACCGCTTCGTGCGCCAGCATACGCTCAACCGCTTCGGCCCCGTCCGCGAGGTGGAGAAGTCGTTGGTGCTGGAAGTGGCGTTCGACTCGATCCACGAGTCGAAGCGGCACAAGTCGGGGCTGGCGATGCGCTTCCCGCGGATCGCGCGGATCCGCACCGACAAGCCCGCCGCCGAGGCGGACACGCTCGCGGGGCTGCGCAAGCTGGTGACGTGAGGGAGGGGACAGCCCCTCCCCTTAAGGGGAGGGGTGGGGGTGGGGCCTTTCCCCGGGCGCGCCGTTCGCGGAAGCGCCCCACCCCGCCGAGTTCAGGGTGAACAGCGCCCGCGCCGCTCAGGCCATGCTGGGAGCATGGCCGGCCCCGAGCCCTCGAAGGGGAGGCGAAGCCTTCACGCTGTTGCTTGCTCTAGCTCAACGCCGTTCACCACTCGCCCTCAACTTCACAGCTTGACGCGCAGGCCGACGTTGTAGCGCGCCCCGGTCTCCTGCTGGAGCAGGTAGCGCTCCTTGATCGCCGACCATTCGTCGATGAACTCGTTTGTCACGTTCACGCCCTGAAGGTAGACTTGGAAGTTGGGCGTGAGGTCGTAGGACACGTTGAAGTCGAGCTGGCCGTAGGAGGAGCGGTTGCGCGGTCGCGACTGGCTGTCGCGGCAGTTGCGCAGATAGTCCGAGCGCCAGTTGTACGACACGCGCGCCGAGATGCCGTATTTCTCGTAGAACACGCTGCCGTTCGCCGAGTGGGGCGACAGGCCGTTGTAGCCGCACTGGAAGTCCGCCAGCACCTGGTCGCGCTCGGCGCTGCTGGCGACATAGGTGTAGTTGCCGGTGAGGCCGAAGCCGCCCACGAAGCCGCCGAGCGCGTCGAACGAATATTGCCCGCCGACCTCGATGCCCTTGATCGTGCCGCTCTGCCCGTTGCGCGTACGCGTGTCCTGGTAGACCCGGCCGAACCGCTCGACCGGCAGCGTCTGCAGCTCGAGGAAGTCCGACAGGTCCTTATAGAAGCCGCCGACGCTGATGTAGCTGACGCGCGAGAGGTACCATTCCAGTGACAGGTCGTAGTTGGTCGAGCGGAACGGCAGCAGATTGGGGTTGCCGCCCGAGGACAGCGGCACCGCGATACGACCGCCGTAATCGTTGTTGACGCCCAGGTCGGTCAGCGTCGGCCGCGTGATCGTCTGCGAGAAGGCGGCGCGCGCGATCAGCTTGTCGGTCAGGTTGTACTTGACGTTGGCCGAGGGCAGCGCGTTGACGTAGCTGCTGCGCACCGCGATCGCGGTGGCGGGGCCGTAGGTATATTGCAGCGTGTCGTCGCCCGGCGTGTTGGCGATGCCGGTGACGGGCGTGTCGAAGCCGGAGGAGAGCACCTGGGTGCGGATCACGCGCACGCCGGCGTTGCCGGTCCAGCGATCGTTGCCGAACTGCATGCTGATATAGCCCGCGGTCAGCCGCTCCTGCACGTTGACGGTGCCGCGCAGCTGCTCGCGCACGCCGAACGGCCCGCCCTCCAGTGCCTGCACCTGCGCCGCATAGGCCGCCTGCTGCTCGGGCGTGCGCCCGTTCGAGGGGATGTTGAGCGTGGCGGGATCGTTGAGATAGGCGAGGAACGCCTGCGGATCGACCTGGAACAGCGAGGGCGGGATGTTCTGGCCGCCGCCGAGCAGGTCGCCCCACTCATAGGGCTGGAGCAGGCCCGAGGCGATCGGCACCTGATAGCCGCAGTAGGTGCAGTTGGAGTCGCTGTTGTTGAACTGGCGGTTGATCTTGCGCCGCTCGGTGTACGACCCGCCGAGCGTGACGTTGCGCAGGATCGAGCCGTCGATCTCCCATTTGGAGTCGAAGTGATATTCCGAGCCGCGGTCGCGCGAGCGGTTGGCGTCGATCCCCATGTAGTGCAGCCGCATCAGGTCGGGATTGTTGATGATGCTGTTGTCGTAGGAGATCGACGGGATGCCTTTCCCGCCGTCGAGCGAGAAGTCGTAGCTGTAGGGCAGCAGTGCGCCGTAGACGTAATATGCGTTGGGCGAGTTACGGTTGGCACCAGTCTTGGATGCATCGAAGCGGAGCTCGACGTTCTCCGCCGGGTTCCACTTGACATTGGCGCCGAACTGATAGCTGTCCGACTTGCGGTTGGTCGTGTTGTAGACGTGGTCGACCTTGGCGTTGACGCCGTTGTTGGTCAGCGTCGGGTTGGCCGCGAGGAACTGTGGGTTGGCGGCGATGAAGTCACGCCCCAGCATGGTCAGGCCGGTGGCGGTGTTGGTGTCGTCGAACGTCGGCTGGTAGTAAGGCGCCGCCATGAAGTTATCGAGCCGGCGCGTCACACCCGAGATGTTGAAGCGCGAGTAGATGCCGTCGACGGTGATCTCGAGATTGTCCGCCGGCCTGAACTGCACCGCGCCCGAGACGTTGATCCGCTCGCGCTCCTCCTGCGCGCGCTGGTAGTAGACGCTCTGCGGCAGGTTGGCGTTGCCCGTGACGGGGTAGCGCGAATCCGATCCGGTGATCAGCGTCGGCACGCCGCCGATCGTCTCGACGATGTCGGGACGGCCGTTGATCCAGCCGTCGATCGCGATCGTGTCGGTCTGGCTCTTGCGCTTGGTGTAGGAGCCCGCCAGCAGCACGCCGAAGGTCTTGTCGGGATTGGCATAGGAGACGGTGGCGGCGAGATCGGGGGTGATCCGCTCGCGCGAGCGGTCGTAGATGCCGCCGATCTGCGCCGCGGCGCGGAAGCCGCTGCGGCCCTCCAACGGACGCGCGGTGACGATGTTGACCGTCGCACCGATGCCGCCTTCCTGCAGCTCGGGCACCGGCGATTTGAACACGTCGGTGCGCTGGATCATGTTCGAGGAGAGCACGTCGAAGGAGAATTCGCGTCCCGCGTTGTCGGTCGCCATGACGCGGCCGTTGACGAGAACGGTGTTGAACTCGGGCCCGAGGCCGCGGACGGTGATGAACTGGCCCTCGCCGCCCGAGCGGTCAATCGCCACGCCGGTGATGCGCTGGAGCGACTCCGCGATATTGGCGTCGGGGAATTTGCCGACATCGACCGCGCTGATCGAATCGACGATCTGGTTGGCGTCGCGCTTCGTCTGCGCCGAGGAACTGAGGCTGGCGCGGATGCCCGTGACGACGATCTCGTCACCCGCAGCGGAGGCGTCGGGGGTGACCATCGCACTGTCCTGGCCCACCGCGGCAGCCGGCGGCGTCTGCTCCTGCGGCACCGTCGCGGGCACGTCGGGTGCCGAGCCGGTCTGCGCCAGCGCGGGCGCGCCGCTCAGGATGCTGCCCAGCAGCAGGCAAAGCTTGATCGATGTTTGCATGACCCGTCTCTCTCCCGTGAAAGCACTGCCGCTTAACGACGGCTATTGTTCTGATTTTTTTGCCTATGGAAAAAACAACAGGAGAGATCAAGGCGAGAATGTAACCGGTTTAGCCGTGAGCGCTAACATCGCTGGATTGTTGCTCGTTTGTGATTATGTCCGGCTTGTACGAGATTGCTGATGTTAATGTTCACAATCCCATGGCGTATCTTCGCTTGTACTGTGTGCGCGGTACCCAGCGCGCGTGCCGCCTCACCCCCGGCGCGCGTCGGCGTTCTTGGTGCGCAGCGTCGCCGCGGCGGCAGCGGGCTCGTCGGGCCAGGGATGGCGCGGGTAGCGGCCGCGCATCTCCTTGGCGACCGCGTGCCAGCTGCCGCGCCAGAAGCCCGGCAGGTCGCGCGTCGTCTGGATCGGACGGCCCGCGGGCGAGGTCAGCGATAGCACCAGCGGCACGCGCTCCGTCCCGACCACCGGGTGATGGTCGAGACCGAACAAAGCCTGGACGCGCAGCTCCACCGTCGGTCCCGCCTCGGCGCCATAGTCGATCCCGTGGGTCGAGCCCGCCGGGCTGGTGAAGTCCGCCGGCGCGACGCGGTCGATCGCGCGCAGCGCGTCCCAGCCGAGCAGCCCGCGCAGCGCCTCGACCAGCGCCCCCGGCGCGATCGCGTCGAGCCGGCGCTTGCCCTCGACCAGCGCGGGCAGCCAGTCGTCGAGCCGCGCCAGCAGCGTCGCGTCGTCGAGCGGCACCCCCGCGTAGGCCGCGCGCGTGCGCAGCGCCTCGGCCGCGCGCGACCAGGGCAGCGGCGCCAGACCGTGCGCGCGCGCGCCCTCGACCAGCGCCGCCGCGATGACCGCGGGGTCGGCCGCGCTGTCGGGCCCGCTCGACAGCCGGATCGCGCCGAGCCGGCGCTCGCGCAGCGGCTGCACCGCGCCGGTCGCGGCGTCGAAGTCGGCGGTGCGGCGCGTCTCGATGCGGTCGGCGAACAGCGCCTCGACCTCCTCCGCCGCGATCGGGGCGGCGGCGAGGATGCGCGCTCCCGCCGCCATGCCCTGCGTCTCCGCCACCGCGAGCCACTCGGCGGCGGCGAGCGGCGAGGTCGGGTCGAGCTTGAAACCGCGACCGCCGGCGGACACCCAGCGTTCGCCGCCCGCGTCGCGCCGCCGCGCCACGCGGTCGGGGAAGCCGAGCGCGACACAGGCGCCGATCGAGGCGGGCGCGCCCTCGCTCTGCCCGCGCTTCACCAGACCGGCCCAGCGCTTCGCCAGTCCGCGCGCGCTCTCCGCCTTGGGCGAGCGGTCGCCGCGCCAGCGCCGCCACCGCAGCTCGAGGTCGGCGTCCGGCCCGCCGAGTCCGCGCTCCTGCAGCAGCACCGCCACCTCGGCGGCGCGGCGCGGGTCGGGCGCGGCGAGCAGCATGTGCGCGAGCCGCGGCGGCATCGGCAGCGCCGCGATGGCGCGGCCGTGCGCGGTCGGGCGCGAGTCGGCGTCGAGCGCGCCCAGCGCGGCGAGTCGCGCGCGCGCCTCCGCCACCGCGGCTTGCGGAGGCGCGTCGAGCCAGCGCAGCTCGCGCGGGTCGCTCACGCCCCACAAAGCGCAGGCGAGCACCAGAGCGGAGAGGTCCGCCTCGAGGATCTCGGGCGGGTCGAAACGCGACATGCCCGCGGTCGCCGCCGCCTCCCACAATCGATAGGCCACCCCCGGTCCCTGGCGCGCGGCGCGGCCGGCGCGCTGCGTCGCCGCGGCCTGACTGGCGCGCTCGGTGACCAGACGAGTCATCCCCGCGGCACGATCGTACCGCGGGCGCCGCGCCACGCCGCTGTCGACCACCAGTCGGATGCCGTCGAGCGTCAGGCTGGTCTCGGCGATGCTGGTGGCGAGCACCAGCTTGCGCGCACCGTCGGGCTCCGCGCGGATCGCGGCGCGCTGCGCGGCCGGATCGAGGCTACCGTGAAGGCGGTGGAGCCGCACCCCGGGCACGTCGCCGACTCGCTCGGCGGTGCGCTCGATCTCGGCGACGCCGGGCAGGAAGGCGAGCACCCCGCCCTCCTCCTCGCGCAGCGCCAGGCGGATCGCGGCCGCCATCGAATCCTCCAGCCGCGCCTCGGCGGCGCGGCCGAGGTGGCGCAGGTCCAGCGGGTAGCTTCGCCCCTCGCTCTCCACCACCGGCGCGCCGTCGAGCAGCGCGGCGAAGCGCGCACCGTCGAGCGTCGCCGACATGGCGATGATGCGCAGCCCGGGGCGCAGCGCGGCGCGCGCGTCGAGCGCGAGCGCGAGACCGAAGTCGCCGTCGAGGCTGCGCTCGTGCACCTCGTCGAACAGCAGCGCGGAGACGCCGTTCAGCTCGGGGTCGCTCTGAAGCCGCGCGGTGAGGATGCCCTCGGTGACGACGGTGACCCGCGTCGCGGCGGAGCGCTGGGTGTCGAGCCTCGTGGCATAGCCGAAGGTGCGGCCGACCGGCTCGCCGGCGAGCTGCGCCATCCGCTCGGCCGCGGCGCGCGCGGCGAGGCGGCGCGGCGAGGTGACGATGATCTCGCCGTCGCACCAGGGCTCGGCGAGCAGCGCGGGGGCGACCGCGGTGGTCTTGCCCGCGCCGGGCGGCGCGACCAGCACCGCCGCGCCGACGTCGCGCAGCGCGGCGAGCAGGTCGGGGAGGACGGCGTGGATCGGCAGCGTCGGGGTCACGGGACTCGCCCTAGCGGGCCGCGCAGGCGGGATGAAGGGGGTGGAGTTGCTGGTCGCGCGTCGATCGTAATCGCCCCGCCTACCCACCACTCGCTCCCCGACGCAGGCCGGGGCCCAGTTGGGAAGGCCATCGATACGACGCGCGACCGTCGTCACATGCCAACGTCGGCTCACGCGGAGACGTAAACGTGACGCCCCTTACCTGCCTCAGCAGCGTCGCCCAACTGGACCCCGGCTTTCGCCGGGGAACAAGGAGGAAGGGTGCCCAACGTGTCTCCGACCAGAGGCCCTATCCTACCAAGTCAAGGGAGCCGCCCTTTGCCGAGCCGCTCCCCGCCCCTCACGCGGTCGCCAGGTCCGCCTTCGCGTTGGCCTTGCTCTCGGCCAGCGTGGTCAGCTTCTCGTCGGTCGACTTCTCCTCGTCGAGCGTCGCCTGGAGCAGGGTGACGACCTGGTCGTGACCCATCTGCTTGGCCCAGGCGATCAGCGTGCCGTAACGCGTGATCTCATAATGTTCGACCGCCTGAGCCGAGGCGATCAGGGCGGCGTCGAGCACCGATTTGTCGGCGATATCGCCGGCGACCTCGTTGGTCTCCTTGATGATGCCGTCGATCGCCGGGCAGGTGACCGCCTTGGCCTTCTCGCCCAGCACCTCGAACGCCTGCTCGAGCCGTGCGATCTGGCCCTCGGTCTCGCGCAGGTGGGTCTCGAAGCCCTGCTTGAGCTCGGGCGCGGTCGCCTTCTCGATCATCTTGGGCAGCGCCTTGGTGATCTGGTTCTCGGCGTAATAGATGTCCTGCAGCGTGTGCAGGAACAGGTCGTGCAGCGTCGCGATGTCCTTGGTGAACAGGCCCATGGTGATGCTCCTTGGCTGGGGGTCTGCGCCACGAACGTGGCCGAGCGGCGGACGTTGCGGACGAAGTTGCTGATCGAGATCAACGGCCGCGGCGCGAGGGACCGGGACGCTGCCAGTGCCGGGGGGTGACGAAACGGCGCCGCAAGCGTACAGGGCGCCGCTTATGTCCCGCACCGCTGCCCGCACCAAGGCCCGCGCCGCCGCTCGCCTCGCCGCTGTCCAGGCTCTGTACCAGCATGAGATGGAGGGCACCGCCATGCCCGCGCTGCTCCACGAGTTCCACCACCACCGGCTCGGCGCCGAGATCGAGGAGGCGCAATATGCCGAGGCCGACATCGACTTCTTCGACGACCTCGTCACCGGCACGAACGCGCGCCAGGGCGAGATCGACCGGCTGATCGAGGCGAAGCTTAGCACCGGCTGGACGCTGGAGCGGCTCGACAAGCCGATGAAGGCGATCCTGCGCGCCGGCTGCTACGAGCTGCTCGCGCGCGACGACGTGCCGGTGGGCGCGGCGATCAGCTCCTATGTCGACGTCGCGCACGCTTTCTACCAGAAGCGCGAGGCCGGCTTCGTCAACGGGCTGCTCGACAATATCGCCAAGGACGTGCGCGCCTGAGATGGGCGAGCTGGTCTCGCTGAGCCGCGCGCGAAAGGCGAAGCGGCGGGCGGAGGACGCGGCGCAGGCGGCGGCCAATCGCGCCGCGCACGGCCGCACCAAGGCGGAGAAACAGGCCGAGCGGCAGGAGCGCGAGCGGCGCGAGGCGGCGCTTGATGGGGCCAAGCGCGAGGAATGAGCGGAGCGTAGAGGCGCCTGGATCGTCTCACCGCGCCGTCTCCCGGCCTTGAGCCGCGATCCATGGCGCCGGGCGCGCCTCGGCCGCGGCTCAAGCGGCGACATGAATCCCGGCTCGCCGGGATGACGATCGAGAAACGGGCGCGCGCGAGCGACACCCCCACGCTATCGCCGCCTCCAGTTCCGCCCGCCGCTGCGCCATCCCGCGCCTTCCACTCCCATCATAGCGGGCGCGCGCGCCGATCACAGCAGGTGGCGCTCCTCCCAGGCGAGCAGGTCGTGGAAGCGGCGCTGCAAGGTCAACACCGCGGCGCGATAGCCGCCGGCGTCGTCGCGGATCGCCGAAGGCGGCCAGTGCGCGATATGCGCGCTGTAGTCGGTGCGAAGCCCGTCGAGCTGCTCGCGATACGCCGCCGCGGTGGGGGCGAAGCTCGGCTCGGCCACGGCACGCGCGGCGACCGCGCGCTGCTCCTCCTGGCTGTGTGTCTGGAAGATGCGCGAGAACTCGAGCCGCTCGCGCAGCAGCACGCCGCTGGCATGGCCGGTCGAGTCCATCAGGGGGAGGAAACGCGCCATCCGCCGGCGCAGGTCATCGTGTTCGGCCGGTACGCCCGACATCGTCAGCTCCTATCGAGCGAGCGACCTTAGGGGCCGGGCGTTAACGAGCGGTTCGCCACGCACGACAACCCTGCCGGCCGCGGCTATGCCGCGCGCATGACCGAGGCCGATCTCCTCGCGCGCCTGCGCCGGCTGCCGCTCCACCCCGGCGCGCGCGGCCTCGCCGACGATACCGCGACATTGGGCGACTATACGCTCACCACGGACACGCTGGTCGAGGGCGTCCACTTCCTCCCCGACGACCCCGCCGCCGACGTCGCGTGGAAGCTGCTCGCGACCAACTACTCCGATCTGGCCGGCAAGGGCGCGCTGGTCGAGGGCGTGCTGCTCAGCTACCCGCTGCGCGACGCCGACTGGGACGCCGCCTTCATCGACGGGCTCGACGCCGCGCTGCGCGACCTCGGCGGCGCCCTGCTCGGCGGCGACACGGTGACGCTGCCCGCCGGCGCACCCCGCGTGCTGACGCTCACCGCGATCGGGCGCGACGCCGCCGCGCCGCCGCGGTCCGGCGCGCGCGCGGGCGATACGCTGTGGGTCACCGGCACGATCGGCGACGCCGGCGCGGGGCTGGCGATCGCGCGCACGGGCCACGGCGAGCCTGAGCTGCTGGCGCGCTACCGCCGCCCGGTGCCGCGGCTCGCCGAGGGGCGCGCGCTGGCGCCGCTGGTCGCCGCGATGATGGACGTCTCCGACGGGCTACTGATCGACGCGGCGCGGATGGCGGCGGCGAGCGGCGTCGCGGTGACGGTCGAGCTCGCCGACGTGCCGCTGGCGGCGGGCGTCACCGACGCGCTCGCGGCCGCGACCGCGGGCGACGATTACGAGCTGCTGTTCGCCGCCGCGCCCGGCTTCGTCGCGCCCGTGCCGGCGACCCGGGTCGGCCGCTTCGAACCCGGCGCAGGGCTGCGGCTGACCCGCGCCGGCGAGCCGCTGCCGCCCCCTCCAAGGCTCGGGTATGAGCACGGGTTGCGCTGACGTTCCCGCATGTTAGCCTCCGCTTCCCGCGCGACACCTCCCGGCGACAGACCGGGCGCGCAACAGGAGGGATGTGAGGCATGACGATCGTCTACCTTGCCATCGTCTGCGGCGTCATCGCCGTACTCTATGGCTTCGTCACCAGCCGCCAGGTGCTCGCCGCGTCGCCGGGCAATGAGCGGATGCAGGATATCGCGGGCGCGATCCAGGAGGGGGCCAAGGCCTATCTCGGGCGCCAGTACACCACCATCGCCGTGGTCGGCGCGATCGTCGCGGTCGTGCTCGCGGTCACGCTCGGGCTGCTGTCGACGATCGGCTTCGTCATCGGCGCCTTGCTTTCCGGCCTGGCCGGGTTCGTCGGCATGACGATCTCGGTGCGCGCCAACGTCCGCACCGCCGAGGCGGCACGCCACACGCTCCAGCGCGGGCTGACCATGGCGTTCCGCTCGGGCGCGGTGACGGGGATGCTCGTCGCCGGGCTGGGGCTGCTCTCCATCGCCTTGTTCTTCTGGTATCTGACCGGACCGGCGGGGCTGTTGCCCAACGACCGCGCGATCGTCGAGGCGCTCACCGCGCTGGCGTTCGGCGCCTCGCTGATCTCGATCTTCGCGCGGCTGGGCGGCGGCATCTTCACCAAGGCGGCCGACGTCGGCGCCGACCTGGTCGGCAAGGTCGAGGCCGGCATCCCCGAGGACGATCCGCGCAACCCCGCGGTGATCGCGGACAATGTCGGCGACAACGTCGGCGACTGCGCCGGCATGGCCGCCGACCTGTTCGAGACCTATGTCGTCACGCTCGGCGTCACCATGGTGTCGATCGCGCTGCTGATCCAGGCCGACGCGGCCGAGCTGATGCGGCTGATGAGCCTGCCGCTCGCGGTCGGCGGCGTGTGCATCATCACCTCGATCATCGGCACCTATATGGTGCGGCTCGGCGGCGGCTCGATCATGGGCGCGCTGTACAAGGGCTTCTGGACCTCGGCGCTGCTGTCGATCCCCGCGATCTGGGCGGTGACGCAGTGGACGCTCGGCGACCTGCACCGCGTGATCGGCGGCGCGGGCTTCCTCGACGCCGGCAGCGGCGCGGTGCCCGACGCGGGCGCGACCTCGCAGGCGGCGAGCGGCGTCGCGGGCGTGCCCGCGGCGAGCGCCTTCACCGGCTACGACCTGTTCTTCTCGATGCTGATCGGGCTGGCGGTGACCGGGCTGATCGTGTGGATCACTGAGTACTACACCGGCACCAACTACCGCCCGGTCAAGTCGATCGCCAAGGCGAGCGAGACCGGCCACGGCACCAACGTGATCCAGGGCCTCGCGATCAGCCTCGAGGCGACCGCGCTGCCGACCTTGGTGATCGTGGTCGCGGTGGTCGCCGCCTACAAGCTCGCCGGGATCATCGGCATCGCCTTCGCCGCGACCGCGATGCTGTCGCAGGCGGGCATGGTGGTGGCGCTCGACGCTTATGGCCCGGTGACCGACAATGCCGGCGGCATCGCCGAGATGGCGGGGCTGGAGGACGAGGTGCGCGAGCGGACCGACGCGCTCGACGCGGTCGGCAACACCACCAAGGCGGTGACCAAGGGCTATGCGATCGGCTCGGCCGGGCTCGCCGCGCTGGTGCTGTTCGGCGCCTATACCACCGATTTGCAGACCTATTTTCCCGACCTGTCGGTCAACTTCTCGCTCAGCAACCCGTACGTGATCGTCGGGCTGCTGCTCGGCGCATTGCTGCCCTATCTCTTCGGCGCCTTCGGCATGACCGCGGTGGGGCGCGCGGCGGGCGCGGTGGTCGAGGAGGTGCGCCAGCAGTTCCGCGACAATCCCGGCATCATGGAAGGGACCAGCCGGCCGAATTACGGCCGCACGGTCGATCTCGTGACGCGCGCCGCGATCCGCGAGATGATCATCCCCTCGCTGCTGCCGGTGCTGTCGCCGATCGCGCTCTACTATATCGTGACCGCGGTGGACGGGCAGGCGAGCGGCTTCGCGGCGCTGGGGGCGATGCTGCTCGGCGTGATCGTCTCGGGGCTGTTCGTCGCGCTCTCGATGACCTCGGGCGGTGGCGCCTGGGACAATGCCAAGAAGTACATCGAGGACGGCAACCACGGCGGCAAGGGCTCCGAGGCGCACAAGGCCGCGGTGACGGGCGACACCGTCGGGGACCCGTACAAGGACACCGCCGGGCCGGCGGTCAACCCGATGATCAAGATCACCAACATCGTCGCGCTGCTGCTGCTCGCCGCGCTGGCGGGGGGTGGTTGAGGCGGCGACTCGTCGATCCTCCCCGCTCGCGGGGAGGGGGAGCGCCGGCGTAGCCGGTGGTGGAGGGGGGCTGCCACCAACGCTGCGCCGCGCGGAGAGCCCCCTCCACCACTCGCCTAGGGCGAGCGGTCCCTCCCCGTGCCGGGGAGGATCTTCCTCCTCTCACGCCAGAATGATCCACTTCGGATCGCCCGCCCCTCACGCCGCGCCGCTCACCTCCGTTCCGGACGAACCAGCTCGTGACGCCAGCGTGACAACCACGCTCCGGTCGCGCGCATGGGCACGAACCGACCGACGAACCACCTCTACTACGGCGACAATCTCGACGTGCTGCGGCGCGAGGTCGCGGATTCCAGCGTCGACCTGATCTACCTCGACCCGCCGTTCAACTCGAACGCCAGCTACAACATCCTCTTCCGCGCGCCCGACGGCGCGGGCACCGCGGCGCAGGTGGAGGCCTTCCACGACAGCTGGCACTGGAACGACGCCGCCGCCGACGCCTTCGACCAGGTCGCGCGCAGCGGCCATGCGGATGCTTTCCAGCTGCTCGACTCGCTCCGTCGCTTCCTCGGCGAGAACGACATGCTCGCCTATCTCGCCATGATGACGATCCGGCTGATCGAGCTGCGCCGCGTGCTCAAGCCCAGCGGCAGCCTCTATCTCCACTGCGACCCGACCGCGGGCCATTACCTCAAGCTGCTGCTCGACGGCGTGTTCGCGCCGCGCGCCTTCCGCCGCGAGATCGTGTGGCGCTCGGGCTGGGTGAGCGGCTTCAAGACTCGCACCGGCAACTGGGTGCGCAACCACGACACGATCTTCTACTACGTCCGCGACCCCGCCGCCGATTGGACCTTCAACAAGCAATATGTCGCGCACGCCGCGGGCTACGAGCGCCGCGGCGGCGGCGCCAACCCGCTCGGCAAGCCGATCGACGACGTGTGGGACGATCCCGCGCTCTACTCGCCCAACATCAAGTCCTTCTCGGTCGAGAAACTGGGCTATCCGACACAGAAACCGGTCGCGCTGCTGGAGCGGATCATCGCCGCCTCGTCGCGGCCGGGCGACCTCGTGCTCGATCCCTTCTGCGGCTGCGGCACCGCGGTGCACGCCGCGCAGAAGCTCGAGCGGCGCTGGGTCGGGATCGACGTGACTCACCTCGCCATCGCGCTGATCGAGAAACGCCTGCACGCCGCCTTTCCCGAGGCGCGCTTCACCGTCGAGGGAACACCGCGCGATCTCGCCTCGGCCGAGGACCTGGCGCGGCGCGACCGCTACCAGTTCCAATGGTGGGTCGTCTTCCTGATCGGCGCGATGCCGCACGGCGGGCGACGCAAGGGAGCCGACGGCGGGGTCGACGGGCTGCTCTACTGCCGGCCCGACGGGCGCACGATCGAGCGCGCGCTGGTGTCGGTGAAGAGCGGCGAGCAGGTCGGCGTCGCGATGGTGCGCGAGCTCCACGCGGCGATGGTGCGCGACCGCGCGATCGCGGGCGTGTTCGTCACCCGCGCCGCGCCGACCGAGCCGATGATCCGCGAGGCCGCCGCGGGGGGGCGGTTCGCCAGCAGCGCCACCGGGCGCAGCTACGCGCGGCTGCAGATCCTGACCCTGGCCGAGCTGATGGCGGGCAAGCGCCCCGATCTGCCGCACCTCGACCCGCACGCCGCCTTCCGCCAGGCGGCGCGCGACGATCGCGGCGGCCAGGGCTCGCTGCTGTGAGGCGCGAGCATCGTAGGCGGCTGGCACAACTCACCTCCCTGCCGCCGCTACTCCACCCCATCCGCCAGCGCGAGCAGCTCGGCGCGCTGCGCCGGCGTCAGTAGCGCCAGCGGCACGAACGGCGGCACCCCGCCGTCGTGACGGCGGAACAGCAGCAGCGCGCCCTGCTCTACCGCCGACACTTCGTCCCAGCCGAGCCGCACCGTGCCGCGCGGCGAGGCCAGCACCAGCCCGCTCTCTCGCCACGCCAAGGTGGTGAGCAGCGCCGTCTCGGGCTCGCGCGCGAAGCGACGCCGCACGCGCCGCACCAGCCGCTGGCGCGCCGCGATGGGCGCGACCAGCAGCATCGCCGCGCTCCAGCCCAGCGCGGCGAGCACCAGCGCCACCTCCACGCTGAGCGGCTCGCTCCCGGCGAGATCGCCCGTGCCGAGCGCGACCGCGAGCGTCGCCCAGGGCAGCGCGATCAGCGCGCCGCGGCGCCACCTTCCGCGCGTCGCGGCGCCCGCGCGCGTCGCCGCCAACAGGTCCCCGTAGCGCAGCGTGAACGTGGTAGCTCCCATGCCCCAGTATAGACGCCGCGCCGCGCCGCTTGCCGAAACCCCCGACATTGTCCATATACGAGCCGCGCCGCGCCTCACGGGTCGCCGCGCGATCCACGCGCTCGCCTTTCCTTTCTCCGCCGTCTCGGCTAAGGGCGCGCGCATTCAGCGCGAAAGAGACACCGTTTGGCGAAAGAAGAACTCCTCGAGATGCGCGGGCAGGTGGTGGAGCTGCTGCCCAACGCGATGTTCCGCGTCCGGCTCGAGAACGACCATGAGATCCTCGGCCACACCGCGGGCAAGATGCGCAAGAACCGCATCCGAGTCCTCGTCGGCGACGAGGTGCTGGTCGAGCTGACCCCGTACGACCTCACCAAGGGTCGCATCACCTACCGCTTCATGCCCGGCCGCGGCGGCCCCGGCCCGTCCTGAGCCGCGCGCCGGACGAGCCTGCCCATGACGCCGACGGTGAGAGCGTGACGCCCCCCGGCGCCGCGCCGCTGGTGCTCGCCTCCTCCTCGCCGCGCCGCCGCGACCTGCTCGCGCGGCTCGGCGTGGCCCCCTTGCGGACCGAGTACCCCGACATCGACGAGGCCCCGCGCCCGCGCGAGCTACCGCGCGCCTATGCGCTGCGCCTCGCCGAGGAGAAAGCGCGCGCCGTGGCGCGCGGCGCGGGCGAGGCGGTGCTCGCGGGCGACACCACGATCGCGCTCGGTCGCCGGATCCTGCCCCCGGCGACCGACCATGACGTGCAGCGCACGCTGCTGCGGCTGCTCGCGGGGCGGCGCCACCACGCGCTCTCGGCGGTGTGCGTGATCGCCCCCGACGGCCGCGCGCGCACCCGTCTGGCGGACACGGTGGTCGCGTTCAAGCCGCTGAGCGAGGCGGAGATCGATTCGTACGTCGCGTGCGGCGAGGGGCTCGGCAAGGCGGGCGGCTACGCCATCCAGGGCCGCGCCGAGGCGTTCGTGCGCTTCCTCGCCGGCAGCCACTCCGGGGTGATCGGCCTGCCCTTGTTCGAGACGCGCGCGCTGCTCGCCACCGCGGGAGTCGTGCTTGGCTGAGTGGCTGTACGAGGAGGGGATCGGCGAGGCGCGCGCCGCACTGGTCGAGGGCGAGCGGATACTCGCCGCGCGGATCGAGCTGCCCGACGGTCTGCGCGTCGGGACCGTCGCGCCGGCGCGGCTGCGCGAGCGCCAGGTCGCGGTACTGGAGGACGCGCGCGAGCTGCTGCTCGACCGCGCGCCGCCGGGCGTGACGCTCGGCGCGCGGCTGACGGTGGAGGTGACGCGCGAGGCGATCCCCGAGCCCGGCCGCGCCAAGCGCGCGCGCGGCCGCGTCACCGACGCCGCCCCCGCGCCCGGCGCGACGCTGCGCGAGCGGATCGCCGCGACCGGGCTACCGGTGATCGAGCCGCGCGCGCACGAGGCCGACGTGCTCGAGGCGGCGGGCTGGTCCGAGGTGCTGGAGGAGGCGCGCACCGGCGAGATCGCCTTCGCCGGCGGCGCTTTGCGAATGTCGCCGACCCCGGCGATGACGCTGTTCGACGTCGACGGCGACGACGCGCCCGACATGCTCGCGCTGCGCGCCGCGACCGCGGTGGCGCATGCCATCCGGCGCCACGGCATCGGCGGCTCGATCGGGATCGACTTTCCCAGCGTCACCGGCAGGGCGGCGCGCCAGGCGGTCGCCGCGGCGCTCGACGCCGCGCTGCCGCCGCCGTTCGAGCGCACCGCGGTCAACGGCTTCGGCTTCCTGCAGCTGGTGCGCCCGCGCCCGCGCGCCTCACTGCCCGAGCGGCTGCGCGAGGATCCCGTCGGCGCCGAGTCGCGCGCCGCGCTGCGCCGGATCGAGCGCGAGCCGCCGAGCGCCTCGCCGCGCCACCGCCTGCCCGAGCCGGTGCGCGCGCGCGTGCTGGCCAGCCCCGAGTGGCAGGACGCGCTGCTGCGCCGCACCGGCCGGCTGCTTATCTTCGAGTGATGACCCAGCGCTGCCCCATCTGCGCCGCCCCGGCGCACCGCGACTATGCCCCCTTCTGCGGCCGCGGCTGCAAGGATCGCGACCTGCTGCGCTGGCTGGGCGACGGCTACCGCCTCCCCGGCCAGCCGATCGACGACGAGATACAGGGGGGGCTGGACAAGTCTCGCGACACCGCCTAGGGACCGCGCCTCACCGCTCAGCGAGCGGTGCGCCCAAGTAGCTCAGTTGGTAGAGCATACGACTGAAAATCGTAGTGTCGGTGGTTCGATCCCGCCCTTGGGCACCATTCCTAGGCTTAGCGTTCCCATATCCACCCGGACCGATGGCAGGGTCTAGCGCAGGGGTCTTCCGGGGCTCACCGCTACCAACCGCGCTGAGCCGCTGACGTCCGGCAGGTGCGTACCCGCACCCCAGATTGGTCGAGGGCGGTGGTTCCTCACGCGGGTGTCGGCTTGGCGAGCTTGGCGAGCTGGCGTGCCAGGAGCTTCACCGCGACGGCGTTTGCACCCACCCGCCCGATCGCGGCCGCGGTGCGATCCGCGGCCTCTGCCGTACCTTCGGTGATCGAAGCCAGTGCGGCGGCCGTCTCTCGCTGCCGCTGCGCCTGTTCCAGCGAGGCGCTCAATAGCTCATCCTGCTTGATGACCAATGCCTCATGCGCAGCCACGACCATCTCGGCCGCCCCGACGTCCTGTGAGATGGCGAGAGCGCGCTTGCCGATGTCGTCGGTCGCCTGCTTGGTCCGGCCGGTGAGCGCCGACATCTCGGCCGCGACCACGGAGAATGATCTCCCGGCCTCGCCGGCCCGCGCCGCCTCGATCCGCGCATTGAGGCTCAGCAGCTGACTTTCCCGCGCGATCGCCGACACGCTCGCGCTGATCGATGCGACGCCGTCGGCGGACTCGATCAGCGAATCGATGACCGGCTTGTTGATCGCCAAGCTGGCACCGAGATCGGCGATCGTGTCAGCATGCCGTCGAGCGTTCGCCTCGACGATCGCCGCTGCCTCGACGAGCATGGCGGCGAGATGTGCGACGCGGTGCGCCTGTTCGGTCGTGCCGCGGACCACTGCCGTGGCCGTCTCGGCTTCGGACGCAACGACGCCCGCGATGTCGGTGAGGCGCTCCGCTATCGACCCGAGTTGAGCATGAAGCCGTGCAGTCTCTGGGGCCTGGCAGGCGCTCATCAGTCAGTCACGCCCGCTCGCGCACGGCCGTCAACATGGTGTCTGACAGGATGGTATAGGCTGCCAACCAGGCCTGTTCGGTGTCCCGGTCGAACGCCTTTCCAAGCCCGAGCCGCAGCGTCTCCATCAGCGCTGTTCCGACCGCCGCATAGTGCCGCTCACGCGCGCCGTAAGCGACATGGCGGATGGCAAGTTCACGCGCCACCGGTACGATCGTGTCGAGACGATCGAGCGCGTCCACCACCGTCGCCAACGTGAGGAACAATTTGCGCCCTTGCTCCGCCATGTCTGTCGTGAAGAGGCCGCGCGTGTCAGGTGCCAGCTCGAACAGCCGACGATAGAACTCCGCTGCGGCGACGTCCGTGATGGGGACGACGCTGGCGAAGCTGTCTTGCACGAGGTCGATCTGGCGAGCTGAGAGCATCCATCCTAATGTAGGTTACAGGTCCTCTCGAACCGTTAAGAGAGCGCACGATCCCGCGCGGATAAGCAGGCGTGCGCCAGCCGACGCCGATCCCCTCGGCGTCTTGTTCTTGGCGATGTGGCTTCCGGGCGTGCCCGGCGACCGATCCGGAGGAAGATCGGTGGCGCCCCGAGCGATACGTCGACGTCGGGCACGCCGGGGTAGCGCGGAGAGCGGCAGTCGCTCAGCCCTCGCTGCCCACACGCGGCAGCGTCGCGACGAAGCGGGTGTGACCCGGCGTGGAAGACGCGAGGACCACGTCGCCGCCATGGCCGCGCAGGATCTGGCGCGCCAGCGCGAGACCGACGCCGCTGCCCGCCGGCTTGGTGGTCATGAACGGGTGAAAGATCGCTTCCGCCTGCGCCGACGGGATCGGCGGGCCGGTGTTGTCGACGGTGAAGGTGATCGTGTCGGCCAGGGTCTCCACGTTCAGGGTGACGCGCAGCGCCGCGGCGTCGTCAGCCGCCTCCACCGCGTTCTGCAGGATCGCCCACAATGCCGCGGACAGCTGGTCGATGTCGGCGAGCAGCTGCACCGGCGCGTGCGCCGCCTCGACGTGCAGCGGCAGCGTCGGCCAGCGCGCCGCGAACAGGCGCGTGACATCGGCGATGAAGTCGGCGGTAGCGAGCCGGCGTCGCTCCGGCGCGGGCAGGCGGGCAAGGCTGCGATAGGCGTCGCCGAAACGTTGCAGCCCGGCGGCGCGGCGCGCGACCGTGGTCACCGCCTCGCGCACCGCCGCGTGATCCGGCTGCACGTCGTCGAGCATCTCGGCCGCGGTCTCGGCCAGCGAGGCGATCGGGGTCAGCGCGTTGACGATCTCGTGGCTGAGGATCTGGACGAGCTCGCGCAGCGCCGCCGCCTCGGCCGCCTTGAGCTCGGCACCGATGTCGATCAGCGCGCCCACCTGTGCGACGTCGCCGGCCAAGGTCAGCGCGCCGACGGCGAGCGCATACGGTGCGTCGTCGATCATCACCGTCGCGGTGCGGCCCGGCGGGGTGCGGGTGATCGCCTCGACCAAGGACGGCGGCGGCGCGGCGATCATGTCGTCGCTGGCGAAGAGGCGGCGGGCGGCGCGGTTGACCGCGTGGAGCGCGCCGGCGCGGTAGGCGACGAGGGGCGCGGGCGACAGGTCGAGATAGGCGACCAGCCGCTGCCGCTCCGCCGCGTCGGGCGCGGGCGGCGGCGGCGGCGGCGGCGGCGCGCTCGCCTGCGCGGCGATCACCGCGGTGACGCCGGTCCAGACGGCGACGAGCATGGCGACCGAGGCGGTGGCGTAGAGCCCACGGCCGATGCTCGATGCCGCCGCCGCACCGGCCGCGGCGACGACCAGCACCCGTGCCGCGGCGGTGACCCGGTCAGAGGCCATAGCGTGCCATCCGCCGGTACAGCGCGGCGCGGGTGAGGCCGAGCTCGGCGGCGGCGCGGCTGACGTTGAAGCCGTGGCGCTGGAGCGCGGCGGCGACGAGCGTCCCCTCGCTGCGCGCGAGGTTGAGGTCGGCGGCGAGCGCGCGCGGTTGCGCCGGATCGGGCACCAGCGCGAGCGCGAGATCGGCGACGTCGAGCCGCTCGCCGGTGGCGAGCAGCACCGCGCGCTCGGTCGCCTGGCGCAGGCCGCGGACATGGTCGGGCCAGGCGTCGGCGGCGATGCTGCGCTCCGCCTCGATCGTCAGCGGCCGCAGCGGCTTGGCGTGGCGGCCGGCGAACAGCGCGGCGAAATGGCGGGCGAGCAGCACCGCGTCCCCGTCGCGCGCGGCGAGCGGCGGCAGGTCGCACTCGATCGTGCTGATCCGGTAGAGCAGATCCTCGTGCAGGCCCGCGCGCAGCGCCGTCCGATCGAGCCGCGTGGTGGCGATCAGGCGCAGGTCGCGTGCCGCGTCCAGGTCGCGCGCGAGCGCCGCCTGGACGGGCGCGGGCAGCCGGTCGACCTGGTCGAGCAGCAGGGTCCCGCCCACGGCCTCCGCCAGCGTCGCGCCGATCGCGCCCGCCTCGGTCGCGGCGTCGAGCGTCACCAGCGGGCGGTCGGCGCGCGCGGAGCCGCGGTGCGTCAGCGTCGCGGCCAGCGACTTGCCGCTCCCCGCCGGGCCGCGCAGCAGCAGCGCCGCGTCGGTCGGCGCGATCCGCGCGATCAGGTCGCGTACGGTGGCGATCGCGGCGCTGTCGCCGAGCAGCAGCGGCGCCTCGCCAGCGGGCGGCAGCGGCGCGGTGTCGAGCTTGGCGCGGCGCAGCGCGAGCCCGCGCTCGACGGTGGCGGTGAGCCGCGCGTTGTTCCACGGCTTGATGATGAAGTCGGCGGCGCCGCCGCGCATCGCCTGCACCGCGACCTGGATCCCGCTATGCCCGGTGACGACGATCACCACCGCGTGACGGTCCGCGGCGACGAGCCGGTCGAGCAGGGCGAACCCCTCCTCGCCGCTGGTGTGGCCGCGCGCGAAATTAAGGTCGAGCAGGATGACGTCGGCGGGGCGCTCCGCGAGGCGCACCCAGGCCGCGGCGGGATCGGGCGCGTGCGCCACGATCATGCCCTGGCGCTCGAGCAGCAGCTGCGCGGCGCGGGCGATGTCGGCGTCGTCGTCGACGACCAGGATGCGCGGTGATTCGGTTGACATGGGTCAGGACCTGTCCGGAAACGGACAGTCGGCGCAAGGCCTGACCGGACACTGGCCAGTCCTTTGTGAAAAGGCTTGGTAAGGCAGGAACTTAGGTCGGCGGCCCATGTCCGGGTTACGGTGTCCGCATGATCGATACACCGTCTCTCACGATCAGCGGCGCGGGCATGGACCGGCGGGTCGAGCGGCCCGGCCGCGCGCGGCGCAGGCTGGTCGTCCGCGGCGCGATCGGCGCGGCGGCGCTGCTCGCCGCGCTGGCGCTGTGGTGGCTGACGCCGGGGAGCAACAGCCTGGTGGTCGACGCGCAGGCGATCCGCACCGGCACCGTCGCGCGCGAGGCGTTCCGCGACTTCGTGCCGCTGCGGGCCGAGGTCGCGCCGCTGCGCACCGTCTACGTCGGCGCGGTGCAGGGCGGCTCGGTCGCGGCGCTGATCGCGACCGACGGCACGATGGTCGCCGCCGGGGCGCCGCTGGCGCGGCTGTCCAATCCCAGCCTCGAACTGGACGTCGCCAGTCGCTCCGCGAGCATCGTCGGCCAGCTCAGCGCCAACAGCGGCGCCGAACTGTCGGTGCAGCGCACGCGGCAGGACGCGGCGCGCGACCTCGCCGACGCGCGCAACGCCCTCTCCAAGGCGGAGACCGCGCTGCGCCAGAAGCAGGTGCTGTTCGACCGCGGCTTCGTCACCGCCGCCGCGATCGACCCGCTGCGCGAGGAAGCGGCGTATCAGAAGAGCCGCGTCGCCGCGCTCGCCGCCGGGCAGGCGCAGGCGAACGGCACGCTCGCCGACCAGTCGGCCGGGATCAGCGCCACCGGGCGCGAGCTGCGCGACAGCCTGGGGATGGTCCGCGAAAGCCTCGCCGCCTTGACGCTGCGCGCGCCGGTCAGCGGGCGGCTCACCGCTTTCACCATCCAGCCGGGGCAGATGATCAAGCCGGGCGATCCGGTCGGCCAGATCGACTCGGAGGGCCAGTGGAAATTGGTCGCCGACGTCGACCAATTCTACCTCGGCCGAGTCCGCACCGGGCTGAGCGCGCGCGCCGACCTCGACGGCAGAAGCTACCCGCTGCACGTCATCCGCATCCTGCCGCAGGTGACCGAGGGCCGCTTCCGCGTCGAGCTCGGCTTCGACGGCGCGGTGCCCGCCGGGCTCAACCGCGGCCAGACGCTCGACACGCGCCTCGTGCTCGGCGCCGACCGGCCGGCGATCGTCGCCCCGGCGGGCGGCTGGCTCGACGCGGGCGGCGCCGCCGCCTTCGTGCTGGACGGCGACGGCCACGCGGTGCGCCGCGCGATCCAGACCGGTCGCCGCAACCCCGACCAGGTCGAGGTGACCGCCGGCCTCGCCCCGGGCGAGCGCATCGTGACCACCCCGCTCGCCACCTACGCCCCCTACCAGACCCTGATCATCCGATAGGAACCGCCATGATCCAGCTCCAGGACGTCAGCCGCACCTATGCCTCCGACGAGGTCGAGACCACCGCGCTGGGCGGGATCGACCTGCACGTCGAGCGCGCCGAGTTCGTCGCCATCATGGGCCCGTCGGGCTGCGGCAAGTCGACCCTGCTCAACATCCTCGGCACGATCGATCGGCCGAGCGGGGGCAAGTATCTGTTCGAGGGCGACGACGTCGCGCACGCGCCGGAGGCGGAGCTCGCCAGGCTGCGCCGCGACCGCCTCGGCTTCGTGTTCCAGAGCTTCAACCTGATCGACGAGCTGACGATCGCGGAGAATGTCGCACTCGGGCTCGCCTATCGGTCGATGCCGGCGCGCGAGAAGAAGGAGCGGGTCGCCGCGGCGATGGACCGCGTCGGCATCGCGCACCGCCAGCGCCACCATCCCCACCAATTGTCGGGCGGCCAGCAGCAGCGCGCCGCGATCGCCCGCGCGATCGTGGGCGCGCCGCGGCTGATCCTGGCGGACGAGCCGACCGGCAACCTCGACACCGCCAATGGCGCGCAGGTGATGGAGATCCTGCGGCAGCTCAACGCCGAGGGCGCGACGATCGTGATGGTGACGCACAGCCCCGCGCACGCCGATATCGCCAAGCGTACCGTGCACATGCTCGACGGCCGGATCCTCGCCTCCGCCCGACTGGCGGCGTGATGCTGCGCCGCGCCCCCCGCCCGCGCGGCCACGGTCTGGTGATCGTGCTGCTCGTCCTCGTCCTGCTGCTGCTGCTGCGCGTCGTCGCGCAGACCAAGCCCGTCGCTTGAAGGTGATCGCCATGTCCTCGCCGGCTTCCGCGCTGCTCAGCTTCTACCGCTCGCTCACGCGCCATCGCCTGTTCGCGCTGCTCAACATCGGCGGGCTGGCGCTCGGCATCGCGGTATTCCTGGTGCTGTTCCTCTACGTCCGTTTCGAGACGGGGTATGATCGCAGCATCCCGGGTGCGGACAAGCTGTACATCGTGCAGGAACGCTATTTCACGCCGGGCTATCCCAAGGAGGCGAACCCCTACACGATGGGGGCATTTCTGGAACGGCTGCGCGGCGACTATCCGAATCTCACCGGCACCCGGTTCTGGCCGATGAACGCGATCGTCCATCAGGGCAGCACCGTGACCGATGAGCAATTGGCCGCGGTCGATCCCAATTTCTTCGCGCTGCTGAGCTTCCCCTCGATCGGCGGCAGCCCGGTCAAGGCCCTCGCCAGCCCCGACGCCGCGGTCATCACGCAGCAGATCGCGCGCAAATACTTCGGTACCCAGCCGGCGGTCGGCCGCTCGCTCCCCATCACCATCGACGGCAAGACCTTCACCTATCGCGTGGCTGCGGTGATCGCGGACATGCCGGCCGACTTCAGCTACTCCAGTGATATCTTCGTGCCGATCGTGCGCGCGCGCTTTGCCAACGAGTGGTTCGACCACTGGGGCAGCACATCGCTGACCACGTTCCTTCGCTTCCCCGATCGGACCGCTGCCAGCGCGTTCGAGGGGGAACTCGGCCGCTTCGCCGAGCGGCACGTCTTCCCGGACGGCAATATCAAGAGGGGGATGTGGCAGCAGTCGCTGCGCCCGCTCGTCGACAATCACCTGTACGACCCCGCGGATCGGGCAGCGGTGGCGACCCTCGGCATCGTCGGCGCGCTGACGCTGCTCATCGCGATCGTCAATTACGTCAATCTGGCCACCGCGCGTGCCGGGCTGCGGGCGCGCGAGGTGGCCGTGCGCAAGGTGCTGGGCGGGACGCGGGGCGCGTTGCTGCGGCAGTTCATGCTGGAGGCGGTCGCGACCGTCGCGCTCGCCGCGTTGATCGGCCTGGCGATCGCCGAACTGTCGCTGCCGTTGATCAACGCGCTGGGCGGTATGACCCTCGCCATCACCTACTTCGGCGCGCGATCGATCCTGCCGCCCCTGATAGCGATGGTGCTGGTCGTCGGCGCGATCGCCGGCATCTATCCCGCGATCGTTCTGGCCCGGTTCCGGCCCGCGGCGGTGCTCGCGTCGTCGCGCGCGCCGGGCGGGGGGCGGGCCGGCGCCCGACTGCGCGCGGCACTGGTCGTCGGGCAGTTCGCCATCGCCATCGCCTTCGGCATCAGCACCGCGACCATGCTGGCGCAGGCGGCGCACGTCCGCGCCGCCGACCTCGGCTTCAAGCGGGAAAGCCTCTTCATCTTAACGAAATTCGCGTGGGTCGACGATGACCAGCAGGCGGGCGTGCTGCGTGCCTTTGCCGCCTTGCCGGGCGTGGCAGACGTTACCTCCGCGCAGAACGCGCCTGGCGACCAGATGATGACCAACACGTCGAACGTGTATCGAGCGGGTCTCGACGAGAGCCGTGGGCGTTCGACGATGGATGTGGTGGTCGGCGACGCGTACTTCCCGACGGTGGGCGGGCGTCTGATCGCCGGCCGCCTCTTCGACGCGGCGCATCCGGCCGACGATATCGCGCTGCGTCAGAGGGGCAGCAAGGCGCCCTACCACGTCGTCATCAACCGCACCGCTGCGGCGGACCTGGGGTTCGCCAGCCCTGCGGCCGCGGTCGGTCAGGCACTCGACGGCAACGGGACGATGATGATCGTCGGTGTGGTCGACGACCTGCGCTTCCGTGGTCCGCGCGAGCCCATCAGCGCGGTCGAATACCGCTACTCGAGCAAACCCTTCTCCAGCCCCTACGCGATGGTGCGCTACAGCGGCGATCCCGCCGCCTTCCGCGTCGCGGCGGAGGCGACCTGGAAGCGCACGGCAGCCGCCGTCCCGTTCGAGGGACGGACGGTCGAGGAGAACCTGTACCGCCGCTATTACAGGACCGACACGCAGCGGGCGAACCTGTTCACCCTCGGCGCGGTGCTGGCGGTGCTGATCGGCTGTATCGGCCTGTACGGGCTCGCCGCCTTCGACACCGCGCGGCGGATCAAGGAGATCGGCATCCGCAAGACGTTGGGCGCGTCGACCGCCGACGTGCTGCGCCTGCTGATCGGCCAGTTCATGCGGCCGGTGGTGCTCGCCAACCTCATCGCCTGGCCGGTCGCCTTCGTGGCGATGCGGCGCTGGCTGGGCGGGTTCGACGACCGCATCGCGCTGTCGCCGCTGTACTTCCTCGGCGTCGCGCTGATCGCGGTCGTCATCGCCACCGCGACGATCTTCGCCCAGGCCTGGCGGGTCGCCCGCGCCGAGCCGGCACGCGCGCTGCGGTATGAGTGAGCACGGCTCCGTGCGCCTCGGGACGCTCGCTCGGTCGGCCGCCCCCGAGGACGTGTGCAACTGCGAGATGGCAGGACGGACTCGCTGTCATCGCCGCCCCCGGGCAGCAACATCACCGCAGCGCGATGGCCGGTGAAGCGGCGGGAAGCGACGGCATCGAGCGGGAACAGGCCCGCTTGCATCGCGACCGTCCAGGCGAGCAGACGGCCCCCTTCCAGCCCGGGTCCGGTCGTACGGGAACTTCACAGTCCCGTCTGGGCGAAGACGACCCGCGTCGCGAAGCCGACGTCCGCGGGTACCCGATCTACGCTGCCGCCCAGCTGCTTGGCCAGCGGGCGCACCAGTTTCGAGCCCAGTCCCGGCACCACGCCGTCGGGGCAGCCGCACCCGTTGTCGGCGACGAGGAGGACGAGCTCGCTCCCGCGCTGATCGACGCTGACCGCGATCACGCCGCCGCGCTCGCCGGGATAGGCGTATGTCAGACTGTTGGTGACGAGCTCGTTGACGATCAGTCCGACGTGCACGGCGAGCGAACTCGGCACGCTGAGCGGCGGGCACTGCACCCGCACCGCGGTCGGGCGGACGTCGCGCAGCATGTCGCGGAGCCCCTGGCACAGCGAAGCGATATAATCGCGGAGGTCGACGCGCGCGCCACCACCAGGATCCTGGCATTCGCCGCCTCGAGCGCTTCGCGCACCGCCGCGTTCTCGGCGGCGCGGCTCTGCAGCTCGATCGCCGAGCTGATGATGGTCAGATCGTTCTTGGTGCGGTGCGCCAGCTCCTGGAGGAGGAGCTCCTTGGTCCACTCGGCGTGGTCGAGCCGCGCCAGGTGCTTTCACCCGTGGTCGAGGCCAAGCTCGCGGCACTGGCGCTCACGATCCGGCTGCGGCGGACCAGCCTCGACGCCGCGCTGGCGGTCGTGCGGACCGACAAGGGCCAGGCGCTAAGCGAGCGGATCGACGGCGTTCTCGCCCGCTGCGCCGAGAGGGAGCAGGGCTTGCTCGCCGCTCGCATGGCGGAGGAGGAGCGCGACACGCGACGCACCGCGACGGCGGCCGCGCTCGCCGAGCCGCTGTCGCTGCTCAGTGCGGCGTTCGGCATCTCCTTCTTCTAGGCGCGCCAGATCACCGGCACGGTGCTCAACGTGGACGGCGGCGCGCTCGCCTGAGGGTGGGGGCGTCGGCGCGCCCTCTTCCCTCCGCGGGTCGGGCATGCTCCAGTGGCGCGGACGACCGTCGCAGCACCCGCCGATCTCCCGGCGGCGCCCGCGCGGCGCCGCGACCGGAGATGTTCGCCGTGATGATTCCCCGCCTGCTCGCCACCGCCGCGCTGCTCGCGCTGCCGCTCGCCAGCGTCGCCCAGACCGCGCCGGCGGCACCGGACCCGCGCGCGCGCGAGCGCGCCTTCGACGCGCAGATCAGCAGCGCCGACCAGCTCGCCTGGCTCAAGGAGATGAGCTCGGCGCCCAATCACGTCGGCAGTCCGCACGATCGCGCCAACGCCGAGATGCAGCTCGCGCTGTTCAAGCGCTGGGGCTGGGACGCGCGGATCGAGACCTTCGAGGTGCTCTACCCCACCCCGATCAGCACCACGCTCGAACTCGTCGCGCCCGAGCGCGCGACGCTCGGCGGGCAGGAACCGGCGGTCGCGGAGGATCCCAGCTCCGCCCATCTCGAGGGCGCGCTGCCGCCCTATGTCGCCTATCAGGGCGACGGCGACGTCACCGCGCCGGTGGTCTACGTCAACTATGGCATGCCCGACGATTACGAGGCGCTGGCGGCGCGCGGCATCGGCGTGAAGGGCAAGATCGTGCTGGCGCGCTACGGCGGCGGCTGGCGCGGGCTGAAGCCCAAGCTGGCGCAGGAGCACGGCGCGGCCGGCTGCCTGATCTACTCCGACCCGGCCGACGACGGCTATGGCGAGCGCGACCCCTATCCGCGCGGCGGCGGCCGGCCGGAGCGCGGCGTGCAGCGCGGCTCGGTGCAGGACATGACGCAATATCCGGGCGATCCGCTGACCCCGGGGGTGGGCGCCACGCCCGGCGCGAAGCGGCTGACTCGCGCCACCGCGCCGACGATCCTGAAGATTCCGGCGCTGCCGATCTCCTACGGCGACGCGAGCAGGATCATGGCGCGGCTGGAAGGCCCGGTGATCGAGGGCGGCGCCCGCGGCGGGCTCGCACTCGCTTATCACTGGGGCGGCACCGACGCGGTCAAGGTCCATCTGGCGGTGACGTCGGACTGGTCGATGAAGACGCTCTACGACGTCATCGCCACGCTCCCCGGGCGGACCCGCCCCGACGAGTGGGTGGTGCGCGGCAATCACCGCGACGGCTGGGTCTTCGGCGCGAGCGATCCGCTGACCGGGCAGGTCGCGCTGATGAGCGAGGCCAAGGCGCTCGGCGCGCTCGCCCAGGCGGGCTGGCGGCCCGACCGCACGATCGTCTACGCGAGCTGGGACGGCGAGGAGCCCGGGCTGCTCGGCTCGACCGAATGGGTCGAGGCGCATGCCGACGAGCTCGCGCGCAAGGCGGTGCTGTACGTCAACACCGACGGCAACGGCCGCGGCTTTCTGAGCGCGGAGGGCAGCCACGATCTCCAGCATCTCGTCAACGCCGCGGCGCGCGACGTCACCGATCCGCAGACGTCGGTGAGCGTGCTCGACCGCTTGCAGGCGCATGTCCGCGCTGACGCCTACGCCGGGCATTCCGAAGATGCGGTCGCGCTGGCTGCTGCCAAGTCGGGCGGCGACATGCCGCTCGGCGCGCTCGGCTCGGGCTCGGACTATTCGGCCTTCCTCCAGCACCTCGGCATCCCCTCGCTCGACATCGGCTTCGGCGGCGAGGGGGGCGGCGGCGGATCGTACCACTCGATCTACGACAGCTTCTATCACGTCACCACGTTCGACGACCCGGGCCTGGTCTATGGCGCGGTGCTGTCGAAGATGGTCGGGCGGCTGGTCCTGCGCGCGGCGGACGGGCCGCGCGTGCCGGCGCGCTACGGCGACTTCGCCGCCACGGTCGCGCGCTACGTCGGGGAAGTGAAGACGCTCGCCGCGGAACAGCGCGAGAGGGACCGCACGCTGCGCGACCTGACCCGCGAGCGCGTGTTCACGCTCGCCTCTCACCCCGACGATCCAACGGTCGCGCCGCGGGACAAGGGCGTGACGCCGCTGATCGACATGCTCGCGCTGGAGGACGCCGCCGACCGGCTGGGGCGCACGGCGCGCGCCGCCGACGCCGCGGTCGAGCGGCTCGCGACGCTGCCGCCCGCGACGCAGGCGCGCACGCTCGCGCTGCTGCGCGATATCGACCAGCTGCTGATCGACCCCAAGGGCCTTCCCGGGCGGCCCTGGTTCCGCAACCTCGTCTACGCGCCGGGCACGCTCACCGGCTATGGCGCCAAGACGCTGCCCGGCGTGCGCGAGGCGATCGAGCAGCGTCGCTTCTCCGATGCGACCGCCTACGTCGCCCACACCGCGGCGGTGCTCAACGCCTATGCCGACCGGCTCGACGCTGCCGTGGCGACCGCCCGGTAGAGGGCCGCACGGCGGGTCGGCTAGGCATGATCCATCGCGGCCAGGTCGGTCAGCAGGTCGGGGCCGGTCGGCGCCCAGCCCAGGCGCGCGCGCGTCCAGGCGCTCGACGCGGTCATCTCGAGCGCCGCGAAGGACGCCATCCAGCCGAAATACCGCTTGATCTCGTCCGCGGCGATCGAACGGACCGGCAGCCCGCCGGCGCGCCCGATCGCCTCGGCGATGGCGCGCGCCGACACGCCCTCCTCCGCCGAGGCATGGTAGCGCGCGCCGGGCTCGCCGCGCTCGAGCGCGAGCACATAGAGCCTCGCCACGTCGCTGACGTGCGCCGCCGCCCAGCGCGACTCGCCCGCGCCGACATAGGCGATCGCCCCGGCACGCCGCGCCTCCGCGATCAGCGGGGTGATAAGCCCCGCCCTGGTGGTGTCGTGCACCTGCGGCAGCCGGATCGTTCGCACGTCGAGGCGCCGCGCGATCAGCGCCGCGGCGGCGAGTTCGGTGGCGATCCGCGGGTTGGGGTGACCGGGGTTGAGTACGTCCTCGGTGGAGGGACCGCCACGCAGCGGCGTGCCGATGCCGACGCCGGAGGTGATCAGGAACGGCCTGTCGCTTCCCTCCAGCGCCGCGCCGATCGCCGCGATGTTGCGCTCGTCCTTCCTGGTATTCTCGACGAAGTTCGCGAAATCGTGGTCGAACGCGCAGTGGATGACGGCGTCGGCCGCGACGGCACCGGCGGCGAGCGTCGCGGGCGCGTCCAGGTCGCCGCGGTGCGGCTCGACTCCCGCCGCGGCGAGTCGGCGCGCGCCCTCGTCGGAGCGGGCGAGGCCGAGCACCTGGTGCCCGGCCGCGAGCAGCTCGGGGATGACGTGCGAGCCGATGAAGCCGGTGGCGCCGGTCAGGAACACGCGCATGGTATCACTCTCCTCGTTGGTGCGAGGGCGTATCGCGGCGCGGGCAAACCGGTTAAAGTAGGGACGTTATCCTAGTATAGACCGTGACAGGATCAGCATGGCGGAGAATGGCGCCAACCCGCTCGGGACGTATCTGCGCGACCGTCGCACCCGGCTCGACCCGGCGGCGCTCGGCTTCGCCGGCGGTCGGCGTCGCACCCCCGGCCTGCGCCGCGAGGAGGTGGCGAGCCGCGCGAATATCAGCCCGACCTGGTACACCTGGCTCGAGCAGGGTCGCGGCGGGGCGCCCTCCGCCGACGTGCTCGATCGCATCGCCAATGGGCTGATGCTGACCGAGCCCGAGCGCGAGCATCTCTACATGCTGGGGCTCGGCCGACCACCGGAGGCGCGGTACCGGCCGGTCGACGGCATCTCGCCGCGGCTGCAGCGTCTCCTCGACGCGATGACGCTGAGCCCCGCGATCATCAAGACCGCGATGTGGGACGTCGTCGGCTGGAACCGGGCGGCGGCGCTGCTGCTGACCGACTACAGCAGGCTGCCGCGCGAGGGCCGCAACATCCTGCGGCTGATGTTCGGCAGCGACCATGTTCGTGCCCGCAACGAGGACTGGGACAGCATCGCGCGCTTCGTCGTCGCCGCCTTCCGCGCCGACGTGGCGCGCGCCGGCGCGAACAACAGCGCCGCCGCGGCGGAGCTGATCGCCGAACTGTCGCGCCTCAGTCCCGAGTTCGAGGCCTTGTGGCAGGACAATGACGTGGTCGCGCACGGCGAGGGGGTGAAGCGCATCCACCACCCCGTGGCGGGCCTGCTCGCGATGGAATTCTCCTCTTTCGCGGTCGAGGGCCGGCCCGAGCTCGGCATGATCGTCTACAATCCAGCGACGCCGGCGGACGCCGAGCGACTCCGCGCGCTGCTGGACGCGCCCCCGGCGTGACCGCGCGCCCGCGCCGCGATCGACCGACGTTCGCGCGGCGGGAGGGTTGCCTGTCATCATCGCCGCGCACGGCCGGGTTCGCGGAGTTGGTGCGGCTCCATCGCACCGGCGGCATCGGGCGCGATGCTCCACGAGTTCGACACGGCGGAGCCCGTCGGTCGCGGCGAAGGGATAACGTGCGCCCCCTCCCTTCTTTGTCACGGACCTGTTACGCGGGGTCATGTTGAGAATCCGGGAGCGGCGCATCGCCGCCAGAGACGCGCGCGCGGTGCAGCTCCTCGCCGAGATCGAGCGATCGATCGCGGCGCTTGAGAACGAGGACCTGCTCGACCTCGCCGACATCTTCCGCGGTGAGCGCGGTGGTCCATTGCACGAGATCGCCGCGCGCGAGATGACGCGTCGCGCGATCAGCCTCTGAACCGTCGCGGGGCGCGCGATCGGTCAACCGAGACGCCGGCGTGAGCGAGTGGAACGTAGCCCAGCACGAAATCGATCACCTTCGCGCCCGACATCTCGCACGGGCGGAGCGCCGATCGGTCGCCGCCGAGCCGGTAGAGGTTGAAGCTCACCCGGTCGCTGCCACCGAGTTCCTCGGCCCATAGCCACTGGCGTCGGTGATCGGCCGAGCGCGCGACCGTCACGCCGTAGCGCCGCCCCGCGAACAGCCCCTCGCCATAGCCGGCGGGCAGCGCGTCGAGGCGGGTGAGGAAGGCGGCGGGAATCAGCATGGCGCGATGCCGGATGTCGGCCGGCGGCGACCGCCACGCAACCCGGCGCCGCGACGAACCGATCGCGGTGCCGGGCGGTTACAGCCGAACGCGCGGCGCGAGGATAGAGCGATGCGACTGATCGCGATCGAGGAGCATGTGCTACCGTGCTTCGTCCGCGACGCCTGGGCCGCGGCGCCCCCGCCCCATGACCCCGTCTCGGCCTTCGCCGACGGCGGCGCGGCCGGCGAGCGGCTGGCCGACCTCGACGACGCATCGCGCTGATGGACGAGGCCGGCGTCGACATGCAGGTGCGCTCGCTCACCACCCCCGGCCTCCACAATCTCGCCGCCGCGGCATCGGTCGAGACCGCGCGTCGCGTCAACGACACGATCGCCGACGCGGTCGCGCGCCGCCCCGATCGTTTCCAGGGTCTCTCCGCCATCCCCACCCCGGACCCCGAGGCGGCGCCGCGCGAGCTGGGGCGCGCGGTGCGCGAGCTCGGGCTCAAGGGCGCGCTCCTGTGAGGGCGCACGCGCGAGCGCCACCTCGACCAGCGAGCGCTCCGTCCGCTGCTCGCCACCGCGGCGGCGCTGGACGTGCGGCTGTTCATCCCCCCCCAGACACCGCCGCCCCAGGTGCGCGAGGCGAGCTACGCCGGGATCGGTGCCACCGCCGATGTCGCGCTCGCCGCCTTCGGGCTGGGCTGGCACTACGAGGCGGGGCTCGAATGGGTCCGGCTGGCCGCGGCGGGAGTGTTCGACGAACTGCCCAAGCTGCAGATCATCCTCGGGCAGTGGGGCGAGGTCGTGCTCTTCTACCTCGAGCGCACCGGCGCGGTGCTCGACCGCGCGCTCACGCTGGTGCGCTCGCTCGCCGACTATGCGCGGCACAACCTCTAAGTCACGGGCAGCGGCATTCGGCGCGAGACCTACCTGCGCCGCTGCCTCGACGTCGTCGGGCCCGAGCGGCTGCTCTTCTCCACCGATTTTCCCTATCAATATCGCCCCGGCGGCGCGGCGCGGGCATTCCTCGACGGCGCGCCGCTCGACGAGCGCGCGCGCCGGGGCCTCGCTCATGCCGATTGGGAGCGGCTGACCGGCGCGACCGGCTAGCGGCGCGGTGCCGCACGATGACCGCGCGCCACTCAGCTGCGCCGGATCAGCGCGCGCGCCAGCCGTCGATCCTCCAGCGAGTAATAGAGCCAGATCGCGTCCCCCTCGACCACCACCGAGGCGGCGAAGGCGATGTCGGTGGCGCTGCGGTCGGCCACCGGCGGCGGGGTGAGCAGCGGCTCGATCCCGCGCGCCACCACGCGCTCATAGGCGGCGTCGAAGGCGACCCAGCCGATGCGCCAGCGCGCGTCGCGGGTGGCGCCGTTGTAGAACATCACCGGCGAGGCCGGATCGTCGGTCAGCAACGGCCCGGTGGAGAGATGCCAGTCGTCCCAGCTGTCCGCGCGCGGCATGAAGGGCGTCGGCTGCTCGGTCCAGGGTCCCGCGATGTCAGACCCGGTCGCGAGCCCGACGCGCGAGGCCTCGTCCGCGGCATATTCGTAGAACAGCCGCCAGTGTCCATCGGCGGGGCGGTCGACCGTCGCTTCCTTGGTGTTGCCCTCCGACTTGGACGAGGCGAGCGCGACGCCGCTCTTGGTCAGCCGGTCGGGCGACGGACCGGTCGCGTAGGAGAGCTCGCCGTGCGCGTGGTCGGCGAGCACGCCCGAGTAATAGACGACATAGCCGTCCGCCTGCCGCACCACCGTCGGGTCCTCCACGCCGCCGGCGTCATGGTCGCCGGGACCGGGCACGAGCGACGGCGCGTCGAGCATCGTGAAGCGCACGCCGTCGTCGCTCCAACCCGCCCAGATCTGGCCGGTGTCGGTCAGCGGCTCACCGGCCCGGACGGTGGCGCGCACCATCAGCCCCCAGCGCCCATCGTCCTCGCGCCAGACATAAGGGCTCATCAGGTCGCGCGCCATCAGCGCGGGCGGACCGTCGACGGAGACCGGCTCGATCGCCTTGACGTTGAAGTCGAGCGGCGTCGCGGCGGCGACGACCGGATCGCGCCGGTGCGGGTCGGCGATCGCCGCGGCGGGATCGGGGGCGGTCACGCGCCGAGCGCCTGCATCAGCGACAGGCCGCCGTCGATGACGATGCGCGCGCCCGTGATGTAGCGCGCGCGGTCCGAGGCGAGGAAGACGGCGAGGTCCGCCACCTCCGCCGGGTCGCCGGCGCGGCCGAGCGGGATATTGTTCTCCAACGTGCGGCGGTAGGTCTCGTCCGCCTGCGCGCGTGCGTTCATCGGCGTGAGGATCATGCCCGGCTCGATCGCGTTGACGCGGACGCGCCGCGGTGCCTCCTCGATCGCCAGCGTCTCGACCAAGTTCGACAGGCCGCCCTTGGCGGCGCAATAGTCCGCGCCGCCGGCGCGCACCGCATAGGCGTGGATCGACGAGATATGGATGATCGCGGCGTCACTTGCTGCCTCGCCGCGCGCGGTCAGGAAGCGGCGCGAGACGAGGAACGCACCGGTGAGATCGGTGTCGAGCAGACGGCGCCACTGCGCCAGCGCCATGCCGCGGACCGGGACACCGCTCATGTTGAGCCCGGCGGAGTTGATCAGGACGTCCGCCGGCCCCCACGCCGCCTCGACCGCGGCGAAAGCGGCGTCGACCGAGGCCTCGTCGTCGACATGCGCCTGGACCGTCATCGCCTCGCCGCCGTGCTGCCGCACCGCCGCGGCGCTCGCCTCGGCGGCCGCGGCATCGGCGAAGTAGAGCACGGCTACCCGATCCCCCCCGGTGCCGAACGCCGCGGCGCAGGCCGCGCCGATACCCGATTCCGCACCCGTCACCACGATCGTCCTGGCCACCGTCATCGTCCTCACCGTTGCCGCCGCATAACGCCGCTCGGGCGCGAACGGTCTCAGCCCGGCGGGCGGGAGCGCGCCCTCCCCGACGATCTCACATGATGAGGCGGGCGGTCAGGACGAAGCGGCGCTCCTGCTCGAGGAAGCTGGCGGGCAGCTCCGCCCCGCTACCGATCAGGATGTACTCCTTGCGCTGTGTATCCAGCACATTGTTGACGTTGAAGCCGAGCTGGACGTTGCGCGTGACGAAGGCGTTCACCGACAGGTCGAGCTGGCCGTAGTCGCGCACGTAGCGCTCGGCGCCGAACTGCCGCCCGACATTGTCGTCGCGCAGATAGGCGCTGCGCCAGGCATAGGCGAGCCGCGCGTCGATCCCGGCGTGATCATAATAGAGCACTGCGTTGGCGCTCTTCTTGGACAGGCCGGGCAGCGGCGTGGTGCGCGACACGCCGTCCGCACTGCGCACGCTCGCCTTGCTGTCGGCATAGGTGAAGTTGAGGATCGTGCCGAAATAGCTCAGCGCGCCCGGCAGGAAGAAGAAGGGCGACTGCAGCCCGGCCTCCAGCCCGTGGATCGTCGCGCTGTCGCCGTTGGTGGGCTGGGTGAAGGCGACGATGCCGCTGGTCGGCAGGCCGGTCTCCTGGTCGGGGAAGCTAGCCAGCTCCGACACGGTGGTCTGCGAGATCAGCGAGCCGATCTGCTTGGCGAAGCCGTTGAGCGTCAGCAGCGCCCCCGGGTGGAAATACCACTCGAAGCCGAGATCCTCCTGGTCGGCGAGATAGGGGCGCAGGTTGGGGTTGCCGCGGTTACCGGTGCGCGGCCCCGAGTTGATCGTCGTCGCGGGGCTCAGCTGGTCGAGCGTAGGGCGCGTCATCGCGCGCGAATAGGTGCCGCGAAGCAGCATGTTGGGCGCGACTTCCCAGCGCGCGTTGATGGCGGGCAGGAAGTTCGTGTAGCGCGCGTCGACGTTGCTGGGGGTCAGCTCGGTGCCGATCAGGCCGAAGCCGTTCGACGACGTGTCCGTGACGATCACGCGCAACCCGGCGTTCACCGAAAGCGCCCCCATGGTGAAATTGCCCTGCAGGTAACCGCCGTACGTCTGCTCCACCACCTCGAAGGAGTTGAGCTGGTCGCCCTGCGGATCGGTCGCGAACTGGTCCGAGGTGAACGGGTCGAGCCCCGGGTAGACCGTCTGGATCAGCTTGTCGCGATCGACCGAGAGGATGCGGTCCGGCGTGGTCGCGTTGCGCACGCTGAACGGCAGCGTGGCGGCGAACGCGCCGAGGCCGAGCGGGCTCGCGCCGAGCAGCTCGGCGCCGTTGTACAGCCCGACGTTGCGCGCCTGCTGGCGCGAGGTCCGGTGCGTGTAGCGCGCGCCGGCCTGGACGCTGGTGAGGCCGGGCACGCCCTCGAACTCGCGGGTCGCGTCGACGCGCCCGACATATTCGTCGATCGTGTTCACCGCGCGGTTGAAGATGAAGACGTTGTAGCCGAAGCGATCGGGGTTGCTGCTGAAGTCGGTCGCGGTCGAGCTGAATTGCGGCACGTCGCCGGCGACGCGATAGGTCACGTCGGCACCCGGCGCGGCGAACGAGTAGAGATCCAGCTCGTTGCTCGAGCGCTGGTGCGCGTAGCTGAAGCCCGGCGTGATCGTGAGATGATCCGCCGCCTCCCATTTGGCGCGCAGCGTTCCCTGGTAGACCTTGTTCTCCTGCGGCTGGTAGCTGTAGCCGACGCGGTTCTGGATGTTGCGGAACGTCGCCTGGGTGACCGCGCCGTTGTCGATCACATAGTCGGTCGGCGCCTGGTTGCCGGGTGAGCTGGTGCCGTCGGCGAAGAAGCTGGTCCCCTCGATCGGCGCGTCGGGGCGATCGTCGATCTGCGTTCCCTTGCGCCGCGCGTAGAGGAAGTCCGCGG
The DNA here is from genome assembly GCF_019898765.1 of Sphingomonas yunnanensis. Taxonomy (GTDB): domain Bacteria; phylum Pseudomonadota; class Alphaproteobacteria; order Sphingomonadales; family Sphingomonadaceae; genus Sphingomonas; species Sphingomonas yunnanensis. Next base: position 153,957 of record NZ_JAIOKB010000005.1, on the reverse strand, counting down.
TCAGCTCGAGCCGCTCGGTCGGGCGCGCCTGCCCGGCCACGGTGACACCGAGATTCTCACGCTTCTGCTGGTAGCTGTAGAAAGCGGTGGTGCGCGGCGTGGCGGCATCGAGCAGCGGCGCGGGGGCGGTGGCGAGCACGTCGGCCGAGGCGATGTTGCGGAACGGCACCCAGGGACCGAAGTCGACCTCGTTGGTGCGGAAGTCGGTCTTCGAATAGGCCGCGGCGACGGTGATGCCGTAGCGATCGTCCCAGTTCTGGCTGACCAGCCCGAACAGGCGCGGCACGGCTTTGCCCTTCTGCCCGATCGTGACGCCGCCGGTGGCGGTGGCGCGGAAGCCCGGGATGTCGAAGGGCTTGGGCGTCTCCTGCAGGATCGTGCCGGCGAGTCCGCCCTCGACCGTGCTCGCGGTCGGCGACTTCTCGACGGTCACCTTGGCGAACAGCTCGGGCGCGAGGACGCTGAAGTCGAAGCCGTTGAGCGCGGTGCCGCCGTTGATCTCACTCCTGGTGAACTGCGGGCCGAGGCCGCGCAGGTTGATCGTCTGGCCCTCGCCGTTGACCGAGCGGTCGATCGTGATGCCGGGCACGCGCTGCAGGGATTCCGCCAGGTTGTTGTCGGGGAACTTGCCGATGTCCTGCGCGGAGATCACGTCGACGACCGAGATCGAGCGGCGCTTGTCGGCGAGCGAGCGCTCGATCCCGGCGCGCAGCCCGGTGACGACGACGTCGGCGCCCTCCGCCTGGGACGGTGCCACCTCTTCGCCCTCGGTGGGAGCGTTGGCGCCGATGGTCTGCGCCCGCGCACTGGCGACCGTAGACAGGAAGGCCGAGCTGATCAGAAGAGCATGACGCAGGCGGCGATGTGCACGTTCGTTCATCTTTTCCCCTCTCGCGGCGGAAGCCACTCGTGTGATCTGTCGCTCGACCGTCCTTGCTGAGCCGGTTCGCTCGCTCGATCGTGTCGGCGACTCGCCTGTCTCTCGCGATGCACTCCGGGCGGCGCGTCGGCTGGCCGCGTCGCACGCCCGTACCGACGCGACGCGCGCCGCTCGCCCTCTCAACGGAGGAGCGCTTGCTTGCGACTCGTTCCTTGCGTCTGTTTACCGCCCGGGAGAAAGAAAGCAAACGAAACTAAACGCACTTTGCTTATTTGTGAAAAGCAGCGACCGTTGAGCGCCGTCAAGCGCGGGACAACATCGCCTCTCGCCGGGCAGCCCTCGATACCCCGATGAGAGATGCGTCCTCTTCGGCGGGCGGGAGTTCTCGCGACGAAGATTGTGGGCGCGGGATACGCCGTTGCGCCATCGGGAGCGCAATCGAGCGCGCTACGAAACGAAAGTATGACAGTCGGCGGCGGTCGATCCGCGCGACCAGCCGATCGCGGCGTACCGCCGCGGAACGATCGTGTCCCAGATCTTAGTGGCCGCCCGCCGCCGCGATCGAGCGCTTCGCTCTCCCGCCGTCAGGTGCACCATGCCGACCTGTCGTCGCGCCGGACGCGAAGCACCGCGAGGCGCCACGGCGAGGGCGCCGCCGCCCGATCCCGGGTCATCATCGCCCTGCCCGGACGGCCTGTTACCGGCATCCTGCGAGGTGCTGCGCTATGCCGCGCCTGGCACGCCCGGCTATTGGTCCATCTCGTCGATCAGCCGCTCCGCCTCGCGCTTGGTGCGGAAGATGATGTCGATCCAGCGATCTTCGCTCGGCAGATAGAGGCCCCATTGCTCCTCGCCGTCCACGGATGGGCGACGGGCGGCGAGGTAGCGGACATGTTCAGACACACGCGCTGCTTAGCCGGGTAGCGCCGCGAGGAAAGTGGCGGCTCGGTCCCGCGATGGCACAGGTTGGCGCCTGTCACCCGCGGACCCACGATCCCGCAACCAGGCTAACAGCCGAGATGGATGAACCAGATCGGTTCGCTCTCGTTGAAGCCTCGGTGAATCAGCGAGTTGGCGGTGGTCGCTGACGGCTGGGCCACCCATCGGGGGGGGGAACATGGCCGAGCTGACCTTGCACGAGCTGGCGCGGAAGATGGCCAAGCTGGATTTCGCCATGCTGGCGACTCGATCGGCCGCCGGCGCGCTCACCGCCCGACCGATGAGCAACAATGGCGACGTCGAATACCAGGGCGACAGCTATTTCTTCGCCTACGACGACTCGCGCAAGGTCGCCGAGATCCGCGCCGACGCGGCGGTGACACTCAGCTATACCGGTGCCGCCGGGATGCTCGGCGGGCCGCCGCTGTTCGTCGCGGTCGACGGGCGTGCGGCGCTGATCGAGGACAAGGTCCAGTTCGAGGCGCATTGGACCAAGGACCTCGACCGTTACTTTCCAGACGGCATCGACACGCCCGGCGTCGTCATGATCGTCGTCCGCGCCGACCGTATCCGCTACTGGGACGGCGGCGACGACGGCGAGATCGCCGCTTGAGCCACGGCGCGGCGGTCGGCGACGCGCTGGCCGCGCTCGCCATCTGCGTGCCGGCGCGCGACGAGGGGGCGCGGCTCCCTCGGCTGTTCGAGGGACTGGAGCGGCTTGCGATACCGCCCGGCCTGCCGGTGCACGTCTGCCTGCTGCTCGACGGCTGTACCGACAACAGCGCGGCGCTCGCCGCCGATTATACACGCACCTCGGTGCACCGCCTCCATGTCGCCGCCTTGCCGCGCTCGACGGCCAACGCCGGGATCGCCCGCCACACCGCCATGGCGCTCGGCACCGCGGCGCTGGGGCGCGAGGGGGGTGTCCTGCTCAGCACCGACGCCGATGGCTGGCCCGCGCCCGACTGGCTGCACGCCACCCTCGCCGCGCTCCGCCAGGCCGAGCTGGTGGCGGGCGACGTCGTCCGCAGCGGCGCGCGCGGCGACGAAGCGCAGGACCGTATCGAGCTTTACTACGCGGGGCTGCACGCGCTGCGCCGGCGCGTCGATCCGGTCGCCTGGGAGGCCGCGGCGACGCACCACCATGCCAGCGGCGCGAACATGGCGCTGCACAGCGCGACCTACGCGGCGCTCGGCGGTTTCGAACCGCTCGTCAGCGGCGAGGACGCGCGGTTGGTCGACGACGCCGCGCGCGCCGGACACCGCGTCCGCCGCGACGCCGCGAGCGTGGTCCACACCTCCGCGCGCCGGCACGGTCGCGCGCGCGGTGGCCTCGCCGCCGCGCTGCGCGCCCTCGATCGCGACGGCCTGGCGAGCGTCCGCGTCGCGCACCCGCTCGACCAATTGTGGCAATATGAACGTCACGCCCTCGCGCGCCGCGCGTTCGGCGCGGGCGATCTCGGCGTGCTGACGCCCGCGATCGGGCTGGGCGCTGACCATCTGCTCGGCGTCGCCCGCGACTGCCCCAATGCCGAGGCGTTCGCGATGCGAGTCGTGCCAGTCGGGCCTGAGGGAATGCGCGAAGTGCCGCTTCCCCTCGCCGAGCGCGCGCTCGCGGCGCTGTTCGCCGCGGCAGCGCCGGCGCGCGCCGCGTGAGCGGGCTGCGCGCGCGCCTCGCCGCGCTCGACGCGGAGCGCGGCGCGCCCGACGACCCGCGCGACGAGGAAGCGCTGCTGGCGCTGCTGCGGCTGCTCTATCGCGTCGGGCGTGAGGACCTGCCGCTCGGCCGACTCTTCGAGGGGCATGTCGACGCCACGCAGATCGTCACACGCTACGGCGACTCGGCGCTGCGCGCGCGGCTCGCGACGGCGATGCGCGCGGGTGCCGCGCTGGGGGTGTGGAACGCCGACCTGCCCGGCGAGCCGCTGCGCCTCGACGAAGACGGCCGGCTCTCCGGCGGCAAGAGCTTCGCCTCGGGCGCCGGGCTGCTGTCGCACGCGCTGGTCACGGTCGACGCGGCGGACGGGCGCCAACTGGTGCTGCTCGACCTCGGCGTCGCGCCCCCCGCGATCGACCGCGCCGTGTGGCGCGTCGTCGGCATGCAGCGCTCCGAGACGCATGTGGTGCGCTGGGACGACGCACCCGCCGCGGCCGCGACGCTGGTCGGCGCGCCGGGCGACTATGCGCGCGAGCCATGGTTCAGCGGCGGTGCACTGCGCTTCGCCGCGGTGCAGGCGGGTGGCGTCGCGCGGCTGGTCGACGCGGTGCGCGACCATCTCGTCGCCGTCGCGCGCGCGGCCGACCCGCACCAGGCGGGGCGCCTGGCGCGATTGTACGCGCTGGCGGAGCAGGCGGCCGCGGCGGTGCGCCGTGCCGCAGCGGGCTGGTTCGCCGACGCGGACGCGCGGCTGCCGCTGGTCGCGGCGGCGCGCTGCGCGGTCTATGCCGCGGGCGGGGAGGCGCTCGCGCTCGCGCAGGAGGCGGTCGGCGTTCAGGGCCTGTTCCTCGACCACCCGCTCGCCGCGACGATCACCGATCTCGCCATGTACCTGCGTCAGCCGGGACCGGACGCGCAGCGGATGCTGGTCGGTGCGGCCGTCGCCGCGGGCGTGTTGAGCCCGGCGCTGTGAGGGCGCAGGTCGGCCGCCCGCGCGCGCTGCTGGTCGTGGCGCCCCATCCCGACGACGAGGCGATCGCGGCGCACGCGCTGATCACGCGGCTGGCGCGCCGCGGCACGCGCGCGGCGGTGCTGGTGGTGAGCGACGGCGCGGCGTCGCATCCCGGCAGCCGCGCCTGGCCGCGCGCGCGGCTGGTGCGCGAGCGTCGCCGCGAGACCCGCCGGGTGATGCGGCGCATCGGCGTCGCCGCGGGCGCGATCACCTTCCTCGACCTGCCCGACGGGCGGCTCGCCGACCACGCCGCCGCGGTCCGCCGCGGTGTCGGTCGCGCCGTCGCGGCTCTGCCCGCACCGCTCTTGGCGCTCGCGCCGTCGATCGGCGACGCGCACCCCGATCATCGCGTCGTCGCCGCGGCGGCGCGGCCGCGGCCGGGGGTGCGGTGGTGGCGCTACCCGGTGTGGCCCGCCGGGCAGCAGCTGCGCGGCGCGCGCGCGCTGCCGCTCAGCGCGCAGGAGCGGCTCGCCAAACGGCACGCGATCCGCGGCTATCGCACGCAGGCCGGACGGATCACCGACGACCCGCGCGGCTTCGCCATGACGGCGCACCAGATCAGGGCGTTCAGCCGCCCGCGCGAGCTGTTCGCCGCGGCGGCGGCGCGGTGAGCGCGATCACGCTCGCCGGCTTCGAGCGCACCTTTGCCGCCGATCCCGACCCGTGGCGCACCTTCTCCGACCGCGACGAGGCGGTGAAGCGCGTCGCGATCCTGCACGCGCTCGGCGCCGGGGCGCGCGGCCGCGTCCTGGAGCTCGCCGCGGGCAATGGCTCGAACAGCCGCGCGCTCGCCGCGCGCGCGCTGCGGCTCGACGCGACCGAGGCGACCGAGGCGGGGACCCGACTGGTGGAGGCCGCGCTCCTCGGCCGCGGTGCGCGCGCGCGCGCGATCCGGCTGACGGTGCCGGCCCGCTTCCCGCGCCCGCGCTACGACGCGGTGGTCGTGGCGGAGCTGCTCTATTATCTTGATCCGAGCGCGATGGCGCGCACCGCGCGTGACGTCGCGTGCGCGCTGCGGCCGGGCGGCATGCTCGTGCTGGCGCATCACCGGATCGACTTCCACGATTTCGCGCAGCACGCGGCGTCGCTGCAGCGCCGGTTCCTGCGAGCGACCGGACGACGCTGGCGCACCCGTCCGGTCCGGCGCACCGGGCGCTGGGTGGTGTTGGCGTGCCGTTTGGCCCAACATGGCATCACCGCGCCATAGCCGCTCCTCGGAGGCGACCATGGCGCGGTGATGTGCGATCGTCCCGGCGCGTGGGTCGTGCGGGTGCGCGGCTTACTTCGGCAGGTCGACCAGCCGCGGCGTGGCGTTCCAGGTGAAATCGTCGCGCATCCGCAGCTGCAGGCCGTTGCCAAGGTCGCCGCCCGAGCAGTTGAGCAGCTTGTTGACGCAATTCTCGGTCCACATCTCGAGCACCTTGTCGTCCCAGGCGCCGATCCAGTCGGCGTGGAAGGTCGTGCCGGGGCGCTGCGTCGCCATGCCGGGCATCGAGTCCGAGGCGAGCGTCCAGGTGCTCTTGCCCTCGCTCCAGTCACCCGAGGTGTCGAGATCTTCGTCCACCGTGTACCAGGCGCCCAGCGTGAAGGTGGGCACGATATACGGGTGGGTCGCCGGGCATTTCAGGATCCCGTCCCAGCCGTAGCTCGGGAAGGCCATGTGGCTGCGGTGGTTCTTGGGGTTGAGCTCGCGGCCGTTCCAGCAGCTCGGCGCCTGGATCACCGCGCCGATGCGGTTGCCGACCGGGCAGAACTTCGCTGCGGTGACGAGATCCGGGTAATGGCCGGGCGTCGCGGTCGGACCGTCGCAGTTGAAGTAGAAATTGTTGTCGCTCTTGCCGTTGCTCATGTCGTAGCCGAACACGAAGCGCAGGCCGCGCGGCATCTCGACGCACGCCTTGCCCTCGATCTGGCAGGCCGGGCTGCTGTCGGGCAGGCGCTTGTAATAGATCGAGACGTAGTCGGGGCGAACGACCTTGCCCTTGCCGTTGAGCATCGCCGGGACCCAATAAGCCGAGCGATTGAGCTTGTTGTTGCAGGTGCTGTCGCCGGTAAAGCGAAGCTTGCCGTAGTCGGAGTAAGCGTTCGCGCCGGTATTGCCGAAGAACTGGTGGGCGTGCGACTTGCCAGGCTGGCCCGGGAAGACGATCGGATCGTCCTTGAGCACCTGACCCGGCATGCAGATGAAGCGGAAGGCGCCGACCACGTCCGGCGCTCCGGACTGCGGGATCGCGCCCGTTCCCCAGGCCGGGACCAACAGATCGTCCGTCTTGAAATTGCTGGCATAGGACGGCTGCTGAACGAGGCCGAGCGGCCCGGTCTTGCGGATCGCGTCGACGGGCAATCCGTCCGCAGCGAGCTTGACCGTCGCGGCGGGCTTGGGCGCCGAGGCCGCAGCCGGCGCGGCGACCACCGCGACGAGACTGGTCGCGGCCTGCGCGACGTTGGCGGTGTTCGTCGCCGCATAGGCGCTCGACGCGGCGAGCACGGCCGCACCCACGATCCAAAGCTTCTTCATGAAACCCCCGAAGAGACAGACATTTGGACGGAGCCACAGCGACAATGCGATAAGCCGCGCGCCTTCCGACTAAAGCCTTCTTACTCCAGGATTCCATTCCGATCGGTTAAACCAAAGGGTTTCGCGTTCTTAACCTAAGCGACCATAGGATCGCATTAACTTCTACTTAACATCGGCGTCCAAAGACCTATGATGATCGATCATGCCACGTCGATCAACTGCACGGCGCGCCGGCGCCATCCGGATATCCTTTCGCCATGAGCGCTGGCGGCAGGGCGGGGCTCAGCCCGCCCACTCGCTCCACAGCGCGGCGGGATCGGGCCGCGGGCGTTCCTCCAGCGCGCGGCCGGGCGTCCCGATGAACAGGAAGCCAGCGATCCGCTCGGGCGCGGCGCCGAACAGGTCGCGCACCGCGTCGGAGAAGGCCGGCCAGCCGGTCAGCCAGCCCGCCGCGAAGCCGTGCGCGTGCGCGGCGTGGAGCAGGTTCATGCACGCCGCCCCCGCCGACAGCTCCTGCTCCCACAGCGGGATATGGCTCTCCCGCCGGGGCGAGGAGAGCGCCACCACCAGCGCCGGCGCCTGGCGCGCGAACTGGTCCATCGCGTCGAGCTCGAGACGCGTCGCCGCCGGCCGCTCGGCGCGATAGGCCTCGACCAGGCGCGCGGCCAAGGCGCCGCGGCGCTCGTCCGGAACGATCACGAAGCGCCACGGCGCGAGCTTACCGTGATCGGGGGTGCGCCCCGCGAGCTGGATCATGGCGACGAGCTGGTCGCGCGTCGGCCCGGGCGCGACCAGGTCGCGCGGCTTGCCCGAGCGACGCGTGGCGAGCAGCGTGAGCGGTGAGGAGAGGTCGTTGAACATCGCCGAGACAGATAGCGCGCCCGCGGGATATTTACAGCCGCGGCCAAGGCGCTAGTCTCGCGCGCAACCAACCGGCGCCGCCAGCGCGCGCCCTGCCCCTCTCCGGAGCCGCCAGCCCTTGCCCATCATCCCCACGATCGCGGTCGGTTTTCTCGCATTGCTGCTGGGCGGCGGGATCGCCGCGGCGGTCAAACCCGGCGACGAGTTCGCCGGCCACCCCAAAGGGCTGTACGTCCTGTTCTTCGCCGAGATGTGGGAGCGCTTCTCCTATTACGGCATGCGCGCGCTGCTGATCTTCTACCTGACCAAGCACTGGCTGTTCGACGACGGCAAGGCGAACCTGATCTACGGCGCCTACACCTCTCTGGTGTTCGTCACCCCGGTACTGGGCGGCTACCTGGCGGACCGGTATCTCGGCCAGCGCCGCGCGGTGGTCTATGGCGCGGTGCTGCTCACGCTCGGCCACCTGCTGATGGCGGTGGAGGGCGACGGCGGGCAGGCCTCGGCAGCGATCAACGTCTTCTGGCTCGCGCTCGGCTTCATCATCGTCGGCGCGGGCTTCCTCAAGGCCAATATCTCGGTGATCGTGGGCCAGCTCTACCCGCTCACCGACATCCGCCGCGACGGCGCGTATACGATCTTCTACATCGGCATCAACACCGGCGCCGCGCTCGGCACGATCCTGGCGGGCTGGCTCGGCGAGACCTACGGCTGGTCCTACGGCTTCGGCGCGGCCGGCGTCGGCATGCTGCTCGGTCTGCTGGTGTTCGTGCTCGGCAAGCCGCTGCTCAAGGGCCAGGGCGAGGCGCCGGGCACGCTGACCCGGCGGCGCGAGTGGACGCTCTACGCGGTCGGCATCGCCGCGGTCGGCGTGATCTGGCTGCTGATCCAGTATCAGGACGTGATCGAGACGCTGCTGATGGTCTCGGGCGTGGCGCTGCTCGGCTACGTGCTGTTCGCCTCGTTCAAGCTGGACCCGCACGCGCGCGACCGGATGTTCGCGGTGCTCTTCCTGATCGCGCTCAACCCGCTGTTCTGGGGGCTGTACGAGCAGGCCGGCGGCAGCCTCAACCTGTACACCGACCGCTTCGTCGACCGCGGCGGCGTGCCCGCCTCGCTGTTCCAATCGGTCAACCCGATCTACATCGTGCTGCTCGGGCCGATCCTCGCTGGCCTGTGGGTGTCGCTCGGGCGGCGCGGCTGGGAACCCTCGGCGCCCGCCAAGTTCGGGCTCGCGCTGGTGCAGGTGGCGCTGAGCTTCCTGCTGTTCGTCTGGGGCGCGCGGCTGTACGGCGCGGCGCTGACCCCGGTGTACCTCGTCTTCATGATCTATTTCTTCCAGACCTCGGGCGAATTGTGCCTGTCCCCGGTGGGTCTCTCGGCGATGAACCGGCTGGCGCCGCGCCATCTCGCCAGCCTGATCATGGGCGCGTGGTTCTACATGACCGCGGTGGGCAATTTCGTCGCGGGCAAGATCGGCGAGGCGACCGGCGGCGGCGAGGGCGGCACGATGACCCGCGACGGCACGCTGGCGGTCTATGAGACGATCGGCTGGTGGGCGATGGGGATCGCTGTGCTGGTGCTGCTCGCGAGCCCGCTGGTGCGCCGCTGGATGCACCTCGACACGCTGCGCGACCACGACGAGGCGCACGCGATGGCGGGCGAGGCCGAGCTGGCCGAGCCGCACGCGGCGGGGTTCGACAGCGCCAGCGCGACGCGCCCGCACTGAGCCGACCGACATCAATCGACAGGCGACAGCCGGGCGCGGCTGAGCCATCATCCCCGCACGACGCGACCGCGATCCTCGCGGCGCGCGGGTGGGAGAGACGATGCCGCTGCTCGGGCTGATGCAGGACATGCCGCTGACGGTCGACCGCTTCCTCGACCATGCGGCTGAGTGGCACCCCAGCGTCGAGATCGTCTCGCGCGACGCCGAGGGCGCGGTGAGCCGCAGCGACTACGCCGGGCTGCATCGCACCGCCAAGCAGGTGTCGGCCGCGCTCGCCGCGCTCGGCATCGCGCCGGGCGACCGCGTCGCCACGCTGGGGTGGAATGGCTTCCGCCACCTCGCCGCCTGGTACGGCGCCACCAACATCGGCGCGGTGCTCCACACGCTCAACCCGCGGCTGTTCCCCGAGCAGATCCGCTATATCGCCGACCATGCCGGCGACCGGCTGCTCTTCGCCGATCCCGCCTGCGCCGCGCTGGCGCAACGGCTGCTGCGCGAGGTGCCGTCGCTCGAGCGGGTCGTCTACCTGTGCGGCGCGGACGGGCTGCCCGAGCCGGGCGCGCTCGCCTTCGACGAGCTCGTCGCGGCGCAGCCGACCGACCATGCCTGGGGCGGGTTCGACGAGCGCGCCGCGTGCGGGCTGTGCTACACCTCGGGCACCACCGGCCTGCCCAAGGGGGTGCTCTACTCGCACCGCTCCAACTGGCTGCACACGATGATGGCGCTCCAGCACGACGCCATGGGGCTCTCGGCGCGCGACACGCTGCTGCTGGTAGTGCCGATGTACCATGCCAACAGCTGGGGCGTGGTCTATTCGGCGCCCGCCGTCGGCGCCAAGCTGGTGCTGCCGGGCCAGCGCATGGACGGCGCCTCGCTGTACGAGCTGATCGAACAGGAGCAGGTGACCTTCTCCGCCGCGGTGCCGACGGTGTGGCAGGGGCTGCTCCAGCACCTGCGCGGCACCGGGCGGGGCTTCACCGCCCTCGAGCGCGTCATCATCGGCGGCGCCGCCCCGCCCGAGGCGCTGATCCGCGCCTTCCAGGACGATTACGGCGTCGAGGTGGTGCAGGGCTGGGGCATGACCGAGACCTCGCCGCTGGCGACGCTCTCCTCCCCCACCGCGGCGGTGCTGGCGCAGCCCTATGACGAGCAGGTGCGGCGCAAGGCGATGCAGGGGCGGCCGGTGTGCGGACTGTCGCTGCGGCTGGTCGACGATGCGGGCGCGCCGCTGCCGCACGACGGTGCCACCGCGGGGCGGCTGCTGATCCGCGGCCCAACGATCGCGCGCGCTTATTACGGCGAGGCGGCGGAAGCGGTCGATGCCGAGGGCTGGTTCGACACCGGCGACGTCGCCGTGATCGATGACGCGGGCTATGTGCGCATCACCGATCGCGCCAAGGACATCGTCAAGTCGGGCGGCGAGTGGATCAGCTCGATCGAGATCGAGAACCTCGCGGTGGCGCACCCCTCGGTGGCGATCGCGGCGGTGATCGGCGTGGCGCATCCGGTATGGGGCGAGCGGCCGGTGCTGCTGGTCCAGCCAGCGCCGGGCGCGGCCTGCGCCAAGGAGGAGCTGCTCGCCTTCCTCGACGGCAAGATCGCGCGCTGGTGGATGCCCGACGACGTGCTGGTGGTCGAAGCGATCCCGCTCGGCGCGACGGGCAAGATCGACAAGAAGCTGCTGCGCGAGCGGTTGCGCGACTACCGGCTAAGGGAGGCAGAGGGCGGGGATAGTGGGTGCAACGATCCTCCCCTGTAAGGGGAGGTGGCACGCCGAAGGCGTGACGGCGGGGTGTCGCGGGCGGTAAGTCCAGCGCCCCTCGCCGGCCGGGTCACCCCTCCGTCGCGCTTCGCGCGCCACCTCCCCTGCAAGGAGAGGACCGGAAGCGTTCTCTACCGCGCGGTCACCCTCCACCCCTATTTCGCCGCCGCGATCACCTCGGCCAGGAAGCTGCGGTACTGCGCCGCCACGCGCGGCCAGGCGTAGCGCAGCGCGCGCACGCGGCCGCGCGGGGCGAGCTCGGAGCGCGCCGCGATCGCGTGCGCCAGCGCCGCCGCCACCGCCGCGGGGTCGCCCGTGTCGAGCAGCACCGCGTCGTCGCCGACGATCCAGCGCAGCCGGGGCGAGTCATGCGCGACCACCGGCGCCCCGCACGCCAGCGCCTCGATATAGACGTTGCCGAACGATTCCTCGCGCGAGAGGTGGAGGAACACGTCGGCCGAGCGGTACAGCAGCGGCATCTCCGCCGCCCCCACCGTCAGCCGCTTGAACCGGCCGGGCAGCAGCTCGGCGGCGAGCCGGTCGACCGCCTCGCGCTCGGGCCCGTCGCCCGCGACCACCAGGTGCGCGTCGGGCAGCTGCGCCACCGCGCGCACGCCGTCGGCGACGCGCTTGGAGGGGATCAGCGCGCTCACCATCAGCACCACGGTGCCGCGCGGGGGCAGGCCGAAGCGCGCGCGCTCGGGCGCGCCGGGGGTGAAGCGCTCGGCGTCCATGCCGTTGGGGATCAGCGCGCAGCGCCATCTGTCCTGGTTGCGCTCGAGATAGTCGGGGTTGGTGCACACCAGTCCGTCGCAGCCGAAGGTGCGATATTCCGAGTCGTTCGACACGGCGGGCCAGTCGCCGTTCTGCGTGACGAAGACGTGCGGCGGCCGCCGCCCGAACAGCACCGGGCGGCGCAGCACCCAGTTGGTGAAGGGGAAGGAGCAGGTGACCGTCACGTCATGGTCGCGCGGGCGATAGGCGCGCAGCAGGCCGGGGACGAAGCTCGCTTCCTCCCAGCCGGTCTCGCTGCGCAGCGCGGGCACGCGCGGCATCCGCTCGAGCTTCTCGCGTCGCACCGCGCCGGCGTGGCGGAAGCGATAGGGCGTGCCCTCGCGCGCGTCGCCCGCGCCGATCACCGTCACCGCGTCGCCGCCGCGCGCCAGCTCGGTCGCGAGCGAGAGGAGCGCCACCTCGGCGCCGCGCTCGAAACGATGGAAGCCCGGCAGGGCGAACAGGATCCGCATCACTCTATCCTCAAACGCCCTGGCCGGACGTGTGCTCGATTTTAAGGCTTGGGCTGCTAGAGACCGCGCTGCCGATCCGGCGCGACCCGATTCGGCCGCGCCGGTCGGTTCCTTCCTGGGATCGTCCGCCCGCGCATGAAGTTGCTTTCCCGATCGATCCTCTTGCGGCTGGGCTGGTCCACCGCCGGCTATGGCGTGGTGCAAGCGCTGCGGCTCGTCAACAACGTCGTGCTCGCGCGGCTGCTCGCGCCCGAGCTGTTCGGCATCATGATCATCGTCAACACGGTGCGCACCGGCATCGAGCTGGCGTCCGATATCGGCATCGGCCAGAACATCATCAGCAACCCGCGCGCCGAGCAGCCCGACTTCTACGACACCGCCTGGACGCTCCAGCTGGTGCGCGGCATCGCGCTGGGGATGGTCTGCGCCGCGCTGGCCTGGCCGGTGGCATGGTTCTACCGCAAGCCCGAGCTCGCCGGCATCTTCGCGGTGGCGTCGCTGTTCTTCGTCTTCGCCGGGTTCGAATCGACCGGGCGGTTCATCGCGCAGAAGCACCTGCGGCTCGCCGCGCTGACCGCGTTCGAGGTCGGCTACACCGCGGTATCGACCGTGGCGCACATCCTGTTCGCGCTGGCGACGCCGACGATCTGGGCTTTGGTGTTCGGCGGCATCACCTCCAGCGCGGCGGTGATGGTGGCGAGCTACCTGCTGATCCCGGGCATGCGCCACCGCTTCCTGATCGATCGCGGCGCGATGCGCGAGATCCTCTCCTTCGGCCGCTGGGTGGCGCTGTCCTCGATCGTCTACTTCCTGGCGATGAACTTCGACCGACTGTACATGGCGCGCGCCGTGACGCTGGCGGTGCTGGGTACCTATGGCATCGCGCGCTCGCTCGCCGACATCCTCAACCTGCTGGTCGCGCGCTTCGGCAACATGATCGTCTTCCCGATGGTGGCGGCCTCGTTCGACACCACCGCCGAGCTGCGCGCGCGCCTGGCGCGGCACCGCCCGCTGCTGCTGCTCGGCGCGGCCGCCGCGGTGGCGGGGTTCATCGCCATCTCGGACCTGCTCACCGCCCTGCTCTACGACCAGCGCTACCAGGCGGCGGCGCAGATGCTGCCCGCGCTGTCGTTCGGCGTGTGGTTCGCGATCCTGTCGACCATCAACGAGTCGGTGCTGCTCGGCATCGGCAAGCCCGTCTATGGCGCCAGCGCCAATATCGGCAAGTTCGTCTGGCTGCTGGTCGGCCTGCCGCTGGCGGTCAATTTCCACGGCATCAGCGGCGCGGTGCTGGTGATCGCCAGCGCCGAGCTGGTCCGCTACGTGCCGCTCTGGGTCGCGCAGCGCCGCGAGGGCCTGTCGTTCGCGCGCCAGGACCTTGCTATGACGCTCGTCATGCTGGGTCTGGCCGTGCTCTTCCGCGAGGCGCTGTACGGCGTCGGGCTGACCGGCGACGTGGCGAGTCTGCTGCCGTGGAAGTGAGCCCCGCCTTCCCGACCGCACCGCGCATCGGCATCGTCGCGATCGGCCGCAACGAGGGCGAGCGGCTGGTGCGCTGCCTGCACTCGCTCGAGGGCAGCGGCGCCGCGGCGGTAGTCTACGTCGACTCGGCCTCGACCGACGGCAGCCCGGCGCGCGCGCGCGAACTCGGCGCGCAGGTGGTCGACCTCGACATGGCGCTGCCCTTCACCGCGGCGCGCGCGCGCAACGCCGGGTTCGCCGCGCTGCCCGCCGACTGCGACCTCGTCCAGTTCATCGACGGCGACTGCGAGCTGGCGCCGGAGTGGCTCGCCGCGGCGACCGCTTTCCTCGCCGCGCACCCCGACGTCGCGGTGGTGTGCGGGCGCCGGCGCGAGCGCGCCCCCGAGGCCTCGGTCTACAATCGCTTGTGCGACCTGGAGTGGGACACGCCGATCGGCGAGGCCGGGGCGTGCGGCGGCGACTCGCTGATGCGCGCCGAGGTGGTCCGCGCCGCGGGCGGCTTCCGCGACGACCTCACCGCGGGCGAGGAGCCCGAGCTGTGCGCGCGGCTGCGCGCCGACGGCTGGCGGGTGTGGCGGATCGACGCGGCGATGACGCTGCACGACGCCGCGATGCTGCGCTTCGGCCAATGGTGGTGGCGCGCGGTGCGCGGCGGCTTCGGCTATGCCCAGGCCGGCGAGGCGACCCGTGCGCTGCCGCACCCGCTCTACCGCGCCGAGCGCCGCCGCGCGCTGCTGTGGGCGGGCGCGCTGCCGCTCGCGGGCGCGGTGCTGGCGCTGCTGGTCCACCCCGCGCTGCTGCTGCTGCCGCTGCTGCTGCTGGCGCTCCAGGTGGCGCGCGTGGCGCGGCGCGACCGCCACGGCGCGATGGCCTGGCCCAACGCCTTCTACACGATGCTGGCCAAATTCCCCGAGCTGCAGGGCATGCTGCGCTACGCGCGCCGCCGCCGCGCCGCCGGATCCGCGATCACCTACAAATGATTGACCCGCGCACCCCCCGCATCGCCTATGTGGTGAGCCAATATCCGGCCTCGTCGCACACCTTCATCCGCCGCGAGGTGGAGAGCCTGCGCCGCCACGGCGTCGACGTGCGCACCTACAGCATCCGCCGCCCCGGCGCGGCCGAGCTGGTCGCACCCGAGGATCGCGCCTCGGCCGAGACCACGCGCTTCGTGCTGCCGCTCGGCGCGGGCGCGCTGCTCGGCGCGCATCTGGGCGCGCTGACGCGCCGGCCCGGCGCCTATCTCGCGCTGCTGCGGCTGGCCTTGCGCCACCGCGCGCCGGGGCTGCGCGCCGCGCTCTGGGCGCTGTTCCACTTCGCCGAGGCGGTGGTGCTGGCGCGGATGTTCGCGGAGGACGGTGTCAGTCACGTCCACAATCATTTCGCCAACGCGGGCGCGACCGTCGGCATGATGGCGGCGCGGCTCGCCGGGCTGCCGTGGAGCCTGACGCTGCACGGCATCTCCGAGACCGACTATCCCGCCGGGCTGACGCTCGGCGCCAAGCTGGAGCAGGCCGAGTTCGCCGCCTGCGTCTCCTGGTTCGGCCGCGCCCAGGCGATGCGAGTCACCGCGCCGGCGCACTGGCACAAGTTCGCGGTGGTGCGCTGCGGGCTCGACCTCGCCGCCCCCTCGCTCGCCGCGCCGCTTTCGCGCGCGGCGATGACCCGGCGCCAGCTGGTGTGCGTCGCGCGGCTGTCGGCGGAGAAGGGCCATCTCGGCCTGCTCGAGGCGATCGCGCCGCTCGACGTCGAGCTCACGCTGGTGGGCGACGGCCCGCTGCGCGGCGAGATCGACGCCGCGGTGGCGCGGCTCGGACTCGGCGCGCGCGTCCGTTTCGCCGGGCGGCTCGACGAGGCCGCGACGCTGGCCGAGATCGCGCGCCACGACATGCTGGTGCTGCCGAGCTTCATGGAGGGTCTGCCGATCGTGCTGATGGAGGCGATGGCGCTCGGCCTGCCCGTGATCGGCAGCCGCGTCGCGGGCGTGCCCGAGCTGATCGAGGACGGCCAGGAGGGCCTGCTGTTCCGCCCCGGCGACTGGGACGACCTGCGCCGCCAGATCGCGCGGCTGCGCGACGATACCGCGCTGGGCGACCGGCTCGCCGCCGCCGGCCGCGCCAAGGTCGAGCGCGAGTTCGACATCGCCACCGCGGTCGCCCCGCTCGTCTCCCGCTTCGCCGTTCCATAGGCTGACCCTCATGCTGTTCGACCTCGTCGACCGAGTCCGCATCATCAACCTCGCGCACCGCACCGACCGGCGCGCGCAGATGCTGGGCGAGCTGCGCCGGCTCGGCGCCGAGCACGACCCCAAGGTCGCCTTCTTCGACGCGTGCCGCTTCGACGACGCGGGCAGCTTCACCTCGCGCGGCGCGCGCGGCGTGTACCACAGCCATCTCGCCATCCTCGAGGAGGCCGCGGCGGCGGGCGAGAGCGTGCTGATCCTCGAGGACGATGCCGACTTCACCCCGGCCGCGCGCGACGTGACCGTGCCGCCGGGCTGGCAGATCCTCTACGGCGGCTATTATGCCGCCTCGCCCGACGACCTGCCCACCAGCGACATCATCGGCGCGCATTGCATGGCATTCAGCGCCGACACGGTCGCGCCGCTCGCCGCCTATCTGCGCCACCTGCTGACCCTCGACGACCATCCGCCGGTCGACGGCGCCTATGTGTGGTACCGGCGCGCGCACCCCGAGGTACGCACCGCCTTCGCCGAGCCGGTGCTGGCCGAGCAGCGCCCGTCGCGCACCGACATCGCCGCGCTGCGCTTCTTCGATCGCCTGCCGCTGCTGCGCGAGGGCGCCGGCGCGGCGCGCGCGCTCAAGCGCGCGGCGGCGCGGCGCAGCTTCGGGCTGCGCGAGTCGATCGTGATCGCGGTGGTGGGGATCGGTGGCGCGGCGGCGCTGGTGGCGGTGTTCGCATGAAGTGGATCGCACTCCTCGCGGTGCTCGGCATGCTGCCGGTGCTGATCGGCTGGCTCCGCAGCAACCGCCGCCACCTGCCGCGCGTGATGATGGTGTTCGGCGCGCTGCCGTTCGTTACCAGCACCTGGCACCTGCTGATCGCCCCGATCTCCTGGGCCTATTGGCCGGGCTTCGTGAAGGGCGCCGAGGTCACCTTGATCGACGCGCTGGCGATCGCGCTGATCGCCTCGACCCCGCGCAAGTTCCGCCGCGTGCACCTGCGCTGGCCGCTGGTCGCCTTCACCGCGCTGGTGCTGGTGAGCATGCTCCAGAACGACGTGCCGATGTCGACCTTCTTCTACGTCTGGCAGCTGGCGCGCATGGTCTTGGTGCTCAGCGCGGTGGCGATGATCTGTCGCGACCCCAAGGCGGTGCGCGGGCTGATCCTGGGGCTGATCCTCGGCATCTGCTTCCAGGCGGTGATGTCGCTCAAGGCGCACGCGCAGGGCGCGATCCAGGCGGCGGGCACGCTGGGGCACCAGAACCTGCTCGGCATGCTGACCCACTTCGTCATCTTCCCCTCGCTGGCGATGCTGCTGGCGACGAAGAAGTCGCGCTGGCTGTGGCTCGGCCCGATCGCGGGGCTCACCGCGGTGGTGCTGACCGCCTCGCGCGCGACGATCGCTTTCTCCGCGGCGGGCGTGGTACTGACGCTGCTCCTCTCGATGATGCGCCAGCCGAGCGGGCGCAAGACCACGGTGGCGATGGCGGGCGTGCTGTCGCTCGTGGTGGCCGCGCCGGTGGCCTATGCCACGCTGGGC
Source organism: Sphingomonas yunnanensis (assembly GCF_019898765.1). Taxonomy (GTDB): domain Bacteria; phylum Pseudomonadota; class Alphaproteobacteria; order Sphingomonadales; family Sphingomonadaceae; genus Sphingomonas; species Sphingomonas yunnanensis. Next base: position 136,146 of record NZ_JAIOKB010000005.1, on the reverse strand, counting down.
GCGCGCTTCAGCAAGCCGTCCGAGACCGGCGACTATGACGAGCGCGCCGCGTTCGAGCGCGCCGCCAAGGCGATCCTCCACGACCACCCGCTCGGGGTGGGCGGCAACCATTACGTCATCGTCGCCAACACCCAGGGCTATTCCGACCGCGCCGGCGTCGCCGCGGTGTTCGGCAGCCGCAGCGCGCACGTCCACAACGCCTATCTGCTGTCCGCGGCGGAGACGGGCTATGCCGGCCTGGTCGCCTTCGTGCTGATGCTGGTGTGGCCCGTGATCGTCGCGCTGCGCTGCGCCTGGCGCTACCGCCGCGACCCGCGCGGCGACGTGCTGCTGGGCCTCGCGGTGGCGCTGGTGATGGTGAGCCTGCACTCGCTCTACGAGTGGATCTTCGTGCTCTACGTCACCCAGTATATGTACGCGATCGCGGTCGGGCTGATCGCGGGCATCGCCGCGGAGATGGGCTATTGGGCGCCGCGGCGGAAGCGCGCGGCGGTCGCGCCGGAGCGCGACGAGGCGGCGGAAAGCCTCGCGGAACCAATCCCTAACGTCGCTTAAGCACGCTTCCCCACGTCGATTTAACCCAGCGTCCCTAGTGTGGCCTGAACGGCTGCCGGGCTCGAGTTCGCCCGCGGCGACTGGGAGTACCTCAGATGATGACGCTGCTGGGCGCGCGCGCGCGCCCTGCGCTGACGCGCGCCCCCGCGACCATGCTGCCGCGCGCCGCGCGCCTCATGCCCCAGATCCTGATCGCGCTGGCGCTCGCCGGCTGCGGCGGCGGCGGCGGTGGTAGCGGCGCGACCGCGGGCACCACCCCGGTAGCGAGCGCGCCGGTCGCCCCCACCGTCACGCCCACGCCGACGCCGACTCCCACGCCCGCGAGCAGCGGCGTGGTGGTGGCGCCGGGCAGCCTGCCGGTGGCGGGCAACTATGACTCGATCCCGAGCAACTTCGACGTCAGCCAGCAGCTCGTCGCCGCCTGGGGCACGGGCGCGATCCCGTCGAGCGGCGCCCCCGACGTGGTCGGCGCCTTCCGCTTCATCTGCACGCCCAGCCACGAGGCCAAGGACGACCCGATCGTCTTCCCGGGCCAGCCGGGCAAGTCGCACCTCCACCAGTTTTTCGGCAACTCGCTGGCGGACGCCAACTCCACCTATCGCAGCCTGCGCACCAGCGGCGAGAGCACCTGCACCAACGCGCTCAACCGCTCGGCCTATTGGATGCCGGCGATGCTCAACGGCAAGGGCGGCGTGGTGCGGCCCGATTACGTCTCGATCTACTACAAGCGCCGGCCGGAGAGTGACCCCGAGTGCCAGCGCATGGGCAAGGCCTGCGTCGATCTGCCGCGCGGGCTTCGCTTCGTGTTCGGCTATGACATGATCAACGGCACCCCGCCGACCGGCGTGGGCTATTACAACTGCCAGGGCCCGACCGCCGAGCCCGGCCATTACGCCGACCTGATCGAGGCGGGCAAGCATTGCGGCGTCGGCAACCAGATCGGCGCGGTGATCAACGCGCCCAATTGCTGGGACGGCAAGAACCTCGACAGCGCCGACCATCGCTCGCACGTCGCCTACACCAGCTACGGCGACTGGGGGTACGAGAAGTGCCCGGCGGACCATCCGTACGTGATCCCCACCTTCACCATGGGCGCCTGGTACACGGTCGACTCGGACCTCAACCGCAGCGGCAGCTGGGACGGCGGCACCAGCGGCTGGCACCTCGCCTCGGACGAGATGCCCGGCATGGCGACGATGCGCCCCGGCTCGACCTTCCACGCCGACTGGTTCGGCGCGTGGGACGACGAGGTGATGAAGATGTGGGTCGATAACTGCATCAACAAGCTGCTCAACTGCAGCGGCGGCGACCTCGGCAACGGCCGCCAGATGAAGATGTTCGACGCCTTCGCCTGGACCAGCACCCCGCACGTCGTGGCGCTGCCGAAGTGAGCGCGAAGCGGCTGCGCTGACGAAGCCGGGCGACGGTCTGTCCTCCTCAGCGATCGGGCTCGTGGTGGCCGAACCGGCTTGGTCGTCGCGTGTTCACCTCCGTCCCCCGCCTACCCTCCTTCTTGCTCCTTTCATCAGCCCCGCCCTCTCTCGGCCCCGCCCCCTGTCGTCGCCGCTACCTGCCCGTGGCGCCTCTTGCTTCCGTCATCCCCGCGAAGGCGGGCATCCAGAGACGCTGACGTCCCGCCTCCGTCGACAGGTCCGCGCATCTGGATCTTTGCCTTCGCAGGGATGCCGGGAGAGATCGCGAACATAGGGAGCCGCAGGCACGACGGAGCAGGCTGGCGCGCCGAGTGTCGCACGGGTCCGAAACCGGGACAGGGGCGTAACGGTCGCATCTTGAAGCACATCGCTCACCGCGGCAATCACGCGACCAACAGAGTTCTGGGGGAAGACATCATGACGAAGTTGAAGATGATCGCGGCCGCGGCGGGGCTGGCACTGGCGGCGGCGGCAGCGCCGGCGAGCGCGGCGGACTTCACGCTGAACTTGATGAATGGTAGCGGCAGCAGCGCCTACAAGGACTATAGCTTCCAGCTCGATGGCAAGACGGTCAACGTTCGGGCGACTGCTTGGTCGACGGCGAATGCCAGCGGTCCCACGTCCAATGTCTACGACGCGCGACTGGGCTATTACGACAAGGGACTCGGCGTCCTCAATGACAGCGAGGGCAGTGGCGGCGGCAACACGCACACCATCGACAATCAGAACGGGCAGGACTTTATTCTCTTCCAGTTCGACACCGCGGTGCTGCTGTCGAACATCACCACCAACCCCTTCACCGTCAGCAACTCGACCGACTCCGACGCGGTGATCGGCTGGGCGAACGTGAGCACAGGCTGGAACCAGTCGCTCGGGCTCGACGGAAAGTCGGCCAACGTGGTGAACAACATGCTGAGCGGCAGCCAGTATCTCGAGGGAGGCAGCAGCGCCTCGACGCGGAACGTGAGCGGAGCCGCGTCGAACCTCTGGCTCGTCGGTGCGGCCGCGAACGGCGGTGCCGACGGCAAGATCGACGGCTTCAAACTGGGTGCGGTCACCGTCAGCAGCGCGGTGCCCGAGCCGGCGACCTGGATGATGATGATCGGCGGTTTCGCGATGGTCGGCGCCGCGGTGCGTCGTCGCAAGAGCGTCACCGGCGGCGCAGCGATCGCCTGATCGCGCGTTCCCGATAGGGACAGTGAAGGGGCCGGCCGCGCGAGCGACCGGCCCCTTTCGCGTGCGCCGCGCGCTGGCCTGATGTATGATCCGCGACGAGTGACGGAGGCGTGATGCGGGTGCGGACGAGCGGACATCGAGGCTGGATCGGGACGCTGCTGGTGGCGCTGGCGCTGGCCGGCGCGGCGCAGGCCGACCGTCCCGCCGCGCCGGCGACCCAGCAGGCGAAGGGCAAGATGGGGGGCACCGGCGATCTCGCCCCACCGCGCGAGGCCGCCCGCGGCCCCGAGGGCGAGGAGCCCGCGGTAGCGAGCAACTTCGACTCGGCCAGCGGCATCATGGTGTCGCACGAGAGCGGCCCGCCCGGCGCGATCCCGCAGAGCGCCGCGCCCGACGTCGTCGGCGCCTTCCGCTTCATCTGCACGGCGGGGCAGCTGCGCTTCGACGATCCGATCCTCTATCCCGGCAAGCCGGGCCAGTCGCATCTCCACCAGTTCTTCGGCAACACCGCGGCCGACGCCCACTCGACCTATGCCAGCCTGCGCCGCAGCGGCGACAGCACCTGCATGAACCGGCTCAACCGCTCGGCCTATTGGATGCCGGCGATGCTCAACGGGCGCGGCCAGGTGATCCGCCCCGACTTCGTCTCGATCTACTACAAGCGCCGGCCCAACACCGATCCGGAGTGCAACCGCGTGCGCGCCGCCTGCGTCGCGCTGCCGCGCGGGCTGCGCTTCGTGTTCGGCTTCGACATGGTCCACCCCGACGCACCCGCGACCGGCGCCAGCTATTTCAACTGCCAGGGCCCCGGGGCGACCGAGGGGCATCACGCCACGCTGGTCGAGGTGGCGAAGGTCTGCCCGCCCGGCGCCCAGCTGGGTGCGATCATCAACGCGCCCAGCTGCTGGGACGGCAAGCGACTCGACAGCCCCGATCACCGCGCGCACGTCGCCTATCCGCAATGGACCAACGGCAAGGAACATTGCCCATTCACCCACCCGGTCGTGATCCCGACCTTCACCATGGGTTCGTGGTACACGGTCGACGCCACGCTCGACCGCAGCGGCGCGTGGGACGGGACGCGCCCGACCTGGCATCTCTCGTCGGACGAGATGCCCGGCGCCAACGGCACGATGCGGGTACCCGGCACGACCTTCCACGCCGATTGGTTCGGCGCCTGGGACGATTCGACGCTGCGTCAGTGGACCGACAATTGCATCGACAAACTGCTTAACTGCCACGGCGGCGACCTCGGCAACGGCAAGCAGCTGCGCCAGGTGACGCCCTTCGCCTGGGTCGCCAAGCCCCATTCGGTGCCGGTGCCCGATCGCCCCCCCGCCGCCGCGGGCGCCGACCCGCATGCCGGGATGCAGCATGGCGTGGCGATGCGCTGACCGCGCGTCGTGGCTTACGGCGCGTTTACCACGATAGGCGGAAAAGCCGCGGAATCCGCCTCTTCGGCCCCGATCGGACCGCGTCGGTTAACTCGATAGTAGGTGCGTCACCGCTAATCCTCGCGCAGCTGATCGAAAGGGTGCGACAATGCTGCTCCACGCGGTGATGGTGAACGAGGACAATGACGATCGCCGCGGTGCCGAGCGCCAGGCGATCAACCAGCCGTCGACGCTGCGCGGCGATCGTGGCGCGCACGACGTCTACGTCGACGATCTGTCGGAGACGGGCTTCAGCGTCACCACCGACTCGCGCCTCGCGATCGGCAGCACGGTGACGATCGGTCTCGCGGGCCACGGCCGCGCCATGGCGCGCGTGGTGCGCCAGATACCGGGCGGATACGGCTGCGAGTTCGCCGAGCCGGTCAGCCATGCCGTGGTGGCGAGCGCGTTCCGCACCGACACCGTGATCCAGCTCACCTCCTCCGCCCCGCTGGAAGCGCCTTTCGCCGAGCCCGAGATCCAGAAACTCCCCGGCGCAGTGCGGCTCGGCGTGATCGTCGGCAGCTCGGCGCTGCTCTGGGCACTGATCGCGCGGGTCGCGGTAGCCCTCTTCTGATCCACCGCAGCGCAGCAGGATTACTCCCTTCGCGCACTTGGTCGCGCCGCCGGAACACGGGTCGTGTCGGTGGCTCGCGACCGTCACCTATGCTGCCCGCATTTCCGAGCCATTGGAAAAAACCGCAGGACCAGTAGGCTTTTACTACTGATTGCTGATGCTTGACCGTACCGCATCGGTACAGGCTGCGACGATCAATCCCGGATTCGAGACGAGCCGCTGCATCTTCAGGGTTACATTAACAGCCAAATAACCTAATGTTGCGTTGCAGCGTATCGTCAGGGAGCGATCTTCGTGCATGAAGCGACCATCACCGCGTCGGTGCCCAGCAGCGACGTGGATCCCCGCGAGGACGGGTTCAACCTGCGTCGGGTCGACGACATGGCGAGCCGCGCGCTCGACGTGACGATCGCGCTGACCGCGCTGATCATCCTGGCGCCGCTGATGCTGATCATCGCGGCGATCATCTATATCCTGGATCCCGGCCCGATCATCTTCGCGCACCAGCGCATCGGGCGCGGTGGCCGCGCCTTCCCGTGCCTGAAGTTCCGCTCGATGGTGGTCGACGCCGACGCGCGGCTGCGCCAACTGCTCGAGACCAGCGCCGAGGCGCGCGAGGAGTGGGAGCGCGACCATAAGCTGCGCGACGATCCCCGCGTGATCGGCATCGGCAAGTTCCTGCGGAAGACCAGCCTCGACGAGCTGCCGCAGCTGATCAACGTGGTGCGCGGCGAGATGAGCCTGGTCGGGCCGCGCCCGATCGTGGTCGGCGAGATCGCGCGCTACGGTCGCTACTTCGAGCATTATTGCGCGGTGCGCCCGGGCATCACCGGCCTGTGGCAGGTCGGCGGTCGCAACGACGTGTCCTATCGTCGCCGCGTCGCCTATGACGTGACCTACAGCCGCGCGCGCTCCTGCGCGATGAACGTCAAGATCATGGCGTACACGGTACCCAGCGTTCTGTTCCAGCGCGGATCCTACTGACCTTACCCGATAGTTAAAGTCGAGTACGGACGGTGTCGCCCAAGGGGCGGCACCGTTCCGTCGTTCTGGTCGCGTCGATGAGTCAGACGATCCCCGTTAACTCGGTCTTTAGCACGCCCGGTTATTGATCTGGCAGCGCGGTTACCGCGCGACTTCCAGATCAATGAACTTGGCGGGGCCGGCGTGTCGAGCGCACGAACACGATATCATTTGCTGACGGCCTGCGCTGCTCTGGCGCTGGCGAGCTGCGGCGGCGGCGGCGGCGGCGCGGGTTCATCCGCGACCCCCGTGCCCGTCGTGGTCGTGCCGGCGCCGAGCCCGACGCCGACGCCCACGCTGCCCCCGGCGAGCTCCGGACCGACCGTGACGCCGACGCCCGCACCCACCGCGAGCGACGGCGCGATCGTGATCGTCACGCCGACGCCGGCCCCGTCGGCGACTCCCGCCCCGACATCGACGCCGACCCAGAGCAGCGGCAGTGGCAGCGGCGAGATCATCGTCGTCACGCCCACGCCCAGCCCGGCGGCGACGCCTGCGCCGCTCCCCAGCGCCTCGGCCCCTGCCACCGATCAGCCCGCCGGCGGCTTCTCCTATCTCGCCGGCCTGGTCACGGATCTCGGCAACACCATCATCGATGCCTTCTGGCGCTTCCTCGCGCTGTTCACGGCCGACGGCGGCAGCACGCCGTGGAGCACGGGGCTGACCGGCTTCCGCGCACCGGTGCTGAGCGCCGCGGGCGCGGCGGCGATCCCCCCCGACGTCGTGCGGCTCGCGCGACAGGCCACCTTCGGCCCGACACCGCAGGTGGTGAGCCGCATCGCCGAGCTCGGCATCCCGGGCTGGATCGACGAGCAGTTCACGCTGCGCGGCAGCACCTACAAGGATCTGATCGAGTGGGTGCCGGCCGAGTTCTGCACCAACAACACCGCGGTGCCGAAATGCGCCTCGATCCATTTCTCGCGCAATCGGGTCGCCGCGCGCTTCTACGCCGACGCCACGATGGCCCCGGACCAGCTTCGCCAGCGGGTCGCTTTCGCTCTGTCGCAGATCCTCGTGGTGTCGAACGGCGGCGACGCGACCGCGGGTCTAGCCTCCTACGAGCAGCTGCTGCTGGACAATGCGTTCGGCAACTATGGCGACCTGCTGTACAACGTGACGCTTCACGGCTTCATGGGACGCTATCTCTCCATGGCCGACAGCAGTCGGATAGCGCCATCGGAGAATTACGCGCGCGAGCTGCTCCAGCTGTTCAGCAGCGGACCTGTTCAGCTCAACGCTGACGGCACGCCACGGTTGGATGCGACCGGCGCGACGATGCCGGCCTATACGCCCGATGACATCCGCGGCATCGCGCGCGCGCTGACCGGCTGGACCTACGCGAAGAGCGGAGGACGCAGCGATTGGACCGGCAACGATCTCTCGCTGCCGATGGTGCCGGCAGGCGCGAATCGTTACGATAGCGACACCAAGACGTTCCTGACCACCACTGTGCCTGCGGGGGCAACGCCGGCAGACAGCGTGCGGATCGTCGCGACCGCGGCGTTCAACCACTCCTCCACACCGCCGCGTCTTGCCAAGCTGTTGATCCAGCATCTCGTCAAATCCAATCCTACGTCTGCTTATGTCGGGCGCATCGCCGCCGTCTTCGCCGACAACGGATCCGGCGTGCGCGGCGACCTTAGGGCGGTGGTGCGCGCGATACTGCTTGACCCCGAGGCGCGCGGTGACGAACCGCGCGGCGCCGACGCGGGCAAGGTCAAGGAGCCTGTGCTCGTGATGACCGGAGTGGCACGAGCCATCGGTCTCGCGACGGATGGAGTCGCCTTCGTCCAACGCGACGCGAACTTGGGACAGCCCGTCTTCGGGGCACCATCGGTGTTCAATTTCTACCCCGCCGACTATCCGCTGGCGGGCCAACCCGCGCTGGTGAGCCCCGCATCCAAGCTACTATCGGCGGGGAACGCGACCTGGATTCACAACCTCGTCTACAATTGGACGATCCTTGGGGAAGCCAATCGGGGCGAGTGGAACTTTGACATGGGGCTGCCGCGGTTCACCGGCTCGCAGCCGAACTGGCAGGGCTGGGAGGCGATCAGCGACGACCCCGATCGCCTAGTCGCGATGGTGAACCTACTGCTGCTCAACAACTCCGCCAACGACGCGCAGCGAGGCGCGCTGCGCAGCGCTATCCTGTCCGTCCGCAACAGCAATGCCACCGTTCAGGCGCACAAGCGCGCGCAGGTCGCGCTCTATATCGCCGCGTCCAGCCCCAACTTCCTCGTCGATCGCTAAGGACCGCCAGCATGTCGATCACCCGACGCCACTTCCACCGCATGGCGATCAACACCGGCGCAGCCGCCACCATCGGCATGTTCGGCCGCTCCGCCGCCTTCGGTACCTCCACCAGCGGTTACCGCGCCATGGTGGGAGTCTTCCTGTTCGGCGGCAATGACGGCTGGAACATGGTTGTTCCGACTGATCCAGCCACTTACGGCGCCTATCTTGCCTCGCGCGGCACCGTTGCCTTACCACCGAGCGCACTGGCACCCCTGTCAGGAACCAACTTCGGCCTGCACGGGGCGATGGGACGCCTCGCGCAGCTCTGGGATCGCGGCGCGATGTCCGTCGTGCTCAACACCGGTACACTCGCCGCACCGCTCGACAAGGTGACGTACCTGCAACGTCCCGATCTGCGTCCGACCAATCTGATGAGCCATGCCGACGAGCAGGAACATTGGCAGGGGTTGCGTGCCCGCTCCAAGAACGACGACGGCTTCATGGGCCGATTGAACGACCGTATCGCCGCCGGCGGCGTACCTCCGCTGATGTCGTTCGCCGGCAACAACATCGCGCTGATCGGCCAGAACGCGAGGGCGGTGGTGCTGCCCGCGGCCGGTTCGCTCAGCCGGATCGCGTCCGGCAGCAGCGCGATCGATGCGGCGTTGGCGTCCTTCGCCGCTGGATCAGGACTGGGCGCGTTGAGCGAGGCGACCGCCGGCACCTACAATGACGCCTATCAGATGACCGGCGCGACCGCCGCTGTGCTCGGTGCGAGCAGCGCGATCGATAGCAATTTCGTCGACCCTGACACGGGCGCCGCGCTGACCTCCGACCTCGCCAACCAGCTCAAGCGTGTGGCCCGCATGATCGAGGCGCATGGCACGCTGGGACACGCGCGACAAACGTTCTTCGTGTCTCAGGGCGGATATGACACGCACGATAACCAAGTGACGGCGGGCAATCCAGTCGCCGGCAAGCATGCCGCACTCCTGAAGGATCTCGCGCTGGCGCTCTATGCCTTCTACAATGCGATGGACGGTTTGGCACTGGCCAGCAACGTCACGGCCTTCACGATGAGCGACTTCGGCCGCACCTTCAAGGGCAACGCTCAATATGGCTGCGACCATGCCTGGGGCAGCAATCATCTGGTGATCGGCGGCGGCGTGGCCGCGCGCGGCGTATTCGGCCGCTATCCCGATCCGACGCTCGGCGGGGCCGACGATATCAGCTGGGAAGGCCGCTTCCTGCCGACCATGGCGCAGGAGGAGTATATCGGGGCGATCCTGCGCTGGCACGGCGTCGCGGACGCGGACATGCCCTATGTCGTGCCGAACTGGTCGACTTGGTCGACCGCCGGGCGTGGACCGATCGCGCTGTTTACCTGATGTCGGTCACTGAACCCCCGGCAGCGCCGCATCGGACGGGTCTGGCAGCTTGAGGATGCGCGCGGGATTGCCCGCGACGACGGCGCCCGCGGGCACGTCGCGCAGCACCACCGAGCCCGCGCCGATCACCGCGCCTTCGCCGACGCGGATCGGGCCGATCACGACCGCGTTCGGGTAGATGATGACGTCATCCTCGATCACGGGATAATCTTCGCTCTTCGAGCGGCCGATCGTCACCGACTGATAGAGCGTGACGTTGCGCCCGACCGTCACGCCCTGACCGATCACCACCGCCACCGGATGCGGTAACCGCAACCCGGGAGCGATCACACTGTCGAGGTGGAAGTGGCAGCCACTACGCCGGACATTCCACGCCCAGATAAGATTACCCAGCTTGTCGAGCGGGGTGCGGATCATCGGGAGCGCCAGCCGATGGAGCAGGATCGTGCTGAACCCCGGGATGAAGAGAAAAGCCGTCACCGCACGGCGCAGGCGCCGGTGCCCCGTCGCCGCATACAGGTCCTCGCGCACGATGTCGCGGAAACGGATCGTCCGTGTCATGCCGTAGCGCCCGTCAACCCGAGACGGTCACCGTCACGGCGCCCCCGGATGGATAATCGGCGAGGATCGGCTCGGGCGTGATCGGCAAGGCACCTTTGCCGGCCGCCTGGCCGCACATCGTCCGAGCCGCCTTGGGCTGCCCCTCGAGCGTGACGTGCCCGGTCGGCACGGTGTTGCTGGTCCACACCGCCGCGACCTGGCGATCGGGCAGGACCGCGCGCAGCACGTAGATCCCGGGAAAAGGGTTCTTCAGCTCCACCGACGTAGCGGCCGAGACGATCGAACGCGACTCGCGCACGAAACATGCCGACGGTTTGGCGCTGTCGTCGGGGCGATAGATGCCGAAATTGTCTTCGATATCGTTGGGATTCTGGCCGATGTCCTTGAGATCGTAGATCCAGGAACCGCGCAGCCACGGCAGCGTCGACGACTGCAGAAGGTACTGCGCGAGATTATATCCCTGGCGCTCGGGAGAGATGGCGCATTTGGTGGCCGTGGTCGGCCAGCCGAACTCGGTGACATAGACCGGCACACTGGCGCGCTTGGTCTCGCGCCGCAGCATGTCCTGAAGTGATTGAAGCCGATCGATCATCTCGGGCGCGTTGCGCTGCTCATCGCGTCGACACTGATTGTACACATGCACGGAGACGCCGTCGGCACCCTCGAGGGCGCCGTAGCGCACCATCGCCTGGGTCCACTGCCATCCATCATCCACGCCGACCGCTCCGACCAACACCTTGGCGGACGGATTCACCGATTTAACCGCCGCGACGGCCACCTTGGCGAGCGCCGCGTAGTGGACCGCCGCACGGGGATCCGCGGGATTGCCCTGGCCCGTGATCCAGAAAGCCGGGCGCGCGTCCCCTACTTTCATGTTCCACTCGTTCCACACCTCGTACATCGCGCCGTAGCGCTGGCCCAGCTGCACGATCGTCTTGGTATAGGCGGCAAATTGCCCGAGTTGCTGATCGTCGAATGGCATGCCCTGGGGCGCCATCTTGACGCCGCCGAGACCCAGGACGAGCAGCGGGCGGGCGTTCGCCACGGGCATGAAGTCGAGCACCCGGCGCCGCTGATCCAGCCGTGGCGCCGCGCCGGCCGGGAAGCTGAACGCGCCCCATACCAGCCCATCACGATAGGCGTTGGCGCCGATCTGGCTCAGCTGCCGCGCCGCGAGTGCCGGATTGTTGTAGCCGAGGTCGCGTACCATGCCGAAGTGCGTCGTCGCGCCGAGCAGCGCCGGCTGATAGGCGACAGACCTGGTGGCGCCAGGAGCCGCGAACCGCACCGACGTCGTCGGCAGGGATTGCGGATACAGCGCATGCGCCGCGAGCGCCGCTACTGCGATCGCCGGCACAGTGCCCAGGGCCAACACCCGCCTCATTCGCATCGACGCTCTCCGTTCCCGCTCGCTCTACGTCTCTCGATTCAGTCAGCGCGAGCCGGCGATAGCCCATAGAGCGCCATGATCTGTTCCACCATCGGCTCGATGCCGAACAACTTTCTGGCACGCTCAGCGTTGCGGGTCGCCCACTCGGTTCGTCGCACGGGATCGGCCAGCGCCAGGATCGCCGCGCCCAGCGCGTCACTGTCCTCGAACGGCACGATATAGCCGGTCTCACCGTCCACGATCTGATCGGTGGCACCGCCCGCCGGCGTGCGGATCGGCACGAGGCCCGTCGCCATCGCCTCGACCATGCTGATCGCGAAACCTTCGAAGCGGCTTGGCAGGACTGCCACATCGGACGCCCACATGGCATCGCGCACGTCCTTGACGAAGCCGACGAAGCGGAACGTGTCCGCGTCGGCCTCCCCCTGATGCGCCAACGCCTTGATCTCGGCCTCGCGATCTGCACCACCGCTGCCGATGAAGAGGCATTTGAAGCCGTACTCCGGATGACGCTCGCGCAGATCGCGGACTGCCTTGATCAGCAAGTCATGTCCCTTGTTCCACGCCAGCCGAGCCGCCAGGATGCACACAATGTCGGTCGGCGCGAAGCCGAAGGACGCGCGCGCCGCCTCGCGCTGCGCGGGGGCCGGCGGGTAGAAGTGGTCCAGGCTGGTGCCGCCCATCACCTTCACCACCCGCTCGCGCTGCGGGATATGATGCTGACGGATGAAGTCGACTGACTGGTCGGATAGCACGATGAGGCGATGTGGAAAGAAGAGGCGGAGAAAAAGCTCCTGATGTCGGCTGAATTTCTGCGACGCAGACTTCTTGACGGACTCCAGGCCGCCGATCAGCGAGGGATGGTACGTGCCGACGAAGCGAGCTCCCGTCATTAGCGACAGCGCCTTACCGAGAAACAGCATGCCTAGGCCGTGCGTGTTGATCACCTTTATATCATGTGCACGAATATAGGCCGCAATCTCGCGGATCAGAGCGATCTTCGGAAAGCGCTTCATGCCGTCGAATGCGCGCCAGTCGGCGAACACCTGCTCCATCTGGACCCGCTTGTGCCGGGATCTCTCGTCCGACTTGATCGGGCCTGAGAGAAGATGAACACTCACGCCGCGCTGTTTCAGTCCCTCGGCCAGGGTGAGGCAGTAAGTGGCAATACCGTCGTTGACGTTGATCACTTCCGCGAGGAAAAGGACGTTGTGCTGCTCGCGCCGCGCGCCCGATGCCGTTGCTGTCACCGCAAACACTCCTTGTCCCGCATAATCATGATGGCATCGCCGGTCGCGGCGACGGCGCGGTGGTCGCGAACCGCCACAGGATCGAACCGCGCACGCTCGCCAAGATGACCGCGGTCACGATCGCACCGATGCCGGTGCCGACGAAACCGAAGAGCTTGATGCTGGAGTAGGTAACGACCACGGACAGGATCACGCCGCCCATATTGATCAGCCCGTAGTGCCGGTCCTTATGCGCACTCATGAGTCCGATGTTGAAGACGTCCGAGGTGCAGCGGATCACGGTGGCGGTCAACAGCATCAGGAACACGCCGCTATGCTCCGCAACCTCCGCCATGGACATGAAGCGAAAGATTACCTGGCTCGCGGCGTAGATCAGCACTGCTAACACGCCGGCGAACCCCGCCACTTTGAGCATCTGGCGACGCATCTCCTCGCTCCAGCCCGCGACGGAGCCGACCCGGAACGCCTTGTACAAGGCTGGCAAGGCAAGCTGCGCCACCGCCGTACCGACCAGCGTCTGCAGCGCGTTGGTGAGCGACCAGTAGAAGGTGTAGAGACCGACCTGCTTCAACCCGAGCAGAAACGACACGACGTAGCGATCGACGTACATCGATCCCACCATGCCCAGGTCGCTGAGATAGATGAACCAGGTCTGCTTGGCGCGCTCGCGGATCCAGCTGTACTCAAGTGGCGCGTGGAGAATGCGTGACAGCGGCCAACCGCGCACGAAGTAGAACAGGAGCGCGGCATAGACGACATAAGCCACGATCCATCCGATGAAAACCACCTCGATGCTTCGCAACGACGGAACGACCAGCCCAGCGACGATGACGAACGGTACCCAGATGGCCATGCGCACGAAGATCAGGACGTTCGCCTGGAACGGCATCTCCGACGCGATCAGCGACACGTTGATATCGTTCGAGAAGGTTTCGAACCAGACGAGCAGCGTGATGAGCACGTAGATGGGCTTCAGTTCGTGACCGAGCGCAAGCGTGCCGACGAGCGTCGCCGTGGTCGCGACGAGAAGCGCGATCGCGGTGACCGTGAGACGCGTCTTGATCCGCACGCCAGCCTCCGCCGGCTCCACCCCGACGACGTCCCGCGCCAAGAAATAGTTCAGGCCGAAGCCGAGGATGGCGGGCGACAGGCCGATCGCACCCAGCGAGAGGCCGTACACGCCCGCGGCCTCATAGCCGAGGAACTTGATGATGTAGAAGGACAGCAGGAACCGCATGGCCAGCCCGGCGCCGCGAATACCCACCGTGAAGAGGCTGATCAGCTTGGCTGGTATGGCAATGGTCATGACGCTCCACTCGGCCGACGGATCACGGGTCCCGCTCGACCCGCCCCGGAAGCCGCCCAGCTTTAATGCGGCGTTTATCTAACACCGGTGTCCGTTGGCAAGCGTCATGCTGCAGTTGCGAACGGATTCGGTACGGCGCGCGGCAGGCGCCGTTGCGCCGCCCTGACGCCGCGCTTATGCTGCGCACGCTTCGGCGACGCCAGGTCGCGTTCAAGGAAAAGGGGCGCAATCTTGATTTTATCCAGCGCGATCGGCGAGCTTCTGTCGCCCCGCGCCCGGCGTGACGAGCTGCGGCCGACAGGACGCATGGATGAGCTGGCCGGAGCGGGACTCGTCGCGGCGGGGCTGCTGTACCTCTTCTTCGACCTGTTCGGCGGCCCGCTTCGCGCAGGGCTCGGGATGGTCGGGCTCACCGCCCTGATCTACGTGCCCGCGGCAGCGGCGCTGGTGGCGCTGCTCGCCAACGCGCTGGTCCGGATCGGTGACTCGCGCACTTCGGTGCCGGTCCTGGCCGTGGTCGGCTTTCTCGTCGTCGAGACCATGATCGCCATGGCGCTGGGCCGCCGCCTCGAGGCAGCGTTGTTCCAGCTCTACATCCTCATGCCGGGATTGGTCATGATGTCGCTGGTGCAGCGTGGCATGCAGGACCGGCTGATCAGAGCGCTCGTGCCAGTCTTCTTCTTCGCGCTCACCGGCGTGCTGCTCAACATGATGATAAGGTTCCCGTGGGCGGATTCCACCTACGAGGTGATGGGGCGTCAGGTCGCCGCCGCGCGCGAGTGGCAGGCCGGTGGTCAACCGCGACTTGCCGGCTTCACGCGCGCCAGCTTCCTGGCCGCAGGGCAGATCCTGATCGGCTTCTGCGCGCTGGAGCATCGGCTCAAGTCCCTTCCCTGGCGGGCCTTCTGGTACGTGCTCGGGCTCATCGGCGTGCATTACACCACCTCGAAGTCACCTGAATTAGCGATGGTGCTCTTGCCCGCCGCCTACCTGATCATCGGCCGCGCGCGAGCGAGCGACGCCGCTCGCCGCAAGCTCTTGGCCAATCTGCTGATGGGGTTCTGGGTAGCACTGATCTTCGCCGGGCCCTTCATCAGCATGACCTACGCGCACCAGCTCTACCCAGGAGGCACCGGGGTCGGCCGCGGCTACAGCTCGCTCGCCGACCGCTTGCTCAACACCTGGCCCAACGCCATGTCGATGATCGACTGGCGTAACTCCGTCACGCTTCTGGTCGGAAGAGGGCTCGGCGGGATCGGCACGCCGTCGATGATGTTCGACACAGTGGGCAACCCGGCCGACAATCTCGCCGTGTACCTCTTCGTCGCGCTCGGCCTCGTCTCGCTCGGCGCGGCGGTGCTGATCTTCCGCGGCGGACAGCGCGCGATCGCCGCCGGCGGCCGCGGGCGGCGCGACTTCACCATGATCGTCGCGATGCTGGGGGTCGGCTCGGCCGCCAACGTGATCGAGGCGGTCGTCCCGCTGATGGCCTTCGGTCTGGCGATCGCCTATCAGCGGCCCCGGACCCGCACCAGCGGCGCGAACGAGGATGGTAGCGGGCAGCGCCGCCGCCGGCGGCGTCGCTCGTCCGCGTCACCTGTCGGCGAGGCGGCGGTGCACCCCGCGTGAGTGGCGACGTGACGGCTCGGAGGTGGACACCGCGGAGTGCGCTTGCTCAACCGTCGAGGGTCGGGCATGCCCATCGCCACCGTGCGATACGTCGTTCGCCAACAGCGGGCTGGGTTGCAGTAGAAGGACAGGCCTCATGTCGGTAACGCTGGACGGATCGCGCACGGATATACCCGTCGCTTCGCCTTCGGCGCGCCCGCTTCGTGCGGAGGCCGAACTGCGGGACCGCTTCGCCGGCCTGCGCGTGGCGATCGTTCATTATTGGCTTGTCGGGCCAGGTGGCGGCGAGAACGTCGTCAAGACGATGCTGCGGCTGTTCCCGACGGCGGATGTCTTCACGCTGGTGGAGAAACCGGCTTACTCGCAGACCATCGTGCCGCGCGAGCGGCTGCATACGAGCTTCCTGCAACGCATCCCTGGTGCGGCCCGCGCCCACCGCGCGCTGCTGCCGCTCGCGCCGATGGCGTTGGAGAACCTCGACCTCGAGGGCTATGACCTCATCATCTCGAGCGAGTCCGGGCCGGCCAAGGGGATCATGCCGCCGCTCAAAGCGGTGCATGTCTGCTATTGTCACTCGCCGATGCGCTACATCTGGGATCAGTTTCACCAGTACCGCCGCGACACGGGCCTGATCAAACGCATCGTGATGTCGCTCACCGTGGCGCGGCTGCGCCAGTGGGACGCGGTGAGCGCGATGCGAGTGGATCGCTTCATCGCCAACTCGCATTACGTGGCGTCGCGCATCGCCAAATATTACCGTCGCGATGCAGAGGTGATCTACCCTCCGGTCGAGGTGCAGGATTTCAGCCCCGTCGAACAAGTTGAGGATTTCTACCTGATCACCGGCCGCCACGTGTCGTACAAGCGCGTCGATCTGGCGATACAGGCATGCAACCAGCTGCGACGGCGACTGATCATCACCGGTAGCGGACCCGAGACCGCAGCGTTGCGCAGGCTGGCCGGCCCGACCATCGAGTTCGTCGGGCAATGTTCGTTCGCCGACCTCCAGAGCTTCTATGCGCGCGCGCGGGCTTTCCTGATGCCGGGCGAAGAGGATTTCGGCATCGCCCCGGTGGAAGCGATGGCGTCGGGACGACCTGTGATCGCCTTCGCCTCGGGCGGCGCGCTCGAGACGGTGGTGCCCGGCCTATCCGGCAGGCATTTCGCAGAGCAGAGTGTCGCGAGCTTGGTCGCCGCGATGACGGCCTTCGAGGCGGAGGAGGCCTCGTTCGACCCTGCCGCGATCCGCGCCCACGCCGAGAAGTTCAGCCGCGAGCACTTCCTCGATCGTTTCGCGACCTTCGTCGAGGCGGCGTTGCAGCGGCGCTGAGTATTTTGCTGCGGCGCAGCAAGTGCTTGCGCCGCTCAAGGCGGAATGCAAGAGGTCGATGATGCAAGAGGATCAACGGACCCGTCGGGCCGCCCCTCAGCAGGAGACGTCCTATGCGACCGAAGCTCGCCGGCCGATGACGCCGCGTCGGTTCCTCTTCGCCATCCGCCCCTATGCACCAGACCAGGGCGGCGGCTCTGCGCGATCGACGCAGAACCTCGCGGAAGCGCTACTGGCGCGCGGCCATGAGGTTCATGTCGTCCGCCTCGTGCCCAAGGACGGTGTGGCCGACGCGCGCGCCGCCGCCGCGGCGGCGGGCCTGCTCGCCCCGGACCGGCCGACGCTGCACTTCCATCCGATCCACAACATCTACGGCCCCTATGACGACACCGTGCACCACGGCGCTTTGCAGAAGGCGGTGTGGCACGCGATCGACCTGCACAATCCAGCGGCCGCGCGCGACTTCCGCGCGCTGGTCCGCGCAGTCCGGCCAGACGTGGTCAACACCAGCGTGGTCGACGGCTTCTCCACCTCGATCTTCGCCGCGGCGACCGCCGAGGGCGCCAAGCTCGTCCACACGATGCGGGACTATTACCTGCTCTGCTCCCGATCGGGTATGTTCCGCGGCGGGAAACCCTGCGAGCGTCTGTGCGGTGACTGCACCGTCCACGCCGCGGTTCGACGGCGACACGCCCGTCACGTTGACCTTTTTCTCGCCAACAGCCGCTTCGTTGCCGACGAGCACGCGCGCTACGGTGCCTTCCCGGCCGGACGTCCGGTGCTGGTGCAGTGGAACATCAACGACAATCCGCTGGTAAACACCCCCCGAGCGCTCCCTGACGATCGGATCGTCTTCGGCTTCATCGGCCGCATCGCGCCGACCAAAGGAGTCGAGAACCTCCTGGACGCCGCGATAATGCAGCGTGACGCGGGTGGGCGTGACTGGAGCCTCGACATCGCGGGCGACGGCGATCCCGCCTATCTCGCGCAGCTCCGCACGCGCTACGGCGACGACCGCATCCGCTTTGTCGGCTGGACCAAGGCGGCTCCCTTCTATGACTCGATCGACGTGCTGATCTGCCCCTCCACCTACAACGAGCCGCTGCCGCGGGTCATCTACGAGGGCTATGGCTTCGCGCTGCCGACGATCGCCGCAGCCAGCGGCGGCATTCCTGAAGTGGTAGAGGATGGAGTGACAGGCCTATTGTACCGCCCCGATGACGTCGCCACGTTCGCCTCCCACATGGCACGCTTTCGCGCGATGCCGACAGACGAATACCGTCGCTTCAGCGCCGCCGCGCTGGCGGCAGCGACGCCGTTCACGGCCGACGCGGTGATCTCGACCTACGAGGCGCGCATTGACGCGCTGCTCAGCGGCGGGCTGCCGGAGTGAGCGCCGGGCCGAAACCGAAAGTGCTGTTTTTCTGCCCCGTCCCGGACTTCAAAGGCGGCGCGGAGGTGGTGCTCAGCGATATGCTCCGCAACCCGGGGATCGTGCCGGCGTTGGCCGTGCCCGCGGAAGGAGCGGTGGCGAGCGCCGCGCGCCGGGAGGGCGTCGAGGTGGCCATCGTGCCGTTCGGCGCGGTGAGCGAGATTCGACGACCGCTCCGGCCGCGCGTGATCGGCGAGGCGATGCGCGACTTCTACCGCGCCGCTGCCGCGCTGAGGCGCGCTGCCCGCACGCTTGGCGCCGACGTTATCCACAGCAACGGCATGAAAGCGCATTCGATCGCCGCGCTGGCCCGGATGACGGGATCGCCGCCGCTGGTGATCCATATCCACGACCTTCCGGTCTACCGCTCCGAGGCGGCGGTGTGGCGGACGCTGGCCCGCGCCGCGACACAGACGATCGTCGTCAGTCGCGCGTGCTGGCCGGATGCGAGCCTGCCACGGAACGTCACCGTGGTTCACAATGGCTTTGAACCCGCGGTGCTGAACACGACGCCCGCCGCCTCGCCGCCCCTCACGATCGGCTTCTGCGGCCGCTTGCACCCGTTCAAGGGTGTCCATCTGCTGCCCGACTGGCTTGCCGCGGCGCGCGACGCCGGCATCGATGCGCGGCTGATCGTGCGCGGCGAGGCGGCGCCCGAACATGCCAGCTATGTCGAGGCGATCAGAGCGCGCGTTGCCGCGCTTGGACTCGACGATCAGGTCGATTTCGAGGGGCGGCGCGAGGGCCTGGAGGCGATCTTCGGCGGGCTCCACGCGGTGGTGGTGCCATCGGACACGCCCGATCCCTTGCCGCGATCGGTCATGGAGGCGATGGGGCTGGGCCTGCCGGTGATCGGCTACCCCGCCGGAGGCATCCCCGAGATGATCGCGCACGGGCGCAATGGCTGGCTGGTGGCGGACGCCGACGGCTTCGTCGCCGCGGCGCGTGTACTCGCCGCGGGCGGCGCACCGGTCGAGGCCATACGGGGCGCCGCGCTGGAGACGGTGCAGCGCGACCTGTCCCTTCCCGTCATGTACGAGCGGCTCGACGCGATCTACGCCCGAGCGCTCCAGCGCTAGGGCAGACGGCGCGTCAGCGGGCGCTCGATCAGGGGGTAGACCATTGCCGAAGCCGCGATGGTCAGCACGGTGGCGATGATCAGGAAGCCGTCGCCGGCACCACGGAAATGCCCGGCCTTGAAAGCAGCGTTGACGAACAGCGTGATGACACCGTGCGCCAGGTAGATCGAGTAGCTCGCCGCGCCCAGGAAGATCGCGCCGTCGACGATCCTGCCGCCGCGCCGCGGCTCCACCAGGATGCAGCCGAGCACGAGCAGGAAGCCGGGAACGCCCCAGACGAGGACTCGTAGCTCGACGGGATCGGAGAGCAGGCTCGTCGCCATCAGCGCGCCGGCGCCCAGGAGGATGCAGCCCCAAGCGATCGCGCGGCGAGCGGGCAGGGCGTGAAGCCGGCCCGTCGCCGCCAGCCAGCCCAGCAGCGTGCCACCGACGAATTCGAGCATGAGCGGATCATGCAGGTACGGCGGCGCGCCGGGCAGGAGGACCGCCAACACCGCCACGGCGGCGACGGCCACGGGGGTCCAGGGGAAGACTCGACGGGAACCGAGCAGGACGATCACCAGCGTACAGGCAACGTAGAACAGGGCCTCGTATTGCAAAGTCCAGCCCTGATCGAGGATCGGGTGATGGTTAACCCGACCATCGGTCGCGATCTTGGTGACCGGCAGCAGCAGCAGCGAGCGCAGCAGCAGGTCCGGCGTCAGCACCAGCGTCTTCATCGCGCGCCCGCTCGCCCACAGCGCCACGATCACTAAGGTAAACAGCCAGTACAGCGGGACAATCCGCTTGATACGCGCGACCACGAAGCTGCGCCAGCCCACTTCCTGCGGCCGCGCCAACAGGCTGTAGACGATAACGAAGCCGCTGATGCAGAAGAAGATGTCCACACCGCTCGCGCCCACCCAAGTAAAGCTGCGAAAGCTCGCCAGGGTGGAGCGGCCGTGTGCCTGCACCATCTGGCAATAATGGTGGAAGACGACGATCGAGGCTGCGATGCCCCGCAGGATCTGGATGCCGTCCAGCTGCCGCGGGACCGCGCGCCCCTGCGATCGCGCGATCGTGATCCCGGTCGTTTCCATCGTCTCAGCGCGCATGCATGTGCCCCCCGGCAGGCCCGAGCCGATCGCATGGCAGAGCGCATGCTGCATCACAAGGCAAGCACGGCCGACGTGCCGGCGGCTGCGCCGGAATGACACGTCCGCCGCGCCCCGGCAGGGCCGGAGCGCGGCGGCGGCTCTTCCACCCGGCGGCTTAGCCGAAGAGGAAGTCGCCGGCGGTGAGCAGGTGCCCGTCCAGCGAGGTGACGTGCAGAGCGAAATCGGCGTGACCGTCGCCGTTGGTGTCACCCTGGACGATCCAGTGCGCGCCGTCGGCGGCGGCGACATCCTCGGCCACGATCAGCTGACCCGCCCGGCCCGTGAACTTGCCCCCCGCGACGAAGCTGAAGTGATCCAGCGTGCCCGCGGCGTTGGTGGCGATCGCGTCGATGCCGGAGAGATCGATCTTGTCGCCGTCGGCGAAGCGAAAATCGGTGATCGTATCGTTCGATCCGGCCGTGATGACGAAGCGATCGGCCCCGCCTCCCCCGGTGAGCGCGTTGTTACCCGCGCCACCGTACAGCCAGTCGTTGCCGCCGCCGCCGACGATGACGTCATTGCCCCCGCCGCCAAACAGCCGGTCATTGCCCTCGCCGCCGAAGAGCCGATCGTCGCCGCCCAGCCCGGATACGTGATAATTGCCGCTCAGGCCGGCCACACTGACCGTCTCCGATGCCGCAGTGCCGTCGGCACGCAGCAACGAGCCATCGATCTCGATCGTGTAGACCGAAGTCGGCGCCACGGTCGTGCCGTTCGTCACGGCGTAGGTGACATCGACGCGGGCATGCTCCCCGACGTGGAGCAGGCCGCCAGCGGCGTTGGCGTCGAGCGTCAGCACACCGTTCTTGATCGTATAGGCCGAGGAGTCCACGGCGCCGAGCACGTGGCCCGCGTCGTCGACGAGGTTGACGCTGGGTGAGCCGACGATCGCCAGTTTGCCGCCGCTGGCCGAGGTGAAATTGTACAGGCTCTTGCTCAGCATCGCCTGGTCGTCCAGTTCGACGAAGCCGTGGTAGGCGCGGCTGCCGTCGGCGCCCGTGAGCACCGCCAGGGTCTTGTTCCCGGCCTGATCGTAGGTCTCAACGAGCTTGCTGCCGTCGGCGTGATAGGCAGCGTTGTACTCCGTCGTGCCGTCGGCATGGAAGCGCGTGAGCGCGGTGAGCCCGCCGCCCTTGGCGTAGACATAATGGTCCGAGGTGTAGCTCTCGCCCTTGATGCCATAGTGCCACATGTCGCCGCTCTTGTCGGCGTTGGTGATCGTCTTGCTCTTCAGCGCACCGCTCGCCGCGTCATAGGCGGAATAGGTCTGCGTCCGGTTCGCCGCCACGTCGGTGCGCGCGGTGAGATGGCCCCCCGCATCGTAGCTGAAGTTGCTCGTCACGCGCGTGCCGTCGACCGCCTTCACCGCCTCGGACAGCTTGTTGCCCTTGGTGTCGAAGATGTCGGTCACCGTGCTGCCGTCGGCACGGGTCTCGCTCGCATATTGAACCTTGCCGTCGGCGTAGTAGCGCGTCAGCTCGACCGTGGCGCCGCCCTTGGCGTAGACATAATGGTCCGAGGTGTAGCTCTCGCCCTTGATGCCATAGTGCCACATGTCGCCGCTCTTGTCGGCGTTGGTGATCGTCTTGCTCTTCAGCGCACCGCTCGCCGCGTCATAGGCGGAATAGGTCTGCGCCCCGTTCGCCGCCACGTCGGTGCGCGCGGTGAGATGGCCCCCCGCATCGTAGCTGAAGTTGCTCGTCACGCGCGTGCCGTCGGCCGCCTTCACCGCCTCGGACAGCTTGTTGCCCTTGGTGTCGAAGATGTCGGTCACCGTGCTGCCGTCGGCACGGGTCTCGCTCGCATATTGAACCTTGCCGTCGGCGTAGTAGCGCGTCAGCTCGACCGTGGCGCCGCCCTTGGCGTAGACATAATGGTCCGAGGTGTAGCTCTCGCCCTTGATGCCATAGTGCCACATGTCGCCGCTCTTGTCGGCGTTGGTGATCGTCTTGCTCTTCAGCGCACCGCTCGCCGCGTCATAGGCGGAATAGGTCTGCGTCCGGTTCGCCGCCACGTCGGTGCGCGCGGTGAGATGGCCCCCCGCATCGTAGCTGAAGTTGCTCGTCACGCGCGTGCCGTCGACCGCCTTCACCGCCTCGGACAGCTTGTTGCCCTTGGTGTCGAAGATGTCGGTCACCGTGCTGCCGTCGGCGCGGGTCTCGCTCGCATATTGAACCTTGCCGTCGGCGTAGTAGCGCGTCAGCTCGACCGTGGCGCCGCCCTTGGCGTAGACATAATGGTCCGAGGTGTAGCTCTCGCCCTTGATGCCATAGTGCCACATGTCGCCGCTCTTGTCGGCGTTGGTGATCGTCTTGCTCTTCAGCGCACCGCTC
Source organism: Sphingomonas yunnanensis (assembly GCF_019898765.1). Lineage (GTDB taxonomy): Bacteria > Pseudomonadota > Alphaproteobacteria > Sphingomonadales > Sphingomonadaceae > Sphingomonas > Sphingomonas yunnanensis. The sequence continues at coordinate 112,877 of NZ_JAIOKB010000005.1, read as the reverse complement.
GCCGCGTCATAGGCGGAATAGGTCTGCGTCCCGTTCGCCGCCACGTCGGTGCGCGCGGTGAGATGGCCCCCCGCATCGTAGCTGAAGTTGCTCGTCACGCGCGTGCCGTCGGCCGCCTTCACCGTCTCGGACAGCTTGTTGCCCTTGGTGTCGAAGATGTCGGTCACCGTGCTGCCGTCGGCGCGGGTCTCGCTCGCATATTGAACCTTGCCATCGGCGTAGTAGCGCGTCAGCTCGACCGTGGCGCCGCCCTTGGCGTAGACATAATGGTCCGAGGTGTAGCTCTCGCCCTTGATGCCATAGTGCCACATGTCGCCGCTCTTGTCGGCGTTGGTGATCGTCTTGCTCTTCAGCGCACCGCTCGCCGCGTCATAGGCGGAATAGGTCTGCGTCCCGTTCGCCGCCACGTCGGTGCGCGCGGTGAGATGGCCCCCCGCATCGTAGCTGAAGTTGCTCGTCACGCGCGTGCCGTCGGCGAGCTTGACCAGGCCGATCGTCTTATTGCCCTTGGCGTCGAACGTGTCGGAGACGGTGCTGCCGTCGGCCTTGGTCTCGGACCGGAACTGCACCTTGCCGTCCGCGAAGTAGCGCGTCAGCGCCGCGGTCGCGCCGCCCTTGCCATAGACGTAGTGGTCTGAAGCATAGCTCTCGCCCTTGATCCCGAAATGCCACATGTCGCCGCTCTTGTCGGCGTTGATGACGGTCTTGCTCGTCAGCGTCCCGCTCGCGGCATCATAGGCGGAATAGGTCTGGACGCCGTTCCCGGCGACGTCGGTGCGCGCCGCCATGCGACCGACCGCGTCATAGGTGAAGGTGGTGGTCGTGCGCGTCCCATCGGCCGCTTTCACCACCTCGAACAGCTTGTTGCCCGCGTTGTCGTAGGTGTCGCTGACGGTGCTCTGGTCCGCCCTGGTCTCGGTGGCATATTGCACGCCGCCATCGGCGAAATAACGCGTCATCGCGATCGTGGCACCACCCGCGCCGTAGACGTAATGGTCCGACGCGTAGCTCTGCCCTATGATACCGAAGTGCCACATGTCGCCGCTCTTGTCGGCGTGGGTGATGACCTTGCTGGTGAGCACGCCCGTCGCTTGATCGTAGCTCGAGTAGGTCACCGTGCCGTCGGCGCTGGTCTGCGACGAGGAGAGCATGTTACCGGTCGCGCCGTAGAGCACCAGACCACGCGTGCCGTCGACCGCGAGCGTGACCTCCTTCTGCAGGAGACCATCTTTCCAGAACGTGTCGGCGGTAGAGCCGTCGACATTGACGAGATGCTCTTTGCGCACCCCGTCCGCACCGGTACCGGACGTGGTGGTGGACACCAGTGCGCCCGCCTGGTCGTAGCGCGTGTCGCTCTGCCAACCTTTCCCGCTGTTGGCGATCTTGAAGCTGAAGCCGCCGTCGATCTTGCCGAGCACGTCGGCGTAATGCTCCAGCAGATCCTTCATCGTTGCCGCCGACGAGACCTGAAGGACATGATCGCCGGTCAGCTTCACCGCGCTGACGCCGGTCATGTGCGATAGCGCGTCGATCTGCGCGACGAAGTCGCGCTCGCCGAAGCTCATCACCGTCGATGGCGCGACACGCGCGGCCTCGGTGAATGGCTGGTCCGAGCCGAGTTCGACGATCAGCGGCGAGTCACCCACCGCGACAGTGATCGAGGACACGTTGGTGTAGGTCGCGATCGGCGTCACGCCGTCGGTGGGACTATAGACATAGACCTTCGCCTGGACGTCGCTGAAGCTCACCGTCACCTGCTGCGGCGCGATCGTCGCCGCCGTGCCGGTCGCGGCGTTCCACGCCGGCACGTCGCGCCACAGCACCAGGTCGATCGCGCCCGAGCCTTTTGCGAGGTTGAGCGTGTGCCCGTCACCCCCCAGACCGTCCACCGCGAACGTGCCGGAGACCGCATGCCCTTGATCGGCTCCGATCAGCGTGGTCAGGTTGTGCACCGCAGCAGCAGCCAGCTTCGGCGTCCCGTCGGCGTTGAACAGGCCGAAGTAGTTGTTGGTCGCGCGCGCCTCGGCACCGGGGGTGTCGAACAGCGTGTAGATGAACGTCTTTTCCGCACCCTGGCTGTAGCCGAGCAGCAACTCGGAGAGCGTCATCTTGGCCTGGGCGAGCTCGTCCACGCTGAGGCCGGAGCCCGCGAGCGTCGTCAGCCCGGTCTCGGTGATGATCGTGCGCTTGCCGGACGACGCGGACGATGCCAGTGCGACGCTGTTGGCGAAGCGTTGGCCGATGTCGCTTGCCGGACCGGTGTAGACGTGCGCATTCGCATAGTCGCTGTAGGCCGACAGATCGCCGATCGCCGCGTAGGCGGCGGGATCGTCGTTGCCGACTGAGAGGTTAAGAACGCCTACGCGCGACAGCACATCGTTCGCCTTCACGGCCGTGTACAGCAGCTTCTGCACGTCCGCCGCGGCGCTCAGCGAGGTATCGCCGCCCAGGTTCGTACCGTAGAGATTAACCTCGTTCTGCCCTTCGATCGACACCACCGCGCCGGCATGCGCCTGCGCGAAGGCGGCGATGCGGTCGACCTGCGCCTGGACTCCACCGGCGCCGGCGGCGGCGACGCTGCTTGGCGTGACAATATTGAACTTGATGCCGGCGTCGGCCATCGACGAGAGCACCTGCGCGGCCAGCCCGTCCGGATTCAGTCCCTCTCGTACCGTGTTGATGTTCAGGTAGTTGAGGGCGCGGATGATCAGCGCCGAGTTGTCGTAGGCATCGACCGAGTCGAAGGACGCGTGCGAATTGATCCCGAAGCTGCCAAGCAGATCCAGTGCTGAGCCGGCATTCGCCGACGAATAGACCGACGCGCTCACGACCGCACCCCGCGAGGGGTAGCGTTCGTTAACATCTGATTCACGAAGAGCAGCGCAACGTCGCTGCGAACATTGATAAGCGGCATGAGCTTACTCCGATCTACTGCCGCCCTGTTTGATGGATCCCCCTTCCTTTCAGCCTAATACCCATAGTTACGCGGAAATTAAGTACGGTCCGGCAAGAAACGGTCGCTATTCGGCGAACGGCTGTCTCAGAGCGCCGAAGTGAGCGTCACGGTGTATCCTTCTGCCACCGGCGCGTTCTGGCCGGCCGGATCGGCGGCTTCCCTGTCGTGCCGGACGGTCCCGCCGCGGCGCCGTGCCGAACGGCTCAGATCACCTCGGAGCTCGGCGAGCGAAAGCGCTCGCCGTGGTCGAGCCGCGCGCTCAGGCGCTTGCCGAGGGCGATGGCGGGCTTCTCGATCAGAACGTAGCAGATCGAAGCCACGGCGACCGAGGCGAGCATGATGGCGACCACGTAGAGGTGTGGACTGATCGCCCGATGTGCAGCGGGCGGAAGCGCCCGCACCACGACGTCCTGCACGACCGGCGCGAACAGATAGACCGAGTAGCTGACACGGCCGAGATACTGGAAAACGGCGCCGCTCACCCGCCAGCGCGTGGTCATCAGCAGGAACACCGCCAAGGCGACATAGTAGCTCGCCGTATACCGGTACCAAGCGCCCTCGACGCCATAACCGAGGTAGCTGATCACCGGCACTGCGATGATGAACAGGACCGCCAGCCACTTCGCATGGCGACGCGACGCCTCGTCACCCTCCACCAGCCAGAAGCGCCACAGCATGCCGAACAGCATCAGCGTGAGCGCGAGCAGGAGCGCGATCGGAAGGCCCTTGCCGGTGAGCCCGCGGAGCACCGCCGCGCCGAGCCCGATCGCCATCATCGTCACGGCAGTGACGAACAGAAACCGGACGTCCCGGAGCTTCCCGAGCCGGTAGAGGGCGACGCACAGGGCGTAGAAGACGAGCTCGATCTGCAGCGTCCAATACACGCCGATCGCGTTCGGCTGACCGACGAACTGCTGGAGCATGGTCAGGTTGGCGAGCAGCTGCACCAGACCGAACGGCGCGCCAGGCACGACGAAGAAGAAGTAGATGCCGAAGGGTATCGACAGCCAATACGCTGGGTACAGGCGGAAGAACCGGCTGATGCAAAAGTCCCGCACCGGGTAGCGCTTGCCCCGCAACAGGGAGAACGGCACGACGAAGCCGGACACGATGAAGAACAACGCGACGCCGGCCTTGCCGAAATCGATCATGTAGGCGCCAGCGATGAAAGCGGCATGCTCGATCCCGACGGTGCTCAGTCCGTTCTCGACGAAGTAGCGCGCCATGTGGAAATAGATGACCACCAGCGCGGCGAGCCCGCGGATCGTGTCGATGTAGCCGAGCCGGTTGACACGCTTGCCTTTCGGCGTTGGCGCGGGCGACGGGATCGCGGCATCAAGGTTGCTCATACGCGCGGGCCTATCACAGCGACTCGCCCGAGTCATTCAGCCCTCACCATAAATTGCCGCACCGCAGCAAGACGCGATCGTGCTCGCGGGCGTGATCGGCTCAGCCGCGCTCCCGTTCTGCCAGCACGTGCCCCGGCGCCGCCGCGGCAGGCGGCGTGTCGCGCACGGAATAGGCCGGGTCCCACGTGGCGTAGGTTTCATTGAAGAAGATCGACTCGAGGAATCCGGTCGCCACCCCGGTCAGGCTCAGCGCCGCCGAAGAGAGCAGCGAGAAGGGGCGGAGGCGCGTCACCTCGCCCAGCACCAACATGACGCCCACGGCGGCGGCGAGCGCTCCCGCGACCGCCGCACCCAAGGCAAAGCCGACCGCCAGCAACGCGCACAGCGCGGCGCCCGCGAGGAAAAAGGGCATAAGCCACTTCATCAGGCGATGCGACACATAGCCGTAGAGCAGCACGAGCGGCATGCGCCGCAGCCTCGGCCACATGGCACGATGGACGTTCAGCGCCTGACAGGCGATCCGCTGCTTGCGCCGCTTCTCCTCCGTCGCGCCCGTGGCGCTGCGCTCGTATACCAAGACGTGGTCGAGCGAGACGATCCGCGACCCGGCGACGAGGATGCTCAGGCTGAGGTACAGGTCGTCGATGAGGTGCGGGGGGGGCGGCACGTGAAGCGAGCGTCGCATCAGGAACATCGCCCCGTCGCACCCGATCAGGCCCATGCGATCGCTCTCGATGCGCTTGATCCACTCCTCCGTGCGCCAATAGATCGAACCCAGCGAGCTGGTCGCCGTTTCACTCGAATTGGAGTAGATCAGCTTGGCACTGGCGCAGCCGACGCTCGGGTCGCGCAGCGCAGCAGCAAGCTCGATCGCGGCGTTCGCATCGCTTTCCACGTTCGCGTCGGTGAACAACAGATAGTCGCTGCGGCTGCGGTTCACGAGGAGGTTCATCCCGGCGGTCTTGCCGGCACGCTCCGCGCCGACGACGAGGTCGATCCGGTCGGCGTAGCGGTTGAGGATCGCGACCGTTCCGTCCGCCGGCGCATCGGCGTAGACGTGTATCGTGGCGGGTCCGTAAGCGGCGGCGATCTCGAGCAAACGCTCGACCTTCGCCGCGATCACCGACTCTTCATTATATGCGCTCATACAGATCGCGAGACTGGGCCGCCTCGACGCCTGATCGATCATCAGCGGGCGCGGTCGAACGAACGCACGCAGGCTGAGCGGGTAGCTCAGAAGCGGGTGAATAGCGCACATCAGCAACACGACCGTACCGATCACCGCAAAGAGGCTGGCTGTGATAATTTGGGGTCGCCTCGATCAACGGTCCGGGTTGGCCTACTCTCCATATTCCTGGGAGAGGCTCAGTTATGCAAACAAAAATAGATCGAAGAAGTGTCCGATTCCGAGCAGTGTGCTGCACTGCACCATGTTGACGGAGCAGCGGCGCTACTGATAGGAAAACCACTCCTTTACCAGGGAGCTTAGTTGGTGCGTACGCTAGCCACATTCGGCTTGATCCTGCTGCTACCCGCCGTCGCGACGGCGCAGACCGCAGCGACTCCGACCCCCGCCACGAGCGGGACGGCACCCTATCGGCTGGGATCTGGCGACAAGCTGCAGATCGCCGTCTACGGCGAGCAGGAGCTGACCGGCGAGCAACTGGTCGGCCCCGACGGGTCGGTCACGCTGCCGCTGATCGGCCGTGTCGCGGCGGCGGGACGCACGGCAGCGCAGGTCTCGGAAGATATCCGGACCCGGCTGGCGGACGGGTTCGTGCAAAATCCCAGTGTGGCGGTGACGATCGTCGCCTACCGTCCCTTCTACATCTTGGGCGAGGTGAACTCGCCCGGTCAGTATGAATATGCGCAGGGCATGACCGTTCTCTCCGCGGTAGCCCGGGCTGGCGGCTTCACCTATCGCGCGAAGAAGGGCGAGGTCTTCGTGAAGCGGGAAGGTGACCCGCGCGAGTATCGCGTGCAGGTCACGAACGACCTTCTGATCCAACCGGGGGATACGATACGAGTCGGCGAGCGCTACTTCTGATGTGCAGGCTTCATCTGCGCTCGGCGTTGGCGCAGCGGCGCCTCGGCTTGGTCGCCGTGATGCTATGCGCCTCGGTCTCGCCGCTCGCAGCGTCGGCCCAGGTCTACGGGCCCCTGCTCGACTCGGAGATCCCGCTGTCGACCGCGACAGGACGCAATCAGGGGGTCCTCGATCGTCCTAAACCGGAACTGGCACCGCAGGGTCTGCCGCTCGGCGGGTTCCGCGTCTTCCCGGAGATCTCCGCAGGGATCGGGCTCACGACGAACGTCATCGGCGCCGAAACCAACCCGCGATCCGACGCCTTCGCGACGCTGCGGCCGCAGGTGACCGTGGCGAGCGACTGGGGGCGCCACGCGTTGTCCGGCGTGTTCAACTACGATGGTGCGCGTTACCGATGGACTCCGGCCAAGAACGAGGATGCCTTCCTCGCTCAGGTCGACGGTCGGCTTGACGTTGTCGGCCGCAGCGTGATCAACGGGTCCGCGTCCTACCGCCGAACCTACGAGGATCAGCAGGAGGCCAACTTCCCGATCAACGGCGGCGGCACCGTGGCGGTGGATCAGGCGCGGGGCATGCTGCGGGCGGCCGTCGTGACCAATCGACTGCGCTGGACCTTCAGCACGGATTTCAATAGCTTCCGCTACAGCGACACGATCACCACGAACAACACGCGACTGGACCTCTCCTTTCGCGACCGGTCGGTGTACCGCGGCACGGTGCGGAGCGAATATCAGCTGAGCGCCGACAATTCGGTGTTCGCGCAAGCGACCTACCGCAAGACCGACTATGTCACCACCAACCCCCTAGACGATCGCACCAGCGGCGAATGGCGGCTGAGCGTCGGTGCCATCGCCGATGTGACGAGCTTGGTCCGGATCGCTGGCGCGGTCGGTTATTTTCACCGCAGTTACGACAGCCCGGCCTTCTCGTCGGTCGGCGATTTGTCGGTCGACCTGCGCGCCGATTATTACTTGTCGCCGATCACGACGATCTCCGCGGTGGCCTCGCGACAGCTCGAGGAGGCCGCGGTACGCGGCTCTCCGGGCTACATCGCGAGCCGCGTCGGCGTTCGCGTGAACCACGAACTCCTGCGTAACCTCGTGCCCTACGTGGGCGCGGAGTATTTCGAGGGGCAATTCAAGCGCTACGATCGCCGCGATCATGGTTTTGGCGTGGGCGGCGGCTTCAACTACACGCTCAATCGCCGCTGGTTGCTTGGGCTCGACACGAACTATCGCTCACGACTCAGCAGCGGCACGCAGCGCGGCCCCGAGATCAACGAGTTCCGCGCGCTGACCAGCTTGACTTTCAGGATCTGACCGATGCCGACCACGCTTCTGCCCCTTGCATACACAGGTAAGCGATGAACCAGCCGACGACCCGTGATCCCGGCGAGCAGGATCTCGCCGGCCTGTTCTCGCGCCTGCGCCGTCATCTGCCGATCAGCCTCGCCATTATCGTCGCGGCCATGGTGTTGGCCTATGTCGGCACAAAGCTGATGAAGCCGAAGTACACCGCGACGGTGCAGCTGCAATATGCGCCGCCGCCGGCGCTGGCCAACGATCCCGCCGGACAGCGTCCGCAGCAGGTCGGCGACACCGAGCGGGAGGCGGCGATCGCATCGCAGCTGCAGATCGTGACTTCGCTTCCGGTCGCCAAGCAGGTGCTGCAAGCACCTGAAGTGGCCAGCAACCCGACGGTCCAGGCACTCGCACGCGCGATGGATCCGAGCGGCCAGTCGGCTGATGCCAGGGCGGCGGCGGTACTCGCCAACGTGTCGACCGGTCGGGTCGGGCAGACGCCGCTCTTCACCATCAATTACACCGACGCCAACCCGCTCGAGGCGGCCAAGATCGCGAACGCTTTCGCACAGGCCTATCTCATCGTGCAGGCGCAGCAGAAAGCCGGTGCCGATAAGAACGGCGGCGGCGATCTCGACAAGCAGCTCGCCGTCTTGGCGGAGCGCGCGCGCGCCGCGGACGCGGCGGTAGCCTCGTACCGGCTGCGCAACAATCTGGTGATCGATCCCGCCTCGGCCGCGATGGGGGACCAGCTCAACAACATGAACACCCAGCTCGCCGGTGCACAGGGCGAGGCTGCGCAGGCCGCCTCGCGCGGCGCGGCGAGCGGCAGTACCGTGATCTCGGGCGGGGTCGACACCACCGCGCTGTCGAGCTTGCGGGAGCAGCGCGCCGAGGCCGCCCGCGACCTGGCGGGGCTCACCGCGCGCTACGGCGATCGCAACCCGCAGGTGATCGACGCCCGTCAGAAGGTCAACGAACTCGACAGGTCGGTCGATCGCGAGATGACCAGTGTCGCGCGGAGCGTGCGGGCCGAATCGGACGCGGCGCGGGCGCGCGCCTCGTCGATCGCGGGTAGCGTCGCGCAGACGCAGGGCCGTCTCGCTTCCAACGTGCGCGCGGGCGTCGAGCTCGCGGATCTCCAGCGCAAGGCGGATGCTGCGCGGCAGCTCTACGCCAACCTGTTGTCGGCCGCGGGCCAGCAGTCTGCCAACCTCGCGATCGTCCAGCCGGACGCCCAGATCATGGTCGCGGCCGTGCCGCCGCTCCGTCCGTCCTCGCCCAAGCTCGCGATCAACCTGCTGGTCGGCTTCGCGCTGGGCGCGGCGATCGCGCTGGCGCTGGCCTACCTGCGTGAGCGCTGGTCGCAGACGATCAACACGATCGACGACATCCAGCGCCTGCTCGGGGTCGACTTCCTCAACTCGATCCCGACGCTGACCTCGGCGATCGACAAGCCGCGTACGAAGGACCCGGCCGAGGCGGTGATCCTCCACCCGATGTCGTCCTACGCCGAGGCGTTCCGCAGCCTGGCGACGACGCTCATCTTCGACGCGCGCGAGGCGAAGACCGAGGGCGGCCGGGTCATCGCGGTCACCTCCGCGCTGCCGCGCGAGGGTAAGACCACGACCACGACCTCGATGGCGCGCGTGCTGGCGATGGCCTCGACCAAGGTCGTGATCATCGACGCCGACCTGCGGCGACGCTCGGTGACCCAGGCGATGTGCCCCGACGCGCCGATCGGCTGGACCAACGCGCTCAACGGCGAGGCGACGCTGCGCGACGTCATGATCACCGACCAGACCGGCGCGATCATCCTGCCGATCACGCCGGGCGCGGAGAAGGGCCAGCGCATCTTCGAGACCGAGGCGTTCAAGGACATGCTCGCCACGCTGCGGCGCGAGTTCGAGGTGATCCTGATCGACACCGCGCCGGTGCTCGCGGTGGTGGACACGCGCACGATGATCCCGCTGGTCGACTCGCTCGCGCTGCTGACGCACTGGCGCCGCACCCCGGTGAAGGCGGTGCGCGCCGCGCTCCATCAGATCGAGACGGTCGGCGGGTCGGTCGCCGGCGTGGCGATGACGATGGTGAACCTGAAGACACAGGCGCAGTCGGGCTACGGCGACGCCTCCTATTACTACAACGACATGAAGGAATATTACGTCAGCAATTGACGACACCGCGGTGCCGGCACGGGCCGGCGCCGCGGTGTCGTCATCCCGAGCTCGTTTCGGGATCCGCCTTGCCGCAGGCGCCGCCGCCTCTGTGTGGGCGGCGCGGTGGATCCTGAGACAAGCTCAGGATGACGGCGGGTGAGCGCCGCTCGCTCCAGCGCCTTCACCCTTCCTACCCTTACCGCCCCGACGAGGAGGACCGACCATCCCGGCGCAACGCCTCGAACGCGCGATGCGCACGCTGGCCGCGCCGCTGGAGCGCCGCGTCGGGGCCGCCGCGGCGCCGCGCCTGTACGCGCTGGTCGACCAGGGCACGTCGGGGCTCGGCAACATCATCGCCTTCGCGCTGCTCGGCCGCGCGCTGGCGGTGACCGAGTTCGGCGCGGTCGGCATGATGATCGGGCTCCACTATGTCATCGCGGGCTTTCACCGCTCCGCCGCGGTACTGCCCTTCACTACGGACCATCGCGCCGACCACGACCCGCGCGCGGCACGCGCCGAGAATAGCGACTGGTGGTGGATCGCGCTCGTGCTCGCGTTGGCGCTCTCGGCGGCGACCGCGCTGGTCGGGGGCACGGTGGCGCTGGCGGCGCGGCGCTGGCCCGGGAGCGGCTGGGCGATCGAGCCGCTGCTGCTCACCGCGCTGATCTCGCCCGCGATGCTGGCGTGGGAGTTCGCTCGACGCTGGCTCTACAAGATCGACCGCGCCGACATGGTGGCGCTGTGCGCGACCGCCTATTTCCTCGTGCTCGCGCTCGCCGCGCTGCTGGCGGGGCGGCTCGGCCTGGGCGCGCCGGGCGGCGCGCTCGCCTGGGTGCTCGCCAGCCTCGCCGCGCTCGCGCTGGCGCTGCCGGGGCTCGCCCCCGCGCGCGCCGACCGCGGCGGCGTCCGCGCGCTGGTGCGGCGGCACCGCGCCGAGTCGAGCTGGCTGGCCGCGACCAACCTCCCCTATTCGGTCTACAGCACCGCCTCGATCGTGGTGGTGATCGGCGTGTTAATCGGCCCCGTCGCCGCCGCGCTGTTCACCGCGGCGCGGACGCTGACCAACCCCGCGATGAGCATCGTCTCGGCGATCGACTCGATCGACAAGCCGCGCGCCGCGCGCGCTTTCGCCGCCGAGGGGCTGCCCGGGCTGGCGCGCGTGGTGCGCCGCTCGCGGCTCACCATCGCGGTGGCGACCGGCCTGTACCTCGCGCTGGTCGCGGTCTTCGCCGCGCCGCTGGTCGCGCTGGTGTTCCACGGGCAATATGACGGCTCGGCCGCCAACGTCCGGCTGCTCGCGCTCGGCTTCTTCCTGTTCGGGCTCAACCTGCCCTCGGAGACTTTGCTGATCGTGCGCCGCGCCGGGCGGACGATGCTGGCGATCCGCTGCGTCACCGCGGCGCTGACCATCATCGGCCTGTGGCTCGGCGGGCGCCACGGCGTCGCCGGTATGGCCATCGCCTTCGCCGTGACCCAGGCGATCAACCTGCTGCTGCTGCGCGCCGCCGAGGCGCGCCACGCGCGAGAGACCCCCGCATGACCGACATCCGCTACTCGATCGCGATCCTCACCTACGCGCGCGAGCCGATCCTCGCCGAGGTGATCGAGCGGCTCGCCCGGCATCTCGCGGGGCGCAGCGACTATGAGCTGATCGTGATCGACAACAATGTCGAGCGGATCGACCGTACCGCGCAGCTCGCCCCCTTCGCGCACGCGGTGCACCTGTGGGACGGGGCCAACAAGGGTGTGGTCGCGCGCAACCTCGCGTTCGAGCAGGCGCGCGGCGAAATGGTCGTGCTGCTCGACGACGACGTGTTCGTCGAGACGCCTGACTTCCTTGACCGCTTCGGCGCGCTCTTCGAAGGCACGCCGCGGCTCGGCGCGGTGACGATCCGCAAGCACGTGCGCGGCGAGACGCGCCCCCGCCCTGACCTGATCCCGCACACCGACAAGTCGATCGACCTGACCCGGCCGTTCGACACCTTCCGCTTCGTCGGCGGCTGCGTCGCCTTCCGCGCCGCGACGATCGCGGAGACCGGGGGCTTCCTGCCCGACTTCTTCTACGGGCTGGAGGAGATCGAGCTCTCCTATCGCATCATCGATCGCGGCTGGACGATCCGCTACCAGCCCGACATCGTGTGCGAGGAGCTGGAGCATCCCGCCGGGCGCAAGCCCAAGCGGCAGGTGCAGTCGGACAGGCTGACCAACAAGTTCATCATCAGCTACCTGCGCATGCCCTCGCCCTACGTCTGGGTGAACCTGATAGCCTTCCCGCCCTATGCCTATGCATTCGCGCGCGGCGAGATGGACGTGGCGCGCGCGATGCGGCAGTTCGTGACGTGGCTGCGCCGCCAGGATCGGCCGGCGCGCCAGCCGATCGGCAAGGCGGCGCGGCGGTACATCCGCGACTGCGGGGGGCACCTGTGGCGGTGAGGAACTTCCTCACTCCTCCCCGGCACGGGGAGGTGGCAGCGCGCAGCGCCGACGCAAGAGGGGCTCCGCATGCGACCCGGCGCGTGCGTGGCGCCCCCCCTCCACCACCCGGCTCCCCCGGGTGGTCCCGCTCCCCATCCTGGGAAGGATTTTACGTCACTCACCCGGAGGCCCACCGATGACCGCGCCCGCCTTCCCGCCGCTCGGCCTCGGCTGCGCCAAGATGGGGTCGTTCAACAATCCCAGCACGCTCGCCGACAGCGTCGCGCTGATCCAGCTCGCGCTCGACCTGGGCGTGACGCTGCTCGACACCGCCGATATCTACGGCCAGGGCGACAGCGAGCGCGCGATCGGGCGCGCGCTGCGCGGCCAGCGCCACCGCGCCCAGGTCGTTACCAAGGCGGGCAATGCCTTCTCCGCCAAGATGCGCGTGTTGCGCCCGCTCAAGCCGCTGATCCGCGCGGTGCTGGCGCGGCGCGCGATGGGCGCGGCGGTGACCGCGCAGCGCGGCGGCGCGATGCGTACTGACTGGAGCCGGGCGGGGCTGCTGCGGGCGCTCGACGGCTCGCTGCGGCGGCTGCGCAGCGACCATGTCGACGCCTTCCTGCTCCACAGCCCCGACGCCGCGACGATCGCGCGCGGCGAGGCGGTCGGCGCGCTCGCCGAGGCGAAGAGATCGGGGCGCGCGCGGCTCGTCGGGATCGCCTGCGACGACACCGCGAGCCTCGACGCCGCGCTGGCGAGCGAGGTGACCGAGGTGCTCGAGCTGCCGTGGGACGTGATCGCCGCGATCGACGACGCGCGCGGCGCGGCCATCCGCGCGCGCGGCATCCCGGTGATCGCGCGCGAGGTGCTGCGCTTCCAACCCGGTACCGACGCCGCGGCGGCGGTGCGGCGCGCGCACGCGACGCCGCTGGTCACCACCACGCTGATCGGCTCGCGCCAGCCCGAGCGCGTCCGCGCGCTGGCGGCGGCGATCGGCGACCATCCTCAGGGGACTGAAGCATGAAGATCGCGTTCGTCGGCTGCGGCTATGTGTTCGACATCTACATGCGCACGCGCTGGGCCTATCCCGAGATCGAGATCTGCGGCGTCTACGATCGCGACGCCGCCCGCGCCGCGGTGGTGCACCGGCATTACGGCTTCGCGCTCTATCCCTCGCTCGACGCGCTGCTGGCGGACGAGCGCGTCGAGGTGGTGATCAACCTTACCAGCATCGCCTCGCACGAGGAGGTGACTCGCCGCGCGCTCGAGGCGGGCAAGCACGTCTATACCGAGAAGCCGATCACCACCGAGCCGGCGCGCACCCGCGCCTTGTTCGAGCTGGCCGAGGCCAAGGGCCGCGTGCTCGCCGCGGCGCCGTGCAACCTCTATTCCGACGCGGTGATGACGCTGTGGAAGGCGATCGCCGACGGCGCGATCGGCCGCCCCGTGCTGGTCTATGCCGAGCTCGACGACAATCCCGCGCACCTGATGCGGCTCGACACGGTGACGAGCCCGACCGGCGCGCCCTTCCCTTATGCCGAGGAGCTGCAGGAAGGCTGCACCGTCGAGCATATCGGCTATCACCTCGCCTGGCTGTGCGCCCTTTTCGGGCCGGTGCGCGCGGTGACCGCCTTCTCGACCTGCCTCGTGCCCGACAAGAACACGCCCGAGCCGCTCCACCCGGCCACCACGCCCGACCTGTCGGTGGCATGCCTCGCCTTCGACCACGGCGTCGCGGCGCGCGTGACGTGCAGCTGGGTGGCGCCGCGCGACCACCAGATGCGCGTCATCGGCGAGGCGGGCGAGATCAGTGTCGACAACGTCTTCCACGACCAGTCGCCGGTGTTCCTCGAGCGCTTCTCGCGCGTCAGTCTGAGCGCGCGCAAAGCCTATAGCGCGCGCAGCCAGCCCGCGATCGGGCGCCGCTTCGGCATCAAGGGCCGCCGCCTGTCGCTGGTACGGCGCTGGAAGTCGCACGCGGTCGAGGCCGAGCGCGGCGTCGGCAACTCGCCCAAGCACAAGCTGGTGAGTTGGCTGCGCCGCCGCGAGGTCTACGCGCAGGACAAGATCCTCGGCATCGCCGAGATGGGCAAGGCGCTGGCGGAAGGGCGGCCTCAGCTGATGGGGCCGGACTTCCTCCTGCACCTCAACGAGCTGACGATGCTGGTGCAGGACGCCGGCGCGCGCGGCGCCACCGTGGTGCCGAGCACCAGCTTCGCCCCGCTCGCGCTACCCGCCGATCTCGCCGACTCGCCCGACTATCGCGCCGGCTATCGCGCGCGACTGGCCGAGCGCACCGCCGCCAGTGCGGTCGAGCGGATGCACCGCCGCTGAGCCGCCGTCTGTACCGAGCGTGGACAGACAGGAGGTATTCGGCCTATTTGTCGGAGTGCGCCATCGCGGAAGGCGGCGCATCAGGCGCGGATGAACCAGGGAGTGTTGGTGCGTGCCGTCGGATCTTGATCAATTCGGAATGCCGCTCCGCGGCGGTGACAGGACCGCGCCGCGGCGCAGGTCCCGTACGATGTCGCCTCCGGCGGAGCATCCGCGTGAGATCGAGCCGGACGAGCAGAAGACGGAGGCGTTCCGGCAGAACGTCATCTTCGGCATGTTCGTCGCGATGATGATCGGCATGACGCTGTTCGAGAAGATCGGCGTCGGGCCGGCCGATGCACCGGTCGCGTTGATCGTGCCGATCACCTTCGCCGCGCTCGGCGCCGGCATCCTCTTCGCCAAACCGCTCATCCGGTTCGAGCGGATGCTGCTCTATTTCGCGGTGGTCGTCACGTCCGCGCTCAGCAACGTGCTTTTCGCCAACACCTTCTCGGTGACGAGCCTGCTGCTCTACTTCGTCCTCTACCTGCCTCTCCTCGTGGCCTTCGACACCACCGAGGCGACCTATCGTCGCTGCCTGTCGTTCTTCAGCACCGCCATGCTCGTGTTCGGCGCGGCGGTGTGGGCGCAGCACGCGATCCAGTTCTCGATTGGGTGGAGGTACTGGCCTAATCTCGACAAACTGGTCCCGCCCGCCTACTTGATCCCTCAATTCGTCTACATGCAACCGATCCGCTACGGCATGGACTTCATGAAGCCGCAGGGGTTCGTGTTCCTCGAAGTCTCGTTCGTCTCGCAGTTTCTCGCCTTCGCGCTCATCATCGAGCTGCTCTTTCTCCAGCGCATGTGGCGCGCCGCTTTCTTCGCGGCCACGTTGTTCGCCACCTTCGCGGGCACAGGAATGCTGCTGGTGCTCGCGGCGTTGCCGATCATCTTCACCAGGACGAACACGCGGACCTTCGTCATCATCCTGATCACGGCCGTGATCGCACTCTTCGTAGCGTTTCAATTGCACTGGTTCGACCTTGTCGCCGACCGCCTCAACGAGTTCCAGCGCGCCGGATCGAGCGGCTCGTCCCGCTTCATCGATCCGCTTGACCGGATCCGTCGCGCGCTCGCCGACCCGACCGCGATCTACTCGGGCGTCGGCGCCGGACAGATCGAGCGCGCCATGAACATCTTCTGGTGGCCGATCGTGAAGGCTACGGTGGAATATGGCCTGATCCAGGGCATCCTCTTCTACGTCTTCTTCATCGTGTCGCTGTTCGATCGCGCGCCGAGCCGGCAGCTCTCGATGATCCTCATCCTGTGGTTCTCGTTCGAGGGTACGTTGCTGACGCCGCTCAATCCTCTCATGTGCGTCATGCTCTCGACCATGTTCGTTCTCCGCGACCAGCGCTCGACCCGGCGCAACGGTCGTCCGCGCGACGCCGCCGCTCTTGCCTGAGGAACGTGCCACGCCGCTGCTGACTCACCGCCTGACCTACGCGGTGGGCGATATCCACGGTCGCGCCGACCTGCTCGCCAGGCTGCTGACGCGGATCCGCGCGGATCGCGACGCGCGCGCACCCGCAGGCCCCGCGTCGATCGTCTTCCTGGGCGACTATGTCGATCGTGGCCCGCATTCGCGCGAGGTGATCGACCAGTTGCTCGCTTTCGCCCAGGATCCTGGCTTCGAGAGCCGCTTCCTGCTCGGCAACCACGAGGACGCGATGCTCGACTATCTCGACGGGCGAATTAGCGGGCTGGGCTGGAGCAAGCATGGCGGCGATGCCACGCTCCGCTCCTATGGCGTGGCACCGCCGCGCGAGGAGTCGCGCTCCGCCTGGGCGGCGTGCCGAGATCCTTTCCGCGCCGCTGTGCCGCCGACGCACCGCGTCTTCCTGGAACGGCTCGAGCTCGCGGTGGCGCAGGACAGCCTCCTGTTCGTGCACGCGGGTATCCGCCCGGGCGTGCCGCTCGACCGACAGGAGAAGCGCGACCTGCTGTGGATCCGCAGCGAGTTCCTGCAGGGCGAGCGGGACGATCACTGGTTGGTGGTGCACGGCCACACGCCGAAGGAAGAGGCCTATGGCGGGCCCGGCCGACTGTGCCTCGACAGCGGCAGCTATCTTAGCGGCCGACTGACCGCCGCGGTGTTCGACGGCGGCGACGTCGCGCTGATCGAGACTCATGCGAGCGGTTCGCGACCGTTTCCCGTCCAGCTCGCCGGCTGATCGCGCGGCGAGCGGGAGGGTCGCGCGCTTCCGGCGCCGCTTCGCCCCGTCCGTCACCGCCGTTCCACGGCGGTGCAGGCAGATGACTGAGCACTTGCAGCATCATACGTAATGGCGGATGGCGGCACCGCCTATCGGGGAGAGATCATGCAGGTTCTGGTCACCGGCGTCGCCGGATTCATCGGCAGCCATGTCGCGCGGCGGCTGATCGCCCGCGGCGACACCGTGGTCGGCATCGACAATCTCAACGACTACAACCCGGTGCAGCTCAAGCGCGACCGGCTCGAGGCGATCACCGCGGACGGCGGCGGCGAGCGCTTCACCTTCCACCAGCTCGATTTCAGCGACCATGAGGCGATCGACGCCGCGCTCGGCGGCACCGACATCGAGCGGATCGTCCATCTCGGCGCGCAGGCCGGCGTGCGCTACTCGCTGAGCAACCCGCGCGCCTATGTCGCGTCCAACCTCGCGGGCCATGTCAACATGCTCGAGCTGGCGCGCGCGCGCCGCGTCGACCAGATGGTCTACGCCTCCTCCTCCTCGGTCTACGGCACCAGCCCCGACCTGCCGTTCCGAGTCGAGCAGCGCGTCGATTTCCCGATCTCGCTCTACGCCGCCACCAAGAAGGCGGACGAGCTGATGAGCGAGACCTACGCGCACCTCTACCGCATCCCGCAGACCGGGCTGCGCTTCTTCACCGTCTACGGGCCGTGGGGACGGCCCGACATGGCGGTATGGGGCTTCACCGACAAGATCCTCTCAGGGGTACCGATCGAGGTCTACAACGGCGGCAACATGCGGCGCGACTTCACCTATATCGACGATATCGTCACCGGCATCGTCGCCGCGCTGGACCACCCGCCCGCGGACGACGGCCTGGTCAAGGCGGGCGGCAGCGTCTCGCCGCATCGCCTCTACAATATCGGCAACAACAAGGCCGAGGAGCTGGAGACGCTGATCACGCTGATCGAGGAAGCGTGCGGGCAGAAGGCGATCCGCGTCGACAAGGGCATGCAGCCCGGCGACGTGCCCGCGACCTACGCCGACCTCACCGCGATCCGCGACGACCTCGGCTTTCGCCCGACCACGCCGATCGCGGTCGGCATCCCGCTGTGGGTCGAGTGGTACAAGGGCTATCGCGCGCGCCGGAGCTGAGATCCTCGTGCGCGGACTGCCCGGGGCATAACAGCCGCCCCCTTGTCGATGTCGAGGAAGCGCGGCTTCGACGCGGGCGAAGAGCGAGCTGGTCGGATCGGTGGGTGGCGGTCGGTCAATCCGTCCGCGATGACGTACGGAGAGGGGCAGCATCGACGGTACGGATCTGTCGCCACGGACGCGGTTCCGTACCGCAGCGACAATGCCTTGGGTTCCGCTCCGCCGCCGGGACATGGCGCACTGAGCCGCGCTCGTCGCCATCATCACAACGACCTTGCAGCAGGCTGGTTCGTGTGGGAGGTCACGGCGATGGAGGTGATGTGCGAGCAGGAGGCAACGTCGGATCGGCGCGCTCCGCCGGCGCAGTTGGCGATCGTGGTTCCCGCCTTCAACGAACGAGAGAACGTCGCCTCGCTGGTTGACGCTCTCGACCGAGCGCTTTCCGGCCTCTCGTGGGAGGTCATCTTCGTCGACGACGATTCACCCGACGGCACCGCCACGCGCGTCCGAGTGTTGGCCCAGCGAGACGCGCGCGTGCGCATCTTGCAACGTGTTGGCCGTCGCGGTCTCGCCTCCGCCTGCATCGAAGGGATGCTCGCTACGGCGTCGCCCTTTATCGCGGTAATAGACTGCGACCTTCAGCATGACGAGACGCTGCTGCCGGCGATGCTCGACCTGTTGAGGTCGGGTGATACCGATCTCGTCGTGGGCACCCGCTACTCGACCGGGGGCGGCGTCGCCGACTGGGCGCGCAACCGCGCCGCGGCGAGCCGGCTGGCGACTCGACTCGCGGTACGGTTGACGAAGATCCCGATGAGCGATCCCATGAGCGGATTCTTCATGCTCACCCGTGCGTCGTTCGAGCGCTCGCTGCCGCACCTCTCGTCCGTCGGCTTCAAGATCCTGATGGATCTCATCCTCAGCGCGCCCAGCCCACTCCGTCTAGCCGAGCTACCATACACCTTTCGAGCCCGTCGCCATGGCGACAGCAAGATGGACTCGCTTGTTCTATGGGAGTTTGGGCAGCTCTTGCTGGAGAAGCTCACCGGGGGAAGGGTACCGTTACGATTCTTCAGCTTCGCGTTGGTGGGCTTGGTCGGACTGTTCGTCCACATACTCACGTTCGTGCTTGTATATGTGACCGGTACGGCGAGCTTTTCGACGGCTCAGATCGTGGCGACCGCGGTCGCCATCACCAATAATTTCGCCTTGAACAATAAACTGACCTATCGTGATCAACGACTTCGCGGGCGCGCCTTGCTGCGCGGGTGGCTGACGTTCAATCTTGTGTGCGTGACCGGCGCGGTGGCGAATATCAACATCTCGCAGTGGCTCATCGTTCATAACAGCTACTGGCTCTGGTCGGCTGTCGCTGGAGCGCTGGTCAGCGTGGTCTGGAACTACGGTATGTCCTCGGTCTTCACGTGGCGTCGACGCTTGTCCACCTGACCTCGCCATGCCCGCGCTGGAGCGGCCTGAGCTTCGTCGCGGAGGCGCCTCGATCTCGCCGTCGGACCTAGATAATACGCTTTTAACTTCAGGCTGTTAGCCAGCACGGAGAGTGGGGGACTATCGCGTTGACGCTGGATCAGACGATTGCCGAGGCGGCCCGCCGGTCGGGTGAGCTGGGACTGCGCACGCTCGACCTACAGGCCGACATCGCCGAGCTCTCTACCCGGGTCACCGCCCAGGCCGGCACGATCGAGCAGATCGGGCGGCAGACCGGGCAACTCGCCGACGACATCGACGAGGTCGCCGCCGCGGCGCGTAGCGCGCGCGAGCATACCGCGGGCGCGCACGCGGTGCTGGCCGACTCGCACGTCCAGGTCGAGGCGGCGACCAGCGACGTGGTCGAGCTGATCACCCAGGTCAGCCGCATCCACGAGAGCATCGGCGGCTTCACCGCGGCGCTGGAGGAGGTCGCGCGGGTCACCGCGACGATCGACGCCATCGCCAAGCAGACCAACCTGCTCGCGCTCAACGCCACGATCGAGGCGGCGCGCGCCGGCGAGGCGGGACGCGGCTTCGCGGTAGTGGCCGGCGAGGTCAAGAAGCTCGCCTCCGAGACCGCGGTCGCCACGGCGCGGATCACCGGCTCGATCGACACGCTCACCACCCAGGCCGATTCGATGCTCGGCAAGGTCGACGCCGGCGTCGCCACCGCGCGCTCGGCGCACCGCGGCACCCGCGACATCGAGGCGCTGGTGGCGCGGCTGCGCGGGCTGATGGACGGGCTGACGCGGTCGAGCGAGGGGGTCGCCGACCGGATCGGCTCGATGGTCCACGCCGTCGGCGAGGTCGAGGGCGGGCTAGGCGAGCTGACGCGCACCTCAGCGGACAATGCGCAGGGGCTCCAGCGCCTCTCCCGGCGCGTCACCAGCGTGAGCGACGACACCAACGACCTGCTCCAGCGGCTCGCCGAGAGTGACGCCGACATGCCCGACCGCCCGTACATCCGCTTCGCGCTGGAGGCGGCGCGCCAGGTCTCGGCCGGGCTCGCGCGCGCGGCGAGCACGGGCGAGATCAGCCGGGAGGCGATCCTCAGTGAGCGCTACGCCCCCGTGCCCGACACCGATCCCGCGCTGTTCACCCACCCGGCGATGGCGCTGATCACCGCGCTGGCGCGCCCGCACCAGGAATCGGCGCGCGCGCTGCCGGGCTTCTTCGGGATGAGCTTCACCGATCGCAACTGCTTCGGCGCGGTGGCGATGCCCGAGCGCTCGCTGCCGCAGCGCCCGGGCGATCGCCAGTGGAACAGCGAGCACTCGCGCGCGGGAGTGTTCTTCCACTTCCCCGACACCGCGGTGCAGGTGAAGATCACGCAGCCCTTCTGCCTCAAGGCCTACCGCCGCCCGCTCGCCAGCGGCGGGGTGATGCTGCTCAAGCAGGTGATCGCCTCGATCAGCGTCGACGGCGTACACTGGGGCGTGCTCCAGCTGGCGTATGAGAATCAGGGGTGATGAGGTGAGATAGAAAGGGCGGTCATCCTACCCTTCTGACCCAGTCGGGTAGGAGGGGCGAACGTGACGCAGCGTGCTGCCCCTAGCCCGCACAGACCCTGTTCTTCCCCGCGTGCTTCGCCGCGTAGAGCGCGAGATCGGCCTCGGCCAGCGCCGCCGCCCCGCCCTCATCGCCCATCGGCGCGACCCCCGCCGAGAAGGTGACGCGGTCGAACGCCAGCCCGGTCTCCTGGTTGACCAGCGAGCGCGCCGACAGCCGCTCGCGCGCGGCATCGAGCCGCGCGGTCGCGGCGCGCGTGTCGGCGCGGCGGAACAGGCAGGCGAACTCCTCGCCGCCGTGACGCGCCACCAGCACGTCGCCGCCGAGCTCGCGCTCGAGGAAGCCGGCGACGAAGCGTAGCACGCGGTCGCCGGCGGCATGACCGAAGCGGTCGTTGACCTGCTTGAAGTCGTCGATATCGCACAGCGCCACGGCCGCGGGCGCGTCGTTGGCGTCGAGCGCGCGAAGCGCCGCCTCCAGCGCGCGTCGGTTCGGCAGGCCCGTCAGATGGTCGCGCTCGGCGACGCGGCGCGCCTGGCGCAGGTCGCGGCGCAGCGCGTCGGCCTCGCGCCGCGTGCGCTCGAGCTGTGCCTCGGCCAGCCGCGTCGCGGTGACGGCGTCCTGGGTGAGCGCGGCGATCCGCGCGATCGTCGCGGCGGGATCCTCGTCGAGCCGCGCCGCCTCGCCCTCGAGCGCGCTGCCGAACTGCTCGGCGGTGCGGCGCGACTGGCCCGCGGCGCCGAGCAGTTCGGTGATGCGCGCCTCCAGCGTCTCGGCGATGCGAGCGAGCGTGTCGGGGCCGAGCTCGGTAGTCTCCTGCCCGACGGCGATGCGGGCGGCGACGGCCTCGCTCAGCGTCCCCGTGGCACGCAGCGCCTCCGCCACCGCGACGCTGGTGGCGACGTCCTCGCCCGACAGATAGGAGTGGACCAGCCCGTAGTTGCGCGGCGAGGGCGCGAGCCGGCTGGCGAACAGCAGCTCGCCGATCGAGTCGAACAGCCGGCGTCGCGCGGCGAGCCGCTCGTCGAGCCGCTGGGCGCGGCGCGCGGGCGAGAGCCAGTCGAGCATGCGCCGCAACTGTGCGGGCGCCGCGGCGGCTTCGGGGCGGGTCGGCATCGCCTCAGGCCCCTGCCGCACGAGCGATCGGCGCCGCATCGTCGCGGTCGACCGCCAGCAGCGCGGCGCGCATCCCGTCCCACGACATGCCGAACCAATAGGCGCCGCGCTCGCCGCCCAGGATCGGGTCGCCCGCGGCGTCGGTGGCGACGTCGGTCAGCGGCAGGCGCGCCTGGCTCGGGATGTCGAAGAAGGCCCGCACCGGCGGCGCGGTCGGGTCGTCGGCGCCGGTGCCGAGCACCAGCGCGAGCCGGTTCGACCGCAGCCGCACCAGCGCGCCGGGGGGATGGATGCCGATATGGTCGATGAAGGCGGCGAGCAGCTCCGGGTCGAAATGGCCGTGCCACGACTGCATCCGGGCGAGCGCCTCGCCCGGCGCCCAGGGGCGCTTGTACGGGCGCTGCGAGGTGACCGCGTCATAGACGTCGCACACCGCGCTCATCCGCGCCGCGAGGCTGAGCCGCTCGCCGGCCAGGCCGAAGGGATAACCGCGGCCATCGACTCGCTCGTGGTGATGCAGGCAGACGTCGCGCACCACCTCGGGCACGTCGCCGCCCAGCAGCAGCGCGTGGCCCTTCTCGGGATGGTGCCGCACCAGCGCCAGCTCGGCGGGGTCGAGGCTGCCGGCCTTCTCGAGCACCGCGCTCGGCACCGCCATCTTGCCGATGTCGTGGAGCAGGCCGGCGAGGCCGAGGTCGCTCACGTCCGCCTCCGGGAGGCCGAGGTGGCGCGCGAAGCCGATCAGCAGCGCGCCGACCGCGACCGAGTGGAGCCAGGTATATTCGTCCTTGCTGCGCAGCCGCGTGACGGTGAGCAGCGCGCGCTGGTCGCGCGCGACCGACTCGGTGATCGAATCGACCAGCGGGGCGAGCGCGCCGTGATCGATCGCGTGACCCATGCGCGCGTCGGCGAACATGCGCAGCATCGCCGCGCGCGACTGCTCCACCACCGCGCGGGCGCGATCGAGCTCGTTGGCGGCGCGTCGGCGGGTGCGCGACGGCGGCGTGGCAGAGATCGGAGCGGCGATCTCGACCGCTGCTGCGACGGAGAGCGGCGGCGACGCGGGCGCGAGCGGGCCGACCCCCTTGCCGGTGTCGATCACGATCTCGCCGATGCCGGCCTCGACCAGCTTGGCGACGTCGCGCGCGCTGGCGAGCACGAGGTGCTTGCGCCAGAACGGGCTCGCCATCCAGCCGCCCTCGACCGCGTGGACGTACATCCCGGGTCGCGCCGCGCTCGTCTTGATCGTCACCAGCACCGCCCGACCAGCCCCCTGTCCCCGGCGAATCCATTGTCTGGCGGTATGCTTGAGCGACGTTAATTTGGGTTTAGCGGTAGCAGAAGATCCTCCCCGGCACGGGGAGGGGGGCCGCGCCCGCCGGGCGGGGTGGAAGGGGGGCTATCCGCACACGCATCGTGTCATCCGCGGAAGCCCCCTCCACCATGCTGTGCATGGTCCCCCTCCCCGCCATGCGGGGAGGATCTGAGGTGCTAGTTCACGAACGGCGCGGCGATCTCCGGTCGGATACGGAGCAGCCGCCCGGTCGCGCGGTCAAGCAGCGCCCAGGTCGTCACGCCCTCGACGCGCACGCGACCGTCGCTGCCGAGGAAGCGGAAGTGACGGTCGAAGCGCGCCCCCCGCGGCGCACCCGGCACCCAGGTCTCGCCCGTCACCGTCTCGCCCGCGACGACGTTGCCGCGATAGTCGATCTCGTGGCGGGTCACGACCCAGACATGGGCGGCCTGCTGCTCCGCCGGCGCCACCGCGGCCCAGTGCGCCACCGCCAGGTCCTGGATCCAGCGTACCCACACCGCATTGTTGACGTGGCCGAGCTCGTCGATGTCCTCGGGCCGGGCGGTGACCTCGCGGCGGAACGGCGTCATGCCCGACGGCTCCTGATGCGGTGGATCAGCGCGACCGCCACTCCCGCAGCGACCACGCTGCCCGCCAGCCACCACAGACGCGAGTCATGCCGCAGCCGCCCGACTGCCGCCTCGAACGTATCGCCGAAGACGAAGCCGATCGCGGTGAAGGTGATCGCCCACAGCATCGCCGACACCGCGTTGACCGCGGCGTACAGCCGCGGGCTGATCCCGGCGGTGCCGATCGCGATCGGGCTGATCGTGCGCAGCCCATAGAGGAAGCGGAACACGAAGATGAAGCCGATCGGGTGCCGCTCCAGCGCGGCCATTGCCCTGGCGAAGGCGGGGCGCGCGCGCGCGGCGGCGACCCAGCGGTGGTCGCGGAAGCGCCGGCCGGCGTAGAAATAGGCCTGGTCGGCGGTGAAGGAGCCCGCCGCCGCCGCCGCCATCGCGCCGGCGAGCGGGAACATGTCCTGGTGCGCCAGCAGCCCGCCCGCGATCACCGCGGCCTCGCCCTCCAACGCGGCGCCGGCGAACACTGCCGCCAGCCCATATTGCTCGACGATCGCCTCGATCGTCACGAGACGTGGTGCCGGTCGCGCCTCATGACTCGACCCCGAGCTGCCACAGCACGAAGGCATGCTCCTCGGCGGCCTCGCGCAGGCTCTCGAACCGGCCCGACTTGCCGCCGTGACCAGCGCCCATGTTGGTCTTGAGCAGCAGCAGGTTGTCGTCGGTCTTGGTGGCGCGCAGCCTCGCCGCCCATTTGGCGGGCTCCCAGTAGGTCACGCGCGGGTCGTTGAGCCCGCCCGAGATGAACAGCGGCGGATAGGCCTGGGCGCGGACGTTGTCGTAGGGGCTGTAGCCGCGGATCAGGTGGAAGGCGTCCGCGTCCTCGATCGGATTGCCCCACTCGGGCCATTCCCCCGGGGTGAGCGGCAGCGTCTCGTCGAGCATCGTGTTGAGCACGTCGACGAACGGGACATCCGCGATCACCGCGCCCCACAGCCCCGGGTCGGAATTGACCACCGCGCCCATCAGCTCGCCGCCCGCCGAGCGCCCGGCGATCGCGATCCGGCCCTCGCTGGTCCACCCGCCCGCGACCAGCCCGCGCGCGACATCGACGAAGTCGGTGAACGTGTTGGCGCGCTTCTCGAGCTTGCCGTCGTGATACCATTGCTGGCCGAGATCGTCGCCGCCGCGGATATGCGCGATGGCGTAGGCGAAGCCGCGGTCGAGCAGCGACAGCCGCCCGGTCGAGAAGCCCGGCGGGATGGCGTGGCCGTAGGCGCCATAGGCGTAGAGGAACAGCGGCCGCGAGCCGTCGCGGGGGAAGTCGCGCGGGTAGACGATCGAGACCGGCACCTCGGTGCCGTCGCGCGCGACGATCTTGAGCCGCTCGGTGGCGTAACGCTCACCGTCATAGCCCGAGGGGATCTCCTGCACCTTGAGCACGGTCAGCCCGCCGCTCGCGACGTCATAGTCGTAGACCGTGCCGGGCGTGACCATCGACTCATAGCCGAGCCGCAGCACCTGCGTGTCATGTTCGGGATTGTCGCCGATGCCGGCGGTGTAGCTCGCCTCGGGGAAGGAGATGCGGCGCGGTGCGGCGGCGGGGTCATAGGAATGGATCTCGATCTGGTCGAGCCCGTCCTCGCGCCCCTCGACGACGAGATAGTCGCGGAAGCAATCCACCCCGGTCATGTAGAAGTGCGGGCTCGGCGCGATCCGCTCGGTCCACTCGCCCGGCGCGGCGATCGGCGCGGTGACGAGCCGCCACATCGGGTCGGTGTCGTTGGTGTGGATGAACAACGTGTCGCCGTGCGAGTCGACGTCATATTCGCGCCCTTCCTGCCGCGGCGCGACCAGGATCGGCGCGGCGAAGGGATCGGTCGCGGGGAGCAGCCGCGCCTCGCTGGTGACATGGTCGCCGGTCGAGATCACGATCCAGCGGCGGTCGCTCGTCTCGCCCACCGCGACGCGATAGCCCTCGTCGTCCTCGTGGTAGAGCTCGACGTCCTCCTTCGGGTCGGTGCCGAGCCGGTGAAAGCGCGCGTTGTCCGTACGCCACTCCTTGTTGGCGAGCCCGTAGAGGAAGCCGCTGTCGTCGGCGCTCCACACGATGTCGGAGAGCATGCCGGGGATCGTGTCGGGCAGCAGCGCGCCGCTGGCCAGGTCCTTGACGTGGATCGTGAACCGCTCCGAGCCATTGTCGTCGATCGCATAGGCGAGCAGGCGCGCGTCGTTCGAGACGGCGAAGGCGCCGAGGCGGAAATATTCCTTGCCCTCGGCCAGCGCGGGCTCGTCGAGCAGCAGCTCGTCGGCACCGCCGGCGACCGGCCTGCGCCACCATTTGCGATACTGGCCGCCGGTCTCGAACGCGGTCCAATAGACATAGTCGCCGTCCTTCTGGGGAACGCTCGACTCATCCTCCTTGATGCGCGCCTTCATCTCCTCGTAGAGCCGGTCGACCAGCCCCTGATGCGGCGCCATCTGCGCCTCGAAATAGGCGTTCTCGGCCTCGAGATAGGCGAGGACCTCGGCGTCCGTCACCTCCGGGTAGTTGGGATCCTTGAGCCAGGCATAGGGGTCCTCGACGGTGACGCCGTGGCGCGTGAAGGTATGCGCGCGCGTCGCGGCGACCGGGGGAGTGAGCGTCATCGCCCGTTACCTAGGGTGTGCGCGGGAGAGCGGCAACGGGTAGCGGTTCACCGCCCCCCGGCGCCCGGAAGGAGCGCGCTCAGTCCGCGAAGCCGAACCGCTCCACCCAGGGCCGCAGGATCGGCAGCACCGGGGCGAGCTGCTCGGCGTAGCGGCGCCACTGGCCACGTCCGTCGAACAGACCGCGGCGTACCTGGGTGGCGCTCGCGGTGCGCACGCCGCGACGCTGCGCGGTGCGGTCGAAGCGTTCGAAATCATCGGTCCAAGGCAGGCCGATGACGTCCGCCATGGCGCGTACCGTCGGCGCGAAGTCGGTCACCAGCTGGTCGTAGCGCACCTCGTGGAAGGCCAGCGGCAGCGTCGCGCGCGCGCGCTCGGTCAGCGACATCAGCGCGTCATAGTGGCGCGCGGTCTCCTCCAGGTCGCTGAAGGCCCAGGCCGCGGGGCTGGGGGTGAAGTTGATGCGGTAGCAGCTCAGGACGACGTCGCGTGGATCGCGCCGCATGATCAGCACGCGCGCCCGAGGGAAGAGCGCGGCGATGATCGGCAGTCGCGTGCCGTTGAGCGGGTTCATGTCGACGAAGGTGCCGGTCGTCGCCGCTCCCATCGCCGCCACGCGCCGCCAATAGTCGGCGCTGAGTCGCTCGCGCAGCGCCGGGTCCAGCGCGGCGAGATCGGACATCGCGCCATCGTTGCCGATCAGCGCGTCGTCGGCCGCGCCCAGCGTGTCGCGCTCCTCCAGCGCGGTCACCCCCGCGGCGCTCGCCAGCACGTTCTCCACCAGCGTCGTGCCCGAGCGGGGGTAGCCGAGCAGGAAGACGTGGGTAGCGGCGGCGCCGGGAACGTCGCCCGCGGCAGCCGGCGCGCGCGGCACGTCGAGCTGCGCCGCGATGCGCTCGACGAAGGTGCGATGCGACGGCCGCCCCGGCCCGGGTTCGAGCGCGTCGCGATAGACCTGGCGGAAGTTCGCCTGCGCGGCGCCGTAGCAGTCGAACGCCGCCGCGGTGCGGTCCTGCCGGTCGAGCGAGTCGCCCAGGAGCGTCAGCGTGCGCGTACGATCGTCACCGCGGACGCGATCGACCAGCGGGCGCAGCAGCGCCTCGGCCGCAGCGCCCTCGCGCGCCTCGATCGCGACGGTGGCGAGCGCGGCGCATGCGGCGGGCTCGTGCGGGTCGAGCGCGAGCGCGCGCGCGGCCTGGTCGCGCGCCTCCTCCGCCCGCCCGCGGCGCGCCGCGGCATCGGCGAGCCGCCCGTGCGCGGGCGCCAGCCTCGGATCGATCGCGAGCGCGCGGCGGTAGCTCTCGCCTGCCTCCTCCTCGCGCTTGAGTGAGTCGAGCGTGTAGCCGCGCTCGAGCCAGGCGGCCGCGTGCTGCGGCGCGGCGGCGACCACGCGGTCGAGCACCGCCAGCGCCTCGTCGTGGCGGCCCTCCTTGCGCAGCACCGCACCGATCGAGCCCGCGATCAGCACGTCGCCGGGCGCCAGCGCCAGCGCGCGCCGCAACAGCTCGTGCGCGCCGCGATAGTCGCCCGCCTCCTCGCGCCGCCACGCCGCGAGGTTCAGGAACATCGGGTCGCTCGCCCCCGCGGCGAGCGCGGCCTCCGCCAGCGCCGCGGCGCGCGGCACGTCGCCCGCGGCGAGCGCGCGCTCGATCGCCGCGCGCGCCGCCGCCCCGTCGCCGCGCCCCGCCCTGGTGCGCCGCCGCTCGACTCGGTTTGACATGGCTCGGCGCTCCGACATAGCCTCGTGGCTCAGCCGCATACGACAGGGCCATCATCATGCACAGTATCGCCGCGCTCACCCTTCTGCTCGCCGCCGTCGCGCCGGCCGATCAGGCAAAGACCAAGGATGCTGCGGAGCGCGCCGCCGACGCGCCCGACAAGGTCATCTGCAAGCGCTTCGCGAAGACGGGCTCGCTGATCGGCAATGAGCGGGTCTGCAAGACCAAGGCTGATTGGCAGCGCGACCGCGAGGAGCTGCGCACCACCGTCCGCTCCACGGGGTGTCAGACCACCACGCCGAGCGGCGTCTGCTGACCACTCAGCCGAGCAGCGGCGCGGGCGCCACCAGCGCGATGCCGAAGGTCGTCGCGACCTCCCCGGCCCAGCGCACCACCATTTCGATCTCGGGCGCGTGCAGCGTCGCCGCGTCGCGATGCTCGGCGGCGCGGGCGGTGGCATCGAAGGCGTTGCCGAACTTGGAGTGGCGCGTGAACGCCGGCCCCGCGACGATGGAGTCGAGCGCGGCATCGCTCAGCCCCAGCCGGTAGAGCGCCGCCAGCGCGGCCAGCGCCTCGCGCGGGCGCGCCATCAGCGTCGCGCTGTCGAGCGTGCGGATGCGCGCGGGACCGAAGCGCTCGACCAAGTCGGCGAACAGGCGGTGCTGGCCGAGCCAGCCCAGCGCGGCGACCTGCAGGTCGGTCAGCGCGAGCAGCTCGCGCGGCGCATAGCCGAAGCGCGCCAGCCCGTCGTCGAGCATGCCGATGAGGAGCGTGCGCACCCACAGCCGCCCCTCCAATTCCTTCTTCGCCACCGAGCCGAGGAAGGTCGCCAGCGGCGCGTAGAGCAGCAGCGCGGCGCTGTCGGGCCGTAGCGTCAGCAGCGCCGGGGCGAAGCCGTTGGCGATGGTCGACGGCTTGATCACCACCGCCTCGCCGGGGGCGAACGGCCGCGCCAGCAGCGCCAGCGTGTCGTCGAGCACCGCGGCGAGATCCGGGCCCGGCTCGCCGCGGCGACGCCACCCGATCAGGTCGTTGAGCACCGCTGGCTCCTTGAGCCCCATCGCCGCGCCGGGATGATCCATCGCGCGCGCCAGCAGCGTCGAGCAGCAGAAGGCGGAGTGGAAGATCCAGTGCAGCGGCGCCGGCGCGGGCGCGGCGGCGCGCGCCTCGGCGCGGCGCACCACCAGCGGCGGCGCGGCATCGGCGGGCAGATACTCGTCGGTCAGGAAGGTGGCGGCGCGGTGCGTCTCGCGCGGCACGCGGCGGAGATGGAAAGCGTCGTGTCCCGGGTCGTAGCGATGCGCCAGCCACGTCGCGTCGAGCAGGGAGTCAGGGGCCGCCGCCATCGCCCTGCTGTGCGCCGGCACGCGCGCGATTGTCCAGACCGCGCGATCGGTTATCATCCATGTTATGACCTCCGGCCGATCCCAGCAACAGCTCGCCGCCGCGCTCGCGGCGCGCAACGCCGGCCGCCGCGACGAGGCGGTGCGGCTGTTCCACGCCGCGGTCGCGGACGGCGTCGAGCACCCGGTCGCCTTCAACGCGCTCGGCGTCGACTCGCTCGCGCGCGGCGCCTTCGCCGATGCGGCGGACTGGTTCACGCGCGCGATCGCCGCCGATCCGGCCGCGCCCGACCTGTGGATGAACCTGGCGCGCGCGCACCGCTCGCGCGACGACGCCGCGGCCGAGCGCGCCGCGCTGGAGGGCGCGCTCGCGATCGATCAGCGTCACTTCATGGCGCTCGTCAGGCTCGCCGAGTGGCACGAGCGCGCGGGCGAGCGCGACGAGGCGGCGGAGCGTTGGGGCAATGTGCTGACGATGGCGGCGCTGCTCGACGAGCGTTCGCCCGCGATCGAGACGATGCTCGAGCACGCGCGCGCCCATGTCGCGGCGCAGCGCGCCGGCTTCGCGGCCGCGGTGGACGCCGCGCTGGCGCCGGCGCGCGCCGCGCTCGCGCCCGCCGCGCGGCGGCGCGTCGACGCCTGCGTCGACCACGCGCTCGGCCGGCGCCAGATCTACGCCAATCACTGCGCCGGGCTGCACGTCCCCTTCCTCCCCGCCGACGAGTTCTTCGCGCGCGAGCTCTTCCCCTGGTTCGACCGGCTCGAGGCCGAGACCGCGACGATCCGCGACGAGCTGCTCCGCGTGCTGGCGGAGGATGGCGACGCGCTGCGGCCTTATGTGGCGATGAAGCCGGGAACGCCGCAGAACAAATGGTCCGCGCTCGACGGCTCGCTCGCCTGGGGGGCGCTCCATCTGTGGCGCGACGGCAGGCGCGACGATGCGGTCTGCTCGCGCGTGCCGCGCACCGCCGCCGCGGTGGAGGCGCTGCCGCTCTCCGATCTGCCGGGGCGGACACCGACGGTGTTCTTCTCGATCCTCGCGCCGGGCGCGCATCTGCCCGCGCACACGGGGGTGAGCAACGCGCGCGCGATCGTCCATCTGCCGCTGGTGGTGCCGCCCGACTGCGGCTTCCGGGTCGGCGGCGAGACGCGGCAATGGGACGAGGGACGCGCCTGGGCGTTCGACGACACGATCGAGCACGAGGCCTGGAACCGCTCCGACCGCCCCCGCGCGATCCTGATCCTCGACGCCTGGAACCCGCATCTCACCGCCGAGGAGCAGGCGATGCTGCGCCAGTTCTTCGCCGCCACCGCCGGCGCGCCCAGGGGCGAGATGGCGCGGCTGCGCGTCGGGGAGTAGCGCGCGCGCGGGTGCGGCGGGGGCCGGGCCTCAGGAGATAGGAGGTGAGGGACGCGCTGCCCGCCTCACCGAACGTCTTCCCCGCACCCACCCGCACGCGACCCGACTTCCCCCGCCTTCGCAAAGCCCTGCGCCGCGTCTAAGCCGGCGCGCATGAGCATCGTCACGACCGCGCCGAAGCGCCCGCGCCTCGCCTATCACCATCACGCCGGCACCGCGCCGACGGTGATCTTCCTGCCCGGCTATGCCTCCGACATGAGCGGCACCAAGGCGCTCGCGCTGGAGGCGTGGGCCAGGGCACGCGGCCAGGGCTTCCTGCGCTTCGACTATGGCGGCTGCGGCGCCTCGGAGGGCAGCTTCGAGGAGCAGTCGCTCGCCGACTGGCGCGACGACGCGGTGGCGATGATCGACCATGTCGAGGGGCCGGTGGTGCTGGTCGGCTCGTCGATGGGCGGCTGGGTGATGCTGCTCGCCGCGCTGGCGCGCCCCGCGCGAGTCGCCGCGCTGGTCGGCATCGCCGCCGCGCCTGACTTCACCGACTGGGGCTTCTCGCAGGACGAGAAGATGTACCTGCTCGAGCACGGCCGGCTTGAGCGCGCCAACCCTTATGGCCCGGCCCCGACCGTCTACACCCGCCGCTTCTGGCAGTCGGGCGAGGCCAGCCGGCTGATGTCGGGACCGATCGCCTTCGACGGGCCGGTGCGGCTGCTGCACGGCCAGACCGATCCCGACGTGCCGTGGCCTCGCTCGGCGCGGCTCGCCGAGCTGATCCGTTCGCCGCACGTTCAGACCTGGCTCGTCAAGGACGGCGACCACCGCCTGTCGCGCGAGGACGATCTCGCGCTGCTGATCCGTGCGGTGGAGGATGTGGTGCCATGATCCCGCTCGCCGCGCTGCTGCTCGCCGCCGCCGCCGCCCAAGCCGCGACTCCCGCGGGCGTGACCGGCAGCGACCCCGCGGCGGGCTGCGTCGCCGAGACGCGGAGCGACCCCGCGGCCGCCGAGGCGCGCGCGCGACGCGGCGGCACGGGGCTGCGCGCGTGCCTCGCGCTCGCGCTGGCGGCGCAGGACCGCTACACCGAGGCAGGCGCCGCCTTCGCCGAGGCCGCACGCGGCGCCGAGCTGGCGCACGACTCGCATGCGGCGGACTTTTGGGCGCAGGCGGGCAACGCCTGGCTCGCCGCGGGCGACGCCGCCAAGGCGCGCGGCGCGCTCGACGCCGCGCTGGCGGCCGGCACCTTGGTCGAGCTGCAGCGCGGTGAGGCGCATCTCGATCGCGCGCGCGCGTTGGTCGCACTGGGCGACACCGCGGGTGCGCGCACCGACCTCGACCAGGCGCTGGCGACCGCGGGCGAGGACCCGCTGGCGTGGCTGCTCTCGGCGACGCTGGCGCGGCGCGGCGGCGACCTCGGTCGCGCGCGCGCCGACATCGCCCAGGCGCTGCGCCGCTCCGCCGACGACGCCTCGGTCCAGCTCGAGGCCGGCAACATCGCCGCGGCGAGCGGCGACGCCGATCGCGCCAAGGCGGCGTGGCAGGAGGCGGCGCGGCTCGCGCCCGACTCGCCGGTGGGCCAGTCGGCGGCGCAGGCGCTGACGCAGTTCGGGGGGAAATAGGCGGAGCTACCGCCGCACGTCATCCACCTGTTTCCCCGCGAGCGCGGGAACCCAGGGTCAAGCAGGACCGGAGCGCGCGGTGGGCGGGGTCCTGGGCTCCCGCGTGCGCGGGAGTACGATGAGAGGCTGGCATAGCTCGCTGGGCCGGGGGTCTAGAAGTGAGCAACCAGTCTCGCCCTCGCTCATTCCACCGGGGTCGCGGTCGAGCACCCGCCACGGACCGCTGCCCTCGCGATAAACGGAAGGTAGAATGACTCAATATCTCCACACCATGATCCGCGTCAGCGACCCTGACGCGACCGTCGCCTTCTTCGCGCTGCTGGGCCTCGAGGAAGTGCGGCGGATGGACAATGAAGCCGGGCGCTTCACGCTGATCTTCCTCGCCGCCGAGGCCGACAGAGCGATCGGCGACCGTCGCGTCGAGGTCGAACTGACCTACAATTGGCCCCCCGCCGACGGCAGCGCGCCCGAGGCCTATGCCGGCGGGCGCAACTTCGGGCATCTCGCCTACCGGGTCGACGATATCTACGCGACCTGCCAGCGGTTCGCCGATGCCGGGGTGACGATCAACCGCCCGCCGCGCGACGGCCATATGGCCTTCGTGAAGACCCCCGACGGCATCTCGATCGAGCTGCTCCAGGCGCGCGCGCCGCTCGCCCCTGCCGAGCCCTGGGCGTCGATGCCCAACACGGGGACGTGGTGATGCTCGAGATCGTCCGCGTGCCCGTGCTGAAGGACAATTACAGCTGGCTGGTGCGCGCCGAGGACGGCGCCGCGGCGGTGGTCGACCCGGGCGAGGCGGCGGCGGTGCTCGACGCCGCCGCGGCGCGCGGCTGGGCGATCGAGCAGGTGTGGATCACGCACTGGCACCCCGATCACACCGGCGGCGTCGCGGCGGTGAAGGCGGCGACCGGCGCGACCGTTACCGGACCCGAGGCGGAGCGCGCCAAGATCGACCCGCTCGACCGCGGCGTGCGCGAGGGCGACTCGTTCACGCTCGGCCAGCATCGCGCCACCGTGCTGGAGGTGCCGGGCCATACCGCCGGGCATATCGCGCTTCATCTCGCCGAGGACGGCGTGATCTTCACCGGGGATACGTTGTTCGCGCTCGGCTGCGGCCGGCTGTTCGAGGGCGACGCGGCGCAGATGTACGCCAACATGCGCCGCTTCGCCGCGCTGCCCGACAACACCGCGGTCTATTGCGGCCACGAATATACGCAGAGCAACGGTCGCTTCGCGCTGACGGTCGAGCAGGACAATGAGGCGCTGGTGGCGCGCATGGCCGAGGTCGACCGCGCCCGCGCCGCGGGCGAGGCGACGGTGCCGACCACGATCGCCGCCGAGCGCGCGACCAACCCGTTCCTGCGCGCGCCGGACGTGGCGACGTTCGCGCGATGGCGCGCGGCGAAGGACTCGTTCTGAGGGGCTGCGACCTCATCCTCCCCGGCACGGGGAGGGGGACGATCGCGCAGCTTTGGTGGAGGGGGGCTGCCGCGCTCGAGCCCGGTGCGCATGCGGAGAGCCCCCTCCACCAGCACGACCTTCAAACGCGTCCGCGCTTTGGCGTGCCCCCGGCATGCCAAGATCGTGTCCCGCGGACACGATCTCGCCCGCACGCCCCCTCGCATGTCCGGCCACGCGCCCCCATCTCCCGCGATATGACCGACGACCTCCTTCGCCTCGGCCTGATCGACGAGGACGATATCGTGCTCGACGAGGCCGCGCTGCTGCTCGCCCTGCTCGACCACCCCGACGCCGACCCCTCTCCCGCGCAGGATCTGCTGGAGGCGATCGCGACCCGGCTCGACGTCACCGGCGCCGATGCCGAGACCTCGCTCGAGCGCGCCGACGCCCTCGCCGAGGTGTTCGCGGGCGAGTTCGGCTTCCTCGGCGATTCCGCCAGCTACGACGATCCCGCCAACGCCGACCTGCTCCAGGTGCTCGAGCGCCGCCGCGGGCTGCCGGTGAGCCTCTCGATCCTCTACGTCGCCGCCGCGCGTCGGCTCGGCTGGAGCGCCGACGTGCTCGACGTGCCCGGCCACGTGCTGGTGCTGATCGAGGCCGAGAGCGAGCCGGTGATCGTCGATCCCTTCGCGGGCGGCGCGCGCGTCGGGGCGGAGCGGCTGTCGGCGCTGCTCGAGGCGGCGCGGCCGGGGCGCGCGGTGACCCATGTCGCCGCCATGCCCAACCGCGCGGTGCTGGTGCGGCTGCTGCAGAACCAGGCGGCGCGCGCCGAACTCGCCGGCAAGGGCCGCCGTGCGCTCGAATTGTACCAACGCATGACGGTGTTCGCGCCCGACCAGCCGCACGGCTGGTGGGAGCGCGCGCGGCTCGAGCTGGTCGACGGTGACCATGAGAGCGCGCGCCGCAGCCTGGGCGCGATCCTCGAGATCACGCGCGACGCCGAGCTGCGCGGCAAGGTGACCGACCTGCTGGAGCAGCTCGGCGGCGAGTGAGGGCGGGACTCTGGCCCCGCTCCTGCCCTGCCCGCCTCCCACCCGACCTACGCCGCCCTGACCACGCGCGCCCAGGCGGCGATCTCGTCCGCATGGTGACGCTCCACCGCCAGCTCGCCCGCCACACCGCGCGCGGGATCGACCGAGACGCTGCCCTCCCACTCCCAGGTGGCGTTGCCGTGGAGCGTCACCATCGCGTCCGCACTGGCGCGCGCGCGCACCAGGCCACCGCGGTTGTACACCGTCAGCGCGCGATCGAACGCCACGCGCTGGGTGAGCCCGGCGGCGTAGGTCGAGGCCGCCATCGCGCTGCCGCAGCTGTCGGTCAGCCCGACGCCGCGCTCGAAGGTGCGGACGAACAGCCGATCCTCCCCGCGCACCTCGACGAAGGAGACGTTGGCGCGATGGGGCAGCCACGCCGGCGCCGCCTCGCATGCGCGCCCGACCGCGACCAGCTCGGCCTCGTCGACCGAGTCGACGAAGGCGACCAGATGCGGGTTGGGCATCGCCACCGCGGTGAAGGCGCGCGCGCTCGGCAGCGGCGGCACCGGCGCCTCGACGATCCGCGCCGGCGCGTCGCGCAGCGGCCAGGCGGCGGCGTCGAGCGAGGCCGGGCCCGCGGTCTCCGCCACGGTGTAGACGCCCGGCGCGAGCGCCTCCGCGCCCGCCACCTCGGCGTAGCTGGTCTTGAGCCGCACCGTGGCGCGCTCCAGCCCGAGCGCGGCGAAGCCGGCGCGCGCGACGCAGCGCAGCCCGTTGAGGCAGGTCTCGGCCTCGCTGCCGTCGCTGTTGAACATGCGCATGCCGAAGGCGGCGCGATCGTCGCCGCGGGTGAGCAGCAGCAGCCCGTCGCCGCCGACCGGGCCGGCGCGGTCGGCGAGCGCGCGCGCCACCCCCACCCAATCGGCGCCGTCGAGCGCGGCGTCGCGCGCGTCGATCAGCGGGAAGTCGTTGCCCGAGCCGTGGCATTTGACGAAGCGCAGCTGCATCGCGCCTATGTGTCCGCGCGCGGCGTGCGGGGCAAGGGGCGCGATCACGGCAGGCGGTAATGGTCCGCCAGCCGGTCGAGCGCGAGCGACAGCACCAGCCGGCCGCTGCGCGCCGGCCAGCCGAGCGCGCGCTCGCTGTCGGGCAGCGTCTCGCCCGCGCAGACCACGCGCCACAGCACGTCCGCCAGCCCGCGCCCCGCCGCGCCCACCGCGTCGTCGAAGCGGCGCTTGGCGGCGAGCTGCGCCTCGCCCGGATCGAGCGCGGTGCCGCGGCCGTGGTCGACGCGCGGCGCCCAGCGCATCGTCACCGACGGCGCGAGCCGCGCGCGCTCATAGTCCGCGCGCAGCCGCTCGCCCGCCTCGGCCTGGCGCGAGTCGACCAGGCCCCGCGCGGCGAGCCACGCCAGCGGCGACTCGCGCCGGTTGACCGTCACCGTGCGCCCGCGCCGCGCGCCGCGCACCACCGCGCCGCGGTTGCCGTTCGCGTCGATCACCTGCTCCACCAGCTCGCGCATGCGTCCTCCCTCGTCCATGATGTGGCGGCGGGGGTGGCGGATGTTGGACGATGTAGGACAGCGGCGAGGCCCGCGACGGCACGCGACGCCGATCTTGGTTGATGACTTGGATCGCATGCTATCCCATCTCGGGACCATGTCGCCGGATCGATTCGCCAAACTGACGACCCGGCAACGGGAGTGCCTGCGCCTCTACCACCAGCGCTATCGCGTGAAGGAGATCGCGCGCGCGCTCGCCATCTCCGAGAACACCGCCAGCGGCTATCTCACCGAGGCGACCGCGCTGCTCGGCGTCGGCGGCCGTCCCGCCGCCGCGGCCGCACTGGCCGCCCATGAGGCCGCCCACCCCGATGCGAGGGGTCGCTTCTCGGTGGGAGACCCCACCCCCCTGCCGGCCGCAGAGCCGTCGCTGCCGGGCGATGACGCTCCGGCACCGGCCGCCGCGGCCGGGACGGGAGCGCCCCCACACGCCCCCGCCGCGCCGTGGCTGCCGTTCCGCAAAGGGGATGGTAATGACCTCACTATCGCACAGCGCCTCTTCTGGCTCGGCGCCATCGTTTTCGGCCTCGTCACCGGCTTCGGTCTTTTCGCTCTCTTCGTCCGCACCCTCAGCGACGTCGTCGCGCAGCTCGCGCGGTGAGTCCGCCTCGGCCGAGGTCGACGCGGTCGCCACGCTGCTCCGCGAGCTCGAGATGCTGCAGGACCGCGCCTTCGCGGTGTGCGGCCGGCTCATGGCGGCGCTCATCGACGCGCGTATCGAGCAGAATATCGCGCCGATCGTCGGCAAGTCGATCCGCGCCGGGATCAGCGACGTCGCGGTGCAGATCAGCGGCGCGCAGGGCGCCACCGCCGACGTCCACCGCCTGCTCGAGGCGCTGGCCAAGGCGCGCGGGCTCGACGTGCGGCTGTACGGCGACACCGACAAGCAGGATCCCCGCCCCGGCTTCACCGCCTGAGCCGCGGCGGATCGAACGTGATCGACACGATCGGGAAAGCGGCCGATGACGCGAGTCCTCGTCTTCGCCGCGGTGCTGCTGGGCACCTGCCTCTATGCCTTCCGGCGCGGCGGCGCGCCGGAACGCTGGGTGGCGGCGCTGCTGCTGACAGCGGCGATCGCCTCCTACCTGCTGCCGCACGTGCGCGGCTACACCTACTTCCACGTCGAGTGGCAGCGGGTGGCGATCGACGCCGCGCTGCTCGCCGGACTGGTGGCGGTGAGCCTCGCGGCGGACCGATTCTGGCCGCTGTATCTCACCGCCTTCCACGCGCTGACGGTGATGACGCACGGCGTGCGCGCCTACGACCCGGCGGTGCTGCCGATCGTCTACACGCGCGTGGCGGCGTGGCTGGCCTATCCGGGCTTGCTGCTGCTGGTGATCGGTGTGGCGCGCCACCGTCGCCGGCTTCGGGCGGGGGCAAGCGAGTTCGACTGGACCTTCCAGCGGCGGGAGGCGGCCGATGAGGCACGAACCTGCGACGCGCGAGGAGCTGGGCTGCGCGATCCGTGAGATCGAGGCACTGCTCGAGCGGCTGCGCGCCAAGGAAGCGCAGCAGCCCGCCCCCGCGCCCGGCCTGCTCGAGCGCGCCGAGCTGATGTACCAGGAACGCCGCTCGCGCGACCGACTGTTCGGCACCGACCTGTTCGGCGAGGCGGCCTGGGACATTCTGCTCGACCTCTACATCCACCACGGCCGCGGCGCGCTGGTGCCGGTGTCGAGCGCGTGCATCGGCGCCGCGGTGCCGCCCAGCACCGCGCTGCGCTGTCTCGGCAAGCTCGAGACGCGCGGCCTGGTGGTGCGCCGCGCCGACGTCGACGACCGCCGCCGCTCGCTGGTGACGCTGAGCGGCAAGGGGCTCCGCATGATCGAGCTGTACCTGGCGAGCAGCTGGGTCGGGCTGGGATGACGCGGCGGGGGCGATGCGCTGGCGATGCGCCAGCGTGTCGCCCGCCCTCCAGGAACGGCGGTGGTGGGCGCTGACGGGTTCGAACCGCCGACCTACTCGGTGTAAACGAGCCGCTCTACCAGCTGAGCTAAGCGCCCGGCGCGAGGAAAGCCTCGCGAAAACCGCCGTTCGCGGTCTCTCTACACGGGCGGTGTCCGGGAGCAAGAGGGGCGATGAGCTTTTGGCGAGCGCGCCCGGCGCGGAAAAGGATCGACCTGTCTCGGCAGCGCCGCGCGACCACTCAGGCTCCGACGAGCTGGCGACTATGATGCTTCGCGACAAGCTGCACCAGCCGCACGATGCCGAGCGACACCGCCGTGACCGCGAGCGCGGCGAAGAGGAACGCTACGACACCGGTGGGGCGTATCAGCGGAAGCTTGTGCTGCGCCCTCTCCATCGCTGCGATCACGTACTGATGAACAAAGAACACGCCGAAGCTCATATCGCCGAGGCGGCCGATCGACGGCGGCAGAACCCTCATGAATCTGTACAGTGCGCCGAATACGGCCAGGCAGAAAACCAGCTTCGAGATGAGATATACCCCTTCCGTTCCGAAGCCGCCCATGTCGACCAGCAGTGGCAGGAAGATCGAGGTCGCCAACAGGAGATACCAACGCGCGAGAAGCGGCATAACTCGGTCTTTAAAATGGGCCAAGCACATACCGCTGATATAGACGGGCAGGTAGAATATCGCATTGTGGATCGGAGAAGCATCTCCCGGAGAGCGGGATAGCACGAACGAGATACCAAATAATAATGGTAGTATCAGATATCGCCGCGGCCGCCTGTCTATCGTGAGAAATAGGGGAGAAGTAATATAGAATATCATCATGACAGGAATAAACCAGTATGGTGTTAGATGGCTTCCGGTCAGAAGAAGGAACAGCACCATCTCTACGGGTGAATTATCTAAACCTAGTGCACCATTGTCGCTGATGCGCTTCGCTCCCGAGACAAACATGAACAGTGCTGGGATTGAGCATACAAGGTAGGGCAGCATAACATTACGCACCTTAGCCTTTAAGTAGACTATATAGCGAAAGTTAGCTGAGAGGTGTTGAAACAGAAAACCCGAGATAAAGATGAAAATGATATTTACATTTCGTACCACTAAGAGAACTTTTGTTGACCAAACCGCGTCGTTTGGGAGAAACAGAAAGCGCGTATGTGACAGCACGACGAAGAAGATCGCTATAACGCGCGCAGCTTGAATATATTGCAGGCGCTCGCGGCGCGTTCTCGGCGCGCCCTCACGCCCGTCTTCCCGCAGTGTCCGATGCTTAAACACCAGATATGCCCCCGGCGATCGATGTCGCCCAGGCAGCTTTAAGCATGGCTCGTCCGCAGTCTAGATCAGTAAGCTGCCGATGAAGAGTTCAATCGATGCTGATCGATATTCATACCGGCGTCGTCTCTCTTCAGGCAATTCGGGATTACTCCTGCTTAGTCACTAGCTAGTGCGCGGGCCGAATTGAGACCGCTCAACGGCGCTGATGCCTCCGCGTCCGCGCGGCAGCCATTGACCCGCGAAACAAGGGCATCTGCGACGACTGTCCTCGCGGCCGGCGCGATGTAGGAGCGCTCATCAGGCCGGGCTTGTGGAGCTGGCGGTGGCGAGTCACGCCTGCCGGCCCTCGGCTCTTGCGCGCGGCCTGCCGCGCGGCCAGGGACTCGACTATTGCGGGCTGCGCCGACCATTCCGTTAGCGCGCAACGCGACGCCCGGCACTAGACCAATGTCGTGGCGCACAGTCGCCGGGGAGAGACGCCCTCCAGCATCTCTCCGGCCCATCGAGGCTGGCAGCGGCCTTCTCGCGCCGTGTCAGCGATGACGACTGCTGGGTACGGAGCAGGAGCCTTCATCACGCACTGATATCTCGAGGGCGCGCATCACCTCCGACGCGGCGGTGCGACCGATCGCTCCCGGTCCGCACGACATGCGAACACCTTCTCACACCAGCGGCAGGCCCGCCTCGACGAGCGCGCCGAGATAGGCCTGGAGCGCGCGCACCGCCTCGTCGGTGAGCCCGATGAAGACGCGGCGGCGGTCGTCCGGGTCGGGCATGCGCGCGAGCAGCCGGCGCTCCGTCAGCCGCGTGATCCAGCGCAGCGCGGTGGTCGGCGGCACCGCCGCGGCGATGCACAGGCTCGACACCGATACACGCCGCCGCTCCAGGTGCGAGGCATAGAGGTCGAGCAACATGTCCCAGGCAGGGTCCTCGAACAGGCCCTCGCCGAGGAAGCGGTCGCGCAGCCGCCTCGCGCGCACGACCGCGCGCAGCTGCGCCGCGGAAATCGCCACCGGCGCGATGGGTGCCGCGTGGAAGACCCGCCGGGGCTCCTCGGCGCGGTCGAGCCCGACGCCGCCGTCGCTCAGCTGCGCGAGCAGCGCCGCGATCCGCGCCACCTCGGCGCTGAGCCTTGCCAGCCGTTCCGAGTCGCGCTCGGGCGAGCGCACGCCGCCGCCCCCCCCGCGCGCCGCTGCCACCGCGAGCGCGCCGATCCACTCGGCGCGGTCGGGCTCGCACAGCAGCTGCACCGCGGCTGCCTCCTCGCCCAGCGCAGCGACGACCGGATCGATCTGCGCCACCGAGAAAGCGACGATGACGCGCCACCCGCGCGCCGCGGCGAGCGAGTCGATCGCCGCGACCGAGTCGTGCGCCAGCGCGTCGTCTGCACCTGCGAGATCCAGCACGATCGCTGGCGCGTCCTCGCGCAGCGCCAGCGCACCGGGTGCCTCGGCGAGCGGGTGGTGCGCGACGATCGTGCCGCGGAGCAGCGCGATGGCCTCGCGCGCGTCGAGCGCGCCGGTGCCGTGGAGGCTGCCGAGCGCGAAGGCGGGCGCCGGCTCGCCGCCGGCGTCGTAGAAAGCCGCAGACATCGCCTCAGTCGAGCGACTTGACGATATCTTCCACCATCTTCTTGGCGTCGGCGAGCAGCATCATGGTATTGTCCCGGTAGAAGACCTCGTTGTCGACTCCAGCATAGCCGACTCCGCCCATCGACCGTTTGATGAAGAGAATTGTTTTGGCCTTCTCGACGTCGAGCACGGGCATGCCGTAGATCGGGGAGGTGCGGTCGGTCTTCGCCGCCGGGTTGGTCACGTCGTTGGCGCCGATCACGAACGCCACGTCGGTCTGCGCGAACTCGGAGTTGATGTCCTCCAGCTCGAACACGTCGTCATAGGGGACGTTGGCCTCGGCGAGCAGCACGTTCATATGGCCCGGCATGCGCCCCGCCACGGGGTGGATGGCATATTTGACGCGGACGCCGTGCGCCTTGAGCTTGTCACCCATCTCGCGCAGCACGTGCTGCGCCTGCGCCACCGCCATGCCGTAGCCGGGGACGATGATCACCTGCTCGGCCTGGCTCATCAGGAAGGCGGCGTCCTCGGCCGAGCCGCGCTTCCACGCCCGGTCGCTCGCCGCCGCGCCGCCCGGACCGCCCGCCGCCTCCGCGCCGAAGCCGCCCGCGATCACGCTGACGAAGCTGCGGTTCATCGCGCGGCACATGATGTAGCTGAGGATCGCGCCGGAGGATCCGACCAGCGCGCCGGTGATGATCATCGCGCTGTTGTGGAGCGTGAACCCCATCGCCGCCGCGGCCCAGCCCGAGTAGCTGTTGAGCATCGACACGACCACCGGCATGTCCGCGCCGCCGATCGGCACGATCAGCAGGAAACCGATCGCGAACGACAGCAAGGTCACCGTCCAGAACACCCAGGGCGACTGGTCGACGGTGAAATAGGCGACCAGCAGCAGGATCGCGGCGACCACGCCGAGGTTGATCGCGTGGCGCGCGGGCAGCAGGATCGGCTTGCCCCCCATGTTGCCGTTGAGCTTGAGGAAGGCGATCACGCTGCCCGAGAAGGTGATCGCGCCGATCGCCACGCCCAGCCCCATCTCGACGCGGCTGACCGGCTCGATCAGCGCCACCGCGCTGCCGTCGGGGAAGAGCACCGGCACCGCGATGCCGAAGGCGACCGGGTTGAGGAAGGCCGCCGCGGCGACCAGCACCGCGGCGAGCCCGACCAGGCTGTGGAAGGCCGCGACCAGCTGCGGCATCGCGGTCATCGCGATCCGCCGCGCCACGCCGATGCCGATCGCGCCGCCGAGCGCGATCGCGGCGACGATCTCGAACGCCGCGACATAGTCGACCCGCGCGATCAGCGCGGCATAATCCTCGCCCTCGATCAGCGTGGCGGTGAGCGGCACGTGCGTGACGAGCGTGGTCACCACCGCGACGCCCATGCCGACCATGCCGAGGCGGTTGCCGCGCTGGCTGGTGGCGGGGCTGGAGAGCCCGCGCAATGCCAGGATGAAGCACACGCCGGCGACGAGATAGGCCAGCGCGACCCAGGGGTTCACCGCGACATGCTCCACTTGGCTCTCCCCCTCACGGCCGCGGTGCCGGCCGCTCCTTCTTCTTGTACATGGCGAGCATCCGCTGCGTCACCGCGAAGCCGCCGAAGATATTGACGCTGGCGAGCACCACCGCGGCGAGCCCGAGCCATTTCGAGCCGGTGCTGCCCGCCGCCGCGCCCGCGATCAGCGCGCCGACGATGATCACGCTGGAGATGGCGTTGGTCACCGCCATCAGCGGCGTGTGCAGCGCGGGCGTGACCGACCAGACGACGTAATAGCCGACGAAACAGGCCAGCACGAAGATCGATAGGATGGCGACGAAGTCCATCATTGTGCTCCGGCGGTGCGGGGGGCGGCGAGCATGACGAGGTGTCTGACGATGTCGTCGAGATCGTCGAGCACGTCGCTCGCGGCGACGCGGACGGTCAGCAGTCCGCGCGCGGCGAAGCAGGCGTCGCGGGCGGCGTCGCGGGCGGGGTGGTCGCCGCGCTCGCGTGCTGCGCTGTCGATCTCCAGGATCAGGCGTGCGACGTGACAGTAGAAGTCGGCGACATAGGCGCCGGACGGGTGCTGACGGCGGAACTTGAAGCCACCCGGCCGCTCTCGCAGCGCGCGCCACAGGAGGACTTCAGGCAGCGACATGGTCTGCCGCAGCCGGCGCGCGAGCGGCGCGACACCCTCTTGCCCTTGCAGCACCTAGATCCTCCGCTGAAAGGGGAGGTGGCAGCGCGCAGCGCTGACGGAGGGGTGATCCGGCCGGCGATCGGCGCTGGACTCACGACCGGCGATACCCCTCCGTCGCGCTACGCGCGCCACCTCCCCTTTCAGGGGAGGATGAAAAAGGTCGCTCGCCACTTTATTGCCATCACGAAGTTGATGCGGTCGTTGCGGACCTACCCGAGCACTGCCTCCAACCGCGATGATCCGCCCCGCCGCACCCTTGCACTCCCTCACGACACCAGCCTCGCGTTCACCACCGCGCCGCCGCGGGTCAGCCGCACCGCGTCGCCGATCTCGGCGTCGAGCACCGGGCGGCCCTGCTCCTTGTCCCAGAAGGTCGAGAGGAAATTGTACAGGTTGCGCGCGTAGAGCGCCGCCGCATCGGCCGCCAGCCGCGCCGCCGTGTTGCGATGGCCGATGATGCGTACGCCGTGGCGCTCCACGATCTCCCCCGCCACCGCGCCCTCGACGTTGCCGCCCTGTTCCACCGCCAGATCGACCAGCACGCTACCCGGGCGCATCGTC
The DNA here is from genome assembly GCF_019898765.1 of Sphingomonas yunnanensis. Classification (GTDB taxonomy): domain Bacteria; phylum Pseudomonadota; class Alphaproteobacteria; order Sphingomonadales; family Sphingomonadaceae; genus Sphingomonas; species Sphingomonas yunnanensis. Next base: position 68,756 of record NZ_JAIOKB010000005.1, on the reverse strand, counting down.
GCGAGCTGCGCGTCGCTGACCAGCCGCGGGGCCGCGCGCCCCGGGATCAGCGCGGTGGTGATGACGATGTCCTGCTTGGCGATATGCGCCGACACCAGCTCGGCCTGCGCCTTCTGATACTCGGGCGACATCTCGCCGGCATAGCCGCCGCTGCCCTCGCCCTCGATCCCCGCCACCGCCTCGACGAACACCGGCTTGGCGCCGAGCGACAGGATCTGCTCCTTGGTCGCCGAGCGCACGTCGGTGGCGGAGACCTGCGCGCCGAGCCGCCGCGCGGTGGCGATCGCCTGCAACCCGGCCACGCCGACGCCCATCACGAAGACGCGCGCCGCGGAGACCGTCCCCGCCGCGGTCATCATCATCGGGAAGGCGCGGCCATATTCCGCGGCGGCGTCGATCACCGCCTTGTAGCCGGCGAGATTCGACTGCGACGACAGCACGTCCATCGACTGCGCGCGCGTGATCCGCGGCATCAGGTCCATCGCCAGCGCCTCATAGCCCGCCGCGGCATAGGCATCGATTCGCGCGCGACCGTCGCCGAACGGCGCCATGATCGCCACCACCCAGGCGCCCGGCGCGATCCCGGCGAGCGAATCGGGCGCGGGCGGCTGCACCGCCAGCACGATCGCGGCGCCCGCGAGCGTGGCGGCGCGGTCGCCCAGCGATGCGCCGGCGGCGGCATAGTCCGAATCGGCGATCGACGCGCCGGTGCCCGCCCCGGCCTCGACCGCGACCTCGGCACCCAGCGCGATGAACTTGCGCGCGGTCTCGGGCGTGGCGGCGACGCGGCGCTCGCCGGATGCCTGCTCGCTGACGACCGCGATCTTCACGCCGTGGCTACGCGATCAGCCAGATGACGAAGAAGGCGAGGAGGAAACAGATCACCGCGCCATATTTCAGCCAGCCGATCATGCCGGAATAGGTCGCCTCGTGCGCCTTGATGTCGCCGCGCCCCGCGCCACTCTCCGCCATCTTTTCCTCATATTTCTCACTATCGTCGTCGGCAGCGTAGAGGCGCGGTCGGGTGGAGGCAATATCACCGTTGCGGCTTAAGCCCGCCTTTACTCAGAACGGTTAGTCGATAGGCAGGGAGCCACGGGACGATAGGCCAGACATGACGCGTAACGGACAACGTCTGCTGATGCTGATCGACGAGGACGCGGCACAGCGTCGCGTCATCGCGACGCTCGCCGCGCGGGGCGGGTGGCGAATCGTGTTCGCGGACGATCCCGCCGCGGCGGTGGCGACGCTCGCCACGCCCGACGGCATGCAGCTCGACGCGATCCTGCTCGATCCGGGCAGCGCGGGCTGGGACCCGGCCGAGCTGATCGGCGAGCTGCGCGGCTATCGCGCGCAGCTGCCGATCCTGATGCTGACCGCCCAGGCCTCGGTGGCGCAGGCGGTCGACGCGATGCGCGCCGGCGCCACCGACTATCTCGCCAAGCCGCTCGCGCCCGAGCGGCTGCTCCAGGCGCTCGACCGCGCGGTCGCCGCGACCGCCGCGGGCGAGCTGCGCCCGCTGACCGAGAAGATCCCGGCGATGCTGGGCTTCGACGAGATCATCGGCACCGCGCCCGAGTTCCGCGCCGCGCTCGCCATCGCCGCCAAGGCGGCGCGCGCGCGCGTGCCCGTGCTGATCGAGGGCGAGAGCGGCGTCGGCAAGGAAGTGGTCGCCGAGGCGATCCACGCCGCCAGCCCGCGCGCCGCGGCGCCGCGGATCACGCTCAACTGCGGCGCCATCCCCGCCAACCAGATCGAGAGCGCGCTGTTCGGCCATGAGGAGGGCGCCTTCCCCGGCGCGTTCCAGCGCAAGACCGGCCGCATGGTCGAGGCCGACGGCGGGACGCTCTTCCTCGACGAGGTCGATCACCTGCCGCTCGACGCGCAGCGCCGCCTGCTCGCCGCGCTCCAGTCGGGCGAGGTGCTGCCGCTCGGCGGGCGCCACGCGCGGGCGGTCGACGCGCGCGTGATCGCCGCCACCAACAAGCGCCTGCTCGACGAGGTCGCCGCCGGACGTTTCCGCGAGGATCTCTACTATCGTCTCAACGCGGTCTCGGTGGTGATCCCGCCGCTGCGCGAGCGCGCCGGCGACATCCCCGCGCTGACCCGCCACCTGCTCGAGCGCATCGCGACTCAGCCGGGGCTGCGCGAGCTCGCGATCAGCGATGACGCGGTGATGCTGCTGATGACCTACGACTGGCCGCACAACGTGCGCCAGCTGCAGGACGCCTTGTTCCGCGCCGCGGTGCAGTGCGACGGCGACACGCTGACTCGCGCCGACTTCCCGCAGATCGCGGCGCTGGGCCAGCGCGGCCCGCGCGCGGCGAACCGCGCCGGCGAGGCCGCGGGCGTGCCCTTGTTCCGCTCCGACGGACACCTGCGCACGATCGAGGAGATCGAGGCCGATCTCATCCGGCTCGCGATCACGCACTATCGCGGCCGCATGACCGAGGTCGCGCGGCGGCTCGGGATCGGCCGCTCGACGCTCTACCGCAAGCTCGGCGAGCTCGGCATCGACAGCGCGGCGTGAGACGGGGACGGCCTCACCGCCGCCGGGTCGCGCGCGCCTCGGCCAGCGCCGCGCGCGCGGGGCGGTGGAACACGAGCAGTCGCGCCACGGTGTAGTTGACCGGCAGCACCGCCGCGATCGCGAGCAATTTGGCGAAGGCGGGCGCGATCAGCAGCGACGCCTCGGCGACGATCGCGGTGCTCAGCGTCAGCCCGATCAGCACCATGATCGCGAAGCGCAGCGCCTGCGCCAGCACCGCGCCCTCGCGCGCGGCGAAGGTCCACTCGCGGTTGAGCCAGAAGTTCGCCACCGACGCGACCGCGTAGGACACGACGTTACTCAGCCCCGGGTCGGTGCCGAGCTCGGCGAGCAGCAGGAACAGACAGGCGTCGAGCAGAGTGGCAATCGCGCCGACGCTGGCGAAGCGCGCGCCGCTGCCTGCGAGCGTCGTGAGGTAGGCGCGCATCGTCACTTCTCCTCTTCCAGTGCGACGAAGGCGTGGGCGCGGGCGGTCGCCAACGCCGCGGCGCGGTAGCCATGCGCCAGCGCGTAGCGCTCGAACGCTGGGTCGAACGGCGGCTCCCAGCCGGTCACGATCGCGCTCGGCGGTCGCGCGGCGAGGAAGGCGTCGAGCGTCGCGGGCGCGGCAGTGGTGAACCAGCGACGGTCCGCGGGCGCGAGATAGGGCGCGAGCCGATAGACGAAGGGGCCGTTGGCGAACTCGGGGTAGATCGCCAGCCCGCCCTCGAGCGGCAGGATCGGCGCCAGCGTCGCGACCGGCGCGGTGCCGTCGCCGACCAGCGCGCGCAACCGCTCGCCGTCGGCGTGGACCTGCACCCCGGTCCAGCGCGCCGGACGCAGCGCGTCGGGCACACCCGCGAGCAGCCGCGGCGCGAGCAGGAGGAGGCAGATACCCGCCCCGGCCCACAGCGCCGCGGTCGCGGCGGGGCGCGTGTCGGCGGGCACGGCGGCGTAGGAGAGGATCACCGCCGCGGCCACGAACGGCAGCGGCGGCAAGTAATATTGCGGGAAGGCCGGGGTCGGCAGGAACGACAGCGCCGCGCCCGACAGCGCCAGCGCGCCGCACAGCAGAAGCGGCCAGACGGAGATGTCACGCCCGCGCCGCCCGCGCCACGCCGCCGCGACGAACAGCACGATCAGCAGCAGGGCCAGCCCCCCGCCGGCGCCGAGCCACACCTGGTCGGCGACCATGATCTTGCCCGCGAGCGTCATCACCTTGGGCTCGGTCGCCTGCTGCCAATAAGCGCGGTGCGGCCCGGTGAAATAGCGGATCGTGTGCGCCAGCAGCCCCTCGGGCTCGCGCGCGAGATACACGAGCAGCGGCGTGCCGCCGACCAGTCCGCCGAGCACCAGCGGGATCAGCACGGTGCGGAACCGCTCGGCGAGCGACAGCGACTCGCGCCCGACCAGCAGCGCGGCGAGTCCGACGCAGGGGAGGACGAAGACGAACGCCACCTTCATCGTCACCGCCAGCGCGAGACTGCCCCCCGCCGCTGCGAACGTCGCCGGCGCCGGGCGCGCGCCTCGCTGTCCGAGGATCAGCAGGTGCAACCCGAGCAGCGCGAACGGCACCGGCAGGAAGTTGTTGGTGACGAGCATGCCCGCCGGGTCGAGCATCCCGCCGCTCGCCAGCGCCAGCCCGGCGAACAGCGCGGCGGGGAGGCGCTCGCGCGGCGCGGCGACGTGCGTGCGCGCCAAAATCCACAGCAGCACGGCGGTGGCGAGCCAGCAGGCCGACACCAGCAGCCGCCCGACCAGCAGCAGATGGTCAGCGCCGGTCAGCGCGTAGACGCCGCCGAGCAGCAGCGGCAGGCCGGGGAAGTGGTTGTAGCCGAGCGTCTGGTAGAGCGGCTCGCGGAACACCAGCCGCGCGGCGGCGACATGGCCCTGCTCGTCGTGGCCGAGCGGGAAGGCCATGATCCGCCCGAACAGCCCGAGCAGCAGCGTCCCCGCGCCCAGCGCCACCGCGGCGCGCCGTGCGAGCGCGGCGCCACCGCGCGCGGCGGCGAGGCGCCGCGCCGGCGCGGGATCGATCGCGACGAGCGGCAGCGCGCCCATCGCGCGCGGCTCAGGCCGCCGCGCCGCGGCGCGCGCGCCGCCGCAGCATCGCGCCGACGAGGCCCAGCCCCGCGATCATCGTCATCCACGTCCCCGGCTCGGGCACCGCGCCGCCGGCGGCCTGCTGGAAGACGATGTCGTCGAGCTCGAACGAGGTCGGCGAGCTGAAGGTCAGCCGGCGCAGCGTCTCGCCCGCGGCCAGCGCGATCGCGACGCGGCGGTTGCCCGTCGCCGAGGTCTCGCTGCCATAGCCGCGCGTGATCAGGTCACTGCCGAGCACGCTGAGCACGCCCGCGCTGGTCTCGACGATCAGTTCGTTGGCGCGGTCGATCGAGCCCCAGTAGAGGCTGAAATCGCCGAGCGCGGCGGCGACATCATCGCTGAAGTCGAGCGTCGCCGACCCCGCCGCGCCGCCGCCCGGCACCGAGAGGTAGCGCGTCAGGTCGCCCGCGGGGGCATAGCCCTGCTTGGGCTGGAAGCCCTGGAGGATCTGATAGGTGCTGCCCGCGGCGAAGACGATCCCGGCGGGCAGCGCGCCCTCGAAGTCGAGCGTCAGCACGCCGCTGGCGCCCGGGTCCGATGCGCCGGGCGCGCTGCCGACGAGCGTCGCCGCCACCGCGGGCGTGCCCGCGAGCGCGGCGATGCCGAGAAGAAAGGATATCGCGAGTGTACGCACCGTGATTGCCCCCTGAGTCGTGCCATGTCCCCGCGGCGAGTGTAGCGGCGCGGCGGCACCGCGCGGCAAGCGCATCGGGTGTACTACCGGGAGCCGCGGCGCGCGCTCGGTCGGGCCCGGCGGCGCTCCATTGATCCACGTTGCAACCCGGCTGTTGTCCGGCGAACGCGGGTACCCAGGGCCAAGAAAAACAGCGGTCCACGACGGGCTGGCTACGCCAGGACGAGTATCACTCCAGCGCCGCCCTGATCGCCGCTCCCGCGGCGAGCGGCGCGCCGACCAACAGCACCAGGCTGGTCGCCGCGAGAAGCTGGAGCCCGCCGCTCCCGCCCGTCAGCGCGCCCGCCCCGAAGATCAGCAGCGGCACCGCGAGCGGCAGCATCACCAGCCCCGCGACCGCCCCGGCGCCGCGCACGCCCGCGGTGAGCGCCGCGGTCGCGACCGCCAGCGCGGCGAGCCCCGGTGTCCCGAGCGCCAGCCCGGCGAGCACCGGCAGCAGCTGCGCCGCCGATAGATCGAGCAGCGCCGCCGCTCCCAGCGTGGCGAGGAGCAGCGGCGGCGCGAACGCCAGCCAGTGCGCCGCTACCTTGGCCAAGGCGATCGTCACCGGCGTCCGCCCGCGCACCACCAGCTGATCGATCACGCCCGAGTCGAGGTCGGGCGCGACCAGCCGCTCGACCGGCAGCAGCGCGGCGAGCAGCGCCGCCGCCCAGATCACTCCGCCGCCGACGCGGGCCAGCAGCGTCGCGTCGGGGCCGATCGCGAAAGGAAACAAGGTCGCGACCAGCAGGAAGAAGCTCACCAGCAACGTCGCGCCGCCGCTCGCGTAAGCGCGGCGCACGTCGCGCCAGATCAGCGCGGTCACAGCGCCACCTCGGTCGCGCCGGGCAGCGCGAGCGGCTGGTGCGTCGTCACCACCGCCGCCCCCCCCGCGCCGCGATGCCCCTCCAGCAGCAGCGCGAGCCGCGCGACCGCGGCGGCGTCGAGCCCGCTCGCCGGCTCGTCGAGCAGCCACAGCTCGGCACCCGAGGCGACCACGCGCGCCAGCGCGGCGCGGCGGCGCTGGCCGGTGGAGAGCAGCCGCACCGGCACGTCGGCGAGCTTGTCGAGCGCCACCGCCGACAGCGCGGCGGCGACCCGCGTCTCCGCCGCGGGCACGTCGTCCTGCGCCGCCCAGAAGCGCAGCGCCTCGACGAGCGCGCGCTCCGGGTCGAGCGCGGCGGCCTCGCCCATCCACGCCACGCGCCCGCCGCGCGCCACCGTCCCCGCCGCGGGCGCGAGTAGCCCCGCGAACACGCGCAGCAGCGACGACTTGCCCGCGCCGTTCGGGCCGGTGACCAGCGCCGCCTCGCCGCGCTCGAGCGTCAGCTCGAGATCCTCGGCGAGCAGCCGGCCGCCGCGCGCCACCGCCAGCCCGCGCGCCGCCAGCAGCGTCAATCCGCCACCGCCGCTTCCAGCGCGTGCATGTCGTCGTCGCTGAGGCCGAAATGATGGCCAATCTCGTGGATGGTCACGTGCGCGACGAGCTCGTCGAGCCGCACCCCGGTCTCGCACCATTCGGCCAGGATCGCTTGGCGGTAGAGGTGGATGCGGTCGGGCAGCGCGGCGCTGTCGAAGGCGCTCTTCTCGCCGATCGGGCGGCCGTGATAGACGCCGGTGAGGTCGAGCGGGTGGTCGATCTCCAGCGCCGCGAGCGTCTCGGCGTCGGCCTCCTCCTCGACCAGCAGCACCACGTCACCGAGATGGCGGCGGAAGGCGTCGGGCAGGCGCGCGATTACCGAGCGCGCGTGCGCCTCGATCGCGTCGGCGGAGGGCGCCTCCCCCATCGGCTCTTGCTCGTTCATTCCCCGCGCCATACCGCTCGCGCGCGGGCCGCGGCAAGCGGCGGGGCGGTCAGAGGGAGTGCGTGATGGCGGCGATCGAACAACTCAGCGAGGCCGAGCGCGCCGACGCGCTCGATGGCCTGCCCGAGTGGGATTATGACGACGCGCGCGACGCGATCACGCGTACGATCGTCTTCACCGATTTCGCCGAGGCGTTCGGTTTCATGACCCAGGTGGCGCTGCTGGCGGAGCGCGCCGACCACCACCCCGAGTGGAGCAACGTGTGGAACCGCGTGGAGATACTGCTGACGACGCATGATGCGGGCGGCCTGTCCGAGCGCGACATCGAGCTGGCGACCGCGATCGACGCGATCTTGGGGGGGTAGGCCAAGATCCTCCCCGCTGGCGGGGAGGTGGCAGCGCGCCAGCGCTGACGGAGGGGGCTCTCCGCACGCCGCACCGGCTCGTATGCGGACGCCCCCCCTCCACCACGCGCCTCGCGCGCGGTCCCCCTCCCCGCGAGCGGGGAGGATCTACCGCATCACCCGCCGCCGCATCGACGTGCGCAACCGCCCCGGCAGCCAGCGTGCCGCGAAGGCGAGCCGCTTCGCGGTCGGGCCCACCAACGTGTGGAGCCGATCGCCCTGCACCGCCGCCCAGGCCTGCTCCGCCGCCACCTCGACCGGGGTGAACTCCAGCCCCGCCGCCACCACCGCCTCGCGCGCGGTGCGGTTCGAGCCCGCGACCGGCGCGGTGAGCAGCGCGGTGTCGATGAAGCCCGGCATCAGCGACCGCACGCGGATGCCCTCGCGCGCCCACTCGCCGTCGAGCGCCTCGGTCAGCCCGCGCACCGCGAACTTGGTCGCGGAGTAAGCGGCGAGCCCGGACGAGCCGTAGATCGCGGAGGCCGAGGCGGTGTTGAGCAGGCACGATCCCGGCGTCGCGCGCAAATACGGATAGGCCAGCCGCGCGCCATAGGCGACGCCGCGGAAGTTCACGTCGATGACGCGATCGAGCGCCTCGATCGCGATCTCGCCGAAGGCGCCGCCCACCGCCACGCCGGCGTTGTTGAACAGCACGTCGAGCCGCCCGTCACTGATCGCCGCGAACTCGGCGAGCACATGCTCCCACTCGGCCGGGTCGCGCACGTCCATCTGGTGCGTGCTGGTGCGATCGCGCGGCAGCAGCGCGGCGGTCGCGGCGAGCCCGCGCTGGTCGATGTCGGCGAGCCCGACGCGCCAGCCCTCCGCGGCGAAGCGCTGCGCCACCGCGCGACCGATGCCCGAGCCGCCGCCGGTGACGAGTATCGCCCTCATTCTCACCCTCTCCTGCTTCTTGACGCTTGTTAGTGGCGCAGGCTTCCCGCATCGTCGCGCACGATGCCAGCACAATCGCTGCCCACGCCGGCGAGCGGCCCGGCGATCGCGTTCGAGCGCGTCGCCAAAGTCTATGCCGACGGCACCGCCGCGGTGGACGACGTCTCGCTGACGCTCGCGCCGGGCAGCCTGGTGGCGCTGGTCGGCGCGTCGGGCTCGGGCAAGTCGACGCTGCTCAAGACGATCAACCGGCTGGTGGTGCCGAGCGCAGGCCGGGTCATGCTCGACGGAAGCGACGTGGCGGACGGGCCGCCGCACGCGCTGCGGCGGCGGATCGGCTATGTCTTCCAGGAAGTCGGTCTCTTCCCCCACCTCACCGTCGCGGAGAATGTCGCGCTGCCGCTGCGCGTCGCCGGGAGGCGCGACGACGATCGCGTCGCGGCGATGCTCGACCTCGTCGACCTGCCCGCCGCCCTCTCGACGCGGCTGCCCGCCGAGCTCTCGGGCGGGCAGCGCCAGCGCGTCGGGGTCGCGCGCGCGCTCGTCACCGGCCCGCGGCTGTTGCTGATGGACGAGCCGTTCGGCGCGCTCGACCCGGTCACGCGCGAGGCGCTGATGGAATCGGTCGCGCGGCTCCACCGCGAACTCGCGCTGACCACGGTGATGGTCACCCACGACATGGCCGAGGCGCTGCTCGCCGCCGACCGCGTGCTGGTGATGGAGCACGGCCGCGTCGTCGCCGACGAGACGCCAGCGGCGCTGCTCACCGGCGCGGGTGGCGAGCGCGCCGCGGCGCTGGTCGCGGTACCGCGCGCGCAGGCCGAGCGACTCGCGGCCCTCGCGCGGAGGGGCGGCGCATGAGCGAGGCGCTCGCGCGAGTCCCCGCGCTGGCGGCGCAGCACCTGCTGCTCGCGCTCGCGGCGCTGCTGCTCGCGCTGGCGCTGGGACTGCCGCTCGGGCTGCTCGCGGCGCGGCGGCGCCACCTCGGCGCGGCGGTGCTGGGCTTCGCCAGCCTGGTGCAGACCGTCCCCAGCCTCGCGCTGCTCGCGCTCTTCTACCCCGCCTTGCTGTGGCTCTCGGCTTCGGTCGGCGGCGGCATCCCCGCGCTCGGCTTCCTGCCGGCACTGCTCGCGCTGACGCTCTATGCGCTGCTGCCGATCGTGCGAAACCTCGTCACCGGGCTCGCCGGGATCGACCGCGCGCTGCTGACCGCCGCGGACGGGATCGGCATGACCGCGGCGCAGAAGCTGCGCTGGGTCGAGGCGCCACTGGTGCTGCCCGTGGCGATGGCGGGGGTGCGTACCGCCGCGGTATGGACGATCGGCGCGGCGACGCTGTCGACCACCGTGGGCCAGCCGAGCCTGGGCGATCTCATCTTCGCGGGATTGCAGACTCAGGCCTGGACGTTGGTGATGGCGGGCTGTGTCGGCGCGGCGGCGCTGGCGCTGGCGGTGGACGCGCTGCTGGGCTTTGCCGAGCGGGCGGCGGGGCGGCGGCAGTGGCGGCGCATGGCGGCGGCACTGGCGCTGCTGGTCGCCGCCGGCGCGGCCGCAAGCACGCCGCTGTGGCGCGGCGGTGGCGACGGCGGGCGAACGGTGGTGGTCGGCGCCAAGAACTTTTCCGAGCAATATATCCTGGCGCGGCTGATCGGCGCGCGGCTGGAGCGGGCAGGGTATAGCGTGACCTACCGCGACGGGCTCGGCTCGGCGGTGGCGTTCGGCGCGGTGGCGAGCGGCGCGGTCGACGTCTACGTCGACTATGCCGGCACGTTATGGACCGGCGCGATGGCGCGGCGCGACACCCCGCCGCGCGCCCGGCTGGTGGCCGAGCTGGCGCGCTGGACCGAGCGGTCGCGCGGCGTCACCTTGTTGGGGACGCTCGGCTTCGAGAACGCCTACGCCTTCGCGATGCGCGGCGCCGATGCGCGCGGGCGCGGCATCGCCTCGCTCGACGATCTGGTCGCGGCGGCGCCGAGGCTGCGGCTCGGCGCCGACCTCGAATTCCTCGACCGGCCGGAATGGGCCGCGATCCGGGCCGCTTATCCTTTGCGCTTCGCCGCGACGACGCCGTACAGCCCGACCTTCATGTACCGCGCGCTGGCGAGCGGACGCGCCGACGTGATCAGCGCCTTCTCGTCGGACGGACGGATCGCGGCGGAGCATCTGATTGTGCTGAGCGACCCGCGCGGCGCGATCCCCTCCTATGACGCGTTGCTGCTGCTGGCGCCGGCGCGACGCGAGGACGCGCGTTTCCGCGCCGCGCTGGCGCCGCTGGTCGGGCGCATCCCGGTCGCGGCGATGCGCTCGGCGAATTATCTGGTCGACCGCGACACCGACAAGAAGTCGCCGGAAGCGGCGGCGGCGTGGCTGGCGTCGAAGGTCGGACTGGGCGAGTGACTCCCCTCCCCTTCAGGCGAGAGGTCGGGGGTGGGGGCTTAGCGCGAGCGCCGCATCTGTTTTCGAGAGCGAACGCCCAGCGGAACCGTCCCACCCCAGCCCTCCCCTGAAGGGGAGGGAGCGCTGCGCCCTGCCTCAGCGCACCACGCGCGGCAGGATCGAGTCGAGCAGCAGGATCCCCGCCTCGGTCACGCGCAGCCGCTCGCCGTCGCGCGCGATCAGCCCCGGCAAAGCGGCGATCGCGTCGTCGTCCACGATCGCCTCCACCGCCAGCCCCGTCACCCGCGCCACCCGCGCGAGGTCGACGCCCTCGGCGAGCCGCAGCCCCATCAGCAGCGCCTCGCGCGCGCGCGCCTCGGGCGCGAGCGGCTCCTCGGTGACGAGGCCGTGGCCGTTGCGCGCGACCGCGCCGAGCCAGTTCTCGGGCTTGCGGTGGCGCTGCGTCGCGCTCGCCTGGCGGCGCCCGTGCGCGCCGGGGCCGACCCCGGCATAGTCGCGGTAGCGCCAGTAAGCGAGATTGTGGCGGCTCTCCGCGCCCGGCCGCGCGTGGTTCGACACCTCATAGGCGGGCAGCCCGGCGGCGGCGGTGATCGCGCGCGTCGCCTCGAACAGGTCGGCGGCGGCGTCGCCGTCGGGGATGGTCAGCCACCCCGCCGCCGCCTCGGTGTGAAAGCGCGTGCCGGGCTCGATCGTGAGCTGGTAGAGCGACAGATGCTCGGTGCCGAAGCCCAGCGCCTGTGCCAGCTCGCGCTCCCAGGCGGCGAGCGATTGGTCGGGGCGCGCGTAGATCAGGTCGGTGCTCACCCGCGCGAAATGGCGCTGCGCGACGTCGAGCGCGCCGAGCGCCTCGGCGACGTCGTGCGCGCGGCCGAGGAACTGCAGCGCGGCGTCGTCGAGCGCCTGCAGCCCGAGCGACACGCGGTTCACTCCCGCGACGGCGAGATCGGCGAAGCGCGCCGCCTCGACCGAGGAGGGATTGGCCTCCAGCGTCACCTCGAGCTCGGGCAGCGGTGCCCAGGCGGCGGTGGCGGCGTCGATCACCGCCGCCACCGTGGCGGGCGGCATCAGCGAGGGCGTGCCGCCGCCGAAGAAGATCGAGCCGAGCCGCCGCCCCGGCAGCGCCGCCGCCTCATGCGCGAGGTCGGCGAGCAGCGCGTCGCGCCACGCCTCTTGGTCCACCGCGGCGCGGACGTGGCTGTTGAAGTCGCAGTAAGGGCATTTCGAGACGCAGAACGGCCAGTGGACGTAGAGCGCCAGCGCGGAATCGGTCATGGCGCCGGCGCTATGCCCTGCCGCGCCGCGCTTGACCATGGCGCGGCGCGGCCGGCGCTCACCGCGTCGCGCCGATCGTGTCGAGCGCGTCCAGCGCCGCCGCGTCGAGCACGACGTCCGCCGCCGCGAGGTTCTCGCGCAGGTGCGCGACCGAGGACGTGCCCGGGATCAGCAGGATGTTGGGCGAGCGGCGGAGCAGCCACGCCAGCGCGACCTGCATCGGCGTCGCGCGGAGCCGCGCCGCGACCGCGTCGAGCGCGCCCGACTGGAGCGGGCTGAAGCCGCCGAGCGGGAAGAAAGGGACATAGGCGATGCCGTCGGCCGCGAGCCGGTCGATCAGCGCGTCGTCCTCGCGGTGCGCGAGATTGTACATGTTCTGCACGCACACCGGCGGCGCGATCGCGCGCGCCTCCTCCACCTGCGCGGCGGTGGCGTTGCTGATCCCGAGGTGGCGGATCAACCCTTCCTCGCGCATCGCCGCGAGCGCGCCATAGCCCTCGGCGATCGAGCCCTCGCTGCGGCCGTGACTGCCGTCGTGGACGCGGAAGTTGACGACCGCGAGCTGCTCCAGCCCGAGGTTGCGCAAATTGTCGTGGACCGCGTTGCGCAGCGCGGCGGGCGACGGCGCCGGGTCCCACGATCCCTCCGGCCCGCGCACCGCGCCCACCTTGGTGACGATCGTGAGCGACTCGGGATACGGCGCCAGCGCCTCGCGGATCAGCTGGTTGGTGACGTGCGGCCCATAGAAGTCGCTGGTGTCGATATGGTCGACCCCGGCCGCGACCGCGGCGCGCAGCACCGCCAGCGCGGCGTCACGGTCGCGCGGCGGGCCGAACACGCCCGGGCCGGCGAGCTGCATCGCGCCATAGCCGAGCCGGCGCACGTCGCGGTCGCCGAGCCGGTAGGTCATCTTCACGTCCATGCTGCGTCTCCTTGTTCGTGCGAGTGCAGATAGGCGCTTGCGATTGTGCCGATTAGCCGGAAGAATCGGGACGACCCGTGCGGGAACCCGAACGATGGACGCCGATCTCTCCGACCTCGAGGCCTTCGTCGCGGTGGCGCGCGCACGCGGCTTTCGCGACGCCGCCCGTGTGACAGGGCGAAGCGCCTCGACGCTGAGCGAGGCGCTGCGCCGGCTCGAGGCGCGCGTCGGCCTGCGGCTGCTCCACCGCACCACCCGCAGCGTCGCGCCGACCGAGGCGGGGGCGCGGCTGCTGGAGCGGCTCGCGCCCGCGCTCGACTCGGTCGCCGCGGCGCTCGGCTCGGTCGACGAGCTGCGCGAGCGGCCCACCGGCCTATTGCGGCTCAACGTGCCGGTGAGCGCGGCCAAGCTCGTGCTGCCCGCGATCCTGCCCGGCTTCCTCGCCGCCTATCCCGACATCCGCGTCGAGATCGACGCCGAGGATTCGTTCGTCGACATCCTCGCCTCCGGCGCCGACGCCGGCATCCGCTACGACGAACGGCTGGAGCAGGACATGATCGCGGTGCCGATCGGGCCGCGCGTGCAGCGCTTCGCGGCCGCCGCCGCGCCCGCCTATCTCGACCGCCGCGGCCGGCCCGCACACCCGCGCGCGCTGCTCGACCATGATGGCCTGGTCGGCCGTTTCTCCAGCGGCGCGCTGGCGAGCCCGTGGGAGTTCGAGCGCGACGGGGAGGCGGTGCGGATCGAACCGCGCGTGCGGCTGATCGCGCGCGTCGCGGGCGCCGCCGACCTGCTGGTCGACGCCGCGACCGGCGGGGGTGGCATCGTCTACCTGTTCGAGGAGTGGCTCGCCCCCGCGCTCGCCGCCGGCACGCTCGAGCCGGTGCTGGCCGACTGGTGGCCGAACTTCCCCGGCCCCTTCCTTTATTACTCCAGCCGCCGCCTCGTTCCGCCGCCGCTGCGCGCCTTCGTCGACCATGTCCGCGCGCTCGGCTGAGCCGATCCGCCGCGATCCTTGCCCGATCGTCGCGCGCGCGTCCGCCCCCGGCTTGTGGGTATCGGCGCGACTCATCACGGAGCGACGATGAGCCAGAGCGAACCGCTCGCGCGCGCGATCGCGCGGCACCTGCCGGCGGACGGCACCGTCGCCACCGCCATCCCCGGCGTGACGCTGATCCGCGCCTCGACGCCGACGCTGCCGATGCCGGTGGTGTACGAGCCGACCGTCTGCTTCGTCGCGCAGGGGCGCAAGCGCGCGCTGCTCGGCACCGCGGTCTACGACTATGATCCGGCGCACCATCTGATCGCCTCGGTCGGCCTGCCCGTGGTCGGCGCGGTGACCGCGGCGTCGCGGGAGGCGCCCTATCTCAGCCTCCAGCTCGACCTCGACCCGCGCGAGCTCGCCGAGCTGGCGCTCGACCACCCCGGCATCCCGGGCGGCGACGTCGTCGCGCCGCCGGGCCTGACGCTCGGCATCACCGCGCCCGCGCTGCTCGACGCCGCCACCCGACTGGTCGCGCTGCTCGACACGCCCGCCGACGCCGCCGCGCTGGCGCCGCTGGTGCGGCGCGAGATCCACTATCGCCTGCTCGCCGCGCCCGAGGGAGCGGCGCTGCGCCAGCTCGCGCAAGCGGACACGCGGCTGAGCCAGATCGGCCGCGCCATCCGCTGGATCCGCGACCATTATCGCGAGCGCTGCCCGGTCGACCAGGCGGCCGCGGTGGCGGCGCTCAGTCGCTCGGCCTTCCACCATCACTTCAAGGCGGTGACCGGACTGAGCCCGCTCGCCTTCCGCACCCGGCTGCGGCTGCAGGAGGCGCGGCGGCTGATGCTGAGCGAGGCGATCGAGGCGGCGAGCGCGGGCTATCGCGTCGGCTATGAAAGCCCGTCGCAGTTCAGCCGCGACTATGCGCGGCTGTTCGGCGCGCCCCCCGCCGCCGACGCCGGGCGGCTGCGCGCCGCCGCCGCGGCTGGTTGAGCGCGCCGCCGCGGCTCAGCGCCGCATCGCCACCGGGTGCGCGCCGAAGATCAGCTGCTGCGCCATCGGCCGGCCGATGAACCGCTCGGGGAAGATCGGCGCCGGCCGGCTCGCCGCGTCGAGCCGCGCGAGCTGGTCGTCGTCGAGCACTACCGCCAGCGCACCGAGATTGTCCTCGGCCTGCGCCAGCGTCCGTGCGCCCATCACCGGGGCGGTGACCGCGGGGTGGCGCAGCGTCCAGGCGAGCGCAACCTGCGAGCGCGACGCCCCGGTCTCCGCCGCCACCGCGCCGACCACCTCGGCGATCGCGAGCGAGCGCTCGTTGAGGTGCCCGGTCGAGGCGATCACGCCCTTGCGCGTCGCGGCGACGTCGGCGCCATTCTCGTCGGAGAGGTCGGCGCGCGTGTACTTGCCGGTGAGAATGCCGCCGCCGAGCGGCGACCAGGGCAGTACGCCCAGCCCGAGCGCCTCCGCCATCGGCATCAGCTCGTGCTCGACGGTGCGCTCAACCAGGCTGTACTCGATCTGCAGCGCCACCAGCGGCGACCAGCCGCGCAGGTCGGCGATCGTCTGCAGCTGCGCCACACGCCACGCCGGCGTGTTGCACAGGCCGATATAGACCAGCTTGCCCGCCCGGACGAGATCGTCGAGCGCACGCAGCACCTCGTCGGGCCCGGTGGTGAAGTCCCAGGCGTGGAGGTAGAGCAGGTCGATCCGGTCGGTGTCGAGCTGGCGCAGGCTCGCCTCGACCGAGCGCAACAGGTTGAGCCGGTGGTTGCCGCCCGAGTTGGGGTCCGCCGGATCGCGCGCCATCGTGAACTTGGTGGCGAGCACCGCGCGCTCGCGCCGGCCGCGCAGGAAGCGGCCGAGCAGCCGCTCCGACTCGCCGTTGGTATAGTTCACCGCGGTGTCGATCAGGTTGCCGCCGCGGTCGAGGTAGAGGTCGAGGATGCGCCGCGCCTCCGCCTCCTCGGCGCCCCAGCCCCAGTCGGCACCGAAGGTCATCGTGCCCAGCGCGAGCGGCGCGACGCGCAGGCCGGAGCGGCCGAGCAGGCGATAGTCGGTGAGCGCGGCGGGGAATGTCATGGATCGTGCCTCCGGTTCGATGCCGCGGCGTAAATGGCGCGGCCGGCGCGACGACGGTAACCGCTTCGTCCGCTAGGCTTGCCCGATCGTCCGCGGCGCGCGCCCGTTCGATTTTCTCGAACGGATAGCGCGACCTTATCGCGCTCCCTCGACTCGATTCGCTGGCGTAACTCTCTGATCGCCGGACGCCTTCCGGCGACAGTCACGAGACAGGGAGCGAGCCATGCCGACGATCACCACGCAGGACGGTACCGAGATCTTCTTCAAGGACTGGGGTGCCAGGGACGCGCAGTCGATCATGTTCCACCACGGCTGGCCGCTGTCGTCGGACGACTGGGACAATCAGATGCTGTTCTTCCTGGCGCGGGGCTATCGCGTGATCGCGCATGACCGCCGCGGACACGGCCGCTCGGCGCAGGTCGATCACGGCCATGACATGGCCACCTATGCCGCCGACGCCGCCGCGGTCGCCGAGCACCTCGACCTGCGGAACGCGATCCATATCGGCCACTCGACCGGGGGCGGCGAGGTCGCCGCCTATGTCGCGCGCCACGGCCTGCCGCAGGGCCGCGTCGCCAAGGCGGTGCTGGTCAGCGCGGTGCCCCCGATCATGGTCAAGACCGAGCTTTATCCCGGCGGGTTGCCGATCGCGGTGTTCGACGGGTTGCGCGCCGCGCTCGCCGCCGACCGCGCCTCCTTCTACCGCGACCTGCCCGCCGGCCCCTTCTACGGCTTCAACCGCGACGGCGCCGAGGCCAGGCCCGCGGTGGTCGACAATTGGTGGCGCCAGGGGATGATGGGCAGCGCGCAGGCACACTATGAGGGCATCAAGGCCTTCTCGGAGACCGACCAGACCGACGACCTGCGCGCGATCACGGTGCCGACCCTGGTGCTGCACGGCGACGACGACCAGATCGTCCCCTACCAGAACGCCGGCGTGCTCTCGGCCGAGCTGGTCCCCCACGCCACGCTCAAGATCTATCCGGGCTACTCGCACGGCATGCTGACCGTGAACCACGAGGTGCTCAACGCCGACCTGCTCGCGTTCGTGCGGGGATGAGCGCCGGCGGTCCGCTCCTGGACTGAGCGACATGGCTTTCGACGCATCAAAGATGCGCAGGCAGGCCCGCTCGCGCCTGCCTGCGCACTCTGAGCGACATCTTTGTATAACATATTTGCAATGTGAAACAGTATACGACACGGTCGCGGCAGGGAAATAGGGGACCTCGCCGATGCTCGCTCACCGTCTGCTGCGCTCCACCGCGCCTGTCGCACTCGCCCTCGCCGGCGCCGCGCACGCCCAGGCCCCGCAGGCGCAGCCACCCGCGGGCGAGCCCTCCATCACCACCGCGCCCGCCCCGGCCGACCCGGAGCCCGCCGGCGGCGAGGTCACCGTCACGGGGACTCGGCTCCGCCAGCCCGGACTCCAGAGCAACAGCCCGATCACCGACGTCAGCGCCGCCGAGATCCGACTCCAGGGCGCGACCAACATCGAGAACGTGATCAACCGCCTGCCCCAGGTCACCGCGGCGGCGAACGAGAATGTCTCCAACGGATCGGACGGCACCGCGCGGATCAACCTGCGCAACCTCGGCGACAACCGGAACCTGATCCTGGTCAACGGCCAGCGGCTGCTGCCGGTGCAGGCCAACGACGTCAACTTCATTCCCGGCTTCATGGTGCAGCGGATCGACGTCGTCACCGGCGGCGCCTCGGCGGTATACGGGTCGGACGCGATCTCGGGCGTGGTCAACTTCATCCTGCGCGACGACCTCGACGGCGTCCGCGGCGACGTCCAGTACGGCTTCGCCGCGCACCACAATGACAACAGCGGCCTGCGCGACCTCGTGCGCCGCAACGGCTATGCCAACGCGCCCAACTCGCCGGTCGACGGCCAGCGGCTCGACGCCAACCTCGCGGTCGGCAAGAACCTGGGGGACCGCGGCAACATCACCGCTTACTTCGGCTATCGTGACGTCAAGCCGATCATCCAGGCCAACCGCGACGTCTCCGCCTGCGCGCTCGACCCGACCGACAACAACAGCGCTTACGCCTGCGGCGGGTCGAGCAACAACATGTACGGCCTGTTCCAGCCGCTCACCGGCCCCAACGCCGGCACCGCCTATAACAACACCCGCGACGGGCAGAAGACCTGGGTGCCGTATAACTCGAGCTTCCGCTACAACACCGCGCCACTCAATTACTTCCAGCGCTCCGACGTGCGTTACACCGCTGGCGGCTTCGCCAGATATGAGTTCGACCCCGCCGCCGAGCTGTACGGCAGCGCGATGTTCATGGACGACCATACCTTCTCGCAGGTGGCGCCGTCGGCGCTGTTCCAGGGAACGACCTACACGATCAACTGCGACAACCCGCTACTCGGCCAGCAGCAGGGTCAGCTCTTGTGCGGCAGCGCCTACGGCAGCGGCGCGACGCAGGACCTGTTCATCGGCTATCGCCCGGTCGCGGGCAACGCGCGGCCGCGCCGCGACGACCTGCGCCGCATCGACTATCGCGCCACCGCGGGGCTGCGCGGCGAGATCGCGCGCGGCATCGGCTATGACGTCAGCGGGCTCTACTCGCGCGCCTTGTTCCGCGAGACCTACATGAACGACATCGACTCGGCGCGCGCGAACCGCGGGCTCCAGGTCGTCTCGGTCAACGGCACGCCGACCTGCACCTCGGTGGTGAACGGCAGCGATCCGGACTGCGTGCCGCTCGACGTGTTCCGCTACAACGGCATCGCGGATTCCGCCTTCGGCTACATCTATCAGCCGTCGTCGACGCGCGGGCTCGACGAGGAGCAGGTGTACAGCGGCTCGATCAACGCCGATCTCACCAGCTACGGCGTCAAGCTGCCCTGGGCGGACCAGGGGCTGGGCGTGGTGCTCGGCGTCGAGCATCGCCGCGAGAAATTGCGCTTCACCGCCGACGCGCTGTCGCAGCAGAAGGGCACCACCGAGTCGTTCGGCCAGTTCCACGTCACCGAGTTCTTCTCCGAGGTGCGACTGCCGATCGCGGAGAACCGCCCCTTCGCCGAGGAACTGTCGATCACCGGCGGCTATCGCTACTCCGACTACAGCAACCTGTCGAAGGGCGTGTCGACCTACAAGGGCGAGGTCTCCTGGGCGCCGATCCGCGCGCTTCGCCTGCGCGGCAGCTACAATCGCGCGATCCGCGCACCCAATATCAGCGAGCTGTTCGCGGGCCAGCAGATCGGCAACGTCTCGGCGCAGGACCCGTGCTCGGGCGCGACCCCGCTCGCCAGCGCCGAGCGCTGCGCGCTCACCGGCGTCACCGCCGCGCAATATGGCCGCATCATCGCCTGCCCGACCGACGTCTGCTCGGCGCTGGGCGGCGGCAACCCCGCGCTGCGCCCCGAGGAGGCGGACACCTATACCGCGGGCGTGGTGCTCTCGCCCTCGTTCCTGCGCGGCGTGTCGCTGTCGGTCGACTATTTCAACATCAAGGTGCGCGACTACATCGCCTCGATCCCGACCTCGCTGACGATCAGCCAGTGCGTCGCCACCGGCGATCCGTTCTTCTGCTCGCTGTTCAAGCGCGACCCGCGCAACGGCGCGCTGTTCGGCGAGAACGGCTATGTCGTGTCGACCACGCAGAACACCGGCTCGCTCCAGACCTCGGGCATCGACCTCGGGCTCAACGCCGCGGTGCCGGTGGGCGGGCTCGGCCGCGTCGACCTGTCGCTGGTCGGGACCTGGCTCAACGAGTTGGTCACCGAGCCGCTGCCGGGGCTCGGCTCCTACGACTGCAAGGGGCTGTTCGGCCCGACCTGCGGCCAGCCCAGCCCCGAGTGGCGCCACCAGGCGCGGCTGACCTGGACCACCCCCGACGACAAAGGCGCGGTGTCGCTCAACTGGCGCTACATCGGCGCCACGCGGCTGAGCAGCAACACCGCCGACCCGTTCCTGGCGGGCGACGCCTACACGCTCAACTCGCGCATCGGCACGTACAATTACTTCGACCTCGCCTTCACCGCTACCGTGCGCGAGGGCGTGAGCCTGCGTCTCGGCGTGAACAACCTGCTCGACCGCGATCCGCCCGCGATCGTCCAGGGGCTGCTGTCGGCGTTCGGCAACGGCAACATCTATCCCGGCGTGTACGACGTCGCGGGGCGGAGCTTCTTCGCGGGACTGTCCGCGGAGTTCTGACGCTGTGATCGATCCTCCCCGGCACCGGGAGGGGTCCAGCCGCAGGCTGGTGGAAGGGGAGTTTTCGCGGATACGCCGAAGCGTTGGTGGAGAGCCCCTCCACCACGCCGCTGCGCGGCGCGGTCCCCCTCCCCCTTCCGGGGAGGATCTCAGCTCTTCGCATCGTCGCGGCGCCGTCACGCAAATCGCTATACCGGGTCGGTCCGCCGCTCAGCGCAGGAGACCGATTGTGCCGATCTCGTCCTACCGCCCCCGCCTGCACGACCTGCGCCCGCTCGTGGCCGCGCCGGTCGCACCGACCCTCGCTCCGGCACTGGCGCGGACCACGCCGGCGAGCGACTTCGCCGGCCGCGCCGGCTACGACCCCGCGCATCTCCCCGACTTCGCGGTGGCACTGCCCTCCACCGCCGGGGTGCGCAGCGACGTGCGCGCGGTGCCGGGGCGCGACGACGGGCGGCTCGACTATACGCATTTCTCGCTCGTCCTCTCCGCCAGCCGTCGCCTCGCGCTGTTCACCGCGGCCAACCTCGACGGCGCGCAGAGCGTGTCGGTGCCGCGCGGCGGCGATCCCTGGGCGCTGGACGGCCGCCTCCCCGCCGACGCGCAGGTCGGCGAGGAGCTGTACGCCGACAACGACTTCGACCGCGGTCATCTGGTGCGGCGCGAGGACCCAAACTGGGGCGCCGACGCCGCCACGGCCAATCGAGACACCTTCCACTTCACCAATTGCGCGCCGCAGCTCTCCGCCTACAACCAGCAGACCTGGCTCGGGCTGGAGGACCTGGTGCTGGGCAACACGCGGCGCCAGCGCGAGCGCGCCAGCGTCTTCACCGGTCCGGTGTTCCGCGCCGACGACCCCGTCTACCGCGGCGTCGCCATCCCACTGGCCTATTGGAAGGTGATCGCCTTCGTCCACGACGACGGCACGCCCTCCGCGACCGCCTATATGATCGACCATGACGTCGACCTCGGCCGCGTCGAGCTGATCTTCGGGCCGTACAAGACCTATCAGCGCTCGGTCGCCGCGGTGGAGCGCGCCACCGGGCTCGACTTCGGCGCGCTCGCACTGCGCGACGGCTTCTCCAACGAGGAGGCGGCGACCGGCGCGCGGGTCGAGCGCGTGATCCGCGTCGCCGCCGACGTGCTGGTGTGACGCGCGGCCCGACCTCGCGTGCGCCGCGCCTATAATGAGCGCTGGTGCCACGAGGGACAGGGTGATGACGATGGGGGACGTAGCGCGGCTGGCGGAACGGTTCGCGGCGGCGCACCGGGGCGAGCCGCTCGATTACTCGGCCGACAGCCTGGCGGCGGTCGATCGCCTGCTCGACGCGCGGCGGCGGGCGAGAGGCAAGGGGGCGGTCGTCGCGACCGAGGCCGGCTGCTACGTCGGCGAGGTGATCCGCCGGCAGCTCGGCGGGCGCTGGCGCGACACGCCAGCGGCGCCGGCCAAGCGCGGATTCCTGAGCCTGTTCGGCGGCGGCCGGCCGGGGTTCGCGCCGGCGCTCGACCTCGGCGCGATCACCGTCTCCCCGGTGGAGAAGGTCCGCGCACGGCTCCGCGACCCGGGCGAGGACACGATCGAGATCTACTACGAGGCGGTGGAGCGCACCATCATACCGCGCGTGGAGGACCTGATCTAGCAAAATCGATATGCAGGCGACGCGCTGACGACCCTCGCCTGCACGGATGCCGCTGCGACCTCCGGAATACTCCTATCCTTCCGTCATCCCGGACTTGTTCCGGGATCCACCCGTCCGCGGGATCGACGCCTTCGGGATGCGCGGCAGGGTGGATCCCAGACCAAGTCCGGGATGACGAAGAAGTATCTCGCAGCGGAAGCCTTCCTTGGGAGACAAAGCTGAGAGTCGATGCAGTCCGGGACGCGCGCGGGCCGACGTGAAACACTTGCTCCGCTCGCGCTGAGGAAAGGCTGCGCCGGCGGCCGCCTCGACTGCGGGCGGCCCCGCCTCAGCCGAACGGCCGCTCGAGCGACTCCTGCGGCGGCGTGAACCAGGCCGCGCCGTCGGCGGTGACGCGGAAATGGTCCTCCAGCCGCACGCCGAAGCGCTCGGGCACGACGATCATCGGCTCGTTGGAGAAGCACATCCCCGGCTCCAGCGGCGTCTGGTCGCCGCGCACCAGATAGGCGGGCTCGTGGATCGACAGACCGATACCGTGCCCGGTCCGGTGCGGCAGACCTGGCAGGCGATAGCCCGGTCCCAGCCCGGCGCGCTCCAGCACCGCACGCGCCGCGGCGTCCACCGCCTCGCACGTCACCCCCGGCCGCACCGCAGCGAAGGCCGCGGCCTGCGCCTCGCGCTCGACGGCGAAGGTCTCGTGCACCTCGGGCGCGACGCGGCCGAAGGCGTAGGTGCGCGTGATGTCGGAATGGTAGCCGTGGACGCGGCAGCCGGTGTCGACCAGCACCAGCTGATCCTCCTCGAGCAGCTGGTCGCCGGGCAGGCCGTGCGGATAGGCCGTCGCCTCGCCGAACTGCACCGCGCAGAAGAACGAGCCGCCACCGCCGATCGCCTGGTGCGCCGCGTCGATGAAGCGCTTCACCTCGCTCGCGGCGATGCCGGGACGAAGGATCGCGGCGGCGCGGCGCTGGACTTCCAGCGTCATCGCCTTGGCGGCGGCGAGGCAGGCGAGCTCGGCAGCCGACTTGATCATGCGGCAGCGGTCGATCACCGCCGCGCCGTCGCTCACCGCCAGCCCGGTGCCGCGCACCTTCTCGCCCCAGCCGAACGGCAGCAGCGGGTCGAGCGCGAGTCGCGCGCCCGGCGCGAGCGCGCCCGCCACCAGAGCGACCGGATCCTCGTCCTCCTCCCACAGCGCCACCGCGGCGGGGATCGCGAGCTCGGCGGTGAGCGAGCCCTGCTCGAACGCCGGGCAGATCATCAGCGGGTCGCCGCTGACCGGCAGCAGCAGCGCCACCATCCGCTCGGTCGCGCCCCAGCTCACCCCGGTGAAATAGCGCAGGCTGGCACCCGCGCCGACCAGCAGCGCCTCGACGCCGAGCGCACTCGCCAGCGCGCGCGCGCGATCGAGCCGCGCGAGATGCTCGGCCGCGGCGATCGGCGGCACCGGCGGCGCGGGGCGGATCGCGGCGAGCTCGGTCGCGGGGTCGGAGGTGCCGATGGTCATGCGAGCGTCCCGAAACGGCGGAGGTCATAGGGTGCGAGATCGATCGCCGGCGCCGCGCCCGCGATCGTGTCGGCCAGCAGCTCGGCGGTGACCGGCGCGAGCGTCAGCCCGAGATGCTGGTGGCCGAAGGAATAAAACAGGTTGGGGGCGCGGGTCGAGCGGCCGATCGCGGGGAGGTAGTCGGGCAAGGTCGGGCGCGCACCCATCCAGCGCTCGAACGGCGCGGCGAGCGGCAGGCCGAGCGCGGCGGCATGCGCCTCGAGCCGCTGCCACTTGCGCGCGTCGGGCGGGGCGTCGGCGCGCCCGAACTCGACGAAGCCGGCGAGCTGGACACGGTCGGCGTAACGCGTGGCGATGATCGAGCGGTCCTCGAACACGATCGGGGGCAGGTCGGCGGGCCAACGGTGGCCGGCGGCGCGGACGTGATAGCCGCGCTCGGCGATCAGCGGCGCGCGCTCGCCCGCCGCAGCCATCAGCGCGCGCGCGCCGACCCCGGCGGCAACCACCACAAAGTCGGCGGGATGGCCCGGCACCGCGACCCGGTCGCCGCTGCGCTCGATCGTCGCCTGGCCGGTCGCGCGCGCCACGCCGGCCGCGTCGAGCGCGGCGTCGAGCGCGGCGGCGAGCCGGTCGAGATCGCTCACCTGCGCGCTGCCAGCGAAGCGGATCGCGTCGGTCACGGCCGGCGCGAGCCCGCGTACGCGCGCCAGCGTCGCGGTGTCGGCGGCGTGGACGGTCGCCGTGCCGGTATCTGCCGCCTGCCACGCCGCGCGGCCCCGCGCCGCGCTCGCGTCGCTCTCCCAGGCGACGAGGTGACCGTCGGCACGTACCAGCGTCGCGTCGCCGAGCGCGCCGGCGAGCCGATGCCACGCCGGCAGCGCCCCGGCGAGCAGCGCGCCCAGCGCGTCGCGGCCGCGGCGGTGCTGCACCGGCCGCGACGCCCAGGCCAGCCGCAGCGCGAAGGGCAGCCAGTCGCGCGCCTGCGCCGGCGGAAGGCTGAGCGGCCCGCCGCGCCAGAACAGCCGCCGCGGGAAGGCGCGCAGCGTCGCGGCCGAGGCGAGCGGCTCGACCTGCTCGACGGCGATATGGCCGGCATTGCCCCAAGAGGCGGCGGGCGCGGCGGCCTGCTGGTCGAGCAGCGTCACCGCGGCTCCTCGCCGCGCGAGGGCGAGCGCGAGCGTGCGCCCGACGACGCCCGCTCCGACGATCAGGATGCGCAACGCTGGGTCATCCACCACTTCACCCCTGGGGCTCTATCGTATACGATGACGTCTCACAAGTCATTCCAAGGCCTTGCATGGCCTTGTTGATTGATCGTTAACTACGCATCTGAGATTATACGCCGATCTCGCACATCCGTGTGCCGTTTCGAGGACCATCATGTCTGTGAGCATCATCGCCCGCACCCTGTCCGATCGCGTCTTCGAGATCGTGCGCGAGCGTATCGTCACCGGCGAGCTGCGCGGCAATATGCCGATCCGCCAGGACGCCCTCGCCGGCGAGCTGGGCGTCAGCAAGATCCCGCTGCGCGAGGCGCTGGCGCGGCTCGAGCAGGAGGGGCTGCTGTCGAGCCAGGCCAATCGCGGTTACTCGGTGCAGCCGATGTCAGCCGCGCAGGCCGACGAGATCTTCGCGCTGCGCCTCTCGATCGAGCCCGCGGCGTCGGCGAGCGCGGCGCTGGCGGCGGACGAGGGAGGGCGACAGGCGGCATTGGCGGCGTTCCACGCGCTCGACGAGGCGGCCTCGAGCAACCTCGCCGAGGTGGCGGTGCGCAACCGCGTGTTCCACATCGCGCTGGTGCGCCCCGGCGGACGGCGGCTGACCACATCTCTGGTCGAGCGGCTCGGCATCCTGGCGGAGCGCTATACCGTCGCGCATCTCGCCCCGGCGGGTCGCGACGCGCGCGCGCACGTCGAGCACCAGGGACTGATCGACAGCTGGATGGCGCGCGACGCCGACGCGCACGAGCGCCTGCTCCACGATCATATCGCGGGGACGCTCGCCGACCTGCGCGCGCAGTTCGCCGCGGGCGCGGTCGCCGCCTAGACGGCGCTCACACGCAACCCAGGCTGGCCAGCGTCGCGCGCACCGCGTCGAGCAGCGGCGTGCGCGGCTCCTCGCCGAGGGTCGCGACCAGCCGCGTGTTGTCGAGCCGGACCGGGCGCTCCCACAGGTAGCGCATCTCCATCAGTTCGCGCGGCGTCTCCGCCACCAGCGCGGCGAGGCGCAGCTGCCACCAGGGTAGCCGGCGGATCGGCACCGCCGGGTCGCCGAGCACGCGCACGATCGCCTCGACCATCGCTCGTCCGTCGGCGTCCCACTGGCCGTCGAGATGGTAGCGCGCGAAGGCGGGCAGGTCGTCGCGATCGAGCAGTTGCGCGATCGTCTCCGCCACGTCGGGCAGATAGGCCCAGGCATGCCCGACGCCGCGCTGCCCTGGCTGGCGCACCACGCGCGGGCGCGCCCCCGGCGTCACCAGCCCCTGCGCGAACCAGTTGTTCGCGGCGCCCGGCCCGAAGAAGTCGCCCGCGCGCACGATCAGCACCGGCGCCGCGCCGCTCGCCGCCAGCGCCTCGAGCCGCCGCTCCAGCTCGACCCGGATCGCGCCCTTGCGCGTGACCGGCCGCTGCGGCGCGTCCTCCGCGACCAGCGGGAAGGCGTCGCGGCCGTAATTGTAGACCGTTCCCGGGAGCACCACCCGCGCGCCGGTCGCGCGCGCCGCGGCGATCGTGCTGTCGAGCATGGGCAGCACCTGGCCGGCCCAGTCGCGATAGCCCGGCGGGTTGACCGCGTGGACGATCGTCGACGCGCCGACCGCGGCGGCGGCGACCGCGGCGGCGTCCCGCGCGTCGCCGCGGACCGGCTCGCAGCGTGGGTCCAGCTGCGCCGCGTCGCCGCGCAGCAGCGCGCGGACGAGCCAGCCGCCGTCGAGCAGCCGCCGCGCGGTAGCGCCGCCGATGCCGCCGGTGGCGCCGAGTATCAGGGCCAATCGCTTGCTCATCGCTCTTCTCCACGTTCGTGTCGTGGCGAGGATGGCGAGCGTCGCGCTCATCGAAAATTGCCGAATACCGGCGGTCTGCTATACGCGAATCGATGAGCCAGGAACCGAGCTGGGACGTCTATCGCAGCTTCGCCGCGGTACTGCGTGAACGCTCGCTGTCGGCCGCGGCGCGTGCGCTCGGGCTGACCCAGCCGAGCGTCGCGCGGCATATCGCCGCGCTGGAGCAGGCGGTGGGCGGCGCGCTCTTCGTGCGCTCCCCGCGCGGCCTCTCACCCACCGACCGCTCCCTCGCGCTGCGCCCGCACGCCGAGGCGCTGGTCGCCGCCGCGACCGCGTTGCGCCGCGCCGGGAGCGGGTCGCCCGACCAGCCCGAAGGCGTGGTACGGGTCAGCGCGAGCCAGGCGGTGGGGGTGTGGCATCTGCCGCCGATCCTCGCCGCGCTGCGCCGCGTGCACCCGCGGCTGGCGGTCGAGCTGGCGCTGACCGACTCGGTCGACGACCTGCTCCAGCGCCAGGCCGACGTGGCGGTGCGGATGGTCGAGCCGGCGCAGCAGGCGCTGGTGGCGCGGCGGGTCGGCGCGGTGCGGCTCGGTTTCCACGCACACCGCGACTATCTCGCGCGGCGCGGTATGCCCGCGACCGTCGCGGACCTGCGCGACCACGACCTGATCGGTCCCGACACCGAGACCGCCTTCACCCGCGGCACAGCGGCGCGCTGGCTGCCGGGGCTCGACCGCACCGCCTTCGCGCTGCGCACCGACAGCGACGCGGCGCATGTCGCGGCGATCACGGCGGGGTTCGGCATCGGCATCTGCCAGACCGCGGTGGCGCGGCGCGATCCGGCGCTGGTGCGTGTGCTGCCCAAGGCACTCGACGTGGCGCTGCCGCTCTGGATCGTGATGCACGAGGACCTGCGCGGCGGCGCGCGCTACCGCGCCGTGTTCGACGCGCTGGCGGAGGGTTTAGGGCAGGTCGCCGCGGCCGACGCGCGCGCCCTTTCCCTCGCCCCGCCAGCGGAGTAGGAGCGGCGGGCGATGACCACCGCCGCCCCTCTCCTGCCGCCGGCCGACTGGCGCGACTTCCTCGCGCTGACCAAGCCGCGCGTGATGACGCTCGTCGTGTTCACCGGCCTGTGCGGGATGCTCGCGGCGCCGGTGGCGGTCGATCCGGTGCTGGGCTTCACCGCGATCCTGTGCATCGCGCTCGGCGCCGGCGCGGCGGGGGCGCTCAACCAATGGTATGAGGCTGATCTCGACGCGGTGATGAAGCGCACCGCGGCGCGCCCGCTGCCCGCGGGGCGAATGGAGCGGCAGTCGGCGCTGCACTTCGGCGTCGGGCTCGGTGCCTTCTCGGTGATCCTGATGGGGCTGGCGGTGAACCTCGCCGCGGCGGCGATCCTCACGGTCTCGATCCTGTTCTACGTGCTGATCTACACCGTGTGGCTGAAGCGCCGCACGCCGCAGAATATCGTGATCGGCGGCGCCGCGGGCGCCTTCCCGCCGCTGATCGGCTGGGCCGCGGCGACGGGCGAGGTGGCGCTGCTGCCGCTGCTGCTGTTCGCTCTGGTGTTCCTGTGGACCCCGCCGCATTTCTGGGCGCTCGCGCTGTTCGTGAAGACGGACTACGCCAACGCGGGCGTGCCGATGCTCCCCGTGGTGGCGGGCGAGCGCGTCACGCGGCGCCAGATCGGGCTGTACACCATCCCGATGGCGCTGGTGGCGGTGGCGCCCTGGCCGCTCGGGCTCGCGGGGCCGGTCTATGGCGTGGTGGCGACCGCGATGACCGCGGTGTTCGCGCTGCTCGCCGCCTTGGTCGCCGCCGGTCGGACCGATGCGGTGAAGCCGATGCGTCACGAGAAGCAACTGTTCGGCTTCTCGATCCTGTACCTGTTCGTCGTATTCGGAGCGCTCGTGGTGGATCGGTGGGTGGCATGACGCCGGAGGAACAGCAGCTCGTCCAGAAGCGGCAGAAGGCGCGCGCGATCGTGGTGGCGGTGCTGCTCGCCGCCTTCGTGGTGCTGATCTTCTTCATCACCATCGCCAAGATCCACCAGGGCATGGGGCATTGAGCGTGCCGCGGCCGTTCCTGGGGCTCACGCGCACCGGCCGCACCGCGCTGCTGGCGGTGCTCGGCATCTGCTTCATGACCGGGCTCGCCTTCGCCAGCGTGCCGCTCTACCGGCTGTTCTGCCAGGCGACCGGGCTCAACGGCACCACCGGCCGCGCCGAGCGCGCGCCGGGCGGCGTCCACCGCTCGATCACGATCGCGTTCGACGCCAACACCAGCCCCAAGCTGCCGTGGCGCTTCCAGCCCGAGCGCGAGCAGGAGGTGGTGGAGATCGGCGCGCGCGACATGGCCTTCTTCGCCGCGACCAGCCGCGCCGCGCAGGAGACGACGGGCACCGCGACCTACAACGTCACCCCCGCGGTCGCGGGCAAATATTTCACCAAGATCCAGTGCTTCTGCTTCACCCAGCAGACGCTCAAGGCGGGCGAGTCGCAGCGCATGCCAGTGATCTTCTACGTCGATCCCGCGATCCTCACCGATCCGGACACCAAGGACGTGCAGACGATCACGCTCTCCTACACATTTTACCCGGTGGATTCCGCCGGGCGAGCGGGCTAGACGAGAGCCGATAAGCGTAACGGGGAGAGCCGCGCATGGCGGGTGCCAAGAACCACGAGTACCACATCCTGCCGCCCAGCCCGTGGCCGCTGCTCAGCTCGATGGCGGCGCTGGTGCTGGCGACCGGCGGCATCATGTACATGCACTCCGCCACCGCGGGCGGCTGGGTCTTCCTGATCGGCCTCGCCGCGGTGCTGTTCTGCATGTACGGCTGGTGGCACCAGGTGATCCGCGAGGCGCACGCGGGCGACCACACGCCGGTGGTGCAGTTGCATTTCCGCTACGGCATGATCCTGTTCATCGCCTCCGAGGTGATGTTCTTCGTCGGCTGGTTCTGGGCCTTCTTCGACTTCTCGCTGTTCCCCACCGCGATGTCGATCGTCGACGGCCAGGTGGAGCGTGCCGCCGAGGGTGCCGCGGCGATCGCCGCGACATGGCCGCCCAAGGGGCTGGAGGTGATCAACCCCTTCGAGTTCCCGCTGCTCAACACGCTGATCCTGCTGTGCTCGGGCACCACGGTGACGTGGGCGCACCACGCGCTGATCCACGACCAGCGCGGCGGCGAGAAGCGCGGCTTCTGGGGGCTGCTCGGCGTCGGCGACCGCGACGGCGTGCTCAAGGGCCTGTGGCTGACGGTGGTGCTCGGCGTGCTGTTCAGCAGCATCCAGGCCTATGAGTACATGCACGCGCCCTTCCCGTTCAAGGGCATCAACTACGGCGCCGCCTTCTTCATGGCGACCGGCTTCCACGGCTTCCACGTGCTGGTCGGCACGATCTTCCTGATCGTGAACCTGATCCGCGCCTACAACGGCGCCTTCACGCCACGGCAGCATTTCGGCTTCGAGGCGGCCGCCTGGTACTGGCACTTCGTCGACGTCGTGTGGCTGTTCCTGTTCGTCACCATCTACGTCTGGGGTGGCTGGGGCGCGCCGGTCCACGCGGGCTGAGCCGCGTGTCGGGCGAGGAGCGGATCGCGCCGCGCCCGCTCGACGTCGGGCTGAAGGGACTGTGCCCGCGCTGCGGCGCGCCGACATTGTTCGCGGGCCTGTTGCGCTTCGCCGAGCGGTGCGGCGCCTGCGGGCTTCGCGTCGCCGACTTCAACGTCGGTGACGGCCCCGCCGCTTTCCTCACCCTGATCTGGGGCACGATCGTGGTCGCGCTGGCGATCACGCTCGAGCTCTCGCTGGCCCCGCCCTGGTGGGTTCACGCGCTGCTGTGGGTGCCGCTGACGCTCGCCGGGGTGATCGGCTCGCTGCGGCTGGCGAAGGGCTGGCTGATCGCGGCCGAGTATCGCGACGCCGCGCGCGAGGGGCGGGTGACGGAATGAGGCGCGTGCCGATCGTGCCGACGCTGCTGGTCGCGCTCGCCGCGGCGGCGATGGTGGCGCTGGGGCTGTGGCAGCTGCTCGAGCGAAAGCCGCAGAAGGAGGCGCTGCTGGCGCAGCTCGCCGCCAACCCACGCCTGCCCGCGGTCGCCTTCCCGCGCTTCCCTGACGAGACGTTGCTGTTCCGCCGCGCGAGCGCCTTCTGCCTCCAGCCGGTCGGGTTCGAGCGCGCGGGGGCGGGCGCGGCGGGGTTCCGCGTGATCGCGATGTGCCGCACCGGCGCCGAGGGACCGGGGCTGCGGGTGCAGATCGGCACGACGCGCGACGTCAAGGCGACACCGGTGTGGCGCGGCGGCGCGGTGAGCGGCTGGGTCGCCCATGCGCCCGACTCGCGCCCGCTGATCGCGACGGTGATGGCGCCGCGCGCGCGCGAGCTGATGCTGGTGAGCGACCGCCCCGCGACGGGGCTGGCGGCGAACACACCGCCCGATCCCGCGAGCGTGCCCAACAACCACCTCGCTTATGCGGTGCAGTGGTTCCTGTTCGCGGGCGTCGCGGTGGTGGTCTACGTCGTCGCGCTGCGGCGGCGGGGAGACGGGCGGACGAACGATCAAAATCCTACCCGCTAGCGGGTAGGAATTTACAGGATCTCAGATCCCCGCCCACCAGTCGTAGTCGACATTGTCTTCCCAATAGCCCCCGCGCCCCTTCCCGACGCCCGCGAGCGACTCCACCGCGGTGACTCGCATGAGATACTTGGCCTGCTTGTAGCCGAGCTGGCGCTCGACCCGCAGCCGCAGCGGCGCGCCGTGGCCGACGTCGAGGAAGCGGTCGTTCATCGCCCAGGCGAGAATCGTCTGCGGGTGGAAGGCGTCCACCAGGTCGATCGACTCGTAATAGGGCGCACCGCCGTAATAGTCCGCGCAGGTGAAGACGAGGTAGCGCGCGCGGTCGCTCAGCACCGCGGCGCGGAGCACGTCGGCGAGCCGCGGCCCCTGCCATTTGCCGATCGCGCTCCACCCCTCGACGCAGTCGTGCCGCGTGATCTGCGCGCGCTGCGGGAAAGCGCCGAGCTCGCTCAACGACAGCGCGAGCGGGCGCGCCACCAGCCCGTCGACCGCCAGCCGCCAGTCGGCGAAGCGCCCGGCGCGCAACGCGGCGTACGCGTCGGTGCCCGGGTCGCGCGTGCCGTTGGTGCGGAAGCGCGGCGACATCTGCTCGGGGCGGAACTCGGGGGCGAGCGCGTCGCGATCGAACAGGGCGCGCTGGAGCCCGCGGTGGATGTCCTCGCCCTTGAACAGGATGGTGCGGACCTCGGGCTGCTGGACGACTCGGTCGCACGCGCCGAGCAGCAGCGCGCTCCCCCCCGCAGCGCCCCGCGCGAGCAGCTGGCGCCGGCGCCACATCATTCTGGCACCCGCCACCAGCCGGTGATCATCGAGCGCAGCTCGTTGCCGACGCCGGCGAGGATCACCAGCGTCAGGTGGACGACCGTGAACAGCGCCAGCCCCGCCATGGCGAGGAAGTGGAGCGAGCGCGCCGACTGGCGCCCGCCGAAGACATCGAGCAGCCACGGCCAGGCCGCGTCCATCCCCGGCGAGAGCGCCAGCCCGGTGAGGATCACCAGCGGCAGCAGCACGAAGATCACCGCGACGTAGCTCAGCTTCTGCAGCACGTTATACTCGCCCGGCGCCTCCGGATCGTGGAAGCGCAGGTCGAGGTGCGCGCGCACGTCGGCGGCGATGTGCGCCGGGGCGAGGTCGCGGCGGCGCAGGCGCAGGTCGCGCTGGATATGGCGGTTGAGGAGGCTCACGATCAGGTAGCCGAGCAGCGAGAAGGCCAGCACCAGCGCGAAGAACAGGTGCCAGCGCCGCGAGATCGCGAGATTGTAGCTGGCCGGGATGGTCAGCCAGGCGGGAAAGCGCGGCAGCTGCGCCCAGGCGTCGTCGAAGTTCGCGCCATAGCGCCCCCAGTAGAGCCGCGGGTGCGCGTTGGAGATGCCGAGCCCGGAGCCGATCAGCACGAACACCGCGACCGCGTTGAGCCAGTGCCACAATCGCGTGGCGAGCCGGTGACGGCGAATGGCGGTTGCACCCATGCGCGCAGCCTAGCAGAGGTTAGGCCATGACCGAATGGCATTTCTACGAGCCCGCGGCGGGTCATGGCCTGCGCCACGACCCGCTCAACGCGATCGTCGCGCCGCGTCCGATCGGCTGGATCAGCACCGTCTCACCTGCCGGCGTGCGCAATCTGGCGCCGTACAGCTTCTTCAACCTGTTCAACTACAAGCCACCGATCGTCGGGTTCTGCTCGGTGGGCGCCAAGGACTCGCTCGCGAACGCGCGCGACACCGGCGAGTTCGTCTGGAACCTGGCGACGCGCGACCTCGCCGAGGCGATGAATGCCACCTCCGCCGCCGCCCCGCCGGAGACGGACGAGTTCGCGCTCGCGGGGCTGGAGACACTCCCCTCCGCCAAGGTGCGCCCGCCGCGCGTCGCGGCGAGTCCGGTGCAGTTCGAGTGCGTGGTCACCCAGGTGGTGCAGCTCGAGGCGCGCGGCGGCGGGGCGCTGCCGTCGTGGCTGGTGCTGGGCGAGGCGGTGGCGGTCCACCTCGATCGCGCGCTGCTCGACGACGGCGTCTACCAGACCGCGCGCGCGCGCCCGATCACGCGCGGCGGCGGCCCGGCCGACTATTTCGAGATCGCTCCCGAGCAGCTGTTCCGGCTGGAGCGGCCGAGGGCCTGAGGCGCGTGGCGCGAAGGTCCTCCCCGGCACGGGGAGGGGGACCGCCGGCGAAGCCGGTGGTGGAGGGGGATGGCCGCGAGCGGTACGGCGGAGGCATCGGTGACGTCCTCCACGTCCGGTCACGTCCGCGGCGAGCCCCCGCCGTCAGCGCTGCGCGCTGCCAGTGCGGGCGAGATGGTGTCCTCCCGGACACCATCTTGGCCTGCCAGGGGGCAGGCCACAGCCCGCACTCCCCGCGAGCGGGGAGGATCTCGCGCGCCCTACGCCACCGGCTCCGTCCCGACCGTCGCGACGATCACCGAGAACAGCAGCCCGCGCTCGGCGTCGACCAGCTCGACCGCCCATTCCTCGCCGCGCAGCAGCGCATCGTTCTCGTCGCGCAGCACGTCGGCGGCGAAGCGGACCGCCGCGGCGCGCGCGTCCGCCAAAGTGGCGAACTCCTGGCCGATCGCGTCGGGATGCGAGACGCCGTCGCGCACGTTGAAGAAATAGCGCTGCATCAGCGACTCCTTTCCTCGCAATCTGCCTTGATCTCGATCAATGGTCCTCAATGAAGGTTAGGAAGGTTGCCGTTTCTCGCGCGCGTCGGCAGCCCGTGGTCCGATCGAGGTGAGTGCGCGCGCCGCGTCGCCGCCTAGGCTGGGCCGCTCGCCCATGACGGAGCCGCGCATGACCGATCCCAGGCTGCCGAGCCGCCGCGCGCCACGCGTCCTGGCGATCCTCGCCCTCTTCGTCGCGGCGATGTGGATCATCGTCTTCGTCGGCGAGAATGTCGCCAGCCATCACTCGCTGGAAAGGCAGCGACGCGCCGGCGAGCCCGGCGGCGCGCCGCGTCGGCCTCAGCCGTAGGCGCGCCAGAAGAACACCGCGGTGGTGGCGGCGGTGACCAGGATCGTCCAGCCGCGCACCACGCCCGCGGGCAGCCGCTTGCCCACGCTCGCGCCGGCCCAGCCGCCGACGATCCCGCCGAGCAGCATCGGCGCCCCCGCCTGCCAGCGCACCAGCCCGGTGGTGATAAACACCAGTGCCGCCGCGGCATTGGCCATCGCCAGCATCAGCGTGCGCGGGGCGAACAGCGCGCGCGGGCTGGCACCGGCGAGCAGCCCATAGGTGGCGGTGAGCATGATCCCGACGCCGCCGCCGAAATAGCCGCCATAGGTGCCGAGCAACGCCTGCGCGACGAACAGGCTGCGCCGCCCGATCGTGACTCGCCGCGCCAGCCACGCCGCCCCGGCGGGCCCGAACACGATCGCGACCAGCGCCACCAGCAGCAGCCACGGCACGATCAGGTCGAAGGCGTGGCCGGGCGTGACCACCAGCAGGGTGCTCCCGATCAGACCGGCGACGAAGGTCACCGCCGCGAGCCGGCGCAGCGACACGCCCGCGACCGGGCCGAGCTCGTCGCGGAAGCTCCACACGCTCGCGCCCGCGCCGGGCAGCAGTGCGACATTGGAGGTGGCGTTGGCGATATTGGCGGGCAGGCCGAGGCCGAGCAGTGCCGGCAGCGTGGCGAACGTGCCGCCTCCCGCCAGCGCGTTCATCGCGCCCCCCACCGCGCCGGCGCCCGCCGCCAGCGCGACCGCGCCCCACTCAGCCAAGCGCCGCCTGCTTCTCCGCCGCGATCCGGTCGAGCTCGGCGCGGCTCTTCTTCTCGGCCGCGGTCTTGAGCTGACCGCAGGCGGCGTCGATGTCGCGGCCGCGCGGGGTGCGCACCGGCGCCGAGATGCCGCCCTCGAAGATGATCTCGCTGAAGCGGCGCACGCGCTCGGGCGTCGACGTCTCATAGGCCGCGCCGGGCCAGGGATTGAACGGGATCAGGTTCACCTTGGCGGGCAGCTGATAGTGGCGCAGCAGCCGCACCAGCTCGTGGGCCTCCGCGTCCGAGTCGTTCTTGTCCTTGAGCATCACGTACTCGAACGTGATGCGGCGCGCGTTGTTGGCGCCGGGATAATCGGCGCAGGCCTGGAGCAACTGCTCGATGCCGTATTTGCGGTTGAGCGGCACGATCTCGTCGCGCACCTCCTTGGTCACCGCGTGGAGCGACACCGCGAGATTGACCCCGATCTCCTCGCCCGCGCGCGCCATCATCGGCACCACGCCCGAGGTCGAGAGCGTGATGCGGCGCTTGCTGAGCGCGAGGCCGTCGCCGTCCATCACCAGCTTGAGCGCGTCGCGCACCGCGTCGAAATTGTAGAGCGGCTCGCCCATGCCCATCATCACGATGTTGGTGAGCATGCGGCCCTCGGGCTGGCTCGGCCACTCGCCGAGCGAGTCGCGCGCCAGCATGACCTGACCGACGATCTCGCCCGCGGTGAGGTTGCGCACCAGCCGCATCGTGCCGGTGTGACAGAAGGTGCAGTTGAGCGTGCAGCCGACCTGGCTCGACACGCAGAGCGTGCCGCGATCGGCGTCGGGGATGAACACCGCCTCGTAATCCTGCCCGTCGGGGGAACGCAGCAGCCATTTGCGCGTGCCGTCGCTGGAGACCTGCGCCTCCACCACCTCGGGGCGGCCGATGACGAAGCGCTCGGTCAGCCACGGGTGCTGCGCCCTGGCGATGTCGGTCATCAGCGCGAAGTCGGTGGCGCCGCGATTGTAGATCCAGTGCCAGATCTGCTTGGCGCGCAGCTTGGCCTGGCGCGGCTCGAGCCCGGCGGCGGCGAGCGTCTCGCGCAGCTGGTCCTTGGACAGGCCGATCAGGTCGACGCGACCGTCGGGGCGCGTCACCGCGGCGCGCGGGACGGGCACGGGATCGATGTGCCCGGGGATGGGCATGGGGGCGGCCGGCTCTGTCAGCATCGCGCGCACATAGGCGATGTGAGCGGAACTTTCCAGTTCGGCGTGGAGGGCTCCCTCTCCCTCCCCATCAGGGGAGGGCTGGGGTGGGGCGTCGCCGCGGGCGGCGCGGTCGTCCCCCGATCGGCGCGCTCGCGGCAAGGCCTCACCCCGCCCCCCCCCCCGCAGGGGAGGGGAGCTATTCGCCCGCACACCCCAGTTGCGCCGCGTCGATCGCGGTGGCGGCGCCCGCGAGCGTGTAGCTGTCCGCGATCGGCCGACCCGCGCGGTCGGCCGTGGTGAGCGTCATCAGCCGCGCCGCGCGTAGCGCCGCGACGATCGCGCGGTCGGTCGCGGCGTCGGGCGCGCGCGCGCTCGTCAGGTCGCCCGCCAGCGCGAAGCGGCGCTCGCCCATGGCCAGCGTCACCCGCGCGTCGCGGCCGCGCGGGCGCGACAGACGGAAGTACACGCTCGGCGCGCGCGTCGGCCCGGCCCGCGCCACCACGCTGGCGAATCCGCCGCGGCGATCGGTGGCGCCGTCGTCGCGCACCGGCTGCGCGATCGCGAAGCAGCGCGGCGGCGCGCCCTCGCGCAGCGCCGCCCAGCGCTCCCACACGCCGAGCGCGCCGCGCTCCGCCGCCAGCGCCATCGCCGCCGCGATCAGCAAGGTCCTGCCCCCATGCGCGCCTCCTCCGGCCGAACCTACGAAGCGCTGTGGCTCATAAGCAACGGTTTTTCCTGTTTATGTGAGGTTCATGCAACGTCGCGGGCGTTAACTAATTGACCCCCCACGCCCCAGGGTCGGGGCGAGAGGACTGGAGTGAGACATGCGTAAGTTTGCATTTGCCACCGCCGCGGCCGCGTTCGGCGTCGCGCTGGCAACCCCCGCGCTGGCACAGAACGGCGACTTCAGCGGCCCGCGGCTCGAGGCGCTCGCCGGCTACGACAATCTGCGCGACGGCGGCAACGGCGATTCCGAGGGCCGCGAGGGCTTCAGCTACGGCGCGCTGCTCGGCTACGACATCCAGAACGGCAACATCGTCTACGGGATCGACGGCGAGATCACCGACGCGACCACCAAGAGCCGCAGCTACAATGAAGTGACCGCGGGCGACCGCTTCTCGGTCGAGGCCGGGCGCGACCTCTATATCGGCGGCCGGCTCGGCTACGTGATCTCGCCCGCGGCGATGATCTACGCCAAGGGCGGCTACACCAACGCGCGCGTCGAGAGCCGCTACCAGCCCAATACCGGCGCGGACAGCGAGCTGGTCGACAAGGCCGACCTCGACGGTTTCCGCCTCGGCGCCGGGCTGGAGTATAAGCTCACCCCGACCGCCTTCGTGAAGGGCGAGTATCGCTATTCGCACTACGGCGAGATCGACGGCTACAACATCGACCTCGACCGCCACCAGCTGATGGCCGGGCTCGGCATCCGCTTCTGAGGATCGGCCGGTGAGGCGAGGCCGGCTCCGCGGCGATCGGGCTCCTGCGCACGCAGGAGCCCAGAGCCGAGGGCGCTGACCTGCGTGACCCTGGTTTCCTGCATTCGCAGGAACACGGGGGGCCACGCACTCATATAGACGCGAGGGGCCGGGGCGCTTGCTCCGGCCCTTCACTTTTGGCTAGGACGAGTCGGCCAATTGCCCCTGGTGAGTGACCTGCGGGCCGGGGGGACGTGACGATGAAGGCGACGATCGAACGCGCGACGCTGCTCAAGGGGCTGAGCCACGTGCAATCGGTGGTGGAGCGCCGCAACACCATCCCGATCCTGTCGAACGTGCTGCTCGAGGCGACTGCCGAGGGCCAGCTGCGGCTGATGGCGACCGACCTCGATCTCCAGATCAACGAGAGCGTCGCCGCCGCGGTCGACCAGCCCGGCGCCACCACCGTCTCCGCGCACACATTGTTCGACATCGCGCGCAAGCTGCCCGAGGGCGCGCAGGTCTCGCTCGCCGCCGCCGATGGGCGCCTGACGATCGTGGCGGGGCGCGCGCGCTTCTCGCTCGGCACGCTGCCGCGCGACGATTTTCCGGTGATCGCCGAGGGCGAGCTACCGGTCCAGTTCGAGCTGCCGGTCGACACGCTCACGCAGATCATCGACAAGACGCGCTTCGCCATCTCGACCGAAGAGACACGTTATTATCTCAACGGCATCTTCCTCCACGTCGCCGAGGGCGTGCTCAAGGCGGCGGCGACCGACGGGCACCGGCTCGCGCGTGTGACGGTCGACCAGCCGGAGGGCGCCGCCGACATGCCCGACGTGATCGTGCCGCGGAAGTGCATCGCCGAGCTGCGAAAATTGCTCGATGAGGTGGACGGCTCGGTCGGCGTGTCGCTGTCGGGCACCAAGATCCGCTTCGATCTCGGCAGCGCGATCCTCACCTCCAAGCTGATCGACGGCACCTTCCCCGACTACAGCCGCGTGATCCCGACCGCGAACGACAAGATCCTCAAGCTCGATCCGAAGAGCTTCATGCAGGGCGTCGACCGCGTCTCCACCATCGCCACCGAGAAGACCCGGGCGGTGAAGATGGCGCTCGATCGCGACAAGATCACTTTGTCGGTGACCAGCCCGGAAAACGGTACCGCGGCGGAGGAAGTGCCCGGCGACTATGCCGCGATGCCGTTCGAGATCGGCTTCAACAGCCGCTACCTGCTCGATATCCTCGGCCAGATCGACACCGACCTGGTGGAGGTCCATCTCGCCGACGCCGCCGCGCCGACGCTGATCCGCGAGAACGACAAG
Organism: Sphingomonas yunnanensis; assembly: GCF_019898765.1. Taxonomy (GTDB): domain Bacteria; phylum Pseudomonadota; class Alphaproteobacteria; order Sphingomonadales; family Sphingomonadaceae; genus Sphingomonas; species Sphingomonas yunnanensis. The sequence goes on along the minus strand of NZ_JAIOKB010000005.1, from coordinate 30,164 downwards.
AGCCCGGCGCTCTACGTGCTGATGCCGATGCGGGTGTGAGGCGCGGGCGGTAGGGTCGTAGAGATCTCGTCCTGCCGCGACGGGACGCGGCGGAGACGATCAGGCGGTGAGGTTCACTCGCTGGCTTTACCGTGCTCCTGCGCAGGCAGGAGCCTAGGGTCACGAACGTCGCGCTCTGCCAACCTGGGCTCCGGCTCTCGCCGGAGCACGGTTGGTCTGACGCGGCAGGACCTCAGCGACGCTCCGCCCCCGACAGCGAGTCGAGCGCGCGGTTGAGCGCGAGCAGGTTGACGTGCGCGGCACCGAGCATCGGATCTTCCGCCTGCGCCGCGACGAGCGCGCGGACGCGCGCCACCGCCAGGCCGCGCACCCGCGCGATCCGCGGCGCCTGCGCCAGCGCGCCCGCCGGCGACAGGTCAGGGTCTAGCCCCGAGCCGCTCGCGGTGAGCAGATCGGCCGGGAGCGGACCCAGGACACCCTCCGCCCGCTGCTTCGCGGCGTCCGCCCTGACCCGATCGACGAGCGCCCGACTCGCCGGGCCGAGGTTCGAACCCGAGGAGGATAGGCCGTCATAGCCCTTGCCCGCCGCCGAGGGCCGGCTCTGGAAGTAACGGTCGGCGGTGAAGGCCTGGCCCAGCACGGTCGAGCCGATCACCCTGCCCTGCACGTCGCGCACGAGGCTCCCATTGGCCTGGTTGGGGAAGAGCGCTTGGCCAAGCCCGTTCATCGCCAGCGGGTAGAGCAGGCCGAGCAGCGCGGCGAACAGCAGTGTCAGCACGATCGCGGGGCGCAGCGCGGACGAGAGATCCTTGGTCATGTCATTCCTCCTTCTTGCTCCTCCCTCTTCGGGGGAGGGATTGGGGTGGGCTGCTTCGTCGAGCCGCCCGTTCGTGGAGCGGCCCCACCCCCGCCCCCTCCCCCCTGGTGGGGGGGAGTAGCCTCACGCCAGCCCCAGCCCGCCGACGACCAGGTCGATGAGCTTGATGCCGAGGAAGGGGGCGAGCAGGCCGCCGAGGCCGTAGACCGCGAGGTTGCGCGCCAGCAGCGGGCCCGCGGCCATCGGCCTGTACCTCACCCCCTTGAGCGCGAGTGGCACCAAGAGCGGGATGATCAGCGCGTTGAAGATGATCGCGCTGAGGATCGCGGACTGCGGCGTCGCCAGCCCCATCACGTTGAGCACGCCCAGCCCCGGGTAGAGCGCGACGAACATCGCCGGGATGATCGCGAAATATTTGGCCACGTCGTTCGCCACCGAGAAGGTGGTGAGCGCGCCGCGAGTCATCAGCAGCTGCTTGCCGAGCCCGACCACCTCGATCAGCTTGGTCGGATCGCTGTCGAGATCGACCATGTTGCCCGCCTCGCGCGCCGCCTGCGTGCCGGTGTTCATCGCCACGCCGACGTCGGCCTGCGCCAGCGCGGGCGCGTCGTTGGTGCCGTCGCCGCACATCGCCACGAGCTTGCCGCCGGTCTGCTCCTGGCGGATCAGCGCCAGCTTGTCCTCGGGGGTCGCCTGGGCGAGGAAGTCGTCCACCCCCGCCTCGGCCGCGATCGCCGCGGCGGTGAGCGGGTTGTCGCCGGTGATCATCACGGTGCGGATGCCCATCGTGCGCAGCTCGCCGAAGCGCTCGCGGATCCCGGCCTTGACCACGTCCTTGAGGAAGATCGCGCCGAGCAGGCGACCGTCGCGCGCCACCGCCAGCGGGGTGCCACCGGCGCGGGCGATCTCGTCGGTGATGCGGCGCAGCTCGGTCGCCGCGGCGGTCTCGCCCGCGCCCGTGTTGGCGCGCAGGATCGAGTCGACCGCGCCCTTCTGGATCAGCGTGTCGCCGATCCGTACGCCCGAGACACGGGTCTGCGCGGTGAAGGGGATCACCTCGGCGCCCGCGGGCATCGGCCGCTGCAACCCGAACTGGTCGCGCGCCAGCACCACGATCGAGCGGCCTTCCGGGGTCTCGTCGGCGAGGCTGGCGAGCAGCGCCGCCTCGGCCAGCTCGACGTCGCTGGCACCGCCGACGCTGCGGAACTCGCTCGCCTGGCGGTCGCCGATCGTGATCGTGCCGGTCTTGTCGAGCAGCAGCACGTCGATGTCGCCCGCCGCCTCGACCGCGCGGCCCGATTTGGCGAGCACGTTGAAGCGCACCAGCCGGTCCATGCCCGCGATCCCGATCGCCGAGAGCAGCGCGGCGATCGTGGTCGGGATCAGCGTGATCAGCAGCGCGGCGAGGATCGCCACCGGGATGCTGCCGCCGGTGTAGGCGGCGAAGCCGGGGATGGTCGCGACAGCGATCAGGAAGATGATCGTCAGCCCGACGAGCAGCACGGTGAGCGCCACCTCATTGGGCGTCTTCTGCCGCTCGGCGCCCTCCACCAGCGCGATCATGCGGTCGAGGAAGCCCTTGCCCGGCTCCACCGTCACCTTCACGCGGATCTCGTCGGAGATGACGCGCGTGCCCGCGGTCACCGCCGAGCGGTCGCCGCCCGCCTCGCGGATCACCGGCGCGCTCTCGCCCGTGATCGCGGCCTCGTTGACCGAGGCGACGCCCGCGACGACGTCCCCGTCGGACGGGATCAGGTCGCCCGTCTCGACCAGCACGATGTCTCCGACCCTGAGCTGACTCGCCGCCACCTCGTCGAACGCTCGCCCGTCGCCCCTCAGCCGCTTGGCGCTGAGCTCGGCTTTGGTCGCGCGCAGGCTCGCCGCCTGTGCCTTGCCGCGCCCCTCCGCCAGCGCCTCGGCGAAGGTGCCGAACAGCACCGTCAGCCACAGCCACACGACCAGCTGGGCCTTGAAGGCGAGCGTGAGCCCGTCGCCGCCGATGTTGATCGTGACCGTCAGCAGCGTCGCCACGCACGCGGTCACGAACATGACCGGGTTGCGGACCAGCTCTCTCGGATTGAGCTTGAGGAAGCTTGCCGTGATCGCGGGCACGACGAGGTCGGCCGTGAACAAGCTCTTGGTCTGGGTCTTCGCCATATTGGCCCCCGTTAGAACAGCTGGCCGCGGATCATCGCGAGATGATCGGCGATCGGACCGAGCGCGAGGCTCGGCAGGAAGGTGAGGCCGCCCAGGATCAGCACGATGCCGACGAGCAGGCCGACCCACAGGCCGCCGGTCGTCGGGAACGAGCCCGCGCTCTCCGGCGTGTATTTTTTGGCGGCGAGGCTGCCCGCGATGGCGAGCATCGGCACGATGATGAAGAAGCGGCCGACCCACATCGCGACGCCGAGCAGCCCGTTGTAGTAGGGCGTGTTGGCGGTCAGCCCGGCGAAGGCCGAGCCGTTGTTCCCGACCGCGCTGGTGAAGGCATAGAGGATCTCGGAGAAGCCGTGCGGCCCCTTGTTGAGCGGCCCCGCCAGCCCCTGCTGCAGCACCGACGAGAGAGCCGTGAGCCCAAGGATCATCAGCGGCAGCACCGCGATCGCCAGCACCGCGAGCTTCACCTCGCGGCTCTCGATCTTCTTGCCGACGTACTCGGGCGTGCGCCCGACCATCAGCCCGGCGACGAACACCGCGAGGATCGCGAACAGCAGGAAGCCGTAGATCCCCGCGCCGACGCCGCCGATAACGACCTCGCCGAGCTGTATGTTGAACAGCGGGATCATCCCGCCCAGCGCGGTGAAGCTGTCGTGCATGGCGTTGACCGCGCCGCACGAGGCCGCGGTGGTGACGACCGCGAACAGCGCCGAGGCGGCGATGCCGAAGCGGACTTCCTTGCCCTCCATGTTGCCGCCGCCGACGCCGAGCTGGTGCAGCACGGGGTTGCCCGCGGCCTCCTGCCAATAGGTGACGGTCACGCCGGCGAGGAAGAGGATCACCATCGCCGCCAGGATCGCCCAGCCCTGACGCGTGTTGCCCACCGCCTTGCCGAAGGTCCAGGTCAGCCCGAAGCCGATCAGGAAGATCGACAGCATCTGCACGAAGTTGGTCAGCGCGGTCGGGTTCTCGAACGGGTGTGCGCTATTGGCGTTGAAGAAGCCGCCGCCGTTGGTGCCGAGCATCTTGATCGCTTCCTGGCTGGCCACCGGGCCGAGCAGGATCGACTGGCGCGCGCCCTCCAGCGTCTGGACGTCGACGACGCCGGCGAGCGTCTGCGGCACGCCACTCGCGATCAGGAAGATCGTGTAGAGGATGCAGATCGGCAGCAGCAAGTAGAGCGTGACGCGAGTCATGTCGGCCCAGAAGTTGCCGATGACCCCCACCCCGTTCTTCTGCGCCCCGCGCCGCGCGAAGCCGCGGAACAGCGCGAAGGCGAGCGCGATTCCCGTCGCCGCGGAGAGGAAATTGTGGATCGTCAGCCCCAGCATCTGGCTGAGGTTCGACATCGTCGCCTCGCCGCCGTAGCTCTGCCAGTTGGTATTGGTGGTGAAGCTCACCGCGGTGTTGAAGGCGAGATCGGGCGAGAGCCCCGCGAGCCCTTGCGGATTGCCCGGCAGCACGCCTTGCAATCGCAGCACCGCATAGGTGAACGTTAGCAGCGCCACGTTGAACAGCAGCATGTGCAGTGCGTAGCGGCGCCAGCCCTGCTCGGCCGTCGGGTCGACGCCGGCAAGCCGATAGAAGCCGCGCTCGACCGGACCGAGCACGACGTGGAGCGGCGTGCGCCGCCCCTCGTACAACGCGAACAGCCACAGCCCGATCGGCTTGGTGAGCGCCAGCAGGATGCCGATGAACAGGAGGATCAGGAACCAGCCCTGGAATGTCATGGAACCGCCTCCTTCAGAAGCGTTCGGGGCGGATCAGCACCGCCACCAGGTAGACGAGGAGGCCCAGCGCGGTGAGCGCGGCCAGGCAGAGGTCGAGCGTCATCTCTCGTCTCCTCAGGCGTTGTCGCACAGGCGGACGTAGGCGAGCGTCAGCGCGAACAGGCCGACGATGATCGCTATCCAGAGCAGGTCCATCAGATCCTCCCGATCAGAAGGCAGCCGTCAGCGAGACCACGACGGTGCTGCCGGCGATATTGCCGGTACCGTCCTGGCCCTTGCTGAAGCTCGGCCGCAGGTAGCTCGCCGCACGATCCGAGATGTCGGTATCGACGTAGCTCAGGTTGAAGGTCAGGTTCTTGTAGGTCGCGTCCGCGCCGAGCGACCAGTCCCAATAGGCCCCGGTCGGCGCCACCGCGGTGGCGTTGGGGCCGAGTCCGTCCTGTCCCCAGCTGTGGCCGACATGCGCCTTGGCGGTGAGCGGCGTGCCAGCCAGAGACAGCGCGCCGTCGCCCCACAGGTAGAGGTTGTCGTCCTTGGCGCCGGGATCGGTGTAGACCCCCGCCGCGGCGTCGGCGCCGGTGCGGTACCAGCGCCCGATCGCCTGCTGCTTCGGCGCATAGGCCGCGCCGGCCGTCAGCGTCGCGGGGCCGGCGATGCCGCTCAGCTTGACATAGGGCTCGGCGAAGTCGGTCTTGTCGGCGCCGCCGGGATACAGGTACCAGGTCAGCCCGACGTCGAGCGTGGCATTGTCCGCGAGCTTCGCCTTGTAGCCGCCGATCAGGTCGAGCTCCATGTTGGCGCCGCCGAACGTGCCCCAGCCCGCCAGGTTCGACGCCCAGGTACCGACGTACAGGCCGCTCTCGTGCGCGACGGTGATCCCGCCCTGAACCGCCATCTCCTGATCGGACTGCGACACGCCGCGGAAGCGATAGTCGGACGCGATGGCGGCAGAACCGCTGACCGTGATCGGCGCGGTCGACGCGGCGGTAGTGTCGGCTTTCTCATCGGCCGTCGACTGCGCGCTGGCGGCGAGCGGCGCGCCGGCCAGGGCCGCGAACGCGGCCGCGTAGAGCAACTTCATCGATCTGATTCCCCGAGGCGGCGCCGTCACGCGACGGCACCTTCAAGGCAGGCCGATTAGGCGCAGCGATCGTAGCAATGCGAGATCGATCGGGCGGAACCGCGTATAGCTGGCGTATAGCGCGGCTCTCATCGCGTCGCCGCGTGCGGCACCCTTTCACCCGCGGCCAAGCCTCTCTATGCGCTGGCTTGTCGCAGGCAGGTGGGCGTCGCCCGATCGGCGCCGCACGGGTGCGGGGTGAGGCGTCGCGGCGCGCTCGGCGTCGTCGCGCGCGGACCTCGGAAGGTAGAAGAGATGAATGTCGGTCGAATCGTCAGCTTACTCCCGTCCCGCGTGACCGAGCGCTGACACCGGCCCGCTCCCCGCCCGCCCGATGATCCTGCTCACGCTCTCCGCCCTCACGCTCGCCGCCCCCGCAGCGGCCGCCCCGCCGCTCGCCCGGACACGGGGCCGGCGCACGGCACGACTCGCGCGGGGCACGCTGCGCCTGCCCGAGCTCGAGCTGCCCCCGGTGGTGGTCGAGGCGCCCGAGCCCGAGGTGCCGCCGCCGACGCTCGGCGACGTCGGCGTCGCGCTCGCCAAGATCCCCGGCCCGACGATCCCGCCGGAGATCCGCGCCATGCTCGACGCCGCGATCGCCGCCAACGACGAGGCCGGCGTCGCCACCATCGTCAAATATGCGCGCTCGGGCGATCCCGGCTCGGCCGACCTGGTGCTACGCCAGGCGAGCGACTGGCGGACGGCGCGCGCGCGGGCGCACGACGAGCGGTTGCAGCAGGCCAGCGCGTTCGAGCTGTGGACCGGCAAGGCCGAGGCCGGCGGCTTCATCTCCACCGGCAATTCGAACATCACCGGGCTGACCGGCTCGGCCGACCTCACGCGCGAGGGCCTGCGCTGGCGCCACCGGCTGCTCGGCCAGGCCGACTTCCAGCGTACCGACGGCGTCACCAGCCGCGAGCGCTACACCTTCGGCTACCAGCCCAACTACAAGGTCAGCGACCGCGCCTATATCTACGGCAACCTCGGCTATGAGTCGGATCGCTTCCTCGGCTATGTCAGCCGCTACGCGGTCTCGGTCGGCGCTGGCTACGGCGTGTTTCGCCGCTCCGGGCTGACGCTCGACCTCGAGGCAGGCCCCGCCTTCCGCCAGACCGATTTCACCGACGATTTCATGCAGAGCAGCCTCGCCGCGCGCGGCAGCATGAATCTCAACTGGACGCTGATCGGCGGCCTGCGACTGAGCCAGGAAGCCTCGGCCTATCTCGAACATTACAACAGCACGGTACGCAGCGTCAGCGCGCTTGAGGCCAAATTGCTCGGCCCGCTATCGGCGAAATTCTCCTACACCGTGCAATATGAGAGTGAGCCGCGCGACGAACGGCTCAGCACCGACACGCTCAGTCGATTGTCGCTGGTCTATAGTTTCTGAGGGGCACTCGCGGCGGAGAGCGCGACGCGAGTGGTTCGCGGTGACCTACGCTACCTCACTCGGCGCCATCCCGGACTTGGTCCAATATGACGACAAATAGAGGAAGCATCGCGGCCGACCGTACCCCGGCTCCAAACCTCCTCCATTGATCCGCATCAGTTTGATTAGGCGGAACGATTCATCGGCGCCGCCCGTATCCTCGACCCTATGCCCGCCCCCGCCACACCGTTGTTCCGCTGGACCCACCAGGCCCAGGAGGAGCTTGAGACTCTCCTCCACGGCCATGTCGCCGAGCGCTCCTTCCCCTGCGTCGGCGCCAAGGCGGCGCTCGCGCGCGGGACGCTAGACGTGCTCGCCTGCTCGCGCCTCGACAGCGCCTGGGACGACCTGCGCATCCACGACGGGCTGGTCCGCTTCGCCGCCGCCTATCGCGCCGAGCCGACGCTGTTCCGCAGCTACGCCGTGGTGTTCGAAGGTCCCGACGGGCTCGACGAGCCCTCCTTCGAGGCGGCGCTGTGGAAGCGCATCCAGTCGCTCTCCGACAAGGACGTGTGGCGCGGTCAGCCCTATGACGGTCGAGTCAGCCACGATCCCGACAGTCCGCATTTCTCGCTGAGCTTCGGCGGCGAGGCGTTCTTCGTCGTTGGCCTCCATCCCAACGCCTCGCGCCCGGCGCGGCGCTTCGAGCGGCCGACGCTGGTGTTCAACCTCCATGACCAGTTCGAGCAGCTCCGCGCCGATGGCCGCTACGAGACGATGCGCGAGGCGATCATGGTGCGCGACGAGAAAGTGGCGGGCTCGCGCAACCCGATGCTCGCGCGACACGGCGAACTGAGCGAGGCGCGCCAGTATAGCGGCCGCGTCGTCGACGGCGCGTGGCGCTGCCCGTTCCATTATGCCGGCGGGAGCGACGCGGCATGAGCGAGACGATCGAGATAGCGCCGCGCAGCGGCACCGCCTTCCGCCTGCTGGCGGGGCAGCGACTCACCGTGATCGACCCGCGCGGCGTCCAGGTCGCCGACCTGCTGGCGTACAATGCCGAGGACGTGCGCGAGGTGATCTCCTCGGGGCGCACCTTCGACTATGCCGAGACGATCCGCCTCACCGCCGGCCACCTGCTCTACTCGAACCGCTCGCGCCCGATGCTGGCAATCGTCGAGGATACCGTCGGGCGGCACGACTTCCTGCTGACGCCGTGCTCCTACGACACCTTCCACCATTTCTACCCCGAGCTGCCACCGCACCGCGGCTGCTTCGGCAACCTCGCCGAGGCGCTCGCGCCCTATGGCGTGACCGAGGACATGATCCCGGTCGCGTTCAACTGCTTCATGAACGTGCCCGTCGACGGCGTGACCGGGAAGCTCGAGGTGCTCGCGCCGATCAGCCGCGCTGGCGACCATCTCACGCTGGAAGCGCGGATGGACCTGATCATCGGGCTCACCGCCTGCTCGGCGCCGGCGTCGAACGGCGGCAGCTTCAAGCCGATCCACTATCGCGTGGCGTGAGCGGCGCCCTCCCCCTGCCGTCGTCCACCCCGGCGTTCGCCGGGGTAGTAGGAGGTGGGCAAGCCCTCAGTTCACTCCCATCCGCGGTCCGGGCACGCGCAGCTCCGCCTCGGCGATCCGCTCGGCGTAGCGTGAGGCGAGATCGAGATGGAGGCGTCGCATCGGCGCGTCCCTGGCGTGACGCGCGGCGTCGCTCTCCTGCTGGGCGCGGCGGCGATAGTAATCGAGGTCGTCCATCGTGGTCATCGCGTGATCCTAACCGGCGTGAGGACTGTTTCACGTTACGCTGCGACTCGCCCCGCATTGTGCGCTCATCTGCGCGTGACGCACCAACCTTCATCAGGACGGGTGGCCGCGACTCGGAAAGAATCAGCGCCACTTAGGTCAACACGGCGGGGAGCCGCCCCAGCCCGCCCGCTGGCGCCGCGCCGCCCGCTGCGGCATGGCAGCGGCGATGGACCGTGACTTCCGCCGCGTCGCCGCCGACGGCACCGCCGCTCCGCACCCCCGCGCGGTGATCGAGGAGCATCCCGTCGCGATCGAGGTCAACGGCCTCGGCTATGCGGTGATGATGGCGACCCCCGTCGACCTCGCCGACTTCGCCACCGGCTTCGCGCTCTCCGAGCGGATCGTCGCGGACGTCGGCGAGATCGCCGCGCTCGACCTCATCGACACTGCGCAGGGCGTGATCGCGCGTCTCGCGGTGCCGCCCGCGCGTGCCGCCGCCGTCGCCGACCGGGTCCGCCGCCGCGCCAGCGACAGCTCGTGCGGGCTGTGCGGGATGGACAACCTCGACTCGATCCACCGCGCGCTGCCGCGCGTCACCGGCGCGGCGGTCGCGCCCGCGGCGATCTTCGCCGCGCTGGCGGCGATGCGCGACCACCAGCCGCTCAACCGCGCCACCGGCGCCGCGCATGCCGCGATGCTGTGCGATCGCGCCGGCGCGATCCGGCTCGCGCGCGAGGACGTCGGCCGCCACAACGCCTTCGACAAGCTGATCGGCGCGATGGCGCGCGGCGGGCTGGGGTGGGACGACGGCTTCGCTCTGCTGTCGTCGCGCTGCTCCTACGAGCTGGTCGAGAAGGCCGCGCTGGCGGGATGCGCGACGCTGGTGACCGTGTCGGCGGCGACCAGCCTGGCGCTCGACCGCGCCGCCGCGGCGGGGCTGACGCTCGTCTCCCTGGCGCGCTCGGATGCGGTGCTCTTTTCCGCTCCCACGCGTTAGAGGCACATGACCAAGCAGCACGACGATCGCCCCGATTTCACGCCCTATGACGGCCCCGCGGGCGGCTGGGGCTCGATGCGCTCGCTGGCGGACATCGTGCCGCGCGAGAAGAACGTGGCGGTCACCACCGCCGAACTGACCCGGCAGAACAAGCCCGACGGATTCATGTGCGTCAGCTGCGCGTGGTCGAAGCCCAACCCGCCCAGCGTCGCCGAGTTCTGCGAGAATGGCGCCAAGGCGACCGCCTGGGAGATCACCAGCCAGCGCGTCACCCCCGACTTCTTCCGCGCCCACGCGCTCACCGAGCTGCGCGGCTGGAGCGACTATCGGCTGGAGGAAGCCGGACGGCTGACCCACCCGATGAAATATGATCGCGCCACCGACCGCTACGTCGTCGCGCCGTGGGAGGAAGCGTTCGCCGCGATCGGGGCGCAGCTCAAGGCGCTCGCGCCGCGCTCGGTGGTCTTCTACGCCTCGGGCCGCGCCAGCCTCGAGACCTCGTACATGTACCAGCTGATGGCGCGGCTGTACGGCAACCAGAACCTGCCCGACAGCTCGAACATGTGCCACGAATCGACCTCGGTAGGGCTCAAGGCGGCGATCGGCGTGCCGGTCGGCACCACCACGCTGGAGGATTTCGACCACACCGACTGCATCCTGCACTTCGGCCAGAACGTCGCCACCAACAGCCCGCGGATGCTCCACCAGCTGCGCGCGGTGCACAAGCGCGGCGCACAGATCATCGTGTTCAATCCGCTGCGCGAGCGCGGGCTGGAGCGCTTCACCGACCCGCAGAACCCCGTCGAGATGGCGACGCGCAGCGAGACACCGATCGCCACCCAATATCACCAGGTGAAGGCCGGCGGCGATCTCGCCGCGATGATGGGCATCGCCAAATGGGTGATCGAGAACGGTCACGTCGACCACGAGTTCGTCGCGGCGCACACGCACGATTATGCCGCCTTCGAAGCGAAGGCGCGGGCGACCGGCTGGGACGAGATCGAGCGCGAGTCGGGGCTGACGCGCGCCGCGCTCGAGCAGGCGGCAGAGGCCTATGCGCGCGCCACCGCGACGATGGCGATCTACGGCATGGGGCTGACCCAGCACGTCAAGGGCGTCGACAACGTCCGCATGCTGGTCAACCTGCTGCTGCTCCGCGGCAACATCGGCAAGCCGGGCGCGGGGCCGTGCCCGGTGCGCGGGCACAGCAACGTCCAGGGTCAGCGTACCGTCGGCATCACCGAGAAGACTGAGCTGGCGCCGGTCGAGAAGCTCAAGGAACTCTACGGCTTCGACCCGCCGACCGAGAAGGGGCTCGACACCGTCGAGGCCTGCGCCGGGATCATCGACGGCACGGTGAAGGCGTTCGTCTCGCTCGGCGGCAATTTCGTCCGCGCCGCGCCCGAGACCGAACTGCTGGAGGAGGGCTGGGCCAGGCTGGACCTGTCGGTGCAGATCGCCACCAAGCTCAACCGCAGCCACCTCATCCCCGCCGCGGGCGAGACCTGGCTGCTGCCCTGCCTCGGCCGCATCGAGCAGGATCTGCAGGCGAGCGGCCCGCAGCGAGTGACGATGGAGGATTCGACCAGCGTGATCCACCCGTCGCTCGGCAAGGTCGAGCCGGCGAGCCCGCACCTGCTGTCCGAGCCAGCGATCGTCGCGGGCATCGCGCAGGCGCTGCTGCCGCCCAACCCCGCGATCGACTGGGACGCCTGGGTCGGCGATTACGCGCTGGTGCGCGACGAGATCGCCAAAGCGATCCCGCACTTCTTCGCGCGGTTCAACGAGCGGCTGCGCGAGGAGAAGGGCGGCTTCTGGAAGGGCAACAAAGCGGCCGAGCGCGTCTTCGAGACGCCGAGCGGCAAGGCCGAGTTCCTGGTACCCGACGTGCTCAACGCCACCGGCTTCACCGATAGCGACGGGCGCTACCGCCTGCTGACGTTGCGCTCGAACGACCAGTTCAACACGACGATCTACGGCTATTCCGACCGCTTCCGCGGGATCAACGGCACGCGCCAGGTGGTGCTGATGAACCGCGACGATATCGCGCGCGCCGGGCTCACCGCGGGCGCCAAGGTGACGCTGGCGAGCGACGCGGGCGACAACCACGAGCGCCGCGTCGGCGACCTGATCGTGGTGGAATATGACGTCCCGCCGGGCTGCATCGCGGCCTATTACCCGGAGTGCAACCCGCTGATCGCGCTCGCGCACCACGCCGAGGAGAGCCACGTGCCCGCGGCCAAGTCGGTGCCGGTGCGGATCGTGGGGTAGAGAAGATCCTCCCCTGCAAGGGGAGGTGGCAGGCCGCAGGCCTGACGGAAGGGTGACCCGGCCGGCGAGGGTCGGCGGACTCACCAGCGGTGACACCTCTCCGTCGCGCCTTAAGCGCGCCAGTGCGGGCGAGATGGTGTCCCCCGGACACCATCTTGGCTTGCCGGGGGCAAGCCAAAGCCCGCGCTCCCCTTGCGGGGGAGGATCGATCAGCAGCCGTGCTCAACACCACCCACATCAACCTTCCCCGGCATAATTGTGCGACAAAACGTCCGTAGCGCGCTCGTCCGGCCGATACCGCCGGGCAGGGAGCGAGTGATGCGCGTGATCTACCTTCTGCTGGCCTCCGCCGCCCCGGTCGCCGCGCCCGCGGCGGCGCAGCAGCCGCCGCAGCGCGACCTCCCCGGCACGGTCGCGCCGACCGGCAGCGCCGCCGCTACCCCCGCGCCCGGCGCCGCCGCCGCCGCGCAGTCGAGCCAGACCACCCCCGCGACCGCCCCGGCCGACGCCGCGCCCGAGAACGAGGACGAGCCCGCCGACATCGTCGTCACCGGCGCGCGGACGCAGCGCGGCGCGGTGGTGGGTGACATCACCCCCGAGGAGCAGCTCTCCCCCGCCGATATCCGCAGCTACGGCGTCAGCTCGGTCACCGAGCTGCTCAACGAGCTCAGCCCGCAGACGCGCTCGGGCCGCGGCGCCGGCGGCGCCCCGGTGGTGCTGCTCAACGGGCGGCGCATCTCGGGCTTCCAGGAGATCCGCGACCTGCCGACCGAGGCGATCGCGCGGGTCGACATCCTGCCCGAGGAGGTCGCGCTCAAATACGGCTATCGCGCCGACCAGCGCGTGGTGAACTTCGTGCTGCGCCGCCGCTTCCGCGCGGTCACCGCCGAGATCGAGGACCGGCTCGCCACCGAGGGCGGGCGCAACGCGCCGGGCGGCGAGCTCGACCTGCTGCGCATCCGCGAGCAGGGTCGCGTCAACCTCCACCTCGAGTACAATCGCGCCGACTCGCTCACCGAGGCCGAGCGCGACATCCTGCCCTCGCCCAACACCGCCGCGATCGGGGGCAATGTCGCGACGCGCGGCCGCGTCGCGATCGACCCGCTGTTCGGCGACGCCACGTCGCTGGGCGTCCCCGCGGTCGCCGCGACGCGCGCGCCGCTGCTCGGCGACTTCAGCGCGACGCGCAACGCCACCGACCAATCGGCTTATCGCACGCTGTTGCCGCGCGAGCGCACCTTCTCCGCCAACGGCACCTACGCCACGACGATCTTCGGCAACGTCGGCGCGACGCTCAACGCCACGGTCGACCACAGCCGCACCGAGGCGCTGCGCGGTCTCGCCGAGCTCGACCTCGCCTTGCCGGTGGGCAGCCCCTTCTCGCCCTTCGCGGTGCCGGTGACGCTGACGCGCGCGTTCGACACGATCGATCCGCTGACGCAGCAGGTCGACACCACCCAGCTCCACCTCGGCGGCACGCTCAACGGCGACCGCGGGCGCTGGCGCTGGTCGGTGACGGGGAACGTCGACCGTGACAGCAGCAACACCGTCACGCAGACCGGCTTCGACGGCAGCGCGCTGCAGGCGCAGCTCAGCGCGCTCGACCCGGCGGCGAACCCCTATGGGCCGCTGACGCTCGCGCGCGCGGCCGACAACAGCGCGCGCTCGACCTCGACCACGGCCGGGCTCGACGCGCTGGCCAGCGGGCCGCTCTTCGCGCTGCCCGCCGGCGACGCCAACGCCAGCCTGCGCATCGGCGCCTCGACCAGCGATTTCTCGAGCCGCTCGGTGCGCTTCGGCACGCCGGTGGCCGCCGCGATCGGGCGCGACCTGGCCTCGACCCAGCTCAACCTCGACCTGCCGATCGCCAGCCGCGCCGAGGGCGTGCTGGCCTTTCTCGGCAACCTCTCGCTCAACGGCAATGTCGCCGCCGACCGTGTCTCCGACTTCGGCACCTTGTGGACCTATGGCTATGGCGCCAACTGGCGCCCGATCGAGGCGGTGCGGCTGCTCGCCTCGGTGACCGACCAGGCCGAGGCGCCCACCGCCGCGCAGCTCGGCAACCCGGTGGTGTCGACACCGGGCGTGCGCGTGTTCGACTATGTCCGCGGCACCACCGCGACGGTGACGACGGTGACCGGCGGCAACCCGCTGCTGGTGCGCGACGAGCGTCACGCGCTCAAGGTTGGGCTCGACGTCAAGCCGTGGAGCGAGAAAGACATCCGCTTCCGCGCCGACTATACGCGCCAGACGACCGACGACCCGATCGCCAGCTTCCCCAGCGCCACCGCGGCGATCGAGGCCGCCTTCCCCGATCGCTACACGCGCGACGCCGAGGGCAATCTGCTGCGCATCGACACGCGCCCGATCAACTTCGCGCGGCGCGAGACATCGCAGCTGCGCTACGGCGTCAACCTGTCGTTCCGCCTCAAGTCGAAGATCCAGAAGGAGCTGGAGGCGTTCCGCGCGGGCACCGGACCCAACCCGTTCGCGGGGATGCGCCCGCCCGGCGAGCGGCGCGGCGGCGAGGGCGGCGGCCGCGAGGGATCGGGCGATCGTACCCGGCCCGACGGCAGCGCCGCTCGTGGCGACGGCGCGCCGGCACCGGGTGGCAACGGCGCGGGACCGGGCGGCGGTGGTCCGGGCGGCGGCGGGACCGGCGGTGGCGGACCTGGTGGCGGGTTCGGGCGCTTCGGGCGCGGCGGCGGGGCGCAGGCGGGCGGTCGGCTCCAGTTCGCGCTCTATCATACCTGGCATCTTACCGAGCGCGTCAAGGTCGCGGACAGCGGGCCGGTGCTCGACCTGCTCGACGGCGACGCGATCGGCAGCGCCGGCGGACAGTCGCGCCACGAGCTCGAGGGCCAGGCCGGCTATACCAACAACGGACTCGGCGCGCGGATCTCGGTCAACTATCAGAGTGCGACTCGAGTCAGCGGCGGCACAGCGGCGACGCCCGAGACGCTCGACTTCGGCAGCCTCGCCACCGCCAACCTGCGCCTCTTCGCCGACCTGGGCGGGCGGATCGACTGGGTCCGCGCGCATCCCTGGATGCGCGGTGCGCGCGTGAGCCTGCAGCTCGACAACCTGTTCAATACGCGCCAGCGCGTGACGGATCAGGCAGGCGAGGTGCCGATCGGCTTCCAGCCGGGTTATCTCGACCCGATCGGGCGCACCGTGCGGCTGTCACTGCGCAAATTGTTCTACTGAGGCGGCGTGGCCGCGCGCGGCGACCACCACTCGCGGCCGCTTGTATCAGGTAAGCACGCAGTGCTCCTGCCTGCGCAGGAGCACTGCGGCGCAACTCAGAACGACGACCAGTCGTCCTCCGCCACGGCGACCGCCGCACTGCCGCGCCGCGCCACGGGCGCGGGTCGCCGAGCCGCCGCCGGTGCAGGGCTGGCCGCGCGCTTCGGCAGCGCGCGGACGGTGGAGCGCGGCGCCGCCATCGGCTCGCCGCCGAGCGTGAAGCGCGCGATCTCGGCCGCGAGCGTGTTCGCCTCGCCCGCGAGGGTGCGTGCCGCCGCGGTGGCTTCCTCCACCATCGCGGCGTTACGCTGAGTCACCCCGTCCATCTCGCCGACGGCGGTGTTGACCTGCTGCAGCCCCTGCGACTGCTGCTCGGCGGAGCCCGAGATGTCCGAGACCAGGCTGCTGATCTCGCCGATTCGCCCGATGATCCGCTCCAGCGAGCGCCCGGTCTCGCTCACCAGCGCGACGCCGGCGTCGACCGTCTCGACCGAGGCGGTGATGCGCTGCTTGACGTCCTTGGCCGCCTCGGCCGAGCGCTGCGCGAGCGCGCGCACCTCGGAGGCGACCACCGCGAAGCCGCGACCCGCGTCACCCGCGCGCGCCGCTTCCACGCCGGCGTTGAGCGCGAGCAGGTTGGTCTGGAAGGCGATCGCGTCGATCACCGCGATGATGTCGGAGATCTCCGACGAGGTGCGCTCGATCCCCGCCATCGCCTCGACCGCGCGGCGCACCACCGCGCCCGATTCCTCCGCCTCGGCGCGTGCCACGCCGACGATCTGGTTGGCGCGGCCGGCACCCGAGGCGGTCTCGCGCACGGTGGCGGTGATCTGCTCCATCGCCGCGGCGGTCTCCTCCAGGCTCGCCGCCTGCTGCTCGGTGCGCTGCGACAGGTCGTCCGACGCCGCGCTGATCTCGCCCGCGCCGCGGTGGATGCCCTCGGACACGCGCGCGACCGAGGTCATCGTCGCCTGCAGCGCCACCACCGCGTCGTTGAAATCATGCTTGAGCGTGAGAAACGGGCCGGTCAGTTCGGCGTTGATCCGGGCGGTGAGGTCGCCCGCGGCGAGGCGGCCGAGCCCCTCGCCCATCGCCAGCGCCATCTGGCGCTGCGTGTCGCACTCGCGCGCGGCGAGCGAGCTCTCGCGGAAGATCGCCATCGCCTTGGTCATGCGGCCGACGCAGTCGCGGTTGCCGGTATGGTCGACCGGGCTGTCGAGATCACCCGCGGCGAGTCCCTCCATCCGCACCACGGTCTCGACGTAAGGGGTGCAGATCAACCGGGCGGCGATCATCGTCACCGCGACCACCGCGAACACGCCAGCGAGCGCGCCGCCGATGACGAGGCGCGGGTCGGCCGCGGGGCCGGCGAGCACGCCATAGGCGGCGCAGCCCGCGATGGTGCCCGACAACACCAGATATACCAAGGTGAGGACCTTGAACTTCACCCGTATCGGCGCGTGCCGACCGAACCACTCGTGCATCCTGGCCGCCCCCCACAGATGGCCGAACAGGATGCTCGACCGTGAAGGGCGTCCTGCCGCGGGCACGGCTAATAATCCGCTAAGTGGTTACGAAAACTATGAAAGTATAACATCCGTGATGGAGGTAACTCACTCCACCGGCACCGCCCCCGCGAGCGGCGCGAAGCGCGCCACCTGACGCCCGATCAGCCGCAGCTGATCGCGCACGGCCGGGTCGCTGACCCCGCCGACGTCGTCGAACTTGGTGAGCTGGGTGTTGATCGCGGCGGCGAAGGGGGTCGGCCAGCCGCGCAGCGCGTGGACGATCGAGCGCAGCGCCGCGATCGTCGAGCCGGTCGCCTGCCAGCCATAGGCGGTGGCGATCAGCCCCACCGGCAGGTCGGCGAGATAGGGCCGCCGATCGCGCGCGGTCTCCTCGAGCAGGTCGAGCGCGTTCTTGACCACGCCCGAGATGCTGCCGTGATAGCCCGGGCTGGCGATGATCACCGCCGAGGCCTCACGGACCGACTCGACGAAGGCCTGCTCCTCCGGCGTGCGGCTCGTCGCGCGCGGGTCGTAGAGCGGCAGCCGCGCCATGTCCTCGCCGCCGAACAGCCGCGTGCGGAAACCCTCCTCGCGCGCGGCGTCGAGCGCGACGCGCAGCGCGCGCTCGGTCGATGAGATGCCGCCGATCGTCCCACCGATCCCGACCACCAGCGGCGCCTGCGCGCCTTTCGCTTCCTCGCTCATGCTGGCGACCTCATGGCACGCGGTCGCGCCTTGCGACAACTGTCATATCGCTGTAAGACACTCCGCAGCATGCGCCCACCCTATGAACCCGGCCGCGTCCGCTACCATCACACGCGCGGCGACTCGCCCGGCGCGGTGACCGACGAGCACGGCGCGCCGCTCCCCTCCTTCGACCCGTGGCGCGACGACGGCGCCCCCCCCTCCTCGCCGCCGCCTCCTCCGCCGCGCGACGGGCGGCCGTGGGACGAGCCGGAACGCGACGATCATGGCTTCTGGCAGCAGGAGCGGCGGCGCTGGCCCGATCCGCTGCCGCCGCCGCGCGCCTGGTGGCGGCGCGTGCGCTGGGGTCGCTGGCTGGTGCGCGGCGCCGCGGCGTTCATCGTGCTGTTCGTCGTCGCGGTGATCTGGCTGGCGGTGACCGCGCCCCTGTCGCGCTCGCTCAAGCCGCCGACGCCGCCCTCGATCACGCTTACCGCGGCGGACGGCACGCCGATCGCGCGGCGCGGCGCGATCATCGGCGCGCCCGTCGATGCCGCCAAGCTGCCCGCGCACGTGCGCGAGGCGTTCCTGGCGATCGAGGACCGCCGCTTCTACTCGCACTGGGGCGTGGACCCGCGCGGCATCGCGCGCGCGGCCTGGGCCAATCTCGGCTCGGGCGGGGTGCGCCAGGGCGGCTCGACGATCACGCAGCAGCTCGCCAAGAACGCCTTCCTCGACGCGGACCGCACCGCCGCGCGCAAGCTGCGCGAGGCGATGATCGCCTTCTGGCTGGAGGCGTGGCTGAGCAAGGACGAGATCCTCTCGCGCTATCTCTCCAACGTCTATTTCGGCGACAACGTCTACGGCATCACCGCGGCGTCGAAGCATTATTTCGGGCGCACCCCGATGCAGCTCAACGTCGGCCAGGCGGCGATGCTGGCCGGGCTGGTCAAGGCGCCGTCGCGGCTGGCGCCGACCGGCAACCTCAAGGGCGCGCGCGCGCGCCAGGCGGTGGTGGTCGGCGCGATGGTCGACGCCGGGTTCCTGGCGAAGGACGAGGCGGCGCGGGTGCAGCCGCAGCGCGTGCTCGCCGAGCGGCCTGAGACGCTGCCGACCGGCACCTATTTCGCCGACTGGGTGCTGCCCTCGGCGCGCGAGGTGGCGGGCGAGTCGGGCACCGAGGCGACGGTGCGCACCACGCTCGACCGCGGCTTCCAGCGTACCGCCGAGCGTGTCGTGCGCCAGGCCTCGCTGCGCGGCATGCAGGCGGCGCTGGTGGCGATGAAGCCCGACGGCACCGTCGTCGCGATGGTCGGCGGCAAGGATTATGGCGCGAGCGCGTTCAACCGCGCGGTCCAGGCCAAGCGCCAGCCGGGCTCGACCTTCAAGCTGTTCGTCTATCTCGCCGCGATGCGCTCGGGGCTCACCCCCGCGACGGTGATGGACGACGCGCCGGTCGAGATCGCGGGGTGGAAGCCGCGCAACGACGATGGCCGCTACCTCGGCCCGATCACGCTGCAGCGCGCCT
Organism: Sphingomonas yunnanensis; assembly: GCF_019898765.1. Lineage (GTDB taxonomy): Bacteria > Pseudomonadota > Alphaproteobacteria > Sphingomonadales > Sphingomonadaceae > Sphingomonas > Sphingomonas yunnanensis. The sequence goes on along the minus strand of NZ_JAIOKB010000005.1, from coordinate 10,983 downwards.
TCGCGCGTTCGTCCAACGTGGTGGCGGCGCGGCTGACGCAGCAGGTCGGCGTGCGCAACGTGATCCGCGCCGCGCGCGACCTCGGCATCACCACGCCGATCGCCAACGAGGCGACGATCGGGCTGGGGACCTCAGAGGTGTCGCTGCTCCAGCTCACCGGCGCCTATGCCGCGGTGGCGAGCGGGCGCTATCCGGTGGTGCCGCGCGGGGTCGAGGGCGGGCGCGGCGCGAGCTGGTACGAGGCGATCGCGGGGCGCGACAGCGCCATGCCCGACAAGATCCGCGACGAGATGCGCACGCTGCTGGGCTCGTCGATCCGCGGCACCGGGCGCGGCGCCAACCTGCCGGTCAGCGCCTTCGGCAAGACCGGGACCAGCCAAGGCGGTCGCGACGGTTGGTTCATCGGCTTCGCCGGCGACCTGGTGGTGGGCGTGTGGGTGGGGCGCGACGACAGCGCGCCCAACCCGGGGCTGCACGGCGGCGGCATCCCGGCGCAGATCTGGCGCCAGTTCATGATGTCCGCGCTGCACATCCCGGTCGCGGTCGCGCCGGTGGAGGACGAGATGGCGGCGCCGATCGATCCCGCCAACATGCTCGACCAGATGGGTGTCGACCTGGGCGGCGACGTCGGCCGCGCCGTGGATGAGGCACGCCCCCGCGTCGAGGACGCGCTCGACCGGCTGCGCGAGATGGGCATCGAGCTGCCCCGCCCGCCCGCGCCGCGCGAGCGCGTGCCCGAGCGGCGGCGTCTCGACGAGGGTCGCGGCGAGGACGGCGGCGACGGCTTCGAGGAGGACGGAGGGCCGGGCGGGTTCTGACGGGGCGGCGGTGAGGGGTGCACGCGGAGGCGCCAAGAGGACGCATCGGACCGAAGCTGAGACCGCCCTACCAGCGGGCGACGGCGAGACGCCGCTGCGGTTCCGGGCCCGCAACCGTCATCATCCCGGCTGCGAGCCGGGATCCATGGTCCCGTGGCAGCAACGGCTTAGGTGCATGCGGCACGATGGACCCCGGCTCAGCGCCGGGGTGACGAAATTTCACGTATCGGTGAACGTGGCAGGGAATTGCTGCCATCGCTGCGAACTCGAACTCGCATCATCGCATGCACCACCCCCACGCGCCCCGGCAGGGCAAGCGCGGGGGTGGCACCCGCACGCCTCAGAAGTGCGCGATCACGCCCGCCATCGGGCGCACCGTCTCGAAGTCGCCGCGCGTCGAGATCTCGGCGCGGAAGCGCACGCCTTCCTTCTTCACGAGGCCGTCGAGACCGATCGCCGACGGGCCGAACTCGCCGCCGATGCCGTAGGAGATGCGGCCATAGTCACCGCTGTTGGGGCCGTAGCGGTCGAAGTTGACCCACTGGTAGCCGACCTTGCCGTAGACCAGGCCGGTCTCGCCCGCGCGCACGCCGGCGCGGCCGTGGACGCCATATTCCCAGTCGATGTCGCCGGTGAAGCCCTTGGCGGCATTGCCCTCGACGCCGACGAAGAACGAGCCGAGCGGCACGTTGACACCCGCGACACCCTCGACCAGGCCGCCCTTCAGGCGGTTGCCCGGCGCGTTATAGGGGATGCCGTGGCCGGGATCGCTCTCGAACCCTTCGTAGCCGCCCATGACGCCGACGTACGGATCGATGCCGAACTTGCGCGACCCGTCGCTGGTGGTGTCCTGCGCCTGAGCAGCGGCGGGAACGAGGAAAGCGGCAGCAACGGCTGCCAGAAGCAACGTCTTCATGTCATACCTTCGTGAGAGAGGCGCGATCCATCGGCGCCTCACCCGATCGAACGGGTCGGGGCGCCAGCGGGTCCGGCAGAATTGGAAAAAAGCGCCGGTGTGGCCGATCCGCCACGCCTGCGGCGACGGTGGCCGCTGTCCTACGACCTCGCTCCCATGTCATTCCGCCGCCGCATGTATCGACCTCACCCCGCCCCGCTCCGTCCCGGCCGTCACCCGCGTCCGCTCCCCCGCCGCGCGACACGCGCCAGCGACTCAACATTCGCAACATTCGCGCCCGCCCGCACCACCTTGACCGCCCAGCGCGGCTGACCGAAGGCACTGACCATGCGCTTCTTCTCCGACAATGCCGCGCCGGTTCATCCCGCCGTGCTGCGCGCCCTCGCCGACGCGGACCGGCTCGATACCGCCTATGACGGCGACCGCTGGTCCAAGGCGCTCGACGCGCGCTTCGCCGCGCTGTTCGAGACCGAGACCCTGCGCGTCCTGTGGGTGCCGAGCGGCACCGCGGCCAACTGCCTCGCGCTCGCGGCGCTGTGCCCGCCGCACGGCGCGGTGCTGTGCCATCGCGACTCGCACGTCCAGAACGACGAGTGCGGCGCGCCCGAGTTCTTCACCCACGGCGCCAAGCTGCTGCTCGCCGAGGGTGCCGGCGCCAAGCTGACGCCCGAGAGCGCCGCCGCGGTGCTCGACCTGCAACGCTACGACGTCCACCAGCAGCGCCCGCACGCGCTCTCGATCACCAACGCCACCGAATACGGCCGGGTCTACGCGCCCGCCGAGGTGGCCGCGCTCGGCGGGCTGGCGGCCGCGCGCGGGCTCGGCTTCCACATGGACGGCGCGCGCTTCGCCAACGCGGTGGTGTCGACCGGCGCCTCGCCCGCCGATCTCACCTGGCGCGCCGGGGTCGACGCGCTGAGCTTCGGCTTCGTCAAGAACGGCGGGATGAACGCCGAGGCGCTCGTCTTCTTCCGCCCCGAGTTGGCGGAGGAGACGCTGTTCCGCCGCAAGCGCGCCGGGCACCTGCTGAGCAAGGGACGCTATCTCGCCGCGCAGCTGCTCGCGATGCTCGACGGCGACCTGTGGCTCGACTGCGCGCGCGCGAGCAACGCGGGCGCGGCGCTTCTCGCCGAAGCGGCGGGCGAGCGGCTGGTCCACCCGGTCGAGGCCAATGAGGTGTTCCTGCGCGTCACACCCGAGGAAGCGGCGCGGCTGCGATCGCCGGGGTTCGACTTCTACGACTGGGGCCCGGGCGAGGCGCGGCTGGTGATCAGCTGGGACCAGCGCGCCGAGGACATCCGCCCGCTCGCCGAGGCGATCGCTTCGCTGTGAGCGGGAGGGTGGAGCGCTGGCCTTCACGGTGGAAAGTGAGCCAACGATCCTCCCCTGCAAGGGGAGGTGGCAGCGCACGAGCGCTGACGGAGGGGTGTCACCAGTGGTGAGTGTCGCGACCGTCACCAACAGGGACACCCCTCCGTCAGGCCTGCGGCCTGCCACCTCCCCTTGCAGGGGAGGATCTAGCTCTAGATCCGCCCCATGACCCCCCGCCCCAACAGCACCCGCGCCGCGGTGCTCGTCCCCTTCGCGATCGTCACGCTGATCTGGGGCTCGACCTGGATCGTCATCCGCGACCAGCTCGCCGGCGCGGGCGTGCCGCCCAGCTGGTCGGTGAGCTACCGTTTCCTCGTCGCCGGGCTGACGCTCACCGCGGTCGCCGCCTGGCGCGGCGAGCTCGGCGGGGCGCACCGCCGCGATCCCGGCTTCTGGCGCTTCGCCGCGCTGGTGGGGCTGCTCCAGTTCGTGATGAACTTCAATTTCGTCTACCGTGCCGAGCAGCATATCACCTCGGGGCTGGTGGCGGTCACCTTCGCGCTGCTGCTGGTGCCCAACGCGCTGTTCGGGCGGATCTTCCTCGGCCAGCGGCTGGGGCGGCAGCTGCTCGCCGGCTCGGCGATCGCGATGGCGGGCGTGGCGCTGCTGTTCGTGCGCGAGGCGCGCGGCGACGCCAACGGCACGCACCAGACGGTGCAGGGGATCGCGCTCACGCTGGTGGCGATCCTCTCGGCCTCCGTGTCGAACGTGTTGCAGGCGACCGAGCGCGCCCGGCGCTACCCGATGGTGCCGATGCTCGCCGCCGCGATGCTGCTCGGCGCGAGCATGGACGCGACCTGGGCCTGGCTCACCGCCGGACCGCCGGCGTTCGACCCGCGGCCGAGCTATGTCGCGGGCGTGCTGTACCTCGGGGTGGCCGCCTCGGCGATCGCCTTCACGCTCTACTTCCGCCTCATTCGCGCGATCGGGCCGGCCAAGGCTGCGTATAACAGCGTGATCGTGCCGGTGATCGCGATGCTGCTGTCGACCTTGTACGAGGGCTATCGCTGGACGCCGCTGGCCGCGGCGGGTGCCGCGCTCGCCGGAGTCGGGCTGGTGGTGGCGCTCAGCGCGCGCAGGCCGGCGCGATAGTCGGGGTACACGGGCTGCCAGCCGAGCACGCGCTTGGCCTTGGTGTTGGCGACGCGCCGGTTCTCGGCGTGGAAGGCACGCGCCGCGGGGCTGAGCGTGTCCACCGGCACGATCGGTGGCGCGGGCAGGCCGAGCAGCCGCGCGGCGTGCCCGAGCACCGCGTCCTGCGGCGCGGGCAGGTCGTCGGCGAGGTTGTAGGCGCCCGCGGGCGCGTCGAGGCCGGCGACGACGCCGCGCGCGAGATCGGCGACATGGACCCGGCTGAACACCTGCCCGGCCACACCGGTACGGCGCGCCTCGCCCGCGGCGACCCGGTCGAGCGGCGAGCGGCCCGGGCCGTAGATGCCGGGCAGGCGGAACACGCGCGCGCCGAGCGCTAGCCACGCGGCGTCGGCGCGGTTGCGCCCGGCGCGGCGGCCGCGATCGGCGGGGGCGCTCTCGTCGATCCAGGCGCCCGCGGTATCGCCGTAGACGCCGGTGGAGGAGAGATAACCGAGCCACTGCCGCCCGAGCAGCGCGCCGTAGCGGGCGAGCACCGGGTCCTCGCCGGCGCCGTCGCGCTCGGGCGGGATCGAGGCGAGGACATGGGTCGAGGCGGCGAGCCCGGCGCGCACCGCGTCGGTGTCGTCGAAGCGGATCGTCGCGTCGCGACCGTCGCGCGTGGTGGCGAGCAGCGGTGCGCCCGCCACGTCGGCGATCGCGCGCGCGGCATAGCCGAGTCCGAAGACGAACAGCCGCATAGAATGATGCCCCTTCGCACTGCCCCGACGGGGAGACGAGCGGGCGCGCGCGCGGTTCCGCGAAGCCGGGCGTCAGCGCCTCGCGGGAACGCGCCGTGTCAGCTTGCCCGATAAGTAGATCGCGTTGCCGATCAGCAGCGGCGCGCCGTCGCGCTCCACCGTGGCGGCGATCCAGCGCCGCGCCGCCGCCGCGGGCAGGTCGAACGTCGCCATCTCGCCCGCGAGCACGCGATGCGCCAGCTCCCCGCCGTCACCCCGCGGCCGCACCGTCGCCCCGACCGCCCCCGCCCCGCGCGCGCTGAGCCGGACCGGCGCGCCCGCCGGCAGCGTTCCGCCCATCGCCGCGGCGACACCACCAGCGACTGCGTCCAGCTCGAGCTGCCGCCCGGCGCCCGCGACATCGATATAGACCCGCCCGGCGCGGACCCCCTCGAGGATCCCCGCGGTCGAGAGCGCGTCGCCTCGACGACCGTGGTGGGGAGTCCGGGCGGCGACTGGCCCGCGGGCGCGTCGGGATCGCGGTTGTCGCTGCCCGCGACCGCCGTGATCCGGTCGCCCGCGCTTAGCCGCGCGCGCCACAGCGCCAGTCCGGTGAGCGGCCCGGTCGCGGTGGCGCCGTTGATCACCTCGATCGAGTCGACGTGGCGCCCGTCGGTGTCGGGCCAGCTCCACCCGCAGCCCATGCAGCGCTCGTCCGATGAGGCGTCTGCACTTGAGCGGCAGTCGGCGCGGCGGACGGCGGCGGCAGCAGCGCGAGCAGCGCGAGCAGCGCGACGGGGGCGGCACCGAGCGTGAGTCGTGACATGGTCTGTTCCCCCGCGACAATCGGGCAGCGCGGCGGGGCTTAGGCAGTAACCATGACTTGCACGGGTCAGATATGTGGCAGTGCGATTACCCCAATCTCTCTTCCCAGACGCGTCGTCGCAGGCCGGGTGCTCACTCGGGAGGGTGAGCGCTGCGCTTTAGCCGGCCTCCCGACCTTCTCCGCTCGACCTATGTAAATTATTGTATTGCCATACTTACCAACCGGCACGTCGCCGTAGCACGCGCGTTCTCGCGTGATGCTGCCTTCCGCCGTCCCGCCCCCGTCGCTGCACCGGGGGGCGCCCTCGACCCGGATCCGCGTCGCCGACGCGGCACTCCGCCGGCTATGGGCGGCGGGCTGGGCCGAGATGCCGAGCCTCGACCCGGCGGTCTTGGTAGCCAAGGCGGCGCGGCGCGCCGGAGTTGGGCCGGACGAGGATCGTGTCGGCTGGCGCCACCGGCTCGCGCTGCTTTGCGACGATCTCGAGGGACCGGCGCGGCTCAGTAGCCTCGGGCGGACGATCGCGCACGGTCAGCTCGTCGGCGCGCTCGCCACACGCTTCCGTGCCCACGCTCTGTGGCAGCGTCATCCCGAGATAGCGGCACAGCCGATCGCCGCGCCGGTGATCGTGGTCGGCCAGATGCGCTCGGGCAGCACGCGCGTGCAGCGGTTGCTCGCCTGCGACCCGCGGCTGACCTACACCCGCTTCTACGAGGGCTGGCACCCGGTCGGCGCCGCCGCGGCGCGGCTCGACTCGCGCCGGATGAAGGGCCGCCTCGGCCTCGCCTGCGCGCACGTGCTCAACCCCGGTTTCGCCGCGATCCACCCCACCAGCCTCGACGCCGCCGACGAGGAGATCGGGCTCCACAACGTCTCGGTCTTCGGCGCCGCCTTCGAGGCGCAGTGGCGCGTGCCGGGCTTCACCGCCGCGGTCGAGCAGGGCGATGCCGCGCCGGTCTACGCCGAGTTCCGCCAGCTGCTCCAGATGATCCGGTGGCAGCGGCGCGAGCCCTGCGCGCGGCCGTGGCTCCTCAAGGTGCCGCAGTTCGCGCAGGACCTGCCCAGCCTCCTCGGCGCCTTTCCCGACGCGCGGCTGATCCATCTCCGCCGCGACACCGACGCGGTCGTGGCCTCGTCGGCGTCGCTGGTGTGCAACCAGATGCGGCTCCAGTCGCACCACGTCGACCCGAGCTGGATCGGCGCGGAGTGGCGCCGCAAGGTCGCGCTGCGCGCCACGCGCACCGCGGCGGCACGGGTGCGCGCCGACGTGCCGCAGCTCGACCTGGGCTATGACGACATGGGGGCCGACTGGCTCGGCGAGATGCGTCGCGTCTACCGTCTGCTCGACCTGCCGCTCACCCCGGGAGTGAGCGCGGCGATGCGCGCCTATATCGCGGCGAGCGCACCGGGGCGTCGTGCGGCTCACCGCTATGACCCGCTCGCTTATGGGCTGGCTCCGACACCCGCGCTATCACCGCCGACCGCGGTGGCCGTGTGAGCGACGGACCGCGGCGCGATCCCGCACGTTCGGGTGGGGCAAACTCGAGACAAGGCACCTAGATGGACTATCGCAAACTCGGCAGCACCGGCCTCGACGTGTCTCCCTTGTGCCTCGGCTGCATGACCTTCGGCGTGCCCGATCGCGGCAACCACGCCTGGACGCTCGACGAGGAAGCCAGCCAGCCGATCCTGCGACAGGCCGTTGAGGCCGGGATCAACTTCTTCGACACCGCCAACGTCTATTCCGACGGCACTTCGGAGGAGATCGTCGGCCGCGCGCTCAAGGAGTTCGCGCGGCGTGACGAGCTGGTGATCGCCACAAAGGTGCACGGCCGCATGCGCCCGGGCCCGAACGGCGGCGGGCTCAGTCGGAAGGCGATCATGACCGAGATCGACGCCAGCCTGCGCCGGCTCGGTACGGACTATGTCGACCTCTACCAGATCCACCGCTTCGACTTCGAGGTGCCGATCGAGGAGACGCTCGAGGCGCTCCACGACGTGGTCAAGGCGGGCAAAGCGCGCTACATCGGGGCGTCGTCGATGGCGGCGTGGCAGTTCGCCACGATGCTGCACGTCGCCGACGCCGAGGGCTGGACGCGCTTCGCGACGATGCAGAACTACCTCAATCTCTTGTACCGCGAGGAGGAGCGCGAGATGCTGCCGCTCTGCGCCGCCGAGGGCGTCGGCGTGATCCCGTGGAGCCCGCTCGCGCGCGGGCGCCTGACGCGCGACTGGGACGAGGCGACCGAGCGCTCGCGGACCGACGAGTTCGGCAGGACGCTGTACGAGCATACCGCGGCGGCAGACCGGCGCGTCGTCGAGGCGGTCGCGGCGGTCGCGGCCGAGCGCGGCGTGCCGCGCGCGCAGGTCGCGCTGGCATGGGTGCTCGCCAAGCCCGAGGTCTCGGCGCCGATCGTCGGGGCCTCCAAGCCGGCGCACCTCGACGACGCGCTCGCCGCCTTGGAGCTAGGTCTCAGCGAGGCCGAGATCGCCCGGCTCGAGGAGGCCTATGTGCCGCACGCCGTGGTCGGTCACTCGACCCAGGGGTTCCTGTGACCGCGCGGCGGCCCGAGTGACGCCGCTACTGCTCCTCGCCGCGGCGGCAGCGCCCGTGCCCGGCACCGTGGCGGTGGTCATGCGCGACGGCGAGTCGGTGCCCGCCGCGGCGCGCTACGTCGAGGCCGCCACCGCGGCGCTGGCACGCGCCGACTTCACCCCGCTGCCCGACGGCGGCCACAGCCGCTATGTCGCCGAGCTGTCGGTGAGCGCGGCCGAGAATGGCGTGGTCGCGTCCCGCGGTGCCGAGGTCGCGCCGCCGGTCTACAGCGGCGGCGGCTTCTCGATCGGCCTGCCGTCGCGCAAGGAGCAGCTCCATGCTCTGGTGGTGACGAAGCTGCGAGTCACCCTCTCGCTGCGCAGCGACTCGCAGGTGGTGTGGACCGCCGAGGCGAGCACCGCGCGCTCGGCCGGCACCGCGAGCGGCTCACCCGAGGCGGTCGCGACCGCGCTGTGCGACGCGCTGCTGCGCTGGTTCCCCCACCCGCTCCCCGGCCCGCTGTCGGTGCCTTGAGCCTGTTGGCCATTCGTTAACGAAGCGAAAGTAGGACGGCAGCGACAGGCCCGCCGCGCGGGCGACGAGGAGGCACTGCCATGTTCCGACGCTTAGGGGGTAACCGTCGCGGCGCCACCGCGATCGAGTACGGCCTCATCGCCGCGCTGGTGGCGGTCGCCGCGATCACGGCGATGAAGGGGCTCGGCAACCAGCTCGGCAATACCTATCGTGGCACGGCCGCCAAGATCAGCGCGGCGGGCGCGTGAGCGTGCTGGCGCTCGGCTTGGGGATGGCGCAGCTGCTCGCCGCAGGCGCGATCGTCGCCGTCGCGCTCGGCGCCGGCGTCGCGATGACGGTGCATGGCGAGCGGCGGCGGCTGATCATGCTGCCGCGTTCGGCGCCGCGCGGCCGGCTCTCGGCACAGACGCTCGCGCTGATGGAGCGTGGCTCGGACTGATCCAGCGGAGACGTCCAGTCGAACGCCTCGGCGCCGACGAGGTCGCGAGCGGCTATTCCTCCGCGGGCACCCAGACCGTCGGATCCTCCTCCCGCGCCACCAGCGCCAGGCCGTGCGCGATCGACGTGAGTTCGGCGCCCGAGGCGATTCGCTCCGGGCCGAAGCGCGCCTCGAACAAGGCGCGCACGGCGGGAACGAGCGAGGTACCGCCGGTGAGAAAGACGCGGTCGATCGCCGCCTCCGTCATCCCCGCGCCGGCCAGGGCGGCATCGAGCGTAGCGGCGATACGGGTGACATCGTCGGCGATCCAGCGCTCGAAGTCGGCGCGGTGCACCTCGGCGTCGATCGCTATGCCGCCGCCTTCGAAGCGAAACTGCGCCTGTTCGGCCCCGCTCAGCGCACGTTTGAGCTGGCTGACCGCGTCGTACAGCGCATATCCTTGCTCGTGCTCGATCAGCGCGATCATCCGCGCGATTGCCTCGGGGTCGAGCGCGCTGCGGCGCAGCTTCTCCAGTTCAGCGAGCGTCCGTCGGTTGCGCATCAGGGCCAGCCGCGACCAGTCGGCGAGGTCGGCGAACCAACCCGCGGGGATGTCGAGGACCTTGTCGAACGAGCGATAGCGCCCGCCCTTGCCCAGCTGAGGCAGGACCAGCCGATCGACGATACGGGCATCGAATCGGTCCCCGGCGATGCCGATGCCGGCATGCGCGAGCGGGATGCAGCGCCGAACCGCCCCCGGCGCGGCGACTCGGACCACCGAGAAGTCACTCGTACCGCCGCCGAAGTCGGCGACCAGCAGCGTCGCCGGACGCCCGAGTGTATCGGTGTCGGCGAAGGCGGCGGCGAGCGGCTCATAGACATAGTGGATCTCGCGCGCGATGCCGGCGAACATGGCATCGTAGCGGCGTCGTGCGAGCGTCGTGTCGGGCCGGGTGCCCGCGTAGGTCACGGGCCGGCCGATGACGAGCCGGTCGACTTGATCGAACGCGCCGCCGGCAGCATCGCCGAGTTCGGCGAGAAATAGCCGGCCGAGCTGCTCGAAACTGTAGCGCTTCTCGAACACCGGCGCGGTGTCGAACGAGGTGCTGGCCGCGACTGACTTGAAGGATTGGAGGAAACGGCTGCCGGCGGGAAACTCAAGATATTCGCGGATCGCGGCGGGGCCCGCGGCGACCGCGAGGCCATCGCGCGCACCTGCCTCGTGCCAGAAGCATAAGGCGGTACGATAGACTGCTGAACCGGCGTCTAGCGACACGAGCGTGGGCGAGGAGTCACCGCCGCCAACGCGCGCGAGCACGGTGTTGGTGGTGCCGAAGTCGAGGCCGAGTGTGGTCATGCGGCGCTCCGTTACAAAGGAGCGTGCCCTAGCCTCGTCACACCGACAGGACCAGCGCGACGCGAGGATCATAGCGGCGCGCGACGGCGGCGCCCTATGCGCGACGCGTGTTGAGCCCCGGTCAGCGCCGTGCTGCTGGGTTGGAGAATGTTCTTGGGATAGTTGGTTGCGGGGACAGGATTTGAACCTGTGACCTTCAGGTTATGAGCCTGACGAGCTACCGGGCTGCTCCACCCCGCGTCACGCTCTCCTGGTGGAGAGCGGTGTTTGTGAATGGGTTCCGATGATGATGTGTGTGCAACGCGCTGGCTACAATGCCTGGCGGCGACCTACTCTTCCATCGCTTGAGCGATAGTACCATTGGCGCGGTCGGGTTTCACGTCCGAGTTCGGGATG
>NZ_JAIOKB010000004.1 GCF_019898765.1 Sphingomonas yunnanensis | reverse complement strand
CGGCGCTCCGCCGCCGCCGCCGGGCGCCGGTGCGCCCCCACCCCCGCCCCCTGGTGCCGGGGCGCCGCCCCCCGCGGGTGCCGGCGCTCCGCCGCCTGCGCCGGTCGCTGGGGCCGCACCGACACCCGCGGGGAGTGCACCGCCGCCCCCGCCGCCGACCGACACCGCGCCAACGCCGCGCTGAGCGGACCGGGTCGAACGCGAGGCCTCGGAGCGATCCGGGGCCTCGCCGCCTGTCAGAGGTCGGTGATGCAGCGTCTCACCGGCAGAGGAGGACGTGCTGACTGGCTGGGGCGGCAGGATTCGAACCTGCGAATGCCGGTACCAAAAACCGGTGCCTTACCGCTTGGCGACGCCCCAACAGGCCCGCGCGCTTAGCCGCGCGCGGGGCAAGACTCAACCGATACGTCGCAGCCAGCCGTGCGGGTCGGGCGCGCGCCCGCGCTGCACGGCGCTCAGCCGATCGAGAAAACGCGCGGTGAGCAGCCCGGTGGCGCCGCTGCCGATGGTGAACTCATAGTCGGGCCCGGCGGCGCGCCCGATCGGGGTCACCACCGCGGCGGTGCCGCAGGCGAAGCTCTCCACCAGCCGGCCGCTCGCCGCGTCGGCGCGCCACTGCTCGATCGCATAGGGTTCCTCGCGCACCACCAGCCCCTCGTCACGCGCGAGCTGGAGGATCGAGTCGCGCGTGATGCCGGGCAGGATCGTGCCGGTCAGCGGCGGTGTCTGCAGTGAGCCGTCCTCGAACACGAAGAAGATGTTCATGCCGCCGAGTTCCTCGATCCAGCGCCGCTCGGCGGCGTCGAGGAACACCACCTGATCGAAGCCGCGGCGGATCGCCTCCTGCTGCGCGACCAGGCTGGTGGCGTAGTTGCCGCCGCACTTGGCGGCGCCGGTGCCACCGGGCGCGGCGCGCGTGTACTCGTGGCTGACCCACAGCGACACCGCGCGCGCACCGCCCTTCCAATAGGCGCCGACCGACGAGGCCAGCACCATGTAGAGATACTCGGCCGACGGCTTGACGCCGAGGAACGCCTCGGACGCGATCATGAAGGGACGCAGGTAGAGCGAGCCGCCCTCGACCGAGGGCATCCAGTCGCGCTCGGTCTGCACCAGCCGCTCGCACGATTCGAGGAACAGCGCCTCCGGCAGATCGGGCATCGCCATGCGCCGCGCCGAAGCGTTGAAGCGGCGCGCATTGGCCTCCGGGCGGAACAGCGCCAGCCCGCCGTCCTCGAGCCGATAGGCCTTGAGCCCCTCGAAGATCTCCTGCGCATAGTGAAGCACCGACGATGCGGGGTCCATCGTCAGCGGCACGCGCTCACCGATGCGTCCGTCGTGCCAGCCTCGTCCTTCCGAATAGTGCAGGATCGCCATGTGATCGGTGAAGACGCGCCCGAACCCCGGGTCTACCAGCCGCGCGGCACGCTCGTTGGCGGGGACGGGCGACGGATGCGGCTCGAACGCGAAGTTCACGGAAATCAGCTCCCAGGGACCAGGGTCGGCGATGGCCGGGCGACGCGACAAGAGATCGCATTGCCGGGTTGCGGTGGCCTAGGGCCGATGGCAAAGCCGGTCAACATGGCTGCCTCAACCCAATCCGCCTCGCCGCTTTTCCTGCGCGAGACCGAGATCCGCCGCGGGATCGAGCTGCTCTATTTCGGCAACAGCCACATCACGCGATCGATCGATCGCGGGCTCGCCAAACAGGGTCTCGGCCGCGCGCATCACCGCGCGCTCTATTTCATCGCGCGCAAGCCCGACATGCCGGTGAGCGAGCTGCTAGCGCTGCTGGCGATCACCAAACAGTCGCTCGGCCGCGTGCTCAACGAGCTGATCGAGCGCAACATGGTCGAGACCCGCCCGGGCGAGCGCGACCGGCGTCAGCGGCTGCTGCGGCTCACCTCGGAAGGCACCGCGCTAGAGAGCGAGCTGTACGACTCGCTGCGCGAGAAATTGTCGGCGGCCTATTCGCGCGCCGGCCAGGGCGCGGTGACCGGCTTCTGGGCGGTGCTCGAGGGGCTGATCCCGCCCGAGGAGATGGGGCGGGTCGAGGCGCTGCGCGGCTGACGCGGGCGGCGGCAGGGGTGACGTGACGGCGTGACGCCCCCCGATGCGTCATCCCGGACGTGATCCGGGATGACGAGCGCTCAGGAGGCGCGAGGCGAACGGGCGACCGTGAGCGGCTGGCGCGGGCCCCTCACCCGGCGTTGTACAGCCGCAGCGCGTCGGCCTTGAATGACGCCCCGCTGTCGTTGCGCGAGTAGAACATGTGCCCGCCCGGGTAGACGCGCAGCTGCACGCGCTCGGCCGCACCGAAGGCGGGCATCTGATCGACGATCAGCCGCGACGCGAAGAACGGGCAGGACAGGTCGTCCCAGCCGTGAACGATCATCACCTTCATCTTGGGATCGTTGGCAATCGCCTTGCGCAGGTCGGTCACCGGCGTGTCGGCCGGCTTGCCCCGATCCCACGCCTCGTTCACCTTGTACGACAGCGCGTTGTAGCGCGCGTCCGTCTTCCAGCCGACCTCGCGCGTGACGAAATCGACCATCGCGCTGGTCGTCGGCGCGATCAGCGCGTCGAGGATCGGGTCGTTCGACTTCTGCTGCGCCGACCAGGGGAAGGGATCGAAGGCGGTGACGTTGGAATCATAGACGCTGCCGATCGTCCCCTCGCCGCGGTGAACCTCGCGCAGATAGGTGCGGCTGTCGACCCGCCCGCCGAGCTTCTGCACCAGCGCCGGCTCGAGCCCGGTGAGCTGGGTGACGCGGCCGACGACCCGCCCGGTCGCCTCGGGGTCGGAGCGGCCGCGCAGCAGGTCGCGCGCGAAATCCCCGCGGGTGTAGGCCTCCACCTCGGCCATCGCGGCGGGGGTCAGCTTGCCCTGCCGCTCCAGATTCGCCGCCGCCATCGAGGGCAGGTCGATCATCCACGGCAGCGGCGACAGCGCGGTGGCGTCGTCCCCCGAGGCGGGATCGAGGTACGGGGAGACCATGATCAGGCCGTTGACCCCGACGCCGATCTGCGACTGCAGCTCGTAGGCGATGCGCGGCGCGCGATAGCCGCCGTAGCTCTCGCCCATGACGTATTTGGGCGAGCGCAGCCGCTCCTCCTTGACCAGCCAGTCGTAGACGACCTTGGACAGGTACCGGATGTCGGGATCGTTGGCGTAGAAGGCCTTCTTGGTCGCGTCGGCGTCGACCAGGCTGCGGCTGAAGCCGGTGCCGATCGGATCGATGAAGACCAGGTCGGTGAAGTCGAGCCAGCTATTGGGATTGTCGTGCGCGACCGGCGCGTCCGAGGGCGAGTCGCCCTGCGCGCCGAACTGGACGCGCTTGGGCCCGACCGCGCCCATGTTGAGATAGACCGAGGCCGCCCCCGGGCCACCGTTGAAGGCGAACGTCACCGGCCGAGACGGATCGCGCCCGGGCACGACATAAGCGGTGTAGACGACCTGGCCGATCTCCTTGCCGCTGTCGTCGCGCACCGCGATCGTGCCCACGCTCGCCTTGTAGCTGATCGCGCGGCCGTTGATCCGCGCGCTCTGCGTGATCGTCCTGTCGGCGGGGAGCGGCGGCAGCTTGACCGCGTCCTCCTCCTTCTTGGTCTCGACCTTGGTGACGGTCTTGTCGGTCTTGTCGGACTGGGCGTGGGTGAGGCCGCTGGTGCCGAAGAGCAAAGTGGCGAGCAGCAGGCGGAACGGTCTGGCCAAGATGTACGATCCCTGTGTGGCCGCGGTCGCGCCGCGGTTCTTGTCGCGGGTGGTGTAGTCCCTAGCGCGCGACGAACAAGCCGCGCGCCGGCAAGAGGTGGCGCGTCGGAGCTCCCGCGGCAAGCCGCTTCCTCCACTATATGCCGCCACTATGCGAACCGACGCGTTCGCGCTGGGAATGCTACGCGCCGTGGGCCAGATCGTGCCCGCCCGCGAGCATTCGTCGCGACCGCGCCGCGTGGCGAAGCCGCTCTGCCCCTCCAGCCGTGAGTCGCACCGATCCTGTTCCCTCGCTCGCCCTTTCCGGTCTATCCCAAGGCGATGAACGAGATCGCTCCGTCGTCATCCCTCCCGGCGGGCGGCGCCGGCGCGCTCGCGGGGCGCGGCTGATGCCCCCTGGCAGCGATCGCCCCGATCCGGACGCGCTGCTGCGCGCCGCCGCGCAGGAGGGCCGCGGCCGGCTCAAGATCTTCCTCGGCGCCGCCCCCGGCGTGGGCAAGACCTATGAGATGCTGTCCGAGGGGGCGGCGCGGCGGCGCGACGGCGTCGACGTGGTCGTCGCGGTGGTGGAGACGCATGGGCGCGTCGAGACCGAGGCGCTGGTGCGCGGCCAGGAGGTCGTGCCGCGCCGCGCCGTCGCCTACGAGGGTCGCACGCTGCACGAGATGGACCTGGACGCGGTGCTCGCACGCGCGCCCCGCCTCGCGCTCGTCGATGAACTCGCGCACAGCAACGCGCCGGGGAGCCGCCATCCCAAACGCTACCAGGACGTCGAGGAGCTGCTCGCCGCCGGCATCGACGTCTACAGCACCGTGAACATCCAGCACGTCGAGAGCCTCAACGACGTCGTCGCCAGCTTCACCCGCGTCCGCGTGCGCGAGACCGTGCCCGATCGCGTGCTCGAGTCCGCCGAGATCGAGGTGGTCGACATCCCGCCCGACGAGCTGATCGAGCGGCTCAAGGCGGGCAAGGTCTATCTGCCCCAGGAAGCGACTCGCGCGCTGTCGCACTTCTTCTCGAAGTCGAACCTGTCGGCGCTGCGCGAGCTGGCGCTGCGCCGCGCCGCGCAGGCGGTCGACGCGCAGATGCTCGACGACGTGCGCGCGCTCGGGCTGGGCGGCACCTGGGCGGGCGGGGAGCGGATCGTCGTCGCGATCAACGAGCTGCCCGGCGCCGACGGGCTGGTGCGCGCGGCCAAGCGGGTCGCCGACGGGCTGCGCGGGCCGTGGACCGCTCTGTTCATTGAGACACCGCGCGCCGCCGGCTTCACCCCGGCGCAGCACCAGCGGCTCGCCGCGACGATGACGCTCGCGACGCAGCTCGGCGCCGCGGTGGCGACGGTGCCCGCGCCCGACGTGGTGGATGGCATCCAGCGCTTCCTCGCGGACGCGCGCGCGACCCAGCTGGTGATGGGCAAGTCACAGCGATCGCGCTGGTTCGAGCTGCGCCACGGCTCGGTGGTCGACCGGCTGATCCGCGACACGCCCGGCGTCACGGTCCACGTCCTCCCCGTCCCCGCCGCGGCAGGCCGGGAGCCGCGCGCCCGCGTCGCACCGGCGCCCGGGACCACCGCTGGCTATGCGAGCGCCGCGGCGATGGTCGCGGGCGTCACCGCCGCGGGCAGCGCGCTCGCGCATGTCATCGACTTCGGCAACATCGCGCTGCTCTACCTCCTGCCGGTGATGGCGGCGGCGAGTCTCTTCGGGCTGCGCTGCGGGCTGTTCGCCGGCGTGGCCTCGACGCTAGCCTATAATTTCTTCTTCCTGCCGCCGGTCGGCACGCTGAGCATCAGCAACCCCGAGAACGTGATCTCGGCGATCGTGCTGCTCGGCGTCGCGGTGACGACCAGCCACCTCGCGGCACGCGTGCGCGCGCAGGCCGATCTCGCCGCGGCGAGCGCGCGCACCAACGCCACGCTGGCCGGCTTCCTGCGCGAGATCAGCGGCGTGACCGACCGCGACCGCGCCGCGCAGATGATCTGCGTCGACGTGCGACGACTGCTCGACGTCCAGGTGGTGCTGCTCACCCGCTCGCCCGCGGCGGGGCTCGACATCCTCGCGGCGAGCGATCCAGGCTACCGGCTCGAGACGATGGACAGCGCCGCGGCGGGCTGGGCCTTCGACACCGGCGCCACGGCGGGCAAGGGCTCGGGCACGCTGACGGCGTCGGAGTGGCTGTTCGTGCCGCTCAAGGCGGGCGAGCGTGTGCTCGCGGTGCTGGGCGTCGCGCGCTCGGCGGGGGGCGACCCGGTTCGCGCCGACCAATTGCCGCTGCTCGCCAGCCTGGTCGACCAGGCCGCGCTGGTGCTCGAGCGGCTGCGGCTCGCCGCCGAGATGCGCGACGTGGAGGAGGTTCGCACGCGCGACCGGCTTCGCGCGGCGCTGCTCTCCTCCGTCAGCCACGACCTGCGCACCCCGCTCACCGCGGTGATGGCGGCGGCGGCGCAGCTCCATCACGGCGCCACGCCCGAGCTGATCGGCACGATCGAGAGCGAGGCCGAGCGACTCAACCGCTTCGTCGCCAACCTGCTCGACATGGCGCGGGTCGAGGCGGGCGCGCTGCGGCTGCGGGTCGACGCCGTCGACCTCAGCGACGCGGTGACAGGGGCGGCGCACGACGCGCGCCGCGCGCTGGACGGGCGTGCCGTCCGTCTCGACGTGCCGCCCGACCTGCCGCTGGTGCGCGCCGACCCGCAGCTGCTCCATCACTGCCTGCTCAACCTGCTCGACAACGCGGGCCGCTACGGCGACCCGGGCAGCACGGTGGTGGTCGAGGGCCGGCATCGCTTCGGCGAGCTGCGCCTCGCCGTGCTCGACGAGGGGCCGGGCCTGCCAGCCGGGCGCGAGCAGGAGGTGTTCGAGACGTTCCGCCGGCTCGAGGGCTCGGACCGCGCGGCCGGCGGCACCGGGCTCGGGCTGGCGATCGTCAAGGCCTTCGCGGAGGCGATGGGGATGACGGTCACCGCCGCCAACCGCGAGGACGCGCGCGGCGCCGCCTTCGCTCTGGTCTTCCCGCCCGCGCTGATCGTGCGCCAGCCGACCGGGGAGGCGGCGTGATGGCGCGCGTGCTGGTGATCGACGACGAGCCCGCGATCCGGCGGCTGCTGCGCAACACGCTGACGCGCGCGGGCTATGACGTGGTCGAGGCGGGGAACGCGCGCGACGCCCTGCAGCAGCGCGCGACCACGCATCCCGACGCAGTGCTGCTCGACCTCGGCCTGCCCGATCGCGACGGGCTGAGCCTCATCCCGCTGCTGCGTGAGCGCAGCGACGCGGTGGTACTGGTCGTCTCGGCGCGCGACGCGGTGGAGGAGAAGGTGAGCGCGCTCGATCTCGGCGCGGACGATTATGTCACCAAGCCGTTCGACAGCGAGGAACTGCTCGCGCGGCTGCGGGTCGCGCTGCGCCACCGCGCCGCGGGCGCGGCGGCACCGCGCGAGATCCGCCGCGGCGACCTCGTGATCGACCTCGACCGGCGCGAGGTCCGGCGCGGCGGCGCCGAGGTGCATCTCACCCGCAAGGAATATGACGTGCTCGCCGAGCTGGCGCGTCACCTCGGCAAGGTCGTCACGCACCGGCGCGTGCTGGCGGCGGCGTGGCGCGGGGACGAGGACGCGCGGATC
Source organism: Sphingomonas yunnanensis (assembly GCF_019898765.1). Lineage (GTDB taxonomy): Bacteria > Pseudomonadota > Alphaproteobacteria > Sphingomonadales > Sphingomonadaceae > Sphingomonas > Sphingomonas yunnanensis. The sequence goes on along the minus strand of NZ_JAIOKB010000004.1, from coordinate 402,518 downwards.
GAGTATCTCCGCATCGTCATCCGCAACCTGCGGCAGAAGCTGGAGGCGCCCGCCGAGGTGGGCAGCGTGATCGCCAACGAGCTCGGCGTCGGCTATCGCCTGCGCGGCGACGGCTGAGCGCCCTTCAGGCGGGCCAGAGCCCGCTCGGCCATGGCTCAAGGTCGTAGCGCTCCTCGATCGACCAGGCCTCGTCGGAGAGGCGCTCGCCGCGCATCCAGTGGCGGTCCTGGTCGTCTCCCGGCGGCAGGCCGCGCGCGAGCGCTTTCTCGCGCTCCTCCTCGGCGTGTAACGCCCTCACCTTCTGCTCGGCGGCTTCGCGATCGGTCATAGTGGCGCTCCTCGGCGCAGGGAGAACGAACCATGCACGACTTCCGCCGCGTGAATTCGCCCTGATCTCGGTCAGTGGACGGGCTCGGGCCGATCGGACGACGCGAGACTAGGAGGTTGCGCGCGGACGCGTTACCAACGGCGCGGATGCGAACCGCATTGTGATCGGGAGTATCGAAGAGGATGCGAGCTATGAAGGGTATCGTGCTGGGCGTCGGGCTGTCGCTCGCCTCGTCCGCGGTGATGGCGCAGGGCCAGCAGGGTGATCCCAAGGCGACCGAGCAATGGTCGCCCGCGGTGCCGGTGGTGACGCCGGGCACCTTCGCCGGCTGGGCCGCGCCCGCCGACGCGGTGGTGCTGTTCGACGGCAAGGGGCTGGATCATTGGTCCTCGGTGAAGACCGGCGGCGCCGCCGGCTGGAGCGTCGCGGACGGCGCGGTGACGGTGAAGAAGGGCACCGGCAACATCCAGACCAAGCAGTCGTTCGGCAGCTATCAGCTGCACCTCGAGTATCGCGTGCCGGCCGGGATCACCGGCGAGGGCCAGGCGCGCGGCAACAGCGGGCTGTTCCTCGCCTCCACCGGGCCGGGCGACGACGGCTACGAGTTCCAGATCATGGACAGCTACAACAACCCGACCTACGTCAACGGTCAGCTCGGCGCGATCTACAAGCAGACGCCGCCGCTCGCCAATCCGGCGCGCAAGCCGGGCGAGTGGCAGACGATCGACGTCACCTGGGAGGCGCCGCGCTTCGGCGCCGACGGCTCTGTGACCCGGCCCGCCTTCGTCACCGGCTACATCAACGGCGTGCTGGTGCAGGATCATACCGAGGTGCGCGGCGGGACGGTGTATATCGGCAAGCCCAGCTACAAGGCGCACGGCAAGGCGCCGATCAAGCTGCAGGACCACGGCGACCCCAGCCAGCCGATCAGCTTCCGCAATATCTGGGTGCGCGAGCTGCCCCAGCGCGGGTGACGCGCTCGCCGCCCTCCCGCGCGGGAGGGCGGCGCGAGGTCGCCGAGCCTCGGGTTAGCGCGAGAGCGGAACCCGAGCCTCGCCGGCTGATCAGGACGCCGCCGGCGTCAGCACGAGCAGCGCCACGCCCTGGCGCGGCAGCGTGAAGGCGACCTCGCCCGCGCCCCGGCGCACCGCCACGCGCGCGGCCGGCGCGATCGGATCGAGCGCCGCCGCCCGCTTCAGCGCCGCGCGTTGCGCGTCGCTCGGCGCCAGGGGAGAGCCCATCTTCTGCCAGACCGCGAAGCTGTTGGCGTGGCTCTCGTCGACCCGGTACTGCGTCAGCGTCGCGCCATGGGCATAAGTGCGCGGCAGATCGCGCAGCCGTACGCGCACCGCCGCCGCCGGACCGGCGAGATCGTCGTCGTGGTAATGCCACACCATCACGGCCACGCGATCGCCGTCGCGCGTCGCCACGGTGCCGACGTCGGCGTCGGCGCGGACGCCCTCGCTCAGCGCCGAGTCCAGCGCCACCTGATGGTCCGAGCGCGCGCTCACGTAGCGGCCGCTCATCCGGGCGAAGAGTTTGAAGGTGTTGATCACCGGCAGGTCGATCCCGCCCGAGGTGAGCTGACGGAAGCCGGCGAACGGCGCCTGGTCCTCGAACTCGAACGCCCAGGTCAGCACGCCTTCCAGCGTCAGCCCGCGGCGCTGCGCCAGCGCGCGCAGCCGCGGGAACGAGGCCGCGGTGTAGCTCGAGTACATCGTGCCGTTGCGATAGGCGTTGGCCGGCCCCTGGCACGCGGCGCAGCCCTCCGGATCCGACTCGCCGATCACGATCGGCTTGGTGCGGAAGAGCGGGTCGGCCGCGATCGCGGCGAACTCGTGGTCGGCGGCCTTGAGGTGCGTGTTGAGCCCCATGCGGACGTGGCTGCCGCCCGCCGCCTCGACCACCTTGGGCTGGCCCTTGGCATGGAACGAGAGGAAGTCGGTCGGCGTGCCGGCGGCGCGCGCGTGCGCCATGAACGCGGTGAGAAAGTCGTCGCCCGCGCCGGCGCTGTCGGGGCCGCCGACGCGCGCCTCGGGAAGCGCGCGCCGCACCCCGCGCACGGCGGCGTCATGCAGGCGGAAGAACTCCTCGCGCGTGCCGCCCCAGTAATATTGCGGCAGGTTGGCCTCGTTCCAGGTCTCGAAATACCAGCTCGCCACCTCGGCGCGGCCGTAGCGATCGACACAGTGACTCACCCAACGGTGGATCAGCTCCTCCCAGCGCGCATAGTCGCGCGGCGGATAGGCCCAGCCGGTACGCAGCTCGCCGCTGCCCGGACGCCAGTCGTGCTGATAGGGCTGTGGCCTGGTCGACAGGGCCTCCGGCATGAACCCGAGCTCGACATAGGGCTTTACCCCGCGCGCGCGATAGCTGTCGAAGATGCGGTCGACGATCGTCCAGTCGTAGATCGCGCGGCCCTGCGCGTCCTCGCGGTACACGCCGGTCGAGCCCCATTTGAGCGCCGGCGTCCCGTCGCCCGAGGTGAGCAGGTTGTGCGCGCGGAAATAGACCCGATCGGGCGCGAGCGCGCCGAGCGTCGCCAGCGTGGTGCGCCCGTCCTTCATCGTCGCGTAGTTCGGCTCGTCGGCGCCGAAGAAGCGCCATTCCTGCGCCACCGGCCCCTGGTCGCGCGCGACATCGACGTCGATCGTCACGGCGAAGGGCCCCCCACTGGGTTCGGCGCCGGACGGCGCGGCCGCCGCCAGGGCGAGGCCGGCCAAGCTCTGTCTCCACGCGCGCATCGTGACCCTCCCCTTTTGCCCGCATGATGCGAGGGTGCGGTCGAGCGCGCAAGCGGGGCAAGATCGCGGCGGCGTCGACGAGACCGGCGCACGCCCGCCCGTGTCGGTCGTGCGCGGCGCGGGGGGCGCCGCATCTGCCTCCGAGCGGAGAAGACCTTGGAGGAGCGAGACGCCGTCGCTACGCTGGCGCGGCGTGACCGACGCAGCACGGGCGGCGACCATCGCGGCGGGGAAAGTGATGAGACACAGCGAGGCCTATTGGAACGACGCCCTTCCTCACCTGCCGCAGCAGCCCTCGATCGCGAAGAAAATCCACCAGATTTTCCTGCGCGGCGCGCTACCGCCGCGGCTGGCGGAGAATGTCGCCGAGATGAAGGCGTTGAACGGCGATCACGCGCACCGACTCTATGACCTCGCGGCCGGCGAGGATTTGATCGAGCGGCTTTATGGCCCCGAGGTGTTGCGTCAGTTCCAACGGATCGATCCGGCCTATGGTGCCGCGCGAGCCGATCTCCTGCGCTATCTCATCGTGTACGCCGAGGGCGGCGCCTATATCGACGTGAAGAGCTATCTCGACCGGCCGCTCCGCACCGCGTTGCGGGACGACGATCGCATGATCCTCAGCTATTGGGACAATGAGCCCGGTGGCGAGTTCCCCGGCTTCGGCAAGCATGCCGAGCTGGGGCCGGGCTTCGGCGAACTGCAGCAATGGCACGTCATCGCGTCGGCGGGGCACCCGTTGTTGCGCGCGGTGCTCTGCAAGGTCCTCGCGAACATCGACGGCTATCGACCGTGGCGGGTCGGCGTCGGTCGCAACGGCGTGCTCCGTACCACTGGCCCGATCGCGTACACGAGGGCGATCGCTCCTCTGCTCGCGCGATATCCTCACCGGCTTCTCCGCTCCCCCGCCGAGATCGGGCTGCACTACAGCATCGCGGATACTTACGATCACCGCTCGGTCTTCCCGACGCATTATTCGACACTGACGACGCCGGTGGTGACGCTACCGATGCGGGCTCGACCACTGGCCGGGCTATACTCGCTGGCGGTCCGCCTGCGCGCGCGACATCGTGGCTGACGGGCTCGCGCGGCGAGGCCTGTGATGCGAACGCACGTCGCTGCGTGCGGGCGGAACACGCGGCGGGCAAAGGATGGTGCCCCCGAGAGGATTCGAACCTCCGGCCTGCGGTTTAGGAAACCGTCGCTCTATCCTGCTGAGCTACGGGGGCGCCGCCCGCCCCCGTAGGTTCTCGCGCGGGGAGGGTCAATCGCTCACCAGCTCAGCCCGGCCCGCACGTAGAGGTAGCGACCGTTGAAACCGAAAGGTGAGTAGTAAGGGAAGCCGATCACCCCGGTCGAGTTGTTCGCCGTTATGGTGCGATCGGGATAGACGTCGAACAGGTTGCTTACGCCGAGCGCGACCTGACCGCCGGGCAGCGCCTGGTAGCGCAGCTCGAGGTCGGTGACGGCGTGGCGCCCCGTGCGCACGTCGGTCGCCGGGGTGGTGCCCGGCTGGTTGACGTCGCCGTAAAACGTCACGCGGGCGAGCGCGCCGAGCTGGTCGAGCGACCAGTCGACCGTGCCCGTCACCTTCTCGCCGGGCGTGCCCTGCTCCACCGTCAGCACGCGGCTGCGCGCGAACAATGTCGGCGCCGGGTCGAGTACCGCGGTCGAGGTCGGCACGTCGGTCACCCCCACCTTGTTGACGTTGCCCGCCACGGTGAGGTCGAACGCGCCCGCGCGCTCGGTGCGCAGGCGATAGTGCGCGACCGCGTCGATGCCCTTGGTGGTCGAGCGCACGCCGTTGATGAAGAAGCGCGCCGCGGTGACGCCGTAGGGCGACAGCAGCGCCGCGACGCCGGGGCTGAACGAGGCGTTGATATTCTCGGACAGCGCCAGCTGGTCGCGCAGCTTGATATAATAGCCGTCCACCGAGAGGTCGAAGCCGCCGAAGCGGATCACCGTACCTGCCGAGAAGTTGGTCGACTTCTCCGGGTCGAGCGCGGCGCCGCCGAGCGCCGTGCCGAGCCCGCTGGTCGAGGGCGTCGTCGCGGTCAGGAAGGGCACGCCGTTCTGCACCACCGAGGCGGTGGAGGTGAAATATTGCTGCTGCAGCGACGGCGCGCGGAAGCCGGTCGACACGGTTCCGCGAAGCGCCAGCCACTCGGCAATGTCGTAGCGCAGCGAGGCCTTGCCGTTGGCGGTCGAGCCGAAGTCCGAGTAGTCTTCGTACCGCCCGGCGAGACCGAGCAGCAGCGCGTCGGTGAGCTGCGCCTCGACGTCGAGATAGGCGCTGCCGTTGCGGCGCGAGCGCTCGAGGGCGTTGGCCTGGGTCAGCGCGGGGAAGCCCTGCGCGCCCGCCGACACGCCCGAGACCGGCTGGCCCGCCGCCTCGCCCGCCTCGATCTTATAGCCCTCGCGCCGGCCTTCGAGCCCGAGAGCCACGTTGAGCGACTGAAAGACGTCGAACTTGCGCGTCACATCGAGCCCGGCGACCCACTGGTCGTAGATCAGCCGCCCGTCGTAGAAAGCGGTCGGCGAGGCGTTGCCGGCGGCGAAATTGGCGGTGTCGAGCGTGCGGAACGACAGGCGGTTACGTCCGTAGCTCAGGTTGAGGTCGACGTTCCATCCCGCCACCTCGCCGCGCACCCCCAGCGCCGAGTTGAGATCGGTCGACTTGGTGTTGATGATCGGCAGGAAGCCGGTGGGATAGATCCCGCTGACGGTATAGCCGCTGGTGACGCCCGGCAGCCGCGGGAAGGCGGCGCCGCGCACGTCGCGGTCCTGGTAGCCGGCCCAGCCGTACAGGCTCCACGTGTCGGTGAGCGAGGTGCCCGCGTTGGCGAAGACGGTATATTGCTCCAGCGCGGGGTCGCCGAAGCGGCCGGTAACGCGCGTGGGTGAGACACGCGGGTCATAGTCGGCACGATTGGTCAGCTGGCGGCGATTATACTCGCCCGAGAGCGTCAGGAAGCCGTCGCTGCCGAAGCCGATCCCCTGCCAGGCCGAGGCGGTGACGTTGTTCTCGCCGGTGACGTGGCGGCTGCCGCGCGCGGTATCGACGTCGGTGTCATAGAACCCGTAGGTGACGGTGGCGCCGCCGCCTGAGCGCGCCTCGCGCAGCCGCAGGTTGACCACGCCCGCGATCGCGTCCGAACCATATTGCGCCGAGGCGCCGTCGCGCAGCACCTCCACCCGGTCGAGCGCCGCCACGGGGATGGTATTGAGATCGACCGCGGACGAGCCGCGCCCGACCGAGCCGTTGGTGTTGAGCTGGGCCGAGGCGTGGCCGCGCACGCCGTTGATCAGCACCAGGGTCTGGTCGGGCGAGAGCCCGCGCAGCGTCGCGGGGCGCACCGCGTCGGTCGCGTCGGTCGCGGCCGCGCGGGGGAAATTGATCGAGGGCGCGACGTTGGCGAGCGCCGCCGCCACCTCGGTGGTGCCCTGGCGCTGGAGGCTGGCGCCGCTCAGCACGTCGACGGGAGAAGGGCTGTCGAGCCGCGTGCGCCCCGCGGCGCGCGTGCCGGTGACGACGATGTCATCGCTCTCCGCGGGCAGTGCGGCGCTGTCCTGCGTCGGCGCGGCCTGCGCGTCGGTCGCGGGCTGCGCCTGCGGCAGCTCGCCCCGCGGCTGTGGCTGCTGCGCGAACGCGGCCGGTGCGACGGTGGTCAGCGCGCTGGTGAGGAGGAGACTGGCGGCGAGGCGGTGCATGGCGACGATCCCTGTTCTACCCGCGTCCGCGCGCTGGCGCGCGGCACGGTCGTTGGGATCGCTTTACGCCGGTTCGGCGCGCCGCGGCTCAAATCTGCGTTGGGAGCGGCCAAGCATTTCTACGAACATCCACTCGCCCGCTGGGGATTGCCAGCGGCGGTCGACGGGACGGGCCGCCGACCCGCCACCGCCGCTCAGTGCTTCACCTCGCGCCAGACGTTCTGATACGCGCCCCAGGTCAGATAGATGAAGATCATCAGGAAGATCACCACCGCCAGCCCGGCGGCGTGACGCGCCTCGAGGTTGGGCTCGGCGGTCCAGGTCAGGAAGGCCGCCACGTCGCGCGCCATCTGGTCGCGCGTCGCCTTGGTGCCGTCCGAATAGGTCACCTGGCCGTCCGACGTCAGCGGCGGCGGCATCGCGATGTTGAGGTTCGCGAAATACGGGTTGTAGTGCAGCCCCTCGGGCGTCTTGGCGTCCGGGAACTTCTTGAGCAGCTCGGCCGGCTGGTCGCGATAGCCCGTGATCAGCGCGTGGACGTAGTTGCTGCCGTCCTCGCGCGCCTTGGTCATCAGCGAGAGATCGGGCGGCAGCGCGTTGGCGTTGGCGGCACGCGCCGCGACCTCGTTGGCGAACGGCGACGGGAAGTGATCCGACGGCAGGTTCTTGCGCGTCGCCGCCTCGCCCGTCTCCGGGTTCACGCTGGGCTGCTCGATCACCCATTGGGTGGCGATCGCCTTCACCTCGGCCTCGGAATAGCCGATCTTCTGCAGGTCGCGGAAGGCGACGTACTTGAGCGAGTGGCAGGCCGCGCAGACCTCCTTGTACACCTGGAAGCCGCGCTGGACCTGCTGGCGGTCGAACTTGCCGAACCAGCCCGCGGAGGACAGGTTGATGTCCTCCGGGTGCAGGCGGAACTCATGCTCCGCGCTGTGCGGCGCCGGATTCTGGATCGCGTCCTTCGCGGTGAAGAACAGCGCGAGCGCGAGCACGAAGACGAACCCCGCACCGATCACCAGTGATATGAGACGAACCATTGCCTGTCAGATCCCCTATTCGTCTCGTTCTCAACCCGCCAGCGCGGTCTTGGTGGGCGCGGTGCCGCCGTGCTTCGACAGCACCGCCTCGGTGATCGAGTTGGGCAGCGGCCGCGGCCGCTCCGCCGCCGACACCAGCGGCAGGATGATCAGGAAGTGCGCGAAATAATAGGCCGCGGCGATCTGCCCCATCATCACGTTGCGCGCGCTCGCCTCAGCGCCGCCGACATAGCCGAGCACCAGCACGTCGACCACCAGCACGATCAGGAACCAGCGGTAGGTCGGCCGGTAGTTGGCCGAGCGCACCGGCGAGCTGTCCAGCCAGGGCAGGAAGAACAGCAGCAGGATCGAGCCGAACATCGCCAGCACTCCCCACAGCTTCGCCGGCAGGATGAAGTCCGCGGTGAAGCTCTTCAGGATCGCGTAGAACGGCAGGAAGTACCATTCGGGCACGATGTGCGCCGGCGTCGAGAGCGGGTTCGCCTCGATATAATTGTCCGGATGCCCCAGTAGGTTCGGCGAGAAGAACACGAAGGTGGCGAAGATCAGGAAGAACACCGCCACGCCCACACCGTCCTTGGCGGTGTAATAAGGGTGGAACGGCACCGTGTCCTGCTCGCCCTTCACGTCCACGCCGGTGGGGTTGTTCGAGCCCGGGATGTGGAGCGCCCAGATGTGCAGGATGATCACGCCCGCGATCACGAACGGCAGCAGATAGTGGAGCGAGAAGAAGCGGTTCAGCGCGGCATTGTCGGGCGCGAAGCCGCCCAGCAGCCAGATGCGGATGGTGTCGCCCACCAGCGGGATCGCCGAGAAGAAGCCGGTGATCACCTGCGCCCCCCAGAAGCTCATCTGCCCCCAGGGAAGCACATAGCCCATGAAGGCGGTGGCCATCATCAGCAGGAAGATGACCACACCGAGCAGCCACACCATCTCGCGCGGCGCCTTGTACGAGCCGTAATACAGCCCGCGGCCGATGTGGATGTACACCACGGCGAGGAACATCGACGCGCCGTTGGCGTGCGCGTAGCGCAGGAACCAGCCCGCGTTGACGTCGCGCATGATGCTCTCGACCGAGCCGAACGCCACCCCGCCGTTGGCGGCATAATGCATCGCCAGCACCACGCCGGTGACGATCTGGATCACCAGCGCCGCCCCGGCGAGCACGCCGAAGTTCCAGAAATAGTTGAGGTTGCGCGGCACCGGATAGCCCGCACCGATGGCGTTGTAGACGAGGCGCGGCAGCGGCAGCTTCTCGTCCAGCCAGCGCATCAGCGGCTGCTTCGGCTCATAATGCTTGGCCCAGGGAAAGCTCATCTCTCGTTCTCCCTCAACCGACCGTCACGACGGTGTCGGACGTGAAATTATACTCGGGCACGTGCAGGTTCTGCGGCGCAGGCCCCTGCCGGATGCGGCCGGCGGTGTCATAGGCCGAGCCGTGGCACGGGCAGAAATAGCCGCCGAACGGGCCCTTGTTCTCGCCCTCGCCCGCGCCCAGCGGCACGCAGCCGAGGTGGGTGCAGACGCCCAGCGTGATCAGCCAATTCTCCTTGCCCGCCTTGGTGCGCTCGGCGAGCGTCTGCGGGTCGCGCAGCGAGCCGACGTCGACCGCATTGGCCTCGCCGATCTCCTTGGGCGTGAGATTGCGCACGAACAGCGGCTGCTTGCGGAACGACGCTTTGATCGCCTGACCCGGCGCGATCTTCGAGATGTCGATCTCGGTGGTCGACAGCGCGAGCACGTCGGCCGAGGGGTTCATCTGGTTGATCAGCGGCAGCACGATCGCGACCGCGCCGACGCCTGCGAAGGACACCGCGGCGATGTTGATGAAGTCGCGGCGACGCGGGTCGTGGGCATGCTCGTGATAGGGTGCGGGGTCCTCGCCCGGCGGAATGTTGTTCTCGACCGTCGCCATTCGCGTCAAACCTCTACCCGTTTCATTCTCCCGCCGGGTCGATCCGATGCCGTCGCGACATGCCGCCTCCCCGCGTCGACCTGCCCTTCCCCGAGGCGGTCTGGCGGGGTGATAGCCGCGGGCCTCGCGCTTTGCCAATCCCATTTTGCGGTCGCGCAACAACCTGCGTAGAGCGGCGGCGATGCGGATCGCGCTGTTCCAACCCGATATCGCCGGCAACGTCGGCACCTTGCTGCGGCTCGGCGCCTGCCTTGACCTCGCGGTCGACCTGATCGAGCCGCTGGGCTTTCCGTTCGGCGAGCGCGTGATGGTGCGCGCCGCGATGGACTATGCCGCGCACGTCCAGGTCCGGCGCCACGCCGACTGGCACGCCTTCCTCGCCACCGTCGAGGGCCGCGTCGTGCTCGCCACCACCGCGGGGGCGGTGCCGCTGCCGCAGGCGCGCTTCGCCGCGGACGACGTGCTGCTGCTCGGCAGCGAGGGCGCGGGGGTGCCGGCGCACGTCCACGATCGGGCCGACCTGCGCGTGCGCGTGCCGATGCGCGCGGGGCTGCGCTCGCTCAACGTCGCGGTGGCGGGCGCGCTGCTTCTCGGCGAGGCGCTGCGCCAGACCGGCGGATGGGACAGATTGACCGATTGACCCGAACCCTCCCCGCGGGCGAGAGCACATCTCCATGATATTGGACGAACAGCAGACCGCCGCCCGGACCTGGTTCGAGCAGCTGCGCAACCTGATCTGCGCCGAGTTCGAGGCGATCGAGCGCGAAGCCGGCTCCGACGCGCGCTTCGACTATCTCGCCTGGGACCGCGCCGATCCGAGCGGCGCGCCCGGCGGCGGCGGCGTGCGCGGGGTGATGAAGGGCCGCGTGTTCGAGAAGGTGGGGGTCAACGTCTCCACCGTCGGTGGCACGTTCGAGGGCGATTTCGCGCGCACGATCCACGGCGCGGGCGACGATCCGCGTTTCTTCGCCACGGGCATCAGCCTGGTCGCGCACATGGCCAATCCGCACGTCCCCGCGGTGCACATGAACACGCGCTTTCTCGCCACCACCAAGCGCTGGTTCGGCGGCGGCGCCGACCTCAATCCGCCGCTGCCGATCGCGGAAGACACGGACGACTTCCACGCCACGCTGGCGCGCGCCTGCGACCGTCACGACAGCGGCTATTACCCGCGCTTCAGGCAGTGGGCCGACGAGTATTTCTACATCCCGCACCGCGGCGTGCACCGCGGCGTCGGCGGCATCTTCTACGACCATCTGGAGGGCGACTTCGCCGCTGATCTCGCCTTCACCCAGGACGTCGGCCGCGCCTTCCTCGACGCCTATCCGCGCATTGTGCGGCGGCGGATGCACCTGCCGTTCACCGACGCGGACGTCGCGCAGCAGCGCGAATGGCGCGGGCGCTACGCCGAGTTCAACCTCGTCTACGATCGCGGCACCTTGTTTGGCCTGAAGACCGGCGGCAACGTCGACGCGATCCTGATGAGCCTGCCGCCGGTGGCGACATGGGGCTGACCCACCTCCCCGCCGATCAGATCGCCGCGGTGGTCACCTCGCTGGAGATGCGAGGCCGCCCGCCGCAGGGCCCCATACCTGACTCGTCGCTGCGGCTGGTGCGCTGGGTGCGGCCCGAGCCGGAGAAGTATCGCGCGCTGTTCCGCCGCGTCGGCGCGCGCTGGCTGTGGTTCTCGCGGCTCGTCATAGACGATGCCGCGCTCGTCGCGATCGTCCATGACACGCAGGTGCAGGTGTTCGCGGCGGTCGACCGTGCCGGCGTCGAGGTCGGCATGGTCGAGCTCGACTTCCGCTCGGCCGGCACCTGCGAGATCGGTTATTTCGCGCTGGTGCCAGAGCTAACGGGCCAAGGGCATGGCCGCTGGCTGATGGCGGAGACGCTCGCGCGTGCCTGGGTCGCGGGCGTCAACCGCGTGTGGCTCCACACCTGCACGCTCGATCATCCCTCGGCGCTCAACTTCTATCGCGCGCAGGGCTTCACTCCCGCGCGCCGCACGATCGAGACCTTCACCGATCCGCGCGTCACCGGCGCGCTGCCCGCCGACGTCGCGCCTCAGCTGCCCCTGCTCGCACCGACGCGGTAGACGATCACGCCGACCAGCAGCACCGCCACCGCATAGGCCGCAGGCACCGCGGCGAGCAGCGCGTCCACCAGCGCGAGCAGCACCGGATCGCCGCTGCCCGGCGCACGCAGCGCCTCGTCCGCGCTCAGCAGCGGCGACACCACGACCCATTGTGCCAGGAACAAGGTAACGAGCGCGCCGGTGATGGCCCAGTCCTGCCCCTTGGTCAGTCTCCAGCTCAGCCGCAGCGCCGGCCCCGCGCGCAGCGCCGGGTGCCGGGCGAGCGCGGGCACCGCCGCGATCAGCCGCGCCTGGACGTAGAGCCCGGGCAGCACCAGCAGCCACAGGCCGAGACCGACCGGCACCGCGACAGCGACGCTGACCAGCACGAACGACCACAGCCGGGCCAGCGCCTGGCCCAGCGCCTGCCCGACCGTCAGCCGGTCGGGGTCGAGCAGCAGCAGCGCGATGGCCGCCACGCCATAGGAGGCGAGCAGGTCGGCGAGCAGGTAGAAGAGAGCGTTGCCCTGCCCCCAGCTGCCCACCGCGGCGAGCCACGCGCGCATCATCAGCTCGTCGCGCGGCGCGGGCGGCAGCGGCGGTAGCGGGTCGCATAGCAGCAGCGCGGCGAAAGCGGGCAGGAAGACGAACAGCGCGGCGAGCCGAAGCACCAGCGCGCGGTCGCGGCGAAACAGCCGCCACGCGACCGAGAGGAGCCCGGCGAAGGTCAGGCTCATGCGAACGGCGCCCCCTCGTCGTGCTCGCGCACGGCGGCGTAATATTGGGCGTAGAACACGTTCTGCACCACGGTGGCGCCGGCGCTGACGATCGCGAGCGCGACCGACGTGCCGAACAGCACCGCGCCGTCACTGTCGAGCAGCAGCCGCAGCACGACGCCGACGACCGAGCGCACCGCGACGGTGATCACCGTCACCAGCACGGCGTAGAGGATCAGCACGCCGATCAGCCGCGCCGCGGCACCGCGCGTCAGCGCGAAGGCACGGCGGATCGCACCGAGCCCCAGCCGCTCGTTCACCACCACCGCGAACAGCGGCGCGAGCCGCGCGCCCAGCCACAGCAGCAGTGCGGCGGCGACCAGGATCAGCCCCGCCGACAGCGCGAGCGGGCCGGCCGCGGCGCGCTGCATCTCGACCATGCCGGTGGGGGTGACGGTCGCGCCCGCCGCGATCAGCGCGAGCGTGCCGGGCACGAAGGTGAGCGACAGCGCGATCAGCAGGACCAGTGTGACCCCGACGGCGGCGGGCAACCGGTTCGCGGCGAGCCGATATGCCGCGCCGCGATCGACGCGCGGATCGCTCGCCACCGCGGTGATCGCGAGCATGCCGAACAGCATCAGCACCGCCGAGACGAGGTTCGCCAGCGGGCGCGTGGCCGGGACAGCGCCCAGGAAGCTCGTCGCCGCCGCGCTGAGCACCGCGGGCAGGAACAGGGTGACGAGAGCGATGCCGGCGAGGATGGCGGCGCGCCCGCGCAGCACGTCGACCGTGCGCTCCCACACCATGCCCATCCTGATCATCGCGTCGTCCCCTTCCCGCGCCGGCCTAGCGCTCCGCCGACGGCTTGCCAACCGCGCCGAGCACGCACATCTGGCGCGCATGGAGCAGCGCGCGACGATGATCGAGGACGTGGAGTGGCGCGTGTCGCCCGGGCTCACCGACTATGCGGCGGCACTGTCGGAGATGGAGGCGCGCGCCGCCGCGATCGCCGCGGGCGACGCGCGCGAGCTGGTGTGGCTGCTCGAGCATCCGCCGGTCTACACCGCCGGCACCAGCGCCGACCCGCGCGAGCTGGTCGACCCGCGCTTCCCGGTCGTGCCCGCGGGCCGCGGCGGGCGCTACACCTATCACGGGCCGGGGCAGCGCGTCGGTTATCTCATGCTCGACCTCAACCGGCGCGGGCGCGACGTGCGATGCTTCGTCCACGCGCTGGAGGGCTGGCTGATCGCGGCGCTCGCCGAGCTCGGCATCGCCGCCTGCCGCGCGCCCGGCCGGATCGGCATCTGGACGCGCGACCGCGCCGGCGCCGAGGCCAAGATCGGCGCGATCGGCATTCGCGTGCGCCGCTGGGTGACGCTGCACGGCTTCTCGGTCAACCTCGCGCCCGATCTCGCGCACTTCGGCGGCATCGTGCCGTGCGGTCTCGCCGACTATCCGGTCACCAGCGCCGCCGCGCTCGGTTCACCGCACGAACTTGCAACTTTCGATGCGGCGCTGTCGTTGACCGCGGACGCCTTTCTTGAAAGCCTGACTTGCGTCGGTGAAAACGAGGCTTGAGAGGGCGCTCATCTGCGATTAATGTCTACGTCGGTTTGGGACAAAAAACGGCCGAATGGTCGCCAAATCCTTTGTCTAGGGAGCAATTTCATGCGTGCAGTCATCACCAAGATCCTCGGCGGTTCGGCGCTCGCGGCAGCCGCTCTCGCCGTCTCGGCGTGCGGTTCGAAGACCGAGACCAGCGAGAACACCATGATCACCGACATGAACGCCACCGAGGGCATGGACACCATGACCGACAACATGACCGCCGTGGACGGCGCCATGAACGGCGGCATGATGGCGAACGACACGATGGGTAACGACATGATGATGTCGAACATGTCCAACATGTCGAACGCGATGTAATCTGCCGCGATCCGGCGATTGTGTTGACGGGGCCGCGCGGGAGACCGGGCGGCCTCTTCTTTTGTCCCGCGAACGGGCACGTCGTTACGCGACGCCAACAAGCAAAGCGATGACGGCGGCGCCACGCGCCGGAATGAATCATTCGAGCGACAGAATGTTCTTGGGCCATTTACCCAATTTGACGTAAAAGGGCGGCGCGGCCGTAGCCGCGACGAGGAGTGTTGGGGAATGCTGAAGGTGGGGATCGTCGGCGCCTGGGTGGCGCTGGCGGCTGGGGTGCTGGCGACGACGCCGGCTTCGGCGCAGTTTTTCTTCAAATCGAAGGATTTGCGCGGCGAGCCAATCATCGGGAACGAGGACGGCATGGGGCACCCGCTGCCCGGCGCCACGCCGGCGGAGCTGCGCGCGGGGGTGGTGTGGAACATGCGCGCCGCGCTCAACGTCGCCGCGCTGCAATGCCAGTTCGAGCCGACGCTGCTGACGGTGCAGAACTATAACGCGATCCTCGCCGACCATCGCGTGGAGTTGCAGAATTCGTTCGACACACTGAGCAAATACTTCACCCGCGTCGCCAAGACCAAGAAGGACGGCCAGACAGCGCTCGACCAGTTCGGCACGCGCACCTATTCCGGCTTCGCCACAGTCGCGGCGCAGTTCAACTTCTGCGCCACCGCGGCGAACATCGGTCGCGACGCGCTCTACGCACCGCGCGGTGGCTTCGGCGACGTCGCGATGGCGCGCATGCGCGAGCTGCGCAACAGTCTCAAGCCGTTCGGCGAGCAGCAATTCCCCTCGCTCCAGGTGCTGCCAGCGACGCTGCCGCGGTTCGACGAGGCATGCTGGAAGAAAGGACTGTTCGTCGAGCAGAAGTGCGGCGCGCCGCTGACTCCGGTCGTCTACGCCGCGCGCTGAGATCACGAGGGACTGATCATCCGCCCACGGACAGGGGAGAACGAGAAGAGCCAGCGCCCGGCGCGGCCTCTTGGGTCGCGCGACAGCGGCACAGCCTACTGATAGCCCGGCCGGCGCTGATCCCGCGTCGGCCGGTCAGTCGCGATCGGGGCGCCGTCCGAAGCAACTTCTCGCGCCGAGAACAATTTGCCTAGTCATACTGCACCGGCCGATAGCGGCAATCCGGTGCTCCCTTCAGCCTCCCGTGCTCAAGATCCTGCCATTGCTAAACTATCTCGTTCCGCCCCGCACCTTGGTGACGTTCCCGTCCGAAAAGGAGGCGATTGCCCTCGGGATATGCTTCGGTTCGAAAACGCGCAAGTGGCCGAAGGCGCTCAGCAACATCCTTGTCAGCTGACTTCTTAGGCGGGGTTCGTTTTGGTTTTGGACTCACTAGCACCCTGAAGTTAACGCGGCATTATAGATATACTTCGCCGGGCGCGTCGATCAATCTCGCCAAGAGCTTCGCGCTGGGCCTGTACAGCACTCCCAACACCGGTAGCGCGGACGCGAACGCCGACTATGTCTACTTGCCCACGCTTCAGAGCATCAACGACTTCGTCGTCGACGGGCAGGCCTATCAGTTCGAGCTGCGCGGCTTCGACAACGTCCGCGGTGAGGGCTACCTCAACTCGACCGCGCGCGAGTTCCATGTCCGCGAGGGGCAAAGCGCGAGCGCCGACGTGTTCGGCGTGCTGAGTGCGGTCCCAGAGCCCGGCACCTGGACGATGATGCTGACCGGCTTCGCGATGATCGGCGTGGCGGGGCCTCGCGCCGGCGCGAGGCCCCGGCGGCGTTGGTCTGATCGACGATGGCGCGCGGGTCGTCGGCCGGCGCCGGCGGCCCGCGACGACGTCAGCGCAGGCCCAGCAGCTTGTGCGTCTGGAGCGACAATCGCCAGCGCGGTCGCTCCATCACCAGCGCCATCGCCGCCTCGACGTTCGCCGCGCCCGCCGCGTCGTCGAGCGGCTGGAGCAGGAAGTGGCGGAATTCCCAGCCCTCTACCGTTGCGAGGTCGGTGCCGGCCTGCGGCCATACCAGCTTGAGCTCATCGCCCGAGCGCTGCACCGTCTCGCTGCCGGCCTTGGGGCTGATGCACACCCAGTCGATACCGCGATGGACCGGCAGCGTCCCGTTGCTCTCGATCGCGATCTCGAACCCGGCGGCGTGAAGCGCGTCGACCAGGGCGTCGTCGACCTGGAGCATCGGCTCGCCCCCGGTCAGCACCACGAAGCGCCGCTCGCGGTCCGGACCCCAGAAAGCTTCCGCCGCCGCGACCAGCGCCGCGGCGTCGGCGAAGCGGCCGCCGCCCGCGCCGTCGATCCCGACGAAATCGGTGTCGCAGAAACGGCACACCGCGGTGGCGCGATCCTGCTCGCGCCCGCTCCACAGGTTGCAGCCGGCGAAGCGGACGAACACCGCGCGCCGTCCCGCCTGGACGCCCTCGCCCTGGAGCGTCAGGAACATCTCTTTGACCGCGTAGCTCATCTCACTCGACCGGCGGGGCGGCCGCGTAGAGCGTCGGATCGGGCACGCCGGCCTCGACGAAGCCCTTGTGCCGCAACCGGCAGCTGTCGCAGCGTCCGCAATGCAGACCGCCCGGCGCGGGATCGTAGCACGACCAGCTCATCCCCATGTCGAGCGCGAGCCGCGCACCCTCGCGCACGATATCGGCCTTGGTCATGTGCTGCAGCGGCGCCTGGAAACGGAACGGCTGGCCCTCCACACCCGCCTTGGTGGCGAGCTCGGCGAGCCGCTCGTACGCCGCGATGAACTCGGGGCGGCAGTCGGGATAGCCCGAGTAATCGAGCGCGTTGACGCCGAGGTAGATGTCGCGTGCCCCCGCCGCCTCTGCCCAGCCGAGCGCCAGGCTGAGGAAGATCGTGTTGCGCGCCGGCACGTAGGTGACCGGGATGGTGCCGTCGACACCGTCCTTCGGCACGTCGATGTCCCGGTCAGTCAGTGCCGAGCCGCCGAAGACCGAGAGGTCGATCGGCAGCACGACGTGACGCGTCGCGCCGAGCGCGTGCGCGATCCGCCGCGCGGCGGCGAGCTCGACCTGATGGCGCTGGTTATAGTCGATCGAGAGCGCGAGCAGCGGGTGGCCCGCCTCGCGCGCGAGCGCGGCGGACACCATCGAGTCGAGCCCGCCCGAGACGAGCGCGACGGCGGGGGTCAGTTGGGTCATGATGCGGCGCCAGCTAGGCCCTCGCGCGGCCGAGCGCAAGAAAAAGGGCCGCCCGAGGGCGGCCCGTGAGGAGCTTGAGCGGTCAAGCTAGGGAGAGAGCGTGCCGCATGAACAGCACGAGGATGCTTATGGAGCAGGAAGGTTAAGATCGGACTAACGGTGATGTTCTTTATCGCCTTTCCCCGTCTCCTCCCCTCCGTTCGGCTCGCGTGGTGATCGAGCCTGTCGAGAGCGTGCCGCCCGCGGCCCCGACACGCCGTCTCGACAAGCTCAACGACTACTCGAAGCGGACGGCTAAGGAGATCAAGCGGACGGTGCAGGGAGAACAGGAGCGCCGCTCGTCACGGCAGCCCCCCTCACCCCACCAGTTCGTCCGCGCGCACCGGGAAGCTGGTCGAGCAGAAGGCGCAGTCCACCGCGATCACGCCCGCCTCGTCCGCCATCGCCAGCCGCTCCTCGAGCGGGAAGCGCGCGAGCACCGAGCGGATATAGTCGACGTCGCAGCGGCAGCCCTTCACCAGCGCCTGCCCTGCCAGCACGCGCACCTCGGCCTCCTCGTTGAACAGCCGCCACACCAGAGTCTCCAGCGGCACGGCGGCGTCGGCCAGCTCGTCCACGCCCATCGTCTGACCGAGCGCCTCGACATGCTCCCACTCGGGATGGTCCAGCTTGGTATGAAGCCGCTCGCGCCCCTCCTCGCCCTCGGGCAGGTGCTGGAGCAGCAGACCGCCCGCGACGAAGCGCCCGTCCGCACCCTTGCTCAGTCCCACCCGTACCAGCGTCGGGATCTGCTCCGACTGGTAGAAGTAGCTCTGCGCCGCCTCGCTCAGCGTGTCACCGTCGAGCGGGACGATTCCCTGATAGCGCTCGCCGGTGGTGGCGAGATCGAAGGTGATCGCGAGATAACCCTTACCGAACAGCGCGAACAGCGACGGCTGCGCCGGTGCCGCGGCGAGCCGCTCGGCGTCATATTGGATGTACCCGCGCACCTCACCGCCGCGATAGTCGCACACCAGCAAGGTGACGACGCCCGCCCCGGTCTGCGTCTGCATCGTAAGCTGGCCTTGCGGGTCCTTGAGCGTGCTGCCGATCAGCGCGGTCAGCGTCAGCGCCTCGGCGAGCAGCGTCTCGATCGCGGGGGGATAAGCGTGCGCGGCCAGGATCGTGTCGAGCGTCGGCCCGAGCCGCACCACGCGCCCGCGCGCGTGCTGCGCCGGGATGGTGAAGCCGAGCGCACGGTCGAGGTCGGGGACGTGGTCGCGGGGATCGGTCAAGGCTGCCTCGTGCTGGCGGGGTCGCAGAACAATCGGCTGCCCTGTCCGTCGCCCCGGACGTGTTGCGGGGTCCATCGTTCGGCGCACGCTCCGGCCGGTGGCGTGCGCCGCACCATGGATGCCGGGTCGATCCCGGCACGACGAGGAGGGGCGAGCAGGTGGGTTGGTTCTCCCTAATTGGGTAGCCGCGCCGCGCCGATCAACCGATCTGGCCGAAGCACCAGCGCAGCACCGATTTCTGCGCGTGGAGGCGGTTCTCCGCCTCCTGCCAGATCAGCGACTGCGGCCCGTCGATCACCTCGGGGGTGACCTCCTCGCCGCGGTGCGCGGGGAGGCAGTGGAGGAAGGCGGCACCCGGCTTGGCTGCCGCCATCAGCGCGGCGTCGACCTGATAGGGCATCATCGCGCGCAGCTTGGTCTCGGCCTGCGCCTGGCCCATCGAGATCCAGGTGTCGGTCACGACCACGTCGGCGTCGGCCACTGCCTCGCGCGGGTCGGCGACGACGCGCGCGCGGCCCGAGGCGCGGACGATCGCCCCCTCCTCGGGCTGGAATCCCTGCGGGCACGCCGCGACCACGTCGAAGTGGAGCAGCGCCGCCGCCTCGACGATCGAGGCGAGCACGTTGTTGCCGTCGCCGAGCCACGCGACCTTGAGCCCGGGCAGCTGGCGCCCGCTCTCCACGACGGTGAGCAGGTCGGCCATGATCTGGCACGGGTGCGACTCGTCGGTGAGGCCGTTGATCACCGGCACGCTGGCGTGCGCCGCCATCTCCTCCAGCTTGGCGTGGTCGTCGGTGCGGATCATGATCGCGTCGACATAGCCCGACAGCACGCGCGCGGTGTCGGCCACCGTCTCGCCGCGGCCGAGCTGCATCTGCCCCGCCTCCATCACGATCGACTGGCCGCCGAGCTGGCGGATCGCCATGTCGAAGCTGACGCGGGTACGCGTCGAGTTCTTCTCGAAGATCATCGCCAGCACGCGGCCGGCGAGCGGCGCGTCGGCGTCGGCGCGGCCCTTGGGCCAGCCCGCGCGCGCCTGTTTGCGCTCGAGCGCGTCGTTCAGCATGGCGGCGATCGCGTCGCCACCGGCGTCGCTGAGGCTCAGGAAATGGCGCATTTACATCCTCCCCAGACTGGAGTGGCAGGGCGACTTGCCCCCGGCAAGTCGAGATCATGCCGGGGGCATGATCGACCTGCCACTGGGGACCGCTCGCGCAGCGAGTGGTGGAGGGGGGCCGCCACCAGCGCTGCCGTTCGCGGAGAGCCCCCTCCACCACCGCGCTGGCGCGCGGCGGTCCCCCTCCCCGCGAGCGGGGAGGATTGCTCCTACTCGTCGGCCACCGGCACGTAGACCCGCGCGGCCTCGCTCAGTCTCTCGACGCACTCGGCGATATGCTTCTCGTCGATCACCAGCGGCGGCAGCACGCGGACGACGTTCTCGCCCGCCGCCACCAGCAGCAGCCCGTGCTGGTCACGGCAGTGCGCGACGAAGCGGCGGCTATCGCTCTTCAGCTTGAGGCCGAGCATCAGCCCGTGGCCGCGGACGTGATCGAACAGGTGATCGTGGTTGGGGATCAGCTGCTCGAGCGAGGCGCGCAGCCGCTCCCCCATCCGCGCCACCTGGTCGAGGAAGCCGTCCTCCAGGATCACGTCGAGTACCGCCTCGCCCGCCGCCATCGCCAGCGGGTTCCCGCCATAGGTCGAGCCGTGCGTGCCGAACACCATGCCCTTGGCCGCCTCGGCGGTGGCGAGACAGGCGCCGAGCGGAAAGCCGCCACCGATGCCCTTGGCCACCGCCATGATGTCGGGCGTGATGCCGTACAGCTCGTGCGCGAAGAACTTGCCGGTGCGGCCGTAGCCCGCCTGCACCTCGTCGAGCACCAGCAGCAGGCCGTGCTCGTCGCACGCCTTGCGCAATCCCTGCAGAAACTCCTCGGACGCCGGGCGAATACCGCCCTCGCCCTGGATCGGCTCGACCAGGAAGCCCGCTGTATGCTCGTCGATCAGCGCGAGCGCGCCCGCCAGATCGTTGAACGTGGCGTATTGGAAGCCCGGCAGCAGCGGCTCGAAGCCGTCGCGCATCTTGGCCTGGTTGGTCGCCGAGATCGCGCCGAGTGTCCGCCCGTGGAAGGCGGTGTCGAAGGTGATCAGGTCGTGCCGCTGCGGGTTGCCGTTGGCATAATGATAGCGCCGCGCGGTCTTGATCGCGCACTCCACCGCCTCGGCGCCCGAGTTGGTGAAGAACACCGTGTCGGCGAAAGTATTGTCGACGAGCCGCTGCGCGAGATGCTCGCCCTGCGGGCTGCCGTAGAGGTTGCTGGTGTGCATCAGCGTCGCGGCCTGGTCCGCGATCGCCTTGACCAGCTTCGGGTGCCCGTGCCCGAGCGCGTTCACCGCGATGCCGCTGGCGAAGTCGAGATAGCGCTCGCCGTCCTCGCCGTAGAGGTAGACGCCCTCGCCTCGCACCGGGCGCACGCCGCACCGCGGGTAGACGGGCATCAGCGCAGGGGTGGACGACACGGGGTCTTCTCCTCGGAAAGAACAAGGGCGGCCCGACCGGACCGCCCCGGCCGGTCTTCTACGGTGGCCCGCCGCGGCGGGTCAACACCGTGCGCGATGGTGCTTGCGCCGCGACGGCGATTGCGCTCGTGCCGCGACTATCCCACATAGGGAAGTAACACACCAGTCGGGGAATCCATGGCCGATCCATATGCGACGCTGGGCGTGGCGCGCGGCGCCAGCGAGGCGGACATCAAGAAAGCCTATCGCAAGCTCGCCAAGGAGCTGCATCCCGACCGCAATCAGGACAACCCGAAGGCGGCGGAGCGGTTCGGCCAGGTGACCTCGGCCTATGACCTGCTCACCGACAAGGACAAGCGCGCGCGCTACGATCGCGGCGAGATCGACGGCGACGGCAATCCCGCCGCCCCCTTCGGCTATGGTGCCGGCGGCGGGCGACCGGGCGGCGCGGGTGGCTTCCGCTCGCAGCAGTTCGACATGGGCGGCGGCGAGGCGCCCGACATGTCCGACATCTTCGAGGGGCTGTTCGGCGGCCGCGGCGGCGGCGGGGGAGGCTTCGCCAGCGGCTTCGGTCGCCGCGGCGCCGGGCCGCCGCCGAAGGGCGGCAACGTCGCCTACCGTCTCCAGGTCCCCTTCGCCGACGCCGCCGCGCTCGCGCCGCAGCGCGTGACCCTGGCCGACGGCAGCACGATCGACCTCAAGCTGCCCGCCGGGGTCGACACCGGCACGCAGATGCGCCTCTCCGGCAAGGGCGACCCCGGCGCCGGCGGCCCGGGCGACGCGATCGTGACGATCGAGATCCAGCCGCACCGCTTCTTCACGCGCGAGGGCGACGACGTACGGATCGACCTGCCGGTCACGCTCAAAGAGGCGGTCGAGGGCGGCGCGGTGAAGGTGCCGACCGTCGACAAGCCGGTGATGCTCACCGTGCCGGCCGGCTCCACCTCGGGCAAGACGCTGCGGTTGAAGGGCAAAGGCTTCCACCGCAAGGCCGGAGGCCGCGGCGACCAGCTCGTTCGCCTCGTGATTGACGTGCCCGCCGACGACGCCGCGTTGAAGTCCTTCGTGGCGGGCTGGGCCGGCGCGGGGAACCCGCGCGCGACCATGGGAGTCTGATGTGGGTGAAGGACGCCCCTCCCACGCTCACGCCTGAGGATCGCGCGCGCCATCACGGCGCCGCGCGACGTCGCCTAGACCGCCAGCTCGCGCATGTCCGACCCGGCAGCTATACCTGGTCCGTGCTGAAGCGTGCCGCGGTCGGCGTCTATACCGACGGCTTCATCCACGCCGGCAACCTCGCCTATCTCGCGCTGATGACGGTGTTCCCGTTCTTCATCGTCGCCGCCGCGGTCGCCTCGCTGTTCGGGCAGACCGACGAGGTGCAGCGCGGGGTCGCCAGCTTCCTCTCGGTGCTGCCGCGCGATGTCGGCACGATCCTGCGCGAGCCGATCGGCAACGTGCTGCACGCACGCACCGGCTCGCTCTTGTGGTTCGGCGCGCTGGTCGGCCTGTGGACCGTCGGCAGCTTCGCCGAGACGATCCGCGACATCTTCCGCCGCGCCTATGGCACGCGCTCGTCGCAGTCGCTGTGGCGCGCGCGGCTCGGGCTCAGCCTGGCGATCATCGGCTCGATCGTGATCGCGCTCTTCTCCTTCCTGGTGCAGGGGCTTCTGATCGCGGCCGAGCAGTTCATCTACCGGCTCCTCCCCGTGGCGCAGCATGTCGCAGACTGGCTCAACCTCGCCCGGCTGGTGCCCGCGGCGGTGATGTTCGGCGCGCTGTACATGCTGTTCTACTCGGTCACGCCGGGCCGCTATCGCCGCAGTGACAGCAAGAAGTGGCCCGGCGCGCTGTTCACCACTCTGTGGTGGGTGAGCATGACCGCCGGCCTGCCCTGGGTGCTGTCGCAGCTCGGCGGCTATGACCTCACCTACGGCAGCCTCGCCGGGGTGGTGGTGATGCTGCTGTTCTTCTATCTGATCGGCCTCGGCCTGGTGTTCGGCGCTCACCTGAACGCGGCACTGGCGGAGCCGCCCGTAGCGGTTGTAGAGGGGGCGGAACAAGATGAATGACATACAGGGCAAGGACGTGAACGGATTGATGGCGGGCAAGCGCGGGCTGATCATGGGGCTCGCCAATGACAAGTCGCTGGCCTGGGGTATCGCCAAGCAGCTCAGCGAGGCCGGCGCCGAGCTGGCCTTCTCCTACCAGGGCGCGGCGATGGAGAAGCGCGTGCGGCCGCTCGCCGAGCAGCTCGGCGTGGCGCGGCTGTTCGACTGCGACGTCTCCGACATGGCCGCGCTGGACGACACCTTCGCCGCGCTGGCGCGGGAATGGCCGACGATCGACTTCGTCGTCCATGCCATTGGCTTCTCCGACAAGTCGCAGCTGCGCGGTCGCTACTACGACACCACGCTCGACAACTTCCTGATGACGATGAACGTCTCGGCCTATTCGTTGGTCGCGGTGGCGCAGCGCGCGCGCAGGATGATGCCCAACGGCGGCGCGATCCTGACGCTGACCTACTATGGCGCCGAGAAGGTGATCCCGCACTATAACGTGATGGGCGTCGCCAAGGCCGCGCTTGAGACGAGCGTCAAATATCTCGCGGTCGATCTCGGGCCGGAGAACATCCGCATCAACGCGATCTCGGCGGGGCCGATCCAGACCCTGGCGGCGCGCGGCATCGGCGACTTCAACTACATCCTCAAGTGGAACGAGCTCAACGCGCCGCTGCGCCGCACCGTCTCGATCGAGGAGGTCGGTGGCGCGGGCCTGTACCTGCTCAGCTCGCTCGCCAGCGGCGTCACCGGCGAGATCCACCATGTCGACGCGGGCTACAACGTCATCGGCATGAAGGCGGAGGACGCGCCGGACATCGCGCTTGCTTGAGGAGGGCGCCCCGGCCGAGCTGATCGTCCGCCCCGCGCGCGGCGAGGACGTGGCGGGGATCGACGCGCTGCTGCGCACCTGCTTCGCGCGCGCCGACGAGGCCGATCTCGTGCGACGGCTGTGCGTCGACGGCGCGATGGTGCTGATGATGGCGGCGGTCGACGGCGCCACCGGCGCGATCGTCGGCGCGGTGGCGTTCAGCCGGATGGCGGTGACGGTCAACGATCGTGCGGTGCCCGCGGTGGCGCTGGCGCCCCTCGCGGTGGCGCCCGCCTATCGCCGCCGCGGTGTCGGCGAGGCGCTGGTGCAGGCCGGGCTCGAGCGGCTCGAGGCCGAGCGCGTATTGCTGTGCTTCGTGCTGGGCGCCGCGGCTTACTATCGGCGCTTCGGCTTTCACGAGGATTACGCGTCCAACTTCGTCTCTCCCTACGCGGGCGAGCATCTGTTGGCGCTGCCGCTGCAGGGCGGGCTGATGCCCTGCGGCGTCCGCGGCGACGCGCGCCACGCCGATGCCTTCGCGGTGCTCGGCGCTGGGTGAGCGGCAGTCGGGTGGGCGTGCGCTCTTCTATATTGCCACCACCGCGGCGAACGCCGGGGTCCAGGTGGGAAGGCTGACGTGAGACTCACAGACGTTCCCCGACTGGACCCCGGTGCCCGTCGGGGTGGACGTGAAAACAGGGCACGCCGACGAGAGCCGCCCCCTGTCCTAAGCCGCACGCTTCTGGCACAGCGCGCGCCATGTTCCACATCGGCCGCCCGCGAACGTTGAGTCTCGACGCGCCGGCGACTCAACATTCGCAACATCCGGACCCTCGCGCATGAGCTACAACACCTTCGGCCGCGTGTTCCGCTTCACCACCTGGGGCGAGAGCCACGGGCCGGCGCTGGGCGCGGTGGTCGACGGCTGCCCGCCGGGGATCGCGCTCGGCGAGGCGCACATCCAGCCCTGGCTCGACCGGCGCCGCCCCGGCCAGTCGCGCTTCACCACGCAGCGGCGCGAGCCCGACCAGGTTCGTATTCTCTCGGGCGTGTTCGAGGGCCGCACCACCGGCACGCCGATCAGCCTCGTGATCGAGAATGTCGACCAGCGCTCCAAGGACTATTCGGACGTCGCGCTCGCCTATCGCCCCGGCCACGCCGACTACGCCTATGACGCCAAGTACGGCTTCCGCGACTATCGCGGCGGCGGCCGCTCCTCGGCGCGCGAGACCGCCGCGCGCGTCGCGGCGGGCGCGGTGGCGCGGCTGGTGGTGCCGCAGGTGCGCGTGCGCGCCTGGGTCGAGGCGATCGGCGGCGACGCGATCGACCCGGCGACCTTCGACGACGCCGCGATCGACGCCAATCCCTTCTTCTGCCCCGACCCCGTGGCGGCGGCGCGCTGGGAAGAGACGGTCGACGCCGCGCGCAAGGCGGGCTCCTCGCTCGGCGCGGTGGTGGTGTGCGAGGCGACCGGCGTGCCCGCGGGCTGGGGCGCGCCGCTCTACGCCAAGCTCGACAGCGAGCTCGCCGCCGCCTGCATGTCGATCAACGCGGTGAAGGGCGTCGAGATCGGCGACGGCTTCGCCGCCGCTGCGCTCTCGGGGGAGCAGAACGCCGACGCGATGCGTCCCGGCGCGGACGGCCCCGCCTTCCTCGCCAACCATGCCGGCGGGATCGCGGGCGGGATCGCCACCGGCCAGCCGATCCGGGTCCGCGTCGCGTTCAAGCCGACCAGCTCGATCCTGACCCCGGTGCCGACGGTCACGCGCACGGGCGAGGCGGTCGAGATCGCGACCAAGGGCCGGCACGACCCGTGCGTCGGCATCCGCGGCGTGCCCGTGGTGGAGGCGATGGTCGCGCTGGTGCTCGCGGACCAGGCCTTGCTTCACCGCGCGCAGTGCGGTTAACTTGGTTAATTTAGGCGAGGGATCGCTGGAA
Source organism: Sphingomonas yunnanensis (assembly GCF_019898765.1). Classification (GTDB taxonomy): domain Bacteria; phylum Pseudomonadota; class Alphaproteobacteria; order Sphingomonadales; family Sphingomonadaceae; genus Sphingomonas; species Sphingomonas yunnanensis. Next base: position 376,322 of record NZ_JAIOKB010000004.1, on the reverse strand, counting down.
CACCTGCTTCGTGCGCTTCGTTCGGACCGCACACACAAGGAGAGGTTCACATGCGTATTCTCGTGATCGCGGCCGCGGCCGCACTCGCTCTGCCCGCCGTCGCCTCGGCACAGACCACCGGCGGGACGGGCGGCAGCACCGGCGGCAGCATGGGCACGGGCATGGGCCAGTCCGGCACCGGCATGGACCAGGGTTCGATGGGCACGATGCAGCAGCCCGGCTCGACCGGCACCAGCACCCAGAGCACGCAGTCGGACACGATGTCGACGACCTCGCCGCGCTCGGCCCGTAAGTCGGCGCGCTCGTCGCGCAACCGGTCGACGATGAGCCAGCCGAGCACCAGCACGACGCCGGACCCGTCGACTCAGACGATGAATCCGGATCCCACGGTCGCCCCGATGTCGCAGAACAACCCGCGCACCACCGGCGCCGACCCGATGGCGACCACGCCGCAGTCGCCGCAGTAACGTCGCCGATCCGACCCCCGTGCGACCGCATGGGGGTCGTTCCGCGCTCAGTCGGCGAATGGGTCGCGCACCAGGATAGTGTCATCGCGCTCCGGACTGGTCGATACCAAGGCCACGGGGCAGCGGATCAGCTCCTCGATCCGACGGATATATTTGATCGCCTGCGCCGGCAGGTCGGCCCAGCTCCGCGCCCCAGCAGTCGACTCCTGCCAACCCTCCACCGTCTCATAGACCGGCTCGACCAGCGCCTGGTCGGCGGCGTGCGCCGGGAAATAGTCGATCACCTCGCCTCGCAGACGATAGCCGGTGCAGATCCGGACCTCGTCCAGGCCGTCGAGGACGTCGATCTTCGTCAGCGCGATCCCGGTTATCCCGCCCACCGCCGCGGACTGGCGCACCAGCACCGCGTCGAACCACCCGCAACGTCGCTTGCGTCCCGTCACCGTGCCGAACTCATGCCCGCGCGTGCCGAGCCGCTCGCCCGTCGCGTCCTCGAGCTCGGTCGGGAACGGTCCCGAGCCGACGCGTGTCGTGTAGGCCTTGGCGATCCCGAGGACGAACCCCACCGCCGCCGGCCCCAGTCCCGAGCCGCCCGCGGCGGTGCCAGCGATCGTGTTCGACGAGGTGACGAACGGGTAGGTCCCGTGGTCGATGTCGAGCAGCACGCCCTGCGCCCCCTCGAACAGGATGCGCTTGCCCGCCTCCTTCGCCGCATTGAGATCGCGCCACACCGGCTTGGCGAAGGGCAGCACGAAGCCGGCGATCGCGCGCAACTCGGCGACCAGCGCGTCGCGATCGATCGGCGCCTCGCCGAAGCCGGCGCGCAGTGCGTCATGGTGCGCGGTGAGCCGGTCGAGCTGAGGGCCAAGGTCGTCGAGGTGCGCGAGGTCGCACACGCGCAGCGCGCGACGACCTACCTTGTCCTCATAGGCGGGGCCGATGCCGCGCCGGGTCGTGCCGATCTTGCCCGCGCCGCTGGCATCCTCGCGCATGCCGTCGAGATCGCGGTGGAACGGCAGGATCAACGCGCAATTGTCGGCGATCCGCAACGTCTCGGGCGTGGCGACGACGCCCTGCCCCAACAGCCGCTCGATCTCCGCCTTCAGCGCCCAGGGATCGAGCACCACGCCGTTGCCGATCACCGAGGGCGTGCCGCGCACGATCCCCGACGGCAGCAGGGACAGCTTGTAGACCGACTCGCCGACGACGAGGGTATGGCCGGCATTGTGCCCGCCCTGGAAGCGGACGACGATGTCAGCGCGCTCGGCGAGCCAGTCGACGATCTTGCCCTTGCCCTCGTCGCCCCATTGCGCGCCGATGACTGCTACGTTGGCCATGGATACAGGTCTCCGCCTGCCGGGCGAACCCGCGCGCCCTTCGACAGGACTCGGCGCGCGAGTGGTTCAGCGATGTCGGTGGCGCGGGTAGCCGCGAGGCGGCGACAGGTCAACCGCGGCCGGCCGTCGAAGCGGGCCCGCGGCGCGTTGCGAGCGACTCGCAACATGGCGCGGGTCGATGGATGGCGCCGCCTCGCCGCCGCGGCGCTTGACTGGCGGCCGAGCGAACGGCTCAGGGTCACCCTCGACGCCGAGCATGTCGCGCGCGACATCGCCGAGCCGACAGGTTTCGCGCTCACGCCACGCGGTGGCCGCGTCACGCTGCGGCCGCTGCCGCCGAGCGACCGCAACCTAGGTGCGCGTTGGATGCGTGCCAGCGGGTGGCGCCGCGACCTGCTGCTTCGCGGGCGCTACGCCCTCGCGCCGGGCTGGAGCGGGTCGCCTCGGCGAGTCGCGGCTCGATCGAGCGCGCGCTTACTCCTCCTTCTGCGTCGATGGCGGCCCGCGCGGCGACGGCACCGTCAGCGTGCTGATCACCCGTCACGATCCTATCACACGCGGCTCTACCAGGCGGATCTCGCCGGTACGATCACCGACGGTCTGGTCGTTCATTACCTGCTGCTGGGTGCCGCCGAGCGACCGCACCACCTACCTGCCCTCGCCGCAGCGCTATCACGCGACGCAGAACTTCTTCCGACCACGCGACCTCCCGCGCCCGCCCCTGGTGGCGAGCGGCAGCGCGTCGACGACGCCGGCCTGTTCCTGCTCGATCGCGCCGCGGCGCCACCGGCGAGTGTCCGGCTCTCGCTCGCCTCGGCCTCCTGAACATGCCCGCCGGATCGGGCCGATCAACCGCTTGACCGCGCACGCGCCGCTGCGTCAGCTTGCCAAGGGGGCAACCGAACGATGCGACACCTACTGCTCTACGCGCTGGCGGGCGCGCTCATGGCGACACCCGCCGCGGCGCGTGACCTCAAGCTGGGTCAGCCGGCGCCGCCGATCGAGCTGACGCTGGTCGACGGCCGCACCACCACGCTCGCCGAGCATCGCGGCGAGGTGGTGCTGCTCAACTTCTGGGCGACCTGGTGCGTGCCGTGTCGCGCCGAGCTGCCGCTCCTCGACGGCTATTACCGCCGCGCGCGACAGCACGGGCTGAGCGTCTTCGCGGTGGCGACCGACGGGTCAGCGCCGCTTCGGCAGCTCAAGCCGGTATTCGCCGCCATGGCGATCCCCGCGGTGCGCCGCATCAAGGGCATCAGCGCGGAAATGCCGGCCGTGCCGACCAACTATATCATCGATCGCGCCGGGATCGTCCGCTATGCCAAGGCCGCGGCGCTCGACCTGGACGATCTCAACCGAGAGCTGATCCCGCTGCTCAACGAGCCCGCGCCGAAGGATTGAACCGCGCCGCGGCGGGAACGGTGCCGAGGTGCGCGAGTTGAGCGGTGATGAAGCTCGCGCTGACCCTTACCGCGCTGCTGCTACTCTCTGGCTGCGGTGACCGGAAACGGGAGACCGAGGGGAACGTCACCACCGGGGCTGCGGCCGACGCAACCGCCGCCCCGGACGGAGGCATCTCGAACGTCGGCCTCGCGGCGCCCTCTCCCACCGTGAGCGGCGCCGTACCAGTGTCGCGCGCGCGCTATCTCGGTCGATGGCGCGGTGTGGAAGGGCTCAACCTCGTCGTCGCCCCACGCTCGGGCGAGGGAGATGCGGTGTCGCTGGCGATGCAATGGAGCCTCGACGACAAGGGCACGTACGACGGCGAGGTAACGCCAGAAGGTATCGCCTTCGAGCGGGCGGGCGTGCGCGAACTCCTTCGGCCGAGTGACGGTGCCACGACCGGGCTGAAGTATCTCGACGGCAAGAAGGACTGCCTGACCGTCGAGCCCGGTGAGGGCTATTGCCGCGACTGAACCGCGCGGTCGAGCGCGAGGAGTCGCTCCGCCTCGGCGAGATGAAGCCGCTCCACCATCTCCCCCTCGAGCCGGATCGCCCCTGACGCCTCGTGCTCAGGCAAGGTGAAGGCGGCGACGATCCGTGCGGCGCGAGCCACCGCCTCCGCCGATGGGGCGAAGGCGCGGTTGGCCGCTGCGATCTGCGCCGGGTGGATCAGAGTCTTGCCGTCGAAGCCCCAGCGCGCGCCCTGCGCGCAAGCACGCTCGATCACCGCGGCATCGTCGATCACGTTGGTCACGCCGTCGAGCGCGACGATATCGGCGAGCCGGGCGGCGAGCACCACCTGGGTGAGGATGGGCCACAGCGGCGCGCGATCCTCGCCCGGCGTGCAGCGCAGCTCGCGTGCGAGGTCGTTGGGCCCGACGACGAGCGCGGCGAGCCCGGTCTCGCGCGCCGCCGCGGCGATCGCGCGCAATGCCGCAACGCCGGCGCAGGTCTCGATCATCGCCCATAGCGCCGGGCCCTCGCCCAGCGCCGCGCGGGCGGCGTGAAGCGTGGCGGGGCCGTCGACCTTGGGGAGCAGCACCGCGTCGAGCGGCGCGCCACGCAGCGCGGCGAGGTCGTCGGCGCCCCAGTCCGTGTCGGCGCCGTTCACGCGCACCACGCGCTCGCGCGTGCCCCAGCTCCTCGCTGCTAGGCCCATGAGAACGGCCCCTCGCGCGTCGGGCTTCACCGCGGGCGCGACTGAGTCCTCGAGGTCGAGGATGACCGCGTCGCAGTCGAGCGTGGGCGCCTTTACGAGCGCGCGCTGGTTGGACGCAGGCAGGAACAGGGCGCTCCGCCGCGGCCGCGCCGCGGCGGCTGTCACTTGCCCGCGAACCCCGTCGGCGCAGGCGAGACCGCCACCGCGTCGCCGGTACGCAGCTCCTTCACCTCGAGCGCGCGCTCGGCCACGCCGTCGCGACCGAAGCGGAAGGCGCCGTCGATCCCGGCGAAGCCGTCCGCGTCGCGCAGCCGCGGCTCGGGGAAGGCCGTGCCCGGCCGCCAGTCGCGCGCGATCCGCACCACCAGCAGAACCGAATCGTAGCCGAGACTGGACAACCGATAGGGCGCGGCGTTGAAGCGCGTGCGATAGTTGCGCGCATATTGGCGATAGAGATCGTCGGGGACGCTGGCGAACCACGCGCCGCTCAGCGCCGGCGCGCTGGCGCCCTTGTCGGCGTTCCACAGCTCGGTGCCGAGGACCTGCGCCGAGGGGCTGTTGCGCCGGAGCAGCGGCACCGCCGCGGTTGCCGAGCCGGCGCTGTCGGCGATCAGGATCGCGTCGAACGGCGCGTCCTTGGCCATGCGCTGCACCGCCGCGCTGAGCGCGCCCGGGCCGCGGTCATAGGTCTGCAGCGAGACCACCCGCCCGCCGACCTGCTCGACCGCGCGCAGGAAGGCGGTGGAGGCGCGGCTGCCGTACAACGCGTTGGGCACCAGCCCGCCGAAATTGTTCATGCCGCGGGCGCGCGCGAAGCCGACCACGCGCTCGATCGACTGCGCCGGCGCATAGCCCAGCACATAGGTGCCGTCGCCCGCCACGCCGGTGTCGTTGGAGAAAGACAGCACCGGCACCTTCGCGGCGCGGGCGATCGGCGCCACCGCGCGCACGTCCTCGGCCAGCAGCGGCCCGAGGATCAGCTGCGCGCCGTCGGCGATCGCGCGCGACGCCGCCTGGGCGGCGCCGGTGGCGGTGTCATAGCTGGTGATTCGCACCTGCGCGTTGCGCGTGTCGAGCAGCGCCAGCTGGGTGGCGTTGGCGAGGCTGCGCCCCACCCCGGCGTTGCTGCCCGACAGCGGCACCAGCAGCGCGACGCGGTGCCGCTCAGTGTCTTGTGGCAGGCCGCTGATCACCTCGGGCGCGGTGTCGCGCGGCGGCGGCGCCTGGGTCTGCGGCCGCGGCGCCTCGACGGGCGCGCGCGGCACCACCGTCGAGCAGGCCGCGAGCAGCAGCGCGCCGGTGACCGCGACCAATCGGCCCCACGCGTTCGACCATTGCGGCCGCCCGATCGCCTCTGCCATGACAACTCCCGTGAACTCTCTACCGCCTGGCCTCTACATCGTCGCCACCCCGATCGGCAATCTCGGCGATCTCTCGCCGCGTGCTGCCGAGGTGCTCGCCGCCGCCGACGTCATCGCGGTGGAGGATTCGCGGGTCACCGCCGGGCTGCTGCGCCACATCGGCACCAAGCGGCCGATGACTCCCTATCACGACCACAATGCCGCCGAGGTGCGGCCGCGCCTGATCGAGCGGATGGCGAGCGAGGTGGTCGCGCTCGTCTCCGACGCGGGCACGCCGCTGATCTCCGATCCCGGCTACAAGCTGGTGCGCGAGGCACGCGCGGCGGGGCGTCACGTCGTCACCGTCCCCGGCGCCTGCGCCGCGGTGGCCGCGCTGACGCTCGCCGGACTGCCGACCGACCGCTTCCTGTTCCTCGGGTTCCTCCCGCCCAAGGAGCAGGCGCGCGCCGAGGCGATCCGCGAGGTCGCGGCGGTACGCGCCACGCTGGTGCTGTACGAATCGGGGCCGCGGCTGGGTGCCTGCCTCGCCGCGCTGGCACATTGGCTGGGCGATCGCGAGGCGGCGGTGTGTCGCGAGATCACCAAGAAGTTCGAGGAGGCGGTGACCGGCACGCTCGGCGCGCTGGCAGCGCGCTATGCCGACGCGCCGCCCAGAGGCGAGATCGTGATCGTGATCGCGCCCCCCGCTCCGCCTGCCCCGGCGAGCGCGGACGATGCCGACGCCGCACTGACCGAGGCGCTCACTCGCCTGCCCGCGTCCAAGGCGGCGGGTGAGGTGGCCAAGGCACTCGGGCTCGATCGCCGCGCGCTCTACGCGCGGGCTATGGAGCTCAAGGGGTAGCGGGCGCGCCGGCCTCGTTCTCCCGCGCGATCGCGCCCGCCATCCGACCGCGCTGGCTGAAGGCGAAGGCGTTCGCCGCGCCGGTGTACAGGCCGCGCAGATAGCCGCGGTCGAAGGCGGTGAGTTGCGCCGGCGGTTCGGCGCTGCTGCCGAACAGCGTGAGCATCGACTCGAGCCCGCCGCCGGGCAGTTCGCGCGCGCCGGCGAACAGGCGCAGTGCGGCATAGTCGGCGAGCTGACGCGACGTCTTCCCCACTACCGCCTTGCGCTCCACGATCAGCACGGCGGTGACCACGTCCTGCCGCACCGGCTGGACGATCCGCGAGGCGCTCGCGACATGGAAGGTCGGCGGACCGTCGCCCGGCAGGCTCGTCTCGCCGTCGCGCGTGCGCACCTCGGTGAGCCGCCACGCGAACGCCGGCCCCGCGCTTTTGAGCAGCGCGCGACGAGCTCTGAAACCGACGCCCAGCAGCGCGCGATGGTTGGACTTGGCCATTCTCGCCACCTCGGCGTGCGCGTCGTCGACGAACAGCACCATCGTGTTGGGACGGCATCGCTCGCCCGCGAGCGAGATGCCCGCGACGTCGGCGTCCTCGAGCATGCGCTGCGCGATCTCGCCCGATACCCTGCCCGGCAGGCCGCCCACCGCGACGCAGACGGGCGCCTGGAAGCGCGCGATCGGCACGTTCTGCGATACCGGGCCGGTCGCGGCACGCACCCGGTTGCCGATGACCTTGCGCGTGGGCGCGGCGACGATGATGTCGCCGTTGTCGCCGAGCCGCTGTTCCGCCGCGGGCACGGGCACAGGGTCTGTATCGGCGCGAGCCGCGCCCGCCGGCTCCGACGGCGGTGCCGCGACGCCGGGCACCGGCGCGGGAAGCTGTGCCGCGGCGATGACCAACGCTGCCAGACAGGGAACGACCATCGCCTCTCTCCCGTCCGCCACGCCCAGACTAGGCAAGCCAGGCGCCTGTGCACACTCCCTTTTTCCTCCGGATCGGGCGGAGCGTGGCGACCGTGCGACGGCGGGTGGGACGTTCTGTCCCATCGAATCCGGGTGCCAGCGCGCCTACATCGAAGCGCATGGAACCGTCACCCCCGTCCCCCGTCGTGCCCACCGGCCGAGACCGCTTCTGGTGGATCATCCGCTCGGGCTGGCGCGGCCGCTGCCCGCGCTGCGGCGAAGGCAGGATGTTCGCGTCGTGGCTCAAGGTGGTGCCGCGCTGTGATCATTGCGGGCTGGACTATCGCTTCGCCGCGCCCGACGACGGCCCCGCCTTCTTCTCGCTGTGCATCATCGCGCTGCCGCTGACCGCCTTCGTCGTGTGGCTCCAGGTCGCCTTCGAGCCGCCCGCCTGGGTGCATCTCGTCACCTCGGTGCCTGTGATGACGCTGGGTACGCTGCTGCCGCTGCGCCCGATCAAGGGCTGGCTGGTCGCGTCGCAATATGTCAACCGCGCGCAGGAGGCGGGGACGCGCGGGCTCTGGTCTGACCTGCACGGGACCTCCGGCGAGAGCGACTTCGACCAGTGATCGGGCGGCGCGCCTCGCTCGTGGCGGCCGTCCTGGCGCTGCTCGCCGGCTGCGGCGACGGTGACGTGGCGGCGCGGCGGAAGGCGCTGGCCGCGAACCCGACGCTCGCGACGCGGCTCGCCGCCGCAGACGCTGGCCGCGGCGCGCGGCTGTTCGGGCAATGCGCCGCCTGCCATACCATCGGCGCGGCCGCAGGGGATCGAAACGGCCCCAACCTGCACGGCGCGATGGGCGCGCCCGTCGCCGGGGTGAGCCCGCGATACGGCTACACCGCCGCGCTGCGTGGGCGCGGCGGCCGCTGGACCGACGCCGCGATGGACGCCTGGCTCACCGACCCGGCCGCCGTCGCGCCCGGTACCGCGATGCGCTTTCCCGGCGTGCGCGACCCGCTCGATCGCGCCGACCTGATCGCCTATCTGCACCGGCAGAGCGAACCGATCCGCTGAGCCGGGCCAGCTCGCGCTTGCCGCGCCCGGTCGGGTCGGGCACGCCGCGGTCATGCGCCGCCCCCGCTCCCTTTTAGACCGCCGCGACGCCGAGGCGGCGGGGCGGCGCGGCGAGCGGCTCGCCGCCTGGTGGCTTCGGCTGCAGGGCTGGCAGATCCTCGACCGTCGCGTGCGCACCCCCGCGGGCGAGGTCGACCTGGTGGCACGGCGCGGCGCGCTGGTCGCCTTCGTCGAGGTCAAGGCACGGCGCACCGTCGCCGAGCTCGACGCCGCGATCGACGAGCGCCGGCTCGCGCGCGTCGCGGCGGCCGCCGAGCTGCTGATGCCGCGCTACGCGCTGCCGGGCGACGACATTCGCGTCGACGTGCTGCTGCTGGCGCCAGGCACGCGCCCGCGCCACATCGAGAACGCCTGGATCGGCTGACTCTCCGAAAGATCACCCGCGTGACATTGGCCAAGCACGGCCCTACCTGCCGGCGCATCGCTCTGCCGGAAAGGGACAGTCCATGGCGCTCACCGTCGCGGTCCAGATGGACCCGCTCGACCAGATCAACATCGCCGGCGACTCGACCTTCGCGCTGATGCTCGCCGGCCAGGCGCGCGGGCACCGCCTGTTCCACTATACCCCCGATCAGCTCAACTGGTCGGACGGTAGGCTGTGGACCAGCGCGCGTCCGGTGACGGTCCAGCGCGTGCCGGGCGACCATTTCCGCTTCGAGGAGCCGGTGGCGCTCGACCTCGACGACGCGGCCGACGTGGTACTGATGCGCCAGGATCCGCCGTTCGACCTCGGCTATATCACCGCCACCCACCTGCTCGAGCGGGTCGCGGATCGCACCATCGTGGTGAACGATCCCGCCAGCGTGCGCAACGCGCCTGAAAAGGTGTTCGTGCTCGACTATGCGCGCTTCATGCCGCCGACCTTGGTGACTCGCTCGCTCGACGAGACACGCGCCTTCCTCCGGCAGCACGGCGCGATCGTGGTCAAGCCGCTCCACGGCAACGGCGGCAAGGCGATCTTCCGCGTCGGCCCCGAAGGCGAGAACCTGTCCGCGCTGATCGAGGTGTTCAACCAGACGTGGCGCGAGCCGCACATGGTCCAGGCCTTCCTCCCCGACGTCGCCAAGGGCGACAAGCGCATCGTGCTGGTCGACGGCCAGGTGGCGGGGGCGATCAACCGGCTCCCCGGCGAGGGCGAGATCCGCAGCAACCTCGCGGTCGGCGGCTCGGCGGAGAAGACCGAGCTCACGCCGCGCGAGCGCGAGATCTGCGCCGCGCTCGGGCCCGAGCTCAAGCGGCGCGGGCTGATCTTCGTCGGCATCGACGTGATCGGCGGCGAGTGGCTGACCGAGATCAACGTCACCTCGCCGACCGGTATCGTCGCGATCGAGCGGTTCGACGGCACCGACGTCGCCGGTCTCATCTGGGACGCGATCGAGCGCCGCCACGCGGAACGGACGCGCTGACCGCGCCGTTGCCGGTCACGTGACCGAGTTCATCGTCAGCTGGATCGTCAAAGGCGGCTACCTCGGCATTTTCCTGCTGATGGCGCTGGAGAATGTCGTTCCCCCCATTCCCTCCGAGGTGATCATGGGGCTGGGCGGCATCGCGGTGGCACGCGGGCAGATGGAGCTGGTGCCGCTGCTGCTCTGGGGCACTGCCGGGACCACCGCGGGGAACGTCTTCTGGTACGTGATCGGCCGACGCGTCGGTTACGCGCGCTTCCGGCCTTTCGTCGAGCGTCACGGGCGCTGGCTGACGATGGACTGGGAGGACGTCGAGCGGGTGCAGCACTTCTTTCACCACCATGGCGGCTGGGTGATCTTCGTCTTTCGCTTCATGCCGACCTTTCGCACGATGATCTCGCTGCCCGCCGGCATGGCGGCGATGCCGCTGTGGCGATTCCTCGTCATGACCTTCCTCGGCAGCATCATCTGGAACGCGGTGCTGGCGGGCGCGGGCTATTATCTCGGCAGCCGCTTCAGCGAGCTCGACCGCTATGTCGGGCCGGTCGGGATCGTCGTGACGGTGTTGGCGCTGGGCTATTACGTCTACCGCGTCGTGACTTGGTCGCCGCGCGCCGAATAGCGGACAGATCCTCGCCGGCACGGGGAGAGTTCAACCTCACCCCCTCGGGTGCGCGGCGCGATAGACGTCGAGCAGGTGCGCCGCGTCGACCGCCGTGTAGACCTGGGTCGAGCTCAGGCTGGCATGGCCGAGCAGCTCCTGCAGCGCGCGCAGGTCGGCTCCCCGGCCGAGCAGATGGGTCGCGAAACTGTGGCGCAGCGCGTGCGGCGTGGTGCGCTCACCCAGCCCCAGCCGCGCGCGCGCGCCGCGCACCTTGAGCCGTACCACGCCGGGTGAGAGCGCCCCGCCCTTGACCCCGCGGAACAGCGGCGCCTGAGCCGCGAGCGGCCACGGACACAGCGCGGCGTAGCGCTCGATCGCGGCGCGCACATCGGCGAGCAGCGGCACCACGCGGGTCTTGCCGCGCTTGCCGGTGACGCGCAGCGTGTCCCCGAGCGGCAGCACCCCGCTCAGCAACGTCACCGCCTCGCCGATCCGCAGCCCGGCGCCGTACAGCAGCAGCAGCACCGCCCAGTCGCGTGCCGCCACCCAGGGCTCGTCGCTGTCCTCCGCCACGTCGCTGGCAAGGGCGACCGCCTCGCCCGGTCCGATCGGGCGCGGCACCCCCTTGCGCACGCGCGGTCCGCGCAGCCGCGGTGCCGTCGCCGTGCCGCCTGCCCAGTCGAGGAAGCCGCGCACGGCCGAGAGCTCGCGTGCCGCCGAGGCATTGCCGAGCCCCGCACCGCTGCCCACCCCGGCACCGCGCCGCCGCGCGAGGTAGGCGCGCAGGTCAGTCGCCTCGATCCGCGCCAGTCGCGCGCGATCCACCTCCTCGCCCCAGTGTTCGGACAGGAAGGCCAGCAGCCGCGCCGCCGTGGCGCGATAGGCGCGGACCGTATGCTCCGAGCGGCGCCGGTCGCGCGCGAGATGGATCGCATAATGATCGGCAAGCGTCAGCGGGACGTCCAGCATCGCGGTCGAACTTCTCCTTTCGTCGCAATTTGCGTGCTTACGCGCGGGAGGAAAAGGTAAATTAACGGGAGGCAACCATAAGGTCGGCGATGACAATCCTTCCTTCTCCCACGGCTTCCGCGGACGAGTCGAGCCGCCTCGCCGCGCTGAACGCGCTCGCGCTGCTCGACAGCGAGCCAGAGAAGGAGTTCGACGCGCTGGTCGCCCTCGCCGCGCAGCTGCTCGGCTGCCCCATCGCGCTGCTCAACCTGGTCGACCGCGACCGGCTGTGGATCAAGGCAAGCGCGCGGCCGACCGAGACGCGCGAGCTTCAGCGCGACATCGCTTTCTGCGACCGCACCGTTGCCGAGCGCGACATGGTGGTGATCGAGGATCTCGCGGCCGACCCGCGCTTCGGCACCAGTCCATTGGTGGTGGACAAGGGGCTGCGCTTCTACGCCGGCGCGCCCGTCAACGTGTTGGGCCAGGACGGCGCGCGCCACACCGTTGGCACGCTGTGCGCCATCGACGTCGCGCCGAGGACGCTCGACGAGCCGGCGCGCGCCGCGCTGCGCCACCTCGCCGCGCTCGCCGAGGCGCTGCTGGAGGCGCGCCGCACCGCGCTCAAGGCGATCCATATCGCCACCACGGGCGAGCTGCTCGTCACGCGGCTCGCGCGGCAGGACCATGTCTTCCGCCAGGCCGAGCAGATCGCGATGATCGGCTCGTGGCGGCTGTCGATCGCGGATCAGTCGCTGGAATGGTCGGACAACGTCTACCGCATCCATGGCCTGCCCCTGGGGGAGAAGCCCGACCTGTCGCGCGCACTCACCTTCTATCCCGCAGCCGTGCGTGACGGCATCGCCACCACGATCGCGGCGGCGATCCGCGACGGTCGGCGCTTCGATTTCGAGAGCGACTTCGTCACCGCCGACGGGCGTACGCTGCGCGTCCGCTCGATGGGCGACCCCGAGCTCGTCGACGGCGAGGTCGTCGGCATGATCGGCGTGTTCCAGGACATCACCGACCGCCACGCGCTCGAAGTGCAGCTGCGTCACGCCGCCGATACCGACGCGCTCACCGGCTTGGCCAACCGCGCCGCCTTCGACCGCGCGCTCGACTATGCGATGGCGCGAGCGCGCCGTGATCGCACCCCGCTCCATCTTGTGCTGATCGACCTCGACGGCTTCAAGGCGATCAACGACACGCTGGGCCACGCCGCCGGCGACGACGTGTTGCGGCTCACCGGCGCGGCGCTGTCCGAGCCGTGGCTGAGCGGCACGCTCGCGGCGCGGATCGGCGGCGACGAGTTCGCGCTGATCGTCGAGGACCCCGCGCTGCTCGCGGGCCTCGACTCGCTGCGCGAGCGGGTCGAGGCGGCGCTGCGAGTCGCGGTCGAGGCGAACGGCGTGACGATGACGAGCGCCGGTTCGGTCGGCATCGCGGCCTTCGACGACGACTGCCACTCGCTGCGCGACCTCGCGCGGCGCGCCGATGTGCTGCTGTACCAGGCCAAGCGCGCGCGCGTCGGCCAGCGCCGCTTCGCCCCGCCGCGCCGCGTGGCATAACGACGCCTACCGCCACGGATCAGCCGCCCCGCGCCACCTGGAAACCCGCGAAGGACTGGGTCACCGGCATCAGCTCGAGCCGGTTGACGTTGAGATGTGGCGGCAAGGTCGCGATCCACAGCACCGTCGCGGCGATGTCCTCGGCGGTCATCGGCTCGGCGCCGGCGTAGAGCGTGTCGGAAGCGGCCTGGTCGCCGCCGGTGCGTACCAGGGTGAACTCGGTCTCGACCATGCCCGGGTCGATCGCGCTGACTCGCACCCCCGTGCCGTGCAGGTCCGAGCGCAACATCAGCGTGAACTGCTGCACGAACGCCTTGGTGCCGCCGTACACGTTGCCGCCGGGATACGGGTAGCTGCCCGCGACCGAGGCGAGATTGATGATCGCGCCCCTGCGCTCGATCAGCTCGGGGAGCAGCCGGTGCGTGATCGCCACCAGAGCCGTGACGTTGGTGTCGATCATCGTTTTCCACTGCGCGAGATCGGCGTGCTGCGCGGGGCTGGTCCCCAACGCGAGCCCGGCATTGTTGACGAGCAGGTCGATGCCGCGGAAGCGCTCGGGCAGCGCGTCCAGCGCCGCCGCGACCGCGTCCTCGTCGCGCACGTCGAACACGGCCGGCAGCAGGACATCGCCGAGTTCGGCGCGGAGCGTGTCGAGCCGCTCGCCGCGCCGCCCGCTCGCGATCACCTGCCAGCCGGCGTTGACCAGCGCGCGCGCCGTGGCGGCGCCGATGCCCGAGGTGGCGCCCGTCACGATCGCCGTCTTCACCGTCATTCCGATCTCCTCTCGCGGTCAGGCGCGTGCCGCCCTGGCGGGGGCGCGCCGCGGCGTCGTCGCCCCATTAGCGGTTCAGGGAACTTGGTCCAGCGCCCCATCGCTCGCGGGCGCCGCGACCTTCACGCGAGATCCCGGTCGCTTCACCCAAGGCGGACGCCGCGCCCTCAATCGTCGTTCGTGACACGCGCGTCACCGTCGCTGTCGCGCATCGTCCAGGGCTTGAGCCTCCGCGCCAGCGCGGGGCGGACCAGCCACGTCATCAGCGCGACGAGGAAGCAGGATTGCAGCAGCGCGCGCCAATACCAGGGCGGCTGCATCGGCAGCAGCTGGATCAAGCCGTTGAACAGCAGGACCAGCGGCAGCACGCCGAGCCAGCTCATCAGGAACAGCTTCCACTTGGGACCGTCGCCGTCACTCGGCAGCCGCGCCACCGCGGGCGCGCCCGCCACCTCCTGCGTGCGCGGGGTGGAGAAACGATCGCCCTCGCGCATCAGCCGCGCGTAATCGTCCGAGCGGCGCCATGCCTCGAGCGAATCGTGCGAGGCGAAGCGCTGGAGCGTGTGGAACAGGCCGCCGGTCTGCTCCAGCCGCAGCCCACCGCGATGACCGTGCGCCGCCGCGGCGCTGCGATCGACGCGCTCGGCCCAGGCGCGGAAATCGTCCTCGGCGCCCTTGGCGAGCACGCGCGTCACGATCAGCGCGATGCCGGCCTCCGCTCCACCGTCGTGATCGTCGCGCGCCATGCTGGCCAAAGCTCCGGCAGCGTACCGCGGTTCCGCCGCGTCACGCGTCGCGCTGCCGCGGCGGGCTTCCCGCCGACTCCGGCCTGCCCCATATGGCGCCCATGTCTTCTCGTGCGCGCGTCCTCGTCCTCAACTCCGCGCTCGGTCCGCTCGACTATCGCGTGCCGCGCGAGCTGGACGTCGAGCCGGGCTCGATCGTGGTCGCGCCGCTCGGGCCGCGCCAGCTGCTCGGCGTGGTGTGGGAGCCCGAGCGGATGCCGTCCGACGCCGAGGTCGGCGACAATCGCCTGCGCAACCTGCTCGCCGTCGCTGAGGTCCCGCCGCTGCGCGCGCCGCTACGCCGGCTGATCGAGTGGACCGCGGACTATTATCTCGCGCCCCCTGCGGCGGTGGCGCGGATGACGCTTTCGTCCAGCGCGGCGCTGGAGGGGGCACGTAGCGCGGTCGAGTATCGCGCCACGGGTGCGGTGCCCGACCGGCTGACGCCGCAGCGCGCGCAGGCGCTCGAGCGGATCGGCGACCGGCAAGGATTGATCCGCGAGCTGGCGACGATCGCCGAGGTGAGCGACGCGGTGATCCGCGGGCTGGTCAAGAGCGGCGCGATCGAGGCCGTCGAGGTCGGCATCGACAGCCCCTTTCCGCTGCCCGACCCCGACCACGCGCCCCCCGCGCTCTCGCCCGAGCAACGCGAAGCGGCGACGACGCTGGTCGGCGCGGTCGAGGCCGTCGCGTTCCGGCCGATCCTGCTCGACGGCGTCACCGGCTCGGGCAAGACCGAGGTATATTTCGAGGCGGTCGCGGCGGCACTGCGCGCGGGCAAGCAGGTGCTGGTCCTGCTCCCCGAGATCGCGCTGACCGAGCCCTTCCTCAAGCGTTTCCACGACCGCTTCGGCTGCGAGCCGGTGGCGTGGCACTCCGGGCTACGCGCGACGCAGCGGCGCCGCGCCTGGCGCGCGGTGGCGAGCGGCGAGGCCAAGGTGACCGTCGGGGCACGCTCCGCGCTGTTCCTGCCCTACGCCGAGCTCGGACTGATCGTGGTCGACGAGGCGCACGAGACCAGCTTCAAGCAGGAGGACGGCGTCCACTATCACGCGCGCGACGTCGCGGTGATGCGCGGGCTGTTCGAGCGCTGCCCGGTGATCCTCGCCTCCGCCACGCCCGCGATCGAGACCCGCCATCAGGTCGCGCTCGGCACCTATGCCGAGGTGAAGCTGCCGGGCCGCTATGGCCTCGCCGAGATGCCGGCGATCGCGGCGATCGACCTGATCGAGGAGCCGCCCGAGCGCGGCCGCTGGCTCAGCCCGCGGCTCGTCGAGGCGCTGCGCGACACGCTCGCGCGGGGCGAGCAGTCGCTGCTGTTCCTCAACCGCCGCGGCTATGCGCCGCTCACGCTCTGCCGCACCTGCGGGCACCGTTTTCAATGTCCGAACTGCACCGCCTGGATGGTCGAGCATCGGCTGACACGCCGGCTCGCCTGCCATCATTGCGGCCACGTTGAGCCGGTGCCGCGGCTCTGCCCCGAGTGCAGCAACGAGGATACGTTGGTGGCGTGTGGCCCCGGGGTCGAGCGGATCGCCGACGAGGTCGCGGCGCTGTTTCCCGAGGCGCGCGCCGCGGTGGTGACCTCGGACACGATCTGGTCGCCCGCCAAGGCCGCCGAGTTCGTCGCCCGGATGGAGGAAGGCGCGATCGACATCGTCGTGGGCACGCAATTGGTGACCAAGGGCTATCACTTTCCCAACCTCACCCTGGTCGGGGTGGTCGACGCCGACCTCGGGCTCGACGGCGGTGACCTGCGTGCGGCCGAGCGCACCTTCCAGCAGATCCGTCAGGTCTCGGGGCGCGCCGGGCGCGGCGCCAAGAAGGGGCAGGTGTTCATCCAGACGCACAGCCCCAAGGCGCAGGTGATGCAGGCGCTGGTGACGGGCGACGCCGATGCCTTCTACGCCGCCGAGACCGAGGCGCGGCAGGACGCGGGGGCGCCGCCGTACGGCCGCTATGCCGCGATCATCGTCTCGAGCGAGGAGCAGAACGCCGCGCACGAGGTGGCGCGGCTGATCGGGCGCCACGCGCCCGAGGTCGAGGGCATGGCGGTGTACGGCCCCGCCCCGGCGGCGCTGGCGATGCTGCGCGGGCGGCACCGCTTCCGCCTGCTGGTCCATGCGCGGCGCGCGCTCGACGTGCAGGACGTGATCCGCGCCTGGCTGGGCGCGCTCGACTGGCCGGCTAAGGTGCGGGTCGCGGTGGACGTCGACCCGTACAGCTTCCTGTGAGACGCGCCGGCGAGCGGCCTCAGCCGGCGTGCTCGGCCAAGACGGTCAGTCCCTTGGCGTTGACCTCGGCGAAGCCGCCGCGGATCGCGATCGTCTCGGGCGCGGCGCCCGGTGCCTTCTGCACCAGCACGTCGCCGTCGCGGATCGTCGACATGAAGGGCGCGTGCCCCTCGAGCACGGCGAAGTCGCCGTCGGTGCCGGGCACCGTGACCATGTGCACCTCATCCGAGCGGACCAGGCGTTCGGGGGTGACGAGTTCGAAGTGCAGCATAGGTCTGATATCCTGTACGGCGTGGAAGGGGTGAGGCCGAGGCGCGCGGGCGACATCGCACGGGTGTCGACGCGGGGCTAGTCGATCATAGCTTCAGCACCGCGATCAGCACGCCGGTGGCGGTGAAGATCGCGCCGACGAGCCAGGTCAACAGCTGCGTCTTGGCCGACTCGATCCGGGCGGTCATGCGCTCCTCGACCAGGCGGAGATCGGTGGCGACCTGCATGAAGCGCGCGTCGACTTTGACGTCTGCCTCCTCGAGTCGCGCCTCGATCTGATCGAAGCGAGCGTCAACCTGGGCAAAGCGCGCATCGACCCTGGCGGCCTCTCGATCGAAGCGAGCGTCGATCCGGGCCGCCTCCTGGTCGAAGCGGGCTTCGATCCGGGCGGCCTCCTGCTCGAAGCGGGCATCGATCCGCTCGCCGAGCCGATCCAGGTCCGCCCTCGTCGCCGCGCCCTCGCTCATCGCGCGACCGATCGCCGCGGCGATGGCCTCGGCCTGGTCCTGCGGCAGCGCCGCCGCGCGCAGGTCCTTCGCGATCGAGAGCGTGTCGATGCCCATGCCCTTGAAGGTAGCCGAGCACCGACGCCGAGTCGATCAGGCGTCCTGCGCCAGCTTCTCCGCTTTGGCGACTGCCTCGTCGATGCCGCCGACCATGTAGAAGGCGGCTTCGGGCAGATGGTCATACTCACCGTTCACCACCGCCTTGAACGAGCGGATCGTGTCATCGAGCTGGACGAACTTGCCCGGGATATTGGTGAACACCTCGGCGACGTGGAACGGCTGCGACAGGAAGCGCTGGATCTTGCGCGCGCGGCTGACCGTCAGCTTATCCTCCTCCGACAGCTCGTCCATCCCCAGGATCGCGATGATGTCCTGCAGCGACTTGTACTTCTGCAAGGTCGCCTGCACCGCACGCGCGGTCTCGTAGTGATCTTGGCCGACGGTGCGCGGCTCCAGCACGCGGCTGGTGGAATCCAGGGGATCAACCGCGGGATAGATGCCCAGCTCGGAGATCGCGCGGTTGAGCACCGTCGTCGCGTCAAGGTGCGCGAACGACGTTGCCGGCGCCGGGTCGGTCAGATCGTCCGCGGGCACATAGACGGCCTGGACCGAGGTGATCGAGCCCTTGTTGGTCGAGGTGATGCGCTCCTGCAGCGCGCCCATGTCGGTCGACAGCGTCGGCTGATAGCCCACCGCCGAGGGGATGCGGCCGAGCAGCGCCGACACTTCAGCACCCGCCTGGGTGAAGCGGAAGATATTGTCGACGAAGAAGAGCACGTCCTGGCCCTCCTGGTCGCGGAAATATTCCGCGATGGCGAGACCGGACAGCGCGACGCGCGCGCGCGCGCCCGGCGGCTCGTTCATCTGGCCGTAGACCAGGGCCACCTTCGAGCCCTCACTGATCGCGTTGCCCTCGGCGTCCTTGGCGATCACGCCCGCGTCGAGGAACTCATGGTACAGGTCGTTGCCCTCGCGGGTGCGCTCGCCGACGCCGGCGAACACCGAGGTGCCGCCATGGCCCTTGGCGATATTGTTGATCAGCTCCTGGATCAGCACGGTCTTACCGACGCCGGCGCCGCCGAACAGGCCGATCTTGCCGCCCTTCGCATAGGGCGCGAGCAGGTCAATCACCTTGATGCCGGTGACGAGGATCGCGCTCTCGGTCGATTGGTCGACGAACAGCGGCGCCGCGGCATGGATCGGCGCACGCAGCTCGGTCTGCACGGGGCCGCGCTCGTCGATCGGCTCGCCGATGACGTTCATGATACGACCCAGCGTCGCGGGGCCGACCGGCACCTGGATCTGGCCGCCGGTGTCGGTCACGTTCTGGCCACGGGTGAGACCCTCGGTCGAGTCCATCGCGATCGTGCGGACGGTGTTCTCGCCGAGATGCTGCGCGACCTCGAGCACCAGCCGCTGGCCGTTGTTGCTCGTCTCCAGCGCCGACAGGATCGCGGGCAGGTTGTTGTCGAAGTGCACGTCGACGACCGCGCCGATCACCTGGCTGATACGGCCGACGTTGTTGCTGCCCGACCCGGTGCTCCCGCTGGTCGGGCGAATGTCTTCGGCGAGGGTTGCCATCACATCTTTCCTTGGTTCGTCTGCCCCGATGTAGGCGCGGAGCGGGTGAAGGTCACGGCCGACAGCCGCTCCTTGATGATATCGGTGCGGGTCACCCGCCGGGTCACAGCGCCTCGGCGCCGGAGATGATCTCCACCAGCTCGGTGGTGATCGCCGCCTGGCGCGCGCGGTTGTACTGGATGCTGAGCCGCTTGATCATGTCGCCGGCGTTGCGGGTGGCATTGTCCATCGCCGTCATGCGGCTGCCCTGCTCGGACGCGGCATTCTCCAGCATGGCACGGAAGATCTGGTTCGCGACGTTGCGCGGCAGCAGGTCCGCCAGGATCGCCTCCTCGCTCGGCTCATATTCCACCGTGGCGTCGCCGGCGTTGGCCAGCTTGGGCTCGCCGCGATCGGGGATCGCGACCGGGATGATCTGCTGGCCGACCGGCAGCTGTACCAGCGCCGACTGGAACTTGGCATAGAACAGGTGCGCGACGTCGAACTCACCCGCGGTGTAGCGCGCGATCAGGTCGTCCGCGATCGCCTTGGCGTCGTCGAACGCCACGGTCTTGACCGTCGAGAGATCGTGGTCGACCTTGATCGCCTGCGGGTAGAAGCGGCGCAGCACACGCCCCTTCTTGCCGGCCAGATAGAAGATCACGGTCTTGCCCGCGGCCTCCAGCTCCTCGGCCTTGCGGCGCGCGGCGCGGACGATGTTGGTGTTGAACGCGCCCGCCAGGCCGCGCTCCGAGGTGGCGACCACCAGCAGATGCACCTGGTCCTTGCCCGTTCCCGCCAGCAGCGGCGAGGCGCCGACGCCGACGTTGCGCGCCAGGCTGGCGACGACGCCCTCGAGCCGCTCGGCATAGGGGCGGCCGGCAATCGCCGCCTCCTGCGCGCGACGCAGCTTGGCGGCGGCGACCATCTTCATCGCCTTGGTGATCTTCTGCGTCGACTTGACCGAGCCGATGCGGATCTTGAGGGCCTTGAGTGACGCCATTTCCTGCCTTCTCGTGCTCCTGCATAGGCAGGAGCCCAGGGTTTTTCAGCGGATCGACTGTAGCACTGGGCTCCCGCGTACGCCGGAGCCCGCACCTCAGGCGAAGGTTTTCGCGAACTGATCGAGCGCGCCCTTGAGCTTACCCTCGGTGTCCTTGCCCAGCTCGCGCGAGTCGCGGATCGTGCCCAGCACGTCGGCATGGTCGTTGCGGAGGAACGCCAGCATCGCCGCCTCGTAGCGCGTCACGTCGGCGACCGGCACCTTGTCGAGATAGCCGTTGGTGCCGGCGTAGATCGACGCGGTCTGCTCCTCGAACGGCATCGGCGAGAACTGCGGCTGCTTGAGCAGCTCGGTCAGGCGCGCGCCGCGGTTGAGCAGCCGCTGCGTCGAGGCATCGAGGTCCGAGCCGAATTGCGCGAACGCCGCCATCTCGCGATACTGCGCCAGCTCCAGCTTGATCGAGCCCGACACCTTCTTCATCGCCTTGGTCTGCGCCGCGCCGCCGACGCGGCTGACCGACAGGCCGACGTTGATCGCGGGGCGGATGCCAGCGAAGAACAGGTCGGTCTCGAGGAAGATCTGGCCGTCGGTGATCGAGATCACGTTGGTCGGGATGTACGCCGAGACGTCGCCCGCCTGGGTCTCGATGATCGGCAGCGCGGTGAGCGAGCCGTTGCCGTTGGCGTCGTTCATCTTCGCCGCGCGCTCGAGCAGGCGCGAGTGGAGATAGAAGACGTCGCCCGGATAGGCCTCGCGGCCCGGCGGACGGCGCAGCAACAGCGACATCTGGCGATACGCCACCGCCTGCTTCGACAGGTCGTCGAACACGATGACCGCGTGCATCCCGTTGTCACGGAAATACTCGCCCATCGCCGTACCCGTGTAGGGTGCGAGGAACTGCAGCGGGGCGGGGTCGGACGCGGTCGCGGCGACGACGATGGAATAGTCCATCGCGCCGTTCTCCTCGAGCGTGCGGACGAGCTGCGCGACGGTCGAGCGCTTCTGGCCGACCGCGACATAGACGCAGTACAGCTTCTTCGACTCGTCGGTGCCGGCGTTTGCCTGCTTCTGGTTGATGAACGTGTCGATCGCGATCGCGGACTTGCCGGTCTGGCGGTCGCCGATGATCAGCTCGCGCTGGCCGCGCCCGACCGGCACCAGCGCGTCGATCGCCTTGAGCCCGGTCTGCACCGGCTCGTGCACCGACTTGCGCGGGATGATGCCGGGCGCCTTGACCTCGACGCGGCTGCGCTGCTCGGCGACGATCGGGCCCTTGCCGTCGATCGGATTGCCGAGCCCGTCGACCACGCGGCCGAGCAGGCCCTTGCCGACGGGCACGTCGACGATGGTACCGGTGCGGCGGACGACGTCCCCCTCTTTGATCTCCGAGTCCGAGCCGAAGATCACGACGCCGACGTTGTCCGCCTCCAGGTTGAGCGCCATGCCCTGCACGCCGTTCGAGAATTCGACCATCTCGCCGGCCTGGACGTTGTCGAGCCCGTAGATGCGGGCGATGCCGTCACCGACGCTGAGCACCTGGCCGGTCTCGGACACCTGGGCCTCGGTGCCGAAATTGGCGATCTGGTCCTTGATGACCTTCGAGATTTCTGCGGCGCGGATATCCATGTGGTTAGCCCTTCATCGCGCTGGCGAGCGCATTCAAACGGGTACGGATCGAGGAATCGATCATCTGGGAGCCGATGCGAACGACGAGTCCGCCGAGGATCGACGGATCGACCTCGAGGTCGACCGACACCTCGCGGCCGACGCGGCGGCGGAGCTGCTGCTTGAGCTCGTCGACCTGCTCAGGCGTGAGCGGGTGCGCGCTGGTCACCTCGGCGGTGGTCTCGCCGCGATGGCGCGCCGCGAAGGTGCGGAAGGCGCGGATGATCTGCGGCAGCTGCGAGAGCCGGCGATTCTCCGCGAGCACGCCGAGGAAGCTGCGCGTGGTCGCGTCCACGCCGATCGCATCCGCCGCCGCGACCACCGCGCGCACCGCGTCGCGCCGCGCCACGACGGGCGACGCGATCAGCGCTCTGAAGTCGGCCGATTCGGCGAGCGTGTCGCGCACCGCGGCGAGGCTGCGCTCGACCTGGTCGACCGCCTTGGCCTCCACCGCCAGATCGAACAGCGCGCTCGCGTAGCGTCCGCCGAGGCTGGCCTGGATGCTGCTGCCCTGATTACCGCTGGAACTCTCCACGCGATCCACTTTCCTCGCATAAACCCAAGGGTGTCGAACCCATGCGACCGAGTGGCGCGCGACCGCGCCTTCGCTTGGGTGACGGCGCGCGTAGCAAAGGGTTGCCGGGGATGCAACCGAAGCGGGCGCGGCAGTGTTGAACGTGCTCAACGCGGCGCGGTGGCGCCGGGGTTCGACCGCAAGGCGCGGGATGCGGCGACGCGGGCGGTAGCGTATAGATAGGCGAAAAGGGGCGTTGCTCGTGGAACGTCGCCGCGACCGAATACAAAAGAGATCGCCGATGGCTCACGCGGCACCCCCGCTCCTCACACCCGCGTCAGCCCGGACCTGTTCCGGGATCCGCCCGTCCGAGCATGCCGCGGCGACGGCGCGTGGGACACCGTGGAACGCGGAACAGGTCCGGGATGACGGAGTGCCTGTGGTAGACGGCGACGCCCGCCCCGCCTCCTCCACCACCATAAAGGCCCCCGCCGCCATCGATCCCGACGCCGCCTGGGCCGCCTTCACGCGCCGCGACCGTGCCTGTGACGGCCGCTTCGTCGTCACGGTCAGCTCGACGCGCATCTACTGCCGCCCGAGTTGCGCCGCGCGACGGCCGCGGCGCGAGCACGTCGGCTTCCTCCGCGACGGCGCGGCCGCGCGCGCGGCGGGCTATCGCGCCTGTCTACGCTGCCTGCCCGACGACGTCGCGCGCGACGCGGCGGCGGTGACGCGCGCGCTCACGCTACTCGACGAGGCCGAGCGCCCGCTGTCGCTCACCGAGCTCGCCGCGGCGGTCGGCTACGCGCCGCATCACTTCCAGAGGCTGTTCACGCGCGCCACCCGCCTCTCTCCCGCCGCCTATGCGCGCGACCGGCGCACGCTCCGCGCCGCCGCGGCACTGCGCGCGGAGGGCAAGGTCACCGCGGCTATCTATGCCGCGGGCTATACCGGCCCCAGCCGCTTCTACGCCGACGCCACCGCGCTGGGCATGGCGCCCGCCGCCTGGGCGAACGGTGGAACGGGCGAGCGAGTCGGCTGGTGCGTGCTGCCGACGCCACTCGGCCCGCTGCTGGTGGCGCAGACCGAGCGCGGTCTGTGCCACGTCGGCTTCGACGAGGACGCGCCGGCGCTGGCGGAGCTGCTACCAGCGGCGACGGTGAGGCAGGCGGACGATCGCGAGCGGTCGCGCGCGTTGCGCTGGGCGGAGTCCGCGTCGCTGCCGCTCGACGCGGCGTTGACAGAGGCGCAGCGGCGCGCGGTGTCCCTCGCCGGAATACGTGTCCGGGCACGGATCGAGTAGATCTCTGCTCCCGCGCGTGCAGGTGCAGAGGATGATGAGCGCCTTCCTCCGCGACTCTGCAGAGCGGAGAATTTCTCTTACTGCACCAGGACCTCGCCGAGGCACGGTGCGGCGGGCTCGCGCCGGTCGCGCCCGTGGTTAGTCGATTATAAAGGCTTGTCGCTTAGCTCGATCCCCGGACTTTCGAGGATGATCGGGTCGATGAACGCGTTCGGACGCCGCAACGGCGGGATGGGGACGACAGGCGCGCGCGGCGGCTTCGGCGTGGCACGGCCCATGCAAGCCAACCCCCATGCGCGGCCCGAGGCCGAGCCCTTCCCCACTGCCGACGCATCCGCGCTGCCAGGCGAGGGCGACGCATCGCTGGTGCCGCAGGGCACGGTCGACGCGATGCAGCGCCTCGCCGACCGGCAGAACGCCAGCGGCGACGCCGGCGCGAGCCGGATGGAGGGCTTCGAGGCCTCGATCCACCGCATCAAGGAGCAGGTGCTGCCGCGCCTGCTCGAGCGCGTCGATCCCGAGGCCGCGGCGACGCTCGGCAAGGACGAGCTGGCGGAGGAGTTCCGCCCGATCATCGGCGAGGTGCTCGCCGAATTGAAGCTGACGCTCAACCGCCGCGAGCAGTTCGCGCTGGAGAAGGTGCTGGTCGACGAGCTGCTCGGGCTCGGGCCGCTCGAGGAGCTGCTCGCCGACGCCGACATCAGCGACATCATGGTCAACGGCCCCGACCAGACCTTCGTCGAGCGCAAGGGCAAGCTGGAGCTGGCCAACATCCAGTTCCGCGACGAGGAGCACCTGTTCCAGATCGCGCAGCGGATCTGCAACTCGGTCGGCCGCCGCGTCGACCAGACCACGCCCCTCGCCGACGCGCGCCTCAAGGACGGCAGCCGCGTCAACGTGATCGTGCCGCCGCTGAGCCTGCGCGGCACCGCCATCTCGATCCGTAAGTTCTCCGCCAAGCCGATCACGCTCGACATGATGGCGGGCTTCGGCAGCATGTCGGCGAAGATGGCAACGGCGCTCAAGATCGCCGGCGCGTGCCGCTTCAACGTCGTGATCTCGGGCGGCACCGGCTCGGGCAAGACGACGATGCTCAACGCGCTGTCGAAGATGATCGACCCGGGCGAGCGCGTGCTGACGATCGAGGACGCCGCCGAGCTGCGGCTGCAGCAGCCGCACTGGCTGCCGCTCGAGACCCGCCCCGCCAACCTCGAGGGCCAGGGCGAGATCTCGATCCGCGATCTCGTCAAGAACGCGCTGCGTATGCGCCCCGACCGCATCATCCTGGGCGAGATCCGCGGCAGCGAGTGTTTCGACATGCTCGCCGCCATGAACACCGGCCACGACGGTTCGATGTGCACGCTCCACTCCAATAGCCCGCGCGAGGCGCTGGCGCGTATGGAGAACATGGTGATGATGTCGGACATCAAGGTGCCCAAGGAGGCGATCAGCCGACAGATCGCCGACTCCGTCGACATGATCATCCAGGTCAAGCGCCTGCGCGACGGCTCGCGCCGCGTCACCAACATCACCGAGGTGATCGGGATGGAGGGGCCAGTGATCGTGACGCAGGAGCTGTTCAAGTTCGAGTATCTCGACGAGAGCGCCGACGGCAAGATCATCGGCGAGTATCGCTCGATGGGGCTGCGCCCGTACACGTTCGACAAGGCCAAGCAGTTCGGCTTCGATCAGGCGTATCTGGAGGCATGTCTGTGAGCGCCGGGCACGACGTTTTTGTAGAATGACGGTCTTCTTTTTTTCCGTCACCCCGGACTTGTTCCGGGAGTCACGGCGCCGCGCAATCAGCGGCCTGTTAACAAGTGGATGGTGGATCCCGGACCAAGACCGGGATGACGAGGGGGCGGATAACCGCGGCCGCCCCCGCACCTTCCCCTAATCAGTCCTAACCGGTTGACCCCGCGCCTGCCGCGACGCAGCATCGCGGCATGGCCACACTCCCCCCGATCACCAACAATCCCGATGTCCGCTATCTCGGCCGCGTGCTGGGCGACGTTATCCGCGCTTACGGGGGCGAGACGCTCTACGAGCGCACCGAGGCGATCCGCTCCGCCTCGGTCGAGCGCCACCGCGGCAACGGCCAGGGCTCGCCCGATGTGGGCCTCGGCGCGCTCGACCTCGACGAGACGCTCGATTTCGTGCGCGGCTTCATGCTCTTCTCGATGCTCGCCAATCTCGCCGAGGATCGCCAGGGGATCGCCGCCGAGGAGGGCGCCGACGTCGCCGCCGCGCTCGGCCGACTGGCCGAGGCCGGGGTCGACCGCGACCAGGTGCTGGCGCTGCTCGAGCGCGCGCTGATCGCGCCCGTGCTCACCGCTCACCCCACCGAGGTGCGGCGCAAAAGCATGATCGATCACCGCAACCGCATCGCGCAGCTGATGGCGCTGCGCGATCGCGGGACCGACACCACGCCCGAAGGGGACCAGGTCGACGAGGCGATCGTGCGCCAGGTCGCGCTGTTGTGGCAGACCCGCGTGCTGCGGCGCGAGCGGCTGTACGTCACCGACGAGGTGGAGACCGCGCTCAGCTACCTGCGCGACGTGTTCCTGCCGGTGATCCCCGCGCTCTACCAGCGCTGGGATCGCGCGCTCGGCGCGCGCGTGCCCGCCTTCCTGCGCCCGGGCAGCTGGATCGGCGGCGACCGAGACGGCAACCCCTTCGTCACCGCGGACAGCCTGCGCGCCGCGCTCGCCCGCGCCTCGCGCGCGGTGCTGGGCTATTATCTCGACCAGCTCCACGCGATGGGCGCCGAGCTGTCGATCTCCTCCGATCACGGCGCGGTCGACGAGGGCGTGCTCGCGCTGGCCGAGGCGAGCGGCGACACGTCGGAGACGCGCAGCGACGAGCCCTATCGCCGTGCCATCAGCGGCATCTACGCTCGCACCGCGGCGACCTACCAGAAGCTCACCGGCGAGCCCGCGCCGCGCCCCGGCACGCTGCGCGGCGAACCCTATCCCGACCCCGCCGCGTTGCGCGCCGACCTCAAGACGATCGCGCGCCCACTCTCGGCCGAGGGGGCCGGCCTGCTCGGCACCGGCGGCGCGATCGGGCGGCTGATCCGCGCGGTGGAGGTGTTCGGCTTCCATCTCGCCACACTCGACCTGCGCCAGAACAGCGCGGTGCACGAGAAGGTCGTCGCCGAGATGCTGCGCGGTGCCGGCGTCTGCGCCGATTACACCGCGCTTGACGAGGACGCGCGCGTGATGCTGCTGCGCCAGGAGCTGGCGACGCCGCGCCCGCTGACAAGCCGCTTCACGGCTTTCTCGGACGAGACCGCGTCCGAGCTGGCGATCGTCCAGGCCGCCGCCGAGGCGCATGCCAACTATGGTACGGCTTGTATCCGCCAATATATCGTCTCGATGACGAAGTCGGTGTCAGATCTGCTTGAGGTCCACCTGCTGCTCAAGGAAGTCGGCCTGTACCGCCCCGCGACCGGCGACGCGGCCGCCAGCGCGGCGGTGATGGCGGTGCCGCTGTTCGAGACGATCGAGGACCTCGAGGCGGCGCCGGCGATCATGACCGAGTGGTTCGCCATCCCCGAGGTGCGCGACATCGCACGCGCGCGCGGCCACCAGGAAGTGATGATCGGCTATTCCGACAGCAACAAGGACGGCGGCTATCTCACCTCGACGTGGCAGCTCTCACGCGCCTCGACCGCGCTGAAGCCGGTGTTCGACGCCGCCGGAGTGGGCATGCAGCTCTTCCACGGCCGCGGCGGCGCGGTCGGGCGCGGCGGCGGATCCAGCTTCGCCGCGATCCGCGCGCAGCCCGCGGGCACGGTACAGGGCCGCATCCGCATCACCGAGCAGGGCGAGGTGATCGCGGGCAAATACGGCACACGCGAGAGCGCCACGACCAACCTGGAGGCGATGGCCTCGGCGACCTTGCTCGCCAGCCTCGAGCCCGAACAGCTGTCGAACAGCGACAATGCCAGTTTCGCCGCGGCGATGGACCGGCTCTCCGACGCCGCCTTCCGTGCCTATCGCGGGCTGGTCTACGAGACGGAGGGATTCCGCACCTTCTTCCGCCAGATGACGCCGATCGCCGAGATCGCCGGACTCAAGATCGGCAGTCGACCGGCCAGCCGCAAGCAGTCGGACGCGATCGAGGACCTGCGCGCCATCCCCTGGGTATTCAGCTGGGCGCAGGCGCGTGTGATGCTGCCGGGCTGGTACGGCGTCGGCCAGGCGATCGCCGCCTTCGAGGACCGCGCGCTGCTGCGCGACATGGCGCAGGGCTGGCCGTTGTTCGCCGCGACGCTGGCCAACATGGAGATGGTGCTCGCTAAGTCGGACATGGGGATCGCCGAGCGTTACGCCGGGCTGGTCGAGGATCCGGGCCTGCGAGACACGGTGTTCGGACGGATCCGCGACGGCTGGCGACAGACGCATGACGGGCTGCTCGACGTCACCGACCAGTCGCACCTGCTCGAGAAGCACCCCGCGCTCGACGCCTCGATCCGGCTGCGTCTCCCCTATATCGAGCCGCTCAACCTGCTCCAGATCGAGCTGATGAAGCGCCACCGTGCGGGCGAGGCCGACGAGCGCGTGCGCCAAGGCATCCTGCTGTCGATCAACGCGATCGCGACGGCGCTGCGCAACTCGGGGTGAGGAGCGGCGCGTCGTTCCTGTCGCTAGCTGCTTGCCCCCGTCATGCCCGCGACCCAACGTCATCCCCGCGCAGGCGGGGATGACGTTGGTTGAGATACGACGTGGCTACATAATCCGACCGCACCTCACTTCGATCACGGCTCTCAAGCGGTCGGCGGCGACACCTATCCTTCCAGACTCTTCGACGCCTGCTCGAACAGGTCCTTGCTGATCCCCGGCGTCGCGACGATCCGCTCCAGCTCGGCGCGCATCAGCGCCGCGCGCGTCGGGTCGAAGCGGCGCCAGCGACCGAGCGGCGGTAGTAGCCGGGCCGAGGTCTGCGGGTTGAGCGGGTCGAGGGCGAGCAACTGGTCTGTCAGCCATCGATAGCCGGCGCCCCCGGTGACGTGAAAGGCCCGCTGGTTGACCGCGAATGCGCCGATCAGCGCGCGCGCGCGATTCGGGTTCGCCAGCGAGAAATCAGGGTGGCGCGCCAGCTCGACGACCAGCGCGGGCGTATCGTCGCGCGAGGACAGCGCCTGCGTCTGGAACCATTTGTCGAGCACGAGCGGATTGTCCGCGTAGCGCGCGTAGAAGGCCGCGAGTGCGGCGTCGCGCTCGTCGGAATAGCCGCTCGCCAGCGCGGTGAGCGCGCCCTGCCGATCGGTCATATTATCCGCTGCTTCGAACTGCGCCCAGGCCAGCGCCGGCGCATCCGCCGCGCCGCCCGCTTGGAGGTAGTGGAGCGCGACGTTGCGCAGCCGCCGCACGCCTTTCGCTGCCGGCGTGTAGGCGTAGGGCGCGCGCTCGGCCGGGTCGCAGGCGGCGCGCCAACGCTGGTCGAGCGCACGCGCGAGCGCGCGCCGCAGCGCCTCGCGCGCGGCGAAGACCGCCTCCGGGTCTACCGTGGCGAGCTGGTCGCCGATGAAATTCTCCGACGGTAGCAGCACCGCCTCGGCGACGAAGGCGCGATCGAGCGCCGGATCGTCGAGCGTGTCCGCCACCGCCTCGACCACAGCGCGATTGTCGGCCTCACCCTCGACGGTGGCCGCCACCAACGTGTCGAGCATGAGCTGCTGCATCGCCTCATAGCGCGCGAACGAATCATCGTCGTGGCGCGCGAGAAAGGCGAGGTCGGCGGCGGTACGGTCACTCTCGACGATCACCGGCGCGGAGAAACCGCGGTTGAGCGACACGATCGGTCGCTCGGCCACCTCCTCGAAGGCGATGCTCTCCGCCCCGTCGCGCAGCACCACCAACTGCTCCGCGCCGAGCGCCTGGCCGGTGGCGCTGCCGAACAGGCGTACCCGCAACGGCAGCACCTGCGGCACTTTGCCGCTCTGGCCGGGCGTGTCGGGCACCTTCTGCGCGAGGTGGAGCAGCGCTCGGCCGCTGCCGGGTTCGTGCTCGACCGTGGCAGAGACGCGCGGCGTGCCCGCCTGGCTGTACCACAGGCGAAACTGCGCCAGGTCAGCGCCGCTCGCCTCCTCCATGCAGCGGACGAAATCCTCGCAGGTGGCGGCGGTGCCGTCGTGGCGGTCGAAATACAGATCGGCGCCGGCGCGAAAGGCAGCGTCGCCGAGCATCGTCGCCAGCATGCGGATCAGTTCGGCACCCTTGTTGTAGATGGTGGCGGTGTAGAAATTGCTGATCTCGATATAGCTCTCGGGGCGCACCGGATGGGCGAGCGGACCGGCATCCTCGGGAAACTGCGCCGCGCGCAGGCCGCGCACGTCCTCGATCCGCTTGACCGCGGCGGAGCCCTGGTCGGCGCTGAACGACTGGTCGCGGTAGACGGTGAAGCCTTCCTTGAGGCTCAGCTGGAACCAGTCGCGGCAGGTGACGCGATTGCCCGACCAATTGTGGAAATATTCGTGTGCCACTACCGCGGCAATGGCGTCATAGTCATAGTCGGTCGCAGTATCGGGATCGGCGAGGATGTACCGGCTGTTGAAGATATTCAGCCCCTTGTTCTCCATGGCGCCGAAGTTGAAATCGTCCACCGCGACGATGTTGAACACGTCGAGATCGTATTCGCGGCCGTAGACTCGCTCGTCCCAGGCCATCGAGAGCTTGAGCGCGTCGAGCGCGTGCGCGGTCTTAGGCAGATCGGCGGCGCGGACCCAGATGCCGAGGGCCACCTCGCGCCCCGAACGCGTGGTGAAGATGTCGCGGTTGACCGCGAGATCACCCGCTACCAGCGCGAAGAGATAGGAGGGCTTGGGATAGGGGTCGTGCCACTCGGCCCAGTGCGTCCCATTCTCGCCCTCGCCCTGCTGGACCGGGTCGCCGTTGGCGAGCAGCACGGGGAAGCGGCCCCGGTCTGCGCTCATCCGGACGCGATAGGTGGCAAGCACGTCCGGGCGATCGGGGAAATAGGTGATGCGGCGGAAACCCTCGGCCTCGCACTGGGTGCACAGGATCCCGCCCGAGGCATAGAGACCCATGAGCTGGGTGTTGCGGTCGGGCGCGATCTCGACCTCGGTCTCGATCACGTGGCGGTCGCCGGAGAGCGGCACGACGAGCTGCTCGCCCTCGATCGTCCAGTCCTGGAGGGGTGCGCCGTCCACCGTCACGGCGAGCGGCACCTGCCCCGCGCCGTCGAGCCGCAGCGGCAGGTCGTGCGTGCCGTTGCGCTGCACGTTGAGCCGGGCTCGAACGCGGGTGAGCGTAGGGTCGAGTGCGAAATCGAGCGCGACCTCGGGCACGAGCCAGGCGGGCGCCTGATAGTCGCGGCGATAGGTGACCAGGGGTGCGGCGGCGTTGAGGCGTGCGTCCATGGCCTTGACTATAAACGCGCAGCGCGTTGGTTCCACGGGAAAGCGGCGTACGCCGCCGCCCCACCGAGCCATTCGGCAGGTGCGCGACGTGAAAAGCTAAGCTACGGCGATTCCTTCCAATTGCCGAAGGTCGCCGATGTATCGTCGTATCGTCACTCCGCTGCTGATCGCCTGCGCCACCGTCGCCACCGCCCAGACGTCCGCGCCCGCCCAGACCCCCGCCCCGGCCCCGACGCCCACGCCGAACGCGCGCAACGCCGCGCTCACCGCATCGCTGCCGGCCGAACAGGCGGCGATGAAGGCGCACGTGATGTTCCTCGCCTCGGACGCGATGCGCGGGCGCGAGGCCGGCAGCGGCGAGTACGACATCGCCGCGCAATATGTCGCCGCGCAATTCTACGCCGCCGGACTCAAGCCGATGGGTGACGACGGCGGCTACCTGCAGAAGGTCCCGTTGACTGCCTACAAGATCGCGGACCGCGGCGCGTTCAACTGGGCGCCGGCGGCCGGCGGGCCGCAGACGCTGGCGTTTGGCACCGACTACGTGCCCACCGCCAATCCCGCCGCCAAGCAGACGCGCGTGTCCGCACCATTGGTCTATGTCGGCTACGGCCTGTCGGCGAGCGCCTATGGCATCGACGATTACGCGGGCGCCGACGTGCGCGGCAAGATCGTCGCCTATGTCGGCGGGGTGCCCGCCGGGCTGCCCAGCGAGGTGGCGGCGACGCTGAGCGGTGCACCCGCGCGGCTCGCCGCCGCGGCGGCGCACGGCGCAGTGGGAGCGGTCGCGATCGCCGACCTGCGCTCGCCCGGGCGCGGGGCGCCGGGGTTCGACGCGGTAAAAAAGGGCTATGACTCGGAGCGCGTGACCTGGGCGCTGCCCGACGGCACCGGCAGCACTGCCTCGCCCTCGGTCCCGCTGCTCGGCACGTTGTCCCCCGCCGGCGCGGCTAAGCTCTT
Organism: Sphingomonas yunnanensis; assembly: GCF_019898765.1. Classification (GTDB taxonomy): domain Bacteria; phylum Pseudomonadota; class Alphaproteobacteria; order Sphingomonadales; family Sphingomonadaceae; genus Sphingomonas; species Sphingomonas yunnanensis. The sequence goes on along the minus strand of NZ_JAIOKB010000004.1, from coordinate 344,190 downwards.
CGGGCGCGACTGGGCGACGATGGCGCGGGCGGCGAAGAAGAAGGTGCTGCGCGCACGCCCGATCACGGCCGCCGGCACGCTCACCGTTCAGAGCGCGACCGGCTTTCGCTCGCTGCCGAGCAGCAACGTCATCGGCATGATTCCCGGCACCGATCCGAGCGTCGGACGCGAGACCGTGGTGCTGTCCGCGCACCTCGATCACGTCGGCGTCGGCAAGGCGGTGAAGGGCGACACGATCTACAACGGCGCGCTCGACGACGCGATCGGCATCGCCAGCCTGATCGAGGCCGCCAAGCGCTTCAAGCAGGCGCCGCCGCCGAAGCGATCGGTGCTGTTCCTCGCCGTGACGGCCGAGGAGAAGGGGCTCGTCGGCAGCGACTATTTCACCAATCACCCGACCGTGCCGATCGCCGACATCGTCGCCGACGTGAACCTCGACATGCCGATCCTGACCTATAAGTTCGAGGACATGGTGGCGTTCGGCGGCGACCGTTCGTCGCTCGGACCGATCATCGCGCGCGCGGTCGGCGCGATCGGCGTCGGCCTCTCGCCGGATCCGATGCCGGAGGAGGCGATCTTCGTCCGCTCGGACCATTTCCGCTTCGTGCAGAAGGGCGTGCCCTCGGTCTTCCTGTGGCCGGGGCAGAAGGGGCCGGGCAAGGCCGCGGTCGCCGACTTCATGGGCAATTGCTACCACAAGCCGTGCGACGATCTGTCGCAGCCGATCCTGTGGGACCAGGGGGTCCGCTTCGTCGACGCCAATTACCGCATCGCGCGCGAGATTGCCGACGCCGCCGACCGGCCGCGCTGGAACAAGGGCGATTATTTCGGCCTGTTGTTCAAGGGCCCGATGGCGACACAATGAGCCGCCGCGGCGGGCGCGGCGCTCAGTCGAGCGGCCGCGCCGCGCGCTCGGCGTAGAGGTGGGTGCAGACCTGCGCCTCGGGCGTGTCGCCCGGCTCCAGCGCCGCGACGGTGACCCAACCCTGCGCCCGCATCGCCGCACCCTCCGCCGGCGGCGTGCCGAACGGCAGAAACAGCCGGCGGCGCTCGCCCGCGGGCTGGTCGCCGATCAGCCGGTCCGCGAACAGCGAGAAGCCGGTTGCCGCCTCCTCCGCGCCGCCCTCATGCACCACCGTGTAGGTGCCGCCGCGGCCGACCTCCGCCGCCGAGGTGCCGGTGAAGAGCGAGAAGCCGAGCCAGCTCTGATATTCGAAGCCGTGCCGCTCGGTCGGGTCGAGCGTCAGCACCGCGCGCCCGTCCACCGCACGCGCGATCGCGGCGAGCGCGTCGAGCCGTGATCCCAGCGCGCCGTCGCGGTCGAACTCGCGCAGCCGCGCCAGCGCCTGATCGAACGGCCCGGCCGCGGAAACCAGCGGGAGATAATCGGGCGCGAGCTCGGCGACCGCGCCCGCGTCCTTCGCGTCGAGCCGCTGGCGCAGCGCGTCGAGCCTCTCGGACGCGACCGGTAGCGCGCCCGCCGCGAGCGTGTCGACCAGATCGGGCAAAGTGAAGTCGATCGAGGGACGCGCGACGCCCGCGGCGGCGACCGCTTCGATCGCGACAGTTACGACCTCCTGCGCCGCCGCCACGGTGTCGAGCCCGAACAATTCGGCACCGATCTGCCGCGTCTCGCGCGCGGGGGCGAGCTGGCTGGCGCGCAGCTTGAGCACCGCCCCGGCGTAGCTCAGCCGCACCGGCCGCGGGTGATGCCCCATCCGCGTCGCCGCGATCCGCGCCACCTGCGCCGTGAGGTCCGGCCGGATCGCCAGCGTGCGCTGCGACACCGGGTCGACGAAGCGCACCGCGTCCTGCAGCGCGCCGGCCTTGAGCCGCGAGCCCAGCCCCTCGGCGAACTCGGCCAGCGGCGGGTCGACCCGCTCATAGCCATGCGCGCGGATCGCGCCGAGCACGCGGGCCTCGAGCGCCGCCGCCGCGTCGGCGACGGGCGGCAGGCGGTCGCGCAGCCCCTCGGGCAGCAGCGCGGTCACGCGCGTTGCTCCCGCTCGTCCGCGACGAGTAGGCAGGGGTGAGGCGTCATCGTCATCGTCCCGTCCGCGTTGCGGCGCCGCACCCGACGGCGATGCGCCGCGAGCCCTGCTGTCCGCCGGTCGCCGCCCGATTGGTCGTTGCGGGCGTGTCCGTCAACCTCGCCGAGACGCGAACCCGGCGCTGCCCGGCAAGTGCCTGAGAAGCCGCGGCACCCTCGCGCTCTTCGCGGCGTTACCTTGCCATGCCTACACCTTCCGATCACCCGCTCCGCCTCGGCTTTCCGGTCAAGGTGATGGGCAAGCCCGGCCTCAAGAGCGGCGACACGCGCCGCTGGCAGGCCAACCCGCATCTGCGATGCTCGCTCGAGCAGGTCGACAAGGTGCTCGACTATCTCGCCAGCGAGCGGCTCGACATGTACCGGCTCTCGTCCGACCTGGCTCCCTATGCCACGCACCCGGACATGCCGCAGTTCCACGACATGGTGCGCGAGAGCGATGCCGAGCTCGCCGCCTTCGGCACCAAGGCGCGCTCGCTGGGTATCCGCCTGTCGTTCCACCCGTCCCAATACGTGTTGCTCAACAGCCCCGACGACGCGCTCACCGCCAAGTCGGTCTGGGACCTGTCGTCGCAGGCCGAGATGCTCGACCGCATGGGCCTCGACGAGGAGGCGGTGATGGTGACGCACGTCGGCGGCGTCTACGACGACCATGACGCCAGCCGCGAGCGCTGGCTGCGCGGCTGGGAGCGCTGTCCCGAGCATGTGCGCCAGCGGCTCGTGCTCGAGAACGACGACCTGCGCTTCTCCGCCGCCGACGCTCTGTGGATCCACGAGCGCTGCGGCGTGCGGCTGATTTTCGACTATCAGCATTTCTGGTGCCTCAATCCCGAGGGGCTGGACATGCGCGAGACGCTGGAGCGCTTCCTCGCGACCTGGCCTGAGGGGGTGCGGCCGAAGATCCATTTCTCCTCGCCCCGGACCGAGATGCGGGAGATCAAACAGAAGATCACTGCCAAGCAGCGCGCGAGCGGCAAGACGGTGCGCAAGGGCGAGCTGGTCAAAGCGCCGGTCAAGGCCGGCGCGCGCGTGAAGACGGTGCTGCGGCCGCCGGTGTGGACCGGTCACGCCGACTTCACCAACCCGTTCGAGTTCGCCACCTTCATGCGCACCGCGGAGGGGCTGGTGTTTGACGTGATGATGGAGGGCAAGGCCAAGGACGTCAGCCTGCTCAAGCTGCGCCCCGACCTCCTGCGCTACGCCCCCGACGTGGCGGCGCGCTTCGGCATCACCGCGGCCGACGCCGACGCGCTCGCCGCGGACGAGGCGGCGCTGGAGAGCGGCGCTGCAGCGACGGATGAAGCGCCGGACGTGGATGAGGGAGACGTGTGAGGGATCAGCTCCCCTCATCGCCACCCCGGCGGACGCCGGGGTGGTCGCTTGAAGCTCAGGCCGCTACTCGCTGTACCCTGGGCTCACCCGGTCGAGCTTGCGCAGCAGCGCCGGCCAGGCGAGCGCCTGCGCCACCATCCCCATCCCCGCCGGGCTTGCCTGGTGCGCGACCTTCTCCTCGACGCCGTCGGGCGGCGGGTTGAGCCCGTCACGGCCCGCCGCGAGCATGTGCACCTGCGCCTGACACGCGCGCTCGAGGAAGTAGAGCCGCAGGAAACACGCCGCGACCGATTGGCCGACGGCGAGCGTGCCGTGATTGCGCAGGATCATCGCGTTCTTGGTGCCGAGATCGGCGACCAGCCGCTCACGCTCGGCGAGGTCGGTCGCGATGCCCTCATAGTCGTGGTAGGCGACGTCGTGGCTCGCGATCATCGCGGTCTGGGTGTGCGGCAGCAGCCCGCACGCCATCGCCGACACCGCCTGGCCGTGCGGCGTGTGGAGGTGCATGACCGCGTGCGCGTCGTCGCGCGCCATGTGGATCGCGGAGTGGATGGTGAAGCCCGCCGGATTGACCGGATGGTCCGAGCGCCCGACCGGTTGCCCGTCGGCGTCGATCTTGACCAGGGTCGAGGCGGTGATCTCCTCGAACATCATGTCGTACGGGTTGATCAGGAAATGGTGCTCGGGCCCCGGCACGCGCGCCGACAGATGGGTGAAGATCAGGTCGTCCCAGCCGTACAGCGCGACCAGCCGGTAGGCGGCGGCGAGATCGACCCGCGCCTCCCACTCGCCGGGCGCATAGGCCGCAGTGTCCACCGACGCGAGCGTCGCCATCGCCTCTCTCCTCTATTATCGCCCGAGCGTAGAGGAAGCGCGGCGGAGTCGCCAGCGGGCGGTGGTACGAAGGAAGAGCGTGGCCGTCCGCTCCATCCGCCGGACCTTCCACTCCTTGCCGTCACCCCGGCGAAGGCCGGGGTCCACTCGTCCACGCATTCGCCGGCGGCAGTTGTGCGGAACGGTGGATCCCGGACCAAGTCCGGGATGACGGCAGGAAGAAAGGCAGCGGACATGACCTAGTGTCTGATCCTGGGCCGTCTCACTGCCTCAGTCGACGAAGGCGCGCTCGATCACGAACTGGCCCGGGTTGGCGTTCGAGCCCTCGACCAGCCCGCGGTGCTCGAGCATGCTCGCGACCTCGCGGATCATCGCAGTCGAGCCGCACAGCATCACGCGGTCGTTCTCCGGATCGAACTTGGCCTCGCCGCCCAGCCCGTCGAACAGGCGCCCGTCCTCGATCAGCGCGGGGATACGCGCCTGTACCGGGAAATCCTCGCGCGTCACGGTCGGCAGGTAGCGGAACTGCGTCGCCGCCTGCTCCGACACCAGCGGGTCCTCCGCCAACCGTGCCTCCAGCATCTCGCGCCAGGCGAGGTCGTCGACGCGGCGGACGCCGTGCACCACCACCACCTCGTCGAACCGCTCGTAGACGTCGGGGTCGCGCGCCACACTCAGGAAGGGCGCCAGCCCGGTACCGGTCGAGAGCAGGAACAGCCGCCGCCCGCCGAGCAGAGCGTCGAGCACCAACGTGCCGGTCGGCTTCTTGCCGAGATAGACCTGGTCACCCGCCTCGACCTGCTGCAACCGCCCGGTCAGCGGCCCCTCGGGCACCTTGATCGACAGGAACTCGAGCTCCTCGGCCCAGGCCGGGCTGGCGATCGAATAGGCACGCATCACCGGCTTGGCGGCCTTGCCGTCGGCGCCTTCCAGTCCGGGCAGGCCGATCATCACGAACTCGCCCGAGCGGAAGCGGAACGAGGCGGGGCGTTCGACCGCGAAGCTGAACAGATGCTCGTTCCAGTGACGCACCCAGGTGACCGCGACGCTGTGGAAGGCGGTGGATTCGGGAATGAGCACTGGCGCGCGGAGGTCGGTCATCGGCGATCCGGTCTGAGAACGGGGAATGTCGTGCGAATGGGGCGCATTATGGCGCGGGGCGCGCAGGGTCAACCATAGCCCGGCTTGGAGCGCGCGCGGTCAGGCTTGTCTCGGCGCGCCGTCGCGATGTGCCAGCGGCACCTGGAGAAAGCGTAGCGCTACCCACTCGATCGCGGTGAGGGTCCGCGCCAGCGCGGGCTCGGTCACGAGCGTCGCAGCGATCCGCCTCGCGGCGTCGCGCTCGCCGCGCATCGCCGAGTCGACCAGCGCCAGCAGCACCGCCTCGTCGTCGCCCACCGTGCGCGCGGTGGCGGCGCCGAACCGCAGCCAGCGCTTTCCCTCGCGATCGAACGCCGCCATCGCCGCGGCAAAGTCGGGCAGCGCCGCGCTCACCCCGCGCCAGGCGAAGGCCGGCGCCAGCGCGCGGCAGGCGCAACGACCGCCGCGCGTCACCATCGTCCAGTGCCGCATCGCGCTGACGAGGAAGTGGAGGTGCTCGTCGAGTTGGTCGAGTGGCCGGTCGAGGAAGCGGTACATCGTCACCTCTTTTTTCTGCGACTGACTCGCAGTAGCTAGATAATGGCGTGTAAGCAAGAGGAGCAGCAAAGTCCTCCCCGGCACGGGAGGGGGACCGCTCGCTTGACCGAGCGGTGGAGGGGGGCTTCCACATACGAGCCGCCCGTTGGTCAAGAGCCCTTCCCCCACCGGCCTGCGGCTGGCGGTCCCTCTCCCCGCGAGCGGGGAGGATCTTCGCTCTCCGCACACCCTTTCCCCCGCCCCTTCCCGCGCCCATATCAGCGGCATGGCGATCCAGATCCGTACGTCCCTTGCCGAGCCGGAGACCGGCACCGACTTCGTCCCGCACCGCCCCAACCGCCCGCAGAAGGTCGAGGGCGGACGGCCGTTCAAACTGGTCAGCGAATATGAGCCCTCGGGCGACCAGCCGACCGCGATCCGCGAACTGGTCGACGCGGCCAAGGCTGGAGAGCGCGATCAGGTGCTGCTCGGCGTCACCGGTTCGGGCAAGACCTTCACCATGGCCAAGGTGATAGAGGAGATGCAGCGCCCCGCGCTGATCCTAGCGCCCAACAAGATCCTTGCCGCGCAGCTCTACGGCGAGTTCAAGAGCTTTTTTCCGGACAACGCGGTCGAGTATTTCGTCAGCTACTACGATTACTACCAGCCGGAGGCCTATGTACCGCGCTCCGACACGTATATCGAGAAAGAGAGCTCGATCAACGAGTCAATTGACCGCATGCGCCACTCCGCCACCCGATCTTTGCTAGAGCGCGATGACGTGATCATCGTCGCCTCGGTCTCGTGCCTGTACGGCATCGGCTCGGTCGAGACCTATTCGGCGATGATCTTCGACCTGAAGAAGGGGCAGAGCGTCGACCAGCGCGAGATCGTGCGCAAGCTCGTCGCGCTGCAATACAAGCGCAACGACGCCGCGTTCCAGCGCGGCAACTTCCGCGTGAAGGGCGACACGCTCGAGATCTTCCCGTCGCACTATGAGGACAGCGCATGGCGTATCTCGTTCTTCGGCGACGAGATCGAGGAGATCGTCGAATTCGACCCGCTCACCGGCAAGAAGAGCGCCTCGCTCAATACCGTGCGTATCTACGCCAACTCGCATTATGTCACCCCCGGGCCGACGATGAAGCAGGCCGCCGAGGCGATTCGCCATGAGCTCAGCGAGCGGCTCAAGGAGCTGGAGATCGAGGGCAAGCTGCTTGAGCGCCAGCGACTGGAGCAGCGTACCAACTTCGATCTCGAGATGATCGCGGCGACGGGCAGCTGCAACGGCATCGAGAATTACAGCCGCTTCCTCACCGGCCGCCTGCCCGGCGAGCCGCCGCCCACCTTATTCGAGTATCTGCCCGAGAACGCTTTGCTCTTCGTCGACGAGAGCCACCAGACGATCGGCCAGATCAACGGCATGTCGCGCGGCGACCATCGCCGCAAGATCACGCTGGCCGAGTACGGCTTCCGCCTGCCCTCCGCGATCGACAACCGTCCGCTGCGCTTCAACGAGTGGGACGCGATGCGCCCGCAGACGGTGTGCGTCTCCGCCACGCCTGGCAGCTGGGAGATGGAGCAGGCCAGCGGCGTCTTCGCCGAGCAGGTGATCCGCCCGACCGGACTGATCGACCCGCCGGTCGAGATCAAGCCGGTCGAGGAGCAGGTGCAGGACCTGATCATCGAGTGCCGCGCCACCACCGAGAAGGGCTATCGCACGCTCGTCACCACGCTGACCAAGCGGATGGCAGAGGACCTCACCGAGTACATGCACGAGGCCGGCATCAAGGTCCGCTACATGCACTCGGACGTCGAGACGCTGGAGCGTATCGAGCTGATCCGCGACCTGCGGCTCGGCGTCTATGACGTGCTGATCGGCATCAACCTGCTGCGCGAGGGCCTCGACATCCCCGAGTGCGGTCTGGTCGCGATCCTCGACGCGGACAAGGAAGGTTTCCTGCGCTCGGAGACCTCGCTGATCCAGACGATCGGGCGCGCCGCGCGCAACGTCGACGGGCGCGTGATCCTCTACGCCGACCGAATCACCGGCAGCATGGAGCGCGCGATGAACGAGACCGCGCGCCGTCGCGAGAAACAGGAAGCGTACAACCGCGAGCACGGCATCACGCCGACGACGATCCGCCGCAACATCGGCGACATCATCGCGCACGTCGCTTCGAAAGACCAGGTCACCGTCGAGATCGACGACGAGCGGCCGCACATGGTCGGCCACAACCTACGCGCCTACATCGAGGAGCTCGAGAAGAAGATGCGCAAGGCCGCCTCCGACCTCGAGTTCGAGGAGGCGGGACGCCTGCGCGACGAGATCCGCCAGCTGGAGCAGGAGGAACTCGGCCTGCCCGTGGAGCAGCAGAAGGCGCCGCTGATGGGCCGCTCGAACGAGGGCAAGCCGGGGACCCGCAAGACGCGCTTCGGCAAGACGCAGCGCAAGTTCGGCGGGCAGCGCTAGTCGGGCGCCGGCGCTCGCCCACGCGCGGTACGCCGCACCTTCAGTGCGGCGCGACCCCCATCTCCACGCCGGTCTTGTCGTGCAGCGCGAACCGGTCGACCAGGTCGGCACTCGCGCGGTTATAGCCGATCACCTCCACGATGCACCCGTCGCGCCGTAGTCGCGTCACCACCTTATCGAGCGCGGCAACCCCCGAGATGTCCCAGAAATGCGCCCGCTCCACGTCGATCGTGACGTGCCGCACGCCGTTCGCCGCCTGGAAGGCGCGGGTGAAGCGCTCGACCGTGGCGAAGAAGATCGCGCCCGTCACGCGATAGATCGCCCGCTCGCCCCTCGCGACGCGCTCGACGGCGAACAGCCGCTGCACCTTGCCCGCGAAGAAGAGGCCGGACAGCAGCACGCCCGCGAGCACGCCGAGCGAGAGGTCGCGCGTCGCCACCACCGCGACGACCGTCACCAGCATCACCGCCGACGACGTCGGCGGGTGGCGGCGGAGGTTGGCGATCGAGTTCCAGCTGAACGTGCCGATCGACACCATGATCATCACCGCGACCAGCGCCGGCATCGGCACGCGCCCGACCCACGGCCCGAGCACCGCGAGCAGGAACAAGAGAAAGGCGCCCGCGGTGAAGGTCGACAATCGCCCGCGTCCGCCCGAGGTGACGTTGATCACCGACTGGCCGATCATCGCGCAGCCCCCCATGCCGCCGAGCAGTGCGGCGACGATATTCGCGCCGCCCTGCCCCGCGCACTCGCGGCGCTTGTCGCTCTCGCTATCGGTCATGTCGTCGACGATCTGCGCGGTCAGCAGCGACTCGAGCAGACCGACCGCGGCCATGGTCAGCGAGTAGGGCAGGATGATCCGCAGTGTCTCGAGCGTGACCGGCACCTGCGGCAACGCGAGGCTGGGCAGCCCCTCGGGCAGCCGGCCCATGTCACCGACGGTGTTGACCTGAAGGCCGAGCACCACGCTGATCGCGCTGAGCACGAGGATCGCGATCAGCGGAGACGGCACCGCGCGCGTCAGACGCGGCAGCCCGTAGATGATCGCTAGGCCACCCGCGACCAGCGCGTAGCTCACCCAGCTCACCCCGGTGAGCTGCGGCAGCTGTGCGAGGAAGATCAGGATGGCGAGCGCATTGACGAAGCCGGTGATGACCGAGCGCGAGACGAACTGCATCACGAGGTCGAGCCGTAGCAGGCCGGCGGCCGCCTGGATCAGCCCCATTAGGATCGTCGCGGCGAACAGATAGTCTACGCCATGCGTGCGCACCAGCGGCCCGACGACGACCGCCACCGCGGCGGTGGCGGCGGAGATCATGCCGGGCCGGCCGCCGATCAGCGCGATCGTCATCGCGATCGCGACCGAGGCATAGAGCCCGACGCGCGGATCGACGCCGGCGATGATCGAGAAGCCGATCGCCTCGGGGATGAGCGCGAGCGCGACGACGATGCCCGCGAGCACCTCTCGGCGGGCGGCGGCGCCGTCGGTGAACCACTGGCGGCGATAGGTGAAGAATGCGGAGGTCATTGGAATATCCACAACGGGGCACGCGGCGCCAGCTCGGGCGCGTCTAAGTCAGTGCGTTGTGTTGTCCGGCGGATCGGCGGCCGGAAGAGCCACCCGGGTTCTCACCGGGTCCTTGCGAATGCGCGCGCCTTAGGCGCAGACGGTCGCGCTGGCAAGCGGGCGGCTTCAAGGATCCCCGTCGCTCGGGGGACAGGCGCGCTGGGCCAAAGTCTTGCCCGATCCGCCACGTTTGAACGTGAGCGTGCTCCTGCGGAAGCAGGAGCCCCGTGTCGCGATCGCTATCCTCGCGGCCCTGGGCTCCGGCGTTCGCCGGAGCACGCTTCAGCTTCGATGGATCAGGCGCTAGTCGGTGGCGATGCCCTTCTCCATCCGCGACGCCACGGCAGAGGACGAGCACCAGGTCATCGCGCTCTGGCGCGCCTGCGGGCTGGTCGCACCTCACAACGATCCAACCGCAGACTTTCTCTTCGCCGTCGCCGGACCTGCCTCGACGGTGCTGGTCGCGTTCGTGGACGAGCAGATCGTCGCGAGCGCGATGGTCGGCCACGACGGTCATCGCGGGTGGCTCTATTATGTCGCGTGCGCGCTCGAGCGCCGCGGCGAAGGGTTGGGCAGCAGCATCGTCTCGGCCGGCGAAGCTTGGCTGCGCGGTCGCGGCGTCGTCAAGGTGCAGCTGATGGTGCGCCCGGCCAACGCCGCGGTCCTGCCTTTCTACGAGAAGCTCGGCTACGAGGACATGCCGCGCGTGCTGATGAGCAAGTGGCTGAACACCTGAGATACCGCGCCGCCGCGCTCACTCGCGTCGCTCGCTGCCTCCCGCCTCCGCCATCAGCCACGTCCGCAGTGCGCTCGCGAGGTTCGCCGGCGCCGGGTCGCTCACGCGCAGCGCGTCCACCTGCGCCACCAGCGCCGAGAGCGGCAGCCGGCGCGCCGTCGCGGCGTGCTCCAGGGCCACCCAGAACACCGGCTCGAGGCTGATCGAGGTCTGATGCCCCGCGATCGTGATCGAGCGTTTGACCGGGCCGACGAAGCCGCCCGGCGGCGCCGCGATCACTCGGCGTCGAACAGCGCGGCGAGCTGCTCGATGATCGTGCCGCCGAGCTGCTCCGCGTCCATGATCGTCACCGCGCGGCTGTAATAGCGCGTGACGTCGTGGCCGATGCCGATCGCGACCAGCTCGACCGATGACTTCTTCTCGATCCAGCCGATCACCTGTCGCAGATGCCGCTCGAGGTAGGAGCCGGTGTTGACGCTCAGCGTCGAATCGTCGACGGGCGCGCCGTCCGAGATCACCATCAGGATGCGCCGCTCCTCCGGCCGCGCCAACATGCGCGCGTGCGCCCAGAGCAGCGCCTCGCCGTCAATATTCTCCTTGAGCAGCCCCTCGCGCATCATCAGCCCGAGCGCGTTGCGCGCGCGCCGCCAGGGCTCGTCGGCCTTCTTGTAGACGATGTGGCGTACGTCGTTGAGCCGACCGGGCTGCGGCGGCCGACCCGCGGCGAGCCAGGTCTCGCGGCTCTGCCCGCCCTTCCAGGCGCGCGTGGTGAAGCCGAGGATCTCGGTCTTGACGCCGCAGCGCTCGAGCGTGCGCGCCAGGATGTCGGCGCTGATCGCCGCGATCGAGATCGGGCGGCCGCGCATCGAGCCCGAATTGTCGATCAGCAGCGTCACCACCGTGTCGCGGAACTCGGTGTCGCGCTCGACCTTGTAGCTCAGTGACTGGGTAGGGTTGACCACCACGCGCGCCAGCCGCGCGGCGTCGAGCAATCCCTCGTCCTGGTCGAAGTCCCACGAGCGCGACTGCTGCGCCATCAGCCGGCGCTGCAAGCGGTTGGCCAGGCGCGACACCGCCGACTGAAGGTGCACCAGCTGCTGGTCGAGGTAGCCGCGCAGCCGCGCCAGCTCGTCACTGTCGCACAGGTCGGTCGCGGCGATCACCTCGTCGTACTGCGTCGTCCACACGCGATAGTCGAAGTCAGGGCCGAGGTCGGCGGTGGGACGGTTGGGGCGGACCGGTTGCATCCCCTCCTCGCCATCGTCGCCAGGCTCACCCTCGGCGTCGTCGTCGAGATCGTCGCCCTCGAGCTGCTCGCTCTCGCCCTCGCTCGACTCGTCGTCGCGCTGCTGGCCGCGCGCCTCAACCTCGGACTCGCCCTCGCTGCCCTCGGCGTCGCCCTCGTCCGGCTGGTCGGTGTCCTGCCCCTCCTCGCCCTCTTCCTCGTCGCCGCCCTCGTCGCTCTCCTCGGGCGTGCGCTCCCCCTCGACCAACTCGAGGTCCTCGAGCAGCTTGCGCGCGAGCCCCTGGAAGGCGCGCTGGTCGTCCAGCGCGAGCCCGAGCGCGGCGAGGTCAGCGCGCTCCTCGACCCATTCGCGCACCAGCGCGAGGCCCGGCTCGGTCGCGGCGGGCGGGCGCTCGCCGGTGAGCGCCTCGCGCACCATCAGCCCCAGCGCGGTGGCGAGTGGCACCTCGCTGCGGTTGCGCGCACGCAGGATCGGATCAGCGCGCAGGCGCGCGTCGAGCGCGGTGGCGAGGTTGGCGGTGATCCCCTGATAGCCGCGGCTGCCGAGCGCCTCGACTCGCGCGTCCTCGATCGCGTCGTAGACACCGCGCGCGGTGGCATCGTCGGGCGCGCCGCGCGCGTGAAGTGCGATGTCGTGATGGCGCAGCCGCAGCGCGAACGAATCGGCGAAGCCACGCGCCTCGGCGACCTGGTCGGCGGGCAAGGTGCGCGCCGGCATCGGCACGCGCAGGTGTTTGCCCGACTGCGCCGGCGTGTCGGCGGTGAAGGCGAGCTCCACCTCGGCCTCGTCGGACAAAGCGCGCGCGGTGCCGCCGAGAACGGACTTGAAGCGGTCGAGCGGGGTATCGGTGGCCATCAGCCCTCCAACGCGCGGAGCGCCGCCAGGCGCAACGCGGGCACTTCATTGTGGACCAGCCCGAACAGGATGGTCAGGTCGATGTCATCATAGGCGCGCCGCAGAACATTGCCGAGCCCACGCACGCGCTCGAATGACACATCGGGAGCGACTGTCGCGAACTGCTCGGCACCGAGCTTCACCACCGCCTCGGCGATCCGCTCCAGGCAGCGCTCGCACGCGTCGATAGTCTTGCCATCGGCAGCGAGCGCCGCAAGGCCGAGCCCAGTGACGTGAGCGTCGATGCGGGCGGCATTGTCGACGATATCGCGCAAGCGACGGGCCGTGTCTCTAGTAGACACGGACACGATCTCGGTCGATCTCCGCCCGGAGCGCCAGATTCCGATCGGGCTCGGTGACGAGATCGACGCGCCGCCCAAGCATGCCCGCGGCGGCGTCGCTCAACGCGAAGAAGCGCTAACGGCCCCGCATCTTGCACGGTGTCATAGTCGAGGGCGGCGGCGAGATCGATGTCCGACTCGGCGCCCGCCTCGTCGCGCGCGGTCGAGCCGAAGAGCGAAAGCGCGCGGATGCCGAGCGCGTGGAGCTCAGGCTCGCACGCACGGAGCAGGTCGATCGCCTCGCTACGCCTCACCTCACGCCTTCGCCGCGACGCTCTCCGGCAGGTCCTTGCCGAAAACGCGCTGGTAATATTCGGCGACCAGGGCACGCTCGGCCTCGTCGCACTTGTTGAGGAACGACAGCCGGAACGAGAAGCCGACGTCGCCGAAGATCAGCGCGTTCTGCGCCCAGCTGATCACCGTGCGCGGGCTCATCACGGTCGAGATATCGCCGTTGACGAAGCCGCGCCGCGTCAGGTCGGCGACGCGCACCATGTTCTCGACCAGCTTCTTTCCCTCGGGCTTGTCATACTCGCCCGACTTGGCGAGCACGATGTTCGCCTCGATCGCGGCCGGCAGATAGTTGAGCGTGACGACCACGTTCCAGCGGTCCATCTGACCCTGATTGATCTGCTGCGTGCCGTGGTAGAGCCCGCTGGTGTCGCCGAGCCCGACCGTGTTCGCGGTCGCGAACAGGCGGAACCACGGGTTGGGCCGGATCACGCGGTTCTGATCGAGCAGGGTCAGCTTGCCCTCGGTCTCGAGCACGCGCTGGATCACGAACATGACGTCGGGGCGACCTGCGTCATATTCGTCGAAGACCAGCGCGGTCGGCGTCTGCAGCGCCCAGGGGAGCAGACCTTCGCGGAACTCGGTGATCTGCTGGCCGTCGCGGAGCACGATCGCGTCGCGGCCGACCAGGTCGATGCGGCTGATGTGCGCGTCCAGGTTGATGCGGATGCACGGCCACTTCAGCCGCGCGGCCACCTGCTCGATGTGGCTCGACTTGCCGGTGCCGTGATAGCCCTGCACCATCACGCGGCGGTTGTGCGCGAAGCCGGCGACGATCGCGAGCGTGGTGTCCGGGTCGAACACATAGGCGGGATCGAGGTCGGGGACGCGCTCGTCCGACTCGCTGAACGCCGGCACCTGCATGTCGCTGTCGATGCCGAACAGGTCGCGCACGCCGACCATCTTGTCGGGCGCGTCGAGGATGGTCGTGTCGCGGCTGTCGGGCTGGGTATTGGGCAGATCGGTCATTCGCGGGCACGCCGTTCGCTGGAGGATGCCGTTCCAGTGGGAAGGGAACGCGCCCCCGTCAACCCGCCAACGGGGCCGGGGTTGCCTTCGCGGGCAGGTGGAACAGGTCGATGAACGCCTTCGCCGCGGCGCGATCGCCGCCGAAGCGCAACCTGCCCGCCGCCTCGGCCGCGGTGATCGGCAGCTTGCCGTAGACGATCGCGGCCATGGTCTGCGGATCGGTGTCGAACACGGCATCGCCGAAGGCGGGGGCGCGCTCGATCGGCAGCGCGCCGTCGGCGAGCCGTGCCACGAACGAGTCGCGTCCGAACAGGAAGCCGATCGTCATCGAACCGTGGGCGCGCGTGGGATCGACCATCGTGCGCAGCGACATCATCATCGAGGCGGCCGACAGCGGCAGCGTCGGGTCGTGGTCGGGCGAGCGCGCCGCCCAGCGCCCCAGCGTCATGATCGCGGGCTCGGTCTCATAGCCCCATTCGGTCAGCGCGTAGCCGGTCGCACGGCCGGGCAGCTCGACCTTCTCCACCACCGCCGTCGACGCGAGCCGCTCGAGCCGCTGAGTCAGCACGTTGGCGCTGATCCCCGGCAGGCCCGCGCGCAGCTCGGTGAAACGGCGCGGCCCGAACAACAGCTCGCGGACGATCAGCAACGCCCAGCGCTCGCCGAGCAGCTCCATCGCCAGCGCGGTGCCGCAGGCGTCATCGTACCAGCGCTCGCGCGCCACGGACCTTTTTGTTACATTTTCTAACTTCATGGTTGCTTTACCTAACCACGCGCCGCAGGATCGCACAAGCGACAAGAGGGAGATCGCACCATGGAGAGGACGATATTCGTGAACCTGCCGGTGGCCGACGTGGCCGCGGCGACCCGCTTCTACGAGGCGCTGGGCTTCGTGCGGAACCCAGATTTCTCGAACGATCAGGCGTCCGGGATGGTCTGGTCGAACTCGATCTGGGTGATGCTGCTGGGGCACGACTTCTATCGCACCTTCACGCCCAAGGCGATCGCGGACACGCGTACTACCAGCGCGGCGCTGCTCTGCCTCTCCTGCAGCTCGCGGGACGAGGTCGACCGGCTGGGCGCGGCGGCACTGGCGGCGGGCGGGCGCGAGCTGCACGGTGCCGACGACCGCGGCTTCATGTACGGTCGCGCCTTCGACGACCTCGACGGCCACGGCTGGGAGGTGATGCACATGGACGCGAACGCCAGGCCGGCCGAGCAGCATGACGCCGCGGTGCCGGCCTAGCCGCGGCACCGCGCGGCGCGTGTCCAACCGGCCGCTGCCGCCCGGTCTGGCCGCCTTCGCGCTGACCGCCACGCTGTTGTGGCAAGCGGGAGCGCCATTATAGCCGCCCGTAGCGCCGATCCATCTGGTGTGTTCCCGCGCACGCGGGAACACAGAACCAGGCAGAGCAACGGCGCATCTTGCCGCGTCACTGGTCTCCCGCTTGCGCGGGACAACAAGCTAGTATCGGGACCGTTTCGCGAGAAAGAAAGGAAGGAGAGGCTTCCATGCAACCCGTGATCACCGCGTTCGACTGGGTACCGGATTTCGCGCGCGGCCAGGTGCGCGACCTGCGCGTGCGCTGGGCTTTGGAAGAAGTCGGCCAATCCTATCGCGTCCGCTATCTCGCACAGGGCGAGCAGAAGGCACCGCCGCACCGCGCCCGCCAGCCGTTCGGCCAGGTGCCGACCTATGAGGAGGGCGAGCTGGTCCTCTTCGAGTCGGGCGCGATCGTGCTGCATCTCGCCGATAGCCGCGACGGACTGCTGCCCGACGACCGTGTCGGCCGCGCGCGGGCCACCGAATGGGCCTTTGCCGCGCTCAACACGGTCGAGCCGCCGATCATGGACCAGGCGATCGCCACCTTGTTCGAGGCTGACCAGCCCTGGTCAAAGCCGCGCCTGTCGGCGGTAGAGGCGCGTATCGCCGAGCGGCTCGGCGAGGTGGCGGCGCGGCTCGGCGATCGCGAATGGTACGACGGCGACTTCTCCGCGGGCGACCTGCTGATGGTGGCGGTGCTGCGCATCCTGCGCGATCACGCGCTGCTCGCCGCGCAGCCGACGCTCGCCGCCTATGTCGCGCGCGGCGAGGCGCGCCCCGCCTTCCGCCGCGCGCTCGCTGACCAGCTCGCCGGCTTCACCGGCAGCCCGCCGCCTGGGTTCGCTGAGTGGATCGCGAGGCGGGCGGCGCGGGTGGAGCAGCTCGCATGATCGACGGCGGCTCTGCGCCGCGCAACCTGCCCTGAGGGAGAGAGAGGGATGACGGATAGAGAAGTTTTGCCGATCTGGTACGAGCTGGTCGCGCGCGAGCCGGACGCGGCCGAGCGTTTCTACACGCACGTGCTCGGCTGGACAGTGGAGCGGCCGCAGCTCGCCGCCGCGCCCGACTATCGCGTGCTGGTCGCGCCCGACGGCGACGGCGTAGCAGGACTGATGGCGGTGCCGCCGGGCGCGCCGTTGGCGCCGGGCTGGCTATTCTACCTCGCGGTCGACGATGTCGACGCTACCGCGGCGCGAGTGAGCGCGGCCGGCGGTTCGGTGACGATGCCGCCGACGGACATTCCCGAGGTCGGACGCCTCGCGCTGGTCGCCGATCCGCAGGGCACGCCCTTCTACGTCATGCGCGCGAGCGGCGACGATGAGTCGCGCGCGTTCCGCAGCGCCGACACCGCCACGGCCGGCCACGCGGTGTGGAACGAGCTGACCGCGCCCGACCAGGACGCCGCGCTCGCCTTCTACGCCGGCCTGTTCGGCTGGCGGCACGACGGCGCGATGCCGATGGGTCCGCTGGGCGAGTATAAGTTCGTCCACTCGGGAACGACCTGCCTCGGCGCCACGATGAACAGCTTTGCCGGCAAGCGACCGGGCTGGCAGTTCTACTTCATGGTCGACGACGTCGACGCCGCCGTCGCGCGCCTGACCGAGGCTGGCGGGCGCGTCGTCCAAGGCCCCGACCAGATCCCGGGCGGCAGCTTCTCGGTGGTCGCGGCCGACGCGGAGGGCGCCTCGTTCGGCTTCGTCGGGGAGCGGCGCGCGTGACCGACAAGGTGTCGGTCTGGCTGTGGTGCGACGGCACGGCGGAGGAGCAGGCGCACTTCTACACCGGGCTGATTCCCGGCAGCGCCATCACCGCGGTGTCGCGCGCGCCGGCCGACTATCCCGCTGGCAAGGCGGGCGACGTCCTCACCGTGACCTTCACGCTCGCGGGTCGCTCCTTCGCCCTGCTCAACGGCGGCGCCGGCCCCGCACATAGCGAGGCGATGTCGCTCCAGGTCGACTGCGTCGACCAGGCCGAAGTCGACCGTTGCTGGGACGCGATCCTGGCGAACGGCGGCACCGCGGTAGCATGCGGCTGGATCAGGGACCGCTGGGGCGTTGCCTGGCAGATCGTCCCGCGCCGTCTCACCGAGCTGATGCGGGATCCGGTCCATGGCGCCAGGGCGATGCAGGCGATGATGACGATGACGCGGATCGATGTCGCGGCGCTGGAACGCGCGATCGCCCCTTGAGCGCGCGGCCATAATCTCTAGGTAGGCGGTATTGGTCACGTTTGCGGCCAGCCCCGCGATCGTGTACCCGCCCCACGAACGGCGCCGGTGCGCCTCCTGTGCGCCGACGGCCCAACGAAGTAGAGACGCGCATGGCCGAGTTCACGCTCCCGAAGAACAGCAAGATCAAGGGTGGTCGTAAGGTCGCCTCGCCGCAGCCGGGCGGCACGATGCGCAACTTCAAAGTCTACCGCTACGACCCGGACTCGGGCGAGAACCCGCGCTACGACACGTTCGAGGTCAACCTCGACGAGTGCGGCCCGATGGTCCTGGACGCGCTGATCAAGATCAAGTCGGAGCAGGACAGCTCGCTGACCTTCCGGCGCTCGTGCCGCGAGGGCATCTGCGGCTCGTGCTCGATGAACATCGACGGGCGCAACGGCCTTGCCTGCACCACGGCGATCGAGGACGTGAAGGGCGAGATCAAGATCACGCCGCTGCCCGCGATGGACGTGATCAAGGACCTCGTTCCCGACTTCACACGCTTCTATGCCCAATATGCGTCGATCACCCCGTGGCTGCAGACGGTGACGCCGCCGCCCGCGGGCAAGGAGCGGCTGCAGTCGCCCGAGGAGCGTGCCAAGCTCGACGGCCTGTACGAGTGCATCCTGTGCGCCTGCTGCTCGACCTCGTGCCCGAGCTACTGGTGGAATTCGGACAAGTTCCTCGGACCGGCGATCCTGCTCCAGGCCTATCGCTGGCTCGCCGACAGCCGCGACGAGATGACCGGCGAGCGGCTCGACGCGCTGGAGGATCCGTTTCGCCTGTATCGCTGCCACACGATCATGAACTGCGCCAACGTCTGCCCCAAGGGACTGTCGCCGGCCAAGGCGATCGCCGAGATCAAGAAGATGGAGGTCGAGCGGATCGTGTGATCGGCGAGGGGCTAGTGGGCCCTAAGCTAATCGTGAGGTCAGCTCACCTCCTCATGCCGTAGATTCATCCTCCCTCTTACGACCACCCCGGCGAACGCCGGGGTCCAGTTGGGGACGCAAGTCATATTCGCGAGGGCTTTTCCACCTGGACCCCGGCGTTCGCGGGGCAGTCGTGGGAGACGAAAAGGTAACACCATCCGCCTCATGCCCGTCATGAGTTACCGCTGCCCTCAACCCCGCCACACAACGTCACCGTCGCGAGGGTTGATCCCCTCGCCCGCTATCCCCACAGACGTCACCATGCTGCGATGCAGCGCGATGAAGGGTGACGATGGGTAAAGTTAGTGACGCATATCGTCGGCTGATCGCAGACGACGAACTCCGCCCCGATCCCGAGCAGGAAGCCGCCGCATTGCGGCTCGACGCGCTCGCGCAGGAGCTGGAGAAGCCTCGCACCACCGGCCTGTTCCGCCGCCGTCGCGTTCCCGCCAAGGGCGTCTACCTGTGGGGCGACGTCGGCCGCGGCAAGTCGATGCTGATGGACCTGCTCTTCGCCAATGTCGCGGTGGGGAGGAAGCGTCGCGTACACTTCGCCGAGTTCATGCTCGAGGTGCACGCGCGCATCGCGGTTGAGCGGCGCAAGGAGGAAGGCGACCCGATCCTTCCCGTCGCCGAGGCGCTCGCCGACGAGGCGCAACTGCTCGCCTTCGACGAGATGATGGTGACCAACTCGCCCGACGCGATGATCCTGTCGCGGCTGTTCACCGCGCTGATCGAGGCCGGCGTGACCGTCGTCACCACCTCCAATCGCGCGCCCGCCGACCTCTACAAGAACGGGTTGAACCGCGAGCATTTCCTCGCGTTCATCGCGCTTGTCGAGGAGCGGCTCGACGTGCAGGCGCTCAACGGCCCGGTGGACTATCGCCGCGACCGGCTCGGCGCGCACAAGACCTGGCTCGTTCCCAATGGCGAGCAGGCCACCGCGGAGCTCTCCGCCGCGTTCTACCGTCTCACCGACTATCCCCCCGAGGACCGTGACCATGTCCCCAGCGAGGAGCTGGTGGTGCAGGGCCGCACGCTGCGCGTCCCGAAGACGCTGAAGGGGGTCGCGGTGTTCGCGTTCAAGAAACTGTGCGGGGAGGCGCGCGGCGCCGCCGACTATCTCGCGATCGCCCGACGCTACCATACCGTCATCCTCGTCGGCATCCCGATCCTCGGTCCGGACAATCGCAACGAGGCGGCGCGCTTCGTCGCGCTGATCGACGCGCTGTACGAGCATAAGGTCAAGCTGCTCGCCGCCGCGGACGCCGAGCCCGACCAGCTTTACCCGAGCGGCGACGGCGCATTCGAGTTTCGCCGCACCGCGAGCCGACTCGAAGAGATGCGCTCGGAAAGCTACTTGCGCGAAGGTCACGGCGTCAGCTGAGGCTTATTGCTCCTGCGAACGATGTGCAATTTAACTTTGACTTAGCCGGTATTAGCGGGTTGCCGGATGCGCGCGAAGGGCGTAGGCGGCTGTTCCATTCACGGCTCGGCATCAGAGAGGGATGGGATGGCCCGGAAGAAAATCGCGCTGATCGGCGCCGGTAATATCGGCGGCACGCTCGCGCACCTCGCAGCGCTCAAGGGCTTGGGGGACATCGTTCTGTTCGACGTGGTCGAGGGCGTGCCCCAGGGCAAGGCGCTCGACCTCAGCCAGTGCGGCCCGGTCGAGGGCTTCGACGCCTCGATCAAGGGTTCGAACGACTATGCCGACATCGCTGGCGCCGACGTGATCATCGTCACCGCCGGTGTCGCGCGCAAGCCCGGCATGAGCCGCGACGACCTTCTCGGTATCAACCTCAAGGTGATGAAGGCGGTCGGCGAGGGCATCCGCGACAACGCACCCGACGCCTTCGTGATCTGCATCACCAACCCGCTCGACGCGATGGTGTGGGCGTTGCGCGAGTTCTCCGGCCTGCCGCATCAGAAGGTAGTCGGCATGGCGGGCGTGCTCGACTCGGCGCGCTTCAGCCATTTCCTCGCCGAGGAGTTCGGCGTGTCGGTCAAGGACGTGAACACCTTCGTGCTCGGCGGCCACGGCGACACGATGGTGCCGGTGCTCGAATATTCGACCGTCAGCGGCATCCCGGTCAGCGACCTGATCGCGATGGGTTTTTCCACCAAGGAGAAGGTGGACGAGATCATCAAGCGCACGCGCGGCGGCGGCGGCGAGATCGTCGCGCTGCTCAAGACCGGCTCGGCCTATTACGCGCCGGCGACCAGCGGCATCGCGATGGCCGAGGCCTATCTCTACGACCAGAAGCGTATCCTGCCGGCGGCGGCGCATCTCTCGGGCCAATATGGTATCGACGACCTGTACGTCGGCGTGCCGGTGGTGATCGGCGCGGGCGGCGTCGAGAAGATCGTCGAGGTCCCGCTCTCGGACGAGGCCAAGGCCAACCTCCAGGTGTCGGTCGATGCGGTCAAGGAGCTGCTCGTGGCCTGCAAGGGGATCGACGGCTCGCTGGGGGCGTGAACGAGCAGCTGTGCCCCGGCGGAGGCCGGGGCCCAGTTGGGAGAAGTCCCGAGGTGGAGAAAGCCGGCTTCGTCTACATCACGGCGAGCGAACGAAACGGCACGATCTACATCGGCGTTACAAGCGACCTACCCAAACGTATTTGGGAGCATCGCAGCGGCGTCATCGGCGGCTTCACCAAGAAGCATCACTGTCATCGCCTCGTCTGGTATGAGGCGCATGAGAGCATCGAGGCAGCCCGGCATCGTGAGCTGCAGATGAAGGAGTGGAAGCGGGCGTGGAAGCTGCGCGAGATCGAAGGGCTCAACCCGGAGTGGGACGACCTGTACGATCGTATCGCGTCGCCATGACCGCCACCGTAACTGGGCCCCGGCCTTCGCCGGGGCACGCACATCGCCCGATCTAGGGAGACGGACTTGAGCATCCTCGTCGACAAGAACACCAAGGTCATCACGCAAGGGATGACCGGCAAGACTGGCACCTTCCACACCAGGGCGGCGCTGGACTATGGCACGCAGATGGTCGGCGGCGTGACGCCCGGCAAGGGCGGCACCACGCACGAGGAGCTCGGCCTGCCGAACTTCGACACCGTCGCCGAGGCGGTCGCCAAGACCGGTGCCAATGCGTCAGTGATCTACGTGCCGCCACCCTTCGCCGCGGACTCGATCCTCGAGGCGATCGACGCAGAGGTGCCGCTGATCGTCGCGATCACCGAGGGCATTCCGGTGCTCGACATGGTGCGCGTCAAGCGCGCGCTGTCGGGCAGCAAGTCGCGGCTGATCGGTCCGAACTGCCCGGGCGTGCTGACGCCGGGCGAGTGCAAGATCGGCATCATGCCGGGCAACATCTTCAAGAAGGGCTCGGTCGGCGTCGTGTCGCGCTCGGGCACGCTGACCTATGAGGCGGTGTTCCAGACCTCGAACGCCGGGCTCGGCCAGACCACCGCGGTGGGTATCGGCGGCGACCCGGTCAACGGCACCAACTTCATCGACGTGCTCGAGCTGTTCCTCGCCGACGAGGAAACGCAGTCGATCATCATGATCGGCGAGATCGGCGGCGACGCCGAGGAGCAGGCGGCGCAATTCCTGATCGACGAGGCCAAGCGTGGCCGCAAGAAGCCGATGGCCGGCTTCATCGCGGGCCGCACCGCGCCCCCGGGGCGGCGCATGGGCCATGCCGGTGCGATCGTGTCGGGTGGTAAGGGCGATGCGGAGAGCAAGATCGCGGCGATGGAAGCGGCCGGCATCAAGGTCGCGGCGAGCCCCAGCGAGCTGGGCTCGACGCTGCTGAGCGTGCTCAATAAGTAAGTGAGCTGACGTCATCCCGGCGCGGGTCGGGATCCAGGGCGGTCAGCGGGCCGTTCGCGGCCCTGGAATCCGGCCTCCATGCCGGGGTGACGACCCCATTAGTCGAGCGGTCGAGGATGCGTGACATGGGCTACGAAGGCCAGGATTTCAGCGACATCGCGGGTAACGTCAGCCCGGCGTTCATCGACGCGCTCTACGCTCGCTTCAAGGAATCGCCTGACTCGGTCGAGACCGGCTGGCGCAGCTTCTTCGAGGGGCTGGAAGGATCGCTGAACGCGCCATCGTGGCAGAACAAGCGCTGGCCGCTCACCACCACCGACGACCTCACCGCCGGGCTCGACCCGACGCAGATGGAGCCCGCGCCCAAGCCGGCGAAGGGTGGCAAGCCCGCGCCCGCCGCGCCGGCTGCCCCTGCCCCGTCGCAGGACGCGATCGTCAAGGCGGCGGCGGACTCGATCCGCGCGCAGCTGCTGATCCGCACCTATCGCGTGCGCGGCCATCTCGCCGCCAACCTCGACCCGCTCGGCCTGTCCTCGGCGCGCGAGCTGCCCGCCGACCTCAAGACCGACTATCACGGCTTCTCCGACGCCGACATCGACCGCCCGGTCTATCTCGGCGGCTCGCTCGGGTTGCAATGGGCGACGATCCGCGAGGTGGTCGACACGCTGCGTGCCAATTACTGCGGCAGCGTCGGCCTCGAATATATGCACATCGCCGACGTCGAGGAGCGCAAGTTCCTCCAGGAGCGGATGGAGGGCAAGGATAAGGGCGTCGAGTTCACCACCGCCGGCAAGAAGGCGATCCTCACCAAGGTGATCGAGGCCGAGCAGTGGGAGAAGTTCCTCGGTCGCAAGTACGTCGGTACGAAGCGCTTCGGGCTCGACGGCGGCGAGAGCATGATCCCCGCGCTGGAGAGCGTGATCAAGTATGGCGGCGCCGCTGGTGTCAACGAGATCGTGTTCGGCATGGCGCACCGCGGTCGCCTCAACGTGCTCGCCAACGTCATGGCCAAGCCGCTGCGCGTGATCTTCCACGAGTTCGCGGGCGGCTCGGCGCACCCCGACGACATCGGCGGCTCGGGCGACGTCAAGTACCACCTCGGCACCTCCACCGACCGCGAGTTCGACGGGCATCACGTCCATATGTCGCTGGTTGCCAACCCGTCGCACCTCGAGGCGGCGGACCCGGTGGTGCTCGGCAAGATCCGCGCCATCCAGACCATCGCCAAGGATCTCGACACCCACGCGCGCTCGCTGCCGGTGCTGATCCACGGCGACGCCGCCTTCGCGGGCCAGGGCATCGTGTGGGAGTGTTTCGGCTTCTCCGGCATCCGCGGCTACAACACCGGCGGCTGCGTCCACTTCGTCATCAACAACCAGATCGGCTTCACGACCAGCCCGCAGTTCGCGCGCTCGTCGCCCTATCCGTCGGACGTCGCCAAGGGTGTCCAGGCACCGATCTTCCACGTCAACGGCGACGATCCCGAGGCGGTCACCTTCGCGACCAAGATCGCGATGGAGTATCGCCAGAAGTTCCACCGCGACGTCGTGATCGACATGTGGTGCTATCGCCGCTTCGGCCACAACGAGGGCGACGAGCCCGGCTTCACCCAGCCGCTGATGTACAAGGCGATCCGCAGCCACCCGCCGGTCAGCGAGATCTACGGCAAGCGGCTGGTCGCCGAGGGCGTGGTCGACCAGGCCTTCATCGACGACAATGTCGGCCAGTTCACGGCGCTGCTGGAAGGTGAGTTCGAGGCGGGCACGAGCTACAAGCCCAACAAGGCGGACTGGTTCGCCGGCCGCTGGTCGGGGCTCCACGCGCCCGCCGACGCGGAGATCTCGCGTCGCAGCGTCGACACCGGGATCGAGCAGAAACTGTTCGACTCGATCGGCCGCACGCTGACGACCGTCCCGGACAGCATCACGATCCACAAGACGCTCGCGCGGGTGCTCGATGCCAAGCGCCAGATGTTCACGACCGGCGAGAATTTCGACTGGGCGACCGGCGAGGCGCTGGCGTTCGGCTCGCTGCTCCACGAGGGCTATGGCGTCCGCCTCTCGGGGCAGGACTCGGGCCGCGGGACCTTCTCGCAGCGCCATGCCGTCTGGGTCGACCAGAAGGACGAGCATAAGTACGTGCCGCTCTGGACCGTGCCGCACGGCAGCTTCGAGGTGCTCGACAGCCCGCTGTCCGAATATGGCGTGCTCGGCTTCGAATATGGCTACGCGCTCGCCGACCCCAAGACGCTGGTGCTGTGGGAGGCGCAGTTCGGCGATTTCGTCAACGGCGCGCAGATCATGATCGACCAGTTCATCGCCGCGGGCGAGGCCAAGTGGCTGCGCGCCAACGGCCTGGTGATGCTGTTGCCGCACGGCTACGAGGGCCAGGGCCCGGAGCACAGCTCGGCGCGCCCGGAGCGCTTCCTCCAGCTGTGCGCGGGCGACAATATCCAGGTCGCCAACTGCACCACGCCGGCGAACTATTATCACCTGCTGCGCCGGCAGATGCACCGCAACTTCCGCAAGCCGCTGGTGGTGTTCACGCCCAAGTCGCTGCTGCGGCACAAGCTGGCGGTCAGCAGCGCGGCGGATTTCGTCGGCGACACGCACTTCCGCCGCATCCTGTCGGACACCAACGGTGCGCCCGACGCGCAGACCAAACGGCTCGTGCTGTGCACCGGCAAGGTGGCGTATGACCTGATCGAGGCGCGCGATGCGGCGGGTGACACCGAGACGCAGATCGTCCGCATCGAGCAGCTCTACCCCTTCCCCACCGACGCGCTCGCCGAGCGTCTCTCGCGCCTGACCGCGCTGGAGGAAGTGATCTGGGCGCAGGAGGAGCCGCGCAACAACGGGTATTGGTTCTTCGTCGAGCCGCTGATCGAGGAGGCGCTCGGTCTCGCCCAATCGCGCGTGGCGCGCCCGCGCTACGCCGGCCGCGCCGCCGCGGCCTCGCCCGCGACCGGCCTGATGAAGCGTCACCAGGCCGAGCAGGGCGCGCTGATCGCCGACGCGCTCGGCCACAACGTGCGCGACGAGATCCGCCGCACGCGCGAGCTCGACACCACCAAGAAGGCGGCGCAGCCCTCCTCCTGATTCGATCCCGCGCCCCGGTCGTTCGCCGGGGCGTCCTGTTAGATGCTAGACCCCGCGCTCGGGATGACGAGGTACACAATGGCAACCGAAGTTCTGGTCCCCACGCTGGGCGAGTCGATCACCGAGGCCACCGTCGGCGAGTGGCTCAAGCAGCCGGGCGAGGCGGTCGCCGCCGACGAGCCCATCGCCAGCCTCGAGACCGACAAGGTCTCGGTCGAGGTCCCCTCCCCCGTCGCGGGCGTGATGGGCCAGCACGCGGCGAAGGTGGGTGACACGGTTGAGGTCGGCGCGCTGATCGCGACGATCGAGAGCGGTGACGTGGCCGCGGCCGCGTCGACCAGCCCCGCGCCGGCCCCGGCGGCGAGCGCGCCCCAAACGGCAGCGCAGGCCGCACCGGTCGCGGGCGGCTACGGCAACCACGGTGAGACGCCGGTGACCACCAACGCGCCGGCCGCGCTGTCGCCGTCGGTGCGCCGCGCGGTGCTCGAGCACGGCGTCGATCCCTCGACCGTGAAGGGCACCGGCAAGGACGGCCGCCTCACCAAGGAGGACGTCGCCGCCGCCGCCTCGACCAAGCCCGCCGAGGCGAGTGCCGCGCCGGCGCCGCAGACTCCCTCGGTCGCCGCGTCGAGCGGCCGCAAGGAAGAGCGCGTCAAGATGACGCGCCTGCGCCAGACGATCGCCAAGCGCCTCAAGGAAGCGCAGAACAGCGCCGCGATGCTGACGACGTTCAACGACGTCGACATGACCGCGGTGATCGAGGCGCGCGCCAAGTACAAGGACCTGTTCGAGAAGAAGCACGGCGTCCGGCTCGGCTTCATGGGCTTCTTCGTGAAGGCCGCGACGATGGCGCTGAAGGACATCCCGTCGGTCAACGCCTCGATCGAGGGTGACGAGATCGTCTACCACGATTACGCCGACATCTCGGTCGCGGTCTCGGCGCCGAACGGGCTGGTCGTTCCGGTGATCCGCGACGCGCAGACGCTGACGGTCGCGGGCATCGAGAAGACGATCGGCGATTTCGGCAAGCGCGCCAAGGACGGCACGCTCAAGATGGACGAGATGCGCGGGGGCACCTTCACCATCTCCAACGGCGGCGTGTTCGGCTCACTGATGTCGACCCCGATCATCAACCCGCCGCAGTCGGCGGTGCTCGGCCTGCACCGTATCGAGGAGCGCCCCGTGGTCCGCGACGGCCAGGTGGTGGTGCGCCCGATGATGTACCTCGCGCTCAGCTACGATCACCGCCTGATCGACGGCCGCGAGGCGGTGACCTTCCTCGTCGCGCTCAAGAACGCGATCGAGGACCCGACGCGCATCCTGATCGACCTGTAAGGTGACGCCCCAACGCACCACCCCGGCAAACGCCGGGGTCCAGTTGGGACATAGAGGTAACCGGCCGCAGCGATCCCTATATGCGGCCCGTAACTGGACCCCGGCGTTCGCCGGGGTGGAGGCATGGAATGGCTGACGAACAGCAGTACGACTATGACGTTCTCGTGATCGGCGCCGGGCCGGGCGGCTATGTCGCCGCGATCCGCGCCGCGCAGCTCGGGCTTCGCACCGCCTGCGCCGAGAGCCGCGAGACGCTGGGCGGCACCTGCCTCAACGTCGGCTGCATCCCCTCGAAGGCGATGCTCCACGCTTCCGAGCTGTACGACCATGCCGCCAACGGCGCGATGGCCAAGCTCGGCATCAAGACCCAGGTCGAGCTCGATCTCGACACGATGCACGGGCAGCGCCGCGATGCGGTGAAGCAGCTCACCGGCGGCATCGAGTATCTGTTCAAGAAGAACAAGGTGACCTGGCTCAAGGGCCGCGCCGCCTTCCAGGACGCGCACAGCGTCAGCGTCGGCGACCAGCGCGTCACCGCCAGGAACATCGTGATCGCGACCGGCTCGTCGGTCACCGCGCTGCCCGGCGTGACGATCGACCAGCAGGTGGTGGTCGACTCGACCGGCGCGCTCGAGCTGCCGCGCGTGCCCGAGCATATGGTGGTGATCGGCGGCGGCGTGATCGGGCTCGAGCTCGGCTCGGTGTGGCGCCGGCTGGGCGCCAAGGTGACCTGCGTCGAGTTCCTCGACCAGATCCTGCCCGGCTTCGACGGCGACATCCGCAAGGAGTCGAACAAGATCTTCAAGAAGCAGGGCATCGAGTTCAAGCTCTCGACCAAGGTGACCAAGGTCGCGGTCGAGGGCGGCAAGGCGGTGCTGACGCTCGAGCCCGCGCAGGGCGGCGAGGCGACGACGCTGGAGGCCGATTGCGTGCTGGTGTCGATCGGGCGCCGGCCCAACACCGACGGTCTCCATCTCGAGGCCGCCGGGCTCGCCACCAACCAGCGCGGGCAGGTCGAGATCGACCACGACTTCCGCACCGCGGTGGACGGGATCTGGGCGATCGGGGACGTCGTCCCCGGCCCGATGCTGGCGCACAAGGCCGAGGACGAAGGCATCGCGGTGGCCGAGAATATCGCCGGCCAGCACGGGATCGTGAACCACGACGTGATTCCCTCGGTGGTGTACACCTGGCCCGAGATCGCAGGGGTCGGCCTCACCGAGGAGCTCGCGCGCGAGCGCGGCGAGGTGAAGGTCGGCAAGTTCCCGATGATGGCCAACAGTCGCGCCAAGACCAATCACGAGCCCGATGGTCTCGTGAAGATCATTGCTGACGCCAAGACCGACCGCGTGCTCGGCGTGTGGTGCATCGCCACTGTCGGCGGTACGATGATCGCGCAGGCGGCGCAGGCGATGGAGTTCGGTGCCACCAGCGAGGATATCGCCTACACCTGCCACGCGCACCCGACGCACTCGGAGGCGATCAAGGAGGCCGCGATGGCGGTCACCGGCAAGCCGATCCATATCTGAGCCGGCCGGCGTGACCCGGGAGGAGCGCGAGCGCCGCTGGCTCGCGCTCACCCGTGAGGTGATGCCAGGGCTGGCACGCGCGCGCGGCTGGCCGGTGCGCGCCGATCACTGCTTCCAGCGCATCCTGCTCGATCACGCCTGCGGCGGGCGCTGGTACGACGCCATCGCGGCACGGCCGGCTTACCGCCACGCGACGGATGCGCAGCTGGACGGAGCCGTCGCGCTGGGTGAGGCGGTCGTCACGGGGGAGGCGGACCTTGTGGCGTTAAATCGCCGGTCGCTGGAGTGGCGCGGCAAGTTGTAGCGTCCGATGCGCGGGCGACCTCCACGCGGCACCCATCGCCGACGGATCGCACTCCACCCCCCCAATCAGTTGTCACTCCGGCGGAAGCCGGGGTCCAGTTGAGAGACTTCGTCGAATCTAACTTCCACCTTCCCAACTGGGCCCCGGCCCCCGCCGGGGCGACGCAGGTCGCAAAGGCACTCCCTTGATCAACGACCGAGCTCCTGTGCACGGAGGAGCCCGGCGTTGCTCAGCGCGTCGCTCGTGACTCTGGGTTCCTGCCTGCGCACGAACATGCCCAACGAGGCCCGCTCACCTCACCCACCCGGGCGAGTGCCTCAGCGCCTCGCCCCTGCGTACCCCGGCTCCGCTTCACACCGGTCAGGATGCTTACGGCATTCCTTCTCGCGCTCGCGCCGCTCCTTCTCGTCGCGCTCCGCCTGCTTGCGCTGCTGGCGGACGTATTTCTCGTCGCGCTCCTTGGGGCTGGTCGTCATCACATCGGCGCCCTTGCCGACCGCTTTCACCGGCAGCGTCGCGACGTTCCACGCCGTTCGCACGCATCCGCCGGTCGCGAGCAGCGGCACCGCCGCCATCATCACCAAGAACCCGCGCATCACTTCGTCTCCCGACCTCGTGCCTCCACCCCGATAGCAGGAAAATCGGTGAAGAACCCGTCGATCCCCTGCCCCAGCGCGGCGCAGATCTCGCCGACGAGGTCGCCGTGAGCGGCGGGCTGGTCGCCGCGGCGGAAGCGCGGGTCGACGAAGACGTTCTCGGCACGATAGGTCCAGGGGTGCACCTTGAGCCCCGCGGCGTGCGAGTCGCGCACCAGCGGCGTCGCGCTCGCGCCCGACCATAGCATCGCCTTCTCCGGCCCGAGGCCGTAGGCGTAGCGTGCCACCGCGCGCAGCCCCTCGGGCGTGACCATCGCGGCATAGCTCGGGGCGGCGCCGTCCGCCGGCGCGCCCCTGGCGGCGACGAGCTGGATCAGCCGGATCTTGGTCATGGCCGCCAGCCGCTTCAGATTGTCCACCTCGAACGACTGGATGAACACCGGCGCCGCGCGCGAGTCCCAGCCGGCGGCGCGCAGCTGTGCGACCAGCAGCGCGTCGGTCGGGTGGCCGATCGAGCGGAAATAGGTCGGATGCTTGGTCTCGGGGTAGATGCCGACGTGATGCTGCTTCGCCAGCGCGATCACCTCCGCGAAGGTCGGGATCGCCTCCTTGCCGTCCCAGGCGGTATTAGCGGGGCGCAGCTGGGGCAGCCGCTCCTTCGCGCGCAGTGCCTTCAGCTCGGCCAGCGTGAAATCCTCGACGAACCAGCCGGTCAGCGACTGGCCGTCGATCGTCTTGGTGGTGCGCCGCGACGCGAACTCGGGATGCTGCGCGACGTCGGTGGTCTCGGAGATCTCGTTCTCGTGGCGCGCGACCAGCACGTCGTCCTTGGTGGGCACCAGGTCGGGCTCGATCACGTCGGCGCCCTGCTCGATCGCGCGCGTGTAGCTCGCGATGGTGTGCTCGGGCCGTTCCCCGCTGGCGCCGCGGTGCGCGATGATGAGCGGGCGCGTCGGTGTGGTCATCGCGGCCTTTTGCGCCAGCGCCGCGCCGGGCGCCAGCAGCAGCGCCACTCCCATGAGAGTCGTTCGCACGGACCCGCCGAGCGGCCCCGACGTTTCGCACATGTTAGTCAGGGGCCGCTCCATGCACTTCACCATCAATGGGAATTCCTACGAGGCCGAGGTCGATATCCGCACCTCGCTGCTCGACCTGTGCCGTGAGCATCTCGGGCTCACCGGCAGCAAGAAGGGCTGCGACCACGGCCAGTGCGGCGCCTGCACCATGTTGGTGAATGGTCGCCGCATCAACGCCTGCCTCACGCTCGCCGTGATGCACCAGGATGACGAGATCATGACGATCGAGGGGCTCGGCACGGTCGAGAACCTCCACCCGCTCCAGGCCGCGTTCGTCAAGCATGACGGCTATCAGTGCGGCTATTGCACGCCGGGGCAGATCTGCTCCGCGGTGGGGATGCTCGACGAGGTGAAGAAGGGCTGGCCCAGCCACGCCTCCGCCGACCTGACCGACGTCACCTTCGACGAGAGCGAGATCAGCGAGCGGATGAGCGGTAATATCTGCCGCTGCGCCGCCTACCCCAACATCGTCGAGGCGATTCGTGAGGTCGCCGCCGAGCAGCGCGAGGTAACGGCATGAAGACCTTCGACTACGCCCGCCCGGGCAGCGTCGCCGAGGCGGTGCAGGCGGGCGGTCGCTTCATCGCCGGCGGCACCAACCTGCTCGATCTGATGAAGCTTCAGGTAGAGACGCCCGAGAGGCTCGTCGACATCAGCCGTCTCGACCTCGACCAGATCGAGGAGCGCGAGGACGGCGGTCTCACCGTCGGCGCGCTGGTGCCCAACAGCGACCTCGCCGCCGACCCGCGCGTGATCGAGAAGTATGAGGTGCTCAGCCGCGCGCTGCTCGCGGGCGCGAGCGGCCAGCTGCGCAACAAGGCGACGACCGGCGGCAACCTGCTCCAGCGCACGCGCTGTTACTATTTCTACGACACCGCCGCGGGCTGCAATAAGCGCGAACCCGGCAGCGGCTGCGAGGCGATCGGCGGCTTCAACCGCATTCACGCCATCCTCGGCACCAGCGACCAGTGCATCGCCACCCACCCCGGCGACATGCCGGTGGCGATGCGCGCGCTCGACGCGGTGATCGTCACGCAGCGCGGCGACGGCGACAAGCGCCGAATCCCGATCGCGGACTTCTACCGGCTGCCCGGCGACACCCCGCACATCGAGAACGTGCTCGAGCCGGGTGAGCTGATCACCCATGTCGAGCTGCCCGCCCCACCCGAGGGCAAGCAGACATATCGCAAGGTACGCGACCGCGCTTCCTACGCCTTCGCGCTCGTCTCGGTCGCTGCGGTGATCGCGGTCGAGGACGGCAGGATCGCCTCCGCCGCGCTCGCCTTCGGTGGCCTCGCGCACATGCCGTGGCGCAACCCCGCGGTCGAGGCCGCGCTGGTCGGCCAGGCGCCGGGTACCGCCGCCTTCGAAGCCGCCGCCGATGCGCTGCTCGACGGCGCCAAGGGCTTCGGTACCAACGACTTCAAGCTGCCGCTCGCGCGGCGCGTCCTCATCGCCACGCTCCGGGATCTCACGCAATGACCCTGCTCGACACCGTTCTGGGCCGCGACGAGCATCGCTCGCTCCGCATGGACAAGCCCATCCCCGACAGCCTGCTCGACCGCGGCGCGCAGGGCGTGATCGGCCAGCCGATCGATCGCGTCGAAGGGCCGCTCAAGGTCGCCGGCCGTGCTACCTATGCGGCGGAATATCCGGCCGAGCGGCTCAGCTACGGCGTGCTGGTGCGCGCCCCGTTCGGCTCGGGCACGATCACCGACGTGGTCGCGGACGAGGCCAGGGCGCTGCCGGGCGTGATCGACGTCATCACCGATTACCCCAGCTTCATCCGCAACCCGCAGCAGGGCGGCGAGAAGAAGGCGCCGACGCAGGGCGTCGAGAAGGTCGACTATCACGGCGAGATCGTCGCGATCGTCGTCGCCGAGACGTTCGAGGCGGCGCGCGACGCCGCCGCGCGGGTCAAGATCGCTTACGAGCCGGCCGAAGGTGCTTTCGTCTTCGAGGAGCATCGCGACGAGGCCGATCGGCCCCCGGCCGACCAGATCCCGCCTCATTCCAAGCAGGGCGACGTCGAGGCGGCGATGGCGTCTGCCGCTTACACCGTCGACCAGACCTATACCACGCCGAGCCAGAACTCCGCCGCGATGGAGCCGCACGCATCGATCGCCGAGTGGAAGGACGGCAAGCTGACGCTGCACGGCTCGTACCAGATGGTCGCGTCGGATCAGATGCAGCTCGCCCAGGCGCTCGGCGTGAAGAACGATCAGGTGAGAATCATCTCGCGCTACGTCGGCGGCGGGTTCGGCTCCAAGCTCGGGATCGCGCCCGAGAGCGTCGCCGCCGCGATCGCGGCCAAGCGGCTCGACCGGCCGGTCAAGGTGGCGATGGCACGCCAGCAGGTGTTCGACGCCACGGTGCGTCGCTCGAACACCGAGCAGCGCATTCGCCTCGCCGCCGACCATGACGGCAAGCTCACCGCGATCGGGCATGAGACGCTGGCGAGCAACCTGCCCGGCGAGGACTATTTCGAGCCCGCCGCGATCGGTACGCACTTCGCTTACGCCGCGGAGAACCGACTGACCGACCACAAGCTGGTGCGGCTCAACTGGCTTCTCTCCGGCTCGATGCGGGCGCCCGGCGAAGCCGTCGGCATGCTCGCGCTCGAGGCGGCGATGGACGAGCTGGCCGAGGTGATTGGGATCGACCCGATCGAGCTGCGCCGGCGCAACGAGCCCGAGCAGGATCCCGAGAAGAAGGTGCCCTTCTCGAGCCGCCAGATGATTCCGTGCTTCGACCGAGGGGCCGAGACATTCGGCTGGTCGGCGCGCAGGAAGGCCGCGGGTGACCGTCGCGGCGAGTGGCTTCACGGCATGGGTGTCGCCGCCGCGGTACGCTCGAACATGCTGCAGAAGTCGTCGGCTTCGGTCGAGCTGACCTCGGACGGCCGCGCGATCGTGTCCACCGACATGACCGACATCGGCACCGGCACTTACACGATCCTGGCGCAGATCGCGGCCGAGACGCTCGGCCTGCCGCTCGACCGCGTGATCGTCCACCTCGGTGACGGCGAGGCGCCGCCAGCGGCTGGCTCCGGCGGCTCGTGGGGCGCGGGTTCGTCGGGTTCCTCGGTCTATGTCGCCTGCGAGGCGCTGCGCGAGAAGCTCGCCAAGGCGATGGGCGTCGACGCCGACGAGCTGACGCTCAAGGACGGTCGCGCCATCGCTGAGAACCGCGCGGTGGAGATCACCGAGCTGGTCGGCGACGGCATGAAGGTCGTCGGCACGATCCAGCCCGGACACCAGGAAAAGGCGGTCCGCCAGGCGAGCTACGGCGCGCATTTCGCCGAGGTGAAGGTGAATGCGGTGACGGGTGAGGTACGCGTCGTGCGCATGCTCGGCGTGTTCGAGGCCGGGCGCATCCTGAATCAAAAGACCGCGCGCTCGCAGTGCCTCGGCGGGATGACGTTCGGGATCGGCGCGGCGCTCAGCGAGGAGCTGGTCCACGACCGCCGCAACGGCAAGGTGGTGAACCGCGATCTTGCCGAGTATCACGTGCCGGTCAACGCCGACATCCCGCAGCTGGAGGTCGAGTTCCTCGACGGGCGCGATCACCACGCCAACCCGATCCATGCCAAAGGTATCGGCGAGCTCGGCATTTCGGGCGCGGGCGCTGCCATTGCCAATGCGATCTATAACGCCACGGGCGTACGCGTGCGCGACTATCCGATCACGCTCGACAAGCTGCTGCCCGGCCTGCCAGACTAAGGTAAACGCAGGACAAACCGGACGAACAGGATGATCGAGCAGGCGATCGACACGGCGGAACGGCCGGGCGGGCTCGCGCGAGCGGTGCAGGGCGTGCTCGGCGCTGCCGTGGCGCGCGTCGAGGGACCGCTCAAGGTCACCGGTACCGCCATCTACGCCTATGAGCGGGCACCGGAGGGCGTGGCCCATGCCGCAATCGTCGGCACCCCGGTCGGCGCCGGCCGCATCACCCGCGTCGACGCCGCGGCGGCACGCGCGCTGCCCGGCGTGCTGACGGTGATCGACGACGACCCGCGGCTGCCCGCGGGCGGCGCCAACTCACGCGCGATGCCGAGCCAGGGCACAGACCGCGTCTTCCACTACGGCCAGCCGGTCGCGGTGGTGGTCGCCGAGACTCAGGCGATCGCGCGCGAGGCGGCAGCGCTCGTCCACGTCGAGGCGGAGGCGGCGCCGGGCCGCTACGACACCGCCGACCTGCCGATCGAGCGCCAGCCCAAGTCCGCCTTCCTCGCCCCCGTCGACACCGGCGATCTCGACGCCGCGCTGCGCGAGGCCGAGGTGGTGTTCGATCGTACCTACACGACCCCCGCCCACTTTCCCGCCGCGCTCGAGCCGCATGCCTCGACGATCTGGTGGGAGGGCGACGTGCTCACCGTCCGCTCGAGCAACCAGATCGTCGGCGCCGCCCGCAACACGATCGCCACCGCGCTCGGCATGGCGGCCGACAAGGTGCGGGTACTCGCGCCCTATGTCGGCGGCGGCTTCGGCGGCAAGACCGGCGTCGGCCCCGAGGTGATCCTCGCCGCGATCGCCGCCGAGCGACTGCGCCGCCCGGTGAAGGTGGCGCTGCCCCGGCGCGACACCGCCTATCTGGTGCACCATCGCAGTCCGACGACCCAGCGCGTCCGCATCGGCTGCGACCGCGACGGGTATATCGCCGCGATCGCGCACGAGAGCGTCGCGCAGCAGAACGACGACGCCGGGTTCGTCGAGCCGGTGCCCTTCGGGACGATCCCGCTCTACGCCGGCGCGGCGCGGCGGATGACGACCGATCTGGTCCGCGTGAACCTGCCGCCGACGGGCGCCGTGCGCGCGCCCGGCGAGGCGATCGGCACCTTCGCCACCGAGTGCGCGATGGACGAGCTCGCCGATGAACTCGGGCTCGACCCGATCGACCTGCGCCGCCGCAACGAGCCGGCCTATGATCCCACCACCTCGCGCCCCTTCTCCACCCGGCGGCTGCTCGACTGCTACGACGAGGGCGCTCGGCGCTTCGGCTGGCCCGCGCGCGTGCCGGACCCCGGCACCACGCTCGATGGCGAGTGGCTGGTCGGCATCGGCATGGCGACCGCGCTGCGCGGCAATTTCACCGTCTCCGCGGAGGCGGAGGTACGGCTAGACGCCGGCGGCGCGGCGACCGTCTCGTGCGACATGACCGATATCGGCACCGGCACCTACACGATCCTGGCGCAGACCGTCGGCGAGATCCTCGGCCTCGCGCCGGCCACGGTGACGGTGCGGCTCGGCGACACCGACCTGCCGCCCACCGCCGGCTCGGGGGGCTCGTTCGGCGCGGGCAGCGCCACCTCCGCCGCGGCGCTGGCGTGCGAGGATGTGCTCGCCGAGCTGGCGCGCCGGATGAACGCCGCGCCGGAGGAGCTGGTGCTGCGCGACGGTCAGGTGAGCGCGGGGTCGCGAACGGTGCCGCTCGCCGACCTCGTCCGCGACGCGCCGATCGTTGCGCGCGGGCGCAGCACGCCTGGCCAACAGGCCAAGCGCACCAGCCAGGCGAGCCACGGCGCGCATTTCGCCGAGGTAGCGGTCAATGCGGTCACCGGCGAGGTGCGCGTGCGGCGGATGGTGGGCGTGTTCGACGTCGGCCGCGTGCTCAACCGCGCCACCGCGACCAACCAGCTGGTCGGTGGCATGATCTGGGGGATCAGCTACGCGCTCGGCGAAGCCGCGGTGGTCGATCCGCGCTCGGGCCGGTTCGTGAACCCCGACTTCGGCGAATACCACGTCGCGGTGAACGCCGACGTGCCAAACATCGAGTGCCACTTCGTCGAGGAGATCGACGATGCCGCCAACCAGACCGGCGCGAAGGCGGTGGGCGAGCTCGGCATCTCGGGCGCGGGCGCGGCGGTGATCAACGCGATCCACAACGCCACGGGCGTGCGCGTGCGTGACGTGCCCGCGACGCTCGATACGCTGCTCGCCGCGCTGCCGCCGGTGTGAGCGGGCAGCGGTGCTATATGGCTGGGTTGTCTACTCTCGTCATCCCGGCCTTGAGTCGGGATCGCGCGACGAGAACAACCCAGCGAGATATGCACAGCACGATGGATGCCGGGTCAAGCCCGGCATGACGACGGGAATCAGAACGGCGCCGCCAGTTGGTACCGACGGCTCTCGCCTCATGCTTCCGCCGGCTCCCGTGTTCCCGCGAACGCAGGAACCCAGGGCTGCGCTCGCCGCGCCCGTCACTCTGGGCCCCTGCGTGCGCAGGAGCACAACGCTTCGTAGGACCGACTAAGTTATGGCCGACAACGACACCGTCCTCGCCGCCGCGCAGAACTGGAAGGGCTCCCCGCTCGCGCTCGCCACGGTGGTCTCCACCTGGGGCTCGGCGCCGCGGCCGCGCGGCAGCCACATGCTGGTCCACGCCGACGGGCGGTTCGAGGGCTCGGTCTCGGGCGGCTGCGTGGAGGGCGATATCCTCGACGCCGCCGCGCAGGTGATCGCGGGCGCGCCGTTCCAGCTCAAGCGCTACGGTGTCGCCGATGACAGCGCCTGGGAGGTCGGCCTGCCGTGCGGGGGTGAGATCAGCGTCATGGTTCAGCCCGTGTCCGCGGAGGGCTTTGCCCCTGAACTCTTCGACCGCATCGCCGAGGCGCGCGCCAACGGTCGCTCGCTGACCGTCACCACCGATCTCGCCACCGGCCAGTCCGACCTGCGCCCGCTCGAGACCGGCGAGGTGTTCGCCAACCGCTACGACCCGCCGCGCCGGCTGCTGATCGTCGGCGCGGTACAGATCGCGCAGAGCCTCGCCGCGCTCACCCAGGCGCTCGGCATCGAGACGGTGGTGATCGATCCGCGCGGGCGCTTCCTCACCGCGGAGCGCTTCCCCGGCGTGACGCTCGACGACCGCTGGCCCGACGAGGCGGTGGCGGCGTGGAAGCCCGGCCCGTCCACCGCGGTGGTGACGCTCAGCCACGACACCAAGATCGACGACCCCGCGCTGATCGCCGCGCTGGCGGCCGAGACCGGCTATGTCGGCGCGCTCGGCAGCCGGCGCAGCCACGCGGCGCGGCGGGAGCGGCTCGTCCGCTCGGGCGTTACGGCGGAGCAACTCGACCGCATCGACGGTCCCGTCGGGATCGACATCGGCGCGATCGGCCCGTCCGAGATCGCGCTGTCGATCGCGGCGGCGATGGTGGGAGCCTTCAATGATCGCCGTTGAGGATACCGTGCTCGTCCTTCTCGCCGCCGGTCGCTCCGAGCGGTTCGGCGACATCGGCAGCAAGCTCGACCAGCCGTTTCTCGCACGCCCGCTCGGGCTGCACGTCGCGGTGGCGCTGGAGGACATGCCGTTCCGCCAGCGCATCGTGGTGGTGGACGGCTGCACGATCGACTTCGCGCAGTTCGGCTTCTTCGTCACGCACAACGACGATCCCGAGCGCGACATGGCGTCCTCGGTGCGGATCGGGGTGGAGTGCGCGCGCGCGCATGACGCGAAGGCCGTGCTGATCGCGCTCGCCGACATGCCGCGCGTGACCGCGGCGCACATCCACCGGCTGTTCGACGCGAGCGAGATGGGCGAGCGGGCGGTGGTGGCGTCGAGCGACGGCCGCTCGCCCAAGCCGCCCGCCTTGTTCGGCCGGGCGCGCTTCGACGAGCTGCTCGCGATCAGCGGCGACCAGGGCGCGCGCGACCTGATCCAGTCGGGGCGCCATGTCGTGACCAACGGTGCCGAGCTGATCGACGTCGACACGCCCGAGGAGCTCGAGGCGCTGCGTGAGCTGGTCCACGCGCCCGAGGCGCTGTCGCGGCCGGACTCGCACGTGCTGCGCGGCGGTGATGCCGAGGCCCTGGCGGCCTTGCGCGCGGAGCTGAAGGCGATTTTGGGGGAGTGAGGGCTTGTCAGGAAGTAAGCTGCCACCCCGGCGAACGCCGGGGTCCAGTTGGAGGACACTGCTGAGACTCACCACCGCCTTGCCACCTGGACCCCGGCGTTCGCCGGGGTGGTCGGCGCTAGGAGACGGGCCGGATCACTCGTGCCGCAGCGCGTCGATCGGGTTGAGCGCTGCCGCCCGCCGCGCCGGGAAATAGCCGAACACCACCCCGATCACCGCCGAGATCGCGAAGGCCACAAGGTTGATCCGCGGATCGAACGTCCACGGCACCTGGAGCAGCGGCGTCAGACCGGCTATCACCGCCTGCGCCAGCACCAGCCCGATCAGCCCGCCGAGGCACGACAGCGCCACCGCCTCGACCAGGAACTGGAGCAATACCTCTCGCGCCACCGCCCCGATCGCGAGCCGGATGCCGATCTCGCGCGTGCGCTCGGTCACCGACACCAGCATGATGTTCATGATGCCGATCCCGCCGACGACGAGGCTGATCGCCGCCACCGCGGCGACGATGCGGGTCAGCGCGGTGGTGGTGCCGGTCAGCGTGTCGCTGATCTGCTTGGTATCGAAGATGTTGAAATCGTCCTCGCGCCCGTCGGTAATGGTGCGGCGCTCGCGCAGCAGCTGGGTAATCGACGCCTGGACGGTGCTGGTGGCATAGGCCTGGTCGACGCCGACGAGCATCAGGCGCACGTCGCGGTTGCCGGTGAAGCGGCGCTGCACCGTCTTGATCGGCATGATCACGATATCGTCCTGGTCGCCGCCGAACCCGGCCTGGCCCTTGGTCGAGAGCACGCCGATCACGTCGCAGCTGACGTCGCCGAGCCGGAAGCGCTCGCCCACCGCCTCGCCGCCGCGGAAAAGGTTCTGCCGCACCGTGTTGCCGATGATGCAGACCGCCTTGCCCGCCTGCTCCTCCTGCGGCGTCCACTGCCGGCCGCTCACCAGCGGCCAAGGCTGGACCTGGAAATAGGCCGCCGTGGTACCGTTGATCGTGGTCGACCAATTGGCGCCCTCGTAGATCGCCGTGGCGCTCGCCTGCGCCTGCGGGGCAACCGCGGTGACGCCCGCGATCTGCCCCGCGATCGCGGTGACGTCCTCGGGCTTGAAGTCGGGCGGGCGCGGCCCGCCGCCGCCGCGGCCGAAGCCCTGGCCGGGGCGGATCTGGAGGATGTTGGTGCCCAAAGCCGCGATCTGCGACTGCACCGCGGCGGTGGTCGCCTTGCCGAGCGTGACCATCGTGACGACCGCGCCGACACCGATGACGATGCCCAGGATCGTCAGGAACGAGCGCAGGATGTGACGCCGGATCGAGCGCAGCGCGAGCAGGAAGGTGGTGCCCAGCATCAGTGCGTCTCGACCCGCTCGGGCAACTCGCCCGGCCGATGACGTGCCTCGATCCGCTCGACCAATCCGTCC
This sequence comes from Sphingomonas yunnanensis, assembly GCF_019898765.1. Lineage (GTDB taxonomy): Bacteria > Pseudomonadota > Alphaproteobacteria > Sphingomonadales > Sphingomonadaceae > Sphingomonas > Sphingomonas yunnanensis. The sequence continues at coordinate 304,382 of NZ_JAIOKB010000004.1, read as the reverse complement.
TTGAAGTGGATCACGGTACGGGCGAAGGCGGCCATGTCGGGCTCGTGCGTCACCATCAGCACCGTGATATTGCTGTCGCGGTTGAGCCCGGTGAGCAGCTCCATGATCTCGACCGATCGCTCGGAATCGAGGTTGCCGGTGGGCTCGTCGGCGAGCAGCACGTCGGGGGAGGTGACGATCGCGCGCGCGATCGCGACGCGCTGCTGCTGGCCACCGGAGAGCTCGGCGGGGGTATGATCCCACCATGGGTCGAGCCCGACCTTCTCGAGCGCCGCCATCGCCGCCTGGCGCCGCGCGCGCTTCTCGTCGCCGCGGTACAGCAGGGGCAGCTCGACATTCTCCAGGGCGGTGGTGCGGCTGAGCAAATTGAAGCCCTGGAACACGAAGCCGAGATGACGGCGACGCAGCAACGCGCGCTGGTCGCGGTCGAGCGTCTCGACGTGGTGACCCTGGAACAGGAAGGTGCCTGCGCTCGGCACGTCGAGGCAGCCGAGGATGTTCATCGTGGTCGACTTGCCCGAGCCCGACGGGCCCATCACCGCGACGAAGTCGCCCGCGGCGATGTCGAGGTCGACGCCCTTGAGCGCCTGGAACTGCGTCGCTCCCTCGCCATAGACCTTGGTGACGCCGCGCAGACTGATGAGGGGCGCTTCACTGGCCACCCGCCGAGCCCCCTCCCCCGCTGCGGCGCCCGCGCCCGCTCGCGCTGGCGGCGCCGGCCTGGTCGGTGCCCGCGGCGAGCTGGCCGGTGATCACCTCCATGCCCGGCCGAAGACCGCCCGACAGCACCTCGGTCTGCGTGCCGTCGGTGTCGCCGGTGGTGACCTGGATCGGCTGCGGCGTACCGTCCTCGGCCTTGACGTAGACGGTCTGCGACGCGCCGCGCCCGACCGTGGCGCTGCGCTCGGTACGCGCGCGGCGCGGCGGCCCCGCCAGGATCGTGCCCGTGATGCCGCCCCGCCCGCTGCCCCCGGTGCTGGGCTTGAAGCGGAAGGCGGCGTTGGGGACGAGCAGCACGTTGCGCTTGTCCGCGGTGACGATGTCGGCGGTGGCGGTCATGCCCGGGCGCAGCTGGAGCGTCGGGTTCGCCACCGTCAGATCTGCCGCGTACGATACCACTTGCCCGCTCGTGCTCGACGTCGAGCTGGTCGACGAGGAGGAAGACGCCGTGGCGCTGCTCACCGTCAGGTTCGAGCCGAGATCGACGCGCGTGATCGTCGCCGGGAAGCTGCGGCCGGGGAAAGCGTCGACGGTGAAGCTCGCCTTCTGGCCGACCTGCACCTCGCCGACGTCGGCCTCGTCGATCGCGACCTCCAGCTTCATCGCCGACAGGTCCTCCGCGATCACGAACAGCGTCGGCGTGTTGAACGAGGCGGCGACGGTCTGGCCGGGGTCGACCTGGCGCGCGAGCACCACGCCGTTGACGGGCGAGCGGATGATCGCGCGCGCACGCTGCGTCTGCGACTGCGACAGAGTCGCGCGCGCGGCGGCGACATTCGCCTCGGCGACGCGCAGCGCGGCGGTGGCACGCTGCGCGTCGGCCTGGCCGGTCTGCAGCTCGGTGCGCGACGGCACGCGGCCCTTCGACAACTTGAACACCTCGTTGAGCCGGGCGAGCTGCGCCTGCGACTCCGCGACCGTGGCGCGCGCCTGCGCCACCTGCGCCTCGTTGGCGGCGAGCTGCGCCTGGCCCGCGCGGATCTGGTCGTCGATCTGTTCGGGATCGATCAGCGCGAGCGGCTGGCCAGCGGTGACTCGGTCGTTGACGTCGACCACCACCTTGGTGACGAGGCCGGAGAGCTGCGAGCCGACCGTCACCTGGTTGGTCGGCGCCAGCTTGCCGGTGGCGGAAACGGTGACGGTGAGGTCACCGCGTTTCGCCGCCGCGGTCGCGTAGCGCACCGGCTCGGTGCCGCCGAAGACGCAGCGCGAGAGGAGCAGCAGCACCACGACGAGGCCGGCGAGCACCAGTACCCACTTGGCCCAGCGCCGCCACGCCGGCTGCGGCTGGACGCCCAGGAAGTCGTCGAGCTGTGTCTCGGGCATCAGGGCTGTCCGTCGCTGGGCGTGGTGGTGGGGGCGGGCTGCACCAGCGTCGGCGCCGATGCGGCGCGCGGCGGCGCCTCGGGCACGCTGGCCGCGTCCCACCCGCCGCCCAGCGCACCGAAGAGCTGCACCAGCGCGGTCGCCGCGTCGGCCTGCGCCTGCGCCGCGCTGTTGCGCGTGCTGAGCAGCGTCGCCTCCTGCTGGCTGAGGGTCGTGAAGTCGGTCAGGCCGGTGCGATACTGGCTGCGCGACAGGATCGCGGCATTGTTCGCGGCCTCATAGGCGATCGTCAACTGCTCCTCCCGCCGCCGCGCGGTATCGAGCGCGACCGCGGCATTCTCGACGTCCTCCAGCGCGGTCAGCACGGTCGACTTGTAGGCGGCGAGCGCGGCGTCGGCGGCCGCTTCCTGCCCGCGCACCTGGCTGTTGAGCCGACCGCCGTTGAAGATCGCCTGGGTGATGCCCGCGAACAGCCCCCCGGTGACGGTGTCGAGTAGCGTCCCGACGCCCGCGGCGCGCGTGTTGATGTTCCCGGTGATCGCGAGATTGGGGTAGAGCGCCGCCTTGGCGACGCCGATCTGTGCGGTCGCCGCGGCGAGCGAGCGCTCGGCGGCGCGCACGTCGGGTCGCTGACGCAGCACGTCGGCGGGGATGCCGATGCCGGAGGGAACGGCGCCGACCGGGATCGGCCGCGCCGCCGCCAGCCGCGGCTTGAGCGCGCCCGGCGCCTGCGCGGTGAGCACGCCGATGCGCGACACCGCCGCGTTATACTGCTGCTCGAGCGAGGGGATCGTCGCCGCGGTCTGCGCACGCTGCTGGCGCGCCTGCTCCTGATCGAGCGACGAGACCAGCCCGGCCTGGACGCGGAAGCCAGCGATCTCGAGATTGTCGTCCTGCAGCGCGAGGCTGGCGCGCGCGTTGGCGAGCTGCGCCTGGTAGAGCCGCGCGAGCACATAGTTGCGCGCCACCTCCTGCTGCACCGACAGCAGCGTGGTCGCATAGTCGAAGCCCGAGGCCTGATATTGCGCGCGGCTCGCCTCGACGGTGCGGCGCACCTCACCGAACAGGCCGAGCTGGTAGGAGGCACTCAGCCCGACCGAGTAATTGTCCGCGCCGCCGCCGCCGACGTTCTGCACCGTGCCGTCGGGCAAGGTGATCGTCTGCCCGCCGCCGCGCAGCGTCTCGGAGCGGCTGTAGCCGGTGTTGCCGCTGAGCGAGGGGAGCAGGTCGGCGCGGCTCTGCACCAGCGACTCGCGCGCCTGACGCAGCCGCGCGATCGCCTGCGCGAGGTCGAGGTTGGCGGTCGCGGCCTGCTCGACCAGCTCGCCCAGGACGGGATCGTCGAAGCGCCGCCACCAGCGCGTGAGGTCTTCGCGGGTCGGCGGCGCGGGGACGGAGTAAGCGACCGGCACGCCGAGCTCGGACGCCGACCGCGGCTGGTAATCGGGGCCGACAGTGCAGCCTGCCAGCGCGAGCAGGGTCGTCGCAAGGGTCGCACGCCTCATGCTGCGATGCATGAACATGACCGCCGGGCGCGTCCAGCGTTAATATGTCGCAAGTTGTCGTGGCGGGTTGGCGCTCGAGGGGAACTGTGGCCGCCGCCGGCGCCATGACGATGACTGCCCTCGCCGTGGTGAGACACGGCTGAAAAGGGCGTCATCCTGAACTCGTTGCAGCATCCACTGGGCCGCGAGCGACGCAGCTCCTCAGTGTGCGGCAGCGTGGATCCTGGAACGAGTTTAGGATGGGGAATGGGATGAACCGGCGGCACCTGGCCCGAAGGCGATACGCCGTCCGCCCCCCTCACTCCAGCTCTAGGATCACCTGATCGACCGCCAGGCTGTCGCCCGCCGCCGCGTTGAGCGTCTTCACCGTCGCGCTCTTCTCGGCGCGCAGGATGTTCTCCATCTTCATCGCCTCGACGACCGCGAGCGGCTGGCCGGCCTCGACCTTGTCGCCTACTGCAACATCGAGCCGAACGAGCAGGCCCGGCATCGGCGCGATCAGGAACTTGGACAGGTCGGGCGGCACCTTCTCGAGCAGGTGCTGCGCGTAAGGCGCGACCCGCGCGGGCAGCACGCGCGCGACATGGCTGGCGCCGCGCGTCGTTAGCCTGAAGCCGGTGCGCGTCGGCGCGATCCGCACCGCCAATCGCGCCTCGTCCGCCAGCTCCGCCTCGATCAGCCGGTCGCCGGGCGTGTATTCGATCCCGATATCCAGGGGTTCGCCGTCGACGTTGATCGCGTCGGGCGAGACGTGGACGTCATGATCGACTTCGCCGATCCGCACTACCCATTCGGCGGGGGGTTGGAGGCGGTGACCGAGCTGACCCTCGATCCGCCGTGCCCGGTCGGCGTGCGCGGTCGCGGCGAAGGCAGCGATCGCGGCAAGTTCGCGCAACAGCGCCGGCGCGGCCGGCGCGCCGTGGAAGCCGTCGGGATATTCCTCCGCGATGAAGCCGGTCGTCAGGCGACCCGCACGGAAGCGGGGGTGCTGCATCAGCGCCGAGAGGAAGTCGATGTTGGTGCCCGGCCCCTCGATCTCGAAGGCGTCGAGCGCCGTGACCTGCGCGTCGATCGCCGCCGCGCGCGTCGGCGCCCAGGTGATCAGCTTGGCGATCATCGGGTCGTAGAACATGCTGACCTCGCCGCCCTCGGCGACGCCGTCGTCGACGCGGGTGCGCACCAAATCCTCCCCGTGCCGGGGAGGATTGTACCGCACCAGTCGCCCGATGCTCGGCAGGAAACCGCGATACGGGTCCTCGGCATAGACGCGGTTCTCGACCGACCAGCCGTTGATACCGACGTCGCTCTGCCCGAACGCGAGCGGCTCACCGGCGGCGACGCGGATCATCTGCTCGACGAGATCGAGCCCGGTGATCTCCTCCGTCACCGGATGCTCGACCTGCAGCCGCGTGTTCATCTCGAGGAAGTAGAAGCTCTCGCCGGTCGTATCGGTGCCCGAGACGATCAGCTCGACCGTGCCCGCCGAATGATAGTCCACCGCTCGCGCGAGCGCGACCGCCTGCTCGCCCATCGCGGCGCGCATCTTGGGCGTGACGAAGGGCGACGGCGCCTCCTCGACGACCTTCTGGTGGCGGCGCTGCACCGAACATTCGCGTTCGTTGAGATAGACGATGTTGCCGTGCTGATCGCCGAGCACCTGGATCTCGATATGGCGCGGGCTCTCGATGAACTTCTCGATGAAGACGCGGTCGTCGCCGAAGCTCGCCAGCCCCTCGCGCTTGGTCGCCTCGAAACCCTCGCGCACGTCCTGCTCGCTCCAGGCGAGCCGCATGCCCTTGCCGCCGCCGCCGGCCGACGCCTTCATCATCACGGGATAGCCGATCTCACCCGCGATCCGCACCGCCTCGTCGGTGTCGGCGATCTCGCCGAGATAGCCGGGGACGACGTTGACGCCGGCCTGCTTGGCCAGCTTCTTCGACTCGATCTTGTCGCCCATCGCCGCGATCGCGCCCGGTGGCGGTCCGACGAAGGCGATGCCCGCCTCGGCGCAGGCGCGCGCGAAGCTCTCGCGCTCGGACAGGAAGCCGTAGCCGGGATGGATGCAGTCGGCGCCGGTCTCCCTGGCGGCGAGGAGGATCAGTTCGGCCTTTAGATAGCTCTCCGCCGCCGGCGCCGGCCCGAGCCGCACCGCCTCGTCCGCCATCAGCACGTGCGGCGCGCGCGCGTCGGCGTCGGAATAGACCGCCACCGTCTGAAGCCCCATCCGCTTCGCGGTGCGGAACACGCGGCACGCGATCTCGCCGCGATTGGCGACCAGGATCTTCTTGAACACAGACCTCTCCTGCTGCTCCGCCGCCGCGAGCGGCGACGAGCGCTTGTCTTATCCGGCCCCGACCGCCGCCGGTTATTCGGCCGCCTGCGCCAGCCGGCACTCGGCGGCCATCGGCGTCACCCCCAGCTTGGCGAAGAGAGCGGCGTCCTTATCATCGCCGGCGTTGCCCGCGGTCAGCAACTTGTCCCCGGTGAAGATCGAGTTGGCGCCCGCCATGAAGCACAGTGCCTGGGTCGAGTCCGACATGCTCTCGCGCCCGGCCGACAGCCGCACCATGCTGGCCGGCATCGTGATGCGCGCCACCGCGACGGTTCGGACGAACTCGATCTCGTCGATCTTGGCGAGCGGCGTGTCCGCCAGCATGTCGCCGAGCACGGTGCCCTTCACCGGCACCAAAGCGTTGACCGGCACGCTGCCGGGATGCTCCGGCAGCGTCGCCAGCGCGTGGACGAAGCCGACGCGATCCTCTCGCGTCTCGCCCATGCCGACGATGCCGCCGCAGCAGACGTTGATCCCGGCCGAGCGCACCGCGTCGAGCGTGTCGAGCCGCGCCTGGAAGGTGCGGGTGGTGATCACGTCGCCGTATCGCTCGGGCGAGGTGTCGATATTATGGTTGTAATAGTCGAGCCCCGCCGCCGCGAGGCGATCGGCCTGGTGCGGCTCGAGCATGCCCAACGTCATGCACGTCTCCATGCCCATGCCGCGCACGCCCTCGACCATCGCGACGATCGCGTCCATGTCGCGGTCCTTGGGATTGCGCCACGCCGCGCCCATGCAGAAGCGGGTCGAGCCATTGTCCTTCGCCTGCGCCGCCGCCTGCAGCACCGCGCGCACGTCCATCAGCTTGGTCGCCTTGACGCCGCTCTCCGCGCTGACCGACTGCGAGCAATAGCCGCAATCCTCCGGGCAGCCGCCGGTCTTGATCGACAGCAACGTGGAGAGCTGCACCTGGCCGGGCGCGTGATGGGCGCGGTGCACGGTCTGCGCCTGCCACATCAGCTCGTTGAACGGCAGGTCGAACAGCGCAGCGATCTCGTCGCGAGTCCAATCGTTGCGTACCGCGCCCGTCACTTCGTCCACTGCATTCCCTTCAACTGCTGCGTCCGCGCCCGAGTCACCTTGGCGAGACATCGCACCTGCGCCATCGGCTGGAGCGAGCCGCCCGCGAACTCAGCCCCCTCTAGCACGCATTGCTTGTCGCGAAACTGGAGCCAGGCGCGCTGACTGGCGAGCGCCGCCGCGGCATAGCCGAAGCCGCCGCCGCGTGAGCCGTCGGCGGAGTCGCGCTTCTTCATATCGGCGTAGAGCACGCGCCACGCCTGGGTCATCTGCGCGTCGGCTTGTCGGTACGCGGCGCCGGCCTGCTGATTCATCTGCGCCTTGGTCTGCGCCGCGGCTGATGTGGCGAGAAGCGCGAGTGCGCCTCCGATCGTCATTGTCAGTCGGCGCACCATGCTGTCGCGGCGCGAAGGATGAACGGTCACGCGGCCTCCCCCTCCGGGGGCATGTTGTGGCCGAGCAGGCGGAGCACCTCCTCCGCCGCCTGGATCAGGTTGGTACCGGGCCCGAAGATCGCCTGCACGCCGGCGTCGCGCAACGTCTCATAATCCTGCGCGGGGATGACGCCGCCCGCGATCACCTTGATGTCGGCGCGTCCGGCGTCGCGCAGATGGCCGATCAGCTCGGGGATCAGCGTCTTGTGCCCGGCGGCGAGGCTGGAAGCGCCGACGACGTCGACGTCTTCCTCCAGCGCGAGCTCGCTCGCCTCCCGTGGAGTCTGGAAAAGCGGCCCCGGGACCACGTCGAACCCGAGATCGCCGAACATGCTGCTGACCAGATTGGCGCCGCGGTCGTGGCCGTCCTGGCCCATCTTCGCCACGAGCAGGCGCGGGCGGCGACCGAGCCGCCGCTCGGTCGCCTCGACGCCGCGCACGAGGCGCGCCCAGCGCTCGTCGTCGGCATAGGCGCCGCCGTAGATGCCCGTGACCGGCCTGGGGTAAGTGCCGAAGCGGCCGAACACGTCCTCCATCGCGGCGGAGATCTCGCCGAGCGTGGCGCGCGCGCGGGCGGCATCGACGGCGAGGGCGAGGAGGTTGGTTTCAACTCCTCCCCGGGACGGGGAGGTGGCAGCCGTAGGCTGACGGAGGGGGGCTTCCTCAGGCGCGATCGCCTGCGGCGCCCCCCCTCCACCATGCTGCGCATGGTCTCCAGCACCGGGTTGATCATGCACCGCATGATCAAGGATTGTCCGGGGAACGATCCGATCCGATGCTCCTTCCAGAAGAGGATTTCGCCCAGCACGAGCCCCCTCACGCAACTTGTCGAGCGCGCGCTGGCACGCCGCCTCGTCGCGCGCCGACTTGACCGCGGCGATGCGCCTCACCTGCGCCTCGCGCACCGCGACATTGTCGACGTCGAGGATGTCGATCGGCGCCTCGTCCGCCAGCCGGTATTTGTTGACGCCGACGATCACGTCCTCGCCGCGATCGACCCGCGCCGCCCGCGCCGCCGCGGCCTCCTCGATCATCGCCTTGGGCCAGCCGGCGGCGACCGCCTTGGCCATGCCGCCCTCGCGCTCGACGCGCTCAATGATCTCCCAGGCGCCGTCGACCAGGCTCTTGGTCAGGCTCTCGACGTAATAGCTGCCGCCGAGCGGGTCGACCACCTTGGTCATCCCCGTCTCTTCCTGCAGCACGATCTGCGTGTTGCGCGCGATCCGCGCGGAGAAGTCGGTGGGCAGCGCGATCGCCTCGTCGAGCGCGTTGGTGTGCAGCGACTGGGTGCCGCCCAGCATCGCCGCCATCGCCTCGATCGTGGTGCGCATGACGTTATTGTACGGGTCCTGCTCGGTCAGCGACACGCCGCTGGTCTGGCAGTGGGTGCGCAGCATCTTGGAGCGCTCGTCCCTCGCACCCAGCTGAGTCATCGCACGGTGCCACAGCACCCGCGCCGCGCGCAGCTTCGCCACCTCCATGAAAAAGTTCATGCCGATCGCGAAGAAGAAGCTAAGGCGCCCAGCGAACTTGTCGATGTCGAGCCCGCTGGCGACGCCGTATTTCACATAATCGATGCCGTCGGCGATGGTGAAGGCCAGCTCGTGGAGCTGCGTGGCCCCCGCCTCCTGCATGTGATAGCCGCTGATCGAGATGCTGTTGAACTTGGGCATCTCGCGCGACGTATAGGCGAAGATGTCCGAGATGATCCGCATGCTCGGCTCGGGCGGGTAGATATAGGTGTTGCGGACCATGAACTCCTTGAGGATGTCGTTCTGGATGGTCCCGTCGAGCAGCTTGCGGTCGACGCCCTGCTCCTCGCCCGCGACGATGAAGAAAGCGAGGATCGGGATGACCGCGCCGTTCATCGTCATGCTGACCGACATCTGATCGAGCGGGATGCCGTCGAACAGGATCTTCATGTCCTCGACGCTGTCTATCGCGACCCCCGCCTTGCCAACGTCGCCGGTGACACGCGGGTGGTCGCTGTCATACCCGCGGTGGGTGGCGAGGTCGAACGCGACCGACAGCCCCTTCTGCCCCGCCGCTAGGTTGCGGCGGTAGAAAGCGTTCGATTCTTCTGCGGTGGAGAAGCCGGCATACTGACGGATCGTCCACGGCCGGCCCGCGTACATCGAAGCCCGCACGCCGCGCGTGAACGGCGCGAAGCCGGGCAGGCCCGGCTCCCAGTCGACGACATCGTCCGCGGTGTAGAGCGGCTTGACGTCTATGCCTTCCGGCGTGTGCCAGGTAAGGTCCTTGTCCTTCACCTCTCTGGAAGCGGCAGCCTGCCAGTCGGCGTGGCTCGGGCGCGAGGTCGGTTCGGGTGTCATTTCGGGCACGCGGGTGCTGCCGGCGTCCTCGCCGATGTTACGCTCGATCTCGGCCATGTCAGGCGCCCTTGAACGCGGGTGCGCGCTTCTGGAGAAAGGCCGTACCGCCCTCGATCGCGTCGACGGTGCCGCGAATTGCGCGCTGGTCGTCGGCCTCGCGCGCAAGCGCGGTGGCGAGGTCGCTCTCCAGCGCGGCGTGCAGTCCGCGGCGGATCGCGCCCAGCGCGACGGTCGGTCCGGCGGCGAGCCGCTCGGCCAGCGCGAACGCCGCCGCGTCAAGGTCGACGTCCGCCACCAATCTGTGGATCATGCCCCAGTCGAGCGCCTTGGCGGCGAGCACGCGCTCGCCGAGCAGCATCATCTCCGCGGCGCGCCCGCGCCCGATCAGCCGCGGCAGCAGCCAGCTCGCGCCGCCGTCGGGGACGAGACCGATGTTGACGAAGGCCTGGAGGAAATAGGCGGTGTCCCCGGCGACGCACAGGTCGGCGGCGAGCGCGAGGCTACAGCCGATCCCGGCCGCCGGACCTCGCACAGCGCTCACCACCGGCACCCGCGCCGCAGCGACGGCGAGGATCGCGGGATTGTAGGAGTGGCTCAGCGCCGCATGCGTCGCTGCGCCGGGATCGTCGCTGGTCAGCGCGCCCGCGCCAACGTCGGCGCCTGAGCAGAAGGCCCGGCCGGCGCCACGGATCAGCACCGCCCGCGCGTCGCCGAGATCGCCCAGCGCGGCGGTGATCGCCTCGAACATCGCGGGCGGGGCGGCGTTGAGCCGGTCGGGCCGGTTGAGCGTGAGGACGAGCACGTCGCCGCGCCGCTCAGTCAGGATCATCGCCGGCTCAGTCATGCGGGTCTCCGTGGGGCCTCTCCATCAGCTCGACGAGCACGCCGCCCATGTCGCGCGGGTGGACGAACACGATCGGGGTGCCGTGCGCGCCGATCCGCGGCTCGCCCAGCACGGTCGCGCCCTGATCGGTGAGATGCGCCACCGCGGCATGGATGTCGGGCACCTCGAAGCAGACGTGATGCTGGCCGCCGCTGGGGTTCCGGCGGAGGAAGCCGGCGATCGGTGACGCGTCGTCATAGGGCTGGATCAGCTCGATCTGCGTATTGGGCGCGTCGATGAAGCAGACGCGCACGCCTTGCGCAGGCAGGTCGAAAGGCGCGCCGTTCGCCTCCGCGCCGAGCAGCATGCGGTACGTCTCGACCGAGCGCTCGATCGAGGGCGTGGCGATGCCGACGTGATTGAGGCGGCCGAGGCGCGGGAGATACGTCATTCCTCGAGCCGCGGGCGAGCGTTCATCATCGCGGCTCCTTGTATCACGCCCTCCAACCGGCTGACCCGATCGCGCAATCCCCCATGTGCCTCGGCGAGCGCGGCGACCCGTGCGTTGAGCCAGGTCAAGTCTCTCGCCAACAGATCGAGCTGATCCTTGACGGTCATCACTGTCTTGAGCGCGCCCAGCGCTTTATCGACGGCGCTCACTTTGGCTCCCCTGCCAGTACCGCATCGACCCCCGCACAAGCACGCTCGATATCGCCGCGCATCGCCGCGATCGTCTCACGCATGTCGACGACAGCACCGTTCACCAGCGGCACGAGCAGGTCCACGACTCGCTCGTCGTCCGATGACGGTGCTGGGTCCACGATGTAACGGCTCGTCGCCTCGCGCAGGACATGCCCGACAGACATGCCGTTCTCGCGCGCGAACGCGTCGAGCGCTGCCTTGTGATCGCGGGTGGTCAGGAACGTCACTCGCTCTGTCTGCATCGCCGCACTCCTTCACATGCCCTTACGCTGTACATGATGAGGCGTCACAGAGGGATGTTGTCGTGCTTTTTCCACGGGTTCTCCAGTAACTTGCCGCGCAGCTTGCGCAACCCGAGAGCGATGCGGCGGCGCGTCGAGTGCGGCTGGATCACCTCGTCGACGAAGCCCTTGCTCGCCGCGACGAAGGGGTTGGCGAAGCGCGCCTCATATTCGGCAGTGCGCTCCGCGATCTCCTCGGGCGTGCGGCCGCGGAAGATGATCTCCACCGCGCCCTTCGCCCCCATCACCGCGATCTCAGCGGTGGGCCAGGCGTAATTGAGGTCGCCACGCAGGTGCTTGGACGCCATCACGTCATAGGCGCCGCCATAGGCCTTGCGCGTGATCACCGTGATCTTGGGGACGGTCGCCTCGGCATAGGCGAACAGCAGCTTGGCGCCGTGCTTGATGATGCCGTTATGCTCCTGCACGGTGCCAGGCAGGAAACCGGGGACGTCGACGAAGGTGACGATCGGGATCTCGAAGGCGTCGCAGAAGCGGACGAAGCGCGCCGCCTTCTTCGAGCTGTTGATGTCGAGCACGCCCGCGAGCACCATCGGCTGGTTGGCGACGATCCCGACGGTACGCCCCTCGACCCGGCCGAAGCCGCAGAGGATATTGGCCGCATGCGCCGGCTGCACCTCGAAGAAGTCGCCCTCGTCCACGGTCTTCCGGATCAGCTCGTGCATGTCGTAGGGCTGGTTGGCGTTGGCGGGGACGAGCGTGTCGAGGCTGGGCTCGATCCGGTCCCAGGCGTCGGCGGTCGGCCGCTCCGGCGCCGTCCCGCGGTTGGAGGCGGGAAGGAAGTCGACGAAGTCGCGCGCGGCCAGCAGCGTCTCGATGTCGTCCTCGAACGCCACGTCTGCGACGCTGGTCCGGGTGGTGTGGGTGATCGCGCCGCCCAACGCCTCCTGCGTCACCACCTCGTTGGTCACCGTCTTCACCACCTCCGGGCCGGTGACGAACATGTAGCTCGAACCCTTCACCATGAAGATAAAGTCGGTCATCGCCGGGCTGTAAACAGCGCCGCCCGCGCACGGCCCCATGATCAGCGACAGCTGCGGCACGACGCCGCTCGCCAGCACGTTGCGCTGGAACACCTCGGCATAACCGCCGAGGCTCGCGACGCCCTCCTGGATGCGCGCGCCGCCGCTGTCGTTCAGGCCGATCACGGGCGCGCCGACCTTTATCGCCATGTCCATGATCTTGCAGATCTTCTGCGCGTGCCGCTCGGACAGCGAGCCGCCGAACACGGTGAAGTCCTGGCTGAACACGAAGACGAGGCGGCCGTTGATCGTGCCCGATCCGGTGACGACCCCGTCGCCGGGGATCACCTGCTCCGCCATGCCGAAGTCGACGCAATTGTGCTCGACGAACATGTCGACCTCCTCGAAGCTGCCCTCGTCGAGCAGCACGTCGAGCCGCTCGCGCGCGGTCAGCTTCCCCTTGGCGTGCTGCGCAGCGACGCGCCTCTCGCCGCCGCCCGCGCGCGCGGCGGCGCGGCGACGTTCCAGCTCGGCGATGGTCGAGGACATGCGGCTCTCCCGTGACGTGCGGCGTCGTCCTGCCCGCCGCCGCGCGCCCGCGCAAATGCGAAGTTGCGAATTTGCGAAGCATTGTTTTGCGAATAAGGTGGTTGCGATGAGACAGCGGCTCTACGCCGGCGCCGCGCTACGTGACCTGCGCCGCGACGCCGGACTCACCCAGCGCGCGATGGCGCAGCGGCTGACGCTGTCGGTGAGCTATCTCTCGCAGATCGAGAGCGACGAGCGCCCGCTCACCGGCGCGGTCCTCGCCGCGCTCGCGCGCCACTTCCCTGCCGCGCTGGCGCAGATCGAGGGCGAGGTGCCCGCGCGACGCCTCACCGCGCTGACGCAGGTACTCGCCGACCCCGCCGTCGCGCCGATGGCACCCGACGAGGTGGCGCGGCTCGCCGAGCAGAGTCCCGACCTCGCCGATCGGCTGATCGCGCTCCATGCCGCCAAGCGCGCCGCCGACGCGCGCGCCGCGCTCGCCGAGGAGGCGATGACGGCCGGTGCGGGCGCCCGGCTGCCGTGGGAAGCGGTGCGCGACTGGTTCCACGAGGCCGGCAATTACGTCGACCCGCTCGACCGCGCCGCGGAGGCGCTCGCCGATGCGCAGGGCGCCACGGGCGGAGGCGAGTGGGTCGTGGCGGCGCTGCGCGGGCACGGCGTGACGATCGCCACCGACCAGCATGACGACGCCCCGCTCGCGCGCTTCGACGGCACGCGCCTGACGCTCGCCGCGGCGCTCCCGACGGAGAGCCGGCGCTTCCTGATCGCGCACCGGCTCGCGGCGCTCGCCTTCGCCGCGCCGATAGAGGGGATCGTGGCCGCCGCGCCGCTGGTTCAGGACGAGGCGCGGCGGCTGCTCGCGACAGGCCTGGCCAATTACGCCGCCGGCGCGCTGCTGATGCCCTATGGCGCGTTTCGCTCGGAAGCGCGCCGCGTGCGTCACGACATCGACCGGCTCGCGCGTCGCTTCGCCACCAGCTTCGAACAGACCTGTCACCGCCTCTCGACGCTGCAACGCCCTGGCGAGGAGGGTATCCCCTTCTATTTCTGCCGTGTCGACATGGCGGGCAACATCACCAAGCGCCACTCGGCGACCCCGCTCCAGTTCGCGCGCTTCGGCGGCGCTTGTCCGCTGTGGCACGTCCACGAGGCGGCGGCGATCCCGGACCGCATCCTGGTCCAGCTCGCCGAGACGCCCGACGGCGCGCGCTACGTCTCGCTCGCCAAGGGGCTGGTCAAGCCCTCGGGTCAGTTCGCGCGCAGCCCGCGGCGCTATGCGGTGCTGCTCGGCTGCGAGGCGCGCCACGCGGCCGATTTCGTCTACGCCGACGCGGTGGACCCGCGCGGCGCTGCGACCCCGATCGGGATCAGCTGTCGCCTGTGTCCGCGCATCGACTGCGACCAGCGCGCCTTCCCGCCGACCGATCGCGCCATCGCGGTCGATTCCTCGGAGCGGCGCGCGGTGCCGTACCGCGTGATGTGAGGGAGAGGACGGCTGACACTGGGGTCGATCCGCTGCTGCTTAACGTCATCCCGGACTTGGTCCGGGATCCAATCGTCCGCGCGAGCAACGATCGCCCCATCAGCGGCACGGTGCTTCCCGGACGATGACGTTACAGGGGCCAGCATCGGCGCTTAGTCATTGATACGGGTCAGTGGGCTGCCCTGAGAGGGAACGCCCTGCCCCGCTCGCCCGTATGCCTACCACTATTCACTCGCGGGAGAACGCATCCATGGCGCTCAGCCCGCGCCTGTCCGGCCAGGTCGCGGCGCGCGCGCATCACTCGCCGGTCGCCCGCATGCTCCGCAAGATCGAGCCCTTCTTTGCGATCGGCCAGGTCTCGGGCGGGCCGCTACTGCTCGCATCACTGGTCGCGCTGGTCGCGATCAACTCGCCGTGGAGCGCCGACTATGCGCGGCTGTGGGACCGGCCGCTGCGGTTCAGCTACGGCAGCTGGCAAATCGAGCGCTCGGTCGCCGAATGGGTCAACGACGCGCTGATGCCGTTGTTCTTCCTGATCATCGGCACCGAGGTGAAGCGTGAATTCGTCAAGGGCTCGCTGAGCTCGTGGCAGACAGCGATCTTCCCCGTGGCGGGCGCGATCGGCGGGCTGGTCGTGCCCGTTGGCCTCTATCTCGCCTTCAACTACGGCACGCCGACGCAGCACGGCTGGGGCGTGGTCGCGGCGATGGACACGGCCTTCAGCCTCGCTATCGTCGCGATGTTCACCACGCGGCTGCCGCCCGCGGTGCGCGCGGTGCTGCTCGCGTTCGCCGCGATCGACGACGTGTTCGGGCTGCTCGTCATCGCGGTGGCCTATACCGAGGCGTTGCACCCGTGGTTCCTGTTGCTCGCCGCGATCGGCTATGCCGCGATGATGGTGCTGCTGCGGCTCCGCTGGGTGGCACCGATCCTCTACATCGCCTGCGGACTCGTGGTCTGGGTCGGGGTGCTCGGCTCGGGCGTCCACCCGACCATCGCCGGCGTCGCGATCGGGCTGTTGCTGCCGACCAGCTCGCGACTCTCCGAGAAACGCTTCGTCGAACGTGTGCAGAAGCCCGTCGACCAACTCAAGGCCGCCCAGGCGGCGGCCGACCGCGCCAGCGACGAGGAGGAGGCCGAGCAATATCGCGAGAAGGCGCAGCAGCGATTGGGCTATCTGCACGAGATGGCGGCGGCGACCGACGAGGCGGCGGAGCGGCTCGTGCGGATCCTGACGCCCTGGGTGTCGTATATCGTGCTGCCGCTGTTCGCGCTGTCGAACGTGCGGATCCACTTCTCGCCGGCGCTGGTCAGCGACGCCGCGCGGTCGCCGCTGGCGCTCGGCATCGTCGTCGGGCTGGCGCTGGGCAAGCCGGTGGGCTTCCTCTCAGCCACGTGGCTGGCGACGCGGCTCGGTCAGGCGCGGCTGCCAGACGGGGTCACGTGGCGGATGGTGCTCGGGATCGGAGCGCTGGCAGGGATCGGCTTCACCATCTCGCTGTTCATCGCCGAGCTCGCCTTCGCCGAGGCCGAGCTGACCGAGATGGCCGCGCTCGCGGTGCTGGCGGCGTCGCTTGTCTCGGGCCTGTTCGGCTATGGCGTGCTGTGGCACACGGCATCCACGGCCGAGTCCGGTGCAGAGTGACCGCGCTCCTGCGCACGCGGGATTACCGCCCGGTTAACCCAAGACAGCGTGTCCAGGCGCGCCCGTTCGCCCGCGCGGCGGGTTAGGACAGCGAGTAGCAGGAGCCTCACCGATGTCCGACGATCGCGCCAATGCTGGCGAGGGGGCCGACCCCGCCACCGACATCGACCAGCAGAACGACGGCACCACGACGGAGGATCTCGCCGAGCACGGCACCGGCGAGACCCGCGCCGGCGCGGGCGAAGGGCCCGACGCGGGCGCGTACGACGATGCGGTCGACGAGGACGAGCGCGACTGAGGGCTCAAGCGGTGTCGCGGTACGGTACGGGGAAGCCCTCCGAGCGAACGGGTCTTGGGATCGCCGCGTTGCGCCTGAATACGCCCCTCGGCGCGGATATGGCGGGGACGGCGCAGCTCCGCGCGAGCCTATCTACGCCGCCTCCTCGTACGGTACGCCGGCGGCGGCGGCGAGCAGGCGCTTCTCCAGCGCGCGCTGCCGCGCGCCGGCCGCCAGCTTGTCGCCGGTGAGGTCAGTCAGGTAGAAGACGTCGACCGCGCGCTCGCCGTACGTGGCGACATGCGCCGAGTGGATCGTCACCTTCGACAGGAACAGCGCGTGCGCCAGCTGGTTGAGCAGCGCGGGCCGATCGCGCGCCGCCACCTCCACCACGGTGAAGCGGTTGGACGCCTTGTTGTCGACCAGCACGTTGGGTTCGATGCGGAAGGCGTCGGCGCGCGCGCGCGGCAGCGGCTTGGCGCGCAGCCGATCGGTCAGCTTGCCGCGCCCCGCCAGCGCGTCCTCGATCGCGGTCTTGAGTCGCTCGAGCTGCCCGGCCTCGTCGAACGGGCGGCCGAGCGGATCCTGTACGAGGAAATTGTCGAGCGCCATGCCGTCGCGCGTGGTGTGGATGCGCGCGTCGATGATGTTGCCGCCGGCGACGTGGATCGCGCCGGCGATGCGGCTGAACAGGCCGGGATGGTCGGCGGCATAGACCGTCACCAGCGTCGCGCCGCGCTCGGGATAGACCTGCGCGTCGATCGACAGCAGCGCGTCGCCCGCGGCCGTGACGAAGGCGGCGTTGTGCGCGAGCACATCCACGGGCTCGGCGATCCAATAGGCCTCGGGCAGGCGGTGCGCGTAGGCGGCGAGCTCGGCCTCGCTCCACCCCATCGCCGCGCGCAGCCCGTCCTGCTTGGCGAGCAGCCGCTCGCCGCGCCCCTTCTGCTTGTGGCCGAGCCGCAGTACCTCCTCGGCGCGGTCGTACAGGTCGCCGAGCAGCTGGCCCTTCCAGCCGTTCCACGTCCCTGGTCCCACCGCCCTGATGTCGACCACGGTGAGCACCAGCAGTAGCCGCAGCCGTTCCGGGCTCTGCACGATGTCCGCGAAGTCGAGGATCGTCTTGAAGTCGGTGAGGTCCCGGCGGAAGGCGGTGGCGCTCATCAGCAGGTGGTGGCGCACCAGCCAGGCGACCGTCTCGGTCTCTGCCGGAGTCAGGCCGAAGCGCGGGCCGAGCCGCTCGGCCACCTCGGCGCCCAGGATCGAGTGATCCCCGCCCCGCCCCTTGGCGATGTCGTGGAGGAACACCGCGACATACAGCACGCGGCGCGACACGATCTGCTCGATCACCGCGCTGGGCAGCGGATGCTCATCGGCGAGCTGACCGTGTTCCAGCCGGCTGAGCAGGCCGAGCGCGCGGATGGTGTGCTCATCGACCGTGTAATGATGGTACATGTCGAATTGCATCTGCGCGACGACGCGGGCGAAGTCGGGCACGAACTGGCCGAGCACCCCCGCCTCGTTCATCCAGCGCAGCGCCAATTCGGGGTCAGCGTCGCCGGCGAGCAGCTCCAGGAACGCGGCGTTGGCGCGGGCATCGCGGCGCACGGTCGCGACCAGCTTGGCGTCGCGCGTGGCGGCGCGCATCGCGAGCGGGTGGATCTCCTTCGCCTCGCGCGCGGCGAGCGCGAACAGCTCGACCAGCCTCACCGGATCGGCGCGGAGGAAATCGTCGTCGGGCAGCGCGATCCGGCCGCCGTCCACGGTCAAGCCGTGGAGTTTGCGCGGCGCGCGGCGAAGACGGGGCAGGCCGTAGCGCCGCTTCGGCGCGAACCGTTCCTCCAGATGCGCCAGGAACAGCCCGGTGAGCGAGCCCACCGCCTTGGCCTGGAGGAAGTAGAATTGCATGAAGCGCTCGACCGCCGGCTTCCCCGGGCGCGCGGCGTAGCGCATCCGTTCGGCGATCTCGCGCTGATAGTCGAAGGTCAACCGGTCCTCGGCGCGACCGGCGATCAGGTGAAGGTGGCAGCGCACCGCCCAAAGGAAATTGTCGGCGCGATGGAAGGCGCGATATTCCACGCGGGTGAACAGCCCGATCTCGACCAGCTCGGCGGCGCGCTGCACGTCATAGACATATTTGCCGATCCAGAAGAGCGCGTGCAGGTCGCGCAGCCCGCCCTTGCCTTCCTTGATGTTGGGCTCGACGACGTAGCGCGTGTCGCCCATGCGGACGTGGCGCGCGTTGCGCTCGGCCAGCTTGTCGGCGATGAACTGGCGCTCGGTGCCGTGCCGCACGTCGTCGTTGAAGCGCTTTGCCGCGTCGGCGTAGAGTGCCTCGTCGCCCCAGACGTAGCGACCTTCCAGCAGCGCGGTGCGCACGGTCACGTCGGCCTTCGCCTGGCGCACCATCTCGTCGAGCGAGCGGCTCGAGTGGCCGATCTTCAGCCCCAAGTCCCACAAGGTGTAGAGCATCGACTCGATGACCTGCTCGGCCCAGGGGGTCTGCTTGCCCGGCGTGAGGAAGCCGATGTCGACGTCGGAGAAGGGCGCCATCTCGCCGCGGCCATAGCCACCCACCGCGATCAGCAGCAGCCGCTCACCCGCGGTTGGGTTGTGGACCGGATAGAGCCGCTGCGTCGTCACCTCGGCGAGCACGGTCAGCAGCTGGTCGACCAGATAGGCTTGGGCGTTGGCGGCCTCGAGCCCGCGCGACGGCGTCGCGGCGAGCCGCCGCGCGATCTCGGCGCGGCCGGCGTCCAGCGCCTCGCGCAGCAGCTGACTCAGCCCGCGGCGCAGGGTCGCGGGATCGTCGCCCGGTAGCAACGCGGCCGCCTCGGCGAGCGCGCGACGGCTGACGATCGCGCGGCGGTGGGGAAGATGGTCGAAGCGCCCGGTCATGCGCGCTCTCATAGGATGCGAGGGTTAGCGAGTCGCCCCCTCGCTCACGCCGCACTCGTCGTCGCGTCCGAGCATCGCTTTTTTGCTCGGGTCCAGCCCCCACAAGCACCTTCAATCCCGCCCTCTCCCACTCTACCATCCGCGGCATGGCAGCACAGAGCGAGCACGCGCGACGGGCGCAGGTGGGATATTCGGCGTGGCAGCGCGGCGACGCGGTCGCGGCCCGCGACGCGTTCGAGACCGTCGCCGCGGCCGGCGTGGCGACGCCGCAGCTGTGGCTGCTGCTCGCCCAGGCGCGCGCCGACACCGGCGCCGAGCGGACCGCGGTCGCCGAGGCGCTCGACCGCGTGCTCGCCGCCGAACCGCGTCACCGCCAGGCGCTGGTGCTGCGCGGCGACCATGCCGAGGACGATCGCGCCGCCTGCTCGTTCTACGGCCTGGCGCTGGCGGGTGCGTCCGGGGCCGAGCTCGCGCAGCCGCTCCTCCGCGCCGCACAGGAACGGCTGGCCGCGGCGTCGCGGCGCTTCGCCGACCATCTGCGCGCGCAGGTCGCCGCCGCCGACGCGGGCCCGCGCTTCGCCGAGGCAGTGGCGCTGGTGACGGGCGAGAAGCAGCTCTACCTGCAGCAGCCGACCAGCTTCTTCTTCCCGGGCCTGCCGCACCGCCAGTTCTTCGAGGCGGCGGAGTTCGACTGGGCACCGTCTCTGGTCGCCGCCGCGCCCGCGATCCGCGCCGAGCTGGAGGCACTGATCGCGAGCGGCAGCGGCTCCGCGCCCTATGTCCAGGCCGATCCGACGCGCGCCAGCCGCGGCCACGCGCTGCTCGACGATCCGCGCTGGAGCGCCTATCACCTGCTCGAGAACGGCGTACCGCATGCTGCCAACGCGCCGCGCTGTCCGGCCACGCTCGCCGCACTGGCCGCCGCGCCGCTGCCGCAGATCGCCGGACGCTCGCCGATGGCGCTCTTCTCGGTGCTACGGCCGCACACCCATATCCCGCCGCACCACGGCATGCTCAACACACGCCTGATCGTCCATCTGCCGCTGATCGTGCCCGATGATTGCCGGCTACGCGTCGGCAACGAGGAGCGCGCGGTACGCGCCGGCGAGCTGATGATCTTCGACGACTCGATCGAGCACGAGGCGTGGAACGACAGCGACGACGCTCGCGTGGTGCTGCTGTTCGAGGTGTGGCGACCTGAGCTGACCGCGGCGGAGCGTGCCGGGCTGACGACGCTGTTCGGCGCCGTGGGGTTGTACCAGGGCGGGCAGTAGCCGATGCGATAGTTCCACTCTGTCGGGCTCCTGCGCGCGCAGGAGCCCAGGATCGCGCGTGCTCCGCCCCGACTGCGTCCGCAGGAACACGAGGCGAGAAGCAGCAACCGGCTCTACCCCTCGCGCGCCAGCGCTCTCAGCCGGTACAGGGTATCGAGCGCCTCGCGCGGCGTGAGCGCGTCCACGTCGAGCGCCTCGACCTCGGCGCGGACGGCGTCGCATTGCGCCTCCTCCGCCTGCGCCGCGGCGGCGAACAGCGGCAGGTCGTCGAGCCCCGCCGCGAGGCCGCCGGTCTTGGCGCGTCCAGCCTCCAGTTTGGCGAGCACCGCCTTGGCGCGCTGCACCGTCGCCGGTGGCATGCCCGCCAGCCGAGCCACCGCGAGTCCGTAGCTGCGGTCGGCCGGTCCGTCCGCGACCTCGTGGAGCAGCACCAGCTCGCCCTTCCACTCGCGCGCGCGGACGTGATGGAGTGCCAGCGACTCGCACCGCTCGGCCAGCCGCGTCAGCTCGTGATAGTGGGTGGCGAACAGGCAGCGGCAGCGATTGTCCTCGTGGATCGCCTCGACCACCGCCCAGGCGATCGCGAGCCCGTCATAGGTGCTCGTCCCGCGCCCGACCTCATCGAGGATCACGAAACTGCGCTCGGTCGCCTGCGCCAGGATCGCCGCGGTCTCGACCATCTCGACCATGAAGGTCGAGCGACCGCGCGCGAGATTGTCCGACGCACCGACGCGGCTGAACAGCCGGTCGACCAGCCCCAGCCGCGCCGCCGCCGCTGGGACATAGGCGCCCGCCTGCGCCAGCACCGCGATCAGCGCGTTCTGGCGCAGGAAGGTCGACTTGCCGCCCATGTTCGGCCCGGTGACGAGCCACAGCCGCGCGGCCTCGCCGCCGAGCGCGCAGTCGTTGGCAACGAAGCGGTCGCCGCTCTTCGCCAGCGCGGCCTCGACAACGGGGTGCCGCCCCTCGCGCACGTCGAAGCACGCCTCCTCGGCGAAGCTCGGTCTCGACCAGGCGCCCTCGGCCGCGCGCTCGGCCAGGCCGGCGGCGACGTCGAGCCGGGCGAGCGCGTCCGCGGTCGCGGCGATCGCCTCGCGCCCGGCGAGAGCGGTGGCGGTGAGGTCTTCCAGATGCGCCGCCTCCGCCGCGAGCGCGTGCGCGCCTGCCTGGGTGACGCTCGCGGCGACCTCGTGCAGCTCGGGCGCGTTGAAGCGCACCACGCCGGCGAGTGTCTGGCGGTGGGTAAAGCCCGAGTCGGCGCGCATCAGCGAGTCGGCGGCGCGCGCGGGCACCTCGATATGGTAGCCGAGCACGCCGTTGTGGCGGATCTTGAGCGCCGCGATCTTGGTGCGCTCGCGGAAGCTCGCCTCCAGCGCGGCGATGGCGCGGCGGCCGCCGCTGCCGGTCTCGCGAAGGGCGTCGAGCGCGGCATCGTAGCCAGCGGCGATATAGCCGCCGTCGCTCGCCTCGATCGGTGGCGCGGGCACGAGCGCGCGCTTGAGCAGGTCGATCAGCGCGCCATGGCCACGCAGCAGCGGTGCCAGCTCACGCAACAGCGCGGGCGCCGGTCGCAACGCGTCGAGTCGCTCGCCGAGCGTCCAGGCGCCGTCGAGCCCGTCGCGCAGCTGGCCGAGGTCGCGCGGGCTGCCCCGGCCCGCCGCCAGCCGTCCCAGCGCGCGGCCGATGTCGGGCAGCGCGCGCAGCGCGGCGCGGACGCGATCGCGCAACGCGGCATCGTCGTGCAGCAGCTGGACGAGGTCGAGCCGAGCCTCGATCGCCTCGCGCGCCATCAGCGGCGCGCCGAGGTCGGCCGCGAGCAGCCGCGCCCCCGCCCCGGTGACGGTGCGGTCGACCGCGTCGAGCAAGCTGCCCTTGCGCTGGCCCGCGGCGGTGCAGGTCAGCTCAAGACTCTCGCGCGTGGCGGCGTCGATCGCCATCGCGTCGCGCGCGACGGCGAGCACCGGCGGCCGGAGGAACGGCAGCTGACCCTTGGCGGTATGGTCGAGGTAGGCGACCAGCCCGCCCGAAGCGGCGAGCGCGGCGCGGCCGAACTGGCCGAAGCCGTCGAGCGTCGCCACCCCGAACAGCCGCTTGAGCCGTGCCTCGCCCGCGCCGCTGTCGAACTCGCCGCGCGGGCGTCGCACCGTGGCGGGAGCGTCGCTGTCCTCGGCGGCGATCACCTCGGCCGCGCCGAGCCGCGCGAGCTCAGCGGCGAGACCGGCGCGATCGCAGGCGATCACCTCGAAGCGGCCGGTCGAGACGTCCGCCGCGGCGAGCGCGACCTCGCCCGCGGCCTCGCCCACCGCGACGCACCAGTTGGCGGACCGCGAATCGAGCAGCGTCTCCTCTGTCAGCGTGCCGGCGGTGACGACCCGGACGATGGCGCGCTCGACCAGCGCCTTGGAGCCGCGTGCCTTGCGCGCCGCCTCAGGCGTCTCGGTCTGCTCGGCGATAGCGACGCGGTGGCCCGCCTTGATGAGACGCTGGAGATAGGCGGTGGCGGCGTGGATCGGCACGCCGCACATCGGGATCTTCTCACCCTCATGCTCGCCTCGCGCGGTCAGGGCGATGTCGAGCACCTGGGCGGCGACACGCGCGTCGTCGAAGAACAGTTCGAAGAAGTCGCCCATGCGGTAGAACAGCAGGCAGTCCGCCGCCTCCGCCTTGAGTGCGAGATATTGCGCCATCATCGGCGTGGGGGACGTCATGATGTCAAACGTCACGCTGGCGCTGCGCGCCGTGCCGGATGTCGAGGATCGTCACGCTGTCACCCTGGATGTCGTAGATAATGATGGAGGGCCGTATGCTTGGCAGCTCGCGATAGCCGTGGCGCACAGGCCGGCCGCGCTGTGGAAAGTGTCGCAGGCTCGTCGTTGCCGCGACCAGCCGCGCCGCCATACGCCGGGCCGCGCCGGGATCAAACGCATTGACGTAGTTGACGATCTGCTCAAGCGGCTGGATCGCCCGATCGGTCCAGACTACCGTCGCCATCTACGCGGGAAAGGCCGGTAGGCGCCGGTGCCCCAGGTCTCGAGCCAAGCGGCCACCTCCTCGTGGGAATAGACGCGCCCGGCCGCAAGGTCCGCGCGAGCGCGGGCGACCGACGCGTCTTCGGCGTCGGGATCCCGCTCCTCGAAGATGCCTGCGTCGTGCTCCATGCCACCAACATACGACCATGCACCTGCTTTGGCCATCCACGCGCTTTGACCGCAACCGGCGGGATGCACGCCCCTGCTCAACCCGCTACACCTGCCGCCATGCTCTACCGCACCACCACGGACTCGCCCGTCGGCACGCTCACTCTGGTCGCCAGCGACGCGGGCCTCGTCGCGGTGCTGTGGCCCGACGACTCGCCCGGCCGCGTCCGCCTCGCCGCCGCCGAGGAGCGCGCCGATCATCCCGTGCTCGCTGCCACCCGCGCGCAGCTCGGCGAGTATTTCGCCGGCGAGCGCCGTACCTTCGACCTGCCGCTCGCGCCCAGCGGCAGTGCCTTCCAGCGCGCGGTCTGGGCCGCGCTCGCCGCCATCCCGCACGGCGAGACGCGCAGCTACGCCGAGATCGCCCGCGCGATCGGCCGCCCCACCGCCAGCCGCGCGGTCGGCGCCGCTAATGGCCGCAACCCGCTGTCGATCGTGGTACCGTGCCACCGCGTGATCGGCGCCTCGGGCCAGCTCACCGGCTTCGCGGGCGGGCTCGCGGCCAAGCAACATCTGCTCGCACACGAGCGACGTTAGCGATGGTTCCCAAACGCGCCCGCCTTCCCTAGAGGAACGCCATGACCGACGATCGCACCTCAACCGAGACGCGCCACGACCAGTTCTCCGAGCGCGAGGCCCTGCTGTTCCACTCGGAGGGGCGCCCCGGCAAGATCGAGATCATCGCCTCCAAGCCGATGGCGACGCAGCGCGACCTGGCGCTCGCCTACTCGCCCGGCGTCGCGGTCCCGGTGCAGGCGATCGCCGACGATCCCGCCACTGCCTATGATTACACCGCCAAGGGCAACCTGGTCGCGGTGATCTCGAACGGCACCGCGATCCTCGGCATGGGAAATCTCGGCGCGCTCGCCTCCAAGCCGGTGATGGAGGGCAAGGCGGTGCTGTTCAAGCGCTTCGCCGACGTCGACTCGATCGACATCGAGCTGAAGACCGAGGACGTCAACCGCTTCATCGACGCGGTCGAGCTGATGGAGCCGAGCTTCGGCGGCATCAACCTCGAGGACATCAAGGCGCCCGAGTGTTTCATCATCGAGCAGACCCTGCGCGAGCGGATGAACATCCCCGTCTTCCACGACGACCAGCACGGCACCGCGATCATCTGCGCCGCCGGCCTGATCAACGCCTGCCTGCTCACCGGGCGCCAGCTCTCCTCGGTCAAGGTGGTGGTCAACGGCGCCGGCGCGGCCGCGATCGCCTGCACCGAGCTGATCAAGGCGATGGGCGTGCGCGCGGACAATGTGCTGATCTGCGACCGCACCGGCGTGATCTACCAGGGCCGCGACGACGTGAACCAGTGGCAGTCGGCGCACGCCGCCAACACCGACCGGCGCACCCTGACCGAGGCGCTGCACGGCGCCGACGTCTTCCTCGGCCTCTCCGCCGCGGGCGCGCTCAAGCCCGAGATGGTCAAGGACATGGCGCCCGCGCCGATCATCTTCGCGATGGCCAACCCCGAGCCGGAGATCCGCCCCGAGCTCGCCAAGGCGGCGCGCCCCGACGCCATCGTCGCCACCGGCCGGTCGGACTATCCGAACCAGGTCAACAACGTGCTCGGCTTTCCCTTCATCTTCCGCGGTGCACTCGACGTGCGCGCCACGGGCATCAACGACGACATGAAGATCGCGGCCGCCAACGCCATCGCCGAGCTGGCGCGCGACCGCGTGCCGGAGGAGGTCGCGGTGGCCTATGGCACGCGCCATACGTTCGGGCCGGATTATATCATCCCCGCGCCGTTCGACCCGCGGCTGATGGAGATGGTGTCAGTCGCGGTCGCGCAGGCGGCGATGGACTCGGGCGTGGCCACCAAGCCGATCACCGACATGAACGCCTATCGCGAGTCGCTCCGCGCGCGACTTAACCCCACCACCGCGGTGCTGAGCCTCGCCTATGAGGGCGCCAAGGCCAACCCCAAGCGCGTGCTCTTCGCCGAGGGCGAGGAAGAGGTGGTGCTGCGCGCCGCCATCGCCTTCAAGGAAGGCGGCTACGGCATCCCCGTGCTGGTCGGACGCGAGGACGTGTACGACAATCTGCGCGCGCTCGGGATCGACAACCCCGAGGAATATGAGCTGCACAACAGCCGCGTCTCGCCGCTGGTGCCCAAGATGGTCGACTTCCTCTACCAGCGCCTCCAGCGCCGCGGCTTCCTGCGCCGCGAGGTGGAGCGGATGATCAACCAGGACCGCAACATCTTCGGCGCGGTGCTGCTCCAGCTCGGTGAGGCCGACGCGATGATCACCGGCGTCACTCGCCCCTGGGCGCAGTCGATGCGCGAGATCAAGCGCGTGATCGACCCCGCGCCGGGCCGCACCGCCTTCGGCATCCACGTGCTGGTGGGCCAGTCGCACACCGTCTTCATCGCCGACACGACGGTGAACGAGCGCCCCAACCCCGAGGAGCTGGCCGACATCGCCGAGCAGACCGCGACCGTCGCGCGCCAGATGGGTCACGAGCCGCGCGTCGCCTTCCTGAGCTATTCCACCTTCGGCAACCCGACCGGCCAGTGGCTCGACAATATTCGCGAGGCGGTCCACGTGCTCGACCAGCGCGAGGTGAGCTTCGAGTACGAGGGCGAGATGGCGCCCGACGTCGCGCTCAACCCCAAGCAGCTGGCGAACTACCCGTTCGCGCGGCTGTCGGGGCCGGCCAACATCCTCGTCATGCCGGGGCTGCAATCGGCCAATATCTCGGCCAAGCTGCTGCGCGAGCTGGGCGGCGATGACATGATCGGGCCGATGCTGGTGGGCATGGAGAAGCCGGTGCAGATCGCGCCGATGACCTCCACCGCGAGCGAGCTGGTGACGCTGGCGGTGCTCGCCGCGGGCGGCATCGCGCGCTGAGGCGCGGCGCGGGCGCCCGGGTCGCGCCGGTGGTGAAGCCCGTCGATCATGCTCGATCGCCGGGAGACCGGTGCTGGCGCGATCCAGTTAGCGGTGCCGGTCGGTGGGGGCGCGACGCGTCGAGGCGACTCAAGGTTCGCGCCGGATCGGTGCGCCCGGCTCCAACATGACTCAACATTCGCGCCCGATCGGCTCGCGACGCTCCAACATGACTCAACGTTCGCGCAGTCGCGCTTGCGACCGAACACACACGTCAAGAGTCTGCCGCCGCAGCCTTTCGCCCGCGTCGCCCGTGTCGCGGCCGCATGCGAATGTTGCGAATGTTGAGTCGCTGACGCGTTTGCGGCGACGCGCGCGGCGATTGTCATGGTACCGGGCGCCGACGCACGCGCCGGCGATGAGACAGAGCGTCGATGTTTCTGCCACACGGCTACGGGCGTAGGATAGCCCGCTGCCACCAATAGCGTCAGGTGCCGCTCTTCCTCTACTCTCGAACCTGCCCCTGCGCACGCCGGGGAGTCACGGCTTGCCCCTATGGCAGCAGCAGCGACCCGTCCCCGTAGCTGTAGAAGCGATACCCTCGCGCGATCGCGTGCGCGTAGGCCGCCTGCATCCGCCCCAGCCCCATCAGCGCCGAGACCAGCATGAACAGGGTCGAGCGCGGCAGGTGGAAGTTGGTCATCAGCCCGTCGATGCCGCGGAAGCGATAGCCCGGCGTGATGAAGATCGCGGTGTCGCCCTCGAACGGGCGGACGATCCCGTCCGCCCCGGCGGCGCTCTCGATCAGCCGCAGCGAGGTGGTGCCGACCGCGATCACGCGCCCGCCGCGCGCGCGCACCGCGTTGAGCCGGTCGGCGGTCGCCTGGTCGATCCGCCCCCACTCGGCGTGCATCCGGTGGTCGGCGGTGTCTTCCGCCTTGACCGGCAGGAAGGTGCCCGCGCCGACGTGGAGGGTGAGCGTGGCATGCTCCACGCCGGCGGCGGCGAGCCGTTCCAGCAGCGCGGGCGTGAAGTGCAGCGCGGCGGTGGGCGCCGCCACCGCGCCGGGCGCGGCGGCGAACATCGTCTGGTAATCGTCGGCGTCGCGCGCGTCGGCGGCGCGCTTGCCCGCGATATAGGGCGGCAGCGGCATCCGCCCCGCGCGATCGAGCAGCAGCTCGACGGGCTCGTCGCCGACGAAGTCGAGCGCCCAGCTGCCGTCGTCCTCGCGGTCGCGCGCGGTGGCGCTCACGCCCGCGCCGAAGTCGATCGAGTCGCCGTCATGCAGCCGGCGCGCGTTGCGCACGAAGGCCCGCCAGCGCCGCGGCCCCTCACGCTTGTGCAGCGTCGCGCCGATCCGGGCGTCGCCGCGCCTGCCTTCGAGCTGCGCGGGGATCACGCGCGTGTCGTTGAAGACGAGCAGGTCGCCCCCGCGCAGCACCTCGGGCAGGTCGGCGACGATGCGGTCGTCGAGCGCGTCGCCGCGCACCACGAGCAGCCGCGCGGCGTCGCGCGGGCTCGCCGGGCGCAGCGCGATCCGCTCGGGCGGCAGGTCGAAGTCGAAGAGGTCGACGTTCATCGGCGGCGCGCGCGCCGGCTCAGCGGCGGCGCGGCGCCGGCTTGGCGCGCGGCGCGGGGGCGGTGGTCGCCCGCGGCGTCGTCCCCGGCAGCGTCGGCGTGGTACCCGGCAGGGTCGGCAGCGGCGCGGGCGCGGCGGCGGGCAGCGGCTGGTAGGCCGGCGGGTTGTCCGAGGCGATATAGGCGTGGACGATGCGCGACGGGTTCGCCGGCGGCTCGCCGCGCTCGATCGCGTCGACGTAGTTCATCCCGGACGTGACTCGGCCGAACACGGTGTACTTCTTGTCGAGCGAGAAGCGCGGCTGGAAGACGATGTAGAACTGGCTGTTGGCGCTATCCTCTTTCTCGGCGCGCGCGGCGGCGACCGAGCCGCGCACGTGCGGCAGATAGTTGAACTCGGCGGGCAGGTCGGGGAGCTGACTGCCGCCGGTGCCGTCGCCCTTGGGGTCGCCGCCCTGCGCCATGAAGCCGTCGATCACGCGATGGAACACGAGGCCGTCGTAGAAATGTTGGCGGGTGAGCTGCTTGATCCGCTCCACCATCTTGGGCGCGACGTCGGGACGCAGCGCGATCTCGACCCGACCGCCGGTGGAGAGATCGAGCAGCCAGGTGTTGGTCTTGTCGCCCAGCGGCGGCGGCGCGAGCCGTTCCTGCGCGGCGGCGGGGGCAGCGGTGAGCACGGCGGCGGCGAAGAGGGCGGACAGGAGGGCGGACGGGCGCATCGGTGCTTTCGGGTCTGTCAGGAGAGTGTCAGCGGCGGCGTCTAGACCAGATTCACGCTTGCGCCAAACTGAATGGGGATGGCGGTGGGGCTGTCTCGCGAGGGGCGAACCCCATCGTCATCCCCTCACTGCCGTCATCCCGGACTTGGTCCGGGATCCACTTCACCGCGCAGCCAGAAGCCGGAGAGCCTGCGGCCCGGTGGATCCGGGACCCAGCCCGGGATGACGGAAGAAGAGAGCGGCATGACGGAAGGGGAAGACGGCCGCCCCTTCCTCGCCCGCGCCGCGCCGCTCAGCCCCCACGCCGCCCCACGAGGGCGACGCGGTCGACCACCTCCCGGCACACCGCGGCGGTGACGAACTTGCGGATGTCGCCGCCGAATAATGCGATCTCCTTGACCAGCTTGGAGGCGATCGGCTGCAGCCCGACGTCGGCCATCAGGAAGACCGTCTCGATCCGGTCGTTGAGCTGCTGGTTCATCCCCGCCATCTGATATTCGTACTCGAAGTCGGCGACCGCGCGCAGCCCGCGCACGATCATCGTCGCGCCCTCGCGCTCGGCGAAATCCATCAGCAGCGAGTCGAACTCCACCACGTGGATCTCGCCGCCGATCGCGGCGACCTCGCGCTGCACCATCGCCATCCGCTCGGCGACGCTGAACATCGGCGACTTGCTGGGATTGGTGGTGACGCCGATCACCAGCCGGTCGACCAATTTGGCGCCGCGGCGGATGATGTCCATGTGGCCGAGCGTGATCGGATCGAACGTGCCCGGGTAGACGCCGACGCGCGCGCCCATGCCGCTCACCCGCGCCGCTCGGTGACGAAGCGTGCGATCGCGCGCAGCAGATCGGCCTCGTCGCCGTAGCTGCGCAGATGGTCGATCGCCTGGTCGACCAGCATCTGCGACTGCTGCTTGGCGCGCTCGACGCCGAGCAGCGAGACGAACGTCTCCTTGCCCGCCTCGCCGTCCTTGCGCAGCTTCTTGCCGGCGAGCTGCTCGTCACCCTCGACGTCGAGCAGGTCGTCGACGATCTGGAAGGCGAGGCCGAGGTCGTGCGCGTAGCCGCGCAGGTGGCGGCGCCCCTCGGGCGGGACGCGGCCGAGGATCGCGCCCGCCTCCACCGCCGCGCCGATCAGCGCGCCGGTCTTCATCTGCTGGAGGCGGGTGACGGTATTCAGGTCGAACGCGGCGCCATCGGCCTTGAGGTCCATCGCCTGCCCGCCCGCCATGCCACCCGGGCCAGAGGCGCGTGCGAGATCGGCGACCAGCTCGGCGCGGACGAACGGGTCGGCGTGGGTGGCGGGATCGGCGAGCACCTCGAAGGCGAGCGCGTGAAGGCAGTCCCCCGCGAGGATCGCGGTGGCCTCGTCGAACGCCTTGTGCACGGTCGCCTTGCCGTGGCGCATGTCGTCGTCGTCCATCGCGGGCAGATCGTCGTGGATCAGCGAGTAGGCATGGATCGCCTCGAGCGCGACCGCGGCGCGCGCCGCCGCGTCGCGCGCCACGTCGAACAGCCGCGCGGTGGCGAACACCAGCAGCGGGCGCAGCCTTTTGCCGCCACCGATCGTGGCGTGGCGCATCGCGCGGTACAGATCGGCGCGGGGATCGTCCGGGATCGGCAGCAGCGCGTCGAAGCGACGGTCCATCTCGGCCGCGACTTCCTTGAGCGCGGCCTGGAGCTTGGGCGACGCGGTGGCGGTGATGGTCATCCCGCGGCGAAGGGCTCGGTGGCGGCGGGGCGCCCGTCGGCGCCGAGCCGGATCGCCTCGATCCGCGCCTGTGCGGCGTCGAGCCGGTCGGCGCAGCGCTGGCGCAGCGCGCTGCCGCGCTCGTAGAGCCGGATCGCCTCCTCCAGCGGGGTATCGCCCGACTCGAGCCGGGCGACGATCGTCTCCAGCTCGCGTAGGCCGGCCTCGAACGTAAGCGTCTCGATATCCTGCTCCATCAGCCGGCTATGCGATGAGGGGTGCTCTGGGTCAAGAAGATGGGGGTGGTGGCGGGGTGACGGAGGTGGCGGAGGTGCGGGGCTCACCTTCCGACTCCTGCGTCATCCTGAGCTTGTCTCAGGATCCACCCGTCCGCTCACCCATGCGCGGTTGGATATGCGGCACGGTGGATCCTGAGACGAGCTCAGGATGACGGAGGTGAGGTAAAGGTTCGTTCCCTCACCCCCGTTCGTGCTGAGGGGGCGCTGAGCTCGTCGAAGCGCCGTCTCGAAGCACTTGGCGTCCCGCTCGTGGCCGCGCTCGAGACGAGGCTTCGACAAGCTCAGCCTCTCCTCAGCGCGAACGGTGGCGGAAGTGGGTCGAAATCCCCTACCGCCGCCACTTCTCGACCGACGCCGCATACGCCTCCGCCGCCCGCACGCGCGCGTCGTCCAGCCGCGCCCGCTCGCGCTCATGCCGGCGACCCGCCTCGCGCCGCTGGCGGTCGAGCGCGGCCTGGCGCTCGGCCAGCGCTTTCTCCTCGTCGCGGCGGCGCGCGTCCTCCTGCTCCAGCGCCGCCTCGGCCGCCTCCAGCTCGGCGCGGCTGGGTCGCGGCGCGGGCGGTTCCTTCGCCACCTTCGCCCGCGCCGTCGCCTTGCGCCGCGGCACCTCCTCCTCCGCCGCCGTCCGCGCGCGCTTCGGCCGGTCCGGCGGCAGTGCGGCGAGCTGCTCCGCCGCACTGCCCCGTGAGCGCCGCACCACCTCGCCGGGGCACGCCAGCGGCTCCTCCATCAGCGCCGCGTCGGTCACTTCCTCCGCCACGCCGCGCGCGAACAAATCAGCGTCGGCGCCCCAGGCGGCCAGCGCTGCCTTGCGACTCGGCGCCGCGACATAGGCGTCGTGGAAGCCGGCGGGCGTGCGAAAAACCTTGAGCTTGCGCGCCATCTCCCCGCCTCTCCGAGGGACCACGCCCCGCTCGGCCACAATCGCTTACGTGCGCGTGCCGTTCCACCCTTCCCCGCTTGCCGCCCCGCTGCTATCGCCCGCGGCGATCGAGAGTTTCGCCCGCACCCGCGCGCACGCGGCCGCGCCGCATCGCCGCGAGTGCGAGGCTCCCATGAGGAAGGACATCTGCCCATGACGGCCATCGGCCACGACACGCTCAACGCCCGCACCACGCTGACGGCCGGGGGCAAGACCTACGACTATTTCGCCCTGAAGGCGGCGGAAGCGAAGTTCGGCGACATCTCGCGCCTGCCCTTCTCGATGAAGGTGCTGCTGGAGAACATGCTGCGCTTCGAGGACGGCGTGACCGTGACCGAGGCGGACGTGAAGGCGATCGTCGACTGGCAGCAGGAACGTCGCAGCGACCGTGAGATCCAGTACCGCCCCGCGCGCGTGCTGATGCAGGACTTCACCGGCGTGCCCTGCGTGGTCGACCTCGCCGCGATGCGCGACGCCATTACCAAGCTCGGCGGCGACGCGGCCAAGATCAACCCGCAGGTGCCCGTCCACCTCGTCATCGACCACTCGGTGATGGTCGACGAGTTCGGCACGCCCAAGGCGTTCGAGGAGAACGTCGACCTCGAATATGCCCGCAACGCCGAGCGCTACGAGTTCCTCAAATGGGGCTCCAAGGCGCTCGACAATTTCAAGGTGGTCCCGCCGGGCACCGGGATCTGCCACCAGGTCAACCTGGAGTATATCGGCCACGCGGTATGGGCGTCCGAGGAGACGGGTGACCACGCCAAGGGCGGCGCGACGATCGCTTATCCGGACACTTTGGTGGGCACCGACAGCCACACCACGATGATCAACGGCCTGGGCGTGCTCGGCTGGGGCGTCGGCGGGATCGAGGCCGAGGCGGCGATGCTCGGCCAGCCCGTCTCGATGCTGATCCCCGAGGTGGTCGGCTTCAAGCTGACCGGATCCTTGCGCGAGGGCATCACCGCGACCGACCTGGTGCTGACCGTGACGCAGATGCTGCGCGCCAAGGGCGTCGTCGGCCGTTTCGTCGAGTTCTACGGCCCCGGGCTCGACCAGATGACGCTCGCCGACCGCGCGACGATCGCCAACATGGCGCCCGAATATGGCGCGACCTGCGGCTTCTTCCCGGTCGACGACAAGACGATGGACTATATGCGCCTGACCGGCCGCCCCGACGAGGTCGTCGCGCTGACCGAGGCCTATGCCAAGGCGCAGGGCATGTGGCGCTATGCCGACGCGCCCGATCCCGTCTTCACCGACACGCTCGAGCTCGACATGGGCACGGTCGTCCCGTCGCTCGCCGGCCCGAAGCGCCCGCAGGACAAGGTCAGCCTCGACACCGTCGACGAGGTGTTCAACGGCGACCTGTTCAAGCTGTACCACAAGGAAAAGCCGGCGCGCGTCGATGTCGACGAGCGCGGCCATGACATCGGCGACGGCGACGTCGTGATCGCCGCGATCACGAGCTGCACCAACACCTCCAACCCCTCGGTGCTGGTCGCCGCCGGTCTGGTCGCGCGGAAGGCGAACGCGCTGGGGCTGAAGCCGAAGCCGTGGGTGAAGACGTCGCTCGCGCCGGGGTCGCAGGTCGTCACCGACTATCTCGACAAGGCCGGGTTGTCGGCGGATCTCGACGCGATCGGCTTCAACCTGGTCGGCTACGGCTGCACCACCTGCATCGGCAACTCGGGCCCGCTCGCCGCGCCGATCAGCAGGGCGATCAACGAGAACGACCTGGTCGCCGCCTCGGTGCTATCGGGCAACCGCAACTTCGAGGGCCGCGTCTCGCCCGACGTGCGCGCCAACTTCCTCGCCTCGCCGCCGCTGGTGGTCGCCTACGCGCTCAAGGGCACGGTGACGACCGACATGAACGAGACGCCGATCGGCCAGGGCAAGGACGGCGGCGACGTCTACCTGCGCGACATCTGGCCGACCAACCAGGAGGTCGCCGCGCTGATGGCGGCAAACATCGACGACGGCATGTTCCGCGCGCGCTACGGCAACGTCTACGCCGGCGACAACAAGTGGCAGGCGATCGACGTCACCGGCTCGGACACGTACAGCTGGCGCGCCGGCTCGACCTATGTCGCCAACCCGCCCTATTTCGAGGGCATGGAGATGACGCCCAAGCCGACGACCGACATCGTCGACGCCAAGCCGCTGGCGATCCTGGGCGACTCGATCACCACCGACCACATCTCGCCGGCCGGCTCGATCAAGGCCGACAGCCCGGCGGGGACGTGGCTGCAGGAGCATCAGGTCTCGCGCCATGACTTCAACAGCTACGGCGCGCGCCGCGGCCACCACGAGGTGATGATGCGCGGCACCTTCGCCAACATCCGCATCAAGAACGAGATGGTGCCGGGCGTCGAGGGCGGGATGAGCCGCTACAACGGCGAGGTCATGCCGATCTACGACGCGGCGATGCGCCACAAGGCCGACGGCACGCCGCTGGTGGTGGTCGCAGGCAAGGAATATGGCACCGGCTCGTCGCGCGACTGGGCGGCGAAGGGCACCAACCTGCTCGGCGTGCGCGCGGTGATCGCGGAGAGCTTCGAGCGCATCCACCGCTCGAACCTGGTGGGCATGGGCGTGCTGCCGCTGCAGTTCGCCGACGGCGTGTCGCGCCAGTCGCTCGGACTGACCGGCGACGAGACCTTCACGATCGAGAACGTCGCGGGGCTGCGCCCGCGCCAGAACGTGACCGTGACGCTGAAGCGCGCCGACGGCTCGACCGAGACGTTCGAAACCCGCTGCCGGATCGATACCGTCAACGAGCTGGAATATTTCCTCAACGGCGGCATTCTCCAGTACGTGCTGCGCAAGCTCGCCGCCTGAGGCGGCGCGTTAACGACGGGGTGAGAGAGGGAGGGTTCCGCGAGGAGCCCTCCCTTTTTCTTTGGCGGATGCGGTTGGCCGCGACCCTAGATCCTCTCCGCTCGCCGGGAGGGGGACCAGCCGCAGGCTGGTGAAGGGGGGCTCGCCGCAGACCCTGCGCCTCGTGGAGAACCCCTCCACCACTCGCCTTCGGCGAGCGGCCCCTCCCCGCCATGCGGGGAGGTTGTGTTGGCAAAAATACTTGCTTCGACATCTCAACCACTTCCCTCCCTAACCTAGCGCAAGCCCGGTCGGCCCCGGATCGCGCCTCGTAACCGAACGTTGCCCGCGAACCCTCCCGCGGAGCATTCGTCGCATGGCCACGCTCGCCCCCACCCGCCCGGCGCCGCCGGAGGCCGCGCCCCACCCGCCCGGGCGCGCGCTCGACGCGCTCAACTTCTTCCTCGCCGACGTGCGCGACGGGCTCGGACCGTATCTCGCCATCTATCTCGTCGCGGTGCGCGGGCCGACGCACGGGTGGAACGAGGCGACCGCCGGGCTGGTGCTCACCATCGCCGGCATCGTCGGCCTGCTCGCACAGACCCCGGCAGGCTGGCTGATCGACCGCTCGACGCGCAAGCCCGCGATCGTCATCGCCGCCGCGCTGGTGGTCACGTTCGGCAGCGTGTCGCTCCCGTTCGTTCACGGCTTCGGCCC
Organism: Sphingomonas yunnanensis; assembly: GCF_019898765.1. Classification (GTDB taxonomy): domain Bacteria; phylum Pseudomonadota; class Alphaproteobacteria; order Sphingomonadales; family Sphingomonadaceae; genus Sphingomonas; species Sphingomonas yunnanensis. Next base: position 269,016 of record NZ_JAIOKB010000004.1, on the reverse strand, counting down.
GGTGGTGGTGACCCAGTCGCTCGCCGCCGCGGCGGGCGCGCTGTTCGCGCCGGCGATCGCGGCGATCACGCTCGGCCTGTTCGGCGCGCGCGCCTTCTCCGCGCGGGTCGGGCGCAACGAGGCCTTCAACCATGCCGGCAACGCGGTCTCGGCCGCGCTGGCGGGGGTGCTGGCGTGGCGATTCGGGCCGGTGGTGGTCTTCTACCTGATGGCGGGGCTGACGGTGGCGAGCGTCTTCGCCGCGCTGCGGATCGATCCGCGCCAGATCGACGACGAGGTCGCGCGCGGGCTCGACTGCGCGCCCGACGCCGCCGACGCCGACTGTGATCCGTCTCCCGGCTGGCGCGTGCTGCTCGAGCAGAAGGCGCTGCTGCTGTTCGCCGCGCTGGCGTTCCTGTTCCACCTCGCCAACGCCGCGATGCTCACCTCGGTGAGCCAGCTGCTCGCGCGCACCGTGGGCAAGGACCAGGCGACCTCGCTCACCGCCGCCTGCATCGTGGCGGCGCAGCTGGTGATGGTGCCGATGGCGCTGCTGGTCGGGCGCAAGGCCGACGCCTGGGGGCGCAAGCCGCTGTTCCTCGCGGCCTTCGCTGTGCTGGCGGCGCGCGGGGCGCTCTACACCTTGTCGAACGACCCGTGGTGGCTGGTGGCGGTGCAGGCGCTCGACGGCGTCGGCGCCGGCATTTTCGGCGCGCTCTTCCCGGTCGTCATCGCCGATCTGACCCGCGGCAGCGGGCGATTCAACGTCGCGCAGGGCGCGGTGGCGACCGCGCAGGGGCTCGGCGCGGCGCTGAGCGCGACGCTGGCGGGGACGATCATCGTCGGCGCTGGCTATTCGCCGACCTTCCTCACGCTCGCGGCGATCGCGGGCGGCGGACTGCTGCTCTACGCGCTGGCCATGCCCGAGACCCGCGACCGAACCGACTGATCGAACGCAAGTTACTGACGTATATCGGAACTTTGCCTGAGGCGCGCCGCTCTTGCCGCAGTTTGACGTGGGAGAGACGATGATGATGGCCACCACTCGCCTGCTGCTCGGCGCCGCGCTGTTCGCCGCGCCCGTAGTCGGCAGCGCGCAGACTCCGCCGCCGCCGCCTCCGGCCGAGGCGAAGACGAACGCCGACGCCTATGTCACGGCGGCGGGTCAGAGCGACCTGTTCGAGATCAACTCGAGCCAGATCGCGCTGCAGAAATCGCGGAACCCTGCGATCAAGACGTTCGCGCAGATGCTGATCGATCACCACCTGAAGACCACCGCGGCGACGGTCAAGGCCGCGCGGAAGGCTGGACTCAATCCGCCGCCGCCAGCGCTCGATCCGGGGGCGACGGCGTCGATCAACGAGCTCCAGACCGCGTCCGCGACGGACTTCGACCGCATCTATCTCGCGCAGCAGGTTCCGGCGCACCAGGCCGCGCTCGACCTGCACGAGAGCTATGCGGCGGGCGGCGACAAGGCGCCGCTCAAGGCCTCGGCCAAGGCGGCGGTGCCGATCGTCAAGCGCCACATCGTTGAGGCGACCAAGCTGCAGGGCTCGGGCGCCGCGGGGATGTGAAGAGGAGTTCACGCGAAGACGGGAAGACGCGAAGAGGGTGTGGCACCCGGAGGCGCGGAGGCGCGGAGGGAGCTAGACCGGCGCGTAGCGCCCTTCCATCAGGCGTTTACAGGCCGCTCACGCCCAAGACCGTGACACCTCCGCGCCTCCGCGTCTCCGCGTGAACCCCTTCTACTTCGCGCCTCCTCCCCTCCGCACCTCCCCCCCTTACGCCGCCGCCGCGATCGCCGCGCGGTGGCGGCCCCACAGCAGGTAGACCGCCAGCCCGAGCAGGTTCCACAGCAGGAAATAGAGCTGCGTCCGATGCGGCAGGCTGAAGAAGAGATAGGCGCAGCCCAGCACGCCGATCGCGCCGACCAGCGGGGCGGCCGGCGTGCGGAAGCGCCGCTCGGCATGGGGCGCGCGTCGACGCATCACCAGCATGCACACGCACACGGCGACGAAGGCCGCGAGCGTCCCGGCGTTGGCGAGCGCGGCGATGGCGTCGATCGGCATCACCCCTGCGATCACCGCGACCAGCACCGCGGTCAACATCGTGATCCGCACCGGCGTGCCGCGCCTCGACACCTTGGCGAGCGCCTGCGGCAGCAGCCCGTCGCGCGCCATCACGAAGAAGATGCGGCTCTGCCCGAACAGGAAGCCGAGCAGCACCGTCGGCAGCGCGATCACCGCGCTGGCGGCGAGGAAGGTGGCGAAGCCGGGCCGGCCGATGCCGCGCAGGATCAGCGCGAGCGGCTCGGGCGAGTCGGCGAAGCGGGAGAAGTGCAGCGCGCCCACCGCCGCGACCGCCACGCCCATGTAGATCACCACGCACGCCAGCATCGAGCCGACGATGCCGATCGACAGGTCGCGGCCGGGATCCTTGGTCTCCTCGGCCGCGGTGGAGATGGCGTCGAAGCCGTAGAAGGCGAAGAAGATGATCGCCGCCGCCGCCATCACGCCGCGCTCGCCCCCGTCCGTGCCCACCGACTTGGCGAAGCCATAGGGCATGAACGGCTCGAGGTTGGCGCCATCGAAATGCGGCACCGCCACCGCGACGAACACCGCCAGCGCGACCAGCTTGACCGCGACCAGCACCGCGTTGAGCGTCGCGCTCTCCTTGGTGCCGAGCGAGAGCAGCGCTGCGACGACCGCGATGATGAAGACCGCGGGCAGGTTGACGATGCCGCCCAGCGCCGGCCCCTGCGTCAGCGCGGTGGGGAAGCCGAGCGGGGTGAGCAGCGCCGAGGCATAGCCCGACCAGCCCACCGCGACGGTCGACACCACCAGCGAATATTCGAGGATCAGCGACCAGCCGATCACCCAGGCGACCACCTCGCCCAAGACGACATAGCTGTAGGTATAGGCGCTGCCCGAGGCGGGGATCATCGTCGCCATCTCGGCATAGGCCAGCGCGGCGCAGGCGCAGATTGCGCCGGCGATGACGAAGGAGAGGATCACCGCCGGCCCGGCGCGCTCGGCGCCGACGCCGATCAACGTCAGGATGCCGGTGCCGACGATCGCGCCGACGCCCAGCGCGACCAGATGCGGCCAAGACAAGGTGCGCGCGAGCACGGTGCCGCCGCGGTGATCGATCGCGACCGGCTTGCGCCGGAACAATGTGGACATGGACCCTCCCTCTCGTACGCCGGGTCGTAACAGAGGCGACGACCAGCTGGAAAGGGTCGAGCGCCGCGCGCGATGGCGCCAGCGACGCGATGACCCGGAGCGGTGATCCACTCCCCGGGGCGGAACGCCACATGAGCGGACTTACCGTGCAGGAGTGCGCGTCGGTTATCGTGCGGCCGCATCGACCGCGCGGGGAGCATCCAGCCATAAGTGTGCAGCACGGCTCCGCGCTTCGTCCGGCTCATTCACCGCGGAGCCATGTTCTTTCGTCGCCCGGACAGCTACGCTCCGGTAGCTTTCTCCCGCAGGGACGCCACGCCCAGCCGCGGCAAGTCGATCGCGGGACAGCGGTCCATCACCACCTTGAGCCCGGCGGCTTCGGCGCGCGACGCCGCCGCCTGATCGATCACGCCCAGCTGGAGCCACACCGCCTTGGCGCCGATCGCGATCGCCTGGTCGACGATCTCGCCCGCGGCCGAGGAGCGGCGGAAGATGTCGACCATGTCGATCGGGTCGCCGAGCTGGGCGAGCTCGCGGAAGACGAACTCGCCGTGGATATGCTCGCCGGTGAGCTGCGGGTTGACCGGGATGACGCGATAACCGTGCGCCTGGAGCGTCTTCATCACGCCGTTCGAGGGGCGGTCAGGTCGGTCGGAGGCGCCGACCAGCGCGATCGTGCGGGTCTCCTCGAGCAGCGCGCGGATGTCGTCGTCGGCGGTAAGCGGCATCGGAGCTCTCCTCTTTCTGACACTCGTAGCACCTTTATCCGAACGAGGGGTCAGCGCGTCGGTTGCCGACGTCGGCATCGTGTTCCTGCGCAAGCAGGCGCCCAGGGCGCCGGGCGCGGCGCTACCGGGCCCTTGACTCCTGCGTGCGCAGGAGCACGCCCCTTCAGTTCGCCTCGAGCCACTCCGCCACCTGCGCCGCGATCGGCGCGAACACGCGGTCGTCGTCATGCGCCGCGGGCGGATCGCCTGCGTCCGAGGCGACTCGAATCGCCAGATCGAGCGGCACCCGCCCGAGGAAAGGGCTCCCCGCCTCGCGCGCCGCCGCCTCCGCACCGCCGCGGCCGAACGGGTCGGACACCTCGCCGCAATGCGGGCAGGCATAGCCCGCCATATTCTCGACCAGCCCGATGATCGGCACGCCCGCTTTCTGGAACAGGTCGATCGCGCGCCGCGCGTCGATCAGCGCGAGGTCCTGCGGCGTGGAGACGATCACCGCGCCGGCGGGCCGGTGCTTCTGCACCATGGTGAGCTGGACGTCGCCCGTCCCCGGCGGCAGGTCGACCACGAGCGTGTCGGTGAGCCCCCAGTCGGCGTCGACCAGCTGCCCGAGCGCGCCCGCGGTCATCGGCCCGCGCCACGCGATCGCGCGGCCGGGCTCGACCAACTGCCCCATCGACAGCAGCGGTACGCCATAGGGCGTCGCGACGGGCAGCAGCACCTTGTCGCGCGCCTCGGGTCGGGTGCCCTCCACCGCCATCAGCCGCGGCTGCGACGGGCCGTAGATGTCGGCATCGACCAGCCCCGTCCGCCGGCCCGCGCGGGCGAGCGCGATCGCGAGATTGGCCGAGAGCGTCGACTTGCCGACGCCGCCCTTGCCGCTCGCCACCGCGATCAGCCGCCGCCGCGCGCGCTCGGCGGTCACGACGGTGCGCACGTCGTAGCCGGGCCGCGCCGCCGCCATGCGCACCGCCGCCTCCAGCGCGTCGCGCGCGGAAGCGTCGAGCCCGCTGGCGTCGATCACCACGCCGATCCGCTGCCCCTCGAGGCGCACCGTCGCGCGCTCGCCCGCGACCGCGCGGATCGCCTGTCTCACGTCATTCTCGTCCATGGACATGATCCGTTACGCCCCGCGTCGCGGCTTGCCACTGTTTTTCGGCCGATCCGCACTTATAAAGGCGGGATGATCATCTCGCGACGCTGGCTTCGGCGCCCCATCCCCCTCGCCGCACAAAGCAACGGACCCTGGGGCAACGACGACAATGTCGGTCCGCGCAACCCCTGGTCGGTGCCGCCGGGCGCCAAACGCGCCGGCGCCAAGCCGACCGCGCTCGACGAATTCATCCGCCGTGCGCGCGGCGGGGGCGGCGGCGGTGGTGGCGAAGGCGGCGGCGGGCCGCATTTCCCGATCGGCGCCAACGCGCGGGTGCTGTGGCTGCTCGGCGTCGCCGTGCTGGTCGCGATCTGGCTGGTGCTCACCTCGATCCACCAGATCGGCCCGCAGCAGCGCGGCGTCGTCACCTATTTCGGGCGCTACTCGGGGATGCTCGAGCCGGGCATCCGAGTCACCCTGCCCGCGCCGATCGTCAACGTCACCAAGGTCGACGTCGAGCAGGTCCGCACCGACGAGTTCCCGCGCGACGGCGGCGAGACCGTGCTGACCGGCGACCAGAACATCATCGATCTCGCTTACACCGTGCGCTGGCGCGTCTCGGACGCGCGCAACTACGTGTTCGAGATCAAGGATCCCCAGGAGACGGTGCGCGCCACCGCGGAGAGCGCGATGCGCTCGGTGCTGGCCACCACCACGCTCAACCAGGCGATCGGCGCGGGGCGGACCGAGATCGAGGCGCGCGTCGCCGAGACGATGCAGCAGATCCTCACCAGTTATCAGGCGGGCGTGCAGGTCCAGGGCGTGTCGATCAAGCAGGCGGCGCCGCCGTCGCAGCTCGCCGACGACTTCAACGCGGTGACCGCGGCACAGCAGGAGGCGGTGGGCAACCTCAACAACGCGCGCTCCTACTCGCAGCAGGTGGTCGCGCGCGCGCAGGGCGAGGCCTCGGCGTTCGACCAGGTGTACGCGCAATATCGCCTCGCCCCCGAGGTGACCCGCCGCCGCATGTATTACGAGACCATGGAGGCCGTGCTGGCCAAGACCGACAAGACGATCGTCGAGACCCCGGGCGTGACGCCCTATCTGCCGATCGAGCGCGGCCGCCGCCTGCAGGAGCCCGGCGCGACCGCGTCCGGCACCGCCCCGGCGCAGCCGAGCAACGGGGGAGCGCGCTGATGCCCGTCTGGCTCCGCAACCCCGTCGCCGCCGGCCTGCTCGCGCTGGCGCTGGTGATCGTCGCCGCGGCGACCTTCGCGATCGTGCCCGAGACGCAGCAGGCGGTGGTGCTCCGCCTCAACAACCCGGTGCGCCTGATCAACCAGTGGCAGCCGGGCCAGTCGATCGGCCGCACCGGCGCCGGCGTGATCGCGCGAATCCCCTTCGTCGACAAGATTGTCTGGGTCGACAAGCGCGTGCTCGACGCCGATCTCGACAACACCTTGGTGCTCTCGACCGACCAGCTGCGGCTCAACGTCGACGCTTTCGCGCGCTTCCGCATCGTCGATCCGCTGCGTGCGGTGACCTCGACCGGCAGCACCTCGAACACCGAGGAGCGGGTCGCCGACCAGCTCCGCCCGCTGCTCGGCACCGCGCTGCGCAACGAGCTCGGCAAGGTGCCGTTCGCGACCTTGCTCAGCCCGGAGCGCGGTCGCGTGATGGACGAGATCCAGGAGTCGCTCGGCCGCTCGGCCAAGCAATATGGCGCCGAGATCGTCGACGTGCGGATCAAGCACGCCGACCTGCCCGACGGCAGCCCGCTCGAGAGCGCGCTCCAGCGGATGCGCACCGCGCGCCAGCAGGAGGCCAACACGATCCGCGCGCAGGGCCAGAAGCAGGCGCAGATCGTCCGCGCCGAGGCCGACGCCGAGGCGGCTCGGATCTACGCCGACGCCTTCAGCAAGGACGCCGATTTCTACGACTTCTACCGCGCGATGCAGAGCTACCGCCACACTTTCGGGGCGGACGGCGGCCCGCAGCCCGAGGGCAGCACCAATATCATCATGAGCCCCAACAACGGCTATCTGCGTGAGTTCGAAGGCGGGCGGCGATAGAACCCGCGGCGATGTCGCGCGTTCATATTCAATCGACGTTCATCGCTTGTTCGGCACAGGACGCAGCGTTCCCGCTTTATTCGACAGGGTGATTCAGAGGACATGAAGAAAGTGCGTTACGCCTACGCCCTCACCGGCGCCCTTCTCCTCGGCGGCACCGCGGCGTCGCTGACGCTGCAGAACCCCGCGACCGCGCAGGTCGCGCAGAACGAGCCGGGCGCGATCAGTGCCTCGGCGCCCCGCGCCGGCGCGCCGATGAGCTTCGCCGACCTGGTGGCGAAGCTGCAACCGGCGGTGGTCAACATCTCCACCACGCAGAAGGTGACCGTCCAGCAGTCGGCCAACCCGTTCGCCGGCACGCCGTTCGGCGACCTGTTCGGCCAGTTCGGCGGTGGCGGCGGCGGTGGCGGCGGTGCCCCGGTGACGCGCGAGGGCACCTCGCTCGGTTCGGGCTTCCTGATCTCGGCCGACGGCTATGTCGTCACCAACAACCACGTGATCGCGCCGGCGTCGCGCGGCGCCACGGTCGAGTCGATCACGGTGACCTTGCAGGACCGCAAGGAATATACCGCCAAGCTCGTCGGCCGCGACCCGACCAGCGATCTCGCGGTGCTCAAGATCACCTCGCCCACGCCGCTGCCGTTCGTCCGCCTCGGTGACTCGAGCCGCGCGCGCGTCGGCGACTGGGTGGTCGCGATCGGCCAGCCGTTCGGCCTCGGCGGCACCGTGACGGCGGGTATCGTCTCGGCGGTGCACCGCGCCACCGGCGGCGGTCCGTTCGACACGTTCATCCAGACCGACGCCGCGATCAACCAGGGCAACTCGGGCGGCCCGATGTTCAACCTCAACGGCGAGGTGATCGGCATCAACAGCCAGATCTACTCGCAGTCGGGCGGCAACATTGGCATCGGCTTCGCCATCCCGACCACCGAGGCCAAGCCGATCATCGACACGCTGGTGAAGGGCCAGGCGATCAAGCGCGGCTATCTCGGCGTCAGCATCCAGGCGGTCAACGCCGACATGGCCTCGGCGCTCGGCCTGCCCAAGGACTCGGGCGAGATCGTCGGGCGCGTCGAGCCGGCCGGCCCTGGTGCCAAGGCGGGACTTCGCGCGGGCGACGTCGTGACCGCGATCAACGGCCAGGCGGTGACGCCGGAGAAGACGCTCTCCTACCTCGTCGCCAATGCCGCGCCGGGGTCGACGATCAAGCTCGACGTGATCCGTGACGGCAAGCGCCAGTCGCTCAACGCCACGGTGGGCACGCGCCCGTCCGAGGATCAGATGGCGGCGCTGACCGGCGGTAGCGGTGACGACGACGACAGCTTCGGCGGCGGCGACGACAGCGAGCAGGCCGCACCCGCGTCGAGCTCGCTCGGCATCACGGTGCAGCCGCTGACGCCGCAGATCGCGCGCTCGCTCGGGGTGGACTCGACCGTCCAGGGCGTGGTGGTCGCGGCGACCGATCCGTCGAGCGATGCGGCACAGAAGCTGCGCCGCGGCGACGTGATCTCCTCGGTCAACTCGCAGCCGGTGCGCAGCGCCGCCGACGTCGCGCGCATCGTGGCGGCGGCGAAGGCGGCGGGGCGGCCGCAAGTGCTGCTCAACATCACCCGGGGGCGCCAGGCCGGTGGTTTCGTGGCGGTGAAGATCAAGTAAGGCCGGGGCAGCCCGTCAGGGTGGAGGGGCCGCCGCGCCGAAGAGTGCGGCGGCCCCTCTCCTGTTGGTGGCGGGGAAGGAGGTGCGGTACGAGCGCCTCGTATCGCCGAACACGCGTCGTGCGCGGACGCAAGGGTCGTCGCGGCCCTTTCCACGATGGGCGCGAGCTTCAGTGCATCGCTTCCATCATCGCCACGCCCCACTCCCGTCATTCCCGGGAAGGTGGGAATGACGAAGTAGGAAGTGGGCCGGCCACTGTGCGGCGATTTCCTTCGACGTTCGGTCTGCGATCCCCTTTTGCCGTTCTGGTTCAGACGATCCGAAAAGGTCGGGACGGTCGTCCACGGCCGAGCAGCGCAAGTTCGCCCGTCTCCCTCGTGACGCCGCGAGCGCCGCATCCTATGACATACGATAGCGAGACCAGCGGCAGGAGCGACGACCTTGGCGGACGGCATCTTCATCGGCGCGAACGCGGGCGGCGCGCGGCCGCAATGGCTCCAACTCGCGCGCGCCAACCGCCACGGTCTGATCGCGGGCGCGACCGGCACCGGCAAGACCGTCACACTCCAGGGCGTCGTCGAGGGCTTCTCGCGCGCCGGCGTCGCCTGCTTCGTCGCCGACGTGAAGGGTGACCTCTCCGGCCTCGCGCTGCCGGGCGCCGCGACCGCCAAGACCCACGCCGCCTTCGCCGCGCGCGCCGCCGAGATCGGATTGACCGACTGGGCCTATGCCCCCTGCCCGGTGCAGTTCTGGGACCTGTTCGGCGAACAGGGCCACCCCGTACGCACCACGGTGAGCGAGATGGGACCGCTGCTGCTCGCGCGGCTGATGGGGCTCAACGAGGTGCAGGAGGGCGTGCTGACGATCGCCTTCCAGCTCGCCGACGAGGAGCATCTGCTGCTGCTCGACCTCGACGACCTCCAGGCGGTGCTGGCGCATTGCGCCGAGCGCGCGCAGGAGCTGACCGCGAGATGGGGCAATGTCTCCAGACAGTCGGTCGGCGCGATCCAGCGCTCGCTGCTCCAGCTGCGCAGCCAGGGTGCGACCCACTTCTTCGGCGAGCCCGCGCTCGAGCTGGGCGACCTGCTCGGCCATGACGACCAGGGCCAGGGCCTCGTCAACGTCCTCGCCGCCGACAAGCTGATGGCGGCGCCGCGGCTCTACTCCACCTTCCTGCTGTGGCTGCTGAGCGAGCTGTTCGAGCAGCTGCCCGAGGTGGGCGACCTCGACAAACCCAAGTTATGCTTCTTCTTCGACGAGGCGCATCTGCTGTTCGACGACGCGCCCGACGCGCTGCTCGACAAGATCGAGCAGGTCGTGCGACTGATCCGCTCCAAGGGCGTGGGCGTCTATTTCATCACGCAGAACCCGATCGACATTCCCGACAAGGTGGCGGGCCAGCTCGGCAATCGCGTGCAGCACAAGCTCAACGCCTTCACCCCGCGCGACCAGAAAGCGGTGCAGGCGGCGGCGCAGACTTTCCGCGCCAATCCCGGGCTCGATGTCGCCGCAGCGATCACCGAGCTCAAGACCGGCGAAGCGCTGGTGTCGCTGCTCCAGGGCGACGGCTCGCCCAGTCCGGTCGAGCGGACGTTGGTGCGCCCGCCGTCTAGCCGGGTCGGGCCGGTGACGCCGGAGGAGCGCAAGGTGCTGCTCGCCACCGACGCGATCGGCGATCGCTACGACACGCTGGTGAACCGCGAGTCGGCGGAGGAGCTGCTGTCGGCCAAGACGCAGGAGGCCGCCGCCGCGCGCGCCGCCGCGACCGCGCAGGACGAGGCGAGCAAGGCCGCCGCGCTCCAGGCCAAGGAGGAGGCTCGGCAGGCGCGCGAGCGGGTCGCCGCGCAGCGCGAGGCCGAGCGCAGCCAGCGTGCCGAGGAGCGCGAGCGCGCCAACGACCCGTGGAACCGGGCGATGACCTCGGCGACGCGATCGGCCTCCTCCGCGCTGGGGCGGACGGTCGCGAACGAGGTGACCAAGGCGGTGCTCGGTGGCGGGCGGCGGGGCGGCGGTGCGTCGGGCGGGCTGCTGGGTTCGGTCGTGCGCGGGGTGCTCGGGGGATTGCTGCGGCGGTGAGCGGGGGGTGATCTGGTGTCACAAGGCTGCCCCTCACCAGAGAGCTGCCACCCCGGCGCACGCCGGGGTCCAGTTGGGAGGCCTAAGTGGCACTCGCAGAAGACTTCCCAACCGGGGTCCGGGGTGCGCCGGGGTGGCACGCGTGGTAGGGCGGTGCCTTCACGGCCGCCCCCCTCGTCCGCCGGCCCGATCAGCGCTACACGCCCGCGATGCCGATCTACACCGCCATCACCCATGCCGAACTGGTCGCCGCCGTCCGCGCGCTGGCCGAGTCGCTCGCCGCCTCCGACTGGGCGCCGGCGCATCTTATCGGCGTCGGTCGCGGCGGGCTGATCCCCGCGGTCTATCTCAGCCACGCGACCGGGCTTCCGATGCTGGCGGTGGACTATTCCTCGCAGTCCGAGGCGCTCGCCGTCGACACGATCGAGCGGCTGGCGGCGCGGACGCGCGCGGGCGAGCCGCTCCTGTTCGTCGACGACATCAACGACTCGGGCCGCACCATCGGCCACCTGCGCGCCATGCTCGCGCGCGCCGACGCGACGTCAGGCAGTGTGCGGTTCGCCACGCTGATCGACAATGTCGGCTCCGCGCAGCGGGTCGACTACGCCGCGCGCGCGATCGATCGCGCCGTGACCAAGGACTGGTTCGTCTTCCCCTGGGAGGCGATGGCCCCCGACAGCGCGATCGCTGCCGACGCCGCGGAGCGGCCGGAGCGGATCGCGTGAGAGCGGGGATAACCGTTACCGCAAGATGTCGCGCGCCCGAGCGTGCCGTTGCTCATTCGCGAGCTACGCAGACGCTTCGACTCTAGCGTCATCCTGAACTTATTTCAGGATCCACCCTGCCGCGGACCGTCCGGCGGCTGAGTAGGCGGTGCCGTGGATCCTGAAACGAGTTCAGGATGACGCCAGAATGAAGGAGTGCGACGCGTCTCTCGGACGATCCACCCTCCTGCCCTCGCTATTTCTTGATCAGCCCGATCTCGACCAGCCGCTCGTGCAGATAGCCGTTGGCGGTGATCGGCGTCGGGTAACGGTCCGGTCTCTCCAGGGTGATCGTCTGCGGCAGCGTCTCGATCAGGAAGTCGGGCGCGGGGTGCAGGAAGAAGGGCATCGAGTAGCGCGAGTGGCCGCGACGCTCGGGCGGCGGGTTGACGACGCGGTGCGTCGTCGACGGCAGCACGTGGTTGGTCAGCCGCTGCAGCATGTCCCCGACGTTGACCACCATCGCCCCGGCCGGCGGCTTGATCGCGAGCCAGCGCCCGCTGTCGCGCTCGAGCAGCTCCAGCCCGGCCTCTTCGGCGCCGAGCAGGAGCGTGATAAGGTTGATGTCCTCATGCGCGCCGGCGCGCACCCCCTCGGCGTCGGCGGGGATCGGCGGATAGTGGAGCAGGCGCAGCACCGAATTGCCGTCCCGCACTGCCGGGTCGAACCAATCGGGCGCGAGCCCGAGATGGCGCGCGATCGCGGACAGCAGCCGGTCGCCGGCGCGGTCGAACGCCTCGAACAGCGCGAGGAACGTGTCCTTGAACCCCTCAGGTCGCGCCGGCCAGACGTTGGCGGGCATGTCCGCGGAATAGCGGTGCCCCGCGGACAGCTCGCGCCCGACGTGCCAGAATTCCTTGAGGTCGACGTGCCGGGCGTCCTTGGCGATCTCGGTCTTGAACGGCGTGTAGCCCCGCGCGCCACCCGCGCCGGGGACGTGATAGCCGCGCTTCTCCTCCTCGGACAGCGCGAACAGCGCGGCGGTCTCGGCCCATGCGCGCCCGATGAGATCCTGCGGCACGCCGTGGTCGGCGACGATGGCGAAGCCGAAGCGCTCGAACGAGCCGCCCAGCGCGGCGGCGAAGCCGTCGGGGTCGCGATCCTGGTCGGCGAGGCTGAGCGTGGGCACCGCGGCGGCGGGGGTATCGAGCATGACGTCGGTCCAATCGGTTGATGAGCGGCCAATAAACCTTCCCGATCCGGGTTGCTACCCGCGCGCGGCGAGGTGACAGCGCGGCGACCGGCACCTAATGGCCGCGGCATGTCGACGCCCCCCGCCTCGCTTTCCGCGCCTCCCGTCGCCGCGCCGCCGATCCCGCTGCCCGAGTTCGTGGCGCTGATCGCGGCGCTGATGGCGCTCACCGCTCTGGGGATCGACTCGATGCTGCCCGCGCTGCCGACGATCGGCGCGGCGCTCGACGCGCCGGGCGCGAACGAGCGGCAATATGTGATCGGCGCCTTCCTGATCGCGTTCGGCGCGGGGCAGCTGCTCCATGGCCCGCTCGCGGATCGGTTCGGACGGCGGCGCTCGCTGCTCGTCGCGCTCGCGGTCTATGCCGTGGCCAACGCGCTCTGCGCGCTGGCGGGCAGCTTCGGGCTGCTGCTCGCGGCGCGCGTGGTCGCCGGGCTGGCGATCGCGGCGGCGCGCGTGACGACGGTGGCGATCGTGCGCGACTGTTTCGAGGGGCGCGCGATGGCGCGGGTGATGTCGATGACCTTCATCGTCTTCATGATCGTCCCCGTGCTGGCGCCCGGCTTCGGCACGATCGTGCTGCTGTTCGGCGGCTGGCGCGACATCTTCTGGGCGGTCGGCGGCGCGACCCTGCTGGTGCTCGCCTGGTTCGCGCTCCGCATGCCCGAGACGCTCCACCCCGAGGATCAACACCCCTTCTCGTTCCACCGGCTCGCAGCGGGGTGGAAGCTCACGCTCAGCGACCGCGGGTCGCTCGGTTACACGCTCGCCGCGACCGGCCTGATGGGCGCGCTCTACGGTTACATCAACTCGATCCAGCAGGTGATGGCCGACGTGTTCGGGCGACCGCGCCTGCTGCTGCTGATCTTCGCCACCACCGCGGGGACGATGGCGGTCGCCAATCTCACCAACGCGCGGCTGGTGATGCGAGTCGGCACGCGCCGGCTCGGCCATGCCGCCGTGGTGACGCTGATCCTCGTCGCCGGGCTGCACCTCCTGCTGGCGCTGACCGGGCATGAGACGCTCGTCGGCTTCGCCGTGCTGCAGGCGGTGGCGATGGGCTGTTTCGGCCTCGCCAGCTCGAACTTCTCGGCGATGGCGATGGAGAGAATGGGCCATATCGCCGGCACCGCCTCGAGCGTGCAGGGCTTCACCAGCGTGACCGTCGGCGCGGCGATCGGGGCGATGATCGGCCAGTATTACGACGGCACCACGGTACCGCTCAACGCCGGCTTCCTGTTGGCGGGCGTCGCGGCGCTGGCGATCGTGCTGGTGACCGAGCGCGGGCGGCTCTTCGCGGCGCGCTGACGGAACCGCGCGCCCTCGCCTGCCGTTCGTCCCGCATCGTAGAAGGAGGAGATCGGCATGGGCGGGCAGCATATTCACGGTCAGGGTCCCGGTGACGACGGCTATGACGAGGACGGCTACGACGAGAGCCAGCGCGCGGAGATCCTCGAGGCGACCCGCGATGGACCCAGCGACGGCACCATCATCACCGACCTCGACCCCGACACCGGCGAGGACGACGAGAGCGAGAGTGAGGACGAGCTCGAGATGGTCGACGGCGAGGTCGCCGAGCAGGACGGCGACACCGACCAGGACGAGGCCGATGTCGAGGAGGACGAGGTGCAGGACGAGTTCGACGACGGCAGCGTCGACGACGACGAACTCGATGACCGCGACGACATCGCGCTCAACCCGTGATCGCGCCCCACGTGGCGCGTGCGGGCGCGCGCTGCGCCAGCCTCATCGCCGTGCCGCTGCTCGGCAGCGCGTGCGGCTCGCCGCAGCAGCGCGCGGGCGATGCGACGATCGTGCGCGCGGCGGCGCAGGCACAGGCGAGCGTGTCTGCCTATGAGCGCGCCGCGACACCTCGAAGCCTCGGGCGGCCGACGTCTTCGGCATGCGGGACGGGTCTGCGGCCGGTAGCATTGTCAGCCGAGACACCGCCGGCGCGGCCGCTCTTCGGTGCTCCTTCGGACGCGAGTCGCTGCGCGGCGTATCGCTGATCGCGCCGGCTTGACCGCGGCGGACGTCGCGCTCACGCTGCAGCGCGATGCTACTGCTGCTCCTCGCGCTTCAGGCGACCTCTCCCGCCCCGGCATCGCCCGAGCGCTTCTCGATCCTGGTCCCGGTCGCCGATCAGCGCTGCACGCGCGCGCGGGCGGACGGCGAGGTGGTGGTCTGCGCCGACGCGCCGCGCGACCAGTCGCTGCCGCTGCCCGCCGAGGCGGCGCCGATCGGGCCCATCGCGGTCAACCCCGATCTGACCGGTTCCGGCGCGCTGCGGTCGGAGGGATCGCCATGCGCCGCGATGCAGAAGGGCTGCACCACCGGGGTCAATCTACTCGGGCTGGGCACCGCGCTGGTGCGCGGCGTGCAGAAGCTGGTGGCGCCAGGCAGCTGCTGCGAGGATGCCGGTGCGGCGACCAACCCCGGCCTGCTGGTACGCGACATCGCCGGCGCGTTCCGCGGCAAGAAGCCCCAACGTGACGCGGTCGGCATCGACCTCGACGAGCCCGACATGAAGGGCCGCGTGCGGCCGTAGCCTTTCTTCTCCGGGCGTTCTCCGGCGAACGCCGGAGCCCAGAGCCAAGAGGGTGACGTACGCGGCTCTGGGCTCCCGCGTGCGCTGGAGCACGGCAGGTCGAAGGAGGTCGAGCATTCGGTAGTCGGCGCGCTACCCATTCAGTCGAGCAGGTGCATCCACATCGGCTCGCCGTACAGGCTCTGCGAGCCGCGCAGCCGCTCCAGCGCGGCGGCGACGCAGCGCTCCGGCCCCTCGTGCGTGACGATCGCGACCAGCACGCTGCCGTCGGCGAGCGCGCCGCGCTGGATCAGGCTCTCGATCGAGACCCCGGCGTCGCGCATCGCCGCGGCGATCTCGGCGAGCACGCCGACTCGGTCGGCCACGGCGAAGCGGAGGTAGGCGCGGCCGCGGCGCTCGCCGCTGGGCGCGGCGGTCGCCTCCGTCAGCGCCGCGGCGGGCATGGCGAAGGGCGGGCCGAACTCGCCGCGTGCGATGTCGATCAGATCGGCCACTACCGCGCTGGCGGTCGGCCCCTCGCCGGCGCCGGCGCCCTGAAACAGCAGCCGACCGACGAAATTGCCCTCCGCCACCACCGCGTTGGTGGCGCCGGTGACGTGCGCGAGCGGGTGATCGAAGCGGACCAGATGCGCGTGGACACGCTGGAACAGCTGCGCGCCGTCCGCCTCGGCGACGCCGACGAGCCGGACGCGATAGCCCAGCGCCGCGGCCTCGGCGATGTCGGCGGCGAGCAGGTGGCGGATCCCGCTAGCGGCGACCTGCGCGAAGGCGGGCGCGGTGCCGAAGGCGAGGCTGGCGAGGATCGAGAGCTTGTGCGCGGCGTCGACCCCGTCGATGTCGAACGACGGGTCGGCCTCGGCATAGCCGAGCGCCTGCGCCTCGGCGAGCACGTCGGCGAAGTCGCGGCCCTCGGCCTCCATCTTCGACAGGATGAAATTGCAGGTGCCATTGAGGATGCCGTAGACGCGCGCGATCGCGTTGGCGGCGGCGCCCTCGCGCAGCCCCTTGATCACCGGGATACCGCCCGCGACCGCGGCCTCGAATTTGAGCGCCGCGCCGCTCGCCTCGGCGGCACCGGCCAGCTCGAGCCCGTGATGTGCGAGCATCGCCTTGTTGGCGGTGACGAGATGGCGGCCGGCCGACAGCGCGCGGCGGGCGAGCGTCAGCGCCGGACCGTCAGCGCCGCCGATCAGCTCGACGACGACGTCGGCGTCTGTTTCGGCGAGCGCCGCGGTGTCGTCGACCCAGGCGAAGCGCGACAGATCGACGCCGCGATCCTTGCTCCGATCACGCGCGGAGACCGCGACCACCTCGATCGGCCGCCCGGCGCGGCGCGCGATCAGCTCGCGGTTGGCGTCGAGCACGCGGATGACCCCGCCGCCGACCGTCCCCAGCCCTGCCAATGCCACTCGCAGCGCCTGCGCCATCCGTCCTGCCTCCTGTTGGTCGCCGCCTGCTAGGCGGTCGGGTGGCGGCTGTCGAGAAGGCCCGATTTCCGCGGACGATTGCAGTTAACGCAACTCGGATTGGAATTATTGCACTTGCGTCCTGTCGTGGTGCGATGCACAAAAGCGGTGCCTTTCAGGCATCCTCTCCTAAAAACTTTTCGGCCGGGCTCTGCCCGGCCTTTTTTTTGGCCCGCGTCGCGGCTACGGTCCGAATCACCGCAGTTCTTCGACAACAATAAGCGCGCGGGCAGGATGGATAGGATGTAGCCGGTCGGACCGGCACGCGAGCGGAGGGAGCGGCACAGGGCCGCTTCCTCCCGGGCTGGTGTCCCTCGCATAGTGCGCCGTGGCAGTGCCGGCGAGCAGACTTGCCGCCTCTGTCATCATCCGTCACGCTGTGGCACGGTTGCGGTATGAACCAATCTCCCGCTGAACTCGGTCTTGCCGCCCCGCTCGCCACCGAACTCACCCTCCGCGGCATCCTGCTCGGCGGCGTGATCACGTTGCTGTTCACCGCCGCCAACGTGTATCTCGGGCTCAAGATCGGGCTGACCTTCGCCACCTCGATCCCCGCCGCGGTGATCTCCATGGCGGTGCTGCGCGCCTTCCGCGGCGCCTCGATCCTCGAGAACAACATCGTCCAGACGGTCGCCTCGGCCGCGGGGACGCTGGCGGCGATCATCTTCGTGCTGCCCGGGCTGGTGATGATCGGCTATTGGCAGGGCTTCCCCTTCCTCACCACCGCGGCGATCACCGCCACCGGCGGGATCCTCGGCGTGATGTTCTCGGTGCCGCTGCGCCGCGCACTCGTGGTCGACACGCCGCTGCCCTATCCCGAGGGACGCGCCGCCGCGGAGGTGCTCAAGGTCGGCGAGGAGAGCCGCAGCGGCAGCAGCGAGAGCGCGCGCGGGCTCGCCGCCATCCTCGGCAGCACGCTCGCCTCCGCCGCCTTCGCGATCCTCACCCAGACGCGACTGATCGCGGCCGAGGCGGCGACCTTCTTCCGCGTCGGCGCGGGCGCGACCGGGATCACCGGTGGCCTCTCCTTCGCCCTGCTCGGCGCGGGGCATCTGATCGGCCTGTCGGCGGGCATGGCGATCCTGCTCGGCGTCGCGGTCGGCTGGTGGCTGGTGCTGCCGATCCTCACCGCGATGGCGCCGCAGGCCGGCGACGTCGCCGCCTGGGCCAATGGCGTGTTCCGCACCGACGTGCGCTTCTTCGGCGCGGGCGTGATCGGCGTCGCCGCGATCTGGACGCTGATCCGCATCGCCGCGCCGGTCGCCGCGGGGCTACGCGCCTCGCTCGGTGCGTCGCGCGGGGCGGACATGGCGGTGGAGGAGCGGGACCTGCCCTTCTGGGTCGTCGCCGCGGGCACGCTGGCGACGCTGGTGCCGATCGCGCTGCTGCTCCACTCGGTGATCAGCGGCGGCCCGCTGGCAGGGAGCGAGTGGCTGCTGATCGTCGGCAGCCTGCTGTTCGTGCTGGTGGTCGGGCTCGTGATCGCGGCGGTGTGCGGCTATATGGCGGGGCTGATCGGCGCGTCCAACTCGCCCGTCTCGGGCATCGGCATCCTCTCAGTGCTCGCCGCGGCGGCGATGCTGGCGGGCTGGTTCGGCCGCGGCGGGGCACCCGATCAGACCGCGGCGCTGGTCGCCTATGCGCTGATCGTGACCGGGATCGTCTTCGGCATCGCCACGATCTCGAACGACAACCTGCAGGATCTCAAGACCGGCCAGCTGGTCGGGGCGACGCCGTGGAAGCAGCAGGTCGCACTGGTGATCGGCGTCTGCTTCGGCTCGCTGGTGGTGCCCCCGGTGATGCAGCTGCTCTACACGTCGTTCGGGTTCGCCGGCATGCCGGGGGCGGGGCCGAACGCGCTGGCGGCACCGCAGGCGGCGCTGATCTCGGCGCTGGCGCAAGGTGTGCTGGGCGGCGACCTGAACTGGACGATGATCGGCTGGGGCGCCGCCGCGGGGGGCGTGTTCGTGCTGCTGGACGAGGCGCTGGGGCGCGCGGGCCGGCTGCGTCTGCCGCCGCTCGGTGTCGGGCTGGGCATCTACCTGCCGATGTCGGCGACGCTGACGGTGGTGATCGGCGCGCTGATCGGCCATTTCTACGACAAATGGGCGGAGCGGACGGCGGACATCGAGGCGTCGAGGCGGCTCGGCGTGCTCACCGCGACCGGGATGATCGTCGGCGAGAGCCTGTGGAACGTGGTGTTCGCCGGGATCGTCTACGAGAGCGGCACCGACTCGCCGCTCGCGCTGGTGAGCGGGCACGAGCAGGTCGCGCTGATCGCGGGGACGCTAATGTTCGCGGCGGTGACCTGGGCGCTGTACCGGCGGACGCGACGGCTGGCGGTGGGGTGAGCTCGCTCCCGTCATCCCGGCCTTGAGCGGGAGCTATCGCGCAACGTACGCCACAAGCGTTGCTCGTGCGGAAAGATGGGTCCCGGCTCAAGGCCGCGACGACGGGAGTGGGGCGGGAAGCGATTGCCGCCTTCCGCCCCCACCCCTTCACATCTTGTCGAGCAGCTCGCGGATCGAGACGAAGGCGAAGCCTACCGAACTGTCGGCGATGCCATAGGGCATGAACAATTTGTCGCCGTGCTTCATCGCGCCGCAGGTGTAGACCACGTTGGGCACATAGCCCTCGCGATCCTGGTCCGCCGCGGCGAGGATCGGCGATCGGGTGCGGCCGATCACGCGGGCGGGATTGTCCTTGTCGAGCAAAGCCGCGCCGATCGAATATTTGCGCATCGCACCGACGCCGTGGGTCAGCAGCAGCCAGCCCTCGTCGATCTCGATCGGCGGCCCGCAATTGCCGATCTGGACGAACTCCCAGGGGAAGACCGGCTTGAGGATCAGCTCGCCCTCGTCCCAATGGGTAAGGTCGTCGGTCTTGAGCAGGTACAGATTCTCGCCGTCCTGCCGCCCGATCGAGAGATACTGCCCGCCGACCTTGCGCGGGAAGAGCGCGATGCCCTTGTTGCGCGCCGCGCTGCCCGTCATCGGCACCAGATCGAAGGCGCGGAAGTCGCGCGTGCGCATCAGCTCGGATTGGATCGTCGCGCCATTGTACGCGGTATAGGTGCCGAGCCACTCGACGCTGCCGTCGTCATGCTCGAAATGGACGAGGCGCAGGTCCTCCAGCCCTTTCGACTGCGCGTCGGTGATCGGGAAGATCACCGTGCCCGAGAGCGTGCTGTCGCGATGGCGGTGCACCGTCACCGGCCCGGTCGGCGGCGCTTCCTCGTCGGTCCCGATCGCGTCGGTCGCCGTCGCGAACGGCGGCTCGGGCGCGAGCTTGAGCTCATTGTCCGAGGTGATGATGCCCTCGCGGAAGGCGACGGAGGAAATATGCCCCTCTCCGACCGCGCGAAGGCTCATCAGGATGCGCTGCGCGCCGTCCTCCATGCCGCTCTGGTCGGGATGCGGCACCGCGCTGGGGTTCATCAGCGCGGCCGCGGCATAACTGTACTCGTGGCAGAAATAGGCGCCGATCAGCTGCCGCTTCTCGTCGCTGATACGGCTGCCGTCGAGCCCGTGCGCGGTCGCGATCTCGTCGTAGCGAGTCATGAACACGCGACGAGTCTGCCAGTGACGCGCCTCGAAGTCCTTGAGCACGAGGTCGAGCTGGTCGCGCGCCTCCTGCGGAGGCATGTCGAGCACCTCGGCGATCAGCCGTTCCGACCGGCTGACGCCATTGGCGTTGGCGATCCAGCCGATGTGGAAGGGCCGCACCACGACGCGCGACGGATCGGCATGCAGACGCAGCCGGTGGTTGAACAGCTCCAAGGACCAGCCTCGTCTTAGTGAACGACGGTACGTGTGCGACGCCGCTCAGGCGACGTCGCGCTGCGTCCCTGCCACTTTTCCCGCGCGGATTGATAGCCCCGAAATCGCGCACGAGGCCATTTGCAGCGCGAGGATCGACTCGGCGCCCTGGTTGCGGTTGAGCCCGGTCGGCATCAACCCGTCGAAACAGCCGCCGTCGCGCTGGGTCGCCAGCGGCAGGTCGAGATCGTTGACGCCGAGATACCAGTCGTAGGCGCGCTTCGCCTCGTCGTACCAGCGGGCATCACCGGTGGCGTCGAACGCCGCGGCGCAGGCGTCGATCGTGGCCTGCGCCTCGAGCGGCTGTTGGTCGAACGGCAGCGGCTCGGCATAGACCCGGCCGAAGCTCTCCGAGCCTACCGCGCGGAAATGCCCCTCGGGCGCAGTCTGCTTGGCGACGATCCACTCGAGCGTGTCGATCCCGCAGGCGATCAGGTCGGGGCGCTGGAGCGCGACGCCGGCACGCAGCATCGCCTCGGGCAGGCGCGCGTTGTCATAGGCAAGCACGATCTCGAACCAGCCCCACTCGGGACGCCGCGCCGCATCGAGCAGCTTGAGATGCTCGTCGGGGAAGCGGCGCAGGATCTGCGTCGCCAACTCGTGACGCGGCGATGCCTCGAGCATCGCGGCCGCGCCGAGCATCGCGAACGCCTGCGCGCGCGGACTCTCCAGCTCGAGCGCGAGCGTCGCAGTCGAATCGAACATCGCGCGTGCCCAGTCGCGGTGCTTGGCCTCGTGCGCGTCACGCGCGGTGACTCCCAGCGCCCAGAGCGTGCGGCCGTTCGAATCCTCCGACCCGACGTCCTCGCACCACGTGCGGTCGAAGTTCATGAAGTTGCGGAAACGCCGTACCTCGGGGTTCCAGGCATATTGCACGAACGAGGCGTAGATCGTCATCCACTTGTCGCGCGTCGCCGCGTCGAGCTCGGGGACGGCGCTCATCAGCATCAGCGCGCGCGCGTTATCGTCGATGCAATAGCCATGCCGGCGGTCGGGCACCGAGTAGATCGAGTGCTGCAACATGCCGGTCGAGTCACTCATCCGCTCGACGGCGGCGATCGCGGGAGGCAACACCTTTGTGTCGGTGTCGCCGCCGCCGCGGAGGCGCCGCGGCTGGGTCGCGATACTCGTCGCGATCTCTTGCATTGCTTGCTCCACTACACGAGGCCAGATCATCGTTCGGCCACGCGCATAGGCACGCGAGGACAGACGTCCGAGGTTGCGGGCGCTGCCCAGAAGATTGTTGATCTCACGCGCGAAGGCGGCAGAGTCGCGAAAGTCGACCAGCACCCCGTGCCCGTCCGCCAAAATCTCGGTGGCGTGGACGTACGGTGTCGAGATCACCGCCTTGCCGACGCCGACGGCGTAGCTGAGCGTGCCGCTCGTGATCTGGGCCGGGTTGAGATAGGGCGTGGCGTAGATGTCCGCCGCCTGGAGATAGTCGATCAAATCGTCGTGATCGACGAAGGCGTCGATGAAGGCGACATTGTCGCCGACGCCGAGCTCGGCCGCGCGCGCCTTCAGCGAATCGCGATACTTCTCGCCCTCGTGCGCGACTAGGTTGGGATGGGTCGCCCCGAGCACGATGTACATCGCGTCCGGGTTCTTCTCGACCACCGCGGGCATCGCCTCGACGATCGTCTCGATACCCTTGCCCGGCGCCAACAGGCCGAAGGTGAGGATCACGCGCTTGCCGTCCCAGCCGAAGCGCGCCTTGAAGGCGTCCGGCTCGGCGAACGATCGGTCGGGCACGCCGTGCGGGATCGTCGCGATCGACTTGGGGCTCGCGCCGTACACGCGCTCCAGGATCTCGCGGCCGCGCTCTGCCATCACGATCACCTTGGAGGCGCGACGCAGCAACCCTTCGAGCACCGTGCGCTCGGACGTGCTCGGCTTCTCCAGCACCGTGTGAAGCGTCACGATCAACGGGATCGTGAGGCGGTCGAGCAGCGCGAAGATATGGCTCCCCGCCTCGCCGCCGAAGATGCCGTACTCGTGCTGAAGCCACAGCACCTGGGCACCGCTCTCCTCGATCCGCCGCGCGGTCGCGACATAGGCGGAGAGGTCGTGCTGCGGGATCGCCGCGGTGACCGCCTCGGGGTACGCGTACCGCCCCGGATGATCGTCCATCGCGTAGACATCCACCTGGGTGTCAGGGAAGCGTGCGCGCAATGCCTGGTAGGTGTCGGTCGTGAACGTCGCGATGCCGCACTGTCGCGGCAGGAAATTACCGATCAGCGCGATGTGGTTGACGTCCTGCAGAACGGCCGACTGGTTCATCCTCATACCTTCGCTGGTGCAGCACGGACACCACGTAGCGCCGTGCCTCCTACATGAACCAGCGATAACGTGATTGGTTGCAAATTTGCTGCACCGCGGAATACCTGCGTTGGTCGATTGGGATCAACCGCGGCCTCGATAGGGCGCAACCCCCTGGTCGGGCAGCCACAGATCCGCCGGCGGGGCGGCCGACTGCCAGAAGACGTCGATCGGCATGCCGCCGCGCGGATACCAATAGCCGCCGATGCGCAGCCAGCGCGGGCGCATCTCCTCGTAAAGCCGCTCGCCGATCCCGACGGTGCAATCTTCGTGGAAAGCCGCATGGTTGCGGAACGCGCCGAGGAACAGCTTGAGCGATTTGGACTCGACGATCGTCTCGCCGGGCACATAGTCGAGCACGAGGTGAGCGAAGTCGGGCTGTCCCGTCACCGGGCAGAGCGAGGTGAACTCGGGCTGGGTGAAGCGCACCAGATAGGTCTGGCCGGGGCGCGGGTTGGGGACATAGTCGAGCACCGCCTCCTTCGGCGAGGTGGGGAGCGGGCTGTTCTGGCCAAGATGCATCGGGGTCATGCGCGCGCACATAGGCGCGCGCGGCGCGGAATGCGACCTGTTGCCGCGCCTGCTGGCCCGGCTATGAGAGAGGGCATGGAACCGCTCGTCTCCGCCACCTGGCTCGCCGACCAGCTCGACGCGCCCGACCTGCGCGTCCTCGACGCCAGCTACGACGCACTGCTGCCGAGTGAGCCGCCGCGCGACCATGCCGCCGAGTATCGCTCGGGCCATGTGCCGGGCGCGCTCTACATGGACCTGGCGGGCTTCTCGGACGCGACGAGCGCCCTCCCCTCGACCATGCCCGGGGCGGCCCAGTTCGCCGAGCGTGCGGCACGGCTGGGGATCGATCGCGCCACCCGGATCGTGCTCTACGACGACGCGCCGCATCATACCGCCGCGCGCGCCTGGGTGATGCTGCGCGCCTTCGGCTTCGACAGGGTCGCGCTGCTCGACGGCGGGCTGGCAGCATGGAAGCGAGCGGACCTCCCGCTCGAACAGGGCGACGGCGCGGTGCCGCCGCGCGCGGTCGACGCCGGCACTGGGACGACGGGGCTGCGCGATCTCGCCGCGATGCGCTCGATCCAGCGCGACGCGAGCGAGCAGATCCTCGACGCGCGCTCGGCCGCGCGGTTCACCGGCGCGGAGCCCGACCCGCGCGCCGGCGTCGCCCCCGGCCATATGCCCGGCGCGCGCAACCTGCCCTACAAGCGGCTGTTAGAGGAAGACGGCCGGTGGAAGCGCGGTGCGGCGCTCGCCGCCGCCTTCCGCGACGCCGGCGTCGCCCTCGAACGGCCGATGGTGATGACCTGCGGCTCGGGCATCACCGCGAGCGTGCTCGCCTTCGGCGCGCACCTGCTCGGGCGCGACGCCGCGGTCTATGACGGCAGCTGGACCGAGTGGGGCGCGGACCCGAGCACCCCCAAGACGACGGGGGCGGCATGAGCGACCGACCGATCAAGCCCGCTACCCGGGTCGTCCAGGCCGGGCGCCGCGACGAGTGGACCGGCGGAGTCGTCAACACGCCGGTGTGGCGCGCCTCGACGATCCTCTACGACGACGTCGCGCACCTGCGCGCGACCGGCGCGCGCGACACGCACCACCGCCTGTTCTATGGCCGCCGCGGCACACCGACGCAGTGGAGCCTCGCCGACGCGCTCACCGAGCTGGAGCCCGGTGCCGAGGCGACCTTCCTCTATCCCTCGGGCGTCGCGGCGATCGCGGCCTGCCTGCTGACGCTGCTGTCGCCCGGCGACGAGCTGCTGCTGGTCGACAGCGCCTATGACCCGACCCGCTCGCTCGCCGACAAGCTGCTCGCGCGGATGGGGATCACGACGCGCTATTACGATCCGCTGATCGGCGCGGGTATCGCCGAGCTGATCGGCGATCGCACCCGCGTGATCTTCATGGAGAGCCCCGGCAGCCTCACCTTCGAGGTGCAGGACGTGCCGGCGATCGTCGCCGCCGCCAAGGCGCGCGGCGTGGCGACGGTGATCGACAACACCTGGGCGACGCCGCTGCTCTTCCCGGTCATCGCGCTGGGCGTCGATTATTCGGTGCTCGCCTGCACCAAATATGTCGGTGGCCATTCCGACGTGATGATGGGCTCGGTCACCGCGGCGCCGGGGCGGTTCGCCCCGCTGCGCGACACCAGCTTCCAGCTCGGGCAGGTGATCAGCGCCGACGACGCCTTCCTCGGCAGCCGCGGGCTGCGCACGATGGCGGTACGGCTGGCGCAGCACGAGCGCAGCGCGCTGGCGGTGGCGCGCTGGCTGGAAGCGCGGCCGGAGGTGACGCGGGTGCTCCACCCGGCCTTGCCGTCCTGTCCGGGGCATGAGCTGTGGAAGCGTGACTTCGCCGGCGCCTCGGGGCTGTTCTCGTTCGTGCTGGACGGCGGCAGCGATGCGGCGCGCGCGGCGCTGATCGACTCGCTCGACCATTTCGGCATCGGCTACAGCTGGGGCGGGTTCGAGAGCCTCGCCGTGCCGATCGACCCGCAGCGCCATCGCAGCGCGACCGTCTGCGCGTTCGAGGGGCCGCTGGTGCGGTTGCAGATCGGGCTGGAGCATCCGGACGACCTGATCGCCGACCTGGAGCGCGGGCTCGCGGCATGGCGCGGGGTGGTGGCGGGGTAGCCACTCGTCTCTGTCAGGACATGGAGGCTGACACCATCCTCTCCTTGCAGGGGAGGATCGAAGGCGGGTCACTGACCTGGCAGTCGGACTGCCAGCTCGAACGAGACGCGGGCTCACCCTAACGCGAGATCGCCCCCCGCCCTTTACTGCTGCGGCGTCGGCGTCGCGGGCGCCGGCGTCGGCGCGGCAGGCGCTGCTGTCGACTGAGCCGCCGCCGGCGCGCTCGCGGCCCCCGCGTTCGCCCGCGCGTCCTGGCCGTCGCCCTGCGGTGCGGCGATGATGTCGCGCGTGGTCTGACCCTTGTCGACGACGTTGGTCTTGGGGTCGCCCGCCTCCGAGCGGATCCCCGCCGGCGCCGCGCCGGTGCCGCCGGCCTGATCGACCACGCCGGCCTCGGCCGCGCTGCGCTGCGCCGGGCCGCCGAACAAGGCGTCGATCGCCTGCGCCTGCGGGTTGTTGCCCTGGGTGCGCGCCGCGCCGGGCTGCGGCGGCACCAGCGCGAAATCGGGCGGGATGATCAGCGGCGCCTGGCGCGCCACCGCGAACTCGTCGGGGCGGGCGCGGTCGTAGCCGCGCTTGCCGCAGCCGGCGAGCAGGGCGAGCATCGCCATACCGGACACCGCGACGACAGACTTACGCATGGACATTCTCCGAAGGATCGGGGCGCTTCTCGCGGATCAGGAGCGCGCGCACCAGCAGAATCAGCACGCCGATCGTAATCGCGGCGTCGGCGACGTTGAAGACCAGGAACGGCCGCCACTCGCCGAAATGGAGGTCGGCGAAGTCGACCACATAGCCCAGCCGCACGCGATCGAGGATGTTGCCGACTGCACCGCCCAGCACCATACCGAGCGCCGCCTGCTCGCCGGTCTTCTCCTCGCGGAACAGCCACACCGCGACCGCCACCGCGATCGCGCCGGTGAAGGCGACGAGCAGCCAGCGCATCGTGTCGGTCTCGGCGCGGAGCATGCCGAGCGAGACGCCCTCGTTCTTGGTGAAGCGCAGGTCGAAGATCGGCAGGATCTCGCGGTAAGCGCCGAGGAAGTCGATCGCGAGCGGGCCGGTGACGACCCATTTCACCAGCTGGTCGACGACGAAGACGACCAGCGCGATGGCGAGCCCGAGCCGCGGCAGCGACCGGCTCACGCGTCCTCCCCCACCACGGTGGCGCAGCGGTCGCACAGCGCGTCGTCGACCGTCACCTCGGGCAGGTGGCGCCAGCAGCGGCCGCATTTGTGATAGTCGGTCCGGGTCACGTCGACGCCATGGCCCGGCGTCACCTTCGCCACGATGAACGTCTCGGCGAGCTGCGCGGCGTCGAGCGGCAGGTCGGGCACGGTCACCTCGGCCTCCAGGCTGGAGCGCACCGTCTTCGCGCGCCGCAGCGGCTCGATCGCCTCGGTGACGCGGACGCGCAGCGCGCGCACCGCCTGCCAGCGCGCCGAGAGGTCCTCGGCGGCGGGATCGGGCAGGATCGGCCACTCGAGGAAGTGGACCGAGCTCGCCTCGTCGGGGAAGCGCGCCTGCCACACCTCCTCGGCGGTGAAGACCAGCACCGGCGCGGCGTAGCGCACCAGAGCGTGGAACAGCACGTCGAGCACGGTGCGATAGGCGCGGCGCTTCACGTCGTCGGCGGCGTCGCAGTAGAGCGAGTCCTTGCGCACGTCGAAGAAGAAGGCCGACAGATCCTCGTTGGCGAAGTCGGCGAGCAGGCGGACGTAGCGGTTGAACTCGAAGCCGCGCGCCGCCTCCCTCAGCTCCATGTCGAGCGCGTGGAGCAGGTGGAGTACGTAGCGCTCCAGCTCGGGCATCTCGGCGACCGGCACGCGCTCCTCCTCGGCGAAGCCGTCGAGCGCGCCCAGCAGATAGCGGAAGGTGTTGCGCAACTTGCGGTACGAGTCCGAGGCGGTGGCGAGCACCTCCTTGCCGATGCGGATATCGTCGAAATAGTCGGTCGAGACCGCCCAGAGCCGGAGGATGTCCGCGCCCGACTCGCCGATCACCTTGAGCGGGTCGACGACGTTGCCGAGGCTCTTCGACATCTTGCGGCCCTGCCCGTCGAGCGCGAAGCCGTGGGTGAGCACCGCGTCATAGGGCGCACGCCCGCGCGTGCCGCAGCTCTCCAGCAGCGACGACTGGAACCAGCCGCGATGCTGGTCCGAGCCCTCGACGTAGAGGTTGGCGCGCGCGCCATCCCCGTACCGCGCCTCGACGACGAAGGCGTGGGTCGAGCCCGAGTCGAACCACACGTCGAGGATGTCGTTGACCGGCTCATAGTCAGCGAGATCGTGCGCGTCGCCGAGCAGCGCCTGATGGTCGGCGGTGAACCAGGCGTCGGCGCCGCCGTCGCGGAAGGCGGCGACGATGCGCGCGTTGACCGCGGGATCGTTGAGATACTGTCCGGTGGCGCGGTTGACGTAGAGCGCGATCGGCACGCCCCAGGCGCGCTGGCGGCTGATCACCCAGTCGGGGCGGCCCTCCACCATCGAGCGGATGCGGTTCTCCGCACGCGGCGGCACCCACTGGGTCCGCGCGATCGAGTCGAGCGCGAGCTGGCGCAGCGTGGCGCCGTTGCCGCGCTCGGCCTCGTCCGCCGCACCCGCCCCGGGCGTGGCGGAGTCACCCGCCGCCGCACCGGTCGCCACGTCCATCGGGATGAACCATTGCGGGGTCGCGCGGAAGATCACCTTCGCCTTCGAGCGCCACGAGTGCGGATAGCTGTGCTGAAAGTCGTCGCTCGCGCCGAGCAGCGCGCCCGCGGCGCGCAGGTCCGCGCAGATCGGCCCCTCGCTCGCGACGAACTTCTTGTTGATCACGCTGCCCTGCCCGCCCAGCCAGGCCCAGTCGGCGCGGTAGAAGCCGGCGGCGTCGACCGCGAACACCGGCTCGATCCCGTTCGCCTTGCACAGCAGGAAGTCGTCCTCGCCGTGATCGGGCGCCATATGGACCAGCCCGGTGCCCGCGTCGGTGGTGACGAACTCGCCCTCGAGGAACGGCCGCGGCGTGGCGAAGAAGCCGCCGAGGTGGTGCATCGGGTGGCGCGCGGTCGCGCCCTCCAGCACCGGGCCTTTGATCAGCGCGACGATCGTGCCCATCGGGATGCCGGTGCGCTTGGTGAAGGCGGGCATCAGCGGCTCGGCGACGAGATAGCGCCGGCCCTCGTGCTCGAACTGGAGATAATCGATCGCCGAGCCATAGGCGAGCGCCTGGTTGACCGGGATCGTCCAGGGCGTGGTCGTCCAGATCACCGCGAGCGTGCCCGCGAGGCCCGGATACTCGGGACAGTCGATCACCTCGAAGCCGACGTCGATCTGGGTCGAGACCACGTCCTCATATTCGACCTCGGCCTCGGCCAGCGCGGTCTTCTCCACCGGGCTCCACATCACCGGCTTGGCGCCGCGATACAGCTGGCCGCTCTCGGCGAACTTGAGCAGCTCGCCCGCGATCACCGCCTCGGCCTCGTAGCGCATGGTGAGATAGGGGTTGTCCCAATCGCCCATCACGCCGAGCCGCTGGAACTGCTCCTTCTGGATCTGCACCCAATTGTCGGCATAGGCGCGGCACTCGGCGCGGAACTGCGCGACCGGCACCTGGTCCTTGTCGAGCTTCTTGACGCGATACGCCTCCTCGACCTTCCACTCGATCGGCAGGCCGTGGCAGTCCCAGCCGGGCACGTAGGGCGCGTCATAGCCCATCAGCGAGCGGCTGCGGACGATCACGTCCTTCAGCACCTTGTTCATCGCGTGGCCCATGTGGATGTCGCCGTTGGCGTAGGGCGGGCCGTCGTGGAGGATCCAGCGCTCGCGCCCCTGCCGCTGCTCGCGCAGGCGCTCGTACAGCCCGATCCGCTTCCAGCGGTCGAGGATCGCGGGCTCCTTCTGCGCGAGCCCCGCCTTCATCGGGAAGTCGGTCTTCGGCAGGAAGACGGTGTTGCGCCAGTCGCGCGGCGTGTCGGGTGCGTCGGCCATGTGGGGCATGGCCTTAGCGCCGCGTCAGCGCGCCAGCAACGCCCGCGCTCTCGCGCAGTCGGACTCCATCTGCGCGACCAGCGCGTCGAGCGTGTCGAACTTGGCCTCCGGGCGGATATAGTCGATCAGCTCGACCTCGAGCGGCTGGCCGTAGAGATCGCCCGAGAAGTCGAAGAAGAAGGGCTCCAGCAGCTCCTTGGGCGGGTCGAAGCTGGGGCGGATGCCGAGGTTGGCGGCCCCGTCGAGCACGCGCCCGTCCGCCAGCCGACCGCGCACCGCGTAGATGCCGTAGGCCGGGCGCAGATACTTGCCCATGTCGAGGTTGGCGGTGGGATAGCCGATCGTGCGGCCGAGCTTGTCGCCGTGCTGGACCCTTCCCTCGATCGCGAACGGCCGGGTGAGCAGCCGCGCCGCGCCGCGCGGGTCGCCCGCGCCGAGCGCGGCAC
This sequence comes from Sphingomonas yunnanensis, assembly GCF_019898765.1. GTDB lineage: Bacteria > Pseudomonadota > Alphaproteobacteria > Sphingomonadales > Sphingomonadaceae > Sphingomonas > Sphingomonas yunnanensis. The sequence goes on along the minus strand of NZ_JAIOKB010000004.1, from coordinate 239,067 downwards.
GGACGCGCGTGGACGAGACCGGCTCGCCGTCGAGCATCACCGCGCCGACCGTGTCGACCGAGAAGCCGTTCACCGCGCCCGCGGCCCGCAGCGTGGCGATGTCGCCGCTCTTGCGGTGGCCGAAAGTGAAGTCCTCGCCGGTGACGACGCCGCCGACGCGCAGCGCGCCGACCAGCCGCTCCGTCACGAACGCGTCGGCGTGGAGCCCGGCGAGCGTCGCGTCGAAGTGGAACACCACCATCGCGTCGGCGCCCGCGGCGGCGAAGAGGCGCGCGCGCTGGTCCAGCGTGGTGAGCCGGAACGGCGGCGTATCGGGGCGGAAATAGCGCACCGGGTGCGGGTCGAAGGTGGCGACCAGCGCGGGCCTGCCTCCCGCGCGCGCGCGCTCGACCGCGCGGCCGACGACCGCCTGGTGACCGAGGTGAAAACCGTCGAAATTGCCCAGCGCGACGATCCCGCCGGCCAGCCCGGCCGGCACCGCCGAGCCGCCGTCAAGCCGCTCCATGCGTGGGGCCTTAGCGGCTCGGCCGGCGCGGTGCCAGCGTCACCGTGCCAGCGTGACGAAGTCGTAGCCGGGGCGCTGCCCCTCGGCGACATGCGCCTCGCGCGTCAGCTCGCGCCAGCCGGTGAAGGCGGGGACGATCGCGTCGCCCGCGGGCGCGGCATGGACCTCGGTGAGCTCGATCCGATCGGCGCGGTCGAGCAGCAGCGCGAAGATCTCGGCGCCGCCGATCACCGCGACGCGCGCGTCCGCGTCGCCGGCGCGGGCGAGCGCGAGGGCGGCGGCGGGCGTGTGCGCCACCTCGGCACCGGCGGCGCGCCACGCCGGGTCGCGCGTGAGCACGATATGGCGGCGGCCCTCCAGCGGCGCAGGGAAGCTCTCGAACGTCTTGCGCCCCATCACCATCGCCTGCCCCATCGTGAGCGCCTTGAAGCGCCTGAGATCGGGGGGGAGATGCCACGGCAGCCGCCCATCGACGCCGATGACGCCGTTATCGGCGCGGGCTAGAACGAAGGTGATCATCGGCGGGGTGGTAGCGCGCGCCGGCGGACGGGGCCAGTGGTGGGCGACTTCGCCGAAGTGACGCGCCGAAGCTCCGGCTACAAACAGGCGTCATCCTGTACTCGTTTCAGGATCAACCGGCCAGCAAGCGCCGTCAACGATGCACTAGCGGCACCGTGGATCCCAACAGGTTCAGGATGACGCCAGTGCGCGGCTTGCGCTGCTCCCGCCCCCCCTCAGCGCCGCCGCGAGCCCGGCCGCGGCACCAACGTGTCGAGCGCGTCGGCGTTGTCGCGCCCCCAGGCGTAGAGCAGCTCGACCGGCACCACGAACCGTTCCCCTAGCGGCGTCAGGCGATACTCCACCGCGGGCGGCACCACCGTCTCGACGTGGCGCGTGATCAGCCCGCTCGCTTCCATCTCGCGCAGCGTCTGGGTCAGCATCTTCTTGGAGATGCCGGGCAGGCTGCGCTGGAGCACGCCGGTGCGCGCCGCGCCGCCGTGGCGCGCGTGGAGCGTGTGCAGCACCATGCTGGTCCATTTGGTCGCGAACAGCTCGAGCACGCGGCGCGGCGCGCAATCCTCGCGCCATTCGTCGTCGGGGCTGCCGGCATCCATGGTCACCTCCTGGTGCCTAGGGCACGTTCGGGTGCCGTCTAGAAGCTGGCGGCCCGGCTGCCTAGCTCCCTGGCAACGCTCGACGTACGAAAGGATCTGACGTGGCGAAGACGGCATTGGTGGTGGGCGCGAGCGGGATCGTGGGCGGCGCGACCGCGGCGCTGCTGGTGGAGCAGGGCTGGACGGTGCACGGGCTCGCGCGGCGCGCGGTCGACCTGCCGGGCGTGACCCCGGTCGCGGCCGACCTGCGCGACGCCGCGGCGACGCGCGCGGCGATCGGCGCGCTCGCGCCCGACGCGGTGTTCATCACCACCTGGCTGCGCCAGGACAGCGAGGCGGAGAATATCCGCGTCAACTCCGCGATGGTGCGTCACCTGCTCGACGCGCTCCCCGCGCCGACCGCGCCGCGCCACGTCGCGCTGGTCACCGGGCTCAAGCATTATCTCGGGCCGTTCGAGGCCTATGGCAAAGGCACGCTGCCGCAGACGCCGTTCCGCGAGGAGCAGGGCCGGCTGGACGTCGAGAACTTCTATTACGCGCAGGAGGACGAGCTGTTCGCCGCCGCGGCGCGCGATGGCTTCAGCTGGAGCGTCCATCGCCCGCATACCGTGATCGGCATGGCGGTCGGCAACGCGATGAACATGGGGACCACACTGGCGGTCTACGCGACCTTGTGCCGCGAGCTCGGCCGCCCGTTCACCTTCCCCGGCTCGGCGGCGCAATGGTCCGGGCTGACCGACATGACCGACGCCGGCCTGCTCGCGCGCCACCTGCTGTGGGCGGCGCAGACCGAGGCGGCGCACGACGAGGCGTTCAACGTCGTCGACGGCGACGTCTTCCGCTGGCAGTGGATGTGGGAGCGGATCGCCGGCTGGTTCGGCGTCGAGGCGGCGCCGTTCGACGGCACCGTGCGCCCGCTCGAGCAGCAGATGGCGGCCGACGCGCCGGTGTGGCGCGAGCTCGCGCTGCGCGAGGGGCTGGCCGAACCGGAGCTCGCGCGGCTCGCCTCGCCGTGGCATACCGACGCCGATCTCGGGCGCCCGATCGAGGTGGTGACCGACATGGGCAAGAGCCGCCGGCTCGGCTTCACCGCCTATCAGCCCACCGACGACGCTTTCTTCGCGCTGTTCGAGCGGCTGAGAGCCGGACGCCTGATCCCATGAAGCACGCGGCGCCGACGCTAAAATCCTAATCTATGTGCAACGTTCGTGCTTGTCGGCACGTTCGATCGGCAGCGTGACAGTCTCGTTCCACGCCGAACACGATGGCGGAGGAAGACGATGGACCCGCGCGACTGCGACGTGCTGATCCTGGGTGCCGGCACCGCCGGACTGAAGGCCTACAAGGCCGCCACCGCGCGCGGCGCCGACACGCTGATCGTCGAGCGCGGTCCCGGCGGATCGACCTGCACGCGGGTCGGCTGCATGCCGTCCAAGCTGCTGATCGCGGCGGGCCGCGCCGCGCATCAGGCACGCGGCGCGGCGGCGTTCGGCGTCGACACCGGCGCGGTGACGGTCGACGCGGCACGCGTGTGGCAGCGGGTGCGCGCCGAGCGCGACCGCTTCGTCCGGGCCGTGCTCGACGAATATCATGCCATCCCCGCGGACCGCGTGGTCCACGGCACCGCGCGCTTCTGCGCGGCGGACGCCGTGATGGTCGGCGACAGGCGGGTGACCGCGCGGCGCGGGATAGTGATCGCGACGGGCGGCCACCCGATCGTGCCGGAACTGCTCGAGCCGGTTCGTCACCTCGTGCACACGCACGAGACGATCTTCGACCTCGACACGCTGCCGCGCGCGCTCGCGGTGATCGGCGCCGGACCGCTCGGACTCGAGCTAGGTCAGGCGTTCGCGCGGCTCGACGTGGACGTCACGGTGATCGATGACGGACAGAATGTCGGCGGGCTGAAGGATCCCGAGGTCAACCGGGCCGCCGTCGCGGCGCTCGGGCGCGAGATGACGCTCGCGCTCGGCGTCGAGGCCGAGGTATCGGCCACCGACGATGGTCGCGCGCGGCTGACATGGGACGGCGGTGATGCCATCGTCGACCTGATCCTCGCCGCGACCGGACGCCCGCCGAGCCTCGCCGAGCTGGCGCTCGAGACCACCGGGGTCGCGCTCGACGAGCACGGTACGCCCGAGTTCGACGCGCGCTCGCACCGCTGCGGCGACAGCGCGATCTTCGTCGCGGGCGACGCAGGCGCGTGGCGGCCGGTGCTCCACGAGGCCGCGCGCGGCGGGCGGATCGCCGGCGACGTCGCCGCCGGCGGCAAGCCGCAGCGCCGGCTGCCGGCCTTCGCGGTCGCCTTCACCGAGCCCAATCTGGTGTCGGTGGGACGTGACTTCGATTCCTTGCCCGAGAACGCGCAGGTCGGCGCGGCCAGGGTCAGCGACAACGGCCGCGCTACGGCCGACGGCGAAGATCAGGGACTCGTACGCCTCTACGGCGACGCCGACGGCCGTCTCATCGGCGCGGCGATCGCGGCACCGGGCGGCGAGCATCTCGGCCACCTCGTGGCACTGGCGATCGATCGCGGCACCGACGTCGCGACCTTCGCCGACCAGGCCTGGTATCACCCCACGGTCGAGGAGCTGCTCCAGGCGGCGGCGCGAGACCTGCTCGGCGTGGCGGACTGAGCGGCGCGAGCGCTCAGCGCGCCGTCAGTCGGCTGGCGCGCACCATGTCCTCGATCCAGCCGACCAGCAGCCGGCGATAGACGCGCTGATGGCGCTCGTCGCGCATCGCGTGCGTGGCGCCCTGGATGACGCGATGGCTGAACGAGTTCGCGCGTCGGAACGCCGCCTGGATCGCGGTGATCGCGGTCGGAGGGATGCGATCGTCGCGTTCGGAGGATACCACTAGCACGTCGCCCGGGAAGTCGGCGCAGGCAGAGAGCGCACGGTCCTGCTCGGGCGCGGGCGGACGTTCGCGATAGGCGCGCACCGCCGCCTTATCCAGCTTGGCCTTGGGCACGTCCCAGTCGGCGTCGGGGTAGAGCGCGGGCACACGCATCGCCAGCCAGCGCACCGGCCGCTCGCGCGTCAGCAGCATCGCGAGATAGCCGCCGTAGCTGGTGCCGATCACCCCGATCGCGGTCGGATCGATCCCCGGCTGCGCCGCGAGATAGTCGTAGGCGGCGATCACGTCGTCGAGACCGTCCTGCCGCGTCACGCGCTCCTTGTCGGCGTCGCTGTCGGCATGGCCGCGAAGGTCGAAGGTGAAGCACACGCAGCCGAGCCGCGCGAGTTCCTCGGCGTCGCCGAGATCGTCCTCCTGGTCGCCGCCCCAGCCGTGGACGAAGAGGAAGCCGGGCACGGGCACCTCCGGTCGCAGCAGCGTGCCGGCGACCCGCTGCCGGTCGACCGACAGCGCGACCGCATCATCCTCCACGTCACCCATATCGCTCACGCGTAGCGCATCGCATATTTGGTCATGACGCCGACCCGGGGATCGGTGCCGCGATAGTAAGTGATCGCGCCGGTCGGCGGCGTGACGAGGTCGTAGACCTCGACGGTGGAGCAGCACACCCGGTCGGTGTCGGGCTCGTCGCGGAACGCCTCGAACGCGGCGATCTCGGCGCCGCTCGCGCCGCCGACCCGCCACGACTGCTCGAGCACGCCGATGCGCCGTTGACCACTCGGGGCCACCCCCTCGATCACGTCATAGTTGCGTCGCGTCAGGATCAGGCCGGGGTAGCAGGCGCGCGCCGCCGCGTCGAAGCGCGCCGCGCACTCCACCGCGCGGGCGAGAGGCGCGGGCAGGTCGAGCCGGCGTAGCGCCTTCAACCCGCCGCGCACGACGGTGAGGTCGGAGCCGCCGTACACCTCGCGCCCGTGATGGTCGCGAGTCAGGTTCTGGCTGCCCCAATAGCTGATCGTCGCGCCGCCGAGCTCGACCGCGCCGACGCTGTAAGTGACCACGTCAGTGAGGTTCTGCTCGAGCACGATGCCGCAGTGCGCCAGATCGCGCTCATCCTCCTGCGCCAGCGCGGCGTCGAGCGCGGCGGCGTCACGTACCACCTCCTGACCGAGCCCCGCCTTGCCGCAGACGTCCTTGATCCGCACCGGACCGTCGCGCAGCAGCAGCCGCCCCGCCTCGGCCGCGTCGGCGCGCGAGAAAGCGGTATAGCCCGGCAATGCCGCGTCGCCGAGCCGGCGCGCCATCTCGTCCGACCAGTCGCGCGGCCGCGCGGCGTGCGCGCCGACCAGACCGTGCGAGATCGCCTTGGTGCCGACGAAGAGGGCCGGCACCACGCCGCCCAGGATATCGCCGCGATCGAAGATACCCGCCGCGGTCGCGTCCTCCTCTATCAGCGCGTCGCCGGGAACGAGCAGCGCGGTCGTCGAGGCCGCCGCGGCGGCGTCCATCGGCGACAGCAGCGGCTGGTCGAGCAGCGCGGCGATGCGGCGCAGCAGCACCGCGCGCGAGGCACGGTCGTGGACGTTGCCCGCGGGCCGCGCATGGTCGACCAGAGCGGCGATGCCGCTGGTCTGCCACGGCAGCGCGCCGGGGGTGAAGGGAGACGTGATCGCGGGGCGGGAGACGGAGGCGCTCGGCATGATCTTCACCTCAGGCAAGTTCGCCCCGCTAACGAGCGTCCCGCCGCCGAGTTCATCGACTATTCAGTTTGTTAACTAACTACTTGCTCTGTCACGAGCGATGATGGTCCGAACCGCTTCTAAATTACACCGCCACGTCCGCCCTGATCACGCCATGGGGATCATAACCCTCCACCGCGAAGTCGCCGATCGCATAGCCGTCGATCGAGTCGGGCCGGCGCGTGAGGCGCATCTGCGGCACGACGCGGGGCGTGCGGCGCAGCTGCTCCTGCGCCTGCTCCAAGTGGTTGAGGTAGAGGTGAACGTCGCCCCCGACCCAGACCAGCTCGCCGGGCATGAGATCCGCCTGCTGCGCCAGCATCAGCTGCAGCGCCGCGGCGCCGACGAAGTTGAACGGCGCGCCGAGCAGCAGATCGACCGAGCGCTGGTACAGCAGGCAGTTGAGCCGCCCGCCCCCGCTGACATGATATTGATAGACCATGTGGCAGGGCGGCAGCGACATCGCCCCCAGCTCGGGCACGTTCCAAGCGTGGAACAGCATGCGGCGGCTCGTCGGATTCTCCCGCAGCGTGCGGACGAGCTCGGCGATCTGGTCGTACTCACGCCCGTCCGCGCCGAGCCAGCGCCGCCACTGCTTGCCATAGACCGGGCCGAGCCCGCCCCAGCGCGCGGCGAACTCGTCGTCGGCGAGGATGCGGCGCTCGAACTCCTCCTGCGCGATCGTCTCGCCCGTCGCGCGGCGATAGACGTCGAGCGGCCAGTCGGTCCAGATGCGGACATTGTCGCGGAGCAGCGGCTGAATGTTGGTGCCGCCGCTGAGGAACCACAGCATCTCCTTCACCGCGGTCTTCCAATAGACCCGCTTGGTGGTCAGGATCGGCGCGGTGCCGTCGGCGAGGTCGAAGCGCAGCATCGCGCCGAACAGCGAGCGCGTGCCGACGCCGGTGCGATCGAGTCGCTCGTCGCCGCGCTCGAGCACCTGCGCCATCAGGTCGAGATAGGGCTGTTCGGGATGCGGCATGCGGCGGGTGGTAGCGGATGCCGCGGCGGGCGTCATCTCCCGGGTAGGACAATGACACGCCTCGCCTCATGTACCCCGGCAAAGGGCCGGGGCCCAGGCGGGAAGGCCGGTGTGGCTTTTAACAGCGTCGCCCAACTGGGTCCCGGCCTTCGCCGGGGAACAACCGGGGGAGGCACGCCGCCCCCCTATCCCGCCCTCGCCTCGTCGTTGATGCGGCAGGCGCGGATCGCGGCCGGGTTAGGCCGCGGCCCCGCCGCCCGGAAGGTCGTGAAATAGCCGCCCGCCGAGCGCATCTCGCGGAAATCGACCTGGGCGTAGCCGACCGCGGCGAACTCGCACTTGAGCAGCGCCGGCGGCGTGCCGTGATCGCGCGTCGGGCGGTTGGCGTCGACCACCACCACCAGCCCGCCGGCGCGCAGCGACGGTCGCATGCGCCACAGGAACTCGTACGGCTGCGCGATCTCATGGTACATGTGCACCATCAGGATGCGATCGAAGCTGTTCTCGGGCAGCCGCGGATCGGCCGGGAGGCCGAGCCGCACGCTGACATTCTCGAGCCGCTCGCGCGTCACGCGCTCGGCCAGCGCGTCGCGCACCGCGGGCACGATGTCCTCCGCCAGCACGCGCCCCTCCGCACCGACGCGGCTCGCCAGGCGCGTGGTGTAATAGCCCTCGCCCGCGCCGAGGTCGGCGACCGACATGCCCTTGCGGATCTCGGCCAGGTCCATGACGCGGCTGGCCTCGTTGAGCCGGTCGCGCGCCTCCTCGGTGGACCAGCGCGCCGACACGATCGTCGCCACCGGCCGGTCCGCCTCCGGGAAGGGGCCCGGCTGCTTGGGCTCGTGCTTGATCAGCGGCTGCGTGCCGTCGCACGCCGCGAGTAGCAGCGTCGCGGCGAGCAGCGCCGAGCGGGCGAGCGCGCGCGCCACTTACTCGACGTCCTCCACCGCGACCTTCTCGCCGGTGACGCGCTGCGACAGCGCCGCGGCCATGAAGGTGTCGAGGTCGCCGTCGAGCACGTCACCCGGCGAGGTCGAGGTCGCGCCGGTGCGCAGGTCCTTCACCAGCTGGTAGGGCTGGAGCACGTAGGAGCGGATCTGGTGGCCCCAGCCGATGTCGGTCTTGGTGGCGTTCTCGGCGTTGCTGACCGCCTCGCGCTCGGCCAGCTCGCGCTCATAGAGACGCGCACGCAGCTGGTTGTACGCCTCGGCCTTGTTCTTGTGCTGCGAGCGCTGGTTCTGGCACTGCACCACGATCCCCGTCGGCAAATGCGTGATGCGCACCGCGGAGTCGGTGGTGTTGATGTGCTGCCCGCCGGCGCCCGACGCACGATAGGTGTCGATGCGCAGATCGCCTTCGTTGATCTCGACCTCGATATTGTCGTCGATCACCGGGTAGACCCACACGCTCGAGAAGCTCGTGTGGCGGCGCGCCGCGCTGTCGTACGGACTGATCCGCACCAGCCGGTGAACGCCCGATTCCACCTTGGCATAGCCGTAGGCGTTCTCGCCCTTCACCAGCAGCGTCGCCGACTTGATCCCGGCCTGCTCGCCGGCGTGATAATCGACCAGCTCCACCTTGTAGCCGTGGCGCTCGGCCCAGCGCGTGTACATGCGCTGGAGCATCTCGGCCCAGTCCTGGCTCTCGGTGCCGCCCGCGCCGGCGTTGATCTCGAGATAGGTGTCGTTGGCGTCGGCCTCGCCCGCCAGCAGCGCCTTGACCTTGTCGGCCTGGGCACGCCCGGCGAGCTGGGCGAGCGCGTCGGTGCCCTCGTCCGCCATCTCGGCATCGCCCTCGGCATCGGCCATCTCGATCAGCTCGACCGTGTCCGCCAGCTCGCGCTCGATCGCGCGGGTCGCGCCGATCGCCTCGTCGAGGCGGCGGCGCTCGCGCATCACGGCCTGTGCTTCCTTGGGATTGTTCCAGAGCGACTGGTCCTCGACGCGTGCGTTGAGCTCGTCGAGCCGGCGCAGCGCGCGGTCCCAGTCGAGCGACTGGCGCAGCAGCGCCAGCGCCGCGTTGATGGTGTCGACATGAGCCTGCGCTTCGGCGCGCATAGGGTATCTCCAGCGGTCACATCATCCAGCAGGCGCCGGAATCTCGCGCGGCACGGGGATCGCATCGTGGCCGGAGATCCCGGCCGACGCTGGGATGACGAAAGAATGTTCAGCCCGACGACTTAGTAGATGCCCCCCTGCCTCTGCAAGAAGTCGCTGTCGCTCGCGGGCGCGCCGGTCGTCCCGGCACTGGGCGCCGCACTCGGGGCGGCGATCGGTCCGGCGCGGCGGGCGCGGCGCGCCTCGCTCTGCGGCTTGAACGCCTCCCAGATCACCGCCGGCTTGGGATCGTCACCGGTCGGGAAGGTGCCGTACACCGGCCGGCCCGAGGCGCGGTCGATCCGCACCATGCGCATGCCAGCGGGCGCGCGGAACGGCAGCACGGGCAGCCCGTCATAGGCCTTCTGCGCCCATTCCTTGAACACCGGCACCGCTACGGTGCCGCCCTGCGCGTAGCCGCCGAGGCTGCGCGGCGTGTCGAAGCCGAGGTACAGGCCCGCGATCATCTGCGGCGTGCCCCCGATGAACCACACGTCGGTCGGACCATTGTTGGTGCCGGTCTTGCCGAACATCGGGCGGTTCAGATCGCGCAGCGCGGTGGCGGTGCCGCGCTGGATCACGCCCTCGGTGATGTGCACCATCTGATAGGCGCTCATCGCGTCGAGCACCTGATGGCCGCGGGTCGGCAGGCGCGGCATGGCGCGACCGTTCCAGTCGGCCATGTTGCAGCCGTCGCAGGCGTGCCAATTCTCGGGCCAGATCACCTGGCCGCGGCGGTCCTGGACGAAGTCGATCAGCGTCGGGTCGTGCCAGCGCCCCCAGTTGGCGAGCACGCCGTACGCGTTGACCATCTTCTCGACCGTGGTCTCGCCCGCCCCCAGCGCGTAGCTGAGATAGGGCGCATAGTCGCCGATCTGCATCGCCTTGATCAGCTTGGTGACCTTGCCCATGCCGGTCTGCGCGGCGGTGCGCACCGTCATCAGGTTGCGCGACTGCTCGATGCCCCAGCGCATCGTGTGCGGCCCCGCCCCGCGCGAGTTGCCGAAGTTGCGGAAGCATTTGTTGCCCAGCGCGGCGCCCTGGTAGACGCAGAACGGCCCGTCGACGATGATCGACGCGGGCGTCATGCCGTTCTCCAGCGCGGCGGAGTAGACGATCGGTTTGATCGTCGAGCCGGGCTGGCGCATCGCCTGCGTCGCGCGATTGAACGACTGCACGCTCGAGTCGAAGCCGCCCTGCATCGCCAGGATGCGCCCCGTCATCGGCTCCTGCACGACGAAGCCGCCGGAGATCTTGGGCACCGAGCGCAGCGCGAAGCTGCGCCCCACCGGCGCCACCGCGATGATGTCGCCGGGCTCGATCGCGGTGAACGCGGCGCCGCCGACGTTGCGCACCGGCATCTGCGCGGCGTCGCGCGGCAGCTCGCCGGTGGTGCCGTCGGCGAAGCCGATCCGCCACGCCGCGCCGTCGCGCGCGATCGCGATCGCGGCGCGCCAGTCGCTGTAATCGAGCGAGATGTTGGTGTTGAGCAGCGCGCCATACCATTTGTCGCCGTCGACATCGACGTGGCGCAGCGGCCCCGACCAGCCGCGCCCGCTGTCGAAGCGCAGCAGGCCATTGCGCAGCGCCTCGGCGGCGAAACCCTGGATGCGCTTGTCGAGCGAGGTGCGCACCCACAGGCCGCCGGCGTAGACGCTGTGCGGGCCGTCCTGCGCGCTCTCGCCGAACTTGTCGATCAGCTCGCGCCGCACTTCCTCGACGAAATAGCCGCCGACGCGCTCGAACTTGGGCGTGCGCCGCGTGATCGCGCCGATCGGCTCGGCCGCGGCGACGCGCGCCTGCTCCTGCGTCACGAAGCCGTTGCGCACCATCTCGCGCAGCACGTAGTTGCGCCGCTCGAGCGCGCGGTCGGTACTGCGGATCGGGTCGTAGTTGGACGGGCCCTTGGGCAGGATCGCGAGATAGGCCATCTGGCCCAGCGTCAGCTCGCCCAGCTCCTTGTCGAAATAAGCGTGCGCCGCGGCCTCGACCCCGTAGGCGTTGCGGCCGAGGAAGATCTGATTGAGGTACAGTTCGATGATCTGCTGCTTGGTCAGCGTCTCCTCGATCTTATACGCCAGCAGCGCCTCGCGGATCTTGCGCGTGGGAGAATATTCGTTGCCGATCAGCAGGTTCTTCGCGACCTGCTGGGTGATGGTGGAGCCGCCCTTGGCGCGCTGGCCGCTGCCGAACTTGCGCGCATAATCGACCACTGCCCCGGCCAGGCCGGGGAAGTCGACACCGTGATGCTCGAAGAAGGTGCGATCCTCGGCGGCGAGGAACGCCTTGACCAGCAGCGGCGGATATTCGTTGTAGGCGAGCTCGACCCGCCGCTCGCGCGCGTAGGAATAGATCGGCGCACCGTCGGCACCGCGCACGTTGGTCGGCAGCGGCGGCTCATAGGCCTTCAGCTTCTCCACCGACGGCAGGTCGCGCGCGAACACCAGCCAGAACACGCCGAACGCGACGACCAGTAGCGCGAGCAGATAGGTTGCCCAGCGCACCAGCCGGCGCTGCCACAGCCCGCGCCAGCCGCGCGCGGTCGCCTCGCCCGGCCCAGCGGAGGAGTCACGCACATCGAGGGGATCGGAAGCCATCGCGCACGGCGTTTAGCAGGTTCGCGGCGCGGGGGAAGCCGCGCGCGTCAGCCGGGGTCAGCGCACCGCCAGACGGCGCGCGAAATACACCTCGACCGCGCGACGCACCGTCTCGGCGATCTTCTCGCGGCCCGCCTTGCTGTCCAGGAAGGCGGCGTCGGCCGGAGTCGAGATATAACCCGTCTCGAACAGCACCGAGGGCATGTCGGGCGCCTTGAGCACCATCAGCGAGGCGGTGCGATGGAAGTTCGTCTTGATCGGCATCAGCGGTTTGGCCTCGCGCCCGAGCAGCCGCGCGAAGCCGGCCGAGGCGTTCATCGTCTCGCGCTGGGTAAGGTCGATCAGGATCGAAGTGACGTCGGCGTCACGCCCGAGCTGGACGCCCGCGATCACATCGGACTTGTTCTCGCGCGCTGCCAGCAGTGCCGCCTCCCTGTCGGAGGCGATGTCGGACAGCGTGTAGGCGGTGGCGCCGGTCGGCAGGCCGGCGCCGACGCTGTCGCAGTGCACCGAGATGAACAGGTCGGCGCGCAGCCGCCGCGCGATACCGAAGCGCTCGCGCAGGGGAACGTAGCGGTCGTCGTCGCGGGTCAGCGCGACGCGCGCGCGCCCCCCCTCGACCAGCGCGTCACGGATCGCCTTGGCGATCTTGAGCGTGACGTCCTTCTCGCGCAGCGCCGCCTGCGGGTTGATCGCCCCCGGATCGTTGCCGCCGTGGCCGGCGTCGATCACCACCAGCGGGCGACCCTCGGCACCCGCCACCCTGGGAAGGCGCAGGCCGCGCGCGGGCGGCGGCACCGCGACCGTGACCTTATAACCGTCGCGGTGCGAGTCCCGCTCCGCGCGCGACTTCCACGGCAGGAAGTCGAGCGACGGCGCGTCCTGATCGCCCTCGCGCGGCGCCGCCGCGGCCGCCGGGGCGAGCGCCACCAGCGCGGCGAGCGCCAGCGCCACGCCGCCGCGCGCTGCCAGCCTTCCCGTACGGTACGTTCGCGGTATCATCCCCGCTCCCTATCGCGCCGAACCTCACTCCGTGGTTAACGGACCGCGCCACTCGATGGAATAGTAACGTGAATCGTGCCGGTTGATGCGGCGGTTCGGCGATGCTACCGAGATCATGACCGGAATGTTGCGCGATCCACGCGCGACGCAGCTCCGGCACCACTGCCCGCCCGGCGCGACGCCGGCCCCGGGTCATCAGGTTGACGCTCGCAATGCCGCACCCCGCCCGACCGCTGCCCAGCCCGGCCTCTGCCGGCGGTCGCGCGGTCGCGGGTCGCCCCGCCAGCATCTCGCGCGGGGCGGCGCAGCACGCGACAGCAGCACCCATCACCATCCGCGCGGCCGGCCCTCTCGGGCGGCCGGCAGCGCCCTATCGTCGCGCCGCCGCCCTGTACGGGCGAGGCGGCGCGTGGAGACCGTTCAATGACCATGCGTATGCTGATCGACGCACGCCACCGGGAGGAAACCCGGGTCGCCGTCGTCAAGGGTAACCGGATCGAGGAGTTTGATTTCGAGAGCGCCGAGCGCAAGCAGCTCAAGGGCAACATCTATCTCGCCAAGGTGACGCGCGTCGAGCCGTCACTCCAGGCGGCGTTCGTCGACTATGGTGGCAATCGCCACGGCTTCCTCGCCTTCAGCGAGATCCACCCCGATTATTATCAGATTCCCAAGGAGGATCGCGACGCGCTGCTGCGCGAGGAGGCCGAGCATGCCGCCGAGGAGGCAGCGCTGCGCGCCGAGCAGGACGCGTTCGATGACGCCGAGTTCGACGGCGACGAGGACGAGCTCGACGCCGACGAGCACGACCATGACGACGGTGTCGACGACGACGCCGCCGGGGAGACCGGCGAATCCGAGGACGACGCCGGCGGCGAGCCGCGCCAGCCGCGCAGCCGCCGCGGCCGCGCCGGCGCCAACGACGACCAGGTCGAGGCGCTGCGCCAGCGCCGCATGTCGCTGCGGCGCCGCTACAAGATCCAGGACGTCATCCGCCGCCGCCAGGTGCTGCTGGTGCAGGTCGTCAAGGAGGAGCGCGGCAACAAGGGCGCCGCGCTGACCAGCTATCTCAGCCTCGCCGGCCGCTATTGCGTGCTGATGCCCAATACGTCGCACGGCGGTGGCATCAGCCGCAAGATCTCGAACGCGGGCGATCGCAAGCGGCTCAAGACGATCATGGCCGAGCTGGCGCTGCCGTCGTCGATGGGCTGCATCGTTCGCACCGCCGGTCTCCAGCGTACCAAGACCGAGATCAAGCGCGACTTCGACTATCTCGCACGACTGTGGGATGAGATCCGCGAGAAGACGCTGTCGAGCAGCGCTCCCGCACTGATCTACGGCGACAGCGACCTGATGAAGCGCGCGATCCGCGACATCTACAACAAGGACATCGACGAGGTCATCGTCGAGGGCAGCGACGGCTATCGCCAGGCCAAGGAGTTCATGCGGCTGTTGATGCCGAGTCACGCCAAAAAGGTGAAGCATTACAGCGACCCTGTGCCGCTGTTCCAGCGCGCCGGCGTGGAAGAGCAGCTCGCCGCGATGTATCATCCCGTGGTGCAGCTGAAGTCGGGCGGCTATCTCGTCATCAACCCGACCGAGGCCCTGGTCTCGATCGACATCAACTCGGGCCGCTCGACGCGCGAGCATAACATCGAGCAGACCGCGACCGCGACCAACCTCGAGGCGGCGCATGAGATCGCGCGACAGCTCCGGCTGCGCGACATGGCGGGCCTCGTCGTCATCGACTTCATCGACATGGACAATGGCTCCAACGTCCGGAAGGTCGAGAAGGCGATGAAGGAGGCGCTCAAGAACGATCGCGCGCGCATCCAGGTCGGCCGCATCTCCAGCTTCGGCCTGATGGAGATGAGCCGCCAGCGGCTGCGCACCGGCGTGCTCGAGGCGTCGACCCGCCCCTGCCCGCACTGCGAGGGCACCGGCTTCGTCCGCACCGCCTCGTCGTCGGGCATCTCGGCGCTCCGTCTCATCGAGGACGAGGCGGCGCGCGGGCGCGGCTCGCTGCTGACGCTGCGGTGCAGCCAGGAAGCCGCCTTCTACGTGCTCAACCGCAAGCGCTCCGACATCGCGGAGATCGAGGATCGCTACGGCGTCCAGGTCGAGATCATCCCCGACGAGGAGCAGGAGGGCGCGCGCATGTCGGTCGAGGCCAACGGCCCGCCGCCAGCGCACGCGCCCAAGTTCGACCGCCCGATCGTCGAGGCCGAGGACGACCTGATCGAGGACGAGGTCGAGGAGGAGTTCGAGGACGAGGAGGTCGAGGAGACCGCCGCCGAGCCGCGCGCGCGCGCCGACCAGGGCGACGACGAGGGCGGTCGCGGCAATCGCCGGCGCCGGCGCCGGCGCGGCCGCCGCGGTCGCACTCGGCCCGACGGCGAGGGCGAGGGTGACGTCGAGGCCGCCGAGGGCGTGGACGAGGAGGAGCTCGTCGACACCGCCGATCCGGTCGAGGACGAGGAGGCCGTCGAGGCCGAGGCCGACGCGTCGGCTGAGGCAGGCGAGCGCGAGGGCGGCCGCCGCCGTCGCCGCGGTCGCCGCAACCGCCGCCGCGAGGGTGATCGCGTCGAGGAGGCCGCCGCGCCGACGGACGCCTCGGTCGAGCCGGTGGAGGAGCCGGAAGCCGACCCGATCGCCGAGCCGCTCGCCGCACCCGAGCCCGAGCCCGCGCCGGTCCCCAAGACTCGCCGTCGCCCGCGCGCGCGCGCCGCGACCGCGGCGGTGACCGAGCCAGAGGTCGAGGTCGAGGAGCCGGAGGCGGAGACGCCGGCGCCTGCGCCCGTGGCGGAGGACGCACCCGCCAAGCCCAAGCGCACGCGTCGCAAGAAGGTGGTCGAGCCGATCGCGGAGGCGGCGGACGCCGGTCCAGTCAACGACGGCCTGCCAGCCCCCGACGTTGACGAGCCGGAGGCGGTCGAGCCCGCGGCCAAGCCGAAGCGAACGCGCCGCAAGAAGGCCGATGTCGCGCCGGTGGACGAGACACCGCCCGCGCCGGAGCCCGAGGCGGATGCGACGGCAGAGCCCGAGACCGAAGCCGAGCCGACGCCAGCCGACGGCGAGGCCGCACCGCGCCGCGGCTGGTGGCAGCGCACCTTCGGCGCGTGACGTGATGCGCCGGGCTTCAGCCGCGGTTCAGTGGAACCGCGGCACGACGCTCGGCGCATGCCCTCATCGATGCCACTTGCCGCGCCGACGCTCCCGGACGATCGTGAAGAGGACGGCGCCGTGACGTCTCGGAGCGATCGCCGGTTTCCTGCGCACGCAGGAAACCAGTGCGACGAACGCGGGCGTTGTTTGCCTCGGGCACCCACTCGCGCGGCGCGACCGGTTGATTCGCACGCTCGACGCTCGCCGCCACCCCGGACGTGTTCCGGAATCAAGGCTTCCGCGTCTGCGCCGACCCGAGCGGACTCGGCCCGGTGGATCCCGGAGCACGTCCGGTATGACGAGACGGGGCTGAGGGCGCGCCCGTCCGACGACCGCGTCCGCGGCTGGCGCCGTCTCGCCGCCGCGGCGGCGACCGCAATCCTCCTCCTCGCCCAGCCCGTTCAGGCTCAGTCGATCCTGCGCGACGCGGAGACCGAGGCGCTTCTGCGCGACATGTCCGCGCCGCTCGTCACCGCCGCCGGGCTGCGCCCGCGCGACGTCCAGATAGCGCTGATCAACGACGATTCGATCAACGCCTTCGTCGTCGGCGGGCAGACCGTCTACGTCCATTCCGGGCTGATCCAGGCCGCCGACACCGCCAACCAGGTACAGGGCGTGATCGCGCACGAGCTCGGCCATATCGCCGACGGTCATGTCATCACCAGCAGCGAGGGCCAGCGCCCCGCGATGGGCATCTACCTGCTGTCGATGGTGCTCGGGCTCGCCGCGATGGCGGCCGGCGGCGGCGAGGCCGGCGCGGGCATCCTCTCCGCCGGGCAGCAGGCGGCGATGGGCAAGTATCTCGCCTTCAGCCGCGTGCAGGAAGCCACCGCCGACGCCTCGGCGGTGCGCTACCTCAACACCGCCGGGATCACCGGGCGCGGCATGCTGGAATTCTTCAAGAAGCTTCAGCAGCAGGAATTTCGCTACGGCACCAAGAACATCGATCCGTTCATGCAGTCGCACCCGCTGTCTGGCACGCGCATCCAGACGATGACCGCCGACCTGCAGGGCTCGCCGGCGTGGAAGAAGCCGCTCGACGCGGGCATGGAGGAGCGCTTCAAGCGCATCCGCGCCAAGCTCGACGGTTATCTGCTGCCCCCGGCGCAGGCGCTGCAGAAATATCCCGACAGCGACCAGACGGTCTATGCGCACTATGCCCGCGCTTATGCCTATCACCGCGCCGGCTACCCCGACAAAGCCGACGCCGAGGCGGAGGCGCTCGTCGCGAAGGAGCCCAACGACCCGTATTTTCAGGAGATCATGGGGCAGATCCTGCTCGAGGCGGGCAAGCCCAAACTGGCGATCGAGCCGCTGCGTCGCGCCACCGAGGGATCGCGCTCGGACCCGCTGATCGCCACCACCTACGGCCACGCGCTGATCGCGACCGAGGACCCGAAGAACTACGATGAGGCCAAGCGCATCCTCAAGACAGCGGTGGGGCGAGACGACGAGAACCCCTTCGCCTGGTTCCAGCTCGGCACCGTCTACGAGCTGACCGGCGACGAGCCCCGCGCCGCGCTCGCCAGTGCCGAGCGCGCCAGCATGTTGGGTGACGAGCGCACCGCCGCCGACCGCGCGCGCTACGCGCTCGCCGGGCTACCCAAGAACACGCCCGACTGGATCCGCGCGCAGGACATCGCCATGACGTCGCAGAACGGGCTCGACAAGAACAGGAAGAAGCGACGGTGAACAGGTTGTGGCTGCTCGGCATGGTGGTGCTGGGCGCACTCTTCGGCGCGGGCGGGATGTGGCTCGCCAACCGCGTCGCCCCTGCCCCGCTCCCTGTCGGCGACCGCGTCCGCATCGAGCGCGTGGTGCACGACTATGTCCTCGCCAACCCCGAGATCATCCCCCAGGCGATCGAGCGCCTGCAGGCGAAGGATGCGACGCGCGCGATCGCGGCGTCGCGCGGCGCGATCGAGGAGCCTTATGCCGGCGCCTGGATCGGCAACCCCAGGGGCGACGTCACCTTGGTCGAATATTACGACTATAATTGCGGCTTCTGCCGCGCCAGTCTCGCGACGATCGAGCAGCTCGTCGCCGAGGACAAGAATCTGCGCGTGGTGTTCAAGGAGCTGCCCGTGCTCGCCGACAGCAGCCGGCTAGCGGCGCGCGCGGCGCTGACGGCGGCGGCGCAGGGACGTTTCAAGCCGTTCCACGACGCGCTCTACGCCGCCGGGCCGGTGAGCGCGACCACGATCGCCACGGCGGCGAAGGCTACCGGGGTCGATCTCGCCAAGCCGCCCGCCGACGCCGACGCGACGATTCGCGCCAACTTAGAGGTGGCGCAGAAGCTCGGCATCACCGGCACGCCGAGCTGGGTGGTGGGCGACGAGCTGCTGTCGGGCGCGCTGCCGATCGAGCGGCTCAAGGAAGCGATCGTCAAGGCGCGGGTGTCGTAGGTTCCCATCGGCGCGTTTCGGCCGATCTGGTCGTCCTCATCGAACCTCGCACCCGCCAACGCCCACCACCGTCATCCCCGCGACGGCGGGGATCCAGACGCGCGGACCTGTCGATAGAGGCGCACCGTCAGCGTGGATGGATCCCCGCCTGCGCGGGGGTGACGTTCATGGGAGACGGTCGATAGGCAACGAGCGCGGCTGAGAACCATACGCTTCGCCCTCCCCCAGACGCCGCAATTTCGAGCCGCCGCGTTTCCGCGCTTGCCGCCCCCTACCCCGCTCCCTAACTGACGCGAGAAGCAGGGGGACGACATGCCGGAACCAATCCTGACCGTCGCCGGCGTGTCCAAGACCTACAAGAACGGTCCCACCGCGCTCAAGACCGTCGACCTCGAGGTCAATAGGGGCGAGATCGTCGCGCTGCTCGGCCCCAACGGCGCGGGCAAGACCACGCTGATCAGCATCATCTGCGGCATCGTCACGCCCTCATCGGGCAGCGTCACCGTCGCCGGGCACGACGTGGTGCGCGACTATAAAGCGGCACGGCGCGCGATCGGGCTGGTGCCGCAGGAACTCGCCACCGATCAGTTCGAGAGCGTGCTCGCCACCGTCACCTTCTCGCGCCGGCTGTTCGGCCGCTCGGGCCACTCCGACTATATCGAGCAGGTGCTGCGCGACCTCTCGCTGTGGGAGAAGCGCGACGCCAAGATCAAGGACCTGTCGGGTGGCATGAAGCGCCGCGTGCTGATCGCCAAGGCGCTGGCGCACGAGCCCGAGATCCTGTTCCTCGACGAGCCCACCGCTGGGGTCGACGTCGCGCTGCGGCGCGACATGTGGAAGCTGGTGCATCGCCTGCGTGAACAGGGCGCGACCATCATCCTCACCACGCATTACATCGAGGAGGCCGAGGAGATGGCCGACCGCGTCGGCGTGATCTCGCGCGGCGAGTTGCTCCTGGTGGAGGAGAAGGACGCGCTGATGGCCAAGCTGGGAAAGCGCCAGATGGATCTCACCTTGGTCGAGCCGCTCGACGCGGTGCCCGCGGCGCTGGCGCGCTGGTCGCCGACGCTCGAGGACGAGGGACACACGCTGCGCTACGTCTTCGACGCCAAGGCGGAGAATACCGGCATTCCCGAGCTGCTCGCCGCGGTCGCGGAGCGGCACATCGCCTTCAAGGACCTTGAGACGCGCAAGTCGAGCCTAGAGGACATCTTCGTCGACCTGGTGGGGCAGCGCGCATGAACCTCCATGGTATCTGGGCGATCTACCGTTTCGAGATGGCGCGCTTCGGGCGCACGATCTGGACCAGCCTCGCCACGCCGGTGATCACCACCACTCTGTACTTCATCGTCTTCGGCTCCGCGATCGGGTCGCAGATGAAGAACATCGGCGACGTGCCCTACGGCGCCTTCATCGTGCCCGGGCTGATGCTGCTGACGATCTTCTCGGAGAGCGTCTTCAACGCCAGCCTCGGCATCTACATGCCCAAATTCACCGGCACGATCTACGAACTGCTGTCCGCCCCGCTCTCGGCGGTGGAGACGGTGATCGGCTATGTCGGCGCGGCGGCGACCAAGTCGCTGGTGATCGGACTGGTGATCTTCGCCACCGCGCACCTGTTCGTCGATCTGCACGTCGCTCACCCGCTGCTGATGCTCTTCTATCTGCTGCTGGTGGCCGCCAGCTTCTCGCTGTTCGGCTTCTGCCTCGGGATCTGGGCCAACGGGTTCGAGCAGCTCCAGATCATCCCGCTGCTGGTGATCACGCCGCTGACCTTCCTCGGCGGCGCCTTCTACTCGCTGACGGTGCTGCCCGAGCCGTGGCGGACGGTCACGCTGTTCAACCCGGTCGCCTATCTGATCAACGGCTTCCGCTGGACCTTCTTCGGCATCAGCGACGTCGACGTGCTCGCCTGCGTGGCGGTGACCGCGGGCTTCGGCGCGTTCTGCCTGGCGGCCGTGGTGGCGATCTTCCGCACCGGGTGGCGGCTGAAGAGCTGAGCGGGACGGTCACCGCGGCGGGCGTTCCGAAGGGGCGTTTCGAGTCGAGACCTCGACAGGCTCAGCCTCTCCTCAGCGCGAACGGTACCATATGCTTCGTTCGGGCTGAGGAGGCACTGAGCCCGTCGACGTGCCGTGTCGAAGCCTCTCTCACCGCACCCGTCCGGACAGAACGGGTCGCACCACCAACGCGTTGAGATCGATCGCGACGTGGAGCAGCACCGCCGCCATGAGCGAGCCGCTGAGCAGATAGGCGAGCGCCAGCACCGCCCCGACCAGCGCGGTCGCGACCATGCCGATCGCGCCCTGGTAACGATGCGCCGCCCCGAACAGCACGCACGCCAGCGCGACGGCCGCGACTCCCGGCACTCCGCAGAGCAGCAGCAGCAGCGGCAGCAGCAGGCGGAAGAACAGCTCCTCGGTCACGCCCGCGCTCACCGACAGCAGCGCGCCCCAGCCGAGCTCGGCACGGGTCGTCGGGAGCACCGACTCGACGTCCCCCAGCGTCACCGATCGACCGCGACAGCGCTCGACGAGGCCGGCGATCACGCCACCCACGGCCAGCCCCCCCAGCGTCGACCAGGCGAGCAGGTCGAGCGGCATGGTCCCGCCCACCAGCTCGATCGCGGCGGCGCGGACCGGCGCGAACTCCGCCGGCAGCGTCGCCAAGGCGTCGAGCCGCCCCAGAGCAGCGAGCGCCACCAGGCTCACCAGCGCGAGGTGGAGCGTCGGCCGCAGCGCGCGCAGCAGGAAGCGGCGCCGCCGCGCGTTCCCGCCAGGGCGGTAGAGCCAGCGGTAGTGGCGCGTGCCGCCGCGCAGGAACAGCGCGAGGCTCGCCAGCGCCGCCGCCAGCCACAGCGCCGCGCCGGCCATCGCGTCAGCGCTGGAGGCGGTGCTCGCCCTTGACCCAGCGCACCGTGCCCGACGAGGCGCGCATCACCACGCTCTCGGTCGTCATCTTGTCGCGGCGGCGCTTGACGCCCTCCAGCAGCGAGCCGTCGGTCACGCCGGTCGCGGCGAAGATACAGTCGCCCTTGGCGAGCTCCTTGAGATCATACTGCCGGTCGAGGTCCTCGATCCCCCATTTGCGCGCGCGCGCGCGCTCGTCGTCGTTGCGGAACAGCAGCCGGCCCTTGAACTGGCCGCCGACGCAGCGCAGCGCGGCGCAGGCGAGCACGCCCTCGGGCGCGCCGCCCGAGCCCATGTAGACGTCGATCGTCGTGTCCGGGTCGCTGGTCGCGATCACGCCCGCGACGTCGCCGTCGCCGATCAGCACCACGCCGCAGCCGAGCGCGCGCAGCTCGGCGATCAGCGCCTCGTGCCGCGGGCGGTCGAGCACGCAGGCGACGATATCCTGCGCGCGCACGCCCTTGGCCGCGGCGATCGCCTCGACGTTCTGCGTGGGTGTGCGGTCGAGGTCGATGATGCCGGCGGGCAGGCCAGGGCCGACGGCGAGCTTGTCCATGTAGACGTCCGGCGCGTTGAGCAGCCCGCCCGCCTCGGCGATGGCGAGCACCGCGAGGCTGTTCGGCCCCGACTTGGCGCAGATGGTGGTGCCCTCGAGCGGATCGAGCGCGATGTCGATCGCCGGGCCGTTGCCGGTGCCGACCTTCTCGCCGATGAACAGCATCGGCGCCTCGTCGCGCTCGCCCTCGCCGATCACGACGGTGCCGTCCATGTCGAGTTCGTTGAGCGCGGCGCGCATCGCCTCCACCGCGGCGGCGTCGGCGGCTTTCTCGTCGCCGCGGCCGGTCAGCGTCGAGGCGGCGATCGCCGCCGCCTCGGTGACCCGCACCATCTCGAGCACGAGGACACGGTCGAGAACCTTGCTGGCCTGGGGCATAAGTCACCTTCGCTGCGACGTGATGCCACCGTCGATACGGTGCGAGCGTGACGCTGTCGAGGCAGAATGTTTTACATGTTCAACAGCGGGACGAGCTCGCGGCCATCGGCTCGTGCCGCAGCGAGATCATGTCCGACGACCTTCTCCTTCTCCCGCGAACGCGGGAGTCCGGGATGGTCGCGCACGTCCTGCCTTGTCCTGCTTGACCTTGGGTTCCCGCCTTCGCGGGAAGACAGCTTTCCGATGAGACCTGCCGGCACGTTCACGGGCTCCCGCCGCGGCAGGAGACCGATCACCTCACGCCGCCCCGTGGCAGTGCTTGTACTTGCGCCCCGAGCCGCATGGACACGGCGCGTTGCGGCTGACCTGCCCCTCCCAGCTCGCCGGATCCGTGCCCAGGTCGGCGGCGGTCGGCTGCGGGATCTGGAGCGGCGGCAGCTGGGTCGTCACCAGCCCGAGCGAACCGGCGTCGATGTCGTTCGAATTGTCCTCGCCGGTGAAGGGGTCGAAGTGGGTGGTAATGAAGTCGGGCAGCTCGGGCAGCGGCGGCGGCTCCTGCATGCGGAACTGCGCGTGCGCGATCGTCTTGGTGACGTCCTCGCGGATCGCGTCGAGCATGCGCTGGAAGAGGTTGAACGCCTCCTGCTTATACTCGTTGATCGGCGTCTTCTGCGCATAGGCGCGCAGGTGGACCACCTGGCGCAGCGCGTCGAGCGTCGACAGATGCTCCTTCCAGTGATGGTCGAGGTTCTGCAGGAGGATCGACTTCTCGACCTGGGTCCAGGTCTCGGGCTCGAGATCGGCCGACTTGCTCGCCACCGCGGCGTCCGCCTCGGCCTGGACGCGCTCGGTGACGACCTCGGGGTCGATCGCATCCTCCTTCAGCCACTCGTCGACGGGCAGCTCGAGGTTGAGGATATCGGCGAGCCGCGCCTTCATCCCCTCCACGTCCCACTGCTCGGGATAGGAGTTGGGCGGGCAGGCCTCGCCGACGATCGCGTTGACCGTCTCGGCGCGCATGTCGCTCACCACCTCGCCGACGGTCTCCGCGTCCATGATGTCGGCGCGCTGCTCGTAGATCACCTTGCGCTGGTCGTTCATCACGTCATCATATTCGACGACCTGCTTGCGGATGTCGTAGTTGCGCGCCTCGACCTTCTTCTGCGCGGTCTCGATCGCTTTGGTCAGCCACTTGCTGCCGATCGCCTCGCCGTCGCCGATGTTGCTGCGCATCATCTTGGCGAACAGAGTGTCCGGCCCGAAGATGCGGAGCAGGTCGTCGTCGAGCGAGAGGTAGAAGCGGCTCAGGCCGGGGTCGCCCTGGCGCCCCGAGCGGCCGCGCAGCTGGTTGTCGATGCGACGGCTCTCGTGCCGCTCAGTGGCGAGCACGAACAGCCCGCCGGCCTCGAGCACCTTCTGCTTCTCCGCCGCGATCTCGCCGCGGATCTGCTCGATCGCCCCCTCGCGCTCGGGGCCTTCAGGCATGCCCGCCAGCTCGTCCTCGACGCGCATCTCGAGGTTGCCGCCGAGCTGGATGTCGGTGCCGCGGCCGGCCATGTTGGTGGCGATCGTCACCGCACCGAGCCGGCCCGCCTGCGCCACGATATGAGCCTCGCGCTCGTGGTAGCGCGCGTTGAGGACCGAGTGATCGACCCCCTCTTGCCGCAGGAACTCGCTGAGCAGCTCCGACTTCTCGATCGACACCGTGCCGACCAGCACCGGCTGCCCCTTGTCGGCATGCTCACGGATCTTCTTGGCGATCGCGCGGAACTTGTCCTGCGTGTCCTTGTAGAACTCATCCTCCTCGTCGACCCGGTTGACCGGCCGGTTCGTCGGGATGGTGACGACGTTCATCTTGTAGATGTCGTAGAACTCGGCCGCCTCGGTCGCGGCGGTGCCGGTCATGCCCGCCAACTTAGGGTACATGCGGAAATAATTCTGGAAGGTGATCGAGGCCATGGTCTGGTTCTCGGGCTCGATCTGCACGCCCTCCTTCGCCTCGACCGCCTGGTGCAGCCCGTCCGACCAGCGCCGGCCGTCCATCATGCGCCCGGTGAACTCGTCGATGATGATGACCTTGCCATCCTTGACGATATAATCGGTGTCACGCTTGAACATGACATTGGCGCGCAGCGCCTGGTTGAGGTGGTGCACCACCTGCGTGTTCTCGAAGTCGTAGAGGTTGGCGCCCTGGAGCAGCCCGGCGGCCTCGAGCATGCGCTCGGCGCGCTCGGTGCCGTCCTCGGTCAGCACGATCGTCTTCTGCTTCTCGTCCTTCTCGTAATCGTCGGGCGAGAGCTGCTTCACGATCGCGTCGACGCTGATGTAGAGCTCGGACTTGTCGTCGGTCGGCCCCGAGATGATCAAGGGCGTGCGTGCCTCGTCGATCAGCACCGAGTCGACCTCGTCGACGATCGCCATCGCGAAGGCGCGCTGCACCATCTGCTGGCGCTCATACTTCATGTTGTCGCGCAGATAGTCGAAGCCGAACTCGTTGTTCGTGCCGTAGGTGATGTCCGCCGCATAGGCGGCGCGGCGCTCCTCGTCGGTGAGGTTGGGCACGATCACGCCGGTGGTCAGCCCGAGGAAGCGGTAGACGCGGCCCATCCAGTCGGCGTCGCGACTGGCGAGATAATCGTTGACGGTGATGACGTGGACGCCGTCGCCCGGCAGGGCGTTGAGATAGGTCGCGAGCGTCGCGACCAGCGTCTTGCCCTCGCCGGTGCGCATCTCGGCGATCTCGCCGCGGTGGAGCACGATGCCGCCGACCATCTGCACGTCATAGTGGCGCTGGCCGAGCACGCGCTTGGCCGCCTCGCGCACCGTGGCGAACGCCTCTGGCAGCAGCTGGTCGAGCGTCTCACCGTTCGCCAGCCGCTCGCGGAAGCGGACGGTCTGCTGCGCGAGCGTGTCGTCGTCCATCGCCTGCAGCGTCGGCTCGAACGACGCGATCTTCTCGAGGGTCGGGTTGAGCGACTTGACGTAGCGGTCGTTGGACGAACCGAAGAGGGTTTTGGCAAGGCCGCCGAACATGGGCTTGATCCTGTATGGGAGCGCGCCGCAGCGCCGTTTATCGGCGCGCGCACGCTGGTCTGATAAGGGGAAAGCGGAAGCGGCGCGGCGCTAGACGCGCCGGCGGCCCGCGAAGATCGGCTCGCGCGGCGCGAGCGCGAGCGCGGCCCTGCGCGGCGCCGCGGCGCTCGCGATCCGGCCGGCGAGCGCCTGCCGAGGCCGTACCGCGACGCGGCGCGTGGCGGAGACGAGCGCGGCCGCGCGCGCCTGCTGCGCCACGGCCTGTGCCGGCGCCGCCTGACGCGCGCTCGCTCCCACGCCGGTCAGCGCGGAGAGCAGGGCCGAGAGGAGCAGCAACAGATTCACGGACTTGGACATAAGACGAGACGAACCGCGCGTCCACCGGCGCTCGATCGCGTCAACCATCAATTTGCTCAGCGCGTGGGGCGCCCATCAGGCGGTCGGGCAACACCGATGATCTTCTTCAGGTAGGCGTCCAAGTCTCGGAAGTCGCGGATGGTCCACGCGTGCGGCGGCAACCGGATGCCATTCTCGCGCAAAGTTCGGGGGATCAGGTCACCGTTCGGCCTCAGGATGATGGAGGAAACGATGACGCCGGGACAGGCAGCCAGACGCTTCCTGAAGGCCGCGGTCGTCAGGTCGGGTGTGGGCGGATGACTCTTGTGCGCGAGCGGCCCGTTGCCACGCGCGTCGGCACCGTGGCACATGGCGCATCGCTCCGCGTAGAGCCGCCGCCCGTTCTCGAGCGGCGCTCCCCCGACAGCGGTGGCGCCCGTCACGGCCCATCAGGTCGTCATGACCAGTCGCATCCCTGGCCGCCGTGCGTTCCAACAGGACGAGACGCTGCAATCGACCAGATGCTTCACCAAGGCGCCCCCTTTGCCTGCCTCCACGCCGCGCCTAAGAGGGCGCCATGTCGACGTCCATCTCCCCGCTCGCTACTCCCTTCCCCGATATGGCGACCGTCGCGGGCGTGACGCTGCGGGTCGCGCGCGCGCACTATAAGACGTGGGACCGCACCGACCTCACGCTCGCCGAGCTCGCCCACGGCACCACCGTCGCCGGCGTGCTCACCCGCTCCAGATGCCCCTCGCCCGAGGTGGAGTGGTGCCGCGCCGCGCTGGTGCTCGGCCACGCTCGCGCGCTGGTGGTGAACGCGGGCAATTCGAATGCCTTCACCGGGAATCGCGGGCGCGCCGCGGTGGAGGCGATCGCGGCGCAGGCGGCGCAGCAGCTCGGCTGCCAGCCGTCCGACGTGTTCGTCGCCTCCACCGGTGTGATCGGCGTACCGTTGCCGATCGACAAGGCGCAGGCCGGCGTCGCCGCCGCCTTCGCCGCACCCGAGGCGAGCTGGCGGGACGCGGCCGACACGATCGGCACCACCGACACCTACCCCAAGGGTGCGAGCGCGACCGCGGTCATCGACGGTCACACCGTGACGATCGCGGCGATCATCAAGGGATCGGGGATGATCGCGCCCGACATGGCGACGATGCTCGGCTTCGTCTTCACCGACGCCGCGGTGGAGGCCCCCTTCCTCCAGACCGCGCTCGCCGCGGCGAACACGCGCACCTTCTCGTGCATCACCGTCGACGGCGACACCTCGACCAGTGACACGGTGCTCGCCTTCGCCACCGGGGCGGCGGGCAACACGCCGCTGACCGATGACGACAGCCCCGGCGCCGACGCCTTCCGTGCCGCGCTGGCCGACGTCTGCCGCCAGCTCGCGCTGCTGGTGGTCCGCGACGGCGAGGGCGCGACCAAGCTGATCGAGGTGACCGTCGAGGGTGCCGAGAGCGACGCATCGGCGCACCGCGTCGCGCTGTCGATCGCGAACTCGCCGCTGGTGAAGACCGCGATCGCGGGCGAGGACGCCAACTGGGGCCGGGTCGTGATGGCGGTCGGCAAGGCGGGCGAGCCGGCCGAGCGCGACAAGCTGTCGATCCGGTTCGGCGCGACCCAGGTAGCGCGCGACGGGCTCGCGGTGGAAGGCTACGACGAGGCCCCGGTCGCGGCGCATCTGAAGGGACAGGAGGTCGAGATCGGGGTCGACCTCGGGCTCGGCGAGGGCCATGCCACGGTGTGGACCTGCGACCTGACGCACGGTTACATCTCGATCAACGCGGATTACCGCAGCTAAGGCGGCAAGACCGGCCGCGGCCGCGATGGGTCTCGTCGCCTGCCCTTGAGGGATCAGATACGGCGGAGGCTATCATTCCGAACTGACGTGCTCCTGCGGAAGCAGGAGCCCAGGGCAGCCAATACCACCGCTCGCGGCTCTGGGCTCCTGCTTCCGCGGGAGCACAGAGAAAGCCGGGCACGATCCCGTGCTAATCCGCGCCGAGCGTCACCGTGCCGACGATCCCCGCGGGCGCCTCGCCCTCCACCAGCAGCAGCACGACCCGCTCGCCCGCGCCGGCCGGCACCCGCGCCTCGATCGGACCTGGCGCCGTGTCGCGCTTGCTCGCGATCGGACGTCCGTCAACGAGCAGTTCGGCGCGGCCCGCGACCGACCCGAAACGGATCGTCCCGCCTTCCGCGCCGGCCCGCCGCCATGGCCGCACCACCGCGCGCCACGCGCGCCAGTCCGCGCCGGCCTCGCCGGGCACCAGCGCGCCGGGGCGGACGAATGCCCAGCTGTTGTTGTCGCCGTCCGGCGGTGCGACGTCCGCGGCGGGGCGCTCGCGCAGCGCGGGCGAGCGGCGCCACTCGGCGAGCGGCTGGGCGCGACGCCGCTCCGGCCAGTTGGCCGGTGGCGCGACCGCGCGCCGGTCGATCGTCGCGCGCGCGGCTCGTAGCCCCGACGCGGTCGCGGTCAGCGTCACCGCGCCGCCGCCGGCTGCCGCGCGCACGATCACCTGCGCCAGCCCGTTGAACAGGCTGCGCGTATCACCCTGCTCGGGCTCATGGCTGTTGGGATCGCCGTTGCCCAGGCCGATGATCTCGGCGCCGGTCACGCCGAAGCGCACCGGGAGGTTGGCGGTGGGCACATGCCGGCCGCGTGAGTCGATCGCGTCGACGGCCACCGGCAGCGCGTCGTCGCAGTCGCCCAGCATCACCCGTCGCGCCGGGGTGAGCCGCAGCGCCACCGGCGCGCCCGCGGTCTCGTGCGCCGCCCTCGCCACCTCGCGCCCGCCGCGCCGCGCCACTGCCTCGATCCGACCGGGCGCGTACGGCACCTGCCACTCGTTGCCCATGATCCGGTCGACCCGCTGCGTGCCGAGCGAGCGGCCGTTGAGCGACAGCGTCACCTCCTCGGCGTTGCTCATCACCAGCACGGGAACGGTCTGGCCCTCGCGCCCCGGCCAGGTCCAGTGCGGCGCGATCGACACGACCGCGGCGTCGTCGACCCAGTGCGCGCGGTGCACGTCATAGGCGGTCTTGGGGAAGCCGCAGAGGTCCATGATGCCGAAGAAGCTCGAGACCGTCGGCCAGTCATAAGGCGTCGGTTCGCCGTGATAGTCGAAGCCGGTCCAGGTGAAGCCGCCCGCGACGAAGCGCCGCTCCGCGATGGCGCGCCATGTCGCGCGGTGCGTCCCGCCCCAGCTCGCCGCCTCGTCGTCGTAGGAGGAGATGACGTGGCGAACGGGGTCGCTGGCGAAGGCGCCCCGCGTCTCGAACGCGCTGGTGTCCTCCGAGCTGGTCATCGGGCGCGTCGGGAAGAGCCGGTGGAACCGGTCATAGTCGCCCTGGTAATAGTTGAACCCGGTGACGTCGACGACGCTCGACACGCTGGCGGGCTCGAAGAAGGCGCCGTTCATCGCCGCGGTGACCGGGCGGCTATCGTCGAGCGCGCGGACCGCGTGTGCCATCCGCCGCACCATCTCGACGCCCGCGGGCGTGCCCTGCATCGGCTCCTCGTTGAACACCGACCAGAGGATCACCGAGGGATGGTTGCGGTCGCGCCGCACCAGCCAGCGCAGCTGCGCCATATAGTCGGGCGCGGGATTGAACTGGCGGTTCTCGTCCATGACGAGGAAGCCGAGTTCGTCGCACAGGTCGAGGAACTCGGCCGCGGGCGCGTTGTGCGAGCAGCGGATCGCGTTGCAGCCGATCGCCTTGAGCCGCTCGAGCCGCCAGCGGTGCAGCGCGTCGGGCATGGCGGTGCCCACCCCGGCGTGGTCCTGGTGGAGGCAGACGCCCTTCAGCTTGACCGGCCGATCGTTGAGGAAGAAGCCCTCGTCGGCGTCGAAGCGCGCGGTGCGGAAGCCGATCCGCGTGCGGCGCTCGTCGGCGACGCCCTCGCCGGTGACGCGCGTGACGACGGTGTAGAGTGTCGGCCGCTCGATCGACCATGACAGCGGCGTGCCGATCGCGAGCGTCAGCCGCGCCTCCACCTCGTCGAGCGCGGTGACGGTCGCGTCGGTCTCACCGCGCGCGACCTCGCGCCCGTCGGGGTCGAGCAGCCGCGCCTCCACCCGCGCCGCGCGATCGTCGCGCGCGACGCTGGTGAGAGTCACCGCCACCGGCACGTGCCAAGCGCCGTCTTCGCCGCGGCGCGGGTCGCAGTGGACACCGTCGCTCGCGATCGAGACGGGCGGCCGGCGCACCAGCCAGGCGTGGCGGTAGAGGCCGGCGCCCTCGTACCACCAACCCTCCATCGCCTCGGCGTCGACCCGTACAGCGACGGTGTTGAGCTCGTCGCCGAAGCGCGCGAACGGGGTCAGGTCGACGTAGACGCTGGTGTAGCCGGACCAATGGTGCGCCACGACGCTGCCGTTGACCCAGATCGTCGCGTTGGTGGCGATGCCGTCGAAGTGCAGTTCGATCCGCTGCCCGCGGTCGCGCGCCTCGAGTGCGAAGTGGCGCCGGTACCAGCCGATGCCGCGCGAACGATAGCCTTGCGCGACGTTGGCGGTCTCGACGACGGGCTGCGCCGACGCCCAGTCGTGTGGCAGTCGGACCCGCTGCCAGTCGGAGTCGTCATAGTCGATCGCCGCCGCACCCTGCGCGTTACCGGCCTTGACGCTGGCATAGGTTGCATTGTGCGTGTCGAGCCGCGGCGGCGCGATATCGCCCTCGTGGAACAGCCAGCCGCGCTCGAGCCGCACCCGCGTGGGATCGCCGTCGAAGGCGCGCGGTGGCAGCGCGTCGACGGGCGCGGGCATCGGCAGCCCGTCGCTCGCACCGCGACGGTCCGCCGGCGCGGCGGCGAGCGGCGCGCCCGCGACGGTCGCGAGCGCGGCGGTGCCGCGCAGCAGGTCACGCCGCCGCATCAGAGATCGGACAGTTCGGCGACGAAGTCGTAGGCGTCACCGCGATAGTAAGAGCGGGTGAACTCCACCGCGCGTCCGTCGCGCAGGAAGCCGCGCCGCTCGATCAGCAGCCCGGCATGGCCCGACTCGACGCCGAGCATGCGCGCGTGCTCGCCGCCGAACGGCACCGCGCGAAGCCGCTGCAGCGCGCGCGCCGGCCGGCTGCCCGCGGCCTGGAGCGCGGTGTAGAGCGAGTCACCCACCGCCTCGGCCGAGGAAAGGCAGTAGCCCGCGATGGTCGAGAGCTCGAGCGCCATCGGCTCGTCGTCGGCGCTGCGCAGCCGGTGGAAGCGGTAGACCGCCGCGCCGGGCGAGAGGCCGAGCGCCATCGACTCCTCGGGGCTCACCGTGCCGGCGGCGCGCAGGATCCACTGGCTCGACGCGGTCTTGCCGCGCGCGGCCATGTCCTCGGTGAAGGAGGACAATTTGGAGAAGCTCTTCTCGACGCGCCCCGCGACGAAGGTGCCCGCGCCGCGTCGCCGGGTCAGCAATCCCTCCTCGACCAGGCCGCCGATCGCCTTGCGCACGGTGATGCGCGACACGTCATACTCCACCGCGAGGTCGCGCTCGGCCGGGATCGCGTCGCCCTGCTGGAGCTTGCCGCCGCCGATCCCGTCGCGGATTACCTGCTGTAGCTGAAGGTAGAGTGGCGCCGCATTGCCTCGCCGGAACTTGCCTATCTCCTCGGCGAACCCCATTCCCTTCTCCCCACTGTCGGTCGATCGTCGCCGGATCACCGTAGCGTACCGGAACAGGTCCAGCGCCACAATCGCCGCTCCCCAGTCGATAGAACCACTTGCCGCTGGCGCCTCGGCAACCCCCAACGACAGCGGCGCGATCAGGAAATCGCGGACCCTCCGACACTTACTGGAGCATGCGCGACACGTAACCAAAGTGCAATTTTTTGTCGCCTGATTGGTATACTTTGGTTATACGATCTTGGAATCGCAGGAGCGGGGCCAACCCGACGCGCGGTCGCGGGGCGAACACGGCTTTTCACATGGAGCGAGCGGTCAGGGCCGCGTCGCCCAAAGGGGAGAATATGACGATGCGTATGCGGCAATTGGTCCTACTCTCGACCGCGCTCACCGGCCTCGCCGGCACCGCGCAGGCGCAGCAGACCCCGCCCTCGACGACTCCGCCGAGCGAGGCCGCCCCGTCGGTCGACTCGTCGGGCGACGCCACCGGCGAGGACGTCGTCGTCACCGGCTACGCGCGCAGTCTCCGCCAGGCGATCGAGGTGAAGCGCAGCGCCAACGCGGTGGTGGACGCGATCTCGGCCGAGGACATCGGCAAGTTCCCCGATCGCAACGTCGCCGAGTCGCTCGCGCACATCCCGGGCGTGTCGATCGACCGCCGCTTCGGCGAGGGCGAGAAGGTCGCGATCCTCGGCACCGACCCGGCGCTCAACCGCATGCTGCTCGACGGCCACGCGCTCGCCTCGGCAGACTGGGGCGGCAACGACAACGATCCCTCAAGCCGTACCTTCAACTATTCGCTGCTCGCGCCCGAGCTGGTCGACCGGCTGGAGGTCTACAAGTCGCCCGAGGCGCGGCTCGAGGACGGCAGCCTCGGCGGCACGGTGATCGTGCGCACGCGGCGCCCGCTGGAGCTGGAGGCCAACTCGCTGTTCGGCTCGGCCGGCTACACCTACAATGACCGGTCGGACAAGGGCAGCGTCCGCGGCTCGGGTCTGTACAGCTGGAAGAACAAGGACGAGACCTTCGGCTTCCTCGTCGCCGCCACCTACGACAAGCAGCAGCTGGTCCGCTCGGGCGTCGAGTTCTTCGGCTATGACAATAGCACGCCCAACGCCGACGGCACGTACAACAGCCCGTTCGTCAACCGTGACAGCACCACCGGCGCGCTCAGCCTGAAGAACCCGAACGCGACGGTCAGCGGCGGCACGATCTCTGACCTGTACCAGGCGGCCTCGCCGTTCGGCATCAACTACGCGTACTTCCAGCAGCAGCGCGAGCGCACCAGCGTCTCGGGGACGGTACAGTACCGGCCCGCGAGCAACCTGACGCTGACCCTGAACGGCCTACACATCAACGGTAATTACAACAACTACAGCCAGTCGATGTACACCATCCCGGGCGCGTGGAGCGGCGCGGACCTGCAGTCGGCGACGATCTCGAACGGCCTCGTCACCCAGGCCTCGTTCGGCGCGGCGACCAGTCAGCGCAACGCGCAGCTCGATACGCTGGTGCGCTCGACCAAGCTGAAGACCGACAACCTCAACTTCTTCGCCGACTGGGAGGGCGATGACGGTGCCAAGGTGACGTTCCTCGGCGGGTGGAGCAAGGCGACCGGCGGCCGCAACCCCGAGTATCTCTTCAACGTCCAGACCAAGCTGCCGTTCAGTTACGCGATCAGCCCCACCACGGCCGAGGTCAATTACACGGGCGACCTGACCAACCCGGCCAATTACTTCACCAACCCGCAGAACAACCCGGTGACGATCGAGGGCGTGCCCTACAACGTCAACGGCACGCAGCTGAACGCGGCGCAGATCGGCGGCCTCGACTATAGCGTCACCACCGATCGCGACATCTTCGGCGGCTTCGACGCGACCGTCCCGCTCAGCGACGGCTTCTTCAAGCAGGTGCTGATCGGCGCACGCATCACCGACCACGTCAACAAGATCGACGCGCGCGGCATCAACACCTATCTGACCACGTCGAAGCTCGGCTCCGAGCTGGGCGTGACCACGCTGACCACGCCGGACGGCATCTTCGACGGCTCGGGCGGCTCGGGCTCGGCGACCAAATATCTGAACCTGCCGCGCGACGCGGTGATCGACATCCTGGCGAACAGCATCAACACGCCGCTGTTCACCAAGGTCGGCGGTTCGACCCGCGTCGAGGAGCGTACCGCGGCCAGCTACGTCCAGGTCAATTTCGATCAAGGGGGTCTACGCGGCAACCTGGGCGGCCGCTTGGTCTACACGCGCGACGTCTCGTACTACGCGCTGTCGCTGCCGACCCTGGACAACCCCAACCCGGTGCCGGTGCCGACGAGCACCTCGACCGATTACCTGAAGTTCCTGCCCGCGCTCAACGTTGCCTATGAGATCAACCCGCAGGTGATCGTCCGCGGCGCGGTGGCCAAGGTGATCTCGCGTCCGCGCTACCAGGACCTCGCGGCGTCGATCACGCAGAACGACGTCACCTTCGACGCGGGCGGCGGCAACCCGAACCTGAAGCCCTATGAGTCGACCAACTATGAGGTGACCGCCGAATTCTACCCGCGCGCGGGCGCGCTGCTGTCGCTCGAATTGTATCGGCGCGAGATCGGCAATTACATCCTGTCGACCACACTCAACAACCAGAGCTTCTACAACTCGCTCGAGGGTCGGGTGATCAACACCTATCGCCTGTCCAGCCCGATCAACGCGGGCAAGGCGAAGGTCAACGGCGTGCTAGTCAACGGCCAGGCGGAGATCTGGGGCGGCTTCGGCATCCAGGCGAACTATGCCTATCAGGACAGCTCGACCTCGGTGATCCCGGGCGTCGACGGCGAGCTGAACCTGCCCTATCTCTCGAAGCACACCGTCAACGTCATCCCTTATTTCGAGAAGGGACCGTTCCAGGCGCGCGTCAGCTACAATTATCGCTCGTCCTACTTCCGCGCGATCGGCCGCCTCAACTCGTTCGAGATGGTGGCGCCGTACAACCAGCTCGACGCCTCGGCCTCGTTCGCGCTGACGCCGAACATCTCGCTGACGGTCAACGCGCAGAACCTGCTCGACGAGACCTACCTGCAATATAGCGGCACGCGCGATCGCCCCTCGGCCTCGTACAAGAACGGCCGCACCTTCGTGGGGAGTGTCACCTTCCGGCTGTGAGTTGCGCTTCTCTACCTGTCGCCCCGGCGGACGCCGGGGCCCAGTTGGGAAAGCCGAAGTGGGAGCCACCAACGTCGCCCAACTGGACCCCGGCGTTCGCCGGGGTGACAGGAGGAGGAGAGGTCCTCCTCCCACATTACTACCGCCTGTCCGCATCAGGTCGTGCCAGCCCCCTCATTGTACGGCTTTTCTTTTTATGGCCGAGGCATGGACGCCCGGCGGTGCATCGGTCATGATACCTCTTAATACCAAAACGTAACCAAGGGGTGGGCATGATCCGCAGCACGCTGGGAGCCTCGATCGGGGCGGCATTGGTGATCGCGGCGCCGGCGGCGGCGCAGCGCGGCGGTGACGTACCCAAGCTGCTCCCCATGCCGCAGTCGATCGCGCGCGGTTCCGGCACGCTGACGATCGGCGCCGGTGCCGGCGTGGCCGCGGAGTCCCCGCTCGCCCGGAGCGCCGCCACGCTGCTGATCGATCACGTCCGCACCGCGCGCGGTATCGCGCTCGCGCCCGTCGAGGCCGCGACCGCCCGCATCCGCTTCGTCGCAGACGCATCGGTCAAGGGCGACGAGGCCTATCGCCTCACCGTCGCGCGCGACGGCGTCCGCGTCGCCGCCTCGGCCGCGCCAGGCTTCGTCCATGGCGCGATGACGCTGGTGCAGCTGCTCAGCCCCGACGCGCGCGTCGGCCAGCCCGTGCGCGTGCCCGCGGTGACGATCGAGGACTCGCCGCGCTTCGCCTGGCGCGGGCTGATGCTCGACACCGCGCGCCACTTCCTCCCGCTCCCTGAAATCGAGAAGATCGTCGATCAGATGGCGGCGGTGAAGCTCAACACGCTCCACCTCCATCTCAGCGACGACCAGGGCTGGCGCTTCGAGGTGAAGCGCTACCCCAGGCTCACCGAGGTCGGCGCGTGGCGCACCCCGCCTTCCACCGGCGGCGCGGCGCCGACGCAGCGCTACGGCGGCTTCTACACGCAGGACGCGCTGCGCGGCCTCGTGCGCTACGCCGCCGAGCGCGGCATCACGATCGTCCCCGAGATCGACCTGCCCGGCCATGCCCAGGCGCTGGTCGCGGCCTATCCCGAGTTCGGCGTGCTCGGCGACCGGCCCGAGACCGGCAACGGCTGGGGCATCTTCCCCTATCTGCTCAACCCCGGGCCGAAGGGCGTCGCCTTCGTCAAGCAGGTGCTCGACGAGCTGATCGACGTGTTCCCCGGCACCTACGTCCATCTCGGCGGCGACGAGGCGGTGAAGGACCAGTGGGAGCGCAGCCCCGCGGTGCAGGCGCAGATCAGGGCGCTCAACCTCAAGGACGAGAACGCGCTGCAGAGCTGGCTGATCGACGAGCTCGGCACCTATCTGTCGAGCAAGGGCCGGCGGCTGATCGGCTGGGACGAGATCCTCGAGGGCGGGCTGCCCCCCTCGGCCTCGGTGATGTCGTGGCGCGGCGAGAAAGGCGCGGTCGACGCCGCGAACCAGGACCATGACGTCGTGCTCTCGCCCGCGCCGACGATGTACATCAACTATCTCCAGAGCCACCGCGCCGACGAGCCGCCCGGCCCGATCCAGGTACAGACGCTCGCCGACACCTATGCCTATGAGCCGATGCCCAAGGGGCTCGACCCGGCCAAGGCGGGCCACGTGCTCGGCGCGCAGATGAACCTGTGGAGCGAGTATCTCGTCTCGCCCTACCAGTACCAGCACTCGATCTTCCCGCGGCTCGCCGCGCTGGCGGAGAACAGCTGGATCGAGCGGCCGCGCGACTTCGCCGGCTTCCTGACGCGGCTCCAGCCGCAGGTGGCGCGCTGGAAGCGCGGCGGGGTAGAGGTGGCCGATTCCAGCGCCGCGGTCGATTTCAAGCTCGCGGGTACGCGCGGCGAGGCGCTGCGCGGCAAGCGGGTCAGTCTCACGCTCGCGCAGGACGCGCCGCAGGGCGCGATCCGCTACACGCTCGACGGCTCGGCGCCGACGCCCCGGTCGCGCCGCTACGCCGCGCCGCTGTCGCTCGCGCTCGGGCAGACCGTGCGCGCCGCGCCGTTCGATGCCGCGGGTACCGCGCTCGCCGCGCCGCGCGCGTTCGACACCGGGCGGGAGGCGCTGCTCACGCGCGTGTCGGGCGAGATGGCCGCCTGCCCCGGCGAGACGCGCGGGCTGCGCGTGCCGCTCACCACCGACGCGACCGCCAACGCGCCGACCTATGACGTCAACATCTTCAACCTGTGCAGCGTCTACCCCGCCGCGCCGCTCGACGTGGCGGGCGGCTTCACCGTCGAGGTCGCTCGGCTCGCGCGCAACCACGGGCTGGCGCACGACATCGACAAGGTGCGCCGCCACTTCAACGTCACCCCGCACGGCGAGCTGCTGGTGACGCTGGGCTGCCCCGCGATGAAGGACGGCAAGCCCGACCCGGACGCGCCCCGCCCCGTCATCGCCGCCAGCTTCCCGCTGCCCGATCCCGCGAGCGCGCCGCAGCGGCTGCGCTTCACCGGCACGCTGCCCGCGACGGACGGCGACCGCGACCTCTGCTTCCAGTTCACCTCCCCACTGACCGAGCCGCTCTACGCGGTCGAGCGAGTCAGCCTCGCGGATCGCCGTTGATGCGTCGTACCGCTCTGCTCTGCGTGCCGCTCCTGTTCGTCACCGGCGCCGCGGCCGCCGCTCCCAAGACCGTCACCTCGCTCGACACCGGCTGGCGCGTGCGGATCGATCCCGCCGATACCGCCGCGGCCAAGGCGCATCCCCGCGCCGCGCGCTGGTTCGCCGCGACGGTGCCCGGCAGCGTCCAGCAGGACCTGATCGCGACGCGGCAGGTGCCCGACCCCTTCCTGCGCACCAACGAGGCCGCGATCCAATGGGCCGGGCTCACCGCCTGGCAATATCAGCGCGTGCTCGACGTCACGCCCGCGACGCTGGCGCGCGACCATCTCGACCTCGTGTTCGACGGGCTCGACACGTTCGCGACCGTCTCGATCAACGGCCAGGTCGCGCTCACCGCGGACAATGCGCACCGCCGCTGGCGGGTCGACGCCAAGAAATGGCTCAGGGCCGGTCGCAACGAGGTGACGATCGCCTTCGCCTCGCCGATCAGGAAGCTCCAGCCGATGGTGCTGGCCCAGGCCGAGCCGCTGCCGGGCGAGTATGACTCGGCGTTCGGCGACGAGCCCAGGGGAAAGCAGACCTCGCCCTATATCCGCAAACCCAAGTATCATTACAGCTGGGACTGGGGCCCGCGCATCGTCAACATCGGCGTGTGGCAGGGCGTGCGGCTCGAGGCGTGGGACGAGGCGCGGCTCGACCGTATGCTGGTCGAGCAGGTCGCGCTCAACGACCAGGAGGCGCGGCTCGCCGCCAAGTTCGAGGTGATCGCCGACCGCGCGCGCACCGCGACGTTGCGCGCGCAGGTGGCGGGACCGGACGGCACGACCGTCACCGCCGAGCAGAACGTCTCGCTCGCCGCCGGGCTCAACCGCGTCACCGTGCCGCTGTCGGTCGCGTCGCCGCAGCGCTGGCAGCCGGTCGGCTACGGCGCGCAACCGTTATACCGCGTCAGCGGCGCCTTGGTCGAGGACGGCGTCGCGAACGACGGCGCCGAGCGGCGGATCGGCCTGCGCACCGTCGAGCTGATCCGCGACGACGGCGCCTTCGGCTTCCGCGTCAACGGCACGCCGATCTTCGCCAAGGGCGCGAACGTGATCCCGTTCGACAGCTTCCCGTCGCGCGTCACCGCTGAGACGATGCGCGGGCTGCTGCGCGACGCCAAGGCGGTCAACATGAACATGCTGCGGGTCTGGGGCGGCGGCCATTATCTGCCCGACTCCTTCTTCGACGCCGCCGACGAGCTGGGGCTGATGATCTGGTCGGACTTCATGTTCGGCGGTTCGGTCACCCCGCCCGACGCGGCGTTCCGCGAGAACGTCCGCGTCGAGGCCGAGGAGCAGGTCGCGCGCCTCTCCGGCCACCCCTCGATCGTGCTGTGGGCGGGCGGCAACGAGGTGCTGTCGGGCTGGGAGAATTGGTCCGATCGCAAGGCGTTCAAGAAGCGCGTCGGCGCCGACGAGCAGGAGCGGATCGGCACCGGCATGGCGGTGCTGTTCGACCGCGTGCTGCGCGACGCGGTGCGCGACTATGACCCGGCGGTCCCCTATTGGCCCGGCTCGCCCTCGACCGGCTACGAGGGACCGGTCGACACGGATGCCGCGGGCGACCGCCACTTCTGGGACGTCTGGTCGGGCTCCAAGCCGGTCGAGAACTATCTCGACAGCTGCCCGCGCTTCATGAGCGAGTACGGCTTCCAGGGCGCACCCGACCTCGCCACGATCCAGGACTTCGCGGGCACGCTCGAGCTCACCCCCGACGCGCCGGTGATGCGCGCGCACCAGAAGTTCCTCGCCGGCGCGGGCAACGAGCGGCTGATGTTCTACCTGCGCGAGCGTCTCGGCGAGCCGCGCGACTTCGCCGACTTCGTCTATCTCACCCAGGTCAACCAGATGCAGGCGATCGAGCTCGCCGCGCTGCACCACCGCGCCTGCCGGCCGACCAACATGGGCTCGCTCTTCTGGCAGCTCAACGACGTCTGGCCCGCGATCTCCTGGGCAAGCATCGATCACTCGGGGCGGTGGAAGCTGCTCCATTACGCGGCGCGTCGCTTCTTCGCGCCGCAGGCGATCGTCGCCGAGCATCACGACGGCACGCTGCGCGTCGCGGTCGTGTCCGACGCGACCCAGCCGATCGCGGCGCGCTGGCGCGTGCGTGCCTTCGCCACCGACGGGGGAGTGGTGGGCGAGCGCGGCGGCGACCTCACGCTGGCGCCGCTCACCGCCGCCGAGGTGGCGTCGATCGCCGACGCCGGGCTGTTCGCCGCCGCCCCCGCCGAGGCGAGCTACGCGGTGGCCGAGCTCATCATCGGCGACGCGGTGGTGAGCCGCCGCGTGATCGAGCGCGTGCTGCCCAAGGCGATGCGCTGGCCCGACCCCGGTCTCAGCGCGCGCTGGGACGGACGCAGCGTCACCGTCACCGCGCGGAAGCTGGCGCGGGCGGTGATGCTCGACTTCGGCGCCACCGCGGCGCAACCGTCCGACGACGGTTTCGACCTCTTGCCCGGCGAGAGCCGCACCATCACGATCGAGTCCGCGGCATCCCCCGCCGCGCTGAAGCGCGCCCTGATGCTTCGTTCGCTAGGAGGAACGCATTGATCTGGCTGTTACTCGCGCAGGCCGCCGACCCGGTGGTTGCGACCGTCGCGACGATGACGATCGAGGAGAAAGCGGCGCAGCTGCAGAGCACCGCGCCGGCCGACGCCAAGGCCAAGCTGCCCGCCTATGACTGGTGGAACGAGGGGCTGCACGGGCTGGCGCGCAACGGCTATGCCACCGTCTTCCCGCAGGCGATCGGCATGGCCGCGACCTGGGACACCGACCTGGTCCACCGCATCGGCGACGTGGTCGCGACCGAGGCGCGCGCGCGCTTCAACGCGCGGCCGATCGACGCCGACCGTCGCATCTACGAGGGGCTGACGATCTGGTCCCCCAACATCAACATCTTCCGAGATCCGCGCTGGGGCCGCGGGCAGGAGACCTACGGCGAGGACCCGTATCTCACGGGCACGCTCGGAGTCGCCTTCATCAGCGGGCTGCAGGGACCGAACCCGCTCTATCCCAAGGTGATCGCCACCCCGAAGCATTTCGCGGTCCACAGCGGCCCCGAGGCCGGTCGCGACGGTTTCGACGTCGACCCCAGCCCGCAGGACCTGGAAGCGACCTACACCCCCGCCTTCCGCCTCGCGATCACCGAGGGCAAGGCGCGCTCGCTGATGTGCGCCTATAACTCGATCCACGGGGTTCCCGCCTGCGCCTCGTCGCCTTTGCTCAACGACCGGCTGCGGCGCGACTGGGGCTTCACCGGCTTCACCGTCTCCGACTGCGACGCGGTCGCCAACGTCCACCTGTTCCACCATTACCGGCTCGACGCCGCCGAGGCGGCCGCGGTGTCGGTGCGCGGCGGCGACGATCTCAACTGCGGCAATACCTATGGCGCGCTGCCCGAGGCGGTGAAGCGCGGACTGGTGAGCGAGCAGGAGGTCGACCGCGCGCTCATCCGCTCGCTCGAGGCACGCCGCGCGCTCGGCATCGCCTTCGGCGCGACCAGCCCCTGGTCGAGGATCGCGGCGAGCGAGGTCGGCACGCCCGCGCACCACGCCGTCGCGCTCGAGGCGGCGCGCAAGGCGATCGTGCTGCTCAAGAACGACGCCGGCCGGCTGCCGCTCGCGCCGGGCACCAAGGTGGCGGTGATCGGCGCCAACGCCGACGATCTCGGCGTGCTCCAGGGCAATTACCACGGCACCGCGGCGCGCCCGGTGACGCCGCTCCAGGGCGTGCGCGCGCGCTTCCCGGGCGCGACCTACGCGCAGGGCTCGGTGCTCGCCGACGGCGCGCCGGTGGTGCTGCCCGAGACCGCGCTCAAGGGGCTGACCGTGAGCTACACCGCGGGCGAGCGCACCGTCGCCGCCGCCGCGGCGCGCACGATCGATCTCGACCTCAACCGCGCCGCCCCGGCGCCAGACCTGCCGGCGAACGGCTATGTCGCGCGCTGGAGGGGCGCGCTCCAGCCGCCCGCGGCGGGACGCTACCGGCTGGTGCTCGACCAGACGCAATGCTGGAAGAACTGCACCACGCACGACAGCGCGCGGCTGACGATCGGCGGGCGCGTGCTCCACGACGGTGCGCTGCCCAAGGGCCGCGTCGAGATCGACTATGACAGCGACGGCAGCGCGCAGCCGCTGGAGCTCCTGCTCGACCACCGCAGCGAGGACGACAGCTTCCGCCTGCTGTGGCTGCCGCCCGCGGACGCGCTGCTGGACGAGGCGGTCGCCGCCGCGCGCGCTGCCGACGTGGCGGTGGTGGTCGGCGGGCTCTCGCCCGACCTCGAGGGGGAGGCGCTCCAGGTGCAGGTGCCCGGCTTCGTCGGCGGCGACCGCACCGACATCGCGTTGCCCGCGCCGCAGCAGCGGCTGCTCGCCGCGCTCAAGGCGACGGGAAAGCCGATCGTGCTCGTGCTCGCCAGCGGCAGCGCGGTCGCGGTCGACCCCGCGGTGGCGGACTCGATCCTGGCCTTGTGGTACCCCGGCGAGGCGGGCGGCACCGCGTTGGCGGACGTGCTCTCGGGCGCGACCAACCCGTCGGGCCGGCTGCCGGTGACCTTCTACAAGGCGACCACCGACCTGCCCGCCTTCGTCGACTACGGCATGAAGGAGCGGACCTATCGCTATTTCACCGGCACGCCCCTGTGGGGGTTCGG
This sequence comes from Sphingomonas yunnanensis, assembly GCF_019898765.1. Taxonomy (GTDB): domain Bacteria; phylum Pseudomonadota; class Alphaproteobacteria; order Sphingomonadales; family Sphingomonadaceae; genus Sphingomonas; species Sphingomonas yunnanensis. Next base: position 197,326 of record NZ_JAIOKB010000004.1, on the reverse strand, counting down.
CCACGGGCTGAGCTACACGCGCTTCGGCTATGACCGGGTGAGCGCGCCCGCGACGCTCGCCGCGGGCGCGCCGCTGACGCTCACCGCGCGCATCACCAACCAGGGCCCGCGCGCCGGCGAGGAGGTGGTGCAGGCCTATGTCGTGCCGCCCGCCATCAAGGGCGGCAGCTTCACCGCGCCGGTACTGCAGCGCCAGCTGGCGGGCTTCCAGCGCATCGCCCTCCGCCCGGGCAAGAGCGGCACCGCGCGGCTCACGCTCGATCCGCGCTTCCTCAGCGTGGTCGAGCGTGACGGCCGCCGCCACGTGCCGCCGGGCGCCTATCGCGTCTGGGTCGGCGGCGGTCAGCCCGGCGACGCGGCAGGAAACTGGGTCGACGTGACTCTAACGGGCGAGGACGAAGACCTGCCGAAGTGAGGGCGCCTCGCCTGACCACCTCGTCTCCCCGGGCTCGTTCCGGGGCCTACCTCGCAGCGCACCGCGCGACCGCGGCGTGCGCGGCGCGGTGGATCCCGGATCGGGTCCGGGATGACGGCCTAGGAGAAGACAGAGCATGACGATCGACCGCCGCACCTTCGTGGGCGCCGCCGCGGCACTGGCCACCGCCCCCACGACCGCGCGTGCCGCCACCCCAGCGACCTTCGCCAGCAAGCGCCCGCCGCTCGGCGAGCGCCGCTTCACCAGTCGCGCGGTGGAGCAGGAGATGCAGCGTGTCTCGACCAAGATCGGCGACCCCAAGCTGCGCTGGATGTTCGGCAACTGCTACACCAACACGCTCGACACGACGGTGCGGCTGGGCACGGTCGACGGCCGCGCCGACACGTTCGTGATCACCGGCGACATCGACGCGATGTGGCTGCGCGACAGCTCGGCGCAGGTGGCCCCCTACGTCCATCTCGCCAAGGCCGACCCGCGGCTCGCGGAGCTGTTCCGCGGGCTGATCGCGCGGCAGGCGCGCTGCATCCTGATCGACCCCTATGCCAACGCCTTCCTGGAAGATCCCAAAGCCAAGACGCAGCTGGAATGGTCGCTCAAGGACGTCACCGAGCTCAAGCTGGGCGTGGCCGAGCGCAAGTGGGAGATCGACTCGCTCTGCTATCCGATGCGGCTGGCGCTGCAATATTGGCGGGCGACCGGCGACCCCCGCCCGTTCGACTCGACCTGGGCCGCGGGCGCGCGAGCGAGCATCCGCACCTTCCGCGAGCAGCAGCGCAAGGATGGGCCGGGGCCGTACCGCTTCCTGCGCGTGTCCGATCGCAACACCGAGACCCTGCCCTCGCGCGGCTATGGCAACCCGATCAGGCCGGTCGGGCTGATCGCCTCGGGCTTCCGCCCCTCGGACGACGCGTGCCAATATCCCTTCCTGATCCCGTCCAACCTGTTCGCGGTGAGCGCGCTGCGCGGCCTCGCGACGGTGGCGAACGAGGCCAGGCGCGACGCCGCACTGGCGCGGGAGGCCACCGCGCTCGCCGACGAGGTCGACGCGGCGCTGCGCGCCCATGGCACGATGAAGCTGCGCGACGGCCGCGAGGTCTGGGCCTATGAGGTCGACGGCTACGGCAACGCCTATTTCATGGACGACGCCAACGTGCCGTCGCTGTCGGGGCTCTCCTATCTCGGCTGCGTCGCCCCCGACGACGCGCTGTGGCGCCGTACCGAGGCGGCGGCGTGGAGCGACGTGAACCCCTATTTCTTCCGCGGCCGCGCCGGCGAGGGGATCGGCGGCCCGCACGCGGGACTGCGCCAGATCTGGCCGATGTCACTGATCGTGCGCGCGCTCTCGACCAGCGATCCGGCGGTGATCCGCGCCTGCCTCACGACGATCCGCGACACCGATGCGGGCACCGGCTTCATCCACGAGAGCTTCGACCAAGACGATCCGAACACGTGGACACGTCACTGGTTCGCCTGGGCCAACGGGCTGTTCGGCGAGCTGATCGTGCGGCTGGCGACGACGCAGCCCGCGCTGCTCGCGGGGGCGCTGTGATGGAGCGGGATGAGGTCGGGGCGCTCGCTGCAACGGCCCCCGCTCCTGGCTCCGCCCCGGCGGACGCCGGGGCCCAGTTGGGGGACGCTGGTAAGAAGTCACCACGGCCTTCCCAACTGGACCCCGGCGTCCGCCGGGGTGGTAGTGTGGGGACTGGCACCGCCCCCCTTACCACCCCCCGCCTCCAGCTCAGCCGCCGCGCGCTGCTCGCCACCGCCGCGAGCACCGCGCTCGCCGCCCCCCTTCCGCTCGCCGCCGCGGCGCGAGCGGAGCGCACCGTGCCCAATCTCTTCGTCGGCACCGGCGGCGACGGCCACACCTACCCGGGGGCGACGCTGCCCTTCGGCATGGTGCAGCTCTCGCCCGACACCGACGTCGAGCGCTGGGACACCTGCTCGGGCTACCACCACGGTGACGGCTCGATCATGGGGTTCAGCCACACCCACCTCTCCGGCACGGGCATCGGCGACATGCTCGACGTGCTGCTGGTGCCGGCGCGCGGCGAGGTTAAGCTCACACCCGGCCCGCTCGCCGATCCCGACGCTGGCTATCGCCAGCGCTACTCGGACGAGCGCGCCGAGCCCGGCTATTACCGGGTGAAGCTCGAGAGCGGCGTGCTCGCCGAGCTCACCGTGACCGAGCGCACCGGCTGGCATCGCTACACCTTCCCCAAGGGTGCGGCACATGTGCTGGTCGACTTGTCGCATCTCGTGCTCGACAAGAGCGACGCCAAACCGCTGATCGACGAGGCCTCGCTCGCGCTCGACGCCGACGGCACGCTGACCGGCAGCCGCCGCGTCCACCGCTGGGCCAAAGGGCGCCGCATCCACTTCGCGCTGCAGCTCTCGCGCCGGCCCGACCGCGTCACCTTCTACGGCGACGACGACAGGGAGCAGCCCGCCGGCGCCAGCGGCGTGCAGGGCAAGCGCGTCAAGGCGGTGCTCCACTTCGACGAGTCCGGCGGCGCGCCGCTGTTGGCGCGCTGCGGCATCTCCGCGGTCGACGTCGCGGGGGCGCGCGCCAACCTCGCCGCCGAGGCGCGCGGCTGGGACTTCGACACGGTCCGCCGCGCCGCCGCGCGCCGCTGGGCCGAGCAGCTCGGCGCGGTCACGGTCGAGGGCGGCAGCGCCGACCAGCGCGTCATCATGGCCTCGGCCTTGTACCACGCGATGGTGGCACCGACGCTCTTCTCCGACGTCGACGGTCGCTATATCGGGCTCGACCGAAAGCCGCAGCGAGTCCCCGCGGGCGAGCGCGCCTTCTCGACCTACTCGCTGTGGGACACGTATCGCGCGCTCCACCCGCTGCTGACGCTGGTGGCGCCCGATCAGGCCGGCGCACTGGTCCGCGACCTCGTCCGCCAGACGCAGCAGAGCCCCTATGGCCCGCTCGTCTGGCCGCTCCAGGGGGTAGAGACCGGGACGATGATGGGCTGGCACGGCGTCTCGGTGCTCGCCGAGGCGCAGGCCAAGGGCATTCCGGCCGACTATGCCGCGGCCTGGCCGGCGATCAGGAGGCGCTCGTTCGACTTCGCCGCGCCCGACCTCGACAACAGCAAGGGCCGCGACCTGTACGACGCCAAGGGCTATGTCCCCGCCGACGTCTGGTTCGAGAGCGTCAGCCGCACGCAGGAATATGCCTATGACGACTGGGCGTCGTCGCACCTCGCGCGCGCCGCGGGGCAGAGCGCCGACGCCGAGCGGCTGGCGAAGCGTTCCGGCAACTGGCGCAACGTGATCGACCCCGCCATCGGGTTCGCGCGCCCGCGCTTCGCCGACGGCAGCTGGTGGAAGGACTATGACCCGATCCAGCTCGGCCACATGCCCAAGCCGTGGTGGCGCGACTACACCGAGGCGAACGGCTGGCAGGCGACCTTCCTCAACCAGCACGACGTCTACGGCCTGATCCGGCATATCGGCGGCGATCAGGCGTTCGAGGCCAGACTGGACGCGCTGTTCACCGCGCCCTCGACCTTGCCCGCCAACGCGCCGCCCGACATCGCGGGGTTGGTCGGGCAATACGCGCACGGCAACGAGCCCGACCAGCACGCGCCCTATCTCTACGCCTATGTCGGCGCGCCGTGGAAAACGCAGGCGATGGTGCGGCGGCTCTGCGTCGAGATGTACCAGAACGCGCCCAAGGGCGTGATCGGCAACGACGATTGCGGGCAGATGAGCGCCTGGTTCGTCTTCTCGGCGCTCGGCTTCTACCCGGTCGACCCGGTCGAGGCGGCCTATGTGTTCGGCTCGCCCCTGTTCGCTCGCGCGACGCTGCGCGTCGGTGACGGCAAGCGGCTGGTGATCGAGGCGCCGGGCAACCGCGCCGACACGCCCTATGTCGCCGCGGTGACGTGGAACGGGCGGCCGTGGAGCAGGAGCTGGATCAGCCACGCCGAGCTGGTCAAGGGCGGCACGCTGCGCTTCACGATGAGCGCGACGCCGGCGCCCGGCTTCGGCCGCGCGATGGCCGACCGACCGCCGTCGTTCGGGCGGGTGCCCTCATGACGCGGTGCCCCGGCGCAGGCCGGGGCCCAGTTGGGGGACGTTGCCGCACCCCTCTCACCGACCCGATACTGGGCCCCGGCCTGCGCCGGGGCACAAGCTCTTCACGCTGGAGCCGCCCATGACCGACCTCACCCGCCGCGCGCTGCTCGCCGCCGGTGCCGCCACCGCCGCCCTCCCCGCCGCCGCGCAGCGCTCCGGCGCGCCCGAGCCCTGGGGCGCGACGCCGTCGCGGCGTCAGCTCGCCTGGCACGCCCGCGAGCAATATGCCTTCGTCCATTTCTCCATCAACACCTTCACCGATCGCGAATGGGGTTATGGCGACGAGATCCCCCAGCTCTTCGACCCGACCGACTTCTCGGCCGACCAGATCGTCGCCGCGGCCAAGGCGGGCGGCATGCGCGGCATCATCCTCACCGCCAAACACCATGACGGCTTCTGCCTCTGGCCGACCCGGCTGACCGAGCATTGCATCCGCAACAGCCCGTACAAGCAGGGCAAGGGCGACATCGTCCGCGAGATGGAGCAGGCGACGCGCCGCGCCGGGCTCGCCTTCGGCCTGTACCTGTCGCCGTGGGACCGCAACCATCCCGAGTATGGGCGTCCCGGCTACGTCGATTATTTCCGCAAGCAGGTGGTCGAGCTCTGCACCGGCTACGGCGAGCTGTTCGAGTTCTGGTTCGACGGTGCCAACGGCGGGGACGGCTATTACGGCGGCGCACGCGAGGCGCGGAAGATCGACGCGCCGAGATATTATAACTGGCCCTCGATCGTGGCGCTGGTCCACCAGCACCAGCCGATGGCCTGCACCTTCGACCCGCTCGGCGCGGACGTGCGCTGGGTCGGCAACGAGGACGGCGTCGCGGGCGACCCGTGCTGGCCGACCATGCCCAACCACCCCTACGTGCAGAGCGAGGGCAATTCGGGCGTGCGCGGCGCACCTCTGTGGTGGCCGGCCGAGACCGACGTCTCGATCCGCCCGGGCTGGTTCTATCACGCCGACGAGGACGCCAAGGTCAAGGACCCGGCGCGGCTGCTGCGGCTGTATGACGAGTCGGTCGGGCGCGGCACCAACCTCAACCTCAACCTGCCGCCCGATCGCCGCGGCCGGCTCCACGACCATGACGTCGCGGTGCTCAAGAGCTTCGGCGACGCGCAGGCGGCGACCTACGCGACCGATCTCGCACGCGGCGCGGTCGCGCACGCCAGCGCCGAGCGCGGGCCCGCCTTCGCCGCGGCGTACGTGCTCGACGGACGGCGCGACACCTATTGGTCGACGCCCGACGCGATCACGACTCCGACGCTGACGCTCGACCTGCCGCCGGGCCGCGCGTTCGACGTGATCCGGCTGCGCGAGCATCTCCCGCTCGGCGTACGCGTGACCCGGTTCGCGATCGACCTGGAGGAAGGCGGCGCGTGGCGCACGGTCGCGGAGCACGAAGGCATCGGCGCGCAGCGGATCATCCGTCTGCCGCGGCCGAGCGCGGCGCGGCGGCTGCGGCTGCGCGTGATCGAGGCGCCCGCCTGCCCCGCGATCAGCGAGATCGCGCTGTTCCGCCAGGTCGCACCGGCCGCGGTGGCGCCCGTGCGCTCGTCCGACCCGACCGTGCTCGCCAAGGACAAGTGGCGGATCGTCGCCGCGAGCGGCGCCGGCGCCGAGGCGCTGATCGACGGCGACGCGGCGACGCGCTGGACCGTCCCAGCCCCCTCCGCCGCGGCTCCGGCGAGCGTGACGATCGACCTGGCCAAGCCGCTGACGCTGACGGGTTTCAGCCTCACGCCCTCGCGCACGGTGGCGAAGGATACCGCACCGCCGCGCGGCTATCGCTGCGAGACCAGCGCCGACGGCACGAGCTGGCAGCCCGCCGCCAGCGGCGAGTTCGGCAACATCGCCTATGCGCTGTCGACGCAGCGGGTGGCGTTCACGCCGCGCCGCGCGCGCTACCTGCGCGTGAGCTTCGACGCGGTCGCGCTGCCGGTGTCGCAGCTGACGGTGGCGGAGATCGGCGCGTTCGGGGACGCGTGAGAGGGGCGCCGCACGCATCTCCCCTTTTGGGCCAGGCTGATCCCCACGCTCCGTTCGTGCTGAGGCTGAGCTTGTCGCAGCCTCCTCTCGAAGCACCCTGCCCGGCGGACCTGGCGATGCTTCGAGACGGCACTTCGACTCCGCTCAGTGCCTCCTCAGCACGAACGGAGCGGAAGCAGGCGAGACGGGACTGACCAAGCCGCCCCCGCCCGCGATTCCACCCTCAGCTCCCCATCCAGCCGCCCTTGAACCCCGCGCGTTCCAGCCCGGCGCGAATGTACGGGTTGCGCTGCATCGTCTTCCAGATCAGCCCGCTGCGCCAGTTCTCGATCATGCAGGCGATCGGTCCCTGGTCGATGCCCAGATAGTCGCTCGCCACCCAGCCAACCCCGGGCACCACCTTGCCGTGCTTGAGCGGCACGTTCGGGAGCGTCAGCGTCGGGTTGAAGCTGTCGAAGAAGCCGTACTGGCCGTAGATCGCGGTGCCGTAGCGCTGGTACATCTCGCGCGCCGCGGGCAGCACGATCTCGGGCGCGAAAGCGATCGAGCCGAGCGCCGCCGTCGGCGCGATCGTGCCGTCGTCGCGGTCGCCCGGCCCGCGCGCCGAGTAGGAGAAGAACTCGCGGTTGCGCCCGTCGATCTGGCGGACGAAGTCGCCCGGCCCGTCGCAGGCGGTGAGACCCCAGACATTCTCGTCATAGCCGCGCCAGCCCGGCGGGTTGTTGATGCAATAGCGCCGCTGCGCGTAGGTGGCGCGGCGGCTGTTCTCGAAATAGTCGAGCCCGCGGCGGATCGAATAGGCGTCGCGCACGCCGCGGAAGTCGAGCCATACCTGGCTGTACTGGTGGCCGAACAGCGGCGGGAAAGCGGTGAACGGGTTGTCGTACTTCTCGTCCCACGAAGGGTCGAAACGGTCGGTCCACTCGGCCCAGGTGGTCGGCGGCAGCGCGTGCGTCGGCGAGCCGAGCGCGAGCACGTAGAGGATCAGGCTCTCGTTGTAGATGTTCCAGTCCGAGCCGATGAAGCCGCTCTCCGGATGCCAGCCCATCGCCACGAAGGGCGCGCGCGGCGTGATCCAGTCCCATTCCACCGCGCGATAGATCTGGTCGGCGAGGTCGCGGATCTGCTTCTCGCGCGCGTCGGTGGGATCGTCGAACCAGGTCTGCGCGAACAGCACGCCGCCGAGCAGCAGCGCGGTGTCGATCGTCGACAGCTCGCAGCGCGCGAAGCGGTGGCCCTTGGTGGTGCCGAGGAAGTGGTAGAAGAAGCCCTTGTAGCCGCTGGTGTCGTCGCCCGCCCCCTGCGGCGCCTCGGCGAAGAAGCGCAAGGTGGTCAGCGTCCGCTCCGCCGCCGCCGGCCGCGTGATCCAGCCGCGCGTCGCGGCGATCGGATAGGTCGTCAGCGCGAAGCCGACCGCCGCGATCGAGGCGAAGCTGGGCGTGGGCCAGCGATCGGGGGCGAGCCCCATCACCTGGTCGGTCGTGTTCCAGAAGAAGCTGACGGTGCGCTTCTGGATGTCGTCCATCAGCGGGTCGCTCGCCGAGGCCGGCGTGGTGCCCACCTCGGGCAGCACGCCGGGGAAAGCGAGCCGCGGGACGCGGGGTGCCGGGGCGGTACATCCCCCGGCGAACGCCGCGCCGCCCAACGCGGCGGCGCGCAGCATGTCACGTCGGTCTAGGATCACATACCTCCTGGCGATGAGGGAGAGTGGACGATCTATCCTAGCAGACCGTCCGCTCGAACTGGTGTCAGAAGCTGAAACCGGCGGACAGCTTCACCGTGCGCGGCGGGTTGCCGCCGATGCTGTAGGTCGAGCGTTCGCGATAGACGCTCGGCGACGCATCGGTGCGCGTCGTGTCGGTCGGGTCGTTGTTATAGTCGACGAAATTGCGATCGTTCATCGCGTTGAGGATGTCGACCCGCAGGCGCACGCGGGTCTGGTCCGAGAGAAACCCAAGCGGCACATATTTGGTGAAGGCGAGGTCGAGCTGGCGCCGGCCCCAGCGATCGCCGAGCCCGAACACCTCGGAACCGACGATCTGGCGCTCATACGGCGTGGCGGTGTCGAGCAGCGCGCGCTGGAACAGCGGCGACTCGATCTGGAACTTGGCCGAGAGCGTCACGCCGATCGGCGTGTCCGCGCTGCCCGCCACTACGAAGCGGTGGCGCGGCACCACGCCCGAGCGCAGCATCGGGTAGTCCGAGGCGCTGGGGAAATCGAGCAGGAAATAGGCCGCCTGGTCGTTGTTGGGCCGGTTGTCGGTCGCCGCGGTGAAGGTGTAGGTCGCGTCGAGGCTCCACGGCGAGGCCGCCGAATAGGCCTTGGTCAGCTTGACATAGGCCGAGTTCGCCTTGGTCTCGAGCCCGTTGTCGCCGATGATGATCGCGCCGTAGCCCGAGGGCGCGAACGACACGTCGGGGCCCTGCGGCGCGCCAGTCGATGACGACGGCGCGAAGAAGGAGCCGTCCGGGCGGCGCGTGCCGAGCAGGTAGACGAAGCCGTCCTTGCTGACGATCCGCGTGTAGCCCAGCTCGAGCTCGACCGGGTTGAAGCGACCGCGGATGCCGAGGCTGAACTGGTCCGAGTAAGGGACCTTCAGGTCGTTCTTGATGAAGCGGAACTCGCGCCCGCCCGGCGCGCCGTTCCCGGCCAGCTGCTGCCGCCCCGCCTCGGTGAGGTAGGTCTCGTTCCACGGGATACAGGTCGCGCTCGGCGTGCACGGATTGACCGTGTCGGCACCCTGGAAGAGGAACTGGCGGCGCTGGAAGCGGCCGTTTGACAGCTCCTGCTGGAGGAAGTCGAACTGGTTGCGGTCGTAGGAGCGTCCATAGCCGCCGAACACGGTGTAACGGCCCTGCTCGTCGAGCCGGTAGGTGAAGCCGAGGCGCGGCTGCCACGCGCCCTTGAACGCCTTCCTGTTGCTGCCCGTCGAGATATAGTCGTTGATGTTGTAGTCGGCGGCGACGAGGTTCGGGTAGTTCGCCGGCGACACGGCGGCGAGATCCTCCGCCGAGGTGACATAGTTGAGGAACGCCGGCGTGCGCTCATAGTCCCAGCGGACGCCGAGATTGAGCGTCAGCCGATCGGTCACGTCCCAATCGTCCTGGATGTACGCGCCGAACTGAAAGTTGTTCGAGCGGATGCGCGGGTCGCCGAGCGAGCCGTTGGCGCCGAACTCCAGGCTGTACGGGATCGCGTTATTGAAGCCGCTCGCGCTCGGCAGTGTCGTGTCGTACGAATAGAGTGGGTTGATCAGATTCTGCTCGAGCGAGTTGAGCTTCACCCATTTGGCTTTGGCGCCGACCTTGATCGTGTGACCCTCGAAGCCGGTCCAGGTGAGATCGTCCTGCACCGTCCAGCCGGTCTGGCCCTTGTCCTGCAGGCTCAGCCCGGCGCCGTCGCGGAACAGATTGTATGTGCTCACCCCCGTCGGCGTGCGCGAGGTGGCGCGGAACTGCTGGCTGATGCCATTGGTGGCGGGCTGCGGCGACCAGCTGACGTCCTCGTAGGAGACGCGGAAGTCGTTGACCCACTTCTCCTCGCTGTGCTGCCACCGGCCCATCGCGCGAACCTCCTCGACCTTGGTCAGGGTCGCGGTGGAATAAGCGGCGATGCCGTTGCTGATCTGGTAGCCCGACTCGTTCCGATATTTGCCGGTGAGCTCGAACAGGTCCTTGTCGGTCGGCGTCAGGTCGATCTTGCCGAAATACAGGTCCTGCTTGAAGGTCGCGTTGAACGAGCCGAACAGGTCCTGATATTGTGCCGGCAGGCTGCTCACCGCCACGCCGTTGCCCGGCAGGATGTCGACCGGGATCTCGCGACGCTTGCCCTCGTAGCTGGCGAAGAAGTGCGCGACATCCTTGACGATCGGGCCACCCAGCGCCACGCCATATTGCTTGTCGGTCGAGGCGACCTTGTCGATCTTCTCGGGGAAGATCTCGGTCGGGCGGCGATCGCGCAGGTTCTGGTTGGTATAGTCGAAGAAGCCGTCGCCGTGGAACTCGTTGGTGCCCGATTTGGTGCCCGCGACGATCGCCACCGAGCCGACCTGGTCGAACTCGGCCTTATAGTTGGACGACAACACCTGATACTCGCCGATGGCGAGCTGCGGGAACGGGTTGCCGGGCGAGCTGTCCTGCCCGGTGAGGCCGCCGCGCAGCACATAATCCTTCTGACTGACGCCGTCGATGAACACGTTGACCGAGTTGCTGCCCTGCGCGCCGCCCTGGATGCGCGAGCTGCCGTCGGCGCTCTCGATGAAGCGCACGCCGGGCGCCAGATCCGCGAAGGCGAGGAAGTTGCGGCTGTTCTGCGGCAGCTGCTCGATCAGTCGCTGGGTCACGTTGATGCCGACCTGCCCGCCCGAGAGCGAGCGCAGCCGGCTGCCGGTGACGATGATGTCGCCCGGCTCGCCCTGTGGCGTCGCTCCGCCCTGCTCCTCGGTGGCGGCGTCGCCCGTCGCTCCCTGCTGCGGTGCGGTGCCGTTCGCGTCTCCTCCGGAAGCCGGCGCCGGCGCGGTCGAGGCGGGGGTGGAGAGATCGAGGTCGAGCCCGGCGTTCTGCCCGACGCGCAAGGTGAACTGGTCCGAGTTGCGCACGCCTGCCTTGGTGCGGATCTCAAGCCGATAGGCGCCGGCGCGCAGCGAGGCGAAATTGTAGCTGCCGTCCGGGCCGACCACGGTGGAGCGGCGGTAATTGGTCGCGACCTCGACGATCGTCACCTCGGTGACGGGATTGTCCGGGGTCGAGCGGATGACGCCGCGCAGTGACGCCTGCCCCACCTGCGCCGCCGCGGGGGCGCTCCAGGCGGTGGCGAGCGTGGCGCCGAGCGCGCCCAAGGCGCCGAGCGCGGTCGCGCGCGCCCATGCCGCGCGCATCGTCCTGCGCCGGTTCGAGCTCATGATCATGACTGTCTCTCCCTGTCCGTTTCTGTTGTCGTGTCGCGCACCACCAGACGCGGGACGATCGCCTCCGCCTCGGCCGGGCCGACCTGAACCAGCCCCTCGGCCGGCGCGGTGATCCGCCGCGCCAGCAGCTGCACCGCGCGCGCGCCCAGCGCCGCGATATCGACCTGCATCGTCGTCAGCGCCGGCGTCACCAGCCGAGCGAGCGGGATGTCGTCGAAGCCCGCGACGCGCACCTGCGCGGGCACCGCGATGCCGTGCCGCTTGAGCGCGACGAGCGCGCCGATCGCCATCGCGTCGTTGCCGGCGAACAGCGCGTCGGCCCGGACCGCGCCGCGCGCGACCTGCGCCCCCGCGGCGACGCCGCTCGCCTCGGTGAAGTCGCCCTCGATCACCGTCAGCGCGACGCCGGCGCGCTCGGCCGCGACGATCGCGCCGTAGCGGCGCTCCTCGGCGTCGACGTTGCCCACCGGCCCGGCGACATGCGCGATAGCGCACGCCCCACCGGCGACGAGATGATCGACCATCGCCGCCGCGCCCGCCGCATTGTCGACGCGCAAGGCCGCGCCGGTGAGCTCCGGCACGCAGTTGAGGAACACCGCGGGCAGCCCCGCGGGCAGCTGCGCGCGCAGCTCCGCCGCGCCGAGCTGCGGCGCCATCACCACCAGCCCGTCGACCTGGCCGCGCAGCGCCGCCAGCGTGTTGAGCCCGCGCCCGTCCTGCAGCACCGTGAGCAACAGCGCGAGCTTGTGCGCCGCCCCCTCGCGATCCATGCCGCGCAGCAGCTCGGAGTAGAATTCGCCGTGGAGGTCGGGCAGCACCACGCCGATCACCGAGGTCCGCGCCAGGCTGAGGCTGCGCGCGCCCGCGTGCGGCACATAGCCGAGCCGCGCCGCCACCGCCTGCACGCGCGCGCGCAATTCGGGGCGCACCCGCTCATGCCCGTTGAGCGCGCGCGATACCGACGCGACCGATACCTGCGCCTCGCGGGCGACGTCACGGATCGTAGCGTTCGGCATGCGCCGCCTGGACATCCTCTCCCGGGACGGCACGCATGTCGCGATTGCCGTCGTTGATGTAACCGTTTACACGTAACATTCGAGACGATCAATCCTGCCGCGAACGAGGGGAGAGGACATGACCCAGGAGGCATCACGGCCCTCGCGCCGCGCCTGGCTGATGGGCGCGGGCGCGACGCTCGCCTGGGCTGCCAGCCCGGCGCGCGCCCTACTCGCGCAGGCCGCCGTGGCGCCGCTTCCCGCCGCGGTCGAGTCGCTCGTCGCGCGCATGACGGTAGAGGAGAAAGCGGGCCAGTTGACGCTGATGGCCGCGGCCTGGGCGGGCGGCGCGGCGGCCGCGCTCAACCCCGCGGGCGCGGGCGCCAGCTTCGAGGGACAGTTGCGCGACGTGCGGCGCGGCCGGATCACCGGCGTGTTCAACGGCAATGGCGCGGTGATGGCGCAGCGGATGCAGCGCGCGGCGATGACGCAGTCGCGGCTCAAGATTCCGCTGCTGTTCGCGGCCGACATCATCCACGGCTTCCGCACCGTCTTCCCGGTGCCGCTGGCCGAGGCCGCGAGCTTCGATCCCGAGCTCGCGCGCCGCACCGCGCGCGCCGCGGGCGCGGAAGCGGCGGCGTCGGGGATCGACTGGACCTTCGCCCCGATGGTCGACATCGCGCGCGACGCACGCTGGGGCCGCGGCGTCGAGGGCGCGGGCGAGGACGTGCTGCTCGGGCGCCTGATGGCGGCGGCGCGCGTGCGCGGCTTCCAGGGCGAGAGCGGGCTCGCCGACCCGCGCGCGGTCGCCGCCTGCGCCAAGCATTTCGTCGCCTACGGCGCCGGCGAGGGCGGGCTCGATTATAATAGCGTCGACGTCTCGGAGCGGACGCTGCGCGAGATCTATTTCCCGCCGTTCCAAGCGGCGTTGGCGGCGGGTGCGCCCACGCTGATGGCCTCGTTCAACGAGATCTCGGGCGTGCCCGCCACCGCCAACGACTGGCTGCTCACCGAGGTACTGCGCCGCGAGTGGGGCTTCGCCGGGCTGGTCGTGTCCGACTATACCGGCGACGAGGAGCTGGTCGCCCACGGCCTCGCCGCCGACGCGCGCGAGGCGACCAGGCTGGCGTTCCTCGCCGGCGTCGACATGTCGATGCAGAGCGGCTTCTACCTCAAGCACCTGCCCGGCCTCGTCGCGACGGGCGAGGTGCCCGGTGCGCGGTTCGACGCGGCGGTGCGGCGCGTGCTCGCGCTCAAGGTGACGCTGGGGCTGTTCGACGACCCGTTCCGCCGCATCGATCCGGCGCGCGAGCGTGCCGAGGTGCGCACGCCCGCCACGCTGGCGCTGGCGCGCGAGGCGGGGGCGCGATCGATCGTGCTGCTCAAGAACGACGGCCAGCTGCTGCCGCTGCCGCGCGCGGGCAAGCGCATCGCGCTGATCGGCCCCTTCGTCTCCGGCCAGCACGACTTGGTCGGTCCGTGGAACGTCTACGGCACCGACGCCGGCGCGGTGGACCTCGCCACCGCGGTGCGCGGCGCGGTCGCGGACGCGACGCAGGTGAGCGTCACGCCGGGGTCAGCGGTGCACGCGCCGCTGCCCGGCGGGATCGCCGCGGCGGTCGCGGCGGCGCGCGACGCCGACGTCGCGGTGCTCGCGATCGGCGAGGCACAGGACATGTCGGGCGAGGCGCAGTCGCGCTCGGCTGTGGTGGTGCCCGAGCCGCAGCTCGCGCTGGCGCGCGCGGTCGCCGCGACCGGCACGCCGGTGGTGGTGCTGCTGCGCACCGGACGCGCGCTCGCGCTCGACGCGGCGGTGCTCGGCACGCGCGCGATCGCGGTGACCTGGTTCCTCGGCTCGCAGGACGGGCCGGCGATCGCGGACGTGCTGTTCGGCGCGGTGGCGCCCTCGGCGCGGCTGCCCGTCTCCTTCCCGCGCGCGACCGGCCAGTCGCCCTATTATTACGCGCACAAGTCGACCGGGCGCCCCAACCCGCCCGGTCCGCTCCAGCCGTTCAAGGCGCATTACCGCGAATTCGAGCAGGGCGCGCTCTTCCCCTTCGGCCACGGCCTGACCTACGGCGACGTCGTCTATTCGGACCTGTCGCTGAGCGGCGAGCGGCTCGCGCCGGGCGGCACGCTGACGGTCCGCGCGACCGTGGCCAATCACGGGCGCCACGGCGCCGAGGAGGTGGTGCAATTGTACGTCCACGACGTCGCCGCCAGCGTCACCCGGCCCGTGCGCGAGCTCAAGGCATTTCAGCGGGTAGCGCTGGCGGCCGGCGAGCGGAAAGTGGTCACCTTCACGCTGCGCCGTGATGACCTGCTGTTCGTCGGCCGCGATCTCGAACGGACGGTGGAGCCCGGCGCGTTCCGCCTGTGGGTCGCGCCGTCCGCAGAGGCAGACGGCCTCGCGGCCACGTTCACACTCGGCTAAGCCACAGCCGCAACCTGTCGCGCCGTTGTAAGAATGTCACAGGAATTTGCAAATTTGTTACCCGCGTATTGCGGCCGCGCTACAAGGCTTGTGTCTTCCTGCTCCAATGTTTTGAGTGGCCCCAACGATAAAGGGGTTCAAAAACCATGAGATTGTCGCGTTTCCTGTGCGCCACCGCGATCGCGGGCGCCATCGCACTGCCGGTTGCGGCATCAGCCCAGGCCGGCTCGCCGAGCCAGGAGCAGGACGCCACCGCGCCGGGCACGACCGAGGTCGGCACCGAGGACGTCGTCGTCACCGGCTCGCGCATCCGTCGCCCGAACGACGATTCGCCCATCCCGATCACCACGGTGACCGCGCAGGATATCTTCGAGACCGGCCGCATCTCGATCGGCGACACGCTCAACCAGCTGCCGCAGCTCAACCCGACGCTCGGTTCGCAGAACTCGACCTCGGGGCTCGGCACGCGCGGCCTCAACTTCCTCGATCTGCGTAACCTCGGCCGCTCGCGCACGCTGGTGCTGACCAACGGCCGGCGGCAGGTCACGGCCGATATCATCAACAACGGCAACGCCGTCGATATCAACACCATCCCGACCGACCTGGTCGAGCGGATCGACATCGTCACGGGGGGCGTCTCGTCGGTCTACGGGTCGGACGCGATCGCTGGCGTCGTCAACTTCGTGCTCAAAGACAATTTCGACGGACTGCAGCTGCACGGCCAGAACGGCATCAGCACCTACGGCGACGCCGGGAACCAGTATGTCTCGGTCCTCGCGGGCAAGAACTTCGCCGACGGGCGCGGCAACATCGCCATCAACGCCGAGTTCGCGCACCAACAGGATTATTACGCCTCTGGCCGTCGCAACCTGCGCCAGAACGACGCCTTCATCGTCACCGACACAGACCCGGCGAGCGCACCCTCGGACGGCACGCCGGACCGCACCTTCTATCGCGACCTGCGCGCCGCGACGATCTCGCTCGGCGGCCAGCTCGGCTTCCGCTACGGCGCGGGCACGGCGCCGTGCGGCACCGACTCGATCGGCGGTTCGTTCACCTGCTCCTATCTGTTCCAGCCCGACGGCTCGCTCGCGTCGCAGACCGGTACCCGCGTCGGCCTCGCGCCGAACGGCAACTTCGTCGGCGGCAACGGCACGACCAGCCGGGAGGGCAATCTGGTCGTCCTCTCGCCCGACCTGAAGCGCTACGTCGTCAACGTCCTCGGCCATTTCGAGGTGTCACCGGCGTTCGTGCCCTTCTTCGAGGCCAAGTACGTCCGCACCGAGGCGTTCGGCTCGCAGAGCGGCCCGTTCTTCTCGCAGGGCACCACGCTGGGTGACTTCGTCGACAGCGGCTTCGCGGATCGCTCCTACTCGAACGCCGGCACGGCCGGCACCAACCGCGAGGGCGTCCGGCTGGACAACCCGTATCTCAACGCGAACGCGCGCACGACCATCGCGGCGCAGCTGGCCGCCGCGGTCAACTCGGGCGTGAACCCCAACACGGGTGCGGCCTTCACCGGCGCCAACGCGGCCGCCAACCAGGCTGCCGCACTGGCGCAGATCGCGGCGGGCACCTATCGCTTCTCGCTGCGCCGCAACTGGGTGGATCTCGGCACGCGCGACGAGCGGCTCAACCGCGACACCTATCGCGCGGTGGTCGGCGTACGCGGCGATTTCAACGACGACTGGCACTATGAAGTGTCGGCGAACTACGGTCAGCACAAGGAGAACAGCGTGATCACGGGCAACGTGAACACGCAGCGCTTCCTCCTGGCGCTCGACTCGACGCGCAACGCCGCCGGCCAGGTCGTCTGCCGCTCGCAGGTCGATCCCGCCTATGCGGGCGAGGACATCGGCGGTGATCCGGCGCGTCTCGCCGCGGACATCGCCGCCTGCGTGCCGCTCAACCCGTTCGGCCAGGGTTCGGTCAGCGACGCCGCGCGTGCTTATCTGATCGCGCCCACCACCGCCTCGGGCAAGGCGACTCAGTTCGTCGCCAACGGCTTCGTCGCCGGCGACCTCAGCCAGCTGTTCGAGCTGCCGGGCGGCCCCGTCGGCTTCTCGGTCGGCGCCGAGTACCGCCGCGAGACGCTGACCTACGATCTCGATCCGCTGACCCAGGCGGGCTACAACTTCTACAATGCCATCCCGAGCTTCCGTGCACCCTCGTTCGAGGTGAAGGAGGCGTTCGGCGAGCTGTCGGTCCCGCTGCTCAAGGATATCTTCCTGATCAAGGAGCTGACCCTTTCCGGCGCGGCGCGCGTGGCGGATTACAAGGGCTCGGTGGGCACCGTCGTCGCCTGGAACGGTCAGGCGGTGTGGCGTCCGTTCAGCGACCTGCAGCTGCGCGGCGGCTATGCCAAGTCGGTGCGTTCGCCCTATCTGGGCGAGGCCTATGCGGCGGCGGGTCAGAACTTCACGCCAGCCCCGAACGATCCCTGCTCGCTGCGCAATATCGGCACCGGCTCGGCGAACCGCGCCGCCAACTGCGCCGCACAAGGCATTCCGACCAGCTACGATTACGTTTACACACAGTCGCTCGAGATCAGCAGCGGCGGCAACCCCAATCTCGGGGCCGAGACGTCCAAGTCGCTGACGCTCGGCGGCGTGTACCAGCCGAGCTTCGTGCCCGGCCTGTCGGTGTCGGTCGACTATTATGACATCAAGGTCGAGAATGTGATCACCTCGCCGTCGGTGCAGCAGGCCCTCAACGCCTGCTACGACGCGCCTTCGATCGACAATCAGTTCTGCGCGCTGTTCCAGCGCGCGGGCGCCGACGGCGGGCCGGCCGGCGAGCAGCCTTACCAGATCCTGGAGGGCTCGTACCAGGATGCGCCGCGCAACTACGCACAGCTGCGCGCGCGCGGCATCGACACGCAGATCGCGTACAATCACGACTTCGGTTTCGTTCGCGCCTCGATCGAGGGCGTGTGGACCCACGCGATCCAGCGTGACGATTACACCGATCCGTCGCGCCCCAACTTCAAGGACGTTATCACCGACGAATTGGGCAGCCCGTCGGACCGCTTCAACATCAGCACCAACTTGAAATTCGGCAACTTCACGATCGGCCACTCGCTGCGCTGGATCGACAAGATGTACCTGAACACTTGGGAGGATTATAACGGGGTCAACGGTCTGCCGGCGCAGAACCTGGATTACGCACCGATCCAGAAGTATCCGAGCGTCACCTACAACGACATCCGCTTCGGCCTCGACGTCAGCGACATGTTCAACTTTTACGGTGGTGTGACAAACGTCGGCGACGTCGATCCGCCGTACGGCTTGACCGGTGTCGGTGTGTCGAACATCGGCACGACCTCGGCCATCTACGACAATCGCGGCCGCTTCATCTACATGGGCGTCACCGCGAAGTTCTGATCTGCGGATCAGCGTGTTAGGGAAGAGGGGTCGGGCATCTGCCCGGCCCCTTTTTCATTCGGCACGGAGCGGCAGATGGCAGTGGAGGAGGCAGAGCGGCTCGCGGCATCGGGGCAGGCGGTCGCCGCGGCCGAACTGCTGGCGAACGCCGGCGGCGGCGGCGATGCCGAGGCGGCGATGCTGCTCGCGGTCTGGCTGCTGCGCGGCACGCCGCTGCGGCGCGACCTTGC
This sequence comes from Sphingomonas yunnanensis, assembly GCF_019898765.1. Taxonomy (GTDB): domain Bacteria; phylum Pseudomonadota; class Alphaproteobacteria; order Sphingomonadales; family Sphingomonadaceae; genus Sphingomonas; species Sphingomonas yunnanensis. The sequence continues at coordinate 178,865 of NZ_JAIOKB010000004.1, read as the reverse complement.
CGGCGCACGGGTCTGGCTGCGGCGGGCGGTGGCGATCGGTCACGTCGACGCCGCGCTCACCGAGATCGCGCTCACCGCCAACGGCAGCGGTATGCCGGCAGACTGGCCGCGCGCGCTCACGCTGCTGCGGACCGCCGCCGTCAGCGATCCCGTGGCCGCGGCGCAGCTCGCGCTGGTCGAGGCGATGTCGCTCACCGCCGGCGGTTCGCCGGCCAACTTGCCCGCGTCCGAGCCGTTGAGCGTCGCACCCCGCATCGTCCGCTTCCCGGCGCTGCTCACCGCCGCCGAGTGCGCGCATCTGGCCGGAGTCGGCGCGGCGCTGCTCGAGCCCGCGCGCGTGATCGATCCGCGCAGCGGCGCCTGGGTGGCACATCCGATCCGCACCTCCGACGGCGGCGCGATCGGACCGACGCGCGAGGATCTCGTCGTCCGCGCGATCAACGCGCGCGTGGCCGCGATCAGCGGCACCCGCGTCGAGCAGGGCGAGCCGCTGACGGTGCTGCGCTATCTGCCGGGGCAGGAATATCGCCCGCACCTGGACACGATCCAGGGCGCCGCCAATCAGCGGATCGTCACCGTGCTGCTCTACCTCAACCAGGGGTTTGCGGGGGGCGAGACGCACTTCCCCGAGGCGGGCGTCACGGTCACGCCACGCGGCGGTGACGCGCTGATGTTCGCCAACACGCGCGGCGACGATCGCCCCGACCCGGCGACACGGCATGCGGGCCTCCCGGTCACCCGGGGCGCCAAATGGCTCGCCACGCGCTGGATTCGCGCCGCGCCGGTCGACCCCTGGACGATCGCCTGAGCGGACCGGGCGAGCCGTCGCCGCCCGTCCCTCCGGTGCTCAACCGACGTAACCGAAGGCGTCGCCGGTAAAGCTCAGCTGGCCCGGCTGGATCCCCTTGAGCAGGATCGTGTTGCCGTGGCCCAGGTCGATCAGCGTGTCGCTGCCGACGTCGGTGATGATCGGCGTGCCGTCGAGCGTGTAGGCGGCGAAGTCGATCGTGTCGCCCCGCCCGAAGTCGCGGATCGTGTCCTTGCCGAAGCCGTCGGCGAAGACGAAGCGGTCGCTGCCGCTGCCCCCCGTGAGCACGTCGTCGCCGGCGCCGCCGATCAGCGTGTCGTTGCCCGCCTCGCCGCTGAGGGCGTTGGCCCCCGCGCTGCCGCGGATCACGTTGTTGAGCGCGTTGCCGGTGCCGCTATAGGCGCTGCCGCTCAACGTGAGGTTCTCGACGTTCACGGCGAGGCGATAGTCGACCGAGGCGAGCACGAGGTCGATACCGCCACCGCTGAGCTCGATCACTTGGTCGCCGAGGCTGTCGACCACGAACGTGTCGTTACCTTCCTCCCCGCGCATCACGTCGTCACCCTTGCCGCCGTCGAGCCGATCGTTGCCCACGCCGCCGTCCAGACGGTCATCACCGGCACCGCCGTCGAGCCGGTCGTCACCCACGCCGCCGTACAATTGGTCGTTGCCGGCACCCCCGTCGAGTCGGTCGTTGCCAGCGCCGCCACGTACCAGGTCTTGACCATCGAGGCCGTACAGCGAGTCGTCACCGGCGGTGCCATACAGTTCGTTGTCGAGCCCATTGCCAGTTCCGACGCGCGCGTCACCCGCGAGGTACAGCTTCTCGACCTGCGAGCCGAGGGTGTAGTCGATTGAGGCTAGGACGGCGTCCGTTCCCTGGCCGGCATCTTCGATGACCACGTCACCGCGGTTATCGACCACGTAAGTGTCGTTCCCCTGCTCGCCGCGCAGCACGTCGGCGCCGCTACCGCCGTCGAGCCGATCGTCGCCCCAACCGCCGAACAGGATGTCGCTACCGGCATCGCCGAACAGGCGGTCATTGCCGCGCATGCCATGTAGTTCGTTGGCCAAAGCGTTGCCGTTGAGCGTGTCGTTGCCGTCGCCGCTGACCGCATTCTCGATCTGCGTGCCGGCGCCGATGGTGAAGGCCTGGGTGCCGCCGAAGCTGGTCACGCCGCCCTGCTTGAGCGAGATCGTCACGTCCGCGGCGATCGCGGCGGCGTTGATCCAGTCGGTGCCGCCGTCGCTGTCGACCAGCGTGTGTCGCCCACTCTCGCCCGCGATCGCGGCCATGGTGAAGAACTCGTTGGTATAGGTGTAGACGTCGCCGGTGCCAGGCGCGGCGCCGTACATGTCGAGCTTGAGCGTGTTCACCGTGGTGCGATTGGCATCATAGGTGTCGAACACCCCGGCGGTCTGTTCGAACTGGAACGTCCAGGTGCCGAGCGTGTCGACACCGCGGAAGCCGCTGAGCCCGAAGGTGAAGGTCTGCGACGTACCGGTGACGGTGGTGGCGTTGGTGTCGCTGAGGTCGATATAGCCCTCGGTGCCATCGGGCGCGATCAGCTTGATCTTGAGCCCGACCGCGCTGGTGTTGAGCAGCGACGTTCCGTCGCCGAGCTGGGTGGCGAAGTTGAGCGTGAGGTCGAGGTGCTCGACGTCGACGTCCTTGGTCACGCGGAACTGGAAGCTGGTCGGCGTGCCGACGAAATCATGGAACTGCGTGAGCGCGGTGTCCGCCTTGGTCGCGACCGAGGTCTTGCCGACGCGGATCGTGCCCGTCGACGCGCTCAGCTCGTTGTCGCTCGTCTTGGCCGCGCCGAACAGCGACCACACTTCGGCGAGCCGCACCGCATTGTAGGCGTCGACCGCGCCATAGCCATAATCGTTGCTGTAGTGCATCGCGCCGCCGTTCCAGCCGGCATCGTCGCCGTTGAGCTGGAACTGGCGATTGTTCAGCACGTAGGTGAACCCGCTGATCGTCGACGTCGCGGCGGTCTGCCCGGTGTCGAAGGCGACCGGCAGCTTGGCCGAGGCGGCCAGGATGTCCTTGACGTCGCGCCAGCCGAGCTCGCTGTTCGCGTCGAGGATCAGGCTGACGACGCCGCTCACGATGGGGGTCGCGCCGGAGGTGCCGCCGAACGTGTCGGTATAGTCCTCCGGCCCGCCGGGCTTGGCGTTCGTGTTGTAGCCGTCGCGGCCGAGCAGATCGGTGGTCACCTGCCCGGTGCCGCCGAGCTCGGCATAGTCGTTCGACGGCGCCGACACGAGCAGGTGCGCCCCGCTGTCGACATATTGCGACGAGCTGCCGTCGACCTCGCGATAGGCACCGACGGCGACGACGTGGCGGTCGCTCTTCCAGCTGTCGGCCTGACCGTCGATCACGTCATTGCCCGCCGCGGCGACGTGGGTCGTGCCCAGGCCGCCGCGTCCCTCGGCCGAGCCGTAGCTGAGCGCCGTCACCATGCCGTTGGCGAACGAGCCCGCGGTGGTCCGCGCCGCGGCGGTGGAGACATAGTCCAGCCCGCCCCAGCTGTGATTGGTGACGTCGTAGCGCGCCGACTGTTTCACCGCCTCGAAGAACTTGGTGAGATCGGCGCCGTTGACGAAGATTCCTTCCTTCGAATCGTCCTCGGAATAGGGATCGAAGATGTTCACGCCGGTGACGTGGGCGCCATAAGCGACACCCACCCCGCCCGCGCCGTTGCGCTCGGCCGCGATCAGCCCGGCGACCGAGGTGCCGTGCGGGCCCGAGGCGGGTCGATAGTCGCCGTCGTAGACCTTGCCATCGACCACCACCTGCTTCGAGGCGTCATAATTTCCGTCGAGGTCCCAATGCGCATATTGCACCCCGGAATCGTAGACGCCGACGGTCACGTCCTTGCCGGTATAGTCCTTCCACACGGCTTGCAGGTCGCCGAGGCGCTGGAGATGCCATTGGTCCTTCGCGAGCGGATCGGCGACGTCGATCGCGTAGAGCTTGAACGCGGTGGTGACGTCCTTCCCCGTCGAGAGATCGAAGGCGAGGTTCGGGGTCGGGGTGGCCGCTGCGGCGGGGGCGGCGCCGGGCTGGGTACTCAGCGCGGCGGTGTCGAGCGGTCCGGTGGTCGCCCGTTGTCCGACGACACCGGCGCGTGCGGGGGCGAGCGCGGCCATGTCGCCGGGGCCGAACGTGCCCTGGTCGATCCGCTGCCCGGCGGTCCGCAACGCTGTGTTAAGCTTCGATGCCATGCCTGTCTCACTCCCGGTGAAGGTCGGCCGGCCGGGGATGCACGAGCGCGCGGCGGTGGTGCCGCCGTTGTCGTCGCCGCCGTTTCCCTGATCGGTCGGACGCACATTGTTGCTCGAGCGAGATCGAGGTTAACTATGAGCAAGGAGGCTGACAAGACGGAGAATTACTGCTCTGAAATAAAGTGCGATGCTCTGAAACTTCGAGGATAGTTCTTACCAACGGTCGCAATCGCGAGGATGACGCGTGGAATCAGGACAGCTCGCCCTCAGCCGCAGGTGACCTCGACGACATGCCCCGTCGAATCGAGGATCACGTTCAATCGATCCTCGCGCAGGTCCATGGTCCGCGGCTGGCCGACGCGGAGGACTCGCACCTCGCGATAGCGATCGCCGCGCAGCGGCGCGCGCATGTCCTCGGACCATCTCTTACCGACCAGAGCTGCGCCACGACAGCTCGGCACCGCCCCGGTGCCGGCGAGGCGCCGCTGCGAAGCGCCGGGCGGTGCCAGTCGCGAGCGACTTTGTGCCGGTGGATCGGGCGCATCGGTCATCGGCGTCGCTCCGAGCATGAGAAGGGTGAACACGGCAGTCCTCCGCGTGGGTCGAGCAGTCACCATACGCGATCACGCGTCTAGAGCGAACCGCCCGCGAACGACGCTACCGATCAGCGCCGGCGAGTCGTCCGCCGAACCGGTCAGCCCGCACGACGACGTGCGATCATCTCCTGGTATAGTCGCTCCACTGCGCCACTGCCGGTCGAGCGGAAGAGCCCCGGGACGAGCGCGTGGACCAGGCAGGCGAGACCCGCCCCCAGCAACGTGACCCCGAAATGTGACGCGACGCGCGCATGCGCGAGATAGCTCTCTCCGACCGCGCGCGGGTGATCGACGAACATCCGACTCAGCATTAGGCCCTCCTCACTCTCCGAGCAGGATAGCGTCGATCGGCGGCGATGAGCATCTCTTCACGCTACGATAACGAGGTAAGTGCAGTCGATTTGTGCTACGTGACAGCCTATATGGAGAATGTGGTACTCGATGCCATCGACCGCCGCCTGCTGGCTCTGCTGCAAGAGGATGCCGCTCTATCGGTGGCCGACCTTGCCACGCGGATCGGTCTCTCGCCGACGCCCTGCTGGAAGCGGGTCAAACGGCTGGAGCGAACCGGGCTGATCCGGGGACGCGTGGCGCTGCTCGACCGTGCCGCGCTCGGGCTCGACGTCACCGTCTTCGTCGCGGTGCGCACCACGCAGCACAGCGACGAGTGGCTGCAGACCTTCGCCGAGGGAGTGGCGCGGATCCCCGAGGTGGTGGAATTCTATCGCATGAGCGGCGAGGTCGACTATCTGCTCAAGGTCGTCGCGCGCGACATCGCCGACTATGACCGGATCTACCGCAAGCTGATCAAGGTGGCGTCGCTGCACGACGTCAGCTCCTCCTTCGCAATGCAGGAGATCAAGTCCACCACCGCCTTGCCGCTCTGATCGCGGCCGAGGCCTACTGACCCGCCGCCATCTCCGCACCGCGTCGCGCCACCGCACGCAGTGTCTCCTCCAGCAACGCCGCCAACCTGCGTTCGCGATCGAGCACGTCGAGCCCGGCGCGAGTCATGCCGCCGGGGCTCGCCACCGCGTCGGCCAGCGCGGCCGGGCTGCGCACGCTCGCCGACGCCATCGCCGCGGCGCCATCGACGGTCGCGAGGGCCACCGCCGCGGCCGCCTCGCGTGACAGACCGAGCGCGACTCCCGCCGCGGTCAGCGCGTCGACGAAGCGGAACAGGAAGGCCGGCCCAGTGCCCGAGAGCGCGCCAGCGGCGGCGAACAGCGCCGGATCGTCGAACCACTCGACCAGGCCGAGTGGCACGAGCAACCGGTCGGCCACTGTCCGTGCCGTCGCCGGCGCGTCGGGCGCGTGCACCGCCACCACGCCGCGCCCGAGCTCGACCGGCAGGTTGGGCATCGTCTGGATCGGCACTGGGCCGGGGAAGGCCGCTGCCAGTCGCGCCGGATCGGCGCCCGCGAGCATGGAGATGAGCAGCGGCGCCGCGACGACGCGGCCGCGATGCACCGCCGCGACCTCGTCGAGTTGCTGCGGCTTGATGCCGAGGATCACCGCGTCGGGCGGCGGCGCGTCGGGCAGGTCGCGCGCCTGGCGCACGCCGACGGGCAGCACGCGATGCTGGCGATTGACCACGTCGACGTCCTCGGCCGCCACCACACCGCTAGCCAGCCAGCGTCGCAGCATCGCCGAGGCCATGTTGCCGCAGCCGATCATCCACAGCCGCATCGCGCGTCAGGCCTCGCCCGCGGTCTCGACCATCGCCGCGGCGATCGCCTCGCTCGGCGACTTGCCGCCCCACAGCACGAACTGGAAGACGGGATAGAAACGCTCGCACTCGTCGATCGCGGATTCGACGAGCAGCTCGGCGGTGCTCAGCGCCATCGTGGCGTCGCCGTCCTCCGCCTCGATCGCGGTGGCGTTGCGGTAGAGTAGAATACCGCTGCTCGACCAGATCTCGAAATGCCCCATCCACAGCTGCTCGTTGACGAGCGCGAGCACCTCGTAGACCGGCCCGCGCCGGCCCTCGGCCACCTTAACGTCGGGGAAGGCGAGCAGCTGGAGGACCCCGTCCTCCTCGCGCCACAGCGCACGCAGCTCATATTCGGTCCAGCTGCCCTTGATCGACGCGGTGATCTCGTCCTCGCCGCGCTCGCACGGCCAGCCATGCGCGAGGAAATAGGCCTCGAGCATGTCGAGCGGCGCCTCGCCCGCCGTGTCGTCGTCCGCCTCGTCGAGCATCAGTAACTTATCGCTTGGCACGCGGCCCCCTTCCCTGGCGCGGCGCGATCAGACGCCGGATTTGGCAGCCAGCGCCGCCTCCAGCGTCTCGATCCGCGCGCGCAGCGCGTCGTTCTCGTCGCGCGCCGCGGCCGCCATCGCCTTCACCACCTCGAACTCGTCGCGCGCGACGAAGTCGAGGCCACCGATCCACTCGCGCGCGCGCGCCCGCGCATTCGCCTCGGCTTCGCGCCCGACGCCGGCGAGCGTGCCCGCCGCGCCGTTGAAGAGCTTGGCGAGATCGCCGAACAGATGGTTCTCGGACTGCATAAGTTCAAATTCCTGTAGAGGCGCTTAACCGACCATCTGGGACGCCGCGGCCGGCGACACAAGCCGTTCCGCGTCGGGGTTGAGCTGATCGATACGCCAGTTGAGCGTTCCGGCGAAGCCCAGCCACATCATATAAGGGACGAGCAGCCACGCGGCGCGACGACGCACCTGCGCGAAGACAAAGGTGGTGAGGATCGTCAGCCCGAGGATTGCGACGATCAGCAGGAACGCCGCCGAAACCTGATGCGCCCCGAAGAAGAGCGGGGTCCACAGCAGGTTGCCGGCGAGCTGCGCGGCGAACAGCACGAGCGCGAGCCAGCGCAACCGCGCGCCTCGTGCGCTCAGGACCAGCGCGAGCGCGACCCCCATCATCACGTACAGCAGCGACCAGGCGACCGGAAACAGCCATCCGGGCGGCGTCAACTCGGGCTTGGCCAGCGCACGATACCAGCCGTTGGCGTCGCCCGAGGGTACCGTCCGTCCCGAGAGGAAGCCGAGCAGCAGCACGCCGGGCACGGCCACTGCCGCCCAGCGCAGGAACGACATTCTCAACTGTTCCCTAGAAGCGACACCCCCCACGCTCGTCTCCTGATCGGTCCGTCCCGGTACTGCTGCCGCAACGCCCGACTCAGGTAAATGGTACTTTACCCATTTTCACGCACGCGTCGCGGCGACGAGGAACTCGACGTTGCCTTCCGGCCCGGTGATCGGGCTCTCGACCACGCCCTGTACCTGCCAGCCGCTCTGCTCGAGCCATGCCACGACTTCAGCGCAGACCCGCGCGTGGACGACCGGGTCGCGCACTACCCCGCCCTTGCCTACCTCGGCGCGCCCGGCCTCGAACTGCGGCTTGATCAGCGCCAGCACGCGCCCGCCGGGGGGGACGAAGCCGAGCGGCACCTCCAGCACCTTGGCCAGGCCGATGAAACTCGCGTCGCATACCACCAGGTCGATCGGTTCGGGAACGTGCGCGGCGGTGAGCAGGCGCGCGCTGGTCTGCTCGTGGACGACGACGCGCGGATCCTGGCGCAGCTTCCAGGCGAGTTGGTTGGTGCCGCTGTCGACAGCATAGACCCGCACCGCGCCGCAGCTGAGCAGCACGTCGGTGAAGCCGCCGGTCGAACTGCCGACGTCGATCGCCACCGCGCCCGTCACGTCCCAGCCGAATCGATCGAGCCCGTGGGCCAGCTTGATCCCGCCCCGCGACACCCAGGGGTGGTCGCGCCCGCGCACCTCCAGCGCGACGTCGTCGGCGAGCGCCTGCCCCGGCTTGTCGACCTTGCGCTCGCCGGCGAACACCAGCCCGGCCATCACGAGCGCCTGCGCGCGCGTGCGCGACTCGGCGAGGCCGCGATCGACGAGCATCTGGTCCACGCGCTGCTTGGGCATGGCGCCCTATCGCGCCGCCACGGCCTGGCCGCAACCGCTCGTCGCTCGGCGGCCTCCGTTCGCGTCAAATGCTGCGGTGCAGGATTGCCGATCGATTTAGTAGGCAATACTCAAGGGTCAGAGGCCGCGGCCGTGCCGACCCCTAGACCGATCGCCGCGGTCTCACCAACTGGAGGTGTGTCATGGGACATTCCGCGTTCGATCTGTCGGTGCAGCCGACCGTTCTGACCGTCCCGGGGCTGGGCGGTTCGGGACCGTCGCACTGGCAAACCTTGTGGGAGAGGAGCCGGCCGGATACCGCCCGGATCGAGCTGGGGATGTGGGATCGACCGCATCGCAACACCTGGGTCACCAAGATCGACCAGGCGGTGGCGAGTGCGCGCGCGCCGGTGATCCTGGTCGCGCACAGCCTCGGCTGCGTCGCGGTGGCGTGGTGGGCATCGCTCAGCCCGCAGCCCTATGGCTGGCCCGTTGCCGGCGCGCTGCTGGTGGCACCCGCCGATGTCGATCGCGCCGACGTCGCGCCCGAGCTCGCGCCCTTCGCACCGACGCCCAAGCAGCCGCTGCCCTTCCCCTCGATCGTGGTCGCCTCGAGCGACGATCCCTGGGTGACGCTCGACCGCGCGCACAGCCTCGCGGTCGACTGGGGCAGCCACTTCATCGACTACGGCGCGTGCGGCCATATCAACGCCGCGAGCGGGCTGGGTCGCTGGCCCGAGGGGCTGGAGCTGCTCGACCGCGTGATCACCGCCGCCGGTGGTCCGCACGGTGAGGTGCGCACCCCCGGAGACGCGCGCGCGATCCTGGCGCGACCGCGTGAACAGGCGTTGGGGCTGCGGCTTTGATGGGCGGGGCGTGACCGCGGTCCGGCGTTCAGCTGTGCCGCGACCTGCTCCTTTTCATCCGATCATCGGCGATTGATCGGTTTCATATCGGCATTGCCGCCGCGACTGGACGGCACCGAACGGCGAGTCTCCGACGAAGCGACGATCCCCGTCGCGCCAACGGAGACTCGCCATGCGCTCGCTCATGCTCCTCGGCCTCGTCGCCGCCACAACGCCCGCCGCCGCGCAGAGCTATCGCGTCGGCAACGGCAGCTACCACATCGTCGCGGGCGAACTCGATCAGCGGACCAGTGCCGGCCGCGCCGCGATGCTGGCGCGGGTGGAGCGCGCCGCCACGCGTCTGTGCGCGCATCAGCCGCTCGCCGCCGACCGCCGCGCCTGCGCGGCCGCGACCGTCGCCAGCGCGGCGCGGCGCTCGTCCCCGTTGCGGATCGCGCTGGGCGAGCGCGACGCCACCGCGCTGACAACCCGCTGAAGGGCTCGGGGCGGTCGGACGACGCGTCGGGGGTGACGGCGTCGCCATCGCTTCCCTTAGCGCAAACCTGCCGAAGCCGATCAGCCGAGTACCAAGGCAGGATCGTCCGGCCGGGTGCCGGTCTCGCGCCAGTAGCGCGTCAGCCCCATGGTCCGAGCCAGCGATCCGAAGCGCGGATCGCGGCGCAACGCCGCGCACGGCGGCGCGAATAGGAACCAGCTCACCCTCTGGTCGGGCGCGGTGTAGGTGCCCTGCCGCCGCGAGAAGCGCAGCGTGCCCACCGCGAAGCCGCGTTGCAGGAAATAGCCCTGCGCGATCGCGAAGGCCTGGTCGAGCCGCCCCGCCGCGCTGAGGAACTGGATCGCGTTCTCGGCATGGCCGCTGCCGCGGTGCGCCGCCTCGACATAGGCCGCGGCCGCCGCGGCGACCTCGCGTGGCGCGCGCGTCGTCAGCGCGCGCGCGCCCCCTGCGGCCAGCGTGAAGCTCGCGTCGTCGACGCTGCTCGGCCGATGGTCCGAATCCTCGATCATGCGGAGCGCCTCGGCGCCACGTCCGGTGTAGGCGAGCAGGAAGGCGCGCGTGAACCACACGGCATAATGGAGCGGGTAGAGCGCATATGCCTCCTCCATCGCGCCGTCGGCCTCCTCCAGCCGGTCAACGCTCCACAGCGAGACGACGCGCTGGTACATCGCGATCGGCGACGGACCGCCGACCGTGAGCGCGCGCGTGAACGGCTCGATCGATTCGCGCATCCGCCCCACCATCTGGAGCATGCGACCCAGCGCGTCGGCGATCATGTCATCGTCGGGATGCGCGCGCGCGGCGCGGGCGGTGACCTGCTCCTGCGCGCGCCAGTTGCCGAGCAGCGGCGCGCGCCGCATCCGGGCGAGCGCGGCGTAGGTGTTGCCCGGTTCGATCACCTCGGCGCGGCGCTCGGCGGCGAGCGCGCGCTCGGCGAAGGCGGCGCGGTCGGCCGCGGCAGCGATCCGCGCGGCGACCGCGCAGCAGAGCGCGAGCTGGCCCCAGGCGTCGGCGTCGTCGGGCGCGAGCAGGACCGCGCGGCGCAACAGCCCGATGGCCTGCCACAGACCCTGGCGGTCGGCCTGACGCTGCGAGTCGCGTGCCTGGGCAATCAGCGCGGCGACCTCGGGCGAGCGCGACTCACCGCGACCGCGATGCCACCACCAGGCGCTTCCCGCGGCCGTCGCGCTCGCGACGCCGAGGCCGGCGATCAGCGCGCGACGTGGCAGGGCGGCGATCCCGGCTTGCGGGGACACGTCGGGCGGGATGAACGCCTCGTCGGCTACGCGAGCGGCCGTCGACCTTGCCGTCCCGTCGAGAACGATCAGGCGATAGCCGACCCGCGCGATCGTCTCGATGCGGAAGCGGCCCGCACCCAGGCCCTCTCCGAGGCGGCGCAGTCGCCCCACGACGCGGTTGATGGCGTCATCGCCGACGATGCGGCCATCCCAGCATCGCGACACCAGCTCGTCGCGCGACACCACCGCCCCGCCGGCCTGGGCCAGCGCGACGAGGACCTGCATGACGCGCGGCTCGAGCAGCTCCACGCGCGTGCCCAGCGACACGGTGCGGAGCGAGGGGCGGACGGTGAGCCCGGCCAGCTCGAGATCAGCAGCGCGGGCGAGGTCGATCATGGCGCGGGGCGTGCGGCGGCGGAGCAGAGAGCGCGCCACGGGATGACGGGCGTCATCCCGACCTTGCCTCGGTATTCACTGCCCCGCGGACTTTGACGCCGGCGTGCGAGACGATGTCGCGCGACACGGGCCGAGTACCGTCGCGGCGACGGGCGCTCGCGTCTCCCGCCGATCGCCTCGCCGTCCACCATCCTACCCCCCTACCGGTCTCACTCGCGCGGCGCTCGCTCTCCCGCGGTCGCGGTCGCCGCCGCCAGCAGCGCGATGCCCAGTGCCGCCGCCGTCGCGCGCCACAGCGCGACATTGTCGGGCGCGGCATAGTCGGCCGTGCCGAGGAAGGCGCCCGCGACCAGCCCCAACCACAGCAGCAGATACGGCAGCCAGTCCCAACGCGCGCCGTCCCCCATCAACGCGCCCGCGAGATGCTGGCCGAGCTTGACCAGCGCGCCGGTCATATAGGTCACCCCCACGCTGACCTCGCCGTCGCGCTGAAAAACGGTGTTGAGTCCGCCCATCGCCAGCGCCAGCAGTACCGTGCCGAGCCCACCGAGTGGGCCGAACTCGGGAAGCGCCGCCGCCACCGCGAGCGGCACCGCGGCGAGCACGATCACTCCTGGGCGACGCCAGCGCCCCAGCGCCGCGCCCGCGGTCGCGCCGACCACCACGCCCGCGACGAAGGCGAGGATCAGCGACGCGGCGGTGAACGCCAGCGGCGAGCCGCCCGCCAGCGCCACCGCCAGCCGCGTCGAATTGCCGCTCATGAAGGAGACGAACAGGCCGTTGAGCCGCAGGAAGCCGATCGCGTCGACATAGCCCGCCAGCGCCGCCAGCGCGATCGCGAGCCACCATTCGCGTCGTGGATGCCGGGTCACGCGTCGATCGCCTCCTCGTCGAGGCGTGCCGCATTCTCCTGGATGAAGGCGAAGCGATGCGCGGGATTGGTCCCCATCAGCCGTTCGACCAGGTCCTTCACGCCCGCACGCTCCTCATATTCCTGCGGCAGCGTGATGCGGATCATGCTGCGCTTCGCCGGATCCATCGTCGTCTCGCGCAACTGGCTCGGGTTCATCTCGCCCAGGCCCTTGAAGCGCGCGACCTCCACCTTCTTGCCGCGGAACACGGTACGCTCGAGCTCGGCGCGATGGGTGTCGTCGCGCGCGTAGAGCGACTTGGCGCCGACCGTCAGCCGGTAGAGCGGGGGCTGCGCGAGGTGCAGGTGCCCCTGCCGCACCAGCTCGGGCATCTCCTGGAAGAAGAAGGTCATGAGCAGCGTCGCGATGTGCGCACCGTCGACGTCGGCGTCGGTCATGATCACGATCTTCTCGTAGCGCAGCTGCTCGGGGCGGCAGTCCTTGCGGGTGCCGCAGCCGAGCGCCTGGACCAGGTCGGCGATCTCCTGGTTGGCGAAGATCTTGGCCGAGGTGGCCGAGGCGACGTTGAGGATCTTCCCGCGGATCGGCAGGATCGCCTGGGTCTTGCGGTCGCGCGCCTGCTTGGCCGAGCCGCCCGCCGAGTCGCCCTCGACGATGAACAATTCGGTGCCCTCCGAACTGTCAGCCGAACAGTCGGTGAGCTTGCCCGGCAGCCGGATCTTGCGCGCCGAGGTGGCGGTCTTGCGCTTGACGTCGCGCTCGGCCTTGCGCCGCAGCCGCTCGTCCATCCGCTCGAGCACATAGCCGAGCAGCGCCTTGCCGCGCTCCATATTGTGCCCGAGCCAATGGTCGAAATGGTCGCGCATCGCCTTCTCGACCAGGCCTGCCGCCTCTGGCGAGGTGAGCCGGTCCTTGGTCTGCGACTGGAACTGCGGCTCGCGGATGAAGACGCTGAGCATCAGTTCGCTGCCCACCATCACGTCGTCCGCCGTGAGGTCCTTGGCGCGCTTGTTGCCGACGAGGTCCCCGAACTGACGCAGTCCGCGCACCAGCGCCTGACGCAGCCCCTGCTCGTGCGTGCCGCCATCGGGCGTGGGGATGGTGTTGCAATACCAGCTGTAGCTGCCCTCGCTCCACAGCGGCCACGCGACCGCCCACTCGACCTTGCCCTGCCGGTCGGGAAAGTCCTGCTGGCCGGCGAAGAAGTCGGCAGTGGCGCAATCGCGGCCGGCGATCTGCTCGCGCAGATGGTCCGACAGGCCGCCGGGGAACTGGAAGATCGCTTCGGCAGGCGTGTCATCCGTGATCAGCTCGGACGCACAATGCCACCGGATCTCGACGCCTGCGAACAGGTAAGCCTTCGAGCGTGCCAGACGGTACAGCCGCGCCGGCTTGAACAGCAGCTCGGGGCCGAAGATCTCGGTGTCGGGGGTGAAGGCCACCGAGGTGCCGCGGCGGTTGGGCGCCGCACCGACCGTCTCCAGCGGCCCGAGCGTCTGCCCCTTGCTGAAGCGCTGACGGTAGAGCTGGCGGTCGCGCGCGACCTCGACCACCGTGTCGCTCGACAGCGCGTTGACCACCGACACGCCGACGCCGTGCAGGCCGCCCGAGGTCGCATAGGCCTTGCCCGCGAACTTGCCGCCCGAGTGGAGCATCGAGAGGATCACCTCGAGTGCCGACTTGTCCGGGAACTTGGGATGCGGGTCGACCGGCATGCCGCGGCCGTTGTCGACGATGGTCAGGCGGTTGCCCGCCTCCAGCGTGATCTCGATCCGCGTGGCGTGTCCCGCCACCGCCTCGTCCATGGCGTTGTCGAGCACCTCGGCGGCGAGATGATGCATCGCGCGCTCGTCGGTGCCGCCGACGTACATGCCCGGCCGACGCCGCACCGGTTCCAGTCCCTCGAGCACCTCGATCGACGAGGCGTCGTAGGCAGGGGTGCCGGCGGTGGGGGAAGCGAACAGATCGGCCATGGCATCCCTATAACCAGCCGAGGCCGCCGACCCAAGCGCCGCCCCGATCGGCGTGCGGCTAGGATGACACCGGTCGCGAGAGCCGCGATCCCGCGGACGCGCCCTTCACCAACGCCGCCCGTGTCGCGGCCGTCCGAGCCGCGGACTTCCCCCGCTCGCACCATTGCAAGGCAGCACGGTCCTGCGTCCTCGAGGGTGAACCTCAGCGCATGCGGGGTCCGCCGAACGGTAGCGGCGGCGCGCGCCGATCGCGCCGCGGCAGCTGCGCCTGATAGGCATGACCGCAATGGTCCACGCAATAAGGGAAGCCCGGGTTCACCTTGTCGCCGCAGAAATGGAAGTCGGGCTCGCCGGGGTGGCCGAGCGGCCACTTGCAGATCTTGTCGTTGAGATCGAGCAGGGACGTCTTGTTGGCGAACTCGGGCGCGGTACGCGCGGGCACGAGTCGACGCGGCGGGGCCGGCGCGATCGGCGGCTGCTGCTCGCCGGGCGCCTGACGCACGAAGCCGCCCGGACCGACCGAGCGCAACAGCGGCTCGCGCTTGGCGGGCGGCGCGCTGGGCGTCTCGTCCGCCTCGTCCTCGGCGTCGCCGGCCGCGGCCCCCACGTCCGGCGCCGACCCGGTCTCGAACGGTGGCGGCGACGGGCGGGGGGCGGGGGCGGGCGCGCGCGCGGCAGCCGGCTTGGGAGCAGGCGCCGGCGCGGGCGCGGCGGCGACCGGCGCGGCGACCGGCGCCGGCTCGGCGGCGCGCGCCTCCTCCTTGGTCGTCACCGGCGACGGGCGCGACTGCAGCCCGAGGCGATGCGCCTTGCCGATCACCGCGTTGCGGCTGACGCCGCCGAGCGCCTCGGCGATCTGGCTGGCGGTCTGGCCCGCCTCCCACATCGTCTTCAGCGTATCGATCCGCTCGTCGGTCCAGGACATCCTTGTCTTCCTCTAGCGTTCCGGTTGCGGGCGCGCGCCGCAGCGGTTACCCGCACAGGCGATGAGCAGCCAGCTTCCTACCGGACAAATTCCGTCAGCCATCAGGCACGCCCCCGGCGAACCGGTGATCCGGAACGTCAATTGGGGCGGCCTGCGAACCCTCTATGTGAAGGAGGTGCGCCGTTTCTTCAAGGTGCAGCTCCAGACGGTTTGGGCACCGGCGGTGACGACGCTGATGTTCCTCGTCATCTTCACCGTCGCCAATGGGGCGCGAAGCCCGGTGAACGTCGGCGGCGCGCCGGTCGCCTTCGCCGATTTCATCGCGCCCGGGCTGATCCTGATGGGCATGCTCAACAATGCCTTTGCCAACGCGAGCTTCTCGCTGCTGGTGGGCAAGATCCAGGGCAATATCGTCGACTATCTCCAGCCGCCGCTGTCGACGGGCGAGCTGCTCGCGGCGCTGGTCGGTGCCGCGGTGACGCGCGCCTTCTGCGTCGGCTGCGCGGTGTGGCTGGCGATGGCGCTGTGGCCGGGCGTGCACGTGACCCCGCATCATCCGCTCGCGGTGCTATGGTTCGGACTGCTCGGCGCGATGTTCCTGTCGTTCGCGGGCGTGCTCACCTCGATATGGGCGGACAAGTTCGACCATGCCGCGGCGGTGACCAATTTCCTGATCGCGCCGCTGACATTGCTGTCGGGCACCTTCTACTCGGTCGACCACCTCGCGCCCGCGTTCCGCGCGTTCAGCCACGTCAACCCGTTCTTCTACGTGATCTCGGGCTTTCGCTACGGCTTTCTCGGCAGCGCCGACTCGCCCGTGGCGGTGGGAAGCGTCGTGATCCTCGCGATCGACGTCGCGCTGGGCGTGTTGTGCTACGTCCTGCTCAAGCGCGGGTGGAAGCTGAAGAGCTGATGCGCGGCGATGGTAGTGCGGCGCGTAGCCGTGTTCCTGCGAACGCAGGAACCCAGAGCCACGCACGTCGTCGCAGCCGGCCCTAGGCTCCTGCCTCCGCAGGAGCACAGCGGGACCGCTACCCCGCCACGAAGTCCGCGATCGCCTCACCCAATTCGGGCTTCGTCACCGCGCTCATATGGTTGCCTGGCATCTCGGCGTAGCGCGCGTTCGGCAACGCGTCGGCGAGTGCCGCGGCCGAGCCGTTGTCGTGATCGTCGACGCCGCTGAGCACCAGCGTCGGCAAGTCGAGCGTCGCCAGCACCTCCGCCGGCGTGCTCGCGAACGTGTCGATCACGCCGAGCAGCGCCACCGGGTCGCCCCCGATGGTCTTGAGAAAGGCCTCGGCGAGCCACTCGGGGCTGCCGCGCTCGTGCTGGCCGAGTCTGGTGAGGATGTGCCGGAAATGGTCGGCGCGGCGCTCGGCGCCAACGATGCCCTCGAGCCCCATGCCGGCGAGCACCGCGCGCCGCGGCGTCGCGCCGCGCGCGAGCATCCGCACCACCGTGCGCGCGCCGAGCGAGTAGCCGCCGAGGTCATAGTCCGTGAGCCCGAGGTGGCGCACCAGCGCCGCGCCATCCAGCGCGAGCGCGTCGGGCGGGTAAGCGGCGGCGTCGTGCGGCTTGCCGCTCCCGCCGTGCGCGCGCAGGTCGGGCATGATGACCCGTACGCCGCGCGCGGCGATCGCGGCGGCGTGGCCGTAGCGCAGCCAGTTGGTGCGCGCGTCCGAGAAATAGCCGTGGATCAGCACCAGCGGCCGCCCCTCGCCGAGTTCGCGCCAGGCGATCGGCGTGCCGTCGAAACTGTTGAAGAAGCGTGTCTCAGTCGGGGAGCTTGCCACTCGTTTCCATCCATTTGGCGACGAGATGCGGGATCTCGTCGGTGCGTTTCTCGGGCAGCCCGGCGGTGTCGCACCAGGCGGCGTGGCGGCTCTCGACGCCGAAATGACCGACCGGGCGGAGGCGGCGAGCGTCGTCGAAGCTGCCGACGGTGAGGTCGAGCTGGTCGGCGCCGTTGCCCTCATAGGTGAGAGGGGTACCGCAGTCGCGGCAGAAGCCGCGTTGCGCGATCGCTGAGGAAGCGCGGCGGTCAGGCTCGCGCGTGGTCCAGCGCAGCGCGGCGCGCGACACCTGCTTGAGCGCGGCGAAGACGCCGCCGGTGGCGCGCTGGCACATCCGGCAGTGGCACAGGTAGGCGTCGTCGTCGTCGACCAGCACGGCGTAGCGCACGCCGCCGCACTGGCATCCTCCGGTCATCTCGTGCACCATACCGCCGCTCCCTCCGCCGATGAGCTCGCCTAGCTGTGGCGGCGTCTCGGGTAAACGCACGTCTCATGGTGCAGCGCAACACTCGACGCAGTGGCCGGCGGCTGGCACAGCGCGGTGGTGAGTCGCCCCCCCTCTCTCCCGCACAGTGCCATCGAGGACGCCTATGCGCTCGCGCTCGGCTGCATCCTCGTCGTGCTCGGGCTCGCGCTGCTCCACGCTGCCGGGCTCGTGACGGGCGGGATCGCAGGGGTGGCGCTGCTGCTCTCCTATGCGGTGCCGCTGCCGAGCGGGGTGCTGTTCACCCTGCTCAACCTGCCGTTCTTCTGGCTGGCGTGGCGCGCGATGGGGCGGCGTTTCACCCTGCGCACGGCCCTGGTGGGGATCGGCGTCGCCGGGCTCGGCACGGTGACCCGCTACGGCCTCAGCATCGCGTACATCGATCCCGCCTTCGCCGCGCTGGCGGGCGGGTCGGTGATCGGCTTCGGCGCGCTGGCGCTGGCGCGGCACCATGCCGGAATCGGTGGGACCGGCGTGGTCACGCTCTGGCTCCAGCAGCGCCGCGGCTGGAACGCGGGCCGCACGCAGATCGCGATCGACGCGGTGATCCTGCTGGTGTCACTGGTGGCGCTGCCGGTCGAGCGCGTAGCGTGGTCGGCGTTGTCCGCGGCGGCGATCAGCGGCATCCTGATCGCCTGGCACCGGCCGGGGCGGTATACCGGCTATTGAGTCACCGCGTGCTCCTGCGGACGCAGGAGCCCAGGGCGGCAAGCGCGAGGTGCGTGGCCCTGGGTTCCTGCGTGCGCAGGAACACGGAGGACGCAGGGCTCTTCGCTCCGCCGTTCGTGCTGAGGGGGCACTCAGCGACGTCGAAGTGCAGCCTAGAAGCAAGGCCACGTCGGCGGCAGCCGTGCTTCGAGACAAGGCTTCGACGAACTCGGCCTCTCCCCAGCATGAACGGCGGGTAATTAAGCGAGCGATGCGGCGAACTCTGCCGCTCCCTCACTCGTCCTCGGCGAACACCGCGTCGAAGGCGGCGTCATCCGTCTCGTCCGCCTTCTTGAGGTGGCGGCGGCCGAGCAGCTCGGCGATCTGCACCGCGTTGAGCGCCGCGCCCTTGCGGAGATTGTCGCTGACGCACCACAGCGCCAGCCCGTTCTCCACCGTCGGATCCTCGCGCACGCGGCTCACATAAGTGGCGTCGTCGCCTGCGCTCTCGATCGGGGTGACGTAGCCGCCGTCCTCGCGCTTATCGACCAGCATCACGCCGGGCGCCTCGCGCAGGATGCGCTGCGCGTCCTCGGCCGACAGCTCGTTCTCGAACTCCACGTTGAGCGCCTCGGAATGGCCGACGAACACCGGCACGCGCACGCAGGTGGCGACCACCTTGATCTTGGGATCGAGGATCTTCTTGGTCTCGACCACCATCTTCCACTCTTCCTTGGTCGAGCCGTCGTCGAGGAAGCTGTCGATGTGCGGGATGACGTTGAAGGCGATCTGCTTGGTGAACTTCTTCGGCTCGGCGGGGTCGCCGACGAAGATGTTGCGGCTCTGCTCGAACAGCTCGTCCATGCCGATCTTGCCCGCGCCCGAGACCGACTGATAGGTCGCCACCACCACGCGCTTGATCGTCGCGGCGTCGTGCAGCGGCTTGAGCGCCACCACCATCTGCGCGGTCGAACAATTAGGGTTGGCGATGATGTTCTTGCGCTTGTAGCCGTCGATCGCGGCGGCGTTCACCTCGGGCACGATCAGCGGTACGTCCGGGTCCATGCGGTAGAGCGACGAATTGTCGATCACCGTGCAGCCCGCCGCGGCGAATTTGGGGGCATAGACCTTGGTCGCCTCGCTGCCGATCGCGAACAGCGCCATGTCCCAGCCGGCGGGATCGAAATGCTCGATGTTCTGCACCTTGAGCATCTTGCCGGTGTCGCCATATTCGATCTGCTCGCCCTGGCTGCGGCTCGACGCCAGCACCGCGATCTCGTCGAGAGGAAACTCGCGCTCGGCGAGGATGTTGACCATCTCGCGCCCGACGTTGCCCGTGGCCCCCGCCACCACCACCCGATAACCCATGTCTGTCCTTCCCGGCGCGCTCGGTGCGCGCGTTCTCATTCCGCGACGGCCCTATTGCGCCCGCCGCGCGGGCGACAGCAAGCTTTACTTGGGCCCGCTGCCGACATGCGCGTCGAGGAAGCGCTCGATCGTGGTCCAGACGTGGATGTCGCGCACCGCCGAGTGGGTCTTGCCGGGGTAGAACATCAGGTCGAACGGCATGTCCGCGCCCTGCAGCGCCGCTGCCACCTTGGTGGAATTGTCGAGAAAGACGTTATCGTCGGCCATGCCGTGCATCAGTAGCAGCGGCGTGGTGATGCGCTTCGGGTCGCGCACCGCGCGCGACGCGTCATAGGCCGCGGTGTCGGTGCGCGGATCGCCCATGTAGCGCTCGGTGTAATGCGAGTCGTAGAGGTGCCAGTCGGTCACCGGTGCGCCCGAGATCGCGGCGGCGTAGAGGCCGGGATCGGCCTCGATCATCTTCAGCGACATATAGCCGCCGTACGACCAGCCGTAGGTCGCGATCCGCTCCGGGTCGACGTAGCTCAGCGACTTGAGATAGGTCGCGCCGGCGCGCTGGTCAGCGACCTCCACCGTGCCCATTGCATGCCAGATCGCGCTCTCGAACTTCACACCGCGGTTGGCCGAGCCGCGGTTATCAAGCTCGAAATAGATCCAGCCGCGGTCGACGATGTGCTGGATCAGCGGGTTCTTCCAGTCGCGCGCGACGTTCTGCGGGCCCGGCCCACCGTAATGCTGGAAGAAGACGGGATAGCGCTTGCCCGCCTTCAGCTTCGGCGTGACCATCTGCCAGTGCAGCTCGGTGCCGTCCTCCGCCTTGATCGTCCCGAACGTCACCGGGCGGTGCGCGGCGAGATAGGGCGCATAGGGGTGACCGCCCTCGATCCGGTTCTCATTGACCCAGGCGAGCCGCTTGCCGGCGGCGTCGGCGAGATAGACCTGCGGCGGCTGGTTCGGGTTGGAGCGGGTGACCAGGAAGCGCTGCGCCGCGGCATCGGCGGTGACGCTGTTCTGCCAGCCGCGCTCGGTCAGCCGCTCGGGCGTGCCGCCGGCGAGCGGGACGACGTAGAGCTGCTGCTCGAGCACGTCGTCCTTGTTGGCCATGAAATAGACTTTGCCCGCGGCCTCGTCGACCGCGACCAGCCCGGTGACCACCCACGGTCCCTTGGTCAGCTGGGTCCACTGGCCGCCGCGCAGCAGCCACAGGTGGCCGTAGCCGTCGCGCTCGGAACGCCACAGCAGCCCGCCGTCGCCGAGCGCGCGATAGCTGTCGGTGAGGTTGATCCAGCTGCGCGGCGCGGCGGTCTCGCTGAACAGCGGGGTGGCCCTGCCGGTGGCGGGGTCGACGCGAAGCACGTCCAAGCGGGTCTGGGCGCGGTTCTCGCGCTGGACGAGCAGCGCCGAGCCGTCGGGCAGCCAGTCGACCCGCGCCAGATAGATATCGGGGTCAGTGCCGAGATCGACCCTCACCTGCCCCTTGCCATCGGCGCGCATCACGTGGAGCTCGGCCGCGACGTTGGGCGTGCCCGCGGCGGGATAGCGCTGCTGGTAGATCTCGGTGCCGGCAGCGCCGATCGCGGCGCGGGTGAAGACCTGCACCGGCGCCTCGTCGAACCGCTCGACCGCGACATAGCGATCGTCGGGGCTCCACCAATAGCCGGTGCGGCGGTCCATCTCCTCCTGCGCGACGAACTCGGCCTCGCCGAAATGGACCGTGCCCCCGCCGCCCTGCGTGAGCGCGCGCGCGGCGCCGCCGGCGAGCGGCTGGAGCCACAGGTTCTGGTCGCGCACGTAGCTGACGAAGCCGCCGCGCGGCGAGACCTCGCCGTTGAGCACACCGCCCCTCACCTCAGTGAGCCGCCGCGTCGCGCCGTCCAGCCCGGCGAGGTACAGGTCGCCGTCCGCGGGAACGAGCAACTGACGCCCGTCGGGCGACCAGTCGTAGCGGATGATCCCGGTCAGCGCACCGATGCGCGCGCGCTCACGCTGCATCTTCTCCGCCTCGGAGAGTGCCGCGCCGCTGCCGACGCGCGTGCTATCGACCAGCATCCGCTCCTGCCCGGTAGCGGTGTCGCGCGCCCAGAGGTCGAGGCGAAAGCGGTCGTCGGCGCGCGGGCGGAGGAACGTGAGCAGCCGGCCGTCGGGCGATAGCTTCAGCGAGCGCGGCTGCTGACCGCCGAGATCGGGCGCGGCGAAGATGCGCTCGAGGGTGAGGCGCTGCGGGGCGGTTCTTGTCGTGCGCGCCTGCGCTTGTGCGGACTCAGCCACGAGCGCTCCTGTTGCAACCGTCGCGAGCGCCAACACCGCCAACCATGAACGCATCCATTCCTCCGGGATCACGACCCGGGACCGGGCGCGCCGCTCTTATCGCGGCGGGAGACGGCGAGGTAAAGCGGCACCCTTGCTGTCGTGGTGCGGGGCTCCTCAGGTGAAACGCTGATGCCGGCGCGGCGCGAGCGCTCCTTCACCATAAGCTCACCATCCCGGCGAACGCCGGGGTCCAGTTGGGAAGGCCTGCGTGGCCATCACCAACGTCCCCACCTGGACCCCGGCGTCCGCCGGGGTGACACTTGGAGATACAAGGCACGTAGCCCATCTCGCTACCGTCAGCCCGAGCTCGTCTCATGATTCATCCGTCCGCGAGCACCACCGGCACTTGAGCGAGCGGCACAGTGGATCCTGAGACAAGCTCAGGATGACGCCAGCTGCGGCAACCCGGCGGTGCGATGCCCGCCGCCCCCCAACGAGGAAAGGGCGCGGTGGTCTCCCACCGCGCCCCCGGGCGCTCCGGTCAGAACCGGGGGTCGCTTACTCGGCGGCCTGCGGCTGCGGACGGTTGTCGCGGCGCTCGGCGATACGCGCCGACTTACCGGTGCGGCCACGCAGATAGTAGAGCTTGGCGCGACGCACCGCGCCCTTGCGCACCACCTCGATCGAATCGACGTTGGGCGAGTAGAGCGGGAACACGCGCTCGACGCCCTCGCCGAAGCTGATCTTGCGCACGGTGAACGACGAGCCCATGCCCCGGTTCGCGCGCGCGATGCACACGCCCTCGAAATTCTGGACGCGCGTGCGCTCGCCCTCGACCACCTTCACGCCGACCTTCAGCGTATCACCGGGGCGGAACTCGGGGAGCTGCTTGGTCTCATGGAACTTGGCGATCTGCTCGGCCTCGAGCGTCTGGATCAGGTTCATCGCGTCAATCCTTACTTCCGTGCCGCGCGCCAGAGGGCGAGCCGACCCGAGCGCCCTCGTGACGCTCCCACAGGTCCGGCCGCCGTAGCCGTGTGTCGATCTCGGCCTGTGACTGACGCCACGCCGCGATCCTCGCATGATCCCCCGATCGCAGCACCTCGGGGATCGTGCGCCCTTCCCATTCGACAGGTCGGGTATAATGCGGATATTCGAGGAGGCCGCTCTCGAAGCTCTCCTCGTCACCGCTCGAAGCCGCGCCCATTACCCCCGGAAGCAGCCGAACGCAAGCGTCGAGCAGCACCAGCGCGGCCATCTCGCCGCCCGAGAGGATATAGTCGCCGATCGAGAGCTGCTCGATCGCGCGCGCCGCGAACAGTCGCTCGTCGAAGCCCTCGAAGCGCCCGCACAGCAGTACCGCCCCCGGCCCTACGGCGAGGTCGCGCACGCGGCGCTGCGTCAGCGCCGCGCCGCGCGGGGTGAGCGCGATCAGCGGGCGACCGTCGGCATGCGCGTCGACCGCGCGGCCGACGATGTCGGCGCGCAGCACCATCCCCGCCCCGCCGCCCGCGGGGGTGTCGTCGACGGTGCGGTGGCGGTCCTCGGTGAAGTCGCGGATGTTGACCGGATCGCAGGTCCACCGCTCCTCGCGAAGCGCGCGCCCGGCGAGCGCGGCGCCGAGCGGGCCAGGGAACATCTCGGGGTAGAGCGTCAGGATCGTGGCACGGAAGGTCATCGGGTCCAATTCTCGACGGCGAGGCCGGGGATGCCGGCGAAGTCGCGCTCGTTGTTGGTGACGAGGATGGCATTGAGCGCCAGCGCGTGCGCCGCGATCAGGCGGTCGAAGCTGCCGCGGCGGAACGGCAGCCTGGCATAGGACCATGCTGCGCCCGCATCGAAGGGGAGGACGTCGAAGAGACGGGTGAGCTGCTCCAGGATTTCCGACGAAGGGCGCTTGCCGCTAGCGCTAGCCAGCGCGACCTCGGCTAAGGCAATGGAGGAGATGACGATGTCGCCGCGGCGACAACGCTCGACGCGCGCGCGCAACGCGGCGGGTTCGCCGGCGAGCAGCGCGATGACGATGTCGGCGTCGAGCATGTACCTCAACGGTCGGCGTCCCCCTCCCAGCCAGACCAGTCAGGATCGTCCCAGGCGCGGGGCGACGGCTCGAACGCGCGCTCTTCAGCCAAGGGCGGTACGAGCCCGGAACACTTGCCCCATACTGACGTGAGATCGAGTCGATCGTCCCTCACGACGGGCGCGAACTCATAATGGTCGCGTTCCTCGCGGACCACCATCTCCGTACCCTCCTTCAGCCCCAGCGCCTTGGGCAGGCGCAGCGCGACCGAATTGCCCGACTTGAACACCTTGGCGCGATATTCGTTAGTCATCGCTGATCTCCCGTATACACGGGATGTATATACGCGCGGGAACGACAGCAAGATGGACGACTGCCTCATCATCGGTGCCGGGCCCGCCGGTCTCACCGCGGCGATCTACCTGGCGCGCTATCATCTCTCGATCCGAATGTTCGACTCGGGGTCGAGCCGCGCCGCGATGATCCCGCGCACGCATAATCACGCCGGCTATCCCGAAGGGGTCGCTGGCACCGAGCTGCTGCACCTGATGCTCACCCAGGCCGAGAGATACGGTGCCCGGCGCGAGCCGGTGAAGGTCACGAGGCTGGCGCAGGACGGGGACCGCTTCGTCGCCACCACCGATCACGGCACGCACCGCGCGCGCACCGTGCTGCTGGCGACCGGGGTGGTGAACCACCGCCCGCACGGGCTGCTCCCCGAGGTGCACGACCCGGCGCTGGCGCGGGGCCTGCTACGCTACTGCCCGGTATGCGACGGCTATGAGGTGACCGACAAGCGGGTCGCGGTGATCGGCACGGGCGAGCGCGGCATGCGCGAGGCGTTATTCTTGCGCGGCTTCACCCGCGACATCACGCTGATCGCGCCCGAGGCGGAGCATCTACTCGACTCGGCCTGCGCCGAGGCGCTCGATGACGCGGGGGTGGTGCGCGTCGACGGCCCGTGCGGGAACTATGCGATCGAGGGAGACCGCTTCGCCCTCGACACCGCGCGCGGACGCATGGCGTTCGACAGCGTCTATCCCGCACTGGGCTCGCGCATCCGCTCGCATCTCGCGGTCGAGGCCGGCGCGCGCGCGAGCGAGGACGGTTGTCTCGAGGTGGACGACCATCAGCGTACCAGCGTGCCCGGACTGTTCGCGGCGGGGGACGTGGTGAAAGGGCTCGACCAGATCAGCCACGCCATGGGCGAGGCCGGCGTCGCCGCCACGACGATCCGCAACCTACTGGCGGAACAGTGCCCGCTGCGCCGGTGAGGGGGGCTGGCCCGACCGACCTTCTCACGGCGCTACCCTGAACTTGTTTCAGGACCTACTGCTACGCCAGCGCGGCAACCGCTGATCTCGCGGGTCGGTCGATCCTGAAACAAGTTCAGGATGATGGCAGGGGGAAGGTAGGCGAGAAGCGCCCCCCCTCCCTTCACTCCACGAACGCCGCCTCCACGATGAGTCGCGTACGGTCCCACTCGGGCACCGCGTTGATCGGCACCATAAAGCGCTTGCCGCCGTCGCGCTCGATCTCGATCACGTCGCCCGCGCCGAAATTCTCCACCGCGACGACGCGACCGACGGGCTCGCCCGCGGTCGACACCGCGGCGAGGCCGAGCAGGTCGGCATGATAATACTCACCCTCGCCGAGGGGCGGCAGGTCCGCGCGCGCGACGGTGAGCAAGGTGCCGCGGAGTTGCTCCGCGTCGGTGCGGTCGTTCACCTCCGCGAACCGCGCGATCGTGCCGTCGCGCAGCTTTACCAGCGTGAGCGCACCGCCGTTGAAGGTGCGATGCGCGCCCAGCGCCTCGGCGAACACCTTGAGCCGCACTTCACCGGCGACGCCGTGCGCCCCCGCCACGGCGGCGAGCACCACCGTGTCGGGGTCGACGGACGAAGGGTCAGGCCTGGTCGGGCGAACCGGCGCCGCCGGCGGGGGCGTCGTCGTCCCCTTCGGCGGGCTGCTGGCTCGAGACGCCCTGGTTGGTGGCGTCCTGGGTGGTCGAGTCGTCATCGTCGTCGGGCGCGGTGCGCGGGTCGGGATCGGTCGTCATCGTGCGGTCCTCTCGGGTCTCGCTGGAGCCGGGGGTAACGCACGAGCGGACGATCGGCTTCCCGGCCAGCTTACTCGGCGCTCGCCGCCTCGGGCTCGGCGGTCTCGGCCGGGGCAGCGGCGACCTCCTGCTGCGCCTTCAGCTTCTCGGCGCGCTCCTCGGCACGCTCCTTGGCCTTCTCGCCCGGCTCGCCCTTCTTCGGGTTGCTGCGCACGGTGCGCTCCTTCACGCCGGCGGCGTCGAGGAAGCGGGCGACGCGGTCGGTCGGCTGCGCGCCCATGCCCAGCCAATGCTTGGCGCGATCGCCGTCGAGCACGATGCGCTTCTCGTCGTCCTTGCCCAGCAGCGGATTGTAGTTGCCGATCTTCTCGATGAACTTGCCGTCGCGCGGGCTGCGCGCGTCGGCGACGACGATGCGGTAGTAGGGACGCTTCTTCGAGCCGCCGCGCGACAGGCGAATGCTGAGTGCCATGGTGTTCGTCTTCCTTCTGTCTGTCTCTGCCCCGGCAGGCGCCGGGATCGTCTAGGTGAATGTCGTCACGTCCGCGCCGCCTCGGCGACGCGCGTCATTTACTTCTTGAACCGGAACCCGGGCGGCAGGCCGCCGGGGATGTTGCCGGGCAGACCGCCGCCGGGAAGCCCCGGCAGCCCCGGACCGCCGCCCGGACCACCGAGCTTGCCCATCATGTCGCCCATGTCGGCGCCACCGATGGCGTTGCCGAGCCCACCGAGCCCGCCCTTGCCGAGCATCGCCATCATGCCCTTGAGCCCGCCCATCTTCTTGATCTTCTTCATGGCGGTGGACATTTCGAGGTGCATCTTGAGGAGCTTGTTGACCTCCTGCACGGTCGTCCCCGAGCCCTTGGCGATGCGGATCTTGCGCTTGGCGTTGATCAGCTCGGGCTTGGCCCGCTCCTTGACCGTCATCGAGCCGATCATCGCGTCGAGGTGCACCAGCATCTTGTCGCTGCCCGGCACCGAGTCCATCGCCGCCTGCGCCTTCTTCATGCCAGGCAGCATGCCCGCGAGCGCGCCCAGCCCGCCCATGCGCTTCATCTGTGCGAGCTGGCCGCGCAGGTCGTTCATGTCGAACTGGCCCTTGGCGAGCCGGCTCGCCATGCGCTCGGCGTCTTCCTGCTGGATCGACTCGGCGGCGCGCTCGACCAGGCTGACCACGTCGCCCATGCCGAGGATGCGACCCGCGACGCGCGACGCGTGGAAGGCCTCGAGCGCGTCGAGCTTCTCGCCGACGCCGGCGAACTTGATCGGCTTGCCGGTGACCGCGCGCATCGACAGCGCGGCGCCGCCGCGCGCGTCGCCGTCCATGCGGGTGAGCACCACGCCGGTGAGCGGCACCTGCTCGGAGAAGTTCTGCGCGACGTTGACCGCGTCCTGGCCGGTCAACGAGTCGACGACGAGCAGGATCTCCTGCGGCGCCGCCACCTCGGCGACCGCCTTCATCTCGTCCATCAGCGCCTGGTCGACGTGGAGTCGACCCGCGGTGTCGAGCATCAGCACGTCGAAGCCCTGCAGCTTGGCGGCCTGGAGCGCGCGGCGCGCGATCTCGACCGGCTGCTGGCCCGCGACGATCGGCAACGTCGCCACCTCGACCTGCGTGCCGAGTGTGGCGAGCTGCTCCTGCGCGTTCGGGCGGTTGACGTCGAGCGACGCCATCAGCACCTTCTTGGCCGAGCGCCCGGTCATCGAGCTGCTCGACAGACGCTTGGCGATCTTGGCGGTAGTGGTCGTCTTGCCCGAGCCCTGCAGGCCGACCATCATCACCACCGCAGGTGGCGCGACGTTGAGCTGAAGCTCGGCCGCGGCGGGATCGTCGCCGCCGAGCATCCGCACCAGCGCGTCGTTGACGATCTTCACGACCTGCTGCCCCGGCGTGACCGAGCGCAGGACGTTCTGCCCGACCGCTTCCTCGGTGATCTCGTCGACGAAGGCGCGCGCGACCGGCAGCGCGACGTCGGCCTCGAGCAGCGCGACGCGCACCTCGCGCATCGCCGCGCGCACGTCCGCCTCGGTCAGCGCGCCGCGGCCACGCAACCGGTCGAAGACGCCGCCAAGACGATCGCTGAGGCTATCGAACATCGTGTATCCTTCCCATCCGCCGCAAAACGCAAAAGCGCCGGCGGGCGAAACCTCGCCGGCCAGCGGGCACCACAGGGGCGCATGTCGATCGCGTTCAACGGTGGAACGTGCGGCGACTGTTAGAGGAAATGGGCGCGGGACGCAAGGTGGGTGGGAGGTTGGCCCACTGCGTCCATTTACAGCGTCATCGCGGGCTTGATCCGGGATCCATGCCGCCGCCCACGCCATGAGCGTTGCTCTCGCGGAGCCACGGATCCCGGCTCATGGCCGGGATGAAGGTAGCGACTGGACGGCCGCCACGCCGCAGGCAACCGAAAGCCAAACGCGTGCAGACCAGAAGCCGCACGTGCGCTGCCCCAGCCCTCACCCCAGCCGCGCCAGCGCCGCGGCAAACCGCTCGGCGTCCGCGGCCTTCTCGGCATGGTCGGCGCGCGCCTTCTCCACCGCCTCGGGCTTGGCGCGCTCGACGAAGCTGGCATTGCCGAGCCGCCCCGCCAGCGAGTCGCGCTCCTTCTCCGCGGCCGCCAGCGACTTCTGCAACCGCTGGCGCTCCGCCTCCAGGTCGATCACGCCGTCCAGCGCGAGCGCGAACGTCTCCGCGCCCCACAGGATCGGCGCGCGCGCACCGCTCGCCTCGCCGGGCGTCAGCGCGACGCGCGCGAGCCGCTCGACGTAGGGAGCGATCGTCGCCGGCACGCTGCCCGCCCGGGTGTGGAGCGCAATGCGCGTGCCCGGTGGAACGTTGAGCTCGGCGCGCGCGCCGCGCACCGCCTCGACCAGCTCGATCAGCCGCTCGACCTCCTGCTTCGCCGCAGGATCGAGCGCGCGCGCGTCCGCCATTGGCCAGTGCGCGACGATCAGCTCGTGCTCGCGCGGCGCCAGCGCGTGCCACAGCTCCTCGGTGATGAAGGGCATGAAGGGATGGAGCAGCACGAGGATCTGATCGAGCACCCAGCCCGCGACCGCCTTGGTCTCGCCGTCGATCTGTCCCCTCTCGGCCTCGCTCGAGACAGGCTTGATCAGCTCCAGATACCAGTCACAGAAGCGGCTCCACACGAACTGGTAGATCGCGTTGGCAGCGGCGTCGAAGCGATAGTCGGCGAGCGCGAGGTCGACCGCCTGCACCGTCGCGACCGTCTCCGCGACGATCCACTTGTTCACCGGATTAGCCGCGAGCGGCGGCTCCAGCGTGGTCGAGCCGCCGATCCCGTTGGCCTGGGCGAAGCGGCTGGCGTTCCACAGCTTGGTCGCGAAGTTGCGATAGCCCTCGACGCGCTTCTCATCCATCTTGATGTCGCGCCCCTGGCTCTCCATCGCCGCCATGAAGAAGCGCAGCGCGTCGGCGCCGTAGCGGTCGATCAGTCCCAGCGGGTCGACGGTGTTGCCCTTGGACTTGGACATCTTGGCGCCGTCGGCGGCGCGCACCAGGCCGTGCAGGTAGAGCGTGCGGAACGGCACCTCGCCCATGAAGTGCATGCCCTGCATCATCATCCGCGCGTCCCAGAAGAACAGGATGTCGAAGCCCGAGACGAGCACGTCATTGGGGTAGCGGCCGCCGAGCGTGCGATCCGCCGCGTCGGGCCAGCCCATCGTCGCGAACGGCCACAGCGCGCTGGAGAACCAGGTGTCGAGTACGTCGGGGTCGCGCGTCAGCGCCACGCCCGCGCCCGCCTCGGCCTGCGCCTCCGCCTCGGTCTCGGCGACATAGGCGCGGCCATCGGCGTCGAACCACGCCGGGATCCGGTGGCCCCACCAGAGCTGGCGCGACACGCACCACGGCTGGATGTTCTCCATCCAGTTGAAGAAGGTCTTCTCCCACGACTTGGGCACCAGCCGGATCGCGCCCGAGCGCACCGCCTCGATCGCGGGCTTGGCCAGGGTCGCGGCGTCGACATACCATTGGTCGGTGAGCCACGGCTCGATCACCGCGCCCGAGCGGTCGCCGAACGGCGTCTGGATCACGCGCGGCTCGGCGTCGTGCTCGACGCCCTCCTTGTCGACGTGCGGGATCAGCACGCCCGCCTCCTTGAGTCGCGCGACGACCAGCCGGCGCGCGTCCTGCGCGGCCTTGGCGTCGTTGCCGGGCAGGCCGAGGAACTCAGCCGGGATCAGCCCGTCCGCGGTCTGCACCACGCGCGCCTTGGCATCGAGCATGTTGAGCATATCGCGCGCCTCGATCCCGGCGCGGCGACCGACCTCGAAGTCGTTGAAGTCATGCCCCGGTGTGATCTTCACCGCGCCCGAGCCGAGCGCCGGATCGGCGTGCTCGTCGGCGACGATCGGGATCAGCCGCCCGGTGATCGGCAGCCGCACCTGCTTGCCCACCAGCGCGGTGTAGCGCGCGTCCTCGGGGTGCACCGCCACCGCCATGTCGGCGAGCATCGTCTCGGGGCGGGTCGTCGCCACCTCGATCGATCCCGAGCCGTCGGCGAGCGGGTAGCTTAGCCGCCAGAAGCTGCCGCGCACTTCGCGCGTCTCGACCTCCAGGTCGCTGATCGCGGTGCCGAGGCCCGGGTCCCAATTGACCAGGCGCTTGTCGCGGTAGAGCAACCCTTGGCGGTGCAGCTCGACGAACACCTTGAGCACCGCGCGCGAGAAGCCCTCGTCCATGGTGAAGCGCTCGTTCGCCCAATCCATCGAGCAGCCGAGCCGGCGCAGCTGGCGCGTGATCTCGCCGCCGCTCTCCGCCTTCCATGCCCACACGCGCGCGACGAAGTTGTCGCGCGAGAGATCAGTGCGCTTCTCGCCCTTGGCCGCCATCTGGCGCTCCACCACCATCTGCGTGGCGATGCCGGCATGGTCGGTGCCGACCACCCAGAGCGCGTCCTTGCCCTTGAGCCGGGCGTGGCGCGTCAGAATGTCCTGCAGCGTGTTGTCGAGCGCGTGGCCGATGTGGAGCGAGCCGGTCACGTTGGGCGGCGGGTTGACGATCGTCCAGGGCTGGGCGTTGGGGCGCTCCGGGCGGAACAGGCCCTTGTCTTCCCAGTGCGTGTACCAACGGCGCTCGATCGCGGCGGGGTCGAAGGTCTTGGCGAGCTCAGTCATGGTTCGGCGGCTATCCCGCGTCGCGCCAAAAGGGAAGACCGCGTCACCGCCGCATAGCAGAAGGGCCGCCCCGGCATCCCGGGACGGCCCTGCTTTCAGCCTCGCGGCGCGCCTGGATCAGGCGGCGACGTCGAAGTCCTCGTCGGTCGTCACCGGGCCCGAGTCCTGGCCCTT
Source organism: Sphingomonas yunnanensis (assembly GCF_019898765.1). GTDB lineage: Bacteria > Pseudomonadota > Alphaproteobacteria > Sphingomonadales > Sphingomonadaceae > Sphingomonas > Sphingomonas yunnanensis. The sequence goes on along the minus strand of NZ_JAIOKB010000004.1, from coordinate 147,644 downwards.
GGCAGCGACGTCGCGGTCGACGAACTCGATGATCGCCATCGGCGACGCGTCCGAGGCGCGGATGCCCGCCTTGATGATGCGGGTGTAGCCGCCGTTGCGCGACGCGTAGCGCGGCGCGAGCACGTCGAACAGCTTCACCAGTTGCGCGTCGTCGAGCAGCCGCGCGTGAGCGAGACGACGGTTGCTGAGACCGCCCTTCTTGCCGAGCGTGATCAGCTTCTCGATATACGGCCGCAGCTCCTTCGCCTTGGCGACGGTGGTGGTGATCTGCTCGTGCTTGATCAGCGCCGCCGACATGTTGCGGAACAGCGCCTGGCGATGGGCCGAGGTGCGCTGCAGCTTACGACCGCCAACTCTATGACGCATGGGTCTTTCCTTTCGTTCGTCAGGGGGCCGTGTGAGGTACCCCGGGCCTGGTGGGGACGTTTGAGCCCACCGTCGTCACGTCGCTCCCGCGGGAGCCTCTATACTATAGTAGACCGGATGGCGCCGCGGCTCAGCCGCGGCGTCGGTCGGGTGCCGGACGCGGCATCCGACGGGCACTATCCGTCTCGCGCATAGCTCACGCGATGCGCGTGCGGATCAGCCCATGATCTCCTGCTCGAGCTTCTTGGCGACTTCCTCGATGTTCTCAGGCGGCCAGCCGGGAATTTCCATGCCCAACCGCAGCCCCATCGACGAGAGCACTTCCTTGATCTCGTTGAGCGACTTGCGCCCGAAGTTCGGGGTCCGCAGCATCTCCGCCTCGGTCTTGCCGACGAGATCACCGATATAGATGATGTTGTCGTTCTTGAGGCAGTTGGCCGAGCGGACCGAGAGCTCGAGCTCGTCGACCTTCTTGAGCAGGTAGCGGTTGATCTGCGCGGTGTCGCTCGCGACCTCGCCGCCCGACGCCGCCGGCGCCGCGACGCCGACCGGGGCCGAGCGCGTGACCGACGAATCGTCGAAGTGGACGAACAGCGCCAATTGGTCCTGCAGGATGCGGCCGGCATAGCCCACCGCGTCCTCGGGAGTGACGGTGCCATCGGTCTCGATCGTCAGCGTCAGCTTGTCATAGTCGAGGTCCTGCCCGACGCGGGTCGGATCGACCTTGTATGACACCTGGCGCACCGGCGAGTAGAGCGCGTCGACCGGGATCAGACCGATCGGCGCGTCGGCCGGGCGGTTGTTGACCGCGGCGACATAGCCCTTACCGACGTCGGCGGTGAGCTCCATGTTGAGCGTCGCGCCCTCGTCGAGATGACAGATCACCAGCTCGGGGTTCATCACCTCGATGTCCCCCGAGACCGCGATGTCGCCCGCCTTGACCTCGGACGGACCGGTCGCGGAGAGCTGGAGGCGCTTCGGTCCCTCGCCCTGCATGCGGATCGCGATCTGCTTGACGTTGAGGACGATGTCAGTGACGTCCTCGCGCACGCCCGCGAGCGAACTGAACTCGTGCAGCACGTTCTCGATCTTGATCGAGGTCACCGCGGCACCCTGCAGCGAGGAGAGCAGGACGCGGCGCAGCGCGTTGCCCAGCGTCAGCCCGAAGCCGCGCTCCAGCGGCTCCGCGACGAAGGTCGCCTTGCGCTTGCCGTCACCGCTCTTCTTCTCGAGCTGGTTGGGCTTCTTCAGTTCTTGCCAGTTCTTTGCGTTGACAGACAAGCTCTCGTCCCCTGGGGTTGGGAAGGCGCTGGCGGGCGCCGACCGGGTAATGGACGCGGCCGCTCGTCAGCGGCCACGCGAAGAACATCAGATCAGACGCGACGCCGCTTCGACGGACGCACGCCGTTGTGCGGGATCGAGGTCACGTCGCGGATCGACGTGATCTGGAAACCGACCGCCTGCAGCGCGCGCAGCGCCGACTCGCGGCCCGACCCCGGACCCTTGACCTCGACCTCGAGGGTGCGGACGCCATGCTCGGCGGCCTTCTTGCCCGCGTCCTCGGCCGCGACCTGTGCCGCGTACGGGGTCGACTTGCGACTGCCCTTGAACCCCATCATGCCCGCGGACGACCAGCTGATGGCGTTGCCCTGCGCGTCGGTAATGGTGATCATGGTGTTGTTGAAGCTGGCGTTCACGTGAGCGACGCCCGCGGTGATGTTCTTGCGTTCGCGCCGGCGAATGCGCTGCGGTGCCTGAGCCATATGGTGTTCCTGACCTTAGATTCCAATACGGGGGCCGGCGGGCTGTCCGCCTCGCGCCTGCCTCCGGCGGAGAAGAAGATGGAAATCGTCTCCAGGACGATTTTTACTTCTTCTTGCCCGCGATCGGCTTCGCCTTGCCCTTGCGGGTGCGCGCGTTGGTGTGCGTGCGCTGGCCGCGGACCGGCAGGCCCTTGCGGTGACGCAGGCCGCGGTAGCAGGCGAGGTCCATCAGGCGCTTGATGTTCATCGCGGTCTCGCGACGAAGATCGCCCTCGACGGTGTAGCCGGCATCGATCGCCTCGCGGATCTGCAGCACTTCCTGATCGGTCAGGTCCTGCACGCGCCGCTCCGGCGTGATGTTCAGCTTCTCGGTCAGTTCCTTGGCCTTGGCCGGCCCGATGCCGTGGATGTAGGTCAGCGCGATCACCACGCGCTTGTTGGTCGGGATGTTAACACCCGCGATACGTGCCATGTGCTATATGTCTCCTGTGCTCCACGGGAAGCGGCATGGCTGCACGCATCCCATCTCAACGCATTGCCTTCCGCGCCCCCGCCTGCCCGAGTCGCTCCCCGCCGAACGCAGGAAACGCGACGTGCGCACGAGTGCGACGCCGACGGGTGAGAGGTTGGAAGGAAGGGCGGATAAGCGCGCGGGAACGCACTGTCAAGCAAGCGGTTCCGAGTCGCGGGCGGCCGATCGCCGCAGCGCGGCCCATTTTCGCAGCGCCACGACGAACCAGGCGAGCTCGACCAGTCCGAACGGCCACGCACCCTGGAGGAAGCCGTAGGCGGAGCCCATCAGGCATCCCAGGGCGAACAGCAGCGTCCAATAAGGCGCACGGTCCTCCATCATATAGCACAGAAGCATGAAGGAGACGGCAAAGAGGCCGAAGAAGGTGACAGCGTCCACGCACCCGGTGTGCCGCATGGCGACGGCAGCGGCCAGAGCCAATAGGCTCGGTGAGCGGGAATCACCGAGCGGTCAGCCTCCCGCGCGTTCTCCACGCCCGCGCTTCCGCCATGCGGGTCGTCCGCCGGCGCTCTCTCCGTCATCCCCGCGAAGGCGGTGATCCAGACGCGCTAACCTTCGCCAACGGACCAGACCGTCAGCGTTGACGGATCACCGCCTTCGCGGGGTAACGAAGACGGAGAGCGCGCCAGGAGGACGCCTGACTAGAAGGCGGCGATCGCGGGCGAGTGATCGTCGGTGGGGACGCGACCGGACCGATGCCAGACACGCGAAGAGCCGGCGGAGGACAGGGAACCCTCCGCCGGCCTCGTCACCACCGGGAGAGAAGGTGACGAGTTCGTATTGTCTTCGGCGATCGGGCGGCGACCACCGCCGCCCGTGGCCCTGCTCTACCCCGCGCGCCGCTTCCGCAGCGTGGCAGCCGCATGAACTTTCGGTCATGTCCGTGAAACGGCGACCGTATCGGTCGCGATCTCCGCTTCGAGCCACACCGGCGGCAGCGGACGCATCCAGTGCCGCCCCCGCGCGTTCGCTCGGCATGGAGGACCTACAACGCGCCTTCGCCTCGATAGAGACGTCGCGGCTGCGCGCGCGTGCAGCGGTGGAAGTCACCCCGAGGGGACTGCTCGCGCTCGGCGGAATGGTGGCGGCGATCGTGGTGGGCAGCGCGGCAATCGTGCTCGCCGCGCGTCGCCCGGACGCGCCGCCGCAGCTCAGCGACCGTCGAGGATCGACTCGATCGCAGCGGTGACCTGGCCGATGTCGGCCATGCCGTCGACTCGACGCACCAGTCCGCGCGACTCGTAGATCGGGATGATCGGCGCAGTCTTGGCGCGATACTCGGCCATGCGGGTCCGAACGGTCTGCTCATTGTCGTCGGGGCGGCGCTTGAACTCGCTCGCGCCGCAGACGTCGCAGACATTATCGACCACCGGACGCTTGAACGTTTCGTGGTAGCCGGTACCGCACACCGCACAGGTGAAGCGGCCGACGATCCGTTCGACCAAGGCGTCCTCATCGACCCCCAGCTCGATGACATGGTCGAGTGCCTGCCCGCGCTCGCTCAGCAGCAGGTCGAGCGCGTCGGCCTGCGCCGCGGTGCGCGGGTAGCCGTCGAAGATCGCCCCGCTCCCGGTGCCGGCGTCCATACGCTCGCCGATCAACGCCGAGACGATCGCGTCCGAGACGAGCTCCCCCGCCTCCATCACCGCTTTCGCCTGCAGCCCTACCGGCGTGCCCGCCTTCACCGCCGCGCGCAGCATGTCACCGGTGGAGAGCTGGACCATCCCACGCTCCTCTACCAGCCGCTGCGCCTGGGTGCCCTTGCCCGCCCCCGGGGGCCCCAGCAGAATGATGTTCACGAGATAACGCCTCCCTGTCGCGTCGCCGTCCCGCGCCCCGCGGTCAGCGGCGGCGCGCGCCCTTCAGTTTCGCCTTCTTGATCAGGTCGCCGTACTGATGCGCGAGCAGGTGCGACTGAATCTGCGTGACGGTGTCCATCGTCACGTTGACCACGATCAGCAGGCTGGTGCCGCCGAGATAGAAGGGGATCGACAGCGCCGACACCAGATACTCGGGGACGACGCAGATGAACGTCAGATAGGCCGCACCGATCACGGTGATCCGCGTCAGCACATAGTCGAAATAGCTCTCGGTGTTCTTGCCGGGGCGGATGCCTGGGATGAAGCCGCCGTAGCGCTTCAGGTTCTCCGCCGTCTCCTCCGGGTTGAACACCACCGCGGTGTAGAAGAAGGAGAAGAAGATGATGCCGGCGGCGTACAGCGCCATGTACACCGGCGAGCCGTGCTGGAGATATTGGTTCAGACCGATCAGGATGTCGCCGAAGCGGCTCTCGCCCGAGACGCGGTTGCCCGCGAACTGCGTGATCGTCAGCGGCAGCAGCAGCAGCGACGAGGCGAAGATCGGCGGGATCACGCCAGCGGTGTTGATCTTCAGCGGCAGGTGGCTGCGGTCGGCCTGCATGCCGCGCTGGGTCTGGCGCTTGGGGTATTGGATCAGGATGCGGCGCTGCGCGCGCTCCATGAAACAGATCAGCAGGATCAGCCCCGCGACCACCGCGACGATCAGCACGACCGAGATCGGATTCATCGACCCCGAGCGTCCGCCCTCGAGCAGGTTGACCAGCGTGGTCGGCAGGTGCGCGACGATGCCCGCCATGATGATCAGCGAGACACCGTTGCCGATGCCGCGGCTGGTGATCTGCTCGCCCAGCCACATCAGGAACATCGTGCCGCCGATCAGCGAGATCACCGCGCCGACGCGGAACACCATGCCCGGCTCGATCACCGCGCCCCCGGCCTCGAGCCCGCGCGCTATGAAATAGCCCTGCACCGCGGTCAGCGCGACGGTGCCATAGCGCGTGTACTGGTTGAGCTTCTTGCGCCCCGACTCGCCTTCCTTCTTGATCGCCGCGAGCTGCGGGCTCAGCGAGGTGGCGAGCTGCACCACGATCGAGGCGGTGATGTACGGCATCACGCCCAGCGCGATCAGCGACGCGCGCGACAGCGACCCGCCGGAGAAGGTGTTGAAGAAGTCGAGCACGCCGCCCTTCATGCGATCGGCGAGCACGCCGAGCTGGGTCGGGTCGATCCCGGGCAGCGGCACGTAGCTCAGCAGCCGGAAGACGATCAGCGCACCGATCGTGAACCACAGCCTTTTCTTGAGGTCGGTCGCCTGCGCGAATTTCGCGAGGCTGATGCTCTGCGCCATCTGGTCGGCTGCGGATGCCATCGTATCGGTGTATCCTGGAAACGAAGAACGGCGGGATGCGTTTGTACCGCCCCGCCGCTCATATAGGCGCAGCAGGCGCCTTGTCTAACCCGGTCTGTCCGGATCACGCGCGGCGCGAGCATCCTGCAACCCCGCGTCCGCCACCCCGGAGTTGATCCGGGGTCCATCGCGCCGCGAACGACGACCGGCGCCGCGGGTGCGGGAGCATGGATCCCGGCTCAAGCCCGGGATGACGACGAGGGTAAGCGGAGCGGCTTACGCCTGGGTCTGCGCCTGCTTGCGCGCCGCCTGCGCGGTGCGGTGCTTGGCCTTGTGCTTGTCCGCGGCGGGGACGATCTCGGGCACATTGACCGAGCCGCCGAGCTTCTCGACCGCCTCGCGCGCCGACGCCGACACGCCCGCGACGGTGAAGTTGAGCTTGGTGGTCAGCTCGCCCTTGCCGAGCAGCCGCACGCCATCCTTGCCACCGCGCGCCAGGCCCGCCGCCTTGAGCGCGGCATGGTCCAGGTCGGTGCCGGTCAGCTTGCCCGACTCGATCGCCTTCTGGATTTCGCCGAGGTTCACCGTCGCATAGTCCTTGGCGAAGATGTTGTTGAAGCCGCGCTTCGGCAGCCGCATGTGGAGCGGCATCTGGCCGCCCTCGAAGCCCGCGATGCTTACGCCCTCGCGGCTCTTCTGCCCCTTGACGCCGCGACCGCCGGTCTTGCCCTTGCCCGAGCCGATGCCCCGGCCGACGCGGATCTTGCGGTGGCGGGCGCCCTGGTTGTCGCTGAGTTCGTTGAGCTTCATGATATGCACTCGCTTTCGCTTCTGTCGCGCTGAAAAACAGGAAGGGGGCCGGTTAGCCCCCTTCCCTCGTCTTGTCACTAGTCAGATGGGGAAGGCTCAGCCCTCCACCACCTCGACCATGTGCTGCACCTTGCGGATCATGCCGCGCACCTCGGGGCTGTCCTGCAGCTCCGCGACGCGGTGCATCTTGTTGAGGCCCAGGCCGACGAGCGTCGCGCGCTGGTCCTTGGTCCGCCGGATCGGCGAGCCGGTCTGCTTCACCTTTATGGTCGCCATGTCGCTCACTCCACCACTGCCGCGGCATCCGCCTCGGCGGTCGCCGCGTCCGCGCCGTGCGCGCGGCCGAGCAGGTCGGCGATCTTCTTGCCGCGACGCTGCGCCACCGCCTTCGGCGAGGTCTGCGTCCCCAGCGCCTCGAAGGTCGCCCGGATCATGTTGTACGGGTTCGAGGTGCCGACCGACTTGGTCACCACGTCGGCGACGCCGAGGCTCTCGAACACCGCACGCATCGGACCGCCCGCGATGATGCCGGTGCCCTGCGGCGCCGAGCGCAGCGTCACGCGACCCGCGCCGAAGTGGCCGTTGCCGTCGTGGTGCAGCGTCCGGCCTTCCTTGAGCGGCACGCGGACCATCTTCTTCTTGGCCGCGGCGGTCGCCTTGGAGATCGCCTCGGGGACCTCGCGCGCCTTGCCGTGACCGAAGCCGACGCGGCCCTTGCCGTCGCCCACCACGACCAGCGCCGCGAAGCCGAAGCGCTTACCACCCTTCACCGTCTTCGACACGCGGTTGATGTGGACGAGCTTCTCGATCAGCTCCTCGCCGCCGTCGTCGTTGTTGCGCCGATCGTCGCGACGGCCACGGTTGCCGTCACGGCCCCCGCGGTTGCCGCCACGATCATTGCCGCCGCGGCCACCGCCGCCGCCGCGGCCGCCGCGCGCACCGCGCGGGGGACCATTGTCGTGCGACGCCGCCGGAGCCGCTGCCGCGGGCGCCTCGCCCTCGGGCGCCGGGGTCTGCTGGTTCTCGTCAGCCATGTCTTAGAACTCCAGTCCGGCTTCGCGCGCGGCCTCGGCCAGCGCCTTCACCCGGCCGTGAAAGAGGAAGCCACCGCGGTCGAACACGACCTGCGTGACACCGGCGGCCTTGGCCGCCTCGGCGACGCGCTTGCCCACCTCGGTCGCGGCCGCGACGGTCGCGGTCTTGCCCTCGTGGCTCGCCAGGGTCGATGCCGAGGCCACGGTGTGGCCATTGGCGTCGTCGATGACCTGGGCGTAGATGTGCTTGCCCGAGCGATGCACCGACAGGCGCGGACGCGTGCCGGCACGGGCGCGCAGCGCGGTGCGGTTGCGGCGACGCCGCTTGTCGAAAAGCGAAAGACCCTTGGTCACTTCTTCTTCCCTTCCTTACGGAAGATATACTCGCCGTCGTACTTGATGCCCTTGCCCTTGTACGGCTCGGGCTTACGCCAGCGGCGGATCTCGGCGGCCAGCTGACCGACGCGCTGCTTGTCCGCACCGCTGATCTCGACGGTGGTCGCGTCCGGCGTCTTCACCTCGATGCCCTCGGGCACCTCGATGTTGACGTCGTGGCTGTAGCCGAGCTGCAGGCGCAGGTTGCGCCCCTGCGCCGCGGCGCGGTAGCCGACGCCGGTGATGAGCAGCTTCTTGGTGAAGCCCTCGGTCACGCCGGTGACGAGGTTCTGCACCAACGTCCGCTGCATGCCCCAGAAGGCGCGCGCGCGCTTGGTGTCGTTGGCCGGCTGCACGCCGATCGAGTCACCCTGCACATCGTAGCTGATCAGGTCGGACAGCGGCATCGTCAGCGTGCCCTTGGGGCCCTTGACCGAGAGCTCGTTGCCGGTGCGGGTGGCGGTGACGCCCGACGGGATCGGGACCGCCTTCTTGCCGATGCGGCTCATCAGAACACCTCCGCCAGCACTTCGCCGCCGACGTTCTGCTCGCGCGCCTCGGCGTCCGACAGAACGCCCTTCGGCGTCGACACGATGGTGATGCCCAGGCCGTTCATCACGCGCGGCAGCTCGGTGGCGCCGGAGTAGATGCGACGGCCCGGCTTCGAGACGCGGGCGACGTGCTTGATCGCGGGCTGGCCCTCGAAATACTTGAGCTCGATGCGGACGCCCTTCGTGGACGCGCCTTTTCCGAGCGCGAGCTCCTCCTCGGAATAACCGCGGATATAGCCCTCGCGCTGGAGTACGTCGAGCACGCGGACGCGCAGCTTCGACGCGGGCGACAGCACGCTGTCCTTGCGCGCGCGCTGGCCGTTGCGGATGCGGGTGAGCAGGTCACCCAGGGGATCGGTCACTGCCATCGTACGTCCTTACCAGCTCGACTTGGTGAGACCCGGGATCAGGCCCTTGTTGGCCAGATCGCGCAGCATCACACGGGCAAGCCCGAACTTGCGGTAGTAAGCACGCGGACGACCGGTCAGCGCGCAGCGGTTGCGGATCCGCGTCGGATTGGCATTGCGGGGCAGCTCCGCCATCTTCAGCCGCGCGATGAGACGCTCGGTCTCGTCGAGCGACTGGTCGTTCGCGGTTGCCTTCAGCTTCGCCAGCTTGGGCGCATATTGCGCCACCAGCTTCTTGCGACGCTCGTTCTTGTTCACGGAACTCAGTTTCGCCATGGACTTAAGCTCTCTTTATCAGACCAGCGAGACGGTCATGCCGCCTTCTTCGCGTCGGTCGTTTCGTCCTCGATCGGGAACGGGAAGCCGAACAGACGGAGCAGCTCACGCGCCTCGTCGTCGCTCTTCGCGGTCGTGGTCACGATCACGTCCATGCCGCGCACCTTGTCGATGCGGTCATAGTTGATCTCCGGGAACACGATCTGCTCCTTGATGCCGCAGGCGTAGTTGCCGCGACCGTCGAAGCTCTTCGGGTTCAGCCCGCGGAAGTCGCGGACACGCGGAAGCGCGATGGTGATGAAGCGGTCGAGGAACTCGTACATGCGCTCGCGACGAAGAGTGACCTTCACGCCGATCGGCATGCCCTCGCGCAGCTTGAACTGCGCGATCGACTTCTTCGCCTTGGTGACCACCGGCTTCTGACCGGCGATCAGCTCCATCTCCGACGCGGCCTGGTCGACGCGCTTCTTGTCCTGAGTCGCCTCGCCGACGCCCATGTTGAGCACGATCTTGTCGATCCGCGGGATCTCGTTGACGTTCTTGTAACCGAACTTCTCGGTCATCGCCGCGACGATGCGATCGTCGTAGATCGCCTTCATGCGGGGCTTGTAGGCATCAGCCATCGATCTTCTCCCCGGTCTTCACCGCGACGCGGACCTTCTTGCCGTCCTGCGTCTCGAAGCGGACGCGCGTCGCCTTGCCGTCGGCAGTGACGTGCGCCACCTTCGACACGTGCAGCGGCGCCTCGATGCGCTCGAGCCCGCCCTGCGGATTGGCCTGGGTCGGCTTGCGGTGACGGGTCGCGACGTTGACGCCGCCGACGATCACCTTGCTATCCTTCGGCATCGACTGAGTGACCGTGCCGGTCTTCCCCTTGTCCTTGCCGGACAGGACGATGACCTGATCGCCCTTCTTGATCTTCGCGGCGGCCATCACAGCACCTCCGGCGCGAGGCTGATGATCTTCATGTGCTTCTTGCCGCGCAGCTCGCGCACGACCGGGCCGAAGATACGGGTGCCGATCGGCTCCTCGTTCTTGTTGACCAGCACCGCGGCGTTGCCGTCGAACCGGATCACCGAGCCGTCGGCGCGGCGGATGTCCTTGGCGGTACGCACGATCACCGCACGGTGAACGTCGCCCTTCTTCACGCGGCCACGCGGCTGCGCTTCCTTGACGCTGACGACGATGATGTCGCCGACGCCGGCCGTGCGGCGCTTGGACCCGCCAAGCACCTTGATGCACTGCACCCGCTTCGCGCCGCTGTTGTCAGCGACGTCGAGATTGGATTGCATCTGGATCATCGATCCGCTTCCTTCTCGCCTTGGGGTGGATACCGACCCAGCCCCGCCTAAAAAAACGACCCCCGGCAGGCGCATGGCCGTACCGAGGGGAGCGGCCGGTTAGCCGCTCCGCGGGCGAAAGGCAAGTGCCCTGCCCCACGTCTTCCCGCCAGGCTCGGCTGGTCTCCGCGACCAGGCCGCGGACCCTTCCCGAAACGCCGGCGGGCGCGCTCAACGACGCTTACGCGTCGACGTCGACCCGCTCGGGCGCGACATGCGTGTTCACGCGGTCGACGACCTTCCAGGTCTTCAGCTTGGAGATCGGCGCGGTCTCTTCGATGCGCACGGTCTCACCCTGCTTATACTCGTTCGCCTCGTCATGGGCGTGATACTTCTTCGAGCGGCGGATGATCTTGCCGTAGAGCGGGTGCTTCACCTTGCGCTCCACGTTGACGATCACCGTCTTCTCGCCCTTGTCGGAGACGATCACTCCGGTCAGCACGCGCTTCGGCATGTGCGTCGTCCTCTTACTTGGCCGCAGCCGCAGCGGTGCGCTGCGCCTGCAGGGTCTTGATGCGGGCGATGTCCTTGCGGACCTCGCGCACGCGGCTCGGCTTCTCCAGCTGGCTGGTCGCCGCCTGGAAGCGGAGGTTGAACTGCTCGCGCTTCAGGTTGCCCAGGCTCTCGGCGAGCTGGTCGTCGCTCTGGCCGGTGAAGTCAGTGGTATTCGCCATCTTACTCGCCTCCCAGGTGCGAGGTGTCGCCCAGACGCGCCACGACCTTGGTCTTGATCGGCAGCTTCATCGCGGCGCGCTCGAACGCCTCCGCGGCAAGCGGCCCCTCGACGCCGTCGAGCTCGAACAGGATCCGGCCCGGCTTGACGCGGGCGGCCCAGAACTCCGGCGAACCCTTGCCCGAGCCCATGCGGACCTCGGCGGGCTTGCTCGACACCGGCACGTCCGGGAACACGCGGATCCACAGACGCCCCTGGCGCTTGATGTGGCGCGTGATCGCGCGGCGGGCCGCCTCGATCTGACGCGCGGTGATACGATCCGGCTCCATCGCCTTGAGGCCATAGGAGCCGAAGTTCAGCGAGGTACCGCCCTTGGCGTCGCCGTGAATACGGCCTTTGAACGCCTTGCGGAACTTGGTGCGCTTCGGTTGCAGCATTGCCTTATTCCTTAGCGGCGGTCATCGCGCGCGGGGCGCACGCCGGAGGTCTGAGCCTCCATCATGAGGCGATCGGTCGCCATCGGGTCGTGCCCGAGGATCTCGCCCTTGAACACCCACACTTTGACGCCGCAGACGCCATAGGCGGTGTGCGCCTCGGCATCGGCATAGTCGATGTTGGCGCGCAGCGTGTGCAAAGGCACCCGGCCCTCGCGGTAGCTCTCGGAGCGCGCGATCTCGGCGCCGCCGAGACGGCCGCCGCAATAGACCTTGATGCCGTCCGCGCCGAGACGCATCGCCGACTGCACCGCGCGCTTCATCGCGCGACGGAAGGCGATACGACGCTCGAGCTGGTCCGCGATGCCCTGCGCGACGAGCTTGGCGTCGACCTCAGGCTTGCGGATCTCGACGATGTTCAGCGACACGTCGGAGCTGGTCATCGCGCCGAGCGTCTTGCGCAGCTTCTCGATGTCCGAGCCCTTCTTGCCGATGATCACGCCGGGGCGTGCGGCGAAGACGGAGATGCGGCACAGCTTGGCGGGACGATCGATCACCACCTTCGAGATCGCGGCCTGCGGCAGCGTCTTGATGATGTACTGGCGGATCTTGAGATCCTCCAGCAGCAGACGACGGTAATCGTCGCCCTCGGCGTACCAGCGGCTGTCCCAGGTGCGGTTGATCTGCAGGCGCAGACCGATGGGATTGCTCTTGTGACCCATTAGGCTTCTTCCTGCTCGCGCACGACGATCCGCAGCCGCGAGAACGGCTTGAGGATGCGGGTGGACTTGCCGCGGCCGCGTGTGGCGAACCGCTTCATGGTGATCGACTTGCCGACCGACGCCTCGGCGACGACGAGCGCGTCCACGTCGAGGTTGTGGTTGTTCTCGGCGTTGGCGATGGCCGAGGCCAGCACCTTGCGCGCGTCGATCGCCATCGACTTCTTGGAGAAGGCGAGAATGTTCATCGCGTCGGCCGCCGAGCGGCCGCGGATCAGCGCCGCGACCAGGCCCAGCTTCTGCGCCGAACCGCGGATCTGCGTGCCGACCGAGAGCGCTTCCTTCTCGCCGACCTTGCGGGGGGATGCAGGCTTGCTCATCAGCGCTTGCCCTTCTTGTCAGCCGCGTGACCCGGGAAGAACCGGGTCGGCGCGAACTCGCCGAGCTTCATGCCGACCATGTCCTCGTTGACCGACACGGGCACGAACTTACGGCCGTTATAGACCGAGAACGTCAGACCGACGAACTGCGGCAGGATGGTGGAGCGGCGCGACCAGGTCTTGATCGGCGCGCGCCCACCGGCATCCTGCGCGGTCTCGGCCTTCTTGAGCAGGCTCAGTTCGACGAACGGGCCCTTCCAGACAGAGCGAGCCATTACTTCTTCCTCGCGTGGCGGCTACGGATGATCATCTTGTCCGTAGACTTGTTGTGGCGGGTGCGGGCACCCTTGGTCGGCTTGCCCCACGGTGTGACCGGGTGACGGCCGCCCGAGGTCCGGCCCTCACCACCGCCGTGCGGGTGGTCGACCGGGTTCTTGGCCACGCCGCGCGTCAGCGGGCGCTTGCCCATCCAGCGCGAGCGGCCGGCCTTGCCGAGGTTCTGGTTCTGGTTGTCGGGGTTCGACACCGCACCGATCGTGGCCATGCACTCGCCGTGGATGTAGCGCTGCTCACCCGAGTTGAGGCGGACGATGACCATGCCGCGGTCGCGACCGACGACCTGCACGTAGGTGCCCGCCGAACGCGCGATCTGACCGCCCTTGCCCGGCTTCATCTCCACGTTGTGGACGATGGTGCCGACGGGGATCTGACCCAGCTCCATGGCATTGCCCGGCTTCACGTCGGTCTTCTTGCCCGCGACCACCTTGTCGCCCGGCGCGAGCCGCTGCGGCGCGATGATATAGGCCAGCTCCTCGTCGGGATACTTGATCAGCGCGATGAAGGCGGTGCGGTTCGGGTCATACTCGAGCCGCTCGACGGTGCCCTCGACGTCCCACTTGCGCCGCTTGAAGTCGACGTGGCGGTAGCGCTGCTTGTGACCGCCCGCGATGCCGCGCGAGGTCACATGGCCCTTGTTGTTGCGGCCGCCGGTCTTGCGCTTGCCCTCGGTCAGCGCCTTGACGGGCTTGCCCTTATACAGCGCCGACTTGTCGACGAGGACGAGGCCGCGCTGCGCCGGCGACGTCGGGTTATAATGCTTGAGTGCCATCTTACTTGGCCCCCTCGGTGACGTCGATCGACTGGCCCTCGCGGAGCGTGACGATCGCCTTCTTGACATCGGAGCGACGGTAGGGCGCACCCTTCCAGCGCTTGGTCTTGCCCTTCTGGACGATCGTGTTCACGCCCGTGACGCTGACGCCGAAGAGCGCCTCCACGGCCGCCTTGATCTGGGGCTTGGTCGCCTTGGTGGCGACCTTGAAGACCACCGCGTTCTGCTCGGAGAGCAGAGTGGCCTTCTCGGTGATGTGCGGCGCGACAATCACGTCATAGTGACGGTTGTCGATCGCCTCTGCCGGCTTAGCCATTGAAGCGCGCCTCCAGCTTCTCGACCGCCGCGCGCGTCAGCACCAGCGTGTCTGCCTTGATGATGTCGTAGACGTTCGCGCCGACCGCCGGGAGCAGGTCCACGCCCGGCAGATTGCGACCGGCGCGGAAGCTCTCGCCCGCCTCGCCGTCGATCACCAGCGTGCGCTTGCCCGTGGTGAGCGTGGCGAAGTGACCCTTGAGCTCCTTCGTCTTCTGCACCTCGAACGCGTCCAGCACGATCAGCGAGCCGGCCTTGGCATGGCTGCTGAGCGCCATCTTGAGGCCGAGCGCGCGAATCTTCTTGTTGAGCCCGGGGTTGAAGTCGCGGACGCGGGCGCCGTGCGCCTTACCGCCGCCGATGAACACCGGGGCGCGGCGATCGCCGTGACGCGCGACACCGCCGCCCTTCTGGCGACCGAGCTTCTTGCCCGAGCGGGCGACGTCGGCGCGCTCACGCGTGCCGCGTGCGGTGGCGCGACGCTTCTCGAGCTGCCAGGTCACGACGCGGTGCAGGATGTCGGCGCGCGGGTCGAGGCCGAAGACCTCGTCGTTGAGCTCGATGTCCGCTGCGTCGGTGCCGGCGAAGGAGGAAACCTTGACCTTCACGTTCAGCCCTCCTGGCCGTCGGTCGCGGGGGCATCGGCCGACGTGTCGGCCGGCGTGTTCGCCGCGCTGTTGTTGTTGGCCGCCGACTTGATCGACGCCGGATAGGGCGCGCTCTCGTGGCGATCCTGCTTGACCGCGTCCTTGACGAACAGCCAGCCGCCCTTCGAGCCGGGCACCGAGCCCTTGACGAAGATCAGGCCGCGCTCGACGTCGGTGCCGACGATCTCGAGGTTCTGCTGGGTGCGATTCTTGTCACCCATGTGGCCCGCCATCTTCTTGTTCTTGAAGACGCGGCCGGGATCCTGGCGGTTGCCGGTCGAACCGTGCGAGCGGTGCGACACCGACACGCCGTGAGTCGCGCGCAGACCGCCGAAGTTCCAGCGCTTCATCGCGCCGGCGAAGCCCTTGCCCTGGGTGCGGCCCTGGATGTCGACCAGCTGGCCGGCGACATAATGGTCCGCGGCGAGCTCAGCGCCGACGTCGAGGAGATTGTCCTCGGTGACACGGAACTCGTGCACCACGGCCTTGGGCTCCACCTCGGCCTTGCCGAAGTGGCCGCGCTGCGGCTTGGCGACATTCTTGCTCTTGGCGACACCGGCGCCAAGTTGGACGGCGGTATAGCCGTCACGGTCTTTCTCGCGACGGGCGACGACCTGAAGCGCCTCGATCTGCAGGACGGTGACCGGCACGTGGCGGCCGTCGTCCTGGAACAGGCGGGTCATCCCCATTTTCTTCGCGATCACGCCAGTACGCATGATCCGTTGCTCCTCGACAGAGGCACCGCGAGGCCCATCCCCACGGTGCTTGTGACCCATGCCTGATGGCGCGGATCGGTCAGCCCGGAATATGCGAAGCGTGCCCCCGTCCCGGGCTGGGCGCCTCCCCGAGGGAAGACAGACGGGAGACGCTGACCCGGCCACCCGAGAGCGGCCGGCGGTATCTCTGTCCTGTCGTCATGCCGGCGGGTGCCGGCACCTTCTGGTGAGGGATGATGGCAGACGCCCCACCCTCTCCGTAAAGATCCCGACCTTAGTCGGGATGACGCGAGAGGGATGACTCACCTCTCGCGAGAAGAGGCGCGCTTACGCGAGCTTGATCTCGACGTCAACACCGGCGGCGAGGTCGAGCTTCATCAGCGCGTCCACCGTCTGCGGGGTGGGCTGCACGATGTCGAGCATGCGCTTGTAGGTGCGCACCTCGAACTGCTCGCGCGACTTCTTGTCGATGTGCGGGCCACGGTTGACCGTGAACTTCTCGATGCGCGTCGGCAACGGGATGGGGCCACGGATGAGTGCGCCGGTGCGGCGAGCGGTGTCGGCGATGTCGCCGGTCGCCTGATCGAGCACGCGATGATCGAACGCCTTGAGGCGAATGCGGATGTTGCTGTCCATGATCCCTACCAATGCGAAAGAGCGGGGCACTTCCTCCCCCGTCACTCCGGCCGAGACCGAAGCCCTGCTACGCTAGCGCTACGCTGCCACAAGACCCCGGCCGAGACCGGTCTGACGGGACGAGAGCACCTCTTGCTGTTCTCGAACCCAAAGCGAAGGCGCGGCCATAACCGCGCTTCCATAAAAAGGCAACCGCCCGACGCACCATTCGGCGCATCGGGCGGCAGCTTTCGTAACCGACCGGCGAACCGGCCCGATACGGCTTACTTCGAGATGGCGCTCACCACGCCCGCACCCACGGTGCGGCCACCCTCGCGGATGGTGAAGCGCTGGCCGACGTCCATCGCGATCGGCGCGATCAGCTTGATGCCGAGCGCGACGTTGTCGCCGGGCATGACCATCTCGGTGCCCTCCGGCAGCTCGACGGTGCCGGTCACATCCGTGGTACGGAAGTAGAACTGCGGACGATAGTTGGCGAAGAACGGCGTGTGACGGCCACCCTCGTCCTTCGACAGCACGTACACCTCCGACTGGAAGTCGGTGTGCGGCTTGATCGAGCCCGGCTTGCAGAGCACCTGGCCCCGCTCGACCTCGTCGCGGGCGACGCCGCGGATCAGTGCACCGACGTTGTCGCCGGCCTGGCCCTGGTCGAGCAGCTTGCGGAACATCTCGACGCCGGTGACGGTGGTCTTGCGGACGGTCGGGTGGATACCGACGATCTCGACTTCCTCACCGACCTTGACGATGCCCGTCTCGACGCGACCGGTCACGACGGTGCCGCGACCCGAGATCGAGAACACGTCCTCGATCGGCATCATGAACGGCTTGTCGAGCGGACGCTCCGGCTGCGGGATGTACTCGTCGACCGCCTTCATCAGCTCCATGACCGCGTCGGGCCCGAGCTTCTGGTCCGAACCCGACAGGGCGCAGGTCGCCGAACCCTTGATGATCGGAATGTCGTCGCCCGGGAACTCGTACGAGCTGAGCAGCTCGCGGACTTCCAGCTCGACGAGCTCGAGGATCTCCTCGTCGTCGACCAGGTCGACCTTGTTCATGAACACGACCATCGCCGGCACGCCGACCTGACGCGCGAGCAGGATGTGCTCGCGGGTCTGCGGCATCGGGCCGTCGGTGGCCGACACGACCAGGATCGCGCCGTCCATCTGGGCCGCGCCGGTGATCATGTTCTTGACGTAGTCGGCGTGCCCCGGGCAATCGACGTGCGCATAGTGGCGGTTGGCGGTCTCATACTCGACGTGCGCGGTCGAGATGGTGATGCCGCGCTCGCGCTCTTCCGGCGCCTTGTCGATGTTGGCGAAGTCGACCGCCGCGTTGCCCGCGACGTTCTCCGCCAGCACCTTGGTGATGGCGGCCGTCAGCGAGGTCTTGCCATGGTCGACGTGACCGATGGTGCCGATGTTCAGGTGCGGCTTGTTCCGCTCAAACTTAGCCTTAGCCATTGTTTCCCTACCTTCTGATTTCCACTGGAGCCGCACTCAGGACTCGCCGTGAAGGCGGCCCCATAGCGGCTCAATTCGCGTTGCGCAAATCCCTAGCCCTGTCAGGGCCGGAACCGGCGGGCCGAGCCTGCGGCGTCTCGGGGCGGAGTCGCCTCCACCCCGCGCGCCTTACGCCAGCTTCGCCTTGACCTCGTCGGCGACGTTCTGCGGCACCTCGTCATAGTGCGAGAACTGCATCGAGTAGCTCGCACGCCCCTGGGTGAACGAGCGCAGCGAGTTCACGTAGCCGAACATGTTCGCCAGCGGCACCATCGCCGTCACCGCCTGCGCGTTGCCGCGCGTGTCGGTGCCCTGGATCTGGCCGCGACGCGAGTTCATGTCGCCGATGACGTCGCCCAGATAATCCTCGGGGGTGACGACCTCGACCTTCATGACCGGCTCGAGCAGCGTGATGCCGGCCTTCTGGGCCGCCTCGCGCATCGCGCCACGCGCGGTGATCTCGAAGGCCAGTGCCGACGAGTCGACGTCGTGGTACGCGCCGTCGTACAGCACGATATCGAAGTCGATGATCGGGAAGCCAACCAGCGAGCCGGTCGCAGCGGTCTCGCGGAAGCCCTTCTCGATCGCGGGGATATATTCCTTCGGAATGTTACCGCCCTTGACCTCGTCCTTGAAGACGATGCCCGCGCCGCGCTCACCTGGCGTCAGCTTGACCTTCACGCGACCGAACTGACCGGTGCCGCCCGACTGCTTCTTGTGGGTGTAATCGACGTCGACCGGCTTCTTGAGATACTCGCGATACGCCACCTGCGGCGCACCGACGTTGGCCTCGACCTTGAACTCGCGCTTCATGCGGTCGACCAGGATCTCGAGGTGGAGCTCGCCCATCCCCTTGATGATGGTCTGCCCCGACTCGTGATCGGTTGAGACGCGGAACGAGGGGTCCTCGGCGGCCAGGCGGTTGAGCGCGACGCCCATCTTCTCCTGGTCGGCCTTGGTCTTCGGCTCCACTGACAGCTCGATCACCGGCTCCGGGAACTCCATGCGCTCCAGGATGATCGGGTTGGCCGGGTCACACAACGTATCGCCCGTGGTGGTCTCCTTGAGGCCCGCTAGCGCGACGATGTCGCCCGCGCGCGCTTCCTCGATGTCCTCACGCGAGTTCGCGTGCATGAGGAGCATGCGGCCGACCTTCTCCTTCTTGTCCTTCACCGAGTTCATGTAGGTGCCCTTGGTGAGGACGCCCGAGTAGATCCGCGCGAAGGTGAGCGAGCCGACGAACGGATCGTTCATGATCTTGAACGCCAGCGCCGAGAAAGGCGCGGTGTCCGACGAGGGGCGCTCGTCCGGCGTCTCGCCGTCGAGCTTGACGCCCTTGATCGCCGGCACGTCGAGCGGGCTGGGCAGATAGTCGACCACCGCGTCGAGCAGCGGCTGGACCCCCTTGTTCTTGAACGCGGAGCCGCACACCACCGGCACGAACGCCATGCTGAGCGTACCCTTGCGGATCAGCTTCTTGAGCGTAGCCGAGTCGGGCTCGTTGCCCTCGAGATACGCCTCCATGGCGTCATCGTCCTGCTCGACCGCGAGCTCGATCAGCTCGTTGCGATACTTCGCCGCCTTCTCCGCCATGTCGTCCGGAATCGGCTGATACTCGAACTTCGCGCCCAGGCTCTCCTCGAGCCAGATGATCGCGCGGTTCTCGACCAGGTCGACGAGGCCCTTGAAGCCGCCCTCGATACCGATCGGCAGGTACAGCACCGCCGGCTTAGCGCCGAGGCGATCGATGATCGACTGGACGCAGAAGTAGAAGTCGGCGCCGGTGCGATCGAGCTTGTTGACGAAGCACATGCGCGGCACGCCGTACTTGTCGGCCTGGCGCCACACCGTCTCGGACTGCGGCTCCACGCCGGCGACGCCGTCGAAGCACGCGACCGCGCCGTCGAGCACACGAAGCGAGCGCTCCACCTCGATGGTGAAATCGACGTGGCCCGGCGTGTCGATGATGTTGATCAGATGCTCGGGGCCATTCCCCTCCTCGGCCTTCCACTTGCAGGTGGTGGCGGCCGACGTGATCGTGATCCCGCGCTCCTGCTCCTGCTCCATCCAGTCCATCGTCGCGGTGCCCTCGTGGACCTCGCCGATCTTGTAGGACTTGCCGGTGTAATAGAGGATGCGCTCGGTCGTCGTCGTCTTGCCGGCGTCGATGTGCGCCATGATGCCGATGTTACGGTAGAGTTCGAGCGGATGGCTGCGGGCCATGACAGGTGGTCCTTCGGACTAGGGGTCGGACGTGAGACGGTTCGCCTACGGGGCGAGATATTTGAGGAGCGCCAGAGCAGCACCGAACAGCGCGGCACCACCGATCAGCCCCTGAGCGAGAAGCAGCCACGGCGACAGCATCCTGTCACGCTCCAGCTTGAAGCGTTCCGCCTCAAGCTTGTACTGCTCGGCGACCAGCTTGTACTGCTCGGCGCTCAGCTTCTCCGCTTCCGCTCGCAGCTTGCGAGCCTCCGCCTCGATCCGCGCCGTTTCCCGGTTCAGTTCGTCGACGGAGGGATCGGGTGCAGTCGCCATCTCTCGGCCTCCTGCACCCGATATAGTCGCTTACCAGCGATAATGCGAGAAGGCGCGGTTCGCCTCGGCCATGCGGTGCGTATCCTCGCGCTTCTTCACCGCGTTGCCGCGGTTGTTCGCGGCGTCGAGCAGCTCGCCTGAAAGACGTGCCGACATGGTGTTCTCGCTGCGGCCGCGCGCTGCGGTGATCAGCCAGCGGATCGCCAGCGCCTGCGCGCGCTCCGGACGGACCTCGACCGGGACCTGGTAGGTCGCACCGCCGACGCGGCGGCTGCGGACCTCGATACCCGGCTTGATGTTGTTCAGCGCGTCGTGGAACACGCCGATCGGCTCGCGCTTGGCGCGGGTCTCGACGGTCTCCATCGCCGAATAGACGATGCCTTCCGCGACCGACTTCTTGCCGTCGTACATCACGGAGTTCATGAACTTGGAGAGAACCTCATCCCCGTACACGGGGTCAGGCAGGATTTCCCGCTTCTCGGGACGACGACGACGCGCCATGTGGATTTCCTTCTTAGATCAACCGAGCCGCTTGCGGCTCCGGGTCCCGGCCTGCGCCGAGTTGACGTACCGGGCGGCCAGGCGCCGCCCTCCGGTCACTTCGGCCGCTTGGCGCCGTACTTCGAGCGCGACTGGCGACGGTCCTTGACGCCCTGTGTGTCGAGCACGCCGCGCAGCACGTGGTAGCGCACGCCCGGAAGGTCGCGCACACGGCCGCCGCGGATCAGCACCACCGAGTGCTCCTGCAGGTTGTGGCCCTCACCCGGGATGTAGCTGATGACCTCGCGCTGGTTGGTCAGGCGGACCTTGGCCACCTTGCGCAGCGCCGAGTTCGGCTTCTTCGGGGTCGTCGTGTAAACACGGGTGCAGACACCGCGCTTCTGCGGGTTCTGCTCCATCGCAGGGACCTTGGACTTGGCCTTCTGCGGCTCGCGGCCCTTGCGGACCAGCTGGTTGATCGTCGGCATGAAGCCTTCACCTTATCTGGAGGTTACTTTGCTGGAGCCCTGACAAGACTTGGAATACGAAAAGGACCGTGCGGCAGCCGATCTCGGCGGCCTCGGGCCCTTGATGCATCCAGCAATGTTCAAGCTGCCGGGCAGAAATTGCATTCCACCCGAACGGAGGCGCCTATACGCGCGCCGGGCTCGTCGGTCAATCGCCCGCCGTCCCGCTCACTTGAGCGGGTCGTGCCCCCAGTTCATCAGCGAGTAGCGCCAGTCAGAATGTTCCTTGTCCTTCGCCGGTCCGCCCTGAGCGAGGTGGCGGTGAACGTAGCCGACCACCTTCTTCATGTGCGCATAATCGTCGTCGCTGAGGTCGGCCTTCTTGGTCCGCTTGAGCTCGACGATGCGGCGGCCGGAGCGATGGCCGACGCTCTCGCCGCCGCCCTTCCCATCCTCACCCTTCCAGCCGACGCGCTTGCTGTCGTCGCTGTCGAGGAAGCGCTCCAGCTCGGCCGGGCTCATATTGACCGCCGCGTTAAAGTCTTTGGCGATCCGGTCGTGATCGTCGCTCTGCGCGGCCATGTCATTCTCCTTGCGCGGTGAAAGCGCGAGGAGAACGAAGGGTTTCATTTCACCTCGACGCCACCTTTCACCACCGTCACAGGGTGCTCCAGCACCGAGACGTCGTGCAGCGGGTCGCCGCGCACCGCGACCAGGTCGCCGTAATGTCCGACCGCGATCGCGCCGACGTCGCTCTCACGCCCCAGCGCGCGCGCGGCGCTGGTGGTGGCGGCGCGGATCGCGTCGAGCGGGGTCATGCCCCACTCCACCATCTTGGCGAACTGCTTGGCATTGTCGCCGTGCGGATAGACGCCCGCGTCGGTGCCGAAGGTCATCGCCACGCCCATGCGGAAGGCGCGCTGGAAGGTCTGGCGCTGCTTGAGCCCGATCACCCGCTCCTTGTCGAGGCTCTCCTGCTCGGTGCCGTTCTTGGTGCCCGTCGCGAGGATATAATCGTCGTTGTAGATATCCATGTCGAACCAGGTCTTGTGCTCGATCGCGAGCTTCATCGCCTCGTCGGAGGCGAGGCTGACATGCTCGATCGTGTCGATGCCGGCGCGGATCGCGGCCTTGATCCCCTCGTCGCCGTGCGCGTGCGCCGCCACCTTGAGATGAAGCATGTGCGCCTCGTCGGCGATCGCGCGCATCTCCTCCTCGCTGAGCTGCTGCCCGCCGACCGAGTCGCCGAGCGAGAAGACGCCGCCGGTGGCGCAGATCTTGATCACCTCGGCGCCATATTTGTGCAGCCAGCGCACTTTGGCGCGCGCTTCCTCGGGCGAGTTGATCACCGAGGGCAGCTTCTTGTCGTAGGACGGCGGCAGCGCGTTGTCGTCGCAATGGCCGCCCGTCGCGCCGATGGCGTAGCCCGCGGGCACGATGCGGGGGCCGATCACCCAGCCGCCGTCGATCGCCTCCTTGAGCCCGATGTCCTGGAAGTCCCCCGCGCCGACGTTGCGCACCGTGGTGAAGCCGGCGCGCAGCGTCTTGGCGGCATTGGCGACGCTCACCGCACCCCAGAAGCTGTCGGTATATTTCAGCGTCTGATAGCCGCCGATCTCGGCGAGGCTCGTGAGGTGGACATGCATGTCGATCAGCCCGGGGACGAGCGTGACGTCGCCGAGGTCGACCCGGCGCGCGCCGGCGGGAATCGCGGGCCGGCTCGCCCCGCCGGCGGCGACCGCCGCGATCCGCCCGTCGGTGACGACGATCACCGGGTCGGACACGATCGCGCCCTTGTCGACGTCGAGCATCCGCGCCGCCGTGACGACCACGGTCTCGGCGCTCGCCGATGCAGAACCGGCGAGCGCGACGAGAGCCGCGGCGACGCGCGGCAGGATGGTCAGTCTCATGTAAATTCCCCCTTCTTTCCCGGGACGATGGCCGAGTTGCGCCGGGGAAGGAAGAGGGCTTTCGCGGGTCGCGCCGTCAGTCGCGGAGCCGCTCGCTGAGAAAGGCGATCAGCGCCTCGACGCGCGCCGGGCGCAGCGCGCTCGGCGGGGTGAGGAGGTGCAGACCGATCGGCGCGGGTGCCCAGTCGGGCAGGATCTCGACCACGCGCCCGGCCGCGATCCCGGCGCCGACGATGAAGCCCGGCAGTCGGGCGATGCCGAGCCCCGCCTCCAGCGCGGGTACCAGCGCATCGCCGCTGTTCGCCGCGAGCGGGCCCTGCGCCTTGACCGAGACCTCGCCGCCTTCGCGCGAGCGAAATCGCCACGGGCCGGTGAGATTGGTGTAGCCCAGCAGCCGATGCTCGCCGAGCTGCGACGGGTGAGTCGGCGTGCCGTGCGCCGCCAGATACGCGGGCGCGGCGACGACGTGGGACGTGATCGTGCAGAGGCGACGCGCGCGCAGCGAACTGTCGGGCAGGTCGGCGATCCGCAACGCGACGTCGAAGCCCTCGGCGACGATGTCGACCCGCGAGTCGGCGAGGTGGAGCTCGATCTCGATCGCGGGGTGCGCCGCGAGGAAGTCGGCGACGACGGGGGCGACATGCTTGAGCCCGAAGGTCATCGGCGCCGCCAGTCGCACTCGACCGGCTGGTGCGCGCGCGCCGTCGCGCGCCGCCTCCTCGGCGGCATGCGCCTCCGCCACGATCCGCGCGGCGTGCTCGGCGAGCGGGCGCCCCGCCTCGGTCAGCGCGAGCCGGCGCGAGGTGCGATGGAACAGAGACACCTGCAGCTGCGCTTCCAGCCGCGACACGCCCTTGGAGACCGTCGCCTTGCTCAGCCCGATCGCGTCCGCCGCCGCGCTGAACGAGCGGTGCTCGGCCACCGCCGCGAAGATCGCCCAGGCCTCGAGATCGGGGAGCCGCATCGCCTCCCGGCCTAGAGCCCGAAACGATCCGTTTCAATCGGGCGCGTTCCGTCGCGACCTCCGCTTACCTAGGTTGATCGCACCCCAGCGCGTCACCGACGCGCGCCCTGCCCTAACCCGCACCAGGAGCCACTGACATGACCAAGGTTCTCGTCCTCTATTATTCGTCCTACGGCCATATCGAGAAGATGGCCGACGCGGTCGCGGAGGGCGCGCGCGCCGGTGGCGCCGAGGTCGACATCCGCCGCGTCGCGGAGACCGCCCCCGCCGAGGTCGTCGCCGCGGCCGGCTTCAAGACCGACACAGCGCATCCGGAGATCGAGGGCCCCGACGCGCTCGCCGGCTATGACGCGATCGTCGTCGGTGCGCCGACCCGCTACGGCCGCATGCCCAGCCAGATGGCGGCCTTCTGGGACACCACCGGCGGTCTGTGGATGAAGGGCGCGCTCGTCGGCAAGGTCGGCGGCGCCTTCACCTCGACCGCGAGCCAGCACGGCGGCCAGGAGACCACGCTCTTCTCGATCATCACCAACCTGCTCCACCACGGCATGACGATCGTCGGGCTCGACTACGGTTACCAGGGCCAGATGGGCGTCAAGGAAGTGCACGGCGGGACGCCCTACGGCGCCTCGACCCTGGCCGACGGCGACGGTAGCCGCCAGCCGAGCCAGGTCGACCTCGACGGCGCGCGCTACCAGGGCAAGCGCATCGCCGAGACGGCAGCCAAGCTGAAGGGCTGACCGGCGAGCGGACGAGATTTCCCGCACGATGATCATCATCCCGGCCGTGCGCCGGGATCCGTGGTCCCGCGAACGCAACGGCTTCGACTTTCGCGGTGACATGGATCCCGGCGCTAGGCCGGGATGACGGGCGTTTGTACTGGGCGCCGAAGGTTAAAGCGCCTCGCCTCTGTGAGCAGCCGCGTCAACGAGAGCCATGTAACGGGAACTCCCGAACCCACCTTACCCCGCGGTCGACTCGCGCTCGATCAGCTCATAGTCGACCAGCTCGTCCTCGGCCTCGGCGAGCTCGCCGCGGCGGCCCGCGCGGATCAGCATCTCCGCGGCGCGATAGGCCATAAGCTGGATCGGCTGGCGCACGGTCGTGAGCGCGGGCGAGATCAGCGACGCCATCGTCGTGTCGTCGAACCCGGTCACCGCCAGGTCGCGCGGCAGCCGCAGCCCGCGGCGATGCGCCTCGCCGATCACCCCCGCCGCCATGTCGTCGTTGCTGCACATGATCGCGCTCGGACGATCGGCGGGCGACAGCAGCGCCGAGCCGGCGGCGATACCCGATTCATGGTCGAACCGGCCCTCGAAAAGCAGCCGCGCGTTCGCCGTGATCCCTGCCGCGGCGAGCGCATCGTGATAACCGTGGATCCGGTCGGCGCTGTCGGAATGGTTCGGCGGGCCTGACACGAGCGCGATGCGATAATGGCCGCGATCGATCAGGCGCCGGGTCAGCGCGCGCATCGCCGCGCGATTGTCGATCCTGACGGTGGCGGTGCCCGGCAGCGTCGCGCCGGTCGCGATCGCGGCGGCAGGCACGCCGAGCGCGTCCACCACGCCCGCCTCGCTCAGCAGCTCGGCGAAGGGCGGGATCAGCAGCAGCGCGTCCGCCCCGCCGCGCACCAGCGCGCGCGCCGCCGCCTCCGCCGCCTCGTGGGTGAGCCGCTGCTCCTCGCGTAACAGCAGTTGGAGCCCGTGCGCGTTGGTGGCGCGCAGCGAGCCCGTGAGGATGGCGTCGAGGAAGGGCGTGCGTGCGCCGCTGTAGATCAGCCCCACCGTCGTGGCGCGCGCGCGCGCGAGCAGCCGGGCGCTGACATTGGGGACATAGCCCAGCTCGTCGATCGCGGCGCGCACCGCGGCGACCGTCGCCGGGGCGGCGCGGCCGGCGCCGTTGATGACGTTCGAGACCGTCATCGGCGACACGCCGGCGCGCGCCGCGACCGCGCGCATCGTGACCCCGCGCTCGCCGCGCCGCTCGCTCATCGCGCGCGGCCGGTCACGGGCGGGCGCCGCATCGGCTCAGCCGCCGGGCGCGGGGTGGCACGTCGTCAGATCAGCCCCGCCTTCTTGGCGCTCACCGCATGGTCCGCCGCGCGAGCGGTCAGCGCCATGAAGGTGAGCGAGGGGTTGATGCACGAGATCGAGGCCATCTGCGCGCCGTCGGTGACGAACAGGTTGGGCGCGTCATGTGCCTGGCTGAAGCCGTTGAGCACCGAGGCGCGCGGGTCGCGACCCATGCGCGCGCCACCCATCTCGTGGATCGCGTCGCCCGGGACGTGCTCGTCCTCGCTGCTGCGAACGTTGCGCAGCCCGGCCTTCTTGAGCATCTCCTCACCCTGAACGCGCGCGTCGGCCATCATCTTCAGCTCATTCTCGCGGAAGCGCACGTCGAAGCGCATCAGCGGGACGCCGAAGCGGTCGACCTTGTCGGCGTGGAGCGAGACGTGATTGTCCTCGTACGGCAGGCACTCGCCGAACGCGCCCATCGAGAACTGCCACGGACCGTACTGGCGCATCCCCTGCTTCATCGCCGCGCCGAAGCCCTGCGGCTTGGCCGGGTCGCGCCGCGCGCTGCCCTGGTAGCCGTAGCCGCGCTTGAAGCCGAGCCCCTCGTCGCCGTTGTTGTTGCGGAAGCGCGGGATGTAGACGCCGCCGGGGCGACGGCCATATTCGATATATTCGTCCATCCCCGGGATCTCGCCGGAGATGTTGACGCGGAAGATGTGATCCATGACGTAGCGGCCGAGCGTGCCGCTATTGTCGAAGTAGCTCTTGGTGCTGCCCGGCGCACGCGAGTTCATCAGGATCTGCGTCGAGGCCATCGCCGAGGCGCAGAGGAAGACGATGTCGGCGTTGACGGTCTCGGCCTGCCCGGTCTTGGCGTCGACGAAGCGCACGCCCGTCACGCGCTTGCGCTGCGGGTCATATTCGAGGTTGGTCACCACCGCGTCCGAGCGTAGCGTGAAGCGCCCGGTGGCGCGCGCCGCCGGCAGCGTCACCGCCTGGGTCGAGAAATAGGCACCGAACGAGCAGCCGCGACCGCATTGGTTGCGCACCTGGCACTTGCTGCGGTTCTGGTCGGGCTTGTCCTCGGTCATGTTGGACAGGCGCGTGTTGATCAGCTTGCGCCCGGGGAACGAGCCCTCGAGCCGCTGCTTGAACCACTTCTCCGCGACGTTCATCGGCATCGGCGGCTGAAACTGGCTGTCCGGCAGATAGGGCAGGTTCTCGTGCGAGCCCGACACGCCGATATATTTCTCGACGTAATCGTACCACGGCGACACGTCGTCGTAGCGGATCGGCCAGTCGCCGCCGACATTCTCCTTCTTGTTCGCCTCGAAGTCGGCCGGGCTCCAGCGGAAGCACCAGCGGCCCCAGATCAGCGACTTGCCGCCGACCGCGGCGGGGCGGATCCAGTAGAATTTGCTGCCCTCATCGTAGGCATAGGGGTTCAGCCGGTCGTTGTTGTAATATTTCTGCGTGCTCGGCGAGACATAGCCGTGCGTGGTGATGAAATAGTCGCTCTTCACCAGCTCCGGCGGCATGTTGTCGCGGGCCGGGATCTCGTATGCGGGCTTGCCGTCATAGGTATAATCGGTCTGATGCTCGACCATGATGCCACGGTCGAGCATCAGGACGCGCATGCCCTTCTCGGTCAGCTCCTTGGCGGCGAAGCCGCCGCTGACGCCGGAGCCGATGACGATCGCGTCGTATTTGTTGGTAGCTGCCATGATCCCCTCCCGGGATGAGTGTCGTCAGAAACGCAGCTTGCGCAGCGTCTGGAAGCTGGTGGTGATGTCGGGGATGTAGGGCGCGGGCGACTCGTCGTTCTCGACGTAGAAATGCTTCACGCCGGCCATGCTGTTGAGCTTGAACAGCTTGGCGAAATCGATCGTGCCGAGCCCAACCGAGGTCATGTTGCCGTCGGGGCGCTGGTCCTTGACGTGATAGGCGTAGATCCGCCCCGCCATGCGCTTGATCAGCGCAGCGGCGTCCTCACCGGCGTGGATCGCCCAGTAGAGGTCGATTTCGACCTTTACCAGCTTGGGATCGGTCGCCTTAATGAAGCGGTCATAAAGGCTGACGCCATCCGGCTTGGTGGTGAATTCGAAATCGTGGTTGTGATAGGCGAAGCCCAGCCCGTTCTGCGCCAGCTCGCGCGCGAACTTGTTGAAGTTCGGCAGCGCCGCCTCCCACCCCTCGGCGGTGCGATGCTCCGGCGTCATGAACGGCAGCACGATCGTGTCGGCGCCCAGCGTCTTCGCCATCTTCACGCTGTCGTCGAACTTGTTCAGCAGCAGGTCGTAGCCGACGTGGATCGACGGCGAGGTCAGGCCCAACCGGTCCATGGTCTTGCGCAGCATGGCGTGATCCATGCTGTCATAGCCACCGCCGCCGTACTCGACCTCGCGATAACCGATCTTCGCGATCTGCGCGAGCGTGGCGACCGGGTCCTTCTGGAAGAGCTCGCGGACGGTGTAGAGCTGGATGCCCACCTTGCCGAGCTGCGCGGCCGACGCGGGCAGCGCGCCCGCGACACCGAGGGCGGCGAGACCGGCGCTGCCGGCCAGGAACGTGCGACGATCCGTCATCATGAGGAATAGACCTTGTTGACCTTGGAGTAGAGGAAGGCGCCGTCATACTGGCCGGGCACCGGCAGATACTCGCGCTCCTGCGTGATGCCGATCTCGGACGTGTAATAGCCGATGACCACCATCTGGCGAAACGGCTCGAAGAAGGCCGCACCGCCCGGGATCGTGTCGTTCATCGCCAGCGTCAGCAGCGCGTCCTGCTGCGCCGGGGTGACCGCGGCGGCGCTCTTCTTAAAGTCGGCGCGACTGCGCGCCTCGATCGCGTCGAGCCCGGCGATGATCGGGACGCGGTCGCCCGGCTCGGACCAGTCGGCGAGCAGTTTCTCGATATATTGCGGCACCTCCGCGGCGATGGCGCCGGGCGTGTCGGTCGTCGGGATCACGCGGTCGCTCAGCGCGGCCATCAGCGCCTTCTGCGCCGGCGTGAACACCTGCACCGAGGGCGGGCCGGTGTTGATCACCCCGAACGCCTGCTGCGAGGCGGCTCCCGCGGCGCGCGCGATGGGGGCGAAGAGTTGGCTGCCGAACATCGCGACGATGCCCGCGAGCGCGTCTCTGCGGTCGATCACTTGGTTTCTCCGTTCCGTGCGCCCGCGCGGGCGCCGCTGCTCGTGTTGGTCATGCTTCCTCCCCTGCGACCCGATCGATCGCGCGATAGGCGGCGATCAGCCGCTCCTCGCCCGCGCGCCCCTCGCGCGCATTGCCGTGCTCCATGCCGATCACGCCGGCGTAGCGCTTGTCGCGCAGCCAGCGGACGACGTTGGCGTAATTGATCTCGCCCGTGCCCGGCTCGTTGCGGCCGGGATTGTCGCCGAACTGGATGTAGCCGATCTCGTCCCAGCAGGTGGCGAGCGAGTTGATCAAATTCCCCGACTGGATCTGCTCGTGGTAGCAGTCGGCCAGGATCTTGATCCCCGGATTGTTCACCCCGCGCGCCACGGCATAGCCGGCCGACCAGCTCTGCATGTAGACGTGCGGGTGGTTCACCCGCGTGTTGAGCGGCTCCATCACCAGCACCAGCCCGTGCGGCGCGACGATGTCGCCGGCGCGGCGCATCAGGTCGATCACGCGCGCGGTCTGGATCTCCATCGGTACGCGCGGGTCGAGGAAGCCGGTGACGACGGTGGCGCGTTGCGTGTCGAGGCGCTTGGCCACCTCGATCGAGGCGCGCACGTCGGCGAGGAAGGCCTCGCGTTCGGCGCCGTCGTCGCTGCCGAAGATCGGGCGGAACTCCGACCATCGCGGCATGCTCGCGACGAACACGCCCATCGCCATGCCGCGCTGCTGCAATGCCTTCGCCATCGCTTCCTGCTGCGCGACCGGCCGGGCCCTCGCCTCATTGTCCTCCCAGGCGCGGAAGCCCTGGTCGGCGGCGAAGGCGATCTGCTCGAGCAGGCCGCCGCGGCTCTTGAAGCTGCCCTCGTGCGGCGCGAAGCCGAGCGAGAAGCGCGCCGCGTTGGACGTCGCCCCGCGCTGCGCCGCTGCCGCGGACGTCGCCAGCGGCAGCGCCGCCCCGGCGGCGATCAGCGAGCGGCGCGTCGGCGTCACGCGATGTCGCCACGCGCGAGCGTGGCGCCGCGCGCGCGCCGCTCGGCCAGCCAGATGCCGCCGAACACGAAGAGCAGCACCACCGGGAACAGCGCCAGCTTGGCGAAGGACTGCGACGCCGCCGCATCCTCGACCTGGCGCAGCGCGGCGCCGGTCAGCTGCTTGAACGCCTCCGGCCCGCCGGCGATCGCCACCTTGGCCTCGTCGAACATCCCGCCGAGCAGCGGCAGCACGAAGAAGCTCGCCAGCGCACCGGCCGAGCCGACCAGCCCGATCGCCCAGGCACCGCCGCGCGGGTAGCGCTCGGCGACCGAGGCCAGCATGGTGGGCCACATCGCGCAGACCCCGAGACCCCAGACAGTCGAGGCGAGGATCGCCGCGACCGGCGACTGCGCCAGCGACAGCAGGAACAGACCGATGCCCGCGAGCAGGCTCGAGATCCACAGCAGGCCGGGGTTGGACAGGCGGTTCGCGAGCCGCCCCGCGAAGTGGCGAAACACGAACATCAGCGCGCTGACATAGACCAGCAGCAGGATGCCGCGCATGCCGACGCGGTTGGTCAGCGCGACGTCGAGCCACTGGCCCGGCGCGAGCTCGGACGAGGCGGTGAGGAACATCGCGCCGAACCAGACGAAGAAGCTCGGGCGGCGGAACACTTCACCGATCATGTCGCCGAAGCCGGCGCCCTCCACCTCGGCCGGGGGCGCCGGGAAGGTGGTGGTGGCCGCGATCACGACCACGCCGACGGCCGGGATCAGCACCGAGCCCATGATCGCCTGCCAGGGCAGCACGTCGGCGAGGAACACGCCGGCGAGGCCGCCGATGATCAGCCCGCCCGGATACCAGGCGTGCAGCACGTTGAGCCGGTGCGTCGTCTCGTCCGGGTAGAGCCGCGCGGTGAGCGGGTTGATCGAGGCCTCCGCGAGGCCCCAGCCGATCCCGCTCAGCAGCATGCCGAACCAGACGAGATTGTAGACCGCCATGCCGGTGGCGAGATGCCCGGCGCCGACGATCAGCCCGGTGCCGAGCAGGAAGCAGATGCCGCAGCCGATCAGCACGCGCTTGGCGCCGATCTTGTCGAGCAGGGCGCTGACGATGAACACCGTGATCGCGAAGCCGAGGAAGGCGGAACCGAGCGCCGCGCCGATCAGTTCACCCGCCTGCACGGGCGCGATAGGATCGATCCATTCCGCCTTCAGACTGCTCGCGACCGCGGCGCGCAACGACGCGCTGATCGCGGCGGTGGCCAGTGCCAGCACGCCGAGCCAGAATAATCGGCTTCGGTTCACTCCTGCCTGCTCCACTCGGTCCTCTCCCTTTTTTCTCTGTCGTTATCGTAGGCGGTGCGGGATCAGCCGAGGCCGAGCAGGCGACGGTTGGCGCTCGGATCGCTGCCGCCGGCGAAATCGTCGAAAGCGTGCTCGGGACGTCGGATCATGTGCGCCTCGATGAACGGCGCTCCCTCGCGTGCGCCGTCCTGCGGGTGCTTGAGCGCGCATTCCCACTCCAGCACCGCCCAGCCCGAGTAATCGTACTGGGTGAGCTTGGAGAAGATGCCGCCGAAATCGACCTGCCCGTCGCCGAGCGAGCGGAAGCGGCCAGGGCGATCGACCCAGTCCGAGTAGCTGCCGTACACGCCCGCGCGCCCGGTCGGGTTGAGCTCCGCGTCCTTGACGTGAAACATCTTGATGCGCTCGTGATAGATGTCGATGAACTGGAGATAGTCCATCGCCTGCAGCACCATGTGGCTGGGGTCGTAGAGGATGTTGGCGCGCTGGTGACCGTCGACCTTGTCGAGGAAGCGCTCGAAGGTGACGCCGTCGTGCAGGTCCTCGCCGGGGTGCAGCTCGAAACAGAGGTCGATCCCCTCTTCCTCGAAGGCGTCGAGGATCGGGGTCCAGCGCCGGCCCAGCTCGGCGAACGCCTCTTCCACCAGCCCGGCGGGACGTTGCGGCCAGGGATAGACGAAGCCCCAGACAAAGGCGCCCGAGAAGGTCGCGTGCGCGCTCAGCCCGAGGCGACGGCTCGCCTTGGCGGCGAGCCGCAGCCGCTCGACCGCCCACTTCTGGCGCTCGGCCGGCTTGCCGCGCAGCTCGGGCGGCGCGAAGCCGTCGAACAGCTCGTCATAGGCGGGATGGACCGCGACGAGCTGCCCCTGAAGGTGAGTCGACAGCTCGGTGATCTCCACCCCCGCCTCGCGGCAGCGGCCGATCAGCTCGTCGGCATAGGTCTGGCTCTCAGCGGCGCGCTCCAGGTCGATGCAGCGCGCGTCCCACGTCGGGATCTGCACGCCGGCATAGCCCGCCTCCGCCATCCAGCGCGCGGCGCTGTCGAGCGTGTCGAAGGGCGCCTCACCCATGAACTGGGCGAGGAACACTCCCGGCCCGCGCATCGCCGCCGCGCCGCTCACTTGAGCGTCTTGAGATAGGCGATGACGGCGGCGCGCTTCGTCGGGTCGGCCATGCCGATCGGCATGCGCGTCCCCGGCACCTTCTTGCTCGGCCCGGCGATGAACTCGCTCAGCGACTTCTCGTCCCAGGTCAGCTTCGATGCCTTGAGCGCGGCCGAATAGTTGAAGCCAGGCGCGGTGCCGGCGGGACGGCCGACGACGCCGTAGAGGTTCGGACCGATGCGGTTGGGACCGCCCTTCTCGACCGTGTGGCAGGCCTTGCACGCAGCGAAGGCCGGCGGCGTGGCGGCCTGGGCCGCCAAGGGCGCGGGCATCAGGGCGATCGCCGCGGCAGCGACGACCGGAAGAGCGGCTAGTCCGGCGATCAGCTTCATCGCGACTCTCTCCAATTGGTTGTTTGTCGTATGTTTAGCGCTAAACAAGCGGGGATCAACCCGCTTGGTGACGCTGCGTCACGGTGGGACAATGCGACGGGAGAGATGAACTATGGCGCAACGGCAAGCACTTCGGCTCGCGATGCTGGGCGGCGGCGAGGGCGCCTTCATCGGCGCGGTCCACCGCATGGCGGCGGGCGTCGACGGCGACTGGCGGCTGGTCGCGGGCGCCTTCAGCAGCGACGCCGCGCGCAACACGCGCAGCGGCGAGTCGCTAGGGCTCGACCCGGCGCGGGTCTACGCCACGTTCGAGGACCTGCTCGCCGCCGAGCGCGCGTTGCCCGAGGACGAGCGAGTCGACGCCGTCGCGATCGTGACGCCGAACCATCTCCACGCGCCGATGTCGATCGCCGCGCTCGACGCTGGCTTCCACGTCATCTGCGAGAAGCCGATGTCGCTCAACCTGGAGGAAGCCAAGGCCATCGCCGCCGCGGTGGAGCGGAGCGGACGCCACTATGCGCTCGCCTTCACTTACAGCGGCTACCCGCTGGTGGAGGAGGCGCGCGCGCGTGTCGAGCGCGGCGACTTCGGCGCGATCCGGCTGGTGCAGGTGGAATATTCGCAGGGCTGGCTGGCGCGCGCGATCGACCGCGACGGCAACAAGCAGGCCGAGTGGCGCACCGATCCGGCGCGCGCCGGCCTCGGCGGCTGCCTCGGCGACATCGGCACCCATGCCTTCCAGCTCGCCGAGCACGTCTCCGGGCTGAAGGTGAAGTCGCTCTGCGCCGAGCTGACCACGCACGTGGCCGGCCGCCGCCTCGATGACGACGTCAGCGTGCTGCTGCGCTTCGCGGGCGGCGCGCGCGGCGTGCTCAAGGCCAGCCAGGTCGCGGCGGGGGACGAGAACGGCCTGCGGCTGCGCGTCCACGGCGAACTGGGCGGGCTCGACTGGGCGCAGATGGAGCCCAACACGCTGACGCTGCGCTGGCTCGACAAGCCAGTCGAGGTTCTGCGCACGGGCGGCCCGGCGCTGAGCGAGGGCGCCGCGGCCCGGACGCGCACGCCGGCCGGCCACCCGGAGGGCTATATCGAGGCCTTCGCCAACATCTACCGCGGCTTCGCCGCCGCGATCCGCGCGGCGTCACCGGCGATGTGGTATCCCGGCGTGGACGACGGCGTGCGCACCATGGCGTTCGTGGAGGCGGTGGTCGCCAACGCGCAGTCCGACGTGAAGTGGAGCGCGCTGGGGGAGGTCTGAACCGTGCTCCTGCGGACGCAGGAGCCCAGGGCCGCGGACCTTACCCCTCGTTGCCCTGGGCTCCTGCGTTCGCCGGAGCAATGTCAGTCCGGCCGTGATATCGCCTGAGGCGGGAAAGGGGGCGGGGCGCGACCTTCAAGCCAACGACGCCGTCGAGCGACCTACTGCCCCCCCCGCTTCGGCTCAGGGCTTGGCGGGCGGCTCGGCGCCGAGCGCCTTGTTGTCCTTGGCCGCGGGATCGACCGAGGGCGCGCCCGAGGCCGGCGTGCCGGTGTTCGACAGGTCGGCAGTGTCGCCCTTCGCGCTCTCGGTAACGTTGGCAACGGCCTGGTCACCCGCCGCCGGCGCCGCGCCAGCCGCGGGTGCCGCGGGCAGCGGCAGGTTCGAACCCTGCTGGTTCAGATAGGCGATGACGTTGGCGCGGTCCTGCGGGTTGCCCAGGCCGGCGAAGGTCATCTTGGTGCCATTGGCGAACTTGCGCGGGCTGGTGAGCCAGGCGTTCATCTTATCGAAGTCCCAGGTGCCACCGACCGACTTGAGCGCGTCCGAGAAAGCGAAGCCGCCCTTCCCCTGCGCGATCCCCTCGCCCAGCGTCGCGTACAGGTTCGGGCCGATGCCGTTGGCACCACCCTGGTTGATCGTGTGGCAGGCGGCGCACTTCTTGAAGACCTCGGCGCCCTTGGCCGGATCGGCGCTGCCGAGCAGCGCGGCGATCGGCACCTCGGCCGCGGCACCACCGCCGCCCGCCTCCTCGACACCCTCGATCGCATAGCCCATCTTCTCCGGGCGCTCGCCGTGAAAGACCTGGCTGCCGACGATCGAGAGCCCCAGCGCGACTCCGGCACCCGCCAAGACCCAGCCGAAAATCGTGTTGCTACGATCGTCCATGTCGCCCGTGTGCCCCTCTCTAATTAGGTCGACCCATAGAAAAGCCGCCACCGCACCGCAAGCGCTTGAGCGGCGCGCCGCGCTCTTCTACGCGCCGGAACCGAGATGGACAGCTACGCCGCCCCCGCTTTACCGATCGTCGAACGCCTGACCGAGGCCGCCGCGCGCGCGCCCGGGGACGCCGTCGCCTTCCAGGGCGCGCCCGGCGCCAACAGCCATGTCGCGGTGCGCGAGGCCCTTCCCGACGCGCTCCCGCTGCCCTGCTTCAGCTTCGACGACGCGCTCGACGCGGTGAAGCAGGGACGCGCCGCGCGCGCGCTGATCCCGATCGAGAATTCGCTGCACGGCCGCGTCGCCGACATCCACTTCCTGCTGCCGGAGTCCGGCCTGGTGATCATCGGCGAGCATTTCCTGCCGATCCGCCACGCGCTGATCGGCCTCGGCCCGCGCGACGCGGTGACCAGCGCGATGAGCCATCCCCAGGCGCTCGGCCAGTGCCGTCACTGGCTCAAGGCGCACGGCATCGCGCCGGTGAGCTACCCGGACACGGCTGGCGCCGCCGCGGTGGTGGCCGAGCTGCGCGACCCCAGCGTCGCCGCGCTCGCCCCGCCCGGCGCGGCGGCGATCTACGGGCTCGAACTGCTCGCCACCGACATCGCCGACGCCGACCACAACATGACCCGCTTCGTCACGTTGGCGCGCGAGGGCATACCGCTCGAGGGCGAGGGACCGTGGATGACGACCTTCATCTTCGCGGTGAAGAACGTGCCCGCGGCGTTGTACAAGGCGATGGGCGGCTTCGCGACGAACGGCGTCAACATGACCAAGCTGGAGAGCTACCAGCGCGGCGGCAGCTTCGCCGCGACCGAATTCTACGCCGACGTCGAGGGGCGACCGGGCGAGCCCGGCTTCGACCGCGCGATGGCCGAACTGGGTTTCCACGCCAAGCACCTGCGCGTGCTCGGTTCCTACCGTCAGGCGCGCAGACGCGGCTGACCGCGCCCTTGCGCGCGCCGCGCCCGGTCCTATCGTGCGGCGCGACGACCATGGGTGGGGACCGACGCGTGATGAAGACCTTGCTGCTGGCCGGCGCCGCGCTCACCGCCGTCGCGGCGTTGCCCTCCTGGGCCCAGGCCGCTCCGCAGCCGCCGCGCGCCGTGAAGAAGCCGCACCAGATCACCTCGCCCAACGGCACGCGCGAGGACGATTATTACTGGCTGCGCGATGATAGCCGCAAGAACCCTGAGATGCTCGCCTATCTCGCCGCCGAGAACGCCTACGCGGACGCCACGCTGGCATCGCTCAAGCCGCTACAGGAGAGACTGTACGCCGAGACGGTGAGCCATATCAAACAGGACGACAGCAGCGTCCCCTATCGTGAGCGCGGCTATTACTATCAGACCCGCTTCACGCCGGGCGCCGACTATCCCATCGTCGAGCGCCGCAAGGGTGCGCCCGACGCGACCGCGGAGGTGCTGTTCGACCAGCCCGCGATGGCGAAGGGGCATAGTTTCTTCGCGCTGAGCGACTGGTCGGTGAGCCAGGACAACCGGTTGGTGGCCTATGCGGAGGACACCGTCGGCCGACGGCAATATGTGCTCCAGGTCAAGGACCTTTCCACCGGACAGCTGCTGCCGGACACGATCACCAACGTCGAGCCCAACCTCGTCTGGGCCGACGACAACCGCACGCTCTTCTACATCGCCAAGGATCCGGTGACGCTGCGCGGCTATCGCGTGATGGCGCACGTGCTCGGCACGCCGGTGAGCGCCGATCGCCTCGTCTACGAGGAGAAGGACGACACCTTTCAGATGGGGATCAGCCGTACCAGCGACGATCGCTTCCTCTGCATCGGCGTGTCCGCCACGGTGAGCGACGAGCAGCGCTGCGCGCGCGCCGCGGCGCCGACCCGGTTCGAACTGGTGGCGCCGCGCGCGCGCGAGTTCCGCTACGGCGCGGATCACATGGGTGACCGCTGGATCATCCGCACCAACCGCGACGCGCGCAACTACAAGCTCGTCACCGTCGCGGACGGGGAGCTCGCCCGCGGCGTCACCGCCTGGCGTGACCTGACGCCGGCGAGCGACAGCGTCTTCATCGAGGACTTCAAGCCGTTCCGCGGCTTCATCGCGCTCGACCAGCGTGAGGGCGGCAACCGCATGATCCGCCTGCTGAGCGATCGCCGCTCGGCACCGGTGAAGGCCGACGAGCCGGCCTATCAGATGGAGCTGGCGGTCAACGCCGAGCCCGACACCGACTGGGTGCGCTACACATACGCCTCGCTCGTGACGCCGACGACCACCTATGAGGTCAACGCGAGGACAGGCGAGCGGCGCGTACTCAAGGTCGCGCCTGTGCCCGGCTACGACTCGTCCAACTACGTCACCGAGCGAGTGTGGGCGACCGCGCGCGACGGCACCAAGGTCCCGGTCTCGGTGGTGTACCGCAAGGGCGTGAGGCGCGACGGCACCGCGCCGCTCTTCCAATATGCCTATGGCAGCTACGGCCTGTCGATGGATCCGGCGGTCGACCCGGCGCGGATCGCGATGCTCGATCGCGGCGTGGTCTACGCGCTCGCCCATATCCGCGGTGGCCAGGAGATGGGGCGCGGCTGGTACGACGACGGCCATCTGCTGCACAAGAAGAACAGCTTCACCGACTTCGTCGACGTCACCCGCTACCTTGTCGCGCAGAAATATGCCGCGCCGGGCCGGGTGGCGGCGATGGGCGGCAGCGCGGGCGGCCTGCTGATGGGCGCGGTCGCCAACATGGCGCCGCAGGATTACGCGCTGATCATCGCGCAGGTGCCGTTCGTCGACGTGGTGACGACGATGCTCGACTCCTCGATCCCGCTGACCACCTTCGAATATGACGAATGGGGCAACCCCGCGCAGAAGCCCTATTACGATTACATGCTGAGCTACTCGCCCTACGACAATGTCGCGGCAAAGGCCTATCCGGCGATGTATGTCAGCACCGGGCTGTGGGACAGCCAGGTGCAATATTACGAGCCGACCAAATGGGTCGCGCGGCTGCGCGAGCTGAAGACCGGCGACGCGCCTTTGGTCTATCGCGTCAACATGGAGGCGGGACACGGCGGCAAGTCGGGGCGGTTCGAGCGCTACCGCCAGGGTGCGGAGTGGCAGGCGTTCGCGCTGCAGCGGTTGAAGGTGCCGGACTGAGGGAAGACGGTTGCGTTCCGCCCGATCCGCTGCGTCTCGCCTGCCGAGGCGGTGGCGGGTTGGTTCACGCGGTGACACGGAGACGCGAAGAAGGGTGGTCCACGCGGAGGCGCGGCGACGCGGAGGTGTACCGTTTGGGACGAGCGTCGCCCCTGACAACAGGATGGTGGTGGCATTCTGTCCCGTGCTCCTGCGCGAGCAGGAGCCCAGTGCCACACACTCCATCGAAGGTTGTTCTGCTTGGCCCTGGGTTCCGGCTTTCGCCGGAACACGGCGAGGGGACGCGTGAGTCGAGCAACCTTGAAGCGCTCCTGACAAGAGAGCGCCGTCGCCCAGCCCACCGTCGAACGCGCTCGCAGCAGCCACTTGAACAGGCGCTACGGGCCTTCTTCACCTCGCCGCGCCTCAACGTCTCCGCGTGAACCACCCTTCTTCGCGTCTCCGCGCGAACACACACGCCCGGCGCGGTCAGCCCGCCCATGCCCGCAGCAGCGTGTGCGCGATCGCGTAGGATGGCGGCGCGACGAAACGGCCTGCCTCGCCCGCGAGCGCGGCGCGCACCTCGTCGCGGGTGACCCACATCGCATGCTCCAGCTCGTTGGCGTCGAGCGTGATCGTGTCATCGGCCGCCTGCGCGATGCAGGCGATCATCAGCTGGGACGGGAACGGCCACGGCTGGCTCGCAACGTAGCGGACGTCGCCCACGCGGACGCCCGCCTCCTCCGCGATCTCGCGCGCCACCGCCTCCTCGATCGACTCGCCCGGCTCGAGGAAGCCGGCCAGCGCGGAGTAGCGCCCCACGGGCCAGCTCGGCTGCCGCCCCACCAAAGCGCGGCCGTCATGTTCCGCCAGCATGATCACGACCGGGTCGACGCGCGGGAAATGCTCGGCCAAGCAGGTCGGGCAGCGCCGTCCCCAGCCGGCGCGGAACAGCGCGGTGGCGCTGCCGCAATTAGCACAGAAGCGGTGCCGCGCGTGCCAGTCGAGCAGCGAGCGCGCCGCCGCGAAGGTCGCCGCCTCGCCCCCGCGCAGCTGGTCGAGCAGGCCGAAAAGGCTGGGCGAGCGGAACGGCGGCGGGGTACCCGCGCCGGGAACGACTGCGGCGAAGCGCGGCATCCCCGCGTCCAGTCCGAGCAGCACGAGCTCGGCGTCGCTCGGCGCGGCGGACAGCGGCGCCCAGGCCAGCGCGCCGCCCTCGCCCACCACCGGCTCGAACGACTCGAGCACCAGCAACCGCGCCGCCGGGTCTGCAGCCGCCGCGGCGAGGCCCTCGGCGTCGTGGCGCAGGGCGTCGGCGCGATCGAGCGTGCCGCCGGTGAAGCCGGTCGCGATCACCGCGGCACGCCGGGGTGGAGCCGCGCCGCGTCGCGCGCCAGCGCCGCGAACGTCTCCTTGGCCAGCGGATAGCGCTCCCCCGGGAAGTAGTTGACCATGATCGTCCCCCTGAAACGCCGCGCGGGATCGACGATCGCCACCGTCCCCGCCGCGCCGCCCCAGCCATAGCTGCCCTTGGACGCGCCGCCGGCCTCGTCGGCGAGATACACTACCCCGCCCGCGCCGAAGCCCTGCGCCACGCCTTCCTTGTTCTTATAGCTGACCCCCGGCGGCAGCAGGTTCGACATCGCCAGGCGCGCCGTCTCGGGCTTCATGATCGTCACGCCGTCGAGCGTGCCCGCGTCCTGCAGCATGTGAAGGAAACGGTCATAGTCGCGTGCCGACGCGACCAGCCCGGCGCCGCCGTAGGGGAAGCTGGGCGGCTGGAGGAACACCGAGCGCGCGGCGGGGTCGAGCGGGATCAGCTGGTCGCCCGCGAAGGCGTAGTTGGTGGCGAAGCGCGCGACGTTGCCGGGCGCGACCTGAAAGTCGGTCGCGCTCATGCCGAGCGGATCGAGGATACGCGCGTGGACGAAGCGCTCGAACTTCTGCCCGGAGACCTTCTCGATCACCGCGGCGAGCACGTCGAGCCCCATCGAATAATGCCAGGTCGTGCCCGGCTCGGCGACGAGCGGCGCCTGCGCCACGCGCTCGGCGAAGGCGATCAGCGAGGCCGGCCGCGTCTTGCGCGCCACCGCCTCGGTCTGCGCGTTGGCGGAGAAAGGGACGAGGCCAAGCCGCTCATATTCCTTGAGCAGCGGCCCCTGGGCGTTGATCTGATAGCCGATGCCGGAGCTGTGCGTCATCAGCTCGCGGATCGTGATCGGCGCGCGCGCCGGCCGCGTCTCCAGCGATGTGTCCGGGCTGGTCAGCACCTTCATGTGCGCGAAGCCGGGGAAATACTTCGAGAGCGGGTCGTCGAGCGACAGCCTGCCCTCCTCGACCAGCAGCATAGCCGCCATGCCGGTGATCGGCTTGGTCATCGAGTAGACGCGCCACAGCGAATCAGGGCCGGCCGGCTGCGCGCCCGGGTCGGTCGCGACAGTGCCGGCGCTGACGAACACGGTCGGCAGGTCGCCCAGCCCGAAGGCACCGACGATGCCAGGCATCTTCCTGTCGCGGACATAACCGTCGAACAGCGCCTGGGTTGTCGGAAGGATCTGCGCGCCGGGCAGGCCCTGGAGCGCGCTCGTCCCCGGCGCGGGAGACGCGGTCTGCGGACGCGGCGCCGGCGCCCGCTGCGCCGAGAGCTGGGTCGCCGCCACCAGCGCGGCGAGCGCTGCCGTACCGAACCACCGGAACACCGTCATGCCTGTCTGCTCCTCGCCACCGCTGCCGCCTTCGCGAACAAGGTCGGCAGCCCCGCCTCGTCCAGTGTCGCGACCGGCCACCACTCACCCAGGTTGGTCGCGCGCTCGGTGTCGGCGACCGCCACGTCCAGGTCCAGCGTGAAATGCGTGAAGCCGTGCTCGACTCGTCGCTCCAGCACGCGCCACGCCGCCTCGGCTGGTGCGTCGCGCAGCCCCGGCGGCGCAAGCTCCCACGGGCCGGTCGGCAGCGCGCGCATGCCGCCGAGCAGCCCCTTCTCCGGGCGGCGCACCAGCAGCACGTGGCCATCCCGCTCGAGCCAGAAGATCGTGCCGTAGCGGTGCGGTCGCGCCGCCTTGGGCTTCTTGACCGGCAAGGCCTCGGGCGTGCCGAGCGCGAGCGCCGCGCATCGATCGGCGAGCGGGCAGAGCAGGCAACGCGGCTTGCGCGGGGTGCAGATCGCCGAGCCGAGGTCCATCATCGCCTGCGCGTAATCGCCGGCGCGCGCGTCGGGCGTGATCGTCGCTGCGGCGGCGCGGATCGCACGGCGACCGCCCGGCAGCGGCACGTCGATCGCGAACAGCCGCGCCACGACGCGCTCGACATTGGCGTCCACCACCACCGCGCGCCGCCCGAAGGCGATCGCTGCGACGGCGGCGGCGGTATAATCGCCGAAGCCCGGCAACGCGCGGAGCGCTTCCTCGGTGTCGGGCAGCGCGCCGCCATGCTCGGCCGCGATCGCGCGCGCCGCGGCGAGCAGGTTGCGCGCGCGGGCGTAATAGCCGAGTCCCGCCCAGGCCGCCATCACATCGGCCTCGTCCGCCGCGGCGAGGTCGGCGAAGCTCGGCCAGCGCGCCACCCAGGCAGCGAAGCGCGGGCGCACCGTCGCCACGGTCGTCTGCTGCAGCATCACCTCGCTCAGCCAGACTCGATAGGGATCGGGCGTCTCGCCCGGCAGCACGCGCCACGGCAGCGCGCGGCGGTGGCGGTCATACCAGTGTAGCAAGGGCTTGGCGGCAGTGATCGCGCGCTTGGCGTCCATGCCCCGGCTATGGCATGGGGGCGGGAATGAGCAAGCGCCCTCGCGTCTCCGATCAACCTCCCGAGCGGCAGAACCGGTCGCGCCAGGTCGCCGAGCTGCTGCCCGCGGTCGGCGGTGCGGCGTTCCGGCGCTTCGGCTTCGTTCAGTCCGCGATCGTGTCGC
This sequence comes from Sphingomonas yunnanensis, assembly GCF_019898765.1. Lineage (GTDB taxonomy): Bacteria > Pseudomonadota > Alphaproteobacteria > Sphingomonadales > Sphingomonadaceae > Sphingomonas > Sphingomonas yunnanensis. Next base: position 105,390 of record NZ_JAIOKB010000004.1, on the reverse strand, counting down.
GCTGGCCCGACATCGTCGGCGAGAAGCTCGCCGCCGCGAGCACGCCCGAGTCGATCCGCTTCCCGGTCGGCAAGAAGCAGGACGGCACGCTCACGCTCACCGTCCGCGGCGCGCACGCGCCGATGATGAGCCACCTGACGGTGGAGATCATCGAGCGGGTCAACCGCTTCTTCGGCTATGCCGCGGTGTGCAAGGTCGCGATCCGCCACGGCGAGGTGACGAAGCGCCCGGAGCGCCGCGCGCCGCCGTCGCTCGCCCCCGCGCCCGAGCTGGGGAGCAGCCTCAAGTCGATCGCCGATCCCGAGCTCAAGGCGGTGCTCGAGGCGCTCGCCTCGGGCGTCGCTGCCAATCCTCCCGCGCTGCCGAAGGTACGATGACCCGTTTCCGCTCGCTCCTGCTGCCGCTCGCCGCGCTCGCACTCGGCACCGCCGCCGGCGCCGCCGCGCCGCGTCCCTGGACCGCGGTGGCAACCCCGGTAGCGACGGGCAGCTACCTGATCGGCAACCCCAAGGCTCGGGTGAAGCTGGTCGAGTACGTCAGCTACACCTGCCCGCACTGCGGTCATTTCGCCGCCGAGTCGCGCGCGACACTTGGCGCGATGGTGCGTTCGGGCTCGACCAGCGTCGAGGTGCGCAACCAGATCCACGACGGGATCGACCTCGCCGCGGCGACGCTGGCGCGCTGCGCGGGTCCCGCCGCCTTCCCCGCGCTGCACGAGGCGTTCTACGTCAAGCAGGAGGAATGGTACGAGCGCGGCGCTTCGTGGAGCGAGGGCAATCGCGCGCGCATCGCGTCCTGGCCGCAGCTGGACCAGCTCAAGGCCGTCGCGCAGGGCGCCGGGCTGGATGCGATCGCCAAACAGGCCGGCGCGCCCGCCGCGGCGATCGACGCCTGCTTCACCACCGACGCGCAGGTGAAGCGCGCCATCGCTGGCTCCGAGGCGACCAGCAAGGTCAAGGGCACGCCCGCCTTCGAGATCAACGGCAGGCTGATCGAGAATGTCGGCTGGGCGCAGCTCGAGCCGCAGTTGCGCACGGCCGGCGCGCGGTGAGGAAAGCTCCCCTGCAAGGGGAGGATTACATGACAACTATACGGTCTTATCAACGGAGTGACCGAATGAAGCGTCTCGCATCTCCCCTGCTCTTCACCGCCGCGGCGCTGCTCGCCGGCTGCGGCAGCGGCGGTGACGGCAACGGCAGCGCCCCCAGCGCGCCGGCCGGCTCGGTCAAGGCGGTCGCCGCGCCCGCGGGCTCGGACTGGACCCAGCAGGTTCGCCAGACTCCCGAGGGCGGCTATGTCATGGGCAATCCCGACGCGCCGCTCAAGCTGGTCGAGTATGGCTCGCGCACCTGTCCCACCTGCGGCGCGTTCGGCCAGACTGGCATGCGCCCGCTCGAGGAGAATTACGTCAAGACCGGCAAGGTCTCGTATGAGTTCCGCGACTTCCTGGTGCACGGCCCGCCCGACTTCGCGGCCTCGCTGCTCGGCCGCTGCGCCGGCGCCGCGCCGTTCTTCCCGATCCTCGAGCAGATGTACGTCGACCAGCCGAAGTTCCTCGACGCGCAGATGAAGGCGGCGCAGGACCAGTCATTCCTCCAGTCGACGCAGAGCGCCACGCCAGCGCAGGTCGCGAACGGCTGGGCGGACAAGATGGGCTATGTCGAGTTCGTCAAGCAGCGCGGCATCACCGAGGCGCAGGCGCGCGCCTGCCTCAACGATCCCAAGGCGATCGAGGCGCTGACCAAGATGACGCAGGACGCCACCGAGAAGCAGGACGTCACCGGAACGCCCACCTTCTTCCTCAACGGCCGCAAACTCGACAACAGCGTCACCTGGCAGGCGATCGAGACCGCGCTCAAGTCCGCGGGCGCCTGACTCCGAGCATGACGCGGGGCTGACCCTCGATGCGCATCAAGCGGCTGCGGCTGACCGGCTTCAAGAGCTTCGTCGACCCCGCCGACCTGCGCATCGAAGCGGGTCTGACCGGGGTGGTCGGCCCCAACGGCTGCGGCAAGTCCAACCTGCTCGAGGCGCTGCGCTGGACGATGGGCGAGAACAGCGCCCGGTCGATGCGCGGCGCCGGCATGGAGGACGTGATCTTCGCCGGCACCGCGACGCGGCCGCCGCGCGACTTCGCCGAGGTGGCGCTGCTCGCCGAGATCGACGCGCCCGACGGCGCGCAGGAGCGCGAGATCGTCCGCCGGATCGAGCGCGGCGCCGGCTCGGCGTATCGGCTCGACGGACGCGACGTCCGCGCCAAGGACGTCCAACTCCTCTTCGCCGACGCCGCGACCGGCGCGCACTCCCCCGCCCTGGTCAGCCAGAACCGCATCGGCGCGGTGATCGCGGCCAAGCCGGGCGAGCGCCGCGCGATGCTGGAGGAGGCCGCGGGCATCGCCGGGCTCCACGTCCGCCGCAAGGACGCGGAGGCGCGGCTGCGCGCGACCGAGACCAACCTAGCGCGGCTCGACGAGCTGATGGCGGACCAGGGCACGCGCATCGCCGCGCTGCGCCGCCAGGCGCGCGCCGCCGAGCGCTACCGGCTACTGTCAGAGCAGATCCGGCTGGCCGAGGCGCGAATGATCTTCGCGCGCTGGCGCGACGCCGCCGCCGCCGCGACCGCCGCCAAGCAGGAGGCCGACGCCGCCGCGGCGCAGGTCGCCGTCGCCACCGCGGCGGAGCAGGCGACGCTGGCCGCGCAGCGCGCCGCCGCGGAACAGGTCTCCGCCGCGCGCGCCGCCGCACTGGCGGCGCGCGACCGCGCCGGCGAGCTCGCACACCAGCTGACGCGCGCGCGCGAGCAGCGCCTCGGCGTGCAGCGCCGGCTGGCCGAAATGGAGGCGTCGCGCCGCCGCATCGGCGAGGACCGCGCGCGCGAGGACTCGCTCGCGCACGACGCGGCCGCCGCGCTCGATCGGATCGCCGCCGAGGCCGAGACGCTCGACCGCCGCGTCGCCGAGGGCAGCGGTGCTTTGCCGGCGCTCGACGCCGCGCTCGCGGAGGCGGAACGCCACGCGCGCGACGTCGAGGTGGCGCTCGCCCAGGCCCTGTCGGCCGAGGCGGCGGAGGCGGCCGAGCGCCGCGTCGCCGCCGCCGCGCACGTCGCCGCCGCGGCGCGCCACGAGCGCGCGCGGCGCGAGGCGATGCGGCTGGCCGAGGCGATCGAGGCGCTCGACGATCCCGCCACGCTGGAGGCGGCGCGTGACGCCGCGCGCGCGGCGCAGACCGACGCGCAGGGGCGCGTCGCCAAGGCGCGCGCCGCGCTCGACTGGGCCGAGACGAGCGAGGCCGAGGCGCGCGAGGAGCGCGATCCGGCCGAGGCCGCGCGCGCCACCGCGTTGGCGGCGCTGGCCGCGCTCGACGGCGAGGCGGCGGCGCTCGCGCGCGCGATCGAACAGAAGGGTGAGAAACTGCTCGACTCGGTCAGCGCTGAGCCCGGCTTCGAGCGCGCGCTCGCCGCCGCGCTCGGCGACGAGCTCGAGACCGCGCTGGCCGACTGGCACGGCTCGCCGCTCGGTGAGGACGATCCCCCCGCCCCGATCGGCACGCTGCCGCTCGCCGCGCGGGTCACCGCGCCGCCCGAGCTGGAGCGGCGGCTGTCGCAGGTGTTCCTGGTGGAGACCGACTCGGCGCAACCGCTCCGCCCCGGCCAGCGGCTCGTGACCCGCGAGGGGCGCGTGCGGCGCTGGGACGGTTATGTCAGCACCAGCGGCGGCGTCGCCGCGGCGGAGCGGCTGGAGCGCCGCAACCGCCTCACCGCCCTCGAGGCAGAGCGGCCAGCGGCCGAGGCGGCGGTGGGGCGCGCGACGCAGCGCCGCACGCAGATCGACGAGCGTATCGCCCGCGCGCGCGCCGCGGCGCAGTCCTCGCGCGGGCTGCTCTCCCAGGGCGAGACCGACGTCCGCGCGGCACAGCGCGACGAGGACCGCGCCGCGGCGCAGCTCGAACGGCTCGCCGGGCAGCGGACCGATCTCGCACAGCGCGCCGAGCGGGTCACCGCCGAGGCGGCCGAGGCCTTCGCCGAGCAGGAGCGCGCCGCCGATACGCTCGCCGCGCTGCCCGACGGGGCGACAGCGGCGGGCGAGACCGCTCGGCTACGCGGCGAGGCCGAGGCGGCGCGCGCCAAGGTGGCGCTGGCGCGCGCCGACCGCGCGACGCGCGAGCGCGAGCTGACCGACGCGCGCGAGCGCCGCGCCGCGGGCAAGAGCGAGGCGCAGGGCTGGCGAACACGCGCCGGCGAGGCGGCCAAGCGCATCGCCGACATGGACCAGCGAGCCGGCGACCTGGAACGCGAGCTTACCGGGCTCGCCGCGCGCCCCGACGCGCTCGCCGCCGAGATCGCCGACCTGGATCGGGAGGTGACCGCGGCGCGCGCCGCCGCCGAGTCGACCCAGGCCGAGGAGCGCGCCGCCGAGACCGCGCTGCGCGAGGCCGACACCGCGCACGCCCGCGCCGCCGAGGCGCACGCCACCGCGCGAGAGGCCCGCGCCGGCGCCACCGCCCGCGCCGAGAACCACGAGCTGCGCCGCGTCGAGATGGGGCGCGTGTCGGGCGAGCGCTTCGAATGCCCCGCGCCGGTGCTGCCGGAGAAGATCGGCTTCGCCTCGGCCGATGTCGGCTCGCCGCAGGACGAATCGAGCGCGCACGAGCGGCTGACGCTCGACCGTGAGCGGCTCGGCCCGGTCAATCTCGTCGCGGAGCGCGAGCTGGAGGAGCTGGAGGCGAGCGGCGCCGCCACCGCGGCCGAGCGCGAGGAGCTTGGTCAGGCGGTCAACCGGCTGCGCGGCTCGATCGGCACGCTCAATCGCGAGGGCCGACAGCGGCTGCTCGCCGCCTTCGAGGCGGTCAACGGCCATTTCCGACGGCTGTTCACCACCTTGTTCGACGGCGGCCAGGCGCATCTGGCGCTGGTCGACTCGGACGATCCGCTCGAGGCCGGGCTCGAGATCATGGCGCAGCCGCCGGGCAAGCGGCTCCAGTCGCTCACCCTGCTATCGGGCGGCGAGCAGGCGCTGACCGCCGTGGCACTGATCTTCGGCCTGTTCCTCACCAACCCGGCACCGATCTGCGTGCTCGACGAGGTCGACGCCCCGCTCGATGACGCCAATATCGAGCGCTTCTGCGACCTGCTCGAGCAGATGAGCCGCGAGACGGACACGCGCTATCTGATCGTGACGCACAATGCGGTGACGATGAGCCGCATGCACCGCCTGTTCGGGGTGACGATGGTGGAGCGCGGCGTGAGCCGGCTAGTGTCGGTCGACCTGCAGGCGGCGGCGCTGCTCGCGGCGGAGTGAGGAATGGCGGATGCGCTTCCGCTTCATTCCCCTGCGTCATCCTGAACTTGTTTCAGGATCCACCGTGCCGCGTACGCCGCGGCGGCAGTGCCTGCGGGCCAGTCCATCCTGAAACAAGTTCAGGATGACGCCAGTGCCAGGGGCAATTGTCAGCGCCCGCTCATCCCCGCACCCCCGCAAGCACCTCCACCTCGCGCGTGCGCGCCGCCGTCTCCGCGCGGCGCGTCAGCAGCCGGCGCAGCGGATACAGCACCGCCGGCGCGCGCACCGACAGCGTCAGCACCACCGTCACCGCGGCGAGCGAGGCGCACACCAGCAGCCGGACCCAGCGCTCGCCGTCGATCGCGGTGCCCGCGCGCAGCAGCGCCACCACGATCAGCGCCGTGCCCAGGCCGCGCAGCCAGCGCCGCTGCGCGTGCAACGTCGCACCCGCTTCGCGGTGGAAGCGGTGTGACGCGGCGGCCAGCAGCACGAACGCCAGCGCGCACAGCATGAAACCCTCACACATGCGCCAATTCCCCCACCTTCCTGCGTGTCTTCACCTTCCGCTCGCGCCCGGCGCTCCACGCCGCCGCGGCGAGCAGCGCCGCGATCGCCAGCATCGCCACGTCGAAGCCGACGAACAGACCGTCGCCGGCGCGCATCGAGGCGACGAAGCCGCGGTCGGTCGTCGCCGCGTTGACGAACGGGATCGCGCCGAACAGCAGCGCCCCCAGCGCGAACAGCTCGCACCAGGCGCGTCTGGCCGGGCGCGCCAGCTGAAGCAGCGCGGCACCGCCCCAGGCGTAGAACATCGTTGCAACCTCGGTGTCGGCGCGGCCCGCCGCCGTGGCGGGGATCAACCGGTTGGCCAGCAGATAGCTCGCCATGCCGATCGGCAGCGCGGCGATCGCGGCGATGTTGAGCCGCTCGACCAGCTGTAGCCCCAGGAACGGCGCGGCGTTCGGCCGGCGTCGCGCCGCGGTCCAGAGCAGCAGGCCGGTGCCGACCATCGCCGCTCCCGTGAGCCCGAGCGCGAACAACAGCCAGCGCAGCGCCGGCGCGGCGAACTGCGCGGTGTGCAGCCCCAGCATGACCCCGGCGGTGGACAGCGCCGGCCCGGCGCCGACGTCCGCCGCGGTCACGCGACCGGTCGCGCCCGCATAGGTCACGGTGCCGCCGCGCGCGTTGAGACCGCTCGCCCCGCCCGACGCGACCGCCACGGTCGCCGCGGCGTCGCCGGGGAAGCGGACCACGACCCGCTGCGCGCGCTGGCCGAGCCGGCGCTCGGCGTCAGTGATCAGCGGTGCCACGGCGACCAACGGCGCGGCGCGGCCGCTCGCCTTGTCGTCGAAGACATAGCCATAAGCTTCTTTGCTAAAGTCCTCGGGCTGCTGGTAATTGGCGGTGATCGGCCAGGGCATGTACATCAGCACCAGCGTCATCAACCCGGTGTAGGTGATCATCGCGTGGTAGGGCAGCGCGAGCACCGCCGAGACATTATGGGCGTCGAGCCAGCTGCGCTGCCCCTTGTTCCAGCGCAGCGTGAAGAAGTCGGCGAAGATGCGCTTGTGCGTCACCACGCCCGAGACGATCGCGCCGAGCATGAACATCGCGCACAGCCCAGCGAGCCAGCGCCCCCAGGGATGCGGCAGCTGAAGCTGGAAGTGGAAGCGGTAGAAATGCTCGCCGCCGCGGGTCTCGCGCGCGTGGATCGGCTCGCCGCTGCGCGGGTCGAGCTCCAGCTCTGGTGGGCGCCGACGCTTGGCGGGCTTTGCCTCGGCGCCGGGAATCGCGAAGACGCGCGTGGTCGCGGTGCGGTCGTCGGGCAGATAGATGTACCATTGCTCGTCGCCGACCCCGACACGCGAGAGGTAGCGCACCGCCGATTGTGCCGCCGCCGACCCGCTCAGGCGGTTGGCGGGCTGCTCGGGCTGCATCCACTGCGTGATCTCGGGGCGAAAATAGCTCGCGGTGCCAGTGAGGAACATGGCGAACAGGATCCAGCCCGCGAGCAGGCCGAGCCAGCCGTGTATCCACGCCATCGACTGCCGCAGCGAGCGAGTCACGCGCGCGCGCCGATCAGCCAGATCGTCCCGCCACCGACTAGCGCGACGCCCCACACCAGCGCCGCGACGCGCACCAGCTTGGGCTCGTGGAAGCACCACAGGCCGATCACCGAATAGACCAGGAAGCTGGTGATCATGCCCCAGGCCGTCGCCTCCGCCCGCGACAGCGGCAGCAGCCGCGACACGAGACTCACCAGTGCCGCGGTGGCGGCATAGCCGCCCAGCAGCGCGGTGATGCAGCGCGCGAGCATGGCGAGCGCGGCGGGGCGGATCAGCACCCGGCGTCGCGGCATCTCCCCTCGCTGCATCAGCATTCGACCTTTCCCCTTGCCCTGTCGCCCGATGGCTTATAGCGGTCTTTGCGAGTCACTAGCAATAGCGAAATTAGGGGTCATCATGAACAACAAGCGCACCGTTCGGCTACTCGCGTCGACGCTCGCCGGCGGTATCGCGCTGACCGCCGCACCCGCGCTGGCGCGGCCCTTCGCCGATCTCGCGGTCGTCGAGCCGCTCGCGCGCGCCGACGCTTCCGCGGACGACTCAAGCGAGCGCGACGACATCCTCGTCACCGGCGAGCGCGCGCGGCGCGACGGGCGCACCGGCGCCAAGACAGACACGCCGCTGATCGCGCTGCCGCAGACCGTCACCGTGATCGACGACGACGAGCTCACGCGCCGCAACGCGCTGTCGATCAACCAGGCGCTCGGCTATGTCGCGGGCGTCGCACCCAACCAGCGCGGCAACGTGGCGACGCGCTATGACCAGCTCTTCCTGCGCGGCTTCACGCCCGCTGTCTTCATGGACGGCATGCGCCAGCAGGGCGGCGTGTATTCGAGCCCGCAGACCGACTTCCACCTGGCCGAGTCGGTCGACGTCATCAAGGGCCCGGCCTCGGTCCTCTACGGCAGCGGCACGCCAGGCGGGCTCATCAACCTGACGAGCAAGCTCCCCTATGCCGAGGCGGGCGGGCGGATCGAGCTGGCCGGCGGCAATTTCGACCTGCTGCGCACGGCGATCGACCTCAACCAGCCGCTCGACCGCGACGGTCGCTGGCAGTTCCGCGTGATCGCCGGCGGCGAGCGCAGCGACGGCTTCCTGCGCTACACCCGCAACCGCCGCTATTACGCGCGCCCGATGCTGACCTTCACGCCCGACGATCGGACCAGCGTGACGCTGATCCTGAGCTACCAGCGCGACCCCGATGCCGCGTCCTACAGCGGCGTGCCGGCCTATGGCTCGGCGCTGCCCAATCCCCTCGGCACGCTGCCGGTCGACCTCAACGTCTCCGAGCCGGGCTATGAGGCGTTCGACCGCAAGCAGAAGTCGGCGACGCTGCTGTTCCGCCACCGCCTGTCGGACGCGCTGACCTGGACGACCAACGCGCGCTATTATGACGTCGACCTCCACTATCGCCAGATCTACCTCTCGGCGTTCCGCACCATCGGTGCCGGCGCGGCGCGCGGCACCGATTTCGCGACGATCGTGCGCGGCGGCGGCGGATCGGACGAGCGCTTCCGCACGATCACGCTCGACAATCGGCTCGCCGCCGAGCTCGCCACCGGGCCGGTGCGTCATGTCGTGCTCGCCGGGCTCGACTATGCGCACAACGAAGGGCGCAACGACCAGGGCTTCCTCACCGGCGAGACCAGCGATCCCACCACGAGCATCAGCGACTTCGACCTGTTCGCGCCGCGCTACGGCGGCACCCTGCCCAGATTCGCGCTGACGCAGACGCGCAACTTCCGCCGCATCGATCAGACCGGCGCCTATCTGCAGGACCAGATGACGCTCGGCGGGCTCAACCTGATCGCGAGCGGGCGATGGGACTGGTACGACCAGCTCACGCGCAACCGCACCAGCGGCGCGGTGACGCGCTCGTCGCAGACAGCCTTCACCGCGCGCCTCGGCGCGTTGTACGAGACCAGGTGGGGCGTGGCGCCGTTCGCCAGCTATGCCGAGAGCTTCGAGCCGCAGACCGGCGCCACCTTCGAGGGAACGGCCTTCGTGCCGGTCACCGGGCGCCAATATGAGGCCGGGCTCAAGTTCCAGCCGCGCGGCACCGAGGCGCTGTTCACGCTCTCCGCCTTCGACCTGCGCCGGCAGAACGTGCCCGTCGCCGACCCGTCGCGCCCGAACTTCCAGATCCAGGTCGGCGAGGTCAAGGTGCGCGGCATCGAGCTCGACGGTCGCGGCGAGGTGGCGCCCGGCGTCACCGTCGTCGTGGCGGGGAGCTACACCGACCCGCTCGTCACCAGCGGCACCGTCGCGGTCGGCAGCGGCGGCCAGCTCGCCGGCGTCACCGGCACGCGCCCGCTCGGGGTGCCGCGGTGGAGCGCGTCGAGCTTCCTCTCCTGGGATCTGGGCGACTCGGTCGCCGGCGCGCTCGGCGGGCTGACGATCGGCGGCGGCGTACGATACGTCGGGGAGTCGGACGGCACCGCGAGCTATGTCCGGAACAATGCCACGGTCGTCGAGCGCTTCGACTCGCCGGGCTATGTGCTGGCGGACGCGCTGCTCGGCTATGACCTCGGCGCGATCGATCGCCGCTGGGACGGGCTGAGCCTCAGCGTCAACGCCAGCAACCTGTTTGACACGCGCCATATCGCCAGCTGCTTCTTCAACAACAGCTGTTACTATGGCGCATCACGGACGGTGGTGGGCACAGTGCGCTACGCGTGGTGAGGGCGCCGGAGTTATAGCGTCGTTAACCAAAATCGGCGATGGTGCGCTCATCCCGTGGAGCGCGACGAATGATCGATCCTGCCGCCGACAGTCCGATGCGCCGTGCCGTGGCGCTGTGCCGCCGCCATATCGCGGCGGCCTTCGGATTCAGCGCTCTCGTCAACATACTCTACATCGCACCGACCCTGTACATGCTCCAGGTCTACGACCGGGTGGTGCCGACTCAGGGCCAGCTCACGCTATTGTTCCTGACGCTGGTGCTGCTGTTCGCGCTGGTGACGCTGTCGCTGCTCGACCGCGTCCGCACGCGACTGCTCGTGCGCGCCGGCGTGCAGCTCGACGCCGCGCTGGCGCCGGCGCTGCTCGACTCGACGCTCGGCCGGCCCGACCTGCCGATCGCCCGCCAGGCGCTGCGCGAATTCGACACGCTGCGCCAGACGCTGAGCGGCGCGGGCGTGCTCGCGCTGTTCGACGCGCCCTGGACGCCGATCTACATCTTCGTATGCTTCCTGGTGCATCCCGCGATCGGCGCGGTGGCGCTGGCGGGCGGTACGATCCTGCCGATCCTGGCGTGGCGCAACGAGCGCGCCACCAGGACGGCACTGGAGCGCGCGCAAATCTCTGCCGCCAACAGCTATGCCAGCCAGGAGGCGATGCTCGGCGGCGCTGAGGCGGTGCGCGCGCTCGGCATGCGCCGTGCGATGGTGGCGCGCCAGCTGCGGCTGCGCGAGGCGATGCTGGCGCAGCAGACCGCGGCGGGCTTCACCGGCGGCAACTATCTTACGGCGACCAAATTCGTCCGTCTCGCCCTGCAGAGTCTGGCGCTTGGACTGGGCGCGCTGCTGGCGATCGATAATCAGATCTCGGCGGGGGCGATCTTCGCCTCCTCCTTCCTGATCGCGCGCGCGCTCGCGCCGATCGAGCAGCTGATCGGCGGCTGGAAGGGCATCGCGCAGGCGTTCGGCAGCTATCGCCGACTCGACAAGCTGCTGATCGAGACGCAGCACGCCGCGCCCGCGACCCTGCTGCCCGCCCCGCGGGGCGCGATCGCGCTGGAGGGCGTGACGCTGCTCAACGACACGCGCGACGGCACGATCGTCTCCGACGTCACGCTCCAGATCGCGCCGGGCGAGGTGGTGGCGATGATCGGCCCGAGCGGCGCGGGCAAGTCGACGCTGGCGCGGATCATCGCTGGCGCGGTCCGCCCTGACCGCGGGCGCGTGCGGATCGACGGCGCCGATCTCGGCGACTGGGATCCGGAGCGGCTCGCCGCGCACGTCGGCTACCTGCCGCAGGAGCCGACGCTGTTCGCGGGCACGATCAAGGAGAACATCGCGCGTTTCCGCGGCGAGCTGGGCGAGGAGAGCGCAGCGCTGGACGCCGCCGCGATCGCCGCGACCGAGCGCGCCCGCGCGCGCGAGCTGGTGCAACGGCTCCCGAACGGCTTCGACCATCTGCTCAAGCCCGGCGGGCGCGGCCTCTCCGCCGGCCAGGCGCAGCGAGTCGCGCTGGCGCGCGCCATGTACGGCGACCCGGCGCTGCTGGTGCTCGACGAGCCCAACGCCCACCTCGACTCGGAGGGCGACGCCGCGCTGCTCGCCGCGATCGATCACTATAAGCGCGCCGGCCACACCATCCTGGTGGTCAGCCATAAGCTCGGCATCCTGCCCGTGGTGGACAAACTGCTGCTGATGCGCGGCGGCCGGGTCGAGCTCTTCGGCCCGCGCGACGAGGTGCTCCAGCGCATCGCGCCGCCAAAGCTGCGCACCGTTCCCGCCGGCGGGGCCGCTCCCGCCCCCGCCGCCGACCTCCCCACTCCCGCCGCGAGCGCCTGACATGGCCAGCCTGCCGATCACCGACACCGTCCACCTGCCCGCCGACCCGCGCCGCGACATCCGCACCGGCGTCGTGATCGCGGTACTGTTCTTCGTGCTGTTCCTCGGCTGGGCCGCGTTCGCGCGGCTCGACGCCGCGGCCTATGCCGAGGGCGTGCTCCAGGTCTCGGGCCAGCGCCAGACGGTGCAGCACCGCGACGGCGGCGTCGTGCAGACCATCCTCGTCCGCGAGGGCGAGCGCGTCCGGCGCGGCCAGCTGCTGATCCGACTCGCCTCGCCCGAGGTGCGCGCCACCGAGCGCGCGCTCGCGTCGCAGGCGATCCGGCTGCTGGCACAGCGCGCGCGGCTCCAGGCCGAGCAACTCGGTCAGGGTCAGATCGCGGTGCCGGTCGAGTTCGCCGCCATGCCCGAGGAGGACAAGCCCGAGATCGCGCTGGCGATGCGGCTCCAGCAGACCGAGCTGCGCGCGCGTACCGCCACCCTGTCGGCGCAGCGCGACGCGCTCGGCCAGCGCGGCGCTCAGTCGCGTGAGCAGGGTCGCGGCTACGGCGAGCAGGTCACCTCGGCGCAGGAGCAGTTGAAGCTGCTCGACTCGCAGCTCGACGCGCTGCGCCCCGTCGCCGCCAAGGGGTTCGTCTCGCAGACCCGCCTGCGCGAGCTGGAGCGGATGCGCGCCGAGCTGCGGGGCCAGCGCGGCCAATATGCCGCCAGCGTGGCGCAGACGCGCGAGGCCGCGCGCGAGAGCCAGATCGAGCGACTCGAGGCCGAGCGCACCTTCAGCGAGCGCACTGCGGCGGACCTGCGCGACGTCGAGACCAAGCTCGGCGACGTGCTGCCCAAGCTAGGCGCGGCGCGCGACCAGCTCGCGCGCACCGAGATCCGCTCGCCCGCGACCGGCGCGGTGGTGGGGCTCACGGTGTTCACGCCCGGCGGCGTGATCGCGCCGGGGCAGAAGCTGATGGACGTGGTGCCCGAGCGCACCCCGCTGCGCATCCAGGCGCGCATCTCGCCCGACGACGCCGACGACCTCAACGTCGGCCAGAAGACGCTGGTCAAGTTCCCCAGCCTGCACGAGCGCGACCTGCCCGAGCTGACCGGCGAGCTGACGCGCCTGTCGGCGGACAGCTTCACCGACGAGAAGACCGGACGCAGCTATTTCACTGGCGAGGTGGTGGTGCCGCCGTCGCAGCTGCGGCTGCTGTCCAGCTTCCGCGGTAAGGACTTCCAGCTGCGCGCCGGCATGCCCGCGCAGGTGCTGATCCCGCTGCGCAAGCGCACCGCGCTCGACTATGCGGTGGAGCCGCTAGTGGGTGGCTTCTGGGCCTCGTTCCGCGAGCATTGAGGTCGTGCGAAGGGGCCGGCGCGCTCCTGTCACGCACCCGTGCCCGCCCTTTTTCCGTCATTCCCGCGAAGGCGGGAATCCAGACGCGCTATCCCACCTTTGAGGGCAAGCCGGGCGTCGCTGTAGGCTGGTCGGGATCGCCCCGCGTCCGAGTCGTCCATGACAAACGGCGCCCTCTGCTCACGGACGTTCGCGCGTCTGGATCCCCGCCTCTGCGGGGATGACGAGGTAAATGAGATCCGCTGCGGCGACAGAGTTCCACGCGATCCGATCGCCTCATCGATGATAGGCCTCATTCTGGCGCTCCATCATCAAGCATTAACCATCGCGGGCGTAGAGGGACCTCGTTCCGAACGATCAGCAAGCGGCGACGGCGGAACACCTTTCCAGCTCCAGCGACGAGACCGATCATGGCCCTGCCCATGTCCGCCCCCCTTCCGCACGTCGAGCCCAAGCGCTCGCACCTGTATTTCGTCCGCGCCCTCGCGCTGCTGCGACCCGAGAAGATCAAGGCCGGCTCGCTGATCGGCGCCGGCCTGCTCGTGGCGCTGCTCCAGGTCAGCGAGCCGCTGCTGTTCGGCAAGGCGGTCAACGGGCTCACCTCGGGTGCGGGGCCGATGCGCTATGTCGCGATGTGGTGCGGGATCAGCGTCGCGGTGTTCCTCGCCAGCGTCGTCATCTCGCTGCTCGCCGATCGCATGGCGCACCGCCGCCGCCTCACCGCCATGTCGTCCTACGTCGAGCATCTGCTCGCGCTGCCACCGTCGTTCCACACCCAGGCGCGCTCGGGCCGGCTCATGCGCATCATGATCTCGGGCTGCGACGCTTTGTTCAACCTGTGGCTGCCGCTGCTGCGCGACCAGATCACCAACCTCGCGATCGTCTTGGTGCTGCTACCGATCGCACTCGCCACCAACTGGCGACTGGCCCTGGTGCTGGTCGCGCTGATGGTCGTCTACTCGGCGGTCAACGTCGTGGTGATGCGCCATACCTCGACAGGCCAGGCGCAGGTGGAAGACCGGTTCACCGACATCTCGGGCAACCTCGGCGACCTGTTCGGCAACGTCACGGTGCTGCAGAGCTTCCTCGCCGTGCCGGGCGAGCTCGGCAACGTGCGTCGCTCGCTCCACGACCTGCTCCACGCCCAATATCCGGTGCTCAACTGGTGGGCGGTCTCGGCGGTGCTGACGCGCGGCGCCTCGTCGATCGCGATCGTCTCGATCTTCGGCTTCGGTGCGGCGCTGGTGTCGCGCGGGTTGGCGACGATCGGTGACGTCGTCTCCTTCGTCGGGTTCGCCACGCTGCTGATCGCGCGGCTCGAGACGATCACCAGCTTCATCGTCGACAAGGCGCAGCGCCTCCCCGCGCTGGTCCAGTTCTTCGACGTGCTCGACCAGCAGAGCCATATCGGTGAGGCGGACAATGCACAGCCGCTCGCCGTGCGACACGGCCGCGTCACCTTCGAGAATGTCTCGTTTCGCTATCCCACCGGCTCGGGCGCGGTGCGCGATCTCAGCTTCGAGGTCGAGCCCGGCCAAACGGTCGCGATCGTCGGCCCGACCGGCTCGGGCAAGTCGACCGCGCTCAGCCTGTTCCAGCGCACCTATGATCCGGAGAGCGGCCGCATCCTGGTTGACGGGCAGGACATCCGCGGCGTGACGCTCGCATCGCTGCGCGCCGCGACCGGGGTGGTGTTCCAGGAGGCCGGGCTGTTCAACCGCTCGATCGCGGAGAATATCGCGATGGGCAACCCGGACGCGACGATGGAACAGATCGAGGACGCGGCGCGGATCGCCGGCGCGTACGACTTCATCATGCGCAAGCCGCAGGGCTTCGCCACCCCGGTCGGTGACCGCGGCGCCGGCCTGTCGGGCGGCGAGCGCCAGCGCATCGCGATCGCGCGCGCGCTGCTGAAGAACGCGCCGATCCTGCTGCTCGACGAGGCGACCAGCGCGCTCGACGTCGCCACCGAGGCGCGGTTGCAGGAGAGCCTGGAGCGGCTGCGCCAGGGCCGCACCACCTTCGTGATCGCGCACCGCCTCTCGACCGTGCGCGCTGCCGACCGGATCGTGGTGCTCGACCAGGGCCGGATCGTCGAGCAGGGCGGCTTCGACGAGCTGCTCACGCGCGGCGGCGCCTTCGCGCAGCTCGCAGCGGACGGCGGGCTCACCGTCCCGGCGGCGAACGACGACGCGGGCGAACGCGCTGCGGCGTGAGCGCGACGGCGCGTCAGGGCGAGTGGCAAGCATTCCTCCCCGCGAGCGGGGAGGATCTACGTTGCGGACGCCGCTACGTCAGATGGCTCGAACTCGATCTTGCGTCTGCCGGATCGCTACACCGGCAGACGCTCATCTCGGCGCGTGATAAAATAAAGTGATGCCCCCTAACGCCGACGCGCACACGGCCCTCGAGCACTGGCGCTCGCAGCTCGCGGCGACGGGCCGCGACGTCCCCGGCTTCGACCCGAACGACGGCGGCGCCGCGGCGCGCCTCCTGCTGCTACTTGAGACCCCTGGCGCGCACGGCCCCGCGATCGTCTCGCGCGATCACGCCACGGGCACGTCGCGCAACCTCAAGCGCTTCCTCGCCGAAGCCGGGATCGCGCGACGCGACACTTTGTTGTGGAACGCGGTGCCGTGGAACGTCCACGCCCCCGGTGAACGCAACCGCCCGCTCCGCCGCGGCGAGATCGCCGAGGGGCTCACGCTCGTCCCGCCACTCCTTCACCTGCTCCCGCGGCTCGCGGTCGTCGTGCTCGCCGGCCGAGTCGCGCGGGAGGCCGCCGCGCTGGTCGAGCGCGAGCGGCCTCAGGTCGAGGTGCTGACGATGCCGCACCCCTCTCCCACCTATGTCTGCACCAGCCCGGCGGTGCCGCGGGCGATCGCCGCGACGCTCGCCGAGGCGGCGGCGCGGCTCAGTCGAGCCGACGCGCCAGCTCGACGTTGAGCCCCAGCGCCGCGAGCGTGCCGAGCGCGCCCGAGAGCAGATACGCTCCTGCCGCCACGAGACCGAACGCCTGGGTCAGCGCGAGCGCGGCGAGCGGCGCGAAGCCCGCGCCGAACAGCCAGGCGAGGTCCGAGGTGAGCGCCGCGCCGGTGTAGCGCGCGCGCTTGGGGAAGTTGCTCGTCACCGCACCCGACGACTGGCCGAACGACAGGCCGAGCAGCAGGAAGCCCATCACCATGAACAAGACCTCGCCGGCGCGCCCGCCGTTGAGCAGCTGCGGCGCGAACCCGCTGTACGCGGCGATCCCCGCCGCGGTGTAGCCGAGCACGCTGCGTCGACCGATCCGGTCGGCGAGCAGCCCCGACAGCACGATCGCGCCAAGCCCGACCACGCCGCCGATCGTCTCGATCAGCAGGAAGCTGGCGATGTCCTCGCGCGTGAAGAGGTTGACCCAGGAGAGCGGGAACACCGTCACCATGTGGAACAAGGCGAAGCTGGCGAGCGGCGCGAACGCGCCGATGACGATGTTGCGCCACTGCGCCTTCACCGTCGCGCCGACCGGCGAGGGAGTGAGCTCGCGGCTCTTGAACAGCTCGGTATATTCCGGCGTCACGACGATGCGTAGCCGAGCGAACAGCGCCACCACGTTGAGCGCGAAGGCGACGAAGAACGGGTAACGCCAGCCCCAGGAGATGAAGTCCACCGCGGGCAGCGTCGAGACGAAGAAGGCGAAGAGGGCGCTCGCCACCACCAGGCCTAGCGGCGCGCCGAGCTGGGGCACCATCGCCCACCAGCCGCGCTGCTTCTCGGGCGCGTTGAGCGCGAGCAGTGAGGCCAGACCGTCCCACGCGCCGCCCAGCGCGATCCCCTGGCCGACGCGGAACAGCGCCAGCAGGATCGCCGACCAGCCGCCGATCTCGGCATAGCCCGGCAGGAAGGCGACCAGCACGGTCGAGGTGCCGAGCAGGAACAGCGAGATGGTCAGCTTGGTGCCGCGTCCGTGTCGGCGGTCAACCCACATGAAGATCTGCGTGCCGATCGGCCGCGCGATGAATGCCAGCGGGAACAGCGCGAACGACCAGAGCGTCCCCGTGATCCGCTCCATATACGGGAACACTACCGTCGGGAAGACCAGCACCGAGGCGATGGCGTAGACAAAAAAGTCAAAGAATTCCGACGTTCGCCCGATGATCACACCGATCGCGATCTCGCCGGGACGGACCTGATGGTCGCCCCGGGTGTTGACGTTGCGAGCGCCGCGCTCGAGCGGCGCGGAATGTGCGGTGGCCATTACATGTTCCCGATCGGACGTATCTCACGGCTCCCTAGCCTAAGTGCCACAACGCGGGGATGGGACAAAATGTCCTATTCCGCTGCGCCGCAGCAAAGCTTAGCTGCGCGCCCATGATCTCCCTGCCCTCTCCCTCACCCGCGCCGCGTGTGGCCCCCGTCTCGGCGCGCCTGCTCGCGCTCGGCGCGCTGGCCCTGCTCGGCGGCTGCGATACCGTGGTGATGAACCCCGCCGGTGACGTCGCCGTGCAGCAGTCGAGCCTGATCATCTGGTCGGTCGTGCTGATGCTGCTGATCATCCTGCCAGTGATGGCGCTAACGGTGGTGTTCGCCTGGCGCTACCGCGAGACCAACACCGAGGCGACCTACGAGCCCGACTGGGACCACTCGACCGGCCTCGAGCTGGTGATCTGGTCGGCGCCGCTGCTGATCATCATCGCGCTCGGAGCGCTGACCTGGGTGGCCACCCACACGCTCGACCCTTATCGCCCGCTCGCGCGCACCGCGCCCGGGAAGGTCGTCACCGCGACCGATCGCCCGCTCGAGGTGCAGGTCATATCGCTCGACTGGAAATGGCTGTTCATCTACCCCGAGCAGGGGATCGCCACCGTCAACGAGCTGGTCGTGCCGGTCAATCGCCCGGTGAAGTTCACGATGACGTCGTCGAGCGTGATGAACGCACTGTGGGTGCCGGCGATGGCGGGCATGGTCTATACCATGCCCGGCATGGAGACGGTGCTGCAC
This sequence comes from Sphingomonas yunnanensis, assembly GCF_019898765.1. GTDB lineage: Bacteria > Pseudomonadota > Alphaproteobacteria > Sphingomonadales > Sphingomonadaceae > Sphingomonas > Sphingomonas yunnanensis. The sequence continues at coordinate 87,206 of NZ_JAIOKB010000004.1, read as the reverse complement.
GGCGTGCTCAACCGGACCGGCAAGTTCGCCGGCCGCTCGGCCAATTATTCCGGCGCCGGCTTCTCGCACATGACCTTCTGGACGCATTCGGTCTCGCCGGCGCGGTTCGAGCAATGGGCCGCGGGCGTGAAGCGTAATCGCTGGCGGCTCGACACCGCGACCTATGTCAAACTGGAGCAGCCGACCGAGAAGGTGCCGCCGCTCGGCTTCGGCAGCGTCGACCCCACGCTGTTCCGCCGCGTCGTCGCGATCTGCGTCAAGCCCGGGACCAATTGCATGGAAGGCATGTCGCATGCCGGGCCGGCAGTGAACGACCGCGCGCCACGCGAAGGCGAAGCCAAGGGGGCGCTGACGCGCGAGCCGTCCGAGAAGGGCGAGTCGCCACATCTCAGCGCACCGCGCGGTCAGGCGCCCGGGCAGAACGATCCCGGCGCGGGCAGCAACCGCAACATGACTGAACTCCACCTGCCGGCGCCGCTCCGCGCCCGTGCCTCGAAGGAGGCTTGAGGACCTATGTCGGACGATCTCACCAAGACGATCTTCGGTCGGCTCTCGATCGAGAGTTTCCCGATCCACGAGCCGATCCTGGTCGGCACCTTCGCGATGGTCGCGCTCGGCGGCGTCGCACTGCTGGGTGCACTGACCTATTTCCGCCTGTGGGGCTATCTCTGGAAGGAGTGGTTCACCAGCGTCGATCACAAGAAGATCGGCATCATGTACATCGTGCTGGCGCTGGTCATGCTGCTGCGCGGCTTCGCCGACGCGCTGATGATGCGCGCGCAGCAGGCGATCGCCTTCGGTGGTAACGAGGGCTTCCTGCCGGCGCACCATTATGACCAGGTGTTCACCGCGCACGGCGTGATCATGATCTTCTTCGTGGCGATGCCGTTCGTCACCGGGCTGATGAACTTCGTCGTCCCGCTCCAGATCGGCGCGCGCGACGTCAGCTTCCCGTTCCTCAACAATTTCAGCTTCTGGATGACGGTCAGCGGCGCGGTCATCGTGATGATGAGCCTGTTCGTCGGCGAGTTCGCGCGGACCGGCTGGCTGGCGATGGCACCGTTGTCGGGGATCGATTACTCGCCCGATGTCGGAGTCGATTATTACGTCTGGGCGCTCCAGATCGCGGGTGTCGGCACCCTGCTCTCCGGCGTCAACCTGCTGGCCACCATCATCAAGATGCGCGCGCCCGGCATGGGCCTGATGCAGATGCCGATCTTCACCTGGTCGGCGCTGGTCACCAACGTGCTGATCGTCGCGGCCTTCCCGGTGCTGACCGCGGTGCTGGCGATGCTGAGCCTCGACCGCTACGTCGGGACCAACTTCTTCACCAACACCGGCGGGGGCAACCCCATGATGTACACCAACATGATCTGGATCTGGGGCCACCCGGAGGTGTACATCCTGATCCTGCCCGCGTTCGGCGTCTTCTCGGAGGTGGTCTCCACCTTCTCGGGCAAGCGGCTGTTCGGCTATACGTCGATGGTCTACGCGCTGATCGTCATCTGCATCCTGTCGTACCTGGTGTGGCTGCACCATTTCTTCACGATGGGATCGGGCGCGAGCGTCAACAGCTTCTTCGGCATCACGACAATGATCATCTCGATCCCGACGGGAGCGAAGATCTTCAACTGGATGTTCACGATGTATCGCGGGCGCATCCGGTTCGAGCTGCCGATGATGTGGGCGGTGGCCTTCATGCTGACCTTCGTCGTCGGCGGCATGACCGGCGTGATGCTGGCGGTGCCCCCCGCCGACTTCCAGTTCCACAACTCGCTGTTCCTGGTGGCGCACTTCCACAACGTGATCATCGGCGGCGTGCTCTTCGGCATGTTCGCTGGCGTGAACTACTGGTGGCCCAAGGCCTTCGGGTTCAAGCTGGACAAGTTCTGGGGCACGGTCAGCTTCTGGTGCTGGGTGGTGGGCTTCTGGGTCGCCTTCACGCCGCTGTACGTGCTGGGCCTGATGGGCGTCACCCGCCGGCTGCGCGCCTTCGACGATCCCAGCTTGCAGATCTGGTTCGTGATCGCTGCGGTGGGCGCGCTGATCATCGCCGCGGGCATCGGCGCCATGCTGATGCAGTTCTACGTGAGCATCCGCGACCGCGAGAAGCTGCGCGACACCACCGGAGACCCGTGGAACGGCCGCACGCTGGAATGGGCCACCTCGTCGCCGCCGCCGGCGTACAATTTCGCCTTCTCGCCGGTGATCCACGACCTCGACGCGTGGCACGACATGAAGCAGCGCAAGGCCGAGCGGCCGACCGAGGGCTTCCGCGCGATCCACATGCCCAAGAACACGGGCGCTGGGATCATCCTGGCCGGGCTGTCGACGGTCGTCGGCGTCGCCATGATCTGGTACATCTGGTGGCTCGCCGCGCTTGGCTTCGTCGCGCTGCTCGCCGTCGCGATCGGCCATACCTTCAACTATGACCGCGACTTCCACATCCCCGCCGAGGATGTCGTGAAGAACGAGGACGTGCGCACCCGCGCGCTCCAGAGCGCGGGGATCTGAGACACATGAGCACGTTGACGCAGACTCCGCCCGGCGCGGAGAACCCGGTCTTCTACGACCTGGACGAGCACGAGCACCCGCCCGGGCACAGCACGATGCTGGGTTTCTGGCTCTACCTGATGAGCGACTGCCTCATCTTCGCGATGCTGTTTGCCGCATACGGCGTCTACGGCGGCAGCTACGCGGGCGGGCCGACCGCGCGCGAGCTGTTCGAGCTGCCGCTGGTGGCGGTGAACACGACGATGCTGCTGCTGTCGTCGATCACCTACGGCTTCGCGATGATCAGCGCGGACGAGCGCAAGCAGGGCGCGGTGCTCGGCTGGCTCGCGGTGACGGCGCTGTTCGGCGCCGCCTTCCTCGCGATCGAGCTCTACGAGTTCAGCAACCTGATCCACGAGGGCGCGGGGCCGCAGCGCTCCGCATTCCTGTCGTCCTTCTTCACCCTGGTGGGGACGCACGGCTTGCACGTCACCTTCGGCCTGGTCTGGCTGGGGACGCTGATGGTGCAGGTGTCGCGCCGCGGGCTGGTCGACGCCAACCTGCGCCGGCTGCAGTGCCTGTCGCTGTTCTGGCACTTCCTCGACGTCATCTGGATCGGCGTCTTCACCTTCGTCTATCTGCTGGGAGTGCTGCGCTGATGAGCGCCGAGACGCATCACGGCCACGCCGCCGATCACGCGCACGGCCACGGGCATGACCATGGCCACGACGCCCCGCACGGCGGCTCCGCACATGGCTCGCGCAAGGGCTATTGGATCGGTTTCCTGCTCTCGGTGCTGCTCACCGCGCCCGCTTTCGCGCTGGTGATGAGCGGCGTCATCGCCGACCCTCGGCTCACCGCGGGGATCGTGATGGCACTCGCGATGGTGCAGATCGTGGTCCACATGATCTACTTCCTGCACATGAACACCAAGTCCGAGGCGGGCTGGACGATGATGGCGCTGATCTTCACCGCGATCATCGTGTTCATCGTGATCTCGGGCTCGCTCTGGGTCATGTATCACATGAACCTCAACATGATGCCATCGATGCAGGCGGAGATGTCGAGCGCGGGCATGTGACTCGGCGGCACGTCTTCCTGGCGCTGGCGGTGCTCGGCACCGCGCTGCTCGCCGGGCTGGGCGTGTGGCAGGTCGAGCGGCGCGCGTGGAAGCTCGCGCTGATCGACCGGGTCGAGCGCCGCCTCGCCGCGGCGCCGGTAACAGCGCCGCCGCGCGCGGCGTGGCGCGCGATCGACGACGACAGCGCCTATCTTCGCGTCCGCGCGAGCGGCCGCTGGCGCGCCGGCGCGCCGGTGTTCGTCCAGGCAGTGACCGACTATGGCGGTGGCTATTGGGTGCTCGCCCCGCTCGACGCGCCGGGCGGCACGATCCTGATCAACCGCGGCTTCGTGCCGCTCGGCGACCGCGCCGCGGTTCTGGCGCCCGTCGGCAACGCGAGCGTCACCGGCCTGCTGCGGGTGACCGAGCCCAAGGGCGCCTTCCTGCGCGACAACGATCCCGCCGCCGACCGCTGGTACTCGCGCGACACCGCCGCGATCGCGCGCGCGCGGCGTTTGGGCGAGGTCGCCCCCTATTTCATCGACGCCGACGCGAGCGGCGCGGCGGGCTGGCCGCGCGGCGGCCTGACGGTGGTCCGCTTCCGCAACACGCACCTGATCTACGCGCTGACCTGGTTCACGCTCGCGGCGATGATGGGCTATCTCGCGTATCGCATCGCCCGCGCGCCGCGGGACCCGTGAGCGCCGGTCCCGTACTCCTGCGGACGCAGGAGTCCAGAGCCACGAGCGTCATCCTCCGTGACCCTGGATTCCTGCAGACGCAGCAACACGAAGGACGTGGGCTCGAGGGCGTTCTGCTCTCGCGCGAAAAGCGATAGACTGAACCCTATGCCGCACCTCGCCAACATGCTCGGGCCGCTCGCGCGCGGCGGACCGGGCGGACGCAACGTCCGCCTGCTCGCGCTGCTGCGCTGGCTCGCGGTGGCGGGGCAGCTCGCCGCGATCCTGCTCGTGCATTTCGTGATCGGCGTCCACCTGCCGCTGCTGCCGATGCTGGGCGCGCTGGCGGTGCTGGTCGCGCTCAACGTCGCAGTCAACCAGGTGGTCGAGCGACGACCGATCACCAATGCCGCGCTGTTCGCGACGTTGCTGGTCGACGTCGCCTGCCTCACCACCCAGCTCTACCTCAGCGGCGGGGTGAGCAATCCCTTCGTCACGCTCTTCCTGCTCCAGGTCGTGATCGCCGCACTGCTGCTGCGCGGCTGGACGAGCTGGGCGATGGTGGTGATCACCAGCACGCTGTTCGCCTGGCTCGCCTGGGCCGCCCCGCCTTTCCCGCTGCCGCACTTCTGGGCGTCCGAGCTCTCGATCCCCTATGTCGCGGCGAGCTGGTTCAACTACACGCTCACCGCGACGCTGCTGGCGCTGTTCGTCACGCGCATCGTCCGCAACGTCTCCGAGCATGACGCGCGCCTCGCCGCGCTGCGCCAGCGCGCCGCCGAGGAGGAGCATATCGTCCGCATGGGGCTGCTCGCCAGCGGCGCGGCGCACGAACTCGGCACGCCGCTCAGCTCGATCGCGGTGATGCTCGGCGACTGGCGGCGCGAGCCCGCGATCGCGCGCTCGCCGGCCCTGCTCGCCGACCTCGACGACATGCGCGCCGAGGTGACCCGCTGCAAGGACATCCTCGGCCAGGTGCTGCTCGCCTCGGGCGAGGTGCGCGGCCACGCGCCGGTGCGCACCACGCTGCACACCTTCCTGTCGGGGATCGTCGGCTCGTGGAACGAGAGCAAGGGGCCGACCGCCGCCTACGAGCATCTGATGACGAGCGACCCTCGAATCGTCGCGGACAAGGCGCTGGCGCAGACGATCACCAACCTGCTCGACAATGCCGTCGAGGCGGGTGCCAGGACGATCGCCTTGTGTGCCTGGTGGGACGGCGACCGGCTAGTGCTGTCGGTGCGTGACGACGGCGCCGGCTTCCCGCAATCGATCCTCGACGGGCTGGGCAAGCCCTATCTCAGCACCAAGGCGCGGCGCGGCGCGGGGCTGGGCCTCTTCCTCGCGGTCAACGTGCTGCGGACGCTCGGCGGCACCGTATCCGCGCGTGCGCGCGAGCGCGGCGGCAGCGAGGTGACGCTGACGCTGCCGCTCGCCGCCATCTCGATCCCGGAGGAGACCGCATGAGCGCGCGCCGCTTGCTGATCATCGAGGACGACGCGGTGTTCGCTCGCACGCTGGCGCGCTCGTTCGAGCGGCGCGGCTACAAAGTGCGCGCGATCACCGATCCGGAGCAGCTGGACTCCGCCGCGACCGAGCTCAAGCCCGATCACGCGGTGGTCGACCTGCGGCTCGGCAGCGCCTCGGGCCTGACCTGCGTCGAGCGGCTCCACGCGATCGATCCGGCCATGCGGATCGTGGTGCTCACCGGCTTCGCCAGCATCGCCACGGCGGTCGAGGCGGTGAAGCTGGGGGCGACCAACTACCTGTCCAAGCCGGCCAACTCCGACGATATCGAGGCCGCCTTCCAGGCCTCGGGCGAGGGCGACGCCTCGGTCGAGCTGGTCGCGCATCCCACCTCGCTGCGCACGCTGGAGTGGGAGCATATCCACCAGACGCTGGCGGACTGCGGCTTCAACGTCTCCGAGGCCGCGCGGCGGCTCGGCATGCACCGGCGCACCCTCGCGCGGAAGCTGGGCAAGCGGCATCTTTGATCGTTGTGCCCCGGCGGAGGCCGGGGCACAGGTGGGACGTCGTTCGTGTGGCCGGAGGCCTCTCCCAACTGGGCCCGACCTTCGCCGGACACGAAAACCTACGCCCCGAACCGCACCTTCGCACCGGCGTAGAAGTAGCGGCCGAGCGACGAGATCGGCTGATCGACCGAGTCGACTGACGGCCGCTGGTTCGCCAGGTTGTTGACGCCGACGTAGAAGCCGACGCCCTCGTCCGGCGCGAGCTGCACCTGCACGTCGTGCTGCCACAGCTCCTTGTAGCGCAGCAGCGAGGCGGGCGCATAGTCGGGGTTATTGTCGGTGGTCAGCTTGGCGAAGCGACGGGTCGCGTCGAACCAGCGCAGGTTATAGCTCAGCGTAACCGCGCCCAGCGACCAGGTCGGCGAGAAGACGAAATTGTACTTGGGGCGGTTGAACTGATCGACCTGGTCCTCGACCTGCGCGCCCGGCGTCGCGATCTGCTCGAGCTTGTTGAGATAGCCGCCGACGAAGCGGATATCGAACGTCCCCGCCGAGGCGGTGCGCAGCACGTAGCTGACGTTGAGATCGAGCCCCGCGGTGGCGAAGCGCGCCACGTTCTGCGGCTGCACCGTATAGCCGTTGATGTAGCCCGTGCCCTGGCGGCGCCGTATTGCGGCGCAATAGACGTTGTCGAGCGTCGGCTGGTCGACGCAGAGATTGGCGATCGTGTTGGCGTCGGCGATGCTGATCGCGTCGTTCAGGCGGATGTCGTACCAGTCGGCCGAGATCGTCAGCCCTGGCAAGAAGCGCGGGCGTAGCACCGTGCCCGCGGTCCAGGTACGCGCGGTCTCCTCCTTGAGACCCGGGTTGCCGCTGCGCGAACCGTTGATCAGCGACGCCGCGTCAGGGTTGTTCGCCGCGGTGAAACTCGCGGGGTCGGCACCAAGCCCGCTCACCAACGCCACGCAATTGGCGGCGCGGGTCGAGGTGCCCGCGTTGCGGTTCTCGACGTAACAGGGGTCAGAGAAGAAGTTATTGGTCGGCCCGACGGGCGCGAACAGCTCGCCGATGTTCGGCGCGCGCACCGCCTGGCTGTAGCTGCCGCGGAAGCTGATGTCGCGCACGGGCGCCCAGACGCCGTTGAACTGATAGGCCTTGGTGCTGCCGATCGTGGAATAGTCGGAATAGCGCCCCGCCGCGCCGACGGATAGCGTCTCGAAGAAGGGCTGGTCGCGCAGCAGCGGCACGTCGACCTCGCCGAACACCTCCCACACGTCGAAGGCGCCGCGCGAGGGCGAGATCACGAAGGTCGGGTCGAACTTGTTGCCCTCGTCATATTGGTACCATTGCTCCCCGGTGAGGAAGCTGTTGGGATCGAAGCGGCTGGTCTCGCGGCGATATTCGCCGCCCAGCGCGAATTTTATCGGTCCGCCGGGCAGCGCGAACAGCGCGCCGAGATCGCCGGTCAGCGCCGCGCTCGCGACCGACTGGGTGACGCGCGCGCTGCTGACATTGTTGTTGGTCGCCCAGGCGAGCGCCGCGGGATCGGTGACGTTGACGCCGAAGGTGTTGATCGGGAGGCAGCCGCTGTTCGGCCCCGGCGTGAAGCTGACCGTCGGCACCTGCACCGCGGCGGGGTTGAGGTTGGAGCGACAGGTAGGGCGGCCGGTCGAGGGATCGGTCACCACGTCGAGCGCGGCGTAGTAGCGGTCCTCCCAACGATCGTTGAGCTTGGTGATTCGCACGTCGGTCTGGCCGTAGGTATAGGAGACGTCGTAGCGCGCATGGTCGCTCACCGCGCCGGTCGCCGCGATCACGCCGCGCCAGGTGCGGCGGCGGTCGCTCTCGCCCAAACGCGGGAAATCGGTGTTGTTGCGGTTGGACGAGATCACGCGCTGCGCGTTGGCGAGTGCGACATCACGCAGGTTGAGCGGCAGGAAGGGGTTATCCAGCGTGAAGTCGCCGGTGTAATTGCCGGTGAACCCGCCGAAGGTGGTGGCGGTCGATTGAACGAACTTGCCCTCCAGGCTGAGCTGGAAAGCGTCCGAGACATCATAGTGGGTCAGCAGGTTGACCGCGTGGCGCTCGGTCTTGGGCAGCAGGTCGCCGACGTAGCCCGCGACCGAGGTGGCGCTGCCGCCGCTGACGAAGCCGCCGCCCGCATCGGTGCCGGGGTCGTAGCGCGAGCCGTCGCCGTTGTAGAGCGTGCCGCCGACGTCGATCACGCCCGCTGGCGATCCGCCGGGGTAGCGCAGGTCGCCCGCCAGCACCTGCTGGTAGGTCCCCGAGCCAAGCCCTCCATAAGCGGGGTTGGAGACGGTGTAGAGCCGGTTCTGGCGACGCAGGAAGGAGCGGTCGTCGTTCTGGAGCGGATCGTCGGCGTTATACTCGTAGTAAGCGGTGACGTTGCCGCGCCCGTCCGCGAAATTCTTGCCCGCCATCAGGGAGGCGAAGCGGTTGCCCGCGTCGCCTTGCTCCGAGATGCCGAACTGGGTGCGGCCCGCGACGCCGTCGAAGTCGCGCTTGAGGATGAAGTTGACCACGCCCGACACGCCGTCCGCACCATACACCGCCGATGCGCCACCGGTGAGCACGTCGACCCGCTCGATCAGGTCGGTCGGCAGCGAGTTGATATCGACCGCGGCGGTGTCGATCTGCCCCGAGACGTGACGCCGCCCGTTGACCAGCACCAGCGTGCGCGCCGAGCCGAGCCCGCGCAGGCTGAGCAGGTTGAGCCCCGCCGCACCGTACAGCTGGTTGTCGGGCCGGTTCGGCCCTGCGCTGTCGGCATTGTCGAGCGAGGTCGTCAGCGCGGGGACGCGCTGGAGGAAGGTGGTGACGTTGGTGTTGCCCGACTGCTGGATACGCTGGCTGTCGAACGAGACGATCGGGTTGGGCGCCTCATAGTCGGGGCGAGCGATGCGCGATCCGGTGACGACGATGTCCTCGCTCGATCCCGTCCCCGACGTATCGGGCGCGGCGTCGGCGGGTGCCGCGGCCTGCCCCCAGGCCGGCGCGGCAGCGACACAGGCGAGTGCGCCCGCGAGCAACATGGCTCGCGGCGATAGGTGAGACGGCATCCTTAATCCCCCTTCAGGCCGTGCCGGCCCCTGCACGCCGGCTTCTTCTTTCCCGCCTCAACTCTCCGCGGTCCCAAAAGTTTCTAATTGTTAACAATCTGGCGCAACCTACTTTCGGGCAAGACGTTGACGCGGCGTGACAGACGGGGGGAAGCTCGCGGGTGCCGCGGCCTGGTCCCGGCGCTCGATAGTCGCGGCGCTCTCGCTGACCGCGACGGGTGGCTGCGTAGCCCGACACTCGTCCGATACGGTCAACCTCTGGGCGATGAGCTACGAGGGCGACTATTCCCCCATGCTCATGCCCGCCTTCACGCGTGCGACCGGTCTACGCGTCGAGGTACAATCCCTGCCCTGGACCGCGGCGCACGAGAAACTGCTCACCGCCCAAGCCGGCGACTCGCTTCCAGACGTGCTGATGCTGCCCGATGGCTGGGTCGGCGAGTTCGCCATGATCGGCGCGCTCGCGCCGGTGACCGACGCGACGCTGCTCGGCGGCCTCTTCCCCGGCGTCGCCGCCGTCGTCGGGGCTGACGGTCAGCCCTATGCGGTGCCCTGGTCGGTCGCCCCGCAGGTGCAATATTATCGCCGCGACCTGCTCGATCGCGCCGGCTATGCCGCGCCGCCCGAGGACTGGGATTCGTGGCGCCGCATGGGGCAGCGGCTCAAGGGGCGCGCGCCCGACAATTTCGCCTTCCTCATGCTGCTCAACTGGTGGGACACGCTCTTCACCTTCGCCGGCCAGACCGGCGCGGGTCCGCTGCGCGAGCGCGACACCCGCGGCAACTTCCGCGACCCGCGCTTCCGCGAGGCGCTGGCCTTCTACGTCTCGCTGTTTCGCGAGGGACTCGCCCCGCCGGCGCTGTCGACCGAGGTGCAGGACCCGGTCGCCGCCTTCGCGCAGGGCTATTTCGCGGTCTATCCCTATGGTCCGACGCTGACGCTCGACCTGCATCGCCGCGCCGCCGAGATCCCGCCGGCGCTGTGGAGCACCGCGCGTATGCCCGGACCGCATGGCCCGGGGCGGGTATCGGGGATCGCCGCGAGCCTGTGCGTCTCGGCGCGCTCGCGCAGGCCCGCCGCGGCCTGGGCGCTGGTCCGCCATCTCACCTCGTCGGCGAGCGAGCTGACCTATCAGCGGCTGATCGGCACGCTGCCCGCGAACGCCGCCGCCTGGGAGACGCCGCAGCTGCGCCAGCCCGCGCTACGCGCCTTCGCCGAGCAGATGCGCGATCCCACGCGCGAGCCGATGATCGTCGAGTGGGAACGGATCCGGATCGAGGTGCAGCTGATCGCCGAGCGCGTGGTCCGCGGCCAGCTCGGGATCGACGCCGCGCTGGTGGCGATGGACGACCGTGTCGACCGGCTGCTCGCCAAGCGCCGCGCGCTGGTCGAAACGGCGCGGCTGGCATGACGCGGCAGGAGCGCACCGCCTGGGGCTTCGTGCTGCCGGTGCTCGCGATCATCCTGTTCGTCTTCGCGCTGCCGACTGTGCTCGCGCTGGCGCTGAGCGTCACCGATTACTCGATCTACGCGCTCGCCGACTGGGGCGCGCTGCGCTTCGTCGGGCTCGGCAACTTCACCGACCTGCTCACGACGCCGCTGTTCTGGCGCGCGCTCGGCAACACCGCGCTGTTCGCGCTGCTCGGCGTGCCGATGGCGGTCGGCACCTCGCTCGCGGCGGCGCTGCTGCTCCACGACGCCAGCGTCCGCTGGAAGCCGCTGTGGCGCGTGCTGCTGTTCGCGCCCTATGTCACCAGCGTGGTGGCGACCGCGGTGGTATGGCGCTTCCTGCTCAACACACGCTTCGGGCTGCTCAACCACGCGCTCGGCTGGGTCGGCGTGCCACCGGTCGACTGGCTGGGCGACCCGCACGCCTCGATCCCTGCCATCCTGCTGTTCGTCACCTGGAAGATCTTCGGCTACAACATGATCGTCTTCACCGCGGCACTGTCAGCGGTGCCGCACGACCTGATGGAGGCGGCGCGGCTCGACGGCGCGTCGCGCTGGACTCGTTTCCGCCACGTCACCTTGCCCGCGATCGGGCCGACGCTGCTGCTCGCCGCGGTGATGAGCGTCGCTGGCTTTCTCCAGATCTTCGCCGAACCCTATGTGATGACGCTGGGCGGGCCGGCGCAGAGCACGACGACGGTGCTGTACTTCATGTTCGACGAGGGGTTCAAATGGTGGAACCTCGGCCAGGCCTCGGCGGTGGCGTTCATCCTCTTCCTCATGATTCTCGCGCTCACCCTCGTGCAGGCGCGGATCGGGCGGCGCTACGAGTGGCTGTGACCCGCCGCCGCTGGCGCGCGATCGCCACCAACGCCGCCGTGGCGGCGGCGACGCTGCTCACCGCCGCGCCGCTGTTGTGGATGGTGCTCGTCTCGTTCATGCCGCGCGGCGAGTCGAGCCGCTTCCCGCCGCGGCTGTGGCCCTCGCGCTGGTCGTGGGAGAATTACCACGAGCTGCTCGCGCGGCGGCTGATCGACGGTGCCTGGTTCGATTATCGCATCGTCCCCGCCTTGTGGAACAGCCTCGCGGTGGCCGGGCTCTCGACGCTGCTCGGGCTGCTGCTGACCGTGCCGGCGGGATACGCCTTCGCCAAATTGCGCTTCCGCGGGCGCGAGCGGCTGCTCCAGCTGCTCGTCGGCGCGCTGGTGGTGCCGGGGCAGGTTGCGATGCTGCCCTTGTTCCTGATCTTCAAGGAGCTCGGGCTGGTGAACAGCTACGCGGGGGTGATCCTGCCCTCGCTCGCGGGCATCTTCGCGATCCTGTTCGTCCGCCAGGCGGCGCTGTCGATCCCCGACGAGATGCTCGACGCGGCGCGACTCGACGGCGCCAGCGAGCGGCGCATCTTCGCGCAGATCGTGCTGCCGCTGCTCGCGCCGATCACGGTGACCCTGGCGCTGTTCATGTTCCTGGGCAGCTGGAACGACTTTCTCTGGCCGCTGATCGTGCTGGCGGACCAGCACCTGTACACCTTGCCGGTGGCGGTCGCCGCGATCTCGCGCGAACATGCCGCCGACGGCGAGCTGATGATGGCGGCGGCGGTGGTGACGACACTGCCGGTGCTGATCCTCTTCGTGCCGCTCCAACGCTACTACATCAGCGGCCTACTCGGCGGCAGCGTCAAGGGCTGAGGCCGGGCGCGGATAGGCGCGACCGTCGCCGTCGAACAGATGCGCCGCCCCGGGCGCGACCGCGAAGCGCAGCCGCTCGCCCAGGGTCACCGCGCGGTCGCCGGGGAGCTGCGCCACCACCGCGGGGTGATCGCCGACCGTGCCGAGGTGCGCGAAGGAGAGCGGGCCGAGCCGCTCGAACAGCTCGACCGCGCCCGTGAAGGCGCCGTCGTCGGCGGGATGGAGGTTCTCGGGGCGCACGCCGAGCGTGGCGGCGGTACCCACCGCGGCGGGCGGCACCGCGACCGCGATGCGCAGCGCGGCGCCGTCCGCCAGCCGCACCGTCGCGCCGTCGTCGTCGGCCGCGGCGATCGTCACCACCAGCAGGTTCATTCCCGGCGAGCCGATCGCGGCAGCCACCTCGAGCGTCGCGGGGGCGGCGTAGAGCTCGAGCGGCGGCGCCACCTGCTCGACCCGGCCCGCACTCATCACGACGATGCGGTTGGCGAGTGTCATCGCCTCGAGCTGGTCGTGCGTGACGTAGATCATCGTGCTGCCGAGCTGCTGATGCAGCCGCGCGAACTCGTGGCGCATCCGCACGCGCAGTGCGGTGTCGAGGTTGGACAAAGGCTCGTCGAGCAGCAGCACCTTGGGGCGGCGCACGATCGCGCGCGCGATCGAGACTCGCTGGCGCTGCCCGCCCGACAGCGCCTTGGGCCGGCGGGCGAGCAGCGGCAGCAGATCGAGCGCCTCGGCCACTTCCTCGACGCGGCGGCGCACCTCGGCCTTGGCCAGCCGGGCCACCTTCAGCGGGAAGGCGATGTTCTCGTAGACGGTGAGGTGTGGATACAGCGCGTAGGACTGGAACACCATCGCCAGCTCGCGGTCCGCTGGCGCCGCGTCGGTGACATCGCGGCCGTCAATCAGCACGCGGCCCGCGCTCGGCTCCTCCAGCCCGGCGATGAGGCGGAGCAGGGTCGACTTGCCGCAGCCCGAAGGGCCGACGATCACCACGAACTCGCCATCGGCGATCTGGAGATCGGTGGGGCGGAGCACGTCGCTGGCGCCGAAGCGCTTCGCTAGCCCCTGGATGTCGACGCTGGCCACGGCGGCGACTGTCGCTGGTTAACGAAGTGGTGACAAGGGTCCTTCTTCAATCCTCCCCGCTCGCGGGGAGCCGCTACTTGACCACTGCCGCGACCTTTGACGCTCCCCTCACAGCCGCTTGTGTTTGCCACCGTAGCGCTGGCCGATGTAGCTGCCGATCCGCGCCATCTCATGCGCCGCGGCGGTCGTCGCCTCGGCGCAGCACGGCATCGGGTCGCGCTCGGCCTGCGCCGCGCGGACGGCGACGCGCTCACACAGCGTCTCGATGTCGGCGCGCGACAGCAGGTTCTTCTCGCGCATCAGGCACAGCAGCGACTGAAGGATGACGATGCTCTCGTCACCGGCGCGCTCGTTCGACAGCATCGCTCTCTCCTCACCTAGTTTGAGAGGAGAGTACGCTGTATCTAGACCTTAGCAAGCAGAGGTTCGCGCGTCAGCGCAGCCCTCCGCCCAGGGAGCGATACAGCTCCACCAGGTTGCTCGCCCGGCTCAGCCGCGTGCTCACCAGCTGCTGCTGCGCCGAATAAGCGGTACGTTGCGCGTCGAGCGAGGTCAGGAACGAGTCCACGCCCGCGCGATAGCGCGCGTCGGACAGGCGCGCCGCTATCGAGGCTGCCTCGGCCCGCGCGGTTTGCGCCGATACCTGCTCGCCGATGGTGCCGCGTTGCGCCAGCGCGTCCGCCACCTCGCGGAAGGAGGTCTGGATCGCGCGCTCGTAGGTCGCGACCGCGGCCTGCTGCGATGCCTTGGCATAGTCGAGGTTGCCCGCGTTGCGCCCGCCATCGAACAGCGGCAGCCCGACCGAGGGCGAGCCGGTGTAGGTGAAGCTGCCCCCGCCGAAGAGGCCGGACAGCGCGGACGAGATCGTCCCGATCGTCGCGGTCAGCGAGATGCGTGGGAAGAAGGCTGCGCGCGCCGCCCCGATATTGGCGTTCTGCGCGATCAGCTGGTGCTCGGCCTGGAGCACGTCGGGGCGGCGCAGCAGCACCTCGGACGAGACGTCCCCGGGCAATGCGTCGCGTGTCAGCGGCGTGTCGTCGAGCGCGGTCGGCAGCTGCTCGGCGAGCACGGTGGTACCGACCAGCAGGTTGAGCGCGTTCTGATCCTGCGCCACGCGCGTGGTGAGCACCGCGATGTCGTTGCGCGCGGCCTGGTAGTTGGTCTCGGCCTGCCGCGCCTCCAGCTCGGAGGCGACGCCGATGCGGAACTGCGCGCTGGTGAGCCGCACGGTCTCCTCGAAGGTCTTGAGCGTCTCGCGGCTCAGCCGCAGTTGCTCCTGGTCGGAGGCGAGCGTCAGCCATGCCGTCGCGATCTCGGCGATCAGGCTGATGCGGGTGGAGCGCTGGGCCTCCTCGGAGGCGAAATACTGCTCGAGCGCGGCGCGGTTGAGATTGCGCACGCGCCCGAACAGGTCGAGCTCGAACGCGGAGAAGCCGGCGTTGACCGAGAAGAACTCAACGTTCGACGAGGTGCTGCCGACAGCACCGCCAGTACCTACGCCGGTACTGCCACCCGTGCCGGTGCCGGTGCCGGTTCCAGTACCCGTTCCAGTGCCGGTGCCGGTGCCGGTGCCGGTGCCGGTGCCCGCTCCTGCCGCCGCCCCAGCGGCGCCGAAGATGTTGTTGGTGAACGTGCCCGATCCCGAGATCGTGGTGCTCGGCACCAGGTCGGCGCGTTGGACGCGATACTGCGCCCGCGCCTGGAGCACGTTGGCCGCCGCGACGCGCAGGTCGCGGTTGTTCGCGAGCCCGGTCTCGATCACACCGCGCAGGCGGGGATCGAGGAAGAAGTCGCGCCAGCCGATCTGGCTGACGTCGGCGGCGTCGCTCGCCGCGGCGGGATAGACCCCGCCCTGCGGCAGCGCGGCGGGGACGGCGCCGCCGGGGCGCTCGTACTTGGGCGCCAGATTGCAGCCGGCGAGCGCGGTGGACAGCGCCAGCGCGGCGAGGATCGCGGAACGGGTCACGTCAGGCTCCCTCGGGGCGCGGCGCCCCGGGATGATGGTCGGGGGAGGCGTCGTCCGCCCGGGGGTCGGCGCCGTCGATCCGGTCGGGCGTCGCGGCGTGACCGCTATGCCCGAACAGCCGCAGCACGACGACGAAGAACATCGGCACGAAGAAGATCGCCAGCACCGTCGCGGACAGCATGCCGCCCACCACCGCTCGACCGATCGCGTTCTGGCCGCCCGCGCCCGCGCCGGTCGACACCGCCAGCGGCATCACGCCGAAGACGAAGGCAAGGCTGGTCATCAGGATCGGGCGGAGGCGCAGCTTGGCCGCCTCCACCGCCGCGTCGAAGGAGTTCATCCCCTCCGCCATGCGCTCCTCCGCGAACTCGACGATCAGGATCGCGTTCTTGGCGGACACGCCGATCGTGGTGATCAGGCCGACCTGGAGGTAGATGTCCTTGTTCAGCCCGGTCAGCCACGCCGCGAGCACCGCGCCGATGATGCCGAGCGGCACCACCAGCAGCACCGAGATCGGCACCGACCAGCTCTCGTACAGCGCGGCGAGGCAGAGGAAGACGATCAGCAGCGACAGGCCGTACAGCGCCGGCGCCTGCCCGCCCGACAGCCGCTCCTCATAGGAGAGGCCGGTCCATTCCAGCGTCGTGCCCGGGGGCAGCTTGGCGTGGATCTCCTGCAACGCCTCCATGGCGGCGCCGGTACTCTGCCCCGGCCCGGGCGAGCCCTGCAGCTGCATCGCCGGCTGCCCGTTGTAGCGGGTCAGCGAGACGGGCGCGTTAGCCCATTCCAGCGTCGAGAAGGCGGTGAACGGCGCCATCTGCCCGTTCGCGCCGCGGACATACAGCTCGCCGACATCCTCGGGCGCCATGCGGTACGGCCCGTCATTCTGGACGTACACGCGCTTCACGCGACCGCGGTCGATGAAGTCGTTGATATAGCCGCCTCCCCACGCGGTCGCGATGGTGCTGTTGACGTCGGCGAGGTCGAGCCCAAGCGCGCGCGCCTTGTCCTCGTCGATCTTCACCTTGAGCTGCGGGGCGTCCTCCAGGCTCAGCGGGCGCACCTGGGCGAGCCGCGGGTCCTGCGATGCCATGCCGAGCATCATGTTGCGGATCTGCGTCAGCTTCTCGTGCCCGACGCCGCCGGTATCGACCAGCTGCACGTCGAAGCCGGTGGCGTTGCCGAGCTCCTGCACCGCGGGCGGGATCAGCGCGAAGATCAGGCCGTCCTTATATTGCGAGAACGAGCCCATCGCGCGCCCGACGATCGCCTGGGCGCGATTGTCGCCGCCCGAGCGATCCTCCCACGGCTTGAGGTTGACGAAGACGAGGCCGGTGTTCTGGCCCTGGCCGGCGAAGCTGAAGCCGTTGATCGTGAAGACGCCCTGGACGTTCTTGCCTTCCTGCTTGAGGAAGTGATCGCGGGTCAGCGCCAGCCCCTTCTCGGTGCGCGCGGTGCTCGCGCCCGCCGGGCCCTGCACCAGCGCGAGCACGAAGCCCTGATCCTCGTCGGGCAGGAAGCCCGAGGGCAGCCGAATGAAGACGAGCGCCATGCCGGCGACGATCAGCAGATAGACCAGCAGCGAGCGCTTCCAGTGGCGCGCGGTGCTCTTCACACCACCCTCGTAGCGATGCTGGGCGCGGTCGAAGTTGCGGTTGAACCAGCGGAAGAAGCGCGCGAGCGGGCCGTTGCCCTCCTGCTTGTCCGGATCGTGCGGCTTCAGGATCGTCGCGCAGAGCGCCGGCGTCAGGATCAGCGCGACCAGCACGGAGAGCACCATCGCCGAGACGATCGTGATCGAGAACTGGCGATAGATCACGCCGGTCGAGCCGCCGAAGAAGGCCATCGGCAGGAACACCGCCGAGAGCACCATGCCGATGCCGACCAGCGCGCTGCTGATCTCGTCCATCGACTTGCGCGCGGCTTCCTTGGGGCTGAGATGCTCGGTGACGATCAGGCGCTCGACGTTCTCGACCACGACGATCGCGTCGTCGACCAGAAGGCCGATCGCCAGCACCATGCCGAACAGCGTCAGCGTGTTGATCGTGAAGCCCGCCAGCGCCATCACCGCGAAGGTGCCGAGCAGCACCACCGGCACCGCGATGGTCGGGATCAGCGTCGCGCGCCAGTTCTGCAGGAACAGGAACATGACGAGGAAGACGAGCACCACCGCCTCGATCAGCGTGTGGATCACCTGCTCCACCGACAGCCGCACGAACGGCGTGATGTCGTAGGGATAGATCACCTTGACGTCGGCAGGCAGCGTCTTGCCGATCTCGGCCACTCGCGCCTTGAGCAGGTCGACCGTGTCGAGCGCGTTCGCCCCCGCCGCCAGCCGGACGCCGAAGCCCGACGCCGGCTTGCCGTTATACTGCACGTCGAAGCCGTAATTCTCGGCGCCGATCTCGACCCTGGCGACGTCGCGCAGCCGCACCACCGAGCCGTCGGTGCCGGTCTTCAGCCGGATGGTGCCGAACTGCTCGGGGGTCTGCAATCGCGACTGCACCGAGACGGTCGCGTTGAGCATCTGCTCCTTGGGCGCGGGCTGCGCGCCGATCTGGCCGGCGGAGACCTGTGCGTTCTGCGCCTGCACCGCCGACGTCACGTCGGCCACGGTCAGCGCGTAATTGTTGAGCTTGAGCGGGTCGAGCCAGATGCGCATCGCATATTGCGAGCCGAACACCTGGAGCTCGCCGACGCCGTTGATGCGGCTGACAGGGTCTTGGAACTTGGAGACGACCATGTCGGCGAGGTCGTTGTTGCTGTGCGACCCGTCGGTGGAGACGAGGCCGACGACCGCGAGGAAGCTCGCCGCCGACTTGGTCACCTGGATGCCCTGGCGCTGGACCTCCTGCGGCAGCAGCGGGGTCGCCGCCTGCAACTTGTTCTGGACCTGCACCTGCGCGATGTCGGGGTCGGTGCCCTGCTCGAAGGTCAGCGTGATCGTGACCACGCCCGCCGAGGAGGAGGAAGAGGAGAAATAGCGCAGGTTGTCGATGCCGCGCAGTTGCTGCTCGACGATCTGGGTGGTGGTGCGCTCGAGCGTCTCGGCGTCGGCACCCGGGTAATTGGCGGTGATCGCGACCGCGGGGGGCGCGATCTCGGGAAATTGCGCGATCGGCAGGCTGCGGATCGCGATGATCCCCGCCAGCATCAGCGCCAAGGCGATGACCCACGCGAAGATGGGCCGGTCGATGAAGAAGCGCGACATGCGGCGTTACTTTCCCTGGGCCGGCTGGCCCTGCTGCGACGCGCCCTGCCCGCCACCCTGCTGGCCCGGCGCGCCCTGCCCTGGGGCAGCCTGGGCCGCGTTCGGATTGTACGGCACGGCCTTCACCGGCATGCCCGGGCGCAGCATCATCGCGCCCTCCACCACCACCTTGTCGC
The DNA here is from genome assembly GCF_019898765.1 of Sphingomonas yunnanensis. Classification (GTDB taxonomy): domain Bacteria; phylum Pseudomonadota; class Alphaproteobacteria; order Sphingomonadales; family Sphingomonadaceae; genus Sphingomonas; species Sphingomonas yunnanensis. The sequence continues at coordinate 68,344 of NZ_JAIOKB010000004.1, read as the reverse complement.
CCGGCTTGAGCCCGGCGGTGACCAGCCAGTTCTCGCCGATCGTGCGCGGCGCGGTCAGCGCGCGCGGCTGGAGCTTGCCGTCGGGACCGACGACCAGCACGCTCGGGTTGCCCTTCTCGTCGCGCGTCACCGCGCGCTGCGGCACCAGCAGCGCGTTGGCCTGCGTACCCTCGACCAGCTCGGCGCGGACGTACATGCCCGGGAGCAGCAGCCCACGCGGGTTGGGGAAAAGCGCGCGTATCGTCTGCGTGCCGGTGTTGGGATCGACGCTGACGTCCGCGAACTGGAGCTTGCCCTGGATCGGATAGACCGAGCCGTCCTCGAGCCGCAGCTGAACGCGCGCGGCGCCGCCGCCGCGCGACAGCGCGCCCGCGGCGATCTGCTGGCGCAACCGCAGCAGGTCACCGCTCGACTGGCTGACGTCGACGTAGATCGGGTCGAGCCGCTGGATCGTGGTCAGCGCGGTGGTCTGCCCCGAGCTGACGAGCGCGCCGGTGGTGACGATCGAGCGCCCGATCCGCCCCGAGATGGGCGCGCGGATCGTGGTGCGCGCGAGATCGATCTGGGCGGTTCGCAGCGCCGCCTGCTGCGCGGCGACATCGGCGCGCGCCTGCTCGGCGGAGGTCACCGCGTTCTCGAAATCCTGACGGGCGATGGCGTTGATCTTGACGAGCTCGCCGTAGCGCCGCTGCAAGGCGGCACTCGACGCGATCGCGGCACGCGCGCGTGCCAGTGCGGCGCGGGCGTTCGCCACCTGCGCCTGATAGGGCTGCGGATCGACGCGGTAGAGCGCCTGGCCCTTCTTGACCGAATCGCCTTCAGTGAACAGCCGCGCGGTGACGAGGCCGTTGACCTGCGGGCGCACCTCGGAGGTCTCGTAGGCGCTGGTACGCCCAGGCAGCACATTGGTCAGCGTGACCGACTCGGGCTGCACCGTGACCACGCCGACCTGCGGCGGGGCCGCCTGTCCCTGCTGCTGCGCGCCGCCCTTGGCAGCACCCTGCTCATTCCCGCCGCCGCTGCACGCAGCGAGCGGAACCATCACCAGCGCCGCGAGCGCCAACCCCTGTTTTGCCATGGACTTCTCGTCGAATGTGTGTGAGTGATCGCTCACTCACTTATGCTGCTACTGCGAAGAAGGTGGATCGTCAAGACGAGTATGAACATGATTTCAGAGGGCGATGCGGTGCAGGAGCCGCGCGATCGCAGTGCCAAGGCCAACGCGCGCCGCGCCAAGATCGTTCAGGCCGCGCGGGAACTTTTCGCCGAGAACGGTTTCCACGCCACCGGCATGGCGCGTATCTCGGAACGCTCGGGCGTGCTGGTCGGGCAGATCTACCGCGACTTCGCCAACAAGGAGGCGATCGTCGCCGAGCTGGCGGAGCAGGACCTCGCCGAGTTCCTCGGCGGTGACGAGCTCTGCCCCGGCGCCTGCGTGGTCGATCGTGCCGCGGTGCGCGCCTGGGTCGAACGCTTCATCACCTGCGCCGACATGCCGGACGAGCGGCTCGTCTCCGAGATCATCGCGGAGACCACCCGTAACCCGCGCCTCGCCGCGATCTTCCGCTCGGTCGACGAGCGGCTACGCGAGCGGCTGATCCAGGCGCTGAGCGCGATCGTGCCGCAACCTAGCGCGGCCGAGCCGCTGCGCTGCCTCGCCGAGTCGATCCTCGTCGTCTCGGCGGGAATCTTCCAGCGCCGCGTGGTGAAGAAGCAGGAGACGCCGGCCGCGGTCATGGCGCTGCTGATGGACTTCGTCGACCGCGAGATCGACCGTCTCGCCGCGCAGGACTGATCGCCGCCGACTACGACCCCGAGGCGGTTGCGGCCATGCCGCCCTCGCGGCTAAATGTCCGAGCAATTTCAGGGGGGTTTGCGTTTGTTGTCGAAGCCGACGAAGCTCGCGGACATAGCGGCGCTCGCGGGCGTGTCGACCGCCACGGTGTCGCGCGCGCTGTCGGGTCACCCGTCGGTGAGCAAGGCGACGCAGGCGCGGATCCAGGCGCTGGCGCGCGAGCACGACGTCCGGCCCAACCAACTCGCGCGCAACCTGCGGCTGCGCAGCACCGGCGCGATCGGCCTGGCGATGCCGCTGGGACACGCGCGCACGCAGCATCTGACCGACCCCTTCTTCCTCTCGCTGCTCGGCTACATCGCTGACCTGCTGGTCGATCGCGGCTATGACGTGCTGCTGTCGCGCGTGCTGCCGGAGAACGGCGACTGGCTCGATCGGCTGGTCGACGCCGGGCGGGTCGACGGGCTGCTACTCGTCGGCCAGTCCGACCAATATGAGACGATCGAACGGGTCGCGTCGCGCTACGGGCCGCTCGTCGCCTGGGGCGTCCACCGCGACGGGCAGCGTCATCTCGCGATCGGCTCGGACAATGTCGCTGGCGGGCGGCTGGCGGCGGAGCATCTGCTCGAGCGCGGTCGCCGCCGGCTGCTCTTCGTCGGCGACCCCGCCCCACCCGAATTCGGCGATCGCTTCGCCGGCTTCGCCGCGGCCGCGCGCGCGGCCGGGGTGCGCGCCGAGGTGCTCGCCACCGCGATGGACCCGGATCGCGTCCACGCCGCGATGCGGACCCGACTCGCGGTCGGCACCTTGCCGGACGCGATCTTCGCCGCCTCGGACGTCGCCGCGATGAGCGTGCTGCGTGCCGTGAGCGAGGCCGGACTGGACGTGCCGCGCGAGGTGGCGGTCATCGGCTACGACGACGTCACGCTCGCCGCGCACACCTCACCGCCGCTGACGACCATTCGCCAGGACCTCGCCCGCGGCGCGGCGCTGATGGTGGAGCGGCTGCTCGCGCGCGTCGCGGGGGAACCGGCGGAGCACGCGGTGATCGCGCCCGAGCTGGTGGTGCGCGCCTCGACCTGAGCCAATACCGCGGGGTGAACGCCTCGTCCACAACGTGAACCCTGGAGAACAAGCCCCCAACCTGCTGCCGCAATCGATTGCAAAATTTGTTGCAATCGATTGCGATAACGTGCATTAGCTCGCCATCGGGTCGCAGAGACGACCGACAGGCCCGCTGGGGAGGATATCATGATCGCGCGTTACCGCCTGCTCGCCGGGATACCGGCGCTGTTGCTCGCCACTGCTGCCCAGGCGCAGACAACCGCCCCCGCTACCGGGACGGCGGACCAGACTAGCGACACACCGGCGCCCGCCGAGGACATCGTCGTCACCGGCGTCGCGCAGGGGCGTAACCGGCTCGACACCTCGGTGTCGGTCAGCTCGCTCGACGCCGACCTCACCAGCAAGATCCCGCCGCGCAACACCGCCGAGATCCTGCGCAACCTGCCCGGTGTGCGCGTCGAGGCGTCGGGCGGCGAGGGCAACGCCAATATCGCCGTGCGCGGCCTGCCGGTCGCCTCGGGCGGCTCCAAGTTCCTCCAGCTCCAGGAAGACGGCCTGCCCGTCCTCGAGTTCGGCGACATCATTTTCGGCAACGCCGACATCTTCATCCGCAACGACCTGTCGCTCGCGCGCATCGAGTCGGTGCGCGGCGGCTCCGCCTCCACCTTCGCCAGCAACTCGCCCGGCGGCATCATCAACTTCATCTCGAAGACGGGCGAGCAGGAGGGTGGCTCATTCCAGCTGTCGTCCGGCATCGACTATCGCGAGTATCGCGCCGACTTCGCCTATGGCGGCCGGATCGACGCCAACACGCGCTACGAGCTGAGCGGCTTCTACCGCCTCGGCGACGGTCCGCGCGACGTCGGCTATGACGCGATGCGCGGCGGCCAGATCAAGGCGAACATCACGCGCGAGTTCGACGGCGGCTACATCCGCCTGTACGGCAAGTATCTCGACGACCGCAGCATCGCCTATCTTCCCAACCCGGTGCGCGTGAGCGGCAGCGGTGGCGACCCGAGCTACAGCAACGTGCCCGGCTTCTCGATCAACCAGGACACGCTGCACAGCCGCTACATCGGCTCGGTGCTGACGCTGGACGGCGACAACGATCCCGTGCGCCGCAACATCGGCGACGGCATGCACCCCGACGTCAAGTCGGTCGGCTTCGAGGGCCAGTTCGAGATCGCGGACGGCTGGAACGTGACCGAGAGGTTCCGCTACTCGGACATCTCGGGCGACTTCGTCTCTCCCTTCCCCGCCGCGGTGGGGGACGCGCAGACCGCGGCCAACGCGCTCGCCGGACCTAACGCGCAGCTCTACTACGCGAGCGGGCCGCTCTCCGGTCAGCGTATCGCCAGCCCGTCGACGCTCGGCGGCAACGGCCTGCTCGCCAGCGTGGTGCTGTTCGACGTCGACCTGAAGAGCCTCAACAACATCACCAACGACCTGCGCGTCAACGGCAAGGTCGATCTCGGGGGCGGCGCGGTGACGCTCGCGGCGGGCATCTACAACTCGCGCCAGGACATCGTCACCGACTGGCTGTGGACCAGCTTCTACCAGACCGTGCAGGGCGACGGCCGATCGGTGCTGGTCGACGTGCGTGACTCGAGCGGCGTGGCGCGTACCGCGGGGGGCACGCTCTACTCGTCGTCCTTCTTCGGCAATTGCTGCCGCCGCAGCTACGACATGCGCTACACCACCAACGCGCCGTTCGCGCAGCTCGGCTTCGAGCTCGGCCGGCTCAACGTCGACGGCTCGCTGCGCTACGATTTCGGCAGCGCGAAGGGCAGCATCGCGGGCGACCTGCCCGGCGCCACCACGACGCGCGCGCAGGACATCGACGGCGACGGCTTCCTCTCAGCGGCCGAGCAGGCGGTGGCGTTCATCCCCGCCAACCGCACGCCGGTCGACTATACCTACCGCTACCTCTCCTACTCGGCCGGCATCAACTATCGGCTGAGCGACACGCTCGCGGCGTTCGCGCGCTACAGCCGCGGCGGCCGCGTCAACGCCGACCGGCTGCTGTTCGGCCCGCAGATCGACACCACTACCGGCGGGCTGGTCGCGGGCGCCAAGCCGTATGACTTCGTCAAGCAGGCGGAGGGCGGGCTGAAGTTCTCGACCGGACCGCTGGCGCTCTACGCCACCGTGTTCAACGCGCGCACGCAGGAGACCAACTACCTGCTGTCGCAGCAGCAGTTCACCAGCCGCGACTATGAGGCGACCGGCGTCGAGCTGGAGGGCCGCTTCCGCGCGGGCCCCTTCTCGCTGACCGCGGCGGGGACCTATACGGACGCCAAGATCAAGCGCGACGCCACCGACGCGACGCTCGACGGCAACCGCCCGCAGCGCCAGGCCGCGTTCGTCTACCAGGCGACGCCGCAGCTCGACTTCGGTCGGGTGAGCTTCGGCGCCAACGTGATCGGCACCACCTCGAGCTACACCCAGCCGATCAACGACCTGAAGATGCCCGCCTACACCCAGGTCAACGGCTTCCTGCTGGTGCGCGCGGCCGAGAACGTCAGCTTCAACCTCAACGCCAACAACATCTTCGACGTAAAGGGCATCACCGAGGCCGAGGACGCGAGCATCCCCGCCAACGGGCTGGTGCGCGCGCGCTCGATCAACGGGCGCACCATCGCCGCCTCGGTCCGCTTCGATTTCTGACGCGCGGCGTGGCGGCGGCACCCGGCGCGTCTATGGTGCGCGATGTGACTGGGAGGATGACGATGGAGGAGCGGCTCGCCGCGATCGCACCGCGGCTGCGGCGGCAGCTCGACCGGCTCTACGGCGCGCAGGGTGACACCGACGCGCTATGGGCCGCGACCGAGACGCTGCTGCGCGAGCGCCACGCCGAGCGGCCCGAGGCGCTGCGCGAGCTCGACGCGGCGCGGCTGGCCGATCCCGATTGGTTCGTCCGCCCCGACATGCTGGGCTATTCCACCTACGTCGACCGCTACGCCGGCACGGTGGCGGGTCTGGCCGGGCGGGTCGACCATCTCGAGGCGCTCGGCGTGCGCTACCTCCACCTCCTCGCGCTGCTCAAGGCGCGCGAAGGCGACAGCGACGGGGGCTTCGCGGTCTCGGACTATCTCGCGGTCGAGCCGCGGCTCGGCACGATCGACGAGGTCGGGGCGCTCACCGAGCGGCTGCGCGAGGCGCGGATCAGCCTGTGCGTCGATCTCGCGCTCAACCACACCGCCGACGACCATCTCTGGGCCAAAGCGGCAAAGGCCGGAGATCCCTTCTACCGCGACTTCTACATCACCGTCGACGCCGCCGAGGCCGCGGCACGCGACCTTGAGCTGCCGCAGGTCTTTCCCGCCACCGCGCCGGGCAACTTCACGCTCGTGCCGGAGATGGGCGGCCAGGTCTGGACCACCTTCTACCCCTTCCAATGGGACCTGAACTGGCGCAACCCGCAGGTCTTCCTGGCGATGTTGGACGTCGCGCTGCGGCTCGCCAACAAGGGGTTCGAGGCGTTCCGGCTCGATAGCATCGCCTTCCTGTGGAAGCAGCCGGGCAGCGACTGCCGCAACCTGCCCGAGACTCACTACATCGTCCGCGCGCTGCGCGCCGCGCTCGACATCGCCGCGCCCGCGACCCTGCTCAAGGCGGAGGCGATCGTGCCCACGGCGTTCGTGCCGCCCTATTTCGGACTGGACGAGGGCGAGGGATTCGAGCCGGAGTGCCACCTCGTCTACAACAACTCGCTGATGGTGGCGGGCTGGGTCGGCCTCGCGGAGCAGTCGGCGGCGCTGCCGGCGGCGATCATCGGCGCGAGCGGCGGGCTGCCGCGCGGCGCCAACTGGCTGAGCTACGCGCGCTGCCACGACGACATTGGCTGGGGCTCCGTGCTGGGCGACCTGCGCGCGATCGATCCCGCGCCCGAGCGGCGGCTCGCCGCGGCGGCGCACTTTCTCGAGGGCGCGGACGGCGGCTGGGGCCGCGGTGCGCCGTTCCAGACCGATGGCGCGGTGCTCCACGGCAGCAACGGCACGATGGCCTCGTTCGCCGGGCTCGAGGCGGCGCGCGACGACGAGGAGCGTGAGGCGGCTTACCGGCGCATCGCGCTCCTCAATGCGCTGGCGATCGCGAGCGGCGGGCTGGCGACGACCTACATGGGTGACGAGCTCGGGCTGCTCAACGATTATGCCTATCGCGGCGACCTGGAACGCGCCCACGAGGGTCGCTGGCTGCACCGGCCCGAGATGGACTGGGACGCCGTCGACGGCGCGGCGGCGCAGCGGATCAGCGGCGATCTGTGTTCGCTCCGCGCGGCGCGGGTGGCGAGTGGCGGCGCGGGAGCACCGGCGCTGATCGAGACGAGCGTTCCGGCGCTGCTCGGCGTGCGATGCGGGAGGGACCGCGTGTTCCTCAACTTCGGCGCGGCGCCCGTCGCTCTCGCCTCGGCCGGCCGCGATCGGTTGACCGGCACATTCTCCGACACTGCGCCGGGCTGGGGCATGGTCTGGCTGGAGGGAGAGCGATGATGGCGACGACAGGGGCCGCACCGGGCGCGTCGCGCCCCCGCCTGTCGCTCGCGCGAATCGTCGAGATGAACTTCGGCTTCCTCGGCCTGCAATTCTCGTTCGGGCTGCAGCAGGCCAATATGGCGCCGATCTACGGCTATCTCGGCGCCGACGAGGCGACGCTGCCGCTGCTGTGGCTCGCCGGACCCGTCACCGGTCTGCTCGTCCAGCCGCTGATCGGGGCGATGAGCGACCGGACCAACTCGCGCCTCGGCCGTCGCACGCCTTACTTTCTCGTCGGCGCGGTGCTGTGTAGCCTGTGCCTGTTCGCGATGCCGTACAGCCGCGCTTTGTGGATGGCCGCGAGCCTGTTGTGGGTGCTCGACGCCGCCAATAACGTGACGATGGAGCCGTATCGCGCCTATGTCGGCGACCGGCTCGCGCCCGACCAGCGGCCGACCGGCTTCCTCACGCAGTCGGCCTTCACCGGGCTGGCGCAGACGCTCTCCTATCTCGCGCCCAGCCTGTTGGTCTGGTTCGGGCTGAACAAGGACGCGGTCGACGCCAACGGCATCCCCGACATCACTCGCATCGCTTTCGTGATCGGCGCGGTGCTGTCGCTGTCGACGATCCTCTGGTCGGTCTGGCGGGTCCCGGAGCTACCGCTGCCATGCGAGGAACGCGCGCGACTCGACGCCGAGCCGCTGACCCTGCGCTCCGCCCTCGCCGATCTCCGCACCGCGCTGGTCGAGATGCCGCGCCCGATGCGCGAGCTCGCGCTGGCGATGCTGTGCCAGTGGTACGCCATGTTCGCCTACTGGCAGTTCATCGCCTTCGCGCTGGCGCGCTCGCTCCACGGCACCGCCGACGCGACCAGCCAGGCGTTCCGCGACACTACGCTGACCGTCGGGCAGCTCGGCGCCTTCTACAACGCGGTCGCCTTCGTCGCTGCCCTCGCGTTGATGCCGCTGGCGCGGCGACACGGCGCGAAGCGGGTCCATGCCTGCTGTCTCGCCGCCTCGGGCGCGGCGATGCTGGCGATCCCCGCGATCGGGCAGGAGACGTGGCTCTACGTCGCGATGGTCGGGATCGGGATCGGCTGGGCCGGGATGATGGGCAACCCCTATGTGATGCTCACCGACATGATCCCGCCCGAGCGCAACGGCGTCTACATGGGGATCTTCAACATGTTCATCGTCATCCCGATGATGATCGAGAGCCTGTCTATACCGCTGTTCTACCACAATCTGCTCGGCGGCGACGCCCGCGCGGTGCTGCTGCTCGCCGGTACGCTGATGCTGCTCGGCGCGGTGGCGACGGTGATGGTGGGACGCGAACGCCGCACCGCGGTGTAGCGACGCGGTCACCGCTAGGCGCCGATCCAGGCGTTGCGCCCCACGTGATAATATATCATTGGCGATGTCATGCTCCAGCTGACCGCCTCTCCCCCGCCACAGGATACATCACGTGCGGCGGCGAACCGTCGGCTCGACTCGATTGATGCCCTGCGCGGGCTGGCCATGCTGCTGATGCTGGCGGATCACACGCGCGAGTATTTCTTCCTCAGCGCGCCGGTCAGCGACCCGATGGACCTGCGCGCCGCGACGCCCGGCCTCGTCGCCGCGCGGCTCGCTGCGCACCTGTGCGCGCCCGTCTTCGTCGCGCTCGCCGGCATCTCGGCGTGGCTCTACGGCGCGGCGAGACCGCGCGCGGCGGCCGCGCGCTTCCTGATCGAGCGCGGGCTGTTCCTGCTGCTGCTCGAGCTGACCCTGGTCGGCTTCGCCTGGAGCTTCTCCCTCTCCCCGACGATGATCTACCTGCAGGTGATCTGGGCGATCGGCTGGTCGATGATCGCGCTGGCGGGACTGCTCTGGCTGCCGCGCGCGGCGGTGGTCGCGGCGGCGGTCGTGCTGGTTGCAGGGCATAACCTGCTCGATCCGGTGCGGCTCGCCGCCGACCATCCGCTGCATCCTCTGTGGGCGATCCTCCACCAGCGCGACCTGATCGCACTGGGCGGCGGAGTGACCGCGCGGACCTCCTATCCGGTGCTGCCGTGGATCGGGGTGATCGCGCTCGGCTACGCGGTCGGCCCGTGGTTCCAGGCATCCCCGGCGTCGCGGCGACGCGCCCTGTCGGCGACGGGCGCGCTCCTGCTGCTGGGCTTCGTGCTGCTGCGCGCGATCAATCGCTACGGTGACCCAGTGCCGTGGCAGGCGGGCACGTCGCCGCTACCAACGCTGCTGTCCTTCCTCAACCTGACCAAATACCCGCCCTCGCTCGGCTTCCTTCTCGCGACCCTGGGCCTGGGCGCGCTGCTGCTCGCCGGCCTCGAGCAGCGCGCGCCGCGCTGGCTGACGGTGCTGGGAAGCGCGCCGATGTTCTTCTACCTGCTCCACCTCTACGCCCTGCACCTGTTGGCGGTCGCCGCGGGCGGGCGCGAGCTGCCGACGATCGGCCACGTCTGGCTGCTCGCCGCCGTGGTGGCGCCGCCTCTCTGGTGGGCGACGCGCTGGTTCGCCGGCGTGAAGCGGCGTAGCGCCAGCCGCTGGCTGCGGTTCTTCTGACGCCGTAGCGCCCGAAGCTACTGGCGCCGTGCGTCGGGCAGCACCCGATCGATCCAGCCGCCGAGACGACCGTGTGACCAGGCGAGCGCGCGATAGAAGGACAGCACCGGCCGCGCCCACCGCAGGTAGAGCCCGGGAGCCCCGGTCCGCGCCGACAGCCACGCCAGCCGGTGGCTCCAGCGCGCGATGCCGCCGCGCGTGCGATACACCAGGCGGCGGCGCAGCGGCAGCGCGCGGGCGGCGGGCGCGACGCGCTTGCGCTTGGCCACGCCGCCGCGCCAGCGCCGCCACGTCAGCCGGTAGGCCAGCCCCTCGCGGCGGTGGCGGAACCCGGCCGCCTGCGTGGCCTCAACGAAGGCCGCGTCGACCTCCTCCAGCGCGAGCCGCCCTTCGGCCGCCGCGGCGCGGATGAGCCCGTCGATCAGCGGCGTACGCGCCACCACCACGTTGGTGCCGCGGCCGTCGGACGAGTAGGGCTCGACCCAGGCATCACCGAAGGCGACATCGGTGGTCTCGGCGACAACGTCGTCGCACATGTCACACGCGCTATTCTGGAAAAACCCCGCACCCCAGTCACCGTCGGCGAGATGCCACCAGTCCTCGGCGCGCGCGCTGCCATCGTCGAGCGTCAGGTGCGCGCGATACCAGTTCGCCGGTCGCCCGGCGTCCTTGATGCGATAGTCGACCGCGCGCACGCGCGCCAACGGCGTATCCAGCTGCCAGGCGAAGCTGTCGACCAACCGCGCGCTCTTCTGATGCCCACAGAACAGCCCGAGCACGTGCGGCACGCGCTCGCGCAGCACCGGGTCGCGCGCCCGCTCCAGCTGGATCATCTTGGCGAAGCACGGCACCGCGACGATCGCGTAGCGCCCCGGCGTGGCGCGGATCTCTCGCAGCACCGCGGAGAGCTCGACCGGAAAATAACGTGACTTGGCGCCCGTCAGCAACGATCCCGCGTCGCGCGACAGGCGATAGGCGAAGTATCGCCCGTCCTCCTGCGGCGCCGCGACCGGGGCGACATGCGCGACCGCGTCGATCGCGCCGGTGCGCAGTAGCTCGGCGGCGACCCAGCTCACCATGCCGCCCGAACTGCCCGACTCGCGCCATGCCCCCTCGGCGACATGGCCGACCCAGGTCGATTCATGGCGGCCGAGCAGGGGTGTCGCGCGAGGCGCGGTGGGGAAGCGCTCAGCGGCGATCATGTCCTCGTCGCGCGCGTCGGGCGAGAAGGGGCAGCGCTGCGCGAACTCCTCGCTCGGCGCGGCAGCGAAGGCGCCATCGGGCTTCCACGTGCCGTAGCGATCCCATGCCATCCCGCCGACGGGGGAGTCCGCCGCGCACCCGCCGCAGCCGATACACAGCCCCGAACGCACCACGTCGCGTGGCGAGAGCGGCTCAGCCAAGCGCGTGGCGCAGATAAGCGAGCGACTCGGCGCGCAGGTCGTCGATACGCTCGTAGACCGCGGAAGCGGGCGGCGCGCCGAGCAGCGCGTCGTAGTCGGCGCTCTCCAGCTCGGGCGAGACGATGTGCCGGCGCGCGTCGAGCGCCGCGGCGAGGTCGCGCACCTTGTTGAAGCGATAGGGCGACGGCGCGGTGACGAACGGCGTCCGATTGTTGAGCGCGAAGACGCAGCCGTGGAAGAAGTTGGTCACCAGCGCGCTGGCGTTCGCCGCGCGTTGCGCGAACTCCTCGGGGCCGGCGGCGATGTCCTGCTCGTCGGCCCAGTCGTTGCGATAGCCGATGCTGACCAGTCGAACCCCGCTGCGCCGGCTCCATTCGCGCATCTGGCGCTGGAGCCACTCCGGAAAGCCGTGGCCATAGACCAAGGCATAGCCGCCCTTGCCTGTCGGCGGAGCGGCTGCGTGGACGCGATCGCCGAACTGGAGCACGGGATCGAGCACCAGCGGCGGGGTCGCGCCCAGCGCGGTCTGCACGAGTGCGCGCGAGTTGGCGTCGCGCACCGATACCGCGGTGAAGCGGCGCAGCTTGGCGGCCCAATCGTCCGAGATGCCGTCGGCGGCGTCATGGTTGCCGAAGCTGGCGGCATAGGAGACCAGCCGCGGCGCACTCAGCCCCTCGCCGAAGAAGATCGGTGCGCCGCCGTACCAGGGGTGACGGAAGTTCCACACCTCGTCACTGCCGACGACGATCGCGTCATAGCCGCTGGTGTCCGGCCGATGCAGCGGGAAGCGCGGCGACTGCGGCAGGCGATCGAAGGCCGCGACGAACTTGCGCCCCTTGACCTTGTAGGCGGGCAGGTCGGCGCGGCGGGTACGCTCGGGCAAGGTCGGCTGGAACGAGCAGCGCCACTCGGCGCGCGCGACCTGATCGCTGTGATGATCGAGCAGCCGCGCGTCATGGCCGAGCGAACGCAATCCCTCCGTCAGGCAGCGCGCCTGCCAGTAGGAGCCATAATTGATGCAGCGGTGGAAGGTCAGGATACCGACCTTGCGCGGTGTGGCAGTCATTGCGGAGATAATCGCTTTCAGGTCGGTGGGTTCCGCTCACAACTCGTCCCCGCTCGCGGGGAGAGGGACGAGCCGCAGGCTGGTGGAAGGGGCTCCCCGCAGGCGGAGCACTCGCGGACAGCCCCTTCCACCACCGGCCTTGCGCCCGGCGATCCCCCTACCCGTGCTGGGGAGGATTTACCCCAACAGCCCGTCCGCCAGCAGCAACAGCATCTTGACGTCCATCGCGACGCCCTGGGTGCGCTTCGCCAGCACGAAGCGCGCCAGCTCGGCGCGTGGGACCAGATGCACCTCGATGTCCTCGTCGGCCTCGCCGCCCCCCGGTCCGACCTTCTCCAGCTGGTGCGCGCGCACCAGCGTGAAGCCCTCGCTGTTCATCCCGGGCGACGAGTAGAAGAAGCCGAGCTCTTCGATCCGCCCCGCGCGATAACCGGTCTCCTCCTCCAGTTCGCGCGCGGCGCCGGCCGCCACCGCCTCGCCCGCGGTCTCGTCGCCGATCAGTCCGGCGGGAAGTTCGAGGCAGCGGCGGCCGAGCGGCACGCGATATTGTTCGACCAGCACGACCCGATCGGCGTCGTCGATCGCGGCGATCACCGCGGCCTGGATACCGTTGCGGCGCGCGACATACTCCCACTGCCCCTGCGTCTTGACCTCGATGTAGCGGCCGGCCCAGGCGGTTTCGGCGGGGGCGTCGGCGTCACGATGCGGCTTGCTCATGGGGGTCTCGCTAAGTGCTGGCGTCGGGAGGCGCCTCTCTAGGTCAGCGGGGCGGGTTGGCGAAGCGACAATCCGGGCTTAACCTGGATCTGCCCGCAACGAGAGCGGCAGGGAGACGAACATGTTGAAGGATTTCAGGGCGTTCATCGCTCGAGGCAATGTGCTCGACCTGGCGGTCGGCGTGATCATCGGCGGTGCCTTCGCCACCATCACCAAGTCGCTGACCGACGACATCATCATGCCGATCGTCGGCGCGATCTTCGGCGGGTTCGACTTCTCGAGCTACTTCGTGAAGCTGGGAACGGTACCCGCGAACTACACCGGCTCGCTGTCGAGCTATGCCCAGCTCAAGGCGGCGGGGGTACCCCTGTTCGGATACGGCGAGTTCATCACGGTCGTGATCAACTTCGTCATCCTGGCCTTCATCGTCTTCCTGCTGATGCGCAGCGTCAACCGCGTGATCGCCGCGGCCGAGCGCGAGAAGAAGGATGGCACCGCCGAGCCCGCCGCCGAGGCGGCCGAGGTCGCGCTGCTGCGCGAGATCCGTGACGAGCTGCGCGCGGGCACAAGCACCCGCACTCCTCCTCCGCTCGTCTGAGCCGGCGTGAGCCGGGCGCTCTCCCCTCACCGGGAGAGCGCCGCGGTGTGGCTCAAATTCTCAGTGCAGCGTCGCCGCGGCATCGTCGGCGTCGACGATGCCGCGGCCGACATGGCTGTGGTGGCGGCTGTAGGCGAAGTAGATCACCAGCCCCACCGCGCCCCAGATCGGCAGCACCAGCATCGCCGCCGAGGGCAGGTTGAAGAACAGGAACACGCAGCCCACGATCGTCAGCGGCCCGACCAGCCACAGCGCGGGGGTGCGGAAGTCGCGCCTGTGGTCGCGCGCGGTGCGACGCAGGATCATCACCGCGATCGCCACCATCATGAAGGCGTAGAGCGTCCCGGCATTGGCGATGTCGGCGAGCTGCCCGACCGGCAGGAACGCGGCCGCGAAGGCCACGCCGATCCCGGTCATCGCGGTGACGACATAGGGCGTCTTCCATTTCGGGTGCACCGCCGACAGCTTCTCGGGCAGCAGTCCGTCGCGGCTCATCACGAAGAAGATGCGCGTCTGGCCGAACATCAGGATCAGGATCACCGAGGGTAGCGCCAGGAAGGCGGCGATGCCGAGCATGTTGCCCACCTTGGACCAGCCGATCGCGCGCAGCACGTGCGCCAGCGCCTCGTTCGAGCAGACCAGCATGTCGGCATATTGCGGCAGCGCGCACTGGCGCGCCAGCTCTTCCGAGCCGGTCGGGAAGGGGATGCCGTTGGGCCCCATGATCGGCTGGCCGCCGATCGTGCCGATCGCCCCGGCGGCGACCAGGATGTAGAAGATCGTGCAGAACAGCAGCGAGCCGATCAGACCGATCGGCACGTTGCGCTGCGGGTTCTTGGTCTCCTCCGCGGCGGTGGAGACCGCGTCGAAGCCGACATAGGCGAAGAAGATCGTCGCCGCCGCGCCGACCGCGCCGACGCCGGTGCCGAAGCCGCCGAACACGCCCGCCGGCAGGAAGGGGTTGAAATTGGCGCTGCTGAACGAGTCGCTCGGCAGCGTCAGCGCGACGAAGGCGGTGAGCGCGACGACCTTGATCGCCACCAGCACCGCATTGACCCGCGCGCTCTCAGTGGTGCCGATCATCAGCAGCCAGGTGATCAGCCCCGCGATCACCACCGCCGGCAGGTTGATGAAGCCGCCGGGCGCACCGCCCAGCGCGAGCGGCGCGGCGGAGAGCCAGGCGGGCAGATGGATGCCGAGGAACTGATTGAGGATTGTCCCGCTGAAATAGCCCGACCAGCCGACCGCCACCGCACTGGCGGCGACGGCATATTCGAGGATCAGCGCCCAGCCGACCGTCCAGGCGAGCAGCTCGCCCATGGTGGAATAGGTGTAGGTATAGGCCGATCCCGCGACCGGGATCATCGCCGCGATCTCGGCGTAGCACAGCGCCGCGACGATGCAGATCGCGCCGGCGATGGCGAAGGCGAGCATCAGGCCCGGCCCGGCCTTCTGCGCGCCCGCCGCGGTGAGCACGAAGATGCCGGTGCCGATCACGCAGCCGATGCCGAACAGGGTCAGCTGGAACCAGCCGAGCGTGCGGTGGAGCGACTTGCGCTCCGCGGTCGCGAGAATGGCGTCGAGAGGTTTGACGCGCCCGAAGATCATTAGGTTCGATGCCCCCAAGGGAAAATTGCTGGACAGGAGCGTAGCGGGTGTGCGGCGACGCGCAATAGTGTTGCGCGGAGATGACATCGGAGGCGGAGAGAGCGTGGGGGAGACGATGGTGCCCACCCAGGCCGTCGCGACGTCATGCCCCTACACACGTCCGTCATCCCGGGCTTGGTCCTGGATTGACCGTGCCGCACACTCCTCAGTGCCGCTCTCGCGGAAGAGTCGATCCCGGACCGAGTCCGGGATGACGGCGGGGCAGAGAAGCACGTCCTCACGGCGCATGACGCGTTAGGGCGTGCCGCGGCGCCGAGGTAACGGGCAATCCACCTAGAACGTCCAGTGCCCCGCGCTCACCCGTCGCGCTGCGCCAGCATCGGGCCGAGCGCGCGCCCGGCGAGGATGTGGACGTGCAGGTGGGGCACCTCGGCGTGGCTGTCGAGCCCGGTGTTGGCGATCAGGCGATAGCCGCGCCCGACCAGCCCCGCCTCGCGCGCCGCCTGGCCGATCGCGCGGGTGAGACTGACGATCTCGTCCGCGCTCGCGCTCGCCGAGAAATCGTCCCAGCTGACGTAGTGGCCCTTGGGCACGGCGAGCAGATGGACCGGTGCCCAGGGCGCGATGTCGTGGAAGACGATGCTGTGCTCGTCCTCATAGACGCGCCGCGACGGGATCTCGCCGCGCACCAGCTTGGCGAAGATGTTGGCGTCGTCATAGGGCTCGGTGGCGTCGACGGTCATCGGGCGATCCTCACTCGGGCGGGAAGGAGAGCGGCAGGGGGCCGCCGCGCGCGGCTTTCTCGTCGTGCCCGGACACCCCCTCGCGCCGCGCCAGCTCGGCGCGGACCTCGTCGAGCGTCAGCCCGGCGTCAGCGAGCAGCACCAGGAGGTGGTATATAAGATCCGCCGCCTCCGGCACGATCGCGCGCTCGTCGCCGCGCAGCGCCGCGATCACCGTCTCCACCGCCTCCTCGCCGAGCTTCTGCGCGATGCGCGGCCGCCCCTTCGCGAACAGCGAGGCGGTGTAGGAGGAGGCAGGGTCGGCGCCGCGGCGCGAGGCGACCGTGTCAAAGAGCCGGTCGAGCGGGTCGGGCTGGTCCATGCTGCGCGGCGTGCCGCGCGAGGCGTCGCTGGTCAAGCCGGAGCGGTGCGGTCCCTGCCCTCAGCGACCGATCGCGCGCAGGCCGGCGTCGAGCTGGGCGCGCAGGTTGGCGGCGACCTCGGGCGAGACGTCGGGTCGCTGCGCCGCGGCCTTGCCTCGACGCAGCCGCTCGCGGTCGCGCTCGGGCGGCTCGACGACGCGCACGCGCACCGCGACATGGCCGCTGGCACGCACGCCGAGCAGTTCGGCCGCGCCGCGCGACAGGTCGATCAGCCGGTCGCGCGCGAACGGGCCGCGGTCGTTGACACGCAGCAGGATCACGCGCCCCGTGTCGATCGCGGTGACCTCGACGTAGCTCGGGAGCGGCAGCGTCGGATGCGCCGCGGTGACCCATTTGGCGCGGAACCGCTCGCCGAGCGCCGTGCGGTTGCCCGACTCGCTACCGTACCAGCTGGCGTAGCCGAGCATGTCGTAGCTGGGGTCGGCCGCGGGCGTGTAGGTGACGCCGCGCACCACATACGGTCGGCCGAGCCGCACCGGCCCGTCGCTCACGGGACGGTAGTGGCCGCTGCAGCCGGCGAGCAACGTCGCCAGCAGCGCCGCTCCCGCCCGCCGCGCGGCGCGCCTCAATGCGCGCGCACCGGCACGCCCGCGGCGGCGAGCGCGGCGTGCGCCTCCGCCACCGTGGCCTGGCCGAAGTGGAAGATCGAGGCGGCGAGCACCGCCGAGGCATGGCCCTCGGTCACGCCCGCGACGAGATCGTCGAGCGTGCCGACCCCGCCCGAGGCCACCACCGGCACCTCGGTGCGGTCGGCGATGGCGCGCACCAGCGCGAGGTCGTAGCCGCCGCGCGTGCCGTCGCGGTCCATCGAGGTGACGAGCAGCTCGCCCGCGCCCAGCTCGGCAAGGCGCAGCGCGTGCGCCACCGCGTCGATCCCGGTGGCACGGCGCCCGCCATGGGTGAACACCTCCCAGCCCTCGCCGACACGGCGCGCGTCGACGCTGGCGACGCAGCATTGGCTGCCGAACCGCTCGGCGATGTCGCTCACCAGCTCGGGGCGTGCCACCGCGGCGGAGTTGACCGCGACCTTGTCCGCGCCGGCGAGCAGCAAAGCGCGCGCGTCCTCGGCGCTGCGCACCCCGCCGCCGACGGTGAGCGGCATGAAACAGACCGCGGCGGTGCGGCGCACCACGTCGAGGAGCGTGCCGCGCGCCTCGTGACTGGCGGTGATGTCGAGGAAGCAGAGCTCGTCCGCGCCGGCGGCGTCATAGGCGCGCGCCTGCTCGACCGGGTCGCCGGCGTCGATGAGGTCGACGAAGTTGACCCCCTTGACGACGCGGCCCTCGGCGACGTCGAGGCACGGGATCACGCGGGCACGGACGGTCATGCGTCCGGCTCATGCCCGCAGGCGCGGCCGGGAGCAAGCGCGCCGCCGAAGTCGGTCAGCGCCGGGGTTCCTTGGAGCGCGCTTGGCGGCATCATCGCTTTCTCTTGGCCGAGGAGAGTCGGGCGATGCGATGCCGCTTCTGTGCGCTTCTGGTGATCCTCGCCAACCCGCGCGGCGCCTTCCCCACCGAGTGGGCGCACGAGCGCCGTACGATCACGCACTGGTCCTGGTTTCGGCAGCGCGCGTGAGAAGCCGGGCTGGAGCGGGAGGAGCGCTTCTGGCTGCACGCGCCGCACGCGCGACGAGGCGCCGCGCGCGAATCGGTCGCACGCAGCGGCGCGGGTCAGGTACCGGCCTGTCCAGGCTGAGCTGTGCTCCGGCGAACGCCAGAGCCCAGGGTCACGCAGAGCAACGGCTCGTGGCGCCCGGTTCGCCTAGGCTCCCGCGTGCGCGGGAGCACGAGGCGCCACGCCACCGCTCACCCACCCGCTACGCGGTCGCCGCCACGCTCAGCGCCGCCGCCAGGTCGAGCCTGCCGTCGTACAGCGCGCGCCCGGTGATCACGCCCTCCACGCCGTCGCGCGCGTGCAGCGCCAGCACGTGGATGTCGGCGATCCCGGCCACGCCGCCGCTCGCGATCACCGGGATGTCGACCGCGCGCGCGAGGTCCACCGTGGCCTCGATGTTGGCGCCCTTGAGCAGCCCGTCGCGGCCGACGTCGGTGAACAGCAGCGCCGCGACCCCCGCGTCCTCGAAGCGGCGCGCGAGCTCGACCACGCTGGTGGTGGAGACATCGGCCCAGCCCTTGGTCGCGACCATGCCGTCGCGCGCGTCCACCGCCACCACCACGCCACCGGGGAAATCACGCGCCGCGCCGCGGACGAAGTCCGGGTCCTCCAGCGCGGCGGTGCCGATCACCACGCGCGCCACGCCCAGATCGAACCAGCGCTCGACGCTGTCGCGCGTGCGAATGCCGCCGCCGAGCTGGACGTGGCCGGGGAAGCGCTCGACGATCGCGCGCACCGCCTCGCCGTTGACGCTGGCGCCGGCGAAGGCACCGTCGAGATCGACGACGTGGAGGTGCTCCGCGCCCGCGTCGGCGAACAGCATCGCCTGCGCGGCGGGGTCGTCGCCGTAGACGGTGGCGCGCGCCATGTCGCCCTCTGCGAGGCGGACCACCTGGCCCTGTTTGAGGTCGATCGCGGGGAAGACGATGAGGGTCATACGGCTTTACTCGGCGAGGTGATGGGACGAGAAAAAAGGCGCCGTTTTGGCGTACGGCGCTGCCTTCCCTTTCGCCGTCATCCCGGACTTGGTCCGGGTTGCACCGTACGGATACAGCGGCCTGCGGACGCCCGGAGCAGTGGGTCCTGAGTCGAGTCAGGATGACGCCATGGGTCGGAAGAGAGCGACCGACCTACCATCGCCGCGTGCCTCACGGCCGCCAAGCCAGGAAGCGCTCCAGCAGCGCGAGGCCGTAGCGCTGGCTCTTCTCGGGGTGGAATTGCACTCCCACGACATTGTCCCGCGCCACCGCGGCGGTGACCGGGCCGGCATGGTCGGTGGTCGCCACCACGTGCGCGCCGGTGAAGGCGTAGCTGTGGAGGAAATAGGCCTCGCCCGGCACGATCAGCGCGTGCTCGACCTGCGGCACCACATCGTTCCAGCCCATGTGCGGCACCTTGGCGTCGGTTCCCGCGACGTCGATGCGGCGCACGGTACCGGCGATCCAGCCCAGCCCGGCGTGGCGGCCGAGCTCCTCGCCCGCGGCCGCTAGCAGCTGCATCCCGACGCAGATGCCGAGGAAGGGGGCGCCCTCCTCCAGCGCGCGGCGCTCCAGCGCGGGCACCAGCCCGCCGACCGCGCGCAGCGCCGCCGCGCAGGCGCCGAACGCGCCCACGCCGGGCAGCACGATCCGGTCGGCGCGCGCGACCGCGTCGGGGTCGGCGGTGACGACCAGGTCGTCGCAGCCGGCGGCGCGCAGCGCGTTGGCGACCGAGTGCAGGTTACCTGCCTGATAGTCGATCAGCGCCAGCGTCATGCCAGCCACGCGCGAAGCGGGTCGGCGGCGAAGCTGGCATGGAAAGGCACCACCTCCGCGGTCGCCGCGCCGGCGGTGACGAACGGGTCGGTCGCGGCGATCGCCTCGGCCGCGGCGCGGTCGCCGCGCACCACGATCACCCCGCCGCTGCGCGGCTCGCGCCGGCCTGCGACAAGAAAGGCGCCCTCGGCGAAGCCCGCGTCGAGCCACGCGACATGCGCCGCCATCAACGAGTCGATCTCGTCGAGCGGCCGCACATAAGTGAGCAGAATCAGGCTCAGCGCCCCACCGGCGCGGAAGCGACTCACAGCGTTCCCTTGGTGGAGGGAATCACGCCGATCTTGCGCGGGTCGATCTCCACCGCCTCGCGCAGCGCGCGCGCCAGCCCCTTGAACGCGCTCTCGGCAATGTGATGGTTGTTGTCGCCGTACAGCGTCTCGACGTGGAGCGTGATCCCGGCGGTCTGCGCGAAGCTGTGGAACCAATGCTGGAAAAGCTCGGTGTCCATCTCGCCGAGCCGGGTCTGGGTGAAGGCAGTCTTCCACACCAGCCACGGTCGCCCCGAGATGTCGAGCGCGACTCGGGTCAGCGTCTCGTCCATCGGCGACAGCGCGTCGGCGTAGCGACGGATGCCGCGCTTGTCGCCGAGCGCCTGCGCCACCGCGCTGCCGAGCGCGAGCGCGCTGTCCTCCACCGTATGGTGCTGGTCGATGTGGAGGTCGCCGTCGCAGTGGAGCGTGACGTCGATCAGCGAGTGGCGCGCGAGCTGCTCGAGCATGTGGTCGAAGAAGCCGACTCCAGTGTGGATGTCGTACTGACCGGTGCCGTCGAGGTCGATCGAGACGCTGATACGGGTCTCGCTGGTGTCGCGGCGAAGCGTGGCGGTGCGCATGACGCCGGTCCATAACGCGCTGGACGGTCCAAGCAACCTTGACCGCTCAGCCCATCACGCTACCCATGAGCGCATGAACGACATGCTGCCCGACAGCCAGATCCCCTATGACGAGATCGTGCAGGAAGCGCTGCGCGCGGTCGTGGGGCGCGTGCTGGGCGTGGTCGCCGAGACCGGCGGCCTGCCGGGCCAGCACCATTTCTACATCACCTTCAAGACCCAGGCGCCCGGCGTCGACATCCCGTCGCGCCTCGTCGAACGCTTCCCCGACGAGATGACGATCGTGCTCCAGAATCGCTTCTGGGACCTGACGGTCGACGATGAGCGCTTCTCTGTGGGATTGAGCTTCAACCAGGTACCGTCCAAGCTGGTGATCCCTTATTCGGCGATCACGGGCTTCCACGACCCGGCGGTGAACTTCGAGCTGCGCTTCCAGGCGCAGGAGGGGCCGGGGGACGGTCCCGGCGGGCACGACCCGGCCGAGAACGACGGTCCGCCCGCCAGCAGCGCGAGCGACGGCTCGAACGTCGTCGCGGTGGATTTCAAGCGCAAGAAATGATCGAGCGAGTCGCCGCGCCCGACGCGGCGGTGCGTGCCGCGATCCTGGCGCCGCTGATCGTGCACAACGACTCGGCAGTTGGGCCCATGCCGCGCGAGGAGATCGCGCTGGTGGTTCGCGACGAGGCCGGCGCGATCGTCGGTGGACTGTGGGGGGCGGCGAGCTATCGCTGGCTGTTCGTGCAATATCTCGCGCTACCCGCTGAGCGGCGCGGTCGCGGCGAAGGGGGCGCGCTCATGCGCACCGCGGAAGCCGAGGCGGCGCGACTCGGTTGCGTCGGCGTCTGGCTCGACACGTTTAGCTTCCAAGCGCGCGGCTTCTACGAGAAACTCGGCTACGCGCTGTTCGGCACGATCGACGACTATCCGCCGGGCGAGTCGCGCTATTTCCTGGCGAAGCGGATCGACTGAGGAGCGGGAGAGACGCTCATATCATGGTACCTGGCCGACCGACGCTCTGCCACATTCATGGCGTTATCCTGAACTTGTGTCAGGATTCACTCGTCCGCACACGTCACCGCCGCTGCGTACACGGATTGGTGGACCCTGAAACGAGTTCAGGATGACGCCGACTAGGGCGAGGTGATCGTGCCACACCCCCACTCTCGCGGAAGCGCCGCTCCCCTCACCCGAAGGTCTCCACCGCCTCCCCGATCGTCGCATAGACCCGGTCGAGATCGTCCGCTCCGATACAATAGGGCGGCATGACGTAGAGCGTGTCGCCGAGCGGGCGCAGCAGCACGTCGCGCTCGCGGAAGAAGGCCATCAGGCGCGGCGCACGATCGGATAGATAGCCCGCCCCCTCCCCCCGCTCGAGCGCCGCGATCGTGCCGAGCGAACGCGCGCCGCTCACCCCCGGCAGCGCGGAGAGCGCCGCCAAGCGCTCGGCCTGCGCGGTCGCCAGCGCGGCGATCCGCTCGCGCACCGGCTCGTCGCGCCAGATCGCGAGATTGGCGCAGGCGGCGGCGCAGGCGATCGGGTTGGCGGTGTAGCTCGACGAGTGGAAGAACATCTGCGCACGGTCGGTGCTGCGATGCGCCTCGAACAGCGGCTCGGTCGCCATCGTCACCGCCAGCGGCACCGAGCCGCCGGTCAGCCCCTTGGAGAGGCACAGAATGTCGGGCACCACCCCGGCCTGCTCGCACGCCAGCAGCGTGCCGGTGCGGCCCCAGCCCGTCATCACCTCGTCGGCGATGAAGAGCACCCCGTGCCGCGCGCAGATCGCGCGCATCTCGGCGAGCACCGCGGGTGTGTAGAACAGCATCCCGCCCGCGCCCAGCACCAGCGGCTCGACGATGAACGCCGCCGCGCCGGCCGCACACGCCCGCTCCAGCGAGTCGAACGTCGCCTGCTCCGTGCCCGCCGCGGGGAAGGGGATGGTGCCGACGTCGAACAGCAGCGGCGCGTAGGCGCGGTTGAACACCCCGCGCGCGCCGACCGACATCGCGCCGATCGTGTCGCCGTGATAGCTGTGCGCCATCACCAGGATGCGGTCGCGCGATCCGCCGCGCGCGTGCCAGTAACCCAGCGCCATCTTGAGCGCGACCTCGACGCTGGTCGAGCCCGAGTCGGAGAAGAAGACGCGGGTCAGCTCGGCCGGCATGATCGCGACGAGCCCGCGCGCCAGTTCCTCGGCGGGCGCGTGCGTCCAGCCGGCGAAGATGATCTGGTCGAGCCGCTCGGTCTGCTCGCGGATCGCGGCGACGATCCGGGGGTGATTGTGGCCGTGTGTCGTCACCCACCAGGAGGAGATCGCGTCGATCACGCGACGACCGTCGGCCGTGTGCAGCGCCGCGCCCTCGCCGCGGGTGACGAGCGGGATCGGCTCGCCCAGGCCGTGCTGGGTGAAGGGGTGCCAGACCGGCGAGCCGCTCATCGGAACGCCGCCACGTCGAACGCCGCCGTGAAGGCCCCCCCCAGCGCAGCGGCGTCGAGCCGCGGAAGCAGCGGCAACCGGCCGAGCCGGCGCACGCGGCCGATCGCGGCGATCGTCGCCTCGCTGTCCTCCTGCGCGTCCCCGACGAAGGCGACGCCGAGCAGCGGCACGCCGCGCACCCGCAGCGCCTCGATCGAGAGCAGGCTGTGGTTGATCGTACCGAGCGACGTGCGCGCCACCAGCACCGTGGGGCAGCCCCAGCGCGCGATCTGGTCGGCGAAGAGCCAGTCGCGCGTCAGCGGCACCAGCGCCCCGCCCGCGCCTTCCACCACGAGGTCGTCGTCGAGAGCGGGCAGCGCCAGCCGCGCGGGATCGATCGCGACGCCGTCGAGCTCGGCGGCGCGGTGCGGCGAGCAGGGCGTGGTGAGCCGATACGCCTCGGGCATGATCCGCGCGCGGGGAACGCCGAGCGACTCGACGCTGGCCGCGTCGCTGCCGTCCTCCAGCCCCGCCTGCACCGGCTTCCAGTAGGAGGCGCCGAGCGCGGCCGTGAGCGCCGCGGCGAAGACGGTCTTGCCCACCCCGGTATCGGTGCCGGTCACCGCGATCACGCTCATCGCCTCGCCTCCGCCACCGCGTTGGCGAGCGCGTCGATCTCGGCCGCGCCGACATGGAGCGTCAGCGACAGCCGCAGCCGCGCGCTCCCCGCCGGCACCGTCGGCGGACGGATCGCGCGCACGTCGAAGCCGGCGCGCTGGACCGCGGCGGCGAGATCGAGCGCGGCGCGATCCTCGCCCACTAGCAGCGGCATCACCTGTGTGCCCGTCACGGTGGCGCCGAGCGGCCCCAGCCGGGCGCCCGCATGCGCGATCAGCGCGTGGAGTCGGAGGCGGCGCTCGGGCTCGTCGGCGAGGATCGCCAGCGCCGCGCGCGCCACTGCGGCGGCGAGCGGCGCGGGGGCGGTCGAGAAGATGAACGGCCGCGCGCGCGCCACCAGGAAGTCGCGCACCAGCCGCGAGGAACAGACCAGCGCGCCCTCGCAGCCGAGCGCCTTGCCGAAGGTCTTGAGCGTGATGACGTTCTCGCGCCCGTCGAGCACCTCGGCGAGGCCGCTCCCGCGCTCGCCCCACACCCCGGTGGCATGCGCCTCGTCGATCACCAGCATCGCCTCGTGGCGCTCGGCGACCGCCGCGAGATCGGCGAGCGGGGCGCGATCGCCGTCCATGCTGTACAGGCTCTCCACCGCGATCCACGGCGTGCCCGTGCCGCCGCGCCCGCGCCAGGCCGCGATCGTCGAGGCGACGGCGTCGGCGTCGTTGTGCGGCGTGGCTTCAGCCTCCGCCCGACCCAGCCGCATCCCGTCGTGCGCGCTGGCGTGGACGAGCGCGTCATACACCACCAGATCGCCCGCCTGCGGCAGCGCCGCGAACAGTGCGGTGTTGGCGGCATAGCCACTGCCGAAGAACAGCGCCGCATCGCTCCCGAAGAAGCGCGCACCCTCCGCCTCCAGCGCCTCATGCTCGGGGTCGTTGCCGCGCAGCAGCCGCGATCCGCCCGAGCCGAGCGCCACGCCCCGCTCCAGCGCAGCCGCCGCCGCCCCGCGCAGCCGGGGCGCCGCGGCGAGCGCGAGATAGTCGTTCGAGGAGAAATCGATACCGCGGCGCGGCGCGAGCGTGCGGAGCCGGTCGCGCGCGGCGAGCTCGGCGAGATGATCACGGTGCGAAGCCAGCTGCATCGCCGCGCCTATAGGTCCAGGCGGCGGCGAAACGCCAGCCGGCGCGGCGAGCCGCCGCTGCGGCGGGACGCGGCACGACCATGCGTGAGCGACGTTCTGTCCGCATGACGCAACGCTCCTACCCTGCCGCCGCGCCCGCGCTCGCCGCGATCGCCGTCGCCGGCGCGCTCGCCGGCTATCTCTACGCCAGCCGACGCCCTGCCACGCCTGCCACCTATCCGCCGCTCGACGTGCCCAAGCCGTTCGCCGAAAATATATGGCTCGTCGACAGCGGGCCGATCCACGCCGGCGGTCTGACGCTGCCGGTTCGCATGACGGTGGTCCGGCTCGACGATGGGGCGCTCCTGCTCCACTCGCCCACCCCCTATACGCCCGCGCTCGCCGCGGCGCTGGAGGGGCTCGGGCCGATCCAGCACCTCGTCGCACCCAATGTGGCGCACTGGACCTATCTGCCGCGCTGGCAGCGTGCCTTCCCGCGGGCGACGCTGTGGGCGGCGCCGGGCCTCGCCGAGCGCGCGCAGGTCCGTCGCGCCGGGTTGCGGATCGACGCGGTGCTGGGTGACGCGGCGCCTCCCGCCTGGGCGAGCGCGATCGACCAGGGCGTGGTCGAGGGCGGCGCCGGCTTCCGCGAGATCTGGTTCCTGCACCGGGCGACGCGCACGCTGATCCTCACCGACCTGGTGCAGAACCTGGAGCCGGAGCGGCTGCCCGCGATCACCGCGCTGGTCGCCCGCGCGACCCGCGGCACCGCGGGGACCACGCCGCTCTACCTGCGCGCGGCGCTGCGGCTCGGCGGCGAGCCGATGCGCTCGGCGATCCGCGCGATGGTGGCGTCGTCGCCCGAGCGCGTGGTAATGGCGCACGGCGCGCCATTCGCGAGCGGCGGCGCCGCGCGTCTCACGCGTGCCTTCGGCTGGGTGTGACCCGCGCTCAGTCGAAGCGAACGATCGCCTTGAGCACCGTGTCCGCCGCGTCGATCAGCTCGGGAAGCCGTCGCGGCAGGTCCGCCGCCTCGACGCTGTGGCTGTGGAGCGCCTCGGTGGCGATGGTGCCGTCGCGGATCGCGGCAATGACTCGCGCGAAATCGGCGGCGAGCGCGTTGCGGCTGGCGATCAACGTCGTCTCGCGCTTGTGGAATTCCGGGTCGGCGAAGACCAGGTCGCCCTTGACCACGCTCACCAGCACGTAGCTGCCGCCGTGTGCGACCTGGTGCAGCCCGTCGCACATGGCGGCGAGACTGCCCGTCGCGTCGAACACCGTCTCGAAGAAGTCGCCGTCGGTGATCGCGGCGAAGCGCGCCTGCGCTTCCTCGTCAACGAGCACCAGCGAGTCGAAGCCGAAGTCGCGCGCGGCGCGATCGAGCCGCGGCTGACGCGAGTCGCAGAGCGTCACCGCGGCGCCGTCGAGCCGCGCGAACAAGGCGGTGGCGAGTCCGATCGGCCCCGCTCCCTTGACCAACGCGCGGCTGCCCGGCCGCAGCCGGGACCGCGCCGCGGCGTGCGCGCCGATCGCGAGGAACTCGACCATCGCGGCCTGCTCGGGCGAGAGGCCGGTGGCGTCGATCACGGCGTGCTCGGGCACCACGATCAGCTCGGCCATGCCGCCGTCCGTGTGGACGCCGAGCACCGCGACGTTGGCGCAGCAATTGGGTTTACCGGCGCGGCAGGCGACGCAGTGGCCGCAGGCGAGATAAGGGTTGATCGTCACCGCCTGACCCGCGTGAAAGGACGAGCCCGCCGGCGCCTCGACCACCTCACCCGCGAGTTCGTGCCCCATCACCCGCGGGTAGCTGAGGAAGGGCTGGTTGCCCGCGTAGATATGATAATCGGTGCCGCACAGGCCGACGCGCCGGATCCGCACCAGCACATCGTCGCCCCCGCGCGCCGGCGGTTCGCGCTCGGCGACGCGTAGCGCGAGCGGCTGGTCGCAGATGATCGTCAGCACGGCGCCAATTTCCTTCCAGGCGAGCGATCTTGCACCTATGAAAGACCGTCCCGCCTCACGCAATCACTATCACGTCCCCGGGGCGCCGAGCCTGCCGGACACGTCCGCTGCCGCGACCTGCAGCAGCGCGCGCGCCGCGTCGAGGTCGACGCTCTGCGAACCGTCGATCAGCCGCAGGAAGGGGATCGTCAGCGCGGCGGCGATCAGACCGTCGAAGCCGAACACCGGATAACTTATATCGGTCACGCCTAGCGTGATCGGGCTCTTGCGCTGCGCGTGCCCCGCCTTCTCGATCAAGGCCAGTTGCCGATCGAGCGCCGCCCGGTCGAGCGGCTCGCCCGGCTGCCCCGCCCGCGCGATCGCTGCGTCGCGCGTCTCCGGCGCAGCGAAGGCGAGCAGGACCTTGCCCGAGCAGCTCGCCAGCAGGTCGACGCCGGCGCCCAGCCGCAGCGCGAAACCGCGCGTACCGGGGCTGTGCTCGCGCGCGATGACGAGACCCTGCCCCTCGTTGAGGACGACCAGATGACATGATTGACCGGTCTCCGCCGCGAGGCGACGCATCACCGGACGCGCGGCGTCGACCAGGTCCTGCGCGGGCGTGGCACGATGCGCGAGGTCGAGCAGCTTGTACGCCACGGAGTACCGATCGTCCTTCGGCGACTTCCGCAGATAGCCGAGCTGCTCCACCACGACGACGATGCGGAACAGCTCGCCGACCGAGCGCCCCAGCAGCGCCGCCATCTCGCTCACGAGCAGCCCGGCCGGGTGTGCGGTCAGCAGCTCCAGGATCTCGAACGTCTTCTCGACCGCCGGCGCCGCATAGGTCGCCTTTGTCCCCGCTGCCACTCGCCTCTCCCTCGCTCCGGCAGCCCGATGCATGGGAAAGCGCGGCGATGCTGTCAAACGCGCGCGCAGGCGCTTGCGTGATGAGAGTGCGTTTGCAAGTATGATAACAAACCAGGGGAGGAGAGGATCATGGCGGGCTTGAGCAAACGCGAGCTGTTCGCGGCGTCACTGGCGGCGTCGGTCGCCGGGGCGGCGCGGGCCGCGCCGGACGCCACCGCCGGTCTCGCGCCGATCGCGCCGGGCCGCTTCCAGCCGACGGTCGAGTCGCTGCTCGGCTACCAGGCACCCGACTGGTTCCGCGACGCCAAGTTCGGCATCTGGGCGCACTGGGGACCGCAGGCGGTGCCGCGCCAGGGCGACTGGTACGCGCGCTTCATGTATTGCCCCGGCCACCCGCATTACGCGCATCACCTCAAGACATACGGTCATCCCGCCGAGTTCGGCTACAAGGACATCATCCCGCTGTGGACGGCGGAAAGGTTCGATCCCGAGTCGCTGATGACGCGCTATGCCGCGGCCGGCGCCAAATATTTCGTCTCGATGGGCGTCCACCACGACAATTTCGACCTGTGGCGCTCGAAGCACCAGCGCTGGAACGCCGCCGCGATGGGGCCCAAGCGCGACATCGTCGGCGCCTGGCGCGACGCGGCGCGGCGGCGCGGGCTCCGCTTCGGCGTGTCCGAGCATCTCGGCGCCAGCTATAATTGGTGGTACCCCAACCACCTCTACGATCAGTTCTGGCCCAAGCTCGGCGTCAGCTATGACGGTGCCGATCCACGCTTCGCCGATCTCTACCACGACAATCGCGACGAGCCGTTCCTCGACAAGCCCGGCACCTGGTACACCAGGAACCCGGCCTATCACGCCCATTGGTATGCGCGGATCCGCGACCTGGTCGACAGCTATCAGCCCGACCTGCTCTATTCCGACGGCGGCCTGCCGTTCGGCGCGGTCGGTCGCTCGCTGGTGGCGCACCTCTACAACAGCAGCATCGCGCGCCACGGCCGGCTCGACGCCGTCTACGCCTCCAAGGACCTGGGCTCGGGCGAGTTTCACCGCGAGTGGGGTGTGCAGGACGTCGAGCGCGGCGTGCTCAAGGGCATCAACCCGTTCGCGTGGCAGACCGACACGTCCAACGGCGACTGGTTCGAGAAGGAGGACGATCGCTACAAGACGCCGGCGCAGGTAATCGCCATGCTCACCGACATCGTCAGCAAGAACGGCAACCTGCTGCTCAACGTCGCCTTGCGCGCGGACGGCAGTCTGCCGCCGGCCTCGGCCGAGTTGCTCGACGAGCTCGCCGCCTGGATGCCGGCCAACGGCGAGGCGATCCATGGGACGCGACCGTGGAAGATCTACGGAGAGGGGCCGACCGAGGCGGCCGAGGGCAGCTTCAAGGAGAGCGGCGACTATGTCGCGCAGGACATCCGCTTCACCACGCGGCGCGATCGCCTCTACGCGATCACGTTGGGCGAGCCGCGCGGCGAGGTGGCGATCGCCTCGCTCGCGGCGGGCAACCCGCATGAAGCGCGGCGTGTGCGCGGCGTGCGACTTCTCGGCGGGCCGCGGAGCCTCTCCTATCGCCAGACCGAGGCGGCGCTGATGATCGCCTGCCCCGACCGATTGCCGACCCGCCACGCGAGCGCGTTCGAGATCAGCTTCAGCTGATCATCGGCGCGCCTCGCCACGTGCGAGCAGCGGTCGGGCTCGCTCAATAGGCGCGACCGACCAGCACGCGCTCCGCCGCCGGCGCACCGGTGAAGACGCAGGCGCCGTCCACCGGCGCCTGGTCGCTCGGCGCGTTGCGCAGCGTCAGCTTGAGCGCCTTGAGCCTCTCCACCACCGCGTCGAGCACGGCGCCCGTCGGGCGTGCCCATTGCACCTCGAGCCAGCCCGGGTTGCGCGCCTCGGGCGCGAAATGCGCCTCGACCGCGGTCCAGTCGGCCGCCGGCGTGATCCCGTCGCGCAGTCGCGCCGCCGCCTCGTCGTAGAGCGAGCGCTGGATCGCCTCGAGCAGCGCGGGCGCCTCGGTGACGAGGGCGTCGCGCGCCGTGGCGACGCTGTCGAGTTTGCCGTCGGCGCGGTACAGCCGATCGCGGCGGATCAGCGAGACGTTGCCCGCCGCCATGTCGCGACCGCCGACCTCGATCACGAGCGGCGCGCCCTTCTTGACCCAGCCCCACCGCTTGGTGGTCGACTTCACCGGCTTGAGGTCGAGCAGCGCGCGCAGCGGCTCGCCCAGCGCGGTCTGCCGCGCCAATGCTTGTTGCAGTTCGCGGCAATAGCCCACCAGCGCCTCGTCCTCGGGCGTGTCTCGGAGCATCGGCACGATCACCACCTGCCACGGCGCGACGCGCGGCGGCACGCGCATCCCGTCGTCGTCGCCGTGGACCATGATCAGCGCACCGATCGTGCGAGTCGACACGCCCCAGCTCGTCGTGTTGGCCAGTTCGAGTTCACCCGCGCTGTTCTGGAAGCGGATGTTCTGCGCGCTGGCGAAATTGGTGCCGAGGAAGTGCGAGGTGCCCGCCTGGAGCGCCTTGCCGTCCTGCATCATCGCCTCGATCGAGTAGGTGGCGACCGCGCCGGGGAAGCGCTCGTTCTCCGGCTTCTCGCCCGCCACGACCGGCAGCGCCAGGTCGCTCTCGGCGAAGTCGCGGTACACTTCGAGCATGCGCAGCGTCTCCTCGCGCGCCTCCTCGGCCGAGGCGTGCGCGGTATGCCCCTCCTGCCAGAGGAACTCGGCGGTGCGCAGGAACATGCGCGTGCGCATCTCCCAGCGGACGACATTCGCCCATTGGTTGATCAGCACCGGCAGGTCGCGCCACGACTGCACCCAGCGCGCGAAGGCGTGGCCGATCACCGTCTCGGAGGTGGGACGGACCACCAGGGGCTCCTCCAGCTTGGCCGCGGGGTCGGGCACCAGCCCGCCCTTGCCGTCGGCGATCAGGCGATGGTGGGTGACCACCGCCATCTCCTTGGCGAAACCCTCGACGTGCGCGGCCTCCTGCTCGAAATAGGAGAGCGGGATGAAGACGGGGAAATAGCAGTTCTCGTGACCGGTCGCCTTGATGCGGTCGTCGAGCAGGCGCTGGATCCGCTCCCAGATGCCATAGCCCCACGGCCGGATCACCATGCAGCCGCGTACGCCCGATTCCTCGGCCATGTCGGCCTCCGAGATGACGGACTGGTACCAGGCGGCGAAATCGGCCTCGCGCGTGACGGAAAGAGCGTGCTTGATCATCGCGCGCCCGTACACGCGAAGGCGGGCGCGCGTAAACTGCCGTGGCGTCCGGCTCAGCTGCCGCGATAGGTCGAGTAGCCGTACGGACTCACGGCGACCGGCACGTGATAGTGCGCCGCAGCGTCCGTCACGCTGAAGGTGAGCACGATCTCGGGGAAGAAGGGCCGGGCGGCGGCGTCAGGGTAGCGGGTCATGTCGAACGTGAGCCGGTAGACGCCGCTCCCGATCGTCGCCGGATCACCGATCCGCCGGACGCGCCCTTCCGCGTCGGTGCTGGCCTCGCCCACGCGCTCCCAGCGACCGGCGGCCGACCGGCGCTCCAGGCGCACGGGCACGCCCTTCCCTCCGGTCCCGCGCGCGAGATCGAGCACATGGGTCGACACCTCCGCCGCATGCGCCGGTGCCGCCACCACCGCGATCGGCGCCGTGACGAGGGCGAGCGAGGCAAGATAGCGTACAGGGAACATGGAGAGCTCGCCGATATGGAACATCTTACCTCCTAGCTCGCGAGACGCCGCATCGTTCCCGGCTCGCTCATCCGGCGAGGCGCCGCACTTCCGCCACCATCGCTCGACGAAAGCCGCTATGGCGCCGCGCGTGACATCCGATCGTATCCTCCTCGCCGTCGTGCTGCGGCTCACCTCGGTGGCGCTGTTCGCGCTGATGAACACCTGCATCAAGCTGGCCGAGGCGGGCGGCGCGCATCTCGCCGAGATCCTCTTCTGGCGCCAGTGCGGGGCGGCGCTGCTCGTCACCGCGGTGGTGGGGATCGGACCTGGTTTCGCGACGCTGCCGACGCGGCGCTTCGACGCGCATCTGGCGCGCGCCACCGTGGGCCTGATCTCGATGGCCTTCACCTTCTACACGCTGACGGTGCTGCCGCTCGCCGAGGCGACGACGATCGGCTTCTCGATGCCGATCTTCGCGACCGTGCTGGGCGCGCTGGTGCTGCACGAGCCGACCGGCTGGCGCCGCTGGGCCGCGGTGGCGGTCGGCTTTACCGGGGTGGTGATCGTCGCGCAGCCGGGCGGACACGAGATCCCCCTCCACGGCGCGCTGAGCGGGCTGCTGGCGGCAGTACTGACCGCCGTGGTGACGATCCTGCTGCGCACGATCGGGCGCACCGAGAGACCGCTCACCACCGTCTTCTGGTTCTCGACACTATCGCTGCTGCCGCTCGGCATCGCCTATGCGATCTGGGCACAGCCGCACACGCCGTGGCTCTGGCTGGTACTCGTGACGTGCGGGCTGTTCGGCGGCGCGGCGCAGGTGGCGATGACGAGTTCGCTGAGCTTCGGACCCGTCTCGGCCGTCGTGCCGATGGATTACACGTCATTGCTCTGGGCGACGCTGCTCGGCTGGCTGGTGTTCGGCCACCTGCCCGATCGCGCCACCTGGCTCGGCGCGCCGGTGATCGTCGCGGCGGGGCTGTACATCGTGTGGCGCGAGCACGTCCGCCGACGCGAGGAGACGCGGCAGGCGATGGCGCAGGGGATCGGGTGACAGGCGCCTCCTCAGCACGGACGGAGCGAGGCGATCTCCGACCGTGCTGAGGAGTGGCTGAACTCGTCGACGCCTCGTCTCGAGGCGCCCGCTATTCCGCCGCCTGCGCCTCCGCCAGCTTCGGCTTCCACACCAGCACCGGCTTGCGCGCCGCCAGCGTCTCGTCGAGCCGCGCGCGCGGGGCGAAATGCGGCGCGGTCTTGAGCGACTCGTCGCCCGCTTTGGCGCGCTCCGCCACCGAGCGCAGCGCGCCGATGAACTGATCCAACGCCGCCTTGCTCTCCGTCTCGGTCGGTTCCACCAGCATGGCGCCGTGGACGACCAGCGGGAAGTACATGGTCATCGGGTGATAGCCCTCGTCGATCAGCGCCTTGGCGACATCGATCGTGGAGAAGCCGGGCGCCAGCCCGCGGTCGGAGAAGATCGCCTCGTGCATGCACGGGCCAGAGCCGGCGAACGGCGCGTCGAGCGTGTCCTCCAGCCGGCGGAGCACGTAATTGGCGTTGAGCACCGCGTCCTCGGCGACCTGGCGCAACCCGTCCGCGCCGTGGCTGAGGATATAGGTCAGCGCGCGCGTGAACATGCCCATCTGGCCATGGAAGGCGACCATGCGACCGAAGCTGTCGGCGTGATGCTCCTCCGCATTCTCCTCCTCGACGAGGCGGAACTGGTCGCCGTCGCGCTCGACGAAGGGCAGCGGCGCGAATGGTGTCAGCGCCTGCGAGAACACCACCGGCCCCGAGCCAGGCCCGCCGCCGCCGTGCGGGGTGGAGAAGGTCTTGTGCAGGTTGATGTGCATCGCGTCGACGCCGAGGTCACCCGGGCGCACGCGGCCGACGATCGCGTTGAAATTGGCACCGTCGCAGTAGACGTAGCCGCCCGCCGCGTGAACCGCGTCCGAGATCGCCTTGAGGTCGCGCTCGAACAGACCGCAGGTGTTGGGGTTGGTGATCATCACCCCGGCCACGTCCGGGCCGAGCCGCGCCGTGAGCGCCGCCGTGTCGACGCGTCCCTCGGCGGTGGCGGGGATGTCCTCCACGCTGAAGCCGGCGAAAGCCGCGGTGGCGGGGTTGGTCCCGTGCGCCGATTCGGGCACGAGGATGACCTTGCGGTGCCCCTCGCCGCGCTTCGCCAGCGCCGCCTTGATCGCGAGGATGCCGCACAGCTCGCCGTGCGCACCCGCCTTGGGGCTCATCGCCACCGAGTGCATGCCGGTGAGCGTGACCAGCCAGTGCGCGAGCTGATGGATCACCTCCAGCGCGCCCTGCACCGTGTCGATCGGCTGGAGCGGATGGACGTCGGCGAAGCCCGGCAGCCGCGCCATCTTCTCGTTGAGCCGCGGGTTGTGCTTCATCGTGCACGACCCGAGTGGGAACAGCCCGAGGTCGATCGCGTAATTCTGCCGGCTGAGCCGTGTATAGTGGCGCACTGTCTCGGGCTCCGACAGGCCGGGCAGCCCGATCGGCGCGGTCCGCGCGAGACCGCCCAGCCGCGATACCGCGGTGTCAGTCGCGGCGACGTCGACGCCGGTGGTCTGGTCGTCGCCGATCTCGAAGATCAGCGGCTCCTCCAGCATCAGCGCCTTGTTGCCGGTGAAGGTCGCGCCCGCGGTGTCGCCGCGGCCCGCGGGCGCGGCCGGCTTCCAGCCGCTCTGATTGATCGTCATGCCAGCACCTCCGTCAGCGCCGTCGCCAGCGCCTCGATATCCTCGTCGGTCACCGTCTCGGTCACCGCCACCACCAGGCCGTTCTCCAGCGCCGCCTTGCCCGGGTAGAGCCGGCCGAGCGACACGCCCGCGAGCACGCCGCGCTCCGCCAGCGTGCGCACCACCGGCCGCGCCTCCTGCCCGAGGTCGAGCGTGAACTCGTTGAAGAAGGCCTCGTTGATCACGCGCACGCCGGGCACCTGCGCGAGCCGGTCGGCGGCGCGGCAGGCCGCGGCGTGGTTGACATCCGCGAGCCGGCGCAGCCCCGCCTCGCCGAGCAGCGTCATGTGGATCGAGAAGGCCAAAGCGCACAGCCCCGAGTTGGTGCAGATGTTGCTGGTCGCCTTCTCGCGGCGAATATGCTGCTCGCGCGTCGACAGCGTCAGCACGAAGCCGCGGCGCCCGTCGGCGTCGATCGTCTCGCCGCACAGCCGGCCCGGCATCTGCCGCACATATTTGTCCTTGCAGCCGAACAGCCCCACGTACGGCCCGCCGAACTGGAGCCCGACGCCGAGCGACTGGCCCTCGCCGACGACGATGTCCGCACCCATCTCGCCCGGCGCGCGCAGCGCCCCGAGCGCGACCGGCTCGGTCACGACCGCGATCAGCAGCGCCTTGTTCGCCTGGCACGCCTCGGCGAGCGGCGTCAGGTCGGCGACGCGGCCGAGGATGTCGGGATATTGCACCACCACGCACGACGTGTCGGCGTCGATCGCGGCGATCAGCTGGTCGACGTCGGTCTCAGCGGTCAGCGCCGGCGCGCCGGTCTCGAGCAGGTCGCCGGTGTAGCGCGCCATCGTCTTGGCGACTGACACGTAATGCGGGTGCAGCCCGGACGAGAGCAGCGCCTTGCCGCGCCGCGTGATCCGCCGCGCCATGCCGATCGCTTCCCAGCACGCGGTCGAGCCATCGTACATGCTGGCGTTGGCCACGTCGGTCCCGAGCAGGCGCGCGACCTGCGTCTGGAACTCGAACAGCATCTGCAGCGTGCCCTGCGCGATCTCGGGCTGATAGGGCGTGTAGGCGGTGAGGAACTCGCCGCGCTGGATCAGATGGTCCACCGAGGCCGGCACGTGGTGGCGGTAGGCGCCCGCGCCGAGGAAGAAGGGCACCTCACCCGCCACCACGTTCCGGCGCGCGAGCGCGGTCATGTGGCGCTCGACCGCCAGCTCGCTGGCGTGGAGCGGCAGGTCGCGGACGGGGCCGTCGAGCCGAGCGGACTCGGGCACGTCGACGAACAGGTCGTCGATCGTGGAAGCGCCGATCACCGCCAGCATCTCGCTGCGGTCGGCCGGGGTGAGCGGTAGGTAGCGCATGGTCTGGTCTCTCCCGCCTCCACTCAGGGAGGGGTTGCGCCCCTCCCGCGCGGGAGGGGCGTCACATCACAATTTGGCGACGAAGGCGGCGTAGGCGGTCTCGTCCATCAGCGCCTCGAGCTCGCTCGGATCGCTGAGCGTGAGCTTGAAGAACCAGCCCTCGCCTTCGGGATCCGAGTTGACCAGCGACGGCTCGTCGGCGAGCGCGGGATTGCCCTCGGTCACCGTGCCCGACACCGGGGCGTAGACGTCCGAGGCGGCCTTGACGCTCTCGACCACCGCGGCCTCGTCGCCCTTGCTCAGGCTGCGGCCCGAGTCCGGCGCCTCGACGAAGACGATGTCGCCGAGCTGGCCCTGCGCATAGTCGCTGATGCCGACCGTGCCGGTCTGGCCGTCGACCTCGATCCACTCGTGGTCCTCGGTGAAATAACGGCTCATCTCACTTCACTCCTCGGAAGTAACGGTGGGGAACGAACGGCATGGGCGCGACGGTCGCCTGGTGCGGCTTGCCGCGCTGCGAC
This sequence comes from Sphingomonas yunnanensis, assembly GCF_019898765.1. Classification (GTDB taxonomy): domain Bacteria; phylum Pseudomonadota; class Alphaproteobacteria; order Sphingomonadales; family Sphingomonadaceae; genus Sphingomonas; species Sphingomonas yunnanensis. Next base: position 32,383 of record NZ_JAIOKB010000004.1, on the reverse strand, counting down.
AGCGTCACTCGGGTGCCCGGCGCGGCGAGCGCCGCGGGAACATAGGCCATCGCGATCGGCGCACCGACGCTCGGCGCGAAGCCGCCGCTGGTGACGCGGCCGACGCTCTCGCCGCCGACGTCGACCACGGTCGCGCCCTCGCGCACGGGCTGGCGCCCCTCGACGAGCAACCCGACGCGGCGCAGCGCTGCGCCTTGCTCGCGCTCGGCCAGGATGCGCGCGGCGCCGGGGAAGTCGGCGGCCTCGCGGCGGCGCTTGGCCAGCGCGAAGGCGAGATCGGCCATCACCGGCGTGGTGGTGGGATCGAGGTCGTGGCCGTAGAGCGGCAGCCCCGCCTCCAGACGCAGCGAGTCGCGTGCGCCGAGACCGATCGGCCTGATCTCGGGCTGCGCCACCAGCGCGTCGGCGAGCGCCACCGCCGCCTCGGCGGGGACCGAGATCTCGACGCCGTCCTCGCCGGTATAGCCCGAGCGACTGATCCACAGCGCATGGCCCTGCCAGTCGAACGCACCCGCCTGCATGAACACCAGAGCGTCGACGCCCGGGATCAGCCGCGCCACCGCGGCGACCGCCTCCGGCCCCTGCACCGCGAGCAGCCCATGCTCCTCCATCAGGTTGAGCGTGATCTCGTCGGGCAGGCGCTCGATCATGTGCGCGACGTCGTCATACTTGGTCGCGCCGTTGACCACCATGTAGACGCGGTCCTCGGCCTGCGGAGTCAGCATCAGGTCGTCGAGCACGCCGCCCGCGTCGTCGAGCAGCAGCGAGTAGCGCGCCTTGTTGAGCGGTGCGTCGCTGATCGCGGCGGGCATCAGCGCCTCGAGCGCCACGGCGACGCCCGGCCCGGTGAGGCTGAGCTGCCCCATGTGGCTGACGTCGAACAGCCCGGCATGCTCGCGCGTCCACAGATGCTCGGCCATGATGCCCTCATACTGGACGGGCATGTGATAGCCGGCGAACTCGACCATGCGGGCACCGCGATGGCGGTGCCAGGCGTCGAGCGGAAGGGTGAGGATCTCGATCGGCTCGAGGTCGTCGTCGGTGTCCAGGACCGGGTCGCTCATCATCATGTCCGTACGTGCGAGGGCGAATCGTGCCGGCTGCCCGGCGCTGATCCGTTCCCCCTCTGTCACGGGACCTGAGAGCTTTCCCCGGTCGACACCGGGTTACCCCTTCGGTGGGTGGCGCGATCCCGCGGGTGCGCGCCGCCGCTTTCCAGAGTGTCAATGAAGGCCGGCGCGGTCCCTGCTGCCTGAGAGATTCCGGGGTGGTTGCTCCTTCGGCGGCGGCTCCCGGCCTGCAAGGCCCGCCGCACTCTCCCGCGCCTGCCCATGCCGGTCACCCGGCATCGACGTCCCGCTGCTCTACGGCAAGCGCGGCCCGAGTCAATCGCGTTCGCCGCGTAGGGCGGCATGCATCGGCGGAGCCGCGCTCGTGCTAAGACGTTTGCTCCCGCAGAGAAGGAGCAGCTCGCATGGACACCGCCACCTCGCCCGCCGTCGACCGCATCGCGCGCGTGCTCGCCGGACAGCACCTAAGTGCCAACGGGCACGGCGATTCGGAGTCCGCGAGCGCGCAGGTCGATGCGACATGGAAAGACTATCGCGACGACGCGATCGCGGTGCTCCACACGTTGCGCGCGCCCAGCCCGGCGATGGCGGCGGCGGGTGACGTCGCGGTGTGGGAGCGGATGGTGCTCGCCGCGATCGCGGAGGCCAAGCCCGGTATCGTGATGTGAGACCATGTCGCGCTGTGGAGGGACGGCCGAAGTCGATGAGTCAGCAGCGTTGGTGTTATGGCCGGAACCACGCCACGCCGTCACATAGTCGCCTTGGGAGACGGACGCACGCTGAAGCTCGAGCGCTACGCTCGTGGATCGTCTGCTCAAATGCGCGCAGGATGCGTCCTAGTTGACGATCGCTCTACCAGCGCCGACACACCCAGCACCGCCAGCCCGCATAACGCCAACCCCGCCCCGACATAACCCGTCGAGGTCCAGCCATAGCCCGCTGCGATCACCATCCCGCCGAGCCACGGCCCGAGCGCATTGGCGGTGTTGAACGCGGAGTGGTTGAGCGCCGCCGCCAGCGCCTGCGCGTCGCCCGCCACGTCCATCAGACGGGTCTGGAGCACGCTGCCGAGCGCGCCGCTCACCCCGATCGCGAACATCGCCGCTAGCACCGACCAGAGATGCGGCGCCGCCAGCGGCCAGAGCAGCAGCGCGACGAGCGCCCACACCAGCACCACCGCCGCGGTCGGCAGCAGCGCGCGATCGGCGAAGCGCGGCACGACGATGTTGCCGAGGGTCATGCCGACGCCGAAGCTCATCAGGGCGAGCGGCACCGTGCGCGGACCGACCTGGGTCACCGCCGCCATCGTATCGGCGAGATACGTGTACACCGCGAACAATCCCCCGAAGCCGATCGCGCCGATGCCCAGCGTCAGCCACACCTGCGCGCGCCGCAGCGCGCCGAGCTCTCGCAGCGGACTGGCGGCGGGATCACCGCGGTCGCGCGGCGCGAAGGCGGCGACTAGCGCGGCGGTCAGCCCGGCGAGCGCCGTCACCACGACGAAGCAGGACCTCCAGCCGAGCACCTGGCCCATGAAGTTGGCGAGCGGTACGCCGATGATCGTCGCCACCGTCAGCCCCAGCATCACCCGCGCCACCGCCTGGGTGCGCCGGCCCTGCTCGACCAGCGAGGCGGCCACCAGCATGGCGATACCGAAATAGGCGCCGTGCGGCAGCCCCGCCACGAAGCGCGCCAGCATCATCGTCGCGTAGCTCGGCGCCACCGCGGACAGCAGGTTACCGACGGCGAACAGCGTCATCAGCGCGATCAGCAGTGTACGACGCGCCATCCGGGCGCCCAGCACGGCGAGCGTCGGCGCTCCTACCACCACGCCGAGCGCATAGGCGCTGATGACGTGACCGGCGGTGGGAGCGTCGACGCCGAGGCTATGTGCCATCTCTGGCAGAAGGCTCATCGTCGCGAACTCGGTGGTGCCGATCGCGAACCCGCCGACCGCGAGCGACAGATGGATCAGCCCGACGGGCGCCTGGCGCACGTCGGCGATGGCGGTCGCCATAGAGTGTCCCCGTTATTAGGCTGTGTCGGTGCTAGCTGGCGATTGTGCGGTGCAGCGTCAAGGCGAGCCGGGACGTAGGGATGGCGCGCCGCGGTGAAGGCGTCGCGTAAAATGCCCGACCGCCACCCTGCCGCTTGCGACCGCGCCGCGACGCGGCTATATCCGCCGTGCTTTCTCTTACATCGCGAGGTGCAAGGGGCTGCGGGGCTCGCTCCGCGGCGGCGACCAACGCATGTCCGGCAGGTGCACTTGAGCGACAACGACTCCCTCTACCGACTGATCGAGCCCGAGGCGCAGGCGCTCGGCTTCGCGCTGGTGCGCGTCCGGTTGTTCGGCAAAGGTGACGAGCGCACGCTCCAGGTGATGGCCGAGCGCCCCGATACGCGACAGCTCACCATCGACGACTGCGCCGAATTGTCGCGTCGGCTGTCCGACATGCTCGACCAGCTCGAGGCCGAGGGGCGCGACCCGATCGAGGGCGGCTATCGGCTCGAGGTGTCGTCGCCCGGCATCGACCGGCCGCTGACTCGCCGCCAGGATTTCACCGACTGGGCGGGTCACGAGGCACGCATCGTGCTCACTGAGCCGGTCGACGGGCAGAAGCAGTTCAAGGGCGATCTGGAAGGCATCGACGCCGATGGCCAGATCGCGATCCGTCATTCGCGCACGCACGAGCTGGCGCGCGTGCCGTTCGCGCTGATCGCCGACGCCAAGCTGGTGCTCACCGACCGGCTGATCGCCGCGACCGTGCCGCTCTCGATGGAGGGCGCCGACGAAGAGATAGAAGACCTGTCCGCCGACGCGGACACCGTGGAAGAAGAGGAATCGAACTGATGGCCACCGGGGTCACCGCCAACCGTGCCGAGCTGATCGCGATCGCCAACTCGGTCGCGTCGGAGAAGATGATCGACAAGGCGATCGTCATCGAGGCGATGGAGGACGCGATCCAGCGCGCCGCGCGAACCCGCTACGGCCAGGAGATGGACATCCGCGCCAAGCTCGATCCCAACAACGGCGACCTGCGGCTGTGGCGCGTCGTCGAGGTGGTCGAGCTGGTCGACGACATCTACAAGCAGGTCGACGTCGCCGGCGCGCAGAAGCTCCAGCCGGGCGCGAGCGTGGGCGACTATCTGGTCGATCCGCTGCCCCCGATCGAGTTCGGCCGCATCCAGGCGCAGGCCGCCAAGCAGACGATCTTCCAGAAGGTGCGCGACGCCGAGCGCGAGCGCCAATATGAGGAGTTCAAGGATCGCGCCGGCGAGATCATCACCGGTGTCGTCAAGCGGGTCGAGTTCGGCCACATCGTCGTAGACCTCGGCCGCGCCGAGGGCGTGATCCGCCGCGACGCGCAGATCCCGCGCGAGGTGGTGCGCGTCAACGACCGCATCCGCTCGCTGATCCTCAAGGTGGTGCGCGAGAACCGCGGGCCGCAGATCTTCCTCAGCCGCGCGCATCCCGACTTCATGAAGAAGCTGTTCGCGCAGGAAGTGCCCGAGATCTACGACGGCATCATCGAGATCAAGGCGGCCGCGCGCGACCCGGGCAGCCGCGCCAAGATCGGCGTGATCTCGCACGATTCCAGCATCGACCCGGTCGGCGCCTGCGTCGGCATGAAGGGCAGCCGCGTCCAGGCGGTGGTGCAGGAGATGCAGGGCGAGAAGATCGACATCATCCCCTGGTCGCCCGACACCGCCACCTTCGTCGTCAACGCGCTCCAGCCAGCCAATGTCGCGCGCGTGGTGATCGACGAGGAAGAGGACCGGATCGAGGTCGTCGTCCCCGACGACCAGCTGAGCCTCGCGATCGGCCGTCGCGGCCAGAACGTCCGCCTCGCCTCGCAGCTCACCGCCAAGGCGATCGACATCCTCACCGAGACCGACGCCAGCGAGAAGCGCCAGCAGGAGTTCGTGAAGAATTCCGAGCTGTTCCAGAACGAGCTCGACGTCGACGAGACGCTGGCGCAGCTGCTGGTGGCCGAGGGCTTCGGCGCGCTGGAAGAGGTCGCCTATGTCGAGCTCGACGAGCTCGCCGGGATCGAGGGCTTCGACGAGGATCTCGCGCAGGAGCTGCAGAGCCGCGCGCAGGAGGCGCTCGACCGCCGCGAGCAGGCCGCGCGCGAGGAGCGCCAGGCGCTGGGGGTCGAGGACGCACTCGCCGAGCTGCCGTATCTCACCGAGGCGATGCTGGTCACGCTCGGCAAGGCGGGCATCAAGACGCTGGACGACCTGGCGGACCTCGCCACCGACGAGCTGGTCGAGAAGAAGCGCGCCGAGCCGCGCCGCCGCAACGACGACGCGCCGCGCCGCGACTCGCGCAACGACGGACGCGGCAACGGCGGCGTGCTCGGCGAGTACGGGCTGAGCGACGAGCAGGGCAATGAGATCATCATGGCCGCGCGCGCGCACTGGTTCGAGGACGAGGGCGGCGCCACGGACGAGGCGGCCGACGCGGACAGCGCCGGCGACGAGACCGCCGAGCAGGAGACGGAGGCCTGATGCCGTTCGTCTCGATCCGACTGACGGGCAACGCGACGCGTGAGCAGAAGGCGGGGATCGTGGCCGATGTCACGTCCTCGCTGGTGACGCGGCTGGGTAAGAACCCGGCCGCGGTGCAGATCGTGATCGAGGAAGTGTCGACCGAGAATTATGGCGCGGGGGGGAAACTGCTCGCCGACCGCGACGCGGGCGTGGCGGGTGCCGCGTCTCCCAGCCAGGGAGACGCGCATGCGGCACCGGGGCGATGAGACCCTAGGCGGTCTCGCGCAGCATCGTTCGTTCACCCGCGTCGCCTGTCGTGGCGCGGGGAGCGGGGGTGTGTCGTCCGTCTTCGCGCAGCTGTGGCGTTCGCGTCGCGATGGATCCCGGGTCAATCCCGGGATGACGGGATATGGGGATCGGCGACTGCAACCTCTTGCCTCCGAGGAGCGCGCCGCATGAGCGATCCCGTCCGCTCCTGCATCCTCACACGCGAGCGTGCCGATCCGGCGCGGCTCATCCGGCTCGCGCTCGCGCCGGACGGACGTGTGCTGCCCGACGTCCGCGCCAAGGCGCCCGGACGCGGCGCGTGGATCGGCGTCGCGCGTCCCGAGCTCGAGCGGGCGATCGCCAAGGGCAAGCTGCGCGGTGCGCTGGCGCGTGCGTTCAAGACCGGCGACCTCAGCGTCCCCGACGACCTGCCCGACCTGATCGCCGCCGCGCTGGAGCGCAACGCGCTCGACCGACTCGGCCTGGAGGCGCGCGCCGGCGCGATCGCGACCGGTGCCGAGCGGATCGAAACCGCGGCACGTTCGGGCAAGCTTCACGCGCTCTACCACGCCGCCGACGCGAGCGAGGACGGGCGCCGCAAGCTGGCGCAGGCATGGCGCGTCGGCAGCGATCGCGAAGGAAGTGACCTCAAGGGCTTGGCGTTACCGGTCGAGCGCCCCATATTGTCGTTGGCGCTGGGCCGCGAGAATGTGGTACACATCGGCGTCATAGACCGCACCGCGGCCGGACGATTGGGCGAAGCGCTCGACCGCTGGCTGCACTTTATCGGCCCTGAACTGACCCCCGCACCTTGCGCTACGGCCGCGCAAGGCGCATCGGCGCCCGGCACCGCCGGGCCCGTTTCGGCCGTGAGATTGCACGAGGAATTTGAGTGAGCGAGACCGACAACGACAAGCCGAAACTCGGGATGCGCGCGCCGCTGGGGCTGAAGCGCACGGTCGAGACCGGCAAGGTGAAGCAGAGCTTCAGCCACGGCCGTAGCAATACGGTGGTGGTCGAGGTGAAGCGTCGCCGCGTGCTCGGTCCGCAGGGCACGCCGGAGCCGACGCAGGCGCCCGCACCCGAGCCGGTCGCCACCGCGCCAGCGCCCGCCCCGGCGCGTCCGGCGCCGCGCCCGCCAGTCTCGAACGAGAGCGCGCAGGAGCGTCAGGCCCGTCTGCTGCGCGAGGCTGAGGACCAGCGCATGCACGCGCTGGAGGAAGCGCGCCGCCGCGAAGAGGCCGAGCGCCAGCGGGCGGTCGAGGATGAACGTCGCCGTGCCGAGGAGCGCGCGCGCAGCGAGGCGGAGGCACGCGCCGCCGCGGCAGCGCCCGCGCCGGAGCCGACCCCCACCCCGGCCCCGGCGGACGAGCCGACGCCGGCGCCGGTCGTTGCCCCCACGCCCGATCCTGCTCCCGTCGCTGAGGTGCAGAGTGCGCCGCCAGCGCCTGCACCTGCTCCGGAGCCAGCACGAGTCGCCGTGTCGCGCCCGTCGCCGACTCCGACTCCCGCGGCACCGCCGCCGGCGCTCGAACTGGGGCGCGATCCGGCCATGCCGGCGCCGCGCCGCTTCTCGCCCGTCGCGCGCCCAGAGATCCCGAAGCCGCAGCCCAAGCCCGAGCCGAAGCCCGCAGCCGTGCCGACCGCCAGCGCCGCCCCCGCGGCCAGCGGCGGCAATACCGCGGGCGGCGCGCCGCGCAGCCTGCCGAGCGGCCAGGCCACCCCGCGCAATGCCGCCCCCGCGGCGCGACCGCAGCAGCGCGACCGCAAGGGCGATGAGCGCCGCGGCGGCAAGCTGACCGTCACCCGCGCGCTCAACGAGGACGGCGCGCGCGCGCGCAGCCTCGCCGCGCTGAAGCGCGCGCGCGAGAAGGAGAAGCGCGGCTTCTCTGGTCCGCGCGAGCCGCAGGCCAAGCAGGTCCGCGACGTCCAGGTGCCCGAGGCGATCACCGTGCAGGAACTCGCCAACCGTATGGCGGAGCGCGGCGCCGATCTGGTGAAGACGTTGTTCAAGATGGGCATGCCCGTCACGATGACGCAGACGATCGACCAGGACACCGCCGAATTGCTGGTGACCGAGTTCGGCCATAACATCGTCCGTGTGTCCGACTCGGACGTCGACCTCGCACTCGACACGACAGAGGATACGTCGGACGAGCTCCAGCCGCGTCCGCCGGTGGTCACGATCATGGGCCACGTCGATCACGGCAAGACCAGCCTGCTCGACGCGCTGCGCGGGACCGACGTCGCCAAGGGCGAGGCCGGCGGCATCACCCAGCATATCGGCGCCTACCAGGTCACGCTGAAGGACAAGTCGAAGGTCACTTTCCTCGACACGCCGGGCCACGAGGCTTTCACCGCGATGCGCGCGCGCGGCGCGGACGTGACCGACATCGTGGTGCTGGTGGTCGCCGCCGACGACGGGTTGATGCCGCAGACGATCGAGGCGATCAACCACACCAAGGCGGCGGGCAAGCCGATGATCGTGGCGATCAACAAGATCGACAAGCACGATGCCAATCCGCAGCGCGTGCGCGAGCGTCTGCTCGAGCATGACGTGCAGGTCGAGATGATGGGCGGCGAGACGCAGGACGTCGAGGTCTCGGCCATCAAGCGGACCGGGCTCGACGAACTGATCGAGAAGATCCAGCTTCAGGCCGAGCTGCTCGATCTCACCGCGAACCCCGATCGTGCCGCCGAGGGCAGCGTGATCGAGGCGAAGCTCGACAAGGGCCGCGGTCCGGTCGCGACCGTGCTCGTCACGCGCGGCACGCTCAAAGTGGGCGACGTCTTCGTCGTCGGCGCCGAGAGCGGCAAGGTCCGCGCGCTGGTCGACGACAAGGGGCGCCAGCTCAAGCAGGCGGGCCCGTCGACTCCGGTCGAGGTGCTCGGGCTGTCGGGCACGCCGTCGGCAGGCGACCAGCTGCAGGTGGTGGAGAACGAGGCGCGTGCGCGTGAGGTGGCCGAGTACCGCCAGAGCGTATTGCTTCAGAAGCGCACCACCGCGGCGCCCACCAGTCTCGAGAACATGTTCTCGGCGCTGCGCGCCAACGCCGCGATCGAGTATCCGCTCGTGGTGAAGGCCGACACGCAGGGCACGGTCGAGGCGATCGTCGCCTCGATCAACAAGATCTCGACCGATCTCATCAAGGCGCGGGTGCTGCACTCGGGCGTCGGCGGGATCACCGAGAGCGACGTGACCTTGGCGGGTGCGTCGGGGGCGCCGATCATCGGCTTCCACGTCCGCGCCAATGCCAAGGCACGCGAGATCGCCGAGCGGCAGAAGGTCGCGCTGAAATATTATGACGTCATCTATGACCTGATCGATGAGATCCGCGCCGGCATGGCGGGCGAGCTCGGGCCGGAGGCGTTCGAGACGGTCGTCGGCCGCGCCGAGATCCGCGAGGTCTTCTCCGCGGGCAAGCACGGCAAGGCGGCGGGTCTGCTCGTCACCGAGGGGGTCATCCGCAAGGCGCTCAAGGCCCGCATCACGCGCAACGATGTCATCATCTACCAGGGTGAGATCGCGTCGCTGCGCCGCTTCAAGGACGATGTCGCCGAGGTGCGCGCGGGCCTGGAGTGCGGTGTGACGTTCTCGCAGAACTTCGTCGACATCAAGGCCGGCGACTATCTCGAGACGTACGAGGTCGAGCTGCGCGAGCGCACGCTGTAACGAGCGACGGAGGGCCCTCTTCCCGGCGGGGAGAGGGTCAGGGATGAGATGAACCAGCCCCAGGAAAAATCGGTCCGCACGCTGCGCGTCGGCGAACAGGTGCGGCACGTGCTGTCGGAGATCCTCCAGCGCGGCGACGTCCACGATGACACGCTGTCGTCGCACATGGTCAGCATCACCGAGGTGCGCATGTCGCCCGACCTGCGCCATGCCACGGTGTTCGTGAAGCCGCTCCTCGGGCGCGACGAGGAAGCGGTGCTCAAGGCGCTGCGCACCAACACCGCCTATCTCCAGCGCGAGGTCGCGCACCGCGTGCGGACGAAATATGCCGCCAAGCTCAAGTTCCTAGCGGACGAGAGCTTCGACGAGGGCAGCCACATCGACTCGCTGCTGCGTCGCCCTGAGGTCGCGCGCGACCTTCCTGCCGAGGGCGGGGACGATTGACGCTGCTGCCGGTAAGACGCATCTTACCGGCATGAACGCCGTCACACGCCTCTCTGACAAGGGCCAGGTCGTCGTCCCCAAGGCGATCCGCGACCTGAAAGGGTGGGCGCCGGGGCTCGACCTCGAGGTGGTCGACGCCGGCGACGGCGTGCTGCTGCGGCCGCGACGCACGCACAAGAGTCTGAGCGTGGCGGAGGCGGTCGAGCGAATGCGCGCGATCTACACGCACAAGGGCCCACCTGTGACGTTGGAGGAGATGGACGAGGCGATCGCGGAAGCTGTGGCCGAGCGGGACCGTCGCACGCGGTGAGATCCGTCGATGCCAATGTCCTAGTCCGCTGGTTGACGCGAGACGAGGAGCAGCAGGCCGCGCTCGCCGACGCGGTACTGTCCGCACCGACGTTGATCACCCTCACCGTTCTGATCGAGGTCGCCTGGGTGCTACGGCAGCGCTACGCCTTCGATCGCGCCGGGCTGAACGCCGCACTCGCGACGCTGATCTCGCTCGAACATGTCAGCGTCGAGCAGGAGGTCGGTGTGCGCTGGGCACTCGCCCGCCATGCCGCTGGCGGCGACTTGCCGGACATGCTCCATTTGGTCGCTGCCATCGGGGCACGCGCGTTCATCACCTTCGACCGCCGCCTCGCACAGCACGCCGGTGCCGACGCGCCGCTCGCGATCGAGACGCTCGCCTGATGGCCAAGCTGTATTTCTACTACGCCAGTATGAACGCGGGGAAGTCGACCAACCTGCTCCAGGCCGACTTCAACTATCGCGAGCGCGGGATGCGGACGATGCTGTTCACCGCCGCGGTGGACGATCGCTTCGCCGCGGGCACGATCACGTCGCGCATCGGTCTCGCCGCCCCCGCGACGATGTTCGACGCCACGACCGATCTCGCCGCACTGGTCGCGGCCGAGCACGCGCGCGCGCCGCTGGCGTGCGTGCTGGTGGACGAAGCGCAGTTCCTCACCGCGCCGCAGGTGGACCAGCTCGCCTGGCTGGCCGACGTCGAGGACGTGCCCGTGCTCGCCTACGGCCTGCGCACCGACTTCGTTGGCCAGCTCTTCGCCGGCTCGGCGCGACTGCTCGCGCTCGCTGACTCGCTGGAAGAGATCAAGTCGGTGTGCGCGTGCGGCCGCAAGGCGACGATGAACCTGCGCGTCGACGCCGCTGGCTGCCCGGTCACCGCCGGGCGCCAGACCGAGATCGGCGGCAACGACCGCTATGTCGCGCTGTGCCGCCGCCACTTCAACGCGGCGCTGGCGGAGGGGTGAGCGCTGCGCCGACCCCGCGGGTGAGCGGCATCAACCATGTCACGCTCGCGGTGAGCGACGTGACGCGCTCGCTCGCCTTCTACCGCGACGTGCTGGGCTGCACCGTGCGCGCGCGCTGGTAGAGCGGCGCCTATGTCGAGGCGGGCACGCTGTGGCTGTGCCTGCTCCACGACGACGTGACGCGCACGACGCCGCACCCGGACTATACCCACCTCGCCTTCAGCGTGACCGCGGCGGACTATCCCGCGCTCAGCACGCGCCTGACGGCCGAGTGCGTGATCTGGAAAACCGACCGCAGCGAGGGCGCGTCGACCTATTTCCTCGATCCCGACGGCCACAAGCTGGAGATCCACCTTGGGTCGCTAGAGACGCGGTTGGCGCACTATCGCGACCATCCTGCAAGGGCGTGACCGTGTTTACTCCGGACGCGCCGGCCACCTCCAGCCTGAACCGCCGCCAGTGAACCGTGCTCCGGCGAACGCCGGGGCCTAGGGCCGCAGGCGTGACGCTCGTGGCTCTGGGCTCCTGCGTCCGCGGGAGCACCCCGCTGGTTCCAACCTTTTGGATCACCCGCTAGCCGAACCGCCGCCCCTACCCTATCTCGCGCCTCATGGACCCCACCGGCATCATCTGGCGAGCGGCAGTGTGGATCATCCCGCTGGTGCTCGCGATCGTCTTCCACGAGGTGAGCCACGGCCTCGCCGCGCGCGCGCTCGGCGACCCTACCGCAGCGGAACAGCGCCGCCTGTCGCTCAACCCGCTGCGCCACGTCGACCCGGTCGGCACCGTCATCCTGCCGCTCCTGCTCGCGCTGGCCAAGGCGCCGGTGTTCGGCTGGGCCAGGCCGGTCCCGGTCGACGCGCGCCGCCTGCCCCATCCGCGGCGCGACATGATGCTGGTGGCGCTCGCCGGACCGGGATCGAACCTCGTGCTCGCGCTGGTCGGCGCGGTGCTGCTCGGCGCGCTGACGCCGAACCTCTACGGCATCGCGCCCGGCAGCCTCACCGCGTTCGTCGCGGCCAACCTGCTCAACTTCGTGATGATCAACGTCTTCCTCGCGATCTTCAACCTCATTCCCCTGCCGCCGTTCGACGGCGGGCACGTCGTCGCCGGGCTGCTGCCGGAGCGGCTCGCGCAGCGCTGGGACCAGCTCGCGCGCTATGGGCTGCTGCTGTTCATCCTGCTGCTGCTGGTGCTGCCGTCGATCGTGCCGGGCGCCAACATCGTCCAGCGGCTGGTCGCGCCGCCCGCGCAGGCGCTGACCGAATGGTATCTCGGCCTCGCCCAGTCGATCGCGGGCTAAGCGCGTGCATGGCTGGCTGATCCTCGACAAGCCGCTCGGGCTGGGGTCGACGCAGGGCGTCGCCGCGGTGAAGCGCGCGCTGCGGACCGCAGGCGCGCCCAAGCTCAAGGTTGGGCACGGCGGGACACTCGACCCGCTCGCCACCGGCGTGCTGCCGATCGCGATCGGCGAGGCGACCAAGCTCGCGGGGCGGATGCTCGACGGCGACAAGGTGTACGACTTCACGATCCGCTTCGGCGAGCAGACCGACACGCTGGATGCGGAGGGCGCGGTGATCGCGACGAGCGAGGCGCGGCCGACGTTCGCGGCGCTGGAGGCGGTGCTGGCCCGCTTCACCGGCCCGATCGCGCAGGTGCCCCCGGCCTATTCGGCGCTCAAGGTGGATGGCGCGCGGGCCTATGATCGCGCGCGCGCGGGCGAGGAGGTGGTGCTCGCGACCCGGGACGTCACGGTGCATGGGCTTGATGTCCGAAAATCCTCCCGGGCACGGAAACGGGGACCAGCGCGCAGCGATGGTGGAGGGGAGCCAGCCATGAGCGAGTCGCTCGCGGAGAGCCCCCTCCACCACTCGCCTTCGCCGAGCGGTCCCTCTCCCCTTGCAGGGGAGGATCTGCAAGAGGTCACCCTCACCGCTTCCGTCTCCAAGGGCACCTACATCCGCAGCCTGGCGCGCGACATCGCGCTGGCGCTCGGCACGGTCGGCCACGTGACCTATCTGCGCCGCACCAAGGCCGGCCCGTTCACGCTCGCCGAGGCGATATCGCTGGACAAACTCGACGAACTCGCTAAGGCGCGCGGTCTTGAACACTCCCTTCTGCCACTGGGCGCGGGGCTGGACGACATCCCGGCTCTATCGCTCACTCCCGACCAGGCAGGGGCGCTCCGTCAGGGGCGAGTGCTGGCCGGGATCGCCGCCGATGACGGCCAGGCCCTCGCGCTGCTGGGTGAGACGCCCGTCGCGCTGGTCGAGGTGGAAAGCGGGCTTGCCCGCGTCATCCGCGGCTTCAACCTGTAACGCAAAGATGTCGCTAGGAAAATAAATGACGATCACCGCTGAACGCCGCCAGGAAGTCATCAAGGATCACGCCCGCGCCGATGGCGACACCGGGTCGGTCGAGGTCCAGGTCGCGATCCTGACCGAGCGGATCAAGAATCTGACCGAGCACTTCAAGGGCCACGCGAAGGACAACCACTCCCGCCGCGGCCTGCTGATGATGGTCAACAAGCGGCGCTCGCTGCTCGACTATCTCCGCAAGCGCGACGGTGACCGCTACGTCGCCCTGATCGCGAAGCTCGGTCTTCGTAAGTGACACAAAGGGGCGGCCCGCAAGGTCCGCCCCTTTTGTCATCCCGGACTCCGATCCGGGATCCAGCATGAGAACGGGCGCGGGAGCGCCTCCCCCCAGCCGCTGGAGCTGGACCCCGACCTACCGTCGGGGTGACGGAAGAGAGGGCAATACGGCCCGATCTTCCCGGACCAATGTCGGTCCGTACGCAGGCCCCCCGGTGATCCGCACCGGGGAGTGAAGGAAATCATATGTTCGATACCAAGAAGGTGGAAATCCAGTGGGGCGGCAAGACGCTGACGCTGGAAACCGGCCGCGTCGCGCGCCAGGCCGACGGCGCCGTGATCGCGACGCTCGGCGAGACGGTCGTGCTGTGCGCGGTGACCGCCGCCAAGACGGTCAAGGAGGGGCAGGATTTCTTCCCGCTCACCGTCCATTATCAGGAGAAGTTCTCCGCCAGCGGCCGTATCCCCGGCGGCTTCTTCAAGCGCGAGCGCGGCGCGACCGAGCGCGAGACGCTGATCAGCCGTCTCATCGACCGCCCGGTCCGCCCGCTGTTCCCGGAAGGCTTCTACAACGAGATCAACTGCATCGCGCAGGTGCTCTCGTATGACGGCGAGAATGAGCCCGACATCGTCGCGATGGTCGCGGCCTCGGCCGCGCTGACCATCTCGGGCGTGCCCTTCATGGGCCCGATCGGCTGCGCGCGCGTCGGCTACAAGGACGGCGAGTATCAGCTCAACCCGACCGACGGCGAGGTCGCCGAGGGCGAGCTCGACCTGGTCGTCGCCGCCACGCACGACGCGGTGATGATGGTCGAGTCCGAGGCCAAGGAGCTGTCGGAAGAGGTGATGCTCGGCGCGGTGATGTTCGCGCACAAGGCGTCGCAGCAGATCATCAACGCGATCATCGATCTCGCCGAGCAGTCGGCCAAGGATCCGTGGGAGCTCGCCCCGGTCGACGACAAGACCGCGACCATGGCCAAGCTGAAGAAGGCGATCGGCAAGGACGTCGAGGCAGCCTACAAGCTGACCGACAAGCAGGCGCGCCAGAACGCGCTCAACGCCGCGCGCACCAAGGCGCGCGAGGCGTTCGCCGACCTGAAGGAGAGCGACCCGGCGCAGTATCTCGGCACGCTCAAGCTGGTGAAGAAGCTCGAGGCCGACATCGTCCGCGGCGCGATCCTCAAGAGCGGCCGCCGCATCGACGGGCGCGACACCAAGACGGTGCGTCCGATCGCCGCCGAGGTCCACTTCCTGCCGCGCGCGCACGGCTCGGCGCTGTTCACCCGCGGCGAGACCCAGACGATCGCCACCACGACGCTGGGCACGCGCGACGCCGAGCAGATGATCGACGGGCTCAACGGCCTCTCCTACCAGCACTTCATGCTGCACTATAATTTCCCGCCCTATTCGGTCGGTGAAGTGGGCCGCTTCGGTGCGCCGGGCCGTCGCGAGATCGGCCATGGCAAGTTGGCGTGGCGCGCGCTGCACCCGGTGCTGCCGACCAAGGAAGAGTTCCCCTATACGATCCGAGTCACCAGCGACATCACGGAGAGCAACGGCTCGTCGTCGATGGCGACGGTGTGCGGCGGCAGCCTCGCGCTGATGGACGCGGGCGTGCCGCTCAAGCGTCCGGTCTCGGGCATCGCGATGGGCCTCATCCTGGAGGGCAAGGACTTCGCGGTCCTCAGCGACATCCTCGGCGACGAGGATCACCTCGGCGACATGGACTTCAAGGTGGCGGGCACGTCCGAGGGCATCACCAGCCTGCAGATGGACATCAAGATCGCCGGGATCACCGAGGAGATCATGAAGGTCGCGCTGGCGCAGGCCAAGGACGGCCGCGCGCACATCCTCGTCGAGATGAACAAGGCGCTGGGTGAGACCCGCACCGAGTTGTCCGCGCATGCACCGCGGATCGAGACGATGCAGATCGACAAGTCGAAGATCCGCGACGTGATCGGCACCGGCGGCAAGGTGATCCGCGAGATCGTCGCCACCACCGGCGCCAAGGTCGACATCGACGACGAAGGCGTGATCAAGATCAGCTCGTCGGACGGCGCGCAGATCGAGGCGGCGATGAACTGGATCCGCGGCATCGTCGAGGAAGCCGAGGTCGGCAAGATCTACAACGGCAAGGTCGTCAATATCGTCGACTTCGGCGCTTTCGTGAACTTCATGGGCGGCAAGGACGGTCTCGTCCACGTCTCCGAGATGAAGAACGAGCGCGTCGAGAAGCCGGGTGACGTCGTCACCGAGGGCCAGGAAGTGAAGGTCAAGGTCCTCGAGATCGACCCGCGCGGCAAGGTTCGCCTGTCGATGCGCGTCGTCGACCAGGAGACCGGCGCCGAGCTGGAAGACACCCGCCCCGCGCGCGAGCCGCGCGCCGAGCGCAGCGATCGCGGCCCGCGCCGCGAGGGCGGCGGGCGTGACGTCGGCCGCGGTGGTGAGCGCAGTGGTGACAGGGGCGGTGACCGCGGTCCGCGCCGCGAGGGCCGCGGCCCGCGCCGCGAGCGCGCCGAGGGCGGCGCCAAGGAAGGCGGCGACGAGGGCGATGCGCCCGCGTTCGCCCCGGCCTTCCTCACCGGCGACCGCGACTGAGCGAACGCCGTGCTCCTGCACACGCAGGAGCCCAGGATCAGGAGCCTCCGCGCTCGCGGCCCTGGGCTCCGGCGTACGCCGGAGCACGGTCACCTAGAGCCCGCGAAGGCTAGCTCACGAGTGAGAACGGCCCCGGCAGCGATGCCGGGGCCGTTCTCACTTCAGCGTATGGGTGTTCCCCGCGTCACGGCGCCGGCCGCTCGGGCTGCGCCTCGGCCAGGATCACCGCGAACAGGCCCTTGTCGTCGGTCCACTCGCGCACGGGAGTCCAACCGCCGCTGCGGAGCAGGATACGCGCGTCGCGCTCGCCATATTTGTGGCTGTTCTCGGTGTGGATCGTCTCGCCCTCGGCGATGTCGAACGCGCGTCCGTCGACCTGGAAGGCGACGTCGCGGCGCGCCTCGAGGTGCATCTCCACGCGCGCGCGGTCGTCATTCCACACCGCGCAGTGGCGGAAGGCGTCGAGCGGGATCGTACCGGCCAACTCGCGGTTGATCCGATCGAGCAGGTTGAGGTTGAACGCCGCGGTGACGCCCTGCGCGTCGTCATAGGCGGGCAGCAGCACGTCGGGGCGCTTGATCCGGTCCATCCCGACCAGCAGCATCGCTCCCTCGCCGAGCGAGGCGCGCATCGCGCGCAGCAGGTCGACCGCGGCGAGCGGGATCAGGTTGCCGATCGTCGAGCCCGGGAAGAAGCCGAGCTTCGGCAGCTCCGCCACCTGCACGGGCAGCGTCAGCGGACGTGTGAAATCGCCCTCGAACGGCAGCACCGGCAGGCCAGGGAAGGCCTGCGCCAGCGCCTGCGCCGACTCGCGCAAGAAATCGCCCGAGATATCGATCGGCACATAAGCGGCTGGCTCGACGCAGCGCAGCACAGTGGGCGTCTTGGTCGACGAGCCGGAGCCGAACTCGACCACGGCGCGCCCCGGCCCGGCGAGCTGGCGCAGCTCGGGGCAGAGATCGTGCAGCAGCGCGGTCTCGGTACGCGTCGGATAATATTCGGGCAGCTCGGTGATCTGCTCGAACAGCTGCGAGCCGCGATGATCGTAGAACCAGCGCGCGGGGATCGCGCGCGGGCGGCGCGCGAGGCCAGCGAGCACGTCGGCGCGGAACTGCGGATCGGCGAGACTGGCCTGGCCGTCGTCGATCTCGGGCTTGAGCATGTCAGAGGTCCTTCGCGAGACGAACGCCGGTGAACTGCCAGCGCTGATGAGGGTAGAAGAAGTTGCGGTAGCTGGCGCGCGCGTGTCCACGCGGCGTGGCGCAGCTGCCGCCACGCAGCACGAACTGCCCACTCATGAACTTGCCGTTATACTCGCCGACGGCGCCCTCGACCGCGCGGAAGCCGGGATAGGGGCGATAGGCCGAACCGGTCCACTCCCACACGTCGCCGAAGAACGCCGGACCGTCGCTCGCGGGGCGCGGCTCGACCGCGCCGGCGCGATCGAGCTGGTTGCCGCCGGCAGGGTCATAAGCTGAGGCCGCGGCCTCCCACTCGAACTCGGTCGGCAGCCGCGCTCCCGCCCAGCTGGCATAAGCGTCGGCCTCGAAGAAGCTGACATGCGTGGCCGGCGCCGCGGGGTCGATCGCGCGGCGGCCGTCGAGACCGAAGCGCGTCCACATGCCGTCCAGCTGCTCCCAGTAGAGCGGCGCGCCAACGCCCTCGCGCTGCACCCACGCCCAGCCGTCCGCGAGCCACCAGCGCGGGGTCTGATAGCCGCCGTCGGCGATGAAGGCGGCCCACTCCCCGTTGGTCACGGTGCGATCGGCCAGCGCGTGCGGCGCGAGTAGCGCACGATGCCGCGGTCCCTCGCAATCGAAGGCGAAGCTACCCCCGGCATGGCCGACCTCGACCACGCTCTCGCCGCGCTCGATCCAGCGGATAGGTCCCGGCATCGCTACCGGTACCTTGCGCGCCGCCGGCCAGATCGCCGGTTCGAGCGGGTTCTCGCCGAAGAGGTGGAGCATGTCGGTGACGAGCAGTTCCTGATGCTGCTCCTCGTGGTGGCAGCCGAGCGCGACGAGGTCACGCGCTGCCGCCGCGAGTTTCGGCAAGGCGTCGAGCAGTGCCGAGTCGACCGCGGTGCGATAGGCGCGCACCTCGTCGAGCGTCGGGCGCGTGATCATGCCACGCCGGGCGCGGGCGTGGCGGCGGCCCTCGGCCTCGTAATAGCTGTTGAACAGAAAGGGGAAGCGCTCGTCGTGGCGCTGATAGCCGGCGACATGGTCGCGCAGCACGAAGGTCTCGAAGAACCAGGTGGTGTGCGCGAGATGCCATTTGGCCGGGCTGGCATCGTCCATCGACTGGACGGTCGCGTCGGCATCGGAGAGCGGCGCCACCAGTGCCTCGCTCAGCGAGCGGACGCGGCGGTAACGCTCACCCAGCGACGCAGCGCCGGTCAGCGGGTCAGGCAGCGCTGCCATCGGATCGTCTCCCACCCATCGCGCTGAGCCCCGCGCCCGCGCGACGCTCACGACGGCCTTATCCTAAGTTAACGATTGGCCCCCGCGACCCACAGAACGTCGTCATTCCCCATTTTGTTCACCGCGCGGCACAGGACGAACAGGAAATCGGACAAGCGGTTCAAGTACATCACCGCCTGCGGGTTGGCGTGCGGCAGTACAGCGACGGCGCTGCGCTCGGCGCGGCGCACGATCGCGCGCGCGAGATGGAGCGACGCCGCCGCGCCGCCCGGGAGCACGAAGCTGGTCAGCGGCGGCAGGTCGGCGTTGAGCGAGTCGATCTCGCGCTCGAGCCGCTCTACCTGCGCGGGCACAACCCGCAGCACCAACTCGGACGGGGTGAAGTCGTCGCCCGGCGTGGCGAGGTCGGCCCCGAGGTCGAACAGATCGTTCTGCACGCGACGGAGCGCCGCCACGTGGTCGGCGCCAGGGAGCGTCTCGGCGGCGACACCGATCGCACTATTCGCTTCGTCGACGTCGCCGATCGCGACCATGCGCGTGTCGTCCTTGCGGACGCGGCTACCGTCGACCAGTCCGGTCGTCCCCGCGTCGCCTGTGCGGGTGTAGATGCGGTTGAGCTTGACCATCCGCCGGGTCAGGTGCGGCCGGCGGCGAACAGCATCACCACGACGACCAGCACCGCCAGCGCCTGGAACAGGATGCGTTGCTGCATCATGCGGTTGCTCTTGAGCTGCGCCGCGGTAGGCCCGCCTCCCTCGCCGCGGGCGTTCGCCGAGGCTTCCTGGAGGAAGGAGACGATGCCGCGCACCAGAGCGACCACAGTGGCCAGCATCGCCGCCACCAGCAGGATCACGAGGAAGGTGTTCATAGGCCGAAGGTAGGGATGATGGCGGCGTTTGGGAAGTCGCCCGCGCGCAGCCGATCGGCCAGCGCGCGCCCGGCGTCGCCGCGCTCGCGCAGCGTCGCCAGCGCGGGCGCGCCGTGGCGCTTGGCGAGCCGCTCGCCGTCGGTGCCGGTGAGCAGCGCGTGATGGTGCCAACGCGGCACCGGCAGGTCGAGCAGCGCCTGGAGCAGGCGGTGGACGTGGGTCGCGTCGAACAGATCGACCCCGCGCACCACGTCGGTGATGCCCTGCGCGGCGTCGTCGACCGTCACCGCGAGATGGTAGCTGGCGGGCGCATCCTTACGCGCCAAGACGACGTCCCCCTGCGCGAGCGGGTCCGCGGCGATGACGCGGTCGCCATCGCGCCACTCGAGCGCACCGACGCGCGCGACCGCGACGGTCATGTCGAGCCGCCAGGCGTGCGGGCGCGAGAGGTCGGCGGACGCGAGCGTACGGCAGGTGCCGGGGTAGAGCGGCGCGGCGCCGTGCGGCGCGCTCATCGCCTCGGCGATCTCGGCGCGCGTGCAGAAACAGGGATACAGCAGCCCCATATCGCGCAGCCGCTCCAACGCGACGGTGTACAGACTCAGCCGGTGCGACTGTTGGACCACCTCGCCGTCCCACGTCAGGCCGAGCCAGGCGAGATCGGCGAGGATCGCGCCGATATGCTCGGGGCGGCTGCGGGTGCGGTCGATGTCCTCGATGCGTAGCAGGAAACGCCCTTCGTGCCGGCGCGCGTGATCGTGCGCCTGGATCGCGGAGTAGGCGTGGCCGAGGTGGAGCCGACCCGTCGGCGAGGGCGCGAAGCGGGTGACCACCGGATCCATCCGCCGCGATGTGCGCGGCCGCAGCCGGTGATGCAAGGCCGTCCGGTACATACGAGAAGGGGGCGGGCCGAAGCCCACCCCCTGGTCATTCGTTCCGGCTGCGCGCGATCAGAACTTGAAGCGCGCACCCACCGTGAAGCGCCGGCCCAGCGCGTCATAGGTCGAGGGATAGGTGTTGCCGCTGTTGAACGACACCGAGCCGATCGACCCGCCGACGAGCGGCGGCTGCTTGTCGAACAGGTTGGTGACCGTCAGCGTCAGATCGACCTGCTCGCCCACGCCGACCCGCGTCGCGAGGTCGAAGTAGTTGAAGGCCTTGATCTTGCTGAAGTCCACCGCGACGCCGTCGAGCGCGCCGCCGGTCAGGTTGCCGACGAAGCGCGCCGGCTGATCGTCGCCCGGCTCCGCCTCCAGGCCGCTGAGGTGACGCCACAGCAGCGAGATGTCGGCCGGCCCGAACGACAGCGTGGTGCGCTGGTTCCATGTGAACTCCGGCTGGAGCGAACCCGGCGCCGAGCTCGGACCCGCCGAACCCGGCGAACCGCAGTTGACGCTGTAATAGCCGATGCACTCGCGGTTGATCGAGGTCGGGGTCGCCTGGAACTCGGCACGGTTGGTCCAATTCCCCTGGAAGTTCAGGTTGAGCTTCGCGAAACCTAGATCGCGCCGGTAGGAGACCTGAAGGTCGATACCGTCCGTCTTGATCGTGCCCAGGTTGGACGCCGCGAGCAGCAGGCCGGGCGTGGTCGCGGGGCTACCGTCGAGGCCACCCGTATCCGGATTACGCCGGATCTGGGTACAGGCCGCGCTCGCCGCGCTGGCCGCGGTGATGTTGCCGAAGCAGGCGGCGATCGCATCACTGACCGTGGGCTGCGAGATCGCGTCCTTGATCTTGATGTTATAGTAATCGACCGTGATCGACAGGCCCGGGACGATGCGCGGCTGTAGCACGAGCCCGACCGTGAAGCTGTCCGACTTCTCGGGCCTCAGGTTGAGGTTGCCGCCCGTGGTCGCGTTGATCTGCGACGCGCTCGGCTGCTCGATGATGCCGATCGTGCCCGCCGGCGCGCCCTGCGCGATACAGATCGCGCGCAGGTTGGCGTTGGAGCTCGGCGCGGTGCCGGCGCACGGATCGGCCGAGAGGCTGGTCAGGCCGGTGTTCTGCGGCGAGAACAGCTCCGAGATGTTCGGCGCACGCACCGCGCGCTGATAGTTGCCGCGCAACTTGATGCCGTCGACCGGCTCCCAGCTGCCGCCGCCCTTGTAGGTCGTCGAATTGTACGAGGGCGAACCGGCCGCGAAAACCTTGTAGTCGGAGTAGCGGATGCCACCCTCGATCGTCAGGCTCTTGAAGAAGGGCGCGTCGGCGACGAGCGGCGCGATGAGCTCGCCATAGGCTTCCTTCACCTCATAGCCGCCCGACACGTTGGGCGTCGCGCCGCCGGTGCCGCTGAGCTCGCCGGCCTGCTGCGAGAGGATGTCGGCGATCTGCGAGGCGCGGTACTTGCGATACTCGGCACCGGCCGCGAAGCCGATCGGCTCGGACGCCCACGGCAGCGTCGCGCCGAAGTCGCCCGAGAGCAAGGCGCGTGCCTGCGCCAGCGAGGTCTTGGTCGTCACCTGGCTGTCGGCGGTCACGAAGCCGAGCATGTCGGAGTTGATGCTCCCCGCCGACCCGAACAGGTTAATCGGCACGCAGTTGTTCGACGTGTCGATGCACGCCGTGGTGCTGTTCGCCAGCAGCGCCTGCTGGATGCGCGAGCGACGCAGGTAGCCGGTGATGACCTGGTCGTTCTGGCTCTCGCCATAGGCGCCCGTGAGGTCGAGGCCGATCTTCTCGGTCAGGCCGATCTTCACGCCGGCGCGATAGTCGAAGATCTGGGTCGTGTAGTCGGTGATGCGCGAGCCGGCCTCGGTGGTGCGGCGCGCGACCGTGCTGGTGACGGTGCGGTAGTTCGGGTCGCTCGGCCCGGTCGCCGTCGCCGCCGCGGCGCACTCGGCCGGCGTGAAGCGCGGCGTGTAGGCGCTGCGCGTGCCATCGGCGCCGACCGGTGCGACGTTGAGCGCGCAGAACTGCTGGCGCACGGTCGACGGGAGGTACGGGTTGTTGAGGTTGATCGTCAGCGACTCGCCGAACAGACCCGCCGGCGCGAGCACCGTGGTCACCGTGTTCTTCGAGAACAGGCCGCGCGAGTAGACCTGGATGCTGTCCGAGATGTCGTAGTGACCCGCGCCGTACATGTTGAAACGCTCGAAGGGCGTCTGGAAGATGTTGTACGGGTTGAAGTTGAACGCGTCGCGCGAGGCGGTGTAGCCGCGCAGCGCGCCCGTGGTCGGGTTGTAGATGCGGTTCGCCGACAGATAGTTCGGGTCGTTGAAGTTGGTCGGCGTGCCGGTGCCCAGCGCCGCGCCGGTGAAGCGCGACGGGATCGTCGTGCCCGAGCCGCCGAGGCCGCCCGAGGTCGAGGTGTAGTTGTTGCGCGAGAAGTCACGCGCGCCCTGATACACCGGGTCGGCCTGCTGGTAGCCGATCGAGAACACCGCATTGCCGCGGCCGTCGTCGAAGTTGGCGCCCACGGTCAGGTCGCCGCGGAAATAGGCGCCGTCACCGCGCTCGGTGATCGAGTTGGAGACCGAGGCCTCGACGCCCGAGAAATCCGACCGGGTGATGAAGTTGACGACGCCCGACACCGCGTCGGCGCCATAGGTCACCGCGGCACCGCCGGTCAGGCTGTCGACGCGCTCGACCAGCGCCAGCGGGATGTTGTTGAGGTCGACGCGACCGACCAGCCCCGAGGGAGCGATGCGCGCGCCGTCGAGCAGCACGACGTTGCGGAAGTTGCCGAGGCCGCGAAGGTCGACATAGGAGGCGCCCCCGTTGCCGTTGTTGACGGCCGAGCCGATGCTCGGGGTCAGGCCCGGCAGGTCGCGCAGCAGCTCCTCGGCGGTGTTCTTCTGGCGCAGCGTGATCTCTTCCTGGCCGACCACGGTGACCGGGCTGGAGGAGACGAGGTTGGGGTTACGGATCAGCGTGCCGGTGACGACGATGTCACCCGAGCTGTTCTCACCCGCGGGCGGGGCGGATTCCTGGCTCGAGATGCCGGCGGCGGGCGCGTTGGGATCGGTGCTCTGCACGCCCGTCTTGGGCTGGCTGGCGGGATCCGCGGTCTGCGCGGTCGCCGGAGCGGCAATCGCGACGGCGCCGACCAGCAGCGTCGAGGCGAGCAGGCGCGAACGATAGGCGTTCAGCATCAATTATCCCCTTTGTGGCCGGTTTTCCGGCATTCACAGAATGTGCTCCGGGTCGGCGCGGCCACCCGGGATGCCGATGGCTAGCGTGAAGCCGCGCTGCACAGCAACATGGCAGGCCTCTCACGTCGCGTTTTTGAAAGAGTGTAACTTCAATGACACAGATGAAGTATGGTGTGGTAGCCAACGGGGCATGCGGGTGAGCAGAAGGGGTGTGACGATGCGGCCACTTTGGACGGCGATCGCCACGGGTGCGGTGGTCGTGGCGGTGCCGGTGAGCGCGCAATCGGGCGGCGGCGCGCAGCGCGTGCTCGACGGGTTCGCGGCGTGCCGCGCGATCCCGGACCCGGGCGAGCGGCTCGCTTGCTACGACAAAGCGAGTGCCGCGCTGGAGCAGGCGGTCAAGCAGAACGACGTCCGGATCGTCGATCGCGCCGAGGTCAGGCGCGCGCGGCGATCCTTGTTCGGGCTCAACCTGCCCGATCTCGGCCTGCTCGGCGGTGCGACCGATCGCGGCGAGGCCGATCAGCGCGAGACGTTCAGCGAGATCAACACCACCGTGCGCAGCGCGCGCGCCGGTGGCAATGGCCGCGCGGAGATCACGCTGGCGGACGAGGGCGGCCCGGTGTGGCAGACCACCGATCCGATGCCCTTCCCGCCGAAGGCCGGGGCTAAAGTGCGGATCCGCAAGGGCGCGATCGGCGCCTTCTTCCTCAACGTCGACGGGCGGAGCTACCGCGCGGTGCGCCTGCGCTGAACCCTAACCAGCCGGCATCGCTCCCGCGACCGGCTGCGGGTCGATCCGCTTGCCGCGCCACGTCATCGCCCAGTGCAGGTGCGGTCCCGAGGCGCGACCGGTGTGGCCGACCAGGCCGATCGGCTCGCCCTGGCGCACCCGCTGGCCGAGCCCGACGTCGATCCGCGAGAGGTGGAGAAAGGCGCTGGTCAGTCCCGCGCCATGGTCGAGGATCAGCAGCCGCCCTTCCAGCGTGAAGGGCGGGTCGGCGGCGAGCGTGACCACGCCGTCGGCCGGGGCGACCACCGGCGTGCCCTCGCCGCGCGCCACGTCGACGCCGGCGTGATAGCTACCGGGCTCGCCGCGATAGATCCGCTGCGCGCCGAACAACCCGGAGATCCGCCCCGTCACCGGCCAGCGGAAGCGCTGGCGCCAGCCGTCCGAGGCGGCCTCGACCGCGCGCGCGGCGGCGATCTGCTTCAGCTCGGCGGGGCGGCGGCGCGCGAAGTCGGCGTCGGGCACGGGCACCTTGGCGACCTGGTCGAGCCGCTCGAGCCGCCACGCGCGCGGCGTCACCGGCAGCGTCGCGGTGACCGTGCGCGCATCGGGCAGCGCGGCGATCAGCGTCATCGTGCCGCTCGCATCGCGGTCGGCGGCGATGAGGAAACGACCGTCCGGCGCGAGCGGGACCGCAGCCCCGTCGAGCGTAAGCCGCGTCGTCGCCGCGGGGGCGGTGCCGAGCGCGAGACCGCCCTGCGCGATCGCGGACGGGAGCCCGAACCGCGCGGGCGCGACCAGCTCTGGCGGCGGGGGCAGCGTCGGCCGCGTCGGCGCCTCTTCGCGCGTCGCCGGCGCCCGCTCGACCGGGGCAGCGGGAGGCGCGGTCACGGGCGCCGGTACGCAGGCGGCGAGCGCCGCTGCGCCCGCCAACACCAGCGTGAAAGAACGCCCGCTCACCGCGGCGCCAAGGCCTCGGTCGCGATCGCGGCGCTGGCGAAGGGACGCTGCGTCGCCGCGTCCCAGTAGCGCAGATCCTCGAGCGGGATGCGCGCGCCCGACACCGCGCACACCACATGGTCGCCCGGGACCAGCACGCGGAAGCCGTTGGCGAGATAGTGGAGCTTGGCGGGTCGGTCGGTGTGGCTCATCAACATCGGGACAACTCTCAGATCAGGCGCGGCTGGTCGGGCTTGTCAGGATAGGCACGCGGCGGCTTGGCCTCAAGCTTGGGCGCGCGCGCCGGCGCCCCCTCCCCCACCTGCGCCGCCACCGCGCCGTCGCGGAAGTGGAGCAGCAGCGCACCCGTGGCGCGCGCGGCGTCCGCGCTGGTCACCATGCCGCCCGCCGCGGCCTCTACCCGTACATAGCCGCGATCCAGCAGCTTGTCCGGGTTGAGGCTCTCGACCAGCCGGCCCAGATCGGCGAGCCGCGCGCGTCCGGCCTCCAGCCGGCGGTCCAGCGCGGCCGGGCGGATCGCGCCGGCGGTGCGGTCGAGCTCGCCGCGCGCGCGGGTCACGCGCCGCTCCAGCCCGCGGTCGAGGCGCACGCCGAGCTCGTCGATCCGCTGGCGCTGCGGCCCCAGCAGCCGATCGCGCGTCGGCATCACGCGCGCGAGCGCGTCGAGCCGCTCGCGCCCGCGCTCGACGTGACGACGCGCGCAGCGCTCGCTGCGCTGGCGCATGGCGTCGAGTGACAGCCGCAGCTCGGCCAGCACGGGCACCGCGATCTCGGCCGCCGCGCTGGGCGTGGGCGCGCGCAGGTCGGCCGCATGGTCGCACAGCGTCGTGTCGGTCTCGTGCCCGACCGCCGAGATGATCGGGATCGAGCAGGCCGCGACGGCGCGCACCACCACCTCTTCGTTGAAGGCCCACAGGTCCTCGATCGAGCCGCCGCCGCGCGCGACGATCACAAGGTCGGGGCGACGTACCGGACCGTCCTCCGGCAGCGAGTCGAAGCCGCGCACCGCCGCCGCCACTTCCTCGGCCGCGCCGGCGCCCTGCACCTTCACCGGCCAGACGATCACGTGCGTGGGGCAGCGGTCCTCGAGCCGGTGGAGGATGTCTCGGATCACCGCGCCGGTCGGCGAGGTGACGACGCCGATCGTCCGGGGCATGAACGGCAGCCCCTGCTTGCGCTCCCGGTCGAACAGCCCCTCCGCCGCCAGCTTGAGCCGAAGCTTCTCGAGCAGCGCCATCAGCGCGCCCGCGCCGGCGAGCTCCATCCGTTCGATCACGATCTGATATTTGGAACGGCCCGGATAGGTCGTCAGCCGGCCGGTCGCGACCACCTCGATGCCGTCCTCGGGACGGAAGGCGAGCCCGGCGGCGCTGCCCTTCCACATCACGCCGTCGATCACCGCGGCGTCGTCCTTGAGGCACAGATAGGCGTGCCCTGAGGTCGCGCGCTTGTAGCCCGAGATCTCGCCGCGCAGCCGCACGCTGCCGAACTCGCCCTCGACCATCCGCTTGAGCCGTCCCGACAGCTCGCTGACGCTGACCGCCATCGCATTGTCGCCGGGCGTGGCCTCGGCTACCAGCCGGCCCGCCTGAGTATCGTAGAGGGGGTCGGCCATGAACATCCTGCTGGTGGGATCGGGGGGACGCGAGCACGCACTCGCGTGGAAACTGGCGCAATCTCCCCGTCTCGATACGCTCTTCGCGGCGCCGGGCAACCCCGGCATCGCGCGGCACGCCACGATCGCGGAGCTGGACGTCGACGACCATCGCGCCGTGATCGACTTCGTCCGCCGCCACCAGATCGGCCTGGTCGTGATCGGGCCGGAGGTGCCGCTGGTGCGCGGCCTCGCCGACAATATCCGCGCGATCGGCGTGCCGGTGTTCGGCCCCGGGCGCGAGGCAGCGAAGCTGGAGGGATCGAAGGGCTTCACCAAGGACCTATGCGCGCGCGTCGGCATCCCCACGGCACGCTATTTCAAGGTGACCTCACGCGACGGCGCACTCGCCTGCCTAGACGATTTCGGCGAGACCTGCGTCATCAAGGCCGATGGACTCGCCGCAGGCAAGGGGGTGGTCGTCGCGATGTCGCGCGCCGAGGCCGAGGCCGCCATCCGGGACCTCTACGCGCAGGGATCGGTCGAGGCGGTGATCGAGGAGCGGCTTGAGGGGCCCGAGGCGAGCCTGTTCGTGCTGAGCGACGGTACCTCCGTCGCCGCCTTCGGCTCGGCGCAGGATCACAAGCGCGTCGGCGACGGCGACACCGGACCCAACACCGGCGGCATGGGCGCCTACAGCCCCGCGCTGGTGCTGACCCCCGAGTTGGAGGAGCAGGCGCTCGGCGAGATCGTACGTCCGACGATCGACGCGCTTGCTGCCTCGGGTACGCCCTATGTCGGCGTTCTCTACGCTGGGCTGATGCTGACCGCGGACGGCCCCAAGCTGATCGAATATAATGTCCGCTTCGGCGATCCCGAGTGCCAGGTACTGATGGCGCGCTTCGCCGGAGACCTCGTCGAGGTGCTGCTCGCGGTGGCCGAGGGACGGCTCGCCGATCTTCCTGCCCCCGCCTTCGCCGATGATGCCGCCTTGACCGTGGTGCTGGCGGCCGAGGGTTATCCCGGCACGCCGCGCACCGGCGGCGCGATCGCCGGGATCGACGCTGCCGAGGCGGCCGGCGCGTCCGTGTTCCAGGCGGGCACGCGGCGGGACGGCGACACGCTGGTGGCGAGCGGCGGCCGCGTGCTCGCGGTCACTGCGACCGGCGCCGACGTCGCCGCCGCGCGCGCCGCCGCCTATCGCGCGGTCGAGGCGATCGACTTTCCCACCGGCTTCTTCCGCCGCGACATCGGAGCGAAGGCGCACGCCGATGGTTGATCCGCGCATGCTGACCGACGCTAGGACTCGCCGATGAACTCCTCCAGCTATGCTCTGGAACCCATCTCGCAGGATCAGGTGCTCGTCACCGTCGCGCTCGCGCTGGTCGCCCTGCTGGCGGTGCTCACCGTGATCGGCATGGTCTGGGGCGCCCGGCTCAAGGCCAAGCGCCGTGCCGCCGAGGCGGAGGAGCAGCAGCGTATCGAGGAGCTGCGCGCCGACGGGGTAGAGGTCACCAACACCGCCGACGGCGTGCCGCCGATCATGCGCGGCGACGACCGCGCGAGCGAGGAGCGACGCCATCCGGTGCCGGAGCAGGAGACACAGCCTGCTGCCCGTCCCTCGCCGATCCATGACGAGCGCCCAGCCGACGAAGCACCGCCCGAGCCGCCGCTCGCCGGCGAGCCGATCGTTGCCGCGGCGCCGCTCGACGCGTCGCCCGCCAGCGCCGCGGCGGACACACCGCGCGTGGCGGCGGACGAAACGCCCGGCGCGCAGTCGATCACGCTGCTCAAGGGCCTCGGCCCCAAGATCGCGACGCGGCTCGGCGAGCTCGGCGTCACGCGCGTCGACCAGATCGCCTGGCTCGACGACGCCGAGGCGGCCCAGCTCGACTCGCAGCTCGGCGTCTTCACCGGCCGGATGGAGCGCGACCGCTGGCGCGAGCAGGCGCGTCTGCTCGCGCAGGGCGATCGCGCCGGCTACGAGGCGCAGTTCGGGAAGCTGGGATGAGCGTCGCCTTCCGCCGAGAGAGCGACGACGAGCACCTCGAACCGCGCTTCGAGCTGCCGATCCCGCCAGGACCCAATCTCGTGACCGCGCGCGGGCGCGCGCTGATCGAGGAGCGGGTCGCCGCGTTGGAGAGCGCGCTGGCCGCAGCCGAGGACGAGGAGGCGCGCAAGGCGGTGGCGCGTGACCTGCGCTACTGGAGAACGCGCCGCGCCACCGCGATCGAGACCGCCGCGCGCGCCGACGGCGTGGTGGGGTTCGGCACTATCGTGACCTTCACGCTCGACGGGCGCGAGCGGCGGGTGACGATCGTCGGCGACGACGAGGCCGACCCCGCCGCCGGGCTGCTCGCGCTCTCGGCTCCGCTCGCGCGCGCGCTGCTCGGCGCGAGCGAGGGTGAGGCCGTCGCCTTCAACGGCCGCGAGGAGGCGATCGAGGTGCTGAGCGTCGGCGGCTGAGGATCGCGCGGTGAAAGTCGCCGCTCTAAGGGCGGTCGCGCGCCGTCGCGCTCACGCCGCGCTGACGAGCAGCTTGTCGATGCGGCGGCCGTCGAGGTCGACCACCTCGAACTTCCAGCCCTGCTCCTCGAAACTCTCACCCTCCGCCGGTAGCTTGCGGAACGCCGCCAGCGCGAGGCCGGCGACGGTCGCATAGTCGCGGTCCTCGGGCAGGTCGATGCCGAGCCGCTCCGCCAGCGCGTCGGCCGCCATCGTGCCCGCGACCAGCAGCGAGCCGTCGTCGCGCTCGACCACGTTGGGCGCCTCGTCGGGATCGGCGTCGGAGACGAACTCACCCGCGATCGCGGCGAGCAGGTCAGCGGGCGTGACGATCCCCTCGAAATGGCCGTATTCGTCATGGATCAGTGCCATCGGCACCTCGGCGCGGCGCAGCGCGTCGAGCGCGTCCATCGCGTCGATCTGGTCGATCACCACCGGCGCGCGGCGCATCAGCCGCGCCACGTCGAGCGGCTCCCCACGGAACAGCGCCATCGCCACGTCGCGCGCCTGCATAACACCGATCACCGAGTCGATCGACCCTTCCGCCACGGGCAGCCGGCTGTGCGCGGTGTCGAGCAGCTTGGCGCGGATCGCGGCGTCGTCGAGCGAGACGTCGATCCATTCCACCTCGGTGCGTGGCGTCATCACCTCGCGCACAGGCCGGTCGGCGAGCCGCACCACGCCCGAGATGATGGAGCGCTCATGCTCCTCGATCACCCCCGACTTGCTCGCCTCGGCGACGATGAGGTGAAGTTCCTCGGCGGTGACCTGGTCCTCGTTCTCGCGCGTCAGCCCGAGCAGACGGAAGGCCAGCGCGCTGGTCGAATCGAGCAGCCACACGATCGGCTTGGTGAAGCGCGCCAGATAGGCCATCGGCAGCGCTATCAGCGCGGCGACCGTCTCGGGCTTGCGCAGCGCGAACTGCTTGGGGACGAGCTCGCCGATGATCAGCGAGGCGTAGGTGGTGAGCCCGATCACCAGGATATAGCCGAGCCGCTCCGCCGCGGCATGGCCGAGCCCGAGCGCTTCCAGCCGCGCCGCGGTGGGCGTGCCGAGGCTCGCGCCCGAGTAAGCGCCCGCGACGATGCCGATCAGCGTGATGCCGATCTGGACGGCGGAAAGGAACTTGCCCGGATCGGCGGCGAGCTCGATCGCGATGGCGGCGCCGCGGCGGCCGCTGCGCGCCATCGCCTCCAGCCGCGCCTTGCGCGCCGACACGATCGCCAGCTCGCTCATCGCGAACACGCCGTTGAGCGCGACCAGCGCCAGGATGATGACGACGTCGATCCAGGGGAACGGCGGTAGCATGTTCGTGGCGCCCTCTTGGCGGTAAAGCGGTCGCGCGACAATCCGCAAAGTGGCGGTTCGCTCCGTCATCGCGCATTCAGCGCGGGAGGAACAAGGGTCGCGCGCGTCGGGTTGTCCGGCAAGGATCTGGGGAAAGGGAACAGCATGAAGCTCTCGTCGAAGCTGGTCGCGGCCGCGTCCGCGCTGTCACTGGTGTCGGTCGCGGCCTGCACCACCGATCCGGAGACGGGCGAGCGGCGCATCTCGAAGACCGCGATCGGCGGCCTCGGCGGCGCGCTCGGCGGCTATCTGCTCGGCGACCTCGTCGGCGGACGGCGCGACCGGACCGAGAAGATCCTGGGCGCGGGCATCGGCGGGATCGCCGGCGCCGGGATCGGCGCTTACATGGACAAGCAGGAGCGCGAGATGCGAGAGCGCACCCGCGGCACGGACGTGCAGGTGACCCGCCAAGGCGACGACCTGCTGCTCAACATCCCGTCGGGGATCAACTTCGCGTACAATTCGGCGAACGTGCAGCCGCAGTTCCGCGGCACGCTCGACAAGGTGGCGAGTGTGCTGGCGGACTACCCGCAGACCTATATCGACGTGTACGGCCATACCGACTCGACCGGGAGCGACTCGTACAACCAGGATCTGTCGGAGCGGCGCGCGACCTCGGTGGCGGACTATCTATCGAGCCACGGCGTGCAGGCGGCGCGGATCGCGACGCGCGGCTTCGGCGAGACCCAGCCGATCGAGACCAACGACACCGAGCAGGGCCGCGCCGCCAACCGCCGCGTGGAGATCAAGGTGGTGCCGATCTCGCAGAACGACGTGCCGCCGCGCTGAGGTGGCGGCGGCGAGGCGCGGTCGGTGCGGCCGCGCCGGTGCGGGTTCTTTCGAGCAAGCGGTTGCGAATGAGCGCGAATGGGCAGAACAGCCTTCGATGTAAAGATTTTCCGCTGCATCCCCGCTTTTCACCGCGACAACTTCGCCGAAAACTGCCTTATCTTTTTCGCTAAAGCATTGTGCCAGCAATCCACGTAAATAAGTAATCCAAATGTACCGGTGTCCAACATCTGCTCCTTTTTACACCCATGCGATGTTCTAATGTCCCATAACATCTCATGAAATTCAATTTCTTCTTGGCTCATTATATGCCCTCGCTCAATCTCATGACGAACGTCGATCCATATATTATCCTTCCTATCGTATTCGTAGGAGGAGCATCGTAGAATTTACGACGTCACCCCTCCACTTTCTTGCAAGCAATGATCTACGATGTTGCTATCGTCGAGTTCGACGAGCTCCTTCATCAGGAATGTTCTTGGATCCACCAGCGCTGCACCAGCAGAAGGCTGAGGGAGCACCAGGGCCGCTAGGGTCAGGACCCATTGATGTGAGGTCCGCGGTCTGATTCAGGTTCCGCGAGGAGACCGAGGATGAGCGACCTTTTTTGGCTGACGGACGAGCAGGTTGAGCGCTTGCGGCCGTTCTTTCCCAAG
>NZ_JAIOKB010000003.1 GCF_019898765.1 Sphingomonas yunnanensis | reverse complement strand
CGGGCGCCTCAAGGACTGGCGGCGCGTCGCTACCCGCTACGACCGCTGCCCGATCGTCTTCTTCTCCGCGGTCGCCCTCGCTGCCACCGTCATCTTCTGGCTGTGATCAACGAGTCCTGATCCTAGGGCGATATGCAGCGGCATGGCTTCCCTCGCAAGCAGGGCCAGAATCCTCATCGCTTTTCTATCTTTTGCGGAGCCAACATCTTCTGCGCGGCTGCGCGTTCAGCAGGCATCCTTACATGAGCAGCGTTGTCAAACGTCCTCGCATCCTTTCCGCCCCGCTTTTTCGCACTGAGCGCCAGTTGTTCGAGATAGCTGGCACGTCGTAGATATATCTCGTCGTTCAGAACGGCCTCGTAGCGGGCGTTTCCTCTGCCGACCTTGAGGTCGGTGTTTTGTACTGCTTCGGCGATGAACGTCGGCGCGTGATGGTGCTGAACCGCGGCGGAGAACACCGTCTCTCTCAAAGCGTCGCTGTGCGCGCTGAGATCGAAGCCGGCCGGATCATGGGCCGTCACCTCGCGCCATTTCACGGCGAACGCGGGCGATCCCGGTTGAAGGTGCGCGAACGCTTGAGCATATCGAGCGGCTTCGGGTGAGGCGACGAACGCCTTCGCCATCCCGGCCTTCGTCGAGATCTGGAAGACGCCGTAGGACACGCCGCCGGGATCGTACCGCCCTGACGATACCGTGCCCATTTGTAGTGCCTCGAGCTCCCCTGCCAAAGTTCCCGTCGGCAGCCGCCGCGGCGCCGCAACGCGCCGCGCACCGGGCATGCTCGCGCGCGACACGGCACGCGCACCCGCGGGCCCGGACGTGAAGCGTCCGTTCGCCGGATCGTGGTCGGGGTTGAACTTGAGTTCGGGCGGCGGCTCCTCGGTAAAGAACGACTCCGTGACCCGCTGCCCCGTGCGAATATAGTGGAGGAACGCCCGGCTCTCCGGTGAACGCTCGTTTCCCTGCCGCATGCTGCCGCCCTCCGCGCTGACGACAGGATCGTACCTCAGCTGACGCGGCGCAGGACATAAGGGGAACGGACCGGCTCGCCGTTATGGGTCAGCTCGCGGCCAAGTTTCCGGCGCGGCGGGGGTACTACCGCCCTCGCTGGAGCTCAGAGTAACCGCGCGCAGCACCGGCGACCCTTGGGCTCCTGCCCGCGCAGGAGCACGGCATTCCGACGGCCCCCCCGCGCCCAATCAGCGCGGCGGCAGCAGCTTCGCCCATCGCGCGTCGAGCCGCGCCTGCGCGCTGGCACGCGGCACGCGCGTCACCAGCGAGAGCCCGCGCAGGCTGATGCTGTGGCCGCTGAACAGATGGCCGCTGATCGAATAACCGATGTCGTAGAGCGCGACGTCGTCGTGCGGCGCGCCGTCGACGAGGTAGCGCGTGACGATCGCGACCGGCATCTGCTCGTCGCCGCGACTGTCGTCCGGCCGGTGCGCCGCCGCGCGCGCCTTCTTCAGTGCGCCTTCGAACCAGTCGCCCTCGATCCGCGGCTCGCCCGTGGTCTCCACTGGGTCGAGCCCGAGCGCGGAGGGGAACAGCAGGGTCTGGCCCTGCACCGACTGCGCGTCCGAGGCCGGCCGCAGCGTGATACGGTCCTTGGAGGCCGCCGACGCCACCAAGGTCAGCGTGGTCGCGCGCGAGGTGGCGCGCGTCGATTCTGCGGCCTGGGCGACCTTGTCGTCGCGCCGGTCGCTCCAGTTGCTCCACAAGGTCAGCGCCGAGATCACCACCGCGACCAGCGCCAGCACCTCACCCAGGGTGACCCAGCGGCGTCGGATCGCCGCCGCCTCGACCGCGCGCTTCTCGGCGCGGGTGCCGGCGTCATTGTTCTGGCTCGGTGGCAGCTCGCTCATGCCTCGCCTTCGATCATCGCGCGCGGCGCGGGTCAAGCCGGCTGGCATGTCGAAGCGGCGAGAACGCGCGTCCCCACGCGATGCGCGGCACGGCGCGAGGCGTCCCTGCCCCCTGCACGCACGGCGCTGGGCAACCTCCCTGACATCTGGTAAGGCCAATGCCGATCGGCATAGCCGGCAACCATGGGAGGATGAGGATGGCACGGTCTCGGCACGGCATGTGGTCGCTGCTGGTCTCGTCCACGCTGGTCGGGCCGCTCGCGGCGCAGACGCCGGCATCGCTTGCCTGGATGACGCCCGCGCTGGTCAAGGAGCAGCGCACGGCGCGATCGGACGAGGCGCGCGAGGCAGTCGCCCGTGAGCGGGCACATGCCCTGGTCCGCGCGATGACGCTGCCGCAGAAGATGCAGCAGCTCACCGGCAGCAAGCCTTCGGTCTTGCCCGAGCTGCCGAGCTGCTTCGGCGCGCGCCACGTCGACGGCATCGCCGCGCTGGCGATCCCCACCTTCCGCATCACCAACGGCCCGGTCGGCGTCGGGCAGAACGACTGCGTCTCGCTCGCCGTGCGCGATGCCATGACCACGGAGCGGCGCTCGATGTACCGCGCCTACAGCGATCCCAGCTCGGCCAAGGCGACCGCGCTGCCGTCCGCCATGGCGGTCGCCGCCTCGTTCGACCCGCGAGTCGCCGCCGATTTCGGCGCGGTCATCGCGCGCGAGATGAACGACCTCGCGCTTCACGTCTTCGAGGCACCGGGGATGAACCTGGCGCGGCTACCGATCCTGGGGCGCAACTTCGAGTATTTCGGCGAGGACCCGTACCTCGCCGGCACGATGGCGGTGGCCGAGATCCGTGCCGTCCAGGCCGCCAACATCATCGCCATGGCCAAGCATTTCGTCGCCAACGAGCAGGAGACGAACCGCATGACCATCCAGGAGAGCGTCGACGAGCAGGTGCTGCGCGAGTTGTACCTTATTCCGTTCGAGATGAGCGTGAGGGACGCCAAGGTCGCCGCGGTGATGTGCTCCTACAATTTCCTCAACGGTCTGCAGGCGTGCGCCAACAAGCCGATGCTGACGGGCGTGCTGCGCGACGACTGGGGTTTCACCGGCTATGTCCAGACCGACTTCTTCGCGCAGAAAAGCACCGCGGCCGCGCTCGACGCCGGGCTCGACCATGAGATGCCGACGCCGATCCACTGGGCGCCCGACAAGCTGACCGCTGCGCTCGCCGAGAACGCGATCGCGCCCGCGCAGATCGATCGCGCGCTGGAGCGCCGCTACACGCAGATGTTCAGGGCGGGGATCTTCGACCGCGCGCTGCGTCAGACGCCGATCGACTATGCCGCGGGCGCGCGAGCCGCGCGCGCGATCGGGGCGCGCGCCGCGGTGCTGCTCCAGAACAACGGCGCCCTCCCGCTCGCCCGGGCCGCGCGCACGATCGCGCTGGTCGGCAAGGCCAGCCAACCCTATGCACAGCAGGCGATCGCGGGCGGCGCTATCCTGGGCAAGCCGATGGGCGCGGGTGGCGGCAGTTCGGACGTGGTTCCCGCTTACACGGTCACGCCCCTCGAAGGCCTTCGTGCCGGGCTCCGCGACATCGGCCGCGCCGATGCCACCGTCAGCTACATCCTGGTCGACGATGGCAATCGAAACGCGACGGTCGACGGCCGCGCCGTCACGTTCGAGCAGGCGCTCGTGCGGATCACGGCGGCGGAGGCGGTCGTGGTGATGGCGGGAACGAACGCCGAGGAGGGCGCCGATCGCGCCAGCTTCACGCGCAAGGACGGACACGAGCTCGCCCAGCCGGCCTCTGCCGGCCTGTCGCTCGACTGGTACGTCGCCAAGCCGAGCGCGATCGCTACCGCCGATGGCGAGACGGCGAATCCCGCCCACTCGAGTGAGACGGTCGCGATGCTGACCGCGATCCTGTCGGCGCGCTCCACCACCGCGGCAGCGATGCCGGCCAAGACCGTGCTGGTCCTGAAGGACAATGCCAGCGTCGCGCTGGATCCGGCGCTGCTCGGCCCTCATGGCCCGTCGATCCTCGAGGTGTGGTTTCCCGGGCAGGAGGACGGCCATATCGTCGCCGACGTGCTGCTCGGCCGCGCCGAACCGAACGGGCGCCTGCCCGTCACCTTCCCGATCAAAGGCCGCAGCTTCCTCGACTCGATCGCACCATCGCAGTTCCCCGGCATCCCCGCCGGCGACGGCAGCACGCAGACGGTGACCTACAGCGAGGGGCTAGAGATCGGCTACCGCTGGTACGATTCGCACTGCGGATCGACGCCGTGCGTTGCTTTTCCCTTCGGTCACGGCCTGTCGTACACGCGTTTGGTCACGAGCGAGGCACGCCTCGAGCCCGTCGGCGAGGACAAGGTGCTGCGTGCGAGCGTGGCGGTGCGCAACACCGGCTCGCGTGAAGGGACGGAGGTAGTGCAGGCCTATCTCTCGCTGCCGCCCGGCGCCGACGTTGGAGGCGCGCGCCAGCCGCCGCGCCGACTCGTCGCCTTCGAGCGGGTCACGCTCGCCCCTGGCGAGTCGCGCCGGGTGACGATCGCGATTGATCCGGCGGCAAGCCACCATCCGATGAGCGTGTGGAACAAGGCGCAGCACGCCTGGGTGACGCCGCACGGTCGCTACGTGCTGCGACTCGGCACCTCGTCCGCGCTGCGCGACCTGATCGAGGCGGGCAGCGTCACGCGCTGATTCGTCCAGAAACGAGAAGGAGGACGGCGCCGCGAGACGCCGTCCTCCCTTTCACCAGGATCGGCGGCCGTGCCGCCGACGCCGGTTAGATCGCCTGGCTGAAGCGCACCGCCGTGCGGCGGCGACGCATCGCATAGCCGACCACGCCGAAGCCCATGATCATCATCGCCCAGGTCGCGGGCTCAGGCACCGCCGCCGGGGTGAAGGTCGCCTGGCCGCCGTACGCGCCGTTGCCGCGCGACACGCCGTTGACGACGAGACGGTTGAGCTGGCCCGCGATGATCGGCACGTTGTTGATGAAGGCCACCTCGAACGCGCCGCCCGCGGTCTTGGTGATGTCCGCGGCGAAGCCGTTGATCGTCACCGAGGTGAAGTCGAGGTCGTTGACCGAGCCGAGCGCAGTGACGCTGGTCGTCACCGTGCCGCTGCCCAGGCCATTTGCCGGCAGCGTGAAGGTGAAGGTGTCAGTGAAAACGCCCGCACCGATGCCGGTGTTCTTGAAGGCGCCCGAGAAGGTGCCGCCGGCGCCCGCGGTCGCGGTGAAGTTGGGCGAGCCGACCGGGAAGGTGGCTGCTTCGGCCGAGACGGCGCCCAGCGCCGCGGCGGCCGCCATGGTGATGGCAACGAGGCTTTTCATAAGAACTCCCTTTGATTCGAGTCGGCCTGATTTCATCTGCCTGCCCGGCGTATGACACGCCTCCCCTGAAGGATGAACAAAAAATTAACGATAGCTGCTCCCATTCGGGGCAATCGCCCTGCAACAAAAAATCGTTGCGTTGCGGAACTTCGGCGCGGCCGTTCCGAACGTCCATCCGAGAAATCGCACGACTCACCTTTCGGCGCCTCGGACCGACTAGGACCTGTTAACTAAATCTGC
The DNA here is from genome assembly GCF_019898765.1 of Sphingomonas yunnanensis. Lineage (GTDB taxonomy): Bacteria > Pseudomonadota > Alphaproteobacteria > Sphingomonadales > Sphingomonadaceae > Sphingomonas > Sphingomonas yunnanensis. The sequence continues at coordinate 556,581 of NZ_JAIOKB010000003.1, read as the reverse complement.
TCTAGCGAGGATGCCGTTACGAACTCGCTCAACGTGCTGATGAAACACGAACGATAAAACCAGGGGTCCAATCTAGTTCTGACGCGGATCAGTCGTGCGCCTGTCCTGGCGCCGACTGAGAGGATTAGCTTGTCAGTGATGTACGTACGGCATCTGGCATCACTGCTGGATACCGCGCGGGATAGTGTGTCTGCGGCGATCATCGCGTCCGCGGCGATGAGAGCGCATGTCCTAAGTCCAACTGTCGAAACGGTTCCTCGATCCAAAGGTGATGTATGCCTCCACGTTCACTTGACCTGGGCCGACACATCGACGGCTCGTCTTCTTCTCTGCTTGAGAGCGCGCTGGCTCCACTGCGCCAAGCATTTCATTTCTCGACCATGATCACCGGCAATGATGGCCAGAATCACGCGCTTGTGATCAAGGTCGCCGCCGGCGAGGCCGACCGCGCCGCAGCACGATCGCTGCTCAACAAGCGGTACGGCTGGCGCGGCTATGGTGAGACGCACAGCATCCCGACCAGCGCGACTCACTCGACCTTCACCGCCTACATCGACGGTGCGCTGGTCGGCACGCTCACGCTCGGGGTTGACTCAACCGCGGGCATGGAGATCGACCACACCTTCCGCAACGAGCTCAACACCTACCGCCGCGTGCCCGGCGCGCAGCTGTGCGAGCTCACCAAATTCGCGTTCGAGACGTCGGTGCAGTCGAAGGCGATCCTCGCTGCCTTCTTCCACTTCATCTTCATCTACGGCGAGTGCCGCTACGACTGCACCGACCTGTTTATCGAGGTGAACCCGCGTCACCGTCGCTTCTACGAGGCGATGCTCGGCTTCGACCGGGTCGGCGGGCTGAAGGAGAACGAAGGGGTGGGGGCGCCGTCGCAGCTGATGCACCTGGAAGTCGCGCAGATCCGCGCACAGGTCGACGACTATACGCGCGCCGCCGGCGGCGTCAGCGAGCGCTCGCTCTACCCCTTCTTCCTCTCGGGTGAGATCGAGAGCGACGTACGGTCGAAGATGGAGCGCGGCGGCCTCTCCGCCTCGCATCTTCATCGCGCCGCGACGATCGCGAATCAGCGGCAACCGAACGCGAACGACGCCGGCGTGACGGTCGGTCACGCCTGAGGCTCCCGGCCTGCCCAGGCGCCGGTGACGCGGTGGAATGAGGCTGGCCCGCACGCTCGATCCCGACAGGGCCGCGCGCTAGATCGTGCGCCGGTCCAGTGAGTCGGAGGAGGAGAGTTGGCGCTTCACACCTGGTGGCTGTTCGTCGGCGCGGTGTTCCTGCTCTCGGGCACGCCGGGGCCGAACATGCTGCACGTCATGTCGCGCTCGGTTCAGATGGGGCTGCGACGCAGCGTCGCGGCGATGGCGGGGTGTCTCGCCGCCGTCGTCTTGGTACTCGCCGCCTCGGCCGCGGGGCTCTCCACGCTGCTGCTCGCGGTGCCCGGCGCGTTCGCGGTGCTGCGCTACACAGGCGCCGCCTATCTCGTCTATCTCGGCATCCGGGCGTGGCGCGCCGAGGCTACGCCGCTCGATGTCGGCGCGGGCGAGCTGGTCGCGCGGCAGTCGCGCGCCGCGCTGTTCCGCGGCGGCTTCGCGATCGGCATCAGCAATCCCAAGCTGATTCTGTTCGCCGCGGCCTTCCTCCCGCAGTTCGTCGATCCAGCGGGGCCCGAGCCACCCCAGTTCCTGCTGCTCGTCGTCACCTTCGCGGTGATCGAGGCGGGCTGGTACATGGCCTATGCGCTCGGCGGACGCTCGCTGGCGCGCTGTCTGACACGCCCGGCGATCCGCCGCGCCTTCGAGCGGCTGACCGGCACGATCTTCATCGGCTTCGGCCTCGCGCTGCTGCGCGTCCGGCCGGCTTGATCGGCAGGGCAGCGGCATCCTAATCGTCGGTGAGGGGGCGACAAGCATGACGGACACGATCGGGGTGGGACTGATCGGCTACGGCCTCGGCGGCCGCGCCTTCCACGCGCCCTACATCATGACCTCAGCCGCGCTGGAGCTGCGCGGCATCGTCTCGCGTGACCCCAGCAAGGTTCACGCCGACTGGCCAACGACGCGCGTCGTGCCCGACGTGGCGGCGCTGCTCGACGACGGGTCGATCGCGCTGGTCGTCGTCTCCAGCCCAGACCATCTCCACGCCGAGCACGCCCAGGCCGCCCTGGCGGCGGGCAAGCACGTCCTGATCGACAAGCCGTTCGCCACCTCGTTGGCCGAGGCGCGCGCGCTGATCGCGGCGGCCGATCGGGCCGGGCGGCAGCTCACCGTTTTCCACAATCGACGCTGGGACGCCGACTTCCGCACCCTGCGCGGGCTGATCGCGGACGGCGCGCTGGGCGAGGTGGTGAGTTACGAGAGCCGGTTCGACCGCTGGCGGCCCGTTCCCGCGGCGACCTGGAAGGAGGCGCGCGCGGGCGGCTCGTGGCTCGACCTCGGGCCGCACCTGGTGGATCAGGCGCTACTGCTGTTCGGCCGCCCGAGCGCGATCACGGCCGACATCGCGACGCTGCGCCGCGACTCGCCCGCGCCCGACTATTTCCACGCGACGCTGCGCTACCCCGACAAGCGCGTGACGCTGCACTCGAGCAAGCTCGCCGCGGATCACCGCTTGCGCCTCGCCGTCCACGGCACGCGCGGCAGCTGGGTCAAGCACGGGCTCGACCCGCAGGAGGCAGCGACGATCGCCGGTCGGCGGCCGGGTGGCGACGACTGGGGCCATGATCCGCTGGAGGGAGTGCTCACCCCAGGAGCGCCGGGTGCCACGTCGACTCGCGCGCCCAATCGCCGCGGCGACTATCGCCTGTTCTGGTCGGCGCTGGCGACGGCGATCCGCGGCGAGGGCCCGAACCCGGTGCCGCCGCATGAGGCGCTGGCCGTGATGGAGGTGCTCGACGCCGGGCTGCGCAGCGCGGCGGAGCGGCGCGAGCTCGCACTCTGACACGTCGCCGGGCTTCTCTCGCTGACGCGCGCTGCTAGGCTGGCGCGAAAGGAGGAGACAGATGCGCACGGTCCTACTCTCGGCGACACTGGCGCTCGCGGTCGCTGGAGGCGCGGTCGCGAGACCCGCGGCCGATGCCCGATCGCCGGCAGCGTCCGTCCGGCTGGAAGGCCCGTTCCAGCTGCAATCGCGCGTCTACCCTGGCACGGTGCGACGGTACTGGGTCTATGTCCCGCCGCATTATGATCGGGCGAAGCCCCCCAACCTCCTGCTGTTCCAGGACGGTCAGCGCGCGACCAACCCGACCGGTTCGCTCAGGGTGCCGGCGGTACTCGACAGCCTGATACGCGGCGGCACGCTGCCGCCGACGCTCGGGATCTTCGTCACGCCGGGCCATCGCGCCGCGACCTATCCGACCGATCTCGGCATGCAGAACCCCGATCATCGCGTCGAGGAATACGACTCGCTCTCCGATGATTACGCGCGCATGACCTTGGACGAACTGCTGCCCGCGGTGGCGCGGCGCTGGCGCTTCGCCGACGACCCGCGCCTCCGCGCGATCGGCGGCACGTCGAGCGGCGCGATCGCCTCCTGGACGGTGGCGTGGCGACACCCGGAGGCGTTCGGCAACGTCATCAGCTTCATCGGCAGCTACACCTCGATCGGTCTTCGCCTCGGCGCCGATGGCGCACCCGTCGCGCTCGGCGGCGACCTCTATCCCGGGCTGATTCGCAAGTCGCCGATCCGCCCGATCCGCGTCTTCTTCCAAGACGGCAGCGCCGACCTCGACAACGAGCACGGCAGCTGGTTCCTCGCCAACCAGCAGATGGTCAAGGCGCTCGCCTGGGCCAACGCGCATGCCGACGCACAGCATCAGCCCGGCCCGCGCTACGACGTCCGCTACCAATGGACCGCGGGCGGTCATTCGGACGCGGATGGCGGCGCGCTGCTGCCCGAGGCACTCCGCTGGATCTGGCGCGATCGGCCCACCGCCCGATGAACGCGGCGGCAGGCGGTGAACGATCCGCCGCGCGGATCATTGTGCGGCGGTTCACCCCCTCGCGACTCGGAGCGACCCGACCATGAAGACCAGCGGCAACACGATCCTGATGACGGGCGGCGGCAGCGGCATCGGCGAGGCGCTCGCGCACCGCTTCCACGACCGCGGCGACACCGTCATCATCGCCGGGCGCCGGCGCGACGCGCTCGAGCAGGCTGCGGCCGGACGCGAGCGGATCCACACCGTCACGCTCGACGTCGAGGACCCCGCCGCGGTCGACGCCTTTGCGCGCCGGATCGTCGCCGACTTCCCCGCGCTCAACGTGCTGTTCAACAATGCCGGGATCATGAAGTTCGAGGATCTGACCGCGCGCCGCGACCTCGCCGACGCGGAGGCGACGGTGGCGATCAACGTGCTCGGCCCGATCCGGCTCACCAACGCGCTGATCGATCACCTTAGCGCCCAGCCCGACGCCGCGATCGTCACCGTCACCTCGGGGCTCGCCTTCGTCCCGCTGGTGGCGGCGCCGACCTACTCGGCGACCAAGGCCGCGATCCACTCCTACACGATCTCACTCCGCACGCAGCTGGCGGGCAAGGTCGAGGTGATCGAGCTGGCGCCGCCGGGCGTGCAGACCGATCTCACGCCGGGCCAGGCCAACCGTCCCGGCTATATGCCGCTCGAGGCCTTCGCCGACGCGGTCGCGGCACAGTTCGCCCAGCAGCCGACCCCGCGCGAGATCCTGGTCGACGAGGTGCAGTTCCTCCGTCAGGCCGAGCGCGAGGGTCGCTTCGACGAGACGCTGAAGACGCTCACCGAGCGCGCCGCCCAGCAGCGCGCCGCGGGCGGCTCCTGATCACACCGGGCAGCATGGGCCGGTGCGCTCACCAGCCCATGCTGCCCAGCACGCCTTTGAACGGGCCCACCACGTCGGGCGTGATCCAGCCGCCGTAGAAACCGCCCGGCTGCGGCGTCACCACCGCCTCGTCCACGGTGCAGCGGTCCAGCGGCGCGGCATAGAAGGCGAGATGATCGCGCAATGGCGCGAAGCCGGGCGTCGGGTCGGGGTAGCTCCATGCCACGTCCCGCAGCAGCGCGTCGCCGAGCGCGAGATGCCAGTAGACTGCCTCCCCCTTCCACTCGCAGAAAGAGCGCCGCGTGGAGGCCCGCAACAGCTCACGCGCTACGTCGGCCGGCGGCAGGTACCAGCTCGGCGGGTGGCTGGTCTCCAGCGTGCGGATCGCTGCGCGCGTATCCGCCACCGTCACGCCGCGATGGACGATGCGGACGTGGCGGCCGCTCGGCTCCGCCACGGCCGGGCGCGGATAGTCCCACACGCTCTCCTGCCCCGGCTCCGCCCGCTCGCGCACCGGCCTCACGCCACACCCCGCCCGGCCCAGCGCTGCAGCCGCGGACGCACCCGGAGGAAGACGAGGTAGAGTCGCTCGAGCAGCGCCAGCACCACCGGGTGGCGTGCTACCAACCCGAGCGGGCGCAGCAACGGGATCGCGCGCCACAACGCCGCGAACGCCGCCGCGCCCGAGACGATCGGACCGCCCTCCTCCTGCGCGTGGAAGCGCGCGAGCATCCCCGCGCGGTCGAGCGGGCAGGTCGCCGCCGTCGCGTCGACGAAGTGGATGCGGCCGCGCCGATCGAGCCGGCGCATCAGCGCGATCTCGCGCTGACACAAGGGGCAGGCACCGTCGTGCCAGACGGTGACCCGGCTCATCGGCCGCGCGCCGGATTGTCGCGGCGGATCCGCTCGGCCAGCAGCGTCGCGAGGCCGAGCCAGCCGACATAGGGCACCGCCGTGGCCGCGGCGGTACGGTCGACACGCGCCGCGGTGGCGACGAGCGCCACGCCCGAGGCGAGCATCGCGCCCGACACCGCCGCGCTCGCGCCCAGCTGCTTACGGCGGAAGAACAGCTCGCTCCACCCGCCGATCATCGCGCTATTGGCCAACCACAGCGCGACCGCGGCGTTCCGCCGCTGGCTCGCGGGACGTCGCATCAGCCGGTAGCCCCCGACCGCGAGCCCTGCCTCGAGTGCGGGCCATACCGCGCCGAACACGGCGTCGGGCGGCGTGAAGTCGGGCTTGTCGAGCCCCCGATACCAGCGCCGGATCGTCGGGTGCGTACGGTCGGGCGCGTTGCGGCGCCCCAGTACCGCGCTCGCGCCGAGCACCAGCCCGACGAGCCCCAATGCGGCGCGGGGCGACCGACCGGCGGAGCGCACCGCCGCGGCGTCGGCCGGTTCCGGTGCCGGCGGGGCCGGCGCCACCGCCGACGCCGGATAGGCCGACAGGTCGGGCCTGGTCTTGCCTCCGTCGCGGAAGAGCCGCCCCGTCAACGCGGTGACCAAGGGCTGGCTGGCGAGCGCCATGGCCGCGTGCAGCGCTCGGATGACGGCGCGGCTGTACGGGTCGGCCAGCCGCTTCGATTGTTACCGGCGACGCTCGCGCCGGTGATCAGGACCCTGCTCGACACCCACTCTTCTCCTTCACGCCGCCAACGCGGCAGCGCGCGAAAGGGGCCGCGGCGCGCGGGCGAGATCGGAGCGCTGTCCCGCCGATGTAAGATTCGCCGCCTAGGGCGAGCGCATGGTCGAGGGCACGACATGAGCTGGTTACGCGACATCGATCGCTGGTTCATGGCCGAGGTTCTACCGCACGCGGCCGCCTATCGCGCGCGCGCCGCGCACCTGTGCGGCGCCGACGAGGCCGATGATCTGGTGCAGGAAGCCTATGCCCGCGTGCTGGGCAGCCAGAATCACCAGGCCATCCTCGCACCGCGCGCTTTCACGCTCACCGTCGTCCATCACCTCGCGCTCGAGCGGTTGCGCCGCGCCCAGGTCGTGCGGATCGAACTGCTCGCCTCGATGCAGCTGCTCGAGGTGGCGGACAGCGCGCCCGACGCCTTCGCGGTCGCGGCGGGCCGGTCCGAGCTGCGGCGCCTCGAGCAGCTGATGGCGACGCTGCCGCCGCAATGCGCGCGCGTTCTGCACATGCGCAAGGTACAGGGGATGGCGCCCGCGGCGATCGCCGAGGCGCTGTCGATATCGCTCTCGACGGTCGAGAAGCACATCGCTAAGGGCCTCGCCCTCATGATAAAGGCGCGTCGCGCCGATGAGGCGCAGGCGGAGGAAGCGTGTCCGGTCGTTCCCCCACACCGCAGCCGAGCGCTGACCTGATCGAGGAAGCCGCCGCGTGGCTCGCCGCGCTGGACGCGGGCACGGCGTCGGACGCAGCGTTCGCGACATGGCGCGACGCCGACGCGCGCCACGCCGTCGCCTTCGCCGAGGTCGCGTCGACGTGGCGGGATCTCGACGCGCTGCGCCTCGTCGCCGGTGAGCGCGACTCTCTTCCCACGGCCGCCGCCGCTCCGACGCGTCCGGGTCGACGCCACGTGCTGCGCGCCGCCGCCTCGGTCGCCGCGGTGATGGCGGTGGGGGGCGGGTTGGCCTATCGCGGCGAGGCGCGCGAGACGATCAGCACGCGCGTTGGCGAGCGCCGCAGCGTCGCCGCCGCGCCCTCCATCACGCTGGACGTCAACACCGACAGCGAGGTGCGCTGGCGTGCGGGCCGCCCCTTTCGCCTGTGGCTCGAGCGCGGCGAGATGGCGATCCGACTGGGGCGCGGCGAACAGGCCGCTCTGTGTGTACCCGCCGGCACCTTTCGGCTCGCGCCGGGGCGCTACAACGCGCGGCTGCGCGGCGAGAGCTGCGAGCTGGCGGTGATCACCGGCGCCATCACCGACGCGGCGAGCGGTCGGCTGGGCGCCGGCGAGATCGCGCTCCTCAGCGGCGACACGCTCGGCGCGGTCGTGCCCAGGGCGGCGGACCTGCCGCGCGTGACCGCCTGGCAGCGCGACACGCTGATGCTGTCGGGCGAGAGCCTCGACTATGCGCTCGCCGAGATGAACCGCTATCTGCCGCACAAGATCGTGATCGGCGACCCGGCGCTGTCGCGGCTCCGCCTCGGCGGCACCTTCGCCACCACCAGTCCGGCGGAGTTCCTCCGCGCCCTCCACGCCTCGTTCGGGATCGAGGCCACCACCGGCCGTGGCGGCGGGATCGTGCTCACCCGCGCCTGATTATTTTCACGGGCGCATGGCGGTTTTGCCGCGCCCATCCATCCTCCCTGCGACAATCGTGTAAAGCGGGGACATCTCTCATGGTTCGTTACCTCACGTCGGTCGCCCTGGTGGCGATCGCGCTGCCCGCGGCCGCGCCCGCGCGGCCCCAGGCCGCCCCGATCGCCTTCGCGATCCCGGCCGCGGACACCGCCGCGGCGCTCAACAGCTTCGCGCGGCAGGCCGGGGTCCATCTCATCTTCCCCTACGACGCGGTCGCCGGGCGCCGCGTCGCCGGGCTGCGAGGCCGCTTCACCCGCGGCGAGGCGTTGCGCCGGTTGATCGCGGGGCAGGGGCTAGTGGTCGCGGAGGAGACCGCGACGATGATCTCGCTCAAGGCCGCCCCCATGCCGGACCCAGCACCGACGCCGGCGGAGACCGCGACGGCCGCCTCCCCTGACGTGGTCGTGCTCGGACAGGGACAGTCGCGCCAGGTGCAGACGGTGACGAGCCGCGCGACGCGCAAGCTCACTCCCGGCACGTCGCCGCTGCGAGCGCTCGGCCGCCTGCCCGGCGTCAACTTCGACTCGTCGGACGCGCGCGGCACCTATGAGGCCGCCACGCAGCTCGCGATCCGCGGCTTCCTCACCGACCAGATGGGCTACACGCTCGACGGCGTGCCGCTCGGCAACATGCAGTATCGCAACAACAATGGCCTCTCGATCAACCGCGCTCTGCTGAGCGAGAACAACGGCGCGGCGACGCTGTCGCAGGGCAGCGGCGCGCTCGGCACCGCCTCGACCAGCAACATCGGCGGCACCGTCGACTTCACCTCGATCGATCCCACCACCACCATCGGCCTCGACCTCGAGCAGAGCTACGGCAGCGCCGACTCATGGCGCAGCTTCGTGCGGCTCAACAGCGGCGAGCTGCGCTGGGGCGGTCGGCTCTCGCTCTCCTACGCGCACGATCGTCAGGGCAAGTGGCGCGGCTGGGGCAACCAGAACCAGGACCAGCTCAACGCCAAATACATCCAGCCGCTAGGCGGTTCGGTCACTTCGACGACGTTCCTCAACCTGATCCACCGCCGCGAGGACGATTACAACGACGTCTCGCTCGCGCGGCTGCGCACCTATGGCTGGCGCTTCGACAACATCCGCGATTTCGCCCTGGCGGAGCAGCTCGCGCGTCTGACGCAGAGCGGCGGCACCGCACCTGCACCGTTCGCCGCCCCCGACGACACGATCTACCAGGGCGGTGGGGTGCGCCGCGACCTGCTCGGCTATGAGAAGCTCGACTATCAGCTCTCGCCGCGCCTCTCCGGCGTCACCACCGCGTACATCCATCTGGACAAGGGCATCGGAACCTACGCCAGCCCCTATGATCCCACGCCGGCGGCGTACGGAGGCTCGCCGATCTCGGTGTCTGCGCTGCGCTACGACATCGATCGCAAGGGCGTGATCTCGCGCCTGATGCTATCTGCCGGCGCGCACAAGATCGCGGCCGGCGTCTGGTACGAGCGCAACGCCTTCGACCAGGGCTCGTACCTGTACGGCCTTCAGGCCGGCGTTGCCCCGCGCGACTTCCAGCGCTTCTACACGAACCCGTTCCGCACCACTTTCTACAACGAGTACCGCACCGAGACGCTGCAACTCGACGTCGGCGACACCTGGCAGGCGAGCGAGCGGCTGCGGCTCAACGCCGGCGTGAAGGGCGTGGTGTCGACGAACCGCGCGCGCAGCATCGTCAGCACCAAGCCGATCAACGGCTCGATCAAGGCGGAGAACTGGTTCCTGCCGACTGCCGGCATCCTCTACACGCTCGACCAGAGCAACGAGCTGTTCGCCGACTACACCCGCAACATGGCGGCGTTCGTCGCCTCGACCTCGAGCGGCCCGTTCTCGAGCAGCTCGCAGGCCGGCTTCGACTATATCCGCGGCGATCTCAGGCCGGAGATGACCGACACCTTCGAGGGCGGCTATCGCTATCACGGAGGCGCGCTGCAGCTCTCGCTCACCGGCTATTACGTCAAGTTCACCCATCGCCTTCTGGCGTCGTCGATCAGTGCGACGGTGGTCGGCAATCAGAACGTCCTCCAGAACGTCGGTGGCGTGTCGTCGCTCGGGGTCGAGGGGGCCGCGAACTGGCGCTTCCTGCCGCATTGGTCGCTCTACGGCAGCTGGGCCTATAACGATGCCACCTACGACGACGACGTTCGCCCGCTCGGCGGCGCGGTCGTGCCGATCCGCGGCAAGCAGGTCGTGGCCTCCCCCAAGCAGGTCGGCACCGTCGAGCTCACCTACGACGATTCGGTGCTCTGGGGCGGCGTGAACGCGCACTATCGCAGTCGCCGCTACTACAGCTATCTCAACGATGCCGAACTGCCGGGGGCGGTGAACGTCAACCTCATGGCGGGCTATCGCTTCAGCCGCACGCTGGACGTGCAGATCAATCTCACCAACGTGTTCGACAAACGCTACATCGCGTCGACCGGCACCGCCGGCTTCGTCACCTCGGATCCGAACGGCACCTATACCACGCTGCAGCCCGCCGCGCCGCGTCAGGTGTTCGGCACGGTGCGGCTGCACCTGTGAGCGCGAGGTGATGATGCAGCGACGCCATCTCCTCCAGCTCGCCGCGGGTGCGCCGCTCGCATCCGCGGCCGCCGCGACGCGACTCCCCGGCGCGGGCGGCTCGTTCCGCCTCGCGCTGCTGGGCGACTGCCACATCCGGCCCGAGTTCTCCGCGGCGCGCGCCTGCGCGATGTGCTTCGAGCAGGTCTCCGCCTCGTCGGTCGACTTCGTCATCCAGGCCGGTGACCATATCGAGGATGCGCTGGAGGTCGGCCGAGCGCGCGCTGCATCACTGATGGACTTGTACCAGCGGATCGAGCGCCAGCACCTGCGCAAGCCGGTGCGCCACGTCATCGGCAACCACGATTGTCTCGGGGTCTTTCCGGCCAGCGGGATCGATCCGTCCGCGCCCGATTACGGCAAGGCCTTCTATGTCGAGCGCTTCGGCCCGACCTATTATGCGTTCGACCACAAGGGCGTGCACTTCGTCGTGCTCGATTCGGTGGGGATCACCGCCGATCGCAGCTACGAGGGGCGGATCGACGCCGCGCAGCTCGACTGGCTGCGCGCGGACCTCGCCGCGCAGCCGCGCGGCACGCGGATCATCGCGGTCACGCACATACCGCTGATCACCGCGATGCGCTGCTACGAGCCCGAGTCGTGGCTCGACACGCCGCACAACTGGACCTTCGTCAGCAACGCGCGCGAGGTGCTGCGGCTGTTGCGCGACCACGACGTGATCGCCGTGCTGCAGGCGCACAGCCACGTCTACGAGCAGATCGAACTCAACGGCATCCGCTTCATCACCACCGGCGCCGTCGCAGGCGCCGACTGGCGCGGCTCGTTCCTCGGCACAGCCGAAGGCTATACGGAGATCAGCGTCGACGGCCGGTCGGTGGAGAGCCGCTACCGCACCTACGGCTTCCGCAGCATCGACCCGGCGGACGTGCCGATCTGAGCGCCCGGCGCCTCGCCGTAACGCCCCGACCGGCGCGCAGCGGAGCCGTCCCCTCGTGCGTTATGCTCGTACGAGAGGAGAGATCGCATGTCATCGATCGATCGGCAGAAACGTCTTCACTTCGACATGGTCAACGTCGGCCTGCGCGCGCAGGCCACGGCGGTGGGGCTGGTCCAGCTCTGCGTCGAGCTGCGCGACGCCGGCGTGCTGCCGGACGCCGCGCTCACCCGGATCAAGGACGTGATCGCCGACGAGGTCTCGGTCGCCGGACCGCGCCGGCGCGGCCAACAGGACTATCGCCGCGAGGTGCGCGACCGGCTCGATCAGCTCTTCGCCGGCGAGGCGAAGGTCGGCCCGGCCGAGGCGCTCTCCTTCGGGGAACAGCCCGAGCCGTGACCGCCGAGCGCGGTCGCCGCCGTCGCGCCGGCCGCGCCGCGCCTCAGCGGAGCCCGAGGGCGGGCACCACGGCGAGCAGCATCGCGTAGAGCACGCCCGAGAGCAGCGTCGCCGCGGGCAGCGTCATGATCCAGGCCAGCGCGATGTTGCGCACGGTGCTGCGCTGCAATCCAGCGCCAACCGCCACCATCGTCCCGGCGACGCCGCTCGACAGGATCTGCGTGGTCGAGACGGGCATACCCTTCACCTGCGCGAGCAGGATCGTGCTCGCCGCGACCAGCTCGGCCGCCGCGCCCATGCCATAGGTGAGATGCGCCTTGCCGATCTTCTCGCCGACGGTGACGACGATCGGCCGCCACCCGATCATCGTGCGGAGCCCCAGCGACAGCGCGACCGCCACCTTGACCCAGGTCGGGATATAGCGTGTGCCCTTCTCCAGCAGGTGCTCGTAGTCGCTGAGCGCCTTCGCGCCGCCGCCGGGGAAGCGCTGCACCGACGCATCCTTGTCCTCGCCGAGCAGCCGTAGCGTGTCGTACACCAGGTACATGTCGTCGCGGACGTTCTTGGTCTGCGCCGCGGGCAACTTGCGGAGCGAGCCGTAGGTGCGCAGGTCGGTAGCGACCTCGGTGGAGACGGTGTTCAGCGCGGCATATACCTTCGGCCTGTCGGTCGTCTTGGTGCGCAGCGCGTCCTGCAGCACCGCGTGCGTTCGCTCGGGCGCGACCTGGGTGCCCGCGGCCCTGGCGCGGAACACGCGCTGCGCGCTCGTGGCGGACTGGGTGAACGCAGGGGTCGAGCTGTCGGGCATGGTGCGGTTGAGCGCATAGGCGGTCGGGGCCACGCCGATCAGGATCAGCATGATCAGCCCCATGCCCTTCTGCCCGTCGTTGCTGCCGTGCGCGAAGCTCACCGCGGTGCAGGTGAACACCAACAGCGCGCGAATGTGGAGCGGCGGCGGGCGCTGCTCCTCGGGCTCCTCGTACAGCTGGCGGTCGGGCAGCAGGCGCTTCATCGCCCAGAGCAGCAGCATCGCGCCGAGCAAGCCGATCACGGGGCTGACCAGCAGGGCGAGCAGCACGCTCTCGGCCTGGCTCCACTCCACGCCCGCGGCGCCGGCCCGACGAGAGCCATCGGTCGGCGACGCCGACGCCGACGCCGAGCCGAGCCGATCAGCGCGTGGCTCGACGAGTTGGGCAGGCCAAGCATCCAGGTGCCGAGATCTGCGTGCCAGGGCCGAGATCATAGCCGCGGCTGTCGATCAGCTCGGCGCCGATCGCGAGCGGCCCCGGCCCATATTCGACCGCGACGCCGGTGCGGAGCAGAACCGCGTCCTCCGCCGTCGCCTCCATCGGACGCGGTCGGCCGTCGACTGTCTCATAGCGTAGCCGGCTCGAGGCAGTGACGATCAGCCCGCTCAAATCCTCCTGAGGCGCGGTCTTCTCCTTGCCGGGCTTCTCGACCCACGAGGCGGGCGAGGCGGGGAGCGACTGCGCCGTCGCCGTGGCGGTGCTGGCGAGCAGCGCCGCGAGCGCGAGGAGCCGTGGCGTGAGGACCATCAGACATGTTCGGAAACAATCAACGTCGTTTAATGACACTTGCCTGATTTTCTCGGTCACGTCGCAACGATGTGAGGAGAAGCGCTGGGACAACGCCTCAACGCCCGCGGTGATCGTCATCGGCGAAGCGAAGCGTCACGCACAGCCCGGGACGTGTGTTCTCGATCTCGACCGTCGCGCCGAGCCGCTGCGCCGCCGAGCGCACGATCGCCAGGCCCAGTCCGCTGCCGTCCTGCCCCGCGCTGGTCGTCAAACGCACGAATCGCTCGCCCGCCCGCGCGATGTCGACCTCCGACAGGCCGGGACCGTCGTCCGCCACCGAGAGGGCAACCCCGCCCGCCTCGCGTTCGATCGTGATCATCACGGTACCGCCGCGGCGATGGTAGCGGATCGCATTGTCGATCAGGTTGGAGAGGATCTCGAACAGCAAGGTGCGGTGGCTGGCGATCGTCACACCCGCGGGGGGCGCGCGCAGATCGACCTCGACTCCCGCCTCGATCGCCTGCGCGATACGGCGGTTGAGCACCACGATGGCGAGCGCGCGCAGCTCGACCGGCTCGAGCGGCGGCGAGCTGCCCGCCTCCTCCGCACGCGCGAGCGCCAACAATTGCGCGACGAGATGCTCGAGCCGGTCGGCGGCGTCGGCGATCTCGGGCAGCGCCGCGGGATCGCCGCGCCGCGCGAGCGCCACCTGGATCTTGAGCACCGCCAAAGGCGTGCGCATCTGGTGCGAGGCGTCGGCGGTGAAGCGGCGCATGCCGGCGGTGGCCGCGTCGAGCCGCGCGAGAAGGTTGTCGAAGGCGCCGGCCAGCGGCAGCAGCTCCGCGGGGAGCGGGCCGGGGTTGAGCGGGGAGAGATCGGGCGTGGCACGCGTGTCGCGCGCGGCGACGGCGCCGCGCAGCCGCGACAATGGGCGCAGGCTCCAGGCGAGCGCGGGACGGATCAGCAGCAGCGCCACGCCCACCAGCACCGCCTCGCCGCCCAGCAGCGCGCCGAGCAGGCGGCGGCGCAGCGCGGCGCGGCCGTCCAGCGTCTCGGCCACCTGCACGATCACCGGCGCGTCGACGCGCGGCAGCTCGCGCCGCACCTCGGCGATCCGAACGCCCTGCCCGCGGAAGCGCGCGTAGCGGAAGCGCGGGGTATCGGCGGCAAGCTCGTCGGCGCGCGGCGCGGGCAGGTCGCCGTAGCCCGTCAGCACCCGCGCGCCGACCGCGATGCGGTAATAGACGTTGTCGCGCTCGTTGTTCTCCAGCATGCCGAAGGCGGCGGCGGGAAGGTCGAGCGTCACCTCGCCGCGCTCCACCTGCACCGTCTCGGCGATGGCGCCGAGCGCGCCCCCCAGCACGCGATCGTTGGTCCGCCGCACCACGTCGCTGATCAGCGCAGCCCCGGCGAGCCCCAGCAGCACCGCGATGGCGAGCAGCGGCGCCAGCAGTGCGGCGAGCAGCCGCGTGCGCAGCGCCACCGCGCGCGGCCGGTCATCCGGCATCCAATATATATCCCACTCCCCGGACCGTGCGGATCGCGGGCCCCTCGGGTGCCAGCTTGCCGCGCAGGCGCGTGATATTGACCTCGAGCGCGTTGGGTCCGACCGGCTCGTCGAAACCGAACACTTCCGCCAGCAGCGTCTCGCGCGGGACGATCTGGCCGGCGCGGGTCGCCAGCGCGTCGAGCACCGCCCACTCGCGCCGGCGCAGGTCGAGCGTGCGGCCGGCGACCTGCGCCTCGCCGTTCGAGCGGTTGAGCACCAGCGCACCGACCACGAGCTCGGGCGTGGGATCGCCGCCGCGACGTCGCCCGAGCGCGCGAACCCGAGCCTCCAGCTCTACCGGCGCGAACGGCTTGCGCAGATAATCGTCGGCGCCGAGATCGAGCCCGCGCACGCGGTCGTCGAGCGCGTCGCGCGCGGTCAGCATCAGCACGGGGACTCGCTCGCCGCGTCGCCGCAGCGCCTGCAGCACCGCGAAGCCGTCCTGCCCCGGCAGTCCGACGTCGAGCACGACCAGCGCGTATGGCTCGCCCGCGGTGACCATCAGCGCGTCCTCGCCGGTGGCGACATGGTCCACCGCGTGGCCGGCGCCGCGCAGCAGCGCCACCAGGCTGCGCGCGAGCGCCGCATCATCCTCGACGATCAGGATGCGCACGACGGGCACGCGCGCTGAAAGGTTGCTGACAGGTAAAGGACGTAGCCCATGATCCCAGAGCTTACCCGAACGCAGAGGCGGGAAGCGAGAGGAGCTTCGAGATGCGCGTGGTGCTGTTCATCCTGTATCTGTCAGCGCTCGCTGCTCCCGCCGCGGCACAGCGCCCGGCCGGCTATCCGCGCTCCTATGACGCGCTGATCGCCGAGGCTCGCGTCGAGCGCGGCGTGCGTGTCTACGGCAACGCCGATGCCGCATCGATGGAGGCGGTGATCGCCGCCTTCCGCCAGCGCTACCCCGGCGTGATGGTGGCCTATCACGACCTGGAATCCCGCGAGATCTTCCGCCGCGTCGTGACCGAGCGTCGCGCCGGCGCGGCCCGCGCGGATCTGATCTGGTCCTCGGCGATGGACCTCCAGGTCAAGCTCATCAACGACGGCTACGGGCAGGCCTATCAGAGCCCCGAGAAGCCAGCGCTCCCCGCCGCCGCGGTGTGGAAGAACATCGGCTACGGCGTCACCGCCGAGCCGGTCGCGCTGGTGTACAATCGCCGCCAAGTCGCGCGCGCCGACGTGCCGCGGACGCACGAGGCGCTCGAACGCTTCCTTCGCGCCGATCCCGGCGGCCGGCGCGTCGCCACCTATGATCCGGCGCGCTCCAACGTCGGCTACCTCTATCTCGCCGAGGACTGGGCGACCACCAATGACACGCGCTCGCTGCTCGGCGCGATCGCGGCGACCCGGCCGCTGCTGGCGGCCACCGCCAGCCCGACGCTCGATGCGGTCGCGGACGGGCGCGCGGCGATCGGCTACAATGTGGTAAGCGCCTATGCGCTCGCCCGCGCCCAACGCGACGCGCGGCTCGGCGTCGCTTTCTTCCGCGATTATTCGATCATCGCCTCGCGCGTCGCCTTCGTCGGTCGCGACGCCCCGCACCCCGCCGCGGCGCGGCTGTTCCTCGACTTCCTGCTGTCGCGTACCGGGCAGACGCTGCTGGCGCGCGCCTGGCTGCTGCCTGTCCGCAGCGATGTCCGCGCGCCGCGGCTCAACCCGGCGCAGGTCCGCACGATCCGCGTTGGTCCGCAGCTGCTGGTCAACCTCGACACCATCAAGCGCCGGCGATCCCTTGCCGAGTGGCGCACCACCCTCGCCCAGGAAGCTCCCCGCCCGTGACGACCTTCGCCACCGCCAGCGCGCTCGTCGCCCTGCTCGCCGCCGCACCCGCCCTCGCACAGACCACGGGCCAGACCGAGCTCGAGGCGCTGGTGCGCGCCCAGGCCGCCGAGATCGCCGGGCTCAAGGCACGGCTCGACCGGCTCGAGGCCGGTCAGACCGCGAGCGCCAGCCAAGTCGCGCCTCCGTCTGCCGCGCCGGCTACCCCGCCATCCACACCGACCCAGCTCGCGCAGCTTGACCGGCCGGTCGTCACCTCGCCCTATGCGCCGCAGCTGGTGCCGCCCGGCCCGGCCGAGCGCGACGTGGCGCGCGCGCGCGAGGCGAACGAGGCGGGCGTCACCACCGAATGGGGCTCTGGCCTGCCCGTCTTCCACTCTGCCGACGGCATCTACACGTTCAAGCCGCGCGGGCGTATTCTCGCCGACGTCAGCTCGTCGTTCGGCTCGCGCGACGCGGCTCGCAACATCACCACCACCGGCATGCGCGCGTTGCGCCTCGGCATCGAGGGCGGCGTCGGCACGCACTTCTTCTACCAGTTCGAGACCGACTTCTCGGAGAACGAGGTCGACATCGTCACCGCCTTCATCGGCTGGCGCGACCGGATCGTCCCCGGGCTCGATTACGACGTGCGCGCCGGCCATCTGTTCAACGACCGCGCCTTCGAGGGCTCTACCGGCTCCGACTCCACGCCCTTCCTCGAGCGCAGCACGGTCTCCACCGCGATCATCCCGCAGCGTGGCTTCTACGGCATCGGCATCATGCCGCGGCTGTTCTGGAAGTCGGGCCACGCCTCGCTCACCGTCACCGGCGATCGCGTCGACGGCAACCAGTCGGTCAGCGACAGCCGCACCGTGCTCGGCCGCGCGCATTGGAACCCGCTCAAGAGCAGCACCGGCGTGCTTCACCTCGGCCTATGGGGCTTCGACGAGGGACTGTCGTCCGCCGCCACGACGCTGACGCGCAACACCGTGATCGGCGGCCGCTTCAACGGCGCGCTGCGCGTCTCCACCGGGCCGCTCACCGGCGGCACCGGCACCACCGGCTATGGCGCCGAGCTCGGCGGGTATCTCGGCCCGGTGTGGCTGATGGGCGAGGCCGGCCAGCGCCACGCCCGGCTCGACGGCGGCCGGCCCGACTTCGTGAGCAAGGCGTACAGCCTGTCGGGCGGCTGGTTCATCACCGGCGACCTGCCGCCGTACAACCCGCGGCTGGGCAGCTTCGGCCAGCCGCGCGTGCTGCGCCCGATCTTCGAGGGTGGCCCCGGCGCGATCGAGCTGACCGCGCGCTACGAGAATCTCGACTATAAAGATCTGGCGACCGGCGGCCGCGGCTGGGCCGCGACGCTGGGCGCCAATTGGTACCTCAACAGCTTCACCCGCATCCAGGTCAACGCGATCCACTGGGACACCGACAACCGCGCCGGCGCGGTCACCGGCGCCGACGACGGCGAGACCGTCAGCGCGCGCGTCGCCGTCACCTTCTGATCGCCCGCACACAGGACTTCCCCCGCGATGAACCTCGCTCTGCTCGGCTTCCTGATGGTGGCCACCTTCATGACGCTGATCATGACCAAGCGGATGACCCCGCTGGTCGCGCTGATCGTCGTCCCCACCGCCTTCGCGCTGCTCGCCGGCTTCGCCGCGGGGCTGGGCGAGATGATGATCGACGGCATCAAGAATCTCGCGCCGACCGGCGTGATGCTGCTGTTCGCGATCCTGTTCTTCTCGACCATGACCGACACCGGCCTGTTCGACCCGCTGGTCAACCGGCTGCTGCGGCTGGTGCACGGCGACCCGCTCAAGATCCTGGTCGGCACGGTCGCCTTGTGCGCGATGGTGAGCCTCGATGGCGACGGCTCGACCACCTACATCATCACGATCGCCGCGCTGCTGCCGCTGTACAAGCGCTACGACATGAACCGGCTGTACCTGTGCTGCCTGCTGATGACGACCAGCGGCATCATGAATCTGACGCCCTGGGGCGGCCCGACCGCGCGCGCCGCGAGCGCGCTCAAGCTCGATCCGGCGACGCTGTTCCTGCCGCTGATCCCGGGGATGATCGCCGGGCTCGCCGGGCTGGTCGCGCTCGCGGTCTATTTCGGCCGCAAGGAGCGCCGCCGCATCGGCCAGCTGCACGCCGAGGCGCCGACGAGCTTCACCGGCATGGCGGTGTCGCAGTTCCCCGAGGCGCGGCGGCCGCGGCTGCGCTGGTTCAACGCCGCGCTGACGGTGGCATTGCTCGCCGGGCTCGTCTCGGGCGTGCTGCCGCTGTCGGTGCTGATGATGCTGGCCTTCGCGGTGGCGATGATCGTCAACTACCCGCAGGTGGCCGAGCAGAAGGAGCGGATCGCGGCGCACGCGGGCAATGTGCTGTCGGTGGTGTCGCTGATCTTCGCCGCGGGCATCTTCACCGGCATCCTCTCGGGCACCGGCATGGTCGAGGCGATGAGCAAGGAGGTGGTCGGCGTGATCCCGCCCGCGCTCGGGCCCTATATGGCGCCGATCACCGCGGCGCTCAGCCTGCCTTTCACCTTCTTCATCTCGAACGACGCCTTCTATTTCGGCATGCTGCCGATCCTCGCCGAGGCGGGCGCACACTATGGCGTCGAACCGATGGCGATCGCGCGCGCCTCGCTGATGGGCCAGCCGGTCCACCTGCTCAGCCCGCTGGTGCCCTCGACCTATCTGCTGGTGAGCCTGGCCGGGGTCGATCTGGCCGACCACCAGCGCTTCACGCTCGTCCCGGCCGCCGCGGTCTGCGCGCTGATGACGATCGTCGGCATGCTGGCGCTCGCCTTCCCGCTGGTCGGCTAATCCCCTCCCCTCGTCGTCCCGCATCGGAGATCCGATCATGACCGCCAAGCCGATCCCGCTCGTCCTGCTGCCGGCGATGGGGTGCGACGGCCAGCTCTGGGCGCGCCAGGTGACCGATCTCGCCGACCTCGCGCATCCCGAGCTGGGCGACCTGACCGTCGACGACACACTCGAGGCGATGGCGGCGCGCGTGCTCGCGCACGCCCCGCCACGCATGGCGGTCGCCGGGGTCAGCCTCGGCGGCTATGTCGCGCTGGAGATGATCCGGCAGGCGCCGGCCCGCGTCGAGCGGCTCGCTTTGTTCGGCACGCGCGCCTCGATGCGGCTGCGGCCGCGCAGCGTGCGCGAGCAGGGCTTGCTCGCCACCGCCCCGCACGCCGATCCGATGCTCACGCCGATCGTCAGCGGCCCGGTGCAGGCGATGGCGGAGCGCGTCGGGACGGCGATCTTCGAGCGTCAGCAGCGCGCGCTGCTCGCCCGTCCCGATATCGCGTCCGCGATCGACGCGGTGCGCGTACCGACACTGGTAGCGGTCGGTGACCGCGACCGGATCTGCCTGGCCGAGGACGCGCATGCGCTCGCCGAGAGCATAGCCGGCGCACGCTTCCATACCATCCGCCACTGCGGTCACCTCGCGCCGATGGAGCGGCCGGGCGAGGTGACGATGCTGCTGCGCGAGTGGCTGCGTCGCTAGCCGCGCTCGCCGCCCGCGTTCACGAGATACCAGACGCCGTCCACCAGTCGCACGCTCGTGGAGGCCGCTGCCGGCCCAGCTATCGCCAGCTGACGCGGCATAACCGCTACCTCGATCTCGAAGCGCTTGATCAGCCGGTACAGCGTCGTCCGCCCGACTCGCAGCTGGCGCGCGGCGTGGGACATGTTGCAGCGATTGTCGCGCAGCGCGGCCTCCACCGCCGAGCGCTGCGCGAACGCCATCGTGCCTTCGATCTGGCATTCCTTCATCGTGACGCTGTTCCTTGCTTGCTGTCACCAGGCCGTCGGATACGGTTCACCACGGTGGCGGGCGTGTCCGCCTGCGCCAGACGTTCATTCCAGCAGCATGTGTCGGCGTGGCCAGGCATCGTGGCGCCGCGGCACGGCGGGCTGTTGACGATCGTCGCGGCGCCGGTGCCCACGCAGAGCAGCACACCGCCGCGTTCCAGATAGCGGCTGGAAGAGGTCGTCTGATAATCGCACCGGGCGCTAGCCTCAGCGACCTCGGCGCCCGGGCATCCCACGCGCTCTCCCGCGCCTCAAGGCGTCATGTCCGCTATCTCGCCGTCGCGGACAACGGCGACACGCAGGTCGGACACGGCGTGGTGCGCGTCCGCCTGCGTCTCGTAATTGGCCGAGGCGATGCGCGGCATCGTCCCTGCCGCTCGCCTTAGCGCACCGTGCCGCGGCGAAAGAGGTTGACGATCCCGAGCAGCACGACCGCGCCGAGCAGCGAGACGAGCACCGACTGGATGCTGAGAACACCGCTGGTGATCGGTGCGCCGCCGATCAGCGGGGTGACGACGAAGCCCGCGAGCACCGCGCCGACGATGCCGACGACGACGTTGAGGAAGATGCCCTGCTGGCCATCGGTGCGCATGATCACGCTGGCCAACCAGCCGATCACGCCGCCGACGACGAGAAGTACGATGAGACCCATGGCGATTACTCCGTTAGTAGATTGGTACCGCATCAACGGAAGGCGCCGACGACAAGTTCAGCCGGCGTGGGGTGCGCTCGTTCGCGGACTAGTGCGAGCGCACTAGGTTCGCTGATGCTGCGCCGGGAACGGTACGGGGGTGGCACGGTTGATGGCGGATGCCGCGCGCCCCGCTTCTCTCCGCCCAGCCGACGCTTCGTCACCTCGAGCAGCTGATCGCGCAGCTACTCGACGGCGTGATCCTGCTGGACCCGAGCGGGACACTGCTCACTGCCAACAACGCTGCCTTGGCGATGCACGGCGTCGGCGAGGTGAGCGAGCTGGGAGCGACCGCCGACGACTATGCGCGACGTTTCACCATGTGGGACACCGAGCACCGGCAGCTCCGTCATCGCGAATACCCGCTCTTCCGCGTGCTCGCGGGCGAGGCGATGCCGGACTTGATCGTCGAGGTCGCGCCGGCGGGGTGCGACGAGGCGCGCTGGGTCCACCAGGTGCGGGACGTCGTGATGGACGTCGACGGCGGCGAGCCGGACTATCTCGCGGTGGTGCTGTGCGACGTGTCGAAGCGCTTCGACGCGGAGGCGCGCTTCCGCGCGATGTTCCGCGCCAACCCCGCGCCGGCGCTGATCGTGCGCCAGCGCGACCTGAGGATCGCCGACGCCAACCCGGGCCTCCTCGCATTGACCGGTTTCGATCGGGAGCAGCTGGCCGAGCGCTCGCTGTTCGGGCTAGGGCTGCTCGGCGGCCTGCCGAGCCGCGCCGAGGTGCGGAGCCTGATCGACGCCGGGGACGTGATCCCGCAGACCGAGGCCGAGCTGCTCTGCGCGGATGGCAGCCGGCGTCTCGTCATCTTCGCCGGCCAGCCGATCGACGTGACCGACGAAGACGTGCTGCTGCTCACCTTCGCCGACCTGCAGCCGCGCCGCGAGGCGGAACGGTCGCTCGCGGTGAGCGAGCGCAACCTCGAGGCTGTGTTCGACATGGCGCCGGTGGCGATGGTGATCGCCGACGAGACGCATCGCGTGCTCCGCGTCAACGCCGCCTTCCGCGCGCTGTCGGGCATCGCGGTCGCACCGGGCGCCGACGTACCGGTGGACGCGCTCGGCTGGTGGCAGGACGACGCGGCGCGCGTTACGCTGGAGCGCGAGCTGGCGGAGCACGGCGCCCTTCACGCCGGAGAAGCTGAATTCGTCGCGCGCGACGGCAGCGAGCTGCGCTGCAGCGTCGCGGCGGAGAGGATCCACCGCGACGGGACGACGCGGGTGATCTGGGTCTATCAGGACGTCACCGAGCGCCGCCGCAGCGAGGCCGAGCTCGCCGAGGCGATCGACGAGGTACTCAAGGACACGAGCTGGCTCAGCCGATCGATCCTCGACAAGCTCGCGACCTTGCGTCGACCCACAGCACAGCTGGCGCCCGCCGACCTGACCGCGCGCGAGCGCCAGGTGCTCGATCTGATCTGCGACGATCTCGACGACGCCGCCATCGCCCAGCGGCTGGCGATCACGCGCAACACGGTGCGCAACCATGTCGCGCGGATCTACGAGAAGACCGGCGCCACCCGCCGCAGCGGCGCGGTGGTCTGGGGTCGCGAGCGCGGCATGGGGACGCATCGGGCATGAAGGGAAGTTCGTTGGGCACGATCTGGGACGAGCATGCGGTCGCATCGGTCATGGGGATCGACGGCTTCAGGGTCATCGTCGACGAGGGTCCGCTCGACCGCGTCGTCGACCGCATCGTGGCGAACCGCCAGAATCCGCGCGATATCCGGATCTCGTTACCCAACCGCCAGTGCCGCCCGTCGAGCTTCGTCGAGGGCGAGCTGGCCGATCTGGTCAGGCGGCGCCGCGCCGCGCTGGCCGAGCGCGCGCGCGCCGGCTGAGCACGCCGCGATCCGGCGCAACTAACCTTCATCAATCTCGTTCGAGGCGGACCTTATCAGGAGCGCGATCATGACGGAGAAGAAGGGCAACGGCAGCGCGACGGCGCAGAAGGCCAACGCCAAGGCGGCGAAGGACGGTGAGAAGAACCCGCGCAAATCTTCCGCGGCGCAGGCGGAGCTGGGCAAGAAGGGCGCGAAATCGAAGAAGTCCTAGGCCGCTGACCGCCGCCCAACCCCCTACCAGTCCCCAGGAGCGCTCATGTCCGACGACCCCCGCGATCGACAGCCCACCAGCTTCTCCGACGAACCGCAGCAGCCCCGCCCCGGCCTGACCACCGCGATGCGCACCAAGCCCGATCACGGCGAGGAGAGCTACGTCGGTAAAGGGCTGCTCGCCGGCAAGGTCGCGCTGATCACCGGCGGTGATTCGGGGATCGGCCGTGCGGTAGCGATCGCCTACGCGCGCGAGGGCGCGGACGTCGCCCTGTCCTACCTTGCCGACGAGCAGCCCGACGCCGAGGAAACGCGCGCCTGGGTCGAGAAGGCCGGCCGGCGCGCTCTGCTGGTGCCGGGAGACCTCCGTGACCGCGACCATTGCGCTCATCTCGTCGAACGCACCGTCGCCGAACTCGGCGGCCTCGACATCCTGGTCAACAACGCCGCCGCGCAGACGATCAACGCGGGGTTGGACACGATCGACGACGACGAGATGCAGGGCGCCTTCGCCGCCAACGTCTTCGCCATGATCCGCCTGGTCAAGGCAGCGGCACCCCATCTGCGTCCGGGCGCGGCGATCATCAACACGACGAGCGAGCAGGCCAAGGTCGCGGACAAGACCATGATCGTCTACGCCGCCACCAAAGGCGCGATTTCCACCCTTACCGTCGGCTTGTCGAACCTGCTGGCGCCGGACGGCATCCGCGTCAACGCGGTCGCGCCCGGGCCGATATGGACGCCGATCCAGCCGATCGCCAAGTCGCCCGAGCAGCTGGAGACGCTCGGCCACGACACTCCGCTGGGGCGTGCGGGCCAGCCGGCCGAGCTCGCGCCCACTTATGTGCTGCTCGCGTCGGCCGAGGGTAGCTACATGTCGGGCAACGTCGTCGCGGTCACCGGAGGAGTGCCGATCTCCTGAGCGGCAACTCCCCTGCCCCGTACGCGGGTATCTCCGGCAACGACGATCTCGGCGAGATGTCGTCCTGGAACGTCCGATCCGCCTTGATGCTCTAGCCACTCCATCCAGGACGGGCCGAGCTGGTGATCGGGAGCCGGCTCTCCCCGCGGGCGACCGTGACACGGCCCGGCGGCGCGCGCCTAGTGATCGCGGCACGCGGCGCGGCGCGTCGCTCGAGATGGTCATGGCGCGTCCACCCGATCGAGGCTGGGCGAGCGGGACCACCCCGCCGAGCTTCGGACCTGGCGGCAGCACGGGGCCGAAGCGATGACGTGAGCGGCGGCTCCGGCGCTAGCTTTACCGGATCGGCACCGTTGTGCCCTCAAAGCCGCAGTGTGTTTCGAAAGAGATCGGCAAAGTAAGTATTTGGTTAACCTTCTGCGACGCGAGTGGCAGGGACGCGCGCTGCGGCCGAGAGCCGCTTTCACGACGATAAGACGTAAGAGGATCGCGAATGAAGAATCTTGTAGCGCTCGCCCTGGCGGCGGCCGCGGCGACCGGCGCCGCCTCCTCTGCTGCGGCGGCCACCTTCCCGGTCGGCTCGCGCAACTTCACCGCGACCGAGGGCGCCGGCGGCTCCTTCTCGGGTGCCTTCTTCAACCGCGGCATCCGCGCGGGTACGTTCACCGACACCTTCATCTTCACCCTGCCGATGGATGGCCTGGGCAGCGGCACGGTGACGACGAGCGTGACCGACCTCGGTTCGGTCAGCGACGTCGATTTCACCTCGGTCTTCATCAACGGTGTCGCCGCGCAGATCACGCGCACGGCGGGAGGCGCCTTCGAGGTCGCTTTCGTCAACAACGTGCCGATCGTCGCCGGTCAGCTGAACCGTCTCGTCGTCAATGGCCTGTCGCGCGGGAACGGCGCGTACGGCGGTCAGGCGACCTTCACCCCGATCAACTCGGCGGTGCCCGAGCCGGCGACCTGGGCGATGATGATCATGGGCTTCGGCGTGGTCGGCTACGCGATGCGTCGCCGCCGCGTGGTGTTCCGCCCGCGTCAGGCCATCTGATCGCGGCCGGCCCGTTCACCTATAGCGGGCCTCTTGAGGCGGGAAGGACGCGCGGCGAGCGGCGTCCCTCCCGCCTTTCGTTCGTATCGACTCGCGCGATCTCGCTGGCGTCACCCTTCGCTCTCGTCCAGCTTCCCCGCCACTGCAAGATTTTCGTCGCGCGTGCCGGCCCGGACGTCGAGAATCGCCGTTCACCAGATGGTACGCGCCGACACTCTCGCTAGAAGCCGCGCCATGATGGACGGGATCGGAGACCTGGAACTTCGGCACGGCGCACGCCGCGCGGGCGCTTACGCGCGGGCCGAGCCGGTCATCCGCTGTATCGAGGCGACCACCCGCGATCATCGCCGACGCACCGGCACGACCGATACCTACCCCGAGACGAGCGATCTGGTCACCGCGTGCAGGGAACGCGGGCTGATCGCACCGCGCGGCGGACCTGTCACGCGCGGCACCGTGCTCCGCGCCTTGCGGTTGATGGGGCTGCGGTGATGAGCGCGCCGCTGTGTCGTCGGTGAGGGGGAGCATCGACCCGCGCTAAGGCCTGACCGCGCCCGCGCCCGCGCCGCTCAGAAGGCGTAGCGCACCGTGCAATAGGGCAGCGCCTCGCTCAGCCAGGCGAGGAAGCGGTCGAGCCACTGGCGCTTCCACGCCGCCTTGTAGCGCAGGTTGCGCATGCCCGACTGGCTCCACTTGCGCTCCTGCAGGTCGGGCCGCCACAGCCATTCCTCCGCGCGCGGGTGCCACAGCAGGTTGAGGTCATGCAGCGCCTCGTTGTGGGTGAGGAAGATGACCTCGCACTTCAGCTGCGCGCGCGCCGCCGGCGACAGAGCGGCGTCGAGCTCGGCGAACAGCGCCTTCCACTCCGCCTCCCAGCCCTCGTGGACGATCACGGGAGAGAAATTGACGTGTACCTCGTAGCCCGCGTCGACGAAGTCGTTGATCGCGGCGATCCGCTCGCTCATCCCCGAGGTGCGCACGTCGACGATCTTGGCGATCGCCTCGGGCATCAGGCTGAACCGCACGCGGGTGCGTCCGCGCGGATCATAGTCGAGCAGGTCGCGATTGACGAACTTCGTCGCGAACGAACCCTTTGCGTTGGGCAGATCGCGGAAAGCCGCGACAAGATCGCGCACATTGTCCGACAGCGACGCGTC
Source organism: Sphingomonas yunnanensis (assembly GCF_019898765.1). Classification (GTDB taxonomy): domain Bacteria; phylum Pseudomonadota; class Alphaproteobacteria; order Sphingomonadales; family Sphingomonadaceae; genus Sphingomonas; species Sphingomonas yunnanensis. The sequence continues at coordinate 530,062 of NZ_JAIOKB010000003.1, read as the reverse complement.
GACCGAGAGATCACCGTTCTCGCCGAGATCGTAGACCCAGTCGACCGGGTCGATGCTGTCGGGCACGGGCTTCGGACCCAGTCTGGCGACGTGCCGGCCGATCGCCCGCGCGATCGAGTCGATATTGACGAAGATGCTGATCGGATTGGCATAGCCCTTGCGCCGCCCGACGTAGCAATAGGCGCAGGCCATGGCGCAGCCGTTCGACGAGGACGGCGCGATGAAGTCCGCCGATCGCCCGTTGGGACGCATCGCCAGGCCCTTCTTGACGCCGAGCACCAGGATGTCGCGCTTGACCCGCAGCCAGTCCCCGGCGAGCGCCGGGTCGGAGAGCTGCGGGATCTGCCAGTGGCTCGCCACCTCGACCAGCTCCGCGCCAGGGAAACGAGCGAGCACCTCTCGGCCCCGGGGGTAATCGCGGGCGGCGGCCTCGAGATAGATGAGTTTGGGATCGATGAGCGTCCGCGGCAGCGCCATGCGTGACATATGGGAGCGCGGCGATGCGGTGCCAGGCCGATCTTGGGGGGCGGCGTGCATGACCCGCCGATCAGGCTTCCGCTCACGATGTCTTGGCGGGCCAAGCGGGCTGGCATCGGGTGTCGGAGCACGCGCCTGGCCCCTCACTCCCGCATGTGCCCGTCGCTGGCGGAACACGCTCGACGGTGCGTATAGCGCTGCGACATGTCGAGCACGGACGATCAGGCGCCATCGTGCGACGGTCTCCGCGACGAGAGGGAGGAGCGAATGATAGGTTCAAACAGAACCGCCGTCGTCACCGGCGGCAATGACGGTCTGGGACGCGAGATGGTGCTGGCGCTGGCGCACCGTGGCTGGGACGTGGCGTTCAACTACCTGACCGGTGAGGATCGCGCGGACACGCTCGTCGCGGAAGTGGAGGCGCTCGGACGACGCGCGCTCGCGAACCGATCGGACGTCGGCGTGAAGGTAGAGGTCGACGCCTTCTACGCTGCCCTCGCCGACTGGGGAGGAACGCCCGACGTCCTGGTCAACAATGCCGGGGTGCAGACCTGGTCGCCCCTCCTGGAGCTCGCGGAAGAGGACTGGGATCGGGTGATCCGCACCAACCTCAAGGGCTGCTTCCTGCACACCCAGACGGCTGCCCGTCGGATGGTCGCGGCGGGCACCGGCGGCGCCATCGTCAATCTCGGGTCCGGGTGCAACCTGCTCGCCTTCCCGCGCCTCGTCGACTACACCGCCTCCAAGGGCGGCATCGAGCAGCTGACCAAGGTGTCGGCGCTCGAGCTAGGGCCGCACGGCATCCGCGTCAACTGCGTCGCACCGGGCGCGATCGAGACCGACCGCACGCGCGCCGAGGTGGACGATTATGCCGGCCGCTGGTCGCCGATCACTCCGCTGCGGCGGGTCGGCACGGTCGCGGATGTCGCCGCCGCGGTGGTCTGGCTGGCCGGACCCGAGTCCGCCTTCGTCACCGGTCAGACCCTGCTGGTCGACGGCGGCGTCTTCTCGCAGGCGGTCTGGCCAGAATATGGTACCGCCGGGTAGCGCGTGCCGTGACGTTCGGCGTGGTCGCTAGCGTAAACTAAAGAGAGAAAGGCCGGACCACCGTTAAGCGGTCCGGCCACTTGTCTCGTCAAAGGCGAATCAGCGCTCGGGCCGAAAGCGACTCACCGCGGCCCCTCACTCGTCCTCGTCGTCAGCATCCTCCTGCACCAGCAGCTCGTCGACCGCCTCACCGAGCAAGTCCATTTGCTCCAGGCTTGCCACCAGCTCGAGCGCTTCCCCCTCGTCGCTCTCGATCAGCAGCAGATATTCGTCGCCGTTGGGCTCAATCGTGAACTTCGCCAGTCTCGCCATGTCCGTGCTCCTTGATCCAGCCGCAGCCTAACGCGGTCCACGCTCCCGAGATCCTGTCCCCGCTGTGTTCGCCGCCGGGGAGCCGGTAGTGTGAGGGCAACTCGCCCATGCCTCGGCGGTTGAGCGATCGAGGAGACGATCGATGCCCCATGTCAGCGATGTGGTCGAGTGCGCCGGGCCCGACAGTCCGCACGCCTTCGACATGATCCCGCTGCAGCCACGCAATGGTGCACTCGACGCGCGCTGCCCCGTCTGCCGCGGTCACGGCCAGTGGAACGTCGAGATCGACCTCGTGAGCTTCCGCTGCAAGCGTGCGATCTGCCAGCGGTGCCTCGGCGCCGGCTGGGTGGAGACGGGCAGCGATCCGGTCGGTCATCCCGACATCGTCATGAGCGCCGACGGCTATCCCGAGTGGGTAGTGGCCTATGAGCCGGCCGACGCGGCCGGCCCTAGCAGTCCGTCGCCCGGCCCCCTCGCGACGGGATGAGGCGGCGCTCCCCGGCGCCGCCTCGACTGTCACCGCGATCCTAGCCGCGCAGGCTGTCCGGCACCACGCCGCCATTCTCCGCGAGCTTCGCCATCACCGCTTTATGCAGCGCGATGTTCTGCTCGGCGCTGCCGTCCGCGCCGGCGTGGACATCGAGCTCGGCTCCCAGCTCCTTGCGCGCGTCCAGGCTGGAATCGAGGTCGAGCAGCTTGAGCAGGTCGACGATCGACGACTGGTAATTGCCGCCGCCGCCTTTGAGCGACGCCATCTCCGACAGGACCGCGCCGACGTCGACGCTTGCCGCCGGCGCGATGTCCGGCGCCTGCGCCGGTGCCGCTGCGGCCGGAGGCGCCGCTGTGGTCGGCGAAGACGCCGCGCCGACGTCGCCCTGCGGAGCTGGCGTGGCGGATTTGTGGTGGAAGATCTTGCTCATGATGTTGCCGAAGATGCTCATGCTCGATTGCTCCTCACGAGGAATGACGGCTCGCTGCCGCACCCGCCCATAACGACGCTGACGCGCGATCGGGCTCGTTCTCGGAACGTTGCACGCGCGCGGGCGCTTACGCTGCGAAGCTTCGGAGAGGACCGACACCATGAGCCTTCGTACGACGATTCTCGCTGCCAGCGCGGTACTGGCACTCGGGGCGTGCAGCCGCGGGAACGACACGACGCAGACCGGCGCGGCGAACGGCAGCGATCTCGGCGCGACCGGTATGGCGACCGCCACGCCGACCGCCACCGCGCCCGCCAGTGGCGGCCAGAGCTTCGCCAACACCGCGGCCGCGAGCGATGCCTTCGAGATCGAGACGTCGCGCCTCGCGCTCACCAACGCCTCGTCGCCCGCGATCAAGCGCTATGCTCAGGCGATGATCGACGCGCACGAGGCCTCCACCGCCAAGCTGAAGACCGTCGCCGCCGGACTGTCGCCCGCGATCCAGCCGGTCGCGACGCTCAGCGCCGACCAGCAGCAGACGATGGAGAGCCTGCGCGCCGCCAAGGGCAGCGCGTTCGACAGCGCCTATGTCGCGGCGCAGTCGGCGGCACATCAGCAGACGCTCGACGTGCTCAAGGCCTACGCGGCCTCTGGAGACGTGCCCGCGCTCAAGACCTTCGCACAGGGTCTGGTGCCGACCGTTACCGCCCACCTCAACATGGCCAAGGGGCTCAAGGCCTAGGTCAGGTGGCGCACGTCTCTCCCGCGCCGCGACGCACGGGCGACGTGCGTGCGCGGCACACCGACGCCCGCGAGACTCTACGTCGCGGGACTGGAAACGACAAAACGCCGAGAGCCCGCTCGCTCCCTCGGCTCTGTTCGGTCGCCACGTCCAACAATCTGATTGCCGGAGATTAGCTCCTGGCGAGCCACCTTGCCGAACCGATGAGTCGCGACGGTGCCGGCGCGTTCGACTGGCTAGTCGACGCCGGTGCATGTCCCGCTAGGTTCGCTCGCCCCGCCGATGGTCCGCGTTCGCGCGGCGCCCGGCTCGCCTTACTTCGTCACCGAGGAGGGCGCGCCTTGGACTCCGATCGGGCACAATGACGCGATCACCTGGCCCGACCTCGCGCCGCTGTTCCGGCGGCGAGACCTCGCGGTGGTGGAGCGGCACCTGCTCGAGCTGCGCGCCCATGGGGTCACCGTCATCCGGCTGATGCTGGAATATTGCCATGGCGAGCATCGCTATCTGGAGCGTCCCGCCGGACGCTTCGTCCCCACGATGGTACGTCTGTGGGACGATCTGTTCGGCCTGCTCGAGCGAGTCGGGTTACGGGTGCTGCTCACGCCGTACGACACGTTCTTCATGTGAATCCGATGGCAGCATCACCCCTATGCGCGCGCGAACGGCGGGCCCAGCGCCGGTCGCGACACGTGGCTGACCTGTGCCGAGACGCGGCGCGCGATCAAGCAGCGGTTGGCCTTCGCGAGCGAGCGATGGGGCGGCAGGCCCGCGCCTCGCGGCTCCCTTCAGAACTTGAAGCTGAACCCACCCATGTACGTCGTGCCGCTCTGGGTCTGGTTGTAGAGGTACCGGTTCTGCCCCCAGAATTGCGTCTCCTTCTGGTTGGTGAGATTGATGGCGTTGAAGGTGAGCTGGACGCCGGCGGTCAGGTTCACGAAGGCCGCCGCGTCGACATAGGTGGTGCCGTCGAAGCCGCGCGTGCCCGCGTTCATCACCTCGTCGCTGCGCCCGGTGTAATAGCGCGTGCGATGACTCACCGCACCGCGCACGCCCCAGCGGTTCGTCTCATAGTAAAGCGTGGCGTTGTAGCTGCCGCGCGAGATCCCGGTGATGTCCTTGGGCGCGTCGACGAACGTGTAATTGGCGACGACACCGAGCCCGTCGAGCGGCTTGGGGAGGAAGCTGAACTGCGCCTGCGCCGCCAGCTCGACGCCGGTCAGGCTCTTCGTCCCCGACACATTCACCGGCATGGAGAACTCCTTGACGATCGTGTCCGCGGTCGCGCCCGGAATCGTGGAGAAAGGGATGCCGGTCTGGCTGAACGGCACGTTCTCGAGGTTCACGTTGCCGATGAAGTTGGTGATCCACTTCTGGAACACGCTGGCCGAGAGCAACCCCACCTTGCCGAAATAATATTCGGCCGAGACGTCGAGCGTGGTGTCCTTGTACGGCTGGAGCTTGGGGTTGCCGCGCGACGCCGTGATCTCGCCGTTGTCGTCGTTGCGGAAGGCGCTGCCTTGGGCCGCGATCGATGACAGACCGGGACGGTTGAGGTTCTTGGTCGCGGCGAACCGGAGCAGCATCTCGGGCGTGAGCTCCAGCACGGCGTTGAGCGCGGGCAACACGCCGGAATAGCTGCCTTCCACGTCGGTCGTTCCGAGATAGGCGTAGCTGTCACCCTGAATCCAGCCGGTGCTCTCGGTCTGGGTGTGATAGCCGCGCGCACCGACATTGCCGCGCAGACGCTTGCCGAACAGCTCGGTGTCCCAGTCGAGCTGGAGATAGCCGGACTCGGTCTCCTCGGTCGTGGTGTAGACGTTCTCGATGTCCTGCAGCGCGCCGCCCGAGCCATCCACGTTCGGCCCGAGCCGGTGATACTCGTTGTACTTGGCGAAGCCCTTGGCATAGTCGCCGATCAGCCAGGCACCGAAGGGGTTGCGGAACACGTCGGTGATGTCGGAGACGCTCGTGCCGCGCGCCTTGGCGCGCGTGCCGTTGACGTCGTCGTCGTAGAACAGATCGATGCCGTCCTGTTCGAAGCGATGATAGGCGATGCCGGCGCGCAGCGTCAGTGCCGGGCTGACCTTGAAGCGCAGGTTGCCCACGCCCTCGCGCAGCTCCGACTCGTTATTGAACGAGCGATAGTAGAAGGAGTCCATCGCGTAGTTGGCGGGATCCGTGGGGTTCCAGCCGGGATAGTCGAACGCGGCCGAGCGCCCGTCCTCGCCGTAATCCGCGATCAGATTGCCTGTCGCCCGCATATAGAACTTGTCGTCGTAGGGCGTGCGATAGGTCGACTTCTGATAGCCGACGTGGCCATCGATCGTCAGCGCGTCGTTGGCGTCCCACGTTCCGGTCAGCTCGATCGAGCGGAACCGGGTCTTGTTAAGCGAGCGGCGGTTCTCGCTGCCGAAGGTGGTGCCGGTGACGTCGGTGCGGGTGACGTAATCGCTGCTGTCCCAGCGCAGGTCGTTGATCGTCGACGCGGTCTGGAACGCCGCGGGCCAGGGATTGCCGGCCGGCGTGTCGAAGGCGACCGAGCCGTCGGACTCGAGCGGCCGCGTCGCCAGGTGCAGTTCTTCACGCGCGGTGGTGAGCCGCCCGTAGAGCCCGTCGAGCGTCAGCAGCAGGTTGGCGGCCGGACGCCACTGCACCGCCGCGGTGATGCCGAGCCTCTTCTGCCGCGCGTTCCACGACGACAGGCGATTGCCGTCGGCGAAATACAGGTCGCCGGAGAGAAACTTGCGCTGCTGCACCGCGCTGAGCGACGAGATATCGAGACCCTTGTCGACCAGGTCGCGCAGCGTCCCCGCGTCGGGCCGATCGTAATTGTAGGTGTTATGGCCCTGTTCGGTGGTGCGGCGGCGCGACCAGGCGGCGGAGACGAGGACGCCCACCTCATTGTCCCAATTGTAGCTCAGCAACCCGGCGACGCGCGGCTGCGCATCCTTGGTGTATTGGTTGGTGCCCAGCCGTCCGACCAGCGCGCCCTTGCTGCCCGGCGCATAGTCGAACGGACGGCCGGTGAAGAGCCCGACCGTGCCGGCCATGCCGCCTTCCTTCTGCGCCGCCTGGAAGGTCTTCTCGACCTCCACCCGCGAGAAGAGTTCGGAAGCGAAGATGTTGAAGTCGAAGGCGCGATCTCGGGTTCGCTGGCCGCGGCTGTCTTGCGCGGAGTCGACGTTGCCGAGCACCTCCATGCCGTTGAGCTGGACGCGCGCGAAATCGGGACCGAGACCCCGCAGCGAGATGCGCCGGCCCTCGCCGGCCTCGCGCGTGATCTGCACGCCCGCGACCCGCTGCAGGGACTCGGCGAGGTTGAGCTCGGGAAATTTGGCGATGTCCTCGGCGACGATCACATCCTTCTGGATCACCGAGTCGCGCTTGATGTCGCGCGCGTCGCTGAGCGAGCGGCGATACCCGGTGACGACCACCTCGTTCTCGGGCGTGTCACCGCCGACCTGCGCCTGCGCGTGGCGAGGGTACAGGGTGACGAGCACCGCTGCCGTCGTGGCCAAGAGAAGCCCTCTCAGCTTCGAGCGAGTCCCCCCGCGCTGCTGCGTCGTCGTCATACCTACCCCCGTAACTGGTCTGTACCACTGAGGACTAAGCAGATCGTCGCGACAGCTTCGTGACAGCTCCGCACCGCGTATCGCACACGAATTGTCATCGCGGTGACTTGCTTCTGGTCCAGTCCACCAGCATGGACAGCCTGTCGCGATCGAACATACCGTCCGTCACGCACCGCGGCTACGCAGCGACGGCACTCTACGGCCTCGCCGCCTTCGGTGCGTATTTCGCGATGTATGCCTTTCGCAAGCCGTTCGCCGCGGCGACCCTCACCGATGTGCGAGGATGGCATCACGCGCTCGATTACAAGAGCGCGCTGCTGATCGCCCAGGTGGTCGGCTATGCCGTGTCGAAGCTGGTCGGCATCCGCATCATCGCCGAGTTCGGGCGGGTCGGGCGCGGTGCGGCGATCCTGCTGCTGATCGCCGCCGCCTGGGTCGCGCTGGTCGGCTTCGCGCTCACGCCGGCGCCCTGGAACATCGCTTTCCTGTTCCTCAACGGACTACCGCTCGGTCTGATCTGGGGTCTGGTGTTCAGCTATGTGGAAGGGCGTCGCACCTCCGAGCTGATCGGGGCGATCCTCTGCGCGAGCTTCATCGTCTCCTCGGGCGTGGTCAAGAGCGTGGGGACGCTGGTGCTCGACGCCGGGGTCAGCGCAGCATGGATGCCGGCGCTGACCGGCCTGCTCTTCGCACCGCTGCTCGTCGGCTGCGTCGCGGTGCTCGAACGCATGCCCCCGCCCGACACGCGCGACGTCGCCGAGCGGCGCGCGCGGCTGCCGATGTCGCGGACGGCACGATCCGCCTTCCTGCGCGCGCACGGGACCGCGCTGGCGCTGCTGATCGCGGGCTATGTTCTGCTCACCGCGCTGCGCGACGTGCGGGACAACTTCGCCGCCGAGCTGTGGCAGGCGCTCGGCGCGCGCGGCGACGCCGCGATCTTCTCGCAGAGCGAGCTGCCCGTCGCCGCGGTCGCCCTCGCGGGTCTCGCCGCGCTGATCGCGGTACGGGATAATCGCCGGGCGGTGCTGGCGATGCACGCGATCATCCTGGGCGGCGCGCTGCTGCTCGGCGTGGCGACCGTGGCGTTCCAGCTCGGCTGGCTGAGCCCGCTCGGCTGGATGATCCTCGGCGGCGCCGGGCTGTACCTCGCCTACACGCCCTATAACGCGATGCTGTTCGATCGCATGGTCGCCGCGGTGGGCCAGGCGGCGAACGCCGGCTTTCTGATCTATGTCGCGGACAGCTCCGGCTACGCCGGCAGCGTCGCGCTGTTGGTGTACCGCAGCGTCGCCGCGCCGACGGTGGCGTGGCTCCGCTTCTTCGTCGCGGCCAGCTACGCCACCGCGATCGCGGTGGCGGTGATGACGGCCCTGTCGGCGCTGCACTTTCGACGCACGACCCGAACGGAAGCGATGCCATGTACGACGTGATCGTGGTCGGCGCGGGGATCGTCGGGCTGGCGCACGCGCTCGCCGCGGCCGAGCGCGGTGCGCGTGTGCTGGTCCTCGACCGCGACGCGCGCGCCACCGGTGCGTCGGTCCGCAACTTCGGCTTCGTGACGGTCTCCGGTCAGGCGCGCGGGGACGTGTGGCAGCTGGCACGGCGCAGCGCGGCGGTGTGGCGCGCGGTCGCGCGCGCCGCGGGCATCGCGATCGTGCAGGAGGGGCTGACGCTCGTCGCGCGCCGGCCCGAGGCCGCTGCGGTGCTCGAGGCCTTCATGGCGACCGAGATGGCGGAGGGATGCGAGATGCTCGCCTCTGGATCACTTTCCGCGACGCTGCCCGCGCTGCGCCCCGGCGCGATCGTCGCGGCACTGCGCAGCACGCGCGACCTTCGCGTCGAGTCGCGCGACGCGGTCGCGCTGCTCGCCGACTGGCTGGCGCGCGCGCACGGCGTCACCTTCCGTCGCGGCGTCGCGGTCGCTGAGGTGGTCGCGGGCGGCGTGATCACCGCGGAGCGCAGCTACACCGCCGCTGCGGTGATCGCCTGCCCCGGCGACGAGGGCGCCGCGCTGTTCCCGCACGCGTTCGCCACGAACGGCGTGCAGCGATGCACGTTGCAGATGCTGCGCCTCGCCGCGCCCGGCTATCGATTGGCCACGCCGGTGATGAGCGACCTCAGCCTGGTGCGCTACGCCGGCTTCGCCGACCTGCCCGAGGCGGCCGCACTGGCGACGCGGCTGGAACGCGAGGAGCGCGAGGCGATCGCACACGGCATCCACCTGATCGCGGTCCAATCCGCCGACGGCACGCTGGTGGTCGGCGACAGCCATGTCTACGGCGACTCGGTCGCTCCCTTCGCGCGCGCCGACATCGACGACGCCATCCTGGCGCAGTGGAGCGCGCTGTTCGGCACGGCGCCGCGCGTGATCGAACGCTGGATCGGCAGCTACGCCTCGATCGCAGGACGCCACAGCCTGGTCACCGTGCTCTTCCCCGGCGTGCGGCTGGTCGTGGTGACGAGCGGTACCGGCGCGTCGACCGCCTTCGCGCTCGCGCAGGATGTGATCGCCGGACTGGCGGCGGAGGGACATTGCCGATGATGGCGCTCAAGGCCGTGGTGTTCGATTGGGCGGGCACGATGATCGACTTCGGCAGCCGCGCACCGGTCATGGCGCTACGCCGCGCCTTCGCCGGGCGCGGCGTCCCGATCGAGGAGGACGAGGCGCGGGCCGACATGGGGCTGGCGAAGGGCGACCATATCCGCGCGCTGCTGCGCGCGCCGCGCGTGGCCGCTGCATGGCGGGCGGCGCATGGCGCCGATCCCGCCGCGGGCGAGGCAGACGCGCTGCTCGACGCGCTCGAACCGATGATGCGCGCGGCGGCGCGCGAGACCGCGACGCTGATCCCGGGCGCCGCCGCCACGGTCGAGACGCTGCGCGCCGCGGGCGTGCGGATCGGTTCGTGCACCGGCTACACGCGCGCGATGATGGCCGACATCCTGCCAGCGGCCGCGGCGCAGGGCTATGTGCCCGATCATCTCGTCTGCGCCGGGGAGACGCCGAGCGGCCGCCCGTCGCCGCTGATGGTGTGGCACAATCTGATCGCGCTCGATGCTTGGCCGGCGAGCGCCTGCGTCAAGGTCGACGACGCCGCGGTCGGCGTCGCCGAAGGGCGCGCAGCCGGCGTCTGGACCGTGGGCGTTGCCGTCAGCGGCAACGCGATCGGGCTCGACGGCGCCGCGCTATGCGCGCTGTCGCCCGCCGAGCGCGATGCCCGCGTCGCCGCGGCGACGGCACAGCTGCACGCTGCCGGCGCGCATGTGGTGATCGACAGCGTCGCCGATCTGCCCGCCGCGCTGGCGTCGCTGCCGATCGGCTGAGCCGCTCAGTCGCGGACGCTCAGGTCGACGTGGACGCGCACCGCGTCGTGGCGCCAATATTCCTCGTCATATTCCACCACGCGGCCGCCGGCGTCGAAGCTCGTGCGCACCACCAACAATCCCGGCGTGCCTGACTTGGCGCCGAGCTCGTCCGCGATCGACTTGATCAGCGCGCAAGGCCGCATGTCGACCCGGTTGCGCGCGACGGTGATGCCATAGACGGTGGTCAGCACGCGCGTGAGCGAGCCGTCGAGCGGATGATCGAGCAGCCCCGGCGCGAGCGTCGGATCCACCATGATGCGCTCCACCAGCACGGGCCGTCCGTCAATCGATCGCCGCCGTCGCAGCACGTGGAGCGGGCGGCCGGGCACGAGCCGGAAGATATCTGCCACGCCGGATGAGGCCGGCGCCGTCTCCAGCGCGAGCACCTCGGTGGCCGGCGTGCGCCCCTGCTCGGCGACATAGGTCATGAACCCGGCCCAGCGCGTCGGGTCGTAGGTCACCGCCGGCGGGGAGACATACCAGCCGCTCCGGTCGCGCCGGTAGATCAGCCCCTCGGCCTCGAGCTGGGACAAGGCCTCGCGCACGGTGCCGCGCGCCGAACCGGTGCCGAGCTGGAGCTGACGCTCGGACGGCAGCCGCTCGCCGGGCGCGATCTTCCCCATGCCGATGCCCAGCGCGATCTGGTCGCGCAGCGCGATATAATGCGGTGAGCCGTCGAGCGCGGGGGGCGCGATCCGCAGCGCGTCGGCGAGGCTGGTCGTCGGCATCATCCATCCGTCTCGGCTGAGGCGACGGCATCGCGGCGGGAAGGATGCGGGTCAAGCCCGCGTCGCCGGGTCAGGCCGTCAGCGACGCATCGGCGCGCACCACCATGCGCTCGAGCAGACCGCGGTATGAGGCGAGATCGGCGTCGTCGGCATCGGTCGCCTTGCCGCCGTCATCGAAGCGTCGCAGCGTCACTGCCTCAACGAAGAAGGGTTCGCGCTCGAACGCGGCACGTTCCGCCACGTCCATCGCGCCGCCTTGCAGGCTGAGGCTGAGGTGGGACGCGGCGCTGAGCGTCGCGGCATAGTCGGGATCGACCGCGCAGAGGTAACGCTTGGCGGCGACGTGGAGGCGGATCGGCTCGACCACCGCGGTGGGGAAATGCGCCGCCAGCATCGCGTGGCCGAGATCCTCGTGACGCGCGTCGACCCCGCGCCGTTCGGCGAGCAACCCCGCGTCGTCGACGAACTGGCCGATGTCGTGCAGCAGCGCGGCCGCCACGAGCGTGTCGGCGCACCCGCTCGACCGCGCCAGCGCGGCACATTGCAGCGCGTGGCTGAGCTGGGTCGTGTCCTCGCCGTAGCGGTCGAGGCCGTGGCGCTCGAACAGGTTGAAGATGAGATCGATCACGTCGGCCATGCTGCATCACCCGAGACGACACCATCACACCAGTGTCGTAATTGGACTATACCAGTGCTATTAGCGGGATCGGCGCTGGGAGGCAAACATGAACCGGACGACGCGACGCGGCTTCATCGGTGGCGCGGCAGGAGCGGCGGCGCTGCTGCCCGGCATGCTCGACCGCGCGCTGGCGATCGCTCCGAGCGGACGCACCGGGACGATCCGCGACGTCGAGCATGTCGTGATCCACATGCAGGAGAACCGCTCTTTCGATCACTATCTCGGCTTGCTCAACGGCGTCCGCGGCTTCGGCGACCCACGCCCCGCGCGCCTGCCGGGCGGCCGCACGATCTGGGCCCAGCCGTCCCATCAGCACCCCGACGGCTATGTGCTACCGTTCCACGGCGACTCGACGACCACCCGCTCGTTCAAGGTCGACGGTGGTGACCAGTCGCACCCGCATCACATGCACATCCTCGATCAGGGGCGGTGCGATCGCTGGGGCGCGAGCGAGGAACTGCATCACCGCATGCTCCATTACGGCCCGGGTGATCTGCCGTTCTACTACGCGCTCGCCGACGCCTTCACGGTCTGTGACGCCTATCACGCCTCGACGCTGACGCAGACCTATCCCAACCGGCTTCACCTGTTCTCCGGCTGCAACGGCGGCGGGGCGGTCGGCGGCGAGCCCGAGATGAGCAACTACGGCGAGGACGAGACGCCCAGCGCCGACATGCGTACCGATAAGCCGTTACGTCCCGACGCCTATCGCTGGACCACCTATGCCGAGCGGCTGGAGGCCGCGGGCGTGTCGTGGAACGTCTACCAGGAACACGACAATTTCGGCGACAACCTGCTCTCGGTCTTCCCCGCCTTCCGCCCCTGTGCGCGCGACACGTCGCTGTACCATCGCGGTCGCGGCTGGGTCAGCGAACAGGCCAGCGGGGCCGACCGCACCCGCTCCGACGGCGAGCAGCTCGTCGCGGCCTTCCGCGCCGACATCGCCGCCGGACGACTGCCGCAGGTATCGTGGATCGTGACCGCGGCGGACCTCTCCGAGCATCCCAGCGCCGAGCCGGCGAAGGGAGAGCACGTCACCGCGCGGCTGATCGAGGCGCTGGTCGATCATCCCGAGGTGTTCGCGAAGACCGCCTTCCTTTTGATCTACGACGAGCCAGGCGGCTTCTATGACCATGTGCCACCGCCGGTGCCGCCGATCGGCGCCTGCCGGGGTCACAGCACCGTGCCGCTCGACGGCGAGGCCAAGACCTATCCCGCCGATGCCCAACCTGCGCCGGGAACGCACCCGATCGGCCTCGGCATCCGCACCCCCACGATCATCGTCTCGCCGTGGACCCGGGGCGGGCACGTCTGCTCCGAGCTGTTCGACCACACCTCGGTGCTCCGCTTCCTGGAGAAACGGTTCGGCGTGCGCGAGCCCAACATCTCGACGTGGCGCCGTGCCGTCTGTGGCGACCTCACCTCGGCGTTCGACTTCCGTGACGGTGGCGCGCGCGACGTACCGCCGCTGCCGTCGGTCAGCGACTTTCGCGAGCGGGTCGCGCGCTCGGCGGCGGGCACCGCCTGCGCGATCCCGGCGATCCAGCGCCCGACGTCGCAACTGCCGGGACAACGCGGCGCTCGCCCGCTGCCTTACGCGATCGACGTCGTCGGGCTGGTGAGCGGAGCGGGAAAACTCACGCTCGAGATGATCAATCGGGGGCGGCAGGGAGCGATCTTGTGCGTGCGCGACAATCGCGACCGGGAGGCCCCCTGGCATTTCACCATCGGCGCGGGAGAGCGCCACGCGCACGACCGCTGGACGGACGACGACGCCTATGATCTGACGCTCAGCGGTCCGGACGGGTTACACCAGCGGTACGCCGGCGACGCGGCCGCCGGCGCCGACGTGCTGCTGAACCGCCATGTGGCGGCGGGGGCAGCGGTGCTGACGCTGACCAATCGGGCGGCGACGGCGCGTACCTTCGTCGTGACGCTCGACCCCGCCTATCCCGGTGCGGAGCGTGAGCGTCGGCACCACATCGCCGCGGGGGCATCGGTCGACGATGTCTGGAAGTTGCAGGCCAGCGACCTGTGGTACGATGTGGTCGTGCGGATCGAGGACAATACGACTTTCGCGCGTCGGTTCGCGGGCAGGATCGACAGAGGCGAAGCGGGCCGAACCGATCCGGGGATCGGGACGATGCGTCTGACGGTCTGATCGGGCGCTCGCTGATCCTGACCTCTCTCGCCGTCCTGCGATCGGCGGGACAGGCGCTCCGCGCGATGGGGCTGCAATCGTGCTGCAGCGTGAGTATCGTCCGGTCCCCGATGGCCGCAGGACAGAGGAGCCGATGCCCGTGATCAACATGCCGGCGCTGCGCCCGACAGGCCTGCCGGAAGCGCTCGTGATGCCGCTGCCCGGACGCGGCGACCAGATCGACATGCGCGCGCACCTGCTGGGCACGCGGATCGACATGCGCGCGCTCGCCGGGTTCGGCGACCCGGAGCTGGTCGAGCTGGGGGGATCGTGCGCCTTCGTGTTTCGCTACGGCGCGGTCGTCCTCGTCGGCGCGACGTCCGAGGAGGAGGCGCGGATCCTGGCGCAGGTCGCGCCGCACGCGGTCGACCCGCCGACCAGCCCCGAGATCGAGACCGCCCGGGTCGAGCTGCGCGACGACGGCGACGAGACCGTATCCGCCGACGGGCGCATCCGACTGCGCGAGGCCACGCCCGAGCGGCTTCTGCTCGCCGCCACCGTGCTGGCGCGCTCGGTCGTCCTCGCGCGCGACGAGATGCGGATCGAGGACGCCTTCGACCGGATCGAGCCACTTCTCGTCGATATGCGCGAGCACGGTCGTGCCCACCTTCCGATCCGCCAGATCATGCGCCAGATCGGCAGCGTCCTCTCCGCTCAACACCGCGTCGTCGGACGCGCGCGGATAGGCGAGAAGCCGGACCTGCTATGGGAACATCCCGAGCTCGACCGCCTCTACGGCCGGCTCGAAGCCGAGTACGAACTGGGCGATCGCACGCGCACGATCGAGCGAAAGCTCGAGATGCTAGGCGACTCGGCCGAGTGGCTTCTCGACCTTGTCCAGGACAAAAGGTCGCTGCGTCTCGAGCTCTCGGTCGTCGCGCTCATCGCTTTCGAGGTCGCCATCGGGCTGTACGAGATCGCGGCCCGCTGGCCGCACTAGGCGTCCTAAGCCGAACGCCCGTTATCGCGACGCTCGGCGCTCGAACCTTCATGGGATTGGCCCGCGGCGTGAACCTGGCAGCGGCCCCCTTCCTGCGATCATCCAGGAAAATGGATGCCACAGAGCTTATTGCCGTCGGGATCGCGGAAGTAGGCTAGCTCGACCGTGCCCATCGATGCCGTGTGGCGCGGACCGGGAGGCGCTTCGATCGACGTTCCGCCGGAAGCGACTGCGACGTCGTGTAGCCGCTTGACCTGCTCGGGCGAGTCGCACTGGAAGGCGACTGTGCCTCCGTTCGCGATCGTCGCCGGCTCATCGTTGATCGGCTGGGTGACGATGAAGACCGTCCCGCCCTCGCCGCGGTAGATGAGACGGGTGTGCCCGCTATCAGCGATATTCAACGCGGCTTCCCCGACCCCCAGCGTGGCCAGGACGGTGTCATAGAAGCGCTTCGATCGAACGATGTCGTTAGAACCGACCATGGTGTGGAATAGCACGCATCTTCTCCTCAGCGGGCACGAGGCTACTGGCCCCGCGTCCTAGGGCACCTAGGCTCGCGGCAGCGACCCGTCCCTCGGTCGCTGTCATAGCGAGTAGGCCGGCGAGAGCCATTGATATCGGTCTGCGCTGTGCACCGACGATCGGCGGCATCAGCACGATCTTCGTCCAATCGCCGGCGCAGGCGACGTCGATGTATAGCAGGCCCGGCGGCTATGACGCGGGAAGCCACGGCTTGTCTCCGCGGGCGTGTGTTGCACGGGGCCCCATCGGCTTCTCGGACGCGTGGCCCTCGGTAGCATGCTATCGAACGCTCTTATTCCTGACGAGAAGAAGACCCGGGTCCGATCGAACCGGCCGACCGCTTCGCTCTCTCTGACAGGAAGATACCGGTATGACACAGCAGACCGACCAAGACGGCGCCGACAGCGGGGGCACGTACATCCCGGCGATAACGGCGAAGATCGGGATATCGTCGGCAAGAGGCAGGCCGACCTCGCCGCAGAGAATCTCGATAGAGAAGCACCCGCGGAGGATGGCAGCTCCGACCTTCCCGCTGCGGAGACCTAGTACCTCGGCGACTTCGCCTAGATCTCGGCGCTGTCATTGAGAGGCGGCTCGTCGTGCATGCGCTGCATGGGTGGCGCATGCCGCCCATCGCGTCGGCTGCGGTGAAGTATCTAGCTGCGAGCACACCCGCGAATTGTGCACAGCCCTGCCGCTCGAACTGCCGGCAATCTAGCTTACGAAGCCGCCGCAGGCTGCGATTGACCAACTGGCGACTGCGACCAGCACGAGATAGACCATACCGGCGAGCCTGTTGACTCGGCTGGAGGGGAAGGAGGATCGCAGTCTCATCGGCTCTCCGTGTCGCCCAACACAGGTGAAGCATGAGCAAGAAGGCGGTGCGTTCGATCCGTCGAGCCGCCCATGCAGGAGCCAAACCAGTCGACGGCCGTTGAGGTCCCGGCGATAAGGAACCTGCGATGAACCTCAACGATCTGCTGCCGAACGGCGGCATCGAAGCGATCGCCGGCCAGCTCGGGATCCCGCCCGAGCAAGCCCGGCGTGGCGCCGAAGCGCTGCTGCCGTCGGTGCTGGGTGGGATGGGAGACAGTGCGGCCGAGTTGGACACGCACGTCGATGCGCTCGGCGGTGCGGGCCTCGCACACAACGTCCTGGGCGGCGAACCCACGGAGGTCTCTCGAGGCAACCAGCTCCTCGAGAGTATCTTCGGGTCGAAGGATGTCAGTCGGCAGGTGGCGGGGCATGCGGCGCAGAGCAGCGGGCTGGATGCGGCGCTCCTCAAGCAGATGCTGCCGATCCTCGCGATGCTGGTCGCCGGTCACATGGCGGGCCGCTCCGGCGGGCAACAGGGTGGCCTTGGCAGCATTCTGGGGACGGTTCTTGGCGGGCTTGGCGGTGCTGCAGCCGGTGGCGGCGCGTCCAGCGGCGGCGGACTGGGCGGTCTCGGCGGTATGCTGACTTCGATCCTCGGCGGTCGACGATAGGATTGACCGTGCGCGCTATGCCGTTCGTGCTGCGATCCTCCCTAGAGCGACGGCCTTGACGGAAGCGTCGCGATGGGTCGCACGGCCGCTGCGCCCAGCTTTGGATCGATTGAGCGTTGGCCGCCGAGTTTGAAAACCGTCGTGGACATCTGCTCGCATCACCAAGCATGATGAGCCTCGTTCGGGGTGCCTCCTTCCGCAGGTCCTGACGGCGCGCTCTACGTCACCGGCCCGCGTATCCAGGATAGGAGCTGGTTCAAGCCTGACGACGACCCCCGCCTTCCGACGCGATTATGGCGGATCGAAGGGTCAACATGCGGCGGCCACCTGTCGGCCGAGATGATCTCAGCGGTGGGGCGGTTCTCTGCCGCGCGAACCCTCCCGGGCGGCGGCAGGTTGAACGAGGCGCTTCGCGGCGGTTACGCTCTCGTCATCCACCTGGATCGCGCCGCGCCGATTGATGGGGTGGCCGACGCCTCTGACGGGCTCCCCTGTTGTGCGGCTGACCCGATGCGCGATCCTGATGTCACCACCCTTCTCGTCCGCCCGGATGGCGTCATCGCCTGGGCAGGTCCCGAGAGTGACGGCGACGGCTTGGCACGGAGTATCGCGGGCTTCGCCGGTCTCCAGCTTAGGCGTTCGAGCGGTATCTACCCGGCAGGGACGGTGGTGAAGGTCGGGGTCGAAGGCGCCCGACCCGATCGACGTTGAACCTATACCCTGCCGCGGAAGGGTCCGAGAACGGGCCGGAAACGCTACGGCTCGTCTCGCATTTAGGTCGGACCGCTCACCGCTTATGGAGTAGAAGGGAATGTTGTTGTTCGCTGTGATGCTGGCTGGATCCACGCCGCTCGACCGCTGCCTCAACAGCGGTGAGGCCGCTGCGGGGGTGACATCCGCGATGTCGGCCTGCTTCGTCGCCGACTATAAGCGCGCCGACGCGCAGCTCAACCTGGCCTATCGCGCGACGATGAGGAGGCTATCGCGCTCGCGCCAGGCCGCGCTTCGCACGTCGCAGCGTGCCTGGATCGCGGAACGCGATCGCGCCTGCCCCATCGACGATGCACCGGGCGCGGGAACGGTAGAGACGCTCAATCATCCCGGCTGCCTCACGGAGGAGAGCGAGCGGCGAACCGCTTGGCTTCGAGGATACCGCTGACGTGAGCCGCAGGTCGGCGAGCACGCGCGGCAGCGCGCCCGGCACGGCCACTTGACGGACTGAAGCGTGCAGCGCTTCCTTAGCGTTCGGCTGTCGACGTGATGTCATAAGCTGCCTGCAACGAGTTCAGTACGATCTCCACCCAGCTTTGCAGCGCCTGTTTATGCCGCAGCAGATCCTGCCGAAACTCGAGTTCGACGTACGGTCGGTGAGCGGCGTAAGCGTGCCGCGGAACAGTATAGTCGACCAGATCCATGCGGTACGGCTCGTTGTCGCCGACGACCAGCGTTGGCTCCCGGCGCAAGGCGGCTAGGAAGGCCATCGCGAAGGAGGGGTCTCCTCCGTCATGCAATACGCCTACGTGCCACGGCCGTGGAGAACCACCTGTCAGAGCTGGAGTAAAGCTGTGAAGTGACACGAGCACGCTGGGCTGCCCGCATGCGTCCCGCCGGAGAAGCTCTAGATTGATCGAGCGGTGATAAGGTTCGTGGATGGTCTCGGTGCGTGACGCTCTCTCTTCCGCGGTCAATGCGGCGTTGCCTGCAACCACCGTCCCGTCGCTGACCGGCGGCATCGCGTCGGGGGCGCTCGGGTCGCGGTTACAATCGACTATCAGGCGCGAGTAGGTCTGCCTGATGAAGACGGCGTCGCATGCCTCTGCCAGCGCATCGCCAAGTTCACGCACACCGATGTCCCACGCGATATGGCGATGCAATTCGCTTTGCGGCAGCCCCAGGTTGCCCAGCCGGCGCGGCATCGAATTTCCCGCGTGATCGCCGATAAGGAGGAACGGGGAACGACCGGTTGGGTTGACAATCGTTACCGGTGAGGGATCATCGTCCACCAGCAACGAGGGCACGACGCCGCTATGACCGTTCGATGCCATTCCTGAACCTCTCTCACGTAACCACCTACACCTACAAGCAGCCGGTGTCGTTCGGCGAGCACCGGATCATGGTGCGGCCCCGCGAAAGCTTCGACCAGCATCTGCTGGATGCGACGCTGACGATCGATCCGGAGCCGAGCGAGGTGCGATGGCTTCAGGACGTGTTCGGTAACGCGGTCGCGATCGCGACCTTCCATCGCCGGGCAAGCCGATTGGTCTTCGACAGCAAGGTGCGGCTCCAACATGAGCCCGGCGACGTCCAGCACGTTCACATCGAGGAATATGCGCGCACCTACCCCTTCACCTACGCCTCCGAAGAGATGCCCGACCTGCTGCGTTCCATCGAGCGTCAGCACCTCGATCCGCAACGCGAGGTCGACACCTGGGTGCGCCGCTTTCTGAGCCGCGATGGCGCGACCGATACGCTGGCGATGCTGACCGCGATGACGACGGCGATACGACGCGAGTTCACCTATGTTTCTCGCGCCGAGAAAGGCACGCAGACACCGATTGAGACGCTGCGCCGTCGCAAGGGAACGTGCCGCGACTATGCGGTCCTGATGATCGAGGCGGCACGCGCGTTGGGCTTCGCCGCCCGGTTCGTGTCGGGGTACGTCTACAGCCCGGGCGGTGGCCGCGAGACGCGCCTCGGAGGCGGAAACACACACGCCTGGGTGCGGGTCTACCTTCCCGGGTCGGGCTGGGTCGAGTTCGATCCGACGAACGGGATCATCGGGAGCGCAGGACTGATCCGCGTCGCGATAGCACGCGACATCTACCAGGCGGTACCGATCTCGGGCACCTTCGATGGCTTCCCGGGCAGCTTCGACGACATGACCGTGAGCGTCGACGTGACGGTCGACCCCTTGCCGCCCCTCCTTCTGCGCCAGAGCTCGGAGCTCTCGAGAGAACAGGATGCTTGACCCATGCTGATCCAAGCCGGTTACCGTATCTCCTTCGAAGCCGAGATCGCCACACCGATGATGGCGATGCTCAGCGTACACCCGTCGCGCTACAAGGACCTTCGCACGCCCCATCGCATCAGGTCAGATCCGGATGTTCCGATGTATGACTATGTCGATGCGTTCGGGAATGTCTGCACCCGCGTGACGATCCCCGCGGGTGGCCTGACGCTTAGCTGCGATTTCGCCGTCGAGGATGGCGGTCTGCCGGACCTGCAATCTCCCGCCGCGGTACAGCACCGTATCGAGGACCTGCCCGACGACGTCCTCGTCTACCTTCTTGGCAGCCGCTATTGTGAGACCGATCGCCTGTCAGAGACGGCATGGTCGCTCTTCGGTCACACCACGCCCGGATGGGACCGGGTTCAGGCGATCGTCGACTTCACACACGATCACGTCGAATTCGGCTATCATCATGCACGATCGACCAAGACCGCATGGGACGCGCACCAGGAGCAGCAGGGTGTGTGCCGCGACTTCGCGCATCTGGCGATCACCCTTTGCCGCTGCATGAACATCCCCGCGCGCTACTGCACCGGCTACTTAGGTGACATCGGCGTGCCTGCGGTGGATGCACCGATGGACTTCTCCGCCTGGTTCGACGTCTATCTCAATGGTTCATGGCATACGTTCGACGCTCGCCACAATCACCCACGCGTCGGTCGGATCCTGATGGCGCGCGGGCGTGATGCGACTGACACGGCACTGACCACCGTTTTCGGCAGAGCTGAGCTCAGCCGCTTCGAGGTACATACTGAGGAGAACCGCACGAGCGCCTCCTGAAATGACGCTCGTCGGTGCCTTAAAAAACTAGATAGCCGGTATCGAGCAAGGCGTTGATCAAGGGCCAGCGGGCGGCGAGCGGGGACGAAGAACCGTCAGCTGCGGCGGAAAACGACGAAGACGCTACAGTGGCGCGACGGCGGCAATCAGCGAGACGCTCGGTGACAGACGCTCGATCCGCGCCGGGCGCAATCCTCCGAGATGTGCGCTCAACATGACTAGACCGCGCTCGACGAGCGTGCCGTCGACCTGCACGTAACAGGCGTGATGGCCGCAACAATCGTAGTTGGCGGCGTACGCCTGACGTGACACGGCTGCGACCCGCCGCCCCTATCCCGCTCGGCGGGTGCCAGTCGGCATTCGCCGCGGCTCTGGACCTTGCCATCCCGCCCACACGCCTCAATCTGCCATCCAAGTGGATGGTGGAACGAGACGATGCCCCAGCAAGTGAGCAAGGCGCCGGAGAGCGAGAAGATCACGATCAATCTCGGCTATGTCGATCTCGGCAGCGTCGACCTCCTCGTCCGCGAAGGCTTCTACAGCAATCGAACCGACTTCATCCGCACCGCGATCCGCCAACAGCTGGAGCGGCACGGCGAGGCGGCGCGCGAATCGACGAAGCGCCGACAGCTTCAGCTAGGGCTATGCCACTTCTCGCGCCACGATCTCGAGGCAGCACGCGCGGCCGGCGAGATGCTGGACATCCGGGTGCTCGGCCTCGCCACCATCGCGCCGGACGTCACCCCGGAACTCGCGCGCGCGGCGATCGGCTCGCTCACCGTGCTGGGCGCGCTTCACGCCGATCCCGCGGTCAAGGCCGCTATAGCCGATCGCATCGGCTGAGGAGTAGAACTCATGACCTTCCGCGCTACGATGGCGGAGGCGCTCCGCCGCACTCAGCTCGGCGATCTCAGAAGCGCGACCGCGCTGATCCGCGCCACACTGGATGGCGGCACGAGCTCAGGGCCGACCGTCTCCGCGGCCACGATCGCGATCGGACCCGAGTATGCGGAGGCTGGGCTTGGACGCGGAGAGGCAGCGGCGGAGGATTGTCGCTTCGAGGCGCGACGCCACGTCGCGCCGACGGGCCAACTCGACTACATGCTCTACCGGCCCAGAGTCACCCTGCCTGGCATGCCGCTGGTGGTGATGCTGCACGGTTGCACGCAATCCCCGGAGGACTTCGCGCTCGGCACGGGCATGAACCGGTTGGCAGACGAACGCGGCATTCTCGTCGCCTATCCACGCCAAGCGCAAGTGTCCAATCAAGCGCGGTGCTGGAACTGGTTTCGCCCGGGAGATCAGGAGCGCGGACGCGGCGAGCCCGCGCTGATCGCGGGCGTAACGCGTGACGTGATCGAGGTAGAGGGTGTCGACACCACGCGCGTGTACGTCGCGGGTCTGTCCGCTGGCGGTGCGACGGCAGCCATCATGGCCGACGCCTATCCCGACCTGTTCGCGGCCGTGGGGGTTCACTCGGGCCTCGCCTGCGGCGCCGCGCGGAATTTATCGGGGGCCTTGTCGGCGATGAAGCGAGGGTCGGCCTACGCCGGCAAGCGCCGGCTGGATGACCGCTTCGTACCGCTCGTCACCTTCCACGGCGACCGCGACGGTACGGTGCATGAGGCGAATGCGCGCGGGCTGGTCGCGGCGGCAACGGCGGCGGTCGGCGCTCCGGTAGGCGTCGAGGTCGAGACGGGCGCAGTAGGCGGTCGACGCTATGCCCGGGCGCTAAGCCGCGACAAGCATGGCAAAGTACTGATCGAGCAATGGACCGTCAGCGGCGCGGGACACGCCTGGTCCGGGGGCGACCCGGCGGGATCGCACACCGATGCCGCCGGCCCGAACGCCTCGCGCGAGATGCTCCGGTTCTTCCTGGAGCAGCGACTCGCAGACTGATGCCACTCGACTCCCCGGAACGTCGTACGGGTAAGCGATCGCACGATGGTGTAGACGCCATAGGAGCCGCAGCCATTGCCACTGTCCCTCACCTGCACCACGTGTAGCCGGTGAGCGCGACATCCATCCTCCTCGATGTTCATGGGCTCGCCAAGACGGTACCGGGGCCGCGACGATTGTTTCATTCGCTCGACCTCCAGGTGGCCGCCGGCGAGCTCGTCGCGATCATCGGCGAGTCCGGGGTCGGCAAGTCGACGCTCCTCAACATTCTCGCCGGGCTGGACGACGCCGACGCGGGATCCGTCTCGATCGGCGGTACGGTGCTGGGGAGCCTCGACGAGACGGCACGAACCCGGCTGCGGCGAGAGCGTGTCGGATTCGTGTTCCAGGCCTTTCACATCCTTCCCTATCTCACGCTGCTCCAGAATGTCGCGCTGCCGCTCGCGCTGACGTCCCCTGACGGCGCGGCGGCGAAGGCGTGCGCCGCCGAGATGCTCTCCGCGGTAGGCTTGGCCGACCGCGGAGAGGGCTACGCCCGCGACCTGTCGGGTGGCGAACTCCAGCGTGTCGCGATCGCTCGAGCGCTGGTTCACCGACCCGCCCTGATCCTGGCGGACGAGCCGACCGGCAACCTCGATCCCGATACGGCCACCCGCGTGCTCGCCCTGTTCGCGGGCGCGGTGCGGGAACATGGCGCAGCCGGCGTGATGGTCACGCACTCGGACGCGAGCGCCGCGGTCGCCGATCGGGTGCTGACGCTTCGCGCGGACGGGTTGGTGGAGCGGCGTGTCCGCTGAGCCTGGCCTCCTGTCGGCACGACTGGCGCTCGGCTGGCTGATCGGTGGGGAGTGGCGCTTCCAACCCGCCCGCTTTCTCACGACCGCGATCGCGATCGCCGTTGGCGTCGCACTCGGCTTCGCCGTCCATCTCGTCAACGGCTCGGCGCTGGCGTCGTTCGACGGGGCCGTGCGCGGCGTGAGCGGCGCCGCCGAACTGTCCGTCCGCGCGACGAGCCCGCTCGGCGTCGACGAGCGGCTCTACCCGCGCGTGGCCGGCGCCGCCGGCGTGCTCGACGCCAGCCCCATGGTGCGGCTGGACGCCAGGATCGGCGGGGCCAAGCTGACGCTGCTGGGCCTGGACGTGCTGCGCGCGGGCTCGGTGACGCCGTCGCTCGTCGGCATCACCCCGCGAGGCCCGGACACGGGCAACGACACCGTCTTCGATGAGGCCTCGCTGTTCCTGTCGCGCACCGCGCTGGCGCAGGCCCATGCGGCCGTCGGCGATCGCGTGACGGTGACGGCGAACGGTCGCGCGGTGATCTTCCATGTCGCCGGTACGCTGCCCGGTGCGGACGCGGCGGCCGCGCTCGGCGTGGTCGACATCGCCGCGGCGCAGTGGCGTTTCGGGCGGCTCGGCAGGATCGACCGGATCGATCTGCGCCTGTCGGACCGACAGGCAGCGGAGGCCTCGCTCGCGCGTCTGCTCCCTGCCGATGCGGTGCTGTCCTCGGAGGCGGCACGCGGCGCACAGGGCTCGGCGCTATCGCGGGCCTATCGCGTGAACCTCGACATGCTGGCACTCGTCGCGCTGCTGACGGGCGGGTTCCTCGTCTACTCGGCGCAGTCGCTGGCCGTCGCGAGGCGCCAGCGCACCTTCGCCCTGCTTCGCACGCTCGGCCTGTCTCGCAGCGGCGTCATCTCCGCGGTCATGGTCGAAGGCGTGACGATCGGCATCGTCGGTGCGCTTGCGGGACTTGCTGGCGGCTATGGGCTCGCCTGGGCGGCGCTGCACTGGTTCGGCGGTGATCTTGGCGCAGGCTACTTCGGGATGGCGACGACGCGCGTCGTCTTTCAGCCGGTCGCCGCGGCGAGTTTCTTCGCGCTGGGGTTGTCAGCCGCCGTGCTCGGCAGTGCGATTCCGGCGCGCGCCGCGGCGCGCGCCGCTCCCGCCGCCGCACTGAAGAACGTCGGCGACGTTCTCGACCCGCGTCGGCCCGCTCTGTGGTGGCCAGCGGCCGTGCTCCTCGCGGCGGGCGCGGCCGCGGCCCTGCTGCCTGCGGTGAGCGGCCTCCCCTTGTTCGGCTTCCTCGGCATGGCGCTGATGCTCGCCGGCGGCGTCGCCGGCGTGCCGTGGTTCGCGCGGACCATGCTCCGGCCACTCGCGAAGCGCACGGTGGGGAGCGTGCCGTCGCAGCTCGCCGTGCGACATCTGTACGGGGCGCCCGCTGAGGCCGCGACCGCGCTGTGCGGGATCGTCGCCTCGACGGCGCTGATGATCGCCATGGCCACGATGGTGAGCAGCTTCCGGGGGGCGGTAGACACGTGGCTCGGTCAAGTTCTCGGCGCCGACCTCTATCTGCGCACCGATGCCGGCGCGAGCTTCGACCCCGCCACTCGCGCCCGTCTCGCCGGGACAGCCGGCGTCGGACATCTGGCCTTCAGCCGCCAGCTACCGCTCACGATCGCGGCGGATCGTCCACCCGTCAGCCTGATCGCGCGGCCTGAGCGCGACGGGCGTGATCCGCTCCTTGTCCTGATCGAGCGCGCTCCCACGATGCCGACCAAGGCGCTGCCGGTCTGGGTGTCCGAGCCGGCGCAGCGGCTCTACGGCTGGGAACCGGGTGAGACGATCACCTTGCCGCTCGCCGGCGGTACTCGATTCATGGTCGCTGGCGTGTGGCGCGATTACGGACGTCAGGCCGGTGCCGTACTGGTCGACGAGGCGGATTACCAACGATTGACCGGCGACGACGGTCGCGACGAGATCTCGGTCATGCTCCTTCCGGGCAATGAGGCAGGTGCCGTTGGCAAGGCCATGGCGGTGCAACTGCCGGCCGACCTTCGTCGGCACGTCGAGATCACGCAGCCTGCGACGCTGCGACATATGGCGCTGACGCTGTTCGATCGCAGCTTCGCGGTCACGTACCTGCTGGAGGCGGTGGCGATCCTGGTCGGTCTCGCGGGCGTGGCCGCGACCATGTCGGCACAGACGATCGCGCGCGAGCGCGAGTTCGGCATGCTTCGCCATCTAGGGCTGACGCGCGGGCAGCTCAGTGCCATGCTCGCGACCGAGGGCGCTCTGGTCGGCATGACTGGGGCAGTCGCCGGCATCGGTCTGGGTCTGATCCTCGCACAGGTGCTGATCCACGTGATCAATCCGCAATCCTTCAATTGGACCATGACGACGCAGGTGCCGGTGGGCACGCTGCTCGGCGTAGCGGCGGCGCTGACCGGCGCCGCGGCGGCGACGGCGGTGCTCGCCGGTCGGCGTGCGACCGCGAAGGATGCCGTGCAGTCGGTGCGGGAGGATTGGTGAGGCGGACGCTGCTCCCAGGCGGGCTGGCGGCGATCGCGGTCGCGGCGCCAGCGGTCACTCCCTACCCGGTGGTTCGGCCCGGAATGGCACTCGCCTTCCCCGCTGATCACGGGGCGCATCCGGCGTTTCGTACCGAGTGGTGGTACGTTACCGGCTGGCTGCGCACCGAGGCGGGGGAAGATCTCGGCTTCCAGGTCACCTTCTTCCGCACCCGACCGTCGCTTGATGGACGCAACCCGAGCCGCTTCGCAGCGACGCAGGTGCTGTTCGCGCACGCCGCGCTGTCCGATCCATCGACCCGCCGCCTGCGCCACGGGGAGCGCGCCGCGCGCGAGGGTTTCGGCCTGGCAGCGGCGCGTACCGGGGACGCCGACATCCGCATACGCGACTGGCGCCTGCGCCGTGCGCCGGACGGACACTGGGCCACCCGCGTCGCCGCGTCAGATTTCACCCTGGCGCTCGACTTCCAGCCGACGCAACCGCCGCTGCCGCAAGGCGCGGGAGGGTATAGCCGCAAGGGCCCGCGCCCTGAGCAGGCGAGCTATTATTACTCGGTGCCGCACCTGCGCGTCTCCGGGCAGGTACGACGCGACGGCCGCGACGTCGCGGTCACGGGTGAGGCGTGGCTCGACCGGGAGTGGTCGTCGGATTATCTCGCGCCCGAGGCGCAGGGTTGGGACTGGACCGGGCTCAACTTCGACGATGGCTCTGCCCTCATGGCATTTCGCATCCGTCGCAAGGGCGGCGGTACGCTCTGGGCCGGCGGTTCGCTGCGACACCCGAGTGGCACCATCAGCACGCTGGGATCTCGCGACGTCGCGTTCAGACCCTTGGCGACGTGGCGCAGCAGCGCCACCGGCGCGGTCTACCCGGTGTCGCAGGAGGTGAGCGTCCGGGTAGACGGCCGCATCATGCGATGGCGTCTGACGCCGATGTTCGCCGCGCAGGAACTCGATGCTCGACGAAGCGGTCTACCGGTCTACTGGGAAGGAGCGGTGCGGACGACCGGCGGCCGCGGCTACCTCGAACTCACCGGTTACGATCAGGCGCTGAGGATGTGAGCACGATGGCCGATAACGCCGATCTCCCCGCCGAAGCCTTCGCCCGGCAGGACGAGGGTGACGACCTCGCCTTCTACGCCCTGCCCCGGCTGGTCACGCACATCGACGAGGGCGCAGTCGCCGCACTGACGGCTCGCTATCGCGAACTGCTGCCCGAGCAGGGCCGCGTCCTCGACCTCATGTCGAGCTGGGTCAGCCACCTGCCCGACGATCGCACCTACGCTGAGGTCGTGGGCCACGGCATGAACGAGCGCGAGCTCGCCGCCAATCCGAGGCTCGATCGACGGTTCGTCCAGGATCTCAACCGCGATCCCTTCCTGCCGTTCGCCCCCGCCGCGTTCGATGCCGCGCTCTGCTGCGTCGGCGTCCAATATCTGCAGCGGCCGGTCGACGTCTTCGCCGAAGTGCGCCGCACGCTGGGCGAGGGAGCGCCGTTCATCGTCAGCTTCTCCAACCGCTGCTTCCCGACGAAGGCCGTGGCGATCTGGCGCGCACTCGATCCAGCCGGACACGCCCCGCTGATCGCATCGTACCTGGCACGGGCCGGCTTCCGGAGAAGCTCGACCGAGATACTCGCTGACGGACGACGGGGCGACCCGTTGACCCTTGTCATCGGATACGCCTGACCTCGCGTGAGCGACCGTCATCGTCGGTCAGGATATTGACAGCGGGCGCTCGAGTGATCGACCTCGCGCCGTCGGTCGCCGACCAAACCGATCCCCTCGGCGATCGACCCGCGGTTCAACGAGAGTGACAGGCTGCATCCGAGTGATTCGGGCTACAAGGCCATGGCGGACGCGATTGATCTTCGATCTCTGACGCGAGAGTGAGAGGCCGGGCTCAATCCTCGTAGGAAAGTTGCACCAACCTAGCCTCGCCAGGGGTCAGGACGAGGGAAGAGGTCGCTGCTGGCCCGTGCGACTCCGCGATACTCGCGCCGGCTGGTGCGAGACCGATCGTCGCCGGTGGGCTGTCCGACGACGTGTGTTCGGTCACGCCCTCGACCTCGATCCTGTCTCGTCCCAATTCTTTGGCGCGATACAGGGCCCGATCCGCCCTCGCGATGACCGTATGAAGCGGCTCTCCGTCGGTCGAGGACGTGACGCCCGCGCTGAAGCGCACCTGCACCCCCGCCACCTTGGCCTCGACCTGCTCGAGCAGCCTGCTGCGGATTTCCTCGAGAACCCCCAGCGCGTGGGCCGCAGGCCGATGCCGGAAGACCAGGACGAACTCCTCTCCTCCCCACCGCGCGACCACGTCTTCCTTGCCGGCGCTGGAGGCGAGCAGCGCCGCGAAATGCTTGAGCACCTCGTCGCCGACATTGTGACCGTATGCGTCGTTGATGGCCTTGAAATGGTCGATATCGAGCAGCGCCACGGTCGACGCAGCGCTGAAACCCTCGCGATGGAACAAGTTTCGCTCGCGACCGATGAGGCACCGGCGGTTCAGCAAGCCGGTGAGCGGATCCGTATCTGCGACACGCGACAGTTTCCGCCTGTGACTGACGCCCATGATAAGCATCGTCCCCAGCATGAGGAGGCCCAGTGCTGCCGACCAGGCGAGTTGTCGGTAGCGCTGAGCCTGCTCGCTCTCGCGTTCACGCGCGAAGCGAAGACTGCGGGCCAACTCCTCCGTGCGTGCTGCCGACCTGTCCGCCTCGAAGCTGGCACGCAGCACAGCGGTCTGCCTCGTCCGCTCATAGGCGGACCTCCGCTCGTCCAGGCGCACGGACCGTTCCAGATCCCGATAGGCGCTCTCCGTCCTGCCCATGGCTCGGTTCACGTCTGCCCGAAGCCGATAGGCCTGCGGCGCCGAGGCGAAGGACGATAGCCGGTCTGCATCCTCGAGCAGTTGGTCGAGCAGCTCGAGCGCGCGCGCGTGACGGCCCGAAATCCACTCCATCTTAGCCCTGAGAAGCTGCGCCTGCGCGCTGGCCGGCTCCTGCCACGCATCGAAGACAAGCTGGGCCTGCCGGCACAGCGGTTTCGCGGCGAGCAGACGGTGCAGCTCGATCAACGCGGCGCAGGTCTGGAGATCGAGATAGGCCGAGCCGACCGGATCGCTCACTCTAGGAGACCGCATCCTAGACAGGTCGAAGTCGGCGAGCGCCGCCGCGTACGCACCTCGCGATAGATTGAACAACCCCCTGAAATACAGGTCGTTCGCCAGCGCGACCTTGCGGTCGTGCGTCGTGTCCCAGGCGATTACCTCCTCGATGAGCGCGATCGCCTGGAGATGGTCGCCCGCCGCGTTCAAGACTCTGGCCAGCTTCTCGGTGGCGATGACGTGCGGCAGCTCGCGGCCCGGCCGCTTCGTGAGCCGGTAAGCCGATGCGAGTAGAGACACCGCCCGCTCCGGCGCGCCCGATAGACGCCGAGCTTCCCCCCGGGCGATCTGGAGGCAGGCGATCGACACGATGTCGGGAGCCGTACGATCTAAGACGGAGGCGAGGGACGAGGCGATGCGTTCGACCTCCTCGACCGTCAGCCCGTTCATCGCGGCGCGGGCCAGCAGCTCGACACGAAGCGGCAGGTCGACGGTTGCGCCGGCTTCGGTCACCTGCAGGACGGTGCTCCTTGCGTTCGCGGGCTGGGAGAGCGTGTCGTACGCCTCCGCCCGCGCGGCCATGCGCCAGCCCCAGGCGAGGTCGCCGTCCGTTCTCAGCGGATCGCCTTTGGTCGAGAGAAGGAGAGCGGGTGGATCGCGCCCCGCTTCATCCGCCAGCGTCTGGAGACCAGGCGTCGGCGCGCGCATGCACCCGGCCCGCGCCTCTCCCAGGCCAAGGACGCAGGTCAAAAGGAGAAGCACGGCGCCCGCCGACCTCCGCCAGAACGAGCCGTGATCCTCAAGAAGACGAGAATTCGCCAGCATTCGCCGATCCTTGAGCGTAGCCGCCTGACCTACCCAGAACGATCTAAGCTTTGGTAAACCCGCGATATCATACCCATCACGGCTGCCGACTGGCCAGATCGAGCCAACCGCCCTGCTCCGCTGGACCCGGGAAGCGATCGCGCGCGAGACCCTGCCCTGCTCCCAGCTTCGGACATTCGTCAATCTCGGTGCTACGAGTGAGAAGCTGATCGGGAACGATGTCGAAAGGTGGGACTAACTTCCGGACTGCCAGCGCCCCTGCGTCCAGCACCTTCAAGGCTCCCTGCGACGGCCGCATCATAGGCGCGACAGCCGCGATCCTCGCGGGATCATCGTCATGATGCCAGGATGGTGGGGGATGACGGCAACCCTGCCAACTTCCGGTTGGCATACAAGAACTCGTGCACCATGCCACCGGCGAGGGGACGTCCAAGCAGATAGCCCTGCACGTGAGTGCAGCCGAGCGACACGAGCATCTGCATCTGCTCCTCGGTCTCGACCCCCTCGGCGACGACGCCCATGCCGAGCGTCTGACCGACCTGCGTCACCGCCCGGATGATCGCCTGAGCCGCCAGGGCGGTCGGCGCCGTCTCAACGAAGGAGCGGTCGATCTTGACCTTGTCGAACCGGAAACGTTGGAAATAGCTGAGTGACGAATAGCCGACGCCGAAGTCATCCATCAGGATCTGGATGCCGATGGCGCGCATTTCCTCCAGCTGATGGAAGGTGCGTTCCACGTCCCGGATCAGCAGTCCCTCGGTCACTTCCAGCTGCAGCCGCCCCGCCCGCAGACCGGTCGCCGCCAGCACGCTCCGTACGGTCTCGCACAGGCGGCCGGTCTGGAATTGCAGCGGCGACAGGTTGACCGCGACCGACACGTCGTCCGGCCAGGACCGCGCGGCGTCGCACGCGCGGCGCAGCACGTTGGTCCCGAGCGCCTCGACCAGGCCGCACTCCTCCGCCAGCACGATGAACTCTGAGGGCGGGATCGGCCCTTTGATGGGATGGTGCCAGCGCGCCAGCGCCTCGAAGCTGGTGACCAGACGCGTCTCAGTCGAGAGGACAGGCTGGAAGGCGACGTCGATCAAGTCCTGCTCGAGCGCGAGCCGCAGCGCCTGCTCCAGGCGGCGGTGCTCGCGCAGTGCGGCATCCAGCGCGGCGTCGTAGAAGCAAGTCGAGCCGCGACCGTTCTCCTTCGCGCGATACAGCGCCAAGTCCGCAGCCTGTCGCACCTCGATCGGCGTGCCGCCGTCGGTCGGAAAGGCCGCGCCGCCGATGCTACACCCGATGTAAGCGAGCGCGCGATTGGTGGTGATCGGCACTTCCAGCGCGGCGACGATCACGGGTGCCAGAGCGCGCGCGCGGACACCCGCGTCGTGGCCGACCAAGATCAACGCGAACTCGTCGCCGCCGACGCGGGCGACGACGTCTCCGGCGCTGACGACGCGGCCCAGCCTGACACCGACCTCGCCTAGCACCTCGTCACCGGCCAGGTGGCCGAATTGATCGTTGACCGACTTGAAGCGGTCGAGGTCGATGCTGAGCACCGTGAAGGGAGTTGTCGCGTCTACGAGTGTGTCGATCCGCGCGACGAAGCCGGCGCGGTTCCGTAGGCCGGTCAGCGAGTCATATTCCGCCAGGCGTCTGACCTCGGCCTGCGCGCGCCGCGCCTCGGTCATGTCCTCGGTTATGCCGAGCAGCAGGCGTTTGCCGCCAGGAGGCGCGTCGATCACGAGCCGCTTGGTGCGCAGGGTGAAGCGGCGCCCATCAGCGCGCACGTAATTGCCCTCAAAGACGTGGACGCCGGGACGCGCCTCGGCGGCACGGTCGCGTGCCTCATAAGCCTCACCTCGACCGGGGAAGAGCTCGCTGTCGGTACGCCCGACGAAATCCTCCTGCGGCCGCCCCGCAAGCTCGGCACCAGCCTTGTTCATCAGCAGATAACGCTGATCCTCCGCGTTCTTGACGAACAGCATGGCGGGTAGGTTCTCGATCACCGTGTCGAGGAACAAGCGCGCCTGCTCGCGCTCGTGCTCGAGCAGCTTGCGCGATGAGATGTCGCGTACGATCGCGGCGAAGGCGACCGTCGCCCCGTCGTGCCAGCGCCCCAGCGACAGCTCGATCGGGAACGTCTCGCCGTCCGCGCGCAGCCCGGTCAGCTCGACCGGCTTGCCCTGGAGCGTCATCGCACCGCCCGCCGCGGCGCGCGCGAAGCCACGCGCGTGCGCGCCGCGCAAGCCTTCGGGCATGATTATATGGAGCGGCGCGCCGACGGCGACTTCCGCCGGGTGCCCGAACATGCGCTCCGCAGCGGCGTTCCAGTAGGTGATTCGTCCGGCCGCGTCGGCGCAGAGGATCGCGTCGGAGGTGACGTCGGCCACTTTGGCCGCCATGCGACCGATCTGGCGATAGCGCGTGCTCTCCATCCGTTCGACGATCATGGCGGCGAGGCTCAAGAGCGAGTCCTGCTCCGCCGCGGTCAGTCCGTCTCGCGGCGCAGTGTCGAAGACGCACAGTCGCCCGACACATGCCCCGGTGGGAGCTACGATCAGTGGCGCCCCGGCGTAGAAGCGGACGGCACCGTCGCCTGCGATCAACGGGTTGGCAGCGCAGCGCGGGTCGAGATGCGTGTCAGGGATCACCAGCAGGTCGCCGCGCGTGATCTCGAGACTGCAGAAGGCGTGCTCGCGCGGCAACTCCGGAACGCCGACGCAGACGCGCGACTTGAACCAGGCACGATCGGTGTCCACCAGCGTGACCGCGGCACTCGCCGTCCCGCAGGCGAAGGCAGCGAGCCGGGTGACGGCGTCGAAGCTGCCCTCGGCGGGCGTATCGAGAAGATTGAGGCTCAGGAGGCTGGTCAGCCTCGTCGCTTCAACGCTGTCGGCGATCTCCCGCGGGTCAATCATATGCTTGTTATGCAACGAGGAAGCTAAACGTTTCGTCACCGGTGCCCTGCTTCTCGCGCGACGAGCTCGTGGCAAGACCCGCATGCCCCGCGTCGATGGTGAAAGGAGCGGACTCGCGTCGCAAGGACCCGAAAGCGGTCAGATCGGGTGCCCGCCCACTGAAGCTCTCGACATAGCCGTTGTTGAAGTGTTGTGGACGGTGATTGGATCGAGACGAACTTGTGTTTCGTTCGCATCTGCCGGGCAGTCGACGCTCAGTTCAAACCTGCCACCGCTTATTGACTACCTTTCGACCATAGCGCGCGAGGGCATGTGTAAGCCTGCCAAGCGTATCCAGAGCGATGAGGGCTTGCAGAGACGAGATCGCGCTGCGACAGATCTGTCCGGAGGCGGGCATGATCGATCGCAGGCTTACGAGGTCAACAGACCCGCGCGCCCGCTGGCGCGAGCTGCTCGACCATCCCCGCGGATTGTGGGTGCTGACTGGAACTGAGTTATGGGAACGTATATCGTTCCACGGCATGCAAGCGCTTCTCACGCTCTACATGGTCGAGCAGTTGTTGCTGCCTGATCACATCGTGCACGTGATTGGCTTCGCAACGTTTCGGGGGATCGTCGAGGGCATCACCGGTCCGCTCTCCGTGACCGCGCTCGCGGCTCAGACATTCGGTCTATACGTTGGCCTCATCTACTTCACTCCGGTTGTCGGTGGCTGGCTGGGTGATCGTGTGACTGGCCGGCGCGGCGCCGTGATGGCTGGCGCCCTGCTGATGACGGCCGGGCATTTCGCTCTCGCATTCGATGCGTCGTTCCTGCTCGCCCTGCTTCTGCTCATTGTCGGCGCGGGGCTGCTACGGGGTAACCTCTCTGCACAGATCAAAGCCCTCTACGCCGACGGCGATCGGCGCGAAGCGGACGCGTTCCAGCTCTATTACGTCGGGATCAATCTTGGAGCATTCATCGCGCCGATCGTTACCGGCGCGTTGGCGGTCGTCTACGGCTGGCATGCGGGTTTTGCCTTCGCTGGCTTCGGTATGCTCGCTGGATTGCTCGTCTATGTCGCGGGACAGCGGCACCTGCCCGCAGATAGCAGTCGCGTCAGAGCGGCGAAGCGCGACCGGCTCAAGCCCGCCGAACGGACGCGCCTCTCGGCACTGCTCGCGATCTGGCCACTGATGACCTGCTTCTGGATCGCGCAGAGCCAAGTTTGGAACGTCTACAATCTGTGGGTGCGCGATCATCTCGACCGACGAGTCGGCGGTGTCGTGGTTCCCGTACCCTGGCTGCAGGCGCTGGACGGGCTAGCGCCGGTGCTGGTCATGCCACTTTTCCTATCGTTGTGGCGACGCCAAGCGGCCGCAGGACGGGAGCCTGACAGTCTTGCCAAGCTTGCCATCGGCTGCCTCGTCTTCGGTGGAGGCACCGCCTGGTTGTCGCTGGCCCCGCTCGTGAGCGACGCGGCAGGCCGCGTGCCCCTGCTCTGGGCAGTCGCCTTTCACCTCTTAACCAATATCGGCTGGCTGTACGTCACGCCGATCGGGCTCGCACTCTACGCGGCGGAGGCGCCGTCAGGGCTGCGTGGCACCATGATCGGCATCAACACACTCTCTACCTTCGCCGGTAGCGTCATCAGCGGCCGATTGGGCTCGCTATACGAGCGCTGGGCGCCCGCCGAATTCTGGTTGCTCCATGCCGCCGTCGTCGCGGGCGCGGGCGTCGTGTTGCTCGTCATCGGACCGACAGTGCGTCGACGACTTCTGCTCGTACGATAACGGCGTTCTGTATCGGCGATCCGCTTGGATGTATCTCACGGACAGCCGTGCAGACGCTCCGGTCACTCGCCTACCTTCGGCCGCCCGTTCAGATCAGCTACAACGGACCTGCCACCCTGTCTGGGTCGCTCTGCAGGGCGTCCACTTCGCCAGCTTGCGCTCGACCCCGGGAGGCGCCAGGCTTGCCCGATGAAACGTTGGCTCTCGCTTCCGCTGCTATTCTCCCTCGCCGCCGCTACCGAGCCGTCCGCGCCGATGGTCTCGCCCGAGCGGATCAAGGCGGATGTGCGAACGCTGAGCGGCGACGACTTCCACGGTCGCGGACCGGCGCAAGCTGGCGAGCCAGTCACCCTGGCTTTCCTGACCGAACGATTCGCGTCGTTGGGGCTGAAGGCTGGCGGGGATGACGGCTATAAGCAACGAGTGCCGCTGCTGCGCTGGACGCGCGACGAGGCGAAGTTTCAGATCGCGCTGGGCAACAACATCACGACGCTGAACCCCGGTGTCGAGATCGCGGCATCGTCCCGGATCCTCGGCCGCTCGACGGTGACGGCAGCGCCCGTCGTCTTCGTCGGCTATGGCATCGTCGAGCCCAAGCTCGGCTATGATCCGTATCGGGGGCTGGACGTTCGCGGCAAGGTGGTCGTGGCCTTGGCCGGCGATCCCGATGTCGAGGCGCGACGCGACCTAGGCTTCGGCGGACGAGCGTCCAGTCCAGCAGCGCGCACCAAGCTGACGGAGGCGCAGAAGCGCGGCGCGGTCGCGTTTTTCCAGATCCATGAGACGTTCCCGTCGAGCTACCCCTGGCTGCAACTGGCGAAGGGCGATGCCGTGCCGGGTTATGCGCCCGACACGGGCACGGTGCCGCCGGCGTTCGGTCTCCGGGGAATGCTGCGAAACGACATCGGCGTCGCCATGCTGCGCGAGGGCGGCCTCGACTACGCCGCGGCGAAGCGCGCAGCGCAGTCGGCCGAGTTCCACGGCATCGAGCTGAAGCGCGTCACCTTCTCCGGCATGACGCGCACCAGCCTGGCGCATGTCGTCAGTCACAATGTGGTCGGGATCCTTCCCGGTACCGACCCGGCTGCCGGTAGCGTCCTGTATGGCGCCCACTGGGACGCTTACGGCGAGAACGACTTCGATCCGCCCGCTGACCGCATCCGCAACGGCGCGGTCGACAACGGTACCGGCACGGCGACGCTGCTCGAGATCGCCCGCGTCTACAGCTTAGCCACGCGGCCGCGTCGCTCCGTGGTATTCGCCCTTTGGACCGCCGAAGAGAAAGGCCTGCTGGGTGCGAGCTGGTATGCCGATCACCCCGTCCTGCCGCTCGGCACCACCGCGGCGCAATTCAATCTCGACCCGCACGTCGTGCTGGGCCGGACCCGCGATCTGGAGCTGATCGGGGTCGGCCGGACGCCGCTCGAGGCGGACCTCACGCGCGTGGCCGCAGCGCAGGGACTGCGGATCGTGCCGGAGGAAAATACCGAGGCGGGCTGGTACTACCGGTCGGATCATTACGCGCTGGCGCAGAAGGGGGTGCCGGGCGTGTACTTCCGCGCCGGGCGCGATCTGGTCAACGGCGGCCTAGCGGCTGGCGAGCGCGAGCGAGCGCGCTACAACGCGCAATGCTACCATCAGACGTGCGACGAGTTTAACCCCAGATGGGACATGACCGGTGCGGCACAGGAAGGAAGCGTCGCCTATGCGCTCGGGCGCGAGATCGCTGAACGCACCGACTGGCCGGCCTGGAATGCATCGGAGCCCTTCGGCCTCGAGCGGGCGAAGACCGAGAGCCAGCGGCGCTGAGGACGTCCTGCAAAAGGAGCGCTCGTCCGCCCGAGCTAAGCCCTCGCTCGGTTAGAACCGGTCGCTTCGGGCTGCACGTACCACGTCCCGTACGGAGGTGACCCATGCTCGCCGCCGTGAAGCCGAGCCAGTCACCGCACTTCCCGCCCTCGCCCGACGTGCCATGTCCCCCGTCATCATCGCACAGGCGTCACGCCCCTCCGCCATTTTCGTGCTCAGCCGGTTGCTGATACCGCCGCAGCACGTCCTCGACTACTTTCTAAGTGGGAAATCGCCGCCGCGTCGCCGGACGGTCGCCTCAAGCCCGCATCGTTGATCACGCGGGCCAGCGGAGGCGGTACCAACCTCGGTCATCGTGATCTCCGCCGGCGATCCTAACGCGACGTATCGCGCCAACAAGATAAATCATCAAGCCAGCGACTTCCCCATCACGCCCCGCTTCTCCTATCAGATAAGTAGGAGATCGTTGGAGGTCGTGTGTCATCTGATCGGTCCATCGCAGCCGTGAGTGCCGCCCTCGTCCTCGCGCTGCCGTCGATACCGGCGAACGCACAAGGCGGCCCGGCGTTGGACGCCAAGGCCGAGCAGGGGGCGAGCCAGGTCGTCGTCACCGGCACGCGCGACCCGAGCATCTCGGCCAGGCAGAGCGCCAGCCCGGTCGTGGTCGTCTCCGCCGAGGAGCTTCGCGCGACCGGCCAGCCCGACCTGCGCGACGCGCTGCAGCAGCTCGCACCGTCGCTCTCGCGCCAGGTGATGGGGCTGGACCAGAGCTCGCTGATCAACGCCATCAGCCTGCGCGGTCTCACGGCGGACCAGACCCTCGTGCTGGTCAACGGCAAGCGCCGGCACCCGACGTCGGCGGTCAACCTCAACCCTGGCCCGCAGCAGGGCACGGCACCCGTCGACATCGATCTGATCCCCGTCACCGCGATCGAACGAGTCGAGATCCTCCAGGACGGTGCCGCCGCGCTCTATGGCTCGGACGCCATCGCCGGCGTCATCAACATCATCCTCAAGGGCGCGGGTTCCGACCTCTCCGCCCAGGCGCTCAACGGCCAGACCTATGAGGGAGACGGCTTCACCACGAGCGACTCGATCAGCGAGGGGTTCAACCTCGGCGCGGACGGACACCTCCGCCTCAGTGCCGAGGTGGTTCACCGCGATCGCACGGATCGAAGCGGACCCGATACGCGCACCGGCCTCAGCAACAATCCCGCGATCGGCTCACCCCGTACCACTCGGATCACCACGAGCCTCGATGCGGCGTATCGGGTCTCGAGCAGCGTCGAAGCCTATGCATTCGCCACCTACGCCTACCGCGACGCAGCGCGACTTGCCTATCGACGGCTCCCGACCGTTCTCCCCGCGGTGCATCCGAACGGTTTCCAGCCAGTCGAGACCGTTTCCGAGCACGACTTCGCGGTCACGGGCGGCCTGCGCGGTGACGGGCTGCTCGGCTGGCATTGGGATCTCAGCACCACCTACGGCGGTGACCGCATCGCACTCGGGCTCGACGAGACAGCCAACACCGGGCTCTACGCCGCGACAGGCGAGACGCCGACGTCGGTCGATATCGGCAGCTACCGCCATCGGCAGTGGACGAATACGCTCGATCTTCGCCAGCCGGTGGCGCTCCCCTTCCTGGCAGCCCCGCTCACCCTGGCGCTCGGCACCGAGTATCGACGCGAGACCTACGGGATCGATCCCGGCGAGCCCGGCTCCTACCTGTACGGCGGCACCGAGGGCTATCAGGGACTCTCGCCCGACAACCGTACAAGCGCTAGCCGCGATGTCGAGGCGGCGTACATCGATCTCGCGACACGTCTGCTGCCCGCGTGGCAGGTCGATCTCGCCGGGCGCTACGAGCATTATTCGGACGCGGGCGACACTCTGACGGGCAAGTTCTCCACACGCTACGACGTATCGGATCGCTTCGCGCTTCGCGGCACGGTCAGCAACGGCTTTCGAGCGCCCACACTCGCCCAGTCGAACTTCACCAGCATCGTCGTGTCGCCCACTTACGCCAACGCACAGGTCGCGGTGGCGTCTCCGGCCGCGCGCGCACTCGGGGCGTCGCCGCTACGCCCCGAGCGCTCGATCAACTACAGCGGCGGCGTCGTCGCGCGACCGGTCGAGAACTTCGATATCACGGTCGACGCCTATCAGATCCGGATACGCGACCGCATCATCGCGGGCGGCGTCTACAACGGTCAGGAGGCGCTGGACGCCTTGCGCCTCCAAGGGGTCGCCCTGCCCGCCACGGTCTCGCCCGAGAGCGCCACGGTGCAATACTATGCCAACGGGGTTCGGACGCGCACCCGCGGCCTTGATATCACGGCCCGCTACCGCACCGTCCTCGGTGCCGGCTCGAGCGTGCTCTGGGACGCGGCCGCCAACATCAACAAAACCAAGGTCACCCGGACCGGACTCGACCGCAATGGCAACCCGCTGCTCAATGCACAGGGGATCGGCTATCTGACGACGGCCTACCCGGCGTCGAAAATCATCGTCGGCGGCATGTTCAGCGCAGACCGATGGAGCCTTGCGCTCCATGAGATACGATATGGGCGAACGAGGTCACAGCTCACCTACTACACCGGTCCCGACGCCTTCTCGAACGACACGTTCCGCGACTTGGTCAATCGCGCCCGCTGGGTCACGAACCTGGAGGTCGGCTATGACCTGAGCTCCCGCCTGCGCGCGTCCATCGGGGCCAACAACCTGTTCAACAGCTATCCATCGCGCATCCCGCTCGAGAACTCTTATATCGGTGCGGCAAGGTACGACACGTCCAGTCAGCAGCTCGGTCAGGACGGCGGCTTCTACTATCTTCGGTTGAACCTGCGCGCGGCCGGATCCACGAACGTCAGTAAAGCCGATTAGCTTGATGTAAGGAAAGTTGATGGCGTGATGACAGTGTGGCGCCCTAATAACGCGTCGCACCCCACACGGTTGGCGGGTTAAGTAGCGGAGCTGGCCGTCTGATAGCGAGATTGCGGCAAGGTCCTCTCCTCGCCGCCCAAAATCTTAGGTGTGCAAGCTATAAGGAGCGCACCCAACCGCGCCTCAATTGGCACGTCTTCACGGTGCCTCGGACATTTCCACGCATCAAGGCTTGTACCGAAAATGAACATACGACCGAATAGTTATCGGATCATTCCGCCGGGCGGAGCAGGCTGTATCGCCGTACGGTGAGAGCTAAGTCACGGACGCGCGTCCCAAATCGGGAAGACAGCGAGGGGCACGAGCGCTTGTCCGTCCGACCGTCCGGCTCATGCTGGCGTGAGAACGATTTACCGACGGTGACGAACGAACGGAGCAACGATCAGGAACCACCGCATTGAACATGGGGCGGACCGGGACAACCGGCCGGAGCACAGGAGAGAGTGATGGTCAGCGTGCTGCATCCCTCGGCGATCCCGCCGATGATAGAGCAAGGCTATGACCAAACCGCTGCCGCCATTGCCCCGCCCCGCCCCGACGGGCCGGCACCGATCGCGGATGAGCACCCCGAACCTCTCGTCGATCTCGCGGGTGAGGTCACTGCGCTCATCGACGCCGACGGACTCCTGATCGCCTCCGCGACTCGTGATGGTCGGGCGATCGTGCTTGCCAGCACCGGCGCGTGCGCCGCGAGTGAGCGCGGCGCCGCGCTACTCGCGCTGCTTGAGCGCGGGGATCTCGGACCGTCGGCGCGGCAAGCCGCCACATGGGTCAGGCTCGGCGCGGCTTCGCCCGGCGCTGATGTGCTGCTCGCGGGAGTGACGACACCCGATATCGCGATCGATATCCTGGCGCTGTACGAAAGCAGCGACGCGGCGATCCGGGCGCGCGGCCGCGAGCAGGTCACGCGGCTACTGCCGCTGTTGCGATCAGCGCTCGCGCTCTGGGCCGAGCGCACGCGCGCGCAGGCGAGGGCGCGCGGGCTTGCCGAGGCGTTCAACCATGCCGACGTAGGCGTGCTGCTGGTGAACGCTCGGGGTCAATTGATGCTCGCGAACGCGGTCGCCGAGGCGCTGATGGCGCGCCAGGACGGATTGCGGCGCAGCGGCACGCTGCTGAGCGGCAGCCGGCTGCCGGACACGCTCCGGCTGCAGACCGCGATCGATCATGTCGTCGGCGGTGGCGGCACGGCGCGCGGGCGCGGCACAGCGCCCGTGATAGCGCTGAGCCGCGCCGAGCGGCGACCGCTGCTGGTGGCGAT
Organism: Sphingomonas yunnanensis; assembly: GCF_019898765.1. GTDB lineage: Bacteria > Pseudomonadota > Alphaproteobacteria > Sphingomonadales > Sphingomonadaceae > Sphingomonas > Sphingomonas yunnanensis. Next base: position 489,440 of record NZ_JAIOKB010000003.1, on the reverse strand, counting down.
CGTCGCTACCGACCAACCGCCCGCCGGCGCCGAGGACTGCGCCGCGATCCTCTACGTCTTCGATCCGACGCAGGAACTGCGCCGGCTGATCGAGCCCGTTTGCAAGCTCTACGGCCTGTCGCCCGTCGAGACCCGCCTCACCTGCTTACTCTCTGATGCGCTGAGCCTGTCCGATGCTGCCGCTGCGATGCACGTGCGCGAGCAGACCGCGCGCTCCTACCTCAAGCAGATCTTCCTCAAGACCAACACCAACCGCCAGGCCGAGTTGGTGTGGCTGATGCTGCAGAGCGCGGTGCGTGTGGCGCCGACCTGCCGCACGTCGTTCGTGTGACCCCCTGAACGAGGGGAGCGGCTTCCCCCGAACGAGGGCAAGCGATTCCCTTATGTCGGGGCAGAGAAGCGCCAGAGGAGGCCGCATACCCGTGGAGTACCGAGGATACGGTGCCGCACCGCTCCTCCGACGACGGCGACGTCGCAGGAACAACAGGGGGCGTGGCGATCACGTGATAGCGAGGAACGCCGACATGAAAGCATTATTCTACCGCTCCTGCTCCGTCGCCGCGCTGCTGATCGCAGCCCCCGCGGTGGCGCAGACCGCCGATCCCAGCAACAGCGCGAGCGCGGGGCAGAACGCCGCCGCTGGCGGCTCCACCGCCACGACCGACAGCTCGAACAACTCGACCAACGACTGGTCGAACAGCTCGACGAACGACTGGTCGAACAACTCGACCGCCGACAATTCGGACAGCTCGACGACGGACAACTCGAACAGCTCTACCAACGATTATTCGAACAACGCGGTGACCACGTCGGACAGCTCGAACAATTCGACCAACACCGCGGACAGCAACAACTCCTCGACCTCGGATAGCTCGAACAACTCGACGACGACCACCGACGCGTCAAACAACTCGACCACGGACAATTCGGTGACCACCAGCGACAGCGGCAACGCCACCGCTTCCGCCGGCCGCGTCGCCGCCAACAACAGCGCGTCCGCGACCGACAACACCGACAACTCCTCGAGCGACTCGTCGAACAGCTCGACCAATACGACCGACAGCTACAACGACAACTCCACCACCACGACGACGACGACCACCACCGACGCGTCGGACAACTCGGCGACGGACAATTCGGACAGCTCGACGACGGACAATTCGAATAGTTCCACCACCGACAATTCCAACAGCTCCACGACCGACAACTCGAACAGCTCCACCAACAACAGCAACAACGACAGTTCGGACAACTCGACCGACAACTCGGTCACCAACAGCAACAACGACAGCTCGGATCACTCGATCTCGCTGGTCGGCACCTCCGCGACCGCCTCGGCCTCCAACGCGAACGTATTCGGTGACAATGCCATCGTCGCCAGCTCGACTCTGTCGAGCTACGTCACCGGCGTGTCGGTCAGCTTCGGCGGCGGCGGCGAGGGTGGCACCCCCGGCGCGGCCAACCAGCTGAGCAACAGCGGCGGCGCGTTCCAGAACTATGCCGGCATGCAGGCGCTCAACCAGAACACCGGCGTCGGTGCCTCGCAGAACGCGAGCGTGTCGGTCGCGGTGTCGACCGGCGACGTCACCTTCTGATGCCCTCGGGTCGGCGGCGGTGCCCACCGCCGCCGGTCCATCTTCGACCACGAGGAGCGTGCCCATGCCCCGCCTCTTCCCGCTCTATCCCTGGGCGCCGCCGCTGCTTCTGGTCGGCGCGCTCGCCGCCGCGCCCGCCGCGGCACAGACCGCGGCGACGCCCTTCGCCACCGCGGCGCTCGACGAGGGCGCGCTGGCGCAGATCGCCGGCCGCGAGGACACGCGCCAGTCGGCGCTGGCCGAGCAGAACGCCGGTGTTTCGCACAACAGCGTCGGCGACAACGTCCGAACCGGGGACGCGACGATCGATGGTCAGGCCTTTCAGAACATGTCCGGCCTCTCGGTGCTGAGCGTCAACACCGGCAACAATGTCGCGATCAACGCCGCGATGAACGTCACGATCGCGCTCTCGCCCACGCCATGATCCGGTTCGCGTCCGTCTGCCGGCCGATCACGGCTTCGCTGCTGGCGCTCGGCGCGACCACCTGCGCGAGCGACGTCGCGCCCGGCTCACGCTTCGTCGGTGGCGCCGGTGCGGGGCCGGTCGGCGACTATCGCGTGCCGGTCCGGTCGATGGCGGAGCGGCGCTTCGACGGCATCGTGCGCCAGCGCTACGACTTCAGCTGCGGCTCGGCCGCGCTCGCGACGTTGCTGCGCTACCACTATGACCTCGACGTGCGCGAGGATCTCGCCTTCCGCGGCATGTGGCTGCGCGGCGACCAGCAGCAGATTCGCCGTCTCGGCTTCTCGCTGCTCGACATGAAGCGCTGGCTCGCCAGCCGCGGGCTCCGCGCCGACGGCTACAAGGTGACGCTCGACAAGGTGCGCCAGACCGGCGTGCCGGGGATCGCGCTGATCGCCATCCGCGACTATCGCCACTTCGTCGTGGTCAAGGGCGTGAGCGCGCGCGAGGTGCTGCTCGGCGACCCCTCGAGCGGCATGACCGTGATGCCGCGCGCCGCCTTCGAACAGGCGTGGAACCGCATCTATTTCGTGCTCGCCGACGAGCAGCCGCTCGCCAGGACGCGCTTCAACCGCGAGGCGCAGTGGCTCGCCTACGCGCGCGCGCCGATCGGCGGCCGCTTCTCCGATCCGGTCAGCCAGCAGGCGCTGTCGATCACCGCGCCGTCCTATGGGGACATATCGTGAGCGGCGCGGCGCTGATGCTGCTCGGGCTCGGCCAGGCGATGTTCGGCGCGCTCGCGCCCGTGCCCGACGCGACGCTGGCGGAGGAACGCGGCGGCTTCATGCTGCCGGGCGGGATCGACGTCGCGCTGACGGTCCAGACGCAGACCGCGGTCGACGGAGCGGTCGTGCTGCGCACCGTCTTTCAGGCGAGCCAAGGCACACCGACGCTGACCGTCTACGCGCCGCGCGCGGGCGAGACCGTCGCCGCCGTGCCCACCGTGGGCGCCGGCGACGCCGGCGCGCGGGCACCAAGCGTGAGCTACGACACGCGCAGCGGCTTTCAGGTGACGCCCGGCACCAGCGCGCCGATGGTCGGCCTCGCCGCGACAGGCGCGACGACCTTGCCCGCGGGGCTCGAAGCGGTCGTCGGCGGCATGACCGATCATGGCGTGATCACGCAGGGGCAGCAGGGGCGCACGCGGACGGTGGAACTGAGCGGCAGCGATCTCACGGTGACCCACCTCGCCGGCAACGTCTTCGGCAGCGCGATCGCCAACGCGGGCAGCGACCGCGTGATCGACACGCAGACCAGCGTCGCGATCGACCTCGGCGCGGCGGGCGCCGAACTGCTCGCCGGTTCGGCGCTGCTGCGCGTCGGCGAGATCGCGGGCGCGGCCACCGCGATGCGGGCGCAGTGATGCGGCGAGTCGCGCTCGCGCTGCTCGCCTCGACGATCATCGCTCAGCCCGCCGAGGCGCAGCCGGCGCGTCCGCGCGCGCCGCTGCAGCGCCAGCTCGACCAGGCGCTCCGGCTGATCGAGGCGCAGCGCGGGCGGCTCGACGCGCAGGCGGCAGAGCTCGCCGAGCTGCGCCGCCGCGTCGACGCTCAGTCAGAGGCGGTCGCGCGCGCCGAGTCGGCGCCGCTGCCGCCGCTCGCCGCCGCGCCGCCGCGCGCGCCAGCGGTGACCGCGGCGCAGGGGGCGGCACCGGGCGCGCCGGGCGACCCCGCGGGCGTGCTCCAGCCGCCGCTCGAGCGCGTCGGCCAGGCGCCGGAGGACGCCGAGCAGCCGATCCAGCTCGCGGTGCTCGACAGCCAGTCGAGCGTCGTCACTCGCAAGGGCCAGCTCACCGGCGAGTTCCAGCTCGATTACGCCCGCGCCGACCGCAGCCGAACGGTGTTCCGCGGGGTCGAGCTGGTTGAGGCGGTGCTGGTCGGCGTGTTCGACATCAACGAGAGCCGACAGGACGTGCTCACCGCCTCGGCGGCGCTGCGCTACGGCCTCACCGACCGGTTCGAGCTGGGCGTGCGCGCGCCCTTCATCCATCGTGCCGATGCCTCGATCATCGCGCCGATCGCGGGAAGCACCAACAACGATCAGGCCGCGACGATCGACAGCTCCGTCAAGGGTACCGGCATCGGCGACATCGAGCTGACCGCGCGCTACCAGCTGCTCAGCGGCGGCAACGGCCGACCCTATATCATCGGCAATCTCCAGGGCGTGCTCCCGACCGGCACCGATCCTTTCGCGATCCGCCGCGACGACCTTGGCCGGCCGACGCGCGCGGCGACCGGCGCGGGCTTCTGGGGCATCGCGCCGAGCGTCACCGCGATCCTGCCGAGCGACCCGGTCGTGCTGTTCGGCACGCTCGGCTACACCTTCAACCTGCCGCGCGACGTCGACACGCGCATCCCGCCGGTGATCATCACTTATGTCGATCCGGGCGACGCGATCTCGGGGTCGGCGGGGATCGGCATCTCGCTCAACCAGCGCACCACGGTCAATTTCGGCTACGCGCACACCTGGGCGTTCGGGACGCGCACGCGCACCATGCTGATCGAGCCGACCGCGGCCTGGCCGGGCGAGCGCGAGACGATCTCGCGCGACCTCCAGATCGGTCGATTCCTGTTCGGCGTGACCTACCGCGTCACCGATCGTGCCAGCCTCAACTGGTCGGTCGAGGTTGGCGCCACCGAGGACGCCACGGACTTGCGCACCGTCTTGCGCGTGCCGGTGGTGCTACTTACCGGCGGATGAGGCACACGCGTCGCCTGAGTGGTGCCGCAGCTGCCCGGTCGATGTGAGCGGCCAGCTCCCGGACGACAACGCTGACCCCGAGCAGCACTCGCCCACGAAAGAGAACTCGCCTCGAGAGCTTTAGCCACGACGAGGCGCAGGCCAATGTCAGTACTCACCCGATCGACCGGGCGAGCGCCGCAGCTGCGATCACCGTCCCGGCGGGCGGGAATGCGCGTTCCGCTCGCCGCGTCTCCCGGACCGTCGCGCATCGATGCCGCGCGAGTTTTTGAAAGCTGAGGCGTGGAACGCCGCCATCGGCTCCGCAAGCGCCGCCTCTATCGTCGTGGCTCGCTCGGTTGGATCGAGCGCCAGCTTGCATTTACCGTCGAGCGCGCCCGCCCTCATCGCGCCGAGGTCGGCTGCGGCTCGGCGCCATTCCACCCCCGACGATCGTGCTCCTAACCGCCTGTCGCAGCTTCCTGCTTACCCCGCCAGCAGCGTCTGGGTGAAGCGCTGCGCGTCACCGGCGAGCAGCGATAGGGTGCGGTCGAGCGTGCGCGAGGCGTCACGGAAATGCTCCACCGAGGCGAGGTTGCGCTGCACCGAGGTGCCGATCCGCTCGCTCGCCGCCGCCAGCGATTGGCTACGCTCGCGCACCTCGCCGATCCGCGCGTTGAGTTGGTCGATCGAGCGCGCCTGGCCGCGCGACATCAGCGCCACCCGCCCCGCGCCCTCGTCCATCCCCGCGATCAGCGCGCCGAGACTGTCGGTGTTCGACACCATCGTCCCGATCGTGGCCTGCACCGCCTCGATCGTGCGACGCACGTCGCTGGTGGAGGCACCGGTGCGGCTCGACAGTGACTTGATCTCCGCCGCCACCACCGCGAAGCCGGCGCCCGCGCCGCCGGCGCGCGCCGCCTCGATCGTGGCGTTGAGCGCGAGCAGGTTGGTCTGCTGCGCGATCGCATCGATCACGTCGACGATCTGCTCGATCGTCGCCGCCTGCTGCTGCGACTGCGCCACCGCCGCCTGCGCCCCCTGCGCGTGGCGGTTGATCGAGCGGGCGGCACGGCTGGTGCCTTCCACCTCCTGGTCGATGTTCTCGAACGCGCCCGCGAGCGAGCGGGTCGCCTCGCCCGCCTCGCGCATCTCCTCGCTGAACTGGTGCGCGATCGTGTCGAGCTCGGCCGCGAGCGCGCGGTTGCCGGTCGCGGAGTCGGTGAGATCGCGCGCGCTGCGATCGAGGTGCGCCATCGCCGCCTGCGCGCCGCGGATCGCCCCCGCCATCTGCTCCTCGAAGGTCTGCGCCAGCGCGCGCAGCGTCTCTCGGCGGTGCGCCTCGGCCTCGCGCGTGGCGCGCGCCACCTCCTCGTCACGACGGCGTTCCTGGCGATGCGCTTCCTCGTGCAGTCGCGCGGTCTCGCGTGCCAGCTGCTCGGCCTCGCCGCGCTGCTGGTCGAAACGCCGCAGCGCCGTCACCATCTGTCCCAGCTCGTCGCGCCGGCAGAGTGCGGCGAGGTCGGGCGTGTCGCCGGCCAGCACCGCCTCGGTCGCCGCAGCGATGCTGGTGATCGAGCGCACCGTCGAGCGGCTGATCAGATAGGCCATCGCCACGCCCAGCACCGCCGCGAGTGACGACACGAGCACGATCGCCAGCAGCGTCGCCCGCGTGGCGAAGACGGCGCCGGCCGCGCCCGTGTCGGCGCGGGCCACCCCGGCGCGAGTCATCGCGCGCAGCCGCTGCTCGACCCGGTGCGCGTTCTCGCGGAAGGGCGCCACCATCGCCGCGCTGCTGGCGAAATCGATCTCGAGCATCGAGGTGATCACGCCGACGGTGGCGCGATATTCGCCGAGGTCGGCGAGCATGCCGTCCAGCGCGGTGCGCTCGCCGGGATGGCGCGCGCGGTAGCCCACCAGCTCGTCACGGACGCCGTCGAGATCGTGCTCGACCGCGGCGGCGCGCGCAGGCACGTCGGTGGTGGGGGCGGCCGCCTTGGCGATCAGCAACCGGTACAGCTCGGAATCCGCCATCTCGAAGCGCAGCGCGACGGCGTTGAGCTGGCTCAGGTCGCGCATGTCGACCTGGACGATGCGATGGACGCTGCGATCCGCCACCAGCAGCGCGGTGGCGCTCAGCGCCGCGATCAGCGCGAACAGCACGAGCATCAGCAGTGGCGTGGCGGCGACCTTGGCGGTGATCGGCCGGTCCGCTAGCCGCGCGCGTCGTTCGACGCGGTCGGCCAGCGCGGAGAGCGCGCTTCGCATCATGGGCGCGCGAGCGATGCTGCGCGCCGACTCACAGCGTCACGCGCACGCCGCCGCGCACGCGCCGGTCGGCCGGGATCGGCGAGCCGGTAGCGCCGGCGGCGAGCGACAGGTTCTCACCCGCGACGAACAGCTCGAGCGCGGGGGTGAGCCGGAAACCGCCGCGCGCGTCGAGCGCCACCGCGTCGTCGACACGGTAGAACAGCAGCTGCTGGGTCGTCGAGAAGGCGAACTGGCGCGTCGCCGCGGTGTAGCGCGCGAGTCCGCTCGCGTACCAACGCCCACCGTCATAGCCGAGCGCCACATTGGCCTTGTGCCGCGGCGTCGTCGCGCGCGGCGCCAGCGCGTAGGGCACGGGCAGCGCGGTGCCGGTGAGGTCGCCGTCGGTCTGCGTCCAGGTGTAATTGACACGCCAGTCGAGCGCGGCGACGCGCCCGCTCGCCTGCCACTCGGTGCCGTAGGTCGCATAGTCGCCCACCGCGGCGAAGCGCGCCGCCAGCACCGGGCTGGGCGTGAGGAACAGCTCCAGGTTCGGCCCCAGCCCATCGCCCGGCGAGGCGATCGCGTCGTCGGTGCGCGTGTAGAAAGCGGTCGCTTCCAGCCGCGTCGCGCCGAGCGCATGGGTATAGCCGAGCTCGCCGCTCCACACCGCCACCGGGCGGAGGCGCGGCGAGCCGGTGACCACGATCGGCACCGGCGTCGGCGCCGCCAGCGGCAGGCGAAAGCCGAAGCTCACCAGCGACGGCAGCTGATAGCCGCGCCCGCCGTTGAGCCGCAGTCGGCCGTTCGCGCCGGTCTGCACCACCAGCGCGGCGTTGAAGCTGAGCCGCGTGAAAGCGCGGTCGAACGCGGCCGGGTCGTCGAGCGCGGGCTGGACGATCGCGCCCGACTGGCCGAGCCACAACCGGTCGACCCGCGCCGCCGCGCTGACGCCGACGCGCTCGATCGGATGAAGGTCGAGCATCGCGTCGAACGAGCCCACGTCATAGGCGATCGTCTCGGCGAACTGCGCGGGACCGCGCATCCGGCTGTTGCGATACTCGCCGCCGATCCGCAGCGTGTCGTCGGTGTCGAGCCGGTAGAGCGCCGCCGCCTTCACCGCCACCAGCCGGTTGTCGATCGGCGCGCTGACACGGTTGACCCCGTCGCTGCCCTCGATGCCATAATCGGCGTTGAGCCAGTTGACGTAGCCGTTCAGCGAGGCGCCACCCCAGGCGGTGTCGTGCGTCAGCCCGGCGCGGACGTTGCTGCTGCGATAGCGCTGGTTCGAGAGCAGCTGGCTCGGCAGATATTCGATCTGTTCGTTGCTGGCGTGGCTACCACCGAGCGTCGCTTCGCTGGCGCCGAACCGCGCGCTAAGCTCGCCCGCGACCTGATCGGCGCTGACGTCGACGATCGGCGTCGGCGCGAGCAGCCCGTCACGGAGCCGGCGCTCGTCCTCGCGCAGTCGCCCGGCGCTCAGCCGCGCCCGCACCGTGCCGCCCAGCGGCAGCGACGCGGTGCCCGCCAGGCGCGACACGCCGTGGTCGCCGGCCGCCGCCGTGACGTGCGCTGAGGCAGCATCGCCCCCGCGCTTGGTGATGATATTGACCACGCCGCTCGCCGCATTGAAGCCGAACAGCGCCGCGGCGGGGCCGCGCACCAGCTCGATCTGCTGGATCTCTTCCAGCTGGACGCCGAGCAGGTTCCAGTCGGTCAGGCCGTAATGGTCGAGATAGACCTGGCGGCCGTCGACCAGCACTAGCAACCGCGCGTTGTAGGTCTGCACGCCGCCGCGCACCGCGACGTCGCTCTGCCCCGCGGTCCAGCGGTTGACGTCGACCCCAGCATAGCCCTTGAGCAGCCCAGGCACGTCGCGCGCGGGCGAGCGCGCGATCTGCTCGGCGGTGATGATCGTGACCGAGGCGGCGACCTCCGAGGCGCGCTGCGGCTTGCCGATCACGCTAGTGGTGACGGGTTCGCCGACCATCGCCTCGAGCGCGGAATAATCCACCGCCTGCGCGCTGGCCGGCACGGCGGCCGCGAGCGGGGCAAGCACCGCGCCGAGCGCGAGAGTGCGGCACAGCAAGAGCGCGGCCACGCTCAGATTTCCTTGACGAGCATGAGGAAGGCCGAGCCGAAGCGGGCGTTCGCGGCGCGCGCCGCGGCGCGGTTGACGGTGATCTGGACGCGCGCGCCGCTGCCGATCCCGACGACGCAGCGCGCCGCCTGGACGCAGGCGTCATCCGAGGTGATCGTGACCACCGAGCCGCGCGCCGCGGCCGCGGCGATCGCGCCCTGGTCGTCGCGCGTGCCCGCGGTGACGAAGGCGACGCGATAGCCGCTCAGCGAGTCGAGCGCCGTCACCGGCACCCTTTTGGTCCGCAACGTTGCCTTACCCGCGGCGGCGCCACCGCCGAGCGAGCGCTCGATCGCGGCGGCATCGGCCATCGAGGCGGCGTTGCCGGGAGCGACCACGATCGCGGCGGGCATGACGCCGCTCAGCGGCGGTTGCAGGAATGACACAACCCGTACCGCGATCGGTACGTTCAACTCCGCCCGCAACGGCAGCGGGGCCACAACGCTGCCCGCCACCACTGCTGCCCCGATCAACTCTCTCACGTGACCTAACCCCAAAGCCTGAGGCGGACCTAGCCGGGCCGGGTCACCATATGATTAACGATGCGGTGACATTGCGCCTGTGGCGACTTCGTCGACCTGCCGACGCGTGCGTCCACGCACGTCCAAGTCTGAAGACGAAAGTTGATTTTCATGACGCCTGAAGTCGGCGACGTCACCTCGTGATGAACACTGAACTTCGAGCTGCCGATATCGCTACGACCCAGGCTGATCCTGAGTAGTGCGTCCTCGGCGGTGCCGGCATGGTCACTCGCATACCCTCCCTCCCCAGCTCGCCCGTGGTGAAGCTGGCGTAAGCTGCACGGCCTAGCTCGCGCCGGAGCGTCGCCGCTCTCGCGCTGCGACCGGAGAGAACAATCATGGCCACCACCGTCACCCGAATGCGCGACCGCGCGCTGGCAGAGCGCCGCGAGCTTGCGGAAGTCGTTATCGGTGGGATCGTGGTGGAGGCGCGCGCACGCCAGGACCGCCGGCGTCCACCGGCCAGGAAAGAGGATGTCCCCAGTCGGACGACGTACCCGGCGCCCGCGGCCATCACGCCGATGCCGACGGTTCGCGTCCCACCATCGACCGTCGCCCAGATGGAAGATCCTGCGTCCATGCGGTCGGCCGCAGTGCTCGCAGCGGCCCTGCGCCCGCTCGAAACGGACGAAGCGGGAGATGTGCGGCCGATCGACAGGATAAAGGAAGGCATGCTCAGGACGGATCGGCATCGTTCTCCTCCCCTTTCCTACCGACGCCTGCCGCAGATGCGCGGGCGTCAGGCACTTGAGCCGGCATGGAGCGGTAGACCGTCCCACGCGAGATGATCGGATTTTGGGAGGATTGCGGCCGGACGGCTTTAGGGTACCTCTGCGTCCTTTCGACAAGGGTGGCGGACGTCCTACGGCTCAGGCACGGTGATTTGGCCAGCCATAGCCGGCGTAGACATGAGGAGCTAAGATGAAGCTGAGTGCCCGCAATCAGATCTCCGGTAAGATCACCTCGATCACGCCTGGTGCCGTCAACGGCTCGATCAAGGTCGACATAGGAGGCGGCAACATCGTCACTGCGAGCATCACCGAGGAGGCGGTCCAGGAGCTTGGCCTTACCGAGGGGGACATTGTTACAGTCATCGTCAAGGCTAGCGACGTGATGATCGGCAAGTGAGATGAAGATCGGCCCGCTATGGCTGAAGCTGCAGATAGCCTGCGGCGATGCGCTCGCTCTAGGACCCGGGAAGGCCGATCTTCTCGAGGCCATCGGTGCGCATGGGTCGATCACGGCCGCGGCACAAGCGCTTGGAATGAGCTATCGCCGCGCATGGATGCTCGTCGACGAGATGAACCGCTGCTTCGAGCCGGCTCTCGTCGAGACGCTGAAAGGCGGCGGACGCGAGCGGGGCGCGCGGATCACTCCTACGGGGCAGAACGTGCTCGAAGCGTATCGCGAGATGGAGAGAGAGGCAGCGCGCATCGCCGATCATGCGGCCTATGAACGGTTGCGCTCTCACCTGCGCGACCAGCCCCGCCCACAGGAGTGACGCCAAGACGATACGTCACCTGGCACCTTGACTATATACGGCAGAATACCGTCTCGATATACGGCGGAACATAATGGCGCGGCGATGACCGCGAACTGGGGTGTTCCACGATGTCGACGCGTCTCGCAGTGTTCCTGTGTGCGGTAGCCATGCCTGCGCTGAGCGAAGCCGCGCTCGCTCAGAACGTACCCTTCGCGACTGGCGCGGCGCCCAAAGGCACGACAGCTGTAGGCGACACTGACGGCCTGCCCGACGTCACCGTGACCGCGAGGCGTCGCGCAGAGAATGCCCAGCACGTGCCCACTTCGCTGTCGGTCGTCGGCGGGAATCTCATCGACCGAAGCTACACGGTGAACACGCAGGGGCTGACGACGCTGATCCCCAGCCTCAACTACTCGTCGGCCAACCCGCGCAACACCGCCTTCACGATCCGCGGGCTTGGCTCCAGCGTCGTCGCTGTGAGCCAGGCCAATGACGGGTTGGAGCCCGGCGTCGGCTTCTATGTCGACCAGGTCTATCACGCGCGGCCCGCGACGGCGGCATTCGACTTCGCCGACATCGAGCAGGTCGAGGAGCTGCGCGGCCCGCAGGGGACGCTGTTCGGCAAGAATACCACCGCCGGCGCGCTCAACATCACATCGCGCGCGCCCAGCTTCACGCGGGAAGGCTTCGCCGAGCTGTCCTACGGCGAGTACAACTTCGTTCAGGCCAAGGGCTGGGTCTCCGGCCCGATCACCGACAGCATCGCCTACCGCGTCTCAGGCGTGTCGACACGCCGTGATGGCGTCATCAGCAACGTGCGCACGGGGCGCGATACCAACACACTCGGCACGCAGGCGGTGCGGGGCCAGCTGCTGTTCAAGCCCGACGACGTGATCCAGATGCGTCTGATCGCGGACTTCACCAACTTCCAGGCCTATTGCTGCGGACAGGTATACCTGCGCGCGGGCACCAGCCTGCGCGCAGCCGGTCGACAGTTCGGCGGCCCGAGCGGCTTAGCTGCGCAGTTCGGCTACGCACCCGCCAGCACCAACCCCTATGACCGCAAGACCGACATCGACGGCCCGCTCGGCGTGGACACCAACGAGGGCGGCGTCAGTGCGATCACCGACTGGAACCTGGGCTTCGCCACGCTGACCTCGGTCACCGCATGGCGCTTCTGGAACTGGGACGCGGAGAACGACCGCGACTATACCGGCCTTCCGGTGCAGCTCTCGCAGCACATCCCCTCGCGCCAGGACCAATATAGCCAGGAGTTGCGCCTCGCCTCGAACGGCGATGGTCGGCTGTCCTATGTCGCCGGCCTCTACGGCTTCCGCCAGCGGCTCACCGGTCGTCCCATCAGCATCTACGGCCCCGCGGCCGCGCGCTACCTGATCGGCACGACCACCGGCGCCAACAACACGCCCGTGCCGTCCAACCTGCTCGACGGCTACGGCCAGGACGGGCGGACAGACTTCCGCAGCCTCAGCTATGCCGCGTTCGGCGAGGTCAACTACCGGATCGTCCCCGCGGTCACCGCGACACTCGGGCTACGCTACACGCAGGAGGACAAGGACGGCTACTACACCACCACCGTCTCCGGCGGCCCCGCGACCACCAGCACCGCGCTGATCAACGCGAGACTCGGCGTATTGCGGCCGCAGAGTTACGAGGCGCACGACAGCGACGGCAGCCTGTCGGGCCGCGGCAATCTCGCCTGGCAGGTGACCGGGCAGACCATGGCCTATGCGAGCTACGCGCGCGGCTTCAAGTCGGGCGGGATCAACATGTCGGGCCTGCCGCTCGACAATGCCAACCAGCCGGTGCTCGCCACCGCGGTGGTGCGGCCCGAGCGCAACGAGACCTATGAGGTCGGGGTCAAGAACACGCTGTTCGACCGGCGGCTGATCCTCAACCTCGACGCCTTCTACACCAAGGTGCACGACTTCCAGGCGACCGTGGTCGAGAACTCGCTGACGCAGACGGCGCAGCTGCGCGGCTACCTCTCGAACATTCCCGAGGTGACGGTGAAGGGTGTCGAGGCCGAGGTCACCGCGCTGATCCTGCCCGGCCTGAGCGCGCGCACCAGCGTGGCCTATTCCGACGGCGAGTACAGCGACTATCCCGCGGGGCCCTGCCCGCTCGAGGTGCAGACCGCGGCGACGACCCAGTGCAGCCTGACCGGCCGCCGCCTCGCCTCGCTGCCGCGCTTCGCCCTCACCGCCGGACTCGACTATGTCCGCCCGCTCGGCGACGGGGCGCTGACGCTCCACGTCGATACCGCGTCGCGAAGCGGCTATAACGGCGATCCGAGCCTGTCTCGCTTCACCTACGTCCGCGGCTACAATCTCACCAACGCCAACGTCGGTTACCGTTTCGCCAGCGGGCTGGAGCTGATCGTCTGGGCGCGCAACCTGCTCGACGCCGACTATATCCAGAACCTGACGATCCAGGCAGGCAACTCCGGACTGATCCTCGGCAGCCCGAGCGATCCGCGGACGATCGGGGGAACAGTCCGCGCTCGCATCTAGTTCGGACCGGGCGCTAGCGGAGATGGCCAGCTAGTTGCCCACGGCTCAGTCAGACTGAAAAGATCGCGCGGTCTCGATGCGAGCGCGAACCCCGACCTCTCTCGCCCAACCATCCCAGAGCCCTTCCAAGCGCCTGACGACAGCAGCGTTTTGAGCAGCTACGTCCGTGGTTTCGGTGCGATCGTTACCGAGATCGTAGAGCTCCCAAGCGCGATAAACGGGCGAGCTTGGACCAGGCGCTCGAGCGACCAACTTCCATTGACCATCGATCACGGCGCGCGATCCCTCGTGCTCGAAAAAGAGCGGTCGCTGACGGGCGACCGCGCGCCCCTTCAGAGCACCGTCCAGAGACACGCCGTCGACGGGTGCTCGGCTGGCTCTCGGCGTGACATGAGCCAGCGCCAACAAGGTCGGTGTGACATCGACGACGTGCGCCGCGTCGGCGACGGTCATGCCCTCGCGGGATCCCATGTGACCAGGCCAACTCATCATGAAGGGCGTGTGAGTCCCGCCCTGATAGGCCTCGGCCTTCCACCAGCGAAATGGCGTGTTGGCTGCGCTAGCCCAGTAGCTCCCGATCGTCGCCATCGTCGTCTCGCCGCCGATGGCTGCTACCTCCGGGTACTCGCCATACTGGACACGTCGGCCGTCCCGGGTCTCGCTCCAGCGATCGTAATCGGCATAGGTCATGATCTCAGGGGAGGCGCCATTGTCGTTCAGGAACATGATGACCGTCTTCTCGTACTGCCCGCTGTCTTTGAGTGCCTTGATCAAGCGGCCGATCCCCTGATCCATCACGTCGATCATGGCCGCATGTGTGGCCATCTTCCGGACCTGAACCGCGCGTTCCGCAGCGGTCAGGTTGCTCCAGGCGATGCCGGCATTGTTCTCGTATCCCTTGTCCAGCGCCGGCACTTGATTTGTCGCAGGGTCAATCAGGCCTAGGCTTATCTGTCGCGCGTACCGATCTGCTCTCAGCCGCTCCCAGCCGTCGGCATAGCGCGGCAGATATTTCTGGATCACCTTCTCGGGTGCCATCAGGGGCCAGTGAGCCGCAGTGTACGCCACGTACATCATGAAGGGCTGAGTGCCACCGCCGAGCCGCCGAACCTCGCTGACGGCGTGATCGCTGATCGCGTCGGTCAGGTAGAAGCCCTTCGGCACCGTCTGGACGGGCGTGAAGTCGTCCACCAGGCTGAAAGGATCGTAATAGTCGTCGATTCCCCAAATTGTACCCCAGTGATGCTCGAACCCGCGCGCGGCGGGGTAGGTAGTGCGGTCGCCGAAGTCGCGATCACGGTACGCCTGATGGTTGAGCCACTTCAATTGCTCGGTGCGCTCCTTGAGCGGCACGGCCGCGGTCAGGTGCCACTTGCCGATCATCGTCGTCGCGTAACCTGCGTCCCGAAGCTCCTCCGCGACCGTCGGCACGTCCTTGGCCAGACTGTTGCCGTTCTCGCCCATATTGACCCGGTGGGGATAACGCCCCGTCAGCAGGCTGGCGCGCGACGGGCAGCACCGCGACATGTTGTAGAAGTTGCTGAACTTGAGCGAGTGGCGGGCAAGCTCGTCGAGGTTGGGCGTGTCGATCTCGCCGCCGAAGGCGCCGATGTCGCTGTACCCGATGTCGTCTCCCATGATCACGATCATGTTCGGTCGTTCGGCGGAACGAACGAGCGGCACCGCCGCTTTGACGACCGAAGGTGTGCTCGGCGACGCAGGCTGCGCGATCGCCGTAGCGCATGCGAAGGACGCAGCTACAGCAACGCCGCTTCTTAGCATTTGCAGCAGCCGCGACCGTGCGTGGGAAGCGTGGGCGGTCATGGTCTCTCCCCTTCCGTCTTCTTCTATGCGGGTGAAGTTCCCGCGTCCGCCTCAATGATGGACCTTTACGTGGGCCTGTGCTCCACACCGTGCGGCAGATCTCAGAATACGCCCCGAACGCCGACGACGAAGCGCCGATCGGCAATGCGCTCCTGCGTCAGGGGGCCATCGATGAAGATGGCGTTCTCCTTGTTGGGCGAGGCCGTCAGATTGACGCCCGAGAAGGTGACAGCGAACTTGGGGTTGATGTCGATGCTGACGGAGGCGTTAACCTGACTCCGCTTGTCCTGGTACAGAGGGAGATTGTTGGTCACGTCGGTCGCCTCGGTGCGCAGGAATGGATCGCGATAGGTGTAGCGGACACGCGCGTTGATCCCGTATTTCTCGAAGAACAAGGTGACGTTGTAGTTGTTCTTCGACAACTCCCTAAGGCCGAAAGGAATGGTGACCGACTGGCCACCCACAAGAGCGGCGGGTACGGTGAAGGGCACCGAGCGCTTGCCATCCTGATAGGTATAGTTGGCGATCACGCCGAAGCCGCTCAGCGCGCCGGGGAGGTAGGTGAAGCTGTGCTGGAAGTCGACTTCGATGCCCTTCAGCGTGGCGTCGCCCTGGTTCTGTGGCTGGTTTACTCCGGTGCAGATGCCGACGGCGCCGGTCAGGTCCACCGCGACCGGATTGAAGATGCCGCCGATACAGTTGGCCTGGTTGAAGAAGCCGACCGCTTCGTCGCGGAGCACCGGGGGTTGCGCGATGGTGACGACCAGATCGTGGTATTTCTTGTAGAAGCCGCCGACCGAGAAGATGCTGTTGCGGTCGAAGTACCATTCCACTGCGGCATCGAACTGATCGACCGTCTGTGGCTTAAGATCGGGATTGCCAACGCTGACGTAGTTGGCGACGACAGGGAAGACGGCACTCGGCGCGAGCTGAGAGAAGTCGGGTCGCCGCAGCGAACGGCCGTAGGATGCGCGCAGCAGCACGGACTCGACCGGCTGCAGGCTCAGGATCGCATCCGGCAGCAGGTACGAATATTCCTGGGTCGCCACTCTCGGCGTTGACGTGCCGCCGGTGACGAGCAGGCCGGAGGCGGTCTGCTTGGTGTGCACGTATCGAGCGCCCAGCTCGGCACGCACGTTCATGCCGAAGGTGTCGCCCTCGAGGTTGAGTTTGCCATATCCGGCGTACGTCCGCTCTTTCACCGAGAAGCGGGCGCTGAGGTCTTCCGGCGGTGTGGCGGCCAGCCCGACGGCGGCGCGGGCGGCGGCCGGATCATCGGTCAACGCGCCAGCGACCACGAAGCCACCGAGGTAGCGGTCGCCGGTGAAATCGAAGAAGTCTGTCGGCGCCTGCCGATAGAGGCCGGGCTGCGAAGCTGCGCTGACGCCGGGGAAGGTCGCCGAGACCTGCGTCGTCTTGTCACGTCGTGAATCCGTCTGATTGAGGCGCGCACCGAGGTCGATCGACTTCAACGGGCCGAGATCCGCCGCCCAGTGCAGATCCATTCGCTGCGCATTCTCGACGTTGTGGAAGCGGGTATAATTGTCGCGCGCGATGAAGGTCGAGTAATAGGCTGGGTTCGCGAGGTTCGCCGCGAGCGGGCTCGATGCGTCGGGGGCCAGGTACAGATCGTCGCGCGTGAGATCGAAGAGAAGCGGCGGGCTGATCCGACCTGCCGCGGTGTTGAAGCCCGCACCAGGATTGGAATATTGCGCCACAAGCTGGAAGTTGGCGTCAAGCGTGTCCGACCCTGCCCGGCTTGCCTCGAACTTGAGAGTGAACGGCCCGTGCTCCCACTCGCCGCCTCCCGCGACAAGGTACGACTCGGTGTCGCGCGTGGGGCTCTCGCCCGTGGAGCGGAATTGTACGCCGCTGAGCGTACCCTGGGTCATCTGGCGGTAGCTGACGCCACCCGACTGACGCGTCTCGAAGCGCGCGTTGGTCAGCGGAAGCTCGGTCAGCGGCGGCTGGAGGAACACGCCCGGCTGATCCCCGTCGTTCTGCTGATTGACATAGGTACCGTCGACGAAGAGCTTGAGCGCGCTCGTCGCCTGCCACTCGGTCGAACCGCTCACGGTCTTGTTCTCGCGGTGACGTCGCAGGAAATACTGTCCTACGAAGTTGGGAGCGAGGTACGGGTCGGCGATCCCGTCGCCGGTCACATCAACACCGGTGCGCGGCGCGTAGCGGACGTTCAGTGTGTCCTCGCGCACGTCCTGCGTCTGGTAACTCCCCGACAGCACGACACCGATCGCGCCGATGCCGGTGTCGAAGGTCCGTCCGAAAACCCCGGAGACGGTCGGATTGTAGCGGTCCGCCTGGTCGGCATATTCCATCTGCGCCCGGATGGCGGCCAGCGGCTGCTTCAGCCCCAAGCCGCGATAGGTCCGCAGATCGACGATCCCGCCGACCGAGCCTTCGACCTGGTCGGCCGTCGGCACCTTCGTGACGCGCACCGAAGCGATGATCTCTGCCGGAACGTCGTCGAAGCTGATGCCGCCGCGCGCATCCCCCGAGGGCGTCGTGACGCGGCCGTTGATCAGCACGAGGTTCTGCGACGACCCTCGGATCGACACCGAGCTGCCCACGCCGGCGGACCGATCGATCTGGATGCCCGTCACGTTCTCCAGGACCTCGGCGAGGTTCTGGTCAGGCAGTTTGCCGACGTCTTCGGCGTTGATGACATTGACGACGTTGATCGCGTCGCGCTTCTCGCTGATGGCGCTTCGGATTGATTGCCGGATGCCGGTCACGACGATGTCGCCGCCGTCTTGCGCCAGCGCGCTCGACCCTGCGTCGACCGCCTGGTCCGGGGTACCCGACACCGTCGTCTGTGCGCCAGCGGCGCCTGCCCACAGCGTCGCGAGCGCCACGCCTGATAGCACCCGCGCTCGCGCGATAGTCTTGAGCCGGTTTCTCACGTCTTCCCCCTTCGCCCTGCCAGCTCGCGATCTTGATGACGAACTTCCCCTTGTCGTCTTGCGCGGCCGTGCCGCTTGGAAAGGAGCAAATCCGCTGGCAGGGTCAACATAGACAACTCGATCAACGCCAAAGCTGAAGTTTAGCGGCTCGGATCGACCGCGCCGCTATGGCGTCGATGAGGAGTGAAGAGATGGCATTCTCGACGACGCGGCGCGCGCTGCTTGCAGGCACTGCCGCAATGGGCCTGCTTGGACGAGCTTCCGCTCGGGTGACGGGTCACAATCGTTTGCCAAACATCGTTGTCATCTACGCCGACGATCTCGGCTATGGTGACGTCGGCTGCTACGGCGCGACCGCTGTCCGAACGCCGAACATCGATCGGCTCGCGGCGGAAGGCCTTCGTTTCACCAACGGTCATGCGCCAGCGGCTACATGCACGCCATCGCGCTATGCGTTGCTGACGGGGCGCTACGCGTGGCGGCAGGATGGCGCCCATATTTTGCCGGGCGACGCACCGGCTCTCATTCGACCGGGCACGACGACACTCCCCTCGGTGCTACGCGGCGCCGGATACCGTACCGGGGTCGTCGGCAAGTGGCACCTCGGGCTCGGTGATGGACACATCGACTGGAACCAGGACATCGCGCCAGGGCCGCTCGAGATCGGCTTCGAATATTCCTACATCATCCCGGCGACGATCGACCGGGTGCCGTGTGTGTACGTCGAAGGCAGGCGCGTGGTGGGTCTCGATCCAGCCGATCCGATCCAGGTAGACTACCGCCAGAAAGTCGGGTCGGATCCCACCGGTCGCGAGAACCCTGATCTGCTGAGATTAAAGCCGAACGACGGCCATGACGGCACGATCGTCGATGGCGTGAGCCGCATCGGCTTCATGAGCGGCGGCACGACAGCCCGTTGGAAGGACGAGGAGATGGCGGACCATCTGGCCGGGAAAGCCAGCGCCTTCATCAGAGCCAGCGTGCGTGCCGATCCGTCCAGGCCCTTCTTCCTCTATTTCGCCCCGAACGAGGTGCATGTTCCGCGACTCCCGGCGCCGCGCTTCCGCGGTGCGACGACGATGGGCACGCGCGGCGACGTGATCGTTGAACTCGACTGGTGCGTCGGAGAGGTGTTGCGAGCGCTGGCCGACGCAGGCGTGGAGCGCGATACGCTGGTGGTGTTCAGCAGCGACAACGGACCCGTGCTGAACGACGGATACGACGACGAGGCCGTGGCCAAGGTCGGGACGCATCGACCAGCGGGACCTTTTCGCAGCGGCAAGTACAGTATCTACGACGGCGGCCTGCGCGTGCCGATGATCGTCCGCTGGCCGGCCGGCGTGAAGGCCGGCCAAACGTCCTCAGCGCTGATCGATCATGTCGACTTGACTGCCAGCCTCGCGGCGTTGGTCGGGCAGCCTTTAGCATCGGACGCGGCCGTCGACAGCTTCAACATGCTCGCTCCGCTACTTGGGCGCAGTCGCGAAGGCCGTCGCTTCGTCATCGAGGAGGCGAGCACCGTCGTTTCAGAGAAGGCGACGCTGGTCAAAGATGCTGGCGGGAGCATCCTCGCACTGGTGGAGGGCCCTTGGAAGCTGATCCGCGCGAGTGGCGGGGCGGCTAACTTCCACGGCAACGACATCGGTGCCGCCGCGGCTCCGCAGCTGTTCAATCTGCTTCACGATCCCGACGAGAAAGAAGATCTATCCTCTCGGCAGCCAGAGCTGGTGCAGGCGATGGATCGCCGGCTGGCAGCCATGGTGGCAGCCGGCCGGACGCGACCGCGATGAGGAGCCGGCACGCTGGCATGAAGCGCGTTCCTGCGGGGAAGTTCGCAATGGGATCGAATGACTTCTACCTGGACGAACGTCCGGTTCGTCAGGTCGAGGTGGACAGCTTCTGGATCGACGAGACGCCGGTCACGAACGCGCAGTTCGCTCGCTTCGTGAAGGCGACCGGACACGTCACGTTCGCCGAGATCCCGCCTGATCCGACCGACTATCCAGGCATGGACCCCGCTCTCGCTGCGCCGGGCTCGATCGTGTTCGTGCCGCCAACTCATCCGGTTGAGCTTGAGGGCGATCCGGTCTGGTGGCAGTTCGTCCTCGGTGCCGATTGGCGGCATCCGCTCGGCCCCGGCAGCTCGATCGAACAGCTTGCGAGACACCCCGTCGTCCACATCGCGCATTCCGATGCCACGGCCTATGCAGCCTGGGCGGGTAAGTCACTGCCGACTGAAGCCGAATGGGAATATGCGGCACGAGGCGGTCTCGAGGGCGCTCCATATGCCTGGGGTGACGACTTCATGCCAGAGGGCCGCCGGATGGCACAAACCTGGGTCGGTATCTTTCCCTGGCACAATGCGGCGCCGCCGCATCGAACGCGGACAGCGCAGGTGCGGAGCTATCCCGCAAACGGGTATGGGCTTTACGATCTGATTGGCAATGTCTGGGAATGGACAGCCGACCGCTACACGGATGCCGATGAGAGCGCGAAAGCGCCTCGCTGTTGTGGAGGTTCGGCCGTTGATCCGGTCACGGACCGGTACGTGGCCAAAGGGGGGTCACACCTATGCGCTCCGGAGTATTGCCAGCGTTACCGCCCCGCCGCGCGCTGGCCTCAACCGAAGGACACTACGGCCTCCCACATGGGTTTTCGGTGCGTGATGCGGTAGCTGAATTGGTAAAGGTGCTGACCTCTTGCCTGTGAGGAAGCGGAGGCTTGAAAGCGGTCGTTCAAAGGCTTCTGCCCGCCTCTGAATTCTACCCACTGGATCCTATCGGTGCCTAGGCCCACTGAAGGTGCCACGAAGCGATCGCGCTTCCTTGGTTTAAGCGTTTGCGGCGTCTGCCCTGTCTTGGCGGACGCCCCAGAAGCGGTCGCACCTGGCGCCCTTTAGGCGATCAAGTCGGGGGTGACGATCCCGGGCCAAGGTCGCGCACGCCGACGATGCGCAGCACCGCCAGGTCGGCGGTGACGTTCCCTAGAGTGCGGAAGATGTCGGGCACCGTCTCGATCGCCAGCAACAGCGGCAGCAGCGTCACAGGCACGCCCATGGCGAGGCAGACCGGCGCGATCACCGCGAAGAACGACACCTGCGCCGGGAGCCCGACCGCGGCCACGCTCACCGTCGCGGCGACCACCGCGCCCAGCCCCAGCGTCGCCGCGCCGAGCGCGACGCCGTGCACCGCCGCGAGATAGGTCGCCACCGCGACGTTCGCCGCCGCGGTGGTGGCGCGGAACAGCGACACCGCGAGCGGCAGCACCACGCCCGCGGCCTCGTCGCGCATGCCCAGCGCGGGCGCCGCCGCCACCATCGCGGGCAGCGAGGCGAGCGATGATTGCGTGCTCACCGCGATCACCTGGGCCGGCAGCGCGGCGCGCGCGAAACCAAGCGGGCTGATCCGCCCGAGCACCGCCGCCGCGGCATAGGCGAGCGCGATCGAGGCGAGCGCGACGCCGACGATCACAGCGACATAATGTGCCAACACCCCCGCCGCGCCTCCGCCGAGCACAAGCCCGACCCCGATCGCGAGCGCGAACACGCCGAGCGGCGCCACCCACAACACCCAGCCGACGATACGCAGCATCGCCTGCGCCACGCCCGTGAAGACCTGCGCGAGCGCCGCGCGCGGTCCGGGCTCGATCCCGTTGGCGGCGAGGCCGAACAGCAGCGCGAAAACGACCAAAGGCACCATCGCGCTCTCGGCCGCGGCGCGCACTGGGTTGGTCGGCACGATGCTGCCGAGCCAGTCGGCCGCGGCGGGCACCGCCGGCCCCGACCCGCTCACGGCTGCGGGCAGCGCCGCCGCGGCCGCGGGCAGCGGCACGAGCTGGAGCAGCAGCGCGGTGGCCGCGGCGCCGACCAGCGCCGCCGCGAGCAGCAGCAGCGCGAACCAGCCCAACGCGCGCGCCGCGAGCCGTCCACCCGCGGCCTGCTCGGCGGCGCGCATCACCCCGGTGACAAGCAGCGAGAAGACCAGCGGCACCACCGTCATCGTCAGCGAGTCGAGCCACAATCGGCCGACCGGCTTGGCCACACCGGCGACCGCGGGTGCCGCCGCGCTGCCCGCCAGCAGCGCCCCCGCGACCAGCCCCAGCACCAGCCCGGCGAGGATCCGCGCGGAGGGGCCGCTCAGCACGCGACCGCCGCGCTGGCGCTCAGGCGGGCAGGGGCGCGGTCAACTCGCATCGTCGGGGCGGTTCCTCAGCATGGCGGCGACCAGAGCCGCGTCGGTGTGCCCGGCGACGATCTCGGCGAAGGTCGCCGCGCGCTCGTCCTGGCCGAGCTTGAACTGCGGCTCGCACGAGGCGATCCGCGCGCGGAAGGCGACGACGTGGCGCGCGAGCTCGTCGAAGCGCGCGCCCATCTGCTCGGGCCGCCACCCGCCCGCAGGTTCGAGCTGTGCGGCGAGGCGGCGCAGCGCGTCGTCGGTCTCCTCGGGCACGAAGGTGATCGTCGCGACGATCCGCAGCGCGGCATAGTTCCAGGTCGCGCCCCAGGTCGGGTTCGAGACCAGCCGCGGCGAGACATAGCCTTCGGGGCCGCGGAAGAGGATCAGCGCGCGCGGGTCGCGCTCGAAGGCGGCGACCTGCGGGTTGCGACGGGGATAATGGCCGACCAGCGCCACCAGCCTGCCGTCCGCGTCGCACTCGGCGACGAGCGGGAGCAACGTGGCGTCATGGTCGTCCGACACTACCCAGGCGAGCGGGTAATCGCGGATCAGCTCGCCGATCTCGTCGGGTGAGTGCGGTACGAAGCTCACGCTCTCGCGTGCCGCAGCACCGCCGCGAGCCAACGCGCGGCGTCGTCGAACGCCGCGTCGGCCAGCGACGAGACGGACACCGCCTCGAGGAAGCTGTGCGTCGCGCCGAGGTAGACGCAGGCCTCGACCGCGACCCCGGCGGCATGGAGCCGCTCCGCCATGGCGCGGTTGGCGTCGGCGAGGATGTCGCACTCGGCGATCGTCACGAACGCGGGCGGCAGGCCGGTCAGGTCGGCGCGCGCGGGGACCACCAGCGGGTCCTTGAGCGTCGCGGGCTCGCCGGCATAGGCGCGCCAGAATTGGTCCATCTCCGCGATCGTCAGCATATAGGCCGGGCCGTCGTAGCGCGCGTAGCTCGCCGTCGGCGCGGGATCGAAGGCGCCGTAGTTGAGCAGCAGCGCGGCGGGCAGCGGCTCGCCCAGGTCGCGCAGCCGCAGGCTCATCGCCACCGCGAGATTGGCGCCGGCCGAGTCACCGCCCACCGCGATCCGGTCCGCCGCGATGCCGTGCGTGGTGGCCCCGTCGCGCAGCTCCCGATACGCCGCGACCACCTCGTCGAGCGCGACCGGGAAGCGCGCCTCGGGCGCCAGGCTGTAGTCGATCCCGACGACCACGACATCGGCGCGCGCGGCATATTCGCGCATCAGACGGTCATGCGTGTCGATGCTGAACATCGTCCAGCCGCCGCCGTGCACGTACAGCAGCGCCGGCCGCGGCGTCCGGCTCGTGCCCGGGTAATGGAAGCGCGCGCGGCAGCCGGCGAGCGTGCCGTCGCGCGTCTCCGCCATCCCCGGCCCGCCGGCGCGCCACGGCGCGCGCACCACCTCCGCGGCGGCCCGGCGCTCGAGCAGCGGCAGCGCGGCGAAGTCGGAGAACTGCCCATAGCCGTGGTTGAGCGCGACGACGAAGCGGCGGATATCGGGATCGACGTCGTCGTGCGCGGCGAGCGCCTCGGTGGTGAGAGTCATGCGTCCTGCTCCTCGCGCGGGCGCTGGCGGCCCGTCGCGCTGTCCCGTTCTCGCCCGTCGCTCTCGCACGGCTCGGGGCCCCCCGCCCCTACCCGCGCGGGCCGATCATGCGCGCGCGCGGGCCGCGTCACGGCAGCGCGTAGAGGCTGGGCGGTACGCCATAGGCGCGGCGGAACATCGCGGTGAAGGCGCTCGGGCTGTCATAGCCGACGTCGAACGCGATCGTCGTGACCGAGCGCCCCGCCGCCATCAGCGACAGCGCCTCCATCAGCCGCACCTGCTGCCGCCACACCGCCAGCCCCATCCCGGTCTCGCGCTTGAACGCGCGCGTGAAGGTGCGCCGCCCCATGCCAGCGACGCGCGCCCAGTCATCGACGTCGCGGTCGTCCGCCGGCTGGGCGAGGATCGCGCGGCAGACCCGCAGCAGGCGCGCGTCCGCCGGCATCACCGCGCCATAGGGAGCCAGCGGCATCGCGGCGATCTCGTCGAGCAGCACCGCGACGATGCGCCCGTTATGGCCCTCCGCGTCATAGTCGGCGCCGAAGGACACGACCTTGAGGATCAGCGCCTTGAGGAAGTCGCTCACCTCGATCACGCGGCACGGCGGCGGATCGGGGTAGAGCGTTGGGTCGACGTAGAGCGTGCGCAGCGACACGGGGCCGCGGCACGACACCTCGTGACGCTGCCCCGCCGGCAGCCACAGAGCGCGCTGCGGCGGCACGACGAAGCTGGTCGACGGCGTCTCCACCGACATCACGCCCGAGCAGGCGTACAGCACCTGGATCCAGTCGTGCGCGTGCATCGGGTCGACGAAGCCCGCGCCATATTCGTCGGTGAGCCCGCGCACCGGTGGTGCTGCACGGGCATCCGGCCCGGTCACGATGCTGGCTGGTCCATCGTCGTAAAGCTGCCACGCGCACCGCTGCGCGACAAGCCCGCGGGACGGCCCCGCGACGACGGCCGCCGCCCCGCCCCTCACCGCAGCGCGAAGCGCAGGTTGGCGCCCACCGTGCGCGGCCGCGTCACGCTGCCGGCGAAGGAGAAGGGCGCGTTGAGGATGCCGTAGGTGTCGAAGAGATTCTTGGCGAACACCCCGGCGTCGATGCCGTCGCCGAGCCGGATCGCCGCGTTGAGATCGACCAGGCTGTAGTCGCCCTTCTGCAGCGTCGCGCCGAACGCAACCGGTGCCGCCGACAGATAGCGGTGCGCGATGCCGATGCGCGGCCGCAGCGGCGAGCCGCGCAGCTCCCAGTCGAGCTGGTTGGCGATGATCCAATCGGAGGCGCCGGGCAGCTGCGTGCCCGCGGCGTATCCGCCTCCTGCCGCGTTGCTGTCGGGCAGCAGGCCGGAGAGCCGCGCGTCATTGTAGGTGACGTTGGCGCTGTAGGTCAGATTGGATGTCGGGCGGAAGACCAGCGACAGCTCGACACCGTCGATCTTCGCTCCGCCGCCGTTGACGGTATAGGCGTCGAAGGTGACGGGCGTGAACAGCCGCGATTGGATGTCGTTCCACTTTATGTGGAACGCGGCGATGTCGAACGACATCGCGCCTGGCACCAGCTCGAACTTGGCGCCGACCTCGTAATTCTGCGTGCTGTCGCTGCCGAACGTCAGCGGCGTGCCCGACGCCGCGCTGTAGACGTTGACGCCGCCGATGCGGAAACCCTCGGAGTAGAGGCCGTAGAGCGTGAAGCGGTCGCTCGGCTTGTAGGCGAGCGACACCTTGGGGACGAAGCCCGACTGTTTCTGCGAGCCGGGCTGATAGTCGAACGGCGCGATCAGCGCGGCGTTGGGCAGGAACTGCAACCGCGGCCGTGATTCATACTGGAAGACGCGGCCGCCGAGCGTCAGCGTCACCTGGTCGAAGAAGGTGTAGGCCAGCTCGCCGAAGGCGGCGATCTCGCGCACGCGGTTGGTGCTGACGGTGCGCCGCAGCAGGTCGCCCGGCGCGATCACGCTGCTGGGCTGGCCGTCGAAGTCGCCGGGGTTGGCGTCGATATAGTCGGCGATGCCGTCGAGCCGCGCGCCGTCGGTCGAGTCGGACCGCAGCCTGGTGTAATTGGCGCCGATCAGCCAGGTGAACGGCCCGGTGCCGCTCGAGGCCAGCCGCATCTCGCCGTAGTACGTGGTGGACTTGCCGATCGAGCTGGAGAGCTGCGGCGTGCCGGTCCGCGCGTCGATGCCGAGGAAGATCGAATCGTCGAACGCCAGATCGGCCTTCTTCTGCGTGTAGCTGCCGATCGCGGTGAAGTTGGCAAAGCCGAGCTCCTGGTCGAGCCGCAGGCTGTACAGCTGGATCTCGGTGTCCTGATATTCGTCGACGTTGGTGTTCCGCTCGAACGTCTTGGGGTTGTCGCCGAACAGCACGTAGGTCTGATCGTCGAGGTCATATTCCTGGTACATCGCCAGCGCGGCGAGCTTGGTCGTCGCGCCCGGCTGCCACACCACCGAGCCGCGCAGGCCGCGCACGCGCAGGTCGTTGCTGCCCTTCTCGCCGGTGCCGATGTTGTCGAGATAGCCCGCGTCGTAGCGCTGCAACGCCACCAGCCGCACCGCCAGCTTGTCGTCGACCAGCGGCACGTTCACCATCGCCTTGGCGGCGTAGCTCGCCTCGCCCGCGCGCCGCGTGCTCGAGACGATGCCCTCCGCCCCGGCGTCGAGCCGGGCGGGATCGGCCTCGTTGACGACGTAATTGACCGCGCCGCCCAGCGACGAGGAGCCGAACAGCGTGCCCTGCGGACCGCGCAGCACCTCCACCTGCTTGACGTCGAACGCGTCCACGTCGGGGATGACGAGCGGGAAGCCCGGCTCCACCAGCGGGATCTGGTTGATGTAATAGCCCGTCGTCGCCTGGTTGGCCTCGTGATAGGTGGTCGAGGCTACGCCGCGGATCACCACCTCGGAGACCCCGGGCTGATAGTCGTTGAAGACCACGCCCGGCACGCGCGTGATATAGTCCGATAGGCTCTGCGCGTTGAGCCGCTGCAGGTTTTCCTGCGTCACCGCGGAGACCGATCCGGCGACGTCGCTCGCGGCCTCGTCGCGCTTGGTGGCGGTGACCACGATCTCGCGCTCGCTGCTCCCGTCCGCGGTCGCGTCGGTCGCGGTGGATGCGGTCTGCGCCGCCGCGGTGGTGCTCGCAAGCGTCACCGCTGCCGCTGCCAGGATGCTCGCCCCCGCGAGTTGTGAAACGATCGTGCGCATCGCCGCCCCCATTCTTTTCAACAATGCCGTCGGAGATCGTAGTTGACGCTGTTTCTTGCGGCGTGGCCGCGCGGACAGGGCCGATCGCCGTCGCGATCGGGCCATTCCTTCACGCGCGATTGCGGCACGCGCCGGCCTGGCCCTAGCGTCGGCGCCGACGCAGCGCGCGAGGATCCTTGACCGTCATGCCCTCTTCTCCGACCGATCGCGCGCGGCGGCGCTTCCTCGTCGGCGCCGGTGCGACGGCACTGCTCGCCGCGAGCGAGGGTCCGGCGCGCGCTGCGGGCGCCGCTCTGCCGATGCCGCCCGTGACGCTGCGCGTGCCGCTGCTGCGCCACCAGCTCGGGCGGACGCGCGAGGATCCTTACGCCTGGCTCAAATACGTCCCGCCCCACGGGCAGCGCGACATCGCGACGATGCCGCCCGCGATCCGCGACCATCTGCTCGCCGAGAACGCCTATGCCGGCGCGATGCTCGACCGCGTCGCGGCCACGGAGCGCCGCTTCGTCGCCGCGCTCGACGCGCGCGCGCCGCTGGGCGGCGGCGAACCCGACGTCACGCGCGGCGGCTGGACCTATAGCGTCGACGCGAGCGCGGGCGCGCACCCGCGCTACACCCGCCGCCGCGCCGGCACCGGAGCGATCGAGCTGTTGCTCGACGAGAATGAGCGCGCGCGCGGCGAGGCCTATTATCGCACCACCGGGCAGCAGGTCAGCCCGGACGGGCGCCTCTACGCCTGGGCCGAGGACGTCGGCGGCAACGACCGGCATCGGCTGTGCGTGCGCGATCTCGCCAGCGGCGCGGTGCGCGTCGTCGTCGACACCGACGCCTATGGCTATGGCGGACTGGTGTTCTCGCCGTCGTCGCGATGGCTGTTCTGGATCTGGCGCGATGCACGCAACCGGCCGACGCGGGTGTATCGCACGCCGGCGACCGGCGGCGAGCGCGTGTTGGTCTATGAGGAGCACGACCCCGCGATCTTCATGGCGATCGCGCGCACCGCGGCGGACGGTTTCGTCGCGATCACGCTCTCGGGCCCGGACACGAGCGAGGTGCGGCTCGTCGCCGCCGACGCCGAGGAGCGCGCCCCCGCGCTGGTCCGCCCGCGCGCGCCCGGGCGCCGCTACGCGATCGACGAGTGGGACGGCGCATTGGTCGCCTTGATCGAGGACGAGCAGACGATCGACGGCCGCGTCGCCCGGCTCGACCGTCGCAGCTTCGCCGAGACCGGCACGCTGGTGCCGCATCGCGCCGGCACGCAGATCCTGCAGCTGGTGCCGTTCCGTCGCGCGCTGGCCTGGGTCGAGCGCCGCGACACGTTGCCTCGGCTGATGCTGCTCGCTCCCGGCGGCGCCGCGCGCGAGGTCGCCTTCGCCGGCGACGCTTATGCGCTGACCGTGCCGGCCGAGCAGGATTATGCCGCGCCGACCTGCCGCGCCTCGATCGAGACCCCCGCCGCACCGCCGCGCTGGGTCGCGGTCGACCTCGCGAGCGCGCGCGTGACGACGGTCGCGACGCAGCGGCTCGCCGGCTACGACCCCGCGCGCTTCACCGTGCGCCGGCTCTACGCCACCGCCCCCGACGGCGAGCGCGTCCCGATCACGCTGCTGACGCGCCGCGGCGCGCGCGCGGACGGGCGCGCCCCGCTGCTGCTCTACGGCTACGGCGCCTATGGCGTGTCGAGCGAGGCGCTGTTCGACGTCGCGCCGACCGTCCTGGTCGAGCAGGGCTGGAACTACGCGATCGCGCACGTGCGCGGCGGCGCGGAGAAGGGCCGGCGCTGGTTCCTCGACGGGCGGCGCCACCACAAGCGCAACAGCTTCACCGACTTCATCGCCTGCGCGCAGCATCTCGCCGCGACCGGCCATGCCGCGCGCGACCGCATCGTGTCCTACGGCCTGTCCGCGGGCGGGCTGCTGGTGGGCGGCGCGATGAACCTGGCGCCGACGCTCTGGGCCGGGGTGATCGCGACCGTGCCCTTCGTCGACATGCTCAACACGATGAGCGACGCCGACCACCCCTTGGTGCCGCTGTTCCGCCCCGACTGGGGCGACCCGCTGTCGAGCGTGGCCGACTATGATTATATGCTGAGCATCTCGCCCTACGAGAACGTGCGGCCGGCAGCCTACCCGCCGCTGTTCACCACCGCCGGGCTCAAGGACGATCGCGTCGGTTATTGGGAGCCCGCCAAGCTGGTCGCGGCGGTCCGGGCCGCCTCGACCGCGCGCGCGCCCGCGCTGCTGCTCACCGACCTCGCCGCCGGCCATCAGGGCAGCGCCGGGCGCGATTCGATCAACCACAAGATGGCGCGGCTCTACGCCTTCGCGCAGGGCTGCGTCGACGGGAGCTTCGCGTGACGATCGTGTTCGACCGGCGCCAGCTGGCGCACGCCCCCGCGCGCGAGCTGCACAACGGCGACTGGGTCGACTACAACGAATGCCCCGCGCGCGCGGAGTCGATCGTGGCGGCGCTCGGCGCCACGACCCCGGCGCGCGACCTCGGCATGGCGCCGCTCGCGGCGGTGCACGACCCCGACTATCTCGCCTTCCTCCGCGTCGCGCATGACGACTGGACCGCCGCAGGGCGGCAGGGCGACGCGATCGGCTATACCTGGCCGGTGGTCGGGCGGCGCGCGCTCGACCTCACGCGGATCGACGCGCGGCTCGGGCGCTACAGCTACGACGCGGGCACGCCGATCGCGGCGGGCACGTGGGAGGCGGCCTATTGGTCGGCGCAGACCGCGCTGACCGCGCTTGACGAGGTTGCCGCGGGGGCGACGCGGCGAGCGTTCGCGCTGTGCCGTCCGCCCGGTCACCACGCCGGGCGCGACTATCTCGGCGGCTATTGCTACCTCAACAACGCCGCGATCGTGGCGGCGGAGGCGCGGCGCCGCGGGCTCGGTCCGGTCGCGATCCTCGACGTCGACTATCACCATGGCAACGGCACGCAGGACATCTTCTACGCCGATGGCGGGATGCTGTTCGTCTCGATCCACGCCGATCCGGCGACCGACTATCCCTTCTACTGGGGCCATGCCGACGAGACCGGCACGGGCGCGGGACGCGGCGCGACGCTCAACCTGCCGCTGCCGCGCGGCACGGGCTGGGCGAGCTACGAACCCGCGCTGGAACGCGCGCTGGACGCGATCACGCGCTATGGCACGCGACTGCTCGTGCTGTCGCTGGGCGCGGATCTCTACGCCGGCGACCCGATCTCGCACTTCACCTTCGCGCGCCACGACTTCGCCGCGCTGGCCGCTCGGCTCGCGGCGACCGGGCTGACGATCGTGACGGTGATGGAGGGCGGCTATGCCACCGACGCACTGGGGGACAATGTCGCGGCGTTCGTCACCGGGCTGCACAGCAACGAGTAAGCACGACCGATCGACTTGGACCCGGGAGCGATCGTTTCCTTTAGCCTGCCGATCTTCCAACGTCGGTCGTTCGTTGCTCCCGGCGTTCGCGGCGCGCCGACTGTCGCCTCGCCGAGCTTCGTGGCGACGATCATGAGTGAGCATGTCGCTCTTCTCTCGAGCAACATCCTTCGCTCGCTCCACGACGCCACCGGCGCCGCTGGCGTCGTGGAGCGGAGGCCAGCGCCCACGGCTTATCCAGGGTAACTCTAAAGGCTGAACGCCCAATATCGGCAAGTTTCGGCTTAACGTCTGGTGAACAGATCATTACTTCTGTGGGATGTGCCGACGCACGACGATCGAGGGGTTACGGATGAGAAAGCTTTTTGCGACTTCGCTGGCAGGCGGCTTGTCGCTCGCGGCCACCACAAGTAGCGCTGAGGTTTTCAATTACACCATCAACCTAAGCGGTTTAGCTCAGATCGATCCCGGTCAGCGCCTCTTCGAGACGCCAATCTCAATCTACCTGACGGGCGAGTCTTCTGATCTGAGGCCCAATCCTTATGTTCTCCCGATCCGCACTGCCGCGATAGGCCTGTCTACCGGCTTATATGAAGTTACGAACAAGGTCGAGTTTCGCACCGGAGCTGACGGCTTCTATCTCGCCTTCGATCAGACGTATGATAACGGCGTAAATGCGACAAGCCCGGCGCTGATTGGCTACAACTATATCTCGCCACTTTCTGAAACCCCGCTGACCCTTGCCTGGTCAGGCGTTGCCGGGTTTCAAAAGAACGGCAAGGTCGTTCAATTCGTCGTGCCGGAAAATCGCGGTCTCACCTTCTCTGTCGAGCGCGCCGTTCCTGAACCTTCCACTTGGATGATGATGATCCTCGGCTTCGGCGTCATTGGCTATGCGTTGCGCCGCAAGACCGTGCTTCGCTACGCCTGACCATAGATCGGCCGCAGGCGCGATCCTGCGGCCCAGGCGCGTCCATGTTCAGCGCGACCGGCTTTCGCGAGGGTCAGACCCGCTCGAGCATCAGCGCGATGCCCTGGCCGACGCCGATGCACATGAACGCCATGGCGTAGCGGCCGCCGATGCGGTGCAGCTCCTCCGCCGCGGTCAGCGCCAGCCGCGCGCCGGACATGCCGAGCGGATGGCCCAGCGCGATCGCACCACCGTTGCGGTTGACGCGTGGGTCGTCGGGCGCGATGCCGAGGTCGCGCAGCGTCGCGATCGCCTGTGCGGCGAAGGCTTCGTTGAGCTCGATCACGTCGAGCCGGTCGAGCCCTACGCCGGTGAGCCGGCACAGCTTGCGCGCCGCCTCGATCGGCCCCGCCCCCATGATCCGCGGCGCGATGCCCGAGAGCGCCAGCGCCAGCACGCGCGCGCGCGGCCTCAGCCCTTGCCGCGCCGCCGCGGCCTCGCTCGCCACCAGCATCGCCGCGGCGCCGTCGTTGAGCCCCGAGGCGTTGCCGGCGGTCACGGTGCCATCGGCGCGGACCACCGGGGTGAGCCGCGCGAGCGCTACGAGGCTGGTCGCGCGTGGGTGCTCGTCGACCGCGACGACGACCGGTTCGGCGCCGCGCCGCGCCACGGTGACCGGGACGATCTCGGCCGCGAGCCTCCCGCTGGCGATCGCCGCCGCGGCTTTCTCCTGGCTGGCGAGCGCGAAGGCGTCCTGCTCGGCGCGTGAGACGCCCCATCGCTCGGCGACGTGCTCGGCGGTCTGCGGCATCGTGTCGACGCCGTACGCCGCGCGCATCGCCGGGTTGACGAGGCGCCAGCCGAGCGTGGTGTCCTCGAGCTGCTGCGCCCGGTCGAACGCTCCCGCGGCCTTGCCCATGACGTACGGCGCGCGCGTCATGCTCTCGACCCCGCCCGCGACCACCAGCGCGGCGTCGCCGCAGCGGATCGCCTGCGCCGCCATGCCGAGCGCGTTGAGCCCCGAGCCGCACAGCCGGTTGACGGTCACTCCCGGCACGGTCTCGGGCAGGCCAGCGAGCAGCACCGCCATGCGCGCGACGTTGCGATTGTCCTCGCCGGCCTGGTTGGCGCAGCCGAGCAGGACATCGTCCACGCTCGCCCAGTCGACCGCCGGGTTGCGCTCGACCAGCGCACGCAGCGGCACCGCGGCGAGATCGTCCGCGCGCACGCCCGCGAGCGCGCCGTTGAGCCTGCCGATCGGGGTGCGCACCGCGTCGCAGAGGAAGGCTTCGGGCATCGGATCGTCCTGTTCCAGCGTGGCGTCGTGCGGTGCGGGTCGCTCAAGCCGCGGCGATCCACGCGCTGATCTTGGCGTCGAGCACGTCCATCGGCAACGCGCCGGTGTCGAGCACCGCGCGATGATAGTCGCGCACGTCGAAGCTGGCGCCACGCGCCGCGGCGGCGCGCTCGCGCAGCTCGCGGAACTTGAGCTCGCCGATCTTGTACGCGCAGGCCTGGCCCGGGTAGGCAATGTAGCGATCGATCTCGACCGCCACGTCCTTGGCCGCCATCGAGGTGTTGGCGAGCATATAATCGATCGCGCGCTGCCGCTCCCAGCGCTGCGCGTGCAGGCCGGTATCGACCACCAGCCGCACCGCGCGCAGCATCTCCATGTCGAGATGGCCGAACCATTGCATCGGGTCGGTGAACATCCCGAGCTCGCGGCCGAGCGACTCGGCATACAGGCCCCAGCCCTCGGTATAGGCGGTCGCCTCGCCGAAGCGAAGCAGCGGCGGCAGCGCCGGATTCTCGCGCGCGAGCGTCAGCTGGAAATGGTGGCCGGGTATGCCCTCGTGCAGCGTCAGCGTCTCCAGCGTCGGGATCGGGCGCGTGCTCAGCATCGCCATGTTGAAATAGAGGATGCCGGGCGACACCCCGTCGGGCTCGCCCGGGCGGTAATAGCCGGTGCCGCGCTGCTCGCCGAGCGCGGGCAGCGGGCGCACCGCGAACGGCGCTTCGGGCCGATCGTGGAAGAGCCGCGGGATCGCGGTCCAGATCTGGGCCTCTATGGCGGCGAAGCACGCGAGCAGCTGCTCGGGCCGGGTGTAATAATAGCGCTTGTCGGTCCGCACGTGCTCGAACAGCGCGTGCAGGTCGCCGCTGAAGCCGATCGTGACCCGCACCTGTTCCATCTCGCCGCGGATCCGCGCGACCTCGCTGAGCCCCAGCCGGTGGATGTCGTCCGCCGAGCGCGCCGTGGTGGTATGGCGGGCGAGCTCCGCGGCGTAGAGCGCGTCGCCGCCCTTGAGCGCCCAGCGGCCCGGCGCCGCGGCGGCGCGCGGCAGATAGGTCTCGCGCAGGTAACGCTGCCAGCGCGCGTAGGCCGGATAGACCTTGCCCGCGATGGCGGCACGGTACGCGAGCGTCAGCCGCGCCCGGTCGGCCGGCGCGACGCTCGCGGGCATGCGCCCGATCGCCTTGAAGAAGGGGCTGTCGTCGACCGGGATGGCGAGCAGCGCGTCGACCTGGCGCAGGATGTTCTCGACGATGATGCGCGGCTGCACATAGCCCTGCGCCACGCCCTCACGTAGCCGCACGACATTCTGGTCGAGATGACCGGCGAAGCCATCGAGCCGTCGCAGTCCGTCCTCATAGTCGGCCAGCGTCGCGAACGGCGCACTCGGGCCGGCGACGAAGTCGGGGAACTCCACCTGCAACCCGAACGACGGGTTCAGCGGCGTGAGCTGCGCGACCTTGAACGATCCGTCGGCGATATAGGCGAGCGTCTGGCGCAGCCGATAGGCGAACACGTCATAGGCGATCCGGTCGACCGGCGGCAGCGCGGCGCGATCGATCGCGCCGAGCCGGGCCAGTTCCGCGCCCTTGTTGGCGCGCAGCGTGGTCGCATAAGCGTCGCCGAGCGGGTCGACGAAGACCGGCCCGCCCGCCGCCGCGCCCTTGCGGGCCGCCGCCAGCGGGTCGAGCCGCGCGTCGGCCGCGGCGCTGTCGTCGAGCAGCGCGCGCAGCCGTTGCGACGCGTCGCTGTCGGCGGCGCGCAGCGGCGTCGCCGCGGCCAGCATCGTCGTGCCGAGCAGCCGAAGCGCCGCGCGGCGCGAGAGATCCGATGCTGTGTCGTCGCTCATATCGCCCCCGTTCGCGCGCAGTCTGCGCAACGAACGCGACCTTGCCAAGAGACCCGCCGGCGCGGGCGGAAGGCGTTCGCCGCACCAGCGAAGGAGCCTTCAGGCCAGGATTTCCCCCATTTCCGCGTTCGCCTGATCGCGCCGCGCTCGTCCGATGGCGCGGGATGTTGCGCCTGACGCAACGACTTACTCGCGCGAACACGCTTGTGGGCGTGCGGTGATCGCCCATGCTGCGGCAGGGGGCCGAGACGCCCCGGGGCAATCAGGGGGGTCTACCATGAAGCGATCGTTCGTCGCGCTGCTGCTCGCGGCCTGTGCCGCCGTCCCCGCGCTCGCGCAGGCCCCCGCGGCGCCGGCCGTGCCGGTGGTGGCGCTGGTCGGCGGCACCGTGGTCGACGTCGCCAAGGGCACCAAGATCGCCGACGCCACGGTGTTGGTTCAGGGCGAGCGGATCGTGCAGGTCGGCCCCTCGAACGCGATAGCGGTGCCCGCGGGTGCCACGGTCGTGCCGATGCGAGGCCAGTGGCTGATCCCCGGGCTGATGAACATGCACGTCCACCTCGGGCTCAAGCTGCCCGGCGCGCAGGGCAACGCGCTGCTCAACGAGACCGACCCCGAGGAGGTGCTGCGCATGGCGGACAATGCGCGCCGCACCTTGCTCGCCGGCGTCACCACCGTGCGACTCACCGGCGAGGACCATGGCACCGACTTCGCGCTCAAGCGCGCGATCGACCGCGGCGAGGTGCCCGGCCCGCGGATCGAGACCGCGGGCGAGGTGATCGTGACCACGGGCGGTCACGGCTCGCTCGAGGCGGACGGGCCCGCCGCGCTCTCGCACGCGGTACGCCAGCAGATCAAGCTGGGCGCGACCTGGATCAAGATCGCGATTTCGGGCGGCATCTCCGATACGCATGGCAGCATCTCCGCGGCGCCGATGACCGACGACGAGCTGTCGACGCTGATCGAGGTGGCGCATCGCAACGGCGTCAAGGTCACCGCGCACAACGGCTCGGCCGAGGCCGCGCGCCAGGCGCTGCGGTTCGGCATCGACGGCTTCGAGCACGGCTACCACCTCGACGACGCGGTGCTCGCCGACATGAAGGCCAAGGGCGTGTGGCTGGTGCCGACGATGGTAGTGAGCCAGCCCGGTGCCTATGAGTTCTACCGCAAGATCGGCTCGCCCGACTGGTACCTCGAACGCGTCGCCTCCACCGGCAGGGATCACTGGGCGATGCTGCAGAAGGCGATCCGGCTCGGCGTCAACATTGCGCTCGGCACCGACCAATTCCCGTTCGAGCCCAACGCCGGGACCAACGCCACGGTCGCCGAGGCCGAACTGTACGTGAAGGCGGGGATGACGCCGCTCCAGGCACTTCAGTCCGCGACGATCCGCGCCGCGACGATGCTCGGCCGCGAGGCGAGTGTCGGCCAGATTGCCGCGGGTCAGTATGCCGACATCGTCGCGCTGCCCGCGGACCCGACCGCCGACATCGCCGCGCTTCGCCGCATCGCGTTCGTGATGAAGGGCGGCGCGATCGTTCGCGACGACGGCGATCCGGCCCGCGTCACGCACTGACACCGCCGGTCGTTGCGTCCAAAGCAACGATCACTACCTTGCGGAGGCATTGTAACAACAAGGCAACTCACCGACACTCCGCCACGAAGCCGTTGCGACAGGGGCAAGGTAGCGCGGCGGTCAAGGGGAGATAGCGAGAATGAGACAGCGCATGATCGCGACGATGGCGGCGGCCATGATCTTGGCAACACCGGTCGTCGCGCAGCAGCCGACCGACGCGCTATCGCGGATGTTTATCTGGTGGGACCAGGCATTCAAGACGCCAGGGGCTTTCACGGCCGAGAACTTCTCGCGCTATTTCACGCCGGACGCGACCTTGACGCTCGAGGGGCGAACCGTGATCCGCGGCGTGGATCAGTGGGCGACGCATTTCCAGAAGATCCAGGCCGGCGGCGGCGACGTCGAGATCGTGGTGCCGTTCAAGGCGGCGTTCCAGCAAGGTGACCGCCTCTACACCTATCACGTGATCCGCTCGCGCCGCGACGGCAAGCTGGGCTGCGTGCTCGCGGCCGGCCACGCCGAGCTGCGCGGCGGCAAGATCGCGTCGATCACCTTGGTCCGCGCGCCGGTCGACCTCGCCAAGGGGCCGCCCGATCCGGCCTGCTGGACCAAGTGAGCCGCTAAGGCCGCGCACCGCCGACACGGCGGGCGGACGTCAGGGGAACGTGGACAGACATGCCGGCGCGCGATCGCGCGCGCCGGCGATCGAAGGGGCATGGCATGAACAATCGTACGCACGGCACCCGCCGCGGCGCACCGCAGCTTCGCCACGGCGCCGCCGTGGCGACCCTCCTCGCCGCGCTCGCGGCACCCGCGACGGCGCAGCAGGCGACGCCGCAGGACGCGACGGTGAGTGAAGCGAGCGGCGAGACGCCGGGCGGCGACATCGTCGTCACCGCGCAGCGCCGCGCCGAGTCGATCCAGGACGTGCCGATCGCGATCACCGCCATCACCGCGCAGACGCTGCGCGATCAGAACGTGCAGAGCGTCGAGGACTATTTCGCGCTCACCCCCAACGTCAGCTTCCAGTCCAACGGCTCGCGCGACCGCAAGGACCTGTCGATCCGCGGCATCTCCAACCAGCTCAACCCGTATGCCGACGTGCGCCAGGGCAGCTATGCCTTCTACATCGACGAATTCAACGTCGCCGCCGCTACCAGCAACCCGCAGATCGTCGACCTCGAGCGGATCGAGGTGCTGCGCGGCCCGCAGGGCACGTACTTCGGTCGCAACTCGGTGGGCGGCGCGATCAACATCATCACCAAGAAGCCGGTCAACAACTTCGAAGGTGAGATCGAGCTGGGTTACAGCAGCTTCGATACCAAGCGCGCGCAGGGCGTGCTGAACGTGCCGGTGACCGACGGCGTGCTCGCGCTGCGCGCCTCCGGCCAGTATGAGAAGTCGGACGGTTACATCAAGAACATCAATCCGATCGGCGGAGGCAACGACAGCAAGTTCTACACCGGCCGGATCCAGGCCCGGCTCACGCCGCTGGACGGGCTCACCTGGGACTTCGCTTATAGCTACTCCGACGAGGCCACCGGCATGCGCAACGGCGTGCCCACCGGCTTCGTCACGGCGACCTGGGCGTCGGTCTATTACGGCCGCACCGCGGGCCCGATCGGCAATCCCGACGGCGTCGGCTTCTTCCCCGACAACACCGATCGCGTGAACTTCAACCGGCCGCAGCGGGTCGGCAGCAGATATCAATATTACAGCACGCGCGCGGTATGGGACGTCGGCCTCGCCTCGATCACCGCGGTCGTCGGCCATCTCAAGTCGGACGTGTTCAACTACGGCGATGTCGACGGCGGCAGCCGCGATTACTTCTACGAGAATCTGAAGCTCACCCGCAAGTCGACCAGCGGCGAGCTCCGCCTCCAGTCCAACGGCACCAACTTCCTCGACTGGAGCCTGGGCGCCTCGGTCGGGCGCGACACCGGCGTGACCGGCCAGCAGACCTTCCACGGCGCGGACAGCCCGCTGTGCCCCGCCGCACGCACCAATAACTGCGAAGGCCTCGCCGTCACCGGGCTGGTCTCCGACAGCGCGACCAAATATATGGCGATCTTCGCGCAGGGCACCTTCAATCTCACCGAGCGCTTCTCGGCCACGGTGGGAGGCCGCTACTCGTTCGAGAAGACGCGCAACTACGCCGAGAACCGCTCCAACGACATCGTCACCGCGGTGAACAACCGCTCGGCCGCATTCGAGGACATTTCGCCCAAGCTGACGCTGAGCTACAAGCTCCAGCGCGACCTGCTGCTGTTCGCCACGGCGTCGCGCGGGTTCAAGTCGGGTGGCACGCAGACCAGCAACAACGTCAACCTCGCCAATGATTTCCAGCCCGAGACGCTGTGGAATTACGAGCTCGGGTCCAAGTTCGACCTGTTCGACCGCCGCCTGCGGGTGGACGTCACCGGCTTCTACATGAAGTGGAACGACGTGCAGCAGACGATCCGCTTCCAATATATCGATCCGGTCACCGGCCTGTTGCGCGGCGTCAGCGGCATCGCCAACGCCGCCGCGGCGGACAGCTACGGCGTCGAGGGCAGCTTCGACCTGCGCGTCAGCGACGCGATCAAGCTGAGCGGCAACGCCGGGTACAACGAGTCCAAGTTCAAGGACTATCGCAACGCGCTGATCGACGGCGTGGTGATCGACATCACCGGTCGCCCGCTCGTGAACGCGCCCAAGTTCACGCTCGGCGCGCAGGCGCAATACAAGCGGCCGATCACCGACCGGATCGACGGCTTCGCGCGCGCCGAGTGGAGCTACCGCTCGGAGATGCTGTCGACGCCGCTCGCCTATCGCTATACCGTCTATCCGTTCGTCTCGCCCGGCTATCACAACGTCAACCTGCGCGCCGGGCTCGAGAACGACCACCTGCGCGCCACGGTGTTCGTCGAGAATCTGTTCGAGGCGCGCTATTTCGCCAATGCCTACGAGAAAGCCTTCTACAGCGGCGTGCAGGTCGAGCCGTCCTATCGCGTGATCGGCGGAACGCTGGGCTACAAGTTCTGACGGCATCGGCCGCGCCGCCGGACGATCGACGATTGAGGGAGAGAGCATGATCGACCGGCGACAGTTCCTGGTCAGCTCGGCGGTTGGCTTGCTCACCGCCGCGCTGCCGGCGGAAGCGGCGACGGGCGCCGACGACGCCGCGCTCGCCGAACTGCTCCAGCGCCACAGCGAGGCCTATCTGGCGCGCTCGCCCGAGGAGGCGACCGCCAACGACTTCGACACCGGCGCGCACGCCGCGCTGCGCGGCCGGCTCGACGACCGGTCGCTGGCGGCGCGCGCCCTTGACCGCGCCGCGATCCGCGTCGCGCGCGCGCAGCTCGCCGGGATCGACCGCGCGCGCCTGTCGCCGCGATCGGCGCTCGACCACGACGTCGCGCGCTTCGTCTACGACACGCTCGACGACCTGCTGGGGCGCTACGGCTATGTCGACGGCAACCTGCGCCCGAGCCCCTATGTCGTCAGCCAGATGAACGGCGCCTATTATTGGCTGCCCGACTTCATCGGGAGCCGGCACCCGATCGATGACGCCGCCGACGTCGACGCCTGGCGCGCGCGGCTCGCGGCGCTGCCGGCCGCGCTCGACCAGGAGACCGATCGGATCCGCCATGACGCCGCGATCGGGGTGGTGCCGCCGGGCTTCGTCATCGCCAAGACGGTGGCACAGATCGGTGCACTGCGTGACGGCGCGCCGCTCGAGTCCGCGCTGCTCGCGCCGGCGCTCGCGCGGATCCGCGCCAAGGGGCTGGGCGACCGCGACGACGCCGCGCTGGCGGTGTTCCGCACATCGATCGCCCCGGCGCTCGACCGTCAGGCCGCCGCGCTGGCGACGCTGGCGCCGCGCGCGGTCGATACCGCTGGCGTATGGCGCCTGCCGGACGGCGAGGCCTATTATGCCGCCGCGTGCCGCGCCAACACCACCGCCGCGCTCACCCCGGCCGAGCTGCACGAGACCGGGCTCGCGCAATGCGCTGCGCTGGCGGCGGAGATCGACGCCAGCCTGCGCACGCAAGGCCTCAGTCGCGGCAGCGTGGGCGAGCGGATCGCCGCGCTCAACGCCGATGCGCGCTTCCGCGTCTCCGACGACGACGCCGGCCGCGCGCGGCTGCTCGCGATCGCCGACACCGCGCTGCGCCGGGTGATCGAGCGACTGCCGCGCGCCTTCGGCAACGTCGCGGTCGACCCGATCGTGGTCCGCCGCATCCCGGTCGCGATCGAAGGCGGCGCGCCGGGCGCCTTCTACAGCGAGGGGAGCAAGGGCGAGCCCGGCGTCTTTTCGCTCAACCTCAAGACCCCCGCCGAGCATACGACATGGCGGCTGCCGACGCTCGCGCATCACGAGGGCGTGCCGGGCCATCACTTCCAGTACAGCGTGCTGGCGCACAGCCCGGCGTTGCCGCTGTTCCGCCGCATGGTGCGCTTCTCCGCCTACACAGAGGGTTGGGCGCTCTACGCGCAGCAGGTGGCCGACGAGCTCGGCATCTTCGAGGCCGACCCGTTCGGCCGGATCGGCTACCTCCAGTCCGAGCTGTTCCGCGCCGCGCGCATCGTCGTCGACACCGGGATCCACTACAAGCGCTGGACCAAGGAGCAGGCGGTCGCCTGGATGGTCGAGCACGCCGGCGAGCAGCCGCTCGCGACCGAGCGCGAGGTGACGCGCTACTGCGTGTATCCCGGGCAGGCGTGCAGCTTCAAGGTCGGCGCCAACCGCATCGTCGCCGCGCGCGAGCGCGCGCGCCGCGCGATGGGCGCGCGCTTCGACGTGCGCGGCTTCCACGACCTGGTGCTGCAGTCGGGCCCGGTCCCGCTCGCGGTGCTGGAACAGGCGGTGGCGAGCTGGTCGGCGGCCTGAGCGTTCATCCCC
The DNA here is from genome assembly GCF_019898765.1 of Sphingomonas yunnanensis. GTDB lineage: Bacteria > Pseudomonadota > Alphaproteobacteria > Sphingomonadales > Sphingomonadaceae > Sphingomonas > Sphingomonas yunnanensis. The sequence continues at coordinate 448,211 of NZ_JAIOKB010000003.1, read as the reverse complement.
GATCGCGCCGGGTCCGCGCGCTCAACGGGCGGCCACGTCGATCTGTCCGGTGAGCGCGTGATCACGTGAGCTGCCGCCGACGAACACCCCGGCGCGGCCCGGATGGAGGCGCCAGCCGCCAGACGCCTCGTCCCAGGTCGACAGGTCGCGCTCGGTGAGCGTGAAGTCGACCGTCTCGGCCGCGCCCGGCTCCAGCGTAACTCGCGCGAAGCCCTTGAGCTGCTGGGGCGGCTCGCCGCTCCCGGGCGCCAGCGCGACGTAGAGCTGCGCCACCTCGCTGCCCGCGCGCGCGCCGACGTTGCGCACCGTCGCACGCACCTGCCAGCCGCCGCCCGGTCGCGGCGCCACGCTGAGCCGATCGTAGCGGAAGCGCGTGTAGGACAGCCCGAAGCCGAAGGGATACAGCGGCTCGACGCGCTGCTGGTCGTACCAGCGATAGCCGACCAGCAGGTCCTCGTCGTAGCGCACCGTCGTGCCGACGCCGGGATAACGCTCGGGCCGGTCGGTCGGCCCGCTGGTCATGTCGGCGGGGAAGGTCACCGGCAGCTTGCCCGACGGGTTGGCGCGGCCGGTCAGCAGCGCGGCGATCGAGTCCGCCGCCTGCTCGCCGGGATACCAGGCTGCGACGATGCCCGCCACGCGGTCGCGCCACGGCATCAGCACGGGTCCGACCGTGTGCAGCACCACCACGGTGCGCGGGTTGGCCGCGGCCACGGCGGCGATCAGCGCGTCCTGGTCGCCGGGCAGGCGCAGGTCGGTACGGTCCGCACCCTCCGAGACATGATCGGCGACGAACACCAAGGCGACGTCGCTCGAGCGCGCCGCCGCGACCGCCGCGTCGATCAGGCCGGCGTCGGGCACCTGCCAGCCGAGCCGCAGCTCGGTCGGCGAGAGCGTCGGCGCGTTGCTATAGTCGAGCCGGAAGCGGACCGGGACACCCGCGCGCAGCTCGGCCACGCCGTGGGTGACGAGACGGAAGCTGTTCTTGGGCACGGTGGCGACCCGCCGCCCGTCGATCGTCAGCCGCGCGTCGCCGCCGCCGTCGAGCGAGAAGCGGTACGACCCCGTGCGCGGCGGCACGATCTGCCCCTCCCAGCGCGCCGACCAGGTCGTGGGCAGTCCGACCACCCCCGCCTTCGCCCCCGCCTCGGCATAATCGATGCGCGACTCGGCGCGCGTGACGAGCGCGGTGCCCTGCGGGGTGGCGCCGGCGAAGTAGCGCGCGGTGAGCCCGCGGAACGCCTCCGCCGGGACGGCGGGCAGCGCCCCGATGCCGAGCGTCCCGCGGGCGTAGCGCACCCGCGTGCCGGCGGGCAGCGCGGCGCGGATAGAATCGAGCGGCGCGCGCGGGTGGACCGCGTCGTTCTTGACGAACCCGCCGTAGCGCTCGGTGGTCTGGACGTTGGCGCCGGCGTCGTCGCCGATCACCGCGATCGAGCGCACGGTGCGCGCCAGCGGCAGCACGCCGCCCTCGTTGCGCAGCAGCACGCTGCCCTGCTCGGCGATCTCCTCCGAGAGCGTGAGATGCGCCGGCGCGCGCGCGTCCGCGGCGCTGCTGCCGCGGACCGGCCGGTCCACGAGGCCGAGCCTGAACATCGGCGTGACGATCCGGGTGACCATCGCGTCGATGTCGCCGCGCGAGACCGCGCCGCGCGCCAGCGCCGCGCGCAACGGCGCGCCGTAGAAGTCGGCGAAGCCGAACGGGCTGGCGCCGCCCGGCATCGAGATGTCGAGCCCCGCTTTGACCGCGGCGACCGTGCTGCGATGCGCGAAATACCAGTCGGCGACGACGAAGCCGTCGAACCCCCAGCCGCGGAGCGTCCCCAGCAGATCCTTGTTCTCGCACGCGTAATGGCCGTTCACGCGATTGTAGGCGCACATGATCGAGCCCGCTCCGGCGCGCGTCACCACCGCCTCGAACACCGGCAGATAGATCTCGTGCAAGGCGCGGGCGGAGACGCGCGCGTCGATCGCCTCATAGCCCGGCGCATCGCCCAGGCGGAGCCATTCCTGGTTGTTGGCGGCGAGATGCTTCGGCGTCGCGATCACCCCCCGCGCCTGGATGCCGCGCGTGATCGCCGTGCCCAGCGCCGCGGTGAGATAGGGGTCCTCGCTCAGCGTCTCGGCGGCGCGGCCCCACAGCGGCGTGCGGATGATGTTGATCGTCGGCGCGAGCACGACGTTGCGCCCCTTGGCGGCATGTTCCGTACCGAGCGCCGCGCCGTACCGCTCCATCAGCGCCGCGTTCCACGTCGCCGCCCCCATGATCGGCGCCGGAAATTGCGTGACCTGCGTCATGCCGTTGCCCACTCCGGCGGGGCCGTCGCCCATGCACAGGGCGGGGAGGCCCAGCCGCGGGATGCCGCTGACATGGCCGACGCACGGATTCACCCCGGTGCCGTTGGCGTCAAGCGTGGTGTCGCCCTCGAGCAGCGCCAGCTTCTCCGCCTCGGTCATCGCCGCGACGATCAGCCGCGCACGCTCCGCGGCCGGCCGCGCGGGATCGGCCCAGGGGCGCGGTTCCCCCGCGGTCGCGGCCGTCGCGGCGGTGAGCGCGACGAGCGCAACTGCGCCCTGCCGGAGCTGGACGGGGCGGATCAGAACCGCACCGTGCCGGCGAGCGTGACGGTGCGCGGTCGGCTGATGTAGAAACCGTCGGGGTACACGCCGGGCACGATCTCGTTGTAGTTGATCGGCGTGTTGTCGTCGAACAGGTTGGTCACGTTGAGGTTGAGCGCCCACGGCCCGCGCGAGACCCCGGCGCGCAGCCCGACCAGCCAATAGGAGTCGAGCGCGCGGTAATTGGCGATCGTCGAGTTGAACTTGGTCGCCATCGATCCCTGGTAGCTCGCGTCGGCGCCGATCGTCCCCTCCAGCCCGGCGTCGCCGATCGGCGCGCTGTAGGAGAAGCCGGCCGAGCCGGTCCACTCGGGCACGTAGGGGACGCGGTCGCCCTTGCGCCCGGTCGCGGGGACGGGATTGTCCTCGCTCAGCTCCGCCAGGCTGTAGTTGAGCCCGAGGTTGAGCTGCAACCCGGCGACCGGGCGCGCGTCCAGCGTCAGCTCGGCACCCTTGACCGACGCCTTGCCGCCGTTGCCGGTGAACGGGAAGGAGACCGTGCCCGCGCTGGCCTGGTCGGTCACCTGGATGTTCGACCAGTCGATGTAATAGACCGCGCCATTAAGGTAGAGCTTGCGATCGAGCAGCGCCGTCTTCACGCCGAGCTCGTAGTTCCACAGCGAATCCGAGCCGTAGCCCGCCGGGATCGACACGTTGGCAAGCTCGGCGGCGGTCTGGTCGTTGGTGCCGCCGGAGCGATAGCCCTGCGCCACCTGGACATAGGCGTTGACCTGCTCGTTGACCTTCCACGCCAGGTTGAAGCGCCCGATCAGCCCGCTGTCGCTCGCCTTGAGCAGCGGGCCCGGTCCCGCGCCGGTGCCGCCACCGGCGCTGACGATCGCGACGGAGCGCTGCTCCAGGTTGAAGTCGAAGAGCCGCGCACCGACGGTCAGCGTCAGATTCGGCACGAAGGCGTAGCTCGCCTCGCCGAACAGCGCTTTCTCCTTGATGTCGGTGCCGACGGTGCGATCGAGCAGCAGGCGCGTGCTGGCGTCGATCACCCCCTGCGCGTTCACCGTCGGCCAGTAACTGCGATAATTGCGGTTCTCGTTCTGATAGAAGCCGCCGAACAGCAGCTGGAACGGGCCACCGAAGTCGGAGGCGAAGCGCAGCTCGGCGCTGTCGACGCGGCGGTGCTTGACCTGGCGCAGCAGCGAGCGGCCGGCACCGTCGTACGGCAAGTCGAAGAAGGCCTGCGCCGCCAGCGAGGCATCGCGGTTGAAGTCGGTATCGCGCACGAAGCGCGAGCCGGTCGCGGTGACGGTGCCGAACGGCTGCGCATAAGTCAGTGTCGCGTTGTAGATCTCGCTCTCGTCGTCATACGGCGCGCGCGCGACATCGGCCTGCTGATAGCGGTTACCCGTGAGGGGAGCACCGGCGAAGTCGACGCGATTGTAGAAGTTCTTCGCGTCCTGATGGACCTTCTGGTACATCGCCATACCGTCCAGCGTGAGATCGGGCGTGATCTGGAGCCGCGCCTGCAACCGCCCGGCCTTGCTCTTCTCGGCGTTGGCGCCTTCCTGGAAGCGGTTGTCGATATAGCCGGGCAGATCGGCGTAGAAGCCCGAGGCGCGCACCGCGAGCACGCCCGCGATCACCGGTATGTTGATCGCACCGTCGGTCTGTAGCCCGAGATCGGCGCCGCGCGTCGCGCGCAGGCCCGACTGGACGTAGCCGGTCCAGCGATCGAGCTTGGGCTTGGCGGTGATGTAGCGGATCGTGCCCGCCATCGAACTAGCCCCGAAGGTGGTGCCCTGCGGCCCGCGCAGCACCTCGACGCGGTCGATATCGAACAGCTTGATGTCGGGCGCCTGGCCCGAGCCGTCCTGGGCGTTCTCGCCGGTGATCACGGTCTCGTCGAGATAGAGGCCGACGGTGCCGGCACCGTTCGAGTTGATGCCGCGGATGACGTAGCGCTTGTCGCCCGGCCCCTCGTCCTGCACCGACAGGCCCGGAACGGAGCGATAGAAGTCGGCGAAATCGACCGCGCCGCGCGCCTTGAGGTCGTCACCGCTCAGTGCCTGGACCGAGATCGGCGTGTCCTGCACCGTGCTGGCGACGCGCTTGGAAGCGGTGACGACGATGTCACCCGCCGCGGCGCCGACGCTCGGCTCGGTCTCGGCGGTGGCGTTCTGTGCGTCGTTCGTCGCGGAGGACTGCTGCGCTTGCACGGGGGCAGCGAACAGTGCTGCCGCGATCGCTGCGCCGCTGGCCGACAAAGAAAAGGCGATGATGTTGGGACAACGCATGGAGATCCTCCCCTACAAGGGTTGGTAAGAGTACGATGCCCGCCTGCGGACGCTTCCGACGTGTGAGCCGTCGGTAAGCGTGAGATCATGATCTATCTTGGTCGCCTCCCCTGCAATGCGGCGGAGGCGAGGACTTCGTTGCGCTGCGCACAACACTGCCGTGATACGGTTTCGTTACCGCGCACCCACGCGCGGCGCGCTTGGGTGAGTGCAAGATATAGCCGACATATCTGACCGTTAAGGCACTCAGGTTGGCTGTGGTGTCCCCGCCTGATCAGTCCGGCAGCGCCGCGATCGCTTCTATCTCGACCAGGAAGTCGGGCAGCGCCAGCGCCTGCACCCCGATGAAGGTATTGGGCGCGGGCATCGCCTCGCCGTAGAAGGCGCCGACCTCCTGGAGCACGATGCCGAGCTTGGCGGGTTCGTGGTCGACGACATAGGTGCGCAGCCGCACGATATCGGCCGCGCTCGCGCCCGCCGCCTCGAGCACCAAGCGCAGGTTGGCGAGCGCCTGGCGCGTCTGCGCGGCGAGATCGCCCGCGGCGACGTTCAGCTCCTTGTCCCAGCCGACCTGTCCGGCGAGGTGCAGGGTGCGACCACCGTGCTGCATCGTCGCATGGCTGAAACCGAACTGCAGGCTGTCGTAGAGCGCGGGCGGGTTGAGACGTTCGATCGGCATAAGCTCTCCTGGGTCTGGCGCGGACGGGGCGGCGATCAGTCGACGATCTCGAGCTGATTGCCGAAGGGATCGAGCACGTAGAGGTTCTTGTGGCCGGCGAGCGGGCCGGCATCGATCACGATCGTCTCCATGACCGTGCAGCCGTGCGCCGCCAGGTAGCGTGCCGCCTTGTCGACGTCGTCGACGCGCAGGCCGAGGTGATGGCCGCCGCGGTCGCAGTTGCGCGGCAGCTCGGTGCGGCGGTCGTCGGGCTTGTCATACTGCACCAGCTGGAAGTTGAGGTTGGGCGTCAGCTTGAGCATCGCCAGCGTCAGCCGCGCGCCGGGCACGTTGACGTGCGACGCCATCCAGTCGCGGCCGTCGTCACCGGGCGGGATGTCGGCGGCGTCGAGCGGCCCCATGCGGAACAGCTCGGTCGCGCCGAACACCTCGGTGTAGAAGCGCACCGCCGCGTCGAGGTCGGGCACCGTCCAGGAGACATGGTCGGCCTCGAGGAAGAGCGGGCGATCGTGGTCGGCCATGGGCGCATACTCCTGCTGGTCGGGTCTGGCGGCGAGTGTGCTGGGGCGGCCAGGAACGGACAAGCGCGCGCGGGCGACGACTTCGTTGCGTCAGCGACAACCCGCCCCGTCGCGTGAGCGACAGCCCGCCCCGTCGCGTCAGTGACAGTCCGCCCCGCCGACGCTCGCGATCGGCACCGGACGGACCGGGAAGCGCGGCGTGAAGCCACCGATCGCCGCGGGCGCGACGCCGGTCCGCTCCGCCAGCAACCGCAGCACCGCCGCCTCGCAGCCGCGTCCCTGGCACAGCCCCATGCCCGCGCGCGTGACCAGCTTGAGCGCGCTCGCGTCGGACGGCGCCGCGACGCCCCCGGCCGCGGCAAGCAGCTGCGCCCGCGTGACATCCTCGCAGCGGCAGACGATCGTGTCGTCGCTCGCCAGGCGCGTCACCACAGCGCGCGGGTCGGCGACGGCGTCGAGCAGCGCCGCGAAGCCGCGCAGGCGGGCGAGCCGGCGCCGCGGCTCCGCCGCCGCGCGCTCGGCGGCGACCGCATCGATCCGTCCGGCGTCACGCGCCACCGCGATCCCCGCGATCCGTCCCTCCTCCAGCGCGGCGGGCGCTCCGGCGACGCCGGTGGTCTCGCCCGCGACGTACAGGCCGGGCACGTCGCCGCGCTGCCACGCGTCCGCCACGGTGGCCCAGCCGCCGGTGCGCTCGACCCAGCGCGCGGTCGCGCCGAGGCTACGCGGCAGGTCGGCCTGGGGCAGGAAGCCGAAGCAGAGGCCGACGCGGTCGCAGGCGATCACCTCACCCGCCTCGCCGGGCACGCCGACGCGCGCAGCCACGACCTCGTCGCTGCCCTCGACCGCCAGCACGGTCCGGCCGAAGCGGATCGGCACGCCGGCGCGGCGCAGGCGCACGTAGCTCGCCGCTGCCGCGGCCAGCGGTCCGGCGTGCCGCAGCGCGGAACCGGCATGATGGGCGAGCGCCCCCGCAGCCGCGGCGGACGCCTGCGCGAACAGCAGCGCCGCGACCTGGCCCCCCGCGGCGACGATCTGATCGGCCAGGATCAGTTGCAGCGGGTGCGTGCCCGCGAGCACGAAGCGCTCGCCCGGCACCAGCCGCTGGCTCTTCACGAAGGCCTGGATCGCGCCCGCGCTCATGACCCCGGGCAGCGTCCATCCCGGCAGCGGCAACGGCAGATCGTAGCAGCCCGCCGCCACCAGCAAGCGCCGCGCCGCGATGCGACGGCCCGGCGCGCCGTCGGTCGGCACCGCGATCAGCGCGAACCCCGCCGCTTCGCGCAGCACACCCGCCACCGAGGTGCGCCCCGACCAGGTGAGGCCGGGCAGCGCCTCGGCGCGCGCGAGCTGGCGCTTCAGCGCACGATAACCGCGTCCGTCGAGCCAGCGCGGCACCGTCATGCCCAGGGGCGGCTGGCGCAGGATCTGCCCGCCCATGCGCGCCTGCTCGTCGAGCATCACCACGGTCAGCCCGGCGGCGACCGCCTGCTCGGCCGCCGCCTGCCCGGCCGGGCCGCCGCCGACGATCGCGAGGTCGTAGCAGGGCTCGCTCACGCCGCACCGTCCCGCGTCGTCACACATTGCCCCGGTGCCGCGTCGACCAGGCAGGCGCGCACCCGTCGCACCTCTCCGTTTCGCTCGAGCAGCACGAGGCACTCGCAGCACGTTCCCATGTTGCACCACAGGCCCCGCGGCCGGTCGTGGCGATCGCGACGGAAAGCGGCGTGCCCGGCCGCGAGCATCGCCGCGGCGATGGTCTCGCCGGGGTGAAAAGACACGCGCTCGCCATCCACCATGATCTCGGCCGCGACCCCCCGCGCCGTATCCGCCACCCGAGCCATCACGCCAGCATCGCGTTGAGGTGCGCGAAGCGCGCGGGCGCGACCAGTGCCATCGCCGCGGCCGCGTCGCCCGCGGACCGGCCGAGCATCTCCGCGCTGACCGCGCGCGCGAGCGTCGGGCCGAGCGTGAAGCCCGATCCGCCGGCGATGACGAACAGGCCGGGGCGGCCCGGCACCGCGCCGGCGAGCGGCAGCTGGTCGGCAGTGATGGCGACCACCCCGGTCCAGGTGCGGATCAGGTTTAGTGCGCCGACGCGCGGCACCGTCGCCGCCGCGACCGCGAGATTGCCGGTGAGCGAGTCGGGCAGCACCATCGGCGCGCGCGCGAGGTCGAACCCACCCTCCCCGCGCGCGAGCCGCGACGGCCAGCCACCGCCGATCAGCACGTTGCCGTCATGCGCCTGCTTCATCGAGAGGCGGCGGCCGACGTGCTGCACGAGGTGCGGCAGGAACGGCGCGACACGCTCGGTGACGTTCATCTGCAGCCCGATCGGGAAGACGGGCAAGTGCACCCCCGCGAGCGCGCCCACCGCCATCGTCCACGCGCCCGCCGCGATCAGGACGGCCGCGGCGGCCACCTCCACGTCGTCGGCGCCGCGCCGCAGCGTCGCTCGCCAGCCGCCCGGTGCCGGGACGAGCGCGCGTAGCGCCGTATGGGGCAGCAGCCGCGCGCCCGCCGACGCCGCGGCGTCCGCGAGCGCGCGGGTGACCAAGCGGGGATTGGCGTGGCCCTCGTCCGCGAGGAAGCTGGCGGCACGCACGTCGTCCGCCAGATAGGGTGCGATCGCCCGCGCTTGCGTGCCGTCGATCAGCTCGGTCGGCAATCCCCAGCGCGCCTCCAGCGCCGCCTTGCGCTCGAGCAGACGCACCTCATCGTCGCTCTGCGCCACCATCAGCCCGCCTTGCATCGCCACGTCGAGACGGCCGTCGCCGAGCGCCGCCGGCAGGTCGCGCCACTCGGCGATGGCGAGGCGGCTCAGCGCGACGGTGCGCGCCGCCTGATCCGCCAGCGCGTCGCCGTGTTCCAGGAAGCGCCGCTCGATCTGGAAGTGCAGCGACCCGGCGTTCTGCCCCGAGGCGCCGGCATTCAGCTCGCCACGCTCGACCAGCAGCACGTCGGTGCCCGCGCGTGCGAGGTGCCACGCCGCCGCGCACCCGATCAGCCCGCCACCGATGATCAGCACGTCGGCGGCATCCATGCGCGTCAGGCCTTGCCGAGCGCCGCCAGCGTCGCGCCGATGCGCTCGCGCGCCTCCGCCGATACGTCGAGCAACGGCGGGCGGACTCCGCCCAGGGGCATGCCGCGCGCGGCGAACCCGGCTTTGAGGATGGCCGGCCCCGAGCCGAAGCGCCCGACCAGCTCGGGCGTGTACCAGTCGGTCAGCACGCGGCGGTCGTTGCGCCCGCGCGCGCGCGCGCCCTCCACGTCCCCTGCCCACAAAAGGTTGTAGAAGTCCGGGTGGTCGCGGCCGAGCACCGCGCCGGCGCCCATCGTGCCGTCGCCGCCGCGCGCCTGGAGCAGCGCCAGGCCATGCTCGTCCATGGAAAAGCCGAACACGCGCACCTTCTCCGACAGCGCGAAGAAGGTCTCTACGAAGCGCGCCAGGTTGCTCGTCGACTGTTTGATCGCCACCACTCCGTCGAGGTCTGCGAGTCGCTCCAGCAGCTCGATCGACATATCGATACCGGTGCCCGGCGGCCAGTTGTAGACGCAGATCGGCAGCGGAGAGGCATCGCTCACCGCCTTGTAGAAGCCGAGGATCTCATCCTCGCGCGGGCGGATGTACGGCGGCGGAGTCACCAGGATGCCGTCGAAGCCGGCGGCGTGCGCGTGGCGGGCGAACTCCACCACCTCATTGGGGGTGAACCAGGTGCAGCCCGCGATCAGCGGCAGCTTGCCGCGCATCTGCGCGCCCGCCGCGTCGAACAGGGCCTTGCGCTCCTGCGGCGACAGGCTGGTCCACTCGCCCGTCGTACCCGCGAGCACCAGCCCGTGCATCCCTTCGGCGTGGAGCCACTCGAGATAGCCGCCGAGCGCGCGCGTATCGAGCGCCAGCTCGGCGTCGAAAGGGGTGACGATCGCGGGAATGTAACCCCGCCAGCCGACCCGCGCCCGCTTCCCGGTGTCTGCCATCACGCATCGCTCCCCTGCCTCTAGGCAGCAGATGTCATCGCCGCGCCCGCTCGTGCAATCGCCGCGACGCGGTGTTTTCATTGCGTCTCGCGCAACAAGGCGCCAGCATCATGTTGAAAGGAGCGTGGCATGGCAGACCTGGGCCTGCGGTATCTGTTCGAGGCGGCGCAGGCCGGAACGATGCGCGCCGCGAGCGACAAGCTCGACATTGCTGTTTCCTCGATCAGCCGGCAGATCGCGCAGCTAGAGGAAGAATATGCGCTGCCGCTGATCGAGCGCGGGCGCCGCGCGATCCGGCTGACCGAGGCGGGGCGCGTGGCGGTGGAACACTATCACGCCCAGCTGGCACAGGAGGAGACGTTCCGCACGCGTCTGGGCGACCTGCGCGGCGTCCGCTCCGGGCACGTGCAGATCGCGGTGGGCGAGGGCTTCCTTGGCCAGTCGCTGACCAGCCTGTTCGATGAGTTCCAGCAGCGCTTCCCCGCGGTGCGCCTGACGATCCTGACCCCGTCGACGGCCGAGATCGTCAGCATGGTGCTAGAGGACGAGGCGCACGTCGGCCTGATCTTCCAGCCGCCGATGGAAGCGAAGATCCGCCTGCGCGGCTCGGCGCGGCAGCCGCTCAAGGTGATCGTCGCGCCGGACCACCCGTTGGCGGAGCGGCGCGGCGTCGAGTTGCGCGACCTTCAGGGCCATGCGCTATGCCTCGCCCCGAAGCAGTTCCGACTGCGCCAGATCCTCAGTTTGGCCGAGGCGTCGCAGCGGCTCTTCCTGGAACCGGTGATGACGAGCAGCTCGATCCAGATGATGCGCGCCGCGGCGCTGTCGGGCCATTACGCCACCGTGCTGCCGTCGATCTCGGTACTGGCCGAGCTGCGCGAGGGATCGCTGCGCGCGGTGCCGCTGCACGACGAGGGGGTGGAGGAGACCGCGATCGGCCTGATCACGCGCAGCGGCCGCCAGCTCGAGGGGGCGCCGCTCAAGATGCTCGGCGTGCTCGAGCGGCAGCTGCGGCAGTGGACCGACGACGAGGCAGACGCGGCCGACGTTGCGTCCAGCACGACATGAGCGCGCACCCATCGCAATGGCGGTGTGGCTAGCCTGGCGGCTCCCCGGAAAGGAGCGTAGCGCCATGGACGAAGCCGACAGCCCGCCCTCGGGAGGCCTGCGCCGCCGCCACCTGCCGCTCCTGCTGCCCTTCCTGTGGCAGGTCGGCGGCGTGCCTTGGGCCAACGGCGTGGCGTGGCGGCCGTGGCACATGCCCTTCCTGCTGCTGTGGGAGCTGGCCGGCGTCGTCATCGCCAGCCTCGCCATCGCCCTTGTCTACCGGCTCGACGCCGCGGCGGCGGCGCGATGATCGCCGCGGCGGTGACGGTGGGCGTGGTGACGGCGACGATGCTGGGCACCGTCGCTTATGGCCGGATGCAGGCGCGCGCGCGCACGATCAGCGAGTGGGCGATCGGCGGGCGCAGTCTCGGGCTGCTCGTCTTCTGGTTCCTCAACGCGGGCGAGATCTACACCACCTTCGCGGTGCTCGGCATCTCGGGCTATGCCTGGGCGCACGGCGCGCCGGCGACGCTGGCGCTGTGCTCGGTCTCGCTCGCCGCCGCGATCGGCTATTGGCTGACGCCGCGGATCTGGCGCAGCGGGCGCGCCAGCGGGCTGATGACCCAGGCCGACTTCTTCGCGCACCATTATCGCTCTCGCTGGCTCGGCATCCTGGTCGCGCTGGTCGGGATCGCCGCGCTGGTGATCTACGTCCAGATCCAGATTACCGCGCTGGGGCTGGTGCTGCGCGTGACGCTGGGCGACGTCGACGCCGCCACCGCCGCCGCGCTCGCCGCGGCGGCGATGCTGCTGTTCGTCTTCTTCGCCGGTCTGCGCTCGGCCGCCTTCGCCGCGGGGGTCAAGGACGTGCTGATGGTGCTGCTGGTCGGCGGGCTCGCCCTCACCGTCGCGCGCGAAGTCGGCGCGAGCTCAATCGCGGACCTGTTCCGCCGCGCCGAGGCACTGGCACCCGCCGCCGCGACGCTGCCCGGCCGCGACCCCGCCGCCGGGCTCGGCGTCACCTGGCTGATGACCACCGCCATCAGCGTCGCGGTCGGCACCTATATCTTCCCCCACATGTTCCAGCTCTGTTACGCCGCCGACGCCGCCAAGACGCTGCGCCGCAACGCCATCTTCCAGCCGCTCTACTCGCTGTCATACCTGTTCATCATCCTGCTCGGCGTGGCTGCGCTGGTCGCGGGGACACGCCCGCCCGGCGGCGACGCCAATGCGGTGCTGCTGCAGCTTGTCACCGATCGCTATCCCGCCTGGGTGACCGGGCTGTTCGGGGCCACCGCGGCGCTGCTCGCGCTGGTACCGGGTTCGGTGCTGCTGCTGACGATCGGGACGATCTTCACGCGCAACGTGGTCTTGCCGCTGCGCCCCGCGCTCGACGAGCGCGCGCAACTGCTCGCCTCGCGCGCCGCGATGGTCGCCTTCGCCGCGCTCGCGGCCTGGCTCTCGGTTGGGCCGAGCCAGTCGCTGGTGACGATCGGGCTGACCGCTTACGCCACGATCGGCATGCTCGCACCCGGCGTCTATCTCGCCTTCCTGCGCCCGGGCGTACCGGCGGTGGCGCTCGGCGCGGGACTGGCGGTGGGCTATGCCGCGATGCTGCTTCCCAGCCCGTTGGCGGCCTGGGCGGCGGCGAGTGGCTTCGATCTGGGGCTCGCCGCGCTGCTTCTCAACGGCGCGACGGTGCTCATCGTCGATGCCGCGCTGCGCCGCGGCCGCGCGCCGCTGGCGGTCGCGTGAACCGGCGCGAGCTGCTGCGGCGCGGCGGTGCCGGCCTCGTCGCGCTCGGCGCCTATCCCGGCGGTGCGGCGGGCGCGGCGGCGCCGGTGCTGCGCGAGCCGCGATGCGGGCCGATCCGCGGCACGAGCGACGGCACGGTGGCGCGCTTCCTCGGCATCCCGTTCGCCCGCCCGCCACTCGACGCACTGCGCTTCCGCGCACCCGAGCCGGCGGCGCGCTGGCGCGAGCCGCTCGCGGCGCTGGCCTATGCACCCTCGCCGATCCAGCCCGGTTCGCCGCCCGAGGACCCGAGCGCGCCGCTGCCGACCTCGGAGGACTGCCTCTATCTCAACGTCTGGGCGCCCGAGCGGCCCGGGCCGCATCCCGTCCAGGTCTGGGTGCACGGCGGCGGCAACGTCACCGGCTCGACGCGCTTCCCGGTGTTCGACGGCAGCGGCTTCGCGCGCGCCGGCGTCGTCTGCGTCACGATCACCTATCGCACCGGCTGCTGGGGCTTCCTCGACCTCGAGGAGGCGCTTGGCGGGTCCTACGCAGACAGCGGCAACAACGGCCTGCGCGACCAGATCATGGCGTTGCGCTGGGTGCACGACAATATCGCGGCGTTCGGCGGTGACCCCGCGCGCGTGACGCTGGCGGGGCAGAGTGCAGGCGCGAAGGACGTCGTGTCGCTGCTCGCCGCGCCCGCGGCACGCGGCCTGTTCGCCCGCGCAATCGTCGAGAGCGGCGGCGGTCAGACGATCGCGGATCGCACTCGTGCCGCCGAGCTGACGCGCCGCGTCGCGGCCGCCGCCGGCGTCGCCCCCGCCGCGCTGCGCGACCTGCCTGCGCGCGCGCTGCTCGCCGCGCAGACCGCCGTGGTGGCGGCGTACCCGCGCAAATATCCCTTCCGGGCGGTGGTCGGCGGCGCGCTGCTCCCGCAGGCGCCGCTCGCCGCGATCGCCGCCGGCGCGGCGCGCGGCGTGCCGCTGCTGCTCGGCTGGAACCGCGACGAGGTGGCGTTCTGGGGACCGCCGGAGCCTGGCGCGGACGCGGTGCGTGCGGGCGAACTCGCCAACCTCGATCTCGCCACCTTCGCGCCGGTCTATGCGCGCTACGCCGCGCTCGTGTCCGACCCGCGCGCGCGCCGCTACGCCGCGGTGAGCGCGGAGGAATATGGCATACCGACGATCCGGCTGGCGGCGGCGCAGGCGCGCGCGGGTGGCGTCGCCCATCTCTACCGCTTCGACCTGCCGCTCACGACCGGGGCGCGCCGCGGTTACGCCATTCACGGCGCCGAGCTGCCGCTCACCTGGGCCCGGCTCGACGATCCCGCCTCGGCCGCCTACGGCCCGGTCGGGACGTCGGCGGAGCGGCTGTCGGCGGCGATGCACGCGATGTGGCTGCGCTTCCTGCGCGGGGGCGCGCCCGCCGCGAACTGGCCGAGCTACGACCTGCGTCGGCGCGCGACGATGCGGCTCGACGCCCTGCCCCGCGTCGTCGACGATCTCGCCGGCGCCGAGCGGCGGCTCTGGGACGGCGTGCTGTGACGCCCCCGCTCAGCGCGGGCGCATGTCCTCGGGCCAGGGCACGGCGCGCGCGCGGTCGAGGTCCATGCAGACAAGCACCACCTCGCCGCGGAGGCGCTGCTCCCCGCCGCAGCTGACCTCCACCCCGATCGTCGCGGACGAGCTGCCGACGCGCCGCACCGTCAGCGCGAGATCGAGCTCGTCGCCGAGGCGGCTCACGGCGACGAACTCGGCGCTGAGCGACACCGTCGGCACCCCGAGGCGTCGCGTCGCGTGCATCTGCGCGAAGCTGGCGCCGAGCGCGGCGAAATAATCCTCGACCGCCGCGTTGAGCATCTCGAAATAGCGCGGATAGAAGACGATGCCGGCGGCATCGACGTGCGCGAACCGGACGATCTGTCGCGACACGAAGCTCATCGATCCCCCTCCCCCGGCGCGCGCTCGGCGGCGATCGAGCTCTTCACCAGCGCGAGCAGCCGATAGAGCGTCGCCAACTCGTCGCGCGGCACGCCCGCGAGCATCGCCTGAACCCAGCGGTGATGCGACTCGGCCAGCGTGCGGAAGTGCGCGCGCCCCTCCTCGGTCAGCGCGACGATGCTGGAGCGCGCGTCGCCGCTCGCCACGCGGCTCGCCACCATCCCGTCCTGCTCGAGCTGCCGCACCAGTGCCGTGACGTTGCCGTTGGAGACCAGCAAAGCGCGCGACAGCTCGCTCATCGTCATGCCCGCGGACTGACGGTCGAGCGCGGCGAGGACGTCGAAGCGCGGCAGCGTGGTGGCGTGGTGCTCGACGAGGCGGCGGCGAAGCCGCTTCTCCATGACCGTGGAGCAGCTCAGCAGCCGCAGCCACACGCGCACGTCCATCTGCTCGGAGAAGGCGCCGTCATGCTTCTCGCGCAGTTCGCTCACGCGACCTCGTCCAGATTGGCGTGGACGCGGCCGAGCAGGTCGAGCAGCTGGTCGAAGTCGCGTTCGCTGAGGCCGCGGATCACCTGCTCGTACACCGGCGCGCTCGCAGCGCGCGCGGCCGCCAGGCGGCGCTCTCCCTCGGCGCTGAGCGACACCTCGGTGACCCGCGCGTCGTCGGCGCTGTCGCTCACCGCGACCAGGCCGGCGCCGGTCATGCGCTGGATGATGCGAGTCATGGTCGAGAGCGGGATGACGGCAGCGTCCGCGATGTCACGCACGCCGCGCGGCGCGCGCTCGCCCAGGATCATCAGGACGCGCCATGAAGGAATATCGAGGTCGATCGCGCGCAGACGCTCGCCGATCACGCCATTGTAGCGCGAGACCAAGCGGTTGAGCAGGTAGAAGGGATATTTCTCCACCCGGAAGGCAGCGGTGCCAGGATTGCCAAGCTGTCGATCGTCCACGTGCGCCCTCCCAGGAGCGGGCTCTATCGGGGCCGAACGCACGCCGCAACGCACGATCCGAATTTAATTGCATATGCACGTTTCTCATGACAGGCTGCGTGTCACGTCGTCTTCCAGACCCTCGGAGAAGATCGCATGTCGCACGCCGTGCTCGCCGACCTTGCCGCCGCGCTCCAGCGCGGTTCGATCCGCACGATCGACCTGACCCAGCCGCTGTCGGAGGACACGCCGGTGCTGATCCTGCCCGAGCCGTTCGGCCAGACCGCACCGTTCAGCCGGCAGGAGATCTCGCGCTACGACGATCGCGGCGTCGCCTGGCACTGGAACAACTTCACGGTGGGCGAGCACACCGGCACGCACTTCGACGCGCCGGTCCACTGGGTGACCGGCAAGGACCTGCCGCGCAACACGGTCGACACGATCGCGCCCGAGGACTTCGTCGCGCCCGCGGTGGTGATCGACGTCTCCGCCGCCGCGGCGGCCGACCCCGATTATCTCCTCACCGTCGCGGACATCACCGACTGGGAGGCGACGCACGGCCGCATTCCTCCGCGCAGCTGGGTACTGCTGCGCACCGACTGGTCGACGCGCGACAGCGACGCCTACACCAACCGCCGCGACGACGGCGCACACACGCCCGGGCCCTCCGCGGAAGCAGTGCGCTTCCTCATCGAGGAGCGCGACGCGCACGGCCTGGGCGTTGAGACGATCGGTACCGATGCCGGGCAAGCGCACCTGCTCGATCCCGCCTATCCAGCGCACACGCTGTTCCACGGCGCCGGCCGCTACGGGCTGCAATGCCTCGCCAACCTCGATCAGCTGCCGCCGACCGGCGCGGTGGTGATCGCCGCCCCGCTCAAGATCGCGGGCGGATCGGGTAGCCCGCTGCGGGTGCTCGCGCTGGTGGCGGGCTGAGACGATGGCGGAGCGCTCCTTCAAGCGAGAGGTGGAGCAGCTCCGCCTCGGCGCCGGCGAGACCTTCGCCGGCGAAGGGATCCTCGCGGTCACCAAGGCGCTGCTCCAGGCCGGGGTCGCCTATGTCGGCGGCTACCAGGGCTCGCCGATCAGCCATCTCATGGACGTGTTCGCCGACGCCGACCCGCTGCTGCGCGAGCTGGGCGTACACTTTGAATCCAACGCGAGCGAGGCCGCCGCCGCGGCGATGCTGGCCGCCTCGGTCAACTATCCGCTGCGCGGTGCGGTCGCATGGAAGTCGGTGGTGGGCACCAACGTCGCCTCCGACGCGCTGTCGAACATCGCCAGCGGCGGGGTCAAGGGCGGCACGCTTATCATCGTCGGCGAGGACTACGGCGAGGGCTCGTCGATCATGCAGGAGCGCACCCACGCCTTCGCCATGAAGTCGCAGATGTGGCTGCTCGACCCGCGCCCCAACCTGCCCAGCATCGTCGACATGGTCGAGGCCGGCTTCGAGCTGTCCGAGGCGTCGAACACGCCGGTGATGATCGAGCTGCGCGTGCGCGCCTGCCACGTCACCGGCAGCTTCGTCGCGCGCGACAATCGCCGGCCGCCGCTCACCGTCGGCGAGGCCGCGGCCAACCCGGTGCGCGACGTCGACCGGATCGTGCTGCCGCCCGCCAACTTCCTGCACGAGCGCGAGAAGATCGAGCGGCGCTGGCCCGCGGCGCAGCGCTTCATCGCCGAGCGGCGGCTCAACGAATGGTTCGGGCCGGCGCAGGACGAGATCGGCATCATCGTCCAGGGCGGGCTCTACAACACGCTCAATCGCGCGCTCGAGCTGGTCGGCCTGTCGGACGCGCACGGCGCGGCGCGCGTGCCCGTCTACTGCCTCAACGTCACCTACCCGCTGCTGCCCGACGAGGTCGCCGCCTTCTGCGCGGGCAAGCGCGCGGTGCTGATCGTCGAGGAAGGCCAGCCCGAATTCATCGAGCACGAGCTCAACACCCTGTTGCGCCGCGCCGACCTGTCGACGCGCCTGGTCGGCAAGGACCTGCTGCCGCGCGCCGGCGAATATTCGGGCGAGGTGCTGCGCGACGCGCTGCTCGCCTTCCTCGCGGCGCACGCGCCGGGGCGGGTCGCCGCCGCCCCGCCCGCCCCGCCGCCCCCCGAGCCCGAGCTGGCGCGCACGGTGCCGCCCCGCCCCGCCGGCTTCTGCACTGGCTGCCCCGAGCGGCCGATCTTCTCGGCGATGAAGCTCGTCCAGCGCGAGCTCGGCGCGCTGCACGTCTCCGCCGACATCGGCTGCCACCTCTTCTCGATCCTGCCGCCGTTCCACATCGGCAACACGACGATGGGCTATGGCCTGGGCACCGCCGGCGCCTCGGCGTTCAAGCCGAGCGAGGGCGCGGGAGCGCGGCGCGCGGTGGCGATGATGGGGGACGGCGGCTTCTGGCACAACGGCCTCACCTCGGGGATCGGCAACGCCGTCTTCAACCAGGACGACACCGTCACGATCGTGGTCGACAACGGTTATTCGGCCGCGACCGGCGGGCAGGACATCCTCTCCTCGCGCGCGGCGAGCGCGACGCGGCGCACCAACAACCCGATCGAGCGCGCGCTCCGCGGCATGGGCGTCGGCTGGGCGCGCACGCTGACGCGCACCTACGACGTGGCGCGGATGCGCGACACGCTCAAGGAAGCGCTGACGACCCCCGAGAAGGGGCCGAAGGTGATCGTCGCCCAGTCGGAGTGTATGCTCAACAAGCAGCGCCGCGTGCGGCCGCTGCTGGCGCAGGCGGCGCGCGAGGGAAAGCGCGTGGTGCGCGAGCGGTTCGGGGTCGATCCCGACACTTGCACCGGGGATCACGCCTGTATCCGCCTGTCGGGCTGCCCGTCGCTGAGCGTCAAGGCCAACCCCGACCCGCTGCGCCACCATCCCGTCACCGCGATCGACGACAGCTGCGTCGGCTGCGGCAATTGCGGCGAGGTGGCGCATGCCGCGGTGCTGTGCCCGTCCTTCTACAAGGCCGAGATCGTGACCAACCCGGGGCGGCTCGAGCGGCTGCTGGCGCGCTGGCGCGCCGCGCTGATCGGCTGGATCCAGGCGCGCGACGCGCGCGCGCTCGCGGCGAGGGCGTTTTGATGGCCGCGTCGACCGCGGGCGAGCGCGATCGGCTCACCGTCGCGATCCTGGCGCTGGGCGGCCAGGGCGGGGGCGTGCTCGCCGACTGGATCCTCGCTCTGGCCGAGGCCGAGGGCTATGTCGCGCAGGGCACCTCCGTCCCCGGCGTGGCGCAGCGCACCGGCTCGACGATCTATTACATCGAGATGGTGCGGCGAGGCGCGCCCGGCGCCAATCACCCCGCGCCGGTCCTGGCGATGACTCCGACGCCCGGCGACGTCGACGTCGTGATCGCATCCGAGCTGATGGAGACCGGGCGCGCGATCCTGCGCGGCTTCGTCAGCGCGGACCGCACCACGCTGATCGGATCGACCCACCGCATCTACGCCATCTCGGAGAAGTCGGCGCTGGGGGACGGCACCGGCGCGGGCGAGCGCATCCTCGACGCCGCGGCGCGGCGATCGAGGCGCTTCGTCGGCTTCGACATGGAGGCGGCCGCGGCGGGGGCCGGCAGCGTGATCAGCTCGGTGATGTTCGGCGCGCTCGCCGGCGCGGGTGCGCTGCCCTTCGCGCGAGAGTCGTTCGAGGCGGCGATCCGCCGCGGCGGGAAAGCGATCTCCGCCAATCTCGCCGGCTTCGCCGCGGGCATGGCCGCGGCGGGCGAGCGCCGCACCGCGATCGAGGCCGCCGCCGCGCCGCCGGCGGCCACCACGCCCGCCGGTGCCGAGCGCCAGGCGCGCGTGCTCTCCACCCTGCCCGCCGCCGCGCACGCCTCCGCGCTGGAGGGCGTGCGCCGGCTGATGGACTATCAGGACGCAGCCTACGCCGACCTCTACCTCGACCGCCTCGCACCGATCGCCGCGCGCGGCGAACCGGTGCTGTCCGAGGCGGTGGCGCGGCATCTCGCCGTGTGGATGAGCTACGAGGACACGATCCGTGTCGCCGACCTGAAGGTGCGCGCGGCGCGCGCGGCGCGCGTAGCAAGCGAGGTCCGGGTCGGCGCGACCCAGCTCCTCACCGTCACCGAATATATGCACCCGCGGCTGCGTGAGGTCTGCGAGACGCTGCCGGCCCGGTTTGGCGCGGCGATCTGGCATCGCCCCGCGCTGCGGCGGCGACTCGAGCCCTTCTTCTCGCGCGGGCGTCACGTGCGGGCCACCCGCTTGCGCTGGTTCCTGCTGCTGCGGACGGTCGCGGCGATGCGGCGGATCCGCCGGTCGACCTGGCGCTTCGCCGAGGAGCAGGCCCGTATCGAAGAGTGGCTCGCGCTCGTCGCTGCCACGGCGGCGACCGATGTCGCGCTCGCGATCGAGATCGCCGCCACGCAGGAGTTGATCAAGGGCTATAGCGACACGTTCGAGCGCGGCCTGCGCCACTTCACGCTCGTCAGCGAGGCCGCTCGGCGGCTGACGGGTCGCACCGATGCGGCGGCGCAGGTCCGCGCGCTGCGCGCCGCCGCGCTGGCGGATGAGGACGGTCACGCGCTCGCAGCGGCGCTCGCCACGGCGGCGTGACCGCAGAGATATTTTAAGCTTGAAGTATCAGCGCGGTCCGATAGTTTGGCTCGCGTCCCCGTCGAGGAGAGTGCGATGAAGGTGGCATGCGTCGGCGGCGGCCCCGCCGGGCTCTATTTCGCGATCTCGATGAAGCTGCGCGATCCGTCGCATGACGTCACTGTCTACGAGCGCAACCGCGCCGGCGACACGTTCGGCTGGGGCGTGGTCTTCTCCGACCAGACGATGGATCGGCTCGGCGAGAACGACCCGGTCAGCGCGCGCGTGATGATCGACGAGCTGGCGCACTGGGACGATATCGCGGTCCATATCGACGACGGGGTGCGACGCGCCGACGACCGCTCGACCGGCCATGGCTTCATCGGCATCGGCCGCAAGCGCCTGCTCGACATCCTCCAGGCACGCGCACGCGAGCTGGGCGTGACGCTCGCCTTTGAGACCGAGGTGGAGCCGGACAGCGCCTTCCTCGCCGACAACGACCTTGTCGTCGCGGCGGACGGGCTCAACAGCAAGTTGCGCCGCCGCTACGAGGCGAGCTTCCAGCCCGACATCGACACGCGTCGCAACCATTTCGTCTGGCTCGGCACGCACCAGCGCTTCGACGCCTTCACCTTCCTGTTCAAGAAGACCGAGTTCGGCTGGATCTGGGCGCACGCCTACCAATTCGACGAGGACACCGCGACCTTCATCGTCGAATGCTCGCCCGACACCTATGAGCGCGCCGGCTTCGCGACGATGAGCCAGGCGGAGAGCTGCCGTCTGTGCGAGGCGATCTTCGCCGATCACCTCGGCGGCCATACGCTGATGTCCAACGCCGGCCACGTCCGCGGCTCGGCCTGGATCCGCTTCCCGCGCGTGATCTGCCACGGCTGGAGCCACGAGAACGTCGTGCTGCTCGGCGACGCCGCGCATACCGCGCATTTCTCGATCGGCTCGGGCACCAAGCTGGCGCTTGAAGACGCGATCAAGCTCGCCGAGGTGATGAGCCGCCCCGGCATCGACACGCGCGACGGCATGGCGGCGGCACTGCGCGACTATCAGGAGGAGCGCCAGCTCGAGGTCGTCAAGCTCCAGAACGCGGCGCGCAACTCGACCGAATGGTTCGAGAACCTCGACCGCTACCTGACGATGGATGCCAAGCAGTTCACCTACACGCTGCTGACGCGCAGCCAGCGCGTCAGCCACGAGAACCTGCGGCTGCGCGACCCCGCCTGGCTGGCGGCGCTGGAGCGCTCGCTGGTGACGGGCGCGCTGGGGCGGGAGACGGACGACCCGATCCCGCCGATGTTCCTGCCGTTCCAGCTGCGCGGCATGAGCTTGCGCAACCGCGTCGTGATGTCGCCGATGGCGATGTACTCGGCGGTGGAGGGCGTACCCGATGACTTCCACCTCGTCCACTACGGCGCGCGCGCGCTCGGCGGCGCGGCGCTGATCGTGACCGAGATGACCTGCGTCTCGCCCGAGGGCCGGATCACGCCGGGCTGCACGGGATTATGGAACGAGGCACAGGCGGCGGGCTGGCGCCGCGTCACCGACTTCGTCCATCGTACTCCGGGCGCACGGATCGCGGTGCAGCTCGGCCACAGCGGCGCCAAGGGGTCGACGCGGCTCGCCTGGGAGGGGATCGACCGACCGCTCGAAGTCGGCAACTGGCCGGTGGTCGGGCCGTCCGACGTTGCCTGGACGTCGGACAACCAGGTGCCGGTGGCGCTCGAGCGCGCGGCGATGGACGACATTCGCGACCAGTTCGTGCGCGCGACCGAGCTGGCGGAGGCGGCGGGCTTCGACATGATCGAGCTGCACTGCGGCCATGGCTACCTGCTCTCCGCCTTCCTCAGCCCGACGCAGAACCGCCGCACCGACGACTATGGCGGCACGCTCGCCAACCGCTTGCGGTGGCCGCTCGAGATCTTCGCGGCGATGCGCGCGGTGTGGCCCGCGGAGAAGCCGATGTCCGTGCGCATCTCCGCGCACGACTGGGTCGGCGCCGACGGCAACACGCCCGACGACGCGGTGACGATCAGCCGCGCCTTCGCCGCCGCCGGAGTCGACCTGATCGACGTGTCCTCGGGCCAGGTCACCAAGCGCGAGACGCCGGTCTACGGCCGCATGTTTCAGACTCCGTTCTCCGACCGCATCCGCAACGAGGTCGGCATCGCCACCATGGCGGTGGGGAACATCTGGGAGATCGACCACGTCAACTCGATCGTCGCGGCCGGGCGCGCCGACCTGTGCGCGATGGGCCGTCCGCACCAGATGGACCCGAACTGGACGATCCGTGCCGCCGCGCAGCAGCAGCTCGACGACGCCCACGTGCCGCCGCAGTACAAAAGCGGCTATTTCCAGCTGAAGCGCAACGCGGCGCGCGCCGGCCAGCTGACCGCGCTCAAGTGAGCGACGGCGCGCACGCTCTGGTCACCGGGGGTGGCAGCGGCATCGGGCTGGCGATCGCCGCCGCGCTGGCCGCGACCGGGTACCGCGTCACCGTCACGGGGCGCGACGCGCGGCGGCTCGAGCGCGCCTGCGCCGAGCTGCCCGGCGCGCTGCCGGTCACCTGCGACGTCACCGACGCCAGCTCGGTCGCGGCCGCGCTGACCACCGCGCGCGAGCGCTCGGGGCCGGTCGCGGTGCTGGTCAACAACGCGGGCGTGGCGCGCACCGCCACCTTCGAGAAGACGGACGACACGGTCTGGGACGAGGCCTGGCGCACCAACGTGCTCGGCGCGGTCCACCTGACCCGCGCGGTCCTGCCGGGCATGCGGACGCTGCCGCACGGACGCATCGTCAACGTCGCGAGCACCGCCGCGCTCAAGGGCTATGCCTATGTCAGCGCTTATACCGCGAGCAAGCACGCGCTGCTGGGGCTCACCCGCTCGCTCGCGCTGGAACTCGCCGCGACCGCGATCACCGTCAACGCGGTGTGCCCGGGCTATACCGACACCGCGATCGTGCGCGACGCGGTCGACGCGATCGTCGCGCGCACGGGGCGCGACCGTTCGGCGGCCGAGGCCGTCTTCACCGCCACCAACCCGCAGCGCCGACTGATCACGCCCGACGAGGTCGCCGCGGCGGTGCTGTGGCTCCTCGCCGACGCGGCGCGCTCGATCACCGGCCAGGCGATCGCGGTCGCTGGCGGCGAAGTCATGTGAGGCCGACACGATGACCGTCTTCGATCCCGCCAGCTATCGCCCCGCGCATTTCGTGTTCGACGTCGCCGATACGGTCGCGACCGTGACGCTGCACCGGCCCGAGCGGAAGAATCCGCTCACCTTCGAATCCTATGCCGAGCTGCGCGACCTGTTCCGCGCTCTGTCCTCCGCACCCGCGGTGCGCGCGGTCGTGCTCACCGGCGCGGGCGGCAATTTCTGCTCGGGCGGCGACGTGCACGAGATCATCGGGCCGCTCACCGCGATGGCGATGCCCGAGCTGCTCGCCTTCACGCGCATGACCGGCGACCTGGTCAAGGCGATGCGGCACTGCCCGCAGCCGATCGTCGCCGCGGTCGACGGCGTGTGTGCGGGCGCGGGCGCGATCCTGGCGATGGCGTCGGACCTGCGCCTCGCCACGCCCGCGGCGCGGACCGCCTTCCTGTTCACTCGCGTCGGCCTCGCCGGCGCCGACATGGGCGCCTGCGCGATCCTGCCGCGGATCATCGGCCAGGGCCGCGCCGCCGAGCTGCTGTTCACCGGGCGCGCCTTCGACGCAGCGGAGGGCGAGCGCTGGGGCTTTTTCAACCGGCTGTGCGCGGCCGAGGCGCTGCTCGGCGAGGCGCAGGCGCTCGCCGCCACGCTCGCGCGCGGCCCGACGTTCGCGCACGCGATGACCAAGAACCAGCTCAACATGGAATGGGCGATGCCGCTCGACAGCGCGATCGAGGCGGAGGCGCAGGCGCAGGCGATCTGCATGGCGACGCGCGACTTCGAGCGCGCCTACCACGCCTTCGCCGCCAAGCAGACGCCGGTGTTCGAGGGAGACTGAGATGGCGGACACGACCTTCCTCGACTGGCCCTTCCTCGACCAGCGCCACCGCGACCATGCGACGTGGCTCGATGACTGGTGCGGCGCGCAGGGCAACGCGCTTCATCGGGAAAGCGGCGACGTCGGTGCCGACTGCCGCGCGCTCGCTCGCCTGCTCGGCGACGCCGGCGTGCTGCGCCACGCCGTGCCCGCGGCCTATGGCGGTGCGGGAGAGCGCGTCGAGGTGCGGACGCTGTGCCTCACGCGCCAGACGCTGGCCTATCATCACGCGCTCGCCGACTTCGTCTTCGCGATGCAGGCGCTCGGCACCGGCGCGATCGCGCTGTTCGGGCAGGAATCGGTGCGACGTGCCTATCTGCCGCGGGTCGCCGCAGGCGAGTGGGTGGCGGGCTTCGCGCTGTCGGAGAAGGAGGCCGGCTCCGACGTCGCGGCGATGGCCACCACCGCCACGCGGGTGCCGGGCGGCTGGCGGATCGACGGCGAGAAGACGTGGATCTCGAACGGCCCCATCGCCGACGTGCTGACGCTGTTCGCGCGCACCGGCGAGGGCGAGGGCGCACGCGGCCTCTCCGCCTTCGTCGTTCCCACCGCCACCGCCGGCTTCGCGGTGACCGAGACGATCGACGTGATCGCGCCCCACCCGCTCGCCACGATCCGCCTCGACGGCTGCGTCGTCCCCGAGGATCATTTGATCGGCACCGCGGGCGGCGGCTTCAAGATCGCGATGGCGGTGCTCGACATGCTGCGTTCCACCGTGGGCGCGGCGGCGCTCGGCCTGGCGCGGCGCGCCACCGACGAGGCGATCGCGCGCGCCACGACGCGGCGGCTGTTCGGCGCGCCGCTCGCCGACCTGCAGCTGACCCAGGCCGCGATCGCGGACATGGCGCTCGGCAATGACGCGAGCGCGCTGCTGATCTACCGCGCCGCCTGGGCGAAGGACCGCGGCCAGCCGCGCGTCACGCGCGAGGCGGCGATGGCCAAGCTGCACGCCACCGAGGCGGCACAGCGTACGATCGACGCCGCGGTACAGCTGTTCGGCGGCGCGGGCGTGGTCAGCGGCAACGTGGTGGAGCGGCTGTATCGTGAGGTCCGCGCCTTGCGCATCTACGAGGGAGCGAGTGAGGTGCAGAAAGTGGTGATCGCGCGCGCCGCCATCGCGGCCGCGGCGGGGAGCAGTGCCGCATGAGGATCGTGCAGCCACCCGGCTGGCCGCGCCCGCGCGGCTACAGCAACGCCGTCACCGCGAGCGGGCGCCAGCTCTTCGTCGCGGGGCTGATCGGCTGGACCGCCGAGGAGCGGTTCGAGGCGACCGACCTGCCCGGCCAGTTCGAGCAGATCCTGCGCAACCTGCTCGCGATCCTCGCCGAGGCGCGGGCGGCACCCGAGCATGTCGCGCGCATGACGTGGTACATCACCGACAAACAGGCCTATCTGCGCGACGCCCGGCGGATCGGCGAGATCTACCGCGCGCTGATGGGACGGCATTATCCCGTGATGGCGGTCGTGCAGGTGGTCGCGCTGATGGAGGACGCCGCGCTGATCGAGATCGAGGTCACCGCGGTGATCCCCGATGAGCTGTGACATGATTCCGACACGAGGCACTGAACGATGACCCAGATGGGCCGGTTCGACTGGGCAGACCCGTTCCTGCTCGACGATCAGCTGAGCGAGGACGAGCGGATGGTGCGCGACACCGCGCGCGCCTATGCCGAGGACAAGCTCGCGCCGCGCATCGTCGAGGCGTTCGCGCACGAGCACACCGATCCCGCGATCTTCCGCGAGATGGGCGCGCTGGGGCTGCTCGGCCCGACCATCCCGGAGGAATATGGCGGCGTCGGCGCCTCCTACGTCGCCTACGGGCTGGTGGCGCGCGAGGTGGAGCGGATCGACTCGGGCTATCGCTCGATGATGAGCGTGCAGTCGAGCCTCGTGATGTATCCGATCTACGCGTACGGCTCGGAGGAGCAGCGCCACCGCTGGCTGCCCGGGCTGGCGCGCGGCGAGCTGATCGGCTGTTTCGGGCTGACCGAGCCCGACGCCGGCTCCGACCCGGGCGGGATGACGACGCGCGCGCGCAAGAGCGACGGCGGCTACGTCCTCTCGGGCGCCAAGACCTGGATCTCGAACAGCCCGATCGCGGATGTCTTCGTGATCTGGGCCAAGAGCGACGCGCACGACGGCGCGATCCGCGGCTTCGTGCTGGAGAAAGGCGCCAAGGGGCTCGCCACGCCCAAGATCGAGGGCAAGCTCTCGTTGCGCGCCTCGATCACCGGCATGGTGATGATGGACGAGGTCGCGGTCGGCGAGGACGCCTTGCTGCCCAACGTGGCGGGGCTGAAGGGACCGTTCGGCTGTCTCAACCGCGCGCGCTACGGGATCAGCTGGGGTGCGCTGGGCGCGGCGGAATATTGCTTCCACGCGGCGCGGCAATACGGGCTCGACCGCAGGCAGTTCGGCACGCCGCTCGCCGGGCGCCAGCTGTTCCAGAAGAAGCTGGCCGACATGGAGACCGAGATCGCGCTCGGGCTGCAGGCGAGCCTGCGTGTGGGTCGGCTGATGGACGAGGGCCGGTTCGCGCCCGAGATGGTCTCGCTGGTCAAGCGCAACAACGTCGGCAAGGCGCTCGACGTGGCGCGCGCGGCGCGCGACATGCACGGCGGCAACGGCATCTCGGGCGAGTATCAGGTGATGCGCCACCTGATGAACCTCGAGACGGTCAACACCTACGAGGGCGCGCACGACGTCCACGCGCTGATCCTCGGCCGCGCCATCACCGGCATCGCGGCGTTCTGAGCGCGCCCTCCCTCCCGTGTCGCGCGCTGTCTCTGCGCCCTTTCCGGAGTGCCTCATGACCCTCGCTCCATGGCCCGACGATCGCCGCGCCCCACTACCGCCCGTGCCCGCCTGGTCGGGCGCGAGCGAGGCTTTGGTCGCGCCTGCCGGCGCCAATTGGCGCACCCCCGCCGAGGCGGACGACTTCGCCACGACGCCGACCTACGCCGAGACGCTCGCCTTCCTCGACGACCTCGCCGCCGCCACCCCGCTGGTGACGCTCGGCACCTTCGGCCGGTCGGTCGAGCGCCGGCCGCTGACCATGGTCACGGCGTCGCGCGACACAGCGGCGGCGCGCTTGCCTCCGGCGGCATCCAGCCGGGCCCGCGTGCTGGTCCAGTGTGGCATCCATCCCGGCGAGATCGACGGCAAGGACGCCGGCCTAATGCTGCTGCGCGACATCGCCTTCAACGGCCGCGACGACCTGCTCGACGGTGCCGACTGGTATTTCGTCCCGGTGCTCAACCCCGATGGGCATGAGCGGCGCTCGGCGTTCAGCCGTCCCAATCAGCGCGGACCGGCGGTGCAAGGGTGGCGCGCCTCGGCGCAGGGGCTCAACCTGAACCGCGATCTCATCAAGGCGGAGTCACCCGAGATCCAGTCGCTGATCCGGCTGATCGACGCGATCGAGCCCGATCTCTTCGTCGACCTGCACGTCACCGACGGGCTCGACTACCAGTACGACATCTGCTTCGGCTTCCAGGACGAGCCCTACGCCACGTCGCCCGCGATCAGCGCCTGGCTTCATCGCCAGTATCGACCCGCGGTGACGGCGTCGATGGAGGCGATGGGGCACCTTCCCGGCCCCTTGATCCTGGCGCTGGACGATCGCCGCCCCGAGCTGGGGCTGGTGCTGCCCGCCTTCCCGCCGCGCTTCTCGCACAGCTACGGCGACATGCGCCATCTCGCCACGGTGCTGGTCGAGAACCACTCGCTCAAGCCCGTCAGGCAGCGCGTGCTCGGCACCTATGCGCTGCTGGAAGCGACCCTGAAGGTGGCCGCCGAGCAGCTCGATGCCTTGCGCGCCGCGACCGCGCGCGATCGCGCCGAACGAGTGCCGGAGCCGATACTGACATGGGAGATGGCGGCCGAGCCGGCGCGGAACATACCCTTCCGGCCGATCGCCTCCGATTTCTACGACTCGCCCGCGTCCGGCGCGCGCGAGGTACGCTGGCTGGGCGTGCCGCTACCGGAGGTCGAGGTGCCGCTGCTAGGATCAACACCCGGTCTCACCATCTCTCGCCCGCGTGGCTACTGGGTGCCCGTGTCCGAGCCCGACGTGATCGAGCGGCTGGGGCGTCACGGCATCGCGATGGAGATCGCCGCCGAGGCGGTGGAGGCAGAGGTCGAGATGATACGCCTCCGCGACGTCGCGGTGGCGCCGGCGATCTCCGAGCGGCGCCCCGCGGTGGCCGCCGACTGCGCGCTGGTCGAGCGACAGCGGCGAACCTTCGCGGCCGGCTCGGCCTTCGTCACGACGGATCAGCCGCTCGGCGAGCTGGCCATCCATATGCTCGAGCCGGCCTGCGCCGACTCCCTCTTCGCCAAGGGCTTCGTCGCCGGCTGCCTCGACGCGGTGGAATATATGGAGGCCTATGTCGTCGCGCCGATGGCGGAGGAGATGCTGGCCGCCGATCCAGCGCTCGCCGACTCGTTCGCCGCCGCGCTGGCGGCCGACCCCGCCTTCGCGGCCGACCCGCTCGCCCGGTTGAGGTGGTTCTACAGCCGCTCGCCCTACCAGGATCGCGACCACCTCCTTTATCCGATCGGGCGAGTCACGGCCTGAGAGGAAGCCGCATCGCCGCCCGCCGCGGCGGCAGCGACGTCAACGAACTGGCCGCCGGCTCCGACGCGAGGAGGATAGCAGCGTCGACGACCCGGCGAGCGCGGTCTCCATCACGCCGCCGGCGCGCGCAGCCGCGCGGTGCCGTCCTCGTCTACCCGCGAGCCGGCGATCACCACCTTATACTCGCGCTCGGCCGCCGCGACCGTGACATAGCCGTCCAGCACGTCCTCCAGGACGGCGCCGGGATCACGCTCGAAGGCTATTCCATAGCCCGCCCCGCCCGCGGCGCGCGCGACGGCGCGGTCGCCGGTGCGGACCGGAAGGCGATAGGTCCCGACGCGCTTCTGCTCGGATGTGCCGGCGCGGACCAGGAGCTCGTTGGTCTCGGGTCGCGCGCCGCCGAGCAGCGACCAGGGCCGCTCCTTGCTGCGCTTGGTGATCGACAGGAACTCTCCGTCCTCGACGAAGCGGATCGAGCGCTCGGTACCCACGCCGCCGCGCGTGCGCCCGGCGCCGCCGGAATCGGGCCGGATGCCGAACGTTTCCATCCGCATGCCCGTCTTCATCTCGATGACCTCGATCGGCGTGTTGCGGACGAGACTGCCGGAGATGTGGTTGGTGGCGTTGATCCCGTCGTGCGTGGCGCTCGCGCCCCAGCCGACCGGCTCGTTGTTCGATACCGCATACATCTCGCCGGTCGCCTTGCTGCGGCCGATCATCATGAACCCCAGCGTATCGCCGCCCGAGCAGGCCGCCACCCGCTCCGGCATGCCCTGCGCCAGGGCCTTGTAGACCAGCTCGAGCGCGAGATGCGCCGGCCATTGGGTGTAGGTCGCGGAGGGGTAAGCGGCGTGGAACAGGTTGCCCTCGGGCGCGATCACCGTGAGCGCGCGGAACGAGCCCGCGTTGTTGCGCTGCATCGGCGTGGTGAGCGACTTGAGCGCGAACTTGCAGATCGTCTCGGTCAGCCCGATCGGGATGTTGATCGGTCCGCGCACCGCCGGCGACGATCCCGAGAAGTCGCAGGTCATGCCGTTCTCGTCGATCGTGACGCGGACGTGGATCGGCACGGGATCGTCGCTGACGCCGTCGTCGTCGACCAGGTCATCCGCCTCCCAGCTGCCGCGCGGCAGCTCGGCCAGTGCCTTGCGGACGAGCGCGTCGCTGTGGTCCTTGATCCGCGTCACTGCTTCGCCGAACGCGTCGGCGCCGAACTTCGCAAGGATCGCGTTGAGCCGCACGATGCCGGTCCGGGTCGCGGCGACCTGCGCCTCCAGGTCACCCAGCACCGGGCCGGGCATGCGCGAGTTGAAGCGGATGATATCGATGATGTCGCTCACCGGCTCTCCGTCGCGATAGATGCGTGTGCCGGGGAAGATAAGCCCTTCCTGGTGCATATCGGTCGAATCGAGCACATAGCCCGGGTCCTTGGCGCCCAGGTCCATCCAGTGCGCGCGGATGCAGGTGAACGCGAAGGGCCGGTCCGCACCCGGCGCGAACACCGGCGCGAACAGCGTCGCGTCGGCCGCATGCGCTGAGTTCCAGTAGGGATAGTTCATGATCAGGATGTCGCCGGGCTTGAGCGTCTCCAACCCGGCATGCGCCACGCCCTTGCGGATCGCATAGTCGTTCGCGCCCAGGAAGAAGGCGAGGCCCGGCGCGTCCGCGATCAGCTCCAGCTCGGCGTCGAAGATCGAGATGCCGAAGTCGAGCACCTCGTAGATCACCGGGTTGAAGGCGGTGCGGATCAGCGTGCGCCGCATCTCCTCCGCGGCGGAAACGAGATAGCTGCGGATGACCTCGACCGTCGCGCCGTCCAGCGTCATGCGACCCTCCTGCGAATGATAAGATGGCCATATTCGTCGACCGTGACCGTCTGATCGGTGTGGATCACCGTGGTGGCGGTGCCTTCCTCGACGATGGCGGGCCCGTCGAAGGCGTGGCCCGCCGCGAGGCCCGCCCGATCGTAGACGGCGAAGGCGGTACGCTCGCGCCGCGCGAAGCAGAACGCCTCGCGTCGCCCTCGCACCGCGTCCGATACAGGCCCCGTCGCCGCCGCCGCGCGCGGCAGGGTCGGCTTGGGCAGCACCGCGCTGGCGCGCACACGGAGCGTCACCACCTGGATGGCGGTATCAATGGCATGGCCGTAGCGCTGTTTGTGCAGCGCGTGAAAGCGCGCGCGGATCGTGTCGAACGGCTGCTCGTCCGACTGCTCGACCTCCAGCGCATGCTCCTGCCCGACATAGCGGCACTCCACCAGTCGCACGATCCGCTCCCCGACGCTGCCGCTCGCCTGATCGGCGAGCGCCGCGCGCGCTTGTGCGACCAGCTCGTCGAACGCGGCCATCACGGGCGCCTCGGCCGCGTCGTCGAGCGGCCGCAGCTCGGTGCGGGCGACGTCGGTGACGACGTCCGACATCAGCATGCCCCAGGCGGAGAAGACCGCCGGCGACTGTGGCACGATCAGCTCCGCGTTCTCGACCTCGCGCGCGATCAGCGGCGCGATCATCGGGCCGGCGCCGCCGAAGGCGAGCATCGAGAAGTCGCGCGGGTCGCGCCCGCGCTCGACCGTGATCTCGCGGATCGCCCCGGCGGTGCGCGCCACCAGCACGTCGAAGATGCCCGCGGCCGCCCGGGTCGGGTCGATGCCGAGCGGCCCCGCCACCTTCGCCTCCATGCCCGCCCGCGCCGCATCGACGTCCAGCTCCACGCTGCCGCCCAGGAAATTGGCGGCGTCGAGGAATCCGAGGATGAAAGCGGCGTCGGTGGTGGTCGGCTCGGTGCCGCCGCGGCCATAGGCGATCGGTCCCGGCTGCGATCCGGCGCTGTGCGGGCCGACCTGGAGCAGACCTTCCTGCACCCAGGCGATCGACCCGCCGCCGGCGCCGATGCAGCGTATATCGAAGATCGGGATCAGCGCAGGCAGGTCCGCCAGTGGCGCCTCGTGCATCACCAGCGGCTCGCCGTCCTCGATCACCGCGGCGTCGAGGCTGGTGCCGCCGTAATCGAGCGTCAGCACCCGGTCGCGCTTGATCTCGCGCGCGAGATAGCTCGCCCCGATCAGGCCGCCGGCGGGCCCCGACAGCACCGTGTAGATCGGCGCCTGGCGCGCCGTCTGGGCCGTCATCGCGCCGCCGGCCGAGCGCATGATGAGCAACTTGCCGTCGAAGCCGGCATCGACCAACCCGCCCTCGAGCCGGCCGACATAGTCGTTGAAGATCGGGTTGATATAGGCGTCCACCACCGCCGTGGCGGTGCGCTCATACTCCCGATACTCGCGCGTGATCGCGCTCGACGCGGAGACGGCGACCGACGGATAGGCGGCGCGGATGAGCGCGGCGGCGCGCTCCTCGTGCGACGGGTTGCGATAGCTGTGAAGGAAGCACAAGGCGATCGAGCGCAGACCCGCCGCGACCAGCTCGCCCGCCGCCGCGACGACGCCCGCCTCGTCGAGCGGCTCGAGCTCGCTGCCGTCCGCCGCGATGCGCCCGTCGACGCCCTTGCGATGGCGCCGCGGCACGATCGTGGGCGGCCGCTGGTAGCGAAAGTCGTACATCGATGCGGCGGGGACATCGCCCCGGCCGATCTCGAAGATGTCGCGGAAGCCGGCGTTGGTGATGATGCCGGTGGCCACGCCGCGCCGCTGGATCACCGCGTTGAGACCGAGGGTGGTGCCGTGCACGAACAGCTCGGTGTCGGCCAGGTCGATCCCCAGCCGCGACAAGGCTTCCAGCACCCCGCGCGCCGGCTCGTCGGGCGTAGTCGACGCCTTCGCGAGACGCGTCTGCCCGGTCTCTGCGTCGAACAGGATCGAGTCAACGAACGTGCCGCCTATGTCCACCGCGACGCGATACCGCTTCATTCAGAACAATCCCCAATCCGCTTCACCCCGCATTGATATTCCATTCTTGACCCAAATCTTCGCGAGTTTGTTGCGCGGGGCGCAAAGGAGCGGATCGCTGCTGGTGGGAAGAAAGCGCCGGTGACAGGATCGGGCCTCACATGCTGCGACCGCAATCCTCGATCAACGCGACGTGCGACAGCTATCATGGCGTGGCCATGGCGCTGTGGCGGCATGCCGTGGCCGCGCTGCCCCATCGCCTCGACGTGGCATATGGCGCGCACGAGGAGCAGCGCCTCGATCTTTTCTTCCCGCCGCAGGCCGCCGTCGCCGCGCCGCTGCCGATCTTCCTCGACATCCACGGCGGCGGCTGGACGCACGGCTACAGGGAGTGGATGGCGCTGGCCGCACCGGCGATCACCTCCTGCCCCGCGATCTTCGCGTCGCTGGACTACCGGCTCGCGCCCGCGGCGAAGCACCCGGCGCAGCTGCAGGATTGTCTCGCCGCGATCGCCTGGCTGGTCCGCCACGCGGAGGAGTTGGGCGGGGATGCGAGCCGCATCCATGTCGGCGGCCATTCGGCGGGAGCGCATCTCGCCGCGCTGGCGAGTCTGCGCACCGATCTTCACGCCGCGCACGACCTGCCGCCGAACGTGATCCGCAGCTGCTTCTGCTACAGCGGCCTGTATGATCTCCGCGGCGCGCACGATCAGGCGGTGATGACAGGAGTCTCACCCGTGCCGATGCTCGTAGACGCGGGCGCCGAGACCGACGCCTCGCCGCTGCTGGCGGTGGGAAAGGTCGTCACCGCTTTTCATGTCTCCTGGGGCCAGCAGGAGCTCGCTGTCTTCCGCGAACAGGGTCGCAGCTTCGCCGACGCGCTCGTCGCCGCCGGTAATCGGGTGACGGTGGAGACACCGGACCTCGACCATTTCTGGATCCATCTCGATCACGCGCGCGGCGACAGCGACTGGGTCCGCGCGCTTCACGCGCGGATGCGCTGAAGCAAGGGGACGTTCTACCGTGGCCATCGTCAAGCGCATCGCCGGCATGATCGAGCGTCATCCCGATCGTCCGCCGGCCGAGCAGGACATGCGCAGCTGGCCCTTTCTCACGATGGTGCTGGTCGGTGTATCGATCTCGGTGCCGTTCTTCGCCTTCGGCGGGCAACTCGGCCAGCGCGCCGATCTCACCACGGTCACGCTCGGGATCCTCCTGGGGAGCCTGCTGCTCGGCTTCTGGGGCATCGCCACCGGCTATGTCGGCGTGACCGCGCGGCTGCCCACCGCGATGGTGCTTCGGCGCACCTTCGGCACGCGCGGCTCGCTGGCGATCGTCGCGCTGATGGTGGTCACGTCCTTCTGCTGGTTCGGGCTCCAGACGCAGATCCTGGTGAAGAGCGTCGCGGCGATCCTCGATACCCAGCTGGGCTACACGCTGGACCAGCGGGTCGGCATCGCGCTGGTCGGCGCGCTGATCGCCTCCACCGCGGTGATCGGCGTCAAGGCGATGGGCAAGGTGGCGGTGGTCAGCGTGCCGCTGCTGCTGCTGGCGACGCTGGTGCCGCTCGCCATCGGGCTCGATCGCCACGGCACCGCGGGTCTGTTCGCACCGCGCGCGCTGACCGAGCCGCTGGGGCTCGGCATGATCGTCTCGATCGTCGTCGGCGCGGAAGTGTTCGGCTGCTCGATCAACCCCGATCTCAGCCGTTTCCTACGAACGCCGCGCGACAATGCCACGGCGATGTACATCAACTACGGCGTTGCCTTCCCGCTGCTGCTGATCCTCGCGGCCACGCTGGGCATCCTGTACGGCAACGCCGATCTGGTCGCGACCATGCTGGCGGCCGGGATCGCGCTGCCCGGTCTGCTCGTCATCATCCTCGCCACCTGGACCAGCAACGACAAGAATCTGTACGCCTCGGCACTGTCGCTGTCGGCGCTGTTCCCGAAGGTGGAGCGATGGCTGCTCGCCGCCATCGCGGGGGTGCTGGGCACGTGCCTCGCCGCCGCCGACATCCTCGGCCATTTCATCGTCTGGCTGACCTTCATGGGGCTGCTGATCGCGCCGATGTCGGGCGTGTACGTCGCGGACTTCTTCCTCGACCGACAGCGCTACGCGACCGCTGCGCCGCCGCCTGCTGCTTTCCGGCTCGTGCCGCTGTCCGCCTGGGGGTTCGGGATCGTCGTCGGGCTCGCCACGCTGCCGCGCGCCAATCTCGGGCTCGGCCTGTTCGAGCTGACCCGCGCGCCGACCGTCGACGCGCTGCTCGCCGCCATGGCCTTTCTGTTCGTCGCCAAGCGCTTCTCGCGCGCCTCGGCGCGCGCCCTCCCCGCCCTCTCGCCGTCGACGGAGCTGCCATGACCGACAACCCCATCACCCGCTTCTTCTCCTGGTGGAACCAGGCCTATCGCGAGCACGACTTCACCCCGGCGGGCTTCGCGCGCTTCTTCACCGCGGACGCGCCGTTCATCGTGGACGGTGCCGTTCGTGGCACCGGACCCGAGGCGATCTGCGCACACTTCAAGCGGATCCGCGCGAAGACCGACGCGGTGACATTGGAGACGCCGGTACGGGCAACGCTGGCCGACGACCGGCTCGCTTTCGCCCGCTACGCGGCCACCTTCGAGGGCGCCGAGGGTGCCGGCGCGGAGGAGTGTCTCGCGGTCGCGACGATCAGCGACGGACGGCTCGCCTCCTTCGAGGTGATCAGCCGCCAGCGGTGAACGAGATGGGCCGCGCCGCTGCCGGCGCGGACGTCACATCAAGGGCGCGAGATAGCGCCGCGCCGCCGCCGACGTCGCCAGCGGGTCGGTGGGCACGTCATATTCGACGTAGAAATGCTCGACACCGGCGGCCTCGGCCGCGGGGATGATCGTCTTGAACGGCACGATGCCCTCGCCGGGGTCGCGGACCGAGCCGTCGCGCGCGATGTCCTTCATGTGCAACATGCGGAAGCGGCCCGGGAAGCGCCGGAAATAGGCGACCGGATCGACCCGCGCGTTGACCGCCCAGGCAAGATCCATCTCGAACTTCAGCTTGGCGGGATCGGTGCCCTGCAGGATCAGATCGTAGGGCACGTCGCTGCCGACCCGGGTGAACTCCTGGCTGTGGTTGTGATAGGCCAGCGTGAACCCGGCCGCGTGCGCCACATCGGCGGCGCGGTTCAACGCCTTGATCAGCTGATCGATCTGCGCGCGCGTGCGCAGCTGGGACGGCCAGCTGATCTGCCACACGATGTATTTCTGCCCGAGCGGTCGCGCCTGCGCGACGCACGCCTCGATCAGACCCTCGACGCGATCGAACGAGAAGGCCTCGATGAACTTGCGCTCGAACGTCGGCATGTCGATCCGCTTGGCCACCCCGTCGTCGAAGACCTTGTAGAGTCCAGGCGGCATGATGTGCTGCGACGGCGACACCAAGCCGTGCTTGTCGAGGATCGCGCGCACCTCGGCGGGATCGCGGCCGAAGCTGCCGAGTGTCTCCACCTCGCGATAGCCCATCGCCGCGACCTTGCCGATCGTGCCGTCGAAGTCGGCGTCCAGCGCCGCCATGAGCGTGTAGAGCTGGATTCCGAGCGGGCGGCGGCGCGGACGCGCGACCGCGTTAGCGGACAGCGCCAGCGCCGCCGCGCCGCCCAGCACGGCGCGGCGGTCGATCGCGTTAGGCATGACCCTTCTCCTCACTTCAGTGGACCGACTGCTCGGTCGCCGATCCGCTCACGCCATCGCAGTGCGAGACAGCGCGGTGGCCCAGCTGAAGAAGCTCGGCCACCGGCACGCGTGTCGCTCAGAACTGGACGCCCAGCTGCGCGCCATATTGCGCGGGTTCGTTGTAGCTGACCAGGCTGGTGGTGCCGAGCGCGTGTGGGCCGACCGCGGCAGGCGTGCGCTCGTCCGTGATGTTGCGGCCGACGAACGATAGCGTCCAATTGTCGCGGCGAATGCCGATCTTGGCGTTGAGGAAGGTGCGCGGCGAGGTGCGCAGGCTGTTCTCCACGTCCCAGTAGACGTCGCCGCGATGGGTGAGATCCCCGTGTGCGACCAGGCTGAAGCCGCCGCCGAGCGGCCGGTCGACATCCAGCGAGCCCTGCAGCGTCAAACCGTAGATCTGCGGCGTGCGATTGTCGCGGAAGGCGTCGCGATCCTCGGGGAGGAACTGCTTGATCTTGACGTCCGAGTAACCGACCGAGCCGCTGATGCTGAAGCCGTCGAGCGGCCGGATCGTGGTCTCCGCCTCGAAGCCGAACACCTTGGTCTTCTCGATGTTCGATATGGCGATGTAGATGCCTTGACCCGGCAGCACGCGCGAGGTCTGGAGCAGCTGGCCGTTGAAGTCGGTGTAGAAGACAGCCCCGTTGAACGTGACACGTCGATCGGCGAAGTCGCTCTTGAAGCCGAGCTCGTAATTGTCGGCTGTCTCAGGATCGTAGCTCAGCAGTGCCGCGATGCTGCGCGGGTTGAAACCGCCCTTGCGATAGCCGCGCGAGTAGCTCGCGTAGGTGAACAGGCTGGGCGAGACCTTGTAGGACAGCGAGGCCTTGCCCTGCGGCTCGCTGAAGGTCTGGCGGAAGGTCTGGTTCGCGAGCTGGTCGGTGAGCCGCTGCCGCTCCCAGTCGTAGCGGAACCCGCCGGTGAACTCGAGCCGATCGGTGAAGGCGTAGGAGGCCTGACCGAATAGCGCGAAGGTGCGATACTCGCGCTCGTCGTCGTTCTGGGAGAAAAAGTCCGGCGGATTGCCGACGCTGCCGTAATTGCTGACTTGGTTGCGCGTCTCGTCCTGGTAGAAGGCGCCGACGTTCCACTTGAACGGCCCCAATCCGTCGGAGGTCAGCCGCACCTCCTGTGACCAGGCCTTGTCGATGAAGCGGACGTTCTGAGTATAGGTATCGGCCGCGGAGAAGTCGCCGTCGGCGGTCGTATAATCGCGACCATAGGAATTGGCAGTGATCGACGTCAGCGTCGCGAAGTCGCTGATCGTATAGTCCATCTTGAGCGACAGCGCGCGGAGCTTGGTGCGGACGATGCCCAGCTGGTTCTCGCTGACCGGCGCGACGATCTCGTCGAACAGCTCATCGGCGACAGGCGCGAGCCACAGCCCGCCCACTTTGCTGTCAGTCGTCGAGAGGGTCAACGCGGCCCGGAAGTCAGGCGTTCCCGCCCACACCAACGACGAGCGGCTGGTGAGCGCGCGCGCGAAGTCCGCTTTCTGATTGATCGCGACATTGTCGATCAGACCGTCGAAGTCATAGGCTGTGGCACCCGCCTGAAAGTACAATTTGTCAGCGATGAGCGGGCCGGACAGGTTGAGGTTGACGCGCTTCTCGTTGCCGCTCAGCCAGGCCGCCGTGGCGCTGCCCTCGAACTCGTTGGTGGGCTGTTTGGTGACGATGTTGATCGCTCCAGCGATCGCGCCGCCGCCATAAAGCGTGCCCTGCGGGCCGCGCAGCACCTCGATCTGCTGGACGTTGACGAGTTCCTGCTGGAAGAACATCTGGCCGGGCTGCACCACGCCGTCGACGATCGTCGCGAAGGGGAACTCACCGTCCCGCCCCAGCGTGGTAAATCCACGGAACGACACCGTCTTATAGCCGGGGTACAAGCCGTCGAGCACCACCAGGTTCGGTGTCAGGCGCACTGCGTCCTGCAATGTGCGCAGGTCCGCGTTCTGGATCGCTGCCTCGGAGATGACGCTGACCGGATCGGCCATCGTCTGCACCGTCTCGCTGCGCTTGCGTGCGGTCACGACGACGTCGTTGTCGACGCCCGCTGCGGTCGGCGTGGCGAGCGGCTGCTGATCACCTCCACTGGTTTCCTGCGCTTGCGCCGTTCCGGCGGCGAGCGCGATCGTTATCGCGGCCAGGGCACTCGCCCCGAAATAGCGCTTTCTCATACCAACCCCCTTCTGATGCCAGTGGAAGGACACGGCGCCATCGCGCTTACGCCTCCCGTTCGTTAGCCGAGCGACCAGCGGCAAGACGGGCAGTCCCGCACCTATCCGCTCTAACTCGGGTCGCCGCGGCATCTTAGACGATCGTGGATCGCCCGGCGTCCGGGTCAACTCGAGCAGGTCGCGCGGCGGCCATGTCCCCGCGGTCGCTCCTCCGAGGAGAGAGGTTGCAGCGGCTGGCACCGTCGTTCAATGGACCGCTTGCTGCGCGATCGTTGCGTTTGAAGCAAACTAGGATCGGGGCAGAGCCGTCTGGCGCATGATAATTGCTTTGATGCGTCTCTCACCACGATCGCTCACGCTGTAGCTGCCCGACGTGTCGAGCCGGTTCGATCGGTTCTTTGGTCTGCCCTCATGACCAGTCGCTCGAAATCGAGCAGGTTGCTAGGCGCCCCCGTAGGCGATCGGAGTTCGCCCGACGCCCGACGAACCTCGAGAGCGCGCAATCAGGCGCCCGACAACGGAAAGCGCATCATCCAGTCTCCGACGGATGATGCCGTTGAACAAGCCTTCCCGCATGTTCACGCCAACCGAACGGATCCAAGCGGCCATCAATCTCTTCAATGCGAAGTCATACGGTAGCCCGCGTCGAGTCTGAGTTGAGGATGGTCACGCTTTCGTGGAAGGACATGATGGAGACATCGTTGCTATGTTGCCCTCAGTCGCAATCTCGATGGGCCAGCTATTGAGTGAAGCTGGAGCGCCATCCTTGATCGACCGCGTGCTAGACGCTAATAGTTAAATCCTGGCTGCGCTTGGTCATAAAGTTCTTCAAGACAATAGAGCATGTGGCCTTCGAAGCCTTGTCATCTGACACAGAGCGCAGGCACCTCTGAGATCTACACCGACGATTATTTCATGTTTGATTTCAAAGGACTAAGGTATTTTGTGGCCGTCTAAGTTTGCGGTTCTAGGATGAGGGCTTGATCGCCAACCTAGACGCATAGTGGCTCGCCAAGCTTATTACCGGCTTCTTGGGGGACCCTTCGAGCAGAGGACAGGGCGTGATTGGCATGTTTCTGGCACCGTCCAATGCATGTCAGGCGGCCAACCTCTCGGCCACGATCGCTCGGTCTCGCCCCTCCCGCTTCGCACGGTAAAGTGCCGCGTCCGCGCTGGCGATCAGCGGCGCATTGTCCCGGCCCAGGCCGGCGCCCCACTCGGCCACGCCGAAGGAAAGGCTGACGGCGCCCAACGCTTGCGCGCCCTGTCGCGCCCGCAATGCGCCCAGCGCGGCGCGGAGCCGCTCGATCCGGGGCAGGAGCGCCGCTGCCGTCGCCCCCGGCGCGATGATCGCGAACTCCTCGCCGCCGTAGCGGCAGGCGACATCGCCGTCACGGAAGTGCTCCCGCAACGCCGCGCCGACGAGCTGTAGCACCGCGTCGCCGGCGTCATGGCCGAATTCATCGTTGAAGCGCTTGAAGTGATCGACGTCGCACATGACGAAGGCGAGCGGCGTCCCGGCGCGCGCGGCGCGCGCGATCTCCAGCTGAAGGGCCTCCTCCATGTAGCGGCGGTTGTTCAGTCCGGTGAGCGCGTCGCGGACCGTCTGTTCCCTGAGATCGCGCTGAAGCCGATGATTGACGAGCGCGGACGCGATGTTCTCGCCGAGCGCGTTGAGCCGGAACGCCTCCTCCTCGCCGACGACACCCTGTAAGAAGAGCAGTCCGATGACCTCGCCACCGGCGAGCAGCGGCTCGCAGCGGTACGCGCCGGCATCGTCGGCAGCGTGACGGCACCCCACCTCATGGCCGTCGCCTAGCACGACATGCCCTTGGCCAAGCCGCAGCGCCCAGCATTCGTCCGGGCCGAAACTCTCGGGGAGCGCCCCGCCCTCACCCCAGCCGGCGAGCCGAACCAGCAGGTTGCGCGAATTATTGTGTGCGTAGAGCGCGCCCGCCACGCCCGGCAGCACCTGCGGCACGTAACAGTCGATGATCTGCGCCAGCTCGGCGTCGGTGCGCGCCGCCTGCAGCCGATGCGCCATGTCGCCGAGCCGCGCGATGACGTGTCCCCGCGTCTCCAGCGCGCCGCGCTGTGCGAGCAGGTCGGCGTTGGCCGCCTGCAGTCGTCCATCGGTGGCACGTTGCTCGCCAAGCGCCTCGCTGAGCCGCTCCGCCATGCGGTTATAGCCACCGGCGAGGCGATCGAACTCGAGCGAGCCAGTGCGCGTGTCGAGCCTGCTCTCCCCCTCACCTTCTCCCAGCGCCGCCATGGCATCGAGGACACGACGGAGCGGGCGCCGCACGCCGATCGCGACCGTGATGACCAAAAGAGCAAGCAGAGCTGCGACGAGCGGGCCGCCGACCATCACCGCACGCTTGGTGCCGGCGAGCCGCGCTTCCGCGTCCGCCGCGCGCTGCGCCAGCAGGTCGCGCTCGCGCTGTAGCAGGAGGCTTGCGCGCCGATCGACTTCGGCCATCAGCTCGCGCCCTTGCCCGCCGGCGACGATCCGCGTCGCTGCCGCGAAGTCACCGCGACGGCCCAGCAGCAAGGGCGTGCGCAGCACCGCGATGCGCCGCGCGACCGCCTCCCTGAGCGCGACGGCGCGCTCGTGCTGGAGTGTATTGTCGGCCGTGAGCCGTTCGAGCCGGCGGAACTGACGGGCCGCGTCTGCGAGCCGCTGGTCGACCGTCGCGACGAAGCGGAGGTCCTTCGTCAGCAGGAAGCCGCGTTGGCCCGATTCCGCCTCGCGCAGCTCGGCAAGAGCCTCGTCGAGGCCAACGATGACCTGCTGGGAATGAGTCACCCAGGCGAAGCTCTCGCGCGTCTCCAGCGACGATTGCAGCAGAAGCGCGATCAGGCCGGCTAATGCCGCACCGACGATGATGCCCAATGCGGTCACGCGCGAGATCAGCGATGGGAGCATGGCGGATGATCCAGATCAAGTTGCTACGTTCCGGGCCTAAGGCCGCCATGGTTTCTGACACGTTAAGAACAAGCGGCAGCTCAAGCCCGTGAGCTCTACCGATGCCGCTCTCGCCCAGCGCGCGAGCGAGCATGCCGCTAACACCGAAACCGCCTTTGGCGCCGTGACCGCCTGCGACTTGCCGAAGGCTGGTATGCTGATCTAGGTCAGCTTTATGGAAGGAGAGCCTACGGTAACATGCTGCGGACGTTGAGCGACTATCACCGTCGGATCGAGCTGGGTCTGGATGATATTAAACGCTTGTGCCGGGATGATGCTCCGGACCCGATCATGTTGCCCCGCGCGCGCGCCACGCTTGGACAAGTCAGCATCGAACGCGGCCGCTTTATCAACCAGGTGGTTGTACCTCGGCTGTTGGCAAGCGCGAATTACGCCTCTGCGCGAGACATACTAGCCCTGCAGAACTCGTTCGCTGCCAATCGTCTGGTTTCGGATCAGCACGTGTCTCGCTGGACGGATGAGACGATTGCTGCTGACTGGCAGGGCTACCGCGCCGCGGCCGCTGCTATCTGGCGCATGATGGAGCAGCAGAGGGATGATGAGCAGGCACTCGTCATCAGACACCTTGAACACGTCTGTCTTTGACTGATTGGAGTGTCGACTGCGCCTGTCCTGCCCTAGCCGTTGATCCGAACCAAAGCGCTCAGGAGTAAGGGCGCTCCGGGCTAGATTGGTCTAGCCGGAAACCGTACGTGAATAGCTCTCCGCACTGTCTCTTAGAAGGGTCAGCCGGCCGCCAAGCCGATCAAATCCGAGACCTACGTTGTCGATCTCAGCCGCCACATTTTGCGTCTGCTGCCTTATGGCGGCTATGGTACTGGACATCGTCTCTGC
Organism: Sphingomonas yunnanensis; assembly: GCF_019898765.1. GTDB lineage: Bacteria > Pseudomonadota > Alphaproteobacteria > Sphingomonadales > Sphingomonadaceae > Sphingomonas > Sphingomonas yunnanensis. Next base: position 405,783 of record NZ_JAIOKB010000003.1, on the reverse strand, counting down.
TGCGAGCGCAGTTTCGTCGACCGCCGAGGTGATCGCGGTAACGGTTTGCGCCTGCGCGTTCATAGTGCGCCGGATCCGATCGGCGCCCTCCTGCACCTCGGCCACCGTCGTTCTGATGCCGGCGCTCACATTCACAGTTGCCTCAGTAGCCGACTGAATCGAGGCGATCTTAGCCGAGATCTCGTCGGTCGCGCGCGCGGTCTGGCTCGCAAGGCTCTTCACCTCCTGCGCTACGACGGCGAAGCCTCGCCCGGCGTCCCCTGCGCGGGCCGCCTCAATCGTCGCATTAAGGGCTAGCAGGTTGGTCTGCCCGGCGATGTCTCTGATCAGGCTCAGGATCGATGCGATCGATCTCGCGTGTCCACTCAGCGTCTCGGACGTTCCTACTGCGCTGCTGGCTTGGCTGCTTGCCCGGCCGGCAACTGCGGCTGCGCCATCTACCTCATTCTGTACCTCCCGGATTGCCAGTATGAGGCCGGAGGCGGTACGTGCGGCGTCGCGCATCGCGACGGCGGACTGCTCGGCAGCCGCCGCGACCTCGCTCGCCTGCCCCAGCATCCCGCGCGCGGCGATCGCGGTTGCCGTCGTCTGTTCGCGGAGGAGGGCGCCTTCACTGACGCTGCCGCTGACGAGCGATGCGATGCCGTTGCGAAAGCTCTCAGCCGTGGTGTGGCGCTGCCGCTGCGCAGCGGAGTCGACCTGAGTGGCATGGACCGTCGCGAGCACGTCGCAGTGGAGAGCCTGCAGGCGTAGGAAGAGGCGGTTGATGGCAGTCCGCTCCTCTTTCGAGCAGTTGTACTCCTCGGTCATCAGCTCGACGCACAAGGCAATAGTGCCGCTTCTAAGCGCCAGGACGGCAGTCAACGGCACCCCAGCGTTGAAGGCCGCGACTACCCACTCCGCGCTGAGCGACGACCAACAACCCGCCTTGAGGTCGCAGAGCATGTCACGGACAACCCCGTTGAATGATGCGACATGCTGGTCAAGCGCTTGGTGCGGGAGGCGCGGTAGCAAGCTGTACCATCCAGCGACCTCCGCTTCTACGACGCGGTGTGCATACGGTTGCAGGATGGTCCAGATGTGGCGGCCAAGCAGATCGTCGTCCGCGGAAAAGCCGAATAAGTGAAGCTTCTCGGTGAGGTGAAGCTCACCGAGTCCGACCTCGCCGATGATGCTCAGATCGCCCATAGCGACTTGCTAAAGCGCCATAGTTAAGCCGACGTTAGCGTCGGCACGTTTGCCGCTCGGCAAACGCGAACCGATTTCACTGTAAAAAGCTGCTTGGCAGTACAGCAGGAGGCTGCGTGGTGAGAAGCCCAGAGGCGAGAACCCAGGCAGCGTCACCAATTGGGTGGCTGAAGCTCTCCTGGCCAAGATCGTAACCCGACCCCCTTCTGGTCGTTTAGTGCCCTTTGAACGCGTCCATGGTCGGACGTTGGTTCATGCGCCGCCACCCCCGGCACCATCGATAGCCCGCCCTTCTATGTACTATCCCGGCTACCGAAATCAGGTCTCTAGTGCCGGCTGTCCGGCGAGCAGCGATGCATAATCTGCGAGCCGGGCCGACAGGAAGGCGGTGAAGAGCCGCACGGGTGCTGTCAGTCTAACGCGAACTCGTCTCTACACGATGCACCTCGGGCTTCGTGGGCGGCGGGTCAGCTGGCAAGCGCCTGCCACGCTGCGAGCGCCGCGGAGCGGCGCTGCTTGTAGGTCTGGCGATCGACGAGGTGGCGTTCGTGGTTGAAGTGGTTGTGGACGTTGGCGTGTACCGAGGCGAACTTCTGTAGCGTTCGCATCTGCCGGAACCGCAGCATCGCCCGCTCTCGTCGCCTGAACGGCAGGTGCGAGTTCTCCACCCGGTTGTTGGCCCAGCGCCCCACCTCCTGCTTCTCGCGGCTACCAAGCTCGTTCAGTGCAGCGCCGTAGGAGCGCAGACCGTCGGTGGTGATCGCCTCAGGCGAGCCGTGGCGCTTGAGCGCTTTCTTCATGAAGGCAAACGCAGCCTTCTTGTCGCGCGTTTTGGTGACGTAGCTCTCGAGGATCTCACCTTCGTGATCGACGGCGCGCCACAGGTAGACCATCTCGCCGTTCAGCTTCACGTACATCTCGTCGAGGTGCCAGCGCCAGTGGCGAAAGCCCCGCATCCGGCTCACCCGCTGGCGCCGCACCTCGCCCGCGAACAGCGGACCGAACCTGTTCCACCACAGCCTCACCGCATCGTGGCAGATGTCGATCCCACGCTCGAACAGAAGGTCCTCCACCTTCCGCAGCGACAGCGGAAAGTGCACGTACATCAGCACCACCAGCCGGATCACCTCGGGCGACGAGTTGAAGTAGCGGAACGGACTGGCTGGCTTGCGCGGGCGGGGCATGCCTCGCCCTACCCCGATCACCTGCTCAGGTGCATTGGCTTTGACAGAGGCCATGTCACCACCCACGGGCACTCGCGATGTGCGGCCTGGAGGTCCGGGTCGGTCTTGTAGAGCGCGTGGCGCTGCCGATAGCCGGCGAGGTCGCCCGGCTCGGGCGCCCCAACGAGCGGACGGTCGGCAGGTCAGGGTAGCTCTGCTCGTAGATGTAGTCGCCGAGTTGCAGCACCAGGTCGGGCGCCGACGCGACGATGTCGCGATAGACGCCGAGCCGCGCCTGCTCCCAGTGCTGGCATGACGTGACCGCCAGCCTGAGCCGGTCGGCGGTGTGCGGTACCGTGGCGGCGCGGCCTACCGGGCTCGTGGCGCCGAGAGCGTGAAAGCGGTACCAGTAAGGCCTTCCGGCAGGCAGCCCAACGATCTCGACGTGCACCGCATGTCCGCGCTCCGGACGCGCGGCGCCCCGACTAGCGCGCACAATCTGCCGGAAAGCAGGGTCGGTCGCGACCTCGTACCGGATCTCAACAGCGCCTGCCCTCAACGGCTCGGCGAATGCTCCGACTAGTAGCGTCCAAAGCACAAAGCCGTCGACGTCCGGATCACCGCTGGCCACGCCGAGTGCGAACGGATCGGCGGCGCCACGGGCGCCTTTATCGATGGCGGTCGCTGGCGTCGCCGCCAAGGCAGCCATGGCACCGAGTACGGCACGTCGATGCCAGTCAGAGTTCGCTCCGGTTATGGCGTGGCCTAAGCACGAGCCGTGACCAACCCGTGACATCGGAGGTGAGTGTCACAGTTCCGTAGCGCCCCGGTCATCGAAGCGACCCGAACCGCCCCTAGTCGAGAAGCCAACGAACGCTGCTCGAGTGGCGACACCCCCGACATCGACAGGTAGGACCCAGATGGATCCGAAGACTCTTCTTCTCGCCTCAGCGAGCTTCATGATGGCCATCCCGGCATCCGCCTCGGCGCAGACCGTCGCTCCCGTTGGCGCTCCCATCGATGCGTCAACGGCGAGTGCAGCAGACGATGACGGCGAGATCGTCGTGTACGGCAACGGCGAGGTGCGCCAGGAGCAGACGGTATCGCGCAAGGCGATCGAGATCCTTCCGCCAGGCAGTTCGCCGCTGAAGGCGGTTGCGCGCCTGCCCGGTGTCGCGCTGCAGAGCTCGGACCCGTTCGGCAGCTACGAGCTCGGCACGCGTCTCTCGGTGCGCGGCTTCAACCAGAGCCAGATGGGCTACACGCTCGACGGCGTCCCGCTCGGTGACATGTTCTACAACGGACACAACGGCCTGCACGTCAGCCGCGCGATCGCGGCCGAGAACATCGCGCGGGTCGACGTGTCACAGGGAGCGGGCTCGCTCGGCATCGCCTCGACCAGCAACCTCGGTGGCAACCTGGAGTTCGTGTCGCGCGTGCCGTCAGCGGTACCGAGCGGCGAGGTGGCGCTGACGTACGGCATGTACGACACCGTCCATCTCTACGGTCGGCTCGACAGCGGCGAGCTTCCGACCGGCACGAAGCTGTCGATCTCGGGCGTAATTCATGACGCAAGCAAGTGGAAAGGTTTCGGCAGTCAGTCCGACACCAAGGTGAACGGCAAGGTCGTCCAGGCGATCGGCAGCGGTACGCTGACCGGCTGGCTCAACTACTCGCTCCACAAGGAGCGCAACTATGCCGATCTGTCGCCCGCGACCCTCGATCGCATCGGTTACGACCTCGATTTCCTCCGCCCCGATTATACCACCGCCATCCTGCTGTCGCAGGTCGGCGCCAACCAGACGGCGCGGGCGGCCAATCGCGCGTTGCCTTTTCCAACCGCGGGTACGGCCTTCCCCGCGCCCTACACCAACGTCAACGACACCTATTACGACAGCGGCGGCATTCGTCGCGACTGGCTCGGCGCACTAACCCTCGACGTGCCGGTCTCCGAATGGCTCGACGCGACGGCGACCTATTACCATCACTACGACAAGGGCAGCGGCGGCATCTACACACCTGCGGTGTTCTCGCCCGATGGCTTCCCGCTTTCCGTTCGCACCACGGAGTACGGGATCAAGCGCGACGGCGGTATCGCGAAGGCATCCGCACGATTGGGCGCGCACACGATCCAGCTGGGCTTCTGGCACGAAGACAATCGCGCGAGCACCGATCGCAACTATTATGCGGCGAGCCTCACGAACCGCCCCGACGTGACCGCCTTCCTCACGAACGCGTTCAGGAGCGATTTCCTCACCGATCTCACGACCGTGACCAACCAGTATTTCGTCAGCGACAGCTGGCAGGTCCTCGACGCACTGACCGTGGCAGGCGGATTCAAGGGCACGCGCGTGTCCAACGGCATCACGACGACGTTCGGCACGCCCTTCATCAACGGACGGATCGCCGCCAAGGACTGGTTCCAGCCGCAGGTCGGGGCGACCTACCGGATCGGTCGGCAGGAGCTGTTCGCCAATTACGCCGAGAATATGCGCGCCTTCATCAGCTCATTCCGCGGGCCATTCGGTACGACCCAGGCCGGTTTCGAGGCGATCCGCGACACACTTAAGCCTGAGACGTCGCGCACGATCGAGGGCGGCTGGCGCTTCGACCTGGGCCAGCTACGCGGCGTCGTGGCCGGCTACGACGTCAAATTCAAGAACCGGCTGCTCGCCGCCTTCAGCGGCGCGAACATCTTGGGTAACCCCAGCATCCTACAGAATGTGGGGAGCGTGACGAGCCGCGGCGTTGAGGTGGGCGCGACCTATCAGGTGGCTCGACCGCTGGCGCTGATCGCCTCCTATTCGTACAACGACAGCACGTACGACGACGACACGATCAACGGCACCGCCTTCGTCGCGACCAAGGGCGTCCGCACCGTCGACACGCCGGCGCACCTGGCCAAGGGCGAGATCAACTACGACGACGGCATGTTCTTCGGGAACGTGGCCGGCGCCTACACCTCCGGGCGCAACGTCACCTACACGGGTGACGTCACCGTGGGAGGCTACACGCTGTTCGACGCCGCGATCGGCTACCGCTTTCCAGCCAACAGCACCTTCGCCGGGGTAGAAATCCAGGTCAACGCCGTCAACCTGACAGACGAGCGCTACATTGCCGCGCTCGGGTCGGGGCAGTTCTTCAACACGGCGTCGTCGCTCAACAACACGCTGCAGGCTGGTTCGCCGCGGCAGGTCTTCGGAACGGTCCGACGACGTTTTTGATCTGGACTGCTGAGATGATCGAACTTGCGATCGGTCGCTAGCTTTTGTCAGATCGCCCGTGCTCTTCGGGACCGCAGAGGATCTCGCTCAGCTCTGACGCCGCGCCGACCGTGATGGAAACGCCATGACTCTCAGGAGAAACACCATGTTCCCGCGTCTCGCTCTGACCGCGCTGCTCGCCGGCACCGTGCAGCCGGCGCTGGCGCAACGCGCCGCGCCCGACCTGTCGCGCGCCGCGGCGGGCGATCTCAGCCAGCCCGGCGGCGCGCGACGGCTGCGCGGCGACATGCGCGCCGCCTATCGCGCGCTCGCGTCCGACGGTGAGGTGCGCAACGTCATCCTGCTGATCGGTGACGGCATGGGCGATTCGGAGATCACGCTGGCGCGCGACTATGCCGAGGGCGCGGGCGGCTATCTCAAGGGCATCGATGCGCTGCCCTTCACCGGACAATATACCCATTACTCGCTCGATCGCACCACGGGGAAGCCCAATTACGTGACCGACAGCGCCGCCTCGGCGACCGCCTGGGCCACGGGCGTGAAGAGCTACAACGGCGCGATCGGTGTCGATATCCGCGGCGTTCCCCACGCGACGCTGCTCGAGCGCGCCAAGGCGGCCGGGCTCGCCACCGGCGACGTCTCCACCGCCGCGATCCAGGACGCCACGCCCGGCGCCCTTCTCGCGCATGTCGTCCAGCGCAGCTGCTTCGCACCGGCGGAGACGAGCCGGACCTGCCCGCAGAACGCGCTGGAGCAGGGCGGCGCCGGATCGATCACCGAGCAGCTGCTCGCGACCCGCGCCGACCTCGTGCTGGGCGGCGGCGCCGAGAGCTTCGCCGAGATGGCGCCTGCCGGCGCGTACAAGGGCCGGACGCTCCTCGATCAGGCCCGCGCGCGCGGCTATCGCATCGTCCGCACCGCCGCCGAGCTGGAGGCGGTCACTCGCGCCGACGACCGTCAGCCGCTGCTCGGCCTGTTCGCTCCGGGCAACATGCCGGTGCGCTGGACCGGACCGCGCGCGACCCACCACGGCAACATCGACCGGCCGCCCGCCACCTGCCGGCCCAACGCGGAGCGCACCGCCGCGACGCCGACGCTGGCGGCGATGACGAAGAAGGCGATCGCGCTGCTACGCGGCCGCCCCAAAGGCTTCTTCCTCCAGGTCGAGGGCGCCTCGATCGACAAGCAGGACCATGCCGCCGACCCCTGCGGCCAGATCGGCGAGACGGTCGACCTCGACGAGGCGGTGCAGGAGGCGCTCGCCTTCGCCGAGGCGGACGGGCACACGCTGGTGATCGTCACCGCCGACCATGCCCATACCAGCCAGATCGTCGGCGACGGCACGCGCGCGCCCGGTCTTACCGCCGCGCTCACCACGCGCGAGGGCAGCGTGATCACGGTCAACTGCGGCACGGCGGAGGAAGGCTCGCAGGGGCATACCGGCACGCAGCTGCGCGTCGCGGCTTACGGGCCGTGCGCGGTCAATGTCAGCGGCCTGCTCGACCAGACCGACCTGCACTACATCATCCGCGACGCGCTCGGGCTGCGCTGACCCGCCGCGGCGCGCGGCCGTCGTTGCGGTCGCCGACGTGTCACCTTAAAGGCTCGACCATGCTTACATCAGAGACCGGGCCGCCTCACGCCGTGAGGTGCGGCCACTATGACGTCGTCATCCCCTGCTTCAATCGCGCGCGCACCGTGGCCCAGGCGGTCGCGAGCGTGCTGGCGCAGGACCCGCCGCCGCGCCAGGTCATCCTCGTCGACGACGGCTCGACGGATCGCACCGCAGCGGTGCTGAGCGCGCTCGAGGCCCGCCACGCGACCGTCCGGGCGGTACTGCTGCCGCGCAACATGGGCGCCTCGGGCGCGCGCAACGCCGGGCTCGCGCTCGCCCGCGCCGAGTGGGTCGCCTTCCTCGACAGCGACGACGCCTGGCTCGACGGCGCCGCTGCGGCGCTGCTCGCGGCGGGGCACGACGCCGACGTCGTCGTCGGTCAGTTCCGGCGCGTGTGGCCGTGCGGCTCGTCCGGCGAGCCCGAGTGCGGCTGGAGCGGCGGCGACATCCACTCCGCGCTGGCGATCAGCGGCGCGATCGGGCCGAGCTGGTCGATCGTCCGTCGCAGCGTCGCGCTGGCGGTCGCGGGCTTCGACCCGTCGTTCCATAATTGCAACGACTGGGACTTCTACGTCCGCCTGCTCGCCGCCGACGCTCGCTTCGAGCGGATCGATGACGTCGTCGCGTTCTACCATGTCGCCGAGGCCAACCGGCTCAGTCACGACAGCGCGGCGGGTCGGGCGAACGCCAGCCGGGTCCGCGCCCACCCCGTCTTCGATCGCGCGGTACACGCGGCCTAGTCGCTCGCGGGTGCCCGCCGCCGCGGGCCGGCAGGCGAGCGCGCGGCAGGCTCGCCGCGCAGGCGAGCGGCACCAGCGGCAGCGCGGCGGACAGCCCGCGCTCCCAGCCGGCGTCAGCCATCGGGTCGCTGACAGACCCGACCAGCGGCGCCAGCGCGGGGTGCCCCGCGCGCCGGTCCCGAGCAGCACCGGCCGCCCGTCATAGGCCTCGCTCAGCGCCCCGCCGGCGGCGAAGCGATCATCGTGCCGAGCGCGCCGCGCGATCGCTGTCGTCGACGCCCGATGCCGACGATCAGGCGAAGATGTCGGCGAGACGGTCCCCGGCCGGACCGTCCTTGGCATCGCGCAACTCGACGTACAGCGCCGCCTGGATCGCACACCAGATCGGTAGCCCGACCGTGTTCAGCGCGGCCGAGAAGATCACGCCGCCGACCGACGCGCCTGTGTCCACCGCGGACAGGCCGAACACGGTCGTGCGTACCAGGCCGAGTACGGCGTAGCAGAGCAGATAGAAGATGCCGACGAGCAGGAAGAGGCCGAAGATCCGCCAACGCGAACCGCTGGTCAGGGCGCGGCTCCGTCCGAAGGCGGTGATCGGGCCCGCCCGCTCGGCGACGACCACCACCGTCGCGAGCGACCACATCGTCGCCACGATCACGCCGGGGACCAGGAGGGCGAACCAGCCGAGCAGGACGGCGAGCCCGTAGAGCAGCGAGGTCGCGAGCAGCGGCAGCGCCGTCTTCGCGGCGACCTCGACCAGCGCGCGCAGCGGCTCGGCGCGGTCGTCGAGTCGGTCCACCGCGGCGCGCATCATGAGCGCCTGCGCCGCGAGATACAGCACGAACCAGCCGAGGCCGAACGCGATCGAGAGCGCCACCCCCGCCTCGCCCGCGCCGAGCACCATCAGCTGGAACATGGCGGCGGGCAGTGCGGCGAGGAGGAAGCCGATCCCGAAGAACAGCGCCGGTGCCGAACGCACCGCCTGCCCCGCGCGCGACAACACTGTTCCGAGGCGCAACGACGCCGAACGCTCACCGATGACGGTCGCCATATACTCCCTCTTTCGCCCGGATCATCACCGCGATCATGACGACGCAAGTCCGGCGCGAAGTCTAGCCAGAATCGTGGTGAATGCTGATTACTCCACGTCACTCTTCTTATAAGCACAGTCGGCAGGCACCGATTTGGGGGACGGGTGAGCACAGCGACGATCAGGGACGGAGGCGCCGCGCGCGAGCTCGCGTCGGCGCGCTTCGCCGAGGCGCATCGCGCCCTGGTCGCGGATCCCTCGGTGCAGTTCCAGCTGACGCGCCCGCCACCGCCCGTCCCGACGCCGGCATGGCTGCGCACGCTCGGCGAGTGGATCGAGGCCGCGCTGCGCCCGATCGCGCGCGCCTTTCGCTGGCTCGGCCGATGGCTGCCCGACCTGCCCGATCTGCCCTACGCCAAGATCCTGCTGTGGAGCGCGATCGCGCTGCTGCTCGCGGGCGTGGCCTGGGCCGTCGTGGAGCGGGTGCGCTACGGCGTGTGGCGCTGGCCGCGTTGGCGCCGCCGTCGTGCCGGTGATCCCACGGCGGCGGAGGAGCCGCCGCTGTTCGAGCCGGCACCGGTGCGCGCCTGGCTGCGCGAGGCCGACGCCCTCGCCGCGGCGGGTCGCTTCGCCGAGGCGGTCCACTTGCTGCTGGTCCGCTCGGTCGAGGACCTCGCACGTCGACGCCCGGCGATGGTCCAGCCGGCGCTGACCGCGCGCGAACTCGCCGCCGCCCCCGGACTGCCGCCGCCTGCGCGCGAGCGCTTCGCCGCGATCGCGCGGCTGGTGGAGCGCAGCCTGTTCGGCGGACGCCCGGTCGACGCCGCGGGATGGGAGATGGCGCGCGCCGATTATGCCGCCTTCGCGCTGCCCACGGCATGGCGCGCGTGAGCGACGCAGCGCCGACGCCGCGACTGTTCGCGCCGACCACGGTGGCGGTCCTGCTCGCGCTCGGCATCGCCGGCTTCGTCGCGACGCTGCTGCTCAGCGCCTATGCGCCCGACTGGCGCGGACGCGGCGACGGTGGCGCGCACGCGCTGTCGGGCGGCGTCACCGGCTATAGCGCGCTCGTCCGCCTCGCCGAGGCGACCGGGCGTCGCCCGCGGATCGTGCGCGACCCGCATCGCTTCGACACCGAGGATCTGCTCGTCGCCACGCCGGAGACCGGTGCCGCACCGATCGACCCGGTACTGGCGCCCCGCGCATCGCTGCCCACCCTGTTCGTGCTGCCCAAATGGTCGACACGCGCCGACGCCAAACATCCCGGCTGGGTTCATGTCACGGGCCTGAAGGACCGCCTGGAAGCCTATGGCGTGTTCGTGCCGGAGACCCGGTTCGCGATCGTCCAGCGCCCCAGCTTCGGCCGGCCGCTGCGCGCGGTCGTGCCCGAGCTCGCCGGGCTGCGTCTCGCCGCCCCCCGCCCGCTCCAGGCGATCCGCGCGCCGGCGCGCTCGCCCGCCTACGGGGTGCTCGAGCCCGTCATCGTCGACGAGCGCGGCGCGATCGTGCTCGGCCGTTTCACCGACCGGCCGCTCTACGTCCTCGCCGATCCCGACCTGCTCGACAATCGCGGGATGCACGATCCGCGCACCGCCGCGGCGGCGCTGGCGCTGCTCGACTGGATGAACTCGAACGCGGCGCAGGGAATCGCCTTCGACGTCACGCTCAATGGCCTGGCGGCGGGGGCGAACCCGCTCAAGCTGGTGTTCGAGCCGCCGTTCCTCGCGCTGACGCTGACGCTCGCGGTCGCCTTGCTGCTCGCCGCACTGGGGACGGTCACGCGCTTCGGCAGCCCGCGCGAGCGCCCGCGCGCGCTCGCGCTCGGCAAGGCCGCGCTGGTCGACAACACCGCCGCGCTGGTGCGCAGGGCCGGGCGCGAGGCGCGACTGGGGCAGCGCTACGTCGACGTGGTGCGCGAGGCGGCGGCGCGCGCCTTCGCCGCGCCCGCACGGCTTCGCGGCGCCGCGCTCGACGCCTATCTCGACGGGCTCGATCGACACGCGCGCTTCACCGCGCTGGCGAGCACCCTCGCCGCGGCCACGGGTGCCGCTGAGATGACGCGCGCGGCGCGCGCACTGCACGACTGGATGGGGGAACGAGAGTGACGATCGAGGAAGTGGCGGCGCTGGCGGCGGCGATCCGGCGCGAGGTAGCGCGGGCGGTGGTCGGCCAGTCCGACACGGTGGAGACGATCCTGGTGGCGCTGTTCGCCGGCGGCCACGTCCTGCTCGAGGGTCCGCCGGGTACGGCCAAGACGCTGATCGCGCACAGCTTCGCCCGTGCCACCGGGCTGGCGTTCGGGCGCATCCAATTTACCCCCGACCTGATGCCGGGCGATATTATCGGCGCCAACCTGTTCAATTTCCAGACGTCGAGCTTCACGCTCACGCGCGGGCCGATCTTCACCGACCTGCTGCTCGCCGACGAGATCAACCGCACGCCGCCCAAGACGCAGGCCGCGCTGCTCGAGGCGATGCAGGAACGCACCGTCACGATCGACGGCGACAGCCTGCCGCTCGGGCCGCGCTTCACCGTGATCGCGACGCAGAACCCGATCGAGCAGCAGGGCGTCTATCCCCTGCCCGAGGCGCAGCTCGACCGCTTCCTGTTCAAGCAGCTGGTCGGCTATCCCAGTGCCGAGGAGGAGCGCCGCATCATCGCGACTCATGGCGCGCGCGACGGCGCGATGGTCCCGGAGACCTGGGGCGTCACGACCTGCGCCGACGCCGCGGTGATCGGCGCCGCCGTCGACGCGGTCGCGCGCGTGCGGCTGGTCGACGAGGTGACCGACTATATCGCCGCGCTGGTGCGCGCCACGCGTGACCATGCCGACCTGCAGGGCGGCGCCTCGCCGCGCGCCGGCGCGATGCTGGCGGGCGCCGCGCGCGCGCGCGCGGCGATCGACGCGCGCGATTTCGTCATCCCAGACGACGTCAAGGCGCTCGCCCCCGCGCTGCTGCGCCATCGCCTGCAGCTGTCGCCCGCGGCCGAGATCGAGGGGCAGCAGGTGGAGGACGTGGTCGCCGGCATCGTCGCGGCGATCGAGGCACCGCGGTGATCTATCCGACCCGCGCGGCCGCGCTGGCGGCGGCGGCGGGCGCGCCGCTCGCGCTGGTGGTCGCGGTGGCGCTACCCGCGCGCTGGTATGTCGCGCTCGCCTGGCCCGCCGCGGTGCTGCTGCTGGTGATCGCCGACGCGTGGCTCGGCGCGCATCGCGCCAGCGCCGCGCTCACGCTGCCCGATAGCGCGCCGGTCGGCGCCGAGGTCGCGCTCGCCGTGGCGGTGACCGCGGATCCGCGGGTCCGCGGCGCCGAGGTGGCGCTCGCGGCCGACCCGCTGCTCACGCTGGCGGACGATGGCCGCTGCGCCGTCGCGCTCGTCGACGGGCACGGCAGCGCGACGATCACGGTCACGCCGCGGCGTCGCGGCACCGCGCGCCCTGCGACCTTGTGGCTGCGCTGGCACGGTCCGCTCGGGCTCGCGTGGCACCAGCGCGCGCGACCGCTCGCCGCCGCACTGCCGATCCTGCCCGACATCCGCCCGGTGCGGCAGCGCGGCGCCGAACTGCTGCGGCGGCTCGCCTTCGACGGCATGCTGGCGCAGCAGGACCGCGGCGACGGCAGCGAGTTCGAGGCGCTGGTCGAGTTCCAGCCCGGGATGGATCGGCGCGCGATCGACTGGAAACAATCGGCGCGCCACACCCGGCTCCACGCCAAGGATTACCGGCCCGAGCGTAACAGCCAGATCGTCTTCGCGCTCGACACCGCGCGGCAGATGAGCGAGCCGGTCGCGCGCGTGCCGCGGATCGACCGCGCGGTGACGGCGGCACTGCTGGCGGCCTGGGTCGCGCTCAAGCTCGGCGATCGCGTCGCGATCGAGGCGTTCGACGAGCGGCCGCGGCTGTCGACCGGCTTCGTCGGCGGTGCGCGCGCGTTCGCCACCTTGCAGCACCGCGTCGCCGCGCTCGACTATAGCCTGGCGGAGAGCAACTACACCTTCGCGCTATCCGATCTCGCCGGGCGGCTGACGCGCCGCTCGACCGTGGTGCTGTTCACCGAAGTGACCGACCTGGTCGCCGCCGAGGCGCTGGTGCGCGCCGCGGCGCGTCTGGTGCAGCGCCACCTGCTGCTGCTCGTCGTGCTGCGCGACGCCGAGCTGGAGGCGATCATCGCGCGCGCGCCCGAACGCCCCGCCGACATCACCCGCGCGGTCACCGCCGCGGCGCTGCTGCGCGACCGGCTGCTGGTGCTCACGCGGCTGCGTCACCTCGGCGCGCACGTGGTCGAGGCCGCGCACGATCAGGTCGGCGAGCGGCTCGTCGCGACCTACGCCGAGCTCAAGCGGCGGCACCTGCTGTGAGCGCGCGTCCCGCCTCCGCCGCCGCCGCTGGTAGCCGCTTCCGTGCCGCGCACGAGGCCGACTGGGCGCGGCTCGACGCGCTGCTCGCGCGCGCCGAGCGACATTCGGTGCGCGCGCTCGACGACGACGAGCTGCTCGCGCTGCCGCTGCTGTATCGCGTCGCGCTGTCGTCGCTCGCCGCCGCGCGCGCGACCTCGCTCGATCGCGCGCTCATCGGCTATCTCGAGCAGCTCTGCACGCGCGCCTATTTCCAGCTGTACGGCCCGGCCGAGCCCGCCCTGGCGCAGCTGCTGCGCTTCTTCCGCCATGACTGGCCCGCCGCGGTCCGCGCGCAGTGGCGCGAGACGCTGGCCGCGCTCGCGCTCACGGTCGCGGGCATCCTCGCGGGTTATCTGCTGGTGCGCGGCGAGGCGAGCTGGTTCTACGGCCTCGTGCCCGACGGCATGGCGGGCGGCCGCGAGCCGGGCGCCAGCGCCGCCACGCTGCGCGCGACGCTTCACCCGAAGGGCGCGCGGGACATGCTCGCGGTCTTCGCCGCCTTCCTCTTCACGCACAACGCGCAGATCGCGATCTTCTCGTTCGCGCTCGGGATCGCGTTCGGCGTACCCACCGCGCTGCTGATCGCCTATAACGGCCTGTCGCTCGGCGCGATGATCGCGGTGTTCGCCGGCCGCGACGTCGGCGTGGAATTCGCGCAATGGCTCGCGATCCACGGCACCACCGAGTTGTTCGCGGTGGTCCTCGCGGGGGCGGCAGGCTTCCGCATCGGCGCGGCCTTCGCCTTTCCCGGACGCCAGGAGAGGGCCGACGCCGCGCTCGACGCGGGGCGCGGTGGGGCGGTGGTGGTGATGGGCACGGTGATCATGCTCGCCGCCGCCGGGCTGCTCGAAGGGATCGGGCGGCAGACCGTCGACGGCGGCCTCGCGCGCGCCGCCATCGGCGCGGTGATGCTCGTGGCGTGGCTGGCCTATTTCTATCTACCGCGGGGCCGCGATGGCGCGCGCTGACGGCCGGAGCCTGCGGCGTCGCCTCGTCACGCCCGAGGGGGTCGACCTCGGCGTCGAGCTCGGCGGCGCCGGCGCGCGCGCCGCGGCCTATTGCCTGGACCTGCTGGCGATGCTGCTCACGCTCGCGCTCCTGAGTGCGGCGATCGGCTATCTCACGCGGGGGTCACGCTCGGCCGAGATCATCGCGGTGCTGTGGCTGCTCGGTGCCTTCGTGCTGCGCAACGGCTGGTTCATCCTCTTCGAGCTGGGCGTGCGCGGTGCCACGCCCGGCAAGCGCGCGCTCGGCCTACGTGTGATCGCGCGCGACGGCGTGCGGCTGACCGGCAGCGCGATCGTCGCGCGCAACGCGGTGCGCGAGGTGGAGGTGTTCCTGCCGCTCACCTTCCTGATCATGCAGGCCGGCGCGCAGCGGGCGGACGCCTGGCTGGCGATCGCGGCGCTCGGCTGGTCCGCGATCTTCCTGCTCTTCCCGCTGTTCAACCGCGACCGGCTGCGCATGGGCGACCTGCTCGCGGGCACCTGGGTGGTGCGCGATGAGCGGCGGCCGCTCGGCAGCGACCTCGCCGCCGCGCCGGCCGGGCGGCGCTTCACCGAGGCGGCGCTCGACCTGTACGGCGAATATGAGCTGCACGCGCTGGAGGAGGTGCTTCGCACCGGCCAGGCGGCTCGGCTCGCCGTGGCGGCGAGCACGATCCGCGGCAAGGCCGGCCTCCCCGACGACGACGACGACGCGGGCTTCCTCACCGACTATTACGCCGCGCTCTGCGCGCGGCTGGAGCGCCGCCGCGTGCTGGGCCGCGGCGTGGCGGACAAGTGGCAGCGGGGCGCCCGGTGAGGTATGCGACACGCGCACCTGCGTTGCCAATCCAAATTAATTTCTCGGCTCCGGACATCTGATGTGGTCTGCAAGGTTGGAGCCGCGGCAAGTGGCGCTGACTCGCAGAGGATGACCCGATGAATGCTGCCTGGGCTTTCCCTTTTATCTTCGTCGCTGGCATGCTGCAGGCCGCCGGAGCGGCGATGGGAGGCGAGTTGAACAAGTCGCTCGGCAATCCCTGGCTCGCCACCTCGGTCTCGTTCATGCTGGTGCTGTTCACCACCGCGGCCTTGTTCGTGTGCATGCCCCGGCCGCTACCCACGGTGGGGGATCTCGCTGCCATGCCGTGGTGGGCCCCGCTCGGCGGCATCGTCGGTGCCGTCGCGGTGTTCGCCGGCTTCACCTTCATCCAGAAGCTGGGGGCCGGTCCCGTCAACGGCGTGACGATCACCGCCAACATCCTCGCCAGTCTCGCGATCGACCATTTCGGCCTGCTGCGGATGGAGCAGCATGCGATGAATCCGATGCGCTTCCTGGGCGCGGCGCTGATGATCGGCGGCGTCGCGCTGATCTCGCGCTTCTGACCGGCCAACCGTCGTGTCAGTCATGCGTCGCGGTCGCGCGGTGCGCCGGCCGGTCCGCCCACGGTGAGGACGGAGGACGTGCGCGGCGGCACCAATCGCGCCGGGGTCCCCGCGGCGGCCTTCGCGATGCCCGCCGGTCTCGCGATGCGTTACGACCTGCCGTGCGACGGTCTGCGCGAGCTGGTGAGCGGCTATGCCACCTACGCGGCACAGAGCCGGGCGGAGATGATCAACTGGTTCCTTCCCGCACCGCCGATGATCTGCGTGCTGGTGGACGCGGGAAGCGTGGACATCACGGTGCGGAACCACCGATCCCGCGCCGACCGGGTCAGCCTGTACGGACCGACGAGCTGCGCCTTTCGCGCCGCGACGCACGGCGGCATCCAGGTCGGCATCGGCCTGACGGCGCTCGGCTGGATCCGCCTGACGGCGAGCTCCGCGCAAGGCTTCCACAATCGCGTGTTGCCGCTGGAGCAACTGCTCGGCGACGCGCCCGCCGCAGCGCTGCGCGACATGCTCGATGCGCTGGACCAGGAGGAGGCGATCGCGCCGGCATTGGACGCGATCCTCACGCCGCTGTTCGCGCGCGAGCATCGGTATGACGACATCGTCCGGCGCTTCACGGAGCTGATGCTGGTGGACGGCGTCATCGAGATCGCCGACGCGGCGGAGCGGTTGGTGCTCCCCGGCGACGCGCTCCGGCGCGTCGCCGCGCAGGCCTTCGGCATGGCGCCCAAATTGCTGCTGCGGCGCGCACGCTTCCTGCGCTCGTTCATCAGCCTGCTGCGCTCGCGCCGGCCGATGGCCTATGAGCTGATCGACAGCAGCTATTATGACGCATCGCACTTCCTGCGCGACTCACACTTATTCCTCGGCACGACGCCGCGGCGCTTCATGGCGCAGGGCACCAGCTTCCTCACCGCCAGCCTGGTCGCGCGCAGCGCCGCGATCGGCGCGCCCGCACACGGCCTTCACGCCTCGACCCCGCCCGCGCGCGAGCGGCGTCCCGGCGCCATGTGGCAGGACCTCGACGGCGCGTAGGGGAAGTTGCGTCCCGCCGGCTCTGCCCTCTCACGCGGCGCGCTGCGGCCTGCCCCGCGATCGGTCAATAACCCTCCTCGTGACTCGTCGCGCCGACCGCGACCTGGTAGCTCACCTTGCCGGGGCCCGGCAGCGTCTGCGACCATGTCGCCCCGGCGTAGAGGCGCCGCGACGGCAGCGCGCGGCAACTCGCCGGCGTCGCGTCGGCGCAGAGCTTGCCGTCGTACAACTCGGTGTTGGTGTTGCCCTCGTTGCGCAGCAGCAGCGTCTCGCCGACGCGCGTTCCGCTCACGCGGCCGGCCGGGGCGGCGGGGCGCTGGATCACGAGCACGTCGTAGCCGATCAGCAGCTTGAGCGCGGTCACCGCGGCCGAGACCGGGCCCGCCACCGGCTTGACGGTGACGCGGTAGACGCGGTCGGTCGCGGCGCGCGGGCGGATCGCGGCGATGCGGATCGCCTTGCGCTCGCCCGGCTGGAGGATCAGCCGCTGCGGCGACACCAGCAGGCCGCCCGCCTCGGGGTCGACGATCGCGGTCCGGCGCTCCTCGGGCGTGCCCGGCGCGCTGATCTCGAACGGCGCCACCGCCACATAGGCGACCTCCTTGCCGTCGTTGGCTACCTCGATGTCCTGCGCCAGATCGCTGGCGGCGGCGAAGTCGACCACCACCTGGCTCAGCACGATATTGGCGTGCGCGGGCGGGGCGACCGCGACCGCGGCGAGCGATACGGTAGCGAGGCGGGCGATCAGGGATGGCATGTGACGTCTCCGAGGCGGGTGTAGGTCGTGGCGGGGACCGCGGCGGCCAGACGCGCGGTGCAGGCGAGGCCGGCGCCGGTGCGCGCGGTAAGCCTTGCGCCGGCCCCTGCCTGGATCTGGAAGTAACCGTTTGAATCGGTCGCGCCGATCGAGTCCTCGGCGCTGAGATCGGCGTCCGCGATCGGCGCGCCGGCACGGTCGACCAGCCGGCCGAACATCGCGCGGACCGAGCGCACCTCCCAGTCGAGCGCGGCCACGCTGCCGGGGAAGACGTCGATCGTGCGCGCGCGCGTGTCGAACGCGATCAGGTCGGTGGCAATCGCGCGCAGCCGTACCTTGTAGCGGCGGTAGGGCTGCACCGCGAGCGTGAGCCTTTGGCCGCCGTGCAGCGTCCCGCGCACCGCGTCGTCGACCAGCAGCTCGAACCTCGCTTGCGGGTCGCCGCCGACCGTCACCGCTATCAGGCTGTCGTTCTGCCCCTCGGCACCGAGGCCGAGGCCGCGCCGAGTTACAGCGAACGAGGTTTGCCCGGTGAGGCCATATTGCAGCGCGCTGCCCATCGCGCCGGTGCGTCCGGTGAGGTTCAGCGCGGCGAGGCCGAGCGCGCTGCGGTGCTCGCCGCTGAGCTGGACGATCGTGCCCGCCGCACCGCGCTGCACCAGCGCGCCGGCATCGACCGCGCCGCCGAGCGCGTCGTCGCGGTGCAGCGAGGCGGCGGTCTCGAGCGCGGGCGCGAGGCCGCGCGCGTCGCCGCTCGCTCCCCGTTGTACCCCCAGCGCGGTGCTGAGCGCCGCGCGCTGCCCGAGCAGCTGGAGCTGGATCCCGAACGCCACCGCGGCGCCGCGCTGCGTGCGCGCATATTGGCCGGTGAGCGAGAGCTGGAGCCGGTCGCGCTGCAGCACCGACCAGCGCGCGCTGGGGCCGACCGAGTAGCTCGCCCGGCGCGCGGCGGTCCGGAACAGATAGCCCGTCAGCCCCAGCTGCGCGCGCGGCAGCGAGTAGGACAGGCTGCCCAGCATCTGCGTGTAGCTCGATCCGGCGCGCTCGTCGCGCGCGCGCGTCAGCGGCGCGATGTCGCGCGCGGCGTCGTCCGCCGCGATCAGCGGGGTGCCGTCGGCGCTGCGCACGTGCCGGACATCCAGGCTGTAGCTGAGCGCGCTGCCGCCGCTCGAGCTCAGCTGCGCCGCCACGCCACGGTCGCCGCGGCGCGCGCCGAGCAGCGCGACCCGCGCCTGCGCCGTCGCGGTGAACAGCGCGAGCCCGCCCTCCACCACCGCATTGTCGCGCGTCACCATCGCTGCCGCGTCCCAGGCGAGGTGCGTGCCGATACGGCCGCGCGCCCTGCCGGTGGCGATCGCGATCCGCTCGCCGTCGCGGTCCTCCCGGTCGCGGGTGAGCACACCGACTTGGGCGTCGAACACGATACGACCCGCGGGGGCGAGCGCGGCGCTCTTGGTGAAGAAACGCTGCTCTACGCGCGTCGCGCCGCCCGCTTCCTGGATGCGCAGCTCGATCGGATAAGAGCCGTCGGCGAGGCCGCTGGTGTCGAGCGCCTGGTTGCCGCTCTCATAGCTCTGCGAGCTGACCAGCCGGCCCTGGACGTAGACGTCGACGCGCGCGCGCTGCGGCAGGAAGACCACCAGCGGCGTGCCGCTGAGAGCGACGCGGTCGGCGCGCGTGTCGAACTGGGTGGCCACGCCGACGCCGAGGATGCGCCGCCGTCCGACCAGGTCCGGCCCGGGCGCGTAGAACAGCCCGCCGCGCAGCCGCAGGTCGCGGCGGTCGACCTCGGCGGCGAGCGTGTCGAGCCGGCCGCCGTCCCACGAGGAGAGCGAGGTGTCGGACAGCAGGTGCACCGCGCCGCGCCCCGCCACCAGCCGGTTGCGGATCGCATAGCTCGCATTGAGCCCGCCGCCGCCGGCGATCGCCACGCCGATCGTGTCGACCGCGGAGGGCGCGGTGTCGGCATCCTCGAGGTAGCGCGCCTCCTCGCCGCGCACCGCCAGCAGCCGCGGGTCGAGCGCGAGCGTCAGCCGGAAGGCAGCGCGATCGTAGGAGGCCGCCACGCGCGCGCGCGCCGCGGCCACGCAGCCCGACGTGTCGTCGCAGCGCGGGTGCGCGCCGACCGCGAGCGGCGACGTCAGCGCCGCGGCGACGAGGGCGCGGTCGAGCAGGTCGGGGATCGCGGCGGCGACCGCGGCCGGGTCGAGCAGGCGCACCTCGGCGAGGCCGACCTCGGCGGCATATTGGCCGATCCGCCGGTCCGCGACATAAACGTCCACCACGATCCGCTGGGTCGCCGCCAGCGCGGCGAACTCGGCCGGCATCGCCGCGGTGACCTGCGGCGGCGCCGCGTCGGCGGCCTGCGCGGCGCGCCCGGCCAGCACGGCGCAGAGCAGCGCGAGCAGCAGCGCGCCGCCGCGCCGCAGCGCCTGCGCGCCCAGCCGGACGCGTCGATCCGCGCGCGCGCGCATGTCAGTTGGCCGAGAGGATCACGGTCAGCGTCCCTCTGAAGTTTCCCGCGGTGGCGATGCTGAGACTGGGGGCGCGCAGGATCACGATCAGGCTAGTGTTGGTGGCCTGGAGCACGGGGCAGCTCAGCAGCATGGTCTGTCCGGCGAGCGGGACGTTGGCGGTGAGGCCGGTGCCCGAACTCTGCCCCGCCGCGGTGTTCCACTGCACCTCATAGGGGAGCGTCGCGGCGCCGTTGGCCAGCGTGAAGGCGCCGCCCGCGCCCGAGCCCGACGCGGTGACGGTGTAGCGGCCGCCCGTGAGACCGCTGAAGGCGCAGATCGACTGGCTGCGGACGAGGTCGGCGCCGAAGCCGGTGATCGTGCCGAAGGCGACGTCGCTGAGCCCGTTGACCTGAACGCTCTGCGCCGTGGCGGGCGTCGCCGCGGCGGCGAGCGCCACGGCCGCCGCCGCCGCGAGACGCCGCATCGCCGACATCGCTGGCCCCGCGCCGCCGGTTACTGCGGCGTGACGAGCAGCGTCAGCGAGCCAGTGTAGCTCGTCGCCGAGGTCATGCCCTGCAGGTTGGCGGCGGCGATCGAGACGATCAGGCTCGACGTGGTCGCCGCCCCGGTGCTGCAGGTCGGGTTGGCCGCGGTGCTCGTCATGCCCGCCAGCGCGGTGCCGGCGGTGAGCGCGGTGCCGCTGGTCTGTCCGCCGCTGCCGCTCCACTGCACCGAATAGGGCACGCTGAGGCCGCCGTTGGCGAGCGTGAAGGCGCCGCTGGTACCGCTGCCGGTGGCGGTGATGCTATAGCCCTTGGTGGCGGTGTTGCTCCACACGCAATTGTTCTGCGCAGCGGTCGCCGCGCTGGCGGGATCGACGTTGGTGAAGGCGACATCGCTGAGCCCGGTGATCTGCGCGCGGTTGGCGACGCTGGCGGTGATCGTCACCGAGCCGGTCGAGGTCGCGCCCAGGCTCCCCTGCGTCGAGGCCCCCGCCGGCGCGGCGCCCGCACCCGCGGCGAACAGCGCGAGGGCGGTGAAGATCCGGCCCCGGGCCGATCGACCAAGCGCCGTAACAACGTAAGTCATGACGATATTCCCCCCGAAGATACGCGCGGTGGCGAAAGAAAAGGTCGAGGAACTGGGTAGATGAACACCCTTAACAAGCCGGAAGGGTCACGCGGCGCTTAGACCAAGGTCGAAGGATCACGGTCGCTTTTTCGCCGGCGCGGCGTTGTCGCGCCAGCCGCGCGTTCCGACTTGCGGTCGCGGCGCGCGGTCACCATGCTGCGGCGCGGACCAACGGGACGAGGACCTGATCGTGGCGGTAGCCGATGTTCACAAGATCGCGGGCGCGATCGAGGCGGTGATGCACCAGGCCGACACCGCCTATATCGGCGTGGTCGCCCTGTTGCAGACGCTGCACAACCGCGGCGCGCTGACGCAGGACGAGATCAAGGCGATCGCGGACGCGATGGTCGCCTCGGTCCCGATCGACCGCCATCACGCCTTCGCCCAGTCGTTCGCCGGCATGCTGCCCGGCTACCGGTCGCCCAAGGCGGGCGCGATCGCGCAGGACTGACGGGCGGGTGCCGGTCGGCCCCCGCCCCGCCGATCCCCGGCGCCGTGCCGCCGCGGCGGCTCAGAACTGATAGCCGATCCCGACGTTGGCGCCGACGCGCTTGCGGCTGTTGTAGGTGGCGCCGAGCTTCACGATCGTGTGACCGTCCTCCATGATCCGCGACACGCCCATCGCCACCGCCGACTGGCCCTGGAACGTGCCGGCGCCGAGCGAGAACATGCTTTTGCCCTCCTCATAGGGCTGCGGCATGCCCGCCATCGCCAGCGCGCCGGCGACCCCCGCGCTCACGTCGCGGCTGACGCGGCCGAGGTCGAAGGAGAGCGCGGCGACGCGCTGGTCGGTGTAGCTGTTGGCGGCGTCGACCGCGGCGCCCATCGCGCCGTTGAGCTGGGCGAGGTTGACCGCGTCGCCGTCCGACGTGCCGGGCGCGAGATTGTGCAGCGCCACCGCCTTGTCGCCGCCGAGCGTGACCGAGTCGCCGCCGTCGCCGTCATAGCGGATCGAGCGGCTGCTGGCGGCGAGCGCCGCCTCCGTCTTGGTCTCAACCGAGCTGACCCGTGTCTCGACCGCGGCGACCCGCGCGGTGGTCGCGGTCCCCTGCGCCGGCGTCGCGGCGCCGTCGGTGGAGGTCGCGGGCGGCAGCGAGGTTTCGGCACCACTCGGCGGGGTACCGATGCCGGGTGCCGACCCGGTGCCGGTTCCGCTGCCCGTGCCAGTGCCAGTGCCCGTGCCAGTGCCAGTGCCAGTGCTCGCGTTCGCGGCCGTGCTTCCGCCGCCCACGCGCGCGTTGATCGCCTGGAGCGCGTCACCGACGCTCGAGTAGGTCACGCCGTTGAGCGTGTAGCTCGGCGCCGCGAGCGCCCCGCTCGCCGCGTCGTAGCTCGCGCCACCACCGAAGCCCGCGACGACGGCCGCGCCCAGCGTGCCCGACACGCCGCGCAGCTGCGACACGTTGACCGCGTCGGTGGCCGCCGCTCCCGCCGCCACGCCGGTGATCTGGCGATTGCCGGTCGGCGAGTAACCGTTGGTGCCGGGGTTGAGGTAGGCGATGTTGCGCGCGATCGCGACCTCGCCGAGCGATTCCTGCGCGCCGGTCACGCCGAAGGCACTGTAGCCGCTGACCGCGCCGCGGGTGGTCTGCGACGCCGAGCCGAGCGCGACGCTGCCCTCCTTGTCGGCGATTGCACCCGAGCCGAGCGCGCTCGTCGCGAAACCGTTCGCCACGGCCAGCGTGCCGACCGCGGTCGAGCCGAAGCCCGCGGCCTGCGCCACCGTGCCGACCGCGGTCGAGTAGGAGTCGCGCGCCTCGGCGCCATAGCCGAAGGCGGCGGCATAGGTCGCGGTGGCCGCGGCCATGTTGCCGATCGCGACCGCGCGCGTCCCCTTGGCGCTGGCGGTGTTGCCGATCGCGAGCGTGTCCGCCGCGTCGGTGACGACGTTGGCGCCGATGGCGAGCGCGCCGTCCCCGGTCGCGCTGTTGTTGGTGCCGATCGCGATCGCGCCGCTGCCCGAGGCGACGTTGGTGAAACCGAGCGCGGCGGCGCCCAGGCCGCTCGCGCGGTTGGCCGAGCCGATCGCGGTGCTGCCGTCGCCGTTCGCGACGTTGACGTTGCCGAGCGCGATCGCGCCGGTGCCGGTGGCGTTATTGTCCTTGCCAAGCGCGGTCGCGCCCGCGCCGGTGGCATAGTTCGGGTCGCCGATCGCCACCGCGCCGTCGCCCGAGGCGACGTTGCCGAGACCGATCGATACCGCCTTGCCATCCATCGCCTTGGCGCCGTCGCCGATCGCGACCGAGCTGACTCCGCCCGCGACGGCGTTGCGCCCGACCGCGATCGCCGCTTCGCCCGACGAGGTCGAGGCCGGCCCGATCGCGGTCGAGTCGAAGCCCTCGGCGGCGCTGTCGACCATCGTCGAGTTGGCGCGGAAATATTTGGTGCCGATGGGGTCAGTGCCGCCGGTGCCACCGCCGGAACCGGCGGCGGGTGCCGCGCCCAGCGAGGTCTCGATCGCGCCGAACACCGACTGGACCGAGCCGTAGGACTGGCCCTTGAAGGTGAAATTGCCCGAGAAGCCGCCCGCGGGATCGTAGCGGAAGCCGCTCCCCAGCGCGCTCGCCACGGCGTTGCCCATTGAGGAGAGTTGGTTGCCGTTGACCGCGTCGAACGACCCCGCCGCGACCAGGCCGTCGGCGACGCCGTGCAGACGGACCGGGCCGCTGCCCGCACCGACCAGCGTGAGGTCCTGCGAGACGCGGCCGCCGTTGGGCATGGTCGGGCTCGCCGCATCGGCGTAGCGCACCGGCCCGCGCGCGCCAGTGTCGAGCGCGCTGCCGAGCAGGCCGAGGTCTTGCGTCAGCCCGCCCAGGCGCGAGTCGAGCGAGCCGATCAGCCCGGCCTGGAGCGCGGCGACGTTGGTCAGCGTGCCGACATTCTGGTTGGTGTCGAACAGCTGGCCCGCCGTGGCGGCGTCGCTCGAGCCGGCCGCGAGCGTCCCGGCGGCCACGTTGCGCAGTGCGACCGGCACGCCCGCCGTCCCGAGAGTCGCGGTGCCACGGCCCGCGTCGTCGTAGCGCAGTGCGAGGTCACTCAGACCCTGGTAGCGCTGCGCCAAGGCGAACAGCTGGCCGCCGTTGACCGCGTCGGTCGAGCCGCTCGACAGCTGCGCCTCCGCGACATTGTGGAGCGCCACCGGCGCCGGATCGCGGCCGACCAATGCCAGGCTCTGCGTGACGGTGCCGCCGTTCGGCACGGACGGGGCGGCCGGGTCCGAGTAGCGCACCGGGCCGATCGCGCCGCGCGCGGTGTCGTCGCGCAGCGTCGCGATCGCGCTGGCGTTGGTGCCCAGCAGCACGCCCTGCGCGGTCACGGTCGTGCCGAGCGCGGCGAGGCCGGCGCGCGCGGTGGCGAGATCGCTCGCCTGGCCGGTGACGTCGCCGCGCAGCGCGGTGACCGCGGCGTTGGTGTCGGCGAGCTGCCCGCCGTTGATTGCCTCCGTCGAGCCCGGCGCGACGCTGCCCGGCGCCACGTTGGCGAGCACCACCGGCGCCGCGGTGGCGCCGCCGAGCGTGATGCGCGCGCGCGTCGCGTCGTCATATCGCACCGCCGCGGCGGCGAGGCCGCTGACCTGCTCGCCGACGTCGTAGAGCTGGCCGCCGTTGACCGCGTCGGTCGACCCCGCCGCGACCTCGCCGGCCGCGACATTGTGGACCCGCACCGGGCCGGGCTGGCCGCCGAACACCGCGACGTCGTTGGTCGCGGTGGTGGTGGCCACCGTCGGCGCGCCGGGCGTCACATATTGCACCGGGCTGCTGTTGCCGCTCACGCTCATGTTGCGCAGCGACAGGATCGCGTCGGCGTTGGCGGTGATCCGCGCGTCCTGGTCGCCGAGCAGCGTGCCCTGCGCCGCGACCGCGGTGCCGAGCGTGCCCAGCGTCCCGGCCTGCGCGGTCACTAGGCCCTGGAGGCTGGCGATATTCGCGGCGGCGGTGGCGAGGTCGCTGCCCTGCTGGGTAAGTGTCGCGCCCTGCGTGCCGACGGTGGCGCCGAGCGTGCCGAGCTGCGCGGTGTGGGCAGTGATCCGCAGCTCATGGTCGGACACCTGGGTCTGCAGGTCGGTGACGTCGCTGCCGGTGGCGCCGAGCGTGACGCGCAGTGCCGCGACATCGGCGACATTGGCGCCGACGCTGGCCTGGAGCGCGCCGATATCGGTCGACTGGCGCGCGATCTGGGTGCCCGCCGTGAGGACGTCGGCCGCGAGCGTGCCGACGGTGCCCTGCAACGCCTGCACGATCTGCCCCTGCCCCGCGACGC
The DNA here is from genome assembly GCF_019898765.1 of Sphingomonas yunnanensis. GTDB lineage: Bacteria > Pseudomonadota > Alphaproteobacteria > Sphingomonadales > Sphingomonadaceae > Sphingomonas > Sphingomonas yunnanensis. The sequence continues at coordinate 380,411 of NZ_JAIOKB010000003.1, read as the reverse complement.
TGTTGGTGAGCGCGGTCACGCCGTCGCCCAGCGTCGCGAGCGCGCCCAGGTTGGCGCTGACCTGCGCGCCCTGCCGGTTGACCGTGGTCGACAGCGTCGCGACGTCGGCGACGTTGCCCGCGACGGTCGCCTGGAGCCCCTGGAGCGCGGTCGTCTGGCTGGCGACGGTCGTGCCGAGCGTGCCCAGTCCCGCGTTCACCGTGCCGAGCAGGCTGGTGTTGGCGCTGACCTGCGCGCCCTGCTGGTTGACCGTGGTCGACAGCGTGGCAAGCCCCGAGACGTTGCCGGCGACGCTGGTCTGCAGGCTCTGGAGTGTCGTTCCCTGCGCCGCCACGGTCGAGCCGAGCGTGCCAAGCCCCGAGCTGACCGTGTTGAGCAGGCTGGTGTTGGCGGTGAGCTGCGTCTGCTGCTGGTTGACCGAGGCGGTCACCGTGGCGAGGTTGCTGGTGTTCGCGGTGGTCGCGGCCTGCATCGTCTGCACCGTCGCGGCCTGGTTGGTGACCGTCGTGGCGAGCGTGTTGACGCTGGTGTTGAGCGTGTTGGCGAGGTTGGTGGTCGCGGTGAGCTGGGTGCCCTGCGCGGTGACGGTGGTGGTCAGCGCGTTCAGGCTGTCGTTGAGCCCCGACAGCGTCAGGATCTGGGCGGACGATGACGTCGGCTGCAAGGCGACCGCCCCGGCAAGTAGCGTCAGGCAGGTGGACTGACGCAACCGGAAACGAACCGAGCGACCTGCGGCGCGGATAAGAACAGACATCTCGAACCCCGTCTGAGCGATGGAGACGGGATCGCGTTCGCTGGTTAACAAGAACGAACGTGACAGGTTGACAGCGATAAACTTAAACTGAAGTCGTAGGCTCTTCGCGTGAAAGCAGGACGGGGTACGCCCAGGCTTCCACGTCGCCCGCGATTGCAAGCGGATCGACAAGGGCTGAGACGGGCGGCGTGCCGGGCCGGACCGCTCTCGCGCCGCCGACGTAGCGGGCACCCAAGCTCGGCGCGGTGAACCACCACGAACATCGGGAGACTGGCCGAACGCCTGTCGTTGGACGGGTGAGCGCCAAATCCTAGGCGGCCTCCCGAGGAGACATAGAAGCGACGGAACGATATGGGCGCACCATGGCCCGGCTGCTGCTGTTCAACAAACCTTTCGGGGTCCTGTCGCAATTCACCGACCGCGGGTCACCGACGGCGCGGTCGACCTTGTCGGACTTCATCGACCTCAAGGGCGTTTATCCCGCGGGCAGGCTCGATCGGGACAGCGAGGGGCTGCTGCTATTATGCGACGACGGGCGGTTGCAGGCACGGATCGCCGATCCGCGCTACAAGATGCGCAAGACCTATCTCGTGCAGGTCGAGGGCGATCCCGGGGAGGCCGAACTGGAGCGCCTGCGACGGGGCGTCCTTCTCAAGGATGGTCTGACGCTGCCGGCCGATGTCGCGCGGATCGACGCGCCCGACCTATGGCCCCGCGACCCGCCGATCCGGCGGCGCGCGACGATCCCGGACAGCTGGCTGCGCATCACTATCCGCGAGGGGCGCAACCGGCAGGTGCGCCGGATGACGGCGGCGGTCGGGCTGCCTACACTGAGGCTGGTCCGCTGGTCGATCGGCGACTGGTCGGTCGCCGGGATCGTGCCGGGCCGCTTCGCGATCGCCAGCGACCCGTCCGCGATCGCCGGCGGGCCGCATGAACGATGAAGCAGCCGCGCGGATCGATAGGAGGCGGACGACCGGAACGCGGATCACGGCACCTGCCGCCGATGCCCGCGCGACGCGGACGTCGATGTGGGACCTCACGCGAGGAGAGTGGCGCCTCGCTCAATCTTCTACACCGTCGCGACCAGCTTCGCCGCCCGGCAGCTTTTTTAACGACACACCAGCAGAGTTCCGAACGGCAATGAACTATCGCCATTCTTTCCATGCCGGCAACAGCGCCGATGTCGTGAAGCACAGCCTGCTGATCGCCCTTGTCCAGGCCCTGCAGCAGAAAGAGGGCGGGTTGACGCTGATCGACACGCATGCCGGCTGCGGGCTCTACGACCTGGTTGGCGAACAGGCGCGACGCACCGGCGAGGCAACACAAGGCGTGCTGCGGGTCTTCACGGGCTCCGATCCGTTGCTGGACGACTATCGCGCCGCCGTACTGGCGGTGAATATCGGGGGAGAGCCGCGCCTTTACCCGGGCTCGCCGCTGGTTCTGGCAGAGCGCCTGCGTCCGCAGGACGCGCTGATCCTCAACGAGAAGCATCCCGAGGACGCCGCCGCCCTGCGCCGCGCGATGCGCGGCACGTCCGCGGCCGTGCACGAGCGCGACGCGTACGAGCTCTGGCTGGCGCTGCTGCCGACCCGCACCGCTCGCGGCGTCGTCTTGGTCGACCCGCCGTACGAGCAGACCGACGAACGCGCGCGCATCACCGCCACGTTGGCCGCGGCTCACCGCAAGTGGGCGCATGGCGTGACGGTGATCTGGTATCCGCTCAAAGACCGCGCGACGCATCAGCGGTGGAAAGCGGATCTGCGTCAGCTCGGCATACCCAAATTCCTGTCTGTCGAGCACTGGCTGTACGATGCCGACGAGCCTGGCACCTATAACGGCGCGGGGCTTTTCATCGTCAACCCGCCTTATGCCTTCACCCAGGCGCTGCCGCCGCTGCTGGCCGCCCTTCGCACCGCCTTGGCCCCAGCCGGGCATCAGGGTGCGATCACGTCCGATTGGTTGAAGGTCTGAGAGCGCCGCATCGGCCGGCCTCGTCCGTCCTGCTCGTCGCTGTCGCGGCGCGCTCGTGCGGGAGCAGCAAATCTCATCCGTCCCATCCGCGAGTGCCGGCGCGATCGCTTTCGGCCTTGCCGCTCATCCGAAAAGCGCGCTGGAGCGTTCCCGCGTCAGCGGCGCGTCAGCGCGGCGACGTCGTTGACACGCGCATCGTCCGCGTAGGGGGCCCTTCATGTCCGATCCAGATAATACCGCCGGCTTCCAGGACGTGCTGACCGGAAGCCGCGAGGGGCCGTCGCCCGACGGTGGGGCGGCACAGGTACCCCGCGCCTCCGCCCCCGAGCTGAAAACGCTCGCCGGCGTCGCCGTCGGCTCGCTGGCGATCGCCGCGCTCTATTTCGGCCAGGACGTGCTGATCCCGATCACGCTCGCGGTGATGCTCTCGTTCGTTCTCTCGCCGCTGGTCAACCTGCTCCAGCGCCTGCGCCTGTGGCGCGCGCCCGCCGTCATCATCGCGGTGCTGGCGGCCCTGGGCGTGCTCGGCCTCGTCGGCACGCTGATCGGCAGCCAGGCCGCCTCGCTGACGGCGGATGCGCCGCAATATGCCCGAACGATCCAGGCCAAGGTGGAGGGCGTGCAGGGCTTCGCGCTGTCCCGCGTCACCGCGCTGACCAAGCAGCTCGGCAGCGGAGCGCGACCGCACCCCACGCCGACAACAGCGGCCCCCGCCGCGAGCGCGACGAGCGAGCGCAGACCCATACCGGTCGAGGTCGTCGAGAGCAGCACGTCGCCGTTCAGCATCGCCAAGACCGTGGTCGAGCCCATCCTCGGCCCGCTCGAGACCACGATCCTCGTGCTGATCGTGGCGATCTTCGTGCTGATGCAGAAGGAGGATCTGCGGGACCGCTTCATCCGCCTGTTCGGCTCCAGCGACCTGCACCGCACCACGCGCGCGCTCGACGACGCGGGGCAGCGGCTCAGCAAATATTTCCTCTCGCAGCTGGCGGTCAACACATGCTTCGGCCTCGTGATCGGCCTGGGCCTGTGGATGATCGGGGTGCCCTCGCCCGCGATGTGGGGCGTCATGGCGGGGCTGCTCCGCTTCGTGCCATACATCGGCTCGTTCCTGGCGGCGGTCGCGCCGGCCGCGCTCGCCGCCGCGGTCGATCCCGGGTGGACGATGGCGATCGAGGTCGTCGTGCTGTTCTTCGTGGTCGAGCCACTCACCGGTTACGTCGTCGAGCCGCTGCTGTACGGCCATTCCACCGGCCTCTCTCCCGTCTCGGTCATCGTCGCGGCGATCTTCTGGACATGGCTGTGGGGCCCCATCGGGCTCATCATGTCGACGCCTTTGACGCTCTGCCTCGTGGTGATGGGGCGGCACGTGAAGAGCCTCGAGTTCTTCGACGTGCTGCTCGGCGATCGCCCCGCGCTGACCCCGGTGGAGAGCTTCTACCAGCGTCTCTTGGCGAACAATCCCGACGAGGCGCTCGCCCAGGCCGAGACGCTGCTCGCCGACCGACCTCTCGTGGCCTATTACGACGGCGTCGTCATGGAAGGCCTCAGGCTCGCGCTCGAGGATCAGGCGCGCGGCACGATCGACCAGGCGCGTGCGGCAGCGATGGTCCGGTCGATGCGGTCGATCGTCGAGGACGTGCAGGCGCGCGTCGACTCCGCGCCGCGGTCGAACGGGTCGCCCAAGGTCGCGGTCGTCGCGGGCGCCGGGCTCTTCGACCAAGCCGTCGGCGCCATGCTGGCGCAGCTGCTGGGCGAGCAAGGCATCGCCGTCCGCGCGATCGCGGCGCACCAGGTCGACCGGGCCAGCATCGAATCCGTCGATCTGGCCGATATCTCCGTCGTCGCGGTCGCGCACCTCGAGATCGTCGGGTCGCCGGCGCAGCTACGCTACCTCCTCCGTCGCCTGCGCGCCAAGGCGCCGGCGGCGCGCTTCGTCGTGGGCATGTGGCCGCCGAGCGACGCTTCGATGGGCGAACCCGTCGTTCAGAAGGCGATGGGCGCGGATCACTGCGTCTCCTCCCTGGCCGACGCCACGAGCGCCATCTCGGCGCTGATGGAGGACCGTCCGGCGGTGGCCGCGTGACACGGGTCGATCGGGCCGGTGCCTGGGACAGCGCAGCTGCTGGTGCGGAGGAGGCGGGCTAGGCGCGCTCGGACGAGGGCGCTAGTCTGGCGCGCGGGGGCGCGATCCCACGGCCCCTGGCGCTCGACGGGCGATGACACAGCGAAGGCGATACTCCATGTTCTCGGTCAGATCCGCCTTGCTGAACGGCGCGCTGGTGGCGGCCCTCGCGTCCGGCTTCATCGCCTGCCGCGCGTATCAGGCGTTCGCCGCCGAGAAGCCGACGTTCGACCCGCCGCCGGCGCTCGCGCGGACGGATTTCCCCGCCTGGCCGTACCCGCGCGGCATCCCGGACGACGAGAAGGAAGAGGGCAAGTTGTTCCACGTGCCCGGGAGCAGTCAGGCCTTCACGTTCACCCAGATCAACGGGCAGCGGGCGACGATCGACTGGTTCCCGGAGCGGCACCCGGCCCCCCCGCCGCCCGTGATCAGCGGGAGAGAGGGCGCCTATAACGCGTGCGGCCAGTGTCACCTCATCGACGGTGGAGGCAAGCCCGACACGAGCGACCTGCGCGGTCTGCCGGTCGCCTACATGCTGCAACAGCTCGCTGACATGAGGGACGACCATCGCCACGCCTCGATTAACGGCGCGCCGCTCGCCAAGATGATCGAGATCGCCAAGGCGCTGCCTCTCGACGACGCGCGGCAGGCTTCCGATTATTTCCACTCGATCAGGCCGGTGAAGCGGCTCCGCCTCGTCGAGGGCAATGTCGTGCCGGTCACGCACCCGGCGCCACATGCCATACAGAAGGTCGACCCGAGCGGCGCCACCGAGCCGATCGGGAACCGCATCATCGAGGTGCCGCAGGACTTCGCGCGAACCGCGCTGCGCGATCCCTCGTCGGGCTTCATCGCCTATGTGCCGGCGGGCAGCATCAGGAAGGGCAAGGCGCTGGCGACGAGCGGCGGAGGGGGAAAGACGCTGCCCTGCGCCTCGTGCCACGGTGACGGCATGCGCGGCTCGGGCGACGAATTCCCGGGCATCGCCGGTCGATCACCGACCGCCATGGCGCGCCAGCTCTATGACTTCAAAAGCGGCACGCGCGACGGGAAGAATGCGGTGGCGATGAAGCCGGTGGTGGCGCGGCTGACCGATGCGGACATCGTGAACCTCGCGGCCTATCTGGCATCGCTCGATCCATGACGCGGTCGATCCCGCGGGCGTTCGGCGGTGATCCCGCCGCGATGACCGCGAACGATGCCGCACTCAGAAGAAGGTCTCGATCACCTCGGTGACGCGATGTTCCGCGTCGGCCACCAGGATGCGCCGCCATTTGTCGAAGGTGAGGCACGGGTGCGAGATGTCGAAGGCGATCACGTCGCCGACGGCGAGATCGTCCCCCGGCGCGACCGCCAGATAGGCGTGCTGGTCCATCAGGCCGGTCACCGTCCAATGCGTCGGCGCGGCGACCGGGCGGGTGTCGCGGCCGGGCCGATAGAGCGTCGCCGGCCGCGGCAGGCCGGCGTCGAAGGCGACGTCGCGCTTGCCCATCGCCACCACCGCGCGTTCCGGATCGGGGATCGACTGCACCGCGGCCCACACCCGCAGCGCCGGCCGCAGCGGCTCGCCCAGCCCCGGCGCGACGGGGTTGCGGCGCAGGATCTGCTCCTGCGCGACGCGGTACAGCCCGTCGTCGTGGCTGATGTAGCAGCCGGGGCGCAGCACCACCTGGACTGAGCCGGCGCGCGCGACCGCCGCGCTCTCCTCCGCGACCACGTCGTACCAGGCCGATCCCGCACCCGTCAGGATCGCGGGTGTGCGCTCGACCTGCCCCTCTGCCACCAGCCGCTCGACCGTCGCCACCGCACCGCGGACGAAGCGGCGCACCGACGCCTCGTCGCCGAGCACGCCCTCGTAGAACTCGATCCCCGCCAGCCGCAGCGCGCCGCGCCAGTCCGCCAGCGCCTCTAGCACCGCGTCGAGCTGCGCCGCGTCGCGCACGCCGCAGCGCAGCCCCTCCTGGTCGCGCTCGGGGGCGAGCTCGATCAGCACGTCGAGCGTGGCGCCGCACGCGCGGCACGCCGCGCCGAGCTGCGCCACCCCGGCGGGACTGTCGACGAGGCAGAGCAGGTCGAGCCGGGGCCGCGCCGCCAGCTCGGCGACTGCCGCGACATTGGCCGCGCCGACGACCTGGTTGGCGATCAGGACGCGCTCGACCCCGTGCGCCGCGGCGACGCGCGCCTGCTGGCTGGTCGCGACCGTGATCCCCCAGGCGCCGGCGTCGAGCTGGCGGCGGAACAGCGCGGGCGCCATCGTGGTCTTGCCGTGCGGCGCCAGCGCGAGCCCGTAGGAATCGATGAAGGCGCGCATCCAAACGAGATTGTGCGCCATGTCGGGGCCGCTCAGCACCGCCGCGGGGAGCGGCACGTCGCCCGCCAACAGGTCCCACCCGCTATCGCCCTGCCCGACCCCTTTGTTCAGCTCGTCCACCGCGCGTCTCCCAGATACCTAAAATTGTTTACATTAATCTCGTGAGCGGAGACAATGCCGGCGGCATCGCGACGGGGAGGAGTCATGACCGAGACGATCATCGCCGGCGCCGAGCTGTACGACGGCTCGGGCGCAGCCGGCTACCGCGCCGACGTGACGGTGCGCGACGGGATCATCGCCGCGGTCGCGCCCGCCGCAGACACCCCGCCCGAGCAGGCGATCGACGCGCGCGGGCTCGCGCTCGCGCCCGGCTTCATCGACGCGCACACGCACGACGACCTCGTCGCGATCACCGCGCCGGCGATGACGCCCAAGATCACCCAGGGCGTCACCACCGTGGTGGTCGGCAATTGCGGGATCAGCGCGGGTGCCGGCCGCGCGGGCGACGCGCTGCCCGACCCGATGGTGCTGCTCGGCGCACCCGGCGACTTCGCTTATGCCGATTTCGCGGCTTATGCCGCCGCGGTCGACGCGGCGATGCCCGCGACCAACGTGGTCGCGCTGGTCGGCCACACCGCGTTGCGCGCGCAGCACCTAGACCGGCTCGACCGCGACGCCGCCGAGGACGAGCGCGCCGCGATGCGCGCCGACCTCGCCGCCGCGCTCGACGCCGGCGCCTTCGGCCTCTCGACCGGGCTCGCCTATGCCAATGCCGCGCACGCCTCGACCGAGGAGGTGATGGCGGTCGCCGCGGCGCTGCGCGACACCGGCGCGCTCTACGCCACGCACCTGCGCAGCGAGGGCGCGGCGATCCTGCCCGCGATCGACGAGGCGGTCGCGATCGCGCGCCACGCCGCCGCGCCGCTGGTGGTATCGCACCTCAAATGCGCGGGCGCGAGCCAGTACGGCCGCAGCGGCGAGATCCTGGCGCGGCTGGAGGCGGCCGCGGCGACTCACCCGACCGGCTGCGACTGTTACCCCTATACCGCGAGCTCCTCGACGCTCGACCTGAAGCAGGTGGTGCCCGAGACCCCGATCCTGATCACCTGGTCCGAGCCCGAGCCCGCCGAGGCCGGCCGCATGCTCGCGGACATCGCCGCCGACTGGGGCTGCGAGCTGCGCGAGGCGGCGCAGCGTCTCCAGCCTGCCGGCGCGGTCTACCACTGCATGGCGGAGAGCGACGTCGACCGCATCCTGGCGCACCCGCTCACCATGATCGGCTCGGACGGGCTGCCGTGCGACCCGCGCCCGCACCCGCGGCTGTGGGGCAGCTTCCCGCGCGTGCTGGCGCATTACGTGCGCGAGCGCGGGCTGCTGGCGCTGCCCGAGGCGATCCGCAAGATGACCGGGCTCACCGCCGACCGGCTTGGCCTGCGCGACCGCGGCTATGTCCGCGCCGGGCTCGCCGCCGACCTCGTGCTGTTCGATCCCGCGCGCGTGCTCGATCGCGCCAGCTACGACGACCCGGCGTGCGCCGCGGAGGGCGTGCTGGGCGTGTGGGTCAACGGCGTCGCCACGCTCGATCGCGGCGGAGTCACCGGCGCGCGCGGCGGGCGGCTGCTGCGGCGCCCGGGCGCGGCGCGATAGTGGCGGCAGGGCAGATCAACTCCTCCCCGTGCCGGGAGGGTCTTCAGAAGAAACAACCGAACGAAGGACATCATCGATGAGTGACGGCATCAAGCGCTACGGCGTCGAGGGCGGCAGCGGCACCGGCGGGCAGCACCTGCCGTTCGCGCGCGCGGTCCAGGCCGACGGCTGGCTCTACGTCTCGGGCCAGGTGCCGATGGTAGACGGCGAGGTGATCGACGGCGGCATCATACCGCAGACCCACCAGGCGATCCGCAACGTGCTCAAGATCCTCGAAGAAGCCGGCTACGGCCCGGAGCATGTCGTGCGCTGCGGCGTGTGGCTCGACGACGCCCGCGACTTCATGTCGTTCAACCGCATCTTCAAGGAATATTTCGGCGCCCACCCGCCGGCGCGCGCCTGCGTCGTCTCGCAGATGGTGGTCGACTGCAAGGTCGAGGTCGACTGCGTCGCCTGGAAGCAGCCCTGAGTGAGCGGCGGCACGCTGCTGCTGCTGGAGGCCGCGGGCGCGGTCGCGCTGCTGATCCTGCTGATCGTGCGCGCGCGGCTCAGCCCGTTCGTCGCGCTGACGTTGGTGTCGCTCGGGCTCGCGCTGGTCGCGGGGATCGCGCCCGCCGATATCGTCAAGGGGTTCGAGGCCGGGGTCGGTAGCGCGCTCGGCCATATCGCGCTGGTGGTCGGGCTCGGCACGATCCTCGGCAAGATGATGGTCGAGTCGGGCGGCGCGGACCGTGTCGCGCGCACCGTGATCGGCCTGTTCGGCGCGCGCCGCGCCGACTGGGCGGCGATGACGGTGGCGCTGATCGTCGGCCTGCCGGTATTCTTCGAGGTCGGCTTCGTGCTGCTGGTGCCGATCGTCTTCGCGGTCGCGGGGCGGCTGCGCCAGCACCCGCTGCGGCTCGGCCTGCCGATGGCGGCGGGGCTGTCGGTGGTGCACGCGATGGTGCCGCCCCACCCCGCCGCGATGCTCGCGACCCAGGCCTATGGCGCCGACGTCGGGCTGACGGTGCTGTTCGCGCTGATCGTCGGCGTGCCCACCGCCGCGGTCGCGGGGCCGCTCTACGCGCGCTGGGTGGTGCCGCGGCTCGCCCCCGCGGTGCCGCCCCCGCCCGCGGCGGAGGACGTGCCCGATCGCGCGCTGCCCGGTTTCGCGATCACGGTGGCCACGCTCCTCCTGCCGGTCGCGCTGATGCTGCTCGGCAGCCTCGCGCCATCGCTCGCCGCGCCCGGCACCCCGCTCGACCAGGCGCTGCGCTTCCTCGGCACGCCGGTGGTGGCGCTGCTCGCGGCGGTGCTGGTGAGCTATTGGACGCTCGGCCTGGCGCGCGGACTGAACGCGGCGACGCTGCAGCGCTACACCAACGAGTGCCTCGCCCCGACCGCGATGATCACGCTGGTGGTCGGCGTCGGCGCGGGCTTCGGCCGCGTGCTGACCGACAGCGGCGCGTCCGGCGCGATCGTCGCGCTGGCGGCGCAGCTCCACGTCCCGGTGATCCTGCTCGCCTGGCTGATCGCGGCGCTGATGCGGGTCGCGACCGGCTCGGCGACGGTGGCGATGGCGACCGCGGCGGGGATCGTCGCCCCGCTCGCCGCCGCCAACCCGGGGGTGCGGCCCGAGCTGCTCGTGCTCGCCACCGGCGCGGGATCGGTGGTGCTGAGCCACGTCAACGACGGCGGCTTCTGGCTGGTGAAGGAATATTTCGGGCTCAGCGTCGCCGACACGATCCGCAGCTGGACGGTGTGCGAGACGCTGATCTCGGTGGTGGCGCTGGTGCTGACGCTGGGGCTGTCCGCGCTGGTGTGAGCGCGACAGTGCTCCTGCGGAGGTCAAGAGGAACAGAGGACGTTCCTGCGGCCGTGGGCAGGATCGACATCCAGGAGCCGCTTTGATCCTGCCCTTGCAGGGGCGGATCGGCTGAACGTCGACTGCGCTTAGCCTCCTATTTTCGCAGGCTCACTCCGGCAGGACGGTGCGCTCACCCGTGATCGTCAGCTCGGTCCAGGCGCCGTCGGCGTCGCCGGGCTGGCCCCCGCCCACGAACAGCCGATAGGCGCCGGGCACGATCGCGCGCGTGCCGTCGCGCGCCACCAGGCTGAGCGAGCGCGGGTCGATCGTCAGCCGCACCTCGCGCGTCTCCCCCGGCGCGAGCGACGCGCGCGCGAAGCCGACGAGCTGGCGCTGCAGCACCGGCACGGTCCGCCCCTGCGGCTGCGGCGCGACCGGGGCGAGATAGGCCTGCACCACCGCGTCGCCGGCGCGCGCGCCGGTGTTGCTCACGCGCACCGCGGCGCTGAGCCCGGCGCCGGCCGCGACCGTCACAGCCGCGGGCGAGGCGGCGGCATAGGCGAAGCGTGTATAGCTCAGCCCATGGCCGAACGGGTACAGGGGCGTGCCGGTGAAGAAGCGGTAGGTCCGCTCCTTCATGCTGTAGTCGATGTACGCCGGCATATCGCGCGTGGCGGCGTAGAAGGTCACCGGCAGCCGGCCACTGGGGCTGATGTCGCCGGCGAGCAGCCGCGCGATCGCGGTGCCCCCCGCCTGGCCCGGGTACCAGGCCGCGACCGCGGCGTCGGCGGTCGCCTTGGTCCAGGGGTCGGCGATGGCGGCGCCGGTCATCTGCACCACCACCAGCGGCTTGCCCGTCGCCGCCAGCGCGGCGAGCAGCGCGCGCTGCGGGTCGGGCAGCTCGATCTTGGTGCGATCGCCCCCCACGAAGCCGGGCACGTCGAGCCGCAGCGCCTCGCCCTCCAGCGTCGGCGACAGGCCGGCGAAGGCGACCACCACGTCGGCGTCGCGCGCCGCGGCGACCGCCTCGGCCAGCTGCGCCGCGGCGGGCGCGACCCAGCGCAGCCCGATCCCGCCGTCGGCGCTGACATGGTCGAGCTCGACGCGCAGCGCGCGCGGGCGCGCGTCGGCGAAGGTGACGCTCGCCTCCACGCCCGCGTCGCTGCCGCGATCGGCGATGACGGGCTCGCCGTCGACCCACAACCGCACCGGGTCGTGGCCGTCGCAGTCGAAGCAGCGCGGCACCTCCAGCCGCAGCGTGTAGGTGCCTGGCGCGGGCGGCGTCAGCTGCCCGGTCCAGCGCACCGCGTAGCGGCGGTCCTCCAGCCCGCGCGCGGGCGGCGCGCGGTCCCAGTCGAAGTCGATGACGCGGTCCTGGCGCGTCAGCAGCGGGCGACCACCCGCGATCGCGCCGCGGAAATACTCGCCGCGCAGGCCCGGGCGGCCGTCGGCGGAGAGCGCGGTCTCGGGCACCGGCACCGCGACGCCCTCGGCGAGCACGCTGCCCTGCGCGTAGCGGACGCGCGCGGCGCCGAAGCGCGCGCGGATGCCCTCGAGCGGGGTGACCGGCGCCGCGGCGGTGCCGTGGTAATTGGCCTCGAGCACGTCGAGCGAGTCGGCGTTGGCGCCGATCACCGCCAGCCGCGTGCCGGGCGCGAGCGGCAGCCGGTCCTTGTTCGTCAGCAGCACCAGCGACTTCTCCGCCGCCTCCAGCGCCAGCGCGCGGTGCGCCGGCGTGTCGACCTGGTCGGGGCGGATGCGGTCCCACCGGCTGCGCCGCCCGAAGGCGATGCCGAGCGCGGCGCGCGAGCCGAGCACGCGGCGCAGCGCGGTGTCGAGCTCGGCCTCGCTGACCAGCCCCTGCCGCACTGCCGCGGGCAGCGCGTCGTAGCTCGGCCCGCAGTCGAGATCGGTGCCCGCGCGCAGCGCCGCCGCGGCGGCGGAGGGCAGGTCGAGCCGGTAATTGTGGAAGCTCTCGATATAACCGACCGCGTCGCAGTCGGAGACGATCATGCCGCCGAAGCGCCAGCGCGCGCGCACGCGCTCGTTCAGCAGCGCCGCCGAGGCGCAGGCGGGCACGCCGTGGAGCGCGTTATAGGCGCACATCGTCGACAGCGCGCCGCCCTCGGTCAGCGCGAGGCGGAAGGCGGGCGTGTAGGTCTCCGCCAGGTCGCGCGGCGAGACGTCGACGTCGAAGGCGTTGCGCCCCGCCTCGGGGCCGGAATGGACCGCGAGATGCTTGGGCGTCGCGATCGCCTTGGGGGAAGCGGGGTCGGGCCCCTGCACGCCCTGGACGAACGCCACCCCGAGCCGGCCGGCGAGAAACGGGTCCTCGCCGTAGGTCTCCTGCCCCCGGCCCCAGCGCGGATCGCGGAAGATGTTGATGTTGGGCGACCACAGGTGGAGCCCGGCGAAGCGCGGCCGCGCCGCGCCGCGGGGCAGCGCGTTGTACTTGGCGCGCGCCTCGGTCGAGACCACGTCGCCGACGCGGCGCAGCAGGTCGGCGTCCCAGCTCGCCGCCAGCCCGATCGCCTGGGGGAAGACGGTGGCGACGCCGTTGCGCGCGAGGCCGTGGAGCCCCTCGCTCCAATAATCATAGGCAGGCAGCTCGGCCGCGGGCAGTGGCGGCGCGGCGTTGCCGAGCTGCGCGGCCTTCTCCTCGAGCGACATCGCCGCGATCGCGCGCTCGATCACGGGCGCGGCGGTCTCGGCCTGCGCCGCGATCAGCAGGAGAGCGAGCATGGTGGGGTCCTACGTCACGGAGGAATGCAGGAAGATCCTCCCCGCTCGCGGGGAGGGGAACCAGCCGCAGGCTGGTGGAGGGGGGCTTCCACAGGCGCTGTGCTGCGTGGGGAGCCCCCTCCACCACCGGCTTCGCCGGCGGTCCCCCTCCCCGTGCCGGGGAGGATTGCTAGTTCAGCGTCAGAAGTTCGCCCTCAGCCCGAGGCGGAAGGCGCGGCCGACCACGTCGTACAGCGTCGGCGTGGTGATGTTGCCGGGTACCGTCTCGCCGTCGCGGTTGAAGACGTTGTCGACCTTGGCATAGGCCTGGAACGCCGGGGTGAAGCGGTACGACGCCGCGAGGTCGACGTAGAGCGCCCCCGGCACGCGGTTATAGTCGTAGGTCGGGTGGTTGACGGTCGAGACCGGGCAGTTCGTCTGGCAGACGATGTTCTCGTTGGAGAACACGCCCGCGCTGAACCAACGCTCCTGCACCGTGAAGCTGACCGTGTCGGTGCTCCAGTCCTGCGACGCCAGCACCTTCCAGTGCGGCACCGCGGTGGCCTCGATGTTGGTGCCGGCGAGCTGGCGCGGGATCGTGCCGGGCAGGCCGGTGTCCTGCACGAAGTTGATCGTGTGCGTCGCCAGCCCGCGCAGGCTGAGCCGGCCCGGCAGGCCGATGCCGTCGAGCTTGGTGGTGTAGCTCGCCTCGATGTCGAGCCCGTCGGTGAAGATCGAGGCGAAGTTGAACGGCTGCACCGTGACGTACGCCGAGTCGAGGTTGCTCAGGTCGAACGAGCCGCAGGTGAACTGCACCCCGCCGTAGCAAAGGTTGATCTGCGTCTGCGCGTCCAGCGCCGAGATGGCGTCGTCGATCTTGATGCGGAAATAGTCGACCGACAGGCTGAAGCCGGGGAGCCAGCTGGCGCGTGACAGCACGAAGCCGACCTCGGTGTTGCGCGCGATCTCCGGGGTGAGCGCGCGGTTGCCGGTGGTGGTCTGCAGCACCGTGATCGAGCGGTTGCCGTTGAACGGGTCGATCGTGCCCGTGCGGTTGCTCGTCACCGGCGCGGCGAACAGCTCGGACAGGTTGGGCGCGCGGATGTCGCGCGAGGTCACGCCGCGCAGGCGGAAGCCGTCGAGCGGCGTGTCCCAGGTGCCGCCGACCTTCCAGGTATAGACCGTGCCCGAGGTGCTGTAGTTGGTCGCGCGCCCGGCGACGTTGAGGTTGGCGCGGCCGATCGCCTCGCTGTCGAACAGCGGCGCGTTGAACTCGAGGTAGGACTCGAGCACGTCATAGCCGCCGCTGCCGTTGCGGTAATTGCCCGCGTACCAGTTGCCGCCCTGGCGATTGAGCAGCGGGTCGGCGGGGTAATCGTCGGTATAGCCGTCCCCGGTCAGCACGCCGTTGCCGTAGGGGTCGGCGGTGACGCGGTAGAATTCGTGGCGGAATTCCGCGCCGAACGCGACCGCGAGCGGTCCCGCCGGCAGCGCGACGGGCTCGCCGCTGACCGAGAAGCTGGCGACGTCCTGGGTCTGGCGGGTGTGCTGGTACGGGCCGTTCTGCGGCTCGATGTAATAGCGCGTCGCGTCGGTCGGCGCCTGGCCGCCGAAGACGTTGAGCGGGGAACAGCCGCTCGCCACCGCGACCGGGTCGGCGCAGGTGATCACGCCGTTGGCGCCGCGCACCGCCTGGATCGCGGCGCGGTAGCGCGGCATCAGCGGGATGTTGTTGACGTTGATGTCGGTGATGCCGGTGCCGTGCTCGTAATAGGCCTCGTAGCGCCAGTCGGTGCCGAACGCCGGGACCTTGCCCTTGGCACCGACCACGCCGCGATACTGGTGCCGCCGCGTGTTGACGTCGATGAAGTCGAACATCGGGTTGACCGTGCCGAAGCGGAAGCTGGTGATGCCGTTGGCCGCGCAGGCCGACTGGATCGCCGCCGGCACGAACGGGTTGGCGCACTGGATCGTCAGATTGTCCTGCGCCGAGCCGGGGTTGGGCGTGTTGCTCGTGTCGACGCGCGCGACGTTGAGCGTGGCGTAGATCTCGTTGTCGGGATCGACGTCGAAGCCGATCCGGCCGTAGGAGTTGAGCCGTGTGATCTCGGACTTGAAGCTGTTGCCGTTGGTCACGCTGCCGCTGAGATCGCCGCCGATGCACGAGCCCGGCAGACAGCCGGTGCCGTAGCGGAACGGCACCGGATTGCCGTTGACGTCGAAGGCGGTGCCCGCGAGCGGACCCGCGTTGATCAGGCCGTAGCGCCCGAACAAGGTCGACTGGACGTGATCGCGCACGAGATATTGCGGCAGCCCGTCGGTGGTGATCCCGCGGTTCTGCACGCCGCGCGCGGTGAGCCAGGTGCGGCCGTTGGGCCCGTCGCCGTTGGGATCGTTGCCGACGCCGAAGCCGGCCGAGCGGATACCGTCCTCGTGGCTGTACTCGCCGCTGAGGATCAGGTGGAGCCGGTCGCCCGCGAGCGACTTGCCCGCGGCCGCCTGCACGGTGTAATTGGCGTCGTCGCCGTAGGTGCTGATCCCGCCGAGGATATTGGCCCGGAAGCCGGTGAAGCGCGTGTTGGTGACGAAATTGACTACGCCGCCGACCGCGTCCGAGCCGTAGGAGGCCGAGGCACCGCCGGTGACGACGTCGACGCGCTCGATCAACAGCTGCGGGAACAGGCTGACGTCGGCGACGCCGGTGACGTTGGCGCCGACGACGCGCTGGCCGTCGATCAGCGTCAGCGTGCGGATCGGCTGGAGCCCGCGCAGGCTGAGCGTGCTGAGCCCCTGCACGCCGGTGGAGGTGCCGTTGGCGCCCACCGTCGCACCGGTCGAGCCCTGCAGCGCGGGCAGCTGCGCCACCGTGGTGAAGACGTTGGGCTGGGCGTTCTTGGTGATCGCCTCGTAGCTCAGCACCTGGGTCGGCGTCGGCGCGGTGAAGCCGCCCGAGACGATGCGCGAGCCGGTGACGACGACGTCGCGCGCGGGCTCCTCCGCCTGGCCGTCACCCGGCACGTTCGCCGCGGTGGTGCTGCCGGTCGCGCCGTCGGCGGGCTGGTCGGCGGTGACGCCGGGCGCCACCTGCGGCTCACTCGCCGACACCTGCCGTGCGGTTGCCGTCGCTGGCGCGCTCACCGGCGCGAACATCGCCGCGACCGGGCCGAGCACGACATAGGTCTGCGGCCCGCTGCGCTGCGCGCGCAGGCCGGTGCCTTCGAGCAGCCGTGTCAGCGCGGTGTCGACGCTCATCGCCCCCCGCACCGCGTTGGTGCGCTTGCCGCGGCTGAACGACCGCGCGGCGACGATCTGCACCCCCGCCTGGCGGCCGAGCGCGGTGATCGCGCTCTCGGCCGGCTGCGCCGGTATATCGAACTGCTTGGCCTGCGCGACCGCCGGCTGCGCCGCCACCAACACCGTCGCGCCCGTCGCGAGCCACAGGTGCCGCCTCATTCCCCCCATCGATCCACTCCTCACGGTCTCGTTGCTTCCCCGTGCTGGTGGAGAGACATGAGCGAGGAAGTTCCTTCCGCGCCGTATACATTTTTCGCGCGACCGATGCGGATCGTCTCGGCCTCCGAGGTATCGAGCGGTACGCCGAAGCTGTCATGCAGCGCCCGCGCGAAGCCCTCCGGATCGTCGGTGCGGAAGATGCCGTCGATCTGCTCGCCGGCGAGCCGCGGGTCGGCGAGGACGAGCTTGCGCCGGTTGTAGCGGTTGAAATCCTCGACCGCGTGCGCGACCGTCTGCCCGCTCAGGTCGATCGCGCCCGAGCGCCACGCCAGCGCGCGGTCGACCGCCGAGGGCGGGCCGTCGCTGACCCGCACCGCCGCATTGTCGCCGAAGAAGGCGCTCTGCCCCGCCACCAGGCTGGTGCGGTAGCCGTCCGCCTGCGCCGCCCAGACCTGCACCACGCCCTCGGTGACGACGATGTCCGCGCCGCCGTCGCGACGCCGCACCGAGAAAGCGGTGCCGACCGCCTGCACCACCACCTGCCCGGCCTCGACCACGAACGGCCGCGCGGGATCCTTGGCGACGCGGAACCACGCCTCGCCGCTGGCGATGCGCACCTCGCGCCGGCGGCTCGCCAGCGTCACCTCGAGCTGCGTGTCGCTGTTGATCGTCGCGGTCGAGCCGTCGGCCAGCGGGACGCGGCGGATCTCGCCGATCTCGGTGCGATAGGTCGTACCCCCCGCGAGCCACAGGACGCCGCCGGCCACCGAGGCGGCGAGCGCGCCGCCCGCCGCCATGAGGAGGCCGCGCCGCCGCACCGCCGCGGGCGGGCGCGGTGCCGGCGGGTCGAGCGCGACCCAGCAGGCCTGGGCGTGGAGCAGCGCGCCGCGGCGGCGCGGGTCGGCCGCCATCCACGCCTCGAGCAGCGCCTCGTCCTCCGCCGACCAGCCGTCCGCGTCGAGCCGCGCGACCCAGGCCGCCGCCTCGTCCGCGATCTCGCCCGCGCTCTGCTTGTTCCCCGAACCTGTCACCGGACCCGTCATCGCCGACGCCCTCCGCGCTGCTCGTGCTCGCTCATCAGATCGTCCGCGTCCTGCTCGGCGCGGCTCCACTCCTGCCGCAGGAATCGCACGCCGAGCCAGACCTGCTTCTCGACCGCTTTCTCGGTGGTGCCGAGATGCTCGGCGATCTGGCGCTGCGACCAGCCCTCGATCTTGCGCAGCTGGACGATGCGGCGGCAGCGCTCGGGCAGCAGCGCGATCAGGTCGAGCGCCTTGCCATAGGCCAGCCGCCCCGCCGCGAGCTGCTCGGGCGAGGGGCGATCGTCGTGATAGGCGTCGATCTCGGCGATCGTCTCCAGCGGCACGATGCGCTGGCGCTTGAGCCGCCGCACCAGCAGGTTGCGCACGATCGAGAAGAAATAGGCGTAGGGGCTGTCGATGTGGTCGACCGCCTCCAGCATGGCGATCCGGCAATAGGCCTCCTGGATCAGCTCGTCGGCGTCCTCGGGCGCGGTGCCCGAGCGCCGCAGCCAGGCGCGGACGCGATGCTCGTGCGGCAGGATCTCGCGCGCGACCCAGACGGCGGTCTGGCGCCTGTGCGCGGCGTCGATCGCGCCTCCTGCCGTCCCGCTCGCCATGTCGCGCTTTCCCGACCCCTAAACCGTGCCGCTACCCGGTTGAGAGGCGTGACGCGCGCTTTTCCTTCCGCGCCGCCCGAAAGCGAAGCGGAAATCAGACGCTTCGCCACGTTCCTGGCAACGAAGCTCACACCTTGAGAATGATCCCGCGGCGATCGAGCGCGCGCGCGAACAGGCAGCACACCAGGGTATAGGCCAGCGCGCAGAGCAGCGAGCCGAGCGGTCCCGGCGTCAGCCGCTGGAACAACTCGGCCCCTATCCAGTGATAGAGGCCGACGCCCTGACGCACCTGGATCAGCTCGAGCGTCACCACCAGCAGCTCGGAGAAGAGATAGAGCGCGAGCGGGTTGCGCCCGAGCATCTGGAGGAAACCGCGCCCGAGCCGCGCGCCGCGCAGCTCCACCAGACCGATCGTCGCGCCGAGCAGCACGAGGTCGAGCCCGACGGTCAGCGACACGAACGAGCCGGTCCACAATTTCTTCGATACCGGCAGCAGCGGCGCGAGCAGCAGCGCGAGCAGGCTCAGCGCGAGGCCGATCCCCGCCAGCCGCGCCACGGTGGCGCGGTGCTTGCCCCAGCGCTGCACCGCCAGCCCGGTTAGGTAGCCAGCGATGACGTTGGCGGTCGCGGGCAGCGTCCCCAGCAGCCCCTCGGGATCGAAGCCGTGGTCGCGCCGGTACAGATGGTCGGGGCCGATCAGCCACAGGTCGAGCAACGTCCCCGCGTTGTGGTAGCGGCCGAACGCCTCGCCCGCGGGGCTGAACGCGACCAGGATCGCCCAGTGCGCCGCCACCAGCGCGACCGCCGCGAGCACCAACAGCCTCGGCGTGAGATAGCGCGCGAGCAGGCTGGCGAGCAGGTAGCAGAGCGCGATCCGCTGCAGCACGCCGGTCAGCCGCGTCTCCGCGAACGGCTTGGCCGACCAGCCGCCGTCGCCGTGCGCGACGAAGGGGTACCAGTACATCAGAACGCCGAGAAGGAAGATCAGCGCGGCGCGGCGCACCACGCGGCGCAGGAACACGCGGTCGCTCATCGGCCGGGTCAGTGCGAAGCTCATCGCGTTGCCGACCGCGAACAGGAAGGAGGGATAGATCAGGTCGGCGAGCGTGAAGCCGATCCAGGGCGCGTGCTCCAGCTGCGTGTAGGGCGTGCCCGCACCGGCGGTGTTGACGACGATCATCAGGAAGATCGTCGCGCCGCGGAACATGTCGAGCGAGATGAAACGCTCGGGGCGCTCGAGGCGCGCGGGTCCGGTCATCGTTCCACCTCCGTCATCAGCGCGCGCGCGTCGGCGAGCGCGTCCGCCGGCGCCGCCGCGGTGTAGCGGCGGTGATCGGCGACCCAGGCCTTCTCCCACGTCGCGAGCCGCCGCGCCACGTCCGCCTCGTCGACCGGATGCCGCGCCACCGCGGCGGCGCGCGCCGCGTCGAGGTAAAGCGTCCAGCGCGGCAGGTAATAATGCGCGTACAGCCCCGCCCATGCCTTGGAGGCATAGTCGCCGAGATGGCCCGTGCCGCCCCAGATGGTGACCTGCGCCTTGGCGTCGGTCTCGTAGCGGTCGCGTTCGGACGGGCTCGCGCCATAGCCGCGCGCGTCGGCGATCCAGCTGGCCAGCGTCTCCTGCTGGCCGCCGATCAGCGCGTCGATCCGCTCGGCCAGCGCGCGCGCGCGCGCCGTCGCGGCGTCGCCGCCCGCGACGTCGCCGGCGCGATAGGCGGCGACCGCGCGCGCGAGCGCCGCGTCGGTCGCGATGCTCGCCTCGTGGCGGACGAGATCGACGATGTCGTGGCGGAACAGGGCAGAGTCGGCGTGCGCCGGGGCGCGCGCGAGCAGTGCCGCGATCCCGGCGCGCGCGCGCGCGCGGTCGCCGGGCGCCGCGGGATAGTCGGGGGCGTCCGCGCCGGGGCGCTTGAACAGCAGATAGGCGCCGGCGCGCTCGTGCCACCAGCGCGGTGTCCAGTAGCGCGTGTCGTACAGGCCCGCGACGACGTCGCGCCACGCCGCGACCACGGCCGGGTCGGCGGCGCCGTAGCGCGCGGCGAGGTAGCGCTCCAGCCAGGCCGGCACGTCCATGGCGTCGCGCCGGTCGGGCCAGGCGGCGTCATAGGCATAGTCATAGACCAGGCCATCGCTGTTCAGTCCCTCGGGGAACATGCCGAAGCCGCTCACCCGCCCGCGCGCGGGATCGGCCTGGAGCGCGGCGAGGTCGCGGCGGTAGAAGTCGAGCGCGCCGTACAGCGGGTTGCTGCCGCCGTAATTGTGGACATAGCCGTAGATCCAGCCCTTGCCGTCGAAGCCGTGCGTGGCGCTCCAGATGCCGGGGTAGCGGTCGTTGCCGATGTCGAGCAGCAGCATGCGGCGGTCGGGCACGTCGCGCAGGAAGGCGGCGATCGCCTCGGGCGTCCAGAAGCCCTTGTCGGCGCCGAACAGCCAGCCCTGCATCACCCAGGTCGCGCCCGGCCGTGCCGCGGCGATCGACTGGTACAGCCGCCGGCCGTAGGCCGCGAGCCGCGCGTCGCGCACCGCCGGGGCGAGCGCGGCGGCACGGGTGGCCGCGGTGTTGGCGATGCTGTCGCCGTAGCTCGCCGCCGCGGTGTCGCTGCCGTCGTCGGCGATCGGCGGCACCATCTCGTTGAACGCGTCGGCGAGATAATAGCGGCCCGGGCCGTAGGCGGCGGCGTAGAGCCGCAGGAAGTCCGCGGCCAGCTCGGCGAACAGCGGGTCGGACGGGTCGAGCCAATAGGTGCCGGGGAAGCCCTCCCACTGGCGCATGCGGTAGATCTTCGCCTTGGGGTGCGCGCGCGCGAACGCCTCGGGCACGTAGCCGGCGAAGGCGGGCAGGATCGGCGTCATGCCGAGGTCGCGGTAGCGCGCGAGCAGGCGACGCTGGAGGTCGTGCTTCCTGTCGATCCAACGGTCCGACAGCGGCGCGCGATAGCCCGCCATATTGCCCATCCGCTGCCACGGCAGGAAGGGCGCGCCGGCGAGATGGTCGCGGATCGCGGCGTCGCTCAGCCCCTGCTCGCGCCACAGCGCGCGCCAGACATATTCCTGCCCCTCCATCGCCAGCGGCAGGTCGACCCCGCGCACCGCCATCAGGTCGATCTCGCGCTCCCAGCGCGGCCAGTCCCACCACGGCGTGGTATAGCCGTAGGTGCAGGTGTTGAGATAGGCGCGATAGCCGAACGGCGAGGCGACCCAGCCGCTGTCGTCGGCGCGCAGCGCGGCGAGCGCGCCGACGCGGCGCCCCTCCCAGCCGGCGTAGAACAGGCCCTGCCGCCGCAGCTCGGCGGTGACGCCACGCACCGCCGCGGCGGGCGAGGAGGCCGTCACCGCCACCCGCCCGCGCGCGACGCGGACGCGGTAGCGCGCGTCCTCGGCGCGCACGAGCGTCACCGCGACTCGGTCGCGCGGCACGCCGAGCCGCTCGAGCGCGGCGCGCGCCGCGTCCGCGGGCGTCGCGAACGCGCCCGGCGCCAACAGCGTCAGTGCCGCGGCGAGCCCGATCGCGACGCCGCGCACGCGCGACCGACAAGGGGCGAGGCACCGGAGTGCCCCGCCAGGGTGGGAGATCGCGGGCGACTGAAAGGGAAGGCTCAGCGAACGATCTCCGGTCGAGCTGGGTGGGCGGCGATCAGAAGCGCGCCGTCGCCGAGGCATAGAAGGTGCGACCGGTCAGGCTCGTCATCTGGAACGTGTCCTCGGTCGTCTGATAGGCTTCTTCCCGCGTGTTGTTGAGGTTGATCACGCCCGCGGTGAAGCCGAGCCACTCGGTCGGCGCGACGCCGAGCGCGAGGTCGAGCTGGGTGCGCGCGCGCACGGTGTGGATCTGTCCGCCGTCGACGAAGAAGCTCGACGCGGCGTCCTGCTTGTACGAGCTGCGGTGATTGATCGAGAGGCGCACGCTGAAGATTCGGTCCTCCCAATAGGGCGTCAGATTCCACGTCAGTTTGGAGAGGTCGCGCAGGTTGAAGCCGGTGCCGAGCGCGGGCGAGTCGGCGCTGACCACGGTGACGTTGCCGGTCGCGCCGAAGCCGTTCACCGGCAGGAACGCGTCGAAGCTCTCGGTCGCGGCGAGCTCGACGCCCTTGATGTGGATCACGCTGTCGTCGTTGAGCTTGCGGCTGAAGTTATAGTCGGTGCGGCCGTCCGCCGAGGTGCAATTGCCGACCTGGCCGTTTAGCGTCACCCCGTCGAAGCTGTCGGGGCAATAGAATTGCGTGAAGGTGCCGTTCTTCACCGCCTTGTAGAAGCCCGCCAGGCTGATCGAATTGCCCTGCCCGTGATAATATTCGAAGCTGACGTCGGCCTGGTTGGCGGTGAGCGGCTTGAGCCGCGCCTCGCCGGCGGAGACCGAGACGCTGGGGCGCGGCCCGGTATTGTCGGTGGTGAAGGTGTCCGCCATCTGCGTCTGGTTGTTGAGCAGCGGGCGCACCAGCACCTTGGCGAGCGCGACGCGCGCCACCAGCCGGCTCGTCACGTCGAGCGCGAAGGATGCGCTGGGCAGCAGGTTGCCATAGTCCTGCCGGATCTTCTGCGTGCCGAGCAGCGCGGCGCTGCTGTCGGTGCTGCTGGTGAGGTTGGCGGTGACCACCTGCTTGGTGCGCTCGTAGCGCGCGCCGATGTTGCCGCGCAGCCCCATGCTGCCGAGCGTCGTGTCGATGTTGGCCATGGCGTAGACCGCGGGGATGTAGCGATCGACGAGATAGGTGTTGGCCCAGTCGCGCGTGTCGGGGACGGTGATCCCCGCCTTGGCGAGGATGGACTGCCACAGCGGCGCGTTGGTCTCGAGGAAGTTGGTCGGGATCGCCATGCGCCCGCCCAGGAAATTGGTCACGCGGATGCCGGTCGTGCTCAGGTCCGGGATCAGCGCATATTCGGGGTAGGTGGCGGGATCGTTGACGTCGGCGTCGCGATCGTGGCGATAGGCGTCGGTGCCGAAGCTCTCGTGGTGGAACTTGGCGCCGAAGGTGAAGGATTTCACTCCCAGGACGTCGAGGTCCTTGGTGACGTCGAGCTGCGCCGCGCGGTCGGTCGCGGCCTGGATGTGCGTGGCGCCGTCGACGAA
Organism: Sphingomonas yunnanensis; assembly: GCF_019898765.1. Taxonomy (GTDB): domain Bacteria; phylum Pseudomonadota; class Alphaproteobacteria; order Sphingomonadales; family Sphingomonadaceae; genus Sphingomonas; species Sphingomonas yunnanensis. Next base: position 356,933 of record NZ_JAIOKB010000003.1, on the reverse strand, counting down.
GGCGAAATACTGGCGGTTGGTGGGATTGAAGGCGGTGCCGTCGAGCACGCCGGGGTCGGTGGTGAACTTGACGTTGCGATAGTCGGAGATGTCGAGCGTGCCGCCGCTCGCGACGTTGATGCCGTCGATCGAAGCGTACTCGCGCAGGTCGGCGTCGCCCTTGGTGTAATGGCCGACGGCATGGACCAGCCAGCCCTCGCCGGGGCGCCAGTTGACCGTGCCGGTATAGGCCTGGGTCTTGAGGTTGCGGATCTCGGGCTGGTCGTTGTTGCCGACGCCGAAGTCGCTGATCGTCAGCTTGTTGGCGACCCCGCCCCCGGTGCCGTTGACGGTGATCGCGGACGTGTCCCAGCGGCCGAAGACCAGCTGCTGCGTGTCGTAGCGCGTGTCGTCCTTCGAATATTGCCCCTGCAGCAGGACCTCGAAGGCGGTCGAGGGCTTCCACTGCACCGCGCCGCTCGCCATCAGCTGCTTGCTGTCGCGGTCGATGCGCCGCAGCCGGAAGTTGCCCGGCACCTGATTGTCGGGATCGACCACCCCGGCATTGTACCAGTTCTTGATGAAGGCATAGTCGCCGCGGTCGGTCAGCCGCTGGTAGCTGACGTTCGCCATGACGCCGATCGTGCCGTCGGCGAACTGGTCGATATAGGCGCCGCTCAACTTGGGCGTCACGCCGCCGCGATAGTCGGAGTGATAGGCCTTGGCGCCCACCACGAAGTGGGGTCCCTTGTAGGCGAGCGGCTTGACCGTATCGATGTTGACCGTGCCCGAGAGCCCGCCCGAGTCCATGTCGGCGGTGGGCGACTTGATCACCTGGATGCTGCTGGCGAGATCGGTCTGGACGATGTCGTAGCGGAAACCGTCCTTGAAGTCGGCACTGGCGAAGGTCTGGCCGTTGATCGTGGTGCGCGCATATTGCGGCCCCAGCCCGCGGATGCTGATCGTCGAGCCGCGGCCGTTGATGTTCGACATCTGCACGCCGGCGATGCGCTGGATCGCCTCGGTGACGTTCTGCGCGGGGAATTTCCCGATATCCTCGGCGGTGACGCCGTCGCTGATGCGGATGTCGTTGCGCTTGGCCTCGGCGGCCGAGGCGAGGCTCGAGCGGAAGCCGGTGACGGTGATCTCGTTCGCGCCGTCGGCGCCGTCACCCGCCTGCGCCGGCGTGTCGGCCGGGGCGGCGGTCGGGGCCGCCAGCGGGATCGTCTCGGCGGGCGGCGGCGCGGCGGGATCGGTCTGCGCCAGCGCGGGCGCTGCGGCGAGCAGCGCGGCGAGGCAGCTGGTGGCGGCGAGCGCGCGCCGCCGGTCGGCGCCGCGGCTGCGGCGGGCAATCGTCATCGTCAATGGCTCCCTCTTCAGGCGCCCCCGGCCGATGGCCGCGGTCGCGTCATTCCCCGGTAGGTCGTTCGCGTCACCCCTGCCGCACTCGCCGACGCGCGGCGTCGGCGCCCCGTGGGCGGCACGGGTGACGGTGGGCCGTTCGGCCCGGTAGCGGCGGTCGCGCGTCTGGTGGCGCGATGTCGCCGGTCGTGGTGGCGCGCCGCGGTCGTGCGTCGCGCCCGGCCGCCGGACGAGCGGCCGCGTTGGGCAGTCAGACACCAGGCGCCGACCCGACGATGCGGGCGGCGCCGAGCGATCCTCGGCCGGCGGGATCGCGGGAGCGCAGGCCGGTCCAAGCCGCCGGATCTGCTCTCTTGGGTGAGAGTGTGCCGTCACATATGGAAGAGCGTCAAGCAGAAAATGGTCTCTTCCGTGCGCTTCGAGGCACTGTTTTGGTATTATCGTTCAAACTATCGCAAAATGCTTTTCTTATTGGTCGTCGCTCCACGACATTCCTGGTTACAATCAGCCACTTGGTGTTGCTGCTAAGGGAGCATCGACGCTGGTATCGTTTGCAACCGTCGCGCGCTCATCGCTCCGGAGCCCCATCATGACGCGGGGGACGGCGTTGGGCTGGTTCTATCCTGAAGCGGAATCGAGATAGAACCACTCGATCGGCACGAATCGGGGTGGGGCAGCCTGCCTGCCGCCTAAGAGAAGGACAGCCATGCGACGAACGCGCTCCATGATGCTCGCACTGCCGCTGCTCGCGGCGGCCACGACCGCCGCCGACACGCCCGCCCTCGCGCCCGGCGCGCACAACCCCATCCTGCCGGGGTATTTCGCCGACCCCTCGATCGTCCACGCCGAGGGCGAGTGGTTCGTCTATGCCACGATCGATCCCTGGGGCGGCGACACGCTGGCGCTGTGGCGCTCGCGCGACCTGCGCGACTGGACGCTCTCCACCCCGGCGTGGCCGACCAAGCGTGCCGCGACGAGTGCGACCTCGAACGACAGCCGCGTCTGGGCGCCCTCGGTGGTGCACGCGCACGGGCGCTACTGGATGTACGTCTCGGTCGGCAGCGAGGTGTGGGTCGGCACCGCACCCCATCCCGCTGGGCCGTGGCGCGACGCCAATGAAGGGCGACCGCTGATTCCGGGCAATTTCCGCCCGGGCTATCACATGATCGACGCCGAGGCCTTCGTCGACGACGACGGCCAGGCCTATCTCTACTGGGGATCGGGGCTCGACTGGGTCAACGGCCACTGTTTCGCGGTGCGGCTCAAGCCCGACATGGTGAGCTTCGACGGCGCGCCGGTCGACGTCACCCCGGCGCATTATTTCGAGGCGCCTTTCATGTTCAAGCGCGGCGGCGTCTATTTCCTGACGTACAGCTGGGGCAACACCACCACCGACAGCTATCAGGTGCGCTACGCGGTGGGCACCTCGCCGCTCGGCCCGTTCCGCGAGCCCGCGGACCGGCCGATCCTCGCCACCGATCGCGCGCACGACGTCGTCAGCCCCGGGCATCACGCGGTGTTCCGCGCTGGCGGCGAGGACTTCATCCTCTATCACCGCCAGTCGCTGCCCTATGCGCCGGGCGGCGACGTGCGGCGGCAGGTGGCGCTGGACCGGCTCGTCGTGCGCGGCGACCGGATCGAGCCGGTCACGCCCAGCAACCGGGGCGCCGACGTGCCCGGCACCGCGACGCGGCGCGCGCGTTCCGCGATCGCACCGGCGGCGATCACCGCCTCGCGCGCCGACCCCGCGCACGCCGCCGCGCTCGCCGGCGACGACAATTACGCCACGAGCTGGCGCAGCGCGGGAAGCGGCACGCTCACGCTCGACCTCGGGCGACGCCGCCGCGTCGCGCGGCTGGTCCTGCGCCTCGGCGCGCCGACGGTGCCGACGCGGCTCGCGGCCGAGATCTCGGACGACGGCTCAACCTGGCGGCCGATCGCGCCGATGCGAGCGGTGAGCGGCTCGCCGGTCACGATCGCGGTGGACCGAGAGCCGCGGCTGCTCCGAGTCACATTGCCCGACGGCGGCGAGATCATCGAGGCGAGCGCGGAGCCGTGAGCGAGCGGCCGCGGGCCGGCCGGGCCGCTACCGCGTCTCGAGGAAGCGGCGGCTCAGCCAGCGCCGCGCGGGTTCGTCGTAGAGCTTGAGGCTGGCGTAGGCGATCGCCACCGCCGTGACGACGAGCGCCGCGCCGACGGGGGCGCCGATCCGCGCCGGCACCTTCCGATCGGCCACCCAGGCGGTGTAGACGTAGATCAGCGGATAATGGGTGATGTAGAGCGGGAAGGACAGGTCGCCGAAGAAGCGCGCGATCCGCACGCCTCGTCCGGTCGCGGCCCGGTGCCCGGCGCCGATCGCGACCACGAGCGGGAACAGCAGCAGCACGCAGGCGGCATCGTACAGGCCGTTGCTCCAATGATGCGGCGTATCGCCCCAGCGCGGCAGCGCGAGCGCGGCGATCAGCAGTGCGGCGCTGACCGCGAAGGCGTGGCGATGGGGCAGCCGCCAGCCCGACCGCATCAGCAGCATGCCGGCGACAAACGGGTAGGACAGCCGCGCGAGGCCGACATGCACGCCCGCGGCGTCGAGCGACCAGCCGCCGATCAGGTCGCGCCGTGGCCCGAGCAGCGCGACGTCGAGCAGCAGCGCCGCCGCGAGCACCGCCAGCACGGTCAGCGCGCGCGTCGACAGCCGCCGCAGCACCAGCGCATAGGCGAGGTTGGCCAGATACTCGTAGAACAGCGACCAGGCCGGGCCGTTGAGCGGGTGGATCTCGTCCCAGCCGCGGATGTCGAGGTGCTTGGGCAGCGGCAGCAGCGTGCAGCCGAGCAGCATCACCAGCAGCATCTGCCACACCGGCGTCGCCGCCACCCTGGGGAACAGCTCGCCTGCCTGGAGATAGAAGAGCGCGGCGCCCCACAGACTGCCCAGCACCACCATCGGCTGGAGCCGGATCAGGCGGCGCAGGTAGAACTCGCCCTGCCCCATCCGCCCCCAGCGGTCGTCATAGGCGTAAGCGATGACGAAGCCGGATAACAGGAAGAAGAAGTCGACCGCGAGGTAACCGTGGTTGATGATCTGCCGCGTCGGGTCGCCGCCGGCATAGGCCTCGAACGTGTGGAACAGGACGACCGTCAGCGCCGCGACGCCGCGCAAGCCATCGAGCACGACGTAATGGCGCCTGCCCGGCGCGGTGGCGTCGGTCGACGTCGCCGTCGCGTCCGATGCGGCACCCGGCGCCGCGCCGCTCACGGTCGCCGGGTCAGCGCCACGATACCCGCGGGCGGCACGGCAATGACATGCGCGCCCCGCGTCAGGTCGATCAGCGTGCGCGACACCACTCGCCCTTCCGCGTCGGTGGAGCGCGCCTCGTAGCGGCCGAGGTCGCGCGTCGCCTCCACCACGAGCCGCGACGCCGCGGTGGCATTGACCAGGTCGATCGCGCGCGCCGACGCTTCCAGCGCGATGGCGCGATCGGCGTAGGCGGCGACGATCTGCTTGTCGGCGGTCGTGGCGCGGACGAGCTCATATTGCGCGTTGATCCCTTCCGGACGGAAGCGCCCGTCGAGCAGCACGTCCCGGTTGGCGCGCCAGTAAGCGAGATAGTGCGTCAGCATCGCGGCGTGAGCGGGCGTCAGCGTGTCGAGCCGCATCGACACCTGGGGCACCGCGAACAGCGTGTCGAGAAGCTGGAGCGCGGCGGTGTCGCTCGGCTCGTCGGCATGCCACACGATCGGGTCGGCGTGGACCGGGGTCGCGCCGGCGAGCAGCCGCAGGTCGACGATCCGCTGGCGGTTGAGGATCGACTCGTTCGGCGCGTCCGAGGCGCGCAGCATGTTGCCGAAGGTGCGGATCACCGGGCCGCTATAGGGCTGGCGGAACTCGATCATGACGTCGGGCCGGACCGCGCGCAGCGCCGTCATCACGTCCACCATCAGCCGGTTGACCGCCTCGTAGACCGAGGCGATGTCGCGCCCGTCGGCGCGGTCGAGCACCGTCGTCTCGTCGCTGCTGAACATGTCGATGAAGTCGAGCTTGAGCCCGTCCCAGCCCCAGTCGCGCACCGCGCGGCGGAAGGTCTCGACCAGATAGGCGCGCACCTCGGGGTAGCGCGGGTCGAGCACGTTGGTGCGCTGCTCCGCCCAACGCCGCAGGATCTTGCCGCGGAAGCGCGGCAACACCGCGGCCTCGTCGCCGACCAGCGGCACCGAGAACCACAGCATCCCCTTCATACCGCGCGCGTGCAGCGCGTCGGTGACGACTCGCATGCGCCGCAGCCGCTCGGGCCGCCAGTCACCGGCATGCGCGTAGCCGCGGTTCGTGTCGCCGGTCTGCCAGCCGTCGTCGACGATCATCACCTTGAACCCGTGCCGCGCCGCCGCCTCGGCCTCGGCCAGCACCGTCGCCTCGTCGACCGCCTGGTGATAACTGTACCAGGTCGAGTCGAGCGGCTCGCGCGCGCCCGGCGGCGCGGGCACCGGCGCCTTGCCGGGCTGGCGCGACCACCAGGCCGCGACGTCCTCGAGCGCGTCCGCGACGGGGATAGCGCGCGTGTCGAGGCGCAGGCTGGTGGTGTAGCGCGTCAGCGGCGCGTGGCGCTCGCTGAACAGCTCGACGCTGCCGTAGACGCGCACGTCCTCCTCGCGCAGCCTGGCCGCGAGCAGCACCGGCGTCACCGCCTCCTCGACGGCGACGGTGAGCCGGTTCTGCTCGCCGCGCCCGTAGAGCGCCAGCACCGGCGCCGCGGCGGTGAGCGTCGAGCGCAGCCGCGTCGACGCGAAATCGGGCACGATCGTCCGGCCCAGGCCCGCGTCGGGTGTCCACATGCCGGCCATGTCGACCGACGGCTGCGACCAGCGGATCGTCAGACGCGGCGGGGGCGCGGGCGTGGCGCGCGTCAGCGTCAGCACCGCGCGCGCGACGCCGGGTGCGATCGGCTCGGCGCGAAGCTCGAGCGCGAAGCCGTCGAGCGCGCCCGCGACGGTCAGCTCAAGCCCGGCGACGGTGAGACTGCTACTCGTCTCCGTCGCCGCGGGTGGACCCGCCTGCGCCGCGGCCGGAGCCGCCAGGAGGCAGGCGGCGAGCGCGCCGGCGAGCGCCACGTTCCTCATGACGCCCTCCCCGCCGCGGTCAGAACTTCAATCGCGCGCCGAAATTGTAGCGCGCGCCGGTCTCCTGGAGCAGCAGGAATCGCTCCTCGATCGCGGACCATTCGTGGATCCGCTGGTTGGTGACGTTGACGCCCTGGACGTAGATCTGGACGTTGGGCGTGATGTCGTAGCCGACGTTGAAGTCGAACTGGCCGTAGCTCGATCGGTTGCGCGGGCGCCCCTGGTCCGACCGGCACGAACGCAGGTATTCGGAGCGCCAGTTGTACGAGCCGCGCGCGGAGATGCCGTACTTCTCGTAGAACACGCTGCCGTTCGCCGAGTGCGGCGACAGGCCGTTGTAGCCGCACTCATAGTCGGCCAGCGAGGCGTCGCGCTCCGCCTTGCTCTCGACATAGGTGTAATTGCCCGCGAGGCCGAAGCCGGACAGCGGACCGGGCAGGAAGTCGAGCGAATATTGCCCGCCGACCTCGATGCCGCGAATCCAGCCGGTCTGGCCATTGCGCGTACGCGTGTCCTGGAAGGTGCGACCGAAGCGCTCGACCGGCAGCGTCTGCAGTTCGAGGAAGTTGCTGAGGTCCTTGTAGAAGGCGCCGGCGCTCAGATAGCTGATCGAGTTGAAGTAATATTCCAGAGAGATGTCGTAGTTGGTCGACTTGAACGGTTCCAGCGTCGGGTTGCCGCCGCTCGACTGCGGCACCGAGACGCGGCCCCCGTACGAATTGTCGACGCCCAGATCGGTCAGCGTCGGTCGGGTGACGGTCTGCGAGAAAGCCGCGCGCGCGATGAACTTGTCGGTGACGTTGAACTTGATGTTCGCCGACGGCAGCGCGTTGACGTAGCTGTTGCGGATCGAGACCGGCGTCGAGTCGCCGTAGGTGAAGACCAACGTGTCGTCGCCGCGCGTGTTGGTGATGTTGATGACCGGCTGGGCGAAGCCGCGCGACACGGTCTGGGTCCGCACCACGCGCACGCCGGCGTTGGCACTCCAGCGCTCGCCGCCGAACGACATGGCGATATAGCCGGCGAGCAGGCGCTCGTTGACGTTGGCGGTGCTGCCGACATTCTCGCGCACGCCGTAGGGGCCGCCCGGCAGCGCCAGCAGGCGCGCCGCCTCGGCGGCCTGCTCCGCCGCGGTCCGGCCCTGGCGGGCGCGGGCGAGGTTGGCGGGATCGGAGAGGAAGGCGATCACCGCGTCGGTGTCGTAGGTGAAGAACTGCCCGGGCGCGTTCTGCGCGCCGGAGACGCCTTTGAGAAAATTGTCGAGCGTGTACGGCGACAGCAGCGACTGGTCGACCGGGATGTCATAGCCGCAATAGGCGCAATTGCCGTCGGAATTGCTGAAGAAGCGGCGGATCTTGGTGCGGTCCGAATAGGCCATACCGATCCGGACCGAGCGCAGCACGCTGTCGTGGATCTTATAGTCCGTATCGATGTGATATTCCGAGCTCGTGTCGCGCACGCGATTGGCATCGATGCCGGTGAAATGCGCGCGCATCAGCGAGGGATCGGTGATGTTGCCGAAGTTGGACGCGGTGGGGACCTGGTCACCCACGTTGAGGTCGAACCGCGGGCTGGTCTGCGCGAGCGAGCCGACGACGACGAACTGCGTCGGGTTGCGCTGAGTCGCGCGAGTCCGCGACGCGTCGAGCCGCACCTCGACGTCCTCGGTCGGGTTCCACTTAAGGTTACCGCCGACCTGGTAGGTCTCGGTGCGACGGTCGTTGTTGTTGACGATATTGTCGTTCTGCGAGAGCGACACGCGGTCGGCCAGAAGCGGGTTGGCGGCGAGGAACTGCTGCCCGGGCCGGTTGAAGCCGATCGCCGAGGCGGTGTCGTCGAGCTCCAGGCCGATATAAGGCGCCGAGTAGAAATTGGCGAAGATGTTCCGGTGCGTGAACACGTCGAACTTGGAGTAGATGCCGTCGACCGTCAGCAGCAGCTGGTCGGTCACCTGCGCCTGCACCGCGCCCGCCAGGTTGATCCGGCGACGCCGGTCGAGCTGGCGCGCGAAGGCGAGGTTCTGCGGCACGTTGACGGTGGCGCCGGTGTTGCCCAGCGCGCCTGTCGTCAGCCCGGTCGAGGTCGCGCTGCCGTTGACGACGTTCTGCGGGCCGAACAGCCAGCCGTCGGTCTGAATATAGTCGAGCTGGCTGCGCCGGTCGGTGTAGGAGCCCGACAGGACGATGCCGAGCGTCTTGGCCTCGTTGGTCAGCGAGGTCACCGCCGAGAAATCGGGGCTGAGCTTCTCGCGCAGCGTGTCGTAGATGCCGCCCGCCGAGGCGGCGACGTGGAAGCCGCTGCGGCCGTCGAGCGGGCGCGCCGTGATGACGTTAACCGTGGCGCCGATGCCGCCCTCCTGCAGCTCGGGCACGCTCGACTTGAACACGTCGGTGCGCTGGATCATGTTCGACGACAGGACGTCGAACGAGAACTCGCGACCGGGATTGTCGGTCGCCATGACGCGGCCGTTGACGAGCACGGTGTTGAACTCGGGCCCGAGCCCGCGCACCGTGATGAACTGGCCCTCGCCGCCCGAGCGGTCGATCGCGACGCCGGTGATGCGCTGGAGCGATTCCGCGATGTTGGCGTCGGGGAACTTGCCGACGTCCTCGGCCGAGATGGTGTCGACGATCTGCTGCGCGTCGCGCTTGATCCGCGCCGACGAGGCGAGGCTGCCGCGGATGCCGGTGACGACGATCTCATCGGCGGCGTCGCTCTCGCCCGGCCCGACCTGCGCCGCGACGGGCGTCGGCTCCTGCTCCGTGCCGGGCGGGCTGGTGACGGGCGCCCCCGCCGCAGGCTGTGCAGTCTGCGGCATGTCCTGCGCTACGGCGGGAAACGCGACGATCATCCCGCTGGCGAGCAGCGCTGCCTTGACTGAAACCTTCATTTCAATCCTCCCCGGTGTGAAGGCCGATCTGCGCCGGCCTATTGTTATGATCTATCTGGTACCCAGACGTGCGACCGTTGAGCAAGAGCTTTCTGGCGCGCGAACGCGATCTGATCCTTTGTGGCCAATATTGTAAATTTCAGCGAACTAAACCGGTGATGAGAAACGTTCTCAATCACGGGGATCCTCCTTGTTCGCCGAGTGGCGGTGCGGCGGCTGCGCTTGTCCAATGACGCGACCATCGCGAACACCCCTGTCTCGACATAGCGATACGACAGGGAAGCTGCCTAAGAATGGCGAACCCGCCGCAGCCGAGGCGCGCCCGCCGCCGATGACGCGACCACCGCCGCGATCGCTGCCACTCGAACGGGTCAGGAAGGTTCCCGGCATCTCGCGATATTTGTTTTTGTTGCGGCTCGCATCCCGCTCGAGCCGGGTGCCGTACCTGGGTCCGCTCACGCGTGAGGACAAGACTTCCTCCTGCGAGCAGAGGGAGATGCCACTCATGAATGAAGACGATCTGGTCATCGAAGCATTCGAGACCCGCGCGCAGCGACGCCATGACCGCCGTGCCCTGTTCACCGCCGCACTCGGCGCCGCCGCGGTCGGCTCCGCCTTCGTCTACGCGGATCCCGCCAAGGCGCAGACCGCGGTGACCGACGCCGACGTGCTCAACTTCGCGCTCAACCTCGAATATCTCGAGGCGCAATTCTATCTGTACGCGGTGAACGGCACGGGCCTGCCGTCGACGCTGACCGGCAGCGGCAGCGCGGCGGGCGGCACGGTGACCGGCGGCGCGCAGGTCGACTTCTCGGGCGATACGCTCGTCGGCGCTTATGCCCGCGAGATCGCGGCGGACGAGCAGGCGCACGTCAACTTCCTGCGTACCGCGCTCGGCTCGTCGGCGGTGGCGATGCCCAACATCAATATCTCGGGCGCGGCCGACGGTCCGTTCACCGCGGCGGCGCGCGCCGCCGGCGTGGTCGATTCGACGAGCGGCGTGTTCAACCCCTATGCCGATCCGACCAGCTTCCTGCTCGGCGCCTATATCTTCGAGGACGTCGGGGTCACCGCCTACAAGGGTGCGGCGCCGCTGCTGAGCAACAAGACCTTCCTCGAAGCCGCGGCCGGCATCCTCGCGGTCGAGGCCTATCACGCCGCGATCGTCCGCACGACGCTCTACGCCAAGGGCGTGTCCGCGCTGGTCGATGCGACCGAGAAGATCTCGGCGGCGCGCGACGCGCTCGACGGCAGCCCGACCGAGGATCAGATCCGTGGCATCGCGCCGAAGGACGATTTCGGCATCATGCCGAGCGGCAGCGGCGACACGCTGGCGTCGAACATCGCGCCGCTCAACGCCAACGGCCTGGCGTACAGCCGCAGCACCGGACAGGTGCTCAACATCGTCTACCTGAACGCCGGGTCGACGACGATGGGCGGGTTCTTCCCCAACGGCGTCAACGGCAACATTCGATCGACCACGTGAGCGTGCGGCGGCTCCCCTGCCTCCCCGTCCCCACTTCGTCACAGGAACCACGCACATGATCGATCATCGCAAAGCCCTCGACCTGCTCGCCGCCGCGGACACGCGCCGCACTGCGCGGCGCCGCTTCCTCAAGGTGGCAGGCGGCGGCACGCTCGCGCTCGGCGGCGTCAGCCTGCTGTCCGGCTGCTTCGACTCCGAGGGGTCGGACGCGCCCATGCCCACTCCGACGCCGACGCCGACGGCCGCCGCGGTGACGGACAGCGACATCCTCAACCTGGCACTCAACCTCGAATATCTCGAGGCGCAATATTATCTGTTCGCCGTCAACGGCAGCGGACTGGCGTCCAGCCTGACCGCGAGCGGCAGCGGCACCGCGGGTGGCACCGTCACCGGCGGCGCCAAGGTCGACTTCTCGGGTGACGCGCTGGTCGGCGCCTATGCCCGCGAGATCGCCGCGGACGAGGCCGCGCACGTCGCCTTCCTGCGCGCCGCGCTCGGCTCCGCCGCCATCGCCATGCCCAACATCAACATCTCGGGTGACGCCAACGGCGCCTTCACCGCGGCGGCGCGTGCGGCCGGCGTGATCGGCTCGAGCGACACGTTCAACCCTTACGCCTCGCCCGAGAACTTCCTCCTCGGCGCCTATCTGTTCGAGGATGTCGGGGTCACCGCCTACAAGGGCGCGGCGCCGCTGCTGTCGAGCAAGGTCTTCCTCGAGGCGGCCGCCGGCATCCTCGCTGCCGAGGCCTATCACGCCGGGCTCGTCCGCACCGTGCTCTACGCCAAGGGCATCGCTACCCCCGCGCTGGTCACCGCGGCGAGCAAGATCTCGGACGCGCGCGACGCGCTCGACCAGGGCGGCGACACCGACCAGGGCCTGACCGGCGCCAACGGGGCGGCCAACCTCGTCCCCGCCGATTCGGACGCGATCGTCTACAGCCGCAACAGCCGCCAGGTGCACAACATCGTCTACCTCAACGCCACCGGCGCCAATCAGAACGGGGGCGGATTCTTCCCTAATGGAACGAACAACCCCAACGCGACGCTCCGCGTCGGCCTGCCCTGATGGCCGGCAGGGGCGCCGCCGGTGCGCCCCGCGACACGGATGATGACGACAGGGGAGGAGGCCACCGCCTCCTCCCCGATGATTCACGAGGGAGTGAGATATGAAGGTGATCGGATTGACCGCGGCGGCGCTGCTCGCCGCCTACGCGCTGCCCGCGACCGCGCAGGAGAGCGACGGCGGCTTCAGCGGCATCTACGTCGGCGCGGCCGGCGGCTATGACGTGCAGCCCAACGACGGCGCCAACTCGCGCGTGCTGTTCGACCGCAACCTCGACGGGGAATATGGCGACGTGGTGCGCACCGGCTCGGGCGCCGACGCCTTCAGCCCGGGTTTCTGCGGCGGCCAGGCGAGCAACCAGCTGAGCCCCGCCAACGGCGGCCGCTGCACCAAGGACAAGGACGACTGGGCCTATTACGGGCGTATCGGCGTCGACGCGCAGCGCGGCCGCATCGTCGTCGGCCTAGTCGGCGAGTTCGGCACCACCAACATCACCGACGGTGTGAGCGCTTTCTCGGGCACGCCGGCGAGCTACGTCTTCAACCGCGGCGTCGACTGGGAAGCCGGCGTGCGCGCGCGCGCCGGCTACACGCCCAACGACACCACCCTGTTCTACGGCACCGCCGGGCCGGGCTATGCGCGGATCGACCGCGCTTTCGGCTCGACCAACACCACCAACACGTTCGAGGGCAGCGGCAAGCGCAACCAGTTCGGCTTGCAGGGGGGTGGCGGCGTCGAGCAGCGGCTCGGCCGGCATTTCTCGATCGGCCTGGAATATCTCTACCACCAGTACACCGACAACGACTATGTCGTCCGCGCCACCGGTGCGGCCGGCACGCCCTTCACCAACGCCAACAACGGCGGCAACGCGTCGGGCACCGACTTCATCCGCAGCGACGACAAGTTCCGCTGGCACTCGCTGCGCGCCACCGCCGCGTTTCGCTTCTGACGGCGGCCGCTGCGCCGCCGCGTGACCCTCGTGCACGCGGCGGCGCAGGCCCCCGCCCGAGCGATCAGACCTGCCGCATGCCGCCGTCGACGCACAGCTCGGCGCCGGTGACGAAGCTGGCGGCGTCGCTCAGCAGGAACAGCGCCGCGGCGGCGACCTCGTCGGCCCGCGCCATGCGCCCGAGCGGGATCGGCGCGATCAGCGTGCGCCGCACGTCCTCCGGCACGACCGCCATCATGTCGGTGTCGGTCGGGCCCGGCGCGACGACGTTGACGCGGATGCCGCGCGGCGCGAGTTCGGCCGCCCAGCTGCGCGCGTAGGAGCGCAGCGCCGCCTTGGTCGCGGCATAGGTGCTATACGGTGTCACGCCCATCGTCGCGGCGATCGATCCGACCAGCACTACCGCGGCGCCGTCGCTCAGCACGGGCAGCGCCGCCTGCAGACCGAACAGCGCTCCACGCACGTTGACCCTGAAATGTCGGTCGACATGCTCTTCCGTCTCCTCTGCCAGCGTCGCCGGCTCGGACAGGCCGGCATTGAGCACCAAAGCGTCGATACGCCCGTGCCGCTGCACCACCTCGCCGACGACGCGCGCGAGATCGGCCGGCGACGCCGCGTCGGCGACGATCCCCTGCGTGGCCGCGCCGGCGCCCCCGGCCGCCGCGGCGACTTCCTGCTCCTGTCGCCCGGTGAGCACCACCGTCGCGCCCTCCTCCGCCAGCGCGCGCGCGGTCGCGAGACCGATCCCCCGTGCGCCGCCGACCACCAGCGCGATCCTGCCTGCCATCCGCGTCATCGTCCGTCCTTCCTCGTCACGAAGGGTGGGTAGATATACGTCGCATATCTGCTATCAAGAACGCACCGGGAGGTTAGTAGATATGGCGCGTGATACCGAGCCGGCGGCGCTGTCGTGCCAGGCGATGATGGACGTGCCGCGCATCCGCCCGGTGCTCGACAAGATCGCGGACAAGTGGACCATCATGATCCTGACGGTGCTGTGCCCCGAGCCGGCCCGCTTCAACGAGATCAAGCGGCGGCTCGACGGCATCACGCACAAGTCGCTCGCCGACGCGCTCAAGCGGCTCGAGCGCCACGGCCTGATCACGCGCACCGTGATCCCCACCGCGCCGATCGGTGTCGTCTATGCGATCACCCCGCTGGGCCACTCGCTGCGCGCGCCCTTCGAAGCGCTCTGCGACTGGGCGCTCGCGCACGAGAGGGCCTTCGCCGACGCCGCGCTCGCTTATGACCGATCGCACACCGAATAGCGCTTCTATCCGCCTTATCAGAAATAGTCGTTCCAACTCCTACCGTCCTGGTGGATGATCGCGACCGGAGGTGGCGATGTCGGACGAGCAGGCAGATAGGGAAGGTCGCGGGTGGGCGCGCGGCGCGGTCGAGTGGCCGACGGTCGCGCTGGCTGCGCTGATCTACGTCGGCTGGCTCGCGCTGACCCGCTGGCACGCGCTGCTGCCCTGGCCCGTTCTGATGGTGGCGGGCGGGTGGCTCGTGGCATGGCACGGCTCGCTCCAGCACGAGACGATCCATGGCCATCCGACGCGCTGGGCCGCGGTCAATGCCGCGATCGGTGCGGTGCCGCTGGCGCTGTGGCTGCCGTACGGCGTGTACCGCGACAGCCACCGCGCGCATCACCGCAGCCCGCACATCACCGACCCGCGCCACGATCCCGAGTCGCGCTACGTCGCCGGAACAGGCCTGCCCCGCGCGCTCGCCGCGGCGCAGGCGACGCTGCTCGGACGGCTGGTGCTGGGACCGCCGCTCGCCGTGCTCGCACTCGTGATCGACGAGGCACGGCGGGTGCGCCGGGCACCCGCCGCGGTGCTGCGCGACTGGGCGCCGCATCTCGCCGCGGTCGCGCTGCTGGTCGCATGGCTCGAGTGGACCGGGCTGGGCGTCGCGCGCTACGTGCTGCTGATGGTCTATCCTGGGTTCGCGCTGACGCTGCTGCGCTCCTTCGCCGAGCATCGCGCCGACCTCCCCGGGCCGAGCCGCGCCGCGACGGTGGCGCGCGGCGGCGTGCTCGGGCTTCTGTACCTCAACAATCATCTCCACACCGCGCACCACGACCGCCCCGAGCTCGCCTGGTACCGGCTCCCCGCCTATCAGCGCCGTCACGCCGCGCGGCTGGAGGCGCAGGCGGGGCAGATCCATCGCAGCTACGGCGAGATCGTGCGCCGCTTCGCGCTGCGCGCGCACGACCGGCTGGTCCATCCCGCCGCGGCGCGGCGGTGAGCGGCGCGGTCGCCTCGCTCGGCATGTACGACCACCCGGCGCAGTGCTGGGCCAATGACGCGCTGTGGCAGCGGATCGCGGCGCATCTCGCCGCGCGCGGCGTGCCGGCGCCCGCGGCGCTCGACCGCGCGCGCCCGGTCGAGGCGATCTGGCGCGACCCGCGGCTGCTGCTGGCGCAGTGCTGCGGCTACCCGCTGGTGACCGACCCCGCGCTCGCGCTGCGAGTCGTCGCGGTGCCGCATTACGCCGTGCCCGACTGCGCGCCGGGGCGACATGCCAGCCGCGTGCTGGTGCGCGCCGACGATACGGCGACGACGCTCGCAGGGCTGCGCGGCCGGCGCGCCGCGGTCAACGCACTGAGCTCGAACACCGGCGCCAACCTGTTCCGCGCCGCGCTGGCGGGCGAGCCGCTCGACCAGTTTTTCGGCGCATTGGTAGAGACCGGCTCACACCGCGCCAGCGCCGCCGCGGTGCGCGACGGCGGCGCCGACGTCGCCGCGGTGGACGCGGTGACCTATGCGGCGCTGGCGCGGGACGAGCCCGACGCGGTGGCGGGCTTGCGCCAGCTCGCGCTGACCCACTCCTCCCCCGCGCTGCCCTTCGTCACCGCGCGCGCCACGCCAGCCAAGCTGGTAGCGGCGCTGCGCGACGCGCTGCGCGCCGCCGTGCGCGACCCGGCGCTGGCGCGCGCGCGCGCGGCGCTGTTCCTCGCCGACGTCGCGCCCGCGAGCGTCCATCGCTACGTGGCGCTGCGCGCGCTCTACTGAGCCGCACAGGCACTACAGCATCATCGCGCCACACAGCGAGGAGCGCTGCGGCCGACGACGGGTCCCCACTGTAGCACCCAAGCCACGAGGGCGCGACGTCGTGTTTCCGCCGAACCTGTCTGAAGGATCGAGATCGCTGCGCGTGCCAAAGCTGATGACGGTCGGGACGCAGCGCGCTGTCGGACACGCGCGCCCTTCCGCCACTCTGTCGATCGCTCGCCTATCCCGCCCGAGACACGTGTCATCCAGGCCCCGGGCCCGGCCGGCTCAGGCGATATGCCAGTCGGAGCTGACCGGTACCAAGGCGGCATCGTTGGCAAGGAAGCTCCCGCCGCCGATACCGAACCAATTCGTCACCACGCCGGAATCGTTGCGCCACAGGATGTCGTCGCGGCCGTCGCCATTATAGTCGCCCGTCTCGATCACCGACCAGGCGTTCGACACGCGCGCGACGAAGGCGGCAGAGTCATTGTTGTCGAAGCCGCCGTCGGCGCGGCCCAGCCAGTTGGACACGCTGCCATCGGCGTTTCGCCACAGGATGTCGTCCCGGCCATCGCCGTCGAAGTCACCGGTGCCCGCCACCGACCAATCGGTGCCGACGCGGCTGAACGCCGACGCGTCGTTGGCGGTGAAGCCACCGTCGGCGCGACCGAGCCAGTCCGACAGCGCGCCGTCGGCATTTCGCCACAGGATGTCGTCGCGACCGTCGCCGTTGAAGTCGCCGGTGCCCGCCACGGTCCAGCTCGTCGCCACGTTGGTCAACGCCGCCGCGTCATTGGTCTTGTACCCGCCCGCGGCGGTGCTGAGCCAGTCGGAGATCGTGCCGTCGGCATGGCGCCACAGGATGTCGTCACGCTTGTCACCGTCGAAGTCGCCGGTGGCGACCACCTGCCAGTCGGTCCCGACCTGAACGAGGCCGTTGGCGTCGTTGGCGGTGAAGCCGCCGTCGGCGCGCGCCAGCCAGTTCGACAGCGTGCCGTCGCTGTTGCGCCACAGGATGTCGTCGCGACCGTCGCCGTTGAGGTCGCCGGTGCCGGTCACCTGCCAGCTGGTCGGCACCTGGGTGAAGGCGGCGGCGTCGTTCGCGGTGAAGCGGCCCAGTTGTCCGCCGAGCCAATCGGACAGCGCACCATTGTCGTTGCGCCACAGGATGTCGGAGTGGCCGTCGCCGTTGAAGTCGTTGCGCGCGTCCATCGGCGAGCCGTGGGGCTCGAAGCCGTTGAAATTGTGGGCGGTCAAGGTGGCGGCATCGACGTTGCGCAGGGTAAGCACCTCGTTGAAGCCGGAGTTGTGCCCGTTCGCGCCGTCGCGATCGACGTCGACGCGCACGTCTGCCCCCGACTGAACGAAGCGCAGATAGCCCGAACCAACCGGGTCGGATCCGTTCCAATCGGGCGCATGCCGCCTCAGATACGCGCCCAGATCGAGTACGTCGCCGCCGTCCCCGGCGACGAAGTCCGTGATCTCGGTCGTCAGGAAGGCGGTATAGTCACCGTACCCGGCCCCGAGAACGACATGATCCTGGCCGCTTCCCAGCGTGATGCTGGCCGACCCGTAGACGGCGATGAGGTTGAGCGTATCGTTGCCGTCCCCCAGGTCGATGGTCACCGGGCCGGTGGAGAGGGTGGTCACGGAGACGAGATCGTCTCCCGCACCGGCGTCGATGTTGATCGTCTCGCTGACGAACTGCCGCTCCGTGTGGAACAGCTTGATGACGTCGTTGCCCGCGCCCCCGCGCAGCGTGTCCGAACCGCCGAGCTCGTCGACGACGAAATCGTCGCCCTCGCGGCCGTCCAGCACGTCGTCGCCGCCGGTACCCGTCAGCTGATCGTTCCCGCTCGTCCCGATGATCTCAGCCATGATTCTCTCCCCCATTCTGCATGCCGCGTAGAAAAGCTGCGCACTCGCCGCAACTTGGGGACGCATCCCGTTCGGAGATAAATCCAGGATCGGGGCAGGTCCGGGCGCGCGCGTCCGCGGTGAGGTGGCGCGGCACGCCCCACTGCGGCGTGCCACCACGGCGGGGCGACGGCACGGTTCCTTTCCGCGCCGTCACGCGTATGCGCAGCGGATGGAACAGCAGGCACTCGTCATCGCGCTGATCGGCGCGCTGGGCATCGGCGCGCAATGGGTGGCGTGGCGCACCGGCTGGCCCGCGATCGCGCTCATGCTCGTCGCGGGCGTGGTCGCCGGGCCGGTCACCGGCCTGATCGACCCGCACCGCACCTTCGGCGACCTGCTCGAGCCGCTGGTCTCGGTCGCGGTCGCGATCATCCTGTTCGAGGGCGGGCTCAGCCTCAACTTCCGCGAGCTGCGCCGCACCGACGGCGCGGTGACGCGGCTGCTGCTGGTGGGCGTGCCGGTCGGCTGGCTGCTCGGCGCGCTCGCCTGTTACTATATCGGCGGGCTGGTCTGGCCGGTCGCGATCCTGTTCGCGGGCATCCTCGTCGTCACCGGGCCGACCGTCGTGCTCCCGCTGCTGCGGCAGAGCAATATCGCGGCGCGGCCGCGCGCGATCCTCAAGTGGGAGGCGATCGTCAACGACCCGATCGGCGCGCTGTGCGGCGTCGTCACCTACGAGTATCTTCGCCGCGCCGGCGAGGGCGTGACGATCCCGCAGCTGCTGCTGTCGCTGCTCGCCGCCAGCCTGGTGTCGGGGTTGATCGGCTATGGCGCGGCGCGCGCGGTCGCCTGGGCCTTCCCGCGCGGGCACGTGCCCGAATATCTCAAGGCGCCGGTGCTGCTGGTGGCGGTGATCGGCACGTTCGTGCTGTCCAACCTCGTCCAGCAGGAGACCGGGCTGCTCGCGGTGACGGTGATGGGCGTCGCGCTGGCCAACCTGCGGCTCGACTCGCTGCGCGACATCCACCCGTTCAAGGAGAATGTCACCGTCCTGCTGATCTCGGGCGTGTTCGTGCTGCTGTCGGCGACGCTCAACCTGGGCGTGCTGGAGCGCTTCGAGTGGCGCTTCGCCGCCTTCCTGCTGGCGCTGCTGTTCCTGGTCCGCCCCGCGACCGTGCTGCTCAGCCTCGCCTTCACGCGCGTGCCCTGGAACGAGCGGCTGCTGGTCGCCTGGATCGCGCCGCGCGGCATCGTCGCGGTGGCGATCTCCGGGCTGTTCGCGCTGCGGCTCGGCAATCTCGGCTATGACGACGGCTCGATCCTGGTCACGCTCTCCTTCGCGGTGGTGGTGGCGACGATCGTCGCGCATGGCTTCTCGATCGGCGCGGTGGCGCGGTTGCTCAAGGTGACCGGCGCGACCGAGCGCGGGCTGCTCATCGTCGGCGCGACGCCGTGGAGCCACGCGCTGGCGGCGCAGCTGCGCCAGCTCGAGGTGCCGGTGACGCTCTGCGACACCAGCTGGCAGCGGCTCGCCCCGGCGCGGCGCGGCGGGATCGACACCTATCACGGCGAGATCCTGGCCGAGGCGACCGAGGACCGACTCGATTTGTCGCGCTACCAGGTGCTCGTCGCCACGACCGACAACGAGGCGTATAATGCGCTGGTGTGCAACGAATTCGCCCCCGAGCTCGGCCGCGACAACGTGTATCAGCTCGGCGCCGGCACGCACGAGGACGACCGCCGCGCGCTGCCCGCCTCGCTGCGCGGCCGCGCGCTCTTCACCAGCGGGCACGGGGTCGAGGAGATCGTCCGCCGCGTCGACGACGGCTGGGCGTTCCGCAAGACGCGGATCACCGACAAGTTCGACTATGAGACCGCGCGCGCCGACATGGCCGACGAGGCCGACATGCTGCTGCTGCTGCGCAAGGGCGCGCCGCTGCGCTTCTTCTCGCACGCCAGCCGGCCGGTGCCGCAGTCGGGCGACACGATCATCAGCTTCGGCCCGCCCGCCGGGCGGCGACGCGCGCAGCAGGAGGTGAGCGTATGAGCGACATCCCGATCAGGGCGGGCGCGGCGGCACTGCTGCTCGGCCTGGCAGCCTGCTCCTCACCCCCAGCGCGCGACCGCGGCAACGACGCCGACGTGGCCGACAACAGCGCCGCGCCCGTCGACGCGGCGGACGCAGCGCCCGCCAAGTCGATCCTGCGACCCGAGGTCACCGCCCCCGCCCCGGAAGAGGAGGCGCCGCGGGCGGAAAACGTCGTGGTCGGCTTCGACGAGGCCGGCAAGCTCCTGACCGACGAGGCGAAGAGGGCGCTCGACGCGCTGGTCGCCCGTCCCGCGGCGCGCGCCGGCGGCGCCGTCACGCTGCGCGGCCACAGCGACTCGCGCGGCGACGACCGCGCCAACCTGCGCGCGTCGCGCCGCCGCGCCGAGACCGTGCGCGACTATCTCGTCGCCGAGGGGATCGACCCGGCGCGCCTGACCGTGATCGCGCTCGGCGAGACCACGCCGCTCGTCCCCAACGCGCACCCCGACGGCAGCGACGATCCCGCGGCGCGGCAGCGGAACCGCCGCGTCGAGGTGCACGTCGAGCCGCCCGCGGTTGCTCCTGCTTCCTCCGAGAAGGGCGAGGACGCGGTCGTGGGGAATGCGGCGGCGCCGGCGGGCGCTGCGACGCGATCCCCATCGGGCATCAACTGATCCTCCCCTGCAAGGGGAGGATGATCGTTCGCCTCGCCGACGTGAGCGACGTCCCACCCGCCGGGCGCCCGCCCCGCTAGCTCATTGCGCCCCGGTCGCCGGCGCGCCGCCGGGGTAAGCGATGCCGAGCTGCTCGAGGTAGCTCGGGTACCGCGCCGGGTCGTAGTAGAATTTCTCCAGCTGCGGGCGCATGTCGCGCATCACCTTCTCGTTGAGCCAGGTCGCGGGCTTGTCCTGCGCGGTGATCAGCGGCGCGTAGGTGTCGGTCTTGAACTGCACGTCCCGGAAATAGTTCTTCGCCTGCGCGAGCAGCTTGGGCGAGGTCATCAGGTCCAGCACCGTCATCGCCACCGCCTTGGCGCCGGCGACCGCGCCCTTGTGCGCGATCGGTGTGGCCATCGCCATCGCCGAGGTGAGGTGATGGCCGATCATGTTGGGCACGTTCGAGGGGAAGCGGATCGTGATCGTCGGCACCGTCCACATGATGTCGCCGATATCGTCCGAGCCGCCGCCGATCGACTGCGGGCGGTTCTCGGGCGTCGACAGGTCGCTCACCTTGGTCCTGAGCGGCTCGACCTTGCGCTGGTTGGCCTGCTGCACCGCGCGCGCGAAGACCTGATCGTCGGCGGACCAGCGCGGCATGCCGACCGCGGCGATATTGGCCTGGGCCGCCTCGGCGATCGGCCTGTTGCCGAAATTGGGGGCGGCATAGCCGAGCACGCGGTGCGTCACGGTCGTGCCGGTCGCCTTGGCGGAGGCCTCGGAGATCTCGTTGCCGGTCTCGTACATCGACTTGATCGCGGCGAAGCTGCGGTCACGGAAATAATACCAGACCGAGGCGGTGGCCGGGACGATGTTGGGCTGCCCGCCGCCGTCGGTGATGACATAGTGCGAGCGCTGCGTGACGGGCAGGTGCTCGCGGCGGAAGTTCCACGCGGTGTCCATCAGCTCCACCGCGTCGAGCGCGGAGCGCCCTTCCCAGGGCATGCCCGCCGAGTGCGCGGTCTTGCCGCGGAACTGATATTCCACCGAGACCATGCCGTTCATGCCGAAATCGCCGTAGGCGGTGCCGAACTCGCTGGCGACATGGGTGAAGAGGCAGGCGTCGACGCCCTTGAACAGGCCGTCGCGCACGTAATAGGCCTTGGTCGCGAGCAGCTCCTCGGCGACGCCGGGCCACACCATCAGCCGCCCGGGGATATGGTGCTTCTCCATCACCGACTTGGCCGCGATCGCCGCGGCGATCACCAGCGGCAGACCGGCATTGTGCCCCTCGCCGTGGCCGGGTCCGCCCTCGACCATCGCCTTGGCCTCGGTCACGCCGGGATATTGCGACACGCCGAGCAGCCCGTCGATGTCGCTGCCCAGCGCGATCAGCGGTCCACCCTCGCCCCAGGTCGCGGTGAAGGCGGTCGGGATGCCGGCGACGCCGCGCTGCACGGTGAAGCCGGCCTTCTCCAGCACGTCGGTGAGATAGGCCGCGGTGCGCACCTCCTGGAAGCCGGGCTCGGCGTAGCTGAACACCTGGTCGACCATCACCTGGATCTGCTTGGCCTGCGCGTCGACCTTGTCCTCGGCCTCGCGCTTGAGCGCCTTGCCGGCCTGCGCCGGCGCGGCCTGGGGTGCCAGCAGCGCGCCGAGCAGCAGCGCGGTCACGGCTCCGCGGAACCTCGTCATATCGTGTCTCCCCTTGGTAGTGGCGGTCAGAAGTTCATGGTGAAGGCGACGCGGAAGCTGCGACCCAGCACGTCGTAGAGACTGCGCGAGGTCTGCGGGTACGCCGGCGTGTTGTTGCCGTCCGGCCCGTTGCCGACGAGCAGCGGGTCCTTGTCGAGCAGGTTGGTGACGATGAAGGTGAGTGAGCCCTCGCGCCCGCCCGAGCGCAGCTTCACCCCCAATGAGGCGTCGAGGTAGAAGGCGCCGCCGATGTCATTGTCGTTGATCGTGCGGTAACGCGTCGTCGAGACCGGGCAGCCGCTGGTGCACTCGACATAGTCGTTGCCGTAGACGCCCGAGCCGAAGCCGCGCCCGACGAGGTTGAGCGTGAAGGCGTCCACCTCGTAGAAGGCACTGACGCGGTAGCGCCAGCTCGGCGAGGAATAGGTGCCCGACAGGCTGCCGCCGTTGATCCCGGCATAGTCGATCGGGAAGATGCCGTTGTCGATGACGTTCTCGATGTAGTGCGTCACCGCGCCGTTGACCGTCAGCCGACCCGGCAGCGACGACGCGATCTCGGCGAGGTCGCGGCGGTAGCTCACCGCGATGTCGAAGCCCTTCTCCACCTGGCTGGCGAAGTTGAACGGCTGGATCACGATCGAGCTGAGCGCGCCGCCCGAATAGACGATGTTGCCGCAATATTGCGTCGTCCCCGAGTAGCAGAAGTCGACCGTGTTCTGCGCGGTGATCGTGCCGATCGCGTCGCTGATGCGGATGTCGTAATAGTCGAACGAGGCGGTGAAGCCCGGCAGGAAGCGCGGTGTCACCACCGCGCCCACCGTCCAGCTCTTCGCCTTCTCGGGATCGAGCGCGGTGTTGCCGATCGTGTTCTCGAGGAACTGCTGCGATCCCGTCGCGGGCGCGTTGGCGGGCAGGATCACGGTGTTGGTGCGCGCGGTGCCGGCGGCGAACAGCTCCTGCAGGTTGGGCGCGCGGATGTCGCGGCTGTAGGTACCGCGGAACTTGATGTCGGGGATGGGCTCGAAGGTGGCGCCGGCCTTCCAGGTGAAGACCGAGCCGGAGGTGGAATAATCGGTGTAGCGCCCGGCGGCGTTGACGGTCAGCCCGCGCCACAGCGGCAGGTCGAGTTCGACGAAGCCTTCCTTGACGTTATAGTCGCCGCGGTTGACGAGATAATTGCCGTACAGCCAGCCCGAGTTGAACTGCGGGTCGACGCTGCCGTCGATCTGCTCCTTGCGCCACTCGCCGCCGAAGGCGATCGCCGCCGCGCCCCCGGGCAGGTCGAACAAGGTGCCGCTCATGCTCGCCGAGGCGACGTCCTGCCGGATCGACTGGTCGCGCTGCGGCTGCGCGGTGCCGTAGATATAGCCGAGCGCCGCCGCGGACGGGCCGTCGGTGCCGAGCCGGTCGATCGGGACGCAGCCGTTGCCGGGGTCGGTCAGCGTCGAGCGGCAGACGATCTGGCCGCCCGACAGCACCGCGTCCTGCGCCAGCGCCATGCGCGCGTTGTTCCAGGTATTGGTCAGCTCCTCGTGCGACTTGGTCAGGCCGTGCTGATAGTAGACGTCCCACGACCAGCTCCCGCCGAGCAGCCCGAGCTTGCCCTTGGCGCCCCCGACATAGCGGTAGACGTCGCGGCGGTTGTCGCTGCCGGGCACGGGGAAGCCGGCGTTGGAGGTGCCGATCGTCAGGCTCGACACGCCGGCGGCGGCCATGCGCGCGGCGACCTCGGGATATTGCGTCAGCAGATAGGCATTGTCACCGCGGATGGTGACGCCGGTGCTCGGCGTCTGCTGGTAGAAGCTCTGCCCCTCGTAGCGGTTGAACGAGACCTGGCCGTAGACCTGCACGTCGGGCGCGAGATCGACCCCGAGGCGCGAGAAGAGGCTGATGCGCTTCTCGTTGGGCAGCAGCGAGTTGGTGCCGGCGTGCCCGGCCAGGGTGGTGCGCCAGTCGCCGCCGACCATCCACGGCGAGGAGGTCGCGTTGGTGGTGCCGAAGTTGAGCTGGCCGGTGCTGCCGGGCGCGAGGAAATAGGTGCCCCGCAGCGGCCCGGCGGTGACCAGGCCGCCCGCGGTATAGGTCGCCGGCCCGAACCCCTCGCCGACCAGCCGCTGCGGGAGGCCGTTGGTCGCGGTATAGGCGGGGTTGTTGATCTGGAAATAGCCGCGGTCGTTCCAGTCGCGCGCGATCGTGTCGACGCCGTCCTGATGATAATATTCGGCGCTGGCGAGGAGGTGGACGCGGTCGCCGAGCAGCGATTTGCCGAGCGTGGCGGCGAAGCGATAATTGTGGCCGTCGCCCCGCTCGGTGATGCCGGTGTCGGCGGCCACCTTGAACCCGCGATACTTCTCGTCGAGGATGAAGTTGACGACGCCCCCGACCGCGTCCGAGCCATATTGCGCCGAGGCACCGCCGGTCACCACCTCGACCCGCTCGATCAGGTCCTGTGGGAAAGTGTTGACGTCGACCACGCCGTTGACCGCCGAGGCGACCGAGCGCTGGCCGTTGAGCAGCACCAGCGTCCGCCCCGCGCCGAGCCCGCGCAGGTTGACCGAGTTGATCCCCGCGAGCCCGTTCGACAGCGAGCCCGAGCTATTCGCCGCGGTGCTGCCCTGCGCGATCGAGGGCAGCTGGTTGACGAAGTCGGACACGTTGGCGGGGCGCTGCGCGGCCAGCTCGGCCGCGCCCAGCACGGTGACCGGCGTGGGCGCGCTATAGCCGTCGCGGACGATGCGGCTGCCGGTGATGACGATGTCGTCGGGCGCGGCGAGATCGACGCCCGTCTCCTGCGGCGGCGCGGCGGGGAGCGCGGCGTCGGCCTCGGCCGCGACGGTCTGGAGCGGCGCGGCGGGCACGGGGGTCTGCGCCGCGGCGGCGCCCGCCCCTACCGTCGTCGCTGTCGCGAGAAGCAGCGCCCTCGCCGCGCGGCGCGGTCGCGCCTTCGCTGTTGTCACCTGCATGTTCGAACACCCCCGAGAAGAATCGACCGCGTTCCTGGCGTCGCTCTCCTCGGCCTGGTGGGTCGTCTCCTAGGCGGTAGCGCGCGCGGCGGCGCTTCCTGCGGGCGACCCAGCCTGCCCCGCCCTGACGGGTGCAGCCCTATCGCGGAAGCGCTCCACGCAATTTAATTACGAACGGCGCCTCTTTGATGCTCTTAAGGTTGCACGTTACTGGGTGAGCGATCCTCGAAAAGATCGCGCGGTCGATCGCACCGTGTGATGGATTCCATCGTGCAACTCGCTGTTCGAAGAGAAAAGCTGCTCAAGGTCCGGGACGGACCTATGCGTGAGCGTCGGGCAACACATCGCCGTCATCCTGAGCTTGTCTCAGGATCCACCGTGCCACGGCTGTCTCGCCGGCGCCGTACGCGGGCCGGAACATCCTGAGAAGAGTTCAGGATGACGCTCTTCTTCGAGGGTCGGGCAGACCGACGACGCCGACCGTCCTCGTCGCCTCAGCGCTCGAACACCACCGGCGGCACGCCGCGGCGCGCCACCTGGCGCATGATGAAGCTGCTGCGGATCTTGGCCACGTAAGGGAGCCGCGACAGCTCGCTGCGATACACGCGGTCATAGTCGTTGAACGAGCGCACGTGCACCATCATGACGAAGTCGGTGTCGCCCGAGACGAAGCTGCAGAAGCTCATCGACGGGCATTGCATCACCGCCTCCTCGAACTCGATCAGCGCCTGCTCGGCCTGCGAGGCGAGCTCGATCGAGACCAGCACCATGATGCCGTAGCCGAGCCGGTCGAGGTCGAGGCTGGCGGTATAGCCCGCGATCAGCCCGCGCTCCTCGAGGATCTTGCGCCGGCGCGCCGCCGCGGTGCTCGACAGATAGACCCGGTCGCCGAGCGCGACGTCGGACAGGCGGCCGTCCGCGGCGAGCTCGCTTAGCAGTCGGCAGTCGGTCTGGTCGATATCGGCCGTCGTGAAATCCATCGCGTCCCCCGCCTTCGCCGCCCGAAAGCGTCAATCCTCGCGCTCAAGCTGACCGAAAGAGGCGGGATGCGCAACGCCGGGCGTGCTAGCCTCGATCAGGTCGCAACACGAAGGGACCGCATGACCAGCACCGACCGTCTCCGCCGCGCGCTCGGCGCCTCGCTCCTGCTCGCCGGGAGCGTCGCCGCGCCGGCGGTGCTCGCCCAGCGCGCGCCCACGGCGCCTATGCCGGCCACCGCACCCACGCTGCTCCCGGTCAAGGTCGAGCGCGACAGCGGCAAGGTGCTCGTCACCCTCCCCGCGCCCGACGGCGACGGCGTCTCGGGGCGCTTCCTCTACGCCACCGCGCTCAAGACCGGGCTGGGCTCGGCGCCGATCCGGATCGACCATGGCATGGTCGGCGACACCCAGCTGCTCGCCTTCCGCCGGCTCGGCAGGAAGGTCGCGGTGATGTTCGAGAACCCGCGCTACCGCTCCTCGGGCGACGCGCTCGAGCGGCGCGGCGCGAGCGCGGACTTCCCGTTCAGCACCGTCGCGATGCTCGACGTCGCCGCGATCGCGCCCGATGGCGCGGTGACGGTCGACCTCGCCCCGCTGCTGCTGCGGGACACGATGCGGCTCGCCGACAAGCTCAACGCCGCGGCCAAGGGCTTCAAGCTGGTCGACTCGCTGAGCGCGGTGGATCCCGGCTCGGTCAAGGTCTTCCCCGACAATATCGAGATGGAGGCGGTGCAGACCTATGCCTCGGACACGCCGGGCCAGGAGGTCGACACGATCGCGCCCGACGGGCGGCAGGTGAGCTTCACCGTCCACCACTCGCTGGTGCGGCTGCCTGCACCCGGCTTCGTGCCGCGTCGCTTCGACATCCGCTCGGGCACCTTCGCCACCCCGGTGTACGAGTTCAACACGCCGCTGGGCGCGCCGGTCTTGCAGCAATATGCCAACCATTTCCGGCTCGACAAGATCGACCCCGGCGCGGCGCGCTCGCGCGTGCGCCAGCCGATCGTCTTCTACATCGACAACAAGGCGCCCGAGCCGATCCGCACCGCGCTGGCGGAGGGCGTGGCGTGGTGGAACCAGGCGTTCGACGCGGCGGGCTATGTCGACGCCTTCCAGGTGCGCGTGCTGCCCGCCGACGCCGACCCGCAGGACGTGCGCTACAATATGGTCAACTGGAACGAGCGGCAGACGCGCAGCTGGTCCTATGGCGGCGGCGTCACCGACCCGCGCACCGGCGAGATCATCAAGGGCAATGTCGTGCTCGAGGGGCTGCGGCTGCGCCAGGACATCTGGATCTTCGAGGGGCTGGTCGGCACCGGCGAGGAGAACAAGGGCACCGCCAACGATCCGGTCCGCGTCGCGCTGGCGCGGATTCGCCAGCTCGGCGCGCACGAGGTCGGGCATGCGCTCGGCTTCGCGCACAATTTCGCCGCGAGCACGCAGGATCGCGCCTCGGTGATGGACTATCCCTTCGCCAAGATCGCGCTCAACGGCGACGCGATCGACCTGTCCGATGCCTATGCCAGCGGTATCGGCGCGTGGGACAAGTTCACGGTCGACTGGCTCTACGGCCAGCCCGCCGCGGGCGCCGACCCGGACCGCGCCGCCGCGGCCAAGGCGGACGCGGCGCAGCGCGCGGGAATGCGCTACCTCACCGACATCGACGGGCGTGACTCGAGCCTGGCGGTGCCGGGCGACAGCATGTGGGCCGAGGGCACCGACTCGCCCGCGGACCTCGCGCACGTGATGGCAGTGCGCCGCGTCGCGCTCGCGCGCTTCGGCCCGGGCGTGCTCCACGCCGGCGCGCCGCTCGCCGACCTGCGCCGCAGCTTCGTACCGCTGTGGCTGTTTCACCGCTACGCCGTGGCGGCGATCGGCAAGACGCTGGGCGGGGTCCATTACAGCTACGCCACCGCGGGCGACAGCGCTCCGCCCCCGGCCCGCGCGACCGCGGCCGAGCAAGGCGCGGCGCTCGACGCGCTGATGGCGACGCTCAACCCCGCCGCGCTCACCGTGCCGCCGGCGCTGGCACTGACGCTGTCGTCGGGGGTCAACGGCAACGCCGACCCGCAATATGATACCGAGGTGTTCGACACCGCGGGCGGCG
This sequence comes from Sphingomonas yunnanensis, assembly GCF_019898765.1. Lineage (GTDB taxonomy): Bacteria > Pseudomonadota > Alphaproteobacteria > Sphingomonadales > Sphingomonadaceae > Sphingomonas > Sphingomonas yunnanensis. The sequence continues at coordinate 328,800 of NZ_JAIOKB010000003.1, read as the reverse complement.
CGGTGTTCGATCCGCTGGTCGCGACCGACGTGGCGGCGCAGGTCACGCTCGAGACCCTGCTCGCGCCGTCGCGGCTCACCCGGCTCCACCTCCAGCACGCCGCCGACCCGGCGCTGCCCGGCGTGGAGACCGTGCTCGACCGGCTAGACCGCGAGGTGGTGTCGCGCCACGACGACGCGGTGGCGCAGCGGATCGCGCTTCGCACCGTGCTGGCGATCGCCGCCGCGGTGCGCGCGCCCGCGACCGGCGCCGACGTCGCGCTGCGGCTCGACGCCGCGCTGGCGGCGACGCGCGAGCGACTGGCGCACGACAGGCGCGACAGCTGGGCACAGGGCGTGGCACGGCTGCTCGGCGACAAGGACGCGCTCGACCGCGCGCTCGCGCCGGCGTCGCGCGCCGCGCCGGCGATCCCGCCGGGCATGCCGATCGGGTGAGCGGGGCGCGTTAGCCGCGGTAGCGCGCGAGGATCCCGGGGAGCTGATCGTGATGGACGAAGCGAGCGACGCTCTGCGCCTCCGCGATCTCCGCGACCCCATAGCCCCCGGCGAACACGATCAGCGGGATCGCGAGCGCCGCGGCCGCGGCGGCGTCGATGCCGCTGTCGCCGACGAAGACCGCGTCCGCCGGCGTCGCGCCGAGCGCCGCGAGCGCGTGCCGGACGGGTGCAGGGTCGGGCTTGGCCACCCCGGCGGTGTCCCCGCCGACGACCGCCGCGAACCAGTGTCGCAGCCCCAGTCCCGCCAGCAGCGACTCGGCGAGACCCTCCGGCTTGTTGGTCACGATCGCCAGGCGCCAACCCTGCGCCGTCAGCCGATCGAGCGCGCGCTCGACCCCGGCATAGACGCTGCGGGGGTCGGGAACCGCGGCGCTGAGCACCGTGCGGAAGGCGGCGACATCCTCCACGCTCTCCCGCGCCGCCGGTCCGAGCGCCCTGGCCACCATCGTCGCGGCGCCGAGGCTGACCAGCGGCCGCACCGTCGCGGCCGACACCGCGTCACCGCCGCGCGCGCGGCTGACCGTGCTCAGCGCGGCGGCGATGTCCAGCGCGCTGTCGACCAAGGTCCCGTCGAGGTCGAACAGCACCGCATGACGCGCCACAGGACGGTCAGTTCATCAGCGGGATGAGCATGTTGTCCGCCAGTTCGTCGCGCGGCAGGAAGGGCGCGAGGTCTTCCAGCGGCGCGGTCACCATCGTGCCGTCTTCGCGCACGCGCGACGACAGCTTGGGCGCGAAGTTCTGCGCCTTGTCGATGAACACCTCGCAGATCGCCGGCCCCTCCGCGGCAAGCGTGGCGCGAACCGCCTCGGCCATCGTGGCATGGTCGCTGGTGCTGGTGTAGGCCAACCCGAACGCCGCCGCGATCTTGCCGAAATCCGGGAAGGTCACGCCCGAGTCCGGCCCGCAACCAACCGAGAAGCCGTTGAAATGCGCCTGCTGCGACTGGCGGATCGAGTGGTAGCCCGAGTTGTTGTAGAGGAAGATCTTGGCCGGGATCTTCTGCCCGACGATGGTCTGCAGCTCCTGCAGGTTCTGCATGATGCTGCCATCACCCGCCATGCAGATCAGCCGCTGCGACCCCTCCGGCATCGCGTGCCAGGCGCCGATCGTGGCGGGCAGGTCATAGCCCATCGACGCCGCCCCAGAGTTGGAGAAGATGCGCTGGCCGCGCTTGAGCTTGGCCGCCTGGACGGTGACCACCGCGGCGGTCGCGTCCGCCATGACGATCACCTCGTCGGGGCCGAGCTGCTCGAACAGCACCTGGGTGAAGCAATAGGGATTCACCACGCCCTGCGTGTCCCAATATTCGGGCAGCACCGTGCTGTACCGGCGGCGACGCTCCAGCGCCCAGTCGACATAGTCACGATGTGCGACGGGCGCCTCATAGCCGTCGAGCTCCTCGAGGAGCACGGTGAGGAACTGCTTGAGCTCGGCGTGGATCGGCAGGTCGATCGACAGCGTCGGCTTGTGCAGCTCGGCGGCGTCGACGTCGACCATGATCTTGGTCGCGGCGCGCGCGAACGAGGCGTAATTGTAGCTGATCTGGCGGATGTTGAGGCGGCAGCCGAGCACCATCACGAGATCGGCGTTCTGCACCGCGAAATTGCCCGACCGGTCGCCCACGGTGCCGGGGCGGCCGACGTAGAGCGGGTGATCGTCGTCGACCACGTCCTGCGCGTTCCACCCCGGCGCGATCGCGGCGCCGAGCCGCTCCGCCACCTGGAGGAACAGGTCGTGCGCGCCCGATATGCGCACGCCGGTGCCCGGCAGCAGCACCGGCCGCTCCGCCGCCTGGAACGCGGCGATGACGCGGCGCGCGGCGTCGCGCAGCGGCGCGCCCGTGAGCCAGCCATATTCGGCCGGCAGCGCGAAGTCGCGGCCATAGCCCTCCACGCGCGGGTCGAAGCCGCGCAGCGCGGCGGGGTCGATCCGCGCCGCCTGGACGTCGATCGGGATGTCGATCCAGACCGGGCCGGGGCGGCCGGTGGTCGCCAGCCACAACGCCTTCTCGAGCAGGTAGCGGACGTCCTGCGGGTCCTCGATCATCGCCGCGAACTTGGTGATCGGGGTCACCATCGGGATGATGTCCGCCTCCTGATCGCCGAGCTGTCGCAGCCGCACCGGTGCGTTCTGCCGCAGCGTCTCGCGCTTGACCTGCCCGGAGACTACGATCATCGCGATCGAGTCGGTGTAGGCGCCGTGGACGCCGTTGAGCGCGTTGATCCCCCCAGGCCCGGTGGTGACGTTGACCGCCGCGAGCCGCCCCGACAGACGCGTGTAGCTCTCCGCCGCCATGGCGAGCGCCTGCTCGTGGTGGCAGCAGACGTAGCGCAGTCCCTCCGCGCGCCCCAGCGCGTCGTTGAGATGCATCGCCCCGCCGCCCGTGAGCATGAAGACATGGCGGACGCCGTGCGACGCGATAACGGAGGCGACATAATCGGAGAGCCGAACGTCGGGCATGAAGTCTCTCTGGTGCGGGGCGCTTCCCGCCGCGTCGGGCGCGGCGGGAAGCGGATCAGATCAGTCAGCGCCGGGCCGCGGCCCGAGGCTAGGCGATGTCAGGCGACGGCGCGCGGCATGATCTCGCGCGCGTCGACATATTCCATGCCACGATCGGCGATCAGCGCGATCAGGTCGGCGTCGGCGGCATAATCGGCCTCGACCGCGTCGAGCTGGAGCGGGGCGTCGGCCTTGAGCGGCTGACGCAGCACCTCGCCGGTGGTGAACTCGCGCGAGGAGATCTGGCCCTTGAGCAGCGGCACGGCCAGGTAGATGTCCGCGTCGGTCAGCTGGTGGCCGGCGGGAAGGTCGTGGCGCAGGTAGGCGCCGCGCACCAGCGCGTCGAGATAGCGGCGCTCCTTCTCGGGCACGGCGCGCCGGGCATGCGCCGGACCGCCGCACATCTCCTTGGCCTTGTTGAACGCCTTGAACCAGACGTCGGCCTGCTCGGGCTTGGTGCAATAGGCGCTGACCGGCACGCCATCATGGTCGATGTCGATGTGGCGCTCGAAGGTACGCGCACCCTTGCCATAGGCGATCATGATCGAATCATGCCAATCGCGATGCTCATGCGTCGAGAGGCCGATCTTCACCGCGGGATAGCGCGCGCGGAGATAGTCGATCTGATTGAGCTCGAGCTCGCTGTCGTCCGACGGATAGAGCGAGACGCAATGATTGAGCGCGAACGGGATATCGCGCGACACGAAATAATCGACGAGCGCGTCGATATGCGCTTCACTCGCACCGCCCGAAGACGCGATCACGGGCTTGCCGCTCGCTGCAAGCTTACGCAGCAGCGTCTTGTCGCGAATGTCAGAGCTGGCAATCTTGAGAATGTCGACGCCGAACTCGACACACTTGTCGACGCTGACCTCGTCGAACGGCGTGACCATCGTCAGCATACCCTCGGCGCGGATCGCCTCTACCATCGAGCGCAGGCTCTCCCACGGCAACTGCGTGTCGAGCGTCTTCTTGATGTAGCGCACATCCTCGCGATCGCGGAAGCCTGGATGGATGAAGGAATCGACGTCGCGGAACTGCAGCTTGATCGACGCCTTGACTCCGTTAGCCCGGACCACCTTGGCGAAGTCACGGATGATTTTCATCCCGCGATCGAGTTTACCCCAGTGATTATTGGCGAGCTCGAGAACGAATAGATCGTCGAAGATCGAGGTTGGCAAATGACATCCCCTTGATTCCGGCATTCCAGGGCCAGCGTTACGCGCACGACGCGCCGGAGCACTCTCACCCGCCCGAGATCGAGGCGGTAAGCTTAGCTCATGCTATTGCGGTTACTAGAAGCGCCGAACCGCCGCAAGCCGAAGCGCTCCTTTTGGGTTATTCATGCTTTTCCAGCCACACTGCCGTGTCGCTAAGCTGGCGTGGGAAGTCTGCCAGCGACACGCCCAGGCGGAGCGCGAGACCCTTGGTCTGCGGGAAGGAGCCGAGATAGATGCTGCTGCGCCGCGTATCGACCGCGCTACGCTCGATCGCGTCGGGGCTGAGCCCGCAATGGATCGCCACGCACGCGGCGATGTCGCCCATCTCGAGCACCTCGGCGCCGCACAGGTCGAGCGGGCGGTCAGACCCTATCCCCTGCGCCAGCGCGCCGATGATGAGCGTCGCCAGATCCTCGACGTGCAGATAGGAGCGGTACACCGGGATCGTCGCGGCGACGCGGATCCGCCGCTCGCGCCGCGCCTGCAGCAGCATGTCGCTGAGCGCATAGGCGCCCGTCTTGTTCATATAAGGGCCGGCGATGTTCCAGATCCTGCCGGCGAGCACGGGCACGCCCGCGCGCGCGCCCCAGTCGATCAGCCGGTCCTCCTGGCGCAGCTTGCACATGCCATAGGGGTGCCGATCCCGGCCCTCGGCCGCCAGCGCGGCGGCACCGGAGGAGGCGACGAAGAGCGCGGCGGGCGCAGCCGCGGCGCAGGCGGCGAGCAGGCGGTCGTCGATCGCCAGGTTGGTGTCGGTGAAGGCGCGCTCGCCGAGCAGCTCGGCCTTCTCCTTGGTGAGATAGGCGAGGTGCACCACGTGCGCCCCGGCGACGTCGTCGGGCGCGAGCGTGTCCAGCGCGCGTACCGGGATCGCGCTGCCGTCGGCGCCGGTGAGCGTCGCCGCGCGCGAGCCGAACAGGCGGACGCGCTCGCGCCAGTCCGCGTCACCGGCCGCCGCGAGCCGCATCAGCACGGCCTGGCCGATCCATCCGGTCGCGCCGGTGATGACGAGTGCGGGTCGCTCGATCACACCATGATCCCGCTCGCCAGGTTGCTGCCGAAGGCACCTGCGACCCGCACCGGGTCGTTGTTCCACACGAGCCGGTTGAGCGCGCCGCCCGCGATCGCCGCCGGATCGATCCCAGTGACATCGACCGCGACGTGCTGGTTGGCCGTGCCGTCGAGCCGAACGCCCTGCGGGAAGACCTTGCCGCCGCCGGTGACGCGGGCGCGCACCGCGATCCGGTCGCACGCCGCCAGCTGGACCGCCGCCTGCGAGGCGGCCTGCGCCGGATTGTTGATGATGACGTCCATGTCCATGTCGCGGCAGTTGGTCATCCCCACGGGGCGGCGGTGGCCCAGCAGCTTGAGACCGCGGATCGTCAGGCCCGCGGCGTTCACCGCATGAACCCCGACCGCGTTGCCGCCATGATCGGCGTCGTACCAGCCGAGCAGCTGCCCCCCGGTGATCGTCGCCATGCCGCCGCCATCATGGACGTGGATCGACGCGAGTGCACCCGGCACGGGCACTATATAGGGGTCGATGATCTCCACCGCGGCGTAGGGGGACAGCCGCGAAAGCGTGAGCCCGACGTGCGACACCGCGTCGAGGATGGGCATGATGATGTGCAGGTTGACGTTGCCGGTGCGCAGCCGCTGCGTGTCCGGGCCGCCGGCGAGCCCGTCGACGACGATCCCGTCGCTCATCGTCGCCATCTCGAAACGGGTGAGATAGGTGTCCGAGAAGGCGCCGGGCAGATAGGCGCCGATCGATCGCGCCAGTCCGTGATCGCCTCCCGTGCTCGCGACGCAGGCGTCGACGTAGAGCGAGGCGTTGCCGCCGGCGAGTCCGAAGTCGGCCGAGCCGTCGAACAGGAAGCCGACGAAGGTGTCGCCCTTGCCCGGGCGCGAGCGGTACGCGCTGCAGTTGCGCAGGAAGCTTCTGACCACCCCGCGCAGCACGTAGCCGGTGGCGTGCTCGGGCGCGGTCAGCTCCTCGAACTGGCACGCCACCGCATATTGCGCGCGCAGTCCCGCCGGCCCGCCCAACTCGACCAAGCCGCCGCCGCGCGGCGCGACCGACCGCGCCAGCTCGAGCGAGCGCAGCGTCACGCCGGTGACGAAGCCGCTGATCGCTCCCGGGCTGCGATCCGCGCCGACCTGGACGACATCGCCGTCCGCACGCGTCAGTACCAGCCGGCTGAGCGCTGGCGCGCCGCCGCGCTGCCCGCTGCTGCCCTCGAGCCGGCGGTTGGGGGTCGTGATCTTCAGCGTGCGCGAGAGATGATAGTCGCCCGGCGCGAGCACGACGCAGCCGTGCGCCGCGATCGCCGCGGCGAGCGGCGCGAGACAGTCGACCGCGGGATCGTTCGCCACCGCCCCCCACCATTCGGCCCGCGCGACGAGCGTGCGCCCACCGTTGAGGTCGACTCGTCCGGGGCCGACGAAGACGTGCGCCGCCGGCGCCTGGACGTCGCCCAGCAGGGTGAGCGTCCGCCCCGCGGCCACATCGATCCGCGCGCCCGGCAGCAGCAGCAGATCGGCTGCGACGGTGAGATCCTGGTCGACGCCGTAGATGCCGGCCGTGAGCGTCGCCCCCGCAGCGGGCACGCGCAGCGGCTGGGTCGCCGCGATCGTGGCGGGGGCGGCGTCGGCGGCGGTCAGCAGCGCGGCGAGCGGCACGCTGCGCAGCATTGCGCGACGATCGAGCGAGGGGGAGACGGCCACGCCGCTGTGTGGCCGAGCCACGCCCGCGACGCAAGCTTGGCACGACCCAAACGACCGCTTAAGGACGCGCCATTCGAAAGGACCGACATGCTGACCGAGGCGCACTCGCCGTCCCTCTCCGATCGTCTCGAGCGACGCGCCCGCAAGGTCGACGCGGAGCGCCCCGCCGCGCTGCTGCGCGAGCGACTGGCGCAGGGCTGCTGGGTGTATGGCGCCGGCGGCTATGGTCTGCTGGCGGTGCGCACGCTCCAGGCCGCGGGCTTCCCGGTGCGCGGGTTGGTCGATCGCCGCGCCGCCGACCCCGCCTTCGCCGCGGCGCAGCCGGTGCCCGCGGTCGCGCCCGAGGCGCTCGACGCGGCGATGAGCGCGGGCACGGTGCTGGTCGTCGGCGTGCACAATTTCGCCGCCGATCCGGCGCCGATCCACGCCTGGGCGGCGACGCGCGGCTTCGCCGACATGATCGTCCCGGCCGAGCTGCCCGACGCGATCGGCGCCGCGATGGCGAGCTACTGGCTCACCGGGCGCGACCATGTGCGCGCGCACCTCGACGCGATCGAGCGCGTCGCCGGGCTGCTGGCCGACGACACCTCGCGCGCGGTGCTCGAGGGCGTGGCCGCGTTTCGCCTCACCGCGGACCACGGCACGCACCCGGCGTCGCACCTGCCGTCACAATATTTCCCCGCGGACGTGCCGCTGACGCGCGAGCCGCTGCGGCTGATCGACGGCGGCGCCTTCACCGGCGACGCCTGGCCGGCGCTGCGCGATTCGGGTCGCTCGCTCGCCGAATGGTACGCCTTCGAGCCCGACCCCGCCAATTTCGCCGCGCTGGCCGCGACCGCGCGCGACGCCGACGTGGCGCAGGCCGCGCTGTTCCCCTGCGGGCTCGGCGAGCGCGCCGAGCAGATCCGCTTCGCCGCGGGCGAGGCGGCGGGATCGCACGCCGCGGAGAGCGGCGACATCGTGGTCCAGGTGGTCGCGCTCGACGAGGTGCTGCCGCGGGTCAGCCCCAATTACGTCAAGCTCGACATCGAGGGCGCCGAGCGCGCCGCGATCGCGGGGATGCGCGCCACGATCGAGCGCGCGCGCCCCGCGATCGCGATGAGCATCTATCACCGCCCCGAGGACCTGTGGGAACTCCCGCTGCTCGCGCACACGCTTCTGCCGGAGGCCAGGCTGTACATCCGCCAGCACGGACACAACGGCTTCGATACGGTGCTCTACGCCGTCCCCTGAGAGGCGCGGAAGACGAAGCGGCTGAGCACCAGGAAGTTGAGCAGCGACGAGCAGACCAGCGCCGCCAGCCCGGACAGGTAGGGCGACAGGCCGGTGAGGTGGAACAGCGCGAGGAAGCTCACACTCACGCCGTAATTGACGCCATAGGCCATGATATAGGCCGCCTTGGACTGCGGCGGCCGCTGGAACACGCCGCGGCTGTATGAGAAATAGTTGAACGTCACGCCGATCACGTGCGCGACGATCTGCGCGACGAAGAGGTTGAGCCCCAGCGCCACCAGCCCGGCATAGACGCCATAGCCCCACAAGGTGTTGATCGCGGCGACGCCGTAATAGCGCGCCAGCCGGGTGATATGCCCCAGTCGCGGGTCGATGGCGTGAAGCCGTTCCTCAATCCTGCGCAAAGTTGATCCTCTCGCGCTCGACGACCAGCGGGGTGCCGCGCGTCCGCTCCGATATCAGCCGCACTTGGTCGCCCATGAACCCCATGAACAGGAACACCAGCGCGACATTGGCCTCGAGCAGCGCGGCGATCGCGAACCAGCCGGACGGCCCGCCCAGCGCCCAGGCGAGCAGGGCCGCGACCAGCCCGACCACGGCGAGCACGCCCGAGCCGATCGCGAGCACGAACGGCACCCGCAGCAGCCGCTTGGCCGAGCCGGCGAGCCCGGATAGCGCGAAATCGGCGAGGCGGAAGAAAGTGTTCGAGGAGACGCCGCGTTGCCGCGGCGCGCGCGCGTGCGGCACCGTCTCGATCCGGTAGCCGCTCTCCACCAGCATGCCGCGGAAGAAGGGCTCGGGCTCGTGCAGCCCGGCGAGCAGGTCCACCACGCGACGATCGTACAGGCCGAAACCGGTGGCGTGCGGCACGATCGAGTAATCGCCGAAGCGTTCGAGGAAGCCGTAGGCCAGCTTGCGGCCGACGCCGAGCCACCAGCTGCTCTTCTCGACGACGCGCGTGCCCAGCACGATCGGCGCACCGGCGCGCCAGCGGCTGATGAACTCGGGGATCAGCTCGGGCGGGTCCTGGAAGTCGGACGCGATGCCGATCACCGCCCGCCCGGAGGTGGCGTAGATGCAATGCGTCGGCGAGCGCATCTGGCCGAAGTTGCGCGTGTTCGCGATCAGCTTGATGCGCGGGTCGCGCGCGCACATCGCGCGCACGATCTCGACGGTGCGGTCGGTCGAGGCATTGTCGATGAAGAGGTATTCGAAAGTGACATCGCACCGCTCGAGTTGCGCGATCACCGCGGCGGCGATCGCCTCGACGTTCGCCTCCTCATTGTAGCAGGGGCACACGATCGAGATGTCGGGGACCATGATAGTCAATTGCTTCCTGCGGCAGAGGTGACCGGTTGCGGCAACGCCGTACCCGCGGTGGCGCGCCAAGGGAAGCGCAGCCGGCGCTCCGCGGCGAGCGTGGACGCCAGCCTGGTCAGCGTGGCGATGGAGAGCAGGTTCATGATCAGCAGCAGCCCCGCTGGCCGGACGATCGTGCCCACCGTCAGCCCGTAGGAGGCAGTGACGCGCCGACCCGCCAGGAAGCTTTCCATCATGACCTGCAGGTCGAGCTGGACGAGGAAATAGTCGACGCAGAGGCTCAGCAGATAGCCGATGATCAGCGCGGCAGTCAGGCAGAAGCCTTCCATCCGCTCGAAGAACAGCAGGAAAAGGACGAAGCACATCGCGTAGGCGCCCGTTTCCTGCGCGCTGAGCGCGAACATCACCGCCAGCGCGATGCCGCGCGTCTTCGGGAACAGCCCTGGCCGCAGCCAGATCCCCGCGGCCGCCACCAGCGTGAGCGCTTGGGTGGCGCGCATGAAAAGCGGCAGGAACCAGTCGGCGAAGTCGATCGGATCGGTGCCGATCAGCCGGATCAGCGGAGCGCGGCTCTCGTTGAGGAAGGTGTGCAGCGGGATGTACGACGAGGCGTAATAGGAAACCGGCCATTCCGCCGCCCGGCTCGCGTCGGCAAAGATGATGGTGTTGCGCAGCACCTGCAGCGGCGTGCCATCGCGCACGATGATCCAGCTGACCAGATAGACCAGGGCGCAGGCGATCGTCGCTCCCTCGAACCAGCGCCACTGCCGGCGCAGCAGCGTCGCGATGATGCCGACGATTAGATAAGGCTTGAAATTGGCCGCGCATGCGGCCGCCAGCCAGCGCAGCCGCGTGTTCCTGAGCAGCGGGCCGTAGGCGAGCGCGAAGAAGGTGAAGGCGGGGATGATCAGATTGGCCCGCTCCAGCGCGTAAAGCATGGGCATGCCGAAACCGACTGCGATCGCGCGCGGCAGCGCGGTGGGGCGATGATGCCGGCGATACATTACCCAGACCAGAACGGTATTGCCGAAGAAGAACAGCACCATGGCGGTACGCAGCCACCAATCGCAGTCGCGCGCGTACACCTCGGTGCCGACATAGCAGCTCGGCGTTGCGAAGATGTGGAACCAGGCGAAGGAGATCGGCGGGTAGATCGAGCGCCAGATGTCATAGGCACCCGGGCGGAACGCCCAGGCCGCCGTATTATAGCCGTCCATGAGGCTGTCGAGATAGTTGAAGAAGAACGGTGGCGGCAGGAAGCCGTTGGTGCGGAAGAATAGATAGGCGTTGGCGATGCTCGCGAGCACCAGCGTGCCGAGGACCCACTCCAGCCAGAGGCGCAGGCGCTTCCGGCGCGTCGCCCGAGTGGAGACCGCGTCGCTCACGTCAGATCCGGCGCGGATCGGACTCGGTGACGCTCGTCACCAGCGCGCCCGCTGGCGGTGCCACGATATAGAGTTCGGCCGCGATCGCGAAGCCCAGCACAAGGATGAACAGGCCGAGCGGGATCAGATTGTACTGACGGTACGGATCGAGATGGGTCGATTCGAGCTTCTCGAGATTGTACTGAGCGGTCAGTTCCTCGACCGCCGACCCCTCGAGGTAGCGGATGTACGACTGGTAGAGCGACTGCGCGAAGGTCAGGTTGCGCAGCAGGTCGGCGTAGCGCGTGTTGATCTCCACTAGGCTGGCGGTCGAGCCGGTCGCCGCGTTCTCCTGACGCGAGCGCTCCACGTCGAGCTGGCGCTGCGCCACCGCGATCTCCGCCTCGAGCCGCTTCACCGCATAATTCTCCGGGCCGGAGAAGCGCCGCTCGGTGGCGAGCGCGGCGCGCTTCGCCTGCACGGTGCCCTCGAGTGTGTTGAGCGTGAGGACCGACTGAGACAGCTGCTCCTGCGGCGCGGGCAAGCGGTTGGTGCGGCGGAAGTCAGTCAGTTCCTGCTGCGCGCGCTGTATCCCCTCGGACGCCTCGGCGAGCCGCTGGTTGAGGATGCCGCGCTTGAACGTGATCTGCTGGCGGCTCAGCGTCGACAGCCGGCGCCGGAGCGAGGTGGCGAAGGCGTCCACCGCCGACATCGCGCGCCGTGGATCGGTGTCGCGCATCTCGATCTGCAGCATCCCGCCGCGCAGCGCACGCACGTCGAGGTCACGGTCGAGCCGCCGCACCGCCTGAGCCGCCTCGTCGGGCGGTGTGTCGCCGTTCACCGCGCCGAGCTGCCGCGCGACGTCGCGCATCACGTCGTAACTGCGCGCGACGGCGAGGTCGATCTCGGCCGGCTGGCTGGTCAGCAACGAGCTGTACGTGCCTCCCAGGCCGCCCAGCACCGCACTGAGCCCCTGCGCGCTCGACTCGGGCGGGGCGAGCTTGACCACGGCGAGATAATGTCGCGGGAACAGCGCCAACAGGCCGAGCAGCAGCAGCAGCGCGGCGAGTACCGCGCGGCGGAGCCAGGGACGGCGCATCCAGCCGAGACCCATCACACGGTCGAGCACGAACGGGGGCCGGGTCAATTGGTCAGTGCCACGACGGCGGCGGCGCTGAGGCCGGCGCTGAACAGAACGCTGGTGACATCGCGCAGCCGTGCCCAGAAGGTCGACCCGTGCGTCTTGACCGGCACGAACACCACGTCGCCGGGGAGCGCCGGAGCGTTGAGGCCGCCGCGCCTCTTGGTGATCACCGAGCCGTTGGCGCGCACCACGAAGATCTCGCCCTTGTCGGCGAGCCGCTGCGGACCCCCGGCGAGCTCGAGATAGTCCTTCACCTTGCGCGCGCCCTGGATCTCAAACGAGCCCGGCTGGTACACCGCGCCGAAGACGCCGACGGTGGTCGGTATCGGCGGGATGTACAGGCGATCATTGTTCTCGAGCACGGTCTGCAGCGGCAGATCGTTCGAGTCGGGGCGCACGGCGAGCACCACGCGCCCGTCGGGCTGGGCCGCGCGCAGCCGGTCGACCACCGCACGGGCGGCAGTGAGCCGCTGCTGGCGCAGGCCCGCCTCGGTCACGTCGGCGCCGCTGTCGGTGAGCGGCGCCGCGGCGAGCGACAGTTCGAGCTGCTGCAGCGCTTCGTTGAAGCTCCGCCGCTGCTGCTGCTGGACGCGGCTGCGGTCGAACTCGGTGCCATAGACGAAGGCGCGGCCGGTCAGGCCCCCCGCCATCGCCAGCGCATCGCCCATCGTCGAGTTGGCGGGCATGTAATAATGCCCCGGCTTGCCGACCTGGCCCTCGATCGTGACCAGGATGTTCTGGCGCTCGAGCGGGCGCGCGTAATCGGCCACCGACAGGAAGCGCAGGATGTCGCCGCCCGTCACGGGCTGAGCAGTCGCCTGCGCCAGGCTGAGCTCGATCCAGCCGCGCCCGTCGAGCTCGGACAGCCGCGACACCACGGTGCGGGTCGGATCGCCCAGGGTCGAGATCCCGCCGGCGTAGCGGATCACGTCCGCGACGCTCTCGCCGGGGCGCGCCTCGTAGATCGCCTCGGCGTTGACGCTGCCGGTCAGCGCCACCTGCGGGCCGACCGGGGCGATATAGATGACGTCCTCGTTCTGGAGAACGACGTCCTTCGACTTGTCGCCGCGGAGCAGCAGGTCGTAGCTGTCGAAATCCGCCACCACGGCGCCGTTGCGACGCACCTGGATCGAACGGAAGCTGCCCCCGGCCGCCGGACCGCCCCCGGCCAGCACCGCGTTGACCAGCGTCGACAGGCTGTTGAGCGTATAAGCGCCGGGGTTGGCGGCATAGCCCGTGACGTAGACGCGGATGCCGCGCAACCGCGCGACGCTGACGGTGATGCGATAGTCGCGGTACTCGTCGCTGATCCGGCGCGCGAGCGTGGCGGCGACGTCGCCGTAGCGCACACCGGCGAGGCTGACCCGGCCGACGCGCGGGATGAATACCGCGCCGTCATTGTCCAGCGTCAGCCGCAGCTCGGACTGGACCGAGCCGGTCAGCCCGACCAGGATCTCGTCGCCTGGATTGAGCCGATAGTCGGCAGGCACCGACGCCGTCGGGGGCGGCGTGAAGTCGCGCGCGGAGGGAAGCAGCAGCGAGGCGCCGTAGCGCGGCACGTCGCGGCCGAGCACCTGAGCGACATAGGTCTCATATTCACCCGGAGGCGCCGGCGGCAGGCGCTCGCCGAGCGGGGTGAGCAGCGGGGCCTGGCCAGTGGGAAGGCCGTTGGCGCGACCGCTCCCGTCGTTGCGCCCCTGCTGATCGATCTGCGCCGCCTGTGCCGTCACGGCACTGGCGGCCGGCAGCGGCGCGGTCTGCTGCTGCTGACTGCTCTGCTGGCGCTGCGTGTCCGCGGTGTCCGCCTGGCCGAACAGCGACGTCTGCGCCTGATTGGGGTAGGCCCCGGTCGTGCCAGAATTCTGCGCCAGTGCGGTACTGCCGCTCGACGCGAGCATGAGCGCGATGCCGCAGGACGAGACCGCCCGTGACGCGCGCTGAGAGCTTTTAATCATTCCTACTCCACGAGAACCCGAGCGGGCGACACCCGTCGCCCGGCCCGATACCGGGTTCGGCCGCTGAATCGCAAGACGTCATCACAATGCTGCCGCATCTTGCTGCCACAGGGGTCCGGCAGCTGAGAGGGTGTGACATTTTCGCCAATTCGCCAAAAAGAAAGTTCATTTCTGGCGAAATGGGGGAACATTCTGTGGCGCATCGCGATGGTGCGCTTACTGGCTGCCATATGTGGTCGACGCAGGGAGTATATGAAGTGAAGTCATTGCAACTGATCCTGATCGCCGCCGGTATCGCCGGCGCGACGCCGGCACTGGCGCAGGACGCCGCCCCGGTGCAGGACACCGGCGGGGCTCAGATCGACCCGACCTTCACGGGTCCGCGCGTCGAGGGTTTCGGGGGTGTCGACTTCCAGAAGTATGATTTCAACCCTTCCCCGGCCGGTGCTGATCGCAAGCACACCGGCGGCGTCGCGGGCGCGCTGGGCGGCTTCGATATCGGCTTCCGCAACCTCGTGCTCGGCGTATACGGCAGCTACGCGCTGCCCACCTCGAACTCCTGCGACAATTCGGCGGCGGCGATCGGTCGCTGCGTTCGTCCGGAGCGTGAGATCGAGGCCGGCGGTCGCATCGGCTTCAAGGGTGGCGACAGCTTCTTCGGCAATCGCGTGATGCTGTATGCCAAGGGCGGTTACGTGAACACCTCGGTGAAGGTGCAGTCGGGCCTGAACGGCGGCGGCGTGTACAACACGCACCGGCTGATCGGCGGTTGGCGCGCGGGCGCCGGCGCCGAATATGCGGTGACCGAGAACGCCTACGTCAAGGTCGAGTACGACTACACCCGCACGGGCCGGTTCAGCCTGGAGCCGTACGGTTTCGCCGACACGGATTATCGCCAGAGCAAGAATCAGGTTCTCGCCGGGTTCGGCGTCCGCTTCTAAGCGGCCCCGTCGCGACGATGTCAGGGGCCCGCGGCAGCGATGCCGCGGGCCTTTCTGCGTCCGATCCCCCGCCCCCGGGTGGCAGCGCCGCACCGATCGCGTATAGCGCCCGCATGTTCGCCACCTCTGCGGCGCGGGCCGGCAGGCCGCGCCTGCCCGTCTCAGCGGCCACCGCCTCCCGTCCGCGTCGCGCCGCCGCGCTCGTGGCGCTGAGCGCGCTCGCGGCGCTCGGTGCGGCCGCCCCGCCGCGTGCCAGCGTCGACGACGCACCGTCCGCGCCCCGCCCGCCCGCGGTCGAGCCGCTGCGCTTTCGCCCGATCGCGCCCACGATCGCGCGCGCGATCAACGGTGCGCAGGCCGAGCGGGAACGCACCGGCCCCGCCGCCGCGCCGCTCGCCACCTCGCTCGCCGGCGCGGACGCCGCGCGCGCGGTCGACTGTCTCGCCGCGGCGGGCTTCTACGAGGCCGGCGACCGCCGCGACGACCAGCGCGCGGTGATGCAGGTGGTGCTCAACCGCGTCCGCCATCCCGCCTTCCCCAAGACGATCTGCGCCGTCGTCTTCCAGGGCGCGGAGCGTCGCACCGGCTGCCAGTTCACCTTCACCTGCGACGGCGCGCTCACACGGCGCGCGCCCTCGTCGGCCGCCTGGGCGCGCGCGCGCGCCGCCGCCAGCGAGGCGCTCGACGGCGCGGTCTACGCGCCGGTCGGGCTGGCCACCCATTACCACGCCGACTGGATGGTACCGTACTGGAGCGGCGCCCTCATGCGCGTCGCGCAGGTGGGACCGCACATCTTCTATCGCTGGCGCGGCGGCTGGGGCGCCGCGGCCGCCTATCGCGGCACGCTGGCGCGCGGCGAACCCGGCGAGATGCGGCTCGCGCTCCTCTCGGGTGCGCAGCGCGCGATCGCGGCGGATGGCCCGCCGGCGCGCGGCCCGGTGCGGCCGGTGCTGTCGAGCGCGAGCGATCCCGACCTCTTCCTCATCCGCGCCGCGAGCGACGCGGGCGGCGATCTGGCGCGCGCCCGCGCGCTGTGCGGCGAGCGGGCGCGCTGCACCGTGCTGGCGTGGCGCGACCCCGGTCAGGTCGCGCGCGCGCTGCCGCTCAGCCTGGAACAGGCTGACGCGCTGACCTTCCGCTACGAGCGCGCGGACGCGGGCGAGCCGCGCGCTCGCTGGGACTGCGAGCGCGTGCGCCGGCGCGACCCGGCGCAATGCCTGCGCCGCGGCGCGTTGCCGGGCGACGCGATCGCGCGCGACATGCCGGGCGGGACCGTCCGCGCCGGCTGACCCGAAGCGCGTCATTAACCAGATGCTAGGCGCCCGCAGGCATAAGGATGCCATGGCGACCACGGCGCTCTCCCTGTCACCCGACGCGCGCACCGCAGCGATGCCGCTGTGGCCGATCGCGACCGGGGTCATCGTGCTGGCCGTGGCGGGGCGCGCTTTGTCCGGCTGGACCGCGCCGTTCGGCTTCGACGAGACCTTCTCCGGCGTGATCGCGGCGCAGCCGAGCGCGCGCGCGCTACTCGACTGGTGCCTCCACGAGATCGGCGGCCCGGTCTATTACGTCCTGCTCTGGGGCTGGGCCGCGCTGTTCGGGACGAGCCTGGCGGCGCTCCGCGCCTTCAGCATGGTCGCCTCGCTGGGAGCGCCGCTGCTGATCCTGCGCTGGGGCCATCCCGATCGCGCGACGCGGCTGTACTGGGCGGCGCTGCTGGCCTTGTGGCTGCCCGGCCTGTCCACCGCCACCAACGCGCGCTGCTACGCGCTGTTGCTGCTGGTGACGACCGCCCAGGCGATCGGCTTCCGCCGCCTGCTCGACCGCCCGACGTCGGCGCGCGCCGCGACGTGGGTGGCGCTGTCGGGCGTCGCGGTGCTCACGCATTATCACGCCGCGCTGCTGTCGCTGGTCCAGGGACTGCTGCTTCTGGCGCTGCGGCCGCGCGACTCGCTGCGGCTCGCCCCGGCGCTCCTGCTGCTGTTGCCCGTGGCCGGCTGGATGGCGTTCCACCTCTCGCTGCTGGCGCACTTCGCCGCCGCAGGGGCCTGGTACCCGCTGGTCGGGCTCGCCGACGTGGGTCGCCTGCCGCTGATCTTCCTCGGCTCGACCATGCTCGGCGGCTGTGCCGTCGCCGCGCTGCTCGCCGCGCTCGTCGCACCGCGCTGGCGCTGGCGCGACGTGTCGCGCGCCGACGCCGCGGTCGCCTGGTCGGCGGTTCTCACCCTCGCGCTGCTCCTCCTCATCGGCATGCTGCGCCCGAGCTTCGTGTGGCGTTACACCTTCATGACCGCCCCCGCCGCGCTGTTCGGCGTGACACTGTGGGTGCGACGCGTCGGTCTCGCGGTGACGCTGCTGCCCGGGCTCGTGCTCGCCCTGTTCGCCGCCTCCACCGCCGGCCGGATCGCGGGCCAGTGGCAGGAGCCGACCGACGAGGTCCGCTACAATCTCAACCTCGGCCGCCCGAGCGACTGGCTGGTGGCGCAGCACGCGACACGCCTCGGCTTCCTGTGGGACAGCCCCACCGGGCGGATCAGCGAGCCGGATCGCATCGCCGAGGTGATCGGCTTCGGGCCGCGCCAGGCGCGCGCGCCAGTGGCGGTGACGGTGCTCGATCAGCCGGCGAACACCCTACCCTCGTCGGTGATCCGCGGCGCGATCGCGCGCGGGCAGATCGACTCGCTGATCTGGCTGGCGGACGCGAGCGTGCCGGGCACGCGCGAGCGGCCGCGCGCCGCGTGGCTGCGGCGGCTGGGCTGGCGCTGTCGCGACTTCGGCGGCGCGGCGATCATGATGGTCACCTGTCGCGGCCCGGATTGACCCTATCGTCGCGACCGGATCGGCAGGTTCCGTGACTACAACGCTGGACTGAGCAGAATCTGGCGGTATCAGCGTCCTCGATGCCGCATGTCGTCCTTCGTAACCAGCGCAGCTTCCCGGCCGATCCCGCGACGTCGATCCTCGACGCCGCGCGCGCGAGCGGGGTGGCGCTGGAATATAGCTGCCGCACCGGGCGCTGCGGCATCTGCAAGGCGCCGGTCGTTTCGGGCGAGACGCTCATGCTGCGCGGCGAGGACGAGGGCCTCACCGCGGAGGAGGCGGGGCGCGGGCTCATCCTGACCTGCTGCCGCGCCGCCGCGAGTGACCTGACGCTCGACGTCGAGCCGCTCGATCGTCTCGCCGGGATCGAGACGCGTACCATCCCCGCGCGGATCGCCGCGCTCGAGCGCCTCGCGCCGGACATCGTCAAGGTGGTGCTGAGGACGCCCCCCGCCTCGCCGCTGCGCTTTCTTCCCGGCCAATATGTCGACGTGATCGCGCGCGACGTGCGCCGCAGCTACTCGCTCGCCAACGCGCCGCGCGCCGACGGGCTGCTCGAGCTGATCGTGCGGCGCTACCCCGGGGGGGTGCTGAGCGCGTTCTGGTTCGATGAGGCTGCGGTCAACGACCTGCTCCGGATCGAGGGGCCGTTCGGCACCTTTTTCCTGCGCGACTCGGCGCCCACGCACTTGGTATTCCTGGCGACGGGGACGGGGATCGCGCCGGTCAAGGCGCTGCTGGAAGAACTCGCCGCCGATCCGGCGCGCGCCGCCCAGCATCGACTCAGCGTCTTCTGGGGCAATCGCGCGCGCGACAATTTCTGCTGGGATCCGGTCACGCTCGGGCTCGACGTGGCGGTCCACCACTTGCTCTCCGGCGAGGCCGCGGGTTGGCCCGGCGCGCGTGGCTACGTCCAGGATGCCGCGCTCCGCGCCGGGCTCGATCCGCGCGACACGGTGGTATACGCGTGCGGGTCCAATGCGATGATCGCCGCGGCGCGCGGCGCGCTGCTGGCGCTCGGGCTACCGCCGACGCGCTTCTTCTCCGACGCTTTCGTCAGCTCGAACTAGGTCAGAATCATGAAGGCAGTCATATTGGCCGGCGGTCTCGGGACGCGCTTCGCGGAGGAGACCAGCCTTCGACCCAAGCCGATGATCGAGATCGGTGGCCGCCCGATCCTGTGGCACATCATGAAGATCTACGCCGCCCATGGCGTGACCGACTTCGTCATCTGCTGCGGCTACAAAGGCTATGTGATCAAGGAGTATTTTGCCAATTACTTCCTCCACATGTCGGACGTGACGTTCGACATGAAGGCGAACAAGATGATCGTGCACGAGCGCCGCGCCGAACCCTGGACGGTGACCCTGGTCGACACCGGCGACGACTCGCAGACGGGCGGGCGGCTGCGCCGCGTGGCGGACCATGTCCGCGACGAGGAGCTGTTCCTGTTCACCTACGGCGACGGCGTCGGCGACATCGACGTCACGGCCTCGATCGCGTTCCACCGCGCGCACGGGAAGGCGGCGACCATGACGGCGACCTATCCGCCCGGCCGCTTCGGCGCGCTGGAGATCGAGGCCGGACAGGTCACCCACTTCCTGGAAAAGCCGCAGGGCGACGGCGGCATGATCAACGGCGGCTTCTTCGTGCTGTCGCCGCGCGTGCTCGACTATATCGCGGGCGACGACACTTTGTGGGAGCAGGAGCCGCTCCGCGGGCTCGCCGCGGACGGCGAACTGATGGCCTATGAGCATCATGGTTTCTGGCAGCCGATGGACACGCTGCGCGAGAAGCAGCAGCTCAACACGATGTGGGATAGCGGCAAGGCGCCGTGGTGCATCTGGTGAACGGCCGGGTCGATCCGGGATTCTGGGCGGGCAGGCGCGTCTTCCTGACGGGGCACACGGGCTTCAAGGGCAGCTGGCTGTCGCTGTGGCTGCAGCAGATGGGCGCGGCGGTGACCGGCTTCTCGCTCGCGCCGCCGACCGACCCGGCGCTGTTCGAGGCGGCGCGCGTCGCCGCTGGCATGACCTCGCTGATCGGCGACATCCGCGACAGTGACGCGCTCGCCGCCGCGCTCACCGCCGCCGCGCCCGAGGTGGTGATCCACATGGCGGCCCAGCCGCTGGTGCGCGCCTCCTACGACGATCCGGTCGGCACCTATGCCACCAACGTGATGGGTACGGTGCACTTGCTCGAGGCGGTCCGCCAGGCGCCGACGGTGCGCGCCACCTGCGTCGTCACGACCGACAAATGCTACGAGAATCGCGAGTGGCCGTGGGGCTATCGCGAGGACGAGGCGATGGGCGGGTACGACCCGTACAGCAATTCCAAGGGCTGCGCCGAGCTCGTGACCTCGGCCTACCGCCGTTCCTTCTTCGGTGCCGCGGACGCGTCCGCGCTGGCCTCGGCGCGCGCGGGCAACGTGATCGGTGGCGGCGACTGGGCGATCGACCGGTTGATCCCCGACATCCTGCGCGCGATCGCCGCGGGCCAGCCGGTGCCGATCCGCAACCCGCACGCGATCCGCCCGTGGCAGCACGTGCTCGAGCCGCTCTCGGGCTATCTCGTGCTGTGCGAGGCGCTGTGGCACGATCCGGCGCGCGCCGCCGCGGCGTGGAACTTCGGCCCGCGCGACGACGACGCGCGCCCGGTGCAATGGATCGTCGAGCGGCTGTGCGCGCTGTGGGGCGACGGCGCGGCGTGGGAACGCGACGCGCGCGCGCAGCCGCACGAGGCGCATTATCTCAAGCTCGATATCTCCAAGGCGCGCGCGGCGCTCGGCTGGCAGCCGCGCTGGTCGCTCGACGAGGCGCTCGCGCGCATCGTCGCGTGGCAGCGCGCCTGGCACGCCGGCGCCGACATGCGCGCTTATTGTCTCGACGAGGTGGCGCAGTTCGCCGCCGTCCCCGTAGCTGCTTAGGATCCAGGACTTTCATGACCGCTGACGACCTCCGCCAGGAAATCCGCAAGCTTGTCGGCCGCTATGCCGAGGCCCAGTTCGCGCCGCGCCCGTTCGTGCCCGGCGAGACCGCGATCCCGCCCGCGGGCAAGGTGATCGGCGCGCCCGAGCTGGAACTGATGGTGGAGGCGTCGCTCGACGGCTGGCTCACCACCGGCCGCTTCAACACCGCCTTCGAGGCAGGCCTGGCGACGCTGCTGGGCGCGCCGCACGTGCTCACCACCACCTCGGGGTCGTCGGCCAACCTGCTGGCGCTGTCGTGCCTCACCAGCCACAAGCTGGGTGACCGCCGGCTGAAGCCGGGCGACGAGGTGATCACCGTCGCGGCGGGCTTTCCCACCACGGTCAATCCCTCGATCCAGCACGGCCTCATCCCCGTCTTCGTCGACGTCGACGTGCCCACCTACAACATCGACGCCGGCCTGATCGAGGCGGCGATCACCGAGAAGACCGGCGCGATCATGATCGCGCACACGCTCGGCAATCCCTTCAACCTCGCCGAGGTGCGGCGGATCTGCGACGCGCACGACCTGTGGCTGGTCGAGGATTGCTGCGACGCGCTGGGCGCTACCTATGACGGCAAGAAGGTGGGCCTGTGGGGCGACGTCGCCACCGTCAGTTTCTATCCCGCGCACCATATCACCATGGGCGAGGGCGGCGCGGTCTTCACCCAGTCGGCCGAGCTCCGCCCGATCATCGAGAGCATCCGCGACTGGGGCCGCGACTGTTACTGCGCGCCCGGCTGCGACAACACGTGCGGCGTCCGGTTCGGCCAGCAGCACGGCTCGCTGCCGTTCGGCTACGACCACAAATACGTCTATTCCCACCTCGGCTACAATCTCAAGATCACCGACATGCAGGCGGCGTGCGGCCTGGCGCAGCTCGATCGCGCCGAGGGGTTCGTGGCGGCGCGGCGGCGCAACTTCGCGCTGCTGACCGAGCGGCTGCGCTCGCTGGAGGAGATTTTCATCCTGCCCGAGGCGACGCCCAACTCGGATCCGTCCTGGTTCGGCTTCCCGCTGATGCTGCGCCAGGGTGTCGACGCCAAGCGGGTCGATCTCACCCGCTTCCTCGACCAGAACAAGATCGGCACGCGCCTGGTGTTCGCGGGCAATCTCACGCGCCAGCCCTATTTCGAGCATATCAACTATCGGGTGGTGGGCGAGCTGACCAACACCGACCGGGTGATGAACGACAGCTTCTGGATCGGCCTCTATCCCGCGCTCGGGCAGGAGCATTTCGACTATGTCGGCGAGAAGCTCGAGGAGTTCTTCGGGCTGAACTTCTGATCGACGCGGGCGAGGCAGGCACTGCCGCGAACTGATCGGGGACGGCGTCCGACACCGCTTGCCTGGCGGGAGCGTCGGCCCGATGCCTCGCGCCCGGGGCTGGGCCGCCGCGAGCGGTTGCTATCTGCGAGCGGAGACGGTGATGGCGCCACAGGATCTGACGCGGCGCGGACCGCAAAGCGACGAACGGATGCGCATCCTCATCACCGGGGGCGCGGGGTTCATCGGCTCGGCGCTGGTACGTCGGCTGAGCCACGACGCCGCCGCCGAGCTGCTGGTCGTCGACGCCCTGACCTATGCCGCCTCGATCGACGCGATCGCCGCGGCACGTCGGACCGGCCACTGCCGCTTCGTCCACGGCGACATCCGCGATGGCGCCTTGCTGACCCGCCTGTTCGACTCGTTCCGCCCGAACGCGGTTGTACACCTCGCCGCCGAGAGCCACGTCGACCGATCGCTTCGCGCCCCGGACGACTTCATCACCACCAACGTGCTGGGCACGTTCCAGTTACTGAGCGCGGCCCGTGGCTATTGGGCGCGGCTGCCGGCGGCCGCGGCGGCGGCCTTCCGCTTGCTCAACGTCTCGACCGACGAGGTGTTCGGCGCACTGGGGGAACAGGGTCGGTTCGACGAGACCAGCCCGGTCGAACCGCGGTCCCCTTATTCCGCCTCCAAGGCGGGCGCGGACCATCTGGTGGCGGCATGGGGGCATAGCTACGGCCTGCCCGTCCTCCAGACGCACTGCTCGAATAATTACGGCCCGTGGCAGCATCCGGAAAAGCTGATCCCGCTGACCATCGTGCGGGCGTTGCGCGGCGCCGCGATCCCCGTGTACGGCGCGGGCGAGCAGGTGCGCGACTGGCTCCACGTCGACGATCATGTCGACGCGCTGCTCCAGGTGCTGGCGCGCGGCGTGCCGGGGCGGCGCTATCTCATCGGCGGCGATACGGAGCGTCGTAACCTGTCCATCGTGCGGGAGCTATGCGCGATCCTCGACGGCATGGCACCGCGGCCCGGCGCCGCGCCGCACGCCGCCGCGATCGCATTCGTCGCGGATCGGCCGGGCCACGACTTCCGCTACGCCATCGACGCCGGCCTGATCAGGAGCGAGCTCGGCTGGTCGCCACGACGCGGCCTGGCCGATGGCCTCGCCAGCACGGTGCGCTGGTACCTGGATCACCGCGACTGGTGGCAGCCGATCGCGAGCGCCGCCCCGCCGCTGTGGGACGCGGTCCACCCGGGCGTTTAGCGTCGCAACTTGCGTGCAGCGGTACGCGCTTTCTCGCCCGCATCCTTGAACGGCGACAGCGCATTGGCCTGAGGGTCGTAGAAGCGATCGAGGCGGTTGCGGATGCGTGACTCGACGCGATTGGCGATGCGATCGTCGATGCGGGCCATGGGTTCGATCCCCACTTCCTTCGCGGTGATCTCCCGGCTCTGTCGCTGCCCGGTCGTGCCCGCCGAGGAGGTCGCCAGCCGTGACGGACTCGAATCATCGGCCGTCGTCGCGGTCGATGGCGTGGACTGCTGCGCCGCTGCGGCCGCGCCGGTACCCAGCCACAGGAGCGCCAGCGCCAGCGCCACTTTCATCGGGCCGCCCTCGCCGCGGGGCGTAGCCACAGGCGATCGATCTGCCCCACCGTGCCCCCGACCGAATCGCTCGGCCGCGCGTTCAGCGAGAGGTTCTGTGTCGGACAGTCCGCCGGGACCGTCAGACGGCCGGAGAAACGGCCGTTCGCGCGAGCGGACGACGGCACCTCGACGCGGCCCAGTTCGCGGCCGTCGCCGCACGTCAGCGTCCAATAGGGCTGCGACTGGGGCGGCTGGTTGACGTCGATGCTGTGCCCCTCGAGCATATAGTCACCGGGGGGTAGCCACTGGAACTGGCGCAGCAGCGAGCCGCCGACACTCGCCGGCGCGACGAAGTCGACCACGCCCCCGCCCTCGCCGCGCTGTATGCCGACCGATATGCCCGCGTCGTTGACCGGTTGCCAGTCGAACGGGGTCGGGTCGGCGAGCTGCGCGCGGAACCGCGGGTCCCGCGCCTCGGTCCGGCGGGCGTGGGGCCGCATCGACTCATAGGCCGCCCAGGCCGCATCGATCGCATCGTTCTGGACAAGCCGCGCGATTACCTGCGAGCGCGCGCGGTCGTCCAGCTTGACACCCGCCGAGCTCAGCCCCTGGAACAGCAGGGCAACCGCGCGTGGATCATTGTCGCCCGTCGCGACGTCCGCGACGAAGAAGGGCGACCAGGCGGGTTCACCCGCCATCGTCCGGATCAGCGCGGACCGGATCGTCGGATCGGCGATTGCACCGCCCAGGACGGGGAAGAGGATCCCGGCGGCGGACCGCGACGTGCGCAGCGCGATATCATAATGGCGCAGCGCGCCGGCGATATCGCCGCGCGCCACCTTGTCCTCGATCAACCATAATTGCGTGCGCAAATCGCGCCGCGAGAGGGCTTCCGAATAACCGAACCAGCGCCGTGCCGCGGCCGTGTCGCCGCGGATCTGCGCGTCGAGGCCGAGCGTGGCGACGGCGCTCACCGCGCTGGGGTCGCGCCGCAGCGCGCCGCGTGCCAGCACATCCGCGCGCGCGCGCTGCGCCGCGGTCGCGTCCGGCCCCGACCAGCGTTCGGCCAGGTTGGCGAGCACCCTGGCGTCGCCGGGTGCCAGCGCATAGCCACGCTCGGGCTGCTGCGCGCGCACCGCGTCAGCGATCGACCGCACCGTCGCCGCATAGCCGAGCGCGGTCGCCGCGAGGGCGAGCGCCGCGCGCGCGCCCCAGACCGCGGGCGAGCGGGGCTGACGGGACGGTCGACGCGCCATCAGCCCTCCGCTCGACGCTTCTCGGCGGCGCGGTCGCGCCCGTAGCCATAGCCGTATTCATAGCCGTAGCCGTAATGGGCCTTGCGCGCCTCGAACTTGGTGAGAACGCCGCCGACGATCCGCGCATTGGCCGCGGCCAGACGCGCCAGCGCGGTCTTCACCAACGTCGACCGGATGCCGTGTGACTCGACCGCATAGACGACGCCTTCCACCTTGCTCGCGATCAAAGGCGCGTCCGCCAGCCCCATCACAGGCGGGCTGTCGATCACGACATGGTCGTAATGCTGCAGCAACCGCTCGATCAGGATCGCCAGGCGATTGCCCGTGAGCAGTTCGGCTGCGTTGGGCGGGATCGGCCCGGCCGACATGGCGGTGAAGCCGAGCTCCGTCATTGCGAAGGTAAGCGGCTCGATCTCCTGCTCGCCGCTCAGGAAGTTGCTCAACCCGCGCGCGTGATCCACACCGCCGAGATGGTGGACAGACGGCGACCGCATATCGCCGTCGACCAGGATCACCTTCCGCTGCGCGCGCGACAGGGTGGTGGCCAGCGCCAGCGCCGTGGTCGATTTGCCCTCGGCGGGACGGGTCGAGGTGACCGCGAACGACCGCGGCACGCCATGTTCGGTCGTGAAGGCCAGGTTGGTCTGGATCGCGAGATACGCGTCGAACAGATCCGACTTGCGATCGAGCAGCGCCTCCTTCGGCGTCGCCCCGTCGACCTTCGGCACCGAACCCAGCAGCGGCAGGCCCAGGCGGCGCTCGACCTCGGCCGGGTCGGCGATGGCCTCGTCCATGCGCTCGAGGATCAGCGCGAGGCCGACGCCGAGCATGGAGCCGAGGATCAGCGAAAGCGCGAGATTGACCAACACGCGCGGCGAGGACGGACGACGCGGCACGTCGGCCTCGTCCACCACCGACACATTGTTCACGCCGACGCCGCCGGCGACGCCGATCTCCTTGAAGCGCTGGAGCAGGCCCTCGTACAGCGCGCGGTTGGTGTCGACCTCCTGCTGGTAGATATTGTACTGGATGCTGCGGCGGCGCAGGTCGAGGTAACTCGTCTTCAACCGCTCGACGCGTGCCTGCAGCGCCTTCTCGCGCTCCACTGCAGTACGATAGTCGGACAGGACCGAGCTGGTGACGCGGCGCTCCTCGCTCGCGATGCTGCGGTCGAGCTGGTCGAGCTGCGACTTGATCGCCTCCGCCGCCGGGTAGGTCGGCTCGAACTGGGTCATCAGCCGCTGATAGTCCGCGCGCAACTCGGCGCGGTGCTGGCGCAGCACGTTGATGGCCTGGTTGCGCATCGCCTCGGCGGAGACCCCGGCCGCACCGGTCTCGCGATAGCGCGCCTCCGCGGCGATGCGGTCGGACGTGGCCTGCGACAGCAGCGCGTTCAACGTTGCGAGATCGTCCGCCACGATCGAGCGCTCCGAGGTCGATCCGTCGGCGGTCTGCTGGGCCGGCAGGTTGATGATCTTCTGCTGCGAGGCGTAGGCGACCAACTGACGCTGCGACTCGTCGAACCGCTCCTTCTGCTGGCTGAGCTGACGCTGCAGCAGGTTACGCCCGTAGGAGGTCGCCTGGATCTTGCGCTCCAGGTTGATCTGGATGAAATTTTCCGCCCAGGCGTTGGCGACCTTTGCGGAGAAGGCAGGATCCGGGCTGGTGAAGCCGACGTCGACGAGCCGCGACAACCGTGCCGGAGCCACGCTAAGATTGCGGCGCAGGATCTCACCGGCGACGCGCACGCGATCGGCGCGCCCGACCGCGGGATAACGGCCGTTGACTTGCCGGAAGGCATCGTCGTCGCGCTTCACCCGGTACAGCGCGTAGAAAGCCGGATCGTCGACCAGTCGCAGCTGCGCGGCGATGCGCTCCGACAACGAGCGTGAGCGCAGCAGACCGTATTGTGTCTGGTAGAATTCCTGGTCGGCCAGGCTGGTCTCGCGCTCCACCCCTTGGAAACTGGTGACCTGGCTGGACTCGCGCGCAATCTCGATCGTCGCCGTCGCGGTATATTTCGGGGTCATGAGCAGCGTCACGATCAGACCGAGCACCATGACGGCGGCAGTGACGCCGATGATGATGAACCGCCAGCGGATCGCGATGCGGATATATTGCCGGATCGGCGAGATCTGGTTCGGGTCCGGCGCGAGCGGCCCCGTAGGTAACGCCGGAACCGCGGCACCGACGCGCAGGTTCGATGTCAACGAATTCATCACGGCTTCCTATTGCAGCAGGGCGATCAGGGGAGCCGCGATGAGCGGCGAGACCGAGACAATGTCGCGGAACAGGCGCCGCTGGGGCGAATCGCCGACGATGATGATGTCATTGGCGTAGACGGGCGGGTCGTCATAGGCGCCGCGGCGGATGGCGGCGATATTGTACAGGCCGGCCATGCGGCGCCCGTCGACGGTGCGGAGCACCACCACATCGTCCTGCCGCGCGAATTCGGACAGGCCTCGCGCCGAGGCGACCACGCGCAGCAGCGTCATCTGGTTGGTCACCGGATAGAGGCCTGGCTCGACCACCTGGCCATCGACGGTGACGACCTGGCTCACCGAGCTCTTGATGTTGACGATCACCTCGGGCCTGCGCACGCCGCGGGTGCGCAGCGCCGCCTCGATCGTGCGCGATAGCTCCTCCGCGGTGCGGCCGCGCGCGTCGACCGTGCCGACCAGCGGCATCGCGATCCGCCCGCTGGCGTCGACCTGCATCTCCCGCGAGAGGTCGGGCACGTT
The DNA here is from genome assembly GCF_019898765.1 of Sphingomonas yunnanensis. Classification (GTDB taxonomy): domain Bacteria; phylum Pseudomonadota; class Alphaproteobacteria; order Sphingomonadales; family Sphingomonadaceae; genus Sphingomonas; species Sphingomonas yunnanensis. The sequence continues at coordinate 301,255 of NZ_JAIOKB010000003.1, read as the reverse complement.
GAACACGTCGACCTGGATCGTGTCGAGCGGACCGATAAGGGCGGGTCGATCGGAGGCGGTGAGATCGCCGCGGTTGGGTGGTGGCAGCACGCTGCTACCCTGGATCACGGTCAGTCGCTCGGTCGAAGTGATCTGCTGGGGGGCCGCGCATCCTGACAGGAGAGCGGCCGCCGACAAGGCGATACAGAGCGTACGCATGCGCGGTGAGAATTTCCGGGGAGGCTTAGACAGGTATACGCTCATAGCTTCTGCCAATCGACGGGTAAAGTTAGCCTTGCGACGGTCGGGCGCGCTCACGCCGGGTGGCGAGCCACGTCGCGGCGACGGCGACCACCGCCATGACGATCGGCGTGCGCGCCGGGTAATCCGAGAGGCTGGCGATGAAGACGAGCAGGAGCGCCGCCGAGCCGAGGCGGGCGTTCGTCGCGCCGCCGCGCCATGCGCGCACACTCGCCACCGCCCACCAGCCGACCGCCGCGAGGAGGAGCACCGCCCCGGCGACGCCGCCGTCGATCAGCACCTCGAGGAAATCGTCGTGGGCGTGGTTGAAGTAGGTGGGCTTGAGCAGCCGGAACGGCTCAGCGATGCGGAAGAGCGGATCGAAGCCGCCGAAGCCCGCGCCGACCGGAAAGTAGCGCGCGATCATCGACAGCACGGTCGGCAGCGCGCGCGCGCGTATGTCCTGTGCGGCGTCCATGCCGAACGCCCGGTCGATCGAGGCGGCGCGGTCGGCCGCCACGCTCAGCAGGATGAGTGTCGCGATCATCAGCACCGCCCCTCCGATGGTGGCGACGACGATCCAGCGCGGGACGCGGCGCAGCTCGTGCCGGATCGCACGACGCACCGTCAGCGGACCGATCACCAGCGCGACGACGCCCAGCACCATGCCCATGCGCGATCCGGTCGCCAGAATGGTGAGCAGCAGCAGCAGGACCAGGCCGAAGGCGAGCGGGAGGCGCCAGCGTGCGCTGCGTCCGTCGGGGAAGGCCCAGCGGAAACTCAACAGACAGCCGATCGCAAGAAGCAGCGCGAAGTGGTTGCGATTGGCCAGCCCGCCGTTCACGTCGCCGGGCGTGTCGTTGAGCAGCGGATGGTCGAAGCTGAGGCCGGAGAATTGCAGCAGGCCGATCAGGGTCGAGACCAGGATAAGCGCGAGCAGCAGCGCGGGCACCCAGTCGCGCTCGCGCTCGGACACGGCGGCCATGAGGAGCAACGCGGCGAACGGCACCACCAGCGATGAGGCGGCATTGATCGCTGCGTCCGGCACGATCGCGAGCGCGCGCCATGGCTGCGGCTCGCCCAGCAGGCCAGCCACCGCACCGAACGGCGCCCGCCCCGGTAGCGCCTGCCAGATCGACGCGGGCAGCGGCACCAGTTGCAGCAGGACGAGAAGGAGCGCGGCCGACAGGATCAGCAGCGGCGCGCGCACCGCGCGCAGATCGGGCCTCGGGCTGCACACGGCCGCGACCGCCAGCGTGGCCCACGCCGCGGCGCGCACCACCGCCTGCCCCATCACGTCGGGGCGCGAGGCTCCGCCAGCCACCAGCAGCACCGCCAGCAGGGCGCAGAAAAGAAGGAAGGCGGCACTCGGGCGGAGGTTGTGGTACAGGCGATCGGCACGCATGGCGGGCCTGTACGCGACCGCGCGGCGGATTTAAACCGGCGATAGCCGCAGTCAGTCAGCCGATCGGCGGAAGATACTGTTCTCCCTCGCCGTCAACACCGCCGCGTAGCCGTGACGCTCGAGCAGCGCGGCGATGTTCGGCGAGTGCAGCGTCTCCACGCAGATCAACCGCGGCCACGCGGCGCGCGGAAGATGGACGAAAAGCTCGGTGAACACGCCCTCTTCCATGCCTTCAACGTCGATCTTCATGAACTCGATCGCGCCGATGCCGTGGCGCTCGATCAGCGTCGAGAGACGTTCCACCTCGACCTTGATCCGGTGCGCCCGCGAGGTATCGGCCACGAACGAGTCGCCGCCGCGATTGCCCGTCGTGTTGAGGTAAAGGTCGAAATCGCCGCGTTCGGGGCCGACGCCGGTCTCCAGCACCTCGATGTTGTCATAACCGTTGATGGCGACATTGTGCCGCAGGATATCGGCGGTCTTCGGATTGGCCTCGATCGCCACGACGCGCGCTCCGGCGAACTGACGTGCGAGGAACAGGCTCCAGAAGCCGATATTTGCGCCGACGTCGAGGAATACCCCCGGCGTGGCGTGCTCAACCACGAACGCCCGCTCCTCGCGATCGTAGAGGTGTGGTTGGAACCACAGGCGATTGTCGACGCACTCGCGCGGATCCAAGGTCATCCGCGAGCCAAGTACGTCGACAGTCCCGCCGTCGTAACCGAGCGCGTGGTGGATCGGCGTCAACACACGCGTGGAGATCGCGCGCACGTACCGGATGTCAGGGCTCAACCGCCCGAGCTGCCGCAATATGCCCTTCAACTCGAGTCTCCTTGCCGCTCGCGCGATCGCGAAAACCACAGGGCGCCGGCGTGGAAGGCGTACACCGCCACGGCGGAGACGGCCAAGCCGAAAAGCCCGAACTGCCACACCAGGGCTAGACCGACCGTCAGCTTGAACGCCAGCACCGACGCCGTGATCACGGCGACGCTGCGGTGGTGACCGTCCGAGATCCGCTGTTGCGAGAAGAGCATGGCCCAGGTGTAGAAAGGCAATTGCCAGACCATCACTGCCAGCAGCGACGCGACCGCAGCGGTGTCCTGCGCCGTGAACGAACCGCGCTCGAACAGGAGTTGGACGATGGATCGCGACCATAGCCCGACGACGATCGCGACCGCCCCGCTCACCGCGCCGAGGAACAGCGACCAGCGACGCACGAAACGTCGCTTCTCCTCCGCGTCGGCGTCGGCGATCGCGGTCAGCGCCGGCAGCAGGACGCGCGGAACCGCGAGGGCGATCAGCGTGAAGAACGTGCCCTGTACGCGCAAGGCATAGCCGAACGTCGACAGCGACCCGGTCGGCAGCTGCGCCGCGATCAGCTGGTCGATCACCGACGAGACAGACTGCAGGCACTGGACGCCAAGCATCACCACGAAGACGGGCCAAAAGCCTTTCCACAGCCCGCTGCTGTAGCGCAGCGCGATCCCGCGCAGGTCGCCCGATCGCACCATGCTGTGCAGCGTGAGCGCGAGCTGGAGCAGGCTGCCCAGCACGGTCGCGATCGCCAGCGTCCTCACCGTGGCGGGCAGCAGCAGCATCGCCAGCAGGATGATGAGCGCGGGGGCGCCATCGTAGAGGCTGTTGGTGTGAAGGTCGCGCGCCATCAGGCACGAGGCGCCATATTGCGCCACGAACAGGCAGGGAATCATCAGCCATAGCCACGGCAGCATGACCCATGCGGAGCGCATCGCCTCGGCGTCGAGTCCCGACAGCCCGGCGGCGACGAAGACGTATAGTCCGATGCCAGCCGCGCCGCCGACGATCCCGCCCGCGACGAGCGACAGGCCCAAGAGCTGCGCGCGGAACCGGTCCGCGCGGCCCGGCGAGCGGCGTTGCAGCCGGATCATCGCGGGCACCGCGGTGGCGAAGACGGTGCCATACCAGATCGACACCGGCGTCGAGAGGATGTTGAACAGGAAGAGGTAAGCGTCGATCGCGGGACCGATGCCGAACCGCGCGGCGACGGCCACTTCCTTGGAGAGCCCGACGATCTTCGCCCCGCCGGCGAAGATCATCACGAGCCCGAACGACCTCAGCGTTCCGGATCGGGTGAAGAGGGTTCTGACAGCGGCAAACACAAGATGCTCGGGAACGGCGGTCGCGGGCCACGGACGTGGGTCGATCCTGCGCCGTGCAGGTAGAGCCCGGTCGCGGCGGCGTCAAACCATAAGCCGGCGCCGCCTCCCGGGCTTGCCTTGCCCGGCGCGTGAGCCTAGCGCGGGGCCGCCCGGGTCCGCCCGGGCAGCGAACCGGTAAGGAGGCGGGCGCCGACGATGACCGACGATCGCGACCGTGCCGCAGAGGCGCCTGAGTTCACGATCTTCACCGCAACCTACGATCGCGCCGGTACGCTTGAGCGCCTGTTCGACAGCATCGCGCGCCAGACCTACCGCGGTTTCGAGTGGCTGGTTGTGGACGACGGATCGACCGATGCGACCCCGGCGCTGCTGGCCGGTCTCGCCGCGCGCGCGGCCTTCCCAGTCCGCTACTTCCGGCAGCCCAATGGCGGCAAGCATGTCGCCTTCGATCGCGGCGTCCGCGAGGCGAGAGGCGCGCTGTTCCTGACGATCGACTCCGACGATGAACTCTTGCCCGACGCGCTCGCGACGCTGGCTGCCACCTGGCACGCGATCCCGGCACGCGAGCGGGCGCACTTCACCGGTGTCACCGGGCGTTGCGTCGACCAGCATGGCAGCCTCGTCGGCGCGCCGGTCGCGCGCTCTCCGGTCGACAGCGACTCGGCCGAGGCCACCTTCATCCTGGGTTGGACCGGTGAGCGCGTCGGTTTTCACCGAACCGAGGTGCTGCGAGCGCACCCCTTCCCGCGGGGCGTCGAGTCGCGCTTCATCCCCGAGGGGCGTGTCTGGCTCGACATCGCGCGTCGGTACAAGACCCGCTTCATCGAGACGCCCGTGCGCGTCTTCCACGATCACGATGCGCCGCGGCTGAGCGCATTGGATCGAGTCCAGCGTGCGCCCGGCGACCTCGAATATTACCGGTTCGCGCTCAACCATTATGCGCATTGGTGGTGGCGCGCACCCGGCGCGATCGCGAAGCTGGCCGTCGGGCTCCGTCGCGCCGAGCGTCACCTCGACACGACCGTGCCGCGTGACTCGCTCCCGCTCGCCGCCCGGCTGTTGCTGCTCGCGGCGGGGCCGCTGGCCGCCATGGCGCGCGCGCGCGACCTGCGCGTCCGTCGCCGCAACGCCGGGTGCTAGCGCCGCTGCGACCCGGCCACCGCGACACCGGCCGCGTACGCCGGCAGGCCGAGCGCGGCCAGATAGCGCGTCACCGCCGTTTCCTCCGCGAAAGCCGCGGCGCGCGCGCGCGCGTCGGGCGAGGGCGCCGCCAGGACGCGCTCGATCGCCGCGGCCATCGCCGCGACATCGCCCACCGGGACCAGCGTCCCCCATCGGCCGTTCTCGAGGATCTCGTCGGGACCTGTCGGGCAGTCGGTACTGACCAGCGGGGCGCCGCACGCCATCGCCTGCACCAGCGCACCTGGCATGCCTTCGTACCGCGACGACAGGACGAAGACGGCGGCGCGGCGCATGAAGGCGAAAGGGTTCTCCTCGAAGCCCGGTAGATCGACGTCCTGCTCAATCCCGGCGGCCCGCACCTGCGCGATCAGCGCGGCGCGGGACTCCCCCTCGCCGAGGATGAGCAGGCGCGCCGGACGGTGTCGGCGTACGCGCCGGAACGCCTCGATGAGGGTGGCGAAATCCTTCTGGTTGGTGAGGCGCCCGCAGCCGAGCACCACTGGAAGCGAAGCGTCGGTGCTCAGCCAGGGGTGTTCACAGGGCCGCTCCGCGGCCGCCAGCAGCGCCGCGTCGACCACCGGATTGTAGATGCAGGCGAGCCGATCGTCCGGCAATCGCAGCGCCCGCTTGAACTCCCCGACCATCGCCTCGGCGACGACGATCAGGCGATCGGCCCAGCGATATGTCGGCCACATCAGCGCGCGGATCGCACGATCGTGGAACGAGCGGTGATGCCGGCGCGCGGCGGTGAGGCTCAGCCGCTCGCTGATCACGACGCGTCCGGCACCGCCGGCCCACCGGTGCGCCATCAGCGCGACGACATTGGCATGGGTCATCGCCGCCAGCAGCGCGCGGGGTCTGTGTGCGCGCAGGTAGCGCGCCAAGGGCACGGCGCTGCGCAGGATACTGTCGGTCCCGAGATCGACGACGCGGACGCGCGGGTCCAGCCCCGCGAGATAGGGACCCCGCGCGGCCGCGAGCACCAGCTCCACGCGATAGCCCCGCGCGACGATGCCGCTGGCGAGGATCGCCATCACGCGTTCCGCACCGCCCCCCTCGAGCGAGGGCAGGAAGATCGCGACGTCAGGGCGGTCGGCCGCTTGAGGGACGGGAACGCTCATCGCGCGGCGACGGCGATCGCGCGCGCGAAGCCGGCGATCCGGTTACCGTCCGCGGCGCGCGCTGGCTCGTTCAGCCGGATCGCGACCGCGCCCTCCCCCTCGATGACGTTGTCCTGCACCGTCGCTCCCGCGGCGAGGATACGGATCGCCCCGTTCGCGTCATTGAACCGCGGCGCCGAGAGCATGTTGGCGCGCACCACGACGTCGCTGCCGGTCACCAGCACGACGGAGCCGAAGAACCGCGCGACTCGGTTGCGCGCGACCGTGCAGGCGCGGCCCGAGACGCTGATCGCACCGTCGTTCGTACCGAGCGACGCACCGACGACGGCGTCTACCAGGCTGCTGCCGTCGCGGTTGAGCCCCGCGATCGCGCCGCAGGCCGCCGCGCGAAGACCGGTGATCGCGACGGGAGTGAAGGCGGCAGAATGGACATAGACGAGCGGGTTCTCGGCCCGCGTCGTCGTCACGCGCTCGAAGCGCGGCGACGTGATCGCCGTCGCGGCATCGGATCTGGCGCCGTCCCCGGTCGGAACGTCGATCGCGCCGCGGGTCGCCGTCGCGGCGAAGCCGCGGATCACGGCGTTGGCGATCCGTCCGCTGGTGGCGCCCCATGAGATCGCGCCGGCCCGATTATTTTCGAAGGAGCAGTCCACCGTGGCGATGTTCTCGGGGCGGGCCACGGGTGATACGAGCAGGCCATAACCGTGATTGCCGACGAAGCGGACGCGATGCAGTACGATGCCGCTGATCGCCCCATTCGGCGCGACCGCGTCCGACTCGAGGTCGATACCGGCGGACGGCGCCGTGCCGTTGGTGTTGCCGTAAGAGCCGCCGTCGAACAGCCCGTCGTGCCCGTCGATCACCGAGCAACCCTGGCGATAGCAATTGTCGGTGACGCAATCGACGAAGCGGAAATGATGGCAGCGCGTGTCGGCGCGCCCGGGCGTGGCGGAGAAGACGATGAAACCGTCGCACACCGCGTTGATCGAGCGCACGCCACGGCACTCGAAATGCGAGCACGACTGGAAATTGACCGTATGCGCCGGCACCTCGCGCGGCGCGCGCGCCGCCCGGTTGCCGTCGACCGTGAGCGAGGCCAGGGTGAAATTGCTACATTCGTTGAAGTAGAGGATCCAGAAGCCGTGTGCGACAGGCGTCCCCGCTTTCACCACGATGCTGCCCCTGCCCTCGATCACGAAGCCGCTCTTGCGCGCGACGGTGAGGCCGCGCGACAGCACGTAGCGGGCGTCGAGCCGAAGCCTGAGCCCGGGGGCGATCTGATCGAACAGCGCCTCGAGCACGGCGCTGTGATCGGCCTGGCCCGGGTCCGCCCCGAACATCTCCGGCGTCAGGACCTCGCCCGTGCGGACCCATGCGCCGGCGCTGGCAGGCACGTTCCGTGCCGCCACGAAGCGGCCGCCGAGCGGGTCCCGCGCGACCTGCGCGCGGTGATCGCCGACGGTCCAGCGGAACAGCCCCGCTCGCCCGGGGTCGGTCAGCCGCGCCGCGCCCACGCGCGGATCGAGCGCCCGCAGCGCCGCGAGATCGGGCACGGTCTGCGCGTCCGGCGGGGCGGCGCACGCCGCGGCGGGCAGCGTCGCCGCGCCGGCACCGATCCCGCGCAGGACGCTGCGCCGCGACCATGCCGCCGCAGCACGCCTCACACGCTGATCCACACGAGGAAGTAGAAGGCGGAGAAGGTGAAATAATGAACGTAGAATAGGTAGCGGCGATCGCTACGCAGATGGACCGTCAGCGCCGCGAGCGACGGGATGCCGATCGCGACGAACCGCGCACCATATACGCCCATATAGGTCGAGGATAGAAACATGAAGACGTTCAGCATGAAGAAGTAGAGATCGAAACTATACTCTTCCTGCTTGCGGAACAGGTAGAAGCTGGCGATGAACAGCGACCAGGCGATACCCAGGAGAATACCCGACGTCTGGTCTTCCTGGATGAACGCCCTGCTGTCCCCGACCGCGGTCAGCGCGAAATCGCGCACGTACGCGATGATGAACGCCAGCAGCAGCACCGCGACGATGCCGAGCCACAGCCGCTCGTCGAGCAGCTTCCTGATGCCGACCCGGGTGACCGCGACATAAGCGTAATAGAACAGCACGAAGAGGAGGAACGACGTGTGGATCCCGATGGCGCAGACGAAGAGCGGCACCTGGATCACCGGATTCCTGATCAGCGTAGCGTTCAGGAAGATGCCGGTCGCCAGTCCGGAGCGGAGCTGCTCGACCACGGAGTTCACATAAGCGGGATTACAGACGAAGAGCGCCGCGATCAGCGACTGCGTCCTGTAGAAGATGTAATATACGATCAGGAAAGTGGCCAGCGCCGTGACGATAAAGAAACTGCGATCGACGTTCCCGGTCCAGCGCCAGAGCGCGTCGAAGCCGTACACCCACAATCCCTCTGACAGGATCAACCGCACCCACCCCAGATTCATCACGGAGGAAAGATACCAGCCGCTCTCGAAGCCCTGGCGATAATTCCTAAGGTCTGGGAACGTATAGGGAAACCGCTGGACCCAGTTCATCGCCAGGAACAGGCCGCAGATCGCCGCGGCCACTAGGACGGTTCTGATCTGTTTCGCAATCGGCATGTCAGGTAGCTACACGGTGGAAGGGCGAGCGCGGATGCTATTGGCGCAACGCCGCCGCCGAGGCAAATCTGTTCGCGTCTGCGCGGTGGCGCGGCGCGTGGCAGACGGCTAAGGGGCGCGAATGCGGATCTTGCATGTCATCACAGGGCTCGGGCCGGGAGGCGCCGAGCATATGCTGTGGCGCCTGATCGCCGCGACACCGCAGGTGGAACACCTCGTCTTCAGCCTCAGCGGCGCCGGGGTCCTGTCGCAGAGAATGCGCGACGCGGGCGCGACGCTGCTGGGCGACGACACCACCGGCCTGCGTTCCTTGCGCGCGCTGCGGCGGTCAGTCCTGGAGCGGCGCCCAGACGTGATCCAGGGGTGGATGTATCATGGCAACATGGCCGCGCTGCTCGCCCGGTCGGCGGCGCCCGGCGCGGCGATGTACTGGAACGTCCGACAGTCGCTGACGCACAAGCGCTTCACCAAACCGGCCACGCGGGCGCTGGTACGGCTCCAGGCGCTCTGCTCGCGCGCGCCGGCAGGCATCATCTACAATGCGGCATCGGCGGCGCGCGACCATGAGGCGGTGGGCTTCTCCCGCCGGTCTCGGGTGATCATCCCCAACGGCTTCGACGTCGATCTCTTCGCCCCTGACCCGGCAGCGCGGCGGGCCGTTCGCGCCGCGTTGAAGCTCGGCGACGATCGGCTCGCGATCGGCCTGATCGCGCGCTTCGACCCGTGGAAGAACCACGCCGGCTTCTTCCTCATGGCGAAGCGCATCGCCACACTTCATCCGCGCGCGACGTTCGTCCTGGCGGGCAAAGGCATCGACGACGGGAACGAGGAACTGGCGGCGATGGTCGATGGCGCCGGCCTGCGCGACCGGGTCGTGCTGCTCGGCGACCGCCGCGACGTGGCCGAGCTGAACGTCGCACTCGATATCGCCTGCAACGTATCGCACGGCGAAGGCTTTCCCAACGCCGTCGGCGAAGCGATGGCCTGCGCTACGCCTTGCGTCGTGACCCCGGTGGGCGCCTCGGCGGAACTGGTCGGCGACGATGGCGCGATCGCGCGCTCCACCGCCCCCGCCGACCTCGTCGACGCGGTGGACGCCGTCGCGCGTCTGCCCGACGCCGAGCGCCGCGCGCTGGGTGCGCGGGCGCGGCGGCGGATCCTCGATCATTTCTCGATCGACGCCGTGGCGCAGCGCTACCTGGCACTCTATGCGACCGCCGGGTCTGGCGCGGGAGCCGGCTGAGCGATGGTCATTGAGGGGCGCATTCACTGCCGCGCGCGTGCGCGGTGGTCGGGCGGTTCGACTACCGTCGACTCAGGGTGCCGGGACGCCGGTGGTGCCCGGCAAACATCGTGCAAGGATTGTCGTTGATGTGTGGGATAGCAGGATTTCTCGCCCGGAGCGGCGGCACCGACCTTGCCGCACAGGTCCGCGCGATGACGGACTGTATCGCCCATCGCGGCCCCGATGATGCGGGGGTCTGGGTCGACGAGACATGCGGCGTGGCGCTGGGCCATCGCCGGCTCTCGATCATCGACCTCTCACCCGCCGGCCACCAGCCGATGGCATCTCCATGCGGCCGCTACGTCACCGTCTACAACGGTGAGATCTACAATTACCGGGAGTTGCGCGCCGAATTGGAGGCAGCGGGAGCGATCGCTTGGCGCGGCCATTCCGATACGGAGGTGATGCTCGCGGCGATATCGGCCTGGGGCGTGGAGGCGACCCTTCCCAAGCTCAACGGCATGTTCGCGCTGGCGCTGTGGGATCGGCAGGAACGCCGCCTTCACCTCGCGCGTGACCGGTTCGGCGAGAAGCCGCTCTATTATGCCGAGATCGCCGGCACCTTGCTGTTCGCCTCCGAACTCAAGGCGATACAAGCGCATCCCTCGTTCCGGGCCGAGCTCGACCGCGACGCGCTGACGCTGTTCCTGCGGCACAATTACATCCCGGCGCCGCACAGTATCTGGAAGGGGGTCTTCAAGCTCGAGCCGGCGCACCATGTGACCTTCGACGCCGCACGCGGCGTGGCCCCGCCGCGCGCTTATTGGTCGCTCGACGCCGTCGCCCGGGCCGGCGTAGCGGATCCGCTGCGCGTTACGCCCGACCTGGTCGATGAGGCCGAGGCGGTGCTGACGCGCGCGATCGGGCTTCGGATGGAAGCCGACGTGCCGCTCGGCGCCTTCCTGTCGGGCGGGATCGACTCCTCGCTGATCGTGGCGCTGATGCAACGTCAGTCGACTCGACCGGTGAAGACCTTCACCATCGGCTTCGCCGACCGCGCCTATAACGAGGCGGATGTCGCCGAGGCGGTCGCGCGTCATCTCGGCACCGACCACCGCGAGCTCTACGTCACCCCCGAGGACGCGCTGGCGCTGATCCCCGCGCTCCCGGCGATCTGGGATGAACCGTTCGCCGATTCCTCGCAGATCCCGACCTATCTGGTCAGCCGCATGACCAGAGAGCATGTCACGGTGGCGCTGTCGGGCGACGCCGGGGACGAGCTGTTCGGTGGCTATAACCGTTACTTCCTCACCGATCGCATCTGGAAGGCGACCGGCTGGATGCCGTCCGGCCTGCGTACGCTCGCGGGAGGGGTGCTGCGCTCCCCGGCGGCGGGGCGGCTGGCTCACTCGGTCAATGGGCTGTTGCCCGCCGCGCACCGGCACTTCGCGGTGCGTGACCGGCTGCCGAAGGTGGCCGACGTCGTCGAGGCGCGCGACTATTGGCAGGTGTACCGCCAGCTCGTGTCGCATCACGCCGATCCGGGGGCGCTGGTGATCGGTGGCACCCCCCCCGCGACTATCCTCGACCGGCCGCCGCCCGACCTGGGCGGCCCGATCCATGCCATGATGTATCTCGACATGATGTCCTATCTGCCGGGCGACATCCTCACCAAGGTGGATCGGGCGAGCATGGCGGTCAGCCTTGAGTCACGGGTCCCGTTCCTCGATCCGGACGTAACCGCGTTCGCCTGGCGGCTGCCGCTCTCCGCCAAGGTGCGCGGCCAGACCGGCAAGCATATCCTGCGGGAGCTCTTGTACCGCCACGTACCGGCTAGCGTGATCGATCGGCCCAAGATGGGTTTCGGCGTCCCGATCGCCGAGTGGCTCCGCGGTCCCCTGCGCGATTGGGCGGACGCCCTGCTCTCGCGCGAGCGACTCAGCCGGGACGGCATCTTCGCGGTCGAGCCGGTCGTGCGGCTCTGGGAGGAACATCGCAGCGGACGCCGCCACTGGCATTATATCCTGTGGAGCATCCTGATGTTTCAGGCGTGGCACGAACATCAAGCCGACGCGCTGCGGCGCTGACGCGGTCGCGGCGGCGGATCGCCTATCGCCTTCAGGATGGCTTGGTCACCTGCGCTACCATCACGACCGGCGCGTGGTCGCGAGCGATGGCGATCAGCGGGCGCCGAAGCCCGTCATCATCGTCGCCAGCGTGCGCAGGACGATCAGGCTGTCGATCCACAGCGAGAAGTTCTTGATGTAGTAGAAGTCATAGTAGAGCTTGCTGCGGACTTCCTCGACATCGGCGACATGGCCCTGCATCACCTGCGCCCACCCGGTGATGCCGGGGCGGACGACATGGCGGTAGCGGTAGAAGGGGATCTCCGCCTCGTACCAGGACGACAGCACCGCTGCCTCCGGGCGCGGACCGATCAAGCTCATCTGTCCTTTGAGAACGTTGAGGAGCTGAGGCAGTTCGTCGACACGGCTCTTGCGCAGGATGCGTCCCAGACGGGTGACCCGATCGTCGTTCTGGCGTGTTATCGCGCGGTCGCGCGAGTCCCGTTGCCCCGGCGCCTCCAGGCGCATCGTGCGAAATTTGAAGACCACGAAGGGCACGCCGCGGAAACCGATGCGCCGCTGCCGGAAGATCGCCGGACCCGGGGAATCGAGCCGCACGAGCAGCGCGACGACCAGCAGCAGCGGTGAGAGCAGCACCAGCGCGATCGCCGCCGTGACGCCGTCCAGGAGGTGCTTCGGTAGCATGTAGGTGTTGGGCGGCGACAGGGTGCCGTAGCTCGTCTCGGACAGATGCTCGAGCTCGACGCGGCCGGTGAGCGACTCGACGAGGTGCTTGCTGTGATAGACCGGTACGCCGAGTAGCGCGATGTCCGCGATACGGCGCTCCCACTCGATCGGCAGGTCACGCCGCAGATCGACTGCGATCGCGTCCACGCCCTCGATCGAGTCCCTGACGTCGTTCAGGGTCTGCCACTGGACGCTCTCGATCGCGCGCAGCCGGTCGACCTCGCCATGGACCGGCAGGATCCCGATCGTGAGGCGGCGACGCCCGAAGAAGCGGGCGTAGCCGATGTAGAAGATGACGATCGCGCCGACATAGGCGCCCGCCAGACCCCAGCGGCTATATTCCAGCCGCAGCATGAGCAGCGCCACGATCAGCACGCCGAACGACGCCGAGAAGCCCGGGATGATGGCGGCGGCCCGCTCGACGCCGGGATAGCGGCCGACGTTGCGGATCAGCACGATGCCCAGGACGATGGCGGCGAGGCCGCCCCAGAAGGCGTTGGCCGAGGCGACCAGCCCCTGCTCCGCCTCGGCGTGGCTGACGAACATCACGCGCAGCAGCGGCGGTATCGCCGCGGCCACCAACCCCCATAACATCTGCCAGCGAAGTCGGTACCAATAGCGATGTTGCGATAGGAGATCGTCGCTCATGCGTTGGCGAACATATCCATAGGCGATCGGGGCGCCGGGCACGATCGCTTGCTGAAGAACCTCTCATAACAGGCCGGCACACCTGCCCCCTTTTGACTTTCCCGGTGCCTTGCTGCCGGCGCTGACACACGATCGTTGGTCTGGCTGGTCGAGGACGGACGCCGCACGTCGTGTGCATACTGATCGCGGCGGCGGGATGTCGAGATCAAATTTGGCGGAGGTGCCAGCGCCGGTCAAGCGACGCCATCGTCTGGTCGTACAGCGCCGCCACCTCGCCGCCCACCGCCGCAGCCGCGTATCGAGCGCGTGCCAGTCGTGCGCCCTCCTGGCCCAGCCGCTCGCAGAGGCGGCGATCGCCCGCGAGGCGAAGCAGCGCGTCGACCAGCGCGGGCGTGTCGCCGAGCGGCACGAGCAAGCCGTTGACGCCGTCGCGCACCACGTCGCGGCAGCCCGGCACGTCCGTCGCCACCAGCGCACGCGCCATCGCGCTGCCCTCGACCAGGGCGAGCGGCAATCCCTCGCGGTGCGATGGCAGCAGCACGACATGGCTCGCGGCGATGCCGGGCACCACGTCGTGGCGCGGCCCCAGCCACCGCACCGCCCCTTCCGCGACCGCCGCCTCGATCGCCGGCCGATCCAGCGAGGAAGGATTATGGTGATCGATATCACCCACCACGGTGATGCGGATCGGGGCGCCGCGCCGGCGCAGTTCGCGTCCCGCCGCGACCACGGCGTCGATCCCCTTCTCGCGCAGCAGGCGTCCGACGAACAGCACCTCGAGCACGTCACTGTCGGGCAGGGGCACAGCGGCGAACCGCGCGAGATCGACGCCGCTTCCTGCGATCAGGCGAGTCTTTTCCGGAGCGACCAGGCCAAGTGTCAGGAAGGTGCGGCGGTCATCCTCGTTGTAGAACACCACCACGTCCGCCAGGCGCAAGGCAGCGCGGAAGGCGACGCGCCCGACCGTGCGGACCATACGCGAGCGCGCCATGAACACGTGTCCCAGGCCGGCGACCGTCGCAACGCGCACGGTCCGTCCGCCCAGCGCGCAGCCGAGCAGGCCGACCATCGTCGGCTTGGCGTTGAAGACATGGACCACATCCGGGCGGATCTGCCGCACCAGCGCGCGATAGGAGAGCAGCAGGCGCAGCGCGGAGCGCGGGTCGCGAGCGCGTTGATCGAGCGCGAGCGGGTGGAAGACGAAGCCCTCTTTCTCCAGCTCCGAACCGTATCGCGCGTCGTCGCCGTCGCCGGCGTCGCCGCACAGGTGAACCGTCCAGCCCGCGTCACGCAGCGCGCGGGCGAGCATGCGGCGCTGGCGGTAGATTGTCTCCGCGCATCGTCCCGCGATCAGCACCGTACCGGCGACAGCGGCGGCGGGCTCGTCACAATGGGGCGTAGGAAGCGATGTCATGCGTGTCCGATGCGGTTGTGTCTGCGCCATGCCGGCCATAGAGAGCCCCGGTCCCTTCGTCTCCTCCGCGCGCCGGACCAAGGCGCGCATCGTCACACGTGCTGAGGATTTCCCACCGTGGTCGCTGATAAACAAGTCCTCCTCATCGAGTTCAACGAGCTCAACTTCGAGGCATTGCAAGCTTACGCGGCACGGGGGGAACTGCCCCATTTCGCCGATTTCCTCGGCCGTGTCGGCTACGCGGAGACCTCGTCCGAAGCGCGTTACGAGGAACTCGAGCCGTGGATCCAATGGGTCACCGCGCATACCGGCCTGCCGCTGGCGCAGCATGGCGTCTTTCGCCTTGGCGACATCGTCGACGCCGACATCCCGCAGATCTGGGAGCAGCTGGCCGAACAGGGACTGCGCGTTGGCGCTATCAGCCCGATGAACGCGAAATGCCGGCGCCGCGACATGGCCTTCTTCGTGCCCGATCCCTGGACGCGGACCGACATCGTCGCAAGTCCGCTGGTGCGGCGCATGTTCGACGGCATCGTCCAGGCCGTCGGTGACAATGCCACGTCGCGCGTGTCGCCGCGGTCGCTGCTGAACCTGGCGGTTGGCGCAGCGGTGACGGCACGCCCGCGCAACTATCGGCGCTACGTCGCCCTCGTTGCCGCGGCACGCCGACGGCCGTGGAACAAGGCGATCTTCCTGGATCTGCTGCTCGCGGATCTATTCACCTCGGAGGTGCGGCGCCACCGGCCCCATTTCGCGTCGCTGTTCCTCAACGCGGCGGCGCATATCCAGCATCATTACATGTTCTCGTCCGCGGTGTACGCCGGGCCGATGCGCAATCCGAGCTGGTATGTTGCCGCCGGCGTCGACCCTCTGCTAGACGTATATCGCGCCTATGATCATATCCTGGGCGACCTGCTGGCGAGCTTGCCCCGCGCGCGTCTTATGCTGGCGACTGGATTACATCAGGACCCGCATCCGACGCTCACTTATTATTGGCGGCTGCGCGATCACGCTGCCTTTCTCACCGGGCTGGCTGTTCCCTTCACCGCGGTCGAACCGCTCATGTCCCGAGACTTCGTCGTGCGTTGCGCGGATTCGGCGAGCGCGGCGGTCGCCGCGACGATGCTCAGCGCGATCACCGACGATGGCGGTGTGGCGCTGTTCGAGGTCGACAATCGCGGGAACGACCTCTTCGTCATGCTGACCTATCCGCACGAGATCCGGCGCGACACCCGGTACCGTTTCGGTGACCGCTTGTTCGACGGCCTGTACGACACGGTGACCTTCGTCGCCATCAAGAACGGCCAGCACAATGGTACGGGTTATTTCGCCGACTCGGGGCAGCTTCATTCACCGGAACGCGATCGATTTCCGCTGAGCGAGATACCGGCGCGGATCATTCGGGCGCTGACGCCCGCCTGACCCGCTCAGGCGGGCAGCGCGGCCCGGTTGACGCCGTAGAATTCCATGTACCAGTCGACGAACCGCGAGATGCCCGTCTCGATGCTGGTGTCGGGCTTAAATCCGATCCACGCTTCCAGCGCACTGGTGTCGGCCGCGGTCGCCTGAACGTCGCCTGGTTGCATCGGCAGCATGTTCATCTGCGCCTTGGCGCCGAGTGATCGTTCCAGCGCCGCTATATACCCCATCAGCGGCGTGGGCCTGCTGTTGCCGATATTGAAGACGCGATACGGCGCGTTGCTCGTCGCGGGATCGGGGTGGGCAGGGTCAAAATCCGGGTCGGGCGTCGCTGGCTTGTCGACCAGCCGCACGACCGACTCCACGATGTCCGCGACATAGGTGAAGTCGCGCGTCATCTGCCCGTTGTTGAAGACGTCGATCGGTCGGTTCTCTAGGATCGCTTTGGCGAAAAGGAACAACGCCATGTCCGGCCGCCCCCATGGGCCATACACCGTGAAGAAGCGCAGCCCGGTGGTTGGGATGCCAAACAGATGGCTATAGGTGTGCGCCATCAACTCATTGGCCTTCTTGGTGGCGGCGTAGAGGCTGACCGGATGATCGATGTTCTGATGTTCGCTGAACGGCAGCGCGACGTTGCCACCGTAAACGCTCGAGCTGCTGGCATAGACGAGGTGTTCGGTCCCCTGCGCGCGGCACGCCTCGAGAATATTGAGGAAGCCCTGTATGTTCGCCTCGATATAGGCGTGCGGGTGCGTGAGCGAGTAGCGCACGCCGGCCTGTGCGGCGAGGTGCACCACCCGATCTGGCTTCTGCTCGGAGAAAATGCGTTGGATTGCCGCCGCGTCCGCCACGTCGGCGTGATGAAAGGTGAAATTCGCGTGAGCACGCAGTCGCGCCAGACGAGCTTCCTTCAACGAGACATCGTAATAATCGTTGAGATTGTCGACGCCGATCACTTCGTCGCCCCGCGCCAGCAACAGCGAGCTGGTGTGCATGCCGATGAAACCGGCGGCTCCGGTCACTAGGACTCTCATGTTCACAGCCTTCCTTCAGCGGAACCCTGGGGCAATATGCCCTTGACGTCGAACAGTACCGCCCCCGGACGCCCGAGGGCCCGCAGCGCATCAGCCCCCAGTTCGACAAATTGACGATGCCCCACGGCAATCACTACCGCATCATAGCCGCCCACGATGGGCAGATCATTGAGGCAGTCGAGGCGGTACTCGCGCCGGACCTCGGCGGCGTCAACCCAGGGATCGTAGACGTCAACGTTGAGCCGATACGCGCGAAGTCCGTGCACGATATCGATCGCACGCGTATTGCGGGTGTCGGGACAATTCTCCTTGAAGGCCAGCCCGAGCATCAGGACGCGCGCGTTGAGCGGCTGTATATCGCGCGCCAGCATCAGCTTGACGATGCGGTCGGCGACATGTTCCCCCATCCGGTCGTTGATACGCCGCCCGGCGAGGATCACCTCCGGATGATAGTCGATCTGCTGAGCCTTGTAGGTCAGGTAATAAGGGTCGACACCGATACAGTGCCCGCCGACCAGCCCGGGTCGGAAAGGCAGAAAGTTCCACTTGGTGCCGGCGGCCTCCAGCACCTCGAGCGTGTCAATGCCTAGACGTTCGAAGATAAGGCTAAGTTCATTCATCAGTGCTATATTGACGTCGCGCTGCGTGTTCTCGATCACCTTGGCCGCTTCCGCTACCTTAATACTGCTTGCCTTGTGCGTGCCCGCGCTAATGATGTCGCGATACATCGCATCGATCTGCTCCGCGATCTCCGGCGTGCTGCCGCTGGTGACCTTGGTGATCGACGGCAGGCGGTTGTGCTTGTCACCCGGGTTGATCCGTTCCGGGCTGTAGCCGCAGAAGAAATCGACGTTGAAGCGGAGACCCGAGCAGCGCTCGAGCACGGGCACGCAGACCTCCTCGGTGCAGCCAGGATAAACGGTCGATTCATAGATGACGATGTCGCCGCGCTTCAGCCGCGCGCCGATCGTCTCGCTCGCGCGGACAAGGGCCGTGACGTCGGGGCGCTTGGCGGCGTCCACGGGCGTGGGCACGGTCACGATGAAGATCTCGGCCGCGGCGAGCTCCTCGGGAGCTGCGGTGAAGGTGAGGTGCGGGGCGGCCGCCAACTCTTCCGCCTCGACCTCGAGCGTATGGTCGTGGCCGCGCCTTAGTTCGGCGATACGCCGCGCGTCGACGTCGAAACCTATCACGCGCCGACGCTTGCCGAACTCCACCGCCAAGGGCAGGCCGACATAACCTAAGCCAATGATGCCAATCGTCTTTTCCATTCGACGCGTATCCCAAGAGGCTGGTGTTGTACGTAGCAGATCGGTCGCCTCGTCGACGTGTCGCTGTCAGGAAGAGGTTTAGGCTGAGATCCGCTCCGTCATCGCGCGCGACTGTCGCCCGCACGTGAGCGTACTGTCCGTTCGCGGCGCGCGGATGCCACGTCGTCAGGGCGGAGGCAACCGCCGCGGCGACGGCGCCCAGCCCCCCTCATCCCGCCGCCGGCGTCACGCGGCGCGACCTGATCGAACAGCGGGACCGTGTAAGCGGCGTCGCCGTGCGCGGGGCTGTGATGCATGCCATTGGCAATCAGGCTGTCGCGTGGAGGCGCTACCGAGAAGACCTTGACGCCGAGCGCCTCCGCCACGTCGCTTGATCGATGCGGCCCAAGCGGCGCCATCGCGCGCAGGTACGTTTCTCCGCCGAAGTGAGCCAGGCGGAGCGGACCCCGAGAAAGCTGACGTCGAGCTCGGCCAACGCCGCCGCTCGCGCCACGGCCACGCCGCCCGCGGTGAGCGGCGGCACCTCCGTCGCGTTGGCGACCGCCTCCACCTCGATCGCCTCCTCGTCGCGCTCGATCGGCAGGCGGATTGCGACGGACGCGGCCGACCGATCCGCACACCGCGCCGAGCAGCACCGTCTTGCCGACGCCACGCAGACCGTAGAAGCTCGTCGAGCGCACGGTCCTCCCGCGCGGATACGATCGAGCGCGATGAGGGTGACCTCGAGCAGCGGCTCGCGCCGGGCAAGCTCGGGTGGCGGGGTGCCGTCGCCGGAGGCGAAAGGGTTGCAGCGCGGGCCCATAGCGATGTTATGATAGTTATGGTTCTTTCGTAACTTGACCTAATATCGTCATATGCCGGGCCGTCGCGGCTCTGCCGCGCTCGGCCGCGGGTCACCCGCGCGCCCGCTGCGAGCCAACGTGATGACAAGCGCGAATGATTATGCAACAGGCGCGCGATGATCGACCTGACACCCGAACTCGTCGCTTACACGATCATCGCTGTGATAGTTCTGGTCGCCGCGCCGACGACCGTCGTCGTCCTGCGGCGACGCCATCGCGAGAAGCTGCGCCGTCGCGGTATCAAGCGCTACGGACACTAGCACCACTCCTTGCCCCCGCGGCCCGGCAACGATCGATGCCACGCAGCCGGCGGGCGCACTCGGTCCGGAAAACATCATCCTGCCAGAGCCGGCCGTGGCCCGACGTCCTGCCTGGCGCGGCCGAGAGAACGCGGGTGCCCGGCTGATCGACGGGTCGCGTCCTGCTCTGACCACTGACTCAGTGTGCCCGGCGTTCTACCCCCCCAAGGCTCCAGCCCAGCGAGCCATGCAGACCGCCGCGTGCCAGCACCGCTCGCCACGATCGCCGAACTGCAAGCGAGGGAGCCGTACCGCCGGTTCGCAGCCGGCGTCTCCACGCTACCGTCACAGGCGCTGGCGCAGCGCCGCGGGCCGGTCGCGTGCCAAGGTCACGATCAGTTCGCCCAGCAACCCGTTGGCCCAGGCGAACCAGGGCCGCGTGAAGCGTGTGGGGTCGTCCTTGTGGAAGGTCTCATGGACGAAGCCGGTGTCCGCGTCCGTGTCGCGGATCGAGCGCAGGCACGCGCGGACCAGCGCATCGTCGCGGCTGGAGGCCGCGCGCACCAGCGTCGCCATCGGCCAGATCAGATCGAAGCCGGCGTGCGGCCCACCCAGCCCCTCGCCGGCGCGGCCGCGCACGAACCAGGGGTTGCGCTCGCTCCACGCCGCCGCCTCGGTGCGCCGCCATAGCGGATCGTCGGACGCGGCGCAGCCGAGGAACGCGAGCCCAGAGAGCGACAGCTCGCAGCAATCGTCCATGAAGAGCGCGTTGCCGAAGCCGTCGACCTCGAACGCCCAGACCTCGCTCCCGTCCGCCAGCCGCATGCGGCCGTGCGCCTGCAATGCGGCCTCGATCTCCGCCGCCAGCGCGGCGGCGTCGGCGGCCAGCGCGGTGTCGCCGCGCGCCTCCGCCGCGACCGCGGCGAGCTCTCGCAGGGTGCGCGCGGCGAAGATGTTGGCGGGGATCAGGAACGGCAGGATGGTCGCGTCGTCGGAGGGGCGGAAGCTCGAGTGGATCAGCCCGACCTTGCGCGTCGGATTGCCGACGCTCCACAGCTGCGTCTCGGTCGGCTGCACGCTGCTGCGCTGGAAGCGGTAGGGTCCCGGCCCGTCGCGGCGCTGCTGCTCGCGGAAGGTGCGGACGATCGCACGTGCCGACTGCGCCCATTCCGCGGTGAAGGGTGTCCGGTCCCTGGTCGCGCGCCAGTAGCTCGACGCGAGCCTTAGGACGTAGCAGAGCGAGTCGACCTCCCACTTGCGCTCGGCCACGCCGGGCTTCATCTCCGTCTGATCGTGCTGCGACGAGTCGAGGTCGGTGCGTGCGCCGGGGTTCTGCAGGAAGGCGTTGGCATAGGGATCGATCAGCACGCAGCGCGCCTGGCGCGCGATCAGGCCGCGGAACAGCCTGGTCAGCGCGCGGTCGCCCGCCGCGAGGTGGAGATAGGGGCGCAGCTGCGCCGACGAGTCGCGCAGCCACAGACACGGGATGTCGCCGGTGATGACGAAGGCGTCGTCGTCGGTGACCGAGAGCACCGTCGTGTCGAGCGTGTTCGGGTAGCAATTCTCGAACATCCACGCGAGCTTCGGGTCGGCGATCAGCCGCGTCATGCGCACGATCTCGCGCTCCACCGCGGCGCTGTGGAAGCGCCTGGCCGATAACGGTGGGCGCTTCGACGGCCGCGCCGACGCGGCCCAGGCGGGGCGAGCGGCGGCGAGCGCGGCGGGTGCGGCCAGTAGCGTGCGTCGGTCGAGGCCCAGCGTCGCGCCCGCTCGGGCGCCGTGTCGACCGTCCATGCTCATCCCTCCTCGTCTGCCAGCCCGCACTGCATCGGTGCGCGCCTCTCGTCCGCTCGGTTACCATAGCCAGCCACTAATCTTACACCTACTTTCTTTTTGATTGCCGCGTCATCCCGTGCGTGTCACATCCGCTCGGCCACCGGCAGCACCGGGGCGGAGCAGGAGAGAGACATGCACCCGACGCGACGCGCCGTGATGGCGCGCGCCGCCGCGCTGACGATCGGCACCCCCGCGACCGCCGCGGCGCCGGTCGGCTTCGTCAGCCAGCGCCCGCCGCTCGCGAAGCGGCGCTTCGTCAGCGCCGCGGTGGAACGCGAGCTCGGCCGCCTCAAGACGCGGATCGCCGACCCGGAACTCGCCTGGATGTTCGAGAACTGCTACCCCAACACGCTCGACACCACCGTCTTCACCGGCACGGTCGACGGCAAGCCCGACACGTTCGTGATCACCGGCGACATCGACGCGATGTGGCTGCGGGACAGCGCGGTGCAGGTCGAGCCCTATCTCCCTCTCGCCCGTGGCGACCGGCGGCTGCGCGAGATGCTGCGCGGGCTGATCCAGCGCCAGGCGCGCTGCATCCTGATCGATCCCTATGCCAACGCCTTCGTCCGCGATCCCGGCGCGCGCTCCAACCTCGACTCGGCCACGCTCGACGACACCGAGATGCGGCCGGGCGTGGCGCAGCGCAAATGGGAGATCGACTCGCTGTGCTACCCGATGCGGCTGGCGCACGATTACTGGGCGGTCACGCGCGACCGCGCGCCGTTCGATGACCTTTGGCGCCGCTCGGCCGCGCTGATCGTCGAGACGCTGCGGGTGCAGCAGCGCAAGGAGGCGCCGGGTCCGTACCGCTACCAGCGGCTCACCAAGATCCCGACCGACAGCCTGATGCTAGACGGTTACGGCGCGCCCTCGAACAAGGTCGGCCTGATCCACTCCGCCTTCCGCCCCTCCGACGACGCCTGCGTCTACCCCTTCCTCGTTCCCGCCAACCTCTTCGCGGTGTCGAGCCTGCGCCAGGTCGCGCGCGTCCACCGCGAGGCGCGCGGCGACGCCGCCGCCGCGGGCGAGGCAGAGGCCCTGGCCGACGAGGTGGAGGCGGCGCTTCGCGAGCATGCGATCGTGCCCGACGGGCGCGGCGGACAGGTCTGGGCCTATGAGGTCGACGGTTTCGGCAACTGGCTGTTCGCCGACGACGCGGGCATCCCCAGCCTGTACGGCCTGCCGCTGATCGAGGCCGCGTCGGTCGACGACCCGCTCTACCAGCGCACCGCCGCGCTGGCGTGGAGTCCGCGCAATCCCTTCTTCGTGCAGGGCAGCGCCGCCAGCGGCGTCGGCAGCCCGCACATGGGGCTCGACAAGGTGTGGCCGATGGCGATCATCGCGCGCGCGATGGTTACCCGCGACGAGGGCGTGGTGCGCGACTGCCTGCGCACGCTCAAGGCGACCCACGCCGGCACCGGCTTCATGCACGAATCCTTCCACAAGGACGATCCCGCGCGCTTCACCCGCGCCTGGTTCGCCTGGGTCAACGGCATGTTCGGGCAGATGATCGGCACGGTCGCCGCGCGCTACCCGCGCCTGCTCGCCGAGCGCTTCTGAGGCGAGGCGCGGGTCAGTCGTCCGCCGACAGGAAGACGAGATCGTTGAAGGGCAGGATCGCCGCGCCGATCGCGGGGGCGTCGGCGGCGAGCTGCGCGGTCAGCACGGGCGCGGCGGGCACCACCGGATCGTCCACCGTGTCGCGGTGGCGCGCCACCGCGGCGGTGAGCTGGTCGATCAGCGGCACCGGCAGCCGCCCGCCGATCACGATCGCGCCGGGATCGATCAGGCAACTGATCGTGGCGATCGGCCCTGCCAGCGCCGCGGCGGCGCGCTCGATCCAGCCGCCGATCACCGCACGCGCGGCGGCGTCGGCGCTCGCCAAGTCCGGGGGCGCGATCGGCGCGATGCCGTGAGCGGCGAGATCGGCCTTCAGTGCCGAGAGCGAGACGATCGACTGGAGCGGCGCGCCGGCGCGATCGGTGAGGAAGCCGATACGCCCGGCGCGGCCGGTCGCGCCGTGATGGTAGCTGCCCGCGACGACCAGCCCACCCCCGAGTCCCGCGGAGAGCAGCACGTAGAAGAAGCTACGGTGGGTCAGCCCGCTGCCGAAGCGCGCCTCGCCGATCGCCGCCGCGGCCGCGTCATTCTCGGTGATGACGGGCCCCGCGCCGAGCGGCTGGAGCAGCTCGGGCAGGTCGACGCGGTCCCACTCGGCATAGGCGCGCGGCAGGCCGGGCAGGTCGACGTGCCCCAGCCCGCCCGGCAGCGCGACCCCCATGCCGAGCACGCGGTCGCGCTCGATCAGACCGTCGCCGAGCAAGGTTCCCACGGCGTCGCCGATGAAGGCGGTGACGGCGCGCGGCGCGGCGAAGTCGATCTCCTGCGTGTAGCGCGCCCGCACCGCGCCGGTGAGATCGAGCGCGACCAGCGTGACATGGTCGCGGTCGATGTTGACGCCGTAGCTGAAGCAGCCGTCGGGGTTCACAGCGAAGCGGATCGCGGGCATGCCGCGCACCCCGGTGCGACGGCCTTTCTCGAACACGAAGCCGCGGTCGGTCAGCCGCTGGGTGATGTTCGCGATCGCCGCCGGCGACAGGCCGGTCTGCTCCGCCAGCTGGAGCCGCGTCGACTCGCCCGCGCGCAGGATCGCCTCGAGCACGAGGCGCTCGTTGCGCTCCCCCGCCCGCGCCGGGTTGGTGCCGTGCAGCGTCCGCTGGCTCAACCGCTCGCTCCCGTCGCTTGAGGTGGCAGGGGCAAGGAAAGTCTCCGATGTCGAGGGCGGGGCGCAACGCGCTTTCACAGGTAAACACTGCCTGCGTCACGCACAACAAGCGCTTCTGCGCTAACTTACACCTACTTGCTTTTTTAATTGACGCGCTCGCGGGTTCGGCAGAAAGGTCGGCAACTGCCCCGATCGCGGCACGCCTCTCGGGGCGTGACACAAAGCGCGACACGGCGAGGCAGGAGGGAGAGGGGCGCGCGACCGCATCGCGCCGCCGCCGGTCAGGAGGAACGTGCCATGGGCGATGCAGCACCGCGCGCGCGCCTGTTGTTCACGGCCTTCGCGATCTCGCTCTCCGGCCTGCTCTTCGGCTTCGACACCGCGGTGATCGCGGGCGTGACCGGCGCGTTGCGCGACCAGTTCGGCCTGTCGCCCGCGGCGCTGGGCGTGACGGTGTCGTCCGCGCTGCTCGGCACGATGGTCGGCGCCGCGGTGGCGGGCGTGTACGGCGATCGCCGCGGCGCACGTGCTGGGCTGCGGCTCGCCGCCGCGCTCTACCTCGTCTCGGGACTGGGCTGCGCGCTGGCGTGGAGCTGGGGCGCGCTGCTCCTGTTCCGCGTCATGGCCGGAGTCGCGATCGGCGCCTCCTCGGTGCTCGCGCCGGTCTATCTCGCCGAGGTGGCGCCGCCCGCGCGGCGCGGCGCGATCGTCGGCAGCTTCCAGGTCAGCATCGTCACCGGGATCCTGATCGCCTATGCCAGCAACGCCGCGGTCGGGGTGCTGCTGGCGGACGCCGCGGCGGCGTGGCGGTGGAAGCTCGGCCTGACCGCGCTGCCCGCCGCGCTGTTCCAGCTGCTGCTCGTCGCGGTGCCCGACAGCCCGCGCTGGCTGATGCTGCGCGGCCGCCGCGATGAGGCCGCCGCGGCGACGCTGCTGCTCCACGGCGATGAGACGGTCGACCTGACCCCTGCCGTGCCCCCGCGCGCGGTGTCGCTGGCGTCGCTGTGGCGCGAGGCGCCGCGGCCGATGATCCTCGCGATCGTGCTGGGCGCGCTCAACCAGCTCACCGGCATCAACGCCATCCTCTATTATCTCAACGATATCTTCGCGGCCGCCGGGTTCCGCCAGGTCTCCGGCGATCTGCAGGCGATCGCGGTTGGTGCGGCCAATCTCGTCTTCACGCTGGTCGGCATGGCGCTGATCGACCGGCTCGGCCGGCGGCCGCTCCTTCTCGCCGGCGGCGCCGCGATGGCGGTGCTGCTGTGCGCCGCGACCGCGATCATGCTCGGCCTCCTGCCGCGCGCGCTGATGCTGGCAGTGCTGGTCGGCTTCATCGCCGCCTTCGCCACCTCGCAGGGCGCGGTGATCTGGGTCTATCTCAGCGAGATCTTTCCGGCGCACGCGCGCGCCGCGGGCCAGGCGCTGGGCGCGGGCACGATCTGGCTGGTCGACGCGCTGGTCGCCGCGATCTTCCCGGTCGCCGCCGCCGCCTCGCCCGCCGCGCCGTTCCTGTTCCTCGCGGCGTGCATGGCGGCACAGTGCGTGCTGGTGTACCGCTGGTTCCCCGAGACGCGCGGTGCCTCGCTCGAGCAGATCGAGCGGCAGATGCGCGGCGGTCCGGAGCCGGCACGATGACCGCCTATCTCGCGGTCGACGTCGGCGGCTCGCACGTCGCCTGCGCGCGCGTTCGCGGCGGCATCGTGGAGAATCGGCGCGAGATCCGGTTCGCCGCCCCGACCTCGCTGGCGGCGGTGATGCCGGGACTGGAGGCGCATCTCGCGATCCTGCGCGGGAGGGAGCCCGTGGCCGGTGTGTCGATCGCCTTCCCCGGCCTGGTCGACCCGCGATCGGGCCGCGTCGCCTCGACGCCGGCGGGCAAGTTCGAGGACGCGGTCGGCTTCGACTTCACCGGCTGGGCGCGCGAGCGGCTCGGCCTCGCCCTGCGGCTCGAGGTCGACGGGCGCATGGCGCTGCTCGGCGAGCACCGCTTCGGCGCGCTGCGCGGCGTCGACGACGCGGTGCTGCTCAGCCTCGGCACCGGGATCGGCTCGGCCGCTCTGATGCGGGGCGCGATGGTGCGCGGCCGCAGCGGCCAGGCGTCGGTGCTCGGCGGCCATCTCACCGTCGAGATCGACGGGCCGACCTGCCTGTGCGGCAACCTGGGCTGCGCCGAGGCGCTGGCATCGAGCTGGGCGCTGCCGCGGCTGATCGCGGCATTGCCGGGGCGCGGCGCGCTGCACGACCTCGCCGCGCCCGACCTCAAGGCGGTGTTCGACCTCGCGCGCGACGGCGACGCGGGCGCGCGCGCGGTGCGCGCCGCCTGTCTCGCCGCCTGGGCCGCCGCCGCGCTCAACCTCGTCCACGCCTATGACGCGACGCGCGTGCTGGTCACCGGCGGGGTCGCCGCGGCGGAGGAGGTGGTGCCCTTCATCCAGGCGCACGTGCGCCGCCACGCCTGGTGCCTGGGTGAGCCGCCGCTGGTGCTGCGCGGCGCGCTCGGCGCCGACGCCGCGCTGCTCGCCGCCACGCCGCTATGGGAGAGCGATCGTGACCAACTATGACAAGCGGCCCGTCGTCCGGGTCGACGACGCGGCGGACGCCTGTCTGGTCGGGTGGGACGCGATCCTGCCGCACCTCGCCACCGCGCTGGACCTCTGCGTCGAATGCTATCCCGGCGCGCCGGTCGCTTCGATCGTCGCGGTGCTGCGCGACGCCTGGCCCGACGCCGAGGTGGTCGACACCACCGCGCTGTTCCGCGATCCCGAGGTGCTCGACGCCGAGATCGACGCGTTGCTCGGCGACGACCCGGTGTTCGCGCGCTTTTCCGCGATCGGCATCCACGACTTCCTCGACGAGACGAAGGTCGCGGCGTGGCGCGCGGGGCGCGCGCCGGGTCGCCGCACGGTGCTCGTCGGGCCGGGCGCCGCGACCGTCCTGCGCGCGCCCGACCGGCTGGTCTATGTCGCCATGGCGCGCTGGGAGCTCCAGCAGCGCCAGCGCCGCGGCGAGATCGCCAACCTGGGTGGCAGCGACCGCGCCGCGCGAGCGGCAGAGCTGTACCGCCGCGCCTTCTTCGTCGACTGGCGCGTCGGCGACGCGGTCAAATACGCGCTGCTGCCCGGGGCCGACTTCGTTATCGAGGCGAACGGACCGGTGCCGCGGATGATCGCTGGCGACACCTACCACCGCGCGCTCGACGCCGTCGCCGCGCGCCCGTTCCGCGTCGTGCCCTTCTTCGATGCCGGGCCGTGGGGCGGGCAGTGGGTGCGGCGCACCTTCGACCTGCCCGAGGGCCCGCCCAATTACGCCTGGTGCTTCGACTGCGTGCCCGAGGAGAACAGCCTGCTGCTCGGCTTCGGCGAGGAGGCGTTCGAGCTCCCCGCGCTCGACCTCGTGCGGCTCCGCCCCGACGCGCTGCTCGGCGGCGACGTCATCGCGCGCTTCGGCGCCGAATTCCCGATCCGCTTCGACCTGCTCGACACGATGGAAGGCGGCAACCTCTCGCTCCAGGTCCACCCGCGCGCCGACTATGCGCGTGCCGCCTTCGGCCTGCCCTACACCCAGGACGAGAGCTATTATCTGCTCGATGCCGGCGCGGACGCGTGCGTCTATCTCGGGCTCACCGACGCGGCCGAGCCCGCCGCTGTCGCCGCCGCGCTCACCGCAGCGCAGGCGGGCGGCCCACCGCCCGACGTCGACGCGCTGGTGAACCGCCTGCCGGCGCGCGCGCACGATCATTTCCTCATCCCGGCCGGCACGATCCACTGCTCCGGGTGCGACGCGATGGTGCTCGAGATCAGCGCCACGCCGTACATCTTCACCTTCAAGCTGTGGGACTGGGGACGGCTCGGGCTCGACGGTCGTCCGCGCCCGATCCACCTTGAGCACGGCCTCGCCAATATCGACTGGACACGCCGCGAGACGGTGACGCGGACCGAGCTGGTCAACCGGTTCACGCCCGTCGCCAGCGGGAGCGACTGGCGCCGCGAGCGCACCGGGCTGCACCCGCTCGAGTTCATCGAGACCGAGCGCGCCTGGTTCGAGACGAGCGTCGCGCTCGACACCGCGGGCACGCTCAACGTCCTCAACCTCGTCGCCGGCACGGCGGCGATGGTGGAGAGCCCGGATGGCGCCTTCGCGCCCTTCGAGGTCCACTACGCCGAGACCTTCGTCATCCCGGCAGCGCTCGGCCGCTATCGGCTGCGCTCGCTCGGGCCGCCGGGTGCGGCCTGCGCGGTGATGCGCGCCTGGGTGCGCCCGACCGACCGGTGAGACGACAGCAACGACAAGAACGCAGGGGAGAGTGACCATGATCCAGTTGAACCAGCTCGCGCGGACGTCCGCGCTCGCGCTCGCCGCCGCCTCGCTGTGGCCCGACGCGGCGGTGGCGCAGGACGCGCCGCCCGCCGCGCCGCAGGGCGAGGCACCCGCCGAGGCAGGGCCGCCGGCCGCGGCGGACGGCGCGGTCGCCGCGGCGCCGGGCTCGGACGACATCGTCGTCACTGGCCTGCGCCGCAGCCTCCAGACCGCGCAGGCGCTCAAGCGCGACTCCGACCAGATCGTCGACGCGGTGGTGGCCGAGGACATCGGCAAGCTGCCCGACAACAACGCCTCCGAGGCGCTGGCGCGGATCACCGGCGTGCAGGTCAACCGCAGCAGCGACGAGGCCGGCGGTGTGCAGGTGCGCGGCCTGCCCAACCTGACCACCACCTACAACGGCCGCGAGATGTTCACCGCCGAGCTGCGCAACGTCGCGCTGCAGGACTTCCCCGCGGGCGCGCTCGCCGGGCTGGAGGTGTACAAGACCACCAGCGCCGACTTGATCGAGGGCGGCATCGCCGGCCTCATCAACGTGCGCTCGCGCCGCCCGTTCGACTTCGACGGCTTCCAGATCGCGGGCGCGGTGCGCGGCACCTACGGCGACCAGGCACGCAAGTACGACCCGAACTTCAACGTGCTCGTGACCGACCGCTGGGACACGCCGATCGGCGAGCTGGGCGCGCTGGTGAACGTGTCCTACACCCAGCTCCACTATCTGACCTCGTCGCGCTACATCAACGGCAACATCGTCAGCCCCGGCGCGAACCAGCCGGTCGACGGCGCGCGCGACTTCGTCCTGCCCGAGACCGCCGGCGTCTATTACGACCGCGGCAAGCGCTGGCGCCCGTCGGTCAACGGCACGCTCCAGTGGCGCCCCGCGCCCAACCTGGAGTTCTACGTCGACGGGCTGTTCCAGGGCGCGCGCACCGACGTGGCCAACGATTTCGCCGGCTTCGACCTCGTCAACAACAACCCGGCGCTGACCAACATCGTGCGCAACGCCGCCGAGCCCGGCACGCTCGAGAGCGTCACCGTCACGCCCGATTTCGCCAACGGCCGCGGCATCGACTTCTCGCGCAGCACGCGCGCGGGGCGCACCAACGCCTATCAGGGCGCGATCGGCGGATCGTGGAAGACCGGCCGCGCGACGCTGACGACCGACTTCGCCTATACCGACTCCAAGGCCGAATATACCGACTACAACGTCGACTTCGCGCCCGCGACCGCGCAGTCCGCCAACCTCGTGTTCGACATCGGCGGGCAGGACGGCGGCGCGCAGTTCGGCCTGCCGGGCTTCGCCGCCAACGATCCCAACAGTTACATCCTGCGCGGCATCTACGACCGCCGCTCGCTGGCGACGGGCAAGGGCGTCCAGTGGCGCGTCGACCTAAAGCTCGACACCGAGCTGCCCGTGATCACCCAGCTCGACGTCGGCTTCCGCCTGACCGACCGCGACGCGCGGCTGCAGAGCGGCGGCCGCTACGCCACGCTGCGCCCGCTCGGCCTGCGCCTCTCCGACATCCCCGGCGGCGACACCGGCACGCCGATCGACCGCGGCTTCCGCGGCGGCCAGGCGCCCGGGCTGAGCCAATGGTATGCACCGACGCGCGCGGGCATCGTCGACAATATCGAGGCGCTGCGCGATCTCGCACGCAGCGGGCTGGAGCAGATCGGCACCCCCGCCGCGCTGACCGAGCGCGGCGCGTGGGACTCCGACATCCCCGCCTATGTGCAGAACGAACGGCTCGACGCGCTGGAGAAATCCTACGCTTTCTACGGCCAGTTCCACTACGGCTTCGACGTCGGCGGCGTGCCGGTCGACGGCGTGGTCGGCGCGCGGATCGTCAACACCAAGGCGCAGCTGACCGGCAACGCGCTGGTCGGCGGTGAGCTTCAAACCACCACCTCGCGACAGAACTACGTCGACGTGCTCCCCAGCGCCTCGTTCCGCGCCAAGTTCACCGACCAGCTCCAGCTTCGCCTCTCGGCGACCGAGACACGCACCCGGCCCGAATATAACCAGCTCAACCCGGCGGTGACGATCGGCAGCCCCGGCGTGACGCCGATCACCGGCAACAGCGGCAACATCAACCTGCAACCGATCCTGTCGACCAACTACGATGCCTCGCTGGAATGGTATTTCTCCAAGGCCGGCTCGCTGACCGGCGCGATCTTCCGCCGCGACGTGCAGGGCTTCATCACCAACCTCAACAGCCAGGTCGACCTCGGCTATCCCACGCTCGTGACGGTCAACCGCCCTGAGAACGGCGGCAAGGGCCGGTTGCAGGGCGCCGAGGTCGCGTTCCAGACCTTCTTCGACTTCCTGCCCGGCGTGCTGAGCGGCTTCGGCACCCAGCTCAACGCCACCTATATCGACGCGTCGCAGGCGCTGCCCGTCTCGCTCGGCGTCGCCGGGCAGGACAGCGACATCCCCGGCGTGTCGAAGTGGAGCTACAACGCGGTCGGTATCTACGAGAAGGGGCCGGTGTCGGCGCGGCTGGCGTATAACTGGCGCTCGCGCGTGACCAACTTCTTCGCCACGGACAATGCCGGCCAGCTCATCGGCGCCGAGTTCAACCGGCCGATCGAGCGGCTCGACTTCTCGCTCTCGGTCGCCGCGATCGAGGCGGTGACGCTGACCTTCGACGTCAGCAACATCACCGGCTCGCCCTATCGTGCGCTGCGCGCGGTGCCGGGGCTGGCCAACGCGAGCTACCCGCGCGACGTCCGCTACGAGAGCCGCGTCTTCGCGCTCGGCGCGCGGTTCCGCTTCTGATGGCGGCGCATCCCACGCGCCGCGCGGTCGTCGGCGGCGCGCTGGCGCTCGCCGGCGCGCGCGGGGCGGCGGCGACCGCCTCTACCGCTGCTCCTGCCCCCGTCCCCGGCGCGCGCGCGCTCGCCTGGCACGCGGCGCTGGAGAAGGCCTTCGCGGTCGGCGACGGCACCGGGCTCTACCGCGAGTACCATCCGCCGCGCGCGGACGACGAGCCTTACTCGACCGAATGGCCCTTCTCGCAGGCGCATGTCGCGCTGCTCGATCTCGCGATGATGCCCGGCGCCGCCGGGCGTCGCTTCGCGCCGGCGCTGACGAAGGTGCGCGCGGCGCAGCAGCGTTACTGGTCGCCGACCTCGACCACGGGCGTCGCTGGCCATCTCGCCAAGGTGGTCGCGCCGCTCGGCCGCGGCGACGATCTCTACTACGATGACAATGAGTGGGTCGGTCTCGCCGAGGTGCAGCACCACCTGTTCCGCCGCGACGCCGAGTCGCTGCGCCGCGCGCGCGCGATCTTCGCGCTGGTGCGCTCGGGCTGGTCCGAGGAGAAGGGGCTGCCCTCGCCCGGCGGCGTGATGTGGACGCAGAAAAGCGACAATGGCGACCGGAACACGGTGTCGAACATGCCCGCCGCCGAGCTCGGCGTCCGCCTGTACTTGATCACGCGCGAGCGCGCCTATCTCGACGACGCGATGCGCTATTATCGCTGGACCAACGCGACGCTGCAGCGCCGCGATGGCCTCTACGCCGACCATATCAAGCGCGACGGCACGATCGAGCCGCGCGTGTGGAGCTACAACCAGGGCGTCCCGGTCGGGGTCAACGTGCTGCTGTGGCGCGCCACCGGCGAGGCGCGCTATCTCGCCGAGGCACGCCGCATCGCCGCGGCGAGCCGCGCCCGGCTCGTCGTGGGCGAGCAGGTCGACGACCAGCCGCCGCCCTTCAACGCGATCTACTTCAAGAACCTGCTGCTGCTCGCCGACGCGACCCACGACCGCCGCGACCTCGACGCGATGCGCGGCTACGCCGACCGCATGTGGCGGCGCCGCCGCAATGCCGCCGGGCTCGTCCACTTCGCCGGCCGCCGCGCCGAGCTGATCGACACCGCCGCGCTGGTGCAGGTGGAGGCGGTGTCGGCGTGGCGCCCGGCCGACTGGGCGCTGCTGTACTGATGCGCGGCGCCGTCGCGCTGCTCGCGCTCGCCGCTGCGGCAGCGGTGCCGGCGTCCCCCGCGCCCGTGCCGCCGGGATCGACCTATGTGGCGCTCGGCAGTTCCTATGCGGCGGGCGCGCGCGCCGGCCCGCTCGCCCCGTCCACGCCGGCGCGCTGTGGCCAGACGGTCAACAGCTATCCCCGGCTGGTCGCGGCGGGGCTCCACCTCCACCTCGTCGACGCGAGCTGCGGCGGCGCCACGACCGAGCATCTGCTCAGCGCCTGGGACGAGCTGCCCGCCCAACTCGACCATCTCACCCACGCGACCCGGCTGGTGACGGTGACGATCGGGGGCAATGACGTGCATCTCGTCGGCGATCTCGCCCGCGCCGAGTGCGCACCGCCGCGTGACGGCACCGCAGCGGTCTGCGGCCGTCCACCCGCGCCGACCGCGGCAGAATGGGCTCGGCTGGAACGCAATCTCACGCGGGTCGCGCGCGCGGTGCGACGCCGGTCACCGCGCGCACGGCTGGTGTTCGTGGACTATCTCGACATGCTGCCGGCGCAGCCCTGCGCCTCCGTCCCCTACGACGCGGCGGGGCTGGCGCGAGCGCACGCGACCTTCCGCCACCTCGCGCGGCTCACCGCCGCGGTGGCGCGGCGCGAGCGGGCGACGCTGCTGCGCGCCGGCGCGCTGTCGCGCGGCCATGATTCCTGTTCAGCCGAACCCTATGCCGTCGGCCACTCGGAGACAGCGGCGTCGTGGCATCCGACCGCCGCGGGACATGCCGCGGTCGCCGCGGCGCTCGTCCGCCTGTTGGGTGGGAAGGTGGCGCAACAGCATGCACCTTAGCTCCTGATAACGCTTCCAGATTATCTGATTATATGCTTTCTTTTATAGTGAGGCGGCAGTAGCTCTACTCGCAAGCCGTTGAAAAAGCGGTCACGGGAGAGGGCTACCATGACAATCAGGGACTCGGCGTCCGTGCTCGCGGTCGCGTGCGCGCTAAGCTGGACACCGCTCGCGATGGCGCAGGACAGGGCCGCCACACCGCAGGACGCCGACGCTATGCCGTCCGGCAGCACCGTCATGACCGACGTGGAGGCGAGCGCAGCGCCCGGCGTCGGCGAGGAGGATATCGTCGTCACCGGACTTCGCCGCAGCGTTCAGGGCGCGCAGGCGCTCAAGCGCGACTCCGATCAGATCCTCGACGCGGTGGTCGCGGAGGATATCGGCAAGCTGCCCGACAACAACGCCGCCGAGGCGCTGGCGCGGATCACCGGCGTGCAGGTGTCGCGCTCGCAGGACGAGGCCAACGGCGTCTCGGTGCGCGGCCTGCCCGACGTCACCACCACCTTCAACGGCCGCGAGCTCTACACCGCCGAGGGCCGCCAGGTGGCGTTCCAGGACTTTCCTGCCGCCTCGCTCGCCGGGCTGGAGGTCTACAAGTCGACCACCGCCGACCTGGTCGAGGGCGGCATCGCGGGGCTGGTCAACGTGCGCTCGCGCCGGCCGTTCGACTTCGACGGGTTCGAGATCGCTGGCTCGATCCGCGGTATCTACGGCGACCAGGCGCGAAAGGTCGATCCGCAGGGCAGCCTGTTGGTCACCGACCGCTTCGACACGCCGATCGGCGAGATCGGCGCGCTGATCAACCTCTCCTACACGCAGACCAATTATCTCACCTCGGCGCGCTGGGACAGCGGCGACGTCGACACGCCGGTCGACGGACAGGTGATCACCACGCCCGGCGTGGGCCGCGATTTCAAGATCCCGGAGTCGGTCGGCATCTTCTACAACAACGGCAAGCGCTGGCGGCCGTCGGTGAACGGCTCGCTGCAATGGCGCCCGGCCGCCAACGTCGAGCTGTACCTGGAAGGCCTGTACCAGGGCTATCGCGGCCGGGAGGAGAATAGCGAGCTCGCGATCCGGCTGCGCAATGGCAATCCCATCTTCAGCAACGTCGTGCTGGACGAGAACGATCCGGGCAAGGTGAAGAGCCTCACCCGCTCGGGTGGCGAGGGATCGATCGGCACCGACCTGTTCCGCGGCGTGCCGCACAGTACCACCAACACCTATCAGTTCGCCGGCGGTGGCAGCATCAAGGGCGAACACGCCAAGTTCAGCACCGACCTCGCTTATACCGACACGCGCAACTACTTCACCGACTACGGCTTCGATTTCGCCGCGCGCGATCCGGCGACCGCCGACATCAGCTTCGACATCGACCGCGACTATGGTGGCGTCGAGTTCGCGCTGCCCGGCTTTGACCTCACCGACCCCGGCAATTATGTCATCCGCGGGATCTTCGACCGGCGTCGCGAGGGACGCGGCTCGGGCTGGCAGTGGCGCAACGATCTGGAGCTGGATTTCGATCTCGACGGGATCGACAAGCTCCAGTTCGGCACGCGCTACACCACGCGCAAGAGCAC
This sequence comes from Sphingomonas yunnanensis, assembly GCF_019898765.1. Lineage (GTDB taxonomy): Bacteria > Pseudomonadota > Alphaproteobacteria > Sphingomonadales > Sphingomonadaceae > Sphingomonas > Sphingomonas yunnanensis. The sequence continues at coordinate 266,426 of NZ_JAIOKB010000003.1, read as the reverse complement.
CTTCGCCGATGGCACGCGCTACGCCAACATCCGTGCCCAGCGGGTGCCGCTGACCGCCGCGCCGATCGGGATGGGCGGATTGGTGAAGGAGGGTTTCCGCGGCAGCGACGCGCAGCCGACGCGGCAATGGTACGCGCCAAGCGGCCATGACGTCTTCGACAATATCGAGGCGCTCCGCGCCTTCGCGCAGGATCGGCTGCGGATCAGCAACCTCGGCAATGCCGACCAGCAGCCGGAGTTATGGGACCCGGCGCTGCCGCCCTATACCACGCAGTTCGCCGCGGACGAGAAATCCTATGCCTTCTACGGCCAGCTTCATTACGCGTTCGAGCTCGGCGGCCTTCCGCTCGACGGCGTGGTCGGCGCGCGCGTCGTCAACACCACCATCCAGACGGTCGGGCTCGGGTCGGTCGACGGCGACGTCCGCATCACCGACGACCGTAAGAACTACGTCGACGTGCTGCCCAACGTCAGCCTGCGCGCGCGTTTGACCGACCAGCTCCAGTTCCGCGCCTCCGCCACGGAGACGCGCACGCGCCCCACCTTCGGCCAGAGCAACCCGGCCTTCGTGCTCCAGCGCGACTCGGTGAACCTGGGCGACTACAATGGCAGCAGCGGCAACATCGACCTCGAGCCGATCCAGTCGAAGAACTACGACGCCTCGCTGGAATGGTATTTCAGCCGCACCGGATCGCTGACCGGCGCGGTGTTCCGCCGCGACCTCAAGGGCTTCATCAGCAACTACACGGTGTTCCAGCAGGTCCCCGGCTTCGGCAACATCCGGGTGACGCGGCCCGAGAACGCCGGCGAGGGCCGGATCCAGGGTGTCGAGCTGGCCTTCACCACCTTCTTCGATTTCCTGCCCGGCGTGCTGAGCGGCTTCGGCACTCAGCTCAACGGCACCTATCTCGACGGCAAACAGGCGCTGCCGACGGTGCTGGGCGAGCAGGGCCGGCTGGTGCGCGTGCCCAACACCTCGAAATGGACCTACAACGCCAACCTGCTCTACGAGAAGGGCTCGGTATCGGCGCGACTGGCCTATAATTACCGTACTGACTGGGTGAACTTCTACAACAACACCGAGAGCGAGTCGGCCGTCGCCGGCGAGTACACGCGCGCCACGGCGCGGCTCGACTTCTCCGCCGCCTTCACCCCAGTCGAGTTCCTGACCTTCACCTTCGACGCCACCAACCTGACCGGGGTGCCGTTCCAGAACGTCCGCAACTTCAGCGACACGCAGAGCTACCCGCGCGACATCCGCTACGAGGCGCGCACCTTCTCGCTCGGCGCGCGCTTCCGGTTCTGATGTCGTCGCCTTACCCTCACGCAGGAGCCAGGATGCCCGCTACCCGTCTCGCCGCCCGCGCGCTCACGCTCGCCTGTCTCGTCGCGCTGCCGCTCACCGCGCCGCTCCGCGCGCAGGCACCGGTCACCGTGCGCACGCCCGCCACGCCGCTGGTCGCGCACGACCCCTACTTCAGCCTGTGGAGCCTGACCGACCGGCTCAACGACGCGCCGACGCGGCACTGGACCGGCAGCGAGCAGCAGGTCAGCGGCTGGGTCCGCGTCGACGGCAAGGCGCTGCGCTTCATGGGCGGCGGGCGCGGCGACACGATGACGCAGGTGTCGCGCGAGCTGACGCCGACGCGCACCAGCTACGACTTCGACGGCGGGGGGGTGCGGCTCACCGCCACCTTCCTCTCGCCCGCGCTGCCCGACGACCTCGACCTGGTCTCGCGCCCGGTCACCTATCTCAGCTGGACCGTGCGCTCCACCGACGGGCGCGCGCACGCGGTGCAGGTCTATGTCGACGCCAGCGCGCAGCTCGCGGTCAACGACGACCAGCAGCAGGTCGTGTGGGGCAGCAGCCGCGTCGGCGACATGAACGTGATGCGCGTCGGCACGACGTCGCAGCAGGTGCTCCAGAAGGTCGGCGACAACGTGCGGATCGACTGGGGCTGGGCGCAGCTGGCGGTGCCGCAGCAGCCAGGCACCACCACCGCGACGATCGGCGAGGGCGAGCGCGCCGCCTTCCGCGACGGCACCGCGCCGGTGCCCGACGATCTCGCCATGCCGCGGTTGGCGCACCAGAACCGACCGCTGCTGGCGGCGCGCTTCGATCTCGGCAGCGTCGCCGCCGAGCCGGTGACGCGGCGCGCGATGCTCGCCTATGACGACATCGACTCGATCGAATATTTCAAGCGCCGCCTTCCCGCCTACTGGCGCCGCGACGGCATGACGATGGCGCAGCTGCTCCAGGTCGCCGAGCGCGACGAGCCGGCGCTGCGCGAGCGCGCCGCCGCCTTCGACCGTGAGCTCACCGCCGATCTCGAGCGGGCCGGCGGCCGCGGCTATGCCGAGCTGGCGGTGCTCGCCTATCGCCAGACCCTCGCGGCGCACAAACTGGTCGCCGACATCGACGGCACGCCGCTCTATTTCTCCAAGGAGAATTTCAGCAACGGCTGTATCGCGACGGTGGACATCACCTACCCCACCTCGCCCTTCTACCTGCTGCTCAACCCGCGCCTGCTCGAGGCGCAGCTGCGCCCGATCCTCGACTATGCCAGCATGCCGCGCTGGCGCTTCCCGTTCGCGCCGCACGACATCGGCACCTACCCCCAGGCCGACGGGCAGGTCTATGGCGGCGGCGAGCGCAGCGAGGACGATCAGATGCCGGTCGAGGAGAGCGGCAACATGCTGCTGATGATCGGCGCGCTCGCCAAGGTGCAGGGCAACGCCGCTTTCGCCGAGCGCTACTGGCCGCTGCTGACGAGATGGGCCGAGTTCCTCCGCGACAAGGGGCTCGACCCCGAGAACCAGCTCAGCACCGACGATTTCGCCGGGCATCTCGCGCACAACACCAACCTGTCGATCAAGGCGATCAGCGCGCTCGACGCTTATGCCGAACTGGCCCGGCTGCTCGGCAAGAAGCAGGACGCGGCGCGCTATCGCACCACCGCCAAGCAGATGGCGGCGCGCTGGCAGGTGATGGCGCAGGACGGCGACCATACCAGGCTCGCCTTCGACCAGCCCGGCACGTGGAGCCAGAAGTACAATCTCGTGTGGGACAAGGTGCTGGGCCGCGGGCTGTTCCCAGCGTCGCTCCGGCGCAGCGAGCTGGCCTTCTACCAGCGCCACCAGGGCAAGTACGGCCTGCCGCTCGACAGTCGCAAGACCTATACCAAGCTCGACTGGATCACCTGGAGTGCGACGCTGGCCGACGACCGTGCCACCTTCGCGGCTTTGGTCGAGCCGCTCCACCGCTACATGCAGGAGACGCCCACGCGCGTGCCGCTGAGCGACTGGTACGAGACGACCGACGGCGCGCAGGTCGGCTTCCAGGCGCGCGCGGTCGTGGGCGGCGTGTACATCAAGATGCTCGACGACCCGGCGCTGTGGCGCAAATGGGCCGCGCGCGCCGCGAAGTAAGCCGGATAACGAGGAGGACAACATGGCCTATTCGATCAGCCGCCGCGCCCTGCTCCGCGCCACCACCGCCAGCGCGGCGCTCGCCGGCATCGCGAAGGTTGCCCCGCTCCACGCCGCACCGAAGGCCGCGCCCGGCGCCGCGCCGCTGACGCAGAATCGCGCGCCGCTCGCGCCGCAGCCGTTCCAGCCGCTGCCCACCGGTGCGATCCGCCCGGCTGGCTGGCTGCGCCGCCAGCTCGAGATCCAGGCGCGCGGCATGGGCGGGCGGCTCGACGAGACCTGGCCCGACGTCGGCGCCAACAGCGGCTGGCTCGGCGGCACCGGCGAGAGCTGGGAGCGGGGCCCCTATTTCGTCGACGGGCTGCTGCCGCTGGCGTGGCAGCTCGACGACCCCGCCCTCAAGGCCAAGGCGCAGCGCTTCGTCGAGTGGACGCTGGCGAGCCAGCGCCCCGACGGCATGTTCGGCCCCGCCAGCAACGACGATTGGTGGCCGCGCATGGTGATGCTCAAGGTGCTGACGCAATATCACGAGCTCACCGGCGACCCGCGCGTGCTCCGGCTGATGACCGCCTATTTCGCGCACCAGCTCGAGGCGCTGCCCGCACGCCCGCTGAAGGACTGGGGCAAGTTCCGCTGGCAGGACCAGGTCGTCTCGGTGATCTGGCTGTACAATCGCACCGGCGATGCCTCGCTGCTGGAGCTCGCAGCGCTGCTCAAGCGGCAGGGTTATGACTGGCAAGGGCTGTTCGCCGACTACCCTTATCGCACCAAGACCAGCAAACAGGCGATCGGGCTCGACAAGCCCGACATCCCCGGCGAGGTGCCCGAGGGGCTCAAGGACCCGGCATTGTCGGTCCACGGCGTCAACAACGCGCAGGCGCTCAAGGTCTCGCCGGTCTGGTCGGTGGTATCCGGCGACGCGGCGGATCGCGCCGCGATCCAGCGCCAGCTCGGCGCGCTCGACCGCTACCACGGGCTGCCGATCGGTATCTACTCGGCCGACGAGCATCTCGCCGGGCGCAGTCCCAGCCAAGGCGTCGAGCTGTGCGCGATCGTCGAGGCGATGTACTCGCTCGAGCAATCGCTGGCGATCACCGGCGACGCGGGCTTGGCCGACCGAATCGAGCGGCTGGCCTATAATGCGCTGCCCGCCACCTTCACCGACGACATGTGGGCGCACCAATACGACCAGCAGCCGAATCAGGTGCAATGCGTCCACGGTCCCGGACCGTGGACGACCAACGGGCCGGAATCGAACATGTTCGGGCTGGAGCCGCATTTCGGCTGCTGCACCGCCAACTTTCACCAGGGCTGGCCCAAGCTGACGACGCACCTGTGGATGGCCTCGGCCGATAGCGGACTGGCGGCGACGCTCTACGCGCCCTGCACCGTCGCGACGCGGGTGCGTGACGTGCCCGTCACGTTGCGGCAGGAGACCGACTATCCATTCCGCCACGCCATCGACATCGCGGTGGAGCCCGCCCGACCGTTGACCTTCCCGATCCGGCTGCGAGTCCCGGGCTGGTCCCAGCAGACGACCGTCCTCGTCAACGGCGCAGCACAGTCCGTGCGACCCGACGGGGGGTTCGTGCGCATCGAGCGCGAGTGGCGTGCCGGCGATCGCATCGAACTCGCCTTCACCAGCCGCCCGCGCGCCGTGGTGACCCCGGAAGGTTGGACCAGCTTCGAGGACGGTGCGCTCGTGTTCGCGCTGCCGGTCGAGGAGAAGTGGACCAAGGCGCGCCAGCGCGGGCTCACGGCGGACTGGGAGATTCGTCCGGCAAGTCGCTGGGCGTTCGGCGTGACGGGTGACCCCTCGATCGAGCGGATCGAGCGCGCGGTCGGACCGGTCCCGTTCTCGCGACGGTCTCCCGCGGTCGTCCTGTCGACGCGGTTGGTGCCCGTCAGTGGCTGGGACATCGTCGACGGTGCGGCGGCGCCCCCACCGGCGACGGTCGAACCGTCAGGCGACGCTCGGACGATCGTCCTGATCCCCTATGGCGCGCCCAAGCTTCGCGTGACGGCCTTCCCGGCCGGCGCTCCTTCGCGGGATGTCGGCTGAGCCGCGATCATGCCTCATCGGCTGCGGCCGGCTCCGTCGCTCGCGCCGACGGACCGATTTCTCCTTCACCGGCCGCGCCACGGGTGCGTCGTGTCGTACCGCCCGGATCGGCCTGTGACGCCAGCGCCGCGATCGAGGCCAGCGATATGGCTGCGACCGTCTGACGTCCTCCATCCGGCCGCGAAGAGTCCCTCCCCGGCCAGGCGAAACGTCATGAGCGCCAGCGCGTTGCGGTTACATGATGGCATCCAAACTGCTCATCGCCTTGTCGCTGGCGGCAGCGGCTCCTTCCAGCATCGCGGCGATGCGGTGGCAGCAGCGCGTGCTGCTCGTCGCCGCCTCCCACGAGCAGGATCCAAAGCTTCAGCAACAGCGACGGATCATCGCACGATGGAGAGAAGCGGCTGCGGAGCGCGACGTGACGGTGGTCGAGGTCGTGGGCGAGCGGGTGACAGGCGCACGTGATGCAGCGGCAAGCCTGAGGAGACGCTTTCGCCTTCCACCAGACGGCTTTTCGACGCTCCTGGTCGGCAAGGACGGTGGCACCAAGCTCCGCCAGACACGCCCGATCTCCGCGACCCTCCTCGAAGAGACGATCGACGCGATGCCCATGCGACGCCAAGAACGTCGGTGACCGTGACCGGGGCAGCGCCTCGAGGCGTCTTATGCGCGCTCCGCGGGCGGTGTTTACCGCGCCAGCGCGAGCTTAATACCATCGCCAGTCCGCTGCCGCGGCGCGGCAACCGCCTCCCCCACCAATGCGGTAGGCGCGGCCTCGCACCACGCGCCCGGTGTGGGCGCCCGTCGGTCGACCGTCGCGCAACGCGAACCGTCCGTTGACCAAGACGGTGCTGACACCCGTCGCCAATCGCGCCGGCTGCTCATAGGTCGCACGGTCGGCGATCGTCGCGGGGTCGAACACCACGACGTCGGCGAACTGCCCGGCGCGCAGCCGACCGCGGTCCGTGATCGCGAGATGGTCGGCCGGCAAACTGGTCAGCCGCCGCACCGCCTCGGCCAGCGTCAGGTCGTGCGTGTCACGGACATAGTGGCCGAGGAGCCGCGCGAAATTGCCGTAGGCGCGCGGGTGATCCTTCGTACGCAGGAACACACCCTCGGGCGCGGGCGCGGCCTCGTCCGAGCCGAAGCTCATCCACGGCTGGCGGATGGCTTTGCGCACATTGTCCTCGCTCATCAGGAAATAGGCGATGCCGACGCGTGAGCCGTCCTCGACCACAAGGTCCATCGCGGTCTCCTCGGCCGACTTCCCGCGCTCGCGCGCCACCGCGGCCAGCGTCTTGCCCGCCAACGGCTTGAGCTTCGGGTTCTTGAAGCCGAGCAGCAGCGTCCCCTCCGCGCCTGCGCCGGCGAGCAGATTCTCCCAGTCGCTCGGGTGCGGCTCGCGCATCGCGGCGGCGACCTTGGCACGCGTCACCGGATCCTTCAGCCGCGCGATCCAGGCGTCGAGACCGCCCGCCTGCACCCAGGGCGGCATCGCCGCGTCGAGCCCGGTCGCGCCGGCGGTATAGGTGTACATGTTGGCCGAGACGCGCACGCCGCGCGCGCGCGCCGCGTCGATCGTCACGATGACTCGGTCGATCTTGCCCCAATTGTCGCGTCCGGCCTGTTTGAAATGGTAGATCTCGGCGGGCGCTCCAGAGGCCTCGGCGATCGCGATCGTCTCCGCCACGCCCTCCTCCAGCCGGTCGCCCTCGCTGCGCATGTGGACGGTGTAGATCCCGCCGCACGCGGCCGACACCTTGGCCAGCGCGATCAGCTCGGGCGTCCTGGCGAAAGTGGCGGGCGTGTAGATCAGCATGTCGGTCAGCCCGAGCGCGCCCTGCTCCATCGCGGCGCGGACCATTCTGCGCATCTGCTCGAGCTGCGCCGGCGTCGGTTGGACGTCGTCGGCGCCGAGCACCGCCTCGCGCACCGTCCCCGCGCCGACGAAGGAGGCGACGTTGGGCGCGATCGCGCGGCGCGACAGCCCGTCGAGATAGCCGCCCAGCGTCGTCCAGCTGACGGGAAAGCGGATGTCGCCCTGCTCCTTGACCATGTCGCGCCGCATCGTCGCGCTGAGCGGTCCCATCGAGAACTCGCCCATCACCTCCAGCGTGACACCCTGCGTGAGGTCCGACAGCGCGCGGCCGTCGACCAGCAGGCTCTCCTCCGGGTGCGCGAGCATGTTGACGAAGCCGGGTGACACCGCCTTGCCGCGCGCGTCCAGCTCGGTCGCGCCGCGCCCCGCGATGCGCGGCGCGATCGCCGCGATCCGGTCGCCGGCGATCGCGACGTCGCCGACGAAGGGCGTACCGCCCGTGCCGTCGTAGATCGTACCGCCGCGGATCACCACGTCGTAGCGCGGCGGCGCGGTGGCGCCTGCCAGCGGCAGCGGGGCGAGTAGCAGGGCGGCGAGCGGTAACAGGCGCTTCATGGCGGCTCCTCGGAAGGTTCGGGTCAGATCGGCAGCTCGGACGTGGATTTGATCTCGGACAAAGCGACGGTGGAGGTGATCTCCTGCACGCCGGGCAGCCGGCTCAGCTTGTCGAAGAAGAAGCGCTCGTACGCGTCGATGTCGCGCGCGACGATGCGCAGCATGAAGTCGGTGGTGCCCATCAGCACATAAGCGTCGAGCACCTCGGGGAAGCCCCGGATCGCGTCGGCGAACTCGTCGAGATTGGCGCGGCCGTGCGCGTTGAGCCGCACCTGCGCGAAGATATGCGCGCTGAGCCCGACCTTGCGGCGATCCACCAGCGCCACGCGGCCGCGGATCACGCCCTCGCGCTCGAGCCGGTCGATGCGGCGCCAGCATGGCGAGGCGGACAGGCCGACCTTGGCGGCGATCTCGGCGACAGTCTGCTGCCCGTCGCGCTGCAACTCGCGCAGGATGCGGCGCTCATATTCGTCGAGCGGGGTCATTCCTGCCGCGATCCGACATATTTCCGGTGGATCATGCCCCAGCTTAGCGTCTCCGGTGCGGATGAGGAGACCTTTTCCGCCGCGCCGCTGCCATCCTGCGCGCCAACGATCCGACCGAGGCCTACCCGCATGACCGTCCACTTCCTCGTCGCCGGCGAGGCCTCGCCCGACCTGCCGCTGCGCGTGCTCAACCTGCTGGCGCTGCGCGCGATCGCCTTCGACGCGGCGTCGGTCGAGCGCGACGGCGACACGTATCGCATCGGCGTCGCGGTGAGCGGGCTCGAGGACGGCGTCGCAGAGCTGCTCCTCGCCAAGATGCGCGCGCTGGTGCTGGTGGAGAGTGCCACGCTCAGTAGTTGAGGCTCCAGCCGATCAGATGCGCCATCGCGGCGACCCACAGCAGCCCGAGGAACGCCAGCGACACCAGCGTGGCGCGCAGCCGTACACCCCAGCCGAAGGCGCCACGGAACGCTTCCACCAGGTTCCACACGCCGATCAGCGCCGCCGCGATCGGGATCAGCGCGGCGACCTGGAGCAGCCGGATCATGCCGTCGAGCGTGGCATTATAGGCGTCGACCTGCTGGCTCAGGATCGGGGCGACGATCGTGTACCAGCCCGCGACATAGAGGAGGTCGGCGACCGCGGCGACGCGCACCAGCAGCCGCGCGCGCGCCGCGCGCCCGCTCGCCAGCGGCGGTGCGGCGTAGCGCCGCCGGATCCACCAGCCCGCCGGCCAGGCGATCACGGTCAGCAGCAGCACCAGCAGCGACACGCCCGCAACGGTCTGGAAGATCGTCGAGTTGCGCGCCGCGGGCACTGCCTGGAGGACGCCGACCGGATTCTGGCTGTCGACGAGCGTACGCCGCCCGCGCAGCTCGGTCACGCGCAGCAGCCGCGTGCCGTCGACGGCGCGCCACAGGGCGGGGGCGATCTCGCGGAAGCGCTTGCCCTCGATCGAGGAGACGCTGATCGTGCCGTCGTCGTTGGCGCTCACCACGTCCTGCTGGAGCAGGTAGAACAGGCTGATGAAGCCGGTCTCGACGCGCCGTGAACTCTCGTAATGCCCCGCCAGCGCGCGCGCGTCCGCCGCGGCGCTGGCGATCGCGGGCGGCAGAGGCGCGGGCTTGGCCGGGAAGTAGCGGTCCATGAACAGGTCGAACAGCCGCTCGCGCGCGCCATAGACCGCGTCGCGCTCGCCGCGGCTGCTGAAGCTCATGAACAGGCCGACGTTCTTCTCGGGCAGCAGCGCGAGGTCGGTGTGGAAGACGATCGTGTCGCCGCCATGGCCGATCACCGTCGTGCCGTTGCGCTGCATCCAGAAGAAGCCGTGCGCCATCGTGTCGAAGCCCGCGGCGGGCGGCGCCGGCGGGCGGTGCATGAACGCCACGGTCTCGGGGCGCAGGATCCGCGCGCCGCCGTAGCTTCCGCCGCCGAGATGCGCGAGCATGAAGCGCGCCATGTCGTCCGCGGTCGCGGCGACGCTGCCCGCGGGCGCGGTGCCGACCAGCTCATAAGCGTGCGGCGGGCCGTCGCTGGTGTCGTACCCCTTCGCCGCGAGCGGCGCGAGCGCGGGCGGCAGCGGCTGGACGAAGGTGGTGTGCGCCATGCCCAGCGGGCCGGTGATATGGCGCGCGACATAGGCCTCGAACGGCTCGCCCGAGACGCGCTGGACGATATAGCCCGCGAGCGCGACGCCGTAGTTGGAATAGGCCGGCGCCTCGCCCGGCCTGAACAGGAACGGGCGGGTATTCTCCTTGAGATAGCGCTCGGTCGTCTTGAGCAGCTTGGGATCGCTGGCGAGCAGGTCCTTGAGCCCCTCCTCGAAGCCGCCGCGATGCTGCATCAGGTCGTTGACCGTCACCGCGCGCCCGGGCGGCGTGATGCGAAAATCGAGGTAGCGATTGACGTCGGCGTCGAGGTCGATCTTGCCCGCCTCGACCAGTTGCATCACCGCGGTCCAGGTGAGCAGCTTGGAGGTTGAGCCGATCCGCATCAGCGAGCGGCGCGGGTCCATCGGCGTCTTGGCGGCGACGTCCGCATAGCCATAGCCCTTCTCGAACAGGATCGCGCCGTCCTTGACGACCGCCACCTGCGCGCCCGCGATCTTCCCGGCCTGGAGCGCGGCGGGCATATAGCCGTCGAGCCAGGCGCCGACGTCGGCGGCGGTGAGCTGGGGCGTCGTCGCGGGCGTGGCGGGCGCTGGCGGAGCGGCATCACCAGGCGCCACGGGCGGCGCGACGGGCGGGCGTTGCGCCGGCGTCGCGGCGACCAGCATAGCGGGGAGCAGCGCCAGCAGGAGCGTCTTCATCGTCATCGTCTCACCTCGCGGGCTCGGGCTCGAACAGCAGGTCGGCATAGTCGAAGCTGAAGTCGGCGATCGGCGACACCGGCTGCGCGGTCACCCGCGCCACCTTGCCCGCGGCATCGAGCGCGAACGTCAGATAGGCGGGCTCGATCGCGGGATCGTCGAAGCGCGCGACGAACGTGTCATACTGATAATGCTCGAGCCGCCCCGCCATGCGCGGCGTCGGCACGAAGCGCACCGTCAGCCCGGCGGCGTCGCCGCCGACCTCGATCGGGCCGTACCAGCGGTCGACGTAGCGCCCGGCGTAGCGCGCCAGCGGCAGCGACGGCCCGACCTTGACGGGCGTGGCCGCGGCGGCGCGCACCGCCGTCTCGGCCGTGGCGATCCGCTGCGCGCGATACCGCGTGAAGCGCGCGGGCCAGTCCTGCCGCTTCGCCCCGAGATAATGGTCGATCAGCTCCCACATCAGCCCGTGCCGCGGCGCGGCTTCCTCGCTGTTGAGCTCGATCGCGAAGCCGACGTGGCGCGCGGGGATCAGCACCACCACCGAGGTCATGCCGAACAGCCCGCCGGCGTGCCATACGATCCGCTCGCCGCGATAGTCGCGCACCTCCCAGCCGAGTGCATAAGCGTCGAAGGTCGGCGTGGTCGCCGCGACCGGTTCGGGCAGCGGCGTGATCGGGATCGGCGTCACGGGCGCCCACATCTCCCGCCCCGCCGCGGCGGAGAAGACGCGCGTGCCGTCCGCCGCGACGCCGCCGCGTAGCTGCACCTGGAGCCAGCGCGCCATGTCGGTGGCGCTCGCCGCGATCAGCCCGGCGGGCGCGGCGGCCTGCGGCAGCTGGTCGTGCTCGTCGAGCCCGCGCATCTCTCCGGTGCCGCGCACCGCGCCGCCGAAGCGCGCGTGCGGCAGCGCGCGGTTGGGCATCGCCCAGAAGGTCGCCAGCTCGCCGGTCGCACCCACCATGCCCGCGGGGGCGAGCACGTGCGCGCGGACATAGTCTTCCCACGTCTGCCCGCTCACCGCCTCGATCAGCTGCCCCGCGACGGTGTAGAGCACGTTGTCATAGGCATAGCCGCTGCGGAAGCTGGTCGCGGGCGGTATGTAGCGCAGCCGCCGCACGATCTCCGCGCGCGCATAGCTGCCGCGGGGCACGTACAGCAGGTCGCCCGCGCCCAGCCCGAGCCCGCTGCGGTGCACCAGCAGGTCGCGCACCGTCATCTCGCGCGTCACCCAGGCATCGTACATCTGGAAGCCGGGGAGATGGTCGACGACGCGGTCGTCCCAGTCGAGCTTGTGCGCATCGACCAGGGTCGCGATCGCGGCGGCGGTCATCGCCTTGGCGGTCGAGCCGATCAGGAAGGCGGTGCTCGCGTCGACGCGTTCGGGCGCGCCCTGCCCCCGCACGCCATAGCCCCTGGCGAGCGTGACCTTGCCGTCCTCGACGATCGCCACCGCCATGCCCGGCGTGCCCGAGGCGCTCATCACCTGCTCCACGCGCGCGTCGAAGCCCTTGGGCGGTGCGGCGGACGCGGGCGCGGCGACGAGCGCGGCGAGCAGCACGGGTGCGGCGTATCTCATACGATCGGCTCCGGCTCGGCCGGTACGCCGCGGCCCATCAGGGTGAGCAGCAGCAGCGGCACGACGTAGATCAGGATCAGCAGCGCCGCGAGCAGCCGGTAACCGCCCGCGATCAGCCCGACGAGCCCGACGCGCTCGGCTAGCAACATGCACGGCGCGAGCAGCGCCAGCGCGAGCAGCGCCCGCGCCGCGGGCGACAGCGTCGCGCGGCCACGCGCGCGCGCGACCCGCTCGTTCACCGCGTGCACCGCGCCGGTGCCGCTCTCCAGCAGCGCGGCGAAGATCATCAGCTGGAAACCGAGGTGGAACAGCGGGTGGCCGAGCCGCGTGAGGATATAGTCCGACGGCAGCACCGTCCCCGCGATCTCGGGCAGGAAGGCCGCCATGGTGACGAAGAACAGCAGCGCGGGCAGCATCGCCAGCGGCGCCGCCAGCGCGCCCGCGATCACCGCGTCACGGCCCGAGCGGAGGTGGCGTGTCACCGGCAGCACGATCACCGCGCCGACGATGTTGTAGCCCGCATAGGTCAGCCCGCCGAGCGCCCAGCCGGGTGCGGGCGGCCCCGCCGCGGCGAAGGCATCGGCGATGCGGTCGCTCGTGCGCGTCAGCGCGAGCAGCAGGAACAGCGCGTAAGTAGCGTAGAGCAGCACCGAGACCCAGAGGAAGACGCGCTCGACCCCGGCATTGCCCCAGGCGACGCAGGCGGTGATGCCGACGAGCAGCGCCAGCGTTCCCGCCAGCGGGGGCAGCCCCAGCGTCGCCGCGCCGATCTCCCCCGCGGCGGCGCCGAACACCGCGAGCACGACCACGACGAACAGGGCGTAGGCGGCCTCGAACAGCACCCAATAGCGCCCCAGCAGCGCCTGGAAGAAGGTGCGATAGTCGCGCGCGCCGATCGCATGCGCGAGCCGGAAGGTAGCCGCGGCGACGAGGCCCCAGATCAAGGTCGCCAGCGCCATCGCGAGCACGCCGCCCCAGGCGCCCGCGGGCAGGAAGAATTCGGCGAGCTCGCGCCCGGTGGCATAGCCGCCGCCGATCACCACCGCCTTGAACGCGAGCCCGGGCAGCACGTACCGCCGGAAGCGGTCGGCCGCGGCGGGGCTCAGCCCGCGCATGCGTCGAGCAGCCGCTCGAAGGCGTGGCCGCCGCGGATCGGATCGGCCGCGGGCAGGCCCAGCCGCGCCGCGGTGCGCGCGATCGCCGCCTGCGCTTCTTCCTCGATCATCCCGGCGGTGTTGAGGCTCACACCGGCGCAGCGGATCGCTTGATTGGTCAGCCGCCCGACCGCGATCGTCTGCTCGATGACCGCCTCGATAGAGGGCACGCGATAGCCGGGCGTGCCGAGGATCTGCGCGCGCATCGGCTGATGGCAGACGACGAACAGGTCGGGCTGGCTGCCGTGGAGCAGCGCCAGCGAGACCGCGGCGTATGAAGGGTGGAACAGCGAGCCCTGCCCCTCGATCACGTCGAGGTGGGTCGGCGCGTTGGCGGGGCTGAGCAGCTCGGCCGCGCCCGCGGCGAAGTCGGCGACCACCGCGTCGATCGCGATCCCCTCGCCCGCGATCATGATGCCGGTCTGCCCGCTGGCGCGGAAGGTCGCGTCCTGTCCGCGCGCCTGCAGCCCGCGCGCGATCGCGAGCGCGGTATATTTCTTGCCGAGCGCGCAATCGGTGCCGACCGTCAGCAGACGCCGCCCGGCGCGCTTGGCGCCGGTCGCGATCGGTAGCGCGGGCGGTGGCTCGCGCACGTCGACCAGCCGCGTGCCCGCGCGCGCCGCCGCCTCGCGCAGCGTGGGCATGTTGCCCAGCCGCGTGTGCAGCCCGGCGACGAGGTCGAGTCCCGCCTCGGCCGCGGCGACCAGCTCCGGCATCCACGCCGCCGGGATCACGCCGCCCTGGTTGGCGACACCGATCACCATCGAGCGCGCGCCCGCCGCGGCCGCGGCCGCGGGCGTCATCCGCGGCAGCCCGGTGGAGACGGTCGCGGCGGGCAGCGCGTGCTCGGCGAGGCATTTGTCGCCTGCCCAGTCGCGCAGCCCCAGCGCGGTCTTGGCGAATCCCGGCTCGGTCGCGTCGCCGAGAAACAGCAGGTAGGGCGCCGCCAGCGCGTGCACCGCGCCCGCGGCCGGAGCGACAGCGTCGCGCACCGTCAGAACCCGACCCCGAGCGTCGCGCCGATCGTGCGCGGCTGGATCGGGCTCACCTCGATTCCGCCGTTGGGACGCGTCTGGAACGTCCCCGCCGAGACCAGCCCGCGCGAGTCGCCGACGTTGCGCGCGTAGACCGACAGGTCGAACCGGCCGAGCGACACGCCCGCGCGCAGGCTGGCGGTCGTATAGCCGTCGAAGCTCAGGCGCCGCCCGTAGACGTCGCGGTAGGCCGCGTCGAAATTGCCCTGGCGGTCGCTCACGGTCGACACGTCGGCGCCGACATAGGGCCGCGTGCCGTCCCAGTCCCAGCTATATTCGGCCGAGACATTGGCGTTCCAGCTCGGCGCGAACGGCAGCTGGTCGCCGTCGCGGCCGCCGTTGGCGGTGTCGCCGCGCAGTCGCGAGTGATTGTAGGCGACGGTGGCGGTCACGGTGAAGCCGCGCGTCGGCCGCAGCGTGGCGGTCGCCTCGGCGCCGTAGCTGCGCGCGCCCTCGCCGTTGGCGTCGGCCGAGATCGGCCCGGCGTCGGTCTGGAAGGTCGCGATGATCAGCGTCTTGTCCCAGTCGAGGTAATAGCCGGACACGTCGATGCCGAAGCTGCGGTCGGCGGTCTCGGCGCGGATGCCCGCCTCGTAGCTCATCAGCGTGTCGGCGTCGGTCTGCGTGGGATAGTCGGCGGGGGCGCCGGGCGGCACCACGTTGGGGCCGCCGGGACGATAGCCCTTGGCGACGCGCGCGTAGACCTCGCTGCGCGGCGCGAAGGCGTAGCGCGGCGCCACCGACCAGGTGAACACGCCCTGCCGCGAGGTCGCTCGTTCCTGCGACAGGCCGCCGAACAGGGCGCCGTCGAGCGTCTGCGTGGTGCGCTGGTCGTTGTGGCTGTAGCGCCCGCCCGCGGTCAGATCGAACGCCTCGCTCAGATGCAGCGTCGCGCTGCCGAAGCCGGCATATTCCTTGTACCGCGAGTCGAGCTGCGCCAGCACGAGCCCGTCGAAGCCGGGGATCGCCGGCGCGGGGGTCACCGGGCGGCCGGTCGCGACCTCATAGGGAAAATAGCGCTGGTAGAGCTGCCCCGGCTCGCGCGTGTAATAGCCGCCCACCAGCCACTCCAGCGTCGCCGAGCCGGTGGAGGCGAGCCGCACCTCCTGGGTGAATTTCTTCTGCGTCGAGCGATTGGGATAATAGATGCCATAGGCATCGGGCGCGAGCCCGTAGATCGCCGAGGAGGCGAGCTGCGCCAGCGTCACGCCGTCGCCCACCGCATTGTACGACACGTCGCTGCGATCGGTCGCGACCTGCCGGCTGTAGCTGGTCACCGAGGTGAGACTGGCGAAGCCCAGGTCATAGTCGAGCGTGCCGGTGTACAGGCGGTAGCTCACCTGGTTGCGGTCGGGGAACAGCTGGTAGCGCACCTCGCGCCCGCCGGTGCTCGCGCCGGTGAACGGATCGGCGGCGATCGGGCGCAGCGTCGCCGGGTCGGCGTCGAAGGCGTTGCGCGAGTCCACGTCGATGTTCTGCACCACCGCGGTGAGCCGCAGCGACAGCCGGTCGCTCGGCTTGAGCAGCAGCGAGGCGCGGCCGCCGTAGCTGCGCGCGCGGTTGACGTCGTCGTCGGCGATGCCGATCGCGTCGATATAGCCCGCGGTACGACGGTAGAAGCCGCTCGCGCGCAGTGCCACCGCGTCGCCGAGCGGTACGTTGACCACCGCGTTGCCGTAATAGCCGGTGCCGCCGTCGCGCACCGTCTCGGCGCCGCCCTGCCCGCGCGCCTCCCACTCGCCCAGCTTGGGCGCGACGGTGACATATTTGACCACGCCGCCGAGCGAGTTGGCACCGTACAGCGTGCCCTGCGGCCCGCGCAGCACTTCCAGCCGCTCGATGTCGAACGTGTCGAAATCGCCCGCGAGCGTCGCGCCGTTGGTCTGGCCGGTGCTCGAACCGAACGGCGTGTCGTCGAGGTAGACCGCGACGGTCGGGCTGGCGCCGCCGGCGTTGATGCCGCGCAGCACGACGCGGGTCTGGCCGGGGTTGCCCGATTCGAACGACAGGCCGGGGACCAGCGCGGCATAGTCGGCGATGGTGCGCGCCTGGCGCTGCTCCAGCGCCTCGCCGCCGAGCACCGACATCGACTGCGGCACGTCCGACAGCAGCTGCTCGCGCTTCTGCGCGGTTACGATGACGTCGTCGACCTGCACGGTCTCGCGTTCGGGCGGCGCGACTTCGGGTGACGCCTGCTGCGCCGCCGCTGCCCCGCCGAGGAGGAGCGCCAGCGCACTCGCGACCGACGCGCTACGACGAATGTTCCTCATCGCTTCCCCCTCGATGTTGCCAATCAGGATGCTAGTGTCCTGATCGGAGAATAGTCAACCGGAAATCAGCGCCGCTCGCCGACCCCGATCACCGCGATCGACGCGGGATCGATCGCCGCCAGCAGCGCCGCGGCCAGCCCGGCCAGCCCGGCGAGCAGCAGGAAGAAGGCGCCGTGCCCGAGCGCGGTCCAGGCGGTGCCGACCAGCCCGGCGGCGAGGCTGCCCGCGAATGTGGCGAGGTACCAGGCCGCCACGGTGGTGGCGCCCAGCCCCGCGGGCGCGAGCCGCGCGAACAAGCCCAGCCCGGTCGGCAGGATGTGCAGCTCGCCGACGGTGAGCAGCGCGAAGAACAGCGCGAGCCACAGCCAGTGCGAGGCGCCGCCGCGCGCCGCCAGCGCGGCGAGCAGGAGATAGGCGCCCGCGACGATCAGCGCGCCCACCGCCATGCGCCGCACTGGCCGCTCCGCGCCGCCGCGCTCGGCGCGTCGCCGCCAGCGCGCCAGCAGCGGCGGGGTCATCGCCATCACGAACAACGGGTTGAGCGACTGGAACCAGGTCATCGGCACGATCGCGTCGCCGGCGCGGCGATCGACCCCGGCGTCGGCCCAGAGTGCGACGGTATTGCCGACCTGCTCATAGGCGGCGCGGAAGACGGTGACGCACAGCGCCACCGCGATCAGCAGCAGCGCCACCTCGCGCGTGAAGCGGCCGCGCGGCGCGGCGCGGCGCACCGGCGCGGCGCGTGCCGACGCGGGCAGGTGGCGCTGCCCCCCAAGGTAGATGCCCAGCCCGGCCACCATCCCGATGCCGGCCGCGCCGAAGCCGTAATGCCAGCCGTACAGCTCGCCCAGCGTCCCGCACAGCAAGGGCGCGAGGAAGCCGCCGATGTTCACCCCGACGTAATAGACGTTGTACGCCCAGCCGACGCGCGGGTCGCCGGCCGCGTAGAGGTCGTCGATCTGGCTCGGCAGGCTCGGCAGGAACAGGCCGTTGCCGAGCGCGATCGTCACCAGCGCGACGTAGAAGAGCGGCTCGAAGGCCATCATGAAGTGACCCGCCGCCATGATCGCGCCGCCCAGCACGATCGCGCTTCGCTTGCCGAGCAGCCGGTCGGCGATCACGCCGCCCAGGATCGGGGTGAAATAGGCGCAGGCGGTATAGGCGCCGTAGATCAGCGAGGCCTGCGCCTGCCCCAGCATCAGCTGCTTGGTCATGTAATAGACCAGCAGCGCGCGCATCCCGTAGTAAGAGAATTGCTCCCACATGTTGGTGAGGAACAGCACCGTCAGCCCGCGCGGCTGACCGAACCAGGTCGGCGCGGGCGGCGCGGCGGCGCTCACCCGCCCCATACCTCGGCACCGGCGAAGAGCAGGCCGTCGTCGTAGCGGACGCTCGGCGCGCGGTCCCCGGCGAGGAAGGTCGGGCCGTCGAGGTCGACCAGATCGGCGAGCTGGCCCAGCACGAAGCCCGGCGCGGTGGCGAGGCTGGTGCCGATCATCGTCCCCACCATCACGCCCAGCCCGAGCCGGCGCGCCTCGGCTGCCATCAGCAGCCCCTCGGTGAGCCCGCCGCACTTGTCGAGCTTGATGTTGACGACGTCGAACCGCCCGACGGCGCCCGCGACGTCGTCGAGCGTCAGCAGGCTCTCGTCGCCCGCGATCGCGATGGCGGAGCGATAGCCGTCGAGCTCGGGCTCGGCGCCGCGCGCGAGCGGCTGCTCGAGCAGGGACACGCGGTGCGGCAGCAGGCCCGCGACCAGCGCGTCGAGCTCGGCGCGCGCGAAGCCCTGGTTGCCGTCGACGCCGAGCCACACGTCTGGGCGTGCTTCCCGGATCGCGGCGACGCGCGCGAGGTCCAGCGCCAGCTCGCCGGTCAGCTTTACCTTGATCGAGCGCGCGCGCGCGTAGCCGAGCGCTACCGCCGCCATCGCCTCGGGCGTGTCCGCGCTGACCGTGAAAGTGGTGACGATCCCGCGCGGTGGCTCGCTCAGCCCCGCGAGCCGCCACACCGGCGTGCCGCTGCGCCGCGCCTCCAGCTCCCACAAAGCGGCGTCGACCGCGTTGCGCCCCCCGCCCGCGGGCATCAGCGCGCGCAACCGCTCGCGCGTCGGCCCCGCCTCGATCGTCGCGCGCGCCGCCTCCACGTCCGACAGCATGTTCGAGAGATCGTCGCCGAGATAGTAAGCGCCGGCGCCTTCGCCGCGCCCCCGGTGCGTGCCATCGTCGAGCGTGACGACCAGCACCTCCGCGGTCTCGAAGACATAGCCGGCGATGCGGAAGGGCTGCGCCAGCCGCAGCGTCGCGGTCTCGGTGGAGAGTCGCAGCATCAGTAGAACACCGTCAGCGCGAGCAGGTGGAAGGCCGCGGCGACCCACAGCACCACCAGGGTGGCGAGCAGCAGCAGCGCCGCCCACAGCTTGCGCGTCCACGGCCGGTCGCCGCGCCACGTCACGACCGCGTTCCAGGCCGCGATGCCGACCGCGCCGACGAACACGACGATGCTCGCGAGCTGTAGCAGCGTCAGCGCGGCGTCGCCCGGCGCGGTGTCGCCGAACAGGACCGAGATCAGCCAGAACCAGCCGCCCAGCACCAGCAGCACCGCCAGCGCCATCACCCGCGCCGCGCGCGCCGCGCGCAGCGACACGCCGGCGAGCGGCGCGGCGGCCTGGTAGCGCCGCCGCAGGTACCAGTTGGCGGGCCAGAACAGCGCGGTGAACAGCAGCACCGCGAGGCTGGCGTAGAGCGCGGGGAGCAGCCAGGCGGCGTCGCGATAGGCAGGCACGCGGTCCCACACCATGAAGGGAGAGACGAGGTCGAAGCTCCAGCGTACCGGCTTGCCGTCGACCAACTGCGCCGCGAGCCGGTCGTGCCCGGCGGGGTCGCGCCAGACATAGGGCGCGACCTCGACCCAGCTGACCGGCACGCCGTTGGCGCCCTTGACCGAGGGGATGACCAGTCGACCCTGCGCGTCGGCGCCCACCTCGGCCTGGCCGAACAGATTGGCGACGTCGACGAAGTTGGTGAAGGACGTGCGGCTCACCTGCCAGTGGCCGGCGAGCGCCGCGGCGTGCCGGCGCGCGGTGGCCGCGTCGACGCGCCCGGCCGGCAGCGTCGCGCCGGGGAAGTAGCGGTCGGCGAAGTCCTGGAACAGCTGCCCGCGCGCGACATGCGCCGCGCCGTCGCGCCCGGCCGAGTTGAACGAGACGTACAGGCCCGTGCGCTCCGCCAGGAAGAGGTGGAGCGAGGTGTGCATCTGGTTGGTGTCGCCCAGGTGCGCGATCACGCGGCGGCCGTTGATGTTGGTCTCGAAGAAGCCCAGCTCCATGCGGTTGAGCGGCGGGATCAGCGAGCGCGGGTTCACCTGGGCGAGCGGGCTTTCGTGCATCAGCGCCGCGGTCTCGGGGCGCAGCACGCCGCGCCCGCCGTCGAGATGCGCGATCATGAACTTGGCCATGTCGAGCCCCGAGGCGGAGAGCGAGCCGGCCGGGCCGGGCACGACGATCTCGAACGGCTTGGGATCGCCCGAGCCGAGCGGATAGCCCCGCGCCATCAGCGGGCGCAGACGCGGCGGGAGCGGCTGGCGGAAGCTCGCGGTGCGCATGTCGAGCGGACGGAAGATGCGTTCCTCGACATAGTCGTCGAACGGCATGCCGCTGACTCGCTCGACGATATAGCCTGCCAGCGTCGTCGCCCAGTTCGAATAGGCCGGCGTCGTGCCCGGCGCGTAGACGCGCGTGGGGATGTGGCGCTTGAGATAGGCGCCGATCGGCTCGACGTCGCGCGCGTCATAGGTGATCAGCTTCTTGTTCGCCTCCTCGAACCCGGCGGTGTGGGTCATGATCTGGCGTAGCGTGATCGGTTGCCCGTGAAAGGCGGGGATGGCGAAATCGAGGTAGCGGTTGACGTCGGCGTCGAGGTCGAGCTTCCCGGCCTCGACCTGCTGCATCACCGCGGTCCAGGTGACGAGCTTCGAGACCGAGCCGGGTCGGAACAGCGTGAGGTTCGGGTCGACCGGGCGGCGCTTGGCGACGTCGGCATAGCCGTAGCCGCGCGCGGCGATCACCTGGCCCTCGCGCACCACCGTCACCACCGCGCCGGCGATGTCGCCGCTGTGGAGCGCGTAGGGCATGTAGCCGTCGAGCCAGGCGGTCACGTCCGCGCCGGTGAGCGCGCGACCGGTCGAGGGCGAGACCGGCGCCGCGGGGGCGGCGGGCTGTGCCACGGTCGGCGCGCTGGGCTTCACCGGCGCCTGTGCTGGTGCCAGCGCCGCGAGCACCCCCGCGCTGAGCGCGGCCGACAGCCACGCGAGCATCCGTCCCGTCCCCATTGCCCCGGCCTCCGCTTGCCGTTATCCTCAGGTATCATCCTAATCAGGACGAACGTATCCTGTTTAGGCGCTTCGTCAATGGCCCTCAGGAGGACGCCGCTTTGCCGACATCGCCCCCGACCCTGGGCGCGCTCCTCAAAGGACTCCGCGCGCGCGAGGGCTGGACGCTCAAGGAGATGAGCGCCAAGTCCGGGATCCCGGTCTCGACCCTCTCCAAGATCGAGCACGACCGGCTGACGCTGACCTATGACAAGTTACAGGCGCTGGCGCGGCGGCTCGGCCTGCGCATGACCGACCTGTTCGCCGAGGAGAGCGAGGAAGCCGCGCAGCCGGTCACCGCGCGACGCAGCCTCGGCGACGTGGCGCATTCGGTGCGCGTGGAGACGCCCAATTACGACTATTATTACCTCTGCACCGAGCTGCGGCGGAAGCGCATGATCCCGGTCGTCACCAAGATCCGCGCGCGTTCGGCCGAGCAATTCGGCGAGCTGGTGCGCCACTCCGGCGAGGAGTTTCTCTACGTGCTGAGCGGGCGGGTCGAAGTGCAGACCGAATTCTACGATCCGGTCACGCTCGAGCCTGGTCAGGCGATCTACATCGACTCGAGCATGGGCCACGCCTATCTCGCCGCCACGGGCTGCGAGGAGGCCGAGGTGCTGGCGGTGATGTCGAGCGCCGAGGAGGAACTGATGGAATCATTGCTGACGCTCCACCACGGCCAGCGCGGCGCCGATGCAGAAAATGAGAATGACGCGCCCGCCCCGCCGCGCCGCAGCGGGCGCGCCCGTTGAGGGCGGCGTTGCTCGCGACGGTGGCGCTGCTCGCGGCCGTCCCCGCCACGGCGCAGGATCATGCCGCGCGCGTCGCTCGCGTGCTCAAGACGACCCCGCTGATCGACGGCCATAACGACTGGCCCGAGGCGCTGCGCGAGCGCGAGGGCGAGGCGCGCTGGACGATGGACCTGCGCGATCTCGGCGCGAGCGACCCCGCCTACAACACCGACATCGCGCGGCTGCGGCGCGGGCTGGTCGGCGGCCAGTTCTGGTCGGTGTGGGTGTCGCCCGACCTGCCCGGCAAGGAGCAGGTGGAGCAGACGCTCGAGCAGATCGACCTCGTCCGCTCGCTCGCCGACCGCTACCCCGACACGTTCGCGCTGGCGCGCACCGCCGCCGACGTGCGCCGCGCGCATGCGGCGGGTCGGATCGCCTGCCTGATCGGCGTGGAGGGCGGCGGCCAGATCGACGGCAGCCTCTCGGTGCTGCGCGCCTATGCCGCGCTGGGCGCGGGCTATCTCACCCTCACCCACTCGCGCACGATCGACTGGGCCGACTCCGCCACCGATGACCCGCGCCACGACGGGCTCACCGACTTCGGGCGGAAGGTGGTGCTCGAGCTCAATCGGCTCGGCATGCTGGTCGACCTGTCGCATGTCAGCGAGAAGGTGATGCGCGATGCGCTGGCGGTGACACGCGCACCGGTGATCTTCTCGCACTCGGGCGCGCGCGCGCTCAACGACCATCCGCGCAACGTCTCGGACGACGTGCTGCGGCTGGTGGCGCGCAACGGCGGGGTGGTGATGGTCGACTATGCGCCGGGCTATGTCGCCGACGCCTACCGCCGCTGGTCCGCCGATTCGCTGGCCGAGAAGGCGCGGCTCAACTCGCCGCCGTACAATGGCCTCGACATCGGCCAGCCGGAGAAAGCGGCGGCGGATTACGCCGCCTGGCTCCGCGCGCACCCGGCCCCGGCCGTGACGCTGGCGCAGGTGGCGGACCATATCGTCCATGTCGCCGAGGTGGCGGGCGTCGATCACGTCGGGCTCGGCTCGGACTTCGACGGCGTCGGCGCGACGCTGCCGACAGGGCTCGGTGACGTGTCGACCTATCCCGCGCTGCTCGCCGAACTGATGCGCCGCGGCTGGTCCGACGCCGACGTCGCCAGGCTGGCCGGCGGCAACGTGCTGCGCGTGATGGAGGCGGCCGAGCGGGTCGAGGCACAGCTGCGCGCTCGACCGTCGCCCGTCCCAGGCCGCCGTCGCACTGGAACGGGTCAGTAGCCCCGATACCGGTCGACTACGGAGAAAGCCTGCGACAAGGCGCCTGCCGCAGCGACGCGGCAGGCCGATGTGTCAGCTGCATCACGCGTTGACCTGTACGCAGGTCGACGGAATGTGGCACCGTCACTGACACGATTGTCGGAGCGGCCGCCCGTCCGGAAACGGGTGATCAAGCACGAGGGGTATCCCATGCACCGGTTGATGAGCCTGCTATTGATGCTGCTCTGCTCGATCTCGACAGCATCGGCACGGCCGGCCGATCGACCAGTTCGCGTGGCGATCGCGCGCCTCACGCACGGCCATGTCGGCGGTCTTCTTGGGCGGCGCGCGATCGGGGACGTCGAGATTGTCGGCATCTACGAACCCGATCGAGCCGTCGCCGCACGCTACGTCCGCGATTATCACCTCGACCCCGCGCTCGTGCACGACCGGCTCGCGCCGATGTTGGACCTGATAAAACCGGAGGCGGTGCTGGCGTTCGGGTCCGTGGCGGAGCATCGCGAGGTGGTCGAGGCAGCCGCGCCGCGGCGCATCCACGTGATGGTCGAGAAGCCGCTGAGCTTCGACGCGGCGGAAGCCGCGGCCATGGCAGCCTTGGCACGGCGGCATGGCATCCAGCTGCTCACCAACTACGAGACCAGCTGGTATCCAAGCCGTACCGCGCTGGGTCGGGCGCTCGCCGCGGGTAGCGTCGGTGCGATCCGCAAGGTAGTTTTCCGCGACGGTCATTACGGCCCGAAAGAGATCGGCGTACAGCCCGAGTTCCTGTCCTGGTTGGTCGACCCGAAGGCGAACGGGGGCGGCGCGATGGTGGATTTCGGCTGCTATGGCGCCGACCTCATGACCTGGCTGATGCAGGGCAGGGCGCCGATCAGCGTCACCGCGGTGACGCAGCGGCTCAAGCGCGACCCGGTCTACGCGCGGGTCGACGACGAAGCGACGATCGTGCTGTCCTACCCCGCCGCCACGGCCGTCCTGCAGGCGTCGTGGAACTGGCCCGACCATCGCAAGGACATCCAGCTGTTCGGCGAGACCGGCGTGCTATCGACGCCGGACGGGAAGACGCTGGTGCTGCGCCGCCGCGGCGAGACGGCAGACCGGACGCTCGACATGCCGGTGCCCGCGTTCACCGACCCGTTCGCCTTTCTCGCCGCGGTCGTCCGTGGGCGCGTTGAAGTGGCTGAGGCGGATCCGTCCTCGCTAGACAACGCGCTAATTGTGGCGCGCATCCTTGATGCCGCGCGTCGCTCTGCCGCGACGGGGCGGACGGTCGTTCTGGATCAAGACTGAAGCAGAGAGCGGAGGGGAAGCGGTCCCTCAAGCGATCCCGCCCGCCCTCACCTTCCGACCGCTCGTTCATTTCGGTGCCAGACCCGACCGGACATCGCAAACCCGCTTCAGGGGTGTAGGGATCCCGCATGAAGGCAGCGATCGCAGTTCGAGCGGAGTGCCCCGGGGACGTTCCCGCAATCTCAGAGATTGTGGTGCGCGCTTACGACAACGTGATCTACAGCGATCATCGCGAGCACCTGATGATCGAGCGGCTTCGTGGTACCGGCGCCTGGATCCCCCCGCTGTCCCTTCTGGCCGAGGTTGACGGTAGGGCCGTGGGACACATCCTGCTGACGAGGGCGTCTATCTGTGGCTCGGGATCGTGCGTTGAAACGCTCGCCCTAGCGCCCCTATCGGTGGTGCCCGACTATCAATCCAGGGGCGTCGGCAAAAGGCTGGTCGAGGCGGCTTGTCAGAGGGCGCTCGAGCTCGGCTTTGACACCATCGTCCTGGTCGGCCTTCCCTCTTATTACCCCCGATTCGGCTTCGAGCCGATGAGCCGTTATCCGATCACGCTGCCATTCGACGCGCCTGGTGAGAACTGCATGATACTTCCTCTACGACCGGGAGCGCTCGACGGCATCGCAGGCGTGGTGAAATACGCCGAGGAATGGCTGGAGCACTGAATAGCTGCCGGAGGCGGCGCTACGATCCGAGACGATGTTCGAAGAGCGCTCCTGCAACCGCCCTGCCGCTTAGCGCCGCGGTCTCGGTGATCGACGCGGTAATTCGATACCGCCGCTTGCCGGTGGGCGTGATCGGTCGAACTCGGTAATGGCCCACCATGATCGTCGACTGGCACTTCTATGTCCTTGCCATACCGGCCATCATCCTCCTCGGGCTAGCGAAGGGCGGGTTCGCTGGCATGGGCGCCTTGTCGCTCCCGCTGCTCGCGCTGGCGATCGATCCGGTACGGGCCGCGGCGATCACGCTGCCGCTCCTCATCGCGCAGGATGTCGTCGGTGTGTGGGCGTTTCGGCGCTCCGTCGACTGGCGCCTGATCGGCTGGATGCTGCCCGGCG
This sequence comes from Sphingomonas yunnanensis, assembly GCF_019898765.1. Classification (GTDB taxonomy): domain Bacteria; phylum Pseudomonadota; class Alphaproteobacteria; order Sphingomonadales; family Sphingomonadaceae; genus Sphingomonas; species Sphingomonas yunnanensis. The sequence continues at coordinate 240,935 of NZ_JAIOKB010000003.1, read as the reverse complement.
CGATGGTCGGGATAGCGCTGGGATACGCTTTCGCCGCGAGCGTGTCGCCGAGGGCGGTGATGGCCGCGGTCGGGGCGATCTCGATCCTGTTCGGTCTGTACCGGCTCTGGATGGCGCGCCGCCCGCGTTCCCGCGAGATCGCGCGCTGGCCCGAATGGCTCGGCACCCTCTTCGGCGTGGCCTCGGGCTTCACCAGCCAGATCGCGCACGCGGGGCAGCCGCCCTTCCAGCTCTGGGTTCTGCCACGTGGTCTGCCGCGCGAGCGCCTGGTAGGTACGACCGCGATCTTCTTCGCCGCGGTGAACTGGATCAAGGTGCCGGCGTATCTGGCACTCGGCCAGTTCACACGGGCCAATCTCCTGACGTCGCTCCTGCTTCTTCCCGTGGCGCTCGCCGCCACGGTGACCGGCGTGGCCCTGGTTCGCCGCGTCGCACCCGAGCGCTTCTACACGGCCATCTACGTGCTGATGATCGCGGTGGGAGTCATTCTGACGTGGGAAGCGCTGGCGTGACGGCGTCTGGGCCGCTCTCCCGCGGCGAGAACGAGCGCATCCCCGAGCGAGGCGCGGGTGCCGTACGGGTGACCAAATCGACCGACGAGGCTCGCGTCGTCGGCGTCGGAACCGCGGGTCGTAGACGGGAGCGGCGATGGACAGCACGCCGCCGCGGGTGACGACCGTCGGGTGCGAGGAACTCGTTCTCGGGAGAGATCGACGGCGCCGTCGTCAAACGGCCGTTCGCCGGTTCGGCGGCCAGCCAGGCCGCTCATGAAGGAGCGCCGGCCACGGCGTTACCAAACGTCTTCCACGAAGGCACGTAGGTCAGCCAGCAGCAGATCGGGCTGTTCGAGCGCCGCGAAATGACCGCCACGTTCCATGTTCGTCCACCGCTCAATCCTGTAGCTTTGCTCCGCGAGCGAGCGCGGCGGCAGCGGGAAGACCGGATCGGGGAACGCCGCGACCCCTGTGGGAACGGTGACGCGCGAACCCGCCGGAAAGACGTGGGAACCTTCCAAGACGCGGCCACGATAGAGCCAGGTCGAGGTGACGAACGATCGAGGCGCCACGTAGAGCATGATGTTGGTGAGGAGGAGATCCTCATCGAAGGCAGCCCACAGGTCGGGACGGCCGGCGTCGTCGCGAGGAACGTCCGCCCAGACGCCGAACTTCTCGAGGATCCAGGCCGCGACACCAACAGGGCTGTCCGACATGGCGATGCCGAGCGTCTGCGGGCGGGTGCTTTGCTCGAGGAAGTAGCCGCGCTCCTCCTCGGCCAGCTTGCTGACGCGCTCCGCCCAGGCCTTCTCTTCGGCGGTCTCGGGATCAACGCCGTCCGTCTGCGCCGTCATCATGTTGATGTGGAGCGCGGCGACGCGATCGGGATAGTCGTGAGCCAGCCAAGCGCCGATCGCGCTGCCCCAGTCGCCGCCCTGGACGAGATAGCGCCGACCTGGGAAGAGCTCGCGCATCAGTCCATCCATCAGCGCGGCCGTGCGCCGGGGCCCGATCGGCGCGTCTGAACGGCCCGAGAAAGCGCAGCCGGGCAGCGATGGAACGACGACGTCGTGCCCATCTCCCGTCAGCGGATCGATCAGTGCCTCGAACTCGAGAAACGACCCGGGCCAGCCATGTAGGAGAAGGATCGGCAACCGCGATCCATCTCCACTCTCCTTGACGAAGTGGAGCGTCTGCCCATCGATGTCGGCAAGATGATGCTGTCGTCGGTTGAGTTTCTCTTCTTGGGAGCGCCAGTCGAAGGCCTTGAGCCAGTATTCGACGAGGCGGCGAAGATCGGCAAGACCAACGCCCGACTTCCACCCGCCGGCATCAGGGAACTCTCGCCAGTCGAAGTCCTCGACCTGCCGCCGTATCAGGCTCAGGCGGTCATCTGAGATAGCGATCTTGAATGGACGGATCATGTTGTGCCTCTTGCGTGGAAATCGTTTCGTCGCTGCGCCATCCGGACCTGGCCATCATCCCCTGCTCAGCGACGGGGCGCGGGCGGCGTTTCTCCGTCGACCGGTCGGTCCCATGGCCGCCAGAGACTTAAGCGGTGGGACTGGGCGAGACTATTGGCGCCATCGTGCATGGTCCGGTAAGCTTGGCTGGACAATGAAGCTCGACCTCAACGCCCTCAGCACCCTCGCGGCGGTGGCTCACGCCCGCAGCTTCACGGGCGCGGCCGATCAGCTCGGCGTCACCCGGTCGGCGGTGAGCCAAGCCGTCCGCAAGGTGGAAGACGGGCTGGGAACGGCGGTGCTGCGTCGAACGACGCGCAGTGTTGCGTTGACGGAGGCAGGCGAAGCCCTGCTGGATCGCGTCGCGCCGGCGCTCGCCGAGATCGAAGCGGCTGCCACGGCCGCAGCCGCCCATGGAGGCAAGCCTGCCGGCCTTCTGCGCCTCGCAGTGTCCTCCATCGCAGAAACCTTCCTCTCGGGAGACCTGCTGGCGTCCTTCCGGGCCGCCCATCCGCATGTACGTCTCGATATCCTCGTCACCGATGCCAGGTTCGATATCGTGGCGCGCGGGTTCGATGCTGGGGTGCGGCTCGGCGAGGTGATCGAGCGCGACATGATCGCGGTGCCGGTGAGCGAGGAGCAGCGCCAGATCGTCGTTGCCTCCCCCGCCTATCTGGCAGCGGCCGGAACGCCGCTTCACCCGCGCGAGCTGATACAACACCGCTGCATCGGCTGGCGCTCGTCCGACGGGACGGCACCCTATCGCTGGGAGTTCAGCGAGCTCGGGCGCGACTTCGCTGTCGAGGTCGAGCCGGAAGTGACGACCAATGACATGGCACTGATGGTGAAGATGGCGCTCGCCGGCAGCGGCTTGACGATCGGCATGGCAGAGATATTCACGCCGTGGCTGCACAGCGGCGAACTGAGAGAGGTGCTGGGACCGTTCTGTCCGCCGCTTCCGGGCTTCTTCCTGTTCTATCCCGGCCGCCGCCACATGCCGCTCAAACTACGCGCCTTGGTGGATCATGTGGCCGACTGGCGGGCCGGGCGAAGATGATCGATATCAGATCGGAGCACTCCGACCATCCGGCGGATACGCCGGGAGCGTATAGAAGCCTCGTTATAGTCCGTCTCCATTCGTCTCGCGGCTGGCGCTTTCACGGAATCAAGCCCGCACGCGTTCGAGCATGATCGCGGCGATCAGCAGCGCGATGAAGATGCCGGCGTTGAGCTTCGGCTCCCCATCGCGAAGAAGGTGAGCGCCAGCCAAGCCGCTGCGCCCGCGCCCGCGAGTATCACCACCATGGGCTCCCGCAGCAGACCAGGCTCACGCCGCGCCGCCCACAGGGACATCAGCCCGAACAGGAGCTGCCCGAGCGCGAAGGGCGGGTTCAGCCCGTGATAGAGCGTTGTTTCGGGTCCGGGGACGCGTTTCCCCCGCAGATACGGAATGCTGACATCGATGGCGAAATGCATCACGCCTGTGAACGTCAGCCAGCCGAAGGCTGCGTAGGTGAGGTATCTCGCCATACATGCCCTTTCCTATCGACGTCATCAGTATCGCACGCCGGTCGCCTGCTCGGACAATGCCCAGAGCTGCTTGGCTGCCACGCGGTCCAACGCTGGCGACGGGATTTTGGCGTCGGTGGGGTACCCTCGGGTTTCGCCGAGCCGGTCGGGGCCGTAATAACCCCCTGCGCGCGCGTCGGGCGACGTGGCGGCGAACAGTAGCGGCAGCGCACCCTGCGCCGCGGGCTGGAACAGGAATGGCAGCAGCGAGCGGACACGACTGTGCAGGCTGCTCCGGCCGGGTCCGTTGTGGAGCAGCTCCGTGCGGGCGACACCCGGATGGGCGGCGATGCTATCGAGCGGCCACCCGGCGAGCGCGCTGCGTCGCTGCAGTTCCAACCCGAACATGAGGCACGCGATCTTCGAGCGGGCGTATACCGGCATCGCCTCGTAGCTGCCGGTCGCGTTCCAGTCGCCCCAGTCGACTGACCCGGCACGCGCCGCGACGCTCGACACCGAGACTACCCGCGCACCTTTGGACGCGCGGAGTAGCGGCAGGAGGTGGCCGGTCAGGGCGAAATGCCCGAGGTGGTTGGTACCGAACTGCAGCTCGAAGCCATCCGCGGTCGAGCGCCGCTCGGGCGGCACCATGACGCCCGCGTTGTTGACGAGCAGGTCGACTCGCTCCTGATCCCTGCGCAGTCGCTCGGCGAACTGCGCCACGGAAGCAAGCGACGCGAGGTCGAGTGGTTCGAAGCGAAGCTTGGCCCTGGGTACTGCCGAGCGGACGTGCGAGACGGCCGCCGCGCCTTTGCGCGGATCGCGTCCGGCGATCACGACCTCCGCCTCGGCGCGCGCTAGCGCCAGCGCCACCTCAAGGCCGAGCCCGCCCGTCCCGGTCACCACCGCTACGCGCCCCGACTGATCCGGCATGTCGTTCACTGTCCACTTTGCCATCCTGGCCGATCCCGCTATATGCACCGAGTGCAGTTATTTAAATTGCACTCGGTGCATAAATCAAGCGTGAAAAGCAGGGATAGTGGCTGATAAGGTTGCGGCGGCGACGCCGGGTCTACGCGAGCGGAAGAAACAGGAGACCCTGAATCGCATCACCGACGCCGGCATCTGCCTGTTCATCGAGCAAGGCATCGACGCGACGACCGTCGACGAGATCGCCGCCAAGGCGGGTATCTCGCGCCGTACCTTCTTCCTCTATCTGAAGTCCAAGGATGACATTCTCCTCTCGCTCCAGGGCCGGATGGGCGATCTGATCGTCGACCGCATCCGCCATGCCGCCGACACCGCCTCACCGATCGACGCTGTCCGAGCTGCCGTGATCGACGTCTGTGCCCAGGTCCCGGCCGACGACCTAGCCGCGATCGATCGGCTGATGCGGACGAGCCCCGCGGTTCAGGCGCGCAAGCAGGTGACCTATGTCGAGCAAGAGCGGCGCTTGGTCGATGGTCTGCGGTCGCGATGGCCAAGCCCTGACCGTGAGATGGCGCTCCGGCTTGTCGCGATGCTCGCCATGGGAGCGGTTCGGCTGGCGACCGAGGCGCTAGGTCGTGAAGGCGAACGACGCTCGCTGGTTGAGCTATTGCACGCCAACTTCGACGCTCTGACGACCGAGGTCACTGCCTTCAATTGATGGTCACACTCCTGCGCGACGAGGGCGCGTCGCACCGCCTCTCGAGCTGACGAAACCGGCGAAGGAGAGGAGCCGCACTGCTCAGGCCCTCCCCATCGCGCCAGGCCGCGCATCGTGTCGGTGCTCGGGCGCCACCCTGGTCACAGCGCCCTCGCGAGCGAGGTGCTCAGGCACTGCCCGTACCGGAACCACATCAGGAAGAGTAGGCAGCTGGCCACGCCGATCCAGCAGTGGATCAGGTACAGCCAGCGCTTGGCCGCGGGCACCAGGAACGAGCGCGCCATCTCACAGCCGCGCGCGTAGTGCGACGTCGAGCGAGCGCGGCCGCCCGAGCAGCCACTGCGCCGCGCCATAGGTCGAGGTCACGTAGCGGCTGTCGAAGACGTTGTAGACACGCACGTCGGCAGCGAGCGCCGGGGTGATCGCGACCGAGAGCCCGCCGTCTGCGACGGTGTAAGGCGGTACCCAGGCACTGTTGGCCGAGTCGACGAAACGAGCGCCGACGTGGCGCAGCCCGGCCTGGACGCGCATGCCGCGGCGGCTCTCCCATGTGAGCCATAGGTTGCCGGCGCGCTCGGGCACGTTCGGCGGGGTGTTGCCGGAGAGATCCGTGTCGCCGCTCAGGAAGTCGTCGTAGCGCGCGTCGAGCAACGTCCCGTTCGCCTCGGCCGAGAAGCCGGCGGCGAGCGTCAGCGACAACGCCACCTCGATCCCCCTCGAAGACTGCCGCCCGATCTGCTCGAGCGGACCGTTGGTGACGCGTTGCGCGACCAGATCGTTCTTGACGATACGATAGCCAGCGAGCGTCGCGTTCGCTCGTCCGCCGAGGAGCGCTGCCTTGACTCCCGCCTCGACCTGGTCGCCCTTGGCGTTGGTGAAGGCGAACTGCGTCGCGCTGGTAGTGAAGGTGGTCAGCGTACCGACGGGATCCACGCCGGTGGCATATTGGGCGTAGAGCGAGATGCTCGGCTCGGGCTGGTAGACGGTGCCGACGCGCCATGTGGCGTCGCGGAACCTCTTCTCCCGCGCGCTACCCGGGAAGGCATTCGCCTCGCCCGCCGGGGCGCCGGCCGCGTCGTAGAGGATGTTGCGGCGGCGCACCGCGTCGTCCTCGTAGCGGAAGCCGCCGACCAGCGAGAGCCGACGCGACAGCCGCAGCCGGTCCTCGCCGAAGATGCTCCACTCGGTCGTGGTGGTGCGATAGCGCGGCAGCGTTGCGGTGCGATCCTCCAGCATACCGGGAGCGAAGTCGAAGGGGTCGACCGCATCCGCCTGATCCGCGACTGCGAAATTGTTCGAGTAGCGCAGGTTCACGCGATTGACCTCGGCGCCGAGCACCAGGTCGTTGGCGAAGCCGCCGCCGAGCGGTGCGCTCAGCTTCAGGTTGGCCTGATCGCCATATTGGCTGATGTCCTGGACGATGCCGAGATTGTCCGAGCGCTCGATCACGCCGTAGGGCCGACCCGCCGCGGGTGCCCAGGCGTAGCTCTCGAGGTCGTACCAGCGCCGCTTGCTGGCGAGCCGATAGGCGGCGTTGGTCAGCGTCACCGCATCGCTGACCGCCCACTCCGCGACGAGCGTCTGGCGATCGTCGCGGAAGCGGATGTCGGCGTCGGCGACATTGTAGTTGCGGCGTCGGTTGCGCGGGTCGAGCCGGCCGTCAATCAGCGGCGTGCCCCAGTAGCGCATCGGTAAGACGTCGCCGAGGTCGCCGCGCAGCGTGACGGTGAGCCGCTCGGTCGGCGCCAGGCGCAACGCGCCCGACAGCGCCAGGCTGTGGTGGTCACCGCGATCGACCCAGCCGTCCGACCGACGGTAGCTCGCGTCCAGCCGGTAGCCGAGCCCCTCGCCGAGCGGGCCGCCCGCGCCCATCGCGCCGTGCCATGTGTCCTGCGCACCGTAGCTCAGCTCCGCGTCGTAGCGCGCGGTCTCGCTCGGCGCGCGAGAGACCACGTTGACCGCGCCGCCGAGCGCGCCTTGGCCATAGAGCACGGATGCGGGGCCGGTCAGCACCTCGATCCGCTCGACGTTCCACGGGTCGATCGGGAAGGTGATCGTGCCAGCCACCGGGAAGAGCCGGATACCGTCGACGAGTTGCAGCACCGAGCCCTGGCCGACGAAGCCGCGCGCGGCGAGCGCGGTGTTGCCGTTCCCGGCGTTGGCCGCGGCGCTGATGCCGGGCGCGCGCGACACCGCCTCGCCGACCGTCAGGTCACCGCGCGCGCGGACCACGTCGCCGTCGACGCTCGCCACGCTGGCGGGCAGTTCGAGCGGCGTGAGGCCGAGGCGGCTGCCCGTCGCGCTCGGCCGGTCGAGCGTGCCGTCGCCGCGGCCGACGACGAGGATGTCGTCGCGCGGCGGTACGCGATCGTCGTCCTGCGCCAGCGCGCCGCAGGAGCAGGTGGCGAGCACCAGCGCGGCGACATACGTCGCCGGGCGGTAGGTATCGATCATCTTCATATACCCCGATGAAGGACGGGGCACGCGGACCAGACACCGGCGCGCGCGGACGGAAGGCCCGACCGCGGCATGCGAGCGGCCAGACCGGGCACCCCGCCGGTGGACGTTATGGCGTCGAGGCAGGTCTCCTGGCTCGCGGGTCGGTGCGGATGATCTGGCCTTCCCGGCCGCGTGAGCGCGACCAGTGACACGGAGCGACCATCTGCTCGCCGCTTACAGTTGCGGGGGCAGCGCCGGCATCGCACCGGCTTCCCGTCTTAGCTTCGGCGCGGCGAGCCGACCGAAGAACCTTGACCGGCATCGCATCGCCGAGCCGGGTCGGCGCGTCAAGGCTCATATAAAGATATCTTTATATGAGTTGCAGCTGAAGCGGCCCGAGGCCTGCGTAGGTCACCTGCTTCGGTCCTTGGTCGAGTGACATGGCACGCGAGCCGAGCTATCCGCGACTCGCGGAAGCGATACGGCACCTCCTCGCGCATCGCCGCTCCGCCGTGTTTCTGTGCACGCTGGCGTTGCCGCGCGTCTCGGTGAGCTATGCCCCGATTGAGGCGGCGACGGTGTACGCCAGCTATGCGCAGGGCGTCCGCACCGGCGATGCCGTCCCGGTGTTCGGTCAGGAGGTCACGACGTCGTCGGGCAACACCGCGGCCACGAGCTACTTCTCCCATCCCGTCGCTCCGCCACGGACGGCTGGAGTACGGGTGTCAGTGGGGATCTAGCCGGGCATGTTAAGGAGAGAGGGTCTGTGCAGCGGCCGCCGCTCGCGGAGACCCAACAGCGGTCATTCAGACCGTCCGTTGTGATTACCAGACGCGGACCTTCGTTCATGTTGGTCCCGCGCGCGCTTAGCGATCAGCGAGATCGCCGTGCCACGCTGACCAGGCGCAAGGCCATTTGCTCCTTCAGCGGGCTTGACCGGGCGGCGTGCGGGACCGACGCAAGAAGGATGACCGATCCAAGGGCCGTGGCTCTCTCCCTACTCACGCGCCGCGCACCAGACGCTACGATCTGCCCGAGCGAGGTGGCGCGAGCGATTGCGCCGGACTGGCGCGGCGCGATGCCGGCGGTCCACGCGGCGATCGACGGGCTTGTCCGAGACGGACAGGTGCGGCTGAGCTGGAAGGGACGACCTCTTGCAACGCGATCAGGACCGTACAGGATCGGCCGATACAGCGACGATTGAGACAAGGCTTCGCTCTCGCGCGCGTCGCCCCTCGGCTCTCGCGCATTGCTGGCGAGACTTTGGACGCCGCCCATGTTGCTGCGAGTTCTTCGCAGGCTGGCCGGGTTCAAGGGAGTTCTGGGTGCGCTGCGGCATTTTAATCAACTAAGAGCAAGCCCCAGAAGCATACGTCCGCGGCACCTTCCCAGCTCGCCAGTCTCGGCCGCTCGTTCATCCCCGCGTTGCGACCGCTTTTGGCGCCTGAACCGGCGAACTCGAACGTCGCGACTGGGCGCTGGGAATCAAGCGGGCTGTCCGAGCGCGAGTTTGTGCGGAATGAGCTGCGAACCACTTTTGCAGGAGGCTCAGGCACGGGGTTAACGGCATCGCTACGTCGAACCCTCGATGCCACTAAGGAGACCTCTTGGTAGAGAACCAGGATTGTAGCGATCGGGACGGCGGTGACGATCAGCAAGAAAGGCTCATCCGCCATTCGTCGGTCTCTAGCGATTGCGAAGGTACCGCTGGGCTGCAGCGAGGGGTAAGGCCGCGTCGGGCGCCCGCCGGCTTTCCTTGGGTGAAACGAGCGATCCACGCTCGCTCGGTGGACGGACGGCCTGATCTGCGAGCGATCATATGCGTCGCTTGTTTCCTTCTTCCCCGATGGGGGCACCTGCCTCGTTGATCTCTTTCACACAAGCGGGAACATCCACATCGTGGTTGGCATCGTGGTGGTGTTGACGCAGAAGCGCGTCCTGCACCGCCATGGATGGTATCGCGAGTTGCGACTGTGAGCAGCTACTGGCAGCGGCGCTTACGACTGCGCAGGCTCGCGGATCATCTACGGCAACCGTCCCCTCTGACCTAGGGAGACTGCCATGAGAGACGGCAGCTAGTGCGGTGCCGGCATCCCGTACTAGCGCTCACATCAAGGCAACTAGTGTCGCTCTTCAACGGATGCTCGCGTTCTCACGCGACGAGCCGCGCGTGCTACCCGCCTGCGAGATCTAGCCGGCGCGATCGCGCCGACGGCACCATTGCGAGCATTCGGCTAGGGGGAAAATTTTCCCGGCTGTTGCGTTCGGCCCGCATGCTTTCCAGCCCACTCGAAGGACGCTTCTCCACCCACCTCGATCTTACCTTTTCCGAACGTGAGACGTTGCGCTCGCTCGAGCGGCGGGAGCGATCGTTCGAGCCAGGCGAAGTCGTGGTTCACGAGGGCGAGCGGCTCGACAGCCTGTATATCGTCGCGAGCGGCTGGCTGCATGGCTCAACTCAGATGAAGGGTGGCGATCGTCAGATCCTCCGCTTCTATTTCGTCGGCGATGTCACCACCACCTTCTCGATCGCCTGGGGGTATAGCGCCGCCACGCTGCAGGCGGTGAGCCACACCACCCTGTTCCAGATGCCGAAGGAAGCGTTCGGCCACCTTTTCCGCAAGCATCCGCGGCTGGGGGCGCTGATGTTCGCCATTGCCTCCTCCGAACAGGTCGCGATGGCCGATCGCCTCACCTCGATCAGCAAGACCGACGGCTTCACCCGCATCGCGACGTTGCTGCTCGACATCCGCTCGCGGCTGCGGGTCGTCGATAATCTCGAAGGCTGTTCGTTCGAACTGCCGCTGACGCAGAAGGATCTCGGCGACGCTGTCGGCCTGACCAAGACCCACGTCAATCGTTCGCTCAAGGCGCTGGAGGCTACAGGGCTCGTCTCGCGTGTCGGTCGGGTGATCCGGATCAGCGATACCAACAAGCTCGCGACGCTGGTCGATTTCAATGACCGGCACAGCGAGATCGACGTCAACTGGCTGCCGCCGGTCGGCGCCGTATCGATGTGAGAAGATGACTTAGATCACCACGAAGCGCCCGCGCGGTGATGTAAATTACCGCTTTCGCCGATTTTCCTCCGACTCGCGTGAGGGTCGGGAACGTGGTTAACGCGCGCGGCCTTTCCGCCCCACTGGCCCACTCGGGTGCTTGCGGGGACGATAAGTGGCGGAACGTTTGGGTGTGGCGATCGTCGGGGTCGGCGGTGCGGTGGCGACGACGGCGATTGCCGGGATCGAGATGATCAAGGCGGGGTCGAACAGCTTCGACGGTCTGCCGCTTGCACATCGCGATATCGCCGGGATGATCGCCTATCGCGATCTTGAATTCGGCGGCTGGGATCTCTCGGCGGAGACGCTCGGCACGCTGGCGCTGCGTCACGGCGTGATCGGCGAGAGGGAGCTTGCCGACGGCGCCTCCGCGCTCAACGACATGCGCGCCTGGAAAGCGGCCGGCTCGACCGGCTATTGCGCGAATATCGACGGCGGCAACAAGCTGGCCAGCGGCCATCGGGCGGCCGTTCGGCAGATCCAGGACGATCTCAAGCGCTTCGCCGCGGACCGCAAGCTCGACCGGATCGTCGTCGTCAATCTCGCCTCGACCGAGCGTGTGCCGGACTTCGAAGAGGCGGCGCTGCAATCGCTCGAGGGGTTCGAGCGCGGGCTCGATACCGACGATTCCGCGATCAGCCCGGCGATGCTCTATGCCTATGCGGCGATCGACGCAGGCACGCCCTACGCGAACTTCACGCCCTCGGTCGCGGCTGATGTCGCGCCGCTCGCCGCCCTTGCGGCGGAGCGCAACGTGCCGATCGCCGGCAAGGACGGGAAGACCGGCCAGACCTTCATGAAGACGGTGATCGCCCCGGCGCTGCGCGACCGCGCGTTGCATGTCGACGGCTGGTTCTCGACCAACATCCTCGGCAATTCGGACGGTCTTGCGCTCGACGATCCCAAGTCGCTGCAATCGAAGCTTGGCACCAAGGGCAGCGTGCTCAACTCCATCCTTGGCTATCCGGTCGAGGACCATATCGTGATGATCCATTATTACCGGCCGCGCGGCGACGACAAGGAAGCGTGGGACAATGTCGATCTGACCGGCTTCATGGGTCAGAAGATGCAGCTTAAGCTCAACTTCCTCTGCAAGGACTCGATCCTCGCCGCGCCGCTCGCGATCGAGATCGCGCGCTGCCTCGACCTCGCGCAGCAGCGCGGCGAAGGCGGCGTGCAGGAGCAGATGGGACTGTTCTTCAAGTTGCCGCAGACGCAGGGCGCCGGTGATCCGGTGCACGGCGTTCCCGAACAGCAACTGATCCTCGACACCTGGTTGAACGGCACGCGCGCGTGAGCCTGATGCCGGCGGGGGCGGCGCGAGCGGGCAAGCTCTCGCCGGCCGCCCTGCCCCTCTTCCGCGAACTTGGGGGCCTGAAACGGATCTATTCCGCCACGGCGCCGGGATCGATCGCCGAACGCCTGTTTGTCTCCGGCTGGGCCGCACTGGTCCGCGGCGACGCACCTACGCAGGTGATGGAGCGAGTGGTCGGCGCGGCGCTGGTATCGGCGCGACTGGGCGACCTCGATCTCGCCGCGCTGCGGGCGCTCGGCGTCGGTGACGGTGCTGTCGAGGTGCTCGACCGCGCCTTCGGCGCGATAAGTGGGGATCTCGAGCCGGCGCTGCGCGAGCGGTTGCGTGGAGCCTTGTCGCTCGGCAGGCCCGCGGCGGGTAATACGCCGGCCTTCGTGGGCAAGCTCGCGCGCCAGCCGCGCGCCGGCGTGACCTGCCCCGGCGCACCGCGGATCATCCTGCAACCGGCCGAGAACCACGCCGAACATTGCCTGATGGTCGCGGTCTATGGCGTGCTGGCAAGTCCGTGGCACGGCGCCGATCCGGTGCGCGTCTTCCTCGCCGGCATGGCGCATCACCTGCACAATGCCGATCTGGCGGACAGCGGCTATTCGGGCGAGATGCTGCTCGGCGATCTGCTGGAGGCGGTGATCGAGCGGGCGCGAGATGCCAGCCTCGGCGAACTCGCCGCCGCCGATCCGGCGCTGGCGGACACGGTGCGCGATGCCCTTGCCCCGATCGCGGGCGACCAAACCCCGGAGGCACGCGCCTTCCACGTCGCCGACGTGCTCGATCGCGTCCTCGAGATCGAACAGCATATGCGCGCCACGCGCCTGTCGATGACGATCGTGCTCGACGAGTACGGGCTCGTCCACGACGGCCCGGTCAAGGCGTTCCACGACCGCATCCTGGCGGACGCGGGCCTGGCGTGAGTTATCGTTCGCCCGTCACCGGCCGAGCGCTCGTCGCGGATAGCCCCCATTCGCTGGCCGCGCCGGGCGAGCGCTGGCCGGTCGTCGAGGGCATCGCCTATCTGCGCACCGACAGCGAGGGGCTGGTCGCGGTCGCACTCGACCATCTCGATGCCGGCTGCCCCGACGATGCGCTCGTCGCGCTGCTGACCGATCAGGACGATTGGTGGACCGGGCCGGCCACTGATCTCGGCGAGCTCAAGCAGTTGGTCCGCCGACGCGACGAACTGACGCTGCGCGAGGCGATGGCCTTGCTGCGGTTGGGCCCCGTGGCCGATTATTTCGCCTATCGCTGGAGCGATCCGACCTATCTCGCCGGTCTCGCGCTGGTCGAGGCGCATTGGCAGGCGCCCGCCACTGCCTTCGAGCTCGCGTGCGGTATCGGCCATTATCTACGCGAGCTCACCCGCCGCGGCGTGGCGTGCACCGGTGCCGATGTGGTGTTCGCCAAATGCTGGCTCGCCAAGAACTGGGTGGCGCCGGCGGCCGATTACGTGGTGTTCGATGCGGCGGCGCCTTGGCCGATCGCCGACGCGCGCTTTGACCTCGTGACCTGCCACGACGCCTTCTATTTCCTGCCCGATCAGCCGCGCGTCGCGGCAAGCCTTCGCGCCGCAGTGGCGCCGACTGGCGTGTTGGCGATCAGCCATATCCACAATCTCGATTATGCCGGCGGCGCCAAGGGGCCGGCTCAGCGCGCGGCGGAATGGAAAGCGATCTTCGCCGACGCGACCGTCTACGACGAACGCGCCTTGCTCGACGCGCTGATGCGACGGGCGACGCCTCACCCGGTCGGCTGGGGGGCGGACAGTCGAGTCGAAGCCTGGTCGCTGGTCGAGCGGCACGGCGACGATCCCGGCCGCCGGGTCGATGAGGGTCTCGCGATGCCGCCTCCCGACGCGATGCTGCGCCCCAACCCGCTTTTGGGTCCGCACGGCGTGACGTGGCCGTCCGACCGCTATCACGACGAATATGGCGATGGCTGCCTGTGGGCGCAGCCGGATGCGGATCTGCCGACCACCGACGCCGTCCGCCTGCGCCGGGTCGTCGACCTGCCGGAGCGCTGGTAATGCGCTGGGGCATCGCCGGGTACGGCTGGGTCGCGCGCGACTATATGGCGCCCGCCATCGCGGCGGCCGGCGGCCGGGTCACCGCCATTGCTGATCCCGCGCCGTCCGCCCGGGCGCGGGCAGCGGCGCAGGGTCTGGCGGTGTTCGACAGCGTGGTCGAGATGCTCGCCGCGCGGGCTTGCGACCTCGTCTATGTCGCGACCCCCAACGATGCGCACCTCGATCCGGTCCGCGCCTGTGCGGCCGCCGGCGTGCCGGTGCTATGCGAGAAGCCGATCGCCGCGACGCTCGACCAGGCGGAGGCGATGGCAGCAGCCATGTCGGCCGACATGCTCTACGGCACCGCCTTCGACCAGCGTCACCACCCCGCGCACGGCGCCCTCGCGCGCGCGATCGTGGCGGATGCGATCGGGCGCCCGGTGGCGGTGCGGATCGTCTACGCCTGCTGGGTCGATCCGGCCTGGACGCCCGACGGTGGGGCGCATGACAATTGGCGCGCCGATCCGGTGCGCGCGGGCGGCGGCGCGGTGATCGATCTGGCGCTGCACGGCCTCGATCTGTGCCAGCGCCTGCTCGGCGAGCCGCTGGTCCGGCTGTCGATCGCGCTGCAACGGCGGATCCACGCCTACCCGGTCGACGACGGCGGCATGCTGACCGGGGCGACGGCGAGCGGCGTGCTGTTCCAGAGCCACGTCGCCTATAATTGCGCGGAGGTGCTGCCGCGCCGCCGGCTGGAGGTGCTCGGCGAGCGCGGCTTGCTCGTCGCGACCGACACGATGGGGCAGACCGCGGGCGGCACGCTGGTGCGGCGCTGCGCGACGACCGGCGAGGAGACGCCCATCGCCTTCGACGGCGCGACGTCGCCGTTCGCGGCCCAGGCCAAGGCCTTCATGCAGGCAGCGGCCGGCGCCCCCCACGACTTCTCGATGCCGCGCGACCTCGCGCTGATGCGGCTGTTCGACAGCGCCTACGGAGAGGCCCGATCATGGCTTTGAGCTGGTTCGCCTGCGCCAATTGCGGCTTCTGGCAGCATCATTTCGCCCCGCCGGACTGCCCGGTGTGCAGCGACGTGCGCAACGACCTGCCCGCGGACGGCTGGCACTTCCTGCCCGAGGCGGAGGTCGCCGCGACGCATGACGGCGGGGGCCGCGAGGTCGCGCCGGGGCTGTGGGCCTTCGCCACCCGTCCCGCGCTCGGCCTCGCCGGGACCGGATGGCTGATCGTGCGGGGCGGCGGCAACATCGCCTTCGAGGCAGCGCCTTATTATTCGGACGCGATGCTGGAGCAGATCGCCGCCCTGGGTGGCATCGCCTATCTGTCGGCCAGCCATGCGCATGGCTATGGCGCCTTGTTCCAACTGCAACGCCGGTTCGAGCCGGAGATCGTCGCGATCCAGCGCGACGATCTGCGCATGACCAAGGCGTTCCGCGTCACCGCCCCGTTCGACGACACGCTCGAACTCGCGCCGGGCTATACCCTCCATCACGTCGGCGGCCATTATGAGGGGCAGGCCTGCCTGTACGATGCCCCCGGCCGGCGGCTGTTCTGCGGCGACATGTTCAAGATCGATCAGGATGGCCAGGGACGCAGTCACGCGATCTCCAGTCACAAGGCGTTCCACAAGGACATCCCGCTCACCCACGCCGAGTTGCGCCGGTACCGCGACGTGATCGAACCGCTCGCCTTCGAGGCGGTACTGACGCCGTTCGAGTTCGCCCCCGACATCGACCGGACGCTGGCGCTGCGCGCGCTCGACGACGGGCTGGCGCGGGCTCCCGGTGTAAAGAGGATGACGCTGTGACATCGAACCCGCGAATGACCGGAATGCCGGCCGACCTCGGCCCTGCGGCGCAGCGGTATCTCGCCGCCTTTCCGAAGGGCGACGTGGTCGCCTTCCCGATCCACGCGCTCGACCGGCTCGGCCTACCGGTGTGGGTGGTCGCTCTCTTCCCGGACGATCCGGCCCTGTCGGGGATCATGCCCTATGGCGTCGGTTACGGCGCGACCGACGAGGCCGCGATCCTCGGCGGGCTCGGCGAGATCGCGGAGATGGTCTGGCCGACGCTGACGCTCGCCCGCCGGGCGAAGACGCGGGGCAGCTACGCCGATCTCGTCCGCGCCCTCGGGGCCCGCGCCGTCGCCGACCCGCTGACGCTCGGCCTGCCCGCGGGATCGCCGGTCTGCTGGGACAGCGAACTCGACTGGGTCGAGGCGAAGCGCTGGGCGGACGGCTCGACCGTGCTCGTGCCGATCGACCTCGCCGCCTATTCGTCGAAGGAATTGTCGCCGGGCTACGTGCCGTTCACCACGATCATCTCGAACGGCATGGGTGCCGGTCCGGATCTCGACTGGGCGATCGGCCACGGCCTGTGCGAGATCCTGCAACGCGACGGCAACGGCCTTCTGTTCCGCGCGCTCGATCAGGGCGTGATGCTCGATCTCGACGAACCGTTATCGCCCTCGACGCAGGCGATCCTCGATCGGTTCGCGGCGGCGGGCATCCGCGCGATGCCGAAGTTCGCGACCGATCAATATGGGCTGCCCAACCTCTATTGCGTCGGCATCGACACGCGCGGCGAGCCCGCCGCGCCGATCATGGTGACGGCGTGCGGTGAGGCCTGCCACCCCGATCGCACCGCCGCGCTCGAGAAATGCCTGACCGAATACGCCGCCAGTCGCGCGCGCAAGGCCTTCGCCCACGGCGCGCGCGCGCTGGTCGAGACCGTCGCGCCGGACGGCTATGTCCGTCGCTTCATGGCGCAGGCCGGCGGCGCGGCGAAATCCACCGACTCACGGGCCTTCACCGCGATGCAGGAATGGACGCGGCAGGATGCGGCGACGCTGCGCGACTGGCTCGGCGGCAGCGTCCTCGCCGAACGGTCGCGCCATCCCTTCTCCGCTCTGCCCTCCTCGCCCGCGCCGGACGGCCACGCCCGCGCCGCAGCCGCGCGTGCCGCGGTCGAGGCGGCCGGATTTGACGTCTTCTATGTCGACATGTCGCCCGAAGACCGCGCGCTCAGCGTCGTCAAGGTGATCGTCCCTGGCATGGAGGTCGAGACAATGAGTTATTACCGCATCGGCACGCGCAACACCGAGAAATTGTTGGCAATGGACTCGCCGCTGATCCAGTTCGGTGAGGCCGGCGCGGCATTGCAGCCTATCCGCCTGCCCGCCGCCGATGCCGAGCGCCTCGGCCATCCGCTGTTCGATACCGAGGCGGCGGATCGGCTCGTCGGGCCGCTCTACCCCCTCTATCGCGAGCCGGAGGCGCATCACGTCGGGTGGCAGGGAGCGCCGGCATGAGCCTGCGCTATGCCTACAACACAAATGGCGCCGCCAATCACCGGCTCGACGATGCGCTGCGGCTGATCGCGGATGCGGGCTATGCCGGCGTCGCCCTGACGCTGGATCACCACCACCTCGACCCTTACGCACCCGATTGGGAGCGCGAGGCCGCGCGCGTCGCCGGCCTGCTCGAGCGGCTGGGACTGGGCAGCGTGATCGAGACGGGCGCGCGCTATCTGCTGGACCCGCGCGACAAGCACGAGCCCACCCTGATCGCCGCCGCGGCGGAAGGACGCGCGCGGCGCGTCGCCTTCCTGTGCCGCGCGCTCGACGTCGCGGCGCGGCTGGGCAGCGAGACGATGTCCTTCTGGGCCGGGGTGCCGAAGCCCGGCGTCGCGCACGAGCAGGCGCGCCAGTGGCTCGACGAGGGTCTCGACCGCGTCCTCGACCATGCGGAGGCGGTCGGCGTCGAGGCGAGCTTCGAACCGGAACCCGGTATGCTGATCGAGACGGCCGGCGACTATGCGGCACTGGCCGAGCGCCATCCCCGCCTGCGGCTGGCGCTCGACACCGGCCATTGCCTGGTCACCCAGGACATCGACCCCGCCGAGGCGATCCGGCGTTATGCCGACCGGCTGGGCACGGTCGCGATCGAGGACATGCGCCGCGGCGATCATACCCATCTGCCGTTCGGGGAGGGCGACATGGACATGCCGGCGGTGCTGGCGGCGCTGAAGGCGATCGGCTTCGACCGGCTCGTCTGCGTCGAACTGTCGCGGGAGAGCCCGCGCGCGCATGCCGCGATCCCGGAATCGATCGCCTTCCTGCGGGGAATCGCGGCGTGAGGATCTGCTTCGTCTCGCGCCGCTTCTTCCCGGCGATCTCGGGCATGTCGATCTATGCCATCAACCTGCTGCGCCAGCTCGTCGCGGCCGGTCACGACGTGACGATGATCAGCCAATATTACGGCGATCCGGCGCGCGCGCGTGTCTACGGCGGCGGGCCGCCGCCAGACGTTGCCGGCGTGCACGTCGTCGGACTGGAAGCGCTCGGCGAGCAGGCGGGCGGCGATTTCGAACGCGACGTCGACGCGATCGTCGCGGCGATCACCGCCGAACATGCGCGTACGCCGTTCGACGTGCTCCATGCGCAATATGGCTATCCCACCGGTTGGGCGACCCTGCTCGCCGCGCAGGCGCTCGGCCTGCCCTGCGTCGTCTCGATCCAGGGCGGCGACGGCCATTGGGTGGGATCGTGCTGCGACACGCACCGTATCGCGATGGAGCGGGTGCTCGCCAACGCCAATGCGCTGCTGATCGGCGGCACCAGCTTCGCGCAAGAGGTGCACGAGCGGCTCGGGACACCGCTGGCGCGCTTCACGATCGTGCCCGGTGCGGTAGACACCGAGCGGTTCACGCCGCCCGCGGTGTCGCGTCCTGCCAACGGACCGGTCCGCCTGTTCTATCATGGCCGCGTCGATCGCCGCAAAGGCGTCCTCGATATGCTGCACGCTCTGAGCGCCGTCGAAGGCGAATGGCAGTGCACCGTGTCGGGGATCGGACCCGACTATGACGCCGCCCGCGCCCTCGCCGCGGACCTCGAGCTCGCGGACCGAGTCACCTTCAGCGGCTATGCCGATTACGACACCGTCCCCGCTCTGTATCGCGAGCACGACGTCTTCGTCTCGCCGACCTATGCGGAGGGCTTCTCCAACACGATCCTCGAGGCGATGGCGAGCGGACAGGCGGTGTTGTCGTGCCGGTCGGTCGGCGTCGTCGATTGCATCCGCGATAGTGAGAACGGCCTGCTGGTCGAGCCGGGCGATGTCGCGGCGCAGGCGACCGCCCTCTCCAGCCTCGTGAACGACGACGGCCTGCGTCATCGGCTCGCCGATGCGGCGCTGATCGAATGTCGGCGGACCTATAGCTGGCACACGGTGGGGCGGCAAATCATGGCGATCTACGACAGGGTGCGCGCCGCACCGCCGCCGACCGGCTTGTCCGCCGCCATCCCCATGCACCCCTGTCGTTTCCGCTCGGAGCCGCACCTGCTGTGACCCATGTCGTCGCCATCTCGCCGCATCTCGACGATGCCGCCTTCTCGGTCGGCGGGTATCTCGCCGCACGGGCGCGTGCCGGCGACCGGGTCACCATCGTCACCTGCTTCACCGACAACGTCGCGCGGCCGACCGGCTTCGCGCTCGCCTGTCAGCTCGACAAGGGCCTTCCCGCCGACGTCGACTATATGGAGCTGCGTCGTAGCGAGGATCGCGACGCATGCGCCGTGATCGGCGCCGAGGCCATCCACCTGCCGTTCCTCGAAGCGCCGCACCGCGGCTATGCCTGCGCCCCCGCCCTGTTCGCCGACCGGCGGAGCGATGACGGGCTGCTCGCGCCGCTCACGGTCGCGCTCGGCGAGCAGATCGACCGACTGGCGCCCGATCGGCTGCTCGGTCCGCTTGCCGTCGGCGATCACGTCGACCATTGGCTGGTCCGTGACGCGCTCGCCGCGACCGGCGCCGACCACCTGCTCTGGGAGGATTGGCCCTACCTTCGCCGTGCTATGGCGGCACCGGACGAGCCGGTGCGATTACGTTATGCCCTGTCGGAGCAGGACCGCGCCGAACGGCTCGCGATGTGCGCTGCCTATATTTCACAGTTGCCTTTCCAATTCGGCTCGACCGAGAATCTGCAGAAGGCGATCGACGAGCTCAAGGAAGAACGCCTCCGATCGACTGCACCTCGCGGGCCTGACGGGGCGACTGGTTGAGCGAGAGAGCACACTACGCCTCAGCCTAGCAGTCGAGCATACTCCTGTTCCGGCTGACCGTAGGTGTCACCAGCTAGAGTCAACAGCTTAGCCCGATCGTGCACGAGCACCTTGGCGCGCACGGAGCGGATGGCCTGCTCACCCTCGAGCCGATGCAGCGCCTCGGTGACACTGCTCCGCCGAACCCCGAGCATCAGCCGGAACTCCTCGTGCGTCATGCAGATCTCATCCTTCTGCACGCGGTCATGGTACAGCAGGATCCAGCGCGCCATGCGGCGGTCTACCGCATGCGCCAGCGACGACACGATCGTCCGTCCCATCTGCAGCATGAAAATATGGACGTAACGCAGGAGGGCGAGACGAAGCGTGGCGCTTCGATCGATGGCGGCCAGCAACGCGTCGGCGGAGATCCGCTGGGCCTGCCCCTGTTCGGCCCGCATCGTGACATCGTACGGGGAGCGATCGCTGCCCATCAGCAGCGGCCATCCGATGAAGCCCTCGGCGCCGACGAGTCCGACGGCGTAGCGCCGGTCATCGTCGAGCGAGTCCAGCACGCCGGCGATACCCTGCTCGAGGAAGCAGATGCTGTCGATCTGCTCGCCGGCGCGAGCGATGAAGTCGCCCACCGCGAACGTCACCGGCTGCAGATGCGGTCGCAGCAGGGCGAGGTCCTGCGCGGAGCAGCCGGCCAGCAGCTTGTTGCCGATCGATCCGCCGATGCCGGCAGCCGGATTCGCTGGCGTGCTGCTCGCAAACGATAGGACCGTCATTCCTCATCCTCCCGGACCGCCTTCGGCTTGGGACGGTTCCGTACAGAAACGTTGCCGGCGCTCGCTTTGTTCAGGTTCGAACAACAGGAGGAATGCATGGTATCCGTCTCGAAGCTGTCTCTGCGCGCCGGCATTGTCGCGGCCGCCGCGCTGACAGCCTCCGCCGGCGCGCTGGCGCAATCGCCGTCCTCTCCGAGCGCGCCGCCGCCCGCCGCACCACCCGCCAGCGCGACCCAGCCGCCGAAAGCCGCGCCCGATATGCAGATGGTATTGGACGCGCTCGCCGGTCTCGGTGGCAAGCCGATCGAGTCACTCACGCCCGCCGAGGCGCGGATGCAGCCTTCCGCTACTGACGGTGCGAAGGCGGTCATGGCGAAGAAGGGCATATCCACCGCCCCCGACTCGACGGTGACGACGCAGGATCTGCCCTATGGCGCGGACCCGAAGCAGTTCGCGCGCGTCTACAGGCCCGCGGCGGCGCCGGTAGGCCGCAAGCCGATGCCCGTGATCGTCTATTATCATGGCGGCGGCTGGGTCATCGCCGACGTGGACACGTATGACGCTGCCCCGCGCGCCATGGCGAAGGCGCTCAACGCGATCGTGGTGTCCGTCGAATATCGCCACGCTCCCGAATTCAAGTTCCCCGCGCAGCACGACGACGCCTCGGCGGCCTATCGCTGGACCTTGCAGCAGGCGGCGAGCTGGGGCGGTGACCCTGAGAAGATCGCGGTGGCCGGTGAGAGCGCCGGAGGCAATCTAGCGGTCGCGACCGCGGTCTACGCGCGCGACAACGGCCTGACCGTCCCGCGCCACATCGTCTCGGTCTATCCGATCGCCAACAGCAGCATGACACTGCCCTCGCGCAGGGACTCGGTCAACGCCAAGCCGCTGAACGCCGCGATGCTCAAGTGGTTCGGCTATTACTATCAGGTCAGCCCGGCGGACGCGCAGGACCCGCGCCTCAACCTCGTCGCGGCGAACCTGCGCGGCCTGCCGCCGACGACGATCATCAACGCGCAGATCGACCCGCTTCGCTCCGACGGCGAGACGTTGGCCACGGCGATGCGCGCGGCCGGCGTCAAGGTCGAGCAGAAGACCTATCCGGGCGTGACGCACGAGTTCTTCGGCATGGCGAAGGTCGTCCGCGGCGCCAAGGACGCCAACGATCTCGCGGTCGCGAGGTTGAAGGCGGCCTTCGCGGCGCCCGCGCACCGCTGAGGCCAGGGCGGGGGACGTCCAGTCCCCCGCGCGAGGACGTGGGCCAGATGCCGCGTTCGGGTGTTTGCGCTCGAGATGTCGCCGATCTTCCCTCTCGATTAGCCGGAGCCATGACGTGCAGCGAGCCAACCCCTATCTCACCGCAGCCATCGCGGTCGCGTTGATCGCCTCGGTCGGCGGAGCAGCGCTCGCGCAGCGACCCTCGCAACTGACCGAAGTCGCACAGTTCGACCATCAGGCCACGGGCGTAGCGGTGGTCGCCGATGGGCGTCGCTTCGTCAATTTCCCACGCTGGACGGACGATGCGCCGATCTCCGTGGCGGAGGTCATGAAAGACGGGTCGCTCAGGCCCTATCCGGACGCGCGTTGGAACGAGTGGCGCAACGCCCGGTCGAGCGAGCTCGCGGTCGGCGACCATTTCGTCTGCGTGCAGTCCATCGTTCCGGACGGTCGCGGCAACCTGTGGGTGCTCGATCCCGGCGCGCCGGGCAACGAGAAGATCCTGACGGGCGCGCCGAAGCTCGTCCGCGTCGACCTCAAGACCGATACCGTCACCAAGGTGATCCCGGTGCCCGAGAACGTGGCGCTGCAGGGTACCTACCTCAACGACATCCGTTTCTCCCCCGACGGCAAACTGGGGTACATCACCGACAGCGGTACGCGCGGTGCGATCATCGTCGTGGATCTGGAGAGCGGCCAGAGCTGGCGGACGCTCGACGGTCATCCTTCGACCCAGGTCGACAAGACCGTGACGGTCACGCTCGACGGCGCTCCAATGCGCCGCCCCGATGGTCGGCAACCCGCTTTCGCCGCCGACGGCATCGCCATCTCGAATGACGGCAAGACGCTGTTCTATCAGGCGCTGACCGGCCAGACGCTCTACTCGATCGACACCGCGCTTCTCGCTCGCGACGTGGCAGAAGCACGCCGCGCCGCGGGCGTGCGCACCATCACGCGCACCCATGTCGCGGACGGGCTGTGGATGAGCAAGGCGGGCGTGCTCTACCTCACCTCGCCGCAGGATTACTCGATCAAGCGCCTGAGCGGAGCGACGGTCGAGACGGTGCTCACCGATCGCCGGCTCCGCTGGCCCGATACCTTCGCCGAAGGTCCGGACGGGCGCATCTACGTGACCGCGAGCCATATCCAGGACACCGCGTGGTTCAAGCCCGGTGCGCCGGCATCGGTGCCCACGCGATTGTTCGCTTTCACCCCCGCCCGATAACCCCAACAGCCCCCTAGCCTGCGAGAAGAGCCCATGACCGCCATCCCCGTCCGCTACAGCGACAGCGTCGAAACCCCGATCGAGGACGAGGAGACGGTCCACCGCGACCTGATCGACACGATGCGTTCGATAACCGAGACCACCTCGGAAGATTACGGTCACGCGGTACGCAGCGTCCACGCCAAGGCGCATGGCATCCTCTCCGGCGAGATCGCGATCGTCGACGGCCTGCCGCCCGAGCTGGCGCAGGGGTTGTTCGCCGAAGCGGGCGCGCACCGCGTGCTGATGCGCTTCTCCACCAACCCGGGCGACCTGCTCGACGACTCGGTCTCGGCGCCGCGCGGGCTGGCGCTGAAAGTCCTCGACGTCGCGGGCGAGCGCTTGCCCGACTCGGCCGAGGACACGACGCAGAACCTGATCCTGGTCAACGCGCCCGCCTTCGCCGCGCCCGACGCCAAGGCGTTCCTCGGCAGCCTCAAGCAGCTCGCCGCGACGACCGATCGCGCCGAATGGGCCAAGAAGCTGCTCTCCGCCACGCTGCGCGGGGTCGAGACCGCGCTGGAGGCGGTCGGCGGCAAGAGCGCGATGATCGCGACGATGGGCGGCACGCCGATCACGCACCCGCTCGGCGACAGCTATTACAGCCAGGTACCGTTCCGCTACGGTGCGTATATCGCCAAGTTCGCGCTGGTACCGGTGTCGTCCAACCTCACCGAGCTGACCGGTGACAGCGTCAACACGTCGGGTCGTCCCGACGCGCTGCGGGAGGTTATCCGCGAGACGATCGTCGAGCGCGGCGGCGAGTGGGAGCTGCGCGTACAGCTCAACACCGACCTCGACGCGATGCCGATCGAGGACGCTTCGGTCGAGTGGGACGAGGCCGCGAGCCCGTATCGCACCGTGGCGCGGATCACAGTGGCGCCGCAGCTGTCGATCGGAACGGACCTCGCCGGTGCGGTCGACGAGAACACCTTCTTCAGTCCCTGGCACGGCCTCGCCGCGCATCGGCCGCTCGGCTCGGTCAATCGCGCGCGGCGACAGGCCTATGAGATGTCGGCGGCGTTCCGCGCGCGCTACAACGGCTGCCCGATGCACGACAGCGCCCGCTTCCCGGCGGTCGGCTGAGGCGCGACGCGATGCCGACGATCACCGCGGGCGACCTCGACCTCGCCTACGCCGTCGCGGGCCCCGGCGACGGTCCACCGGTGTTGCTGCTCCACGGCTGGCCCGACGACGCCTCGACCTGGGACGGCGTGGTGCCCGGGCTCGCCGCGGCCGGCCGGCGCGTTATCGTGCCGACGCTGCGTGGGTTCGGCGCGACCCGCTTCCGCGACCCCGCGGCGCCGCGCACCGGCAACAGCGCGACCCATGCCATGGACATGATCGCGCTGCTCGACGCGCTCGGTATCGGTCGCTTCGCCGTGGTGGGTCACGATTGGGGCTCGAACATCGCGGAGGCGCTCGCGGTCGGCTGGCCCGATCGCGTGGAGCGGCTGACGATGCTGGCGACCCCGCCGCGGCTCGGCGGCATGCCGACGCCCGGCTTCGAGCAGGCGCAGCGTTACTGGTACCATTGGTTCATGGCGACCGCGCGCGGTGAGGAAGCAGTGCGGCGCGACCCACACGGGTTCGCGCACGTGCACTGGGTCAATTGGGCACCGCTCGGCTGGTTCGACGAGACCACCTTCCGAAGCGTCGCACGCTCGTTCGACAATCCCGACTGGATCGACGTGACGCTGCACAGCTATCGCTCGCGCTGGGAGAACGCACCGTTCGATCCGCGGAGCGAGTGGCTCGAGGCCAGGATCAAGGCGGCGGCAACGCTCTCGTTGCCCGCCCTCTTCATCAAGGGCGACGAAGATGGCGTCACTGCACCCGCCAGCTTCGAGCGCGTGCCGGCGAAGTTCGACGGGCCCTTCGAGTTGGTCGGCCTGCCCGGCGTCGGCCATTTTCCGCAGCGCGAAGCGCCCGAGCGAGTGGCGCAGTTGCTGATCGACTTTCTCGTCAGCACGCGGCGGTGACCATCGACCTTCCTGTCCCTCCCCGCTGAAGCCGCAGGGATCGCTAAGACTCTCGCTTGGCGCGCAGGCGGCACCACGCCGTATGATTGTGCAGGTGGCAGAGCGCCCTCGTGTCAGAACCGGCGAGACCCAAAAACGGACGTTCGGGCACCCTGTGCGCCCCCCCAATTCCGGCCGCTCGTTCAACTCGGTCATCGATCGCTTTAAGTGTTTAGCGGAACTCCAAGTTGGCCTGGTTGGGCGGAAGCGCGAGGTATCCGCATGAACGCTTAGTTCGGCGATGGGCGCCTTCGCTCATCCGGGGCGCTGGAGCAGCTAGGCACCCGCTATCTGGCCTAGCGGCCTGCCGAAAGGCGCCTGATCCCAGTTAGCCCGATCAATCCCCGCCGAGACTTATCCAGCAGCTTAGCTAGGCGGAGGCGGCGCGACGTCGCTCCATCTGTGCGGAGCTGTTGGGAGAAGGCGGATGGCGGATACGGCTGGTTGGGTGGCGCTGGTCGCGACCTGTGTGGCAGCGCTCATGACCGCCGCCAACCTCGGTGCCCGCGTCACGGGCTGGGGCTTCGTCGTCTTCACCATCGGCGCCGCCGGCTGGATCGTCGTCGGGCTCGCAACGGGCGAGCAGCAGCTCCTCTACTCAAACCTGTTCCTCGGCATCGTTGACCTGTTCGGCATCTGGCGATGGCTGGGCCGCCGTGCGCGCATCAGCGACGCGACGCGGGCGGAGGGGAAGCGAAGCACCAAGCTGCCGGGCGAAGCGCTGTTTTCAGTGGGGTCGCTCGACGGTCTTCCTGTTAGAGCGGCCGACGGCTCGGTGGCAGGCCACGCGGTAGACGCTCTGGCCGGCTGCGGCGGGGGCGGTATCGAGTATCTGGTCGTTCGCATCGGCGGCTTCGGCGGTATCGCGGAAACCCTCCACCGTCTTCCATGGTTCAACGTGTCGGTCCGCGACGGCGAGGTGCACACGGCGCGGCGGTCGGAGGAGTTCCAGGAGCTCGCAGCGGTCGTCCAGTAGCGACGGCTGGCTACCCGCGGACGCATCGCAGTCTCAGCGCATAGGCCTCGCCGTGCGACTCATTGAGCGACCGGACGGGCATGCTCGGGTTGTTCCGAGTAGCGGCACTGCCCTGCGCCACCGACCGCCGCCTCAGAACGCGGCGCGGGGGCGTTCGCCGATGCGCGGGATCACACCTCCTTGCACCTGCCGTTCGAGGTCGCTCGGCCGGAACCTCTTGATCCGAGAGCCGCCAAGCGAGAGCATCTTCCGAGCGACTGGGCAAAATTCAGAGACGCGGCGAGTGACCGAGATCGCGCGGCGAGCGAATAACAGACCATGCGAACCGAGTTCCTCTCGAGACTGATCCCCGGGTCGTCGCCCCGCGCGGCGCGGGTCAGCCGTGAGCGACCGTCGCGCGCCGCGCCGGACGAGTGGGGCAAGCTGATGGCCGCCGCCCAGGACGGGCATGGCGGCGCGTACCGGCGGTTGCTCGCCGAGACGTCGGAGTGGCTCACGCGCTATTTCACCCGGCGCCTGCCCGCCAGCGAGGTGGACGATGCCGTCCAGGAGACGCTGATGGCGGTACATCGACGCCGTCATACCTACGACCCGCGGTACCCCTTCGCACCGTGGCTCGCGGCGATCGCCAAGAACAAATGGGTCGATCAGCTGCGGAGCCTGGCGCGACGCCCGGAGGACGAGCTGCCCGAGGACGTCACGGTCGGCGACCACGAGGCGACGGTGGTCAGCAGTTCGGTTCTCACCACCCTGCTCGGGGCGCTCCGCCCGGCGCAGGCCCAGGCGATCCTGCTGGTGAAGGTGCAGGGCTACAGCGTCGAGGAGGCCTCGTCGCGGATCGGCCTATCACCCTCGGCCGTGAAGATGAACATCCACCGTGGCCTCGCCCGGCTCACGACGCTGATCGAGAAGACCCCCGATGTCGAATGATGCCCTCATCGCTGAGCTCTCGTCCGGCCTCGCGCCCGTTCAGCGCCGCAGCGCCGTGCGCGAGGGCGCTCTCCTGCTCGCGCTGTGCGGGATGGAGCTGGCGCTGTTCCTGGCCATGGGTGCGATGCGGCCGGACATGAGCCACGCGGCGGCCTCGCCCTATCTGATGTGGCGGGTGGGAAGCCTCGCCCTCCTCGCCGTGACGGCCTGCGCGGTGGCGATCCGTTCCTTCTCGCCGGCGGCGCGGACGCGAGCGGGCCTGACGCTCGCCGGCGCGCTCGCGGCCGCCGCGATCGTCGGCGTGTTCGTCACGCCGACGGGGTCGGCGCACCGCGCGCTGCTCGACCGCCTCGACCCGGCGAGCGGGATCGTGTGCGCCACGTCGATCGTCGTGCTCTCGCTTCCCATCATGGCGTTGCTCGGCGCGCTGATGCGACGCGCCGCCCCGACCGAGCCGCGGCTCAGCGCGCTCGCCGCCGGCCTCGCCGCGGGCACCTGCGGCGCCCTCGTCTTCGCCTTCTGCTGCCCCTACAACGACCCGCTCTACGCGGTGGTCTGGTACAGCATCGGGTGCGGCGCCGTCGCCGCCACGGCGCGATGGTGCCTGCCGCGCCGCTTCCGCCTCTGACCTGAGCTGCCGCGGCCAGCCCCGCCGCGCCTCGATCGACCCGACCGCCACCGACCAACCCGGCTCGCCGGGAAGGAAGACGTGCGCCCTCCACCCAGAAAGGATCCTGCCATGACGACCACCGCCGCCGCGAAAGCGCCCGACCTGAGCTGGCTCACGACCTATTACTACCTGCGCTTCGCGGTGGCTGCGGCCTGGGTGGCGCTCGCTCTCACGATCGCTGGCACGATGCCCGCGCTCGCCGCCGCGATGCTGGTCGCCTACCCCGCCTGGGACGCGCTGGCGAACTATCTCGACGCCGCGCGGAGCGGCGGGCTCGCGCGTAACAGGAGCCAGATGCTCAACTTCGCGGTGAGCACCGTCACCGCGGTCGCGGTCGCCGCGACGCTACCGCATGGGCCGCACGCGGTGCTGCAAGTCTTCGGCGTCTGGGCCGTCCTGTCCGGTCTCTTCCAGCTCGCCACCGGCGTGCGGCGGTGGAAGGCCTATGGCGCGCAATGGGCGATGATCCTGAGCGGCGCGCAGTCGGGTCTCGCCGGCGCGCACATGCTGAGCAAGGCCGTCGGCCCCGCCGCGGTCGGCATCGCCGACATCGCGCCCTACGCCGGGTTCGGCGCCTTCTACTTCCTCGTCTCGGCCGTCTCGCTGACGGTCAGCACCGCACGCAGGCGCGCCAAGGTTGCCGCCGCCTGATCGGTCTCGCCTTCATGACGCGCGCCTGACCCTCGTCAGATCGCGCGCGTGCCCGCCTCGCGCGGCCCTGCCACCTCTGCCACAAGGCTCAGCGCCTCACTCGATCAAGGTACGCCCAGCATGCGCAGCTTAGACGCCATCATCATCGGTGCCGGCCGGGCCGGTCCCGCGCTCGCCGCGAGGCTCAGCGGCGACGAGGCGATACACGGCGTGCTCGACATGATGAATGCCGAACAGCCGATCGAGCAGCTCCGCCGGGCGGTGCCGATCCACCCCACCGTGCCGGAGCTGATCCCGACGCTGTTGCTCGACCTCGAGCCCTGGAACGGAGCGGCATGATGCGCATGATCGGCCTGATCGGCGGGATGAGCTGGGAGAGCTCGGCGACCTATTACCGCCTGCTCAACGAGGGCGCCCGCGCGCGCCTGGGTCCGACCGCCTCGGCGCGCTGCCTCTTGTGGTCGTTCGACTTCGCGGAGATCGAGGCGCTGCAACACGCCGGCGATTGGGACGGTCTCACCGCGCGGATGGTGGATGCCGCGCGGCGGCTCGAGGCGGCCGGCGCGGAGCTGCTGCTGATCTGCACCAACACCATGCACCGGATGGCGCCGGAGGTGCAGGGGGCGGTCGGCGTCCCCCTGGTCCACATCGCCGACGCCACCGCGGAGCGGATCGTCGCCGCCGGCCTGCGGACGGTCGGCCTGCTCGGCACCGCGTTCACGATGGAGCAGGACTTCTACAAGGGGCGACTGCGCGACGCCTTCGGCCTGGAGGTGATCGTCCCCGAGGCGGCGGATCGCGCGACCGTGCACCGGATCATCTACGACGAACTGGTCGCCGGGCGGGTCGAGCCCGCCTCGCGCGAAGCCTATCGCGCGGTGATCGCGCGGCTCGTCGCGTCCGGCGCCGAGGCCGTGATCCTCGGCTGCACCGAGATCATGCTGTTGGTGGGACAGGACGACAGCCCCGTGCCCATCTTCGACACCACCGCGCTCCACGCGGTTGCCGCGCTCGACCGCGCCCTGTCGGTCGAGCGCGACGACGGTGTGCGGGGGACGATCGGATGACCCGAGGCACTCGCACCGCCGCAGCGCGGCAGCCCGGCGCGTCCAGCGCGACGCGCCTGCTGCTCGCGTCGGCGTCGGCCGCGCTCCTCGGCGGCGCGGCCGAGGAGCGCGGCGCCTGATCGTGACGCTGCGCCCCGGCCTCGCCGCGGACGCGCGCGGGCGGCTGCTGGTGTTCGCCGCGCCGGCGACCGGCGCGCACGCGCACCGCGACGCGGTCGACCTGGAGCGCGGTCGTCAGGTCTGAGTCGCGGGGCGCGAGGTGATGGGGTTCAGCGCCGGGCGTTCGGTGACGATCGACGCGGCCACAGACGCCTTCCCGGCGAGCCTCGCCTCGCTGGCACCCGGCAGCTACCGCGTGCAGGCGGTGCTCGACCGCGATGGCGACTATAATCTCGCGGGCCGGGGCCAGGCGACCTCCTCTCCGATGTCATTACCCTGCACCTGCCGCTCGCGTCGACGCCGACACTGCAACTCGACCGTGCGGCGCCACCGGCGACCGGCCAGTTCGACACCGCCGGCCTGCCCCCCGCGGCGGCCGCGCAGATTACCGCGTCGCGCCCGCACCTCCACGACGAGCGGATCGCCTCCCGCGCGCTGACGCGCTTCCGCGGAGAGCGACAGGCCGTGGCGGCGTGGGTGCTGACCCCGCCCGGCTATGACCCAGCATCGCGCCGCACCTATCCGACGGTCTATACGGCGGGCGGGTTCGGGGTCGGGCACAAGCTCGGCGGCCAGCAGCTGTCGCGGATATGGCGCCTGACGGAGACGGGCGCGATCCCGCCGATGATCTGGGTCGCGTTCGACCACGCGACAGCGACGGGCACGACCGAGTTCGCGGACAGCGCCAACAACGGTCCATGGGGCGAGGCGCTGGTGCGCGATGTCATCCCCGCGCTCGAGGCGCGTTACCGGATCCTCAACGTGGACGGTGGGGCGCTCACCTGAGGAACGTCGCGGCACGGCGCGCCGCTTGGTTGCGCCGTGCCGATCCAATCGACCGACCTTAGTTCGGACGACCCAATTGCGGTCACTCAGAGGCCTCTGCCCGGCTCTTAACTTCGGACACCTGATCGACAAGAAGATCGAGGCCATGCGAGAAGAATTTGCACTCTGGGCGCCGCTGTCGCGATCAACCGCCTTCTCATCGTAGCGGAGATGAGGAGAAGGTGACGACGCGTGGAACTCATAAGCGGTCATGCACGAGCCCCCGCCGATGTCTTAGCTCCGGACACTCGTTCATACCGATATCGAACGGCGAGGAACGGCACTATCAAACCGGCTTGTGCCGCGCGCCTAATCGAGAACGCACGATCAGGCGTGGTTACTCGCGCTTGGCCGAGAACAGTCTCTTCTTACCGCATCCCCGCAGCGGCGAGCAGCAGCAGCAGGTCTAGACGCTTGACGCGCTGGGACGGGACTTTTGCCGTCTCGATCCACTCGTCGGGCGAGTGGCCGCGATCCCCGGTCGCAGCGCGCGATAGCGTCACGGCCGGGATGCCAAGGCTCATCGGCACGTTCGCGTCGGTCGAACTGCTGGTCAGTCGCGGCGCGATCTTCTCTTCGCGGTAAGCGGCGATGCCGAGCCGAACGAGCGGGTCGGTCACCGGCGTGGCGCCCGCGGGCCGATCGCCGACCGGCACCTTCTCGACTGTCACCGCGCCCTGCTTCACCGAGCGCGCCGCGTTTTCCGCGGCGACGGAACGATCGACTACCGCGAGGAAGTCGCGCTCGAGCCGCGCGAGCGCGGCGGCGCTCTCCGAGCGCATGTCGACCTCCAGCGTGACCTCGCGCGGGATCGCGTTCACCGAGGTGCCCCCGTTCACCACGCTCGCGCTGTACGTCGTCTTCGGGTCGGCCGGCGTCGGCAGCGCGTACAGGCCCGTGACGGAGGCCGCCATAGCCGCCATCGGATTGACCAGCCCGAATGCGCCGTAGCTGTGCCCGCCCGGGCCCTTGTAGACGAGGCGATAGCGTTTGGAGCCCACGCCGCCCACGGTGAAGCCGTCCTCGGCGGCGCCGTCGATCGAGAAGAAGGCGGCGGTACGGTCGCGGTATGCCGGTTGCGAGAAGAGGTGGCGTACGCCGCGCAGGTCGCCCAGCCCCTCCTCGCCGACGTTGCCGACGAAGAGGATGTCGAGCGGCGTCGCGATCTTCGCCGCCGCCATCGCGCGGATCAGGCTGAGTTGGGTGGCCAGTCCCGTCGAGTCGTCGCCGACGCCGGCGGCAAGAAGCTTCGTGCCGTCGCGACGCACCGTCACCGGCGTCCCGGCGGGGAAGACGGTGTCGAGGTGCGCCGCCATGATCACCATCTTGCCGCCGGGGGCGCCGGTACCGCGGCGCAGCCCCAGTACATTGCCCACCTCGTCGACCCGGACGTCGCTGAGCCCCGCCTCCTCGAACATGGCGGCGTAGGCGCGCGCACGCGCCGCCTCCTTGAACGGCGGCGCCGGTATCTCGGTGAGCTGCACGATCGTCTCGACCCAGCGGTCATGCTCTTGGTCCAGCGCCTGCACCGCGGCGCGATAGTCGTCGCGCTCGCGCAGAGCGTGCACGATCGCGGCGTCAGAGGCGGCGGTCGGCGGCGCCGCGACCTGCGCGCGCGCGGCCAAGGCGCAGAGCATCGTGCCGACCAGCATCACGCGTCCGACCTGCCGCGCCGTCGTGTGGCTGCCTCGCATCGCGCTCTTCTCCTCGATGACCCGCGTCACGCCCGGCCGATCCTGGCCGAACGATCGGGTCGTGAAGCATAACCAAGGTCCGCCACCCAGGGGAAGGTGGGCACGCGGTACCGGTTGACGATATGCGGGATGTCCTGATCGATCGCGCCCGGCGACAGCGCCGTCAGGTGCGGGTTGGCAAGCGGCTTCATCGTCGGGTTGACCGTGTTGCGCAGCTTCGTGCCGGTCTGCACCGACATCAGGCGGCCGCCCGGGGTCGTGTTGGTCACGCCGTTGGCCGAGCTGCCGCGACCGGTGACGACGATATCCGCCGCAGCGGCGTCGGCAGTGCCGTCGAACCGCTCGCGCGAGGCCGCCTGCGGGTCGCCCTCCGCCGGATCGACGACCTGAGCCCGGGCAGGCCCGCCGGTGAGCGCGGCGACGACCGCGGTGGCGAGCAGCAGCCCGGTGTAGCGTCGGATGGTCATGCGTCTGTCCCCTTCGTTGAGCGCGATGGTCCTTTCGCTCGTCCTGCGGTGGGTGCGGGCGCTATGGTAGCCTCGCGTCGCGCGGCCGCTCTGACGGCGGCCCCTGCGGGATCGGTCGGAATGCCCGAGTATCCCTCGTCAGAAGTTGGCGCGCACACCCACCCGGAGGGTGCGGCCGAGCACGTCGTACAGCAGCGAGTTGACGCCCGGACTCACCCCAGTGGACGGCGCCGCGACGGGGTCGTTGTCGAGAAGATTGTCGACGCGGAAGAAGGCGCTGACCTCGCTGGTCAAGTTATAGCTGCCGCCGAGATCGACGTAGAAGGCGCCCGGCATGCTGTTGTCGTCGACGGTCGGGTTATTGTTGGTCGAGACGGGGCAGCTGCTGCGGCACTCGATCCACTCGTTGGAGTAGACGCCATCGCTGATGAAGCGCTCGGTCAAGGACAGGCTGAAGCGGTCGGTGTCCCAGCTCTGCGTCAGCAGGCCCTTCCAGTCGGGCGTGGTGCCGCTGTTGACTCCGGCGGTGTCGATCGGGATCGAGCCGACGACGTTGGACGTCGTCACCAGCTCGATGACGTGCGTGGCCAGGCCGCGCAACGTGACGCGCCCGGGCAGGCCGACGCCGGACAGCGGGAAGCGATACGATGCCTCGATGTCGACACCCTTGGTGCGGATACTGGCGGCGTTGAAGGCGGTGACCTGGACATAGTTCGTTCCCGGTGTCGGGCTGTCGAGCAGGGTGGCGGCGCACTGGTCCTGCGCCCCCTGCTCGCACAGGTCGACGATCTGCTGCGCGCCGAGCGAGATGATCGCGTCGCTGATCTTGATGTCATAATAGTCGACCGACACAGCGAAGCCGGGCAGCCAGCTCGGCTCGGCATAGACGAAGCCGACCTCGGTGCTGCGGCCGATCTCGGGCCGCAGGTCGATGTTGCCGGCGACGCGGTTCTGGATGTTGATGACGTTGCCGCGGTACAGAACGGTCGAGTTGGTGACGATCTGCGCCGCGAACAGCTCGCTCAGGTTGGGCGCGCGCACGTCGCGCGAGGTCACCGCGCGCAGGCGGAAGCCGTCGAGCGGGGTCTTCCACACGCCGCCGATCTTCCACGCCTCGACCGTGCCCGAGGTGGTATAGTCGGTGACGCGGATCGCGCCGTTGACGTTGGCCTCGCCGAGGACGTCCGAGTCGAGGATCGGGACGTTGATCTCGGCATAGGCTTCCTTGACGCCGTAGCGGCCCCGCCCGGCCTTGTAGTTGCCCGCGTACCAGTTGTTGCCGATAGTGGTGTTGAGCAGCGGATCGGCAGGATACAGCGCGGAGTTCGGCGTCGCCGCGCTCACGCCATTGCCGTAAGGGTCGGCGACGGTGCGGTAGAGCTCCTCTCGCCCCTCGACGCCGAAGGCGATCGCCACCGGTCCCACCCAGGACGAGAAAGGCTCGCCGGTCAGGTTGAAGCTGGCGACATTCTGCTCCTGGCGCGAGCGCTGCCGCGGGCCGTTCTCGGGCATCACATAGGCGTAGGCCGCGGCGGAGTTGGTGACGTCGCCGAAGGCGTTGAACGGCACGCAACCCGCCGCGCGCGCGACCGCGCTGCGGCACACGATGCTGCCGTCGGACGCGGTCACCGCGTCGATCGCGGCGTTGAAGTGCGGTTGCAGCGAGATGTTGCTGACGTCGACCGCGATCGTGCTCACGCCGTGCGCGCCATAGGCGTTGACGCGCCACTCGGTGCCGGCGATCGCCACCTTGCCGTCGACGCCGAGCACGTAGCGCTGCTGGTCGCGGCGCGTCCGCACCGTGATCGGGTCAGCGAACTGGCCGGTGACCGTGCCGAACTGGAAGCTGGTGATGCCATTGGCGGCGCAGCCGTCGCGCACGGCGGCGGGGAGGAAGGCATTGTCGCACTGGACCGTCAGTCCGATCCGCTCGGCGCCGCGGTTGGGAAAGTTGCGCGACAGCACGCGCGCCAGCGTGGCGGTGGCGAACACCTCCATGCCGTCGCTGACGTCGAAACCGACCCGACCGTAGCCGACTCCGCGCTCGAGCCGACTGGCGAGACTGGGCGACTCGCCGATCTGCGCGCTGAGGTCGCCGCCGACGCAGAAGGGATTGAAGCACCCCGTCACCTGACCGTTGCCCAGAGGTCGACCACCCGAACCATAATCGAAC
The DNA here is from genome assembly GCF_019898765.1 of Sphingomonas yunnanensis. Lineage (GTDB taxonomy): Bacteria > Pseudomonadota > Alphaproteobacteria > Sphingomonadales > Sphingomonadaceae > Sphingomonas > Sphingomonas yunnanensis. Next base: position 206,049 of record NZ_JAIOKB010000003.1, on the reverse strand, counting down.
TGGTAGGGCACGCCGCCGGGACCGAAGGCGGTGCCCTGCAGCGGGCCGGACGTGATCAGGCCGTATCTGGCATATTGGAAAGGCTGCGCGCGGCTGATCAGCGTGTAGCGCGGCAGGCCGTCGACCGTCGCGGCGTTCGAGCGGCCGAGGAAGGCGGGCGCGTCGTACCAGTCGCGCCCGTTGACGCCGCCGGAGACGCCGAAGTCGCCGGCGGGCGTGCCGCCCTCATAGCTATATTCGCCGCTCACCTGAACGTGCAGCCGCCCGTCCTCGGAGGAGCCGCCCCAGGCGACCTGCGCGGTCAGGTTCGGGTCGTCGCCGTAGGTGGTGATGCCGGTCTGCAGGTTGGCCCGCACGCCCGTGAAGCGCTTGTTGGTGACGAAATTGACCACGCCGCCGACCGCGTCCGAGCCGTAGGACGCCGAGGCACCGCCGGTGACCACGTCGACCCGCTCCACCAGCAATTGGGGGAACTGGCTGATGTCGGGCACGCCGATGAAGTTGGCGGGGGTGACCCGTTGGCCGTCGAGCAGCGTGAGCGTGCGAAGCTCGCCGAGGCCCCGCAACGCGAAGGAACTCAGCCCCTGCTGGCCGCTGCTGGTGCTGTTGCCGCGCGTCTGACGGCCCGAGCTGCCTTGCAACGCGGGCAACAGGCGGATCGCCTGGAAGAGGTTGGGCTGGGACAGCTTCTCGATGTCGTCGCGGTTCACCGTGGTCGTCGGCGTGGGCTGCGAGTAGCCGCGCGAGGCGAGACGCGAGCCGGTCACGGTGATGTCGGCGGTGGTGGCATCGTCCTGGGCCGGTGCGGGATCAGCCCCGGCGCCCGGTGGCTCCGTGGAAGGCGCAGGAACAGCGACGCTCTCGGCCTGCGCGAACGCTGCCCCCGGCGCCAGCAGCGCCGAGACGGACGCGAGCATCAGCAATGTGGTCTTCAAAGCCCGATTCCCCCGTTTGGAATGAACCCACCCTGCGAACGATTATTTTGTAATTTGGTTATCTGATCGGTGCGCTTGGTTATAATGTCAATATAACCAATCATGTAACGTTAGTTTGCTGGCGGTGCTCGACACAGCGGCCGCACGCGTGTCAGAGCAGGCGAGTGTCGGGCGATGTCGCGCGCGCCCGCGGCGTTTCGGTCACGCGTCGTTTGTTGCTGCCCGCTCTCGCGCTCGTCTGCGGCCGACACCCATGGCACGCCGCAAAGCCGTTAACCTGGTCGAATCTGGCAGGAAAGCGGAACGGCGGCTTCCGGCGAGGCGGAGCGCCACAACAGACAGCAGCGGATCGCTACCTTTCCGGAAAGGATCGAGTTTCCGTTATGGGCATCACCGTGTCGGGCGTCCGGCGTTGCGCTGCGTGGCGCATCGGACAGGCGTTAAAGTTGGATTGGCGGCCCCATGCGCTTCATCCCGTAGGACTCCAACAAGGCGGCGTCCTTCTCCTTAGAATAACCTCCGGGACTAAAGCCCAGTTGCTCCCACGCGTTGAAGAACGCCTCCATCTTGCCGGCGGGCGCGTAGCTCAACAACAAGCGTCCCGTGGAGCTGCCCGTGAAGGCCCACGCGTGGGGAATGCCGCGGGGGCCAAGGACGCAATCCCCCTTCGCGAGCGAGAAGCGCTGGTCGCCGACCTGCACGACATACTCGCCGTCCAGCACATAGAAAAGTTCGTCTTCTCCGTGATGAACATGCAGAGGGGGGCCACCACGGCGCTGGTTCTGCTGTTCGATAACGAACAGGTCGCCCCCCGTCTCGCTCGTCACGACCTTGTAGGTCGTTGCGCTGACGCCGATTTGATGCTGCCGCCCCTGGCGATCGCTGCCCGCCTTAACGGCAGCGACCGACACGGCACCCGACAGCCCCGAGCGAGGTTTTGTCTCGGCTGGGAGCAATGCCTCTGTCAGGTCGATCGATTTCGCAGAGGCGCGCAGCGCCGCTCCCCCGGCCAGCGTCGCGAACGGTAAGCTCAGGACTGATCGGCGCTTCATTGACCTACCTCTCGCCAGTGTTGAAGCTCGTCAACGATAATAGATCAACGACAGGTTGAGCCATCCGCCACACGAAATCTAGCCGGCATCCCAGCCCTGCTGGAAGGCTGATTAACTGCGACGTTCGCGTGGGTCCTTCGGGGAAGGGTGAACAGACGCTCTCCCGAATGCGAACCCGCAGCGTTAAGGCGGCCCTGCCGATCGCGCCGAAAGGGCCCGAAGCATCCGCTTTCCCAAATGCTCTCCACGAATTTCTCCGTCGAGGATGGAGAAACGACGTGTTGGCGCTGGACGAAAGGCTGTTTCCGGGAAGACGAATTGGTCCCTGAGCGTCCGGGTCTGGGCGCTTGCGGCCCCCTACCCTCTCGAAGCGGTCACTCGAGCACGCGCGAGGATCTCGCTCGCAAGAGCCGCCGATGTTTGAGACTCTAGGCTGCCTCGTCTGTGAGCGCCTCATGGAGGAACGTGGCCAGTTGGTTCAGCGTGAAGGGCTTCTCGATCACGGGCCGGCCCTTGTCGACCAACCCGTTCAATGTCACGTTTTTGCTGTAGCCGGTGGCGTAGACGACTTTGATGCCAGGCTTCGCACGCGACGCAGCCTCAGCGAGCTCGCGGCCGTTCATGCCCGGCATGACGACATCGGTGAAGAGTAGATCCACCTTCGAAGCCACGGCCAAGCGCCGAAGCGCTTCTTCTCCCGACGAGGCATGGATGACCTCATAGCCCAGCTCTCGTATGCCCCTCACGCTTGCTTCCCGCACAACGTCATTGTCCTCGACGACGAAGACAATCTTCTCCTTCTCAGAGGTGTCGATCTGATCGACGCCCCCGATCGGCTGCTCGTCACGCTCCGAATCGTAACGCGGCACGTAGAGGCGGACAGAGGTGCCTGAACCCTGCTCCGAATGGATCCGCAGGTAGCCATTGGACTGGCGCAAGAAGCCATGGACCTGACTGAGCCCCAACCCCGTTCCCTTCCCGATCTCTTTGGTCGTGAAGAAGGGATCTATGACGCGGCTGAGCAGCTCTTTGGGTATGCCCGTCCCCGTGTCGCTGACCGTGACGACCGTATAATCACCGGGAGCGACATGCTCGAGGGTCAGGCTCTTGGTCTCGTCGATCGAGAGATTGGCGGTCTCAACGGTCAACGTCCCGCCCCGTGGCATGGCGTCGCGCGCGTTGATGGCGAGGTTCACCAGTGAGCTCTCGGTCTGCGGCCGGTCAAGGAAGCTCGGCCAGAGGTCGCCGGACAGGCGGAGGTCGACGACGATCTTCTCGCCCAGGGTGCGCTGAAGCATGTCGCGCATGCCGAAGACGACCTCGTTGAGATCGATTTTCCGGGGAGACAGCGACTGTTGCCTGCCGAACGCGAGGAGCTGACGGGTAAGCGCTGCCGCCGACTGCGCACCTGACAGAGCGTCACCTAAGAGCCGATCTAGATGCTCCTGTCCGGGCGCCCTCTTTCTCAAGGCAAGCTCGATGCTGCCGATGATGACCGACAGCATATTGTTGAAATCATGTGCGATCCCGCCAGTTAATTGCCCTACCGCTTCGAGCTTCTGCATCTGTCGAAGCTGAGCCTCGACAGCGGCGCGCTCCTCCGCCTCATGCTCCAGCCGAGCGTTCGCAAGGGCGAGTTCTCGCGTCTCCTCACTAACCCTCGCCTCAAGGTTCGCGTTGAGATCCGCCAGGGCGGCCGCGTGCTGATCTTTCTGCGTCGTCTGCTCTCGCAGCAGGAAGGCAACCTTCTCCAGTGCCTCCTCTACCTCCCGGATCTCGCGGATGTTGGATCCCGGCGCGGTGGCGCGACCGTCGCCAGCTAGGCCGTGAGCGCTGTCGCGCACTCGCTTCAGCGATCTCGACATCGCCCGACCGAGCAGCCCGGCAGCAGCCAGGCCGAACAATGTGGTCACGACGCCAAAGGCGATAATGCGATCGCGCGCGCGCCCGGTCGCGACCGAGAAGGCGCCGACGCGTGGACCGCGCAGAGCCAGCCGCCAGTCAGAAACCTTTGACCTCGCTACCGCGTGAGGTCCGCCAAGCGGGATCGACGGTCCGATTGACGCAGCTGAAGCGCCCTCCCGGTCGACAAGCTCGACCCGCCAGGTCCGGTTGACGTTTGGCGGACTGATGGAGGCAAGAAGCTTGGAGGGCGACTGCGTGGCGCTTAGGACGTAGTCAACCTTACCGTCCTTTATGACCGGCACGCTGACAGCTATAAGGGGGCGATGAATGATGTCGTCCGGGTAGACGCTCGACACCTTGGCGCGCCCTGATTCGAGAACATCCTGAAAAGCGGGAGGCCCTCCGGGCGATGTTGTCGCGCGGACAGCCGGTGAGCTTGTGTCGACAAGCCGCTTTCCCTCCGCGCTTTGAAGAACCAGACCATAATCCTGCCCTTCGGCGGCACGCAGCGCCTGCGCGCGGAAAGCTGCGACGTTCCCGTCGTCGAGCAGCGGGGACGTCGCTAGCGCCTGCACGACGGCGGTGAGATTGAGGAGCTTGCCGTCGAGCAGGGTCGTGAGGCGGTCTGCAGAGCCCTGCGCTCTCGAAGCTGCCTGCACGCCCTGGTCAGCGACAAGCTGCTGCAACAGCAAAGCGGAACATAAAATCGTCGGAACGACGGTACCAAGACAGAGAAGAGCGACATAGCGGCCGATCGGCTGCACACGCTTCGTCATAGTCGGCGCCTCAGATTCTTATTTCCGGGGGTATAGTGAGCATCAAGGCACGTGAGTCACGTTCAACATACGAACGTGCTCGGCAGGTCTGTGCCATCGTCAGCGTCACATCCGCCTCCTACCTTGGAATGGTGAAAGATGCTAGACCGTGTCCTACCTCACCGTCGCGGAGGTGATGGGGGGTGCCTTCATGAGCTTGACCCCGGGATCGGCGAAGGACCCACATCCGGTCACTCAGCAGGCCCCACTTGGTCGTCGAAACCTGCCGTTCGTTCATGTCGAACCTAAAGCTAGGAGTTTGCTCGACACGTCACCTCGGGTCGCCGCCTCGCTTCACTCGGACACACTGGCCCCGGCCGGTGCAAAAGCTCGAAAGAAAATCGAGATTATGTCGTCGCAGAAGGTTCGAGCCTCGGCGCCGCGCATTGGAGCCTTGACGCCCCAGAGAACAAAAGTCTGCTGAGACTGAATGAGCTGTACGAGAATAACGGCGGCGTTAGTCGTGTCGCACGCGCGAAGCTGTCCTGCCGCAACACACTCGGTGAGATAGGTGGACAGACGTTCCAGAACACGACGTGGCCCACTTTCGTAGAACAGCCGTCCGACTTCCGGAAAGCGCCCGCCCTCCCCTATAATTAGACGAGACAGGCGAAGGGTGTCTGCGTTCGTCATTTTACCTAGGAAGCGCTGGGCGAAGTCCACCAGGGTCGTGCGACAGTCCCGTCCAGGTCGCAGAGCGTCCTCAAGGTGCATCCGAAAGGTCGCGGTAACTTCGTCCAGCACGGCCGCGAAAAGCTCCTCCTTTGATGGGAAGTACGCCCACAGCGTGCCCTTTGAGCCACCCAACTCGCTCGCGATCGTCGACATCGAGGTCGCCGCATACCCGTTTTCGAGAAAAGCCTGCCTCGCCACCGCCACGATCGCGGCGCGTCTCGCCTCCCGGCTCTGGCTTCGGCGAGTTCCGGCCTGCGTCATCATCGTACCATACAGTACGATTGTAGATTGACAAGAGGAGCGCGCCGGCTCATCTGCGCGCACCGTACCAAGGAGTACGGTTGCCGATGCGGTTGGTTCTTGCTCTCAGCGTTGCCACGACGCTCGCCGCCTGCGGCGTGCCCAACCTCGGGCCCAAACCCGAACTCGCGAAGCCGAGCGATTTCGTCAGCAGCACGAGTCTCGACGACCGCGTGGCGGGAAACGGAGCGTGGCCACGCCGCGATTGGTGGCGGGGCTACGGTGATCCGCAACTCGACACGCTGATGACCGAGGCGCTGAGGGGCTCCCCCGATATAGCGGTCGCTGCCGCGCGTCTGCGTTCGGCGCTCGGCGCTGCTCAGCGAGCCGGCGCTCGTGGCCTCCCCACGCTCGATGCCGAGGGGTCCGCTGGCCTCAACAAGCAGAGCTACAACAACGGTATACCTGCCGAGTTCGTGCCCAAGGGTTGGAACGACACGGGCAGGATCGCGCTTGAGGGCAGCTTCGATCTCGATCTCTTCGGGCGCAATCGCGCCAATTTCGCTGCCGCCACGTCGGATGCCGAGGCGGCCAGGTTCGAGGCAGACCGGACCGCGCTCGCGCTGACCACGTCCGTTGCCGCCACCTACGCTGATCTAGCGCGCCTCTACTCGGAGCAGGACGTGCTTCTCCGTGCGCTGGCAGTACGAACCGCTACCGAGAGGCTGGTCGGTGACCGAGTGGCTTCTGGGCTCGACACGCAAGGCGAACTTAGACAGGCTCGCTCGTCGGTACCTGCCGCCCGGGTCGAGCTCGCAGCGAACGCCGAACAGATCGATCTCACCAGGAATGCGCTGGCCGCCCTCGTCGGAGCGGGACCGGACCGAGGTCGCTCGATCGAGCGACCAAAGGTGATCCTGACCGCCGCGGCCTTGCCAAGCGATGCCGGCATCAGCCTCGTCGCAAGGCGACCCGATATCGTCGCCGCTCGCGCTCGCGCCGAAGCGGCTGGGAGCCGCATCAGGGTCGCTCGAGCGGCATTCTATCCCAACATCAGCCTCTCAGGTCTAATCGGCTTGCAATCGCTCGGCCTAGACAAGCTGTTCAAGAGCGGCTCGAGCATCGGCGACGTCGGGCCGGCCTTGAGCCTCCCGCTCTTCGACGGTGGAGAGCGCAGCGGACAGTACCGCCAGGCGCGCGCCGGCTACGATGAGGCGGTCGCCACCTACAACCGTACGCTGATCGATGCTCTGCGCGAGGTGGCGGATGCGGTGACGAGCCGCCGGCAGCTGGCCTCGCAGGTAATCGATGCTCGTACGGCTCTGAATGATGCCGAAGGGGCCTACCAGGTGGCGCAGCTACGCTACCGCGGTGGCCTGTCCTCCTTCCTGAACGTGCTCAGTTCCGAGCAGAACGTGCTCAGCGCCAGGCGCTCGCTCGCCGACGTCGAGGCACGCAGCTTCACCCTTGACGTACAGCTCGTCCGCGCACTGGGCGGAGGCTTCCAGGACCCCAACACTCCCAGCGGCGAGACGCGATGATGGACGACGAGAACCAGTCGAGCGGCGTTAGTGCCGAAGCGCCCGCGTCGGCGGAGGAGCCGGAGAGCGGCAGCGGAGACAAGCCTCAGCCGACTCCCGGAAGGCGCCGACGGCTGATCATCATCTTCGCCGTCGTGGTCGCTGCGGTCGCGGCGGCCTACTTGATCTACGATCATCTGGTGCTCTCGCGCCGCGTGACGACCGACAACGCCTATGTCGCTGCGGAGACGGCGCAGGTCACGCCGCTGGTGGGCGGTCAGGTCGTCGAGGTCGGCGTCAGCAACACGCAGACCGTTCGCGCCGGACAGCCCCTGCTACGTCTCGACGACGCGGACCTCCAGATCGCAGTGGCGCAAGCTGAGGCAGATCTGGCCGCGGCCGAGCGCCGCTACGGCCAAACTGCGGCCACGGGCGAGGCGCTTCAGGCGCAGGTGGCCGCGAGGGCGGCGGACGTGAACAGCGCCCGCGCGCAGCTCGCGGCCGCGCGAGGCAGCCTCGAGCGTGCCGAGATCGACTTTCAGCGACGCCAGGCGCTTGTCTCTGCGGGCGCCGTGTCAGGCGACGAGGTCACGTCGGCCACGAACGCGCTACGCACCGCACGGGCAAATGTCGTCGTAGCGGAAGCTGCCGTCTCGCAAGCTCAGGCCACCCGCACCTCGGCCGAGCGGGACCGTGCGGCCAATGCGGCGCTGACGCGAGGCACGACGAGTCGCACGGCGCCGGAGGTGCTCACCGCACGTGCACGCCTGCGGCAGGCCAAGCTCGACGTATCGCGGACGGTCGTCCGTGCGCCGATCGGTGGTGTGATCGCGCAGCGGAATGTCCAGGTCGGCCAGCGGCTCTCGTCCGGGACCGTCACCATGTCGATCGTGCCGGTTGATCGCCTGTATGTCGACGCGAACTACAAGGAGGGGCAGCTCTCCCATGTCCGCGTCGGCCAAGCCGCCACCCTCGTCTCCGACCTCTACGGCGATGACGTGGTATACCACGGCAAGGTGGTCGGCGTGGCGGGTGGCACGGGATCGGCCTTCGCGCTCATCCCCGCGCAGAACGCCACCGGCAACTGGATCAAGGTCGTCCAGCGACTACCCGTTCGTATCGCGCTCGACCCCCGTGAACTCCGAGCGCATCCGCTTCGAGTCGGCCTGTCGATGGACGCCAAGATCGACCTCTCGGACGCAGAGTAGGCTTCGAGGATGGCTAACGCTGCTCCATCGAAGGATCAAGCCGACCCGGCGCTCACCGGCGGCCGGCTCGTTCTCGCGGGCTTCGTGCTGGCCCTCACGAACTTCATGGTCGTGCTGGACACGACGATCGCGAACGTCTCGGTGCCTAACATCTCGGGCGGTCTGGGCGTGTCCCCTACCCAGGGCACGTGGGTGGTCACGTCCTACTCCGTTGCGGAGGCGATCTGCGTGCCTCTCACCGGATGGTTGGTGAGACGCTTCGGCACGATCCGAGTCTTCATGGCAGCGATGATCGGCTTCGCCGCCTTCTCGGCTCTGTGCGGTGTCGCTTCGTCGCTCGGTGCCATGGTGGCCTTCCGCATCGGACAAGGCTTCTGCGGCGGCCCGCTCATGCCGCTGACCCAGACGCTGCTCCTCAGGATTTTCCCCAAGGAAAAGCAGGCGGCCGCCATGGGCGCGTGGGCGATGACGACCGTCACCGCCCCGATCCTGGGACCCATCCTGGGTGGTACGATCAGCGACAATTGGTCGTGGCCGTGGATTTTCTACATCAACCTTCCCGTCGCGATCTTCTGCATCGTCGGCGTGTTCGTGCTCCTGCGTCAATCCGAGACCAAGACCGAGATCGTGCCGATCGACCGGTTCGGCCTGGCGATCATGATCACCTGGATCGCCGCGCTGCAGGTCATGCTCGACCTCGGCCGGGAGGAGGACTGGTTCGGCTCCAGCTTCATCGTCGGATGCGCGATCGTGGCGGCGATCGGCTTCGTCCTGTTCCTCATCTGGGAGCTGACCGAGAGGAACCCAATCGTCGACCTGAGGGTGTTCCGGCATCGCGGCTTCACCGTGAGCGTCGCCGCTCTGTCTTTCAGCTTCGGGACCTTCTTCTCGTCCGTTGTCATCATCCCGCAGTGGCTGCAGACGAGCCTGGGCTATACCGCGACCGAGGCCGGCTACGTGACCGCCTTCAACGGCGTACTGGCCGTCATCTTCTCGCCCATCGTCGCGAAGCTGAGTAACAAGTTCGATCCGCGCGCGCTGGTGTGCTTCGGTATCTTCTGGCTGGGCCTCACCTCCCTGCTACGCACCTACTGGTTCAGCGGCGCAGACTTCTGGATCCTCGCCTTCCCGCAGCTGGTGCAGGGCCTCGGCATGCCCTTCTTCTTCGTCCCGCTGACGATCATCGCGCTGGGGGCCGTGGAGCCGAGCGAGACCGCGTCCGCGGCCGGCGTCATGAGCTTCCTGCGCACGCTGGCGGCCGCGATCGGCACGTCCATCGGCGCGACGCTCTGGCAGAACCAGGCGCAGACGAACAGGGCTGAGCTTAGCGGGCTGCTGAACGGCGCCGACCAGGTAGTCGCCAACGCTCAGCGAGCGGGGCTGTCGGCGCAGCAGGGTCGCGGCATGATCGAACGCCTGGTCGACCAGGAGAGCTTCGCGCTGGCAACCACTCATATTTTCTCGCTGGCAGCCGGCATCTTCTTCATCTCCGCGACGCTCATCTGGATGGCTCCGCCACCACGGAAGAACGTCGACACGTCCGCCGCGCACTGAGGTGCGTCTGCTTCTGCACGACTCCGAACCTCCGCCGCTCGCTACCGGCGGTACTCACATCCATGTGACACCGCAGCGCCGTGTTTCGCGACTTTTCGCTGACGCTCAGCTGGCGGCGTCCCAGCTCGTGATCTCGGTGACACCGAAGATGCTCTCATGGGGCAGATCGAAGATAAAATAAGGGTTGAGCGGCGGCAGCGCTCCCATCGCGTCGAGACGCTGCTGCTGCGGTGAGGACAGCACGATGTCGAGCGACGCGATGTTGTCCCGGACCTGCTCGGGTCCGCTCGCGCCGAGCAACACGGAAGAGACGCCCGGCCGGTTCACCACCCACGCGAGCGCGACCTGCGCCATCGGGCGACCAACCTCTCCCGCCACCGCGCGCAGCTCGTCGACGATGGCGAAGTTGGCCTCGGTGAACAGCATCCCTCCGTAGGGATTGTCGCCGTTCAATCGGCCGTCGCTCCCGCTGCTCGGCTTCCCGCGCTTGTTCGGTAAGTCGCCCGCCGGCCCGAACGCCGCGAGCTTGTCGCGCCCGTACTTGCCCGTCAGCATGCCGAAGGCGAGCGGGCTCCATGCCACCATCCCCAGACCGAGCGCCCGTCCCGCCGGGACCAGGTCCAGCTCGACACCACGATCAAGGAGTGAGTAGCTGTACTGCAACCCGACCGGCTGCGGCAGCCCGTGCGCACGGGCCAGCGTCGCCACCTGCGCGGCATACCAGGCGGGTGCGTTGGAGAAGCCGTAATAGAGGATGTCGCCGCGGCGCACCGCATCGGTCAGCGCGCGCAGCACCTCCTCGGGCGGCGTCGTGCGATCCCACACATGCGTCCAGTACATGTCGATGTGGCCGCAGCCGAGCCGCCGCAGCGATCCCTCGAGGCCATCACGGATGTTGCGGGCCGAGTTCCCGCCGGCGAGCGGGTTGCCCTCGCCGCGCGGGAAGCCCGACTTGGTGGCGATCACCAGACGGTCGCGACCGCCGCGCTCCCGGAGAAAGCGGCCGATCATCACCTCGCTCTCGCCACCCGAGTAGACGTCGGCGGTATCCATGAAGTTTCCGCCCGCGCCGACGTAAGCGTCGAAGATGGCTCGCGATCCGTCCTCCTCGACGCCCCATCTCCCCGCGCCGAAGGTCATCGTGCCGAGCGCCAGCGGGCTCACCGCCAGTCCCGAGCGGCCCAGCGTGCGATATGAGGTCAGGTCCATGGTGAGTCACTCCTAGTTCCCGGACGCAGGTAAGCGGCGATCGTCCGCCCGATTAGCCGTTGCCCTTCGCAAGGGCTTGTGAGCACACTGCATCAATGCGGCGCGGCGACCTCGACGATCTCGCGGCCTTCGCCAGCGTCGCGAGGGCACGCAGCTTCACCCGCGCGGCGGCCGAGCTGGGCCTCTCTCCCTCCGCGCTGAGCCACGCGATGGCGGCGCTTGAGCGTCGGCTCGGCGTGCGGCTGCTCGCCCGTACGACACGCTCCGTGGCGCCCAGCGCCGCCGGGCAGCAGCTACTGCAATCGCTCGATCCGGCGCTGGCGCAGGTGAAGCAGGGCCTCGCATCGCTGGCGGACTGGCGCGGCGCGCCGTCCGGCACGGTGCGGTTAGCGACCTTCGGCTATGCCGCGCGCACGATCCTGGCGCCGCGCCTGCCGCAATTCCTGCTCGACCATCCGAAGGTGTCGGTGGAGGTGATCGTCGAGGATCGACTGATCGACCTCGTCGCTGGTGGCTTCGACGCCGGCATCCGCCTCAGCGAGGCGGTCGAGAAGGACATGGTGGCGGTGCCGGTTGGCCCAGACCTTCGCACCGTCGTGGTCGGCACCCCCGCGTATTTCGCGCGGCACGCACCGCCCGAGACGCTCGCGGAGCTCGAGCGTCACGTCTGCGTCAACTACCGCCTGCTCGGTGGAGGTGGCCTGCTGCCATGGGAGTTCGAGGAGGCAGGACGTGACGTGAGGCTCAAAGTTTCGGGGCAGCTGATCGTCAACGATGAGGTCCTGGCCGCCGCGGCGGTGCGCGCCGGCGCGGGCCTAGGCTATATGATGGAGCACGACGTGGCCGACGAGGTCGCCGACGGACGGCTGGTTCAGGTGCTGGCGACCTGGTGCCCAACCTATCCCGGCTGTTGTCTCTACTATCCCGACCGTCGGGTCTCTCCGGCGTTGCGCGCGCTGATCGATGCGCTTCGCGCGTGACCCAGAAGCGGCCGCTCCCAACACCCTGCGCCCGTTCCAGCTCAAGACGTTCGCTCATCTTGCCAGCTACCGCAGGGGGGGCCTCCATCTTAGGGCGGAGCTCCCGGCACGCCTCTAGCAGGCGACCTTTCTAGGGGCGAGGTGCATACAGCGGCAGAAGGCACTCCGCCGACATACGTACCTCGGGGCGCCTGCAGCTGCATAGCGAGCAGAACTTGACGAAACGCGTTCGCTTACGCACCGTGGTGGTAACGATACCATTGCCGCAATGCCGGCTGGAGAGGAAGTGCGCATGCCACCACGTGTCACTATCGGCCGGCGTTCCGCGCTCTTCGGTGGTGCAGCATTCAGTGCTGCCGCTTCGCTGCCCGCGGGTGCCGTGATGCCGCGTCAAGGCGAGCGGATCGCGACTCGTTGCACTACCCCGCGAAGCGCCATCGCTCCCACCCGATACGGCCCGGTGCGTGGATACGTCTCGGACGACGTCCTGATCTTCAAAGGCATACCGTACGGCGATGATACTGGCGGCGTGAACCGCTGGCTGCCTGCCAAACCGCCGACGCCGTGGCAGGACCCCTATCCCGCCCTCGCCTATGGCGCCAATTGCCCGCAGACCTCCCATAGCTTCCGCGCCAAAGAGCATACCTTCCTGCAGCAATGGACCGACGGATTCCAGGGGGAGGACATGCTCAAGCTCAACGTCTGGACGCCGGCGCTGAGCGGCAGCCGGCCGGTGATGGTCTACTTTCACGGCGGCGGTTTCAGCTTCGGTTCCTCCTACGAACTCGCCTCGCACGACGGCGCGCAGATGGCGCGCCACCACGACGTGGTGCAGGTGTCGGTCAATCACCGGCTCAACGTGCTCGGCTTCCTCGACCTGACCGAGGTCGGCGGCAGCGCGTACGAGGGATCGGTCAACGTCGGCATGACCGACTGTGTCGCCGCGCTGCGCTGGGTGCAGGAGAACATCGCCGCGTTCGGGGGCGATCCTGACAAGGTGATGATCTACGGCCAGTCCGGCGGCGGATCCAAGGTCACGACGCTACTCGGCATGCCGTCGACCCGCGGCATGGTCCACCGTGCCGCGATCCAGTCAGGCGGTGGTGGCAACATTCCGGACCGCGAACAGTCGCGCGACTATGCCCGCCGGGTCGTTAAAGAGCTGGGCGTCGGCCCGCGCGATCTGGCCGGGCTGCAGGCGATGCCGTGGCAGCGTCTGTTCGACGCGAGCAACAAGGTGGCGGGCGAGATCAACGGGCCGATGCGTCGCTCGTTCTGGTTCGCCATGGGGTCGGGCGCCGCGCCGCGCGTGGGTCGGGGCCCCACGCTCGACGAGGCCACCGTGACGCTGCGCTCGTTCCATGACGCCGCACCGGCCCAGGCGCGCGACGTGCCGCTGCTGATCGGCTCGGTCAGCGAGGAGGGTATGTCGTACAGCTCCAACCCCAGCGAGGCGGAGTGGCGCGCCTCGCTCGCGAAGGATCTCGGCGCCGCCAAGGCCGACGCGTTGATCGCGGCGATGAAGCGCGCGCAGCCGAACAAGAGCATCCGGACGCTGTCCTACGGCGTGGGCGGCTACGCGCAGCGCAACAACGTGCAGCGCATGGTCAAGCTGCGCCACGACGCTGGCGGGGCGCCCGCCTACCAATATTGGTTCACCTGGCAGTCGCCCCAACTCGACGGACAGTGTGGCGCCTGGCACACCGCCGAGCTCGCCTTCTGCTTCGACAACACTGCTTTGTGCGACCAAGGCACGGGCAACACGCCGGCCGCTCGCGCGCTGGCGCGCCGGACCGCGACAGCCTGGGCGCAGTTCGCCCGCACGGGCAACCCCAGCCAACCCGGCCTCGCCTGGCAGGCGACCGAATCGAGCCGCTGCCAGACGATGATCCTCGACGATCACTGCCGCATGGCGGACGACCCGGACGGTGAGGTCCGGCGCCTGCTGCTCGCCTGAGTGGCGGGGCGCCTCAAAGGCAATAGAGTCTTCGCGGGTTAACGGTTGCAGCGACGCGGTACTCGCGGATCAAGACACGACGGAGCGCCAGGATGATCAAACTCAGACGCTTGCATAAGAAGGATGCTGCATCGCCGACGCAGCGCAGGGTCCAGCGCCTGATCGACGCGATGCTCGGCAGCATCCTGGTTGGATGCTCGACTGTCAGCATGGCGCAGGGGCTGCCGCAATCGTCGGCCATCGCCGTGGCTAACGAGCGGCTCCGCATCGATGAAGCCAGAGCGCGATCCCTGCCCTACACGCCGGGGAGCGGCCCCTTCCCCTCCGTCATGGAACAGGCACCCTCCCTGCCTGATCACGTGATCTACCGGCCCGCCGACCTGTCACGGCTCGGCGTGCACAAGCTGCCGATACTCGTCTGGGGGAACGGCGGTTGCCGGAGCGATGGAGCAGGCCAGCGCCTGCATCTCGCCGAGCTTGCGAGCCACGGCTATCTCGTGATCGCCAATGGTACGATTGGGTCCGGGCCTGGCGTCCTCCCTCAGCCCAACCCGGCGCGGGCGGAGACGAATGCCTCGCCCGCCTCGCCGACCCGCGCAGCGCAGCTGACCGAGGCAATCAGTTGGGCGATCGACCAGAACGACACTCCGGGCAATCCGCTGCACCACAAGCTTGACCCGCGAGCGGTCGGCGTGTCGGGGTGGAGCTGCGGTGGCGTTCAGGCGCTCTCCGTCGCCACGTCCGACCCTCGCATCAAGGCGGTCGTCATACACGACAGCGGCTTGTTCACAGGTCGGGCGCCAGGGCGGGAGATGGATGTACCAAAAGCCGCGTTGTCGCGGCTACATACGCCTATCCTGTACGTCCTGGGTGGGCCAACAGACATCGCTTACGCCAACGGTATGGATGACTACGCGCGTATCAATCGCGTCCCAGCCGCCGTCGTTAATCTGCAGAACGCAGGCCATGGAGGTACCTTCTTTAAGCCTAACGGCGGAAAAGCAGCGCAGATTGCAACAGCCTGGTTCGACTGGCAGCTAAAGAAAGATGGCGTCGCGAAACGCATGTTCGTCGGCGCAGGCTGCGAGCTGTGCCGCGATCCTGCTGTGACGTTGCAAAGAAAGCTACTCAAGTGACTCTGCTGAGGTGGATGAACTGACACACGCACTCGCTCGCCCTCATAGTCATATGGCCAGAGAGCCCCGTAGCGGTGACACAAGGTGCAGTTGCAGGCAGTGATCGACCCTGGATTTTCCTCAAGCGTCCAGCTGACGCCCCGCAGTGGCATGCCCCCGAGAGCATTATGGCACCCCCTCAAGCAAAAATTGCGCTTATTTAACGCATCGCAGGACGATGTTCGCGACGGAACTAACGCGCCCCCGCCCCCCGCTCATGCCAAGACCCAAACCCAGCCGTTCAGAAGAAGCTAGCGGTCGCCAACATCTGGTCATTCGTTCAGCTTCGAGCGTCCTCACCGCTTCGTTGTCGGCGTTGCCCCTGCAGATGCGGACTGCGCCGGTCGCAAGGTGGATTGAGCCATTCTTGCAGACTCTCGGACGAGCATAGACCATATTGCATGTGCCGCGTTTGATCGCAGGAGATCCTCCCGGTCGGCTTGACCTCTCAGCTACGCGTACCTACCGCCGCGGCGTTATCGACGAGCTTTGACCGACGGGATGCACGCTATCCAGCTTAGCCAGAAGGTCGTCGAACGCGGCGTCGTTCGGCAGCGGAAACATCCGCTTGAACCCTTTCCCTAAGAGGGCCACGTCGTCCTGGGTCAGCAATGCAACCGCTACGATCCGCTCAGATGTCACACCGATCTCCCGTCGGCGTACCAACCGCCGGACGCGGGTTCAGTGCCTTAGCCGACCTCTTGATCCGAGCCGCAAGTGTCTCGAAAAAAGTAGTGGTGCAGATCGGGAGAGAACCGCTCGAGCCGGCGACGCAGGCGCCAGATGGCTTCCTCCGACGGGGCCTCGGGATCGCTCAATTCCATGCTCCAGTAGGCGAAATCTCGCTCCGCGACCTCACGATCGCTGATCACTGTGAGGCTGTGATGCCGCGGGTCAGCCATAACCCTGGCGAACGTGGCAGCAACGCTCGTCGCCGGGCCTTCGAGCACCTGGAGAAACGAGCGGCCATCGAAGAACATCACGCCGGTGATGCCATCCATGCCGTTGTTCCGCTTCGCCGTGGCGATGATCTGGTCGATGTCCACGTCCAGGCCGGCTGCAGCCTGGCTATGGTAGAAAACCTGGCGGAGAGGATCATTCTGCACGAGGGTGCTGATAGCCTCTGGGTTCCTGAGCGGCAAGCTGCGCGCATCTCCTGGTCCATGGTAGCTTAGCTAAAACGGGACCGCTCAGAATGAGGCTGGCATCCCGCCGAGGAAGGCGATGGAGGATTCGGCTGAGTAGGACGGCAGATCGTGGTGAGCTGACGCCGAATCCGATCGGTATCCGAGATGAACCGTCCAGGCGGAAGGGAGTTACCCCATGTCTGCGAACAACCATTGGAAACATCATGGTAGACCTGAAAAAGGGCGCGCTCGTTGCGGTTGTCGACGGTGAGCACCTTCGGCTTTTCTCGAACACTGGTGATGCGGGATCACTGAAGCTCAGCGAGCGGCCGGCCGGCGACGTATCAACTGAAAACAAGGGGTCGGGCGGACGGCACGCGAGCAGTTCCGCCAACCCGTCGGACAGCCAGCAGGATGAGGACGCCTTCGCTGCTGGCGCCGCCGAGCTCCTCAATCATAAGGTGATGAGTGGCTCGGTCGATGAGCTGGTCGTGATCGCCGCACCGCGCACTCTAGGCGAACTGCGCAAGCACTATCACGCGACGTTGAGCGCCAAGCTGGTCGCGGAAGTCTCGAAGGACCTCGCGGGTCGCCCCGTGGCCGACATCGAGAAAACGGTCGATTCAGCCTGACCATCCATAAGGGTGAGAAAGCCTGTGCCACCGGCTTGCCGCAGCGATGCGGCAGGCCTTTATGGAGCATGGCACGTCACTGACGGACGCCTGCGCTGACCATCAGATTCTGCAGAAAGCCTGAGCGGCTCAGGTCGAGAACGTGTGGTTGTAACCCCGCCAATCGTGCCGCGGGACCCAGGAGCGGTCACTCGGAACCGCTTGCCCGCGGTCTATCGTCGTAAGTTCGTTCATCTTGATATCTGAGCGTGGAGCGTAGACCGAAGTTGCAGACATGGCTGCCGCCGTCTCACTCGCCAGACGGCGCCGCCGCGTTCGTGGTTGCGACCTCGCGCTCCTCTGTCAGGCGCAGGCACAGATCGGCGCGCCGCGGCATCTCCCACCAGATATGGCGTGTGAGCCGCTCGTAGTGACGGACGAAGCGTGCCACCGCGACGTCGTCCATCACGCCGGGGCCGTCGCCGCCGCGCGCGCTGCGCAGCGCCTCCTCCTGCTGGATGCGCCAGCGCCGCACAGTCGACCAGTCCGGCGGTATCATCAGCGCGAGTAGGCCGATGGTCTCGAACAGCGCGGGATAGTCGGTTGCGAGTGCGACGTTGGCGTAGCGCCGCCAAGTCCCGCTGCTGTCTTCCTCCGCCTCCAGTCGGTTCACGGGCGCGATCAGGCTCTCTTCCGCCTGCGGGCGTGCCCCGACGCACCAGCCCTCGAACACGATCAACGCGGTGCGCTCGGGAGCGGCCGGCCAGCGGCTGCGGGACACGCGATCGTCGGTTGCCTTGTCGAACCGTGGCAGCGGCGCGGGCTCCCCGCGCATGATGGCGGCGAGCGTCGCGACGCCGAGCGCCACGTCATGCGTGCCCGGCACGCCGCGCGTTGCGAGCAGCGGGTGGACCTCGCGCGCCAGCCGCTGACGCTCGGCGCGGGTGAGATACAGGTCGTCGAGCGACAGGATCGCGCTCCGGTCGAAGCGCTGCGCCAGCCGCGCGGCGACGGTCGACTTGCCACTGCCCTGCGCGCCGCACAGACCCAGGACCAGCGGCGGATCGCCGGGGGCGCGATCGGCCAGCCGGTCGGCGACGAGTTCGGCGATCGCCGCCTCAGGCGACACGATCGCCGGGCTCCTCACCGCGCCAGAAGGCCGCGAGGTTATCGGCGACGCGCAGTCCCATCGCGGTGCGTGCCTCGATCGTCGCGCTGCCCAGGTGCGGCAGCAGCACCGCGCGCGGATGCGCCAACAGCGCGGGGTGGACGATCGGCTCGTGCTCGTAGACGTCGAGCCCGACCCCGCCGATCCGCCCCTCGCCCAGCGCGTCGGCGAGCGCGGCCTCGTCGATCACCGAGCCACGCGCGGTGTTCACGACGATGGCTTGCGGCCGCATTCGTGCGAGCAGCGCGGCGTCGACTAGATGGTGAGTCCCCTCCCCGCCCGGTACGTGCAGCGACAATACGTCGCACTCGGCGGCCAGCGCCGCAGGTGACCCGGCGCGGGTCGCCTCCGACGCGGACTCCACCTCGGGCGCGGCGGCCGAGCGACTGGCATAACGGATCCGCATCCCCAGCCCTCGCGCCTTGACCGCCGTCGCCTGCGCGATCCGGCCGAAGCCGATCAGACCGAGCGTCTTGCCCGAGAGCCCCTGGCCGATCAGGTGCGAGGGTCGCCAGCCGGTCCACGCCCCGGCACGCAGCTCGCGCTCGCCCTCGCCGGCGCGGCGCGCCGCCATCAGCATCAGCAGGATCGCTATCTCGGCAGTCGCCTCGGTCAGCACGTCGGGCGTGTTCGTGACCACCACCCCCGCGTCCCGCGCCGTCGCCAGATCGATGTGGTCAAGCCCCGCTCCGTAGTTGGCGAGGATCCGGACCCGTCGGCCCGGCGTCCCCAGCAGGGCGCCGTCGATCCGGTCGGTGATCGTGGGGATCAGCGCATCGTAGCCGGTCATCGCCGCCGCGAACGCGGCACGGTCGAGCGGGCGGTCGTCGGCGCTGAACGTGGTGTCCCACGTCTCCTCGAGGCGGCGCTCCACCGGCTCGGGCAGGCGGCGGGTGACGAGAAGCTTCGGCCGGTCGGTCATGGTCAGCGGTGTTCCAGCGGCAGTGAGGATGTCGGCGGATAGCGGGGTCAACCGGTCCACGGCCGCTCGGTTGTTCACAGCTTGCCCGGACAATCAAGGCCTGTACAAGACAACCGATATCCCTTCCGACCTTGGGCTGAGACGCGAAAGTGGTCATCCCGGGCGCGCTTCTCACCTCCCCTTTTCCGGTCGGTCGTTCATCTCGGCAGCCGTCTTGCCCGACTATGATTGCATGACTGCTCAGACCGTCGGCTGGCCGGTGAGATAAGGGTCGACAGGCAGCTCTTCTATCGCCAGCAGCGGCGCCGGCCGAGATGCCGCCGCTGCGAGCCACGCGTCACCTCCCTCCCTCTTCCGCGTGGAACCGTCGCCGCGCGTGGCCACACGCCCGTAGACAGGTCTCTCGCGGTCGGATGGCGATCCGGCGAACATGGCGGCGATGTTGCCGTAGGTGCTGGGATCACGACCGTCGAGGCTGAGCCGATCGTTGAGGTAGCAGGCGGTGGCCCAGGCGGCCTCTGGGCTGGCCGTCATCGCGATGATCCGCTTGGCCCAGTACATGCGCAGGTTGTTGTGCATCCAGCCATCGATGAGGAACTGCCGCTGACACGCGTTCCATGTCTCATCGCTCGTCTCGCCCACCAACATCGCAGTGAGCGTCTCCATCTCGGGGCGAGGATCGACGGCGTGGTCGGCGAGCGTGCGGTGAGCCCAGTCAGCGACGCGGTCGTACCGTTCCGGCGCCGCCAGCTGCCTGGCCTGATGGTGGAACCATTCACGCCAGCCGAGCAGCTCGTCTGCGAACTTCCGCTTATGCTGACCGCCCGCCGGGGCGGCGTTCACCGCCGCCATGATCTCGCGTGGGCCAAGTACACCGAAGTGCAGGTAGGGCGAGAGGCCGCTGGCGCCCTCGCTTCGTGTGGCATCGTTCCGGGATGCGGCGTAGGCCGGCAGGACCTCGGTCACCAAGCGGGCGAGGCGCGCGCTCGCGGCGACACGGCCCGGCGGATGCATCGCGCTGACCGGTAGGGAATGGTCGATGTCGAGGCCCGCGACCAGATCGTCGAGGTCGAACTCCTCCAGCGGGTCGGGCTCGAACGGCACGTCACCCGTGTAAGGCGCCACGTCGGATCGCTCGTCATTCCACGTCGACCAGGCAGCGCGCTCCGGCTCGTGCCGTCGTAGGAAACCGGATCGACCGCGAACATCGTCGCCGATCAATGCCGGCGGCACCAGGCACGCGGCGTTGACGGCGAATACCGCCACCTCAGCCCGCGCGGCGACGCGCTCCGCCTGCCATCGCGCGACAAAGGTCGGCTGATCCTCCAGCACCACCGCCGCAGCTTCCGCGGCGAGGCGATACACCAGCCCCTTCTCTCGTCGTTCGGCGCGGTCGACGTGCTGCACGCACGAGAGCCCTCGCTCGCGACAACCGGCGGCGAGATCGACGCTCGCCCCCAGGATGAAGCGGTGCAGCCGATCGGACGCGTAAGGGTAATCCTCCCGCACGCCGTGGTAGACCAGCACGGGCAGCCCTAGCGCATTGCCCAGACGGACCGCTGCGTCGACGACTGGATTGTCTCGGGCACGCAGTGCCTGCTGCAGCCAGCAAAGGACGTAGCGGCCACCTGGCGCCACAGGGCGATCGGCGAGCAGGCGCACTCGCGGCGCCTCGTTCCACGCTTCGGTGAGGACCCCGGTGGTCACTGAACGTTCTCCTTGCTTCAGCGCCAACGCCGCAGACGCGAAAGATGCTCAACCCTCGCGCCAACGAGCAGACTCTCTCTGACCGATCTCGCAACGGTGACCCGGCCGTCTGGCATGCACAGCACGCGGAACGACCTCACCTCACTGGATGGGTGAGGCCGCGAACTCCGATGCCGCGGGCTGCCTGTCGACGCACAAGTTCAGCTACCCCTTGACTGCGGGGAGCCTTTGAGCCGCGTCACAGCTGTGTTACTAGGGCAATACACAAAGGGAGCTACGCCGTGTCCGTACTGCATGCCCTCGCGCAAGCCGCTGCCGCAGCCGCAGTCGTCGTGCCGCCGACCGGCCCCGCGCTTACTGCCGAGATCAGGACGCGCGACGCTGCCTTTTTCGCCGCATTCTTCGAGCGCTGCGATCGTCGGGTCGTGGCCGCCTATCTCACGCCCGACTTCGAGATGTACCACGACAAAGGTGGCAAGCTGGCCGGAGGAGCAGCGGTGTTCCTGGACGATTACATGAAATCCTGTACCGCAGCTGCCAAGCCAGATGGCTGGCGTCATCGGCGTGAGCTGGTTGAATCCTCCCTGCGCGTCGAGGCCGTGCCAGGCTTCGGCGCCATCGAGGAAGGCGACCACGACTTCTACGAAGGCAAGGGGGATGGCCCAAAGCGGAAGGTCGGAACGGCACATTTCGTCCAGCTATGGCGGCGCGCGCAAGACGGCTGGCGACTGGCGCGCGTCTTCAGCTACTCGCACCGGGAAACGTCTTGACTGCTGGCGTCGCTGAGGAGGGGGTAGGGGCCCTCCCCTTCCGTGCTGACGCAGTTGCGGACGTTCGAGTGTCGTTTACTCCTGCTTAAAGCCGGAAGTCCGTTCACATAAATTAATAGGTGCGAGCCCGTTCCGTGCGACGAGACGTTGAAGTGGTTCAGTCGCTTTTCCGATCCTGGCAGAGCTCCTGCTCACACGGAGAAGAAACATGCGCGCACTTTGCTGGCACGGTAAGGGAGACGTCCGCGTCGACACCGTCGCGGATCCCGAGATCAAGCACCCGCGCGACGCGATCATCAAGGTCACCGCCTGCGCGATCTGCGGCTCGGACCTACACCTGCTCGACGGCTACCAGCCCACGATGGAAGCAGGCGACATCCTCGGTCACGAGAACATGGGCGAGGTCGTGGCGCTCGGCTCCGAGGTCACTAATCTGAAGATCGGCGACCGTGTGGTGGTGCCGTTCACGATCAGCTGCGGCGACTGCTGGTTCTGCCGCAAGGGCCTGTTCGCGGCATGCGACCGGACCAACCCGAATGCCGAGATGGCCGCCAAGGCGATGGGGCACTCGCCCGCCGGCCTGTTCGGCTTCAGCCACATGCTGGGCGGCTATTGCGGCGGTCAGGCCGAGTATCTCCGCGTGCCGATGGCGGACATCGGGCCCATCAAGATCCCCGACAGCGTCACCGACGATCAGGCGCTGTTCCTGTCGGACATCTTCCCGACCGGCTACATGGCCGCCGAGAACGCGCAGATCGAACCGGGTGATACGGTCGCGATCTGGGGCTGCGGACCGGTCGGCCAGTTCGCCATCCGCTCCGCGCTGATGATGGGTGCGGGCCGCGTGATCGCGATCGACGAGGTGCCCGAGCGGCTCGTGATGGCGGAAACCGGCGGTGCCGAGACGATCAACTTTGCCGAGACGGACGTGTTTGACGAACTTCAGGCCCGTACCAAGGGACGTGGCCCCGACAGCTGCATCGACGCCGTCGGCTGCGAGGCCGCCGGCCATGGTGCGGCCGACGCCGTTATGGACAAGGTGAAGGCGAGCATGATGCTTGCCACCGATCGTGTCCATGTGTTGCGCCAGGCGATCATGAGCTGCCGCAAGGGCGGCACGGTGTCGGTACCCGGTGTCTATGTCGGCATGGGCGACAAGCTGCCGATCGGCGCGGCGATGAACAAGGGACTGACGATCAAGCTCGGCCAGACCCATGTGCAGCGCTACACCAAGCCGCTGCTGGAGAAGATCGTGGCCGGGGAGATCGACCCCAGCTTCGTCATCACGCACCCTGCCAGCCTTGAGGACGCGCCGGACATGTACGCCAGGTTCCGCGACAAGGAGGACGGCGTCATCAAGGTGGTCATGCGCCCGCACGGCTAAGCTGCGCATCCCTCATCGTCGTGGCGGCGTGCGATCCCTTTATGAGGATCGAGCGCCGCGACGACCGGCGCACGGCAGCTCGCAGATCAACTGGTGCCATGCACGCACAGTGCTCGTTGAGCCGCCTCAGATAATCGAAATGGAACGAGATGCACGAGATCAACCGTGGCTCCGGCCGCAAGCTGCTGCTTATCCACGGTCTGGGCGGAAGCTCACGATCATGGAGTCCCATTCTCGATTCTCTCGGCGCCAGTCGAGCGGTGATCGCGATCGACCTGCCCGGACATGGCGCGACACCTGCGGAGCCCGATAGTGGGACGTTCGACGGCCTGGTCGGGAGCGTACAGCGCTATATCGTGGAACACGAGCTGACCGGGATCGACGTCGTCGGCAGCTCGATGGGCGCGCGGATGGTGCTCGAACTTGCCAGGCGCGGCGTCGTCGGCAACGTCGTCGCCCTTGATCCAGGTGGGTTCTGGCGCGGTTGGGAGCGCACCTTCTTCAGGACCACGATCGGCTTCTCGGGCCGCTTGTTGCGGGCGATCCGGCCCGCCCTGCCGACGCTGGGCCGTAACGCGGCCTCGCGCACCGCCCTGCTCGCCCAATTGTCCGCGCATCCCTGGGCGCTTGATCCGCAGATGGTGGCGACCGAGCTGACAAGTCTCAGTACGACACCGACGTTCGATGCGCTGGTTCATGACCTTGCGACCGGCCCCGAGCAGACCGGTCCTGCTGCCGAGAGCACTGGCCGGATCGTGATCGGATGGGGCAGGCACGACAGGCTATGCCTGCCGGGTCAGGCGGCGCGCGCAAAAGCTGCGTTCCCGTCCGCAGAGCTGCACTGGTTCGAGTCCAGCGGTCATTTTCCGATGTGGGACATGCCGGAGGAGACGGTCGAGGTCATACTCAGAGCTACACAGTAAGAAGAGCGAGGAGTAACGCCGACCCATATGCGGCCGTTCAGATGCGCCTTGTCGCTCGCCACTTCCGGTCACTCGTTCATCTCGGACCAGGCGGAGTTATTACCGTTATAGCTTGGCAACCGAAGGCTAACTTCGGCGCGCGAACACTCTCTCCAGCATACCGAGCGCCGCACGCACAGCTGGGTTGACCCGACGGCTTTCTGGCCAGAGCGCAGTGATATTGTTCCGCTCCACCGAGAAGTCGGCCAGCACCGGGACCAGTTCTCCCCGCTTGACGTATGGTGCCGTGACGAACGTGGCGCCCATGCCGATGCCGGCACCGGCGGCAAGCATGGCAACGAGCGCCTCGCTGACGTCGACGGTCAGTGTTGAGGGAGGGACGACCTCGACCACCTTGCCTCCGATCCGAAACGGCCAGCGCAGCGGCTGTCCCGTGCTCTGATAGCGCAGCGTGACCGTATCATGATCGGCCAGGTCATCTGGGTGCGTCGGGATCCCGCGATGGGCGAGATAGGCCGGAGATGCGAAGCAGCAGAGCTGCACCGGCGCCAGCTTGCGCGACAAGAGTTGGGTATCGGCGAGGTCGCCGATGCGGACGGCGATATCGATCCCCTCCTCGACGATATTCACCAAGCGGTCGCTCAGCCGCAGATCGATTGACAGCCGGGGATATTGGCGGCGGAACGCAGGGAGCGCCGGCGCGATCACGTGTACTCCGATCGGCAGCGACGTGGCGATCCGCAAGCTGCCCGATGGCTCAGACCGCGTCGACGCCGCGACCTGCCCGATCTCCTCCGCGTCGCGCAGCAGCTGGACCGCCCGCTCGTGGAGCTCGCGGCCTTCTGCGGTCAGCGTCAACGAGCGAGTTGTACGCGTGAACAGCGGAACGCCGAGCTGCTTCTCGAGCCGCTGGACGCTCTTGCTCACCGCCGAGGGTGAGATCGACAGCGACTGCGCAGCGGCGGTGTAACTGCCCAACGTTCCCGCGCGCGCGAACGCGAGGAGGCCGGTCAGCCGCTCGAGGGCCATCTGTTCCTTCATGGCATCACTGAAACGCCACTTACCACCATTATCAACCCCGCCAAGCGATCGTACCTCCTGCCGCGTGGACATGACGAAGGAGATCCCGGTGAGCGAGACGATGATGGCCGTACGGCTACACGCATTCGGCGGACCCGATGTTTTGCGCTACGAGGAGGCGGCGCGCCCGTTTATCGGACCGGGCGAGGTGCTGGTCCGGGTCCACGCGGTCGGCGTCAATCCACCCGACCTGTACCTGCGTGACGGTTACAGGACCATGCCGCCCGAGTGGCAGCCTCATCCTGCGTTCCCGATCATCATCGGCACCGATGTGTCGGGCGTCGTAATCGCGACGGCCGAGGACGTGGCGGGCTTCGCCGTTGGACACGAGGTCTTCGCGATGGTGCGGTTTCCGGAAGACCTCATGAAGGGCAGCGATGCTTATGCCCAGTACGTCAGGGTATCCGCCAAGGAACTTGCCCACAAGCCCGCGGGCATCGACCACATCCACGCGGGCGCTGCCCCCATGTCGCTGCTGACGGCATGGCAGTTCCTGATCGACCTTGGCCACGACGCGCCAAACCCCTTCCAGCCATTCCGCCACGATCCCGTGCCGCTCGCGGGCAAGACGGTGGTGGTCAATGGCGCCGGCGGTGGGGTGGGTCACCTGCTCGTCCAGCTCGCCAAATGGCAGGGCGCGCACGTCATCGCTGTCGCGTCGGGCGAGAACGCGGCGCTCATGCGCGACCTCCACGTCGACCATTTCGTCGACTACACCGAGCAGGCCGCCGAGCAGGTGGTCCACGACGCGGACCTTGTCGTCGACGCGGTGGGCGGGGCCAACATGGAGCGGTTCCTCCGTGTCCTCAAACCCGGCGGCGCGCTGTTCCTGGTCAATCCGCTTGGCTTCGCGGGACATGACGAGGCCCGCGGACGCCGCATCACCGTGTCGTCCACCCAGGTCCGCTCCAACGGGCCGCAGCTTCAAGAAGCGGGTCGCCTGCTCGACGACGGCACGGTCCGCGTCGTAGTAGACAGCCGCTTCCCTCTGGCAGAGGCGGCGCTCGCCCACACGCGTGCCGCCAGGCGTGGCATCCAGGGGAAGATCGTCCTGACTGTCGCCTGACCATCGCACCCGCAGGCCGGAGGCGTCCACCCATGCTGATCGTCACGGGCCACATGACCGTTCCTCCCGCCGATCTGCCGGGCTTTGTGGAGGAGGCCGGCCGCCTCGCGAGCGTCGCGCGGCAGCGCGACGGCAATCTATCCTACGACATTGCCGTGCTTGATGCGGCAGCCGGACGGCTGCTGGTGGCGGAGCGGTGGCGTGACAAGGCGGCACTTGCCGCGCACCTGCGGGCCAACGAGTCGGTGGCGTTCGTCTCCCGGTGGCAGGGCCGCATGCTAGGAGACGTTCGCCAGTATGACGCGGAAAACGGGAGTCCGATCGCCGCGACCTGAGGCGGCATGCTTGTGCTAAGCCGGCAGTTGGCCGGAAGGCTCAGGAGGGGAGACCCAGAACCAGCCATTCATCGCTTCTTGCTCGTTTACCCGAAAGCGGACACTGGTTCATGCTGGTGCACTGGATCGTCCGCAGGCTCATCCTCGAGCAGCCTTCGAGGACAGGTAGACGCGTGTAGACTGCCTTAAGGTCGCAAATCTCGAACTTATATTTTTTGGCAAGCGCCATTCGTGCAGTTTCGGTTATCTGGTATACGGCCTGCCTAAGTGCGCCACGATTATGATGATTGAATGCATAGCCCTCGTTTTGCCGGCGAACAAACCCAGCTCGCACGAGGTCGGAAACGGCGCGGCTGATGTTGGCTCTCCCTGATCGGCGCAACCGGTCGCGAACTTCGGCCTCAACAAGCTTCTGAGCCGCAGACGGGTCAGTCGATGCGTCGCTCCGATCTCCAAATGCCCGCCGGACCGCGACCATCATGGCCAAACGAACAGGTTCGCGGCCAGATATCGTGGTCACCGCATCGCACAGCCAATCTCGCACCGGTACGGCCTCATCATCTTGAATGACGATCGGACCGATAGAGCCGTCCTTCTCTGAAGCTCCTGCGATCAGCTCGAGAACGATGAATGCAAAACACGGACGAGCCGAAACCACTTCTATTTACTCGGCGATTGCCGTCCGATCACGCGGAAGACCGTCGCTACTGACAGTTGCAAAGAGGCCGAGCTGCTGCATGGAACATGCCAAGCACAGGTCAGCTGCGATGTGAATGTCTTGCCATCCTCTACTTGTCAATTGGGTCGCAGTGACACTTTGCCGGTGCGGCAAAGTGTCACGATGGCTCTCCCGACGGCAAACCATCCGATTTGTCCGCAGAGGAAAGAACCGTTGCCATACCGTATACCCTGAATTAGGCTTTCGTTTAGGTAGGTTAGAAGGGGAGACCGCGGAGCATGCAGGGGATCGGAACGACACTGGCCGCGGCGACAGGTAGCTTCAACATCCACACTGAGGCGCGCAGCCTCAAGGCCGCTGTCTCCTCGGGCTACGTCGCCGTCTCGTGCCGCTCAAGTCTTATGACGGAGTCTTAATGGGCCCTCTCCTGCTCTCACTCGCGCTCGTCGGCGCCTTGGCCACAGCACAGACTCCGCCCCCCGCCGATGCCGTGCTCCGCACGCTCTACGAGGAGGAATGGACGTGGAGGCAGAAGCAGTTTGCGCGCCTGCCTGATGATGAGCCGTGGTCCGCGGCTGACGATCATTTCCCGCGCGTCAACTCCGTCGCGCAGGCGGAACGCGCGGCATATTGGAAGCGCACACTCGCGGCCCTCGATCGCATTCCGACCGACCAACTCTCGCCCGAGGAGCGGATCAACGCCGCGGTATTCCGCGCCAGCCTGGAGGCGTTTGTCGCCGACGCGCCGTTCCGCATCTGGGAAATGCCGTTCAACGCCGACAGCAACTTCTGGTCCGGCATCGCGCCGCGCACTCCCTACAGCCGCCCTGAGCAGGTGCGCCGCTATCTCGGACGGATGCGCGACCTGCCTCGCTACTTCGACGAGCAGATCGTCAACATGCGCGCCGGGCTCGCGCGCGGGTTCAGCGTGCCCCGGGTGACGCTCGCCGGCCGAGACGCCTCCATCACCGCCTACACTGTTGCCGAACCCGAGCAAAACCCCTTCTACGCACCGTTCACGAAGCTGCCCGCGGCGATCCCCGCTGGCGAGCAGGAGGCATTGCGCGGAGAGGCGAAGCGGTTGATCGTCGGCACGGTCGTCCCCGCCTACTCCAAACTGCTCACCTTCTACCGCGGTGAGTACCTGCCAAGGACGCGCACCACGCTCGCCGCCGAGACGATGCCGGACGGCCGCGCATTCTACCAAACGCAGATTCGCCAGTTCACGACGCTCTCGCTCACCGCCTCACAGATCCACGCGATCGGCCTCAAGGAGGTCGCGCGGATCACCGTCGAGATGGAGACGGCAAAGGCGGCGGCGAAGTTCGCCGGCACGCTGGAGCAGTTCAAGCAGTTCCTGCGCACCGATCCGCGTTTCTACGCGCGCACCCCGGACGAACTAATGGGCGTGTCGTCCTACGCCGCGAAGCGGATGGACGGCGAGCTCAAGAACATGTTCGGCTTTCTGCCGCGATACCGTTTCACCATCCGCCCGGTGCCGGAAGCGATCGCACCCTTCTACACCGCGGGACGAGGCGGGCTCGAGAGCTGCCTGATGAACACTCATGACCTGCCGTCGCGCCCGCTGTACCAGATACCCGCGCTGACCCTCCACGAGTGCGTTCCTGGCCATAGCTTCCAGGCGGCCGTCGCGCGCGAGGGACCCGACCGACCCGAGTTTCGCAAGCAAACCTATTTTTCGGGCTACGGCGAGGGATGGGGTCTCTACACCGAGTGGCTCGGCACCGTGGCAGGCATCTACCGCACGCCCTATGAGAATTTCGGCCGCCTCTCCTACGAGATGTGGCGCGCCTGCAGACTGGTGATCGACACCGGCATACACCACTATGGCTGGAGCCGCGACAAGGCCATCGCCTACCTCCTCGAGCACACCGCGCTTTCGCGCCACGAGGTCGAAACCGAGATCGACCGTTACATCAGCTGGCCTGGGCAGGCGCTCGCCTACAAGCTCGGCGAGATGACGATCCGCCGCAAGCGCGCGGAGGCCGAGGCGAAGCTCGGCGCGCGCTTCGACCAGCGCCCGTTTCACGACCTGATCCTGAATCTCGGCTCGGTGCCGCTCCCGGTGCTCGAGCGCGAGATTGACGACTGGATCGACGCCGGCGGCCCCGACACGCTCGCCGCGCGCAAGTGATCGCGCGCTCCTTCACCCTCTTCCCTCCGAGGTTCTCGTCCATGCGCCCTACGCTTCTCGTCGCGCTCATCGCATCCGCCTTCGTGTTTCCCGCCGCTGCACAGGAGCCTGATCCCACCGCCACTCAGTCAAAAGAGATTGAGAAGCCCGACCCCGACATCGCGGCTGCAAGCGCGAAGGAAGACGCGCAGCCTAAGAAGGGCCGAGTTACGATCGGTGGGCGCACGATCGGCTACACCGTGACACCTGGCACGCTGACCATCCGCGGCGACGCGGGCGAGCCGGTCGGCAGCATGTTCTACACCTCCTACGTTGTCGACGGCAGCAAGGCCGGAGCGCGCCGTCCCGTCACCTTCCTCTTCAACGGCGGCCCTGGCTCATCGACGATGTGGCTTCACATGGGCTCATTCGGCCCGATGCGGGTGGACACGCCCACGACCGCCACTGCCCCCAACGCGCCGTTCCGTATCGTCGCGAATCATCAATCCATCCTCGACAAGACCGACCTCGTCTTCATCGACGCGATGGCCACAGGCCTGTCGCGCCCGCTCGGCAAGGCCAAGGACAAGGACTTCTTCGGCGTCGACCAAGACATCGATGCGTTCGCCAAGGCGATACAGCGCTGGCTGTCGATCAACGATCGCTGGAATGCGCCAAAATTCCTCCTCGGGGAGAGTTACGGAACGCTCCGCTCGGCCGGCCTGGTCCACACGCTCCAACAGCGCGGCGTGCAAATGAACGGCGTCATCCTGCTCTCATCGATCCTCAACTACGGCATCCGCCAACCGGGCTTCGACCAGATTTACGTCACCTACCTTCCCAGCTTTGCCGCAACCGCTTGGTACCACAACCGCCTTTCCAATCGCCCCACGGCGCTCGAACCCTGGTTGACCGAGGTGCGCGAGTGGGCGCGCGGGCCGTATCTGGCCGCGCTTGCCAAGGGGGACGACATCACAGCGGAGGAACAGCGCGTGATCGCGGCGCAGCTGTCGGCTTACACCGGCCTTTCCACCGACTTCCTGGTTCGCAACGATCTGCGCATCGACCTCGCACGGTTCCGCAAGGAGCTGATGCGTGACCAGCGCCGCACCGTTGGTCGGCTTGATTCACGCTTTCTCGGGATTGACGTGGACGCGGCAGCGGAAGCGCCCGAATACGACGCCGCCGATACGGCGCTTAGCGGCGCGTACATCGGCGCGCTCAACGCTTATCTGTTCGGCACCTTGGGCTACAAGACGTCGCTCACGTACCGCCCCAATTTCTACAGCGGCATTCGCGGGAACTGGGATCAGAAGCACAAGGGTCCAGACGGGTCACAGCAGGCGCTCGCCGTCACGTCGCTCGACCTCAGCCAGGCGATGCGCCAGAATCCAAACCTGAAGGTGCTATCGCTCAACGGCTACTACGACATGGCAACGCCCTTCTACGGCGCGGAATATTCGCTCAAACACATGCAACTCGATCCTACGCTGCGCCAGAACCTAACCTTCGCCTATTACGAGTCTGGCCACATGATCTACATTCATCCGGGATCGATGACGGCATTGAAGCGCGACCTCGACAAGTTTTACGACGACGCGGCGAGCTGAGGCGAGTTTCTGCGCGAGCCGAGCTTGAGGAGGGCATCAGCCGAACGCGGGTGGGGACGCAGGAGGAGTTCAGCACGCTATACCGAGTAGAGTGGGCATAGTGTAGAAACGCCGCAACGCGCCTAGGCTGCTCGCTCGTACCCTCCCCTACCATCCGGGATGAGAGAGGCTGTCCAAGCCGCGCAGCGGCGAAGCGAAGTATGGATCGAGGCACCCGCGCGCCATCAATCCGCCAACCGTCCTCTTCGACCCGTATTGCTCCTGGCAGGCTTCGCTGAGGATAAGCGGCCGGCAATCGATCGCGGCTGCTACATCGCGCTTAGCCGGCCCCTAGCAGCGAGCTTTGGATGGCTCGCATCGGAACACGCGACAACGCGCAGCCTTATCAGCGATGGGATGCGCCCCCTACTCTCGGCCCGAACGATGGTGGCGTAGTACGAGTCGCCCAGGAGCGGTCCGGCTGACGCGCCATGGTGAAGGCGAGCGTGGCGCCGCGCGTCACCGCTTGGGCCGGCAGCCACGCGCGATCGCTGGCGCGACCGTCGATGCGCAGCGCGGAAACGTAGGGCGCGTCGGGCGCAGCGCCGGGCGCGTCGATCACCAGCCGGACGCCGCCGGGGCGCTCGATCGTCGCGCGCGGGAAGAGCGGGCTGCCGATCACCAGCTCGGCGCGGCCGGGATAGAGCGGGTATAGCCCCAGCGCCGACCAGACGTACCAGGATGACATCTGACCCAGGTCGTCGTTGCCGGAGATGCCAGCGGGCGTGTTGGTCCAAATCTGCCGCATCGCCGCGCGCACCGTCTCCTGCGTCTTCCACGGCTCGCCGGTGAACAAGTAGGTCCACGGCGAAGCGATGGACGGCTCGTTGTCGAGCTCGGCATGCAGCGGGCCGGCCTTCGTCACCGCCCAGCCGCCGTCGGCCGCGCGGAAGAAGGCGTCGAGCCGGCGCGACGCCGCGGCACGGCCGCCGAGCACGTCGATCAGACCCGCCGGGTCGAACGGCACCATCCAGAGATATTGCGCGCCGCTGCCCTCCACCATCTCCTCGTCCGAGGACGGATCGAAGCGTGGCCAGCCACCGTCGGCGCGTCGCGGCTGGAGATAGCCGCCCGCGGGTGTGGCTGCGGGGTTGTATAGGTTGCGCCACCAGCCCGAGCGCGCGCGGAACAGCTTCTCGCCGGCGCGGTCCCCGGCGTGGCGTGCCAGTTCGGCGAGCCCGAAGTCGGCCGCGGCGAGCTCGAGCGTGTCGGACACAGCGCCCCAGCCCGGCGCGCCGATGGGCATGTAGTGCAGCTTCAGCCACTGATCGAGCCCGGGCCGCTGCCCGACGCACAGCACAGGGCAGCCCCTGCGATCGAGATCCTTAGCGCTGGGGATCGTCGCGGCACTACGCAGCGAGGCATAGGCGCGCTGAATGTCGAACCAGCGCCCCCCAAAGGCGTAGATGGCGGCGAGCGACGGCGGCGACGGGTCACCGTTCATCACGCCGGTGGCGCCGGTGAGATGCGTCCAGCGGTCCCACGTCCCGCCGTTCTGCTCGGCCTGGTTGAGCAGCGACTGCGCGATGTCCGAGCCGCGCTGCGGGTCGACGAGCGTCACCAGCTGGAGCTGCGAGCGATAGACGTCCCAGCCCGAGTAGTTCGCATATTGTGCCTGCTGCCGCGGCGCGAGCGCGTGCACCGCGGCGTCGAAACCGCGGTAGCGCCCGTCGACGTCGCTGTAGAGGTTGGGCGTCATCAGCGCGTGGTACAGCGCGGTGTAGAAGACGGTGCGCTCGTCGTGCGCGCCACCCTCGACGCGGATACGACCCAACGCCTGCTCCCACGCGGCCCGACCCGCGGCCTGAACCGAGTCCACGCTGGTGCCCGTCGGGCTCTCGCGCTCCAGGTTGCGCCGAGCGCCCGCCTCGTCGACATAGGACACGCCGACACGCATCGTCACCGCGCGCGCGGCGTCAGGCGCGAAACTGATCCAGCCGCCCGCTCCACGCCCCACCGGCGGATGGCCGCGGTCGCCGTAGCCGGTGCCCCCGCCCCCGCTCACTGCGCCCGCGCTGACGCGCTCGTCGCGCCACGTTCCGCCGACGGTGAAAGGCTGGTCGAACTGCGCGACGAAGTGGAGCGTGTAGTAGCTCTCGCGTCGATCCGCCGCGAGATAGCCGCAGAAATTGCCCGACGTGACGGTGCCGCTGACCGTCCGACTGGCCGGATCGATGCGGATCGTGGAATCGCTGCTGCCTACCTCACTGTCGGAGGTGCGGAACAGCAGATTGGCGGGCTTGTCAGCGGGGAAGGCAAAGCGGCCGATCGCACTGCGCTCGGTTGCGCCGAGATCGACCGCGACGCCGTTGTCTAGTGTGACATGGTAGGCCCCGGGTGAGGCGCGTTCGGCGGCATGGTCGAGCAGGCTGGCGTAACTCAGCCCAGCCTCGACGGAGGCGGGCGAGCGCTCGACCGGGATCGTCACTGGCATGATCGGAACGTCGCCGCTCGCCCCGGCACAGCCGGTGCCTGAGACATGAGTAAGGCTGAACCCGCGCACCCCGTTGCCGCGCCATTCGTAGCCGCCGGGCGCTGCGATTGGCAGCCGCTTACCCGGCAGCGGCGTGAGCTCGGGGCTGAACGCGACCATGCCGAATGGCCGTGTCGCGCCCGGGAAAACGTTACCGCCGTTGGTGGTGCCGATGAAGGGATCAACGTCGGCAGCAGGCGTCGATGGCCTGCCCTGCTGCGCCACGGCGAGCCCGGTGAGGCTCAGGCAGGTGGCAGCTGCCAGACCATAGCGGAACATCACCATCTCCGACGCGCAATAAAGAAAGACGATATTCTTAAGTATGGGGATGGCTCGGTCAACCGTGGCTGTGTCCTTCTACCCGCTGAAACAGTGTCGAGCTCCGGAGCTTGGTCGCTTGGAAGAGAGCACGCCCCCGCGCTTCCGAGCCAGCGCCGAAGCGTGGACCCATAGCGATCACTCAGGAGCTCCTACCCT
This sequence comes from Sphingomonas yunnanensis, assembly GCF_019898765.1. GTDB lineage: Bacteria > Pseudomonadota > Alphaproteobacteria > Sphingomonadales > Sphingomonadaceae > Sphingomonas > Sphingomonas yunnanensis. The sequence goes on along the minus strand of NZ_JAIOKB010000003.1, from coordinate 172,319 downwards.
CTTCCCGGGTCCGGCCGCTCGTTCATCCCCACGTCGAGGCTTTCGAGCATCCCGCAGGGCCGCTCGGCTGGCTGAGTAGGGAGGATGTCAGACCGGCAGCTTACGGCTCACGCGACGCAGGCGTGCGCTTCGGGGCGCGGTCGCCGCGCACTCGTCTCCCCAAAGCGACGATTGACGCTCCCAAAACAATGGCTGGGATCAGCCAGAGCAATGCGAAAAGGCTGATCTCATATCTGCCGCCCTTGCGGAGCAGAGCGGGGCTGTGAATGAGAACGTCTATTGTGCAACCGCGTCGCCGACAGTGAAAGCCATAAGCTTCGGGCCAACTTGTTCTATGCTCGATCCACATCCTCGCGCCAGCAAGAACAAATATCCACGTTAGTGTGACGAATATGAGGAGCCAAAAGCGACGCGAACCAAGCGCGGCGTGAGAGGATCGACGATCTGAGAAGGTCCCCATTCCGCCCACCATTAGCTCCAACCTGATCGTGCAGGCTGTATGAACGTCTGAGATGATCTGCGTTCGGCGTGAATTTAGCAGCCACTTCATGCTGTTGCCGAGAGCGTTTGATAAAGCCTCCGTTTCCTTGACCGTCGATCGCGATCTGTAGCCCGGGCGCAACGACCTCAAGTTGATCGATTGTGGGAGTGCTCGGTCCGCTGCAAGCGCTCGTCAGCAACGCCGCCAAGGGAAAGCATGTGAAACGCATGGAAGGAAGGTGCGCGATCACCAGCATGTCGGCAAGTGGGCTTTGCGGCCCGCAGCCCTCTCGAGGCGAGAACCCAGTCCCGGCCACTCAGCCCGCCCCCTGCCGGCCGCCCGACGTCGGACGCTTGTTCATCTCGGGGTTCGAGCCTTGCGGGCAGTTCCGCGCCGATGTCCGGATGACCTGGTTGGGGGGGAAGCGGTGTGGCCGCCTTGCGCCGAGATGTAGGCAAAGCTGACCCGTCGGCGACGCGTGCACATCGCGCGATCGCCGGCCACTCTCAGGCGCAACAGCGCTTGTGTTTCCTGCCTGATCCACACGGGCACGGATCGTTCCGGCCGGTCTTGGCCGCCATCACCGTCGACGGCACCGCGTCGTCCGCTGCCATGGAACGATTGGACACGGCGTAGAGGCGGAGCACCGCGCCAGTGAGGTCGCTTACGACATGGTCCTGGACGGCGTTGACCTCCACGCTGTCCAGGTCGCTCTCGTTACGAGCAACCTTGATCAGCGTCTCCAATCGCGACCATGGCTGCGACAAAGAGTCATCGTTCGCCAGCGCGCTCCACGCATTCGGACGCAATGCCACCGCTTCGGCAAAGCCACCGACCCAGTCTTCCCAGAGCAGCTCGCGATCCCGCTGGTCGACGTCGAGGATCGGCTGGAATTTGCCACGGGCAAGGTCGCGGGCGATCTCCGACTGGCGCGCCAACACCGCCGAAGCGAACCACTGCACGTCGAGCGGATCCTCGAAGGGAGGCACGCCTTGGGTCTCCGGGCCCCAGATGACCTCCATCCACTCGATTGCCGGCGTTGCTTGGGGGGCCACAAGCAGGCCGGTGAGGAAGCCGTCAAGTTCGGTGAGTAGCATCGGCTGTTCGACAGGAAGGTCCGCGAGCGCGCCGTCCAGCCGCCGAAATCGTGATGGAGGCCGCATCACAAGCTGATATGGCGCCGACGCATGGCGTCCTGCGTCATCTCACGCAACGGGCACGTTCCTTTGTCGGCAAAAATATCAGCGAGATCGAGCAGATCCTCGTCTCCGAGAGCCGCTATCGACGCCTCTATCGCAGCCACGCGACCCAACATGCGTTCGACCGCCGCCTCGCGGCGCTTGACCCGTGATCTGAGCATGTGCATCCGCTAGCAGGATCGATAGCGATGACCAGTCACCGCGCGATGTGGCTGGATCTGGTCTGGCCAGCTAGACGTAGTTGGCCCCAGCCTTGCTCGACCGGCCTCGGCGCATCGAGCCGCCTACCACAGCGAAGCCGCTGATCATCATCGCCCAAGAGGCGGGCTCTGGCACAGCTGACGTTGAAAGAACAACGTTATCGAGCGCGAACTCGGGAAAGTCCCGCCCCCCCGATATGGTCAAGGACGATAGATTAACAAGGTTTGCGAACGAGAACGTTGAGAAGCGTTCGGCCGAATTTGGATCAACGAATATTGAGGTCTCGATGGTTCCACCAGCCTGCACCCCGGTCAAGGTCAAAGTAAGAGGGCGGTCTAAGCCCAAAAAGGTCTGCGCTGCGTCGATTGACGTCAACGAGAATAGGTCACCGCCCGCGTGCGAGATGGAGACGCTCGTCTCATTCAGGCCGTAGTATGCTGTCGTGCTGTTTGACGCGCAACCGGGACCGCACATGCCAAGATTCTTGGCGGGATCATTGATAAGATACATGCCAAAAATGCTTGTGGGCGCTAGGGTCACGCGAAATCCATCCTCGGTAAAGTCGTAGCTCTGATAGCCGAAATCGTCGATCTTCTGCGCCTCGAAATCGATTGTCGCGGCTTGTCCAACGGTCGCAAAGAGCGCCACAGCACCGGCGATGAATAGTTTGGCGATCATCAGCCTTCTCCCTCGGAATGGTTGGGCACGACCCCAGGTGTCAGCGCCGCTGCGCTGGCAGCAACGACTGTCGGCGATAATACTGATGATGTCATCCCCTGTTTCAGCTAGCCGCTGCTAAACCGGCGTCTGCCGGACCTAGCTTTGTGGGTGAATGCGCCTCAAGCCCTTACGGCGAGGGCCGACACGGTCACTAAGGACATTTTGAGGTGCTGTCGGTCTAATGCGAACTCGTCTCCACACGATGCACCTCGCCTCCGGCTCGCGTCGGATCAGATGACGAGCGCCTGCCACTCGACCAGCGCCGCGGAGCGGCGCTGCTTGCAGGTCTGCCTGTCGACGAGGTGACGTTCGTGGTTGAAGTGGTTGTGGACGTTGGCGTGGACCGAGGCGAACTTCTGTAGCGTGCGCATCTGCCGGAACCGCAGCATCGCCCGCTCTCGTCGCCTGAACGGCAGGTGCGAGTTCTCCACCCGGTTGTTGGCCCAGCGTCCCACCTCCTGCTTCTCGCGGCTGCCTAGCTCCGTCAGTGCAGCACCGTAGGAGCGCAGACCGTCGGTGGTGATCGCCTCAGGCGAGCCGTGGCGCTTGAGCGCTCTCTTCATGAAGGCGAGCGCAGCCTTCTTGTCGCGGGCCTTGGTGACGTAGCTCTCGAGCACCTCACCTTCGTGATCGACGGCGCGCCACAGGTAGACCATCCCGCCGTTCAGCTTCCCGTACATCTCGTCCAGGTGCCAGTGCCAGTGGCCAAAGCCGCGCATGCGGCTCACCCGCTGGCGCCGTACCTCGCCCGCGAACAGCGGACCGAACCTGTTCCACCACAGCCTCACCGTCTCGTGGCAGATGTCGATCCCGCGCTCGAACAGCAGGTCCTCCACGTTCCGCAGCGACGGAGGGAAGCGCACGTACATCAGCACCACCAGCCGGATCACCTCGGGCGACGAGTTGAAGTAGCGGAACGGACTGGCTGGCTTTCGCGGGCGGAGCATGCCCCTCCCTCCCCGTCGAGCCTCGTAGGTGCATTAGCTTTGACAGCACCAGTGGCCGGGTTCCGGCGCTTGCGGCTCCCATCCCCTTTTGTGCCGAGCACCCAGTACCGGTCATCAGAAGGTCTTCTGCCCCCTCCTGAAAGCGGTCGTTCGTTCAGCTCGGCAGAGCGGTCTCGACCCGCGCGCATCGCACGACTGCTCAGACCGTCGGGTGGCCGGTGGGATAGGGGCGACTGGCACTGACCTGCGGCCACAACGACGCATGCCGTGACATCACGGTGGGCGCAGACCTTCCGGCGAAGATCGGCGTGAGAGGTGCCATCCTGCCGTGGCACCTGAGATCGCGACGATTGCGAGATGGTCGCCGAACCTACCAGCACGACTCGAACCTTGGGGTTCGAGGACCAGAGATGCTGGCGGCGCAGACCGGATGGCCGGTGTTCGGGCCGCTTCGTCAGATGATAAGAAGCATGCTCTTGATAGTCGATCGCAATGTCGAAATCCGCTCTTGCCACCTAGCGGAGATGAGAACGTCTCGCACGTTCCACTTTTTACTTGATTGCCGGAAACCTTTATTGTTTCAGCGCGTCAATCCACCGACAGCCGAGCTAGCGGCTCTATCAGGAGCGAACCCAATGCCTTTCACAACCGAGAACGCCGCCTGCGCCAAGTGCACCTTCTTCGACGCCAATGGCTCGGCTGACCTGGGTCTCTGCCGCTACAATCCTCCGATCAGCCAGCCGTCCGGCGATACGGCCGGTGTGTGGCCGAAGGTCGAGGCCAGCGACTGGTGTGGTCATTTTGAGCCGGCGGTCGCCGCTTGAATTGATCGACGGTTCCCCTCCGAGGGGTAACGAGGCTGGCCGGGCAGAGCGCCCCGCCAGCCTTTTGTCATTCGAGCACGATTGACCACGGCCCGATCGCCAGATACATGCAATTCACTCGCAGTAGAGGGTGGGCGTGTACGACCTCATTGACCAACGCGTTCGCGATCTCCCCGCCTTTGAGCATCGTACACTGATGCGGCTCAGGCGCTGGGTGCATGCGGTCTCGCAGTCTTTGAAGCCGCCTGCCGCCTCATCTGATGATCCGTTTGGCCGTGCGATGCGACTGCTCGACGAAGGGTCGAGCGATGACCTTCTGATCCTACGTCCTTGTCATGATACCGTCGGCGAAAGCGAGGCGATCCTGGTGGCGCTCTGGCGCCTAACCCGCGTCGGCAGCGACGCGCTCGCCCGCGAGCTCGCAGCCAGACTGGTCGGCACAGTCCGAACCGATCGACTTGTGCTGGCCATTTCGGCGAGCCTGACGGAGTAGCCCGTACTTCGAAGCCGGGAGGGCGGCCACAGCAGCTACTCTGTAACGATTTGTATCAGTGCTAGTGACTCGCAAAAGCGATTAATCTACCTCCGGCGCAGTTCCGGGGGACTAAGACGTGAAAATCAGGCACTTCCTTCTGGCCGCGGGCGCATGGTCCGTTGTCGCAGCGACCGCGCAGGCAGCGGAGTACACCGACGAAGGAGCTTCAGCACCGGACGCGCAACGCCCCGAGGAGGTGCTGGTCGTTGGCAAGAGCTACGGCCGTGAGGTCGGCAAGACCGTCACGCCGCTCAAAGATACGCCTAACACTGTCAGCGTGATCGAGCGCGACCAGATCGAGGCGCAGAACCTCTTCACGCTCGAGGATGCGCTCACCGCCACCAACGGCATCACCGTGACGGGCATCGGTAGCGAGGATCCGGCGTTCAACTCGCGCGGCTTCGCGATCAACAACTATCTCATCGACGGCGTGCCGACGCAGTCGTTCGGCTTCCCGGGCGTTGTGCCCGACCTCTTCTTCTACGACCGGCTCGAGGTGCTTCGCGGTCCCGCCGGGCTGTTCACCGGCGCAGGCAATCCCGCCGGCAGCATCAACTTGATCCGCAAGCGCCCACTCGAGTTGACGCGACTGCAAGCGTCCGCGGGTTACGGAAGCTATGACAACCTGCGCCTCGAGGTGGACGCGTCGACCCGCCTGGGATCGTCAGTCGGTTTGCGTGTGGGCGCCATGGCGCAGGATCAGGATCAGTTCTTTGATACCGCGCACCGCAGCCGCTGGGGTGCATTTGCGGTCGGCGACGTCGCCGTCGGCGAGCGCACAACCCTAACCGCCGGCGTCTACTATGACCGCTTCAAGCCCGCGATCCAGTCTGGACTGCCAGGCTATGCTGGCGGTGCCGATGGTAGCGAGGGCCGCCTGCTCGACGTGCGCCGCTCCACCTATCTCGGTGCCGATTGGAACCGCTTCGACTCCGAGACCTGGACCGGCTTCGTCGAGCTCGCACACCGGATCGGCGACCGGTGGACGGTGCGCGCGACTGGGCTGGTGGCCAATGTCGACCGCGTCGACAAATACAGCTACGTCGGCAATGCGGCGATCACGCCCGCCAACGCCGGCTTGACGAACCATATCGCGTTTCTCGGCGACAATCGCCAGCGCACGCGCTCGTTCGACCTCAACGGCGTCGGCACCTTCCCCGCCTTAGGGCGCGAGCAGACGTTGATCCTGGGCGCTGACTATCAGGTGCAGGATTATACGTCCTATTTCGCGCGCATCTCCAACTATGCGCAGATCAACGTGTTCGATCCGGTCTACCCCGTCGAGCCGCCGCTTGACCCGCGCGCTGATCTGCCGCCCTATCCTGTTCAGGGTACACTCGGTCGGTGCGTCGAGGTGCCGCGCGAGTGCGTAGCCCAGTCGCCGGGAGCGACCCGCACCTACGTTGAGCAATATGGCCTCTATGGTCAGCTGCGCCTGTCACCGGTCGAGCGAGTGACGCTGGTAGGTGGCGGCCGCGCGACCTGGTGGTCGAGCGACGTGGACACGCTCAACCGCTTCACGGGCGGGCCGACCGCACGATCGCAATACGGCTACGAGGCCCGGCTGACGCCCTATGCCGCGGTGCTGTTCGACGCCACGTCGAACCTGAACCTCTACGCCAGCTACGCGGACAGCTTCACGCCGCAGGCCCCGCCCGCCAACCGCGCCCGCCCTGACGGCGGCCCAGTCGAGCCGTTGATTGGCGACCAGTATGAGGTGGGTAGCAAGCTGTCCCTGATGAACGATCGGCTGCTGCTATCCGTCGCCGGTTACCAGATCCGTCAGACAAACCGCCTGGTCAATCCGCCCGAGCTGCCGGACGTCGTGCTTCAGGCCGGCCGCGTCCGTGCGCGCGGGATCGAGGCCGAGGCGACCGGCGAGATCCTGCCGGGCTGGCGGATCAACGGCGGCTACAGCTACACCGACACCGAATATCTGGAGGACAACGAGCCGCAGTTCGAGGGCATCGCGCTTCTGCCGATCATTCCCAAGCACATGATCAAGGCGTTCACGAACTATGCGCCCGAGAGTGGCCCGTTGGCGGGCGTCAGCGTCGGCGGCTCGGTCACCTGGTTCTCCTCCACCTACGGCGGCAATCCGGCGCTCTACACCGCCGCCGGCGCCGTGCGGAACGTGTCGACGATCGTCCGGCAGGATGCCTATGCCGTGGTCGACCTTCGTGCCGGTTACAAGCTGAGCGAGCAGCTCTCGCTGTCGGTCAACGCGAGCAATCTGCTCGACAAGACCTATTATGCGCGAATCTCTAGCACCGGCCGGGGCAACTTCTACGGCACGCCCCGCACGGTGTTCGGCACCGTCCGGTACACCTTCGAGTGACCGCCGGCGACGCGCGCGCGCGCGCTGGGCGCGCCGCGGCGACCTGACACTGCGCGTCATCGCCGCGGTCCCGCTCGGCTACGCCGTTGCAAGTCTGTGGGCCACGGCGCTCGCGCGGCTGCTGCCGGGCACGCGGTCCGGGGCAACCGTCGCTGCCGCGCTCATCGCACGCGCGCCGTGGGCCGTCGCCGCCATGTGGGCCTTCGCTGCGCGGTCTGGCTGGCGGGCAATGTGGACCCTGCAGGCGTTCGGGGCTGTGGCAGGCGCGATCGCATGGTCGTCGATCCTGATGGGAGGGCGGGCATGAGCAAGAGCTTCCGTCAGTCGCAATCCTTCCCTCACACCTGGTCGGGTCTGCTGCTCGGCCGGATCCTGTTCCTCGTGTTCGCGGCCGGCACGATCGCCTTCTGGCGGGAGGGGCTTAACCGTTGGGCTCCGCCGGAGCTCGCTCGAGTCGAGGCCCCTGCACGTGTTCTCGCGGGCGCGCAGCGCTTTCTCGAGAAGCGCGCGCCTGATGCAAAGAGCTGGCTCATCACAATCGCGAGCGAGCAGTCGCCGGGAGCTCAGCTGTCTTGGGTTCCCCAGCCGAAGCCAGGAGAAGCCAAGGGCCGTGGCCGCCGCGGTGGACGTGGGCGCCGTGACAACCAAGCGCTGATCGGTGCCGACGGACGCACGAACACCATCGCCGCCACCTGCCCCCTCCTCTGACACCGGCTTCGCGGAGGCGTGCTCGCGTAGTTGGCTGGCTGTTGCTGGGCGCCGCTCTCCCACCAAGCGTGCTCGATCAAGGACTGATCTTCGGGCCGGTATTCTGGGTCGCGACGTGCATGTCAGGAGCCGGACTAGCGTTCGTCCTGCTCAATGTCTCACATGCTCCGAAAAGCAAACCCACGAGGCGCTGACCTGAGGCCTGATCTGTCCAAGAAGCCCGCCTTGTTGCAGCCACTCGAATCCTTTGATCCGCAACCAAGTGCGGCCCCTTGTACGAGGATTGTTTATTTTACAACTAATCGGCCAAAGTTCCAAGTTACGCACTTCTCTTGATGCGAGTTCGCGTCTCGTGCGCTGCCCACAGCTTCATCTAAATCGTAAGATTGTAAGAAAAATTGCTTCGGTAGCGGACACAATGAGGTTAACCGCGGATGAACACGGCCATGCATGAGCTCGGCTGGCGCTGGGGGTATGTCATGAACTGTTCCGCCGTCCTGATTACGGCTGCGGCATTGGCGGCTTTCGGCACCGGCGCGGCGTCCGCCGCCACTATCGTCCAGAACGATAACGAGGTCATCTTGCGCGGCTTCGATGGGTTCGACACCCGCCTGGGGCAGCTCGACAAGGTGACGCTTGATATCAGCGTGACCAAGTACCGGATGTGGGGAGTGCAAACCGCGACCGCGATGACCGCCCCGATCACGTGGAGCGCGACAGGCCAGTGGCAGTTGAGCAGCTACAATCCGGCGATCGCATCGGTGCTGGTGCCGATCTCGGGTTCGGGCACGACCACAGTCACCACCCAATCACTGGGCGGGCCGCTCTACACCGGCTTCATGGACGTGCAACTGTCAGGTACCGCGTCGCTCACATTCGACACTGCGTTGTTCGTCGGAAAACGCAATACCTTCACCGGGTTCGATCTCGGTTATTTTAGCTCGACGCCCGGCGACACGGTCTTCACAGGGATGCCAGACGCCACCTATCGCCAGGTTCCCGGCGGATGCTCGGTACTGTGGAATGCGGGCGCCGAGGATCTATGCGGGTGGCTGAACTTCAAGCTGACCTACGACTATACGTCGCCGGTGCCGGAACCTGCGACGTGGGCGATGATGCTAAGCGGTTTCTCCCTTACCGGCGCGGCGTTGCGGCGGCGCCGGCGCCAAATCGCGGTGGCCTGACGCTGGAGCGGTTCCCGATCAGTTCGGATCATCGCCGTGTAGCAACTTTGGATCGCCGCGCAGAAGTAGTCTGGAGCGCCATGACGATGGTTCAACATGGTCGAAACCTGCTCAACAGCGGCCACTCAGGTGGCTCCTGCCCGCTTCATAACTCCGGCCGCTCGTTCATATCAGCGCCCGGATCCTCAGCGAGCGCGGCAGACCGATTAGGCGGGCGATTTGCGGATCAACAGCTCTGACTACCGACCCTGTCCGCTCGCCGCCGCGGTCAGCCGTTCCCAGTTGGCAAAGGCCAAGCCACGTCGCCCGGCGTCGTCCAGCTCTACGGCGTCAAGGAACCGCCGCGGTTCGCCACCAGGGCGATATTGATAGGGGTAGTCGGTCGAAAAAAGCAGGCGATCAGGTCCGACGATGTCAAGGCAGCGCTGCAGGTAAGGTTGGCTCCACATGCCGCTTCCGGTGACGTAAAGATTGCTGCGCGCGTAATCGTGAAGTGAACGGTCTAGCTCGAGCGCGCGGCCCAAGACGGCCGCAGTGCGCTCGAGGTAGAACAGCATGACCTCGCCCCAGTGGCCGAGGATGATCTGGAGCTCCGGCAGCTCGTCGAAGACACCCGCTGCCGCAAGTCGCACCCACTCCAAGCCTGCCTCGTAATGCCAGCCTAGGCCAAAGGCTGCGAGTGCTAGGTCGGCTCGGTCGCTAATTCCCGAATAGTTGGCCTCGCGCACTGCGGGAGACGGTGTTTGGGGATGGATGAAGAGCGGGACTCCAAGCTCCGCTGCTTTGGCCAGCATGGGCCTTAGCGCAGGATGGTCGAGATGCCGCTCGCGCGTGCGCCCACACAGTAAGGCACCCTGGAGGCCGAGTTCGCGGACCGCGCGCTCCAGCTCGCGGGGGGCAGCGTCGGGGGCGGCGGTGGGAACGGCTGCAAAACCTTGAAAGCGGCTGGGGTGGCGGGCGCACGCATCAGCGATCAAATCGTTGACGCGTCGAGCTGCTTCGACCGCCGGATCGGGTTCCAGGTTGTGGAGGCCTGGCGTGGTCAAGGAGAGCACCTGCACGTCGACGCTCTGCTCGTCCATTAGCGCGAGACGACCCTCGCCTAAGTCGGCCAGACGCTCGCCAGTCTCGCCCCCATCTGCGATCGCTGACACCGGATCATGCGGCGGCGGCGCAGCAGCCCACGCCTCGCGGACGCTGTGAGGCAAAACGTGTTCTTCGATGGCGATCAGGCGCATAGACGTCTCCGTCTGGGTGGGCTCGCAACTGCCGAACAAGGTGCAAGGTTGCCGAACGGCGGCCTCGGAAGCGATCGCTGGCGCGAGTTAGCTTACGAGCCTGACGCTTGATCCGACAATCTGGTCGACCCATAAGCGGTCACTGCAGGCGCCCTTCCCAGTTCCCAACTTCCGTTAGTCGTCAATCTCGGCAGTTGATGCTCATGGCGCTCCTGGCAGCCATCTGTTCGACTGACTGGAGTCACCAGCCCATGTGACCGGCGGCGATTTCTCGATCGCGAACGGCGAGCTCCGCCTCGTCGGCCGGACACATCGTTGACATGCCTTCATCCGCCGCCCGCTGCTGGATCTGCTCGACGAAAGGCCTTAACTCGTCCTCGTAATGACGGAACGCTGAAGCATGATCGTCGGGATATCGCTCCAAAGCGGCTGCCAGGCGACCCGCGCCAATGATCGCCATCGAGCCGCCTAGACCAGCGAGCGGAGAGACGCAGTAGCCCGCGTCGCCTACCAGAACGACCCGCCCACGAGACCAACACGGCATCCGGATCTGATTGATCCGGTCGAAGTAGAAATCATCGTCGTCCGCAACGGAGGCCAGCATGGCTGGCACCTTCCAACCCAGATCGCCGCACCGCCGCTGGATCAGCCGCCGCTGCTGCGAGCGGTCGCGATAGTCATAGGCGATCTCGGCGTCGGTGCGGAAACCGAAGCCGATGTCGGTCCGGTCGTCGTAGCCGTTGAGCATCGCCATTCGCCCCGGCGCGCGATAGACCTCGGTCGTGTCGGCGGCCAGCAACCCGGTCTCTGGCACGACCTTCAGGAAGAAATACCCGCCCATGAAATGGGTGAATTGATCGCCGTCCCCGAACACAAGTCGCCGCGTGTTCGACCGGTTGCCATCGCATCCCACGACCAACGCGACGTCACGGCGCGCGCCGTCGCTCAAGGACACGGACACATCGTCGGCACGTTCGTCGAGGCTCGAGATCGATCGTCCAAACAGTACGTCGGCGTCGTTCGCCACCGCGCCGAACAGGATGTCGAGCAGGTCGTCGCGATGGATCTCGTACCGCGCCTCGGAGGCTTGGTCGCCGCTGACGCCGATCGACCCCAGCGTCGTATTATCCGCGTTCTTGAACTCGAAGCGGCGCGACGGCAGTGCCTTCGCACGAACGAGATCCGCGAGGCCCATCCGTTCGAGGATCGCGATTGTCTCACCCTCGATATCGACAGGCGTTCCACCGCGCCGCAATCCCGCGGCCGCCTCCACGACGGTGACCCGATAGCCGAGCCGATTAAGACCGTAGGCGCTCGCTAGGCCGGCGAAGCTGGCACCGCTGATGAGGACCTCCGGGCGACCTTCGTCTGCCCCACGCTCTTTATTGGTTGACGGCATCATCGGAACATCCTCAATCTATACGAAGTTTGAAAATATACCGGGTACATATTCATGTGCAATATGGATAGCGATCTGCGGTCGGACAGGCGTACCCGCAAGCGCTGGGCCACTCGCCAGGCGATCTCTGACGTCGCAACGCGCCTGTTCATGGAGCGCGGATTCGATCAGGTGACCATCGACGAGATCGCGAACGCCGCTGACGTTGGCCGTATGACAGTGTTCAACCATTTTCCCCGCAAGGAAGACATGTTCTTCGATCGTGAGGAGGAGGCACGCGCGCTGGCATTTGAGACTGTTCGTTCACGCCCCCCGGGCACCTCGTCGATCGAAGCGTTGGGTGCGCTCGCGCATCAGATGGTCGAACAGCCGTCAGAAGCCTTTCCCTTGTTCGAAGATACGCGGGTGTTCGTCGAGACGGCACAGGCCAGTGAGACGCTGAAGGCGCGTGCGCGGCAGATGCGCGACCACTTCGTCCGGGATCTGGCGGCACTCCTGCGGCAGGAGTCGACCGGAGGAGACGACGAAGACACTGCCTTTCTGGCCGCGGCGCTGATCACCTCAGCGTGGAGCACGGCGTTCCTGCGGGCGCACGCTGAACTAGGCCGGACGGGCGACACGCAGGCGGCCAAGCGCGTCTTTCTCAAGGTGGTTGATCAAGGGGTTGTAGGTACATTAGCCGCTCTTGAAGCAACCGCTCTGGGAGCCACCGGCTGAGACCCGAAAGCAACCGTTTCTCGTTGCTCAATCCCGTCTAGGAAGCGGCCATCGATCCATCTGAACGCTTGACCGGGTCTGAGCACCTAACATGTGAGCTGAGTGCCTGTGGCATAGGGTATGCGGCGTCAGCTTAGGTGACGCGTTGTGGCGTGCAGCGCTCCCGATCCGCTGACGGTGCTGCTCGCGAAGGAATACTCGAGGGGGTGCTGTCAGTCTAACGCGAACTCGTCTCTGCACGATGCACTCCGGCCTTCTTTCGCACCGACTCAGCTGGCGAGCGCCTGCCACTCCGCAAGCGCGGCGGAGCGGCGCTGCTTGTAGGTCTGGCGATCGACGAGATGACGTAAGTGGTTGTGGACGTTGGCGTGGACCGAGGCGAACTTCTGTAACGTGCGCATCTGCCGGAACCTCAGCATCGCCCGCTCTCTTCGCCTGAAGGGCAGGTGCGAGACAGCCTCACCGTCTCGTGGCAGATGTCGATGCCACGCTCGAACAGCAGGTCCTCCACGTTCCGCAGCGGCAGAGGCAAGCGCACGCACATCAGCACCACGAGCCGGATCACCTCGGGCGACGAGTTGAAGTAGCGGAACGGACTGGTTGGCTTGCGAGGAAGGGGCATGCCCCTCCCCTACCCCGGCGAGCGCCGCCGGTGCATCAGCTTTGACAGAGCCGCTCGATGCCCCAGAGGGGCAGTGCTTCCAAGAGCATGATGCGCATCAGCTCGGTCGTATGCCCATCGACATAGCCTGTTCGGTTTCCTTAGCTGTGATCTTCAGCTCATAGAGTGTTTGTTCGTCTTCATCGTTCAGCTCGACGTACCAGACTTTGTCGATCCATAGCTCCGCAGCATGGCCCTTGATGAATGCGCTCGCTGCTGCCGCAATCTCGAGCCGAGCCTCTGCCACGCTCGTCGACTCAATGGGTCTCTTCTCAAAAAGGCGGTTCTCGCCACACCATCTCATGCTGAAGCGTGCCATGAATTCCTCGCGAGATCGCACGCGGCTACGCCGCACGTCCGAGCCATACACGCTTTTTGTTGATCCTGATAATTATACTGCGACTATAAGAAGGGGACGTCGGATCACCTCCAGCGATCGATACCAACGATCAGGATCGCGCGCACATCGAGCAGACCGGCGCCGCCTCCGCGCAGCTGTCGTCAGCGCCATGGCACTGACGATGATCGCGAGAAGCATCGCCGCGTGCGCGCCGGCCGCCGCACACCAGACTGTGTCATATCGTCCACTTCCGTGGTTATCTGCGCGTACCGCCCTTCATTCCAGACGCTTGATGCCTGTTCCGAGCGGTGACAGATCTGATGGCCGCGGTTTGGAACCTCGTAAGTCGATCGATCTGGGAGAACGGGCGACCGCCTTTTCAGCGGTTCGAGGTTATTCAGTCATCTGAGGCGCGTTGGCGTGGGCCCGCTCGCGCCAAGCCGCCGCCTTGCGCAACACGCGCGACAGTTCATCCATCGAGTACGGCTTTTGCAGCAGTTCGAACCCGTGCGTACCGTTCTGGGCGAGCACGGTGCTGTAACCGCTGGTGAGAACCACGGGCAGGTCCGGGTAGAGGCGGCGGACCTCCTGACCAAGCTCGATCCCGGACATGCCGGGCATCACCACGTCAGAGAATACCACGTCGAAGCCGCTGCCATCGCCGCTGCCGCTGTCTCTGAGCGCCGCGAGAGCCTTCTGAGCGTCGCTGGCAAGGCGCGTGTCATAACCCAGCTCCTGCAACGCCTGGGTAGCGAAGTTGCCGACCTCCGGATTATCCTCGACGATGAGGACGAAGGCGCCGTTGCCTCGCGCGTTCGCCTCGGCGTCGCTCTCCGGCTCAGCCTGCTCTGTCGCCTGCATCGAACGAGGCAGGTAGAGCGTGAACGTCGCCCCCTCGCCGGGCCGACTCTCCACATCGATCTCGCCGCCCGACTGTTTGGCGAACCCGAACACCTGGCTAAGGCCGAGGCCCGTGCCCTGCCCCACGTCCTTGGTGGTAAAGAACGGCTCGAAAATCTGGTCGATCTTTTCGGGCAGAATGCCGGCGCCCGTGTCCGTCAACGATACCGCCACAAACTCGCCCTCGACAGCCGGATGGGCGCGCATCGCGGGCAGCGCAGTTGCCCTGCGCACCTCGATCGTAAGCCGGCCGCTGCCGCCCATCGCATCACGGGCGTTCACCGCCATGTTGACTAGCGCCGTGTCGAACTGGCTGGGATCGGCGTTCACCATGCACGGCTCGTCGGGCCGTATCACCTCGACCTCAATCCGCGAGCCGGTCAGCGTGCGTATCATGTCCTCGATCACCGCAACGCTCTTGCGGGTATCGAACACAGTGGGCCTTAGCGTCTGGCGTCGCGCGAAGGCGAGGAGCTGGCCGGTCAGCTTGGCGGCGCGATCGGCAGTGTCCGAGATCGCGTCGATATAGCGCTTGCGGCGCTCTTCCGGCACGTCGGGCCGGCGCAGCAGATCAATCGAGCCGCGGATCACGGTGAGCAGGTTATTGAAGTCGTGGGCGACCCCTCCGGTGAGCTGGCCGACCGCCTCGACCTTCTGGCTCTGGCGTAACTGCTCTTCGGCATGACGTAGCGCTCGACCAGCTTCCTTGTCGCGGGTCACATCACGGCCGGTGGCGTAGATCACGTCCTCACCGGGAACGGACACCCACGAGATCCAGCGATAGGAGCCATCTTTGGCCGTATAGCGATTCTCGACCGAGATCAGCGGTCTGCCAGCGGCATCGTGCACGAGCTTTTCCGTCAGCGCATGATCTTCGGGATGGACGAAATTGCTGATCGACTGGTCCAGCAATTCGCTCGGCTCATACCCGAGCATAGTCGTCCAGGCGGGGTTGACCGCCTGGACGATACCATCGAAATCTACGATCAGCAGCAGGTCGGGTGACGTATCCCACAGCCGATCGCGTTCGGCGGTGCGCTCGTTCACGTCGGTGGTGAGCTGGGCGTTGAGCCGGCGCAACTCGTCCTCCAGCCGCTGCCGGGCCTGCAGGTCAAGGCGGCGAGCGGTGCGGTCCCGCAGCACCTTGACGAAGCCAATCGCCCGATCGGCCTCATCCTTGAGCACCGTCATCTCGCCATCGGCCCAGAAACGGTCGCCGCCCTTGCGCTGGTGCCAGCGTTCGTCCTTGCCCTTCCCGGTCTCGAGCGCGCTGTGCATCTCTTTCGCGACCTGTCCAGCCGCCACGTCCTCGGGCGTGAAGAAGCGGTCCGCGGGCTGACCCAGCATTTCCTCCTCAGTCCAGCCGAGCGTGCGGCGTGCACCCTCGTTCCAGCAGGTAATGTGGCCTTCCGGATCGGTGGCGATGATCGCATAATCGAGGGCACTGTCGATGATCTGGCGAGCGCGGCCCTCGCTAGCCCGCAACCGCGCTTCGCCGGCGACGCGTGCGGTCTGCTCGTTGGCAATGCAGAGCATGCCGCCGACCGCGCCGGATTCATCGAACAAGGGCGAATAGGAGAAGGTCCACCAGGTTTGCTCGGGGCGGCCAAAGCGTGCCATCGTCAACGGCAGGTCGTCATACCGGCTCGCGACACCACCAAGCGCCTTGTGGACGATCGGCTCGACCTGCTGCCAGACATCGGCCCACAGTTCCGCGAAGCGCGCCCCCATGGCCCCATCCACACGAGGGCCAAGGATCGGCAGATAGGCGTCGTTGAAGAAGAACGTGAGCTCCGGTCCCCAAGCCATGCACATGGACTCAGGCGAATGGAGCACGGTGCCGAGCGAGAGTTGAAGGGCGACCGGCCAGCTATCTGGGAGGCCCAACGGATGGGAGGACCAGTCCCGCATGCGGATTAGCTCCGCTGCCTGGCTGTCCTTTGTCATTGTCCGACCCGCGCCTGGACAAGCGTCTGGTCGACAGCCCTGTCCCGCTGCTGCTCCTGCAACGCGCGTAGCGCGTTACGTACAACCTCGCTGGCGCTGCGATAGCGGCCGGAGGCAACCTGCGCGGAGATCCATTCGCATAGCTCAGGGGTGAGCGAGACGTTGAGACTAGATGGCGAAGGCATCGGCGCCAGATACTGGTCCGGCTTGCGGGTGTCAAAGACTGTTACCTTATGCGTTCGCCAACGTGCTTGATGGAAGCGTGGGGGTCGCGGGCGGCCGCTGGCCTCAATAACGCTCAGGCATAACTCCGTGAGAAACGGAACGAGCGGTTGGGCCGCTGCTGTCAGTCTAATGCGAACTCGTCTCTATACGATGCATTCCGACCATCGTAGGCGGCGGGTCAGCTGGCGAGCGCCTGCCACTCTGCGAGCGCCGCGGAGCGGCGCTGCTTGTAGGTCTGCCTGTCAACGAGGTGACGTTCGTGGTTGAAGTGGTTGTGGACGTTGGCGTGGACCGAGGCGAACTTCTGTAGCGTGCGCATCTGCCGGAACCGCAGCATCGCCCGCTCTCGTCGCCTGAACGGCAGGTGAGAGTTCTCGACCCGATTGTTGGCCCAGCGACCCACCTCCTGCTTCTCGCGGCTGCCTAGCTCCGTCAGTGCAGCACCGTAGGAGCGCAGACCGTCGGTGGTGATCGCCTCAGGCGAGCCGTGGCGCTTGAGCGCTCTCTTCATGAAGGCGAGCGCCGCCTTCTTGTCGCGTGCCTTGGTGACGTAACTCTCGAGGATCTCGCCCTCGTGATCGACGGCGCGCCACAGGTAGACCATCTCGCCGTTCAGCTTCACGTACATTCCGTCCAGGTGACAGCGCCAATGGCGGAAGCCGCGCATCCGGCTCACCCGCTGGCGCCGCACCTCGCCCGCGAACAGCGGACCCAACCTGTTCCACCACAGCCTCACCGTCTCGTGGCAGATGTCGATCCCGCGCTCGAACAGCAGGTCCTCGACCGGATCACCTCGGGCGACGAGTTGAAGTAGCGGAATGGCGAGGCGGGCTTGCGCGGGCGGGGCATGTGCCCTTCCTACCCCGCCGCCCATGGCCGGTGCATTAGCTTTGACAAAGCCGCCCGACAACCTCGGATAAATGTGTGCCTCACTGAGCGAGGGCGCAAGAGAAATTTTGACGCTTCACCGGCCTTTTAACTGAAGCCGGTTCTTGCCTAAATACGACGTAATTAGCCGCCTGTTACGCCTCGTCTCTCGCAGTCATACGCACCTACTCGCACCATCAGAAAAGCGCAGATAACTGCGACATTCGCCGACGCGAGCGGCTCTCGCCAACTGGCCGAGTGAGCGAAACTAGATAAATTGCCGAACTGAAAGCTGGTGTCCCGAGCCGAGGGAGAACCGTACCGGCCAGCCTCGCTCCGGAGAATGTCGGCGTGAATCACCACGACATGCCCCTGCCTAACCTTCTCCGCGCTACCGAGAAGCGCACGTCGCCCCGCGGAAACGCGCCATTTCAGCGAGGAGGGTCGAAAAAGTCGAGGAAGTCTCAGACTGGGTGGCGGAGCGGGAGGGATTCGAACCCTCGATACGCTTTTGGCGTATACTCACTTTCCAGGCGAGCGCCTTCGACCACTCGGCCACCGCTCCGCATACCCGGGAGCCCGCCCGCCTAGAGGCTCGCGCGCCGGCGCGCAAGCCGCCTCGCACGCGGGCGGGTGGATCAGCGCTGCCCCGCCGCCCAGTCGGCGACCTGCTGCGCCACCTGGTTGGCCGCCTGGCTCAGCGCCGGGCCGGCCGACGACGCGTCGATCGCCGCGACCGGGACGCGCGCCTCGAAGCGCCGCTTCTCGACATTGGTCGCGCCCGCGGGGGTCAGCGCGGCGTCATACACCACCACCGCCTGCCGCTGCGTCGCGTCGAGACCGAACCAGCGAAGCTCGCCCGCCAGGCTGGCACTGGGATCGCTGAACGACTGCGCCGGCGACAGCACCACCATATTCGCGCGCGCGGTTACCGTGTCGGCGAGCAGCCGCGCGAAGAGGCGCGCGGGCGGCTCCGCCCATTGCGCGTCCTTGACATAGGCGATCGTCGTGTCGGTCTCCTGCACCGGCACGCGCGTGGTCGCGATCGCGGTCGGCGCCGAGGGCACTTGCACCACGATCGAGCGCGCCGAGGCGGAGTTCTGCGCCGTGCCGGGCTGCGGCTGCGACTGGGCCGCGATCGTCAGCAGCGAGGGCGGCGGCTCGGCACCGAACCGCACGCAACCCGCCAGCAGCATCGGCACCGCCGCCACGAGGAAAGTCCTGGCCACCGATCGCACGATCATTTCCCCTTGTAGTCCGGCAGCTTCTGTTGCCCGATCAGGGAGCCGGCGCCGCCCTGTTCGACTCGTTCGGAGATCGCCGACAGCGACGCGGTGGTGACGCGCAGGTCGCGCACCAGCTGGTTGATCTGCGGGATCGTCTGCTTGCTGAAGGTGGTCAGCCCCGGCCGCGCGTCACCGATCGCGGAGTTGAGCGTGTCCGCGCTAGCCTGTGCCGAGGTGATCGCCTTGTTCAGATTCGCCATCGCGGGCTGCACGTCATTGGCGAGCACGCCGTTGGTGGTCTGCGCGAGCGCACCGATCTGCTGCGCCGCGTTGCCGGCCTGCGCGATCGCGACGCGGGTCTGCGCCAAGGTCGCGGCGATCTCCGGGCCGCGGTCGGCGAGCGCGTCGGTCAGCCGGTTGGTATTGTCGAGGATACCGGCGATCGACGCCTGGTTGCGATCGCTCAGCATGCCGGTGAGGCGCTCGGTCAGCGTCGAGAGGCGTTCCAGCAGCTGCGGCGCGGAATTGAGGATCGCGCCGATGCCGCCGGTCTTGGTCGGGATCACCGGCTTGCCGAGGGGGCAGACGTTGCCCGCGTTGTTCTCCGGGCAGGCGATCGGCGGGGCACCCTTGACCGCGCCGTCCAGGCTGACCGTGCTGGTGCCGGTGAAGCTGCCCTGGATCGTCGCGGTGGTACCGCGCAGGATCGGCGTATCACCGTTGACGCTGATGCGGACGCGGACGAACTGCGGATCGGGCTGCCACAACGAGATCGACTTCACCTGCCCCGACGGCACGCCCGAGAAGGTGACCGACGAGCCCTTGGCGAGGCCGTCGACCGCCTGGCGGAAGAAGATGTCATATTCGCGCTCCTCGGTGCCGCCGATCCGCGCGATCCACACCGTGAAGATGGCGACCATCGCCAGCAGGATCAGCACGACGGCGCCGACGAGGACGTGATTCGATCGCGTTTCCATCACTCTGCCCCTGCGGCCCCGCGGGCCCTGTTGTCGGCGAGGCCGCCCTGGCTGTGCTGCCCGGTGACTCGCTCGCTCACGTCGGTCGGGTGCGCGCGCGCGTCGGCGTCGGCGGAGTCGACCCGCTCCGCCGCCGCGCTCTGGGCGGCGACCGCGGCGCGCCCGCGCGGCCCGTTGAAATATTCCTGGATCCAGGGGTGATCGAGCGCGAGCAGCTCGTCGATCGTGCCCACCGCGATCACCCTTTTGTCGGCGAGCACCGCGACGCGGTCGCAGATCGCGTACAGGGTGTCGAGGTCATGCGTGATCAGGAAGACGGTGAGGCCCAGCGTCTTCTGCAGCGCGCGGGTGAGCTCATCGAAGGCCGCCGCACCGATCGGGTCGAGCCCGGCGGTGGGCTCGTCGAGGAACAGCAGCTCGGGATCGAGCGCCAGCGCGCGCGCGAGGCCCGCGCGCTTCTTCATGCCGCCCGACAGCTCGGCCGGATATTTCGGTCCGGCGTCGGCTGGCAGGCCCGTCATGACCACCTTGTACGAGGCGATCTCGTCGAGCAGCGCGAGATCGAGCTCGGGGTAGAATTCGCGCAGCGGCACCTGCACGTTCTCGGCCACGGTCAGCGTCGAGAACAGAGCGCCACCCTGGAACAGCACGCCCCAGCGCTTGCGGATCTCCACCGTCTCATGCTCGGAGCGGCCGAGCGTGGGCTCGCCGAATACCTCGACCTCGCCGCGGTCGGGCGACTGCAGCCCGATGATCGAGCGCATCAGCACCGACTTACCCGTGCCCGATCCACCCACCACGCCGAGGATCTCGCCGCGGCGCACGTCGAGGTCGAGGTTGTCGTGGATCACCGCGTCGCCGAAGCTGTTGCGCAGCCCCTGCACGCGGATGATCGGCTCGTCGCGCCGGTGGATGTCGCGCCGCGCCATCAGATCCAGCCGATCTGTTCGAAGAAGACCGCGAAGAAGGCGTCGACCACGATCACCATGAAGATCGCCTGCACGACCGCCGAGGTGGTCTTGAGGCCGACCTGCTCGGCGTCGCCCTTGACCTGCATACCCTGGAAACAGCCCGCGATCGCGATGATCGCGCCGAACACCGGCGCCTTGATCAGCCCGACGAACAGGTCGGTGATCGGCACCACCTCGCGGATCCGCGCGACATAAGCGACGGGCGGTATGTCGAGCGCGAACCAGCAGAGCAGTCCGCCGCCGATGATCGACAGCACGGAAGCGTAGAAGCCCAGCAACGGCATCAGCACGATCGCGGCGACCGTGCGCGGCAGTACCAGCGCCTCCATCGGCGAGACGCCGATCGTGCGCATGGCGTCGATCTCCTCGGTCAGCTGCATCGTGCCGAGCTGCGCCGCGAAGGCCGAGCCGGAGCGCCCCGCCACCATGATCGCGGTCATCAACACGCCGAGTTCGCGCAGCGTGATGCGGCCGACGAGATTGATCGTGAACGCCTCCGCACCGAACTGGCGCAGCTGCACCGCGCCCTGCTGCGCGATGACGATGCCGATCAGAAAGCTCATCAGCCCGATGATGCCGAGCGCCGAGACGCCGACCACCTCGAAACGCTGGACGGTCGCATTGAAGCGGAAACGACTGGGATGCCGGATCACGCCGCCGAAGGCGATCAGCGTCGCCCCCATGAAGCCGAGCAGCCCGAGCGAGGTGCGCGCGGCGTTGGTCGACGCCTCGCCGATCTCGCCGAGCACGCGACGGAATGACGAGCCCGACTGCGGCCGCATCTGCACCGGCTGGTCGGCCGCCTCGACCTGCTCGAACAGGTGACGCGCGTCGTCGTCGAGCCCTTCGATCGTCGCGTCGTGCTGGCGCGCGAAGCGGTGGATCACCCAGGCGCCAATCGTGTCGATCCGGTCGACCTCGGAGAGATCGACGGTCGTGACGTTACCCTGCACCTGGCCGAGCCGGTCGGGCAGGTTGCCCAGCCGCGCCAGCGACAGGTCGCCGGTGAAGCGCAGCACGGGCGCCTGCCCGTCTCTTTCCTCGCTGAAATCAGCTGCCGCGGTCATCTTTTATCCCATGCGGCAAAGCTCATGTCGCCACAAGCGTTCCGGAGCAATGTTCGTTCCGCGGGCGTATCTCTCGGAGGTGGGAAGTGAGTGACGCCCAACACCTTTCGTCGCCGTTCCCCGGCGTAGGCCGGGGCCAGGCGGGCAGGCGGTGGTGAGATCCAGGAACGTCACCCGACGGGGCCCGGCTTTCGCCGGAGAACCGCGCCGCTCCCTCGCCCTCACAACAATATGTCGACCGCGTGGATCAGCACGCCGACCAGGCCACCTACCAGGGTCCCATTGACCCGGATGAATTGCAGGTCCTTGCCCACCGCATGCTCCAGCCGCGCGGTGATCGTCCGCGAATCCCAGCCGCGCACCGTCTCGGACACCAGCCGAACGATCGAGTCGCCATAGTCCGCCGCGGCCCCCACCGCGGCGCGACGCACGAAGCGGTTGATCGTGCGCCCCAGCCGCGGCTCGTCGCGCAGCGTCGCGCCGAGCTGGCGCAGCGCGTCGCCCAGCCCGCCGCGCAGGATCGCCTCGGGGTCGCGCGCGGCGCGCAGCATCGCCGCGCGCGCCTGCTCCCACAGGCCGTTGATCCAGTCCTGCATCGCCGGGTTCTCGAGCAGCTCGAGCTTGAGCGTCTCGACTCGCGCGTGCATCGCGGGATCGTGCTGGAGCCGCTCGGCGAGCTGCGCGAGTCCGTCCTCGGCCTTGAGGCGAAGCGGGTGCTCGCGGTTCTCCGCCATCTCCGCGACCATCTTGTCGAGCCCGTCGATGATCTTGTTCGCGAGCGTCTCGTCGAGACCGGTCCAGCGCAGGATCGAGCCGGCGCGGTCGTGCACCATCGCGCGGACGAGATGCTCGTTGCTGGCGAGCGCGTCGCGCGCCCAGAAGATCAGACTGTCGATCACTGCCAGGTGGCGCCCCTCGGCCAGTGCGGCGGCGAGCGCGCGGCCCAGCATCGGCGCGAGCCGCGCCTCGCGCACGCGCGCCACCAGCATCGCGCGCACCATGCCGCCGAGCCGCTCCTGGTCGAGCGACTGGAGCACCTCGACGGAGAGTCGCGACACGCCGCGCGTCAGCCGGCTGCCCGCGCCCGGCGGGTTGGCGAGCCAGCGCCCGGCCGCCCCGGCGACGTCGACCCGACCCATCCGTCGCGCCACCACCGCGGGCACGAGGAAATATTCGCGCAGGAACTGGGCGAGCTGGTCGCCGATCCGGTCCTTGTTGCGCGGTATGATCGCGGTGTGGGGGATCGGCAGCCCGAGCGGGTGGCGGAACAGCGCGGTCACCGCGAACCAGTCGGCCAGACCGCCCACCATCGCCGCCTCGGCGAAAGCGCGGACGAAGCCCCAGGCGCCGTGCCGCGGCTCGAGCGCGCGCGAGGCGAGGAAGATACCCGCCATCAGGACGAGCAGCCCGGTCGCGACCAGCCGCATCCGCACCAGGGCGGGCGGCGGCGCGGTAGATCGGGCAAGCGCTGGCATCAGCGGGACAATCCGTGAGCGACGCGAATGTTCAAGCGATGAGTGGCTTGGTCGAGGCCGGACCGCTCACGCAGCGCGCAGGCGTTCACGGTTAGGCCACGCCGACCTTCCTCGCCGAGCGAGCGTCATTCTGCCTGCTCCCCGCTCTCCCGTCCCCCGGCGGTGGCCGGGGCCCAGGTGGGAAGGCCCGTGCAGCCGCCACTCGCGTCGCCCAACTGGACCCCGGCCTTCGCCGGGGAACGGAGCGGCCAGAATGGCGATCGACCTCCCCCCTCACTCCGCCGGGCTGGTGCCGTCCTCGTGGAAGCCGATCCGTCCCGACGGCGCGGGGATGGCGGGATGCGGCGCGTGCTCGATCAGCGTGCCCTCGTCGCCCGGGCGATAGGTGAGCAGGCGGCGGCCGAGCCACGGCCCGACGCGGCGCTCCACCCCGATCGCCAGCGAGAAGGCCGCGGGCACGATCAGCAGCGTCAGCATGGTCGAGACCGTCAGCCCGCCGATCACGACGATCCCCATCGGCGCGCGCCACGCGCCGTCGCCCGACAGCGACAGCGCGGTCGGCACCATGCCCGCGACCATCGCGACGGTCGTCATCACGATCGGCTGCGCGCGCTTGCGTCCGGCGTCGACGATCGCCGCGTAGGGCGCCACGCCCGCCGCCATCTCCTCGAGCGCGAAGTCGATCAGCAGGATCGAGTTCTTGGCGACGATGCCGAGCAGCATCAGCAGCCCGATGAACACCGGCATCGACAGCGCATCGCCCGAGATCAGCAGCGCCAGCAGCCCGCCCAGCGGCGCGAGCAGCAGCGAGCCCATGTTGACCAACGGCGGCAGCAGCCGGCGATACAGCAGCACCAGCACCGAGAAGACCAGGAACACGCCCGACACCACCGCGGTGATGAAGTTCATCAGCATCTCGAGCTGCCACTTGGCCTGGCCGACGTTGAGCTCCTGCACGCCCACCGGCAGCGACTTCATCGCGGGCAGCTGCTTGATCTTGGGCAGTGCGACGCTGGTCGCCACGCCGGGCTGGAGATCGGCGCCGATGGTGAGCTGGCGCTGCTGGTTGATCCGCTGGATGCGGGTCGGGCCCGAGCCGAAGCCGATCTCGGCGACCAGGCTGAGTGGCACCGAGCCGCCGCTCTGCGTCTGCACCGGCAGGTTCTGGATCGTCGCCAGTCGCGAGCGCGAGCTCTGCTCGAGCGCGACACGAATCGGGATCTGCCGGTCGCTCAGCGAGAAGCGCGCGCTGTTCTGGTCGATGTCGCCGATCGTGGCGATGCGGATCGCGTTGGACAGAGCCGCGGTGGTCACGCCCAGGTTGGCGGCGAGGTCGGAGCGCGGCTTGATGATGATCTCGGGCCGGTTGAGGTCGCCCGCGATGCGCGGCGCGATCAGCCCCGGCATTCTCGCCATGTCCTGGACGACCCGGTCGGCGGCCTGGCGCAATACGACCGGATCGTCGCCGCCGAGCGTCACCGATATGTCGCGGTTGTTGTCGCCGAAGCCGAACTGCGACTGGAAGTTGACGCGCGCGTCGGCGATCTTGGCGAGCTGGGGCGCCAGACCGCGCTCGAACTCGGTCGAGGTCTTGTCGCGCTTCTCGCGCAGCTGCGCGGTGACGCGGCCCGAGCCCACCAAGGTGCGGGTGTAGACGCTCTCCACCTCGGGCTGCTTGCGGATCAGCTCATAGACCTGGTCGACCACGCCCTGGGTGGTCTCCAGCGTGCTGCCCGGCGGCATGGTGATCGTCACCGTGCTGCGCGGCTGGTCCGACGCGGGCTGGAACGACATCGGGATCTGCGTGAACAGGAAGAGCGTGAAGAGGAACGCGCCCACCCCCATCATCACGACCCACAGACGATGGTCGCGCCAGTAGCCAAAAGCGCGATGCACCCCGCCCTTGGCACGCGCCACGGGCGCGCCGCCCTCGTCGAGCGTCCAGGCGAGCACGCGCTGGTAGAAGCTCATCACCGGCCCGCCGCCATGCTCGACATGGCCGCCGGCGCGCAGGAAATAGGCCGCGATCATCGGCGTGATCAGTCGCGCGACGGCGAGGCTCATGAGCACCGCCACCACCACGGTGAGCCCGAAATTCTTGAAGAACTGCCCCGAGATGCCCGGCATCAACCCGACCGGCAGGAACACCCCGACGATCGCCATCGTCGTCGCCAGCACCGCGAGGCCGATCTCGTCGGCGGCGTCGATCGCCGCCTGATAGGCCGTCTTGCCCATGCGCATGTGCCGGACGATGTTCTCGATCTCGACGATCGCATCGTCGACCAGCACGCCCGCGACGAGGCTCAGCGCCAGCATCGTCATCTCGTTGAGCGTGAAGTTCATCAGCTCCATGAACCAGAAGGTCGGGATGGCCGATAGCGGGATCGCCAGCGCCGAGATCACCGTGGCGCGCCAGTCGCGCAGGAACAGGAACACGACCACCACTGCGAGGATGGCGCCCTCCAGCATCGCGTGGATCGCCGACTTGTACTGCTCCAGCGGATATTTGGAGCCGTCGACGCGGAGCCGGAACTTGACCCTCGGATTGCGCTTCTCGAGCTCCTCGAGCTTCTTCTTGCCCTCGCGGAAAACGGTGACGTCCGACGAGCCCTTGGCGCGCTTGAAGTCGAAGCTCAGCACCGGCTTGCCGTCGACCGCCGCGGCGGAGCGCTGCTCGGCGTAGAGGTCGCGCACCGTGGCGACGTCGGCGAGGCGGATGGTGCGGCCGTCGCCGACGTTGATCTGCGTCTGACCGAGGTCATAGGCGGTGCGCGCGTTGCCCAGCACGCGGACCGACTGTTCGGCGCCCGCGATCTCGGCGCGGCCGCCCGGCGCGTCGAGGTTCACCTGGCGCAGCTGGTTGTTGATCTGGCTCGCGGTGAGCCCCTGCGCCGCCAGCCGGGCGGGATCGAGGATCACGCGGATCTCGCGGCTGACGCCGCCGTTGCGCTCCACCCCGCCCATGCCCGGAACCGAGAGCAGCTCCTTGGTCACGGTGTTGTCGATGTACCAGCTGAGCTGCTCGATCGTCATGTCGGTGGCGATCGCGCTGTAGCTGCCGAGATCATTGTCGTTGATCTTCACGCGGCTAACCTGGGGCTCCAGGATCCCCTCCGGCAGGTTGCCGCGGATCTGCGTGACCGCGTCGCGCGCCTCGTTGACGGCGCGGTCGACCGACTGGCCGATCGCCATCTGCACGATCGTCGTAGAATTGCCCTCGGACACGAACGACTGGATCTCGTCGACGCCCTCCAGCGTGCGCACCGCGGCCTCGATCCGCTGCGTCACCTGGGTCTCGAGCTCGCTCGGCGCGGCGCCCGGCTGGGTGATGGTGATCGACACCGCCGGGAAGTCGATGTCCGGCGAGTCGTTGATGTCCATGCGGATGAAGCTGACGATGCCCGCGACCGTCAGCATCACGAACAGGACGATCGCCGGCACCGGGTTGCGGATCGACCAGGCGGAGATGTTGCGAAAGCCCATGGATCTTGATCCCGCTCTACTGGCCCGCGACTCGCGCCCGCACCGGTTTGACCTTCTGGCCAGGGTTGAGGAACGCGCCCGCCGACTGCACCACGCGCTCGTCGCCCTTGAGCCCGCTGGCGATCGCAACCCGATCCTCGGTCACCGTGCCGAGCTTCACGTCGCGACGCTGCGCGCGATCCTCGGCGTCGACGATGTACACGTAATTGCCGCGGTCGTCGCTCAGCAAAGCGGACTGCGGCAACGACGGCTCGCTCTCCGCGCCCGCGGTGATCGTCGCCGAGGCGAAGCCGCCCGGGCGCAGCGCCGGGTCATAGCTGAGCTGGATGCGCGCGATGCCCTGACGCGTCTGCGTGTCGATCACCGGCGCGATCTGCCATACCCGCCCGGCGAAGGAGCGCGTGTCGCCGACCGGCGTCACCTGCGCCGCGGAGCCGACACGGACGCCCTGCAGGTCGTTCTCGGCGAGCTGCGCGCGCATCTCCATCTCGCCGTCGCGCGCCATGCGGAACAGCGTGCCCGACGCCGAGCTGACGATCTGCCCCGGCTCGACGCCGCGGGTGAGGATCAGCCCTGCCGCGGGCGCGCGGATGTCGAGCCGGGCGTTGCGCGCGCGCTGCTCCGAATAGGTCGCGCCCGCCACCTTCAGCCGCGCCGCGGCGGCGTCGCGCGTGGCGATGCGGCGCTGCACGTCGGCCTTGGAGATGAAGCCGCGGTCGACCAGGCTCTGCGCGCGCTCCAGCTCGGCCTGCGCCAGCACCAGGTCGGAGCGCGCCACCGCGATCTGCGAGGAGAGCGACTCGGCGGTCTGCACCTGGACCGAGCGATCGATCGTGGCGAGCACCTGGCCGGCCCGGACCCATTGACCGGGCTCGACCGACACGCGACTGACCATCCCGCCCTCGCCCGCGACGCCGACCGGCATCTCACGTTTGGCGGCGAGCGAGCCGGTCGCGCTGACCTGACGCGCCACCGCCGCCGCGCCCGGCACCAGCACGGTCACGGTGGGCGCCTGATCGCCCGGCGCGGCGTGCGGCGCGTCCTTGTGGCGGGTGAGGAAATAGCCGGCGAGCGCGGCGGCGAGCAAAGCGATGCCAGCGATCAGGATCCAGCGCCGCCGACGTCGCGGCGTGCCGTCCTCGATCATCAGCTGCTCGCCCTGCAGAGTACCAGCCTCGTACGTCATCCATTCCCCTCCGGCCAGCGTGTATTACCCGCATACATCACCGCCTACAAGTCCGGCGCTGCCCGAGCGCGACATTTTGTGCAAGCGACAACGTAAGTTATCACGTTCAGCTTGCGTTCTATCGCGCTCCAACACAGCGAAGTTGCTGTACAACGGGAGATCGAAGCGATGAATCGGGCATTGGTGAGCGCGGCCTTGGCGCTCGTCGCGTTACCCGGATCGGCGATGGCGCAGGCGCCGCTGCCGATGGCGACGGTGGTACCCGAGGGCACGATCCTCGACGTCACCGCGGTCGGCAAGGTCTCGCGCGTGCCCGATCTCGCCACGGTGCGCGCGGGCGTGGTGACGCAGGACGCGGTCGCGGCGACCGCGATGCAGCAGAACGCCGACCGCATGGCGGCCGTGGTCGCCGCGCTGACCAAGGCGGGGATCGCGCCGCGCGATATCGCCACCAGCCGCGTCGCGCTCTCGCCGCAATACCGCTACGCCGAGAACCAGCCGCCCGCGGTCACCGGCTATCAGGCGAGCAACGCGGTGACGGTGCGCTTCCGCGACGTCGCCAAGGCGGGGCCGGTGCTCGACGCGCTGGTGCGCGCCGGCGCCAACCAGATCGACGGGCCGACGCTGTCGCTCGCCGACGCGGCGGGGGCACTCGACGAGGCGCGCGCTGACGCGGTCGCGCGCGCGCGGGCGCGGGCGGCGCTCTACGCCAAGGCGGCCGGCCTGACCGTCGCGCGGATCGTCTCGATCGGGGAGGCCGGCGAGAGCGACGGAGAGCCGCCGCGCCCATTCGCGCAGATGCGCATGGCGGCGGCACCCGCGGCCGCGGACAGCGCGGTCCTGCCCGGCGAGAGCGAGCTGAGCGCGACGCTCAACGTGCGCTTTCTGCTGAAGTGAGGACCCGGGTCCGGTCGACGTCGTGAAGATCCTCCCCGCCAAGCGGGGGGGGATCCAGGCCGCCGTAACGAAAAAGGCGGCCGCCCCGCTTAGGGCGACCGCCTTGATCAGCTCAGCGCGCGCCGCAGGTGCGGCGCCGGCTCAGCGCTCCGGCGCTCAGCGCACCCGGCCGCGACGAACCAGGTTGACGATCGCGAGCAGCACGACCGCGCCGACCAACGAGACCAGGAAAGAATAGATCGTCAGCGGCGCATTGTTGATCGAGCCGCCGGTGAACAGCAGGCCGCCGAGGAACGCACCGACCACGCCGACTACGATGTTCAGGAAGATGCCCTGCTGCGCATCGGTGCGCATGATGATGCTGGCGAGCCAGCCGATGACACCGCCGATGACGAGCCAGATGATGATACCCATGATGTTACTCCCCTGCGATGCGCCCACACGGTGACGGGCTCTGCCGGGGAATACTCACGAGGCCGGCGCATTGTTCCGGCCCCGTAATTCTGAAAATGGGACGCCTGCGTTAGAAGTTCTGCTGACGCTCGTAAAGCGTCTTATAGTGCTGGATCCGCGTCACGCGGAGCCCCGGCATGCCCGATCGATCGATCGCGCGCTGCCAGCCGGCGAACTCCTCCACGGTCAGGCCGTAGCGTTGGCACACCTCATCGACGGACAGCAGCCCCCCGTTTACCGCGGCGACCACCTCCGCTTTGCGCCGCACTACCCAGCGGGTGGTGTCCGCCGGCGGCAGCGAATCAAGCGTGAGCGGCTCGCCGAGCGGGCCGATCACCTTGGCCGGACGGATTTTCTGGTTCTCGATCATTCCTTACCTCGGTTCCGGGGTTTTCCCCCTCGCCACGTTGGACCCTTGTTGTGTCTCATCCGTAACGGACGCTGGTTGAACACGCTCTAAAGTGGTCCGGTAAACGAGCTATTCACGCCTGCTCCAATCACTCAGAACGGCGGCCGCGGTGGCGTTGAACGTGCCGCTGGCGCCGCGCTCGCCCTGTGTCGTGTCGAGTGCGCGCGCGACCTGGGCGGTGCGCGACGCGAGCTGGCGCTGGCGCAGAGCGGTGAGCAGCGGCGGATCGTTGTGAGTGGGTTCGAGTGACATGCTGGCTGCTGTAACGGCGATGGTCTGAAGGTCGCGTAAAGTGCGCCGCAACGCTTCGTTCATTTCGGTTTACGCGGCGCGTCCGGAAGGAGTATCGATCCCATCATCATGGACAGCGTGGATTTCCAGCTCGCGCCCGGCGCGCGGCGCATCGTCGTGGCGATGTCGGGCGGGGTCGATAGCTCGGTCGTCGCCGCACTCGCCGCGCGCAGCGGTGCCGAGGTGATCGGCGTGACGCTCCAGCTCTACGACCACGGCGAAGCGACGAAGCGCGCGGGGGCCTGCTGCGCCGGGCGCGACATCCGCGACGCGCGCGCGGTCGCCGATCGGCTCGGCATCGCGCATTACGTCTTCGACCATGAGAGCAGCTTCCGCACCGACGTGATCGACCAGTTCGCCGACGATTACCTCGCCGGCCGCACCCCGATCCCGTGCGTCCGATGCAACATGGGGCCGAAGTTCACCGACCTGCTCGCGCTCGCCCGCGATCTCGGCGCCGACTGCCTCGCCACCGGCCATTATGTCCGCCGCTTCCTCGGTGCGGGCGGGGCCGAGCTGCACCGGGCGGCCGATCCGGCGCGCGACCAGAGCTACTTCCTCTTCGCCACGACGCAGGCACAGCTCGATTACCTGCGCTTCCCGCTCGGGGCCCTGCCCAAGCCGCGGGTGCGCGCGATCGCCGCCGAGCTGGGACTGCTCGTCGCCGACAAGCCCGACAGCCAGGACATCTGCTTCGTCCCCGACGGCGACTATGCCGGCCTCGTCAAGGCGCTGCGCCCCGCGGCGGCGACCGTCGGCGACATCGTCGACCTCGCCGGTCGCAAGCTGGGGGAGCATCGCGGGCTGGTGCATTACACCGTGGGCCAACGCCGCGGCCTCGAGATCGGCGGCAGCGCGGAGCCGCTCTACGTCGTGCGGCTGGAGCCGGCGGCGCAGCGGGTCGTGGTCGGCCCCCGCTCGGCGCTCGCGGTCGCGGCGGCGCGGCTAGAGCGGATGAACGTGCTGGGTCCGCTGGAAGGCGCACTCACCGCCAAGGTGCGCTCGATGGCCAAACCGGTGCCGGCGCGGCTCGACCGCGGTCGGCTGGTATTCGACTCGCCCGAGTACGGCGTCGCGCCGGGCCAGGCGGCGGTGCTGTACGACGGCGATCGCGTGCTGGGCGGCGGGTGGATCGCCGAGACCGAGGCCGTGCTCGTCGCGGCGTGAGATCCGCCGGCCATCCCAGCGCCTAGCGTCATCCCGGCCGTGTTCCGGGATCCGCCTTCCCGTGCGCCCACCGGCCGCATCCTCCACGCGAGGGCGCCGAGGTGATCACACGCGGACCGGCATCCGCGCCATCCTCCCGGAACTTGTTGGACAATTAACTTGCCGCACGTCCGTGACGGCCTAGACTGTCGGTCCGGGAGGGAGACGAGCAGTGGCGAACGGAGAGCGTCGAGGTCCGGCACATGTCACGCTCGCGCGGACGCTCGGGGTCGCGATCGTCACTGGCGACCATCCCAGCGGTACCGTGCTGCCGGGCGAGCTGGAGCTGGCGAGCCAGTTCGGCGTGTCGCGCAGCGTCATCCGCGAGTCGCTCCGCATGCTGAGTGCCAAGGGGCTGGTCGAGAGCCGCCCCAAGGCCGGCACGCGCGTGCGCGAACGCGCGCTGTGGAACCTGCTCGACCCCGAGCTGCTCGCCTGGATGTTCGAGGGCGCGCCGTCGCTCGGCTTCGTGCGCAGCCTGTTCCAGCTGCGCATGATCGTCGAACCCGCCGCGGCCGAGCTCGCCGCGGTCCAGCGCAGCGCGGCGCAGCTGGCGCGCATGGGCGATGCCGTGCAGGTGATGGCGCGACAGGGCCTACGCACGCAGGAAGGGCAGGCCGCGGACCAGCGTTTCCATGCCGCCATCCTGGAGTCGACCGGCAACGAGCTGCTGGCGAGCCTGTCGAGCAGCATCGCCGCGGCGGTGCGCTGGACCACCTTCTTCAAATATCGCGTGCCGCTCGAGTATCGCGACCCGATCCCGCTCCACCGCGACCTGTTCGAGGCGATCGCCGCCGGCGACGCGGCCGCCGCGCGCGGGGTGACCGAGCGGCTGATCGCCCAGGCCGGGCTGGATACCGAGCGCGCGCTGGGGGCGTAAGGCATCTCAATCCTCCGCGCGCGCGGGGAGGTGGCAGGGAGTCAGCGCTGACGGGGGGCTGTCCGCGGGCGCGACGCTCGTGGAGCCCCCCCTCCACCACCGCGCTGACGCGCGGCGGTCCCCCTCCCCGCCAGCCGGGAGAATTATTCCAGCACCTCACGCCGCCGCGGCAGCCTCCGCCTCAGCGACCGCGCGATAGCGGCGGCGCAGCGTGATCTTGTCGATCTTCTCCGTCCCCAGCCGCGGCAGTGGCGCGTCCTCGATCCACAGTCGCGCGGGCACCTTGAAGGCGGCGACGTGCTGCGCGAGGAAAGACAGCAGATCCTCGCATGCGACGCCGCCCGGCTCGCTGAGATGCACCACCGCACCCGGCACCTCGCCGTAGCGCGGGTCCGCCAGCCCGAACACCGCCGCCTCGGCGACCAGCGGATGCGCGTAGAAGGCGGCCTCGACCTCCTGGCAGCTGATATTTTCGCCGCCGCGGATGATGATGTCCTTCTTGCGGTCGACGATGAAGAGATAGCCGTCCGCGTCGAGATAGCCGAGGTCGCCGGTGCGGAAGAAGCCGTCGGCGGTGAAGGCCGCCGCAGTGTCGGCGGGGCGTCCCCAATATTCCTGGAAGTTGGCGGCCGAGCGGATGCCGATCTCACCGGTCGCGCCCTGCGCGAGCGCAGTGCCGTCCTCGGCCAGGATCGCCAGCTCGACCAGCGGCGCCGAGGCGCGACCGGCACTGTCGGGCTTGGCGAGATAGTTGCTGCGCCAGTTGCCGGTGCCGATCGCGTTGGTCTCGGTGAGGCCGTAGCCGATCAGCGGCGCGCCGGTCAGCTCGGCGTCGAGCCGGCGGACATGCTCGACCGGGCGCGGTGCGCCGCCTGCGGCGAAGTCAGTGACGGTCGAGAGGTCGTAGCGCGCGCGTTCGGGGTGGTTGACCATCTCATAGCTCATCAGCGGCACGCCGACGAAATAGGTCACCTTCTCGCGCTCGATCAGCCGCATGGCCTCCTCGGCGTCCCATTTGGGCATGAGCACCAGCTTGCGCCCCATCGCGAAGCTCTGGAGCAAAGTCGGCACCATCGCGGTCACGTGGAAGAGCGGCAGGTTGAGC
This sequence comes from Sphingomonas yunnanensis, assembly GCF_019898765.1. Classification (GTDB taxonomy): domain Bacteria; phylum Pseudomonadota; class Alphaproteobacteria; order Sphingomonadales; family Sphingomonadaceae; genus Sphingomonas; species Sphingomonas yunnanensis. Next base: position 139,262 of record NZ_JAIOKB010000003.1, on the reverse strand, counting down.
AGCGTCGCTGGTTGCAGGCCCGTCAGCGCGCCGTCCTGCGCCGCGATCCCCATCATCATCAGCGCCGACGCGAGGAAGTTGAATGTCCCCTGCAGCACCTGCGCGTGCGTCGACAGCGCCCCTTTCGAGCGGCCTGTCGAGCCCGAGGTGAACAGGATGGTGGCATGAACGTCGCCGCTCAACGCGGGCAGCACCGCGCCGGCGCCCTCGCCGAGATCGTCCTCGGCGTGCGCCAGGACCTCGGCGAGCGCGCTCTCGATCGGCTGGAGATCGTCGAAGATCTCGACCCGCACCGCCGCGCCACCGGGGATGGCGGCGAGCCGGCGGGCGCGCGGCGCGTCGGCGAACACCAGCGCGACCTCGACCTCGTCGAGCGCGGCGGCCATCTCCTCGGCCTGCCACCAGCCGTTGAGCAGCGTCGCCACCCCGCCCGCCATGATGATCGCCATGTAGAGCACGATCCACGACGGCGAATTGCGCGCCGCGATCGCCACCCGGTCGCCGCGGCGCACGCCATAGCCCGCGACCAGCGCGCGCGCGGCGCGACTCGCAAGATCGTGGACGGTGCCGAAGCTCAGCCGCTCGTCACCCGCGACCAGGAACTCGACGTCGCGGTGCTGCTGGCAGAAATGCGCGAAATAGGCGGGCAGCGTCGGGGGCGCCGCCGCGATGAACGGCAGCGTCCGGCCGAAACGCTCGACCTGTCCGAGCGGTAGCTGGCCTCCGTCGCCGGTCAGCGCCGCCATCACCGCGTCCATCCGCCGGTCGAGCTCGGAAGCCATCACTCTCTCCGCTTGGGTTTGTGCTTTCCTCCCCTTATGCAGGCGCCATTGAGAAGGGGAAAGCCTTGTTCCTGTCCGCCCTCGCCGCCGCTGCTCCGGGTGCCGGCGCCGCCACCGGCCACGTCCGTTTCGCCGATCTCGGGCTGCACCCCGACGTCTTCTCGATCGGCGTCTTCACGCTGCGCTGGTATAGTCTGGCTTATATCGCGGGCATCGTCGTCGGCTGGTGGTATCTGCTGAAATTGCTGGCCCAGCCCGGCGCGCCGATGGCGCGGCGCCACGCCGACGATCTCGTCTTCTACGCCACGCTCGGGATCATCCTCGGCGGGCGGATCGGCTATGTCCTGTTCTACGCGCCGGAAATGCTGACGCGGCCGCTGTCGATTCTGCGGCTGTGGGACGGCGGCATGTCGTTCCACGGCGGCGTGATCGGCACCTCGCTCGGGCTCATCTGGTTCGCCCGGAAGAACGGGCTCAACTGGCTGCGCGTCCACGACTATGTCGCCTGCGCGGTGCCCTTCGGCCTGTTCTTCGGGCGGCTCGCCAACTTCGTCAACGGCGAGCTGTGGGGCAAGCCCGCGAGCGTGCCCTGGGCGATCGTGTTCGAGCGCACCGTCCCCTACGGCGTGCCCGAGCCCGCGCGCCACCCGAGCCAGCTCTACGAGGCGGGGCTCGAGGGCATCGCCCTGTTCCTGCTGCTCTGGTTCTTCTTCTGGCGCACCGACGCGCGCTACCAGCCGGGCAAGCTGGTCGGTCTGTTCCTCGCGGGCTATGGCGTGGCGCGCTTCACCGTGGAGTTCTTCCGCGAGCCCGACGCGCAGCTGCGCACGTTCGCGGAGCAGACCGGACTGCACATGGGCCAGTGGCTGTGCGTGCCGATGATCCTGGCGGGGGTCGCGTTGATCGTCACCGCGCCGCGCCGCCGCCACCGCGTCGAGCCCATCGTCGGGCTGGACAGCGTCGCGTGAGCGAGCCGCTGCTCGCCGAGCGGCTGGCGCGCGCGATCACGCTGGGCGGACCGATCCCGGTCAGCCAGTTCATGGCCGCCGCCAACGCGCATTATTACGCGACGCGCGACCCGCTCGGCGTCGCGGGCGACTTCACCACCGCGCCCGAGATCAGCCAGATGTTCGGCGAGCTGATCGGCGCCTGGGCGGCCGACCTGTGGGACCGCGCCGGCCGTCCCGCGGTCGCCTGGGTCGAGCTCGGCCCCGGGCGCGGCACGCTCAGTGCCGACGCGCTGCGCGTGATGGCGCGCGCCGGGCTGACGCCCTCGGTGCATCTCGTCGAGACCAGCGCGACGCTGCGCGCCGCACAGGCCGAGCGGCTGCCGGGCGCGACGTGGCACGACTCGCTCAACACGCTGCCCGAGGACGTGGCGCTGATCGTCGTGGCGAACGAGTTCTTCGACGCGCTGCCGATCCGCCAGCTCGTGCGCCGCCCCGACGCGTGGCACGAGCGGCTGGTGGCGTGCCAGGACACGCTCTTCGTGCCGGTCGCGGGCGCCGTCGTCCCCGATACGATCGTGCCGCCGGCATTGCGCGACGCCGCGCCGGGCGCGGTGATCGAGACGTCGCCCGCCAGCGTCGCGGTGATGGCCGACCTTGCCGCGCGCATCGTCGCGCAGGGCGGCGCGGCGCTGGTGATCGACTATGGCTATCAAGGCCCGGCGATCGGCGACACGCTCCAGGCGGTGCGCGCGCACGCCTTCGCCAACCCGTTCGAGGCGCCGGGCGAGCAGGACCTCACCGCGCACGTCGACCTGGCCACCTTGGGGCTGGTCGCCAGCGCCTCGGGCGCGCGGTGCGACGGGCCGGTCGGCCAGGGCGCCTTCCTGCGCGCGCTCGGCATCGACCAGCGCGCCACGGTGCTCGGCGGGAGGGTAACAGAGGATCGCGACCGGTTGGTCGAGCAGATGGGGGAGTTGTTCAAGGTGATCGCCGTGACTCACGACCAATGGCCGCGCCCGGCAGGCTTCGCATGATGCCGCGCCCGACGCTCCGTCCCGCCACCGTCGACGATGCCGCCAGCCTCGCCGGCGTGGCGCGTGCGACCTTCACCGAGACATTCGGCACGCTCTACTCGGCCGCCGACCTCGCCACCTTCCTCGAGCAGCACACCCCCGAGGACTGGGCGCGCGAGGTCGCCGACCCGGCCTATGCGGTGCAGATCGTCGAGATGGGGCATGTCGCGGTTGGCTACATCAAACTGGGCCCTCCCAAATTGCCCTTTACCCCGCCCGAGGGCGCGATCGAGCTGCGGCAATTCTATCTGCTCAAGCCGTGGCAGGGCTCTGGGCTCGGGCCCGAGATGATGGAGTGGGCGCTGGCGGAGGCGCGCGCGCGCGGCCACCAGGCGATGTACCTCTCGGTGTTCACCGACAATCTGCGGGCGCGACGCTTCTATGCCAAATACGGCTTCGAGGACGTCGGCCCTTACGAGTTCATGGTCGGCGGCCACGCCGACGAGGACATCGTGATGCGCCGCACGCTGTGACCGCGCCCCAGCCCTTCCGTGCGCGGCTGCTCGGCGCCGTGCCGCACGGTTTCCTCGGCCGCGCGGGCGGCATCTCGGAAGGGCTGTACGCCGGGCTCAACTGCGGGGTCGGCTCGGAGGACGATCCCGCGGCCGTCACCGCCAACCGTGACGCGGCGCTGACGGCGGTGGCGCCGGGTTCGAGCCTGCTGACGCCCTTCCAGGTCCACTCCGCCGACTGCGTCACGGTCGACGCCCCCTTCGCCGAGCGGCCCCGCGCCGACGCGCTCGCCACCGCGACGCCGGGGCTGGCCCTGGGGGTGGTCACCGCCGACTGCGCCCCGGTGCTGCTCGCTGACCCGGTCGCGGGCGTGGTCGGCGCGGCGCACGCGGGGTGGAAGGGGGCGCTCGCGGGGGTGACCGACTCCACCGTCGCGGCGATGGTGGCGCTGGGCGCGTCGCGCGAGCGGATCGTCGCGTCGGTCGGGCCGTGCATCGCGCGCGCCAGCTACGAGGTGGACGCGGGCTTCTGCACGCGCTTCCTCGACGACGATGCGGCCAACGAGCGCTTCTTCGCCGACGGCCGCGCCGGGCACGCGCGCTTCGACCTCGAAGGCTATGTCGCGCATCGGCTCGCCGCGGCGGGGGTGGTGCGGGTCGAGACACTCGGGCTCGACACCTATGCCGACGAGCGCCGCTTCTTCAGCTATCGCCGCGCGACGCATCGCGGCGAGCCGGGCTACGGCCGCCAGATCGCGATCATCGCGGCCGGTTAGGCGCTGGCGCGACCGCTCGCTCTCTCGCGAGACAATCCCCAGCCACCACTCCGGCGGACGCCGGGGTCCAGATGGGGGACGTCAATGATTTTCATTCCGGCCTTCCCAACTGGACCCCGGCGTTCGCCGGGGTAATACTCCGGGAGGGCACCCTCCACGCGCGCCGCGCCCCGCCTCACCGACCTTACAGCACGAAGCGGCTGAGGTCCGAGTTGCGCGCCACGCTCGCCAGCTGCTGGTCGACATAGGCCGCATCCACCACCAGCGCCTCGCCGGCGCGGTCCTCGGCGTCGAAGCTCACCTCCTCGAGCAACTTCTCCATCACGGTCTGGAGCCGGCGCGCGCCGATGTTCTCGATCTCGCCGTTCACCTCGGCCGCGATCCGCGCCACCGCGCGGATGCCGTCCTCGGTGAAGCTCACGTCGACTCCCTCGGTCGCGATCAGTGCGCGATACTGCGCCGGCAGCGACGCCTTGGTGTCCGACAGGATCGCGACGAAATCGTCCTCGGTCAGCCCCTTGAGCTCGACGCGGATCGGCAGCCGCCCCTGCAGCTCGGGCAGCAGGTCGCTCGGCTTGGCGACGTGGAAGGCGCCCGACGCGATGAAGAGGATATGGTCGGTCTTCATCGGCCCGTATTTGGTCGAGACGGTGGTGCCCTCGATCAGCGGCAGCAGGTCGCGCTGCACGCCCTCGCGGCTGACCGAGCCGCCGCGCACGTCGCTCACCGCGATCTTGTCGATCTCGTCGAGGAAGACGATGCCGTTGGCCTCGGCGTCGGCGAGCGCGACGCGGCTGACCTCGTCCTGGTCGAGGCGCTTGTCGGCCTCCTCCTCGACCAATTTCTCCCACGCCGCGGGCACCAGCAGCTTGCGCCGCTGTTTCGGCCCGCCGCCGAACGCCTTGCCCATCATCTCGGACAGGTTGATCATGCCGACCGACCCCTGCCCGCCGGGCAGCTCGAACGGCATCGCCGGCGCCTGCTGGAGCTCCAGCTCGATCTCGGTCTCGGACAGATGGCCGTCGCGGAAGCGCTGCTTGAAGCTCTCGCGCGTCGCCTGGCTCGAGTCCTTGCCCACCAGCGCGTCGAGCAGCCGGTCCATCGCCGCGGCCTCGGCCTTGTCCTTCACCGCCAGGCGACGGCGCTCCTTCTCGAGTCGCACCGCCTCCTCGACCAGGTCGCGCGCGATCTGCTCGACGTCGCGGCCGACATAGCCGACCTCGGTGAACTTGGTCGCCTCCACCTTGACGAACGGCGCGTCGGCCAGCTTGGCGAGGCGGCGGCTGATCTCGGTCTTGCCGCAGCCGGTCGGCCCGATCATCAGGATGTTCTTGGGCGTCACCTCGTCGCGCAGGTCGGGCGCCAGCTTCTGCCGCCGCCAGCGGTTGCGCAGCGCCACCGCGACCGCGCGCTTGGCCTCCTTCTGGCCGATGATGTGCGCGTCGAGCGCGGCGACGATCGCCTTCGGAGTGAGATTATCATTCATGCGGAATCAAAGCCTTCGCCGGCGAATGTTGAGTAAGTTGAGTCGCTGCGCGGTATCGCGCGCGGCTCAGTTGGCGCTGTCGAGCGTCTCGATCGTCAGCCGGTCATTGGTGTAGACGCATACCTCCGCGGCGATCGCCATCGCGCGACGGCAGATCGTCTCGGCGTCCTGCTCATAGTCGACCAAAGCGCGCGCCGCGGCGAGCGCGTAATTGCCGCCAGAACCGATCGCGGCGATCCCCGCCTCGGGTTCGAGCACGTCGCCGTTGCCGGTGAGGATCAGCGTCACCTCCTTGTCGGCGACGATCATCATCGCCTCCAGGTTGCGGAGGTATTTGTCGGTGCGCCAGTCCTTCGCCAGCTCGACCGCGGCGCGCATCAGATGACCGCCGTGGCGCTCCAGCTTCGACTCGAGCCGTTCGAACAAGGTGAAGGCGTCGGCGGTCGCGCCGGCGAAGCCGCCGATCACCTTGCCGTCGCCCAAGGTTCGCACCTTGCGCGCGTTGGGCTTCATCACGGTCTGGCCCATCGAGACCTGGCCGTCGCCGATCACGACGACCTTGCCGCCGCGTCGAACCGATAGGATGGTGGTGCCGTGCCAGACCGGCGCGGCGTGTGGATCGTTCCCGCTCATGCCGCGCGATATGGGGACCGTGGCGGGGTCTCGGCAAGTGTGCCCGGAAAGGACGAAATCGGTGACTCACGCTGTGGCAGGACGACGCGAACCGCGGCATAGCGGGCGCCGGAGAGTGAGTAGCGATGATCACCGACAGGGACCGGCTGTATTTCCAGAGCCGCGCCGAGGCCGAACTCAAGCTGGCCGCCGAGGCACAGAGCCAAGCGGTCTGCCAGGCGCACTACCAGATGGCGACCCATTATCTCGAGGCGGCGCACGGCGCGCACATGCGCCTGCCCCCCGATCCGCAGCGCATGGCGCGACACGGGTGAAGTCGAGCCTATCCTCCCCGCTTGGCGGGTAGGGGGACTGCCGCGAAGCGGTCGTGGAGGGGGATCTCCACGCAGCACAACGCCTGAGGAAGCCCCCCTCCACCAGCCTGCGGCTGGTCCCCCTCCCCGCCATGCGGGGAGGATCTAGCGGATCCACTCCTCGCTTTGCGGGAAGGAGCTACTCCGTCACCGCCCCTTCGCCTTGCCCCACTCTCGCGCCACGGTGTAGCCGAGATAACCCGTGGCGAAGAGCGTGTAGAGCGGCTCGGGCAAGCCCGCGAGATAGGCGTTCATGCCGCGCGCGATGGCGCTCGCCATGTCGGGCCGGGTCGCCGCGATCAGCCCCATGGGGATGCTCCACAACAGCAGTGCGTACATGACGTAGAGGAAGCTCGGGCGTGCCCGGCTGGTCCAGGGATCCGCCGACTGCGCCTCCGCCACCACGGCGGCGAGCTGCGCCTTGACCTGCTCCAGCTCCTGCGTGCCCTCGAGCCGCAGCAGCTCCAGCTTGGCCGCCTCGCGCGCGCGGGGGTCGGGGATCAGTTTGTCGAGCAGGCCAGCGACCGGCGCGACGAGTCCGTCGAGAAGTGCCATGTGCGCCTCCCCTCAGCCGACGCGCTGGGCGAGCCAGCCGTACAGGAACGCCTCGTCGGCGGGGCGCTTCTCGGCGAGCGACAGGTAGCGCTCGCCCTGGAGCGAGTCGATCGCCTTGACCAGCACCGCCTGCGCCGCCGCGCCGCGCGTGGCGAGGAAGCGGTCGAGCGCGGCGAGCGTCGCCGGGCCGACGCGACCGTCGAGCGGCACGTCGGGATAGTCGCTCGCGCCGCGGTTGAGCGCGTTGAGCGCGCGCTGGAGGAAGGTCACCGCGGTCGCCGGCCCCATGTTGACGCCGGTGTCGAACAGCTCGGCGGCGAGCTGGGGCGCGCGCGTCGCGACGCGGTCGAGGCCGGGCTGCTGCCAGTACGCGCGACGGTAGATCGCCACCGCGGCGGGGCGAGCGAACTGGCGCATGTCGCCGACATAGCCGTTGGCGCGCGCGACCGCCTCGGTGATGCCGTAGCGGGTCGCGCCGCCGCGGTCGGCGGGGTGGCGGACATAGCCGCCCTCGCGGTCGATCACCGCGTCGATGAGCTCGTCGATCATGGGTCCTCCTGACAGGGTGGAGGAGGGAACATAGCGGGAACGAAGGCGTGTAGGACAGGGCCTCTCACATCCTCCCCGCTCGCGGGGAGGGGGACCAGTCGCGGAGCGAATGGTGGCTGGGGCCGGCCGCGCAATATCCGCTCGTGGCCCCCCCCCTTCACCATGCCGCTGCGCGGCGCAATCTCCCTCCCCGCGCCGGGAAGGATTTCCAGCTCAACTTACTGACCCTAAACCCAAATCAGCCACTTTGCGGGGTATCTCACCGCAACGCCTCCCCCGCCCCGCCGTTGATGGCCCACCCACCCGCAGCAGCGAGCGAGACGATGGCGTCACCACTTACCACCACGCGCTGGAGCGCCGCCGCCGTGCTGGCGCTGGCCGGCGGCGCGTTGCTGACCGCACGCGCCTGGCGGATCGCGCGGCCCGCGATCGACGAGCGCACCCGCCGCCGCCTCGCGCCGCACGCGCGCGCCGTCGCGCACCCGAGCGCGGCCGAGATCGAGGTCGCCTGATGCGAGTCCATCATCTCAACTGCGGCACCTGCTGCCCCGCCGGCGGCGCGCTGTTCGACGGCACCAGCGCCGGCGCGCGCGCACATCTCGTCTGCCACTGCCTGCTGATCGAGAGCGAGGCGGGGCTGGTGCTGGTCGACACCGGCTATGGCACGCGCGACGTGGCGCGGCCGCGCCAGCGCCTCGCCGAGTTCTTCATCCAATTGTGCCATCCGCAGCTACGCGGCGAGGAGACCGCGCGCGCCCAGGTGATCGCGCGCGGCTTCGATCCCGCCGACGTGCGGCACATCGTGTTGACCCACCTCGACTTCGACCATGCCGGCGGGATCGAGGACTTTCCCAACGCCGCGGTCCACCTGCTGTCGCGCGAGCGCGAGGTGGCGGACGCGCGCGCCGGCGGCGCCTTCGTCGGGCGGCGGCGCTATCGCCCGCAGCAATGGGATGAGGCGGAGAATTGGCGGCTCTACGCCGCGGGCGGGGGTGAGCCCTGGTTCGGCTTCGACGCGGTGCGCCAGCTCGAGGGGCTGCCGCCCGAGCTCCTGCTGGTGCCACTGGCGGGCCATACCTGGGGCCATGCCGGGGTCGCGATCCAGGAGGACGGCGGCGAGTGGCTGCTCCACGCCGGCGACGCTTATTTCTACCGCGGCGAGGTCGGCAGCGAGGAGTATCACTGCCCGCCGGGGCTGCGCGGATACCAGAAACTGATGGAGGTCGATCGAAGCGCGCGCCTCGCCAACCAGCGCCGGCTGCGGCGGTTATCCCTGGATCATGCCGGCGAGGTGCGCATGTTCTGCGCGCACGACCCGGTTGAGTTCGAGTTGCTTGCGGCGCGGGAGGGTCCGGTGTTTTGAGCCGGGCGCTTTGCTGTGAATGCTCGTCATCCCGCCTTGGGCCGGGATGACGGGATAGTGCACGCGTGTCTCGGCTGCGACGAGGGTCGATCCTCAGCGCCGGCGCACGATCTCGCAGCCGACCCGCGCGTCCGGGTACACGTCGGCCTTGACCGAGCGGACGCGCACCTGCCGCACGCGCGCATCCGCGAGGCACAGCGCGGCGACCCGCTCGACCAGCGTCTCCTGCAGCGCGAAGCCCTCGTCGGCCAGCGCGCGGATCCCGTCATGCACGCGGTCATAGTCGAGCACCGCCTCGATCGTGTCGGCGAGTACGCCGGGGTAATCGACGGTCAGCCACACCGACAGCAGCACACGCTGCGGCGCGGCCTCGTGCGGGTGGATGCCGAGCCGCATCGCCACCGCCATGTCCTCGATCAGCGTGGTGAACTCAGCCATGCCGGCGCCCGCTCCCCAGGTCGCCTTTCGTGAACATGACGTCGCGGTCGCTGCGGCAGAAACGCTGGCCCGCGTCGACGTAGAGCGTCTGCCCGGTGACGCTCTCCGCCTCCAGCAGGTAGACCACCGCGGCGGCGACGTTCTCGGCGCCGACCGGGCGGCGCAGCAGGTTGGCGCGCGCGACCGCGTCGAACGCGGCGTCGCTCTGGTCGCCGCTCGGCAGCGTCAGCCCCGGCGCCACCGCGTTAACCCGGACGCGCGGCGCGAACGCCTGCGCCATCAGCTCGGTCGCGCTCGCCAGCGCCGCCTTGGAGAGCGTGTAGCTGAAGAAATCGGGGTTGGGGTTGGCGAGCTTCTGGTCGAGCAGGTTGACCACCGCGCGCGCGCCGTCTCGCTCGGCGAGAGCGGCGGCGAGCACCGCCGGCGCCACCGCGTTGACCGCGTGGAGCCGCGCCGCCAGCACCGGATCGATCGCGGCGGGCGAGTCATAGTCGAACTGCGACGCGCTGTTGACGAGCGAATCGACGTCGCCCGCGCGATCGAGCAGGCCGCGCAGCCCGGCGGTATCGGCGAGGTCGCCCTGCACCGCGGCGCCGCCCAGCTCGGCGGCGAGCGCCTCGGCCTCGTCGCGCGAGCGGCCGTAGTGGATCACCGGCACGTGCCCCGCCGCGGCGACGGCGCGCGCGATCGCGGCGCCCAGCCGCCTGGCGCCGCCGGTCACCAGCACGCGCCGCGCGGTCACGACAGGCCCATCAGCGCCAGCACTTCCTTGCGGCTGCGATCATCGTCGCGGAACACGCCCATCATCCGGCTCGTCACCATCCCGACGCCGGGGGTGCGCACGCCGCGCGCGGTCATGCAGGCGTGGCTCGCCTCGATCACCACCGCGACCCCCTGCGGGCGCAGGTTGTGCCAGATACAATCCGCCACCTCGGCGGTGAGCCGCTCCTGCACCTGCAGCCGCCGCGCGAAGCCGTGGAGCACGCGCGCCAGCTTGGAGATGCCGACGACATGGTCGCGCGGCAGATAGGCGATGTGCGCCTTGCCGATGATCGGCGCCATGTGATGCTCGCAGTGCGACTGGAACGGGATGTCCTTGAGCAGCACGATCTCGTCGTAACCGCCGACCTCCTCGAACACGCGCGCGAGATGCACCTCGGGATGCTCGGCGTAGCCGGCGCAATATTCCTTCCAGGCGCGCGCGACGCGCTGCGGCGTGTCGCGCAGCCCCTCACGCGTCGGGTCGTCGCCGGCCCAGCGCAGCAGCGTGCGCACCGCCTCGGCCACCTCCTCGGGGACGGGGATCTTGCCCGTGGCGGCCACCAGGTCGCCGTCGTCCGGCGTGTGTCGCGTGTCGTCGCTCATGCTTTTTCCCCTAGACGCCGCGGCGACGGCGATCCAGTGCGCGGCGCGCCGTTACGCTCGCGCATCGTCGCGGCGGCGGCATCTTTGCAGGACCGGCCGATCAGGCCGGCACGAACAGGAAGGAAGACCATGGCGACCACCACCACCACCGGCAGCAAGACCGGCGGGATCCACGCGCCCGTCCAGCCCTCGCCCGAGCTCGGCGCGATCGTCGGCAACGAGAAGCTGCCGCGCAGCCAGGTCATCAGCAAGGTATGGGAGTATATCAAGTCGAACAACCTGCAGAACCCGGAGAACAAGCGCGAGATCGTCGCCGACGAGAAGCTGAAGAAGGTGTTCGGCCGCGACAAGGTGACCATGTTCGAGATGAACAAGTACATCTCGCAGCACGTCAAGGCCTGAGCCAAGCCCGCCGCCGGCCCAAGGCGGCCGGCGCACCCGCGGCGCGACCCGATCAGGCGAGCGCGCGCCGCCGATGACCCGCGACGCGGCTAGGATGGAGGATGATGCTCCGCCGCACCGCGCCGCTCCCCGACCACGAACTGGTGCCATTGGTGTCGAGCCGGCGCGTCGACGAGTCCCCGCGCTGGTGCCGCGTCGCCGCCGCGGTCGCCGCCGGCACGGCGCTGCTGGCGCTGGGGAGCGGCCTCCCGCGCGCCGCGGCGTTGGCGGTCGCACTCGCCGGCGCGCTGCTCTGCCTGCTGCGTCGCGTCGAACGGCGTCACGCCGCCGCACTCGCGGCGAGGCTCGCCGCGACCGGTGACGCCGCGATCACGCATCGCTGGTGCCGCGCCGGGCCCGGTGCGATCGCGCTCGCCGAGGGAAACCTGGTGTGGCTGATCGATCGCTCCACCGCCTACCAGGTCGTGCGGCTTGCCCCCGAGCAGATTACCGCGGCGATGCTCCAGCGCGACTGGCGCGGGTGGCGCGTAGCGCTGCTCTACCGGCTCGAGCCGCACGAGGTGGCGCGGCGGTCGCTGATCTGCTTCGGCCGCCACCGCGCCGCCGCCGACGCCCTCGTCGCGCATCTCACCCGCCGGTAACGGCCGCGGCAGCAACTTCCCCGGCGCGGCGCGGCGCGGTACAGCGCGGCGATGGCGCAGCGACGCTCCCGTTCTCCCGCGCGGCGGCGGCCGGCGCGTCGGCGCGGCCGGCGCAGCGCGCGCGCGTGGCTGAGCTGGCCGCTGATCGTCGGTGCCTTCGCGCTCGCGGCGGTGACGCTCGGCTGGCTCGACAGCTGGCATCCCCGCGCGCCGCGCCCCGCGGCGGCGCGGATGAGCGCCGAGGCCGCGCGCGCCTCCAACCAGGCCTACCCGCTCCACGCCGAGCGCCGCCGCACCGCGTCGCGCTACCGCTTCCGCGGCGGCGAGGCGGAGCGCGCGCAGGCGGTCGAGTGTCTCGCCACCGCGGCGCTGTACGAGGCGGGCGACGACCGCCGCGGCCAGCGCGCGGTGATGCAGGTGGTGCTCAACCGCGTGCGCGCGCCGGGCTATCCCAAAACGGTGTGCGGCGTCGTGTTCCAGGGCTCGACGCGCGACACCGGCTGCCAATTCTCCTTCACGTGCGACGGGTCGGTCGGGCGCCGTCCCGTCCGCGCCGGCTGGACCGGCGCGCGGCGGATGGCACGGCGCGCGCTCGCGGGCGAGGTCGACGCCGAGATCGGCCGCGCCACACATTACCACACCGATTGGATGGTACCCTATTGGCGCAACTCCCTGGTCAAGGTGGCGCGCGTGGGGACACATCTGTTCTACGTGCGAGCGTGAGTGCCGCAGCGCCCACGATGTCGCTGTCCCACGCCCATCGCCGCGCGACTGTCATTCCCGCGCGCGCCGTGCGAAGGCGCGTGCTCCGATCCGCCCCCGAACGAGTGACGCGACATGACCGCCATCGGCATCTACGGCAGCAACGGTCGCATGGGCCGCGCGATCGCGACGATCGCCGAGGGCGAGGGCTGTACCGTCGCTGGCGGAGTCGACGCCGGCGGTGATCCGGTGCCGCTCGCCCAGGCCGCCGACGTGCTGGTCGATTTCTCCACCCCCGCCGCGCTCGAGCCGCACCTCGCCGCCGCGGTCGCGGCGCGCACGCCGATCGTGATCGGCACCACCGGGCTGAGCGCGACGCACCACGCGCTGATCGAGCAGGCCGCGGCGCTCATCCCCGTGCTGCAGACCGGCAACACGTCGCTCGGCGTGACGCTGCTGCAGACGTTGGTGCGCGAGGCGGCGGCTCGGCTCGGCGCCGAGTGGGACATCGAGATCGTCGAGATGCACCACCGCCACAAAGTCGACGCGCCCTCGGGCACCGCGCTGCTGCTCGGCGAGGCCGCCGCGGCGGGGCGCGCGACGCGGCTCGCCGAGGTGCGAGTCGACAGCCGCGCCGGGCTGGTCGGCGCGCGCACCGAGGGCACGATCGGCTTCGCCTCGCTGCGCGGCGGCTCGGTGGTGGGCGACCATTCGGTCGTGTTCGCCGGCGAGGGCGAGCGGGTCGAGCTCGGCCACCGCGGCGAGGACCGCAGCATCTTCGCGCGCGGCGCGGTCAAGGCGGCGCTGTGGCTCGCCGGCCGCGCGCCGGGGCGCTACGCCATGGCAGAGGTGCTCGGGCTGTGACCCGGCGCGAGGTCGCCGAATTCTACCGGCGCCTCGCCGAGGCCAACCCGCATCCCGAGACCGAGCTCGAGTCGGTCAACGTCTACACGCTGCTGGTCGCGGTGGTGTTGTCGGCGCAGGCGACCGACGCCGGGGTCAATCGCGCCACGCGCGCACTGTTCGCCGAGATCGACACGCCCGCGCAGATGGTCGCGCTCGGCCTCGACGGGCTCAAACAGCACATCCGCACGATCGGTCTGTTCAACACCAAGGCCAAGAACGTCATCGCGCTGAGCCAGTCGCTGCTCGACCAGCACGGTGGCGAGGTCCCCCGCGACCGCGCCGCGTTGGAAGCGCTGCCCGGCGTCGGGCGCAAGACCGCCAATGTCGTGCTCAACGTGGCATTCGGCGAGGAGACCTTCGCGGTCGACACGCACATCTTCCGCGTCGGCAACCGCACCGGGCTGGCGCGCGGTAAGACCGTGCTGGCGGTGGAGAAGAAGCTCGACGCGGTGACTCCGGCGCCGTTCCGCGTCCACGCGCACCACTGGCTGATCCTGCACGGCCGCTACGTCTGCAAGGCGCGGCGGCCCGAGTGCTGGCGCTGCATCGAGCAGGACCTCTGCGCGTTCAAGCCCAAGACGCCGCCACGGCCCGAGCGGACCGCGGCGCGCGCGACGTGAGGAGGCGAGGATGCGCGGCTGGGTAGCGGTGACGCTGGTGCTGGTGTCGGGCGCAGCGGTGGCGCGCGATCGCGGGCCGACGGTGCCGGAGGCGCTCCCCGCGGGCGAGGCGCGCAACTGCGTGCCGATCACCGCGCTGCGCGAGAGCCTCGTGCGCAGCGACCGCGTGATCGACTTCCACACCACCGGCGACCGTTATTACCGAGTGACCCTGCCCCGGGCCTGCCCGGGGCTCGGCTTCGAGCGGCGCTTCGGCTACGCCACCTCGATCGGGCAATTGTGCGCGCAGGACATCATCACCGTGCTGTACGCCAGCGGCGGGACGCGCGGGGCGAGCTGCGGGCTGGCGCCGTTCCAGCCGGTGACGATCGCGCGTCGCGCTGCGAAAAGCGGGTAGCGCGGCGCTGCACACCCTGCTAGTCGCAGCCGACCGGCACCCGTAGCTCAGCTGGATAGAGCGCTGCCCTCCGAAGGCAGAGGCCACAGGTTCGAATCCTGTCGGGTGCGCCAGCTTCTCACTTTGTAAGCAGCTCATTCTGCTGGACTTTTTCCCTGATTGAGCGCTAGCGCTACCCCATCTACTCCCACGCCAAGATGCGGCTGGACGAACGCGTTCGCGAACATCAGCGGACGGTGTAGCGCCTGCGGGAGCCGCGGTGAGCTGCTCCGATCAACCGGATAGTGCCCCGTGCTTGCGCTCGCTTGCTTAGCGGGGAGGTCGTTGGGAAGGGCGAGACTCCGACCGATCCTATCGCCAAAGTCGGTTGATGGCCATCCGCGCTCAATTCTCCGTTTACATCGACGAGGCGGGGGACCCCGCGGGTCAAGGCAAAGGCGACCTCCGGTGCCTCGGAGGGGTTCTGAATAGGGGATAGGTCGCCATCCATGAGCAACCGTCTAATCACTGCCGTCACGCAGATGCGATTGAGCAGAAGGGTGTTCCGGCGCATTCCGCCAAAGCCTTGTTAGGCGGCAGCGACTCCGGCTTCAACCTCGCCGGGAGAAGAACGGCGCCGTTCGACCTAAACGCGACTCGTTCTGACGCCTCAGCGGGCATTTTGCTCAGCTGACGAACATAGCTTCGCCGATGGCCTGCATGAGCACGCCGCGAGGCACGGGCACGCTGACCGATGTCCACCCCGCGGTCTGAGCGCGACGCAGGCCATAGAGCCCGATCCATGATCGCCCATGCTGGCGCCAGGCGCGCTGCAGCGCCGGCACCGGCATCAGTACGCACGTCGCGGCGGGCGCGTGCGCATAGGCGATGAAGTCGGCCGCCAACGGCTTCTGCACCCAGCCAGGCGACTTGCGCACCTCATCAGACCAGCGCTCGAGCGGGACGTCAGGCCAGTCCTCGGTGCGGATCTTCTCGTCGACGGTGTAGGTCCGCCCGCATGCGAGCGTCAGCAGCCGATCGATGCCGCCACGCTGCGCCCAGCCGTCGTGCTCCACGGCGACCGCGGACATGATCGTCGGAAAGGCGCGTCGGTAGATCGGCAGCCACCAGTCAGGCCCGTAGCTCGCTGCCAGCGCGTGGCTGTTCTCGAACCGGTGGACGCGCGAGAAGCCTGTTGTCCGGACGTGGCGGGCGACGGGCTTATGAGTGAGCGGGCGCGGCGATGCCGGCTCCCAGGTGGCAGTGCTAAGCGTCGTAGGTCTCCTCAAGGTCGTGGGTGCCCTCCTCGTCCTCGCGCAGGTCCTCGAGGTCAGGGTCGCCGTCCAGCTCGTCCCATGCGGTCGATCATCCGCTCGGTGAGGCGCGCCAGCTCAGCGCGGGGTAGAGAGGGGCTCACCGCGAGCAACAAGACCGAGCCGGGTAACTGGCTGCTGCGCCTCCAAGCCCGGCGGGGACGTCGAGGCCAGGATCGCGGCGGAGAGGCGGCGACCCGCAATGGTGTGGGCTGCGTCACCGTTTCCGCTCCATCCATCGCACCACGACATGGTCCCACCAGGCCCAGAGCGTCAGCAGGCCGGTTGCTCCACCTCGTCCGAGGTGGCGCGAACGCGATCCTATTCGCGTACACATAGCCGCTCACGCTCGCTCGCAGAGGATGACAGGCGACGAACGGAGCTAGTGCGCGAACGCTCCGCTCATTTATGGTTGAGGCGGAGGATCTGACTGCGTGCTATCGCACGTCACGTGCTTCGCCTGAACCTCAAGCGGCGTGCCAGCCAGAACGCACTCGCGGCGCAGCGTCTCACCGGTATCCAAGCTTCGATCATAGCGCTGGACGACGAGGATCTCCTCGACATGGCTGACATCTTCCGGAACCGTCGCGACACGCCGCTGGCGGAATACGCCTTTGCAGAAGTCGAGCGCAGGAAGACTAGTCTCTGAACACCGCTACTGGCCGTGCCGACGGCTCCACGAGTGGGCGACACGCTTGGCGATTGCTGGCGCCTCCACGCCTTCGACCTCAAGGTCATAGACGCAGTAATCATGAGTGCCGAAGTGCTCACGTGCTTCACCGATCGAGCGATCTCCTCGAAACTGTTCTCGTTGCTCCAGCACGGTGAGAGGCACGTGTACCCCGACCCAGAACGTGTCGAAGGGGCTTAGCAGGTCTCTAAGCTGATTCCCCCACGTAGACCGCTCGACGATGTGCTCGACGAGCAGATCAAGCCCAGCCTCCGCGAATGCCGCGATTGAACGATGGAACCCCGCGAAGAAGGCCTCACGACCTTCCCAGCGGGCGGCTCCGGCAGACGGTCGAAAGTCGGCGTCAGCAAGCTGATCTGAGGAGTAGAAGCAGAACGTCTCCGGTAGCATCGGGCGAAGGGTCACAGCCAACGTGGACTTCCCCGCGCTGGAAGTGCCGTTAAGGAGGATCACGCGCGCTACCATTCCGAGTGACCTTCTCCTGATTGCCAACCCCGCTCAGGCTGGACACGCGCGTGCCATACGCGCCCGATCAACTTGCTATTTGTTGCGCAGTGACGCCTGAGAACTTGATCATCCTCTATCAGGCCTCGGATCGGGAGGCGAACCTTCTCCCACCCGGCTAACGACGACGGTGACCTCAACGTCGCCGGCGCTAGGAGGGCCCAATACTTCGACCGACTCGCCACCATCCATCTTGACGTCAAGCGATCCCGCTAAGCTCACTTCTGCGAGCGCCGAAGCGATGACGGCCGTCACGTCCTTGATGTCGGCCATGCCAAATTCCTAACTTTCGTCCAGCCGCTTGTTCGGCAGTCGCTTAATTGTAGCGCCTCTGACGCAAAATTGCTCCAACACAATCGACAGTTTTGATGCAAGCGCTCAGGCGCAAATCTTCTTGGGTAAAGCCATGCCGGCGACGATGTCGCGCCTTGTATTCCGGAGTGCCATACCCACATGCCAGTCACCATGCGCTCTATCCGAGCTTCGCACGGCTGAGAGACCCTGCGCTCCCGCTCTGGTGGGAGACGACCGTGGATCTCAACTACATTCTCGCCCGTGAGCAGGTCTCCATTTACAACGCCAGTATGGCCTCCAGTGGTCCGGCACGAATTGCACATGAGGGGCTAGCGGCGGCCTATGGTCGGCTTCTTGCGGGCCGATCCTTCCCGAACCGCAAGCTGATGACTGAACCCGACCACCTGCCGATTGTCGTTAGGATCGAGCCTATCTCCAGCGACGGCGTATCTGGTGAAGTCAAGTGAGTCGCGCCGTCAACGTCAACCTGAATGAAGCTGCGGTGCGAGAGCTGGCAACCGGTCAGTCGGCACAAATAAGCTCCATAGAGGCCCTTCCGGGGGGCGGCACTCGGGTGGTATTCACTCGAGCCGGCGACGCCGACCAGATGCGGGACATCCTCTCAGGCCTACTTATACAAGGCGAGATCTCACGAACAAAGTGGGCGAGTCATGGTCGTTGAAGCTGATCGATCTCCTCATCACCAGCGATGGACCCAGACAGACGTCACTGCGCTGAGAGAGCTAGTGCGGCAAGGAGCGTCGCCTCTGGAGATAAGCGCTCGTCTCAACCGGCAGTTAGCGGATGTGGATCGCATGGCAGAACGCCTGCGGCTAGTTCGGGTCCATTCAGATTCTTCGTAGTTGAAGCAGCCCCTTAGGAAGCTGGCCTTGCTCGCGGACCCGGATGCATCTGCGGACAGCTAAGCGGGGCGAGCGGGCGTCCCACGCGCGTCACGCGCCATTTGTCAAATTGTTGCGGCGCCGCGTCGGGACCGATCAGCGAACCGTTCACTACCGGGTCATGCTTCGACGCTTGATAATTTCGACGGGCTACGTCGAGGTGCTCTCGCCCACGTCGGCGTAAATTGGCTTGCGGATGCGGGGCTGGTTGCACCCGCATCCGCTCGCTCCCTTGCGCAAGGAATTAGGCGAAGTCGCCCAGAAACTTCGTTTCCGCGTCAGGCAGATCAGAAGTTTTATCCTCGGTGCGCCCGTCGCCCTCCAGATCCTCCGCGGTGAGGTCCTCCTGCTCTTTGCCCAGGATGTCGCGGTCCTCGCCATTCTCGCCTGGGTTGTTGATGCCGCCCTGATCGGGGTGGTCGTGCTCGGTCTGCTGCGTCATGCGGGCATCCTTCTGTTGCAGAGGAGAGAACGGCCAGCTCGCTCGATCGGACCCACATAGTCGAACGAGCAACGTCTAATCGCACGTTACCAGGCGCGAGGCACACTGCCGACCCGCTTCGCTGCGTCCTCCTCGACCTCGTTCAACTCAGCCTGCGTCAGCACCGCGGCTGCGAGCACCTTCCGCATCAGCTCGTCCCGCAGGGCGGTCAGAAGGTGAACCTCGACCCGCTCTGGCTCGGTGTCCTCACCCTCAGCGTTGACCTGCATGCCGCGGCTCCTCAATCGCGAGATGCGATGCAGCCATGATCACGATAGGATGGCGGGCGCGCCAGTCGGGCTATCCAGGCTCGACCGAGCTAGTGGTTGCGGGCGCGTAGCGGAGGCTCGACAATCATATGTCCCCATGGGCGGTCATCGCTGGGCACAGGACGCCCATCCGTAAGGGTCGCTCCATCAAGGGATGATACGGCTTCTACGAAGCAATCCGCTGCGGAGGTTCGTTGCCGAGCAGCGGCTACTCTTGATGGCCATCACTTTGGACGCTTGGCTAGCTTTTCACCTACCAGCTCAGTGAGCGCTGCAGCGGAGTACGGCTTGGAAAGGAAGTGGCCGTGGTCAGGTATCTGATCGTCGGAAAGTCGCCTTGCACCTGACGTAACGATGATCTCGATCTCAGGCCAACGCCTTGCGACTTCGGCAGCAAGGTCGAGACCGTCCTTATCGCCTGGCATGTTTATATCGGTGAAAATTAGCGCGATGCCGGGTGCCCGCTCGATCAAAGCGACCGCTTCAGCCGCGCCCCCGGCCTCCAACATGGTGTACCCGCGCTCCTCAAGGGTATCGACCGCGACCATCCGGATATAGATCTCGTCCTCAACAACGAGCACGGGAGGTTTACGTTCGGTCATAGCTATGTACAACTCCAGCTCGACCCCTAACCGTCACCGATGTCTCTTCGTACGCAACTGCAGATAATCTGTCGGCCACCTGGCTTGAACTATGCGGAGCCGCTTCAGACGGCACAACCTGCGCGGGGCTCCGCCACCGCGTGGTGCCGCAGATCCACTTGCGATGACCCAAGCTTTTATACACAGACAATTGCCTCGTCGATCCGACGAGCAGCCTGCCTTTCGGCATGCTTTTCACCACGTTGCGCCATGCGCTCCCAGTCTTCGGCGGGGTGTGCCGTCGGCGTACCATAGGTAGGGTCGTCTCATCCGCTGCAGCCCGTTCGGCCGCAGCGCGCGTGCGGCAAAAGTCCCGCGTCTCAAGCATTTAGACCCTCCTGCCTTTTACTTTTTCTTTCCGTGGCGTCGACGGGAAGCTGCACGCCCTGCGGCGCCTACGAGGCCGAGGAAGAGCAAAATCGCGACCAAGCCCGTCATGATCCAGAATGGCGTCAGCATGCTGCTCTAACGGCGCGGCGAGCCTGCGCGGCCCGTGCTTTCGTGATGATGCGCATCAACCTGGCGCTTCGAGGCAGGTTCTTCGGTCGGAATGATGGAGCAAGCGTCAGGGATCAAGGCTATGGGTAGGGATCGCGCGCCAAGTCGTGGACGCCTGTGGCTGAGAGGCACTGGAGTGCTCCCGCTCATAGAAGCCGGGGGCCACCATGCCATTGTTTCGTTTATATCGCCTGCGAGACGACGACAGCATCCTTGATCGCGTCGACGTAGACGCCCTTAACGATGATGCCGCGATCGAGGATGCCATTCGTATCGATCACACCGCTATCATCGAGATATGGTGTAAGGCTCGTAGGATGTCCCGAGTTGAGCCCGCAAAAGACAGTATGGGTGACGGTGAAGGCGGAACAGGGAGTGGGTCGATCGGGTGAATCAAAGTCGCGGCGCGCTAACCTTGTTTAACGTTGCCGGCCCGCTTAGCCGATCCGCGCGCCGCACGCGTCTATAACGTGCTGCCAACGCTCCCGAACGATGCCATCTGCCTTGTCGCACTGACTTTCCGCCACCTCGATTGCGCGGCTCTCGAACGCGTCGGCAAAGGCGACGACAAACGCTTCCACTATGTCCCGCCGGTCGGTCACGTCAGAGCCTTTCATCGTCAGAGCGCCAGCTAAGGCTAGCACGCTGCGACGAACGAAGCCTCTACTCCCGGTGACCAGAATCGACGCAGCGACTTAGCCCAACGTCGAAGGAAGTAGCGCTCGTACCTGGGCGGCTAGACCGACCGGATCGAACGGCTTGGCGATCGTACCGACCGCGCCGGCCGCCTCATAGCGCTCGATGTCAGACGATCGTACCGCGGCCGTAAAGAATGCGATCGGCGGAGCTTCACTCACGAAAGCCTTGATCGCCTTCACCAGCGCGACCCCATCCATGTCGGGAAGGTTGTTATCGACCAATATAAGATCCGGCTTCGGGGAGCTCCCGAGATGCTGCAGCGCATCATCACCGGTGCGCATAGGCGTTACCGTGAGCGCGGGATCAAGGTGCAAGGCCATGACCGCAATGGCGCTTATGTCAGGGTCATCCTCAACTAAGAGGATGAACGCAGCTTTCTTAGCCACGACTCGCTCTCCTCGTACTTATTGCTCGATCAAGGCTCACCCACGCCCTGTCCGTCAAAGCAATTTGCATCCATCCCTGTTGGACTAGCTGGAGCGATCGTGGACCACGCAGGGAGCGGCTCACGGCAGTTTGCCGCCAAGCGCGTCTCCCTCACTCGCATCCATCGCAGCCGAGAGCAGCTTCATTGCGAGGTTGATAGCCTCGGCAGGCTCAAGCGTTGCAGCGCACGGAGTAGGCGTGTTGATGTCGACCAGGACCTTACCTTGGGTCAGAATTACCTCGATCGTCATGCGCCACCTCTCACCCGATGTGATCCGACGCTGGAGCCGGGGGGACGTAGCGCGGGATCACGGGGGAGCCACCGGGGGTTGGCGGCCAACCCGGTTGTAGCAGCGCTGCTTCGCTATTTCTCGGATTGAGTCAGCGACTTAGATCAAGGTCGCCTTTCATGCGTCGAAGCGCTTTCCGCTCGCTGGTGACTCGAACCAGACGTCATTAAGGTTGCCACGACGAGATCGCTCTCGTCGGTGACATCAATCTGCAGGTGTCCGTCTGGCCAAAAAGACCCGTCGATGATTGCCAGCGCACGGCTCGCTTCCTCAACGGCCTGCGTCTTTGCAGCCGAGAGGTTGGGCAGATCGACAACCTTATTGCCGATCTCACCTTTGTCGTCGCTGATGGTAAATCGATAGCGGGGCATGAAGCCGTGATGCGGCTTGGCGCAGATCGATGCCGCAGCCCACCCAAGTCACGGCGATTGCCGCTCAGGTCCTCAGCAGCGTCGGCAAGAGCAGCCTTCGCTACCGGGTCGGGTACATGGGGCATCTTCTCGGCAACCCAGTCGCGAAATGAGCTTCGAAAGCCGTGAGCGTCGTATGGCAGCTGCGCGTCACGAAGAACCTTGTTGAGGGTCATGTCAGAGAGCATGCCCCCTCGCCGGCCGACGAAGATCAGCTCGTACGCCTTGCGCTTGCGCTGGTCTCGCAACTCATTGAGCAGCGAGATAGCCGCCTCGCTCAGCGTAACCGTGTGGGCCTCGCCACCTTTCATCATATCTGCTGGTCGGATCCACTCCTGTTTTTCGAGGTCTATCTGCCCTCACTGCGCCGCCCGCGCCTCACCGGGCCGCGCAGCGGTAAGCACCTGGAACATCAGTGCGGCGCGGCCGGCCGTCAGCGGCTTGCTGCGGAGGTCGGCCATAAATGCGGGCACGTCGGCATATGGCATGGCCTTGAAGTTCTTGCCGGAAGGCTGGTTAGGAAGACCCGCGGTGATCGAGCGGCCAGGTGCCTCGGTCGCGCGCCAACCCTTAGAGTGACTGAAGTTCAGCACCTGCCCGACCCGCATCCGCACCTTGCGCGCAAGCTCGGGCTTCGTCGTCCAGATCGGCGCCAGCATATCGCGGATATGTCCCGCCTCAATTGTGTCCACCCGAAGGTTGCCGATTGCGGGATAGGTGTGCGTCGCAAGAGAGGTGAGAAAGGCGGCGGCATTCTTCTCCACCCAGCCCGACCGGAGCGCCTCGCGCGCCGCCTTCGTAGCTTCCCGGACGGTGGGAGTAGGCCGCCTGTCTCGATCACGCTCGGCAATCGGATCCCTGCCGTTCAGCGCGTGCTTACGAAGGTCGACTGCTCGCTGACGCGCCTCAGACAGGCTGAGTGCAGCGATCGAGCCCAAGCCTATGTCGCGCCGCTTGCCGTTCTGCTGAATGCGGATCATCCACGACTTTGCGCCAGTCGGACCGACGAGCAGGTACGAGCCATCGCCGTCGCCATGTCGGCCAGGCTTTGCGTTCTTAACGGCCAAGGCGGTCAGCTTAGCCATTCTGCTCCCACGTCCACTCCCACACTCTCGCGCGGAGCGAGACGAACGTCGACGAACAGATGCGAGACGAGGAACGAGAATTTATCAGGAACGCACAGGGCTAAGCGGTCGATAGCGGACAGCGGCGAACGACCGGTTATGATCCTGTCGGGTGCGCCAGCTTCCCTCACCTCACCCGTAACGCTGCGCCTTCCACGGGTCGCCGCGCAGGTGATAGCCGTTGACCTCCCAGAAGCCCGGTGCGTCGCACGCGATCAGCTCGATCCGGCGGATCCACTTGGCGCTCTTCCAGAAGTACAGGTGCGGGATGATCAGCCGCGCCGGCCCGCCATGCTCGCGCGACAAAGGCCTGCCCTGCCAGCCGTGCGCGACCAGCGACTCCGCCGCGGCGAAGTCGGCGAGCAGCAGGTTGGTGGTATAGCCGTCATAGCCGTGGAGCATCACCGCCTGCGCTTCGGCGCGCGGCTGCACCAGGTCGAGCAGGTCGCGCGTGCTCACTCCGCTCCAGTCATTGTCGTAGCGCGACCAGCTGGTGACGCAGTGGATGTCCGAACGCGAGCGGGTCTCGGGCAGCGCAGTGAAGGCGGTCCAGTCGAGCGTGACCGGCCGCTCGACCAGCCCGCCGAGCTCGAGCCGCCAGCGCGCGGTCGCGATGTCGGGCGTCTGGCCGAGGTCGAGCACCGGCCAGTTGGTGACGAGATGCTGACCCGGCGGCAACCGCGCGCGATCCGCCGGCGGCGCGGCGTCGGCGAACTTGCGCTCCTCGGCCCAGCGCCGCTTCGACCGGGTGAGCTTGCTGTCGGGGGGTAGGTCATCCATCGCGCGCGCCTCCGCCGCGCAAGATGGCGCGTGCGGCGGGTGCGGCCAAGCCCCCTCTCTTGCGCGGCGGGCCGGGCGGCTTACCTCCGCCGCGGTGGAAACGTTCGACCAGCTCGTGGCGCGGGTGCGCGCCTGTGCCGCCTGCGCCGCGGACCTGCCGCTCGGTGCGCGGCCGGTGATCCAGGTCTCGCCCAGCGCGCGGCTCGTCATCGCGAGCCAGGCGCCGGGCAGCAAGGTGCACGCCAGCGGCCGCCCGTTCGGCGACGCCTCGGGCGACCGACTGCGCGAGTGGATGGGGATCGACGCCGCGACGTTCTACGACGCGGCGCGCGTCGCGACGCTGCCGATGGCCTTCTGCTATCCCGGCCGCGCCGCGGGAGGTGACCGCCCCCCGCCCCGCGCCTGCGCGGCGCGGTGGCGCGAGTCGCTGCTGGCCGCGATGCCCGAGGTGCGCCTGACGCTGTTGGTCGGCAGCTACGCCCAGGCGCACGCGCTCGGCCCCGGCGCGCTGACCCCGCGCGTGGCGGACTATCGCGCGCACCTGCCGGCGCTATTCCCGCTGCCGCATCCATCGTGGCGCTCGCAGCTGTGGATGCGGCGCAACCCGTGGTTCGAGGCCGAGGTGCTGCCGGCGCTGCGGGCGGCGGTGGCGGGGGCGCTGGGGTAGCGCGCGCGCTTGCCGGCGACTGGCGGTAGGAAGACGAACGTGCAGGAGAGTCGTCCCGGCTTGCGCGGGGATGACGGCTGGAGAGTTCATCGGCGCTCTACCATCCCGCCGAACGGAACCTTCCCCCGCTCCCAAGCGGTTGCGGCGTTCCTCAAATGAACGCAGCGGAGACAGGCATGAGCATCGCGTCGGCACTAGGGCTCGGCGGGCGCAAGGTGCGCTACGCCATCGTCGGTCTGGGCGACATCGCGCAGGAGGCGCTGATGCCCGGCGTCAAGCACACCGGCAATTCGGAGATCACCGCCCTGGTCTCGGGGGACCCGGTCAAGCTCAGCAAGCTCGGCAAGAAGTACGGCGTCAAGCACCTCCTCGGCTATGAGGGCTTCGCCGGCCTGCTCAAGACCGGCGAGATCGACGCCATCTATCTGGCCACGCCCAATTGGCGCCACGCCGAATTCGCCGTGCCCGCGCTCGAGGCGGGCATCCACGTGCTGTGCGAGAAGCCGCTGGAGGTGTCGAGCGAGCAGGCGCAGCTGATCGCCGACGCCGCCAAGCGCGGTAAGGCCAAGCTGATGACCGCCTATCGCCTCCACTTCGAACCCGCCACGCTCGACGCGATCCGCCGCATCCGCGCCGGCGAGCTCGGCGAGTTGATCGCCTTCACCTCGCTCTTCTCGCAGCCGCTCGACCCCGCCAACCACCGCGCGCACCACGGCATCGAGGCCGGTCCACTGTTCGACATGGGACCCTATCCGATCAACGCGATCCGCTACCTGTTCGGCGCCGAGCCGGTCGAGGTCGTGTCCGCGGTCGGCGTCCGTCACGCCGCCGCGGGCCTGGGCGACCTCGACGACACGGTCGCCGCGACGCTGCGGCTGCCGGGCGGCAAGCTGGCACAGTTCACTGTCAGCTACGCCGCCGACGCGGTCGACAGCCTGATCGTCGTCGGCACCGAGGGCTCGATCGAGATGAACCCGGCCTATGGCTTCGGCCAGGGGCTCGAGCACTTCCGCAGCATCGGCGGCAAGGACTCGCACGAGACCTTCGCCGCGACCGACCAGTTCGGCGGCGAGCTGCGCTACTTCAGCGACTGCATCCTCGAGGACCGTGACCCCGAGCCCGACGCCGAGGAAGGGCTCGCCGATCTCGCGGTGATCGAGGCGGTGGTCGCCGCGATGCGCAGCGGCAAGGCCGAGCCGGTCAAGGTGAAGCAGCGAACGCGCCGCATCGATCCCGAGACGCAGCTGCAGAGCCTGCGCGCGGTGTCGACGCCCGAGCCGGTCAACGCCTCCTCGCCGACGCGCGACTGAGATGGCGACGTTCTCCGACCCGGCGCGCCCGCTCGCGGGACATAGCGCGATCGTCACGGGCGCCAGCTCGGGGATTGGACTCGCGGTCGCCGAGGCGCTCGCCGGTGCCGGCGCCGCGGTGGCGGTGAACTATCGCTCGCAGCGCGAACCCGCCGACGCGCTGGTCGGGCGGATCGAGGGGGCGGGCGGGCGCGCCGTCGCGATCGAGGCGGACGTCTCACAGGAGGAGGACGTGGTCCGCCTCTTCGACGAGACCGCCGCCGCCTTCGGCCGAGTCGACGTGCTCGTCGCCAACTCGGGAGTGCAGCAGGACGCCGCGATCGCCGATCTCTCGCTCGACCAGTGGAACGCGGTGATCGGGATCAACCTCACCGGCCACTTCCTGTGCGCGCGGGAGGCGGTGCGCCGCTTCCGCTCCCAGCCGAGCGACGCGCGTCCGGCGCGCAGCGCGGGTACGATCATCGCGATGAGCTCGGTCCACGAGGTGATCCCCTGGGCGGGGCACGTCAACTACGCCTCGGCCAAGGGCGGGGTCCGCATGCTGACGCGCTCGCTCGCGCAGGAGGTCGCCCCCGACCGCATCCGGGTCAACGCCATCGCCCCCGGCGCGATCCGCACGCCGATCAACAAGGACGCGTGGGAGACCGACGCCGCGCTGGAGAAGCTGTTGCGGCTGATCCCCTACGGCCGGATCGGCGAGGCCGAGGATGTCGCACGCGCGGCGGTGTGGCTCGCCTCGGACGACGCCGATTACGTCACCGGCACGACCTTGTTCGTCGACGGCGGGATGACGCTCTACCCCGAGTTCCGCGACAATGGGTGAGCGCGAGGAGGGTCGCGTGCCGCCACGCTCGATCGGCGACCGCGGCATCATCGGCGACCTCGAGACCGCCGCCCTGGTCGCACGCGACGGCACGATCGACTATCTGTGCTGGCCCGCGCTCGACAGTCCGACGATCTTCGCCGACCTGCTCGACGACGAGAAGGGGGGCGCCTTCTGGCTCGCGCCGCGTCTCGCCGACGCGCGCCGGCTACAGCTCTACCTGCCCGACACCAACGTGCTGGTGACCCGCTGGATGGCGCAGGAGGGCAGCGCCGAGGTGGTCGACCTGATGCCGCATCCCGCCGCGCTCGGGCCACTCGGCGCGCGCGGCCTGCTCCGCCGCGTCACCGTCACGCAGGGGACCGTCGGCTTCGACGCGCGCTGCGCGCCGCGCTTCGACTATGCGCGCGAGGTGCCGCGAGCGGAGGGCGAGGACCGGAGCGCGCGCTTCGTCGGCGCGGACCTCGCGCTGCGGCTCCACGCCTCGATGCCGCTCGTCCTCGGTGACGGCGAGGCGGCGGCCGACTTCACGCTGGCGGCGGGTGACAGCGCCTGGTTCGTGCTCGGCGACGACTCGCTCGCCCGCCCCGACGACGCGGCGATCGACGCCGCGGTCGACGCGACCGCGAAGGCGTGGCGCGCCTGGCTCGGCCACGCCAGCTACAGGGGGCGATGGCGCGAACAGGTGCTGCGCTCGGCGCTCGCGCTCAAGCTGCTGACCTCGGCGCGGCACGGCTCGATCGCCGCGGCGGCGACCTTCGCGCTGCCCGAGGCGACCGGCGCAGGGCGCAACTGGGACTATCGCGCCACCTGGATCCGCGACGCCTCTTTCACGGTCTACGCCTTCATGCGGCTGGGCTTCGTCGAGGAGGCCGAACATTTCCGCCGCTGGGCCGGCGAGCGCGTGATGCACGCCGACCAGGATCATCCGATCCGCGTTATGTACGCGATCGACGGGTCGGAGGCGGCGGACGAGCAGGAACTCGACCATCTCGCCGGCCACGCCGGCAGCCGCCCCGTGCGGATCGGCAATGCCGCGCACGGCCAGACCCAGCTCGACATCTTCGGCGAGCTGCTCGACAGCACCTATCTCTCGAACAAGTACGGGGCGGCGATCAGCCATGCGGGCTGGCAGCACGTTCGCGGCATCGTCGATTTCGTCATCGCGCACTGGCACGAGCCCGACGCGGGCATCTGGGAGATGCGCGGGCCGCCGCGCCACTTCCTCCACTCGCGCGTGATGTGCTGGGTGGCGCTCGATCGCGCCATCCGGCTCGCCAAGAAGCGGTCGCTGCCCGCGCCGCTGGTCGCCTGGGCGGAGGCGCGCGACGCCATCGTCGAGGACGTCTGGGCGCACTTCCGCCACCCGGTGCACGGCTATTTCGTGCAGGAGCGCGGCGGCACCGCGCTCGACGCCGCGCTGCTGATGATGCCGCTGGTGCGCTTCGTCTCCTCGACGGACCCGGTGTGGCTGAAGACGCTCGACGCGATCGGCGAGCAGCTACGCGACGACGGGCTGGTCTATCGCTACCGCGACGATGACGGGCTGGAGGGCGGCGAGGGCGCTTTCACCACTTGTACCTTCTGGTACGCCGAGTGCCTCGCGCGCGCCGGGCGGCTGGAGGAGGCGCAGCTGATACTCGAGAAGGGCATCGCCTATGGCAATCACCTCGGCCTCTTCGCCGAGGAGCTCGACCGCCGCGGCGAGGCGCTCGGGAACTTCCCCCAGGCGCTGACACACCTGGCCTTCATCAGCGCGGCCTATTTTCTCGATCGCCGGCTCGATCCCGGGTACCGGCCGAACTGGCAACCGTGACGCGCCGCCTGCCACGGTGGCAGGCGGCGAGGCGCGAGCTTACTGGTTGTTCTGGCGATGCAGGAAGCGCGGCAGGTCGCCGCCTTCGCCATCGTCGGCACGACCGCCGGCGTTGCGGGTCGCGTTCTGCATCCGCTCGAACAGCGTACCGCCCAGTTTGACGCGCGGCTGCGGCGGCGCTTCCTCGCCCTCGGCGCCCGGCGCGAGGAAGCGGCGACGCGCGGCGTCGCCCGCGGGCGCCTGCGGTGCCGGCGCTGGCATCAGCGAGTCGGCACCGAGCAGCAGCTCGTCATCGGCCGGGGCGGCCGGCGTCGGCGCCGGTGCGGATTCCACCACCGGACCCGAGGTGCTCGGCGGCACGCCCTGCGCCATCGCGCTCGCGGCGGCGCCGCTCGGCTGCTGCGGGGGCACCTCCGGGGTCGGCTGATAGGCGCTCGGCACCGGCACCGGAGCCGGGGCCGGCTGCGGTGCGGGCGCGGCGGCGGCCGGTGCGGCGTCGCTGCGGCGCGGTGCCGAGAAGCTGAAGGTGCGCGTCGGCTCGGCCACGGTCGTGCTCGCCGGCGCCGCGGTGGTGGCGCTGCTCTCGATCCCGGTGGCGACCACCGAGACGCGGATCTTGCCCTCGAGCTCGGGGTTGAACGCCGAGCCCCAGATGATGTTGGCGTCGGGGTCGACCAGCTCGCGAATGTGGTTGGCGGCCTCGTCGACCTCGAGCAGGCGCATGTCGTCGCCGCCGGTGATCGAGACGATCACGCCCTTGGCGCCCTGCATCGACACGCCGTCGAGCAGCGGGTTGGCGATCGCCTTCTGCGCCGCGATCAGCGCGCGATCGTCGCCCTCGGCCTCGCCGGTGCCCATCATCGCCTTGCCCATCTCCTGCATCACCGAACGGACGTCGGCGAAGTCGAGGTTAATGAGGCCGGGCATCACCATCAGGTCGGTGATGCCGCGCACGCCCTGCTGGAGCACCTCGTCGGCCATCTCGAAGGCCTGCTTGAACGTGGTGTTGGCGTTGGCGACCAGGAAGAGGTTCTGGTTCGGGATGACGATGAGCGTGTCGACGAACTTCTGCAGCTCCTCGATGCCCGCGTCGGCCGATTTCGCGCGGCGGTTGCCCTCGAAGCTGAAGGGCTTGGTGACGACGCCGACGGTCAGGATGCCCATGTCGCGCGCCGCCTTGGCGATCACCGGGGCGGCGCCGGTGCCGGTCCCGCCGCCCATGCCCGCGGCGATGAAGCACATGTGGCTGCCCTCGAGCAGGCGCGACAGCTCGTCGATCGTCTCTTCCGCCGCGGCGCGGCCGATCTCGGGGCGGCTGCCCGCGCCCAGGCCCTGGGTGATCTTGGCGCCGAGCTGGATCTTCTGCTCCGCGTCGGACTGCTTCAGCGCCTGCGCGTCGGTGTTGGCGACGAGGAACTGCACGCCCTGCACGTCGGCGCGCATCATGTTGGCGATGGCGTTGCCGCCGGCGCCGCCGACCCCCACGACGGTGATGCGCGGGGTGAGATCGTCGAGATCCGGTGTGATGAATTCGATGCTCATCGCGTGCTTACTCCGTCCGCTCCGCGCCGCCGTCACTCGCGCGGTTAATTTCTACCGATGTGCAACAACGAGACGCCGGGTGGAAGAGGAAACACCGCGAAACGCCCTGTAGCTGCGTCAATAATTCGCCTTGGCTGCCTGCACGAGCTTCCAGAAACCGCGCAGGCCGCGCTGGCGGTGCACCATCTGCTGCGACGGCACGAGCCCGCGCAGGTCGATCGGATCGCTCGCTGCAAAGAAGGCCAGCCCCGCCAGCGTGGCGAAACCCGGGCCCGAATGCGCCTCGGGCAGCCCGGTCAGCCCCTTGGGCCGGCCGACACGGACCGAGCGGCCGAGCGCCTGCTGCGCGTAATCGGCGATGCCCTTGAGCTCCGCCCCGCCGCCGGTGAGCACCACCTGGCGCCCGACCGGCCCCTCGAACTTCAGCTCCTTGAGCGCCGTCTGGATCTCGCTGGTGAGATGCTCGAGCCGCTGCCGGATGACCGCGATCAACGCCGCCTTGGTGATCTGCAGCGCCTCCGAGCCCTCGTCGTCGGTGCGCTCTCGGATCGTCACCATCTCATGGTTGTCGCGCGGCGAGGCGTTGGCCGAGCCGTGGAAACATTTGATTCGCTCGGCCTGTAGCCGCGTCGTGCCGAACGCCGAGGCGATGTCGTCGGTGATGTCCGCGCTGCCGTAGGGGATCGACTTGAGCCCCACCAGCATCGAACCCGCGAACAGCGAGACATTGGTGATCCCCGCGCCGATCTCGACCAGAGCGACGCCGAGGTCGCGCTCCTCGGCGCTGAGGCAGGCCAGGCCGGTGGCGACCGGCGCGGCGATGATCGACTTCACCTCGAGGTGCGCCGAGCGCACGCACAGGTCGAGGTTGCGCACCGGGGAGCCGTCAGCGGCGATGACGTGGATATGGACGCCGAGCCGGTCGGCGTGGAGCCCGAGCGGCTTCTTCACCCCCGTCAGCCCGTCGAGCGTGTAGAGCGCGGGCTGGGCGTGGAGCACCATGCGGCCGGCCGGGTCGATCGACTGGCGGCCCTCCTGGAGCAGAGCGTCGATGTCGGCCTGCTCGATCCGCATGCCGCCCAGCTCGGCCTCGATGAAGGCCTCGTCGCTCACCAGCCCGCCCGCGGAGAAGCCCGCCCAGACGTTCTCGATGTTGAAGCCCGCGATCCGCTCGGCCTGCTCCACCGCCTCGCGCACCGCGACCTCGGTCGAGTCCATGTCGGCGATATAGCCGCGCTTGACGCCGCGGCTCTCGCGCTGGCCGGTGCCGAGCACCACAAGCTCGCCGCCGTCCCCTTTCTGCGCGATCATCGCCGACACCTTGGACGAGCCGATGTCGAGCGCGGTGATCAACCCGTCCGGTGCTGCCTTGGCCATGCTATCCCCCTCACGCCCTGTTCCACGTCGTGCTCTACGCCTCGCCGACGCGCGTCGTTTCCCGCGCGCGCGTCGCCGTCGTCTCGTTGCCGGTACCGCCGTCAGTGGCGTTGCCCGCCACCGCGTCGGCGCTGCCGTCGTCCTGCAAGCGCTGGTGCAGGTCCTGCCCCGGCTTGCGCGCCACCAGCTTGGCGGGATCGCGCAGGTCGAAGCGCACCCAGCCCTTGCCGAGCAGCGCGCGCGCGCCGTCGAGCTGCGCGAACTTGATCAGCGCCTGCGCGGCGCCGTCCTGCGGCAGCGCCAGCGTCTCGCCGGTGTCGAAGGTGAGGTCCCAGCGGCGGTTGCCGATCCAGGTGGCGGCGCGGATGCGCGGCTTGAGCGCGGGTGCGGCGGCGAGCAGCGCCTGATAGCCCGCCTCCTGCCGGTCCGCGCCCGGCCCGATCACCAGCGGCAGGTCGGGCATATGCGCGGGGTCGACCGGGGCGAGCAGCCGCCCGGTCGGGTCGATCAGCGTGAGCTGGCCGTTGTCCTGCCAGATCGCGGCGGGCTCGCGCTCGGTGATGTGGATCAGCAGCCGATCCGGCAACCGCCGCGCGACATAAGCGTCGGCGATCCAGCCATAAGCGAGCAGCCGCTCGCGCACGCGCTCCAGGTCGACTCGCAGCATCGCGCGGCTCGGCTGGTCCTCCAGCGCGATCGCGTAGACGGTCTCGCGGTCCATCCGCTTGAGCCCGGTGATGTCGACCTGCTCGACCTCGAGCCCGGCACGTCCCGCCGCCTCGGCGATGCCGACCCCGATCGCCTGCGGCACGCCCAGCACCGTGGCGAGCGACAGCGCCGCGGCGCCGACGCCGCCGAGCAGCGTCCAGGTCACCGCGCGGCGCAGCGTCTCCTCGCTGACCGGCAAACGCGCGATCAGCCGGTCGCCGAGCGACGCCTTGGGCGCGCGCCGCCGGTTGTTGACCGCGCGTCGCGGCGGGGGCCCGCCGCGCTTGATGGTGCGGCTCACCGCGGCAGGTCCTTCGCGCGCGCGGCGGCCTTGGGCGCCGGCGCGCGCATCGCGGCGTCGACGATCGCCTGTACCAGCTCGGCGTAGCTCATGCCGGTATGGCGGGCCTGCTCGGGGACCAGGCTCAACGCGGTCATGCCGGGCTGGGTGTTGACCTCGAGCAGGAACAGCCCGTCGACGCCGCGCTCGTCGTCCCAGCGGAAGTCCGAGCGGCTGCACCCGCGGCAGCCGAGCAGGCGATGCGCCTGGAGCGCGAGACCGCGACACGCCTCGGCGATCTCGTCGGGCACCGGCGCGGGGAAGAGATGCTCGGTCATCCCGTCGGTGTATTTGGCGTCGTAATCGTACCAGCCCGACTTGGGCCGCAGTTCGGTGACGCCGAGCGCGCGCGGGCCATCGGCGTCGTCGAGCACCGCGGTGGTCAGCTCGCGTCCGCGGACGTACGGTTCGGCGAGCAGCTCGTCGAACTCCTGCCACGGCCCCGCGGTGTCGCGCCCGATCGGGTTGCCGTAATTGCCGCCCGCGGTGACGATCGCGACCCCCACCGACGAACCCTCGTTGACCGGCTTGAGCACATAGGGGCGCGGCAGCGGGTCGGCCTCGTACACCTCGACGGAGCGGACGATGCGCCCGCCCGGCATCGGCACGCCCGCGGGGACGAGCACCTGCTTGGTCAGCACCTTGTCGATCGCGATCACCGAGGTGGCGAGCCCCGAATGGGTGTAGCGCAGCCCCATCAGCTCGAGCAGGCCCTGGACGCTGCCGTCCTCGCCCGGCGTGCCGTGGAGCGCGTTGAAGACGAGGTCGGGCGCCGCCGCGGCGAGATCGGCGGCGACGCTCGGGGTCAGGTCGACGCGGGTGACGCGGTGGCCGAGCGACTCGAGCGCCTCGGCGACGCCGGCGCCCGAGTTGAGCGACACCTCGCGCTCGGCCGACCACCCGCCCATCAGGACCGCGACGTGGAGGCGACGGAATTCTTCTCCGGCACGGGGAGGGGGGCCGCCAAGCGAAGCACGGTGGTGGAGGGGGCTCTCCACGAAGCGCTCCGCCTGCCGAAGCCCCCCTTCACCACCAGCCTGCGGCTGGCGGTCCCCGGCAGCGGGTTGATCATGCCCCGCATGATCAAGGATCGTCGGGGGGACGATCCGACCCGCTGCTCCGTCCCGGGGAGGAATGATACCGTCACCCACGCGCTGTATCTCCCATTCCAGTTCGACGCCGCTCGCGGCCCTGACCCGCGCGCGCACGTCCTCGCCCAGCGCCTCGATCTCGGCGCTGCTCGCGGCGCCCAGGTTGAGCAGGAAGTTGGTATGCTTCTCGCTCACTTGCGCGTCGCCGCGACGCAGGCCGCGGCAGCCGGCGGCGTCGACCAACTCCCACGCCTTGGCGCCCGGCGGGTTCTTGAAGGTGGAGCCGCCGGTGCGCGAGCGCAGCGGCTGGCTCGCCTCGCGCGCGGCGGCGATGCGGTCCATCTCGGCCTGGATCGCGGCGGGCTCGCCCGGCGCGCCGCGGAAGGTCGCGCCCACCACCACCGCCCCGTGGGGCAACGCCGAGTGGCGGTAGCTGTAGCCGAGCTCGTCGCGCGACAACGTCCGCCGCGTGCCGTCGCGCAGCACCACCTCGGCCTCGACCAGCACGTCCGCGGTCTCGCGGCCATAGGCGCCGCCGTTCATCCGCACGAAGCCGCCGACCGTGCCCGGGATCGAGCGCAGGAACTCCACCCCCGCCACGCCGGCGTCGCGCGCGGTGGAGGACACGAGGATGCCGCTCGCCCCGCCCCCGCTGCGCAGCCGCGAGTCGCCGATCGGCTCCACCCTGGCGAATGCCTTGCCGAGCCGGATCGTCACGCCGGGCACGCCACCGTCGCGCACGATCAGGTTGGAGCCGAGCCCGAGCGGCAGCACCGGCACGCCGGGATCGAGCGCGGCGAGGAACGCGGCGAGATCGTCGACGTCGGCGGGCTCGAACAGCCACTCGGCCGCACCGCCGCTCTTGAACCAGACGAGCGGCGCCAGCGCGGCACCGCCGGTGAGTCGCCCGCGCACCGGAGGGAGCGTCGCGACGCTCACCGCCGCTGTGCCGCGATCGCGGCGGCGAGCCCCGCGGCCCATTTGGTGATATCGCCGGCGCCGAGGCAGATCACCTGGTCGCCCGCGCGCAGCTCGCCCGCCAGCGCAGCGGCGAGCCCTGCCGCGTCCTCGACCAGCTCGGCCTGGCGGTGGCCGCGGTCGCGCAGCCCCGCCACCAGCGCGGCCGAGTCGACGCCGGGCACCGGCGCCTCGCCCGCGGCATAGACCGGGGTGACATAGACGAGATCGGCGTCGTTGAAGGCGCCGCGGAACTCCTCCATCAGATTGCCCAGCCGCGAGTAGCGATGCGGCTGCACCGCCGCGATCACCCGCCCCTGCGCGGACTCGCGTGCGGCGGCGAGCACCGCGCGGATCTCGACCGGGTGGTGGCCGTAATCGTCGACGATCGTCGCCACGCCGCCCTCGAGCGCGACCTCGCCCACCTTGGTGAAGCGCCGCTTGACGCCGGAGAAACGCTCGAAGCCCTTCTGGATCGTCGCGTCGTCGATGCCGAGCTCGAGCGCGACGCCGATCGCGGCGAGCGCGTTCTGGACGTTGTGGCGCCCCGGCATCGGTAGGTCGATCCCCTCGATCGAGCGCACCGCGCCGTCCCGTGCGCGCACCTGCGCCTCGAAGCGGTTGCCGCCGGCATAGGGCGTGACGTTGACGCCGCGCACGTCGGCCGACGCCGCGAAACCGTAGGTGACGATGCGGCGGTCGCGCACGCGCGGGATCAGCGCCTGCACCTCGGGATGGTCGAGGCACAGCAGCGCCGCGCCGTAGAAGGGCACGTTCTCGACGAACTCGACATACGCGTCCTTGGCGCGATCGAAGCTGCCGTAATGGTCCAAATGCTCGGGATCGATGTTGGTCACCACCGCGATCGTGCCGTCCAGCCGCAGGAAGCTGCCGTCGCTCTCGTCCGCCTCGACCACCATCCAGTCGCTCGCACCGAGCCGGGCGTTCGAGCCGTAGCTGTTGATGATGCCGCCGTTGATCACGGTGGGGTCGACCCCGCCCGCGTCGAGCAGGGCGGCGACCATCGAGGTGGTGGTGGTCTTGCCGTGCGTGCCCGCGACCGCGACGGTCGACTTCAGCCGCATCAGCTCGGCGAGCATCTCGGCGCGGCGCACCACGGGCACGCGGTTCTGCAAGGCCGCCTCCACCTCGGGGTTGCCGCGCTTCACCGCGGTGGAGGTGACCACCACCGCCGCCCCGGCGACATTGCCGGCGTCGTGCCCGATCGTCACGGTGATGCCGCGCTTCCGCAGTCCCTCGACGACATAGCCCTCGGCGACGTCCGAGCCCTGCACGGTGTAGCCGAGATTGTGCATCACCTCGGCGATGCCGGACATGCCGATCCCGCCGATGCCGACGAAATGGATCGTCCCGATGTCGGTAGCGACTCCCCTCACGCGAACGCCTTCCGCTGCTGGACGCGACCGACCGGCAGCCGCGACGCGGGCGAGTCGAGGCTCTCGACCAGGTCGGCAAGGTCGCTCGCCGCCTCGGGGGTGCCGCAGGCGCGGGCGCGCGCGGCGGCGTTCTGGAGCGCTTCCGGGTCGAGCCCGAGTTTCTGCATCTGCTTGGCAAGTTCGCTGGGAGTGAAGGCCGACTGCGCGATCGTGCGCGCGCCGCCGGCGCGGGTGATCTCGCGCGCGTTGGCGGTCTGATGGTCGTCGGTGGCGCTGGGCAGCGGCACGAGGATGGCGGGGCGGCCCGCCGCGGTCAGCTCGGCGATGGTCGAGGCGCCGGCGCGCGCGATCACGACATGCGCCCAGCCGAGCTGCTCGGGCAGATCGGGCAGATAGGTGGCGAGGTCGGCCGCGATCTCGAGCCGCGCATAGGTCTCGCGCGCGCCGTCGATGTCCTCGATCCGCGCCTGGTGCGTCACCTGGAGGCGGCGGCGGAACGCGACCGGCAGCATCGCCAGCCCCTCGGGCACCACCTGGCTCAGCACCGAGGCGCCCTGGCTGCCGCCGGTGACGAGCACGCGGAAGATGCTGTCCTCGTCGAGCAGCGGATAGGGCTTGGCGCGCAGCGCGAGCACGCTCTCGCGCACCGGGTTGCCGACGTGATGCGCCTTGGCCTGGTGGCGCGCGCGCAGCCGCGCGGTCTCGGCATAGCTGGTCGCGATCGCGTCGACCTTGCCCGCCACCAGCCGGTTGACGCGGCCGAGCACCGCGTTCTGCTCGTGCACCGCGGTGCGGATCCCTGCCGCGAACGCCGCCGACAGTGCGGGATAGGCGGGATAGCCGCCGAAGCCGATCACCGCGGCGGGCTTGAAGGTCCGGTACAGCTCGGCCGCCATGGCGCGCCCCTGCATCATCAGCCGCGCCGCCCTGGCCCAGCCGAGCGGCCCGCCGGCGAAGCGCCCGGCGGGGATGACGTGGGTCTGCACGTCCTCGAACAGCCCGGGGAAGCGCACCCCGCGCGCGTCGCTCACCAGCGCGACGCGGTGGCCGCGCTTGGTCAGCTCGGTCGCGAGCGCGGCGGCGGGCACCATATGGCCGCCGGTCCCGCCCGCGGCGAGCACGAACTGGCGCGGGCGGAAGTCCTGCACGGGCGTCATTCGGCGTTCCATCGTGTGATATAGGGGCTGCGCAGCAGGAACGGGTTGCGCCGCGTGAACGCCAGCAGCAGCCCCATGCCGAGCGACAGCGCCACCATCGACGACCCGCCGTAGCTGATGAACGGCAGCGTCATCCCCTTCGACGGCGCCAGCCCGGTGTTGACCGCCATCGAGATCAGCGCCTGCGCGCCGAACTGCACCGCCAGCCCCGAGGCGGCGAGCAGCTTGAAGGGGTCCTGCTCGTCGAGCAGTTTGACGAAGACGCGGATGACGAGCGCGAGGAACACCAGCGCCACCACCATGCAGGCGAGCAGCCCGAACTCCTCGCCGATCACCGAGAAGATATAGTCGGTGTGCGCCTCGGGCAGGCCGTATTTGACCGTGCCGCCGCCCGGTCCGGTGCCGAACCAGCCGCCCGAAGTGAGCGTGCGGTGCGCCGCGTCGGTCTGGAAATGGTCCGCCGCGCCCTCGCCTTCCACGCCGGGGAAGAGGAAGGCGTCGATGCGCGCACGCGCGGTGCTGTAGAAGAGATAGGCCGCCACCAGCGCCGCGGGCACCATCGCGACGAATCCCATGATGACGCGCGTCGGCGTCCCGGCGATCGTGACGAGCGCGAGCCAGATGCAGCAGAAGATCACGGTCTGGCCGAAATCGGGCTGGAGCATCAGCAGCAGCGCGACCAGCCCGGTGAGCCCCGCGGTGATCATCGTCACCGGCAGCTCCTCGTCGCGGGACTTGAGCGACAGCAGCCACGCCACCGCGACGACGAAGAAGGGCTTGAGGAACTCGGACGGCTGGAACTGCGCGAAGCCGAAGCCGATCCAGCGCCGCGCGCCGTTCACCATCACCCCCGCGAAGGGCACGATCATCAGCAGCGCCACACACACCGCCGCGCCGATCAGCGACATGCGCCGCGCCACCGTGACCGGCAGCATCGACACGCCGAACAGCACCGGCAGCGACACGCCCGCCCACAGCAGCTGGCGCCAGAAATAATGCAGCGGCGCGAACTTGAGATGCTCGCCCGAGTAGCGCGACGCGCTCGCCGGCGACCCTGCCGCGACCGCGATCAGCCCGATCGCGATGAGGAACAGCGCGAGCAGCAGCAGCACGCGGTCGATGTCCCAGAACCAGGTGCCGAGCGGCGACGGGTCGCCGCGACCACCCCGCCCCTTCAGCCCCGCGCGCTGTGCCCTGCTCACGTCGGTCATGCCAGCGCCTCCACTGCCGCGCGGAACACGGTACCGCGATGCTCGTAGTCGCGGAACTGATCGAACGAGGCGGCGGCCGGCGACAGCAGCACCACCTCGCCGCGTCTTGCCTCGGCCGCGGCGATCCGCACCGCGCGCTCCAGCGTCTCCGCCTCGGCGACGGGCACGCGGTCGCGCAGCAGCGCGGCGAAGCGCGGGCCGGCCTCGCCGATCGTATAGGCGCGTACCACGTTGCCGAAGTGCGGCGCGCAGGCGTCGAGGTCATCGCCCTTGGCGCGCCCGCCGAGGATCCAATGGACGCGCGGGAAAGCGGCGAGCGCGGGGGCGGTGCTCTCCGGGTTGGTCGCCTTGCTGTCGTCGATCCAGGTGACCCCGCCCAGCGTCGCCACCCGCTCCATCCGATGCGGCAGGCCGTTGAAGGTCTCCAGCCCCGCCTCAATCGCGGCACGATCGAGGCCCAGCGCCTCCGCCACCGCGATCGCGGCGAGCGCGTTCTGCGCGTTGTGCGGCCCCTGCAGCGAGGGCCAACGCGACTGATCGAGCGGCGTGCCCGGCGCGATCGTCGTGATCGTCTCACCGCGATGCGCGAAGCACCGCGCGATCGCAGCCGAGGCGGCGTCGCCGATGCCGATCACCGCGCGATGGTGCGGCGACTGCATCGCGAACAGCCGCGCCTTGCTCGCGGCATAGTCCTCGAAGCCGGCGTAGCGGTCGAGATGGTCGGGCGTGACGTTGAGCAGCACCGCGACGTCGCAGTCGAGCGTCTGCGTCAGGTCGATCTGGTAGCTCGACAGCTCGAGCACATAGACCCCGCCCGCGGGCAGCGGCGCCTGCGCGAGGACCGGCAGGCCGATGTTGCCGCCCATCCGCGCGGGCACGCCGGCGGTGTCGAGCAGGTGGTAGACGAGCGCGGTGGTGGTCGACTTGCCGTTGGTGCCGGTGATGCCGACCACTTGATGCGGCGGCAGGTCGGCGCGGGCCTGCGCGAACAGCTCGATGTCGCCGACGATCGGAACGCCCGCGTCACGCGCCGCGCCGGCGAGCGGGTGCGTGTTGAGCGGTACGCCGGGAGAGACCACGAGCGCATCGAAGGTGGCGAGATCGAGGGTGGCGAGGTCGGCGATCCTGAGATCGTCCCCAGTATGGGGAAGCGAAAAGAGTGAGTCGCGCTTCGCCTCGTCCGTATCCCACGCCGTCACCCGCGCGCCGGCGGCGAGCAGCGCGCGCACAGCCGCGGCGCCCGAGCGTGCGAGCCCGAGCACCGCATAATGTTTCCCGGTCCAGGCGCGCGAGACGATCATTGTTCTGGACCCCGGCCTGCGCCGGGGTGCGGTGAGGGCGATGACGACATCGCCCTCACCGCAGCTTCAACGTCGACAGGCCGGCGAGCGCCAGCACCAGAGCGATGATCCAGAAGCGGATCACCACCGTCGGCTCGCTCCAGCCGAGCTGTTCGAAATGGTGGTGGATCGGCGCCATGCGGAAGATGCGCTTGCCGGTACGCTTGTACCAGAACACCTGGATGATGACGCTGAGCGCCTCCACCACGAACAGCCCGCCGATGATGCCGAGCACGATCTCATGGTGCGCCACCACCGCGATCGTCCCCAGCGCGCCGCCGAGCGCGAGGCTGCCGGTGTCGCCCATGAACACCGCCGCGGGTGGCGCATTGTACCACAGGAAGGCAAGGCCGCCGCCGATCACCGCGCCGCAGAAGATCGCCAACTCGCCCGCCCGCGGCACGTGCGGGATGCCGAGGTAATCGGCGAACTTCACGTTGCCCGCGAGATACACGATCAGCATGAAGGCGACCGAGGCGATGATCACGGGCATGGTCGCCAGCCCGTCGAGCCCGTCGGTGAGGTTCACAGCGTTGCCGAACGCCACGATCGTGAAGGCGGCGAAGATCGGGTAGAAGTAGCCCAGGTCGACGTAATAGCGGCTGGTGAACGGGAAATAGAGCCCGGTGCCGTTCTCCTGCATGATGATCCAGGCCGCGATGCCGGCGATGGCGAACTCGATCAGCAGCCGCGTCCGACCCGACACCCCCGCGGTGCTGGCCTTGCGGACCTTGTCATAGTCGTCGAGGAACCCGATCGCGCCGAACCCCAGGGTGACGAACAGGCATGCCCAGACGAACGGGTTGCGCAGGTCCATCCACACCATCACCGACAGCACCAGGCTGGTGAGGATCATCAGGCCGCCCATCGTCGGCGTGCCCCGCTTGGCGAGGTGGGTCTGCGGGCCGTCGAGGCGGATCGGCTGGCCCTTGCCCTGGCGCACGCGCAGCCAGCCGATGAAGCGGGGGCCGATGATCAGGCCGATCAGCAGCGCGGTCGCGACCGCCGCGCCGGCGCGGAATGACTGATAGCGGATGAGATTGAAGCCGCCCTCGAACCCGAGAAGCTGCGCGATCCAGTACAGCACTCAATCCACCTTGCCGGCGAGCGCGGCGACCAGCCGCGACAGCCCGACCCCGTTCGATCCCTTGACGAGCACCGCGTCTCCCGGACGGAGCAGGGCACGGACCTGGTCCAGCGCCGCGGCGGCATCGCGCACATGGACGAAATCGACTTGCCCCTCAAGCGCCTGCGCGAGCGGCGCCATCGCCTCGCCGACCAGCACGGCCGTTTCGACGCGCGCCGCCACCACCGCCGGGCCGAGCGCCGCGTGATAGGCCGCCGAGCCGTCGCCGAGCTCGCGCATCTCGCCCAGCACCGCGACGTGGCGCCCGGGCTCCTGCGCCAGCACCGCCAGCGTCGCCTGCATCGAGGCGGGGTTGGCGTTATAGCTCTCGTCGATCAGCAGCGCGCGGCCGTCCCCCGCCGCGACGTCGCGCCGCGCGCCGCGCCCGGCCAGCCCGCCGAGCTCGCCCAGCGCGAGGCCGGCGAGCGCGAGGTCGGCGCCGACCGCGTCGACCGCGGCGAGCACCGCCATCGCGTTCGACACCCAGTGCTGCCCGGGCTGCGCGATCGTCATGCTCAGCTCGCGCGCGCCGACCCGCGCGCCGACGAAGGTGCCGCCGCGCGGCGACGGCATCACCTCCGCGGCGTGGACGTCGGCGCGCTTGTCGAGCCCGAAGGTGACGATCTTGCCCGCATAAGGGTGCGCCGCCGCGATCAGCCGGTCGCGATGCGGGCTGTCGTAGGGGACGATCGCGATGCCGCCGGGCTCCAGCCCGCGGAAGATCTCGCCCTTGGCGTCGGCGATGGCGCTCTCGTCGGGGAAGAACTCGGTGTGTGCCGGCGCGATCGCGGTGACGATCGCGACGTGCGGGCGCACCAGGGTGGTCAGGTGCGCCAGCTCGCCGGGATGGTTCATCCCCATCTCCAGCACCGCATAGTCGCTGTCGGCGGGCATGCGCGCGAGGCTGAGCGGCACGCCGGTGTGATTGTTGTAGCTTTTCACCGAACGATGCGCGCGCCGGCTGGGCGAGCGGTCGAGCGCGGCGAACAGCGCCTCCTTGGTCGAGGTCTTGCCGACCGAGCCGGTGACGCCGATCACCTTGCCTTTGACCCGCGCGCGGGCGGCGCGGGCGAGCGCCTCGAGCGCGCCGAACGTGTCCGCGACGCGCACCGCCGGGTGCGCGGACTCGCGCGAGACGATCGCGCCGGCCGCGCCCTGCGCGAACGCCTGGTCGAGGAAGCGGTGGCCGTCGCTCTGCTCGCCCGCGAGCGCGACGAACAGGTCCCCCTCGCCGACCTCGCGCGAGTCGAAGGCGACACCGTCGGCGGTGAAGCCGGCAGAGGAAGTGCCGCCGGTGGCAGCGGCGATGTCGGACGAGGTCCAGAGCGTCATGACAATCCTCCCCAGCATGGGGAGGGGGACCGCGCCGAAAACGTGGTGGAGGGGGGATGCGGCATACGGAACGCTTCTAGCGGACGATGCGGGTGAAAGTCAGGGAGCGCGGCAGACAAGCTACCGCCACGCGCGGCAGCACGCGCGGCGCGCCCCCTCCACCATGCCCGCGGCATCTGCACGACCACCATCCCGCTCACGCCGCCATCTCACGCGCGACCGCGACGTCGTCGAACGGCAGCACCAGGTCGCCGACGATCTGGCCCTGCTCGTGCCCCTTGCCCGCGATCAACACGATGTCGCCCGCCGCCGCCTCGCGCAGCGCCGCCGCGATCGCGGCGCGGCGGTCGCCGATCTCGCGCGCGCCGGGTGCGCCTCGGAGCAGATCGGCGCGGATCGCGGCGGGATCCTCCGAGCGCGGGTTGTCGTCGGTGACGATCACCACGTCCGCCGCGGCCGCCGCCACCTGCCCCATCGGCTCGCGCTTGCCGCGGTCGCGGTCGCCGCCCGCGCCCACCACCAGGATCAGCCGACCCGCGACGTGCGGGCGCAGCGCCGCGCAGGCCGCCTCGATCGCGTCGGGCGTGTGTGCATAGTCGACATAGACCGGCGCGCCGCTCGCCGTGATCGCGGCGCGCTCGAGCCGCCCGCGCACCGGCTGGAGCCGCGCCAGCCCCGCGATCGTCGCCGCGACGTCGCCGCCGGTGGCGATCACCAGCCCCGCCGCGATCAGCGCGTTGGCCGCCTGATAGCCGCCGATCAGCGGCAGCTGGACGCGATGGTCGACCCCGCCGGCGCGGACCACCAGCCCCTGGCCGAGCAGGGTCGGCACGCGCTCGACCAGCCGCAGGTCGTCGCCGTGCTCGCCGACGGTGAGGACACGGTTGCCGCGCTCGCGCGCGATGTCGATGACTCGCTCGGACTGCGGGTCGTCGGCCCAGACCACGGCGCTGCCGTCGTCGCTCAACACCTGCGCGAACAGCCGCAGCTTGGCGGTGAAATAGGCCGCCATGTCGCCGTGATAGTCGAGATGGTCGCGGCCAAGGTTGGTGAAAGCGGCGGCGCGCACCGGCAAGCCCTCGGTGCGAAACTGGCTGAGGCCGTGGCTCGACGCCTCGAAGGCGAGATGGGTGACCCCCTCGCGCGCCAGCCCGGCGACGTTCGACAGGAAGGTGACCACGTCGGGCGTGGTCAGCCCGGTGACGACCCGCTCGTCGGCGGTGGTGACGCCGAGCGTGCCGATCGAGGCGGCGTGTTCGCCGGCCATGCGCCACAGCTGGCGCGTCATCTCGACCGTCGAGGTCTTGCCGTTGGTCCCTGTCACCGCGACCGCGGTGGT
This sequence comes from Sphingomonas yunnanensis, assembly GCF_019898765.1. Lineage (GTDB taxonomy): Bacteria > Pseudomonadota > Alphaproteobacteria > Sphingomonadales > Sphingomonadaceae > Sphingomonas > Sphingomonas yunnanensis. The sequence goes on along the minus strand of NZ_JAIOKB010000003.1, from coordinate 95,985 downwards.
CGGAAAGGGCGCGTAGAAACGCGCCGCGAGCCGGGCGAAGGCCTCGCGCGGATTGTCGTCCGCGACATGGGCGGCGCCGTCGACGTGCGCGCCGGGTCGCGCCACCACCGCCACCGCGCCGGCCCCGATCGCGGCGTCGATATAATCCTCGCCGTTGACGCGCAGTCCCTGGAAGGCACCGAAGACGTTGCCCGGCGCGACCTTGCGGTGGTCGATCGCGAAGCCGGTGACGGTCGCGTCGGCGGCGACCGGCGCGTCATGGCCGAGAAGCGCGGAGAGCCTCATCGCGCGCGCCTCACTGGCCGCCGCTCTTGGGCGCATCGTCGCCCTGCCACAATGTCGGCAGGATGTCCGAGACGTCCACGTCGCGATGGTCGTCGGGCATCACGCCGAGCAGGGAGCCGACCCGCGCGATCGTGCGCCCCACGACCGGGGCGGCGTTCCACGCCGCGGTCTTCCACCCGCCCGTCTCCTTGGTGCCCTGCGGCGAGTCGAGCATCGCCAGCACGACGTAGCGCGGCTCATCCATCGGAAAGGCCGCGACGAAGGTGGCGACGTTGCGCGACCGGTCGTAGCCGCCCGCCACCGCCGCCTCCGCGGTCCCCGTCTTGCCGCCGACGCGATATCCCGGTGCGTCGCCCTTGCGCCCGGTGCCGCGCATCACGACCAGCCGCAGCATCTGCCGCATCCGCGCGCTGGTCGCCTCGCTGATCACGCGGCGACCGACCGGTGCGTGGCCGGGCTGCAGCTTGAGCAAGGTCGCGGGGCGCCACGTGCCGCCGTTGACCAGCGCGGCATAAGCGTTGGCGAGATGAAGCGGGGTCACCGCGATGCCGTGGCCGAAGGCCGTCGTCATCGTCGTCGTGCGCGCCCAGTATCGCGGCCACAGCGGCCGGCCCTTCTCGCGGATCTCGATGTCCGGGCGGGTATCGAACCCCAGCTTGCGGAACATCGTTTCCATCCGCTGCTGTCCTACCTCATCGGCGACGCGCGCGGTGGCGACGTTCGACGAGTAGATCAGCGTCTCCGCCATATTGAGCCAGCGCTTCGGGTCACCGCGCTCGTCGTGGATCGTGTAGCGGCCGACCTGGAGCGGGTGGGTGGCGTCGAAGCGCGCGTTCATCGAGGTGACCACGCCGGTGTCGATCGCGGTCGCCATGGTGATCGGTTTGAAGGTCGAGCCGAGCTCGAACACGCTCTGCGTGGTCAGGTTGCGCAGCTGGTCGGTGCCCGACATGCCGACGCGGTTGGGGTTGAAGGTCGGCAGCGATACCATCGCCAGCACCTCCCCGGTGTGGACGTCGAGCACGATGCCGCCCCCCCCTCGTGCAGAGAAGGTGGTCATCGCGCGTCCGAGCTCGCTCTCCAGCGCGGCCTGGACACGGGTGTCGAGCGACAGCGCGACCGGCTGGCCGATCGTGGCCGGGTTGGTGAGGCGCTCGTCGAGCGCGCGCTCGATCCCGCTCATGCCATGGCCGCCGCTGATGAAGCCCAGCGCGTGCGCGGCCAGCGTGCTCTGCGGGTAGAGCCGCTGCGTCTCGCGCTCGAACACGATGCCGGGCTCGCCGATCGCGTTCACCGCCTCGACCAGCGCAGGGCTGGCGCGGCGCTGCAGATAGGTGAAGCTCACCGGCTTGGTGATCTGCGCGTAGAACCAGGACTGGTCGCCCTTCTCGGGCATCAGCTCGGCGAGCTTGCGCGCGACCTCGGACGGGTCGCCGATCAGCTTCTTGGGATGGACGCCGATCGTCCAGGCGTCGATCGTGCGCGCGAGCGGGGCGCCGTTGCGATCGACGATGTCGCCGCGCGGCACCGCCGCCGCGACGCTGGCGCCGCGTTCGCTGCCCGCGACGACGCCGAGCAGCGTCAGCCGCCCGATCACCACCAGCACGCCCGCGACGAACAGCAGCATCAGCACCATCAGCCGCAGGTGCTGCGTGGCGAGCAGCTGCTGGCGCTGGTCGCCCGCGCGCACGCCGCGGACCGGACGGGCGACGAGGGCAGTCACCGCAGGCGACCGCGCTCGGTGCGGGCGCGGCTGAGCAGGTCGCCGACGGTGGTCTCGCTCAGCAGCGCGCGATCGAGCATCGCCACCTTCGCGGCGCGTGTGGCGGGGGCGTTCGGGCCAGGTGCGGCCGCCGCCACCACCGCCGGGGTCAGGCGGGCAGCGGCGACCGGCTTGGCCGCCGCGACCTTCACTGTCGTGACCGGCGCGGCGGCCGCGGTCCGGACGGTGGCGGGAGCGGCGGGAGCGGGAGCGGCAGAGGCGGTGACGGCGGTCGCGGCGGCGGGGACGATCAGCTGCGCGGTCTGCACCGGCGCGGCGGCGCCCGGCAGCGGCGCGGGCACCGGCTGGTTGGGCGACAGGGAGGCGAGCGCGGCCTCGTCGCGGACGAACTGCGCCGCGGTCGGCACCGTCAGCGCCAGCGTGTCGCCGTTCCAGCGCTCGAGCTGGGCGAGGTTGGCGCGCACGTCGAACTCGGTCTCGAGCGCGCGGATGTCGCGCTCCGCGCCGACGATCTTGCGGTCGAGCTGCTCCACGCGCTTGCGCTCGGCCGCCACCTGCGAGGAGACGAGGTAGAAGCCGATCGCGACCATCGCGCAGCTGGTGAGCCAGCCCAGCCCCTTCAACCGATATACCGCCGCCATCCTCACGCCTCCCCTACCCAAGCCGTCGCCGCCGTCCGCCGTGCCGCGCGTAATGTCGCCGAGCGGGCGCGCGGGTTCGCCGCCAGCTCGGTCTCGTCGGCGCGCTGCGCGCGCCCGATCATCTCGAAGGTCGCCGCGCGCGGCGGCGCCGCCGCCGGCAGGTGGCGCGAGCCGCCCGGTGCCGCGCCCGCGCGATCGCGCAGGAAGCGCTTGACGATGCGGTCCTCGAGCGAGTGGAAACTCACCACCGCGAGCCGGCCGCCGGGGCGCAGCACGCGCTCCGCCGCGGCGAGGCCGCGCTCCAGCTCGTCCAGCTCGCCGTTGACGTGGATCCGCACCGCCTGGAAGGCCCGCGTCGCGGGGTCCTTCTTGTCGTGCGGACGATGACCGAGCGCGCGGCGCACCACGGAGGCGAACTGCGCGGTCGTGGTCAGCGGGCGGGCCGCCACCACCGCGCGCGCGATCCGGCGCGACTTGGGCTCCTCGCCGTAGCGGTAGAGCACGTCGGCGATCGCCTCCTCGTCGGCGGTGTTGAGGAAGTCGGCGGCGGACGGGCCTTCCTGGCTCATCCGCATGTCGAGCGGGCCGTCGCCCTGGAAGGAGAAGCCGCGCTCGGGCCGGTCGAGCTGCATCGAGGAGACGCCGATGTCCATCGTCACGCCGTCGACCGGCGCGAGGCCGCGCGTCTCCAGCTCCTCGGCGAGCGCCGAGAAGGTGGCGGCGACCATCGTCAGCCGCGGCGCGTCGGCCGCGAGCGCGCGCCCGGTCGCAACCGCGTCGGGGTCGCGGTCGAACGCGATCACCTCGGCACCCGCGTCGAGCAGGGCGCGCGTGTAGCCGCCGGCGCCGAAGGTCGCGTCGACGTGGCGCTCACCGGGGGCGGGGGCGAGCGCGGCGAGCACGGGCGCGAGCAGCACGGGCACGTGCGGCGCCACGGCGTGACCGGGGGGCAGGCCGGTCGTCGGGGCGGTCTCGCTCATCATAGCGCGATCCCCTTTTCCTCGCAGGTGAACTCGACATATTCCTTGAGGAACGGATCGATGTCCGGGGTCTCGAGCAGGATGTTGGGCGCCCAGATCGTGATCCAGTTGAACGCGCCGAGGAACACCGCCGCGCCCGCGATGCGCGCGTAGCGGCGCTCGAACGCGGGCATGATGAAGCGGCCCGAGCCGTCGAACGGCAGCGGCTCGGCGCCGCCGGCGCGATCGAGGATGTTGTAATCGACCTTGCCGGTGCGCTCGAACTGCGCGGCGTCGAGCGCCTCCAGCCGGGACTTCCAGAACGGCACGAAGCCGGGATCGTAGGCGATCAGGCAGCGGTGCTCGGGATGCGGGGCGATGATGACGGTACCGCCGTCCTTGCCGTCGTCGCGAGGGGCGTTCTTGGCGAGCATCGCGCGGAGGGTGTTGGGAATCGCGACCCGGCCCTTGTCGTCGACAAGACCGAGTCCCTTTCCCTGGTAGTCCACCCTGTCCGTCACGCCCACCTCACACCCGGAGCGCACGACCTCCTGTTTCGGCAAGCGGCCATCACCGCCCGCCGACGTTGCTGTCAGCAAACAACAGTGGTCCTGCCCCCAATGTCGTGCTCGACACCTATCAGGGTTACCCGGGGATGAGAAGGGATATTCGGGGACAGCCGGGGAAACACCGGATTTTCTCGGCTGATCCGCGCGCTACGATGGAGGCGGCGGGCGCGAGCGGGCGCTCGCGCTGCCAAGAATCGGCGCGGAGAAGGCGTGGCGGCAGGCTTTCCCCGCTTCTCCCCGGACGAATCCAAGAAGGCGGGAGACGGACGTCATAAGGATGGGATCGAGAGCAGCTTCGAGGTGCATCGGCTCGCGAGCGGCGACCGGCGAATGGCCCCACCTCCCGGCACGAGACGGCGCTCGCGCCGACGACGATGCCACCCCCGCTACGACCGCCGTCACAGCCATGAGCCGGGATCTATCGTGCCGCGGACACAATGATCGTCGGACTCGCGACACCATGGATGACGGGTCAAGCCGGCATGACGATCGCGCGTGGCGCCAGACCGCATCACCCCGGCTGAAGGTAGCCGATGGGACGCACCTCCGCGTGCTCCTTCCCGCCGCCCCCAGCCGGGCGCGCCGTCCGTCACTGCGCGTGCGGCGCGGGCTTCTCGGCCGGCGGGGTGTTGGCGGCGCTGGGGGTGACGCCGAGCTCGGCGAGCGGCTCGTTGGTCGGCGTGACGGTGGGGATCGGACCCGGCACGCTCATGTTGACCACGACCGCGGGCTGCGCCGCGCCCGCGACCGCGACCGGGCGCTCCCGATCGACCGTCGAGAAGATCGCGCTCGCCACGCCGATCAGCAATACCACCATGGCGAGCCCGACCATGCCGACCCGCACGCGCTGCCGCGCCTGTTCGGACTGCTGGCGCTCGACCGCCACCTTCTTTCGCTGCGAAACCTTCATCTCGTCGTGCGACGTTAACCGATCGTCGCGGCGCTGTCGATCACGACCCGTCACGGCGCTGCCGTACCAGGCCCTTCGACGCCAGCCACGCCGGGTCATAGAGCGTCGAGAGATAGCGGAAGCCGGTGTCGCACAGGATCGTCGCGATCCTTTTGCCCGGCCCGAGCTGCCGCGCGAGGCGCACCGCGCCGGCGACGTTGATCCCCGACGACAAGCCGAGGCACAGCCCCTCCTCCGCCAGCAGCCGCTCGGTCCAGTCGAAGCCTTCCTGATCGGCGATGCGGAACTGCGCGTCGACGGGCGCGCCCTCGAGATTGGCGGTGATGCGTCCCTGCCCGATCCCCTCGGCGACCGACGAGCCCTCCGAGCGCAGCTCACCGCAGGCGTAATAGTCGTACAGCGCGGCGCCATGCGGGTCGCTCAGCGCGATGCAGACGCGCTCGTCCTTGGCCTTGAGCCCCAGCCCCACGCCGGCAAAGGTGCCGCCGGTGCCGACCGCGCAGGTGAAGCCGTCGATCCGGCCCTCCATCTGCGCCCAGATCTCCTCGGCGGTGCCGACGATATGCGCGCGGCGGTTCGCGATATTGTCGAACTGGTTGGCCCAGATCGCGCCGGGCGTCTCCTCGGCGATGCGGCGGGAGGTGTGGACGAAATGATATTGGCTCGAATAGGGCGCGGCGGGGACGGTCACCAGCTCGGCGCCGAGCGCGCGCAGCGTGTCCATCTTCTCCTTCGACTGGGTGTCGGGCATCACGATGATCGTGCGATAGCCCTTGGCGTTGGCGACCAGCGCCAGCCCGATGCCGGTGTTACCCGCGGTCCCCTCGACGATCGTGCCGCCGGGCTGGAGCTGCCCGCGCGCCTCGGCGTCCTCGACGATGAACAAAGCGGCGCGGTCCTTGACGCTCGCGCCCGGGTTGGTGAACTCGCACTTGCCGAAGATGTCGCAGCCGGTCGCCTCGCTCGGGCCCTTGAGCCGAACGAGCGGCGTGTTGCCGATCAGCGCGAGCGTGTCGCTTGTAATATGCATGGCGCGGTAGATGCGCAGCCCGAGGGCAATGCGCAAGCGAGCAGATCTATCGCGACGCGACCCCGGCCTTGGCGAGGTGCGGCGCGAGGCGGCCGACTAACCACAGGAAGAACATGCGGTAATCGGCGACCAGCGACCAGAGCGGCTGGCGGAAGGTCGCCGGGCGGTTGCGCTCGACCGTGAGATGCGCACCCCAGGCAAAGGCATAGCCCGCGGCCGGGACCGCGGCCCACCACCAGCCGCCGAACGCCAGCGCCGGCGCGGCGACGGCGAAGCTGAGCGCGGTGCCGGCGTAGTGGAGCGCGCGCGTGGCCGGGCGCGCGTGCTCGCGAAGGTAATAAGGCCAGAAATCGGCGAAGGTGCGCGGTGTCACGGGCGGGCTCCGATCAGTGCGGCGTGCGGATCATAGCATGCCGCGATCGTGCAGCCACTGCCGCACCTGTCCGGGCCATTGCGTCGTCACGGGCGCCGCCGTCGGGCGCAGCCCGAAGGCGTGCCCTCCCTTGGCGTAGACGCGCAGGTCGACCGGCACGCCCGCGTCATTGAGCGCTAGTGCATAGGCGAGCGGCTGCCGGATGTTGTCGGTCGGATCGTCCATGGCGTGGAGGATCAGCGTCGGCGATGCCTGAGGGCTGATCGTGACCCACGGCCGCAGCTCGAGATTGTTCCGGCCCTTGCCGTTGTCGAGCATGCGCGCGGTATAGGCGATCACCGCGAAATCGGGGCGCGACGACGCGCCGTCGGCGGCGTCGGTCGGCGCGTAGCTGCGCGCCTCGGTGTTGCTCATGTTGGCGGCGATATACGCGCCGGCGGAGAAGCCGACCGCGCCGACCCTGTGCGGATCGATGCCATAGGCCGCCGCGCGCTGGCGCAGGATGCTCATCGCGCGCTGCGCGTCCTCGAGCCCGAGCAGCACGTCGGGGCGGCGCTGCTGCCCGGCCACGCGCGGCCAGACCTGCGGGACGCGATATTTGAGCACCGCGCAGGTCATGCCCTGGCGGACCGCCCAGGCGCAGATCTCGGTGCCCTCGAGGTCCATCGCGACCACCTCGAAGCCGCCGCCCGGCAGCACCAGCAACGCGGTCCCGCTGTTCGACCCCCGGGGCCGGTACAGCGTCATCGTCGGCCGCGTGACATAGCTCGCCCAGTGCCAGCGGCGCCCGCCGACCAGCGCGGTGCCGTTGCCGGTACCTTCCGGACGATCGCCGCTGTCGGGTTTGGCGAGCGGGATCGTGGCGGGCCAGAGCGGGATCTGCTCGCCGCCGTCGCTCGGCTGCCAGAGGCCGGCGCGCTCATCCTTCGGAAGCGGCGTGGCCCCCCGTGGATCGGCACGCTCAGACGCCTGTCCGGTGGCCGTCATCATGACGGCGGCGACGAACGCGGCGGTGAGCGAGTGATACCGTGCCACAGAGCCACCGTCCCTGCCCGCGGCGATCGCCGGTCCGGTCCGGCGCATGGGGCGGTGCGGCGCCGGTCTAGCGCGCTCTGCGGCGGGCGTCATCGCCCGATCGCCGGATCGTGCCACGGCGGTCCGCGGTCTCGCCAAACCGCCTCCGACCTGCCATGTTCCTCATCCGTTCCCTCTCGCGAGTCGCCCGCCGGTGCCCAGCGCCGATCTCACCCTTCCCCCACGACCGCTGCGCTGGCTGTTCCTCGACCTGAACAGCTATTTCGCCAGCGTCGAGCAGCAGGTGCAGCCCGCGCTGCGCGGGCGGCCGGTGATCGTCGCGCCGGTCGGCAGCGACACCACCGTCGCGATCGCGGCGTCGCGCGAGGCCAAGCGGTACGGCATCTCGACCGGCACGCCGGTGTGGGAGGCGAAGCGCAAGTGCCGCGACCTGGTCGTCACGCCGGCGCGGCACGAGCTCTACGTCGCCTATCACCACCGCATCGTCGCCGAGGTCGAGCGCCACGTGCCGGTGACGCGGGTCTGCTCGATCGACGAGGTGGCGTGCCGGCTGCTCGACAATGAGAATGGCCGCGACGCCGCGATGGCGCTGGCCGGGCGGATCAAGCGCGGGCTCGCCGCCGCGGTGGGCGATGTTCTCACCTGCTCGATCGGGCTCGCGCCCAACCGCCTGCTCGCCAAGCTCGCGTCCGATCTGCAGAAACCCGACGGGCTGGTGGTGTTCGAGGCGGACTCGCTGCCCGAGGCATTGTACCCGCTCAAGCTGCGCGACATCGCCGGGATCGGTCCCAACATGGAGCGACGGCTGGCGCGCGACGGTGTCAACGACATCCGCCAGCTGCTCGCGCGCCGCCCGCGCGACGCCGGCCAGGCCTGGGGCGGCAGTGATGGCGACCGGCTTTGGTACCTGCTCCACGGCGTCGACCTGCCCGAGAAGGCCACGCAGAGCCGCACGATCGGGCACAGCCACGTGCTCTCCCCGCGCCACCGCGACTATGAGTCGGTGCGGCTGACCGCGCGGCGGCTCGCGCTCAAGGCCGCCAGCCGGCTGCGTCGCAAAGGCTATCGCGCGCGGCTGCTGGTGCTCCACGCGCGCTTCGAGGACGACAAGAGCAAGTGGCGCGCGAGCGTCAAGCTGCCGGCGACGCAGGACAGTTTCGTGGTGCTGGCGCGGCTCGACTCGCTCTTCCCGCGGCTGCGCGCGGCGGGCGCGGCGCATCGCAGCGGCTGCCGCATGATCGGTGTGACGTTGGCCGAGATCGAGCCGGTCGCGGGTGAACAGGGCTCGCTGTTCGCCGCGCTGGACCCCGACGACCCGCTCGCGCGCGAGACCCGCACGCTGGCGCTGAGCCGCGCGATGGACCGGATCAACGAGCGGTTCGGGCGCAACGCCGTGTCGGTCGGCCCGCTGGGCGGCGGGCGGATCGATCGCGTCGGCTCGAAGATCGCGTTCGGGCGAATCCCCGAGCTGTCCGAATTTCACGAGTGAGCGCTACCGAAATGGGTCGATGATATAATGACTTTAGTATGACAGGGTTGACGACCTTTTCCGCATGCGCGAAGCGTGCGGACCTATGCAAAAGCTCGCTTTCCTCCCCCTCGCCGCCTCCTTGTTCGCGCTCGCAGCGTGTAATTCCGAGCCGTCCAAGCAGGTTCTCGATTCCAACCCCGATCCGATGGCGTCGCAGCTGGCCAACGCCGCGCCCGTCGAGCTGCCGCCCGCGATCAAGGCGGACAAGACGATGCGCTGCAAGGACGGCAGCCTCGTCTACGTGACCTTCTTCACCGGCGACAAGCAGGCGGTGGTGCGCACCGAGAAGAACGGCACGCCGACGATGCTGAAGGGCGAGGGCGGCGAGGCGCCGCTGAGCGCCGACGGCGGCTGGAAGCTGACCGGCACGCCGACCGAGGTCACTCTCACCCGCCCCGGCAAGGGCGCACTCTCCTGCCACGCCTGAGCTGAATCGCGCCGGCGCGTCTCGCGGAGAGCGCCGGCGCCTCACCTCGATCAATCCTTGCCGCACGTCGCGGCCGCCCCTAGCGTCCGACGCTTATGGCAACCATCGCGATCTACAGCCTGAAGGGCGGCGTCGGTAAGTCGACGCTGGCGGTCAATCTCGCCTGGTGCGCGGCCACGCTGTCGGCGCGACGCACCTTGCTATGGGACCTCGATCCCCAGGCCGCCTCGAGCTGGGTGCTCGGCGAGGGCGCCGCGCACGACCGGGCGCAGGCCTTGTTCTCGCGCGACGTGGATCCCGAGCGACTGATCACGCGCACGCGCTTCGACCGGCTCGAGCTGCTGCCCGCCGACGCCTCGCTGCGCGACCTCAACCACCTGTTTCGCGAGCTCGACAAGAAGAAGCGGCTGCGCAGGCTGATCGCCGACCTGGGCGACCACGACCATGTCATCCTCGACTGCCCACCCGGGCTGACCGAGACCGCCGACCAGGTCGCGCGCGCCGCCGACCTGATCGTGGTGCCGGTGGTGCCCTCGGCCTTCTCGCAGCGCGCCTACGCCACGATCGAGCGCCAGTTCGGCGGCCAGGTCGCGATCCTGCCGGTCCACAACATGGTCGATCGCCGCCGCGCGCTCCACGTCGCCGCGGTAGGGCAGCACGCCGACTGGCCCGCCCTCCCCGCCGCCAGCGCGATCGAGGCGGCCACCGCCAAGCGGCTGCCGGTCGGCGTCGCCGCCCCGAACAGCGTCGCGGCCAAGGCCTTCGCGCAGCTGTGGCGCATCGTGGAGCAGCGCTGCGCTTGAGCGAGCCGCTCGACCCGTCGCTGCTGCTGGGCGCCTATTCGGTCGGGGTCTTCCCGATGGCGGACAGCCGCGACGCCGAGGAGGTCTATTGGGTCGAGCCGCGCCGCCGCGCGATCCTGCCGCTCGACGGGTTCCATCTCTCGCGCTCGCTGCGCAAGGTGATCGCGGGCGACCGCTTCCGCGTCACCGCCGACCAAGCCTTCGCCGCGATCATCGCCTTGTGCGCCGAGAGCGCAGAGGACCGTCCCGATACCTGGATCAACGCCTCGATCGAGCAGGCGTTCGTTCGCCTGCACGGGCTCGGCCTGGCGCACTCGGTCGAGTGCTGGGACGGCGAGACCCTGGTCGGCGGGCTCTACGGCCTCGCGCTCGGCCGCGCCTTCTTCGGCGAGAGCATGGTGAGCCGCGTGCCCAACGCCTCGAAAGTGGCGATCGCGGCGCTGGTGGCGCGGCTGCGCGCGGGCGGCTTCACGCTGCTCGACTGCCAGTTCATGACCGACCACCTCGCCTCGCTCGGCGCGATCGAGGTGCCGCGCGCCGACTACATGACGTTGCTGGGCGCGGCGCTCTCTTCGACCGCCTCGTCGGCGGGGGCGGGCTCATCCCCCGCCGCGCTGGCCGAGGCGGCAGGCGCCGGCGCCTTCGGCGCCTTGGACGCCGCGGCCGGCGCGGACGGCGGGGTGCCCGGGAAGGTCATCGCGCAGCTCTTGGTCCAGACGTCGTAGACCGGGTGGATCACCACGTTGGCGGCGGGCCGCTCCTTGTAGAGCCAGCCCGAGAAGGCGCGGCGCCACCCGCCCTCGACCGCGCGGACGTCGAGCTGGACGAAGGCGCCGGTGAGCGGCTCGGGCTCCCACGGCGCGGTCTGCTCGCACGCGCGCAGCCGCACGATCACGTCGCCAGCGCGCACGGCCTGACCGGGCTTCAGCGTGATGTCGCGGCTGATGCCGTTGCGCTTGTTGAGCAGGCCCAGCACCGCGACGCGCTGCGCCATCGGGGTGGCGCCGAGGTCGACCGGATCGTCCTGCGAGTCGAGCGACACTTCGTCCGAGGCGCGCGGTGCGGGCGCACCCGTCGGCGCGGGCAGCGCGGTGCTCACGGCCGGCGAGGCACCGTGGCGTGCGCCGCGCCAGCCCAGGCCCGCCCAGGCCGCCGCCGCCGCCACCACTAACAGCCCGCCGAGCGCGAGCCCGCGCCTCACGCGTCGGGGCTCCACGCCTCATAGTCGCCGGTGGCCGAGGCGCGCTGGCCGCCCTTCTCCAGCGCGCCCTGCGGGCGATAGGCCAGCGCGGTGCCGGTGAGATTGGGCACCGCCGGCTTCTGCCACTGCCGCGGTGGCGGCAGGTTCTGGTCGGGCGTGCCGTCGACCTGGTGGTGGAGCCAGCTGAACCACTCGGGCGGCACGCGGCTGGCGTCGTTGGCGCCGGCGTAGATCACCCAGCGGCGCGGGTTGCCCGCGGTGTCACGGCCACCTTCCCAATAGGTGTTGCCGAGCGAGTCCTCGCCGACCTGGCGCTTGCCGCGCAGCCCGAGGATGGTGCCCCAGCTGGCGCCGTTCCACCAGGTGAAAGGATTGAGGTTGATGCCCATGGTGACCCGCGCTTACCCGGCCCGCGGGCGCGGTTCAATGCCTGGCGGGTGTCGTAAAGCTAATCCTCCCCGCTGGCGGGGAGGGGGCGTGTGGGCGAGATCGTGTCCCCCGGACACGATCTTGGCGTGTCGAGGGCACGCCAAAGCCCTCACGCGCCCGAAGGGCGTGGTGGAGGGGGGCTTCCGCAGGCGCTGCGCTGCGAGGAAAGCCCCCTCCACCACCGGCTTCGCCGGCGGTCCCCCTCCCCGTGCCGGGGAGGATCTAGAAGGTCACCAGCTCACTCGATCGCCCACGCTGATGCCGAGCGCGGCGGCGCGCCCGCCGACCAGCTCGAGCACCGCCGCGACGGGCTCGCCCGAGCTCACCTTCGCTTCCGAGAGCGGCGTCGCGCTCGGCGCGATCGCGGCGATGCTGTGGTCCGCGCGGATGAAGAGGATGTCGAGCGACAGCGGCGTGTTCTTCATCCAGAAGTCCGCCACCTGTGGCGCGCCCCCGCCGGCGGGATAGGGCGCGAACAGCATCGCGTCGTCGGGCTGCAGATCGGTGCGGAACATCAGTCCCTGCGCCTGCTGCGCCGCCGTCTCGGCGACCTCGGCGCGGAAGGTGTGGCGCTTGCCGCCGCTCTGGATCGTCACCGGCACCGTGCGGCGCTGCGGGCTGGCTGTCTCACTGGTCATGGCGGAAGGGGACGCCGAGGGCGCCGTGTCGGGAACACCGCGCCCGCACGCGGCGAGCAGCAGCCCCAAGATCAGCGGCAGCGCGGCGCGGCTCATTCGATCACCGCCACCGCGACCGCCAGCGGCCCCTTGCGTCCCTGGATGATGCGCGCGCGCAGCCGCTGGTCGGGCTGCGCCTCCGCGACCCCGGCACGGCGCAGCGTCTCCATGTGGACGAAGATATCGCCCGGCCGCTCGAGTGCGACCAGGAAGCCATAACCCTTGATGCGGTTGAACCATTTGACGGTGACCTCCTCCCACTCCCCCGCCTCATCGGCGAGCGCGGTGGGATCGACGCGCGCGCGGTCGCGGTCGCGCATCGACTCCGACGCGACGCTGAGATCGATCTCGGCGATCGTCACCGCCTGCCAGCCGCGCTGCCCCTGAATCGCGGTGCCGCTGACCCGCGTCCCCTCGGGCAGGGTGCGGCGGCCGAACGCCTGGAGGACGCTGAAATGAAGCAGGATATCGCCCTTCGAGGGATCGTCCGCGACGATGAAGCCGAACCCGCGCGTCGCGTCGAACCATTTGAGAACGCCCGATACCGCTACCGAAGCGGCGTCAGCCGTCGGCAGTCCGGCCGGATCGTGCGGATCGCCGGCGGTCGCGGAAGCCTCGTCTCGCACGTCGCGCCGTCGTCCCCTTCTTCGCCGTGTTGCAGCGTTAACGCTCCACTATCGGTGCACTGCACAATGAGGCTTGGCAAGCGTCGATCGTTCATTCCTCGTCCAGAATCGCGCCGGGTCGGGCCTCGACGATGCGGCGCGCCAACGGCGGCGCGTGACCGGCCCGCAGCAGTTGGCCGAGCTGGCGCGCGCGCTGGGCCGCGTCGGCCGGTGTCTCGGCGAATGGCCCGATCCGCTTGCGCCGGGCGAGCCGCAGCGCGCTCTCCAGCGCGCCCTCCTGCGCCTGCGCCAGGACGGGGGCCGCATCCGCCGCATCGAGCCCGGCGGCACGCAGCGTCTCGGCGACGCGGCGCGCGCCATAGCCGCGCCGACCCAAAGCGGCGCCCTTCTGCTCGGCGAAGCCGCGATCGTCGACGTAGCCGAGCGCCGCCATCCGCTCCGCCACGCCGTCCGGATCGGCCGGCTCGCCTTCCCAGCCGCGCTCGCGGATCTTGCGCGTGAGATAGGCGCTGAGCTTGCCGCGCGTGGTCGCGAATCGCTCAACGTAGCGGAGCGCGAGCCGTTCGAGCCCCGCCTGGTCGAGCGGCGGCGGGCGGCGGCGGGTGGTAGAGGAGAGCGACACGGCCATGTTTGTGCCACACTGACAGCCGATTTTGAACGCTCGGCCAAAGTACGCCTTTAACCGCTTAACTATTGCACCGGCGTGACCGCTGCGACAGGAACACAGGATGACGACCGACATCGCCCCGATTGCCCCCCAGACGCGACCGACGCCGACGGCCGATCCGCTGCCGCGCCGCTTCGCGGATTTCGCGACGCTGGGCGAGGCGCTCGACTATGCCGCACGGGGCGGCCGTGGCCTTAACTTCCACGACGCGCGCGGCACGCTGGTGCGCGCTTATGGCTTCACCGCGCTGCTCGACGACGCGCGCGCCTGCGCCTTTCGCCTGATCGCGGCCGGGGTCACGCCGGGCGACCGCGTCGCGCTGGTGGCCGAGACCAGCGCCGAGTTCGCCGCGCTCTTCTTCGGCGCAGTGCTCGCCGGCGCCTGGCCGGTACCGCTCCCGTTGCCGACCTCGTTCGGCGGCCGCGATTCCTACATCGACCAGCTCCGCGTCCAACTCGCCAGCTGCGACCCCGTCATGCTCGTCTTCCCACCCGACCTGGCGCAGATGGCGGGTGCCGCGGCCGAGGCGTCCGGCGTGCGCGGGGTCGACTGGATCGAGTTCGCGACCCAACCCGATCCCGAGGCGGCGCTGCCCGCGAGCACAGCGGACGATGTCTGCTACCTGCAATATTCCAGCGGATCGACGCGTTTCCCGCACGGGGTGGCGATCACGCATCGCGCGCTGCTGAGCAACCTCGCCGCGCACGCGCACGGCGTGCAGATCATCGAGACCGATCGCTGCGTCTCATGGCTGCCATGGTACCACGATATGGGGCTGGTCGGCTGCTTCCTCTCCCCGGTCGCCAACCAGGTCTCGACCGACTATCTCAAGACCGAGGACTTCGCGCGCCGGCCTCTGTCGTGGCTCGACTTGATCAGCCGCAATCCGGGCACCTCGCTGAGCTACTCGCCGACCTTCGGCTATGACATATGCGCGCGCCGCATCTCGAGCCAGACCAAGGCGTCCGACCGCTTCGACCTGTCGCGCTGGCGCGTCGCGGGCAACGGCGCCGACATGATCCGGCCCGACGTGATGCAGGCCTTCGTCGACGCCTTCGCCGACGCCGGCTTCCAGGCGACCGCCTTCCTCCCGAGCTACGGCCTCGCCGAGGCGACGCTGGCGGTCTCGCTGATGCCCCCCGGCGAGGGCATCCGCGTCGAGCTGGTCGAGGAGACCGAGCTCTCGGGCATGCAGCACGGTGAGGACCGGCCGCAGCGCTACCGCGCGATCGTCAATTGCGGGAAGCCGGTGCGCGACATGCAGGTCGAGGTGCGCGAGGAGGACGGCACGCCGCTCCCCGACGGCGCGATCGGCAAAGTGTGGTGCCGCGGGCCGAGCGTGATGGTCGGCTATTTCCGAGACCCCGGCGCGACCGAGGCGTGCCTGATCGACGGTTGGCTCGACACCGGCGACATGGGTTATATGTCCGGCGGCTACATCTTCATCGTCGGCCGCGCCAAGGACATGATCATCATCAACGGGCGCAACCACTGGCCGCAGGACATCGAGTGGGCGGTGGAGCAGCTGCCCGGCTTCAAGGCGGGTGACATCGCCGCCTTCGCGATCACCACGCCCGGCGGCGAGGAGACTCCCGCGGTGCTGGTGCAGTGCCGCAGCTCCGACGAGGTCGAGCGCCTCCGGCTGCGCGACGAGATCCGCGACCGCGTGCGCTCGGTGACCGGTATGAACTGCGTCGTGGAGCTGATCCCGCCGCGTACGCTGCCGCGCACCAGCTCGGGCAAGCTCAGCCGCGCCAAGGCGCGCAACCTGTATCTCGCCGGCGAGATCAAGCCCTACGACCTCGCCGCCTGAGGCGCGCGCCGGCGCCGCCCCGGCGGCGAACCGGCCGCGCCAGCGGCGCGTGAGCGGCGATGACTCTTCGTCCATTCTGAACGCGTTCGCGAGCAGCAACCTGAGTTCGGCGGGCAAGTGCTTGACCGCCCGTGCCTTGTTCCCGGCAATCCGGTGCCGATGCGCTGGCATGATCTTGCCGGCAGCAACGCTTCGTCAACGACGATGTGGCTAAGGCTCGGACGTGACCCGCGATCCCTCCCCCATGCCGGCCTCCGTGCCGATCCGCGCGCGCCTCGGCCTGCGTCGTCGCGCCGAGCGCACCGCCGGCCGCCGCGACGTGGCGGCGGAGCGCGCGGCCGCGCGGCGACTCGCGCCCGCGCTGCTCGCCGCGCACCTGCTCGGCGCGGGCGCGGCGACGGCGCTGCTGCGCCACGCGGTGGCGCTGCCCTGGTTGATCGGCTGGGCCGCGATGGTAGCGGTATCGGCGGCGGCGCTCACCCGCCTGCTCGTCGCACGCGCCGAGCCCGATACGCCCTTGCCGCTCGTCGCCGCGAGCGCCGCCGCTGCCGCGCTGGCGCTCGCCTGGGCCGTGGTCCCGCTGCACCTCGCCGCCGCGAGCGATCCGGCCGCGACGCACGCGCTCGACCTCCTGCTCGCCACCGTCATGACCGCCACCGCGCTGACCCTCGCGACGCTGCCGGGCGCGGCGTTGGTCTTCGTCGCCGTGACCGCCGCCGCGACGGCCGCGCCGTTCGCGCTCGCCGGCCGCCCCGTCGCGGCGACGATCGTCGTCGCGCTCGCGCTGCTGCTCGCTGCCCTGGTGCGCTCGCGCGCGCACGCGGTGGCGCGGATCGGGGCGGCGGAGAGCGCGCTGCGCGAGCGCGAGGCGACGGTGCAGCTCCTGCTGCGCGACTTTGAGGAGAGCGCGGACTGGCTCTGGCAGACCGACGCCGCGCGCCGGATCGTCGGTGCGGGCGAGCGGTTCGCACGCGCCTGCGGTGTCGCCGCGGCGGAGCTCGAGGGCACGCCGCTGCTCCAACTGCTCGCCGGCGCCGACTGGGAAGGAGCGGCCGTCTCCGAAGAACTGCGCCTGATCGCGGACAAGATGACACGGCGCGAGCCGTTCAGCGATGTCGCGCTGCCGGTGACGGTGCGCGGGGAAACGCGCTGGTGGCAGATCGCCGCGGCGCCGCGGCTCGACCCGACGGGTCGCTTCGCGGGCTTTCGCGGCGTGGTGTCGGACATAACCGAGCAGCGCGCCTCCTCCGAGCGGATCAATCGTATGGCGCGCTTCGACGCGCTCACCGGCCTCCCCAACCGGCTCTCCGTCAACGAGGAGCTCACCCGCGCGCTGAGCGAGGCGGAGCGCTGGCGCGCGCGCTGCGCCTTCATGATGATCGATCTCGACCGCTTCAAGGCGGTCAACGACACGCTGGGTCACCCCGTCGGCGACCGCCTGCTGCGCCGTGTGTCGGAGCGGCTCGCCGAGCTGGTGACCGCGAACGAGCTGATCGGCCGGCTCGGCGGCGACGAGTTCGCGGTGGTGGTACGCGACGCGAGCGACCCCGCTCGGGTCGAGCGGCTGGCGCACACCATCATCGAGACGCTGTCGCGCCCCTATGAGGTGGACCAGCACACGCTCTACATCGGCGCCTCGGTCGGCGTCGCCACCGGGCCGCGTGACGGACGCACTGCCGAGACGCTGATCCGCTCGGCCGACCTCGCGCTGTACCGCTCGAAGGACCGTGGCGGCGGCGTCTACCACGCCTACGTGCCGCAACTGCATCTCGAGGCGGAGGAGCGTCGCGTGATCGAGCTGGCGCTGCGCCGCGCGCTCGACAACGAGGAGCTCCACCTCGCCTATCAACCGGTGGTCGACTCGCGCAGCGGCGCGGTGCGCGGGTTCGAGGCGCTGCTGCGCTGGAGCCATCCCGAGCTGGGCGATATCCCGCCGGCCAAGTTCGTGCCGATCGCCGAGGAAGCGCGGCTGATCGCGCCGATCGGCGAGTGGGTGCTGCGCACCGCCTGCGCCGAGGCGGCGGGCTGGCCCGACGACGTGCGCGTCGCGGTCAACGTCTCGCCCGAGCAGCTCCACAACCCGCAGTTCGTGGGGGTGATCACCGACACGCTGGCGCGCACCGGCCTGCCCGCACGCCGGCTCGAGCTGGAGGTGACCGAGAGCGTGTTCCTGCGCGAGGGCACCGGCGCGGTGAAGCTGCTCAAGCAGATCCTCGACCTGGGCGTCGGGCTCAGCCTCGACGATTTCGGCACCGGCTATTCCTCGCTCGGCTATCTGAGCGCCACCCGCTTCTCCTCGATCAAGATCGACCGCAGCTTCGTCCAGGCGGCGTCGCGCGGCACGCTCGAGGCGATCGCGATCATTCGCGCCGTCGTCGCGATGGCGCAGAGCATGGGCATGACCACCACCGCCGAGGGAGTCGAGACCGAGGCCGAGCTGCGGCTCGCCCAGGAGCTCGGCTGCGGCAGTATCCAGGGCTTCTATTTCGGTCACCCGCTCCCCGTGGCCGAGGCGCGCGCGCTGGCGATCGCGGTGCGCCGCCCCGACGCGCCACCCGCCGCGACCCGCGCCGCATAAGCCCGCGGGCATGCTCGCCCCTTGACGAACGCGCGCGCGGCGTCCAACAGCGCCCCGGCACAGGAGTGTAGCTCAGTTGGTAGAGCATCGGTCTCCAAAACCGAGGGCCGTGGGTTCGAGTCCCTCCACTCCTGCCAACCCAGATCGGTGGTGACGGATAGATTATCCGGCCTCGTGTTCTCAGGTCGCGGCGTGATCGCCCTATACCTCTCAGGCACGTCAATCACCAAGGGAGTATCCTCATGCGTTCTGTTCTCGCCGGCGCCGCCGCGCTGAGCCTCGTCGCCGCGCCGGCGCTTGCCGCCACGACGAACAATCCCGCTGCCAGCCTGTCGGTCGCCGGCGCGCGCGCAGCGACCGCCACCGCGAAGGACAGCCAGATCGCCGGCGGCGCCATCATCGGTGCGATCATCGCTGCGGGCATCGCCGCCATCGGTGTGATCGCGATCGTCAACGACAACGACGACGATTCGGACAGCAACTGATCGGAACCGGTCGCCTCGGCGATCGCCGTCGGGAGCGACGAACGTAGGAGGGGGGGCCGGCGTGTGGGAGCCGGCCCCTTCTTCGTCATGGCGGCGCGGCAGTCACGCGGACAAACCCGCCGCCACGCTTGCGTTTTCACCGCGGCCAACTTATGTCCCCTCGCACTTCCGACAGTACGGACGGTTCATCATCGCTCTCCCCATCCGCGGGGAAGCGATAGCGGGCCCATGCCGGTGACTGGCGGGACATTTTTCACGGCTCAACAAGGGCTCAGTATCGTGGCGAAGACGACCCCGCTCGAGTTCATCCGACAGGTCCGCACCGAGACCGCCAAGATCGTCTGGCCGTCCGGCCGCGAGACGGTCATGACGGGGGTGATGGTCGTCGTGATGACCACGGTGTTGGCGCTGTTCTTCCTAGCGGTGGATTCGTTCTTCAACGCCGTGGTCAAGGCGCTGCTGAGCCTGGCGAAGTAAGGACGGGAAGCACGACGATGGCGCGCTGGTACATCATCCACGCCTATTCCGGGTTCGAGGGCAAGGTCCGCGACTCGATCATGGCCGAGGCGACCCGCATGGGGCTCGAACAGCTGGTCGAGCAGATCGAGGTGCCGACCGAGACGATCACCGAGGCGCGCCGCGGCAAGAAGATCGCGGTCGAGCGCAAGTTCATGCCGGGCTATGTGCTGGCCAAGCTGAACATGAACGACGACGTCTACCACCTCGTCAAGAACACGCCCAAGGTGACCGGCTTCCTCGGCTCCTCGGGCAAGCCGCAGGCGATCTCGGAAGCCGAGGCGGCGCGCATGCTCAACTCCAAGGAGGAGGCGGCGGTCGCACCCAAGACCAAGGTCAAGGTGGACTACGAGATCGGCGATGCGGTCAAGGTCCTGGAGGGTCCGTTCGCGAGCTTCAACGGCACCGTCGAGGAGCTCGACTTCGACAAGTCGAAGGTCAAGGTCTCCGTCAGCATCTTCGGCCGCGCCACGCCGGTCGAGCTCGACTTCGAGCAGGTAGAGCGCAGCAAGTAGGCGAGAGGCTCCCGCTCGGGCGGGAGGCCTCGACGATGACCGTGAGCGCTATCGATGCCGGGCCGCCCCCCGCGTATCAGCGGGCGCGGCCACATCGCGCGGCAGCAGATCCATACCGATCGGCATATCTGCCAGCGACGTGGATGGCTGCCCGTCCGCGAGCCACGGCGCGGGCGCGTGGGGCGCCAGGTCGGCGCGCTTGCGCTGCTGGCGCACCTCCAGCCCCGGCGTGAGCAGCGGCGTCGGCGTCCGGCGGAACTGCGCCGGGGTCATGCCGACGAACTCGCGGAACTCACGGTTGAGATGTGAGGCGTCGTAGAAGCGCAGCTCGGCGAGTTCGTCCGCGCTGGGCACCGCGAGCCCGCGCATCACTGCCGCCATGTCGAGGAAGCGGCTGCGGCGCATCACCGTCTTGGGCAGGTGACCGAAATGCTGGCGCACCGCGCGATCCAGACGTCGCCCCGAGATGCCGAACTCCGCCGCTACCTCGGTGACGGGGCGGGTCGGGTCCACCCGCGCGATCCGCTCGAAGCGTGCGCTGACCATGTCAGGCGCCGCCGCCCGAACGACGAGATGCTCGCGCACCACCTGGTGGAGCCGAGCGAAGGTCTGTTCGTGATCGAGCACGTCATCGCACGCCCAGCGCAGCGCCTCATTCCATCGCCCCGGCGCGATCGGCGCCAGGCGATCGGCCAGCGCATCGGCGGGGGTGTCGCTGAAGCCGAACCAGCCGCCCGGCCGGATCGCGAATCCGGCGGCGACGACCGGACCGACACAGCGCACCGGGAAACGGCGCTGCTGTGCGCCGAACAGCATCGGCCCCTCATAGTCCTGCCACGCGCCCTCGATCATCGTCGACCACTGACCGATCACCGGCACGCGGATGTAAGCTGTTTCATGCAATAGGAAATCTTCGAGCACCGCGTCATCGGGCCGATCGAAGATGGTGACGAAGAAGCGCGCGACGAAGGGCGCGAGATCGGCTGGCGGCGTGCGACTCAGCGACAGCGGGGCACCGTCCCGGGAAGTTCCTGTACGTGGGATGAAGCCGCCCATGATTTCGCGATTACGACTTGCCGCTCCCACGAGCAATAATCCTGCTTATACAACTCGCCGCGCCCGACCCTAAATTACGTACAATTCGCTGAAATTTTCGGCGGGCTCGAGGCGGGAGGGCCAGGAGTGCCAGCTTGCCAAAGGAGCCGGCTTCGGCTACGCGCGCCGGCTTCCACCGCATCACACGATGGAACGCCGCGGGAGGGCGAGGCCACGGCCCCGCCCGGACGAACCGCTAGACTTGAACCGGGCGCTCCCCTCGGGCGCGACCAGTAACAGAGTGAGACGAATGGCAAAGAAGATCACAGGCTATATCAAGCTGCAGGTGCCCGCGGGCGCCGCCAACCCGTCGCCGCCGATCGGCCCGGCGCTGGGTCAGCGCGGCGTCAACATCATGGAATTCTGCAAGGCGTTCAACGCGCAGACCGCTGACATGGAGAAGGGCTCGCCGCTGCCCACCGTGATCACCGTCTACGCCGATCGCAGCTTCTCGTTCATCACGAAGACGCCGCCGGCGACTTTCCTGATCAAGAAGGCCGCCAACCTGAAGTCGGGCTCGAAGGAGCCGGGCAAGGTGTCGGCGGGCAAGATCACCCGCTCGGCGCTCGCCGAGGTCGCGCAGGCGAAGATGAAGGACCTGAACGCGAACGATCTCGAGGCGGCGACCCGCATCATCGAAGGCTCGGCCCGCGCGATGGGCCTCGAAGTGGTGGAGGGCTGAGGCCGTGACGAAGGTGAGCAAGAAGCAGAAGGCCTGGACGATCGACCGTGAGAAGCTGCACGGCGTCGACGAGGCGATCGCGCTGGCGAAGCAGAACGCGTCGTCCAAGTTCGACGAGACGATCGAGATCGCGCTGAACCTCGGCGTCGACCCCCGCCACGCCGACCAGATGGTCCGCGGCGTCGTCACGCTCCCCGCCGGCACCGGCAAGACCGTCCGCGTGGGCGTGTTCGCGCGCGGCGCCAAGGCCGACGAGGCGCGCGCCGCGGGTGCGGACGTGGTCGGGGCTGAGGACCTGATGGAGACGGTGCAGGGCGGCACGATCGACTTCGATCGCTGCATCGCGACCCCGGACATGATGGGCGTGGTCGGCCGACTGGGTAAGGTGCTCGGCCCGAAGGGCCTGATGCCGAACCCCAAACTCGGCACCGTGACGATGAACGTGGCCGAAGCGGTGAAGGCCGCCAAGGGTGGTCAGGTCGAGTATCGCGTCGAGAAGGCCGGCATCATTCACTCGGGCATCGGCAAGGCGAGCTTCGGCGCCGAGGACCTGCGCCGCAACTTCGACGCGCTGGTCGACGCGGTAGTCAGGGCCAAGCCGTCGGGGGCCAAGGGCAAGTACGTCAAGAAGATCGCCGTCAGCTCGACGATGGGCCCGGGGATCAAGGTCGACGTCGCCGAGGTCGCGGGCGCCTGACGCCCCCGCCCCGGCTCGCCGGGGTCTCGAGCAACGAACAGCGAAGGGCCGGGAGTGATCCCGGCCCTTCGTGCGTCCGCGCCCCGCCGCAGCGGCGTGGAACCGCTTCCCGAATTCGCGTACGTCCGGGCGGATACAGGGAGAGTGGGGATGGCGCAGTTCGGCGACTATCAGCTGGCGATCTATCTCGCCGGGCTGGAGGGGAGCGTGCCGGAATGGCCGGTCGACTTCGCCACGCTCGAGCAGCGCGCCGAGGCGGCGATGCCGCCCTCGCTGCTCACCTACGTCCAGGGCGGATGCGGCGACGAGCTGACGCAGCGCCGTAACGCCAGCGCCTTCGCGCACTGGGGCATGGTACCGCGCATGATGGTCGACAGCGCGCGGCGCGACCTCTCCGCCGATTTGTTCGGCACGCGGCTCGCCTCCCCGCTCTTCATGGCGCCGATCGGCGTCACCGGCCTGTGCACGCCCGACTCGCACGGCGACCTCGCCGCCGCCCAGGCCGCGCGCGAGACCGGCGTGCCGCTGTGCGCCTCGACGCTCGCCAACGATCGGCTGGAGGACGTGATCGCCGCCGGCAGCGACGCGCCCGCGCTGTTCCAGCTCTATACGCCGCGCGATCGCGACCTCGCCGCCAGCCTGGTGAGCCGCGCCGAGGCCGCGGGCTACCGCGCGATCGTGGTGACGCTCGACACCTGGGTGACCGGCTGGCGGCCGCGCGACCTCAACACCGCCAACTTCCCGCAGCTGCGCGGCCATGTCCTCGCCAATTACTTCAGCGACCCGGTGTTCCGCCGCCTGCTCGCGCGGCCGCCGGAGGAGGACCGCCGCGCCGCGGTGATGACCTGGGCGGCGACCTTCGGGCAGGTGCTGACCTGGGATGACCTCCCGTGGCTGCGCTCGCTCACCTCGCTACCGATCGTGCTGAAAGGCCTGTGCCATCCCGACGATGCCTGCCGCGCGATCGACGGTGGCGCAGACGCGGTCTACGTCTCCAACCATGGCGGACGCCAGGCCAACGGCGGGATCGCCGCGATCGACCTGCTCTCCGACGTGGCGGCGGCGGTAGCGGGGCGTGTGCCGGTCTGGTTCGACGGCGGGGTGCGCAGCGGCACCGACATCGTCAAGGCGGTGGCGCTCGGCGCCGATCTGGTCGGCGTTGGGCGGCCCTACAGCTACGGGCTCGCGCTCGGGGGCGCGGCGGGCTGCGCGCACGTGCTGAAATGCCTGCTAGCCGAGGCCGACCTGCTGATGGCGGTCAACGGCTGGCCGACGCTCACCGCGGTGCGCGAAGCTGGGGCGCGGCGGGTGGAGGATTAGATCCTCCCCGCGAACGGCGAGGATCGACTTACCTCACCGCGCGCGCGCCGGCTGCGGCCCCACGGTGGCGGACACCCGCATCGGCACGCGGCCGATCTTGCGCGCCAGACTGGGCGGGTCGAGCAACGTGACCCGACCGCCCTTCCACTGCAGGTCGTTCTCGCGCCGTGCCTGCTGCACCATGCGATTGACGTGGACCGAGGTGAGACCCAGCGCGTCCGCCAGCGTCTCCTGCGTCAGCGGCAGGTCGAAGCTGGTGCCGCGCGCCATGCCGTTGAGCGTGAGCCGCTCGTGCAGCTCGAGCAGCAGGTCGCCGATCCGCTCCTGCGCGTTGAGCCGGCCGAGCCGCGTCACCTGCGCCAGCACATAGGCCTGATCGAGCGCGTCGCCGACCGCGTAGACCGTGCCGAGCACCGAGCCGGGCGCGGCCGGCGGCGCGGCGCAGACCAGCACGTCGGTCAGCGCCACGATCGTCGCCACCGCGACCGGGCGCGGCTGCGGGCAATGGCCGATGACATCGCCGGGGAGGAGAAAGCTGAGGAACTGGCGCCGCCCGTCGGGCAGCAGCCGCACGCGCGCCGCCCAGCCGCGCAGCAGCAGCACCGGCTCGGCGATCTCGCGCCCTTCGCTCACCAGCTCGCGGCGCGCCCGGATCGTCTGCGCCTGCCCCGCGGCCGCGACGATCGTGTCGATCACCTCGGCGTCGAGCGGGGCCAGCGCGGCGAGGCGCTGCAGCGCTGGCTGACGATCGTCGATGATGGTGGCGGCGCGGATCATGGCACGTCCTCCGGTGCGAGTAATTGGTCGAGCGCGGCAAGCACCGTCGATACCGCGAATGGTTTGGCAATGCGCGGCACGTGGCGGTAGGCGTCGGGGAGTGCCCAGGCGTCGTAACCGGTGACGAACACGAAACGGATGCCGCGCGCGGCGAGCCGGTCGGCGATGGCGAGCGACGAATCGCCCTCGAGGTTGACGTCCAGCAGCGCGGCGGCGATCCCCTCGCGCTCGGCGAGCTCCAACCCGGCGGCGAGGCTGCTCACCGGGCCGACCACCACCGCCTGCTCGGCATCGAGCGCACGACGCAGGTCGGAAGCGATGAAATATTCGTCCTCCACGACCAGTATCCGTTTGCCCGCGAGTCGCCCCGGCATCGTCACGCCCCTTCCTCGTCGCCGCCCAGCGGCAACCCGATGGTGCAGCGCACGCCGCCACCGCGGAACTCGAGCCGCGTCTCGGCGCCGAGTCGATACGGTAGGGCCTCCTCGATCAGCTCGGTCCCGAACCCCTGCCGTGTCGGCTGGATCGGGACCGCGGGCACGCCCTGCTCGGTCCAACTAAGGTCAAGGCGGCGCGCCGATCTTCCATCTACATTAACATCCCAGGCGATCGAGAGCGACCCTCCCGGTGCGCGAAAGGCGCCGAATTTTAAGGCGTTGGTCGCAAGCTCGTGGATCGCGAGACCGAGCAGCTCGACCGCGTCGGCGGGCAGAGCCACGTCGGGACCGGCCATGATGAGCCCGGGCCCATCGCTGACACCGACACTCAGCAGCTCGTCGCGGATCAGGTTCTCGAGGTCGACGGTGCCGCTGGCGTTGAGCGTGGCGCTCACCTGCGTACGCGCCAGCGCGTCGAGCCGGCCGCGGAAATGGTCGGCGACGTCCTCGAGCGACTCGCTGCCCTCGACGGTGCGCGCGAACACCGATCGCACCACCGTGAGGATGTTGCGCACGCGGTGCTGCAGCTCGGCGACGAGCACGCGCTGGCGCTCCTCCAGCGAGTGCATGTCGCTGATGTCGGTGGCGGCGCCGAACCAATGCGTGATCTGGCCGGCGCCGTCGCGCACCGGCACCTGGCGGATCAGCACTGCGCGATAGCCGCCCTCGGCCTGGCGCACGCGGCACTGCACCGTGACCGGCTCGCCCGCGGCATAGGCGCGGCGGAAGGCGCGGCTCACCTTGCCCGCCTCGCTCGGGTGGATCAGCTCCATCCAGCCGCCGTTCGAGGCCTGCTCGTCGGTCTGGCCGGTGATCGCGTGCCACTGCTGGTTGGACGCGATGCGCAGCCCGGCGAGATCGACGCGCCACAGCATCGCGGGCACCAGCTCGAGCGTGAGGCGGCGCTGCTCCTCGCTGTCGCGCAATGCCATCTCGGCACGCTTGCTGTGGAGCGCCTGCACGATCGCGGGGGCGAGCTCCTCTGCCGCGGCGAGGTCCTCGTCGCGAAAGCCGCCGGGGCGATTGCCGAGCCCGACCATGCCGAGTACCGCGCCGTTCTGATGCAGCGGCACGCCGAGGAAGCTCTCCAGCGGCGGATGTCCCGCGGGGGTGCCGATCCGATCGTCGTGGGTGGCGGCGTCGTTGAAGATCAACGCCTTCCCCTCGCGCAGCACGCGCCCGTACAGGCCGTGGATGGTCAGGCCGGTAGGCACCTCGCCCTGCGGCCAGTCGCTTTTCGCCGCCTCGAAGGCGGCCCAGCCGCGCTCGCTGATCGCGATCTCGTCGAGCAGGTCGGTGGCGCGGTCGATCTCGCCCATGAAGCTGAAGGACGCGCCGGTGACGTCCTCGGCGACGCGGAGGCAGACGCGGCCGAGTGCCTCCAGCGACGGCGCCGTTAGCGCCTCATGGAAGATCCGGTTGATGCCCTCGAGCACCGCGTTCTTGCGCGCGAGCGTCGCCATCAGGCTGGTCTCGTCGCGAGGCTCCATCCTCATCGCTTTTACCCCTCGCTGGCCAACGCCTCGCGGCGAAATTGGCTCAAATCAAACACCTTAACCTATGTCCTGCGGCAGCCACCGGGACGCTGACGATGATGGTTGGGACATGCGGGAGGAGCGCAGCGGCCGCCTCAATCCGCCTTCGGCCCCGCACCCGTTGCCGCACCACGGCCGCGATAGCGGTCGAACCACGCCAGGATCGCCGCGGCCTTTGCCGCCGACTGCGACGGTCGCGACGTGAAGCCGCCGTGGCTCGCACCGGGTACCTTCACCAGCGCGGTCGGCACCTTGGCGATCTGGAGCGCGGCATAATATTGCTCCGACTCGCTCACCGGGGTGCGGTAATCCTCGCTGCCCACCACGACGAGCGTCGGCGTCGTCACGTTGCCGACGAGGCTCAGCGGCGAGCGCACCCAATAGCTCATCGGGTCCTCCCAGGGCAGCTTGCTGAACCAGTAGCGCGAGGTGAAGGTGGTGTTGTCCATCGTCAGCGCCTCGCTGATCCAGTTGATCACCGGCTTCTGCGTCGCCGCCGCCTTGAAGCGGTGCGTCTTGCCGACGATCCAGGCGGTCAGCACCCCGCCGCCCGAGCCGCCCGTGACGAACAGCTCGTCCGCGTCGGCGGTGCCGTCGGCGATCGCGGCGTCCACCGCGGCCATCAGGTCGTCGTAATCGGCGGAGGGATAGTTCTTGTCGATCAGGTTGGCGAACTCGGCGCCGTAGGAGGTCGAACCGCGCGGGTTGACCCACAGCACGGCATAGCCCGCCGCGGCGTAGAGCTGGACATCGCTGGCGAAGGTCGGACCGTAGGCCGAGTGCGGGCCGCCGTGGATCTCCAGGATCAGCGGCACACGCTGCCCCGCGGCGCGCGTCGGCGGCGTCGCGAGCCAGGCGTCGATCGCGCGGCCGTCGGGCGCGGTGACGCTCAGCTTGCGGACGGGAGCGAGCGTCTTGGCGGCGGTCATCACCGCGTTGAGCTGGGTCAGCCGGCGCGGCTTGCCGCCGGCGAGCACCCAGACGTCGGCGGGCGCGCCCGCGTCGCCGCCGGTGTAGGCGACGGTGCCGTCGCGCGCGACCGAGAAGTCGCCGCCGGTATAGGGCCGGTCGAGGCCGCTGCCCTGGAGATTGTCGGCGAGCACGCTGAGCTTGCCGTCGGTGCCGACGCGCGCGAGCTTGCGCTGGCCGCGGTCGTCATAGCTGGCATAGAGGCTGCGGCCGTCGCGTGACCATTGCACGTCCTCGACGCTGCGGTCGAGCGCGGCGGTGAGCGAGCGCGGCGAACCGCCGTCAGCGCCGCCGACGTAGAGCTGCGCGTCCTCGTAGCCGCGGCGGTGGTCGTCGAAGCCGATCCAGGCGACTTGCTGGCCGTCGGGCGAGACGCGCGCGTTGGCGTCTGGCCCCTGTCGCGTGGTCAGCGCCGTGACCGCGCCGCTGGCGAGGTCGACCGACTGGACGTCGGTGTTGAGCACCTCACGCTCGGTGTCGCCGGCGCGGATCGCGGCGAACAGGAGGCGGCGCCCGTCGGGGCTCCACGCCAGCGGGCCGTCGTCGTCGAAGCGGCCGTAGGTGAGCTGGCGCGCTGCGCCGCCGTCCGCGGCGACGACGAACACATGAGCGTAGCCGGGCTTGCGATAGCCGGGGCCGTCGTTGCGATAGGTGACGCGGTCGATCACCTCGAGCCCGGGCGCCCATTTGGACCCCTCCGGCTTCGCGGGGGGCTTGCCGAGCGTCGTGCCCTCGCCCGCGACCGTGGCGACATAGGCGAGGCGGGTGCCGTCGGGCGACCACGCGAGCGCCCCCGGATCGCCGGGCAGCGAGGTGACGCGAGCGCTGCTCCCGCTGGCGAGCCAGCGCACGAACAGCTGCGACTGGTCGCCGTCGCCCGCGACATAGGCGATCCGGGTGCCGTCGGGCGACCAGCGCGGCGAGTTGCCCGAGGTGGCGAACGGGGTCTGGCGCCCGCTGGCGACGTCGATCAGCCAGAGCGAGGAGGCCATGCGGTCGGTCATGATGTCGCCGGAGCGGCGGACGTAGACGATCGTCTTCCCGTCCGGGCTGATCTGCGGGTCGCTCGCGACCGACAGGCCGAACAGGTCGGCGCCGGTGAAGCGGCGGGTCGGCCCGTCCGCCGCGGCGGCGGCGGGCGGCTGCTGCGCGGCGGCAGGCGTGGCGAGCAGGGCGAGGCAGAGAGCGAGGCGGGAGAGCGCTGGACGCACGATGGGGACGACTCCGCGGAAGATGGGACGCGCGCGATCATGGACGAAAGTATCGGCGGCGCAATGAGGCGGGTGGGTGACGCTGGAGCCGGGAGGAGGGAGGCGCGCGCGCGATCGCGATGGCTGGCTGGGGAAACATGATGCGACAGCGTCACCTCACCTCGATGAACATCCGTTACCCCAAGCACTGCCTGTCACCCCGGCGAAGGCCGGGGTCCCAGTCGGGGGACGCTCATGACTTTCACGCCGGCCTTCCCACCTGGGCCCCGGCTTCCGCCGGGGCGACGGAAATAGGTGGGCAGCGGCATCAACGATCGCAGGCCAGTTATCGGTCTCACGGTGCATCCTAGAACGAGGCCAGGATGACACCGGGCAAGCGGGTGTCCATGCCCCACGACGGCGGCGCCCCCTTCCCTCCCGCCGCTCCTCTGTTACGCTCCGGCCAACGAGAGACATCGGGAGGGAACGGGCATGATCCCGGACGGCGACCAGCGCGCGAGCGGCTATGCGTGGTACGTGCTCGCGGTCCTGTTCGTCGTCTACATCCTCAATTTCGTCGACCGGCAGGTGATCTCGATCCTCGCCGAGGACATCAAGCGCGACCTCCACCTGCGCGACGAGGACCTGGGCTTCCTCTACGGCACCGCCTTCGGCGTCTTCTACGCTTTGTTCGGCATCCCGCTCGGCCGCCTCGCCGACAGCTGGCACCGTGTACGGCTGATGACGGTGGGGCTGGCGCTCTGGTCGACCATGACAGCGCTGTCGGGGCTGGCGAACGGGGGCGCGCAGCTCGCCGCCGCGCGCGTCGGCGTCGGCGTCGGCGAGGCGACCGCCTCGCCCTCGGCCTATTCGCTGATCTCGGACTATTTCCCGCGCAAGCTGCGTGCCACCGCGCTGTCGATCTACTCGGCGGGCATCTATGTCGGCGGGGGGTGCTCGCTGCTGGTCGGCGGGCTGGTGGTGCAGCATTGGCAGCGCGCCTTCCCGACCGACCCGCCGCTCGGGCTCGCCGGCTGGCAGGCCGCCTTCCTCGCGGTCGGGCTGCCCGGGCTGCTGCTCGCCGCGCTGGTGGCGACGCTGCGCGAGCCGGTGCGCGGCGCGGTCGAGGGGCTGCCCGCGCCCGCGCCCCATCCCGCGCCATTCCGCGCCTTCGCCAGCGAGTTGCTGACGATCCTGCCCCCGCTCACGCTGATCGCGGCGGCGCGGCGCGGAGCTGGCGCGCTGGCGGTCAACCTCGTCGCGCTGGCGGCGGTCGTCGCGGCGGTGGCGTTGCTGCACGCGATGGGCGAGCCGCTGCCGCAGTGGATCGCGGTCGGCACCGGCGTGTACGCGGTCTTCTCCTGGGCGAGCGCGCTCCGCCAGCGCGACCCGCCCACCTTCGCGCTGATCGTCGGCACCCCCGCCTTCCTGTGCGTGGTGGTGGCCTATGGGCTCAACGCTTTCCTGAGCTACGCCGCGTCCTTCTGGGCGGCGCCCTATGCGATGCGCGCGCTGGCGGTGTCGCCCGCGGAGGCGGGGCTGATCCTGGGCGGCGGCGCGGCGCTGTCGGGGTTCCTCGGCGTGACGAGCGGCGGGCTGATCGCGGACCGGCTGCGGCGGACCAACCCGTCCGGGCGGCTGGTGCCGGTGCTGTGCGGCGCGGTGCTGCCCGTGCCCTTCCTCGTGATCGGCTTCACCGCGAGCGCGCCGCTGACGCTGTACCTGTGCCTGTTCGCCTCGCAATACGTGGCGAGCTGGGGACTGGGCTCGGCCGCGGCGGCGACGCAGGACCTGGTGCTGCCGCGGATGCGCGGCACCGCGACCGCGACCTTCTTCATCGGCACGACGCTGCTCGGGCTGGCGCTCGGGCCGTATCTGGCGGGGCGGATCTCGACGCTGAGCGGCAGCCTGT
Source organism: Sphingomonas yunnanensis (assembly GCF_019898765.1). Taxonomy (GTDB): domain Bacteria; phylum Pseudomonadota; class Alphaproteobacteria; order Sphingomonadales; family Sphingomonadaceae; genus Sphingomonas; species Sphingomonas yunnanensis. Next base: position 65,578 of record NZ_JAIOKB010000003.1, on the reverse strand, counting down.
CGACCGGGATGCTGGCGCTGCTGGCAGTGGTGCCGCTGGGGGTGGCCGCGGGCGTGGCGGCCTACCGGCTGGTGCCCGAGGCGGAGCGGACGCGCGAGGCCCGCGCGCGGGCGGCGGGGGAGCTGGGATGAGGCGGGGACGGCGGGTGCCTATCCTGGCCCTTTGACGCCCCCTCACGCTCAGGCGTCATCCTGAACTCGTTTCAGGATCTACTGTCCCTCGAACGCCCCAGCACCTGGGTAAGGGGCACGGTGGATCCTGAGACGAGCTCAGGATGACGCCCGTGAGAAGGGGTGAAGGTCGCCCCGCTCACCCCGCCTGGAACACGCCGCAGGCGATGCGCGCGCCCGAGTTGCCGCTGGGATCGGTCTTCAGATCGTCCTGCCCGGCGTGGATCACCATCGCGGCACCGTCGGCGTCGAGCAGCCCGGCCATGGTCGCGCCCGGGATCGTCGCACCGATCGTGCCACGGCCGTCGTTGCCGATCACGAGGTTGGGCAGATCGCCCTGATGCGGCCCCTGCGGGTTCATCGCGCCGTGCTTCATCTGGGTCGGGTTCCAGTGACCGCCCGCGCTCTCGAAGCCCGGCGGGTCGCAGCGACCGACCATATGGACGTGCGCGCCGTGCGTCCCCGGCGGCATGCCGCTGGCGTCCACGGTGAAGCGCAGCCCGCCCGCCACCTCGGTAACGGTGGCGCGGCCGACCGGCGCGCCCGTCGCGGTGGCGAGCTGCGCGGTGGCGCTCGCGCCGCCGGCCATCGGCGCCCCCGTGTCCAGATTCGCCTGGTCGTTGCACGCGGCGAGCGCCAGCGTCGCCAGCCCCACCGTCGTCATCGCCGTGATCCGTCGCATCGCTCGCTCCCTAAATCTCGCTGATCCATGTTCTTGCCGCAGGCAACCCGCGGGTCGCGCACACGGTTCCCGCGCGCCGCCGGCGCGGGTCAGCGGTGCCCGTGCGCGATCAGCTGGGTCATCCGCCGCCCGACATAGGCAGCCTGCACGACCGCGAGCACCAGCACCACGTTGAGCACCACGATCTCGATCAGGAAGAACCACAGCGGCGTCCCCGCGATCATGCTGAGCCCGAGCAGGATGGTGCGCGGGTTGGCGCCGAGCACCGCGGCGGCGGGGAGCAGCTTGCGCCCTTCCTCGCGCGCGATCTGTGCGATGCGGCGGCGCTCGGGCGGATCAGCGGCAGCGCTCGCCACCAGTGCGTTCACCACCTGCGTCGGCCCCGACATCTTGTGCCACGCCCAGAGATACAGCGCGGAGAGCCGCACGCCGATGCCGTCGCCGCCCGACTTGGCGGTCTGCAGCCACGGCACGTCATAGGCCCACCATTGATAGGTGCGGCGCTGGCTCTCGGCGAAGACCGACTGGACCGCGCGGCTCACCCCCGCGAGCACCACGATCGGCCAGGCGATCCAGCCGATGCGGTCGTCCATCGCCGCGCCGAGCAGCGTGTACATCACCGCGTGCCCGGCATAGTCGCACAGCCCGTCGACGATCTCGCCCGAGGGCGACGCGCGCCCCGACAACCGCGCCAACGCGCCGTCGGCGCCGTCCACCACGTGCCACAGGCAGTGGAGCAGGAAGCCGAGCGCGATCGCCGCGGGCGTTCCCACCCGCGCGTACAGCACCGCCGCCGCCATCACCATCAGCGCGCCGAGAATCGAGACCATATTCGGCGTCACCGGCGTCGGTACCAGCGCGCGCGCCAGCAGGTGCGCCAGCGGGTGATAGATCGTCCTGTTCAGAAGGCCTTGAAGCTCCCGCGGCTTCCCCGCCACAGCCGGTTCGGAATCGTTCACGCGTTCCTCGTGCATTTGCCCCGGCGCGCCTATACAGGCGTTCGGTCCGCTTGACAGTTGCCACGTATCTGTCACGAAGCGGCAACGTATATGTCTTCAGCTCGGCTAGGGGCCGACAAGTGGGGTAGAATGGCTTCGATCAAGGTGGCGGTCATTGGGGTTGGGAACTGCGCGAGCAGCCTCGTGCAGGGCAAATACCACTATGCCGGCAGCAACACCGCCGCCGGTCTGATCCATGAGGAGATCGGCGGCTACAAGGTCGGCGACCTCGATTTCGTCGCGGCGTTCGACGTCGACTCGCGCAAGGTCGGCCTCGACCTGGGCGAGGCGATCTTCGCCAAGCCGAATTGCACCAAGGTATTCCACGCGGACGTGCCCAAGACCGGGACGATCGTGAAGATGGGTGCCAAGCTGGACGGCGTCGCGCCGCACATGCTCACCGCCGCCAACGACCGCGGCTTCGAGATCAACGACACGCGCGACGCGGAGAAGGCGGAGATCATCGCCGAGCTCAAGCGCACCGGCGCCGAGATCCTCGTCAACTTCCTGCCGGTCGGCAGCCAGGAGGCGACGGAGTTCTACATGGAGTGCGCGCTCGAGGCGGGCCTCGGCGTGGTCAACTGCATGCCGGTGTTCATCGCCTCGCGCCCCGAGTGGGAGAAGAAGTTCGCCGACGCCGGCCTGCCGATCATCGGCGACGACGTGAAGGCGCAGGTCGGCGCGACGATCGTCCACCGCGTGCTGTCGAATCTGTTCGGCCAGCGCGGCGTGACGATCGATCACACCTACCAGCTCAACACCGGCGGCAACACCGACTTCATGAACATGCTCGACCGCAACCGGCTGGCGAGCAAGAAGGAGTCGAAGACCGAGGCGGTGCAGGCGGTGATCGCCGAGCGGCTCGCGGACGAGAACATCCACGTCGGCCCGTCGGACTACATCCCCTGGCTCGGCGACAACAAGCTGTGCTTCCTCCGGCTGGAGGGTGACCTGTTCGGCGGCGTGCCGATGAACCTCGAGCTGCGCCTGTCGGTCGAGGATTCGCCCAACTCGGCCGCGGTCGTGGTCGACGCGATCCGCTGCGTGAAGCTCGGCCTGGAGCGCGGCATCGCCGGCGCGCTCGAGGGTCCGTCGGCATTCTTCTGCAAGCACCCGCCGCAGCAGGTGACCGACGACGTGGCCGCAGCGATGACCAACGAGTTCATCCACGCCGACGCGCGCCTCGCCGCCGAGTAAGGCCCGCCCCTTGCACGCGCTCATCGTCGCGGCCGGCTATGGCAGCCGGCTGCGCGCGGTCTCTCCCTCCAAGCCGCTGACTCCCGTCAACGGCGTCCCGCTGATCGAGCGCGTGCTGCGTGCCGCGCTCGACGGCGGCGTGACCGACGTCACCGTCGTCACGGGACATGAGGGGGAGCGGCTGGAGCGTCACCTCGCTTCCGTCGCCGCCACGCTGCAGGTGCCGCTGCGCTGCGTACGCACCTCCGACTGGTCGCTCGCGAACGGCCATTCGGTGCTGACCGGCGCCGCGGCGATCGGCCCGCGCCGCCACCTGCTGATGATGGCGGACCATCTGCTCGACCCGGCGCTGATCGCGCGCGTCGCCGCAGCACCCGAAGCGGCGCTGACGCTCGGGGTCGACCGCCGCCTCGACAATCCGCTGGTGGACCTGGACGACGTCACCCGCGTGCGCACCGACGGCGACCGCATCGTCGCGATCGGCAAGCACCTCCCCGACTATGACTGCTACGACACCGGCGTGTTCGCGGTCGACGCCCGCTTCCACGCGGCGCTGCGCGACTCGATCGCGGCGGGCGGCAGCGGCTCGATCTCGGCCGGCGTCGAGGCGCTGGCCATGCGCGGCGAAGCGCAGGTGGTCGACGTGGGCGACGCCTGGTGGCTCGACGTCGACGATCCGCGCGCGCTCGATCAGGCCGAGGCGGCGCTCTCGGCGCATACCCGCGCCGCCTGACAGCAAGAAAATGTAACCTCGATCAGCGGGAACGTGACTGCCGACTGTGTCATTGCACCGGCGACTCTCTCGCACGAGGAACGCCATGGACACTGACAAGCACGGCTTCTCTTACCGCAGCTTCGCCGGTTGGCCCGCGTTGCTCGCGATCGCTCTGCTGATCGCAACGGTACTTTACCTCAACTACGGCCGCGACGCGGCGGCGACCCGGCTCAAGCCCGCCACCGGCACCGCGCGCGCGATGGCGCTGGCGGCGGAAAGCGGCGAGAAGGCGCCCGAGCGGCCATAGACGTTGCGTGCTCCTGCACGCGGGAGCCCAGGATTACAGGCGGTACGCTCGTGGCTCTGGTTTCCCGCGCGCGCAGGAACACGGGCACCGCCTCGCCTACTCCACCCGGACCCGCAGCATCGCGCCCGCCGCGACCAGCATCGTCGCGGCGGCGAAGGCCATCGTCCAGATCGGCTCGGTCGGGAAGAAATGCTTGGTGATCGATCCCATCACGGTCGCCACCAGCAGCTGCGGCAGCACCACGAAAACGTTGAACAGGCCCATATACACCCCGAGCTTGCGCTGCGGCAGCGCGGAGGCGAGGATCGCATAGGGCATCGCCAGGATGGTCGACCAGGCGATGCCGATCGCCACCTCGCTCAGCAGCAGCCAGCGCGCGTCAGGCACCACGAACATGCTGGCGAAGCCGAGCGCGCCGCAGCCGAGCCCGATCGCGTGGGTCCGCGCCTTGCCGACGCGTCGCGCCAGCCACGGCAGCAGCAGCAGCGCGGAGAGCGCCGCCACGCCGTTGTAGGTGGCGAACAGCACGTCGACCCAGTTGGCGCCCTCCTGATAGGCGGAGCTGGCCGCGTCGGGCGCGCCGTAGAAGGCGCCGGTGACGACGGGCGTGGTGTTGATCCACATGATGAACAGCGCCGACCAGCTGAAGAACTGGACGAGCGCCAGCCGCTTCATCAGCGGCGGCATGCCCGCGAAGTCGCCGACGAGATGCCCCAGCATCCCCGCGCCCCGTCCCCGCCGCGCGCGGCGGATCGCGACCAGGCTCGCCAGGCCGTAGCCGGCGAGCAGCGCGCCGAGCAGGTACATCTCCTTCTCCAGCCCGAGCGCGGCGACGAGGGCGACCACGGCCGCGCCAGCGCCGAGCCAGGCGAGTGGAGCGCGGTCACCGCGCGCGGCGAGCGCGGCGTGGCCCTCGGCCGCGTCCGCCGCGCGCGCGCCGTCGAACGCGTCCATCTCCTCGGGTGAATATTCACGCGTGGTCAGTACCGTCCACAGCACGCTCAACAGCAGCGCGGCGCCGCCGACCCAGAAAGCGACGCGCACCGAAGCGGGGATGACGCCGGGCGGCGCGACGTTCGACACCCCTGCCTGCTCGAGCAGCCAGGGGAAGATCGAGCCGACGACCGCCCCCGTGCCGATGAAGGCGGTCTGCACGCCATAGCCGGCGGCGTGCTGGTCGCGGTCGAGCATGTCGCCGACGAAGGCGCGGAACGGCTCCATCGAGACGTTGAGCGAGGCGTCGAGCACCCACAGCATCAGCGCCGCGACGAGCAGCCCGGGGCTGAGCGGCATGACCAGCAGCGACAGTGCGGCGAGCAGCGCACCGGCAAGGAAATAAGGGCGCCGCCGCCCGAAGCGGCCGAGCCAGGTGCGGTCGCTGAGATGTCCGATGACGGGCTGCACGAGCAGCCCGGTGAGCGGCGCGGCGACCCACAACGCGGGCAGGTCGTCGAGCCGCGTGCCGAGCGACTGGAAGATGCGGCTCATGTTCGCGTTCTGCAGCGCGAAGCCGATCTGGATCCCGAAGAAGCCGAAGCTGATGTTGGCCAGCCCGGCGAGCGACTGGTGGCGGCGGCGCGGCTGGGTCATGCGCGGGGGGCCGCGAGCGGGGTGGTAGTAGGGGCAACGTCGACGTCGGCGGGGGCGTCAACCGCGACGAGCGGCGACGACTTGTCCCCTTCTCCCGTCCACTCCGACGAACGCCGGGGTCCGGTTGCGGCCGGCGCGTGAGATGCGGAACCGTCACCCACCTGGGCCCCGGCCTCCGCCGGGGCACCGCTGAAGGACGAGTCCCGCCCCACATCACTCGCGTGCCCCGGCGCAGGCCGGGGCCCAGCAGCGGGCGGCACGTGAGGGGCGGAACCGTCCCTCAACTGGGCCCCGGCCTTCGTCGGGGCACGCAGCGCCAGCAGCGCGCCATAGCCCTCGAACCGCGCCCCGCTCACCCCGCTCGCCACCAGCGTCACACCGTCGGGCAGCACCAGCTCGCGCGGCTCGGCCGTCAGGTTCACCACGCACAGCAGCCGCTCGTCCCCGGCGACCCGCTCGAACGCCACCACGCCTGGCCCCAGATCGACGAACGCGATCGTTCCCACCCGCAGCGCCGCATGGGCGCGGCGCAGCGCCAGCAGCCGCCGCGTCCAGTGCAGCAGCGAGCCCGCGTCGGCCTCCTGCGCGTCCACCGCCAGCGCGCCATGGTCCGCGCCGAAGGGCAGCCACGGCGTCCCCGCGGTGAAGCCATGCCCCGGCCCCTCCGCCTGCCACGGCATCGGCGTGCGCGCGCCGTCGCGGCTGAGCGTCAGCGGCCAGTTGGCGATCGCCTCGGGGTCCTGGAGCAGCTCGAACGGCACCGCCACCTGCGTCAGCCCGAGTTCCTCCCCCTGGTAGAGGAAGATATTGCCGCGCAGCCCCGCCAGCAGCACCATCTTGGCGCGCGCGAAGGCGTCGCGATGCTCGGGCAGCGCCCAGCGCGACACCGCGCGCGGCGCGTCATGGTTCTCGAACGCCCAGCTCGGCCAGCCCTCGCCCGCGGCGCCGGGCCATTGCGCCAGCGCGGCGCGCACCAGTGCCGGGGTCAGCTGCTCGGCGTAGAGGAAGTCGAAGCCATAGGCGGTGTCGAGCCGGCGCGGCGCGGTATAGTCCTTGCGGACCCAGTCGCTCTCCTCGCCGCCGATCTCGGCGACGGTGAAGCGATCGGGATATTCGTCGGTCAGCGCGCGGATGCGCTCGACGAAGGGCAGCATGTCGGGCTGATCCTGGCTGTGCTGCTTGAGCTGGAAGTCGAACGAGCGCGTCCGCGGCTTGTTCGAGGGCGGCGCGGGCGGGTTGTCGGTCAGCGCCGCGCTGCCCATCGCGTGATTGATCGCGTCGAGCCGGAAGCCGTCGACGCCGCGCTCCAGCCAGAAGCGCCCGACCGCCAGCAGCGCCTCCTGTACCGCCGGGTGGCGCAGGTTGAGCTGGGGCTGCTCGCGCAGGAAGGTGTGGAGGTAATATTGCTGGCGCCGCGCGTCCCACGTCCAGGCCGGGCCGCCGAACACCGACTGCCAGTTGTTGGGCGGCGAACCGTCCGCCTTCGCGTCGGCCCAGACGTACCAGTCGTGCTTGTCGCCGTCGCGGCGCTGGCGGCTTTGTCGAAACCAGGGATGCTGCTCCGACGTGTGCGACCAGACCTGATCGGTGATCACCTTCAGCCCCAGCGCGTGCGCGCGCGCCACCAGAGCGTCGAAGTCGTCGAGCGTGCCGAAGATCGGGTCGACGTCGCAGTAATCGGCGACGTCATAGCCAAAATCGCGCATCGGCGAGGTATAGAAGGGCGAGATCCAGATCGCGTCGACGCCGAGCGAAGCGACATGGTCGAGATGCGCGGTGATGCCGCGCAGGTCGCCTACACCATCGCCGTTCGCGTCGGCGAAGCTGCGCGGGTAGATCTGGTAGACGGCGGCGCCCTTCCACCACGGGTCGGTCATTCTGTCTCTCCGATAGCGCACACGGCATAGCCGAGCGGCGGCAAGGTCACACGCAGCGATCCCGGCGCCGCCGCGCGCGCGGCACAGCCCTCCCCCGCGAGCGTGGCGGCAGTGGCACCGCGCACGCCGATCTCGACCAGCCGCTCGAGCGGCCGGGTCGAGGTGTTGAAGGCGAGCAGGATCTCGCGCCCGCTCACCGGATCGACGCGCGACACCGCGAGCAGCCCCGGCGTGTCGCCGCGCGCGCGCAGCAGCGTCCGCCCCGCACGCAGCGCCGGCTCGGCACGGCGCACGCGCGCGAGCGCCGCGATCTGGCGGAACAGCGGGTTGTCGCGCCCGAAATGCGCGGTGGCGGTGGTCGTGGTGGTGCCGAGCAGGCGGTTGTCGTTGTAGCTGGCGACCCGGCTGGCGAACATGTCCTCGCGCGCGTCCTGGTCGTTGCCGTCGCCGGTGAAGCCCTGCTCGTCGCCCGAGTAGATCGTCGGCACGCCGCGCAGTGTCAGCAGCATCGCGTTGGCGAGCTCGACCCGGCGCAGCACCTCGTCGTCGCTGGCCCGGGGCAGCGCTTGCCGCACGTAGAAAGCGAAGCGGCCGTTGTCGTGGTTGCTGACGAAGGTGGGGAGCGTGCGCGCGACCGCCTCGCCGCCCTCGTACAATGCATCGCCGCGGATCAGCGTCTCGAACGCATCGGTGCCGCGCGTGCCCGCTACCGTGTCGAGCACCGCGCGGCGGAAGGCGAAGTCGAGCACCGCCGGCAGCTCGTCGACGCGCGTGTGGACCGCGAGCGGGCCGGGATCGAGCTGGTCGGCCGCCACCTCGCCGAAGACGTGGAAGTTGGGGATGCCGCGCGCCTTCGCCCGCGCCAGGATCGCGGGGACGAACCGCTGCCAGAACTCGGGGTTGACGTGGCGCGCGGTGTCGATGCGGAAGCCGTCCACGCCGAAGCGGTCGATCCAGCCGCCGAAGATCTCGATCATGCCGCCGACGACGCGCGGGTTCTCGGTCATCAGATCGTCCAGCCCGACGAAATCGCCCATCGTCGAGCTCTCGTTGCTGAAGGTGCTGTTGCCGCGATTGTGGTAGAGCGTGACGTCGTTGAGCCAGGCCGGTGACTTGGCCTTCTCCTCACCCCTGGGAATGAACGGGGTGTAAGCGTAGCTCGGGTCGGTCAGGCGCGCGAAATTGGCCGCGCTCTGGTCCTGGTCGCCGGCGAAGCCCGGATTGATCGCGGCGCCGTCGACGCCGCCGCGGCGTTGGTATGGGTAATCGGCGCGGCTGCGGTAGGCGCAGTCGCCGCACTCGCGATACCGGATCACGTCCGCGGTGTGGTTGACGATGATGTCCATGTAGACCTTGATCCCGCGCGCGTGCGCGGCGTCGACCAGCGCCTTGAACTCGGCGTCGGTGCCGAGATGCGGGTCGACATGCTCGAAGTCGGTGATCCAATAGCCGTGATAGCCCGCGCTCTCCTGCCCCCTGGGCCCCTGCACCGGCTTGTTGCGGAAGATCGGGCCGACCCAGATCGCGGTGGCGCCGAGCGCCTCGACATAGTCGAGCCGGCGCGTCAGCCCCTTGAGGTCGCCGCCATGGTAGAAGCCCTTCGCGGTCGGGTCGTAACCGGTGGCGAGCCGGTCGCCCGTGAGCCCGCCGCGGTCGTTGCTCGGATCGGCGTTGTCGAAGCGGTCGGGCAGCGCGAAGTAGATCACCTCGTCCTGCGGCGGGCGCGCGCGCAGCTCCGCCAGCGGGTCGGCGAACGCGGGGACGGCGGTGGCGAGCAGCGCGACGAGGGAGGCGAGGGTGAAAGCGCAGGCGCTCCTTCTTCTAGCGTCATCCTGAACTCGTCTCAGGATCCACGGTCCCGCGAGCGCCGCGACGGCTGAGTACGCGGCGCGGTGGGTCCCGGACCAAGTCCGGGATGACGGTGGAGGGGAGGAAGCGGCAGCGCTCTTCTGCAACGCCGGCACGGGGTAGATAGCGGCGGCGCTCATGTCCGGCGAGGACGAGGCAGCGTCACGCTTCGCACCCGTGTTGCCGCGCACGCGGGAACCCAGTGCCGCGATCCCGCCGCTCAGTGGCCCCGGACTCCCGCGTTCGCGGGAGCACGAAGCTGCTGCGATCCGCGACCACGACACCACCATCCACTCACCCTCCCCGTGCCGCGTCGGGATTCCCCGCGCTGATCGCCGCCTGATGCGGTGCCCCGCAGCGCTTGGCCAGCGCAGGGCATACGTATTCACAGCGCCGCGCGCGCGCGGTAGAACATTCGTCCCCAGGAGAGACCGATCCGCCGCCATGGCGCTGTCCGACAAAGTCACCTCGTTCGACATCGCGGCGCTGGCCGGGGTCTCGCAGCCCACCGTGTCGCGCGCACTGCGCGGCGACAAGACGGTGAGCGCGGCGACGCGGCTGCGCATCGAGGCGATCGCGCGCCAGCTCAACTACAAGGTCGACCGCGCCGCCTCGTCGCTACGGAAAGGCGAGGCGCGTACGCTGGCGCTGCTGTTCTTCGAGGACCCGCTGCCCGACGATTCGCACATCAACCCCTTCTTCCTGTCGATGCTGGGATCGATCCTGAAGACCTGCGCGCTGCGCGGCTATGACCTGCTCACCTCCTTCCAGCAGCTCTCCGCCGACTGGCACGTCGACTATGCCGACTCGCGCAAGGCCGACGGGCTGATCCTGCTCGGTTACGGCGACTGGCAGCTGTACCGCGCGCGCGTCGAGCAGCTGGTCGGGCAGAAGACCCGCTTCGTGCGCTATGGCTCGGTCGCGGCGAGCGGCGGGCTGGGCACGGTGATCGGCTGCGACAATCGCGCCGGCGGCGCCGCGGTCGGCCGCCATCTGATCGAGCGCAGGCGCCGCCGCGTCGCCTTCGTCGGCGAGGCGAGCGACCATTATCCCGAGTTCCGCGACCGCTACCGCGGCCTCGCCGACGCGCTGCGCGAGGCCGGTCTGGCGGCGGACCCCGGGCTGCACGTCGACGCGCTCTCATCGGAGCAGGCCGGCTATGAGGCGACACAGCGGCTGATCGCGCGCGGCATCGGCTTCGACTCGCTGTTCGCCGCCTCCGACCTGATCGCGCTCGGCGCGCTACGCGCGCTCGACGAGGCCGGGCTGGTGGTGCCCCGCGCGGTGTCCGTGGTCGGGTTCGACGACATCCCAGCGGCGAGCCTGACCCGCCCGCCGCTGACCACCGTGGCGCAGGATTACGCGCGCGCGGGCGCGGTGCTGGTCGACACGCTGGTGCGCCAGATCGCGGGCGAGGCGACCGATCATCTCACGCTGCCTGCGACCTTGGTGGTGCGCGCGTCGACGTGAGGCGGTCCGGGTCAGAGCTCACGCGAAGATGCGAGGACGCGAAGACGGTTGTTCACGCGGAGGCGCGGAGGCGCAGAGAGGAGGTACTTGTCACGCCGGCGGGTTTTTCTCTCGGGGGATCACCGTGTGCTCGCTCGAGCTGCGCGCCTCGTATTGGTCTTCCGGCGAAAGCCGGAACCCAGGACTTTGTAGGGCAACCCTCTACGGTGCGCGTGATCCTAGGCTCCTGCGTGCGCAGGAGCACAGATAGGAGTGTCGCCGCGACGACTCGATGGGTGAGGTTCGCTGGTGGCGAAGGCTTCCTCCCTACGCCTCCGCGCCTCCGCGCCTACGAGTGAAAAACCTCCTTCGCGCCGTCGCGTCTTCGCGCGAACCGAGCTGCTCAGCCCCCCACCAGCGCCGCGTGCGGCGGCATCTGCGCCACCTCGCGCCGCACCAGCTGCGCCCACAGCGCCAGGAACTCGCGCGCCTCCTCCAGCGGCTCGGCGTCGGCGAGGGGATGGTGCGCGGCGGGCAGCACGCCCTGCCCGATCAGTACCTGGATCCACGCCACCTCGGTGAACAGCTCGTCCTGCTCGCGCAGCACCACGCCCTGCTCGCGCCAGAGCGCCAGCCTGTCCGCGAGCGTGCCGGGCAGCGGCAACTCGCGGCAGTAACGCCAGAACGCGCCGTCGCGCCGATTGGCGTGATAATGGAGCACGAGGAAGTCGCGGATCCGCGCCCACTCGGTCGCGCTCTGGCGGTTGAAGGTGTCGCGCGTCGCGGGCCCCGCCGCCGCGCCGGGCAGCAGCGCGATCAGCCGCGCGATCGCCGACTGGACGAGGTGGAGGCTGGTCGACTCGAGCGGCTCCATGAACCCCGCCGCCAGTCCCACCGCGACGACGTTGCCACGCCATGCCTCGCGCCGTCGCCCGGTGGTAAAACGGATCGCGCGCGGCGCGGCCTCGCTGCTGCTGTCGAGCCCGGCGCGTAACACCTGCTCGGCCGCGGCATCGTCGAGATGCGCGCTGCTGTAGACCACGCCATTGCCGGTGCGATGGCGCAGCGGGATGCGCCACTGCCAGCCGGCGTCGTGCGCGGTGGCGCGCGTGTACGGGATCGGCGGCGCGACGCGCGCGCAGGGCAGCGCGAGCGCGCGGTCGCACGGCAGGTAACGCGACCAATCGTCGTACGGCACCGCCATCGCGTCGCCGATCAGCAGCGCGGCGAAGCCGGTACAGTCGACGAACAGCTCGCCCGCGACGCGCCGGTCGCTGTCGAGCCGCAAGGCGGTGAGCGTCTCGCCCGCGCGCTCGACGCCGAGGATGCGCCCTTCGAGGCGCTCCACCCCGCGCGCCTCGGCGAAGCGACGCAGCAGGGCGGCATACAGCGCGGCGTCGAAGTGAAAGGCGTAGGGCATCTCGGGCAGCAACGCCGCCGTGCGCGCGCGGCCGAGCTGCATCCGCCCCTCGCGAGCGGCCACGTCATTGAGCGAATGATCGCCGAGCGGCGCCACGGCTCCCGCCGCACGTGCGCGGAGCCAGCGCTGATGGAACGGCACCAGCCCCGAAGCGCGGCCGACGTCGCCGAACGCGTGGAGGTAGCGCTCGCCCGGCGCGCCCCAGCCGACGAACTCGATGCCGACTTTGTACGTCCCCTCGGTAGCGTCGAGGAAGGCGCGCTCGTCGAGCCCGAGTGCCTGGTTGAAAGTGCGGATCTGCGGGATCGTCGCCTCGCCCACGCCGACGGTGCCGATCGAGTCCGACTCCACCAGTCGCACGCGCCAGCCCGGTCCGAGCAGGTGCGCGAACGCGGCGGCGCACATCCACCCCGCGCTGCCGCCCCCGGCGATGACGATCGTGCGCACGCCCTTCCCCCTCGAGCTCGATTCACATCGCCTTGAGCAGCTCGGCGTGGCGCGCCACCACTGTCGCGACCCGCGCCGCCGCCGCCTTGAGTCCCGCCGCGCCGCCGCCCGCGGCATAGGCCTGGTGCAACGCCATCGCGCGACCGTGCGCGGCACGCTGCTGTGCCACATAGGTCGCGTCGCGCGCCAGACCGGTCTCGGCGCGCAGCTCGGCCATCCACTCGGTCTGCAGCGGGGTGAGCACCGCCGCGGGCACGCGCACCCTGGCGCGCGCCGCCGCCGCGCGCAGCGTGGCGCTGCCACGCGCCTGGTCCGCCAGCATCATGCGGGCGACATCGCGCACCTTCGCGTCCGTGGTCGACTCGAGCACCATCTGACTCGCCGCGCGCTCGTATAGGTCGGCGGCGCCGGCCGCCTCGAGGTAGCGCGCGGGCGACATCGCCTGCGCCGCCGCGGGCAGCGCCAGCATCGCGCTGGTCAGCATCATCAGACCCGCGGTCGCGCGCATCGTCACTCCCCTCATAGGCCGAACGCCGTCTTGAGCCGCGCCACCGCGAAGAGCTCGGCGTCATAGGCGCCGCGCACCAGCCGGCCCATGCCGAAGAACTCGTGCGTCACGCCGCTGTATGTCCGCTGCTGCACGCTCACGCCGGCGCCGCGCAGCGCCTGGGCGAGCGTCTCGCCGTCTGAGCGCAGCGGGTCGACCTGCGCGTTGACGATCGTCACCGGCGGCAGCCCGCGCAGGTCGGCGCGCACCAGGTTGAGCCGCGGGTCGGCGGAGTCGCCGGCGTTGGCGCTGTAGTAATGCGCGAACCAGCCCAGCATCGCGGTGTCGAGCGGCGTCGCCCCCGCGGAGTCGCGCCGCGACGGCAGCGCGGGATCGCTGTTCGCGATCGGGTAGATCGCGAGCACGTGTGCCGGCCGCGCCAGCGCATGGTCGCGCGCGTAGATCGCGGTGTTGAGCGCGAGATTGCCGCCCGCGCTCTCGCCAGCGAGCGCCACCCGAGCCGGGTCGGCCCCCCAGGCGCCGGCGTTCCGCACCGCCCAGCCATAGGCCGCGGCGGCGTCGTCGTGCTGCGCCGGGAAGCGGAACTCGGGCGCGCGGCGATACTCGACCGACACCACGATCGCGTTGAGCTGCTTGGAGAGCAGCCGCGGCGTCGCGTCATAGGCGGTGAGATCGGCCAGCACCCAGCCGCCGCCGTGATAATAGACCAGCAGCGGCAGCGGCGCGCCCGTCCCGGCGGCCGCACCCGGCCGATAGATGCGTGCGTACTGCATCGCGTCGGAGCCGTAGGCGAGGTCCTGCGTCGTCACCGTCGCGTCGGGGGCGACCGACATGCCCGACTTGCGGATCGCGGCATTGTAGGCGTCCGCCGCCGTGGGCTCGAGCCGCGCCTCGACCGGGGTGAGCGCGGTGATCGGACGCGCGCCGAGCAGCGGCAATTGCTCCAGCACCGACCTCATGTCGTCCGCCACCGCCGGCGGCGGCGCGGGCGCGGCGAGCGGCAGCGGCGGCGGCGCGCCGTTGAGCGCGGCGGGCGACTGTGCCGCCGCGCCGCTACCGACCACCAGCGCGGCCGCCGCGGCCGCGCACCATCCCACTCGCATCCTCGCCCCCCTCACGCTCACTCGCGCCGCAGCGCCGCCATCGCGCCGGCCGCCGGACCGTTCCGGCCACCACGCGCCACGCACGTCAATAATCACGCGACACGCGCACGTTGGCACTCTGCCGCCCCAGCGTCGAGATCGACGACAGCAGCGACAGCCAGCGCGTCACCTGGAACTCGACGCGCGTCGCCGAATAGCCGGCGCCGTCGGTGATGATCTCGGCGTAGATCCGCCGCGTCACGTACTTGCCCGCCGCGATCGACGTGCCCTGCCCGGTCTGCGGGTCGGCGGGCAGGATGCGCAGCCGGTCGAGCCCGGCGGCGCGGCGCACCGCGTTGATCGGGTTGAGCCCGCCGCCGCCGTCCTGCAGCGCCGCCACCGCGGCCGCCAGCTGGAGCGCCTCGGGCGCGGAGAGATTGGTGATCGAGGTGCCGAACAGCAACCGCGACAGCAGCTCGTCCTGCGGCAGTGCGGGCGTGCTGGTGAAGTTGATCTCGGGCTTGAGCGCGACGCCGGTGACGCGGATCGTCGCGTTGAGCCCGGTGGTGTTGGCGCTCGCCTCGATGTCGAGCGCGGGGTTGGCGGGCACCTCGCCGGCGAAGCGGATGATCCCGCGTGACAGCTCGAACTCGCGCCCGGCGAACTCATAGTCGCCGCGCACCAGGTCGGCGCGGCCGGTCAGCGCCGGGTCGGTCGGCGTGCCCGCGATCTGGACCTGCGCGGTCCACTCGCTCGACAGGCCCAGCCCGGTGACCATCAGCCCGTTGCGCGCGCGGGCGCGGATGTCGAGCCGCCACGGCGCCGCCACCTCGTCGTCGGCATTGTCGCCGCCGGGCACGTTGATCTCGCGCACCGCCACCTGCGGCAGCGCGCTCGCGACATTGGCCTGCCCGAATTTGTAGCGGCTGGTGTCGAGCCGCACATCGCCGCCTATCACGCCGCCGTCGCCGTTGGAGCGGAAGGTGATCGGGCCGGTGACGGTGGCGCCGATATCGTCGCGGTCGATCAGCACGGCGTGATCGGCGTCGACGCGCAGGTCGAGCGCGACTCCGGTCGGGCGCAGGTCGAACCAGCCGCTGCCGCTTACCTTACCACCGCGCCCCGCGTCGCCGGTGAAGCGGTCGAGCTGGAGCCGCGCGCCGCTGAAGCGCCCGCTCGCCGCGACGTTGGTAATCGAGGTGCCGGTGGTCGCGCTCTGGATCCGCGCGCCAGCGGCGCGCACCACGCCGCGCAGCTGCGGCGCCTGGGTGGTGCCGGTGACGTCCGCGGCGAAGGCGACGGGACCGGTCAGGTCGAACAGCTCGATCCGGGTGAGCCGCCACAAAGTGTCGGCCGGCCCGCTATAGCGCACCTGCGCGAAGAGTCCGGCGCGCGACAGCCGCTCGACCAGGCTGCCGCTACCGAGCGGCTTGAGCTGCGCCTGCGCGCGCCCGACGATCTTGCCCGCCGACTGCATCACCACGCGCACGCCGGCACGGTCGGACGCGAGCACCGCGGCCAGCCCCATGTCGACCGGCGTCGACGAGGTCACCAGCCCCGATCGGGTCAGCCCGCGCACGGTGAGGTCGGCGCGCCCGGTCGGCGCCGCGCCCGCGCGCGCGTCGAGCCGCAGCGAGCCGCTCGCGCTGCCCCCGAGGCCGAGCCCGCTATAGCCGATGTCGAGCACTGCCAGCGGCAGGTCGGCGAGCGTGGCGCGAACGCTCGTGTCGTCGTCACCGAGCCGCCCCGAGACCTCGGCCGAGCCGCCCGAGAAGCTCAGCTTGGTCGGGGCGAGCGTCCAGGTGTCGCCGTCGCGGCGCAGCACCGCGGGCGTGTCGAGCCGGATCGGGCGTTGGCCGATGCTGCCGCTCGCGCGCACGGTATAGCCGTCGGGCGTGACGGCGGTGACGGTCTGAACGCGGAAGCCGACCCCGCGCGAGCCCGCGATCGCGGCGCGGATCTCGCCGGTCTCGCCCGCCAGCGCGACCGTGCCGTCGAAGCGCGAGACCGACAGCGCGCCGTGGCGCAGCCCGGCGCCGCGCGCGGTGGCGTCGAGCTTGGTGCCCGCGGGATCGAGCAAAGCGGTGAACTGCAGCTGCGCCACGCGCACGGCGGCGACGCTGCCGATGCGGGCGTTGCGCGCCTGGAGCTGGGCGGCGATGCGCTGCACCTCGCCGACGGGGACGAAGTCGAGCGCGCCGCTCCACCCGCCACCGTTCACGTTCAGGCGCCCGCGGAAGCCGCCGTCGACGATGTCGAGCGCGCCGGTCGCGCGCGTGCCGCTGACGTCGAGCCGCTCGACCAGGATACGCGACTGGCCGTCGCCGGGCGGCAGCACGATCTGTCCCGCGCCGGTGAAGTCGCCGAGCCGCGATCCCCCCGCCGCGGTGAAGGTGAAGCCCTGCGCGCTGGGGTCGAGGTGCGCGCGCACCGCGGCGAGCCCCAAGGTGGCGTTGGGGCGCGCGAAGACGAGATCGAGCGTCGGCCGCTCGATCCTGCCGTCGAGCCGCAGCGTCACCGGCCCGTACGTCCCCTGCGTCCCCGCGCCTTCGAAGAAGAAGGTGCCGTCGCGGCGGCGATAGCCGTTGCCCGCGAGCCGCAGCGTCGGCGCGGTGAGCACCAGTCGGGTGAAATGGAGGATGCCGTCCGGCGTGCGCTCCAGCTCGGTCTCGATCCGCGGCAGCCCGCCGGTGAGCGAGCGGAAGAAAGTGTTGTCGAGCCGCAGCACGCGCGCGGTGCCGTGCCCGACCACGCGCGTGCCATGGCCGCCGGGGCCGGGCACCGCCTGGAGCCGCGAGTCGACCTGCACCAGCCCGATGCCGGGGATGAGATACCGCCCAAGCCCCCCGCTCAATGCGACGTCGTAGCGCCCGGTGCGCAGGTCGAGCTGGAGCCCGATCTCGCCGGCCAGCTGGTCCGAGCGCAGCCGCAGCCGGTCGCCGGTGACCTGTGTGGCGGTCACCTTGAGGACGCCGTCGACGCTGAGGTTGCGCAGGATGCCGCCGGCGACGTCGCCCACGCCGGTGACGCGCGCCGCGGTGAAGCGCGCGGGCACCAGCACCGGGGTCCGCGACCAGCGCCCGCGCCCCGCCGCGCGCGCCTGCTCGAAGCCGGTATCGTCGAACGCGAAGCGGTCCGCGGTGAGGCGATAGTCGAAGGAGAAGATCCGGAAATTGCCGTCGAGGATGGCGCGCAGCCGCATGTCCCGCGCGGTCATGTTGCGGAACAGCGCCGCCGGACGCAGCAGCCGCGCGCTGACGCGCACGTTGCGGAAGGCGCTGCCGGCGAGGTCGACCATCCCCTCGATCTGCGCCGCCAGCGCAGGGGAGCGCAGCGCCAGCGTGCCGTCGAGCCGGCGGCTCGCGAAGGTGGCGCTGCCGTCGACCGCGACGCGGGGCGCGGTGAGCGACTGGAGCTTGCCGCCGCTCACCGCGCTCGGCGCCACCGTCCCGATCAGCCGGTAGCGCCCGTCGCGGTTGGCGAGCGCGAGGTCGATCACCCGCGCCGCACCGGCCTGCGCCACCGCGCGCCCGTCCCAGCGGTGCCAGTCACCGTCGCCCGCGACGTCGAGCGCGAGCGCGCGGTTGAGCCCGGTGAGCTTCGCCAGCACGCCGCGCGCGGTGCCGCGCGCGCGCGCGGCCAGGTCGAAGCGGCCCGCATCGGGGCGCGAGTCGAGCCGCAGGTCGAGCGAGTCGCTGCCCTGTAACAGCGCGGCGAGGTCGACCAGCGCGTGGCCGTCCCGGATATCGGCGCGCCCGCGCAGCCGGCCGAAGCGCACCACGCCGGTGACCCGCGGCGCCACCACCAGCCGGTCGACCGCCAGTCGCGCGATGGCGATGTCGAACTTGGGCAGCAGCGGCCCGCTCCGGCCGGTGTCGCGCGGCTCGGGCAGCTTGGCGAGCGTCGCGGTGGCGATGTCGAGCGAGGTGATGTCGAGTCGATTGTGCCACCAGGCGAGCGGCGACCAGTCGAGCCGCGCGCGCGGCACCGACAGCACCAGCCCCTTGGGATCGTAGAGACGAAAGTCGACGAGCTCGGCGCGGCCGTACAGCGAGCCGTCGATCCGCCCGAGGCGAAAGCGCAACCCGTTGTCGGGGCGGAGCGCGTTGACCCGGTCCGCCACGAAGCGGTGCCCGACGCCGGTGTCGAGCACGAAGACGACGAGCAGCGCGAGCGCGACCAGCGCCGCGAGCGCCAGCCCGGCGTAGCGCAGCGCGCGGCTCAAAACGCCTGCCCCAGCGAGACGTAGACCGCGACCCGGCTGTCGCCCTTCTGCGGGTTGATCGGGGTGCCGAGGTCGACGCGGATCGGGCCGAAGTTCGAGTAATAGCGCACGCCGATGCCCGCGCCGTAGCGGAAGCCGGTGAGGTCGGGCAGCCCGCCGGTGTAGATGTTGCCGCCGTCGAAGAAGGGCACCACGCCGAAGTTGCCGAAGGCGCGAATCCGCGCCTCGACCGCGAACTCGGCCAGACTCCGCCCGCCGATCGGGTCGTTGTTGGGATCGCGCGGGCCGATCGACTGGAAGCCGTAGCCGCGCACCGAGGCGCCGCCGCCGGCGTAGAAGCGTCGCGACGGCGCGATCTGGTCGCGCGGCGCGCCCAGGATCGTGCCCGCGCGAACCCGGCCTGCCAGCACGGTGCCCTTGGTGACCGGCTGGTACGCGCTCGCGTCGAGCTGGACGCGGGTATAGCCGAAGGCGCGGTTCTGCAGCGACAGCTCGGGGCTCACCCTCCCGGCAAGGCGGAAGCCGCGCGTCGGGTTGAGCAGGTCGTCCGACCCGTCATAGCCGAGGCTGGTCGGCAGCGCGCCGATCAGGAAGGTGCGGCGGCGCGGCTCTCCGGTGGAGAGGATCACGTCGCGCTCGTCCGAGGCGACCAGCTCGGCGCCGAGCGACCAGGTCCAGGTCTTCTGGAAGAAGATGTTGGTCTGCCGCTCCAGCGCCGCGGACAGCGACAAGGTGTTCGCCTCGTACGCGTCGCGCAGCAGGTGTGCCGCGGCGAACTGCGCGGTGAGCACGCGGTCACGCGCGTGGAAATTGTTGCGGCGGAAGGTGACCTGGCCGAGCTGCTCGCGCGTGCCGGCGACGCCGCGCAGCGTCACCGCGCCTTCGGGCGGTAACAGGTTGCGGTGGGTCCAGCTGACCTCGGAGCGCGCGCCCTCGCCCGTGCCATAGCCGAGCTCGACCGCCACCGTGCGCGGCGGCGCCGGCTCGAGCCGCACCGCCACGTCCACCACCGACGGATCGTCCGCCGCGACCGCGCGCACCTCGGCGGTGGAGACCAGCCCGGTCTGCACCAAAGCGCGGCGCAGGTCGTCGAGCTGCGACGCCTCATAGGAGTCGCCGGTCTGGAAGCGCGCGATATCGGCGACGTGCGCGGCGTCGAACACGCGGTTGTCGGCGTTGGCGGTGATGCGTCCGAAGCGGCGCGCGGTGCCCGGCGCGACCTCGACCGACACGGTCGCGCTCTGCGCCGCGCGGTCGACCACCACCTGCGGGTCGCCGACCCGCGCGAAGGCGAAGCCCTCCTCGCCCGCGCGCGTGCGCAGGTTGGCCTCGGCCGCGGCGATGGCGTCGCTGTTGACCGGGTCCTCGGGCTTCACCGCGAAGGCGTCGCGCAGCTTCTGCGCCTTCTCCCCCGCGGCCTCGACGCCCGCGAGCGTCACCCCGGCGAAGCGGTAGAGCGTGCCCGGGGTCGCCGCCAGCACGATCACGGGGCGTTTCTCGGCGCGCTCGAACCGCGTCGCGACGGTGGCGTCGTAATAGCCCTCGCCCTTCAGCAGGGTGAGCAGCAGTGCGGCGTCCTGCCGCGCGCGGCGATCGAGCTGGGCCGAATTGGCCTCCTTCCCATCGTTGCCGGCGAGCACCGACAGTTCCTGAAAGCGCTGGCGCAGCAGCGGCGTGCCCGCGGCGTCGAGCCCGTCGATGCGCCAGGCGTAGCGCGTGGTGGCGCCGATCTGCGCGCGTTCGGCCACCGGCGCGGCGGGGGCGGCGCTGAGATCGGGCCAGTCGACGCCGATGTCGGGCAAAGCGGCGAGCGGCGCGCTCGGGTCGACGTCGTCGAGCGCGGGCGTGTCCGCCGCCGGCGACGCAGGCGCGGCGCCGGACGGCGCCTGCTGCGCGCGCGCGGGCATCGCTCCTGTCATCATACCGATCGCGGCGCAGAGCAGCGCGCCGCGCCGCCCCACGTCCGGCCTCATCCACCCGGTCTAGCCGCCGCAGGTGGAGAGAAGAAGGGGGGAAAAGTGCGCGAGCGAGGCCGGGATCGCGGCTCCGGCACGGCCGGTCGCGGCTGGCGCGCGCGGCGCCGCCGTGGCAGAGCGCACGCATGCCTCCTTCCCGCTCCCCGCTCGCCGGCGGCTTCCCTATCGCCGCGCTGATCCTCGGCGGCACGATCCTCGGCCTCATCGCCGGCGAGCCGACGATCGGCTTCCTCGCTGGCCTCGCGGCAGGAGTAGCGATCGCGCTGTGGGTTTGGTGGCGCGACCGCTAGGCGATCCCTCGACCTGCCCGCCAAGCTCCTTCAGTAGCACGACCGAGGGCCGAACCGCGCGCCTCGGCGCATCGACCTACCCGGAAACGCGATATCGCGCCGGAAAGTGCGCGGTCGTAACGAAACCGTCGCTAAAACGACGCGGCGTTTACATCGAGCCCCCGTAGCGGCCCGCGCCAAGACGGCACTCATGCCGCTTGGGGGTATCATCATGCTATCGTATGTCGGCCTGCTTCGGGCGTCGGCCGCGCTCGTCACCATCGCCTCGCTGACCGGGACCGCGCACGCGCAGACCGTCGCGTCGGCGGCTCCCGCCACGCAGGCGAGCGACGCCGCCGCGGCCGACCAGCCGGGCGAGGACATCGTCGTCAACGGCACCTACGCGCGCAGCATCGACGCCGCGGTGGAGACGAAGCGCCGCGCCGCCTACGGCGTCGACTCGATCAGCTCGACCGACATCGGCAAGTTCCCGACGCAGAACGTCGCCGAGGCGCTGCAGCTGATCCCCGGCGTGGCGATCACCCGGCCGCGCGGGGAGGGGCTGTACGTCAGCGTCCGCGGGCTCGGGCCGCAGTTCCAGAACACGCTGATGAACGGCCGCACCGTCGCGCTCAACGACCTGATCGAGAACGGCGGCGCCAACGGCCGCCAGTTCCGCTTCGAGATGCTGCCGGCCGAGTTCACCTCGCGCATCGACGTGGTGAAGACGCCGACCGCGGACATGAGCGAGGGCGCGCTGGGCGGCAACATCGACGTCACCACCTTCCGCCCGCTCGAGGTGGGCAACAAGACCACGCTCAACCTGCGCGGCACCTACACCACGCAGACCGACAAGGTCCGCCCCAACGCGACGCTGCTGACCAGCGTCACCACCGACGACGGCACGTTCGGGCTGCTCGCGGGCGCGCAATATTGGGCGAAGTCGGTCCGCAACGACCGCTTCCTGGGGTTCGGGTGGATCGCCGACCGCTACACCACCGCCGCGACGGGCGGGCTGCCCAAGGGACTCTACTCGCCGACGCGCACGCGGCCGACGGTGGAGACCGAGGATCGCGAGCGCGTGTCGGGGATGATCTCGGCGCAGTGGCGCCCGACCGCCGAGCTGGAGACGATCCTCGACGTCGTCGCGACCCGGCTCGACGTCGCCTATGATGAGTTCGGCCTCGATATCTATCCCGACGACGGCAAGGGCACCTACAATCCCTCGGGTTCGTCGATCGTGCCGGGCTCGGTCGTCACCGACGGCGACACGATCACCAAGGCGACGATCAACAACGTGCGCTTCATGGCGTCGCGCGAGTACAGCCTCAACCGCCACGACCTGCTGACGGTCGGGCTCAAGCAGCGGTGGAACCCTGATCGCTGGCACCTGTCGGCCGACGTCAACTGGTCGGCGGCGCACAGCTACCACCCCGATTATCGGGAGGGCACGGTGCGCAGCCGCGCGATCTTCATCGCGCCGCTCAGCTACGACGCGACCGGCGGCTACAAGGTGCTGCCGAGCCTCACCACGCCGGTCGACGCCACCGACGCGGCCAATTACAGCCTCTACACCTTCAACATCGCGCCGAAGGACAGCAAGGACTGGGACCTCTACACCCGCGCCGACGTCGCACGCGACCTCGACGGCTTCCTCTCCAAGCTGGCCGCGGGCGGCGAATATCACCGGCGCCGGCGCGACTATTTCCGCCGCGACTTCCTGGTCAACCCGCCCGCCGGCACCCCGCTGAGCGTGCTCGGCAGCGGCGCCTACGAGCAGCTGCCGTTCGATGACTTCCTCGAGGGCGTGTCCGGCAATACGCCGCGCACCTTCCTCGTGCCGGTGACGAGCGCCTATCTCGACGCCTTCTTCACGCCCGCAGTGGAAAATTCGGCGCTGACGCTGGCGGACCGGCGCTCGAGCTTCACCGTCACGGAGCGAATCGCGGGGGGCTATGTCCGCGCTGACTATCAATTTCCGCTGGGCGCAGTGGCGGTGAGCGGCAACCTGGGCGTGCGATACGTCCACACCGACCAGGTCGCGAGCGGGACGCTGACCGCCGGCTCGGTCGCGACGCCCGCCAGCTTCCCCAAGACCTTCAACAACTGGCTGCCCAGCTTCAACCTGCGCGCCGATCTCACCACCAAGCTGGTCGGCCGCCTCGCCGCGAGCCGCGTGCTGACCCGACCCAACGTCACCGACGTCGCGCCGCGCATCACCGTCTCCACCGACGCGCCGACCGCGAGCGGCGGCAACCCGCAGCTGGTGCCCTTCCTCGCGACGCAGTTCGATGGCTCGCTCGAATGGTATTTCGCGCCGTCGGGGCTGCTGTCGGGCACGGTCTTCTACAAGGCGCTCGACAATTACATCACGCAGAACAACGTCGACATTACCATCCCGGGGCGCGGCAACGTCCGCCTGTCCACGCAGATCAACGGCGGCGACGCCAAGGTCTACGGCGCCGAGTTCGCCTACAGCCAGGTGTTCAGCTTCCTGCCCAAGCCGCTCGACGGCCTGGGCGTGCAGGCCTCGTACACGCACACCTCGGTGCAGGCGGACTATAAGGCAGGCGACCGCGAGATCCGCGACCAGCTGCTCGGCCTGTCCAAGAACAGCTTCAACCTGGTCGGCTTCTACGACATGGGGCCGGTGTCGACGCGGCTCTCCTACGTCTGGCGCGACCGCTATCTCAGCGGCACCGGCAGCACGGTGCAGTCACCGAGCTATGTCGCGCCGTTCGGCTCGCTCGACGGCAATTTCTCGATCAAGGTGACGCCGCAGCTGACGCTCAGCCTGGAGGGGATCAACCTCGCCGGCGCGCGGCAGAACACCTACAACGACAGGGAGCTGCGCTTCGGCGAGGTGAACTACTACGGGCGCACGATCCTGTTCGGCGCGCGCGCCGAGTTCTGAGCGGCATCAATCCTCCCCGCTCGCGGGGAGGGGGACCGCCGCGAGGCGGTGGTGGAGGGGGGTCGCCACAGGCGCTGCGTTTCGTGGAGAGCCCCCTCGACCACCCGGCTTTGCCGGGCGGTCCCCCTCCCCGTGCCGGAAAGGATCTTGGGTCAGAACCGATACGTCAGGCCGACGTAATAATCGGTACCGTAGCGCTGGTAGCGCCGCACCTGGCGCGGGTCGCCGTTGGTATACTGGTAGAAGGCCTGATCGGTCAGGTTCTTCGCCTGTGCCAGGATGGCCAACCCCTGGAGCGGACCGCTCTGGAATTCATAGCCGATCTGCGCGTCGAGGATGCCCTCCGCCTTGGCGGTGTTGAGCTCCGGCGTGGCCGACAGCCCGCGCACCTCGGCGAGGAACTCGGAGCGGTAGCGATAGGTCGTGCGCGCCTGGAAGCCCCATTTCTCGAAGTATGCGGTGCCGTTGAGCACCCACTTCGACAGGCCCGGCACCGTCTGCGTGTCCGCCGGCGCGCTGTCGTAGCGCACCGCCGAGCTGGTGTAGCTGCCGCTGCCGAACAGGCCGAAGCCGTCGAGCGAGCGGGTCAGCATGCGCAGCGGCAGCGACAGCGTCGCCTCGGCCCCGAGGATCTCGCCGCGGCCCGAGTTGGCCGGCAGCTTGAACAAGCCGTTCTGCGCGTTCTGCGCGCGCACGATCGCCTGCTGCTCGGGGGTCAACGAGCTGAGCAGCGGCGAGAAGTCGTACAGCACGTTGTTGTTCGGATCGACGTAATCGGTCAGCCGTTTGTAATAGCCGGTCAGCGCGACATAGCCGCCGCCGGGGAAGTATTTCTCGAACGACATGTCGATGTTGGTCGACTTGTACGGCCGCAGCTGGAAGTTGCCGCCGTCGGACGAGAAGGGGCTGTTGAGCGGGTCCGAGCCGCGCCCGACGTTGCCCGGCGTGATCGCGACGTTCTGCGAGATCCGCTCCTGGTCGAGCCGCGGGCGCACCATCGTCTGCGACGCGCCCATCTTGACGAAGCCGCTCGGGATGAGCTCGACCGACAGCGTCGCGCTCGGCAGCACGTTGGTGTATTTCGCGCCGCCCGATACTTCGGACAGGGTCACCGCGCCCGCGTTGAGCCCGGCGATGCGGCCGTCCGAGCTCTGGTCGGTGTGCACCACCTGGACGCCGAGCGAGCCCTTCATCGCCCTGCCGCCGGCGGTGCCGTCGAACACCAATTTGGCGTAGCCGGTCGCGACCTTCTCCTTCACGCCCCACACCTTGGCGAGGCTCTCCGGGCGGTTGTCGAACACCGGGGTGAGCAGGTCGAGCACGCCGCGCGAGTCGAGCGCGAGGATGTTGGGCACACCGATGAAGCCGAGCGAGACCGGATCGAGCACGACGTCGCTCGGCACCGCGATCGAGGTGGTGGTGCCGCTGGCGACGGTGCAGCCGGTTCCCATCCCCGACGGGCAGTAGAAATAGGAGGTGTACTGCGCCTTCTTCTCGCGCTGCGAGTAATTGGCGCCGACCTCCCAGCCGCGGATCACGCCCAGGTCGGCGAAGTCGCCGGCCAGGCTGGCGCGCAGCGACTTGAGGTCGTCGCTGAACTTGGGCCGGTTCTGGAAGCCCGCCTGTACCACGGCGTTGGTGCCGTTATAGCCCCAGCCGCCCGGGTCGGTGATGCGGATCACGTCGGTGTCGGTGTAATCGAGCGTCGGCACGATGGAGTAGATGCCGCTGTCCTGACGCGTGACCGTGATCGTGTCGCGCTGCCCGGTGCCGCCATAGCCGGTGCCTGAATAGGTCTCGATCAGCTCGTCCTGCCGGTTGGCGTGCGACCAGCTCGCGTCGACGTTGAGGTGGATCGAGTCGGACAGCTTGAGATCGTTGTTCCAGCCGAACGAGTACATGTCGGCGCGGCGCTCGTTGAGGTCGTTGCGTTGCACCGTGTACTGCGGCGAGAAGGTCGCGGTCTGGACGTACCCGTCCTGCACCGTCACCGAGCCCGGGTTGGGCGCGACGTTATAGCCGAGCGGGAACTCGATCCCGCGCAGGTGCTGCGTCTCCTCGAAGTGCGTGTAGAGCGCGTCGAAGGTCGAGTGGAAGGAGTCGCTCGGCTGCCACTCGATCGTGCCGACCCCGCCGTAGCGCTTGAGCAGGTTCGACTGGACATAGGGCTTGGCACCGCCGAGCAGGCACGGGTTGCCCGCGGCGTCGCAATTGGCGTTGCGGTCGTTGAGGCCCGGATAGCCCCAGGCCTCGTACTTGTCGTAGTTGGTCGGCGATTCCTGCGCGGCCAGGCCGATCGAGATGCCGAGCGTGTCGCCCGCGAACTTGTCGACGAAGGTCGCGGTGGCGCGATAGCCGTAGCGCTGTCCGTCGGGATTGCGCTTGCCGATGCCGTTCATCTGGCCGCGCGCCGAGACGACGAACAGTCGCTCCTTCTGGTCGAGCGGGCGCAGCATGCGCAGGTCCACCGTGCCCGACACGCCGGCCGCGATCAGCGACGCGTCGGCCGACTTGTAGACGTTGACGTTGCTGAAGAACTCCGACGGATACTGGTCGAACTCGACGCCGCGATTGTCGCCGGTGGTGACCTGCTCGCGCCCGTTGAGCAGGGTGGTCGAGAAATCGGGGCCGAGGCCGCGGATCGACAGGCTCTGGTCGCGGCCCTCGACGCGCTGCGCGGTGACGCCTGGCAGGCGCGCGAGCGAGTCGGCGACCGACACGTCGGGCAGCTTGCCGATATCCTCGGCCGAGACCGAGTCGACGATGATCGTCGAGTTGCGTTTGATCTCGGCCGACTTGGCGAGGCTGGCGCGGATTCCGGTGACGACGATCTCGTCCGCTCCCGCGTCGGTCGCGGTGGGGTTGGGGTTGGCATTCGCGTCGGGCGTGGGATCGGCCGAGGGAGCGGGCTGGTCGACCGTCGCCTTCGCCGTCGGGTTGGCGGTGGGCGCGTTCGCCTGCGGCGGCGCTTCCTGCGCCTGCGCGGCGGTGGCGACGAGCAGCAGCGCCGCGGCGAGCGCAACGCCGCTGCTGTGCGAGACGAGGCGCGTGCGCGCCGATACCATGAGTGACGAGCGGTCCAAGACGATCCTCCCCTGTCCCGGCGGCCGCGTTGGTGCGACCGTGCCTGGGTAGATGCCGCCGATTAGGCCCGCGCCGGACCGCGTCACAAGAAAGCCACATACGTATTCAGCCGCCTCGGGGCGGGCTGTGGCCCGTCGGACACAGCGCGTCGGGGCCGGCGGCGAGGGAACGAGCGTGGTCGGCGCGACGTTGGCGCGCTTCAGCCGACGGAGACTGTCATGACCCGTGCCCTGCCCCGCGCCGCCTTCCTCGCCGCCCTCCCGCTCGCGCTCGCGCTCGGCGCCTGTGGCAAGGGCGACCAGACGATCACGACCGACGAGAACAACAACGTCGTCGCCAACGAGAGCCAGGCCAACGGCCTCACCGCCTCGGGCGCGGCGGGCGACCTGATGGCGACGGACAATGCGTCGGGCGCGAACGCGATGACGATGGAGAACAGCGACACGCTGGGCGACCTGTCCAATGGGACGATGTCGGGGGCGCACTGAGCGGCCGAACACTCGCCACGTCCACGCTTCATGACGTGGAGGCGATCGATCGGGCCCGCGAGCCGGTTGGCGAGGGGCGCTTTCGTGGCGCCCTGAAGCGACAGCGCTAGCCCGGTACTCGGTCTGTGTGCGCGTAAGTCCTCGGCTCGAAGGGCCGGTCCCAAGGTTCGGTTGAAACACTCGCCCCGGGGTGGGCACGACGGCGCGGCAGATGCGACCGGCGTCGCGGCATCGGTCGTCGAGCGTGCGCAGCGAGACGATCGCTCCGACAGTGTCGGCTTCGGCAAGTTCGGCCGGATCGGCATGCGGAGTTCCGCATCGCCTTTGCTCGATCCACCCATCCCCCTTTCCGACGTGGACGCGGACTCCCTCACCTATCTCCCCCATTCTGACAGCGGCCTTGTTTCGGCCACGCTCCGGCTACGGTCCGGCGCGTTTTGCCGGCTTGACTGCGCGCGACGCAGACGGAGCGGCGCGGATGCCGGGCGAGCAGGTAAGATTGCTGATGCTGAGCGCAGCCGCGCTCGCCGCGCCGGCGACGGCGCAGGAGCGCGCGCCCGAGCCGCCACCGACTGCCGAGCCCGATGTCGTCGTCGCGGCGCGGCGCTCGCCCGGCTCGGCGATCGGCAGCAACGAGCCGATAGCGGTGCTGGACCAGCGCGCGCTGCGCTCGCTCGGCGTCACCGGGCTCAAGGAGGTGCTGGACCGCCTCCGTCCGCTCACCGCGGGGATCGGCGGTGCCGAGCCGGTGATCCTGCTCAACGGCCGGCGCGTCAACGGCGTCGCCCAGATCCAGTCGATCCCGCCCGAGGCGATCGAGAAGGCCGAGATCCTCCCCGAGCAGGACGCGGCGCGCTTCGGCTTCCCGCCGACCGTCCGCGTGCTCAACCTGGTCACCGCCAAGCATTTCCGCTCCACCGTGGCGCAGCAGCTCGCCGGTCCGACCACGCGCGGCGGCGGCGCGACGCACTATGCCGAGGCGACCGCGACGCGGATCGACCTGTCGCGCCGCGCGACACTCCAGGTCTCGCACTTCCGGCAGCTGCCCGTGCGCCAGTCGCAGCGCGCGATCGCACCCGAGCCGGTGCCGCTGCTCGGCGGCGGCAGCGCCGATGTCGGCGCGGGACGCTACCTCCAGCCGCTGACCGATACGATCAAGGTCGACGCCGCCGCCGCGCGACCGATCACGGCCAAGCTCGACGCCGACCTCAACCTGACGATGGAGGCGACGCGCAACCTGCGCCGCAACGGCCTCGCCCCGCTGCTCGGCGCCGACGGAGAGCAAGCCGGCCTCTATCTACCCGATAGCTCGCTGCGTCAGCGCGACACCGCTCTCACGCTGCGCGGCACCGCGGGTCTTCACGGCGGCGCGGGGCGGTGGATCTGGGACGCCACGGGCGGCTACGAGCGCATCCGCGGCGCCGTCACCGCCGAGCAGGCGCGCGCGCTCGACGATCCCGCGCGCCTGCTGTCGACGCGCGGTCGCTCGCTCACCGGCACCGCCAGCACCCGGCTGACCGCGAGCGGGCCGCTGCTGCGCCTTCCCGCGGGCGAGCTGCAGGTGACCACCAGCGTCGATCTGGCGCGCGCCACCAGCGACGGCAGCGCCGCGGCCGACGCCCCGCTGCTCGCGACGCCGGTGCCGCGGCTGCGGCGCACCAGCGCGGGAACGAGCGTGGGCGCGGTACTGCCGATCGCGGCGGCGAGCGAGGGCGTGCTAGCGCCGCTAGGCCGCCTCGCCGTCACCGCGACGCTGGGGATGAACCGGGTGACCGGGTTCGAGCGGCTGACCAGCCTCAGTTATGGCGCGACCTGGCAGCCGGCGCGCGCGGTGGAGCTGACCGCCACCGTCAACCTCTCTCAGACGGCGCCGCCGATCACGTCACTGACCGGTGCGTTGGTGGCGGTGCCCAACCTCCCCGTCTTCGACTATGCCACTGGCACCAGCGCCTTCGTCGACGCGGTCTACGGCGGCAATCCCGCGCTGCCGCCCGAGCGCACCCGCCTCACCACGCTCGGCGTCGCGCTGCGGCCCTTCGCCGAGCGCAGCTTCGACCTCCGGCTCGACTATCTCGTCACGCGCGCGCGCGACCGTAGCATCACCCCGGTGAGCGGCTCCTCCGCGTTCGAGGCGGCCTTCCCCGACCGCTTCGTGCGTGACAACGCCGGGCGGCTGGTACGGCTCGACCTGCGCCCGGCGGCGGTGGCGGCGGAGGACGAGCGCAGGCTGCGCCTGACGCTCAACCTCTTCACCGAACTCGGGCCCAAGCCGCCCTCGCCGCCCGCCACGCCAGACCCCCAGGCGCCGCCACCCCCGCCCCCCAAGCCGCGCCCGAGCGTCTACGTGATGGGCAGCGCGACCTGGCGGCTCTCGGATCGGCTCACCCTTCTGCCGGGCCAGCCCGCGCTCGACCTGCTCGACGGTGCCACGCTCGACGGCAACGGCGGCCGGCCGCGCTGGGAGGTCGAGGGCAACACGGGGATCGGCTACGGGCCGGCCTCGGTCGGCGTCTACGCGCGGTTGCAGGGCGCGACGCGGGTGCGCGACCTGCTGCCCGCGGCGGACCTGCGCTTTTCCGGACGCGACTGGCTGGTGCTCTACGGCAACCTCGACGCCGAGAAGATCGTCGGGCGTCCCTGGGCGAAGCGGCTGTCGCTGTCCTTCACGGTAGAGAACCTCTTCGACGATCGCATCGCGGTGCGCGACGGGCTGGGCGCGACGCCGCTGCGCTTCCAGCCGGGACTGATCGACCCGGTCGGCCGCTCGATCCGGCTGGGCGTGCGCAAGCTGTTCTGAGATCGCTACGAGGCGATCCCTCTCGGTGAGACCTTGCTCCGGCGAACGCCATCGGGCGGGACGCGCGTGGCTCTGGGCTCCTGCCTCCCCAAGAGCATCTCGCCGCTTCACACCGGAAGGACCATACCCGAGCAGGCGACCTCAGCCGAGCACGCGCGCCAGGATCGCCGCGTTGCGCTCGAGCAGCGCCGGATCGCGCGCCGCTGCCGCGGTGAAGAGCGCGCCGTCGAGCGCGGTATCGGCGGGCACGGCGGATCGATCGGCCGGCAGCATCGACGTCAGCGCCGCCACCGCGGCGCGCGCCACCCGCCCGTTCGCCGTGGCCTGCGCCACCACCGCCGCGAGATCGACCGCGGCGCCCTCGACGCGCCACGAGTCATAGTCGGTGACCATGCCGACCAGGGCATAGGGCAGCTCAGCCTCACGCGCGAGCCGCGCCTCGGGCAGCGCGGTCATGCCGATCACGTCGCAGCCCCAGTCGCGGTACAGCCGGCTCTCGGCGCGGGTCGAGAACATCGGCCCTTCCATCGCCAGATAGGTGGCGCGCTCGGCCACTTGCCCGCCCGCCGCGGTGACCGCCGCCGCCGCCAGGGCAGAGAGCCGCTGGCACACCGGGTCGGCGAAGCTGACATGCGCCACCAGCCCGCTGCCGAAGAAAGAGGCGGCGCGCGCGATCGTGCGGTCGACGAACTGGTCGACCAGCACGAAACTGCCCGGCGCCAGCGCGTCGCGCAGCGACCCGACCGAGGAGAGCGCGATCACGTCGGTGCAGCCGGCGCGCTTGAGCGCGTCGATGTTGGCGCGCGCGGGTATGTCGCCGGGCGCGAGCCGGTGGCCGCGACCGTGCCGCGGGAGGAACCGCACCGGCACGCCGCCGAGCCGGCCGAACAGGAGCTGGTCGCTCGGCGCGCCCCATGGGGTCGCGACGTCGCGCCACTCGGCTTCCTCCAGACCGTCGATGGCGTACAGCCCCGAGCCCCCGATGATCCCGATCGTCCATTGCGTGTTCATCATCGTTCCTCGATATTCCTGGCCATGCGTCTCCCCCTCCCCGCCGCGCTCGCGCTGCTCGCCCCGGTCGCTTTGGCCATTCCCGCCTCCGCCGATGCCGCCGCTCCGATCGCGGGGCGCTACCTCACCGAGGACGGCGCGGGCGTGGTCACGGTCGGGCCGTGCGAGGGCAGCGTCTGCGGCCGGCTCACCACGATCCTCAAGAAGCGCCCCGGCGCGCCCGACACCGACGTCAACAACTCCGACGCGGCGCTGCGCTCGCGCCCGATCCTGGGCCTGCCGATCCTGTCGGGCTTCACCGACGAGGGCAAGGACTGGCGCGGCAAGATCTACGATCCCCGCAACGGCAAGACCTACAAGTCGATCGTCGCGCGCAACGCCGACGGCACGCTCAACGTCAAGGGCTGCATCGCCTTCTTCTGTCAGACGCAGGTGTGGAAGCCGGCGAAATGAACGCGATTTCGCATGCTGAGCGGATGGCGATGGGGTAGCTTCGCTGTCTCATGTCGAGAGGAGTCGAGATGCGCCGCCGTCTGATCACCGCCACGGTGCTGGCCCTGCCGCTCGCCGCCGCGCCCGCCCTCGCGCAATATGGCAACGGCAGCGGGCTGGTGCTCGACACGCCGGCGAGCGCTCCGGTTTTCACGCCCGCGCAGGAGTTCCCCAATTCTTCGGCCACGCCGACGATGCGTCGCCAGCGTCTCGCCGCGGCGGCCGCGCTTCGCACCGAGGTCGCTCAGATGGTCGCCGACGGCAAGGGTCAGCTGACGGACGAGCAGGTCGCCTATGTCCGCCAGCGCGTGCGCCGGATCAACGGCGCGCGCGACTGAGCCGCGCCACGGCCACGGTCGGCGTGCGCTGATTCGGCCGTCCACCCGGCCGCGATCCCCCGCGATCAGGTGCAGCGGCCCGAGCAGCAGCAGCACGCCGTCCGTCGCGAAATGCGCGCCGATCGCCAGCGTCGCCAGCGCCGCGGCGGGGTCGAGCAGGTTAGCGAGCGACTCGTTCCATCGCGCCGACTCGCCGCGCAGCGCCGGGCCGCCAAAGACGGCGAGGATACAGGCACCGAAGATCGCGCTCAGGCGGCGAGGCGGAAATGGAACAGCCGGCTCGGCCCATCCTCCGGCAGCAGGTAGAGGTCACGCCCCTCGATCGCCAAGCCCTCGCCAGTATAGGGACCGCCGCGCCCGAACGGTCGCACCGGACCGATCGCCCCCGCGCGCAGCGTGCGGCGGAGCGCGAGGGAGGGCCAATCGAGGAAATCGACGGTGCCGCTCCACAGGTCGAGATTGCCGCCCGCGACGAGCGCGCCGGCGACGAACTTCATGTCCTGATAATGTGTCGCCGAGGAGTTGGGCACCGCGCGCACCGTCGCGGTGTCGGCGGGATCGATCACGTAGAGCAGCCGGCTGTCCCAATTGCCCGCGATCAACCGGCCGTCGGGTGCGACCGCGACGCAGCCGAGATGGTCGGCGACCCGCAGGCGGCGGCGCACGCGCAGCGTCGCGGCGTCGAGCTCGACCAGCACCGCCGAGCTGTCGGGGCGCATCTCCGCGACCGGCACCCACAGGCTGCCATCGTGGAACGAGAGCCCGCCGGGATGGTAGCGTACGCCGTCGGTGAGCTCGATGCGGCGCCGGAAGCGGCCCGTGGCGCGATCGAACTCGTGGAGGTAACCGCGCCGCGCCGCGCCGTCGACCGAAGTGACCCAGATGCGGTGCGCGCCGATCTCGACCCCCTGAACATGGTACAGCTCGCCGTCGAGCGATAGCGCGCCGAGCAGCCGCGCGTCCTCGACCGCCCCGTCGAACCGCTCCGACGCACCCGCCACGGACAGGCCGGAGAGGAGGAGCAGCGCCGCGGTCACCGCGGCTCGCCCAGCCCGCCGCCCCATCGTCCAAGCCCCGATCGTCCGCCCCTTCATCTGCGCCTCCGCCGCCGCGTCCCCGCGGTGGCCTTGGCAGGCCCATGTGTCAGCGACGCTGAGCTTTGATTGCAGTTCGGCGGCAGCGCCCCGCGATGGGCCGGGGGGTGCGGGCTCGCGGATCGCGCGTCGTCCTCCTGGCGCACGAGGTCCTCGCCATGCCGTTTGTAAAGATCACCACGATCGTGGCTGAGTCCGTCCAATCGAACGGCCGCGCGAGGCAGTATCGTGGTCGCGCCGGGGGAGAACGGCGCGCGCGCGATCGGCAGGGTCAGCGGCGCGGGAGGGAGCGACGGTGATGCCCTATCGTCATGGCTATCGGGCAGTGCTGCTGCTGTTGCCGCTGATCCTGCTGGCGTTCTGGCCCGGCTATTTCGGCGCGCTGCGCGCCGCACCGCTCGCGCTCCACGCGCACGGGCTGAGCGCCACCGCCTGGCTGGTGCTGCTCGCGGTCCAGCTCTGGTCGATCCATGACCGCCGTGTCGCGCTCCACCGCACCGCCGGGCTGGCGCTGTTCGCGATCGTGCCACTGTTCGCTGGCGCCAGCCTCGCCGCGGTGCAGGGCGGGATCGCGCTCTTCGTCGCGCGAAGCGATCCCTTCCACACCAGCTTCGGCGCCCGGCTCGCGCTGGTCGACCTTCTCGCGCTCGTCACCTTCGTCGCGCTGGTGCGCCAGGCGCTGCTCGCGCGACGACAGGTGCGCGCCCATGCCGCCGCGATGTTAGCGACCGCGCTGCTGGTGCTGCCGCCGATCATAGGACGGCTGTTTCCCGCGGTTCCCGGCTTCTTCGACTGGGAGGTGGCGCGGCACAGCGGCTTCGCGCTGTCGTTCCAGCTGGCGATGCTGGTGTCGATCGGCGGCGCGCTCGCGATGTGGCGCGGTCGGCGCGACGGCGGCGCGTTCCTGGTCGTGGCGGCCTCGCTCGTGCTCCAGGCAGTCGCGTTCGACACGGTCGCGGCGAGTATGGCCTGGGAGAGCGCGGCGAAGGCCTTGCTGACGGTCACCCCGGCGCTGCTGTTCGCGCTCGGCGCGCTGGCGGCGGCTGGCGCGCTGACCGAGGGCTGGCTGCGCGTCCCGCCGCGCCCGCGACCGCGGCTCGGACTGGCGTAGCCGACACGCCCAGCGCCCCCTCACACTGGGGCGGCGTCAGCCCCTGCGCCATAATGGTGCCAGGTGAAGATCGCCGCGGCGCCGCGGTGCGGGCGCCACGGCTCGGCCAGCGCGCGGGTGAGCTTCTCGCTCGGGCGCTCGGCGTGGCCGAGGATGCGGCCGGTCTCGATCTGCACCGCCAGGTCGCCCGCGGGCCAGATGTCGGGGCGGCCCTCGGCGAACAGCAGGTACACCTCGGCCGACCAGCGCCCGATGCCCTTCACCGCGACCAGCTGCGCGATCGCCTCCTCGTCGTCGGCGGGCAGCGCGGCGAGATCGAGCGCGCCGCTCGTCACCAGCCCGGCGAGGCTGCGCGCATAGCCCGCCTTCTGCCGCGAGAAGCCGCAGGCGCGCAGTTCCTCGTCGCCGAGCGCGGTGACCAGCGCCGGGTCGCCGGGATCGCCGTGCTCGGCGAGCTTGCGCCACACCGAATCGGCCGCGCGCACGCTCACCTGCTGGCCCAGGATCGTGCGCAGCAGCGTGGCATAGCCGGTGGCGCGGATACGCGGCGCGGGATAGCCGACGCGCCCGATCGCGGCGGCGAAGGCGGGCTCGATCTCTGCCAGTGCGTCGAGCCCGGCGGTGAGCGCCGCCGCACTCAGCCCCATTGCGCGGCTCCCGCGTAAACGGCATGGATCGGGCGATTTTCGGTGGAGACCAGCATGCCCAAGCTTA
This sequence comes from Sphingomonas yunnanensis, assembly GCF_019898765.1. Lineage (GTDB taxonomy): Bacteria > Pseudomonadota > Alphaproteobacteria > Sphingomonadales > Sphingomonadaceae > Sphingomonas > Sphingomonas yunnanensis. The sequence goes on along the minus strand of NZ_JAIOKB010000003.1, from coordinate 30,775 downwards.
TCGTCGAGACGCGCGCGGGGGAAGAACGCGAGATCGACGGCGCCGCCGGCCTGTCGGTGATGGAAGTGATCCGCGAGGCCGGGATCGACGAGATCCTGGCGCTGTGCGGCGGCTGCTGCAGCTGCGCCACCTGCCACGTCCACGTCGACCCCGCCTTCCTGTCGCTGCTGCCGCCGATCGGCCAGGACGAGGACGATCTGCTCGACGCCGCGAGCGACCGCGACTCGACCTCGCGGCTGTCGTGCCAGGTCGAGTTCGGCCCGGCGCTCGACGGCCTGCGCGTGCGCGTCGGCGCGGACGATTGAGGCGGTCCGGCGGTCGGTCGAATAGATCCGCGCCAATACGCGCATAGGGCGGCGCCGAGAAACGGCGCGTGGCGCCAGGAGGAGGTTCACGCGGAGGCGCGGAGACGCGGAGGTGAACCGCCTTGGGCGCTCGTCACCTTACGCCCGAGATCGGCGCGCGACACCGCTGCCGCGCGCGCCCTCTCTGCGCCTCCGCGCCTCCGCGTGAACCAATCTTCTTCATGGCCTCATCGCGTCTGCGCGTGAACGAACCTCAGCCGACCCGCGCCGCCGCGGCGTAGAGCGCGATCGCAGTGGCGTTGGAGACGTTGAGGCTCTCCACCTTGGCCGAGATCGGCAGCCGTGCCAGTTCGTCGCAATGCGCCTCGGTGTTCTGGCGCATGCCCTCGCCCTCGGCGCCGAGCACGATCGCGACTCGCTGCGCTCCCATGGCCTGCGCCAGCGTCTGGGTCGCATGGCCGGTGAGCCCGATCCGCCAGAAGCCGGCCTCGCCGATCTCGTCGAGCGCGCGTGCGAGATTGACCACGCGCACCCACGGCACCGTCTCGAGCGCCCCCGACGCGGCTCGCGCCAGCGCACCCGACTCGGGCGGTGCGTGGCGGTCCTGCGTGACGATGCCGAGCGCGTCGAACGCCGCGGCGGAGCGCAGGATCGCGCCGACATTGTGCGGGTCGGTCACCTGGTCGAGCACGACGAGCGGGCGCTGGTCGTCGCGTCCTTCCGCGAGCAGGTCGCCGAGCCACACGTCCTCGAGCGGGTCGACCTCCGCCACCAGCCCTTGGTGCGGCGCATCCGCGGGGACGAGCCGGCCGAGGTCGGGCGCCTCGGCGAAGACGACCGGCAGCACCGGCGGCAGATCGAGCGTCGCGAGCGCCTCCCGCGTCCCCCAGAGCTTGCGCACCGTCCGCCGCGGGTTGGCGAGCGCGGCGAGCACGGGATGGCGCCCCCAGAGCCGCGTGCGGTTGCCCTGCTGCTGGCTCGGCCGGTGCCCGCGCCGCGCCATCAGCCGCGGCTCCGGCGGGTGGCGAAAGGGGCGAGCGTACGACGCGACATGGGTGAGAGCTTTCCGGCGGTGGGAGGAAGTGCGGCGGACGCTATGCGCGGGCGCGCCGCGACGCAACCGCCGTGGCGCGATGGAGAAGGCCGGACGGAAGGCGTTGACAGCGCGATGCGGCGCGGGCATTGGGCGCCCTCGCTTTCGACAGCGCCGCTCGTGGAAGGGTGGCCGAGTGGTTAAAGGCAGCAGACTGTAAATCTGCCCACGCAAGTGTACGCTGGTTCGAATCCAGCCCCTTCCACCAAAGCTTCATTCCAGGTCGTCTCAGATAGCCCCAAAACGGGCTATCTTCCCTCGTGGAACGGCTTGTTTGTCGTCTCAGTCGGTCGCAACCAACACCCATGCAGCACGACGAATCTGGGGGCACTTTGGGGGCACCATTTCGCCAGCCTGGGGGCACCGAGTGCTGACCGACGTCGCCTGCCGGAAGGCAGTTGCCCGAGAGAAGCCCTACAAGCTCAGCGACGCGAATGGGCTCTACCTCTACGTGCTGCCGAGCGGCTTCAAGTCATGGCGCTGGAAGTATCGCATCGGCGGCAAAGAAAAGCGCTTGGTCTTCGGGGGCTACCCGGAGGTGACGCTCTCGAAGGCGCGGGCGCTACGCGAGGAGGCGGCGCGGAGCCTGCGCGAGGGAAGCGACCCGGCGGCGAGCAAGCGCCAGCGCGCGGCCGAGCAGACCGCGATGGCGGGCAACACCTTCGAGACGATCGCGCGCGAGTGGCACGCCAGCCAGAAGGCGGGCTGGTCGGAGCGCTATGCGAGCATCGTGCTCAACAGCTTCGTCAACGACGTCTTCCCGCGGTTAGGCAAGCTGCCGATCACCGCGGTTACGACGCCGCTGGTGCTCGAGGTGCTGCGGCCGATCGAGGCGCGCGGTGCGGTCGAGACGGCTCACCGCGTGCGGCAGCGGATCTCGGAGGTCTTCGCCCGGGCGATCGCCGCGGGCATCGCGCAGGCGGATCCATCGGCGGTGACGAAGCGCGCGCTCGGCCGGAAGACCAAGGGCAAATTTCCGGCGGCGCGCACGATCAAGCTGGCCCAGGCGGTGCTCGCCGGATCGGAGCGCCAGCCCGGTCACCCGCTGACGAAGCTCGCCTCCCGACTGCTGGCGCTCACGGCGGTGCGCTCGGCGACGCTGCGGCTGGCCGAGAAGCACGAGTTCGAGGATCTCGACGGCGCGGAGCCGATCTGGCGCGTGCCGGCGACGAAGATGAAGCTCGGCGTCGAGCGAAAGCAGGACGCAGCCTTCGAATTCCTCGTGCCGCTGTCGCGCCAAGCCGTCGAGACGGTGAAGGTCGCGATCGCCTTCTCGGGCGCGGGCAATCCGGGGCTGGTCTTCCGCAGCGTTCGCAATTCGCGGAAGCCGATCAGCGACAGCACACTGAGCAAGGCTACAGCGAGGCGGGTTTCTCCGGGGTGCATGTGCCGCACGGCTGGAGGTCGACCTTCTCGACCGTGATGAACGAGCTGGCGAAGGCGCGCGGCCAGGACGGCGATCGCGCCGTGATCGACTTGATGCTCGCTCACGTCCCCGATGGTGTCGAGGCGGCCTACAATCGGGCCGCGTACATGCCGCGCCGGCGCGCGATCGCGCAGGAGTGGGCGGACATGCTGACGGACGGCTTGCCGCCGCCCGCGGCGCTGCTCGAGGGCAAGCGGCAGCACGGCTGACGATCGGAGGCCGCGCGTGACCGCGGCCTCGATGACGCGCCAGACGCGCCAAATGACGAAGGGCTTCGCCGCCCAGCTCGCGGGCAAGGGCGAGCGCGGCGCCGACCGGAAGGTGCGGCGCGGCAGCGTCGACGTCGACGATCGCCGCGCCCGGGTCTACCGCCCGATCGGCGATGGTACGACGGCTGGCGCGCTCGGCTGGATCGACTGCCTGCTCAAGGTGGTGGCCGAGTGGGACGATATGGAGCGCCAGCGCGGCGGCGCGCGGCCGCTCGGCCTTCACGGCATGCGCGTGCTCGAGACGCTCCTCGGCCGCCGCGGCGGGGTGCCGGTCGACTTCAAGACCGGTCGGCTCGACCCGGCGATCGACGCGATCGCGCGCGTCGCGCGCGTCGCGCGCGGCACGGTCGTCCGCGCGCTGGCGCAGCTGAAGCGCCTAAGGATCCTGGATTGGGTCCGGCGCACGGAGAAGACCGGCGCCGACGGCGTGTTCGGGCCGCAGCGCCGTCAGATCTCCAACGCCTACTTCTTCACGCCGGAAGGCCTCCCAGCCCGGGTAGCGCAGCGCCTGCGCGCCCTGCTCGCCCGACGGCGCCTCCGACGCGAGGGCACTGAGCCGCCACCAGGCGCGCCACCAGCCCGCCCCATGCCCGCCAACCCTGAGCTGCGCGCCGTCCTCGCCCGGATGGAAGCCGGCCTCGAACGCCGCGCCGAAGAGGCGAGCGCGAGTCCACCATCCGGTCAGTATCCCCTCTCAGGGGTTCAAGGATGAAAGGAATGGGGTCGCTTGGGCGACCCCATGCGCTAGTTTGATCATCCCCCCGCGCTGAGAGGTCACACCACCTCAGAACGATCGCCCAGGCTCGGCGGTCGAACGTGGCGGCTTGCGCCGCCCCGATGCTGCCTGGGGGGATGGAGCACGAACGGTGCCAACCGCCCCCACCGCGGCGCTCGCGGCGCGGTCATCCCATCAGGATCTCGGCCCAAGCCTCGTAAAGTCGCCGACGCGGCGCCAGGTGCTGAGCGCGGTTGTAGGCGCTCAGCACCTTCGCCGCGGATCCGTCCTCCCGCTTGAGCGCGTGGCCTAGCGCCCGGTCGATTGCGCTGCGCTGGTCCGGCAGGCGCTCGTTGAGGATCGTCGAGAAGGTCGCGCGCCAGCCGTGAGGGACATGGCGCCGCGCGAAGCCGGCTCGATCATACAGCGCGCCGATCGCGCCCTCGCCGATTGGCGCCGCGCCGCCGCGGCCCGCGAAGATCAGCTCGCCCCCAGCGCCCAGCGCGCGCGCGGCGCGCAGGACCTCGACCGCGGCCGGCGCCAGCGGCACCAGGTGGTCGTTCGCCGCGATGAGCTTCTTCGCCGCCGCCAGCGTCATCCGCGCGGCCGGCACGCGCCACAGCGGCTCGTTGCCGTCCAGGTCCTCGATCTCCGACCAGCATGCGCCGCGCACCACCGCCAAGCGAACCGCGGTGAGCGCAAGGAAGCGCGAGGCGAGCTTCACCGCGGCGCCGGCGTCGACCAACTCGGCCGCGGCGAGCAGCTCGCGCGCCTCGGCGATCGTCGTCACCGCCGGCTGGCGCCGCACCGCCGGCGCCGGCGCCAGCGCGCGGCCGACGACGGCCGCGGGATCGGTCGGCGCCCAACCCTCGCTTACCGCTAGCGCGAAGACGTCCGAGATCCGCTGCCGCACGCGCCTGGCCGTCGCGATCGCGCCGCGGCGCTCGATCGAGCGGACTATCCGGAGCACCGCCGGCGCGTCGATCGCGTCCAGCTCGAGCGCGCCCAGGTCGGGGAAGACGTCGGCCTCGAGGCTGGCGAGCACGTCGCGGGCGTGGACCGGCGTCCAGCCGGCGAGCTGCTGCTCGTGCCAGGCGCGTGCAGCGCGCTCGAAGGTCATCGCCGAGGCGATCGTGCGCGGATCCACGCCGCGGCCGAGCTGCTCGCGCGCCGACTCGGCCCGCGCGCGTGCCGCGTCGAGCGAGATCTCGGGCCATTGCCCGATCGTCAGCAGCTGCTCGTGCCCTGCGAAGCGGAAGCGCCAGCGGAACGACTTGCGGCCGGTAGGCGCCACGAAGAGGTGCATCCCGCGCTCGTCGGCGATCTTGTAGGCGGCCGCGCGCGGCCGCGCGGCTTTCACCGCGGCGTTCGTCAGCATAGATCATACTCTGAAGGAGACAGGTGGATGAATGTTGAGCAGCGTTTCGCGCACCTGCACGCTCTCGCCGCGGAGGCGGGATCAATCGACTTTGGGGCCCGCAACAGAACGCCGAACAGCGATGAGACGCGGCGTTGGCTTGGTCGGCTTGTCGCGCTGATCGAGGATGACGGTCAGCTAACTGATCTAGTTTCCGCGCGGGTCGCGGCGGATAATCTCGGCAGCGCGAATCATGATCGATGCGAAGCTCAGCTTTGAAATGTTCTTCACCGGGCGCTTGCGGCAACTGAGCTGGAGATGCCGGCGTCTGCTCGCGGAGCCTATGTCTCCGTCGGTAGTGCCTTCGACGCAATGTCCGCGTTGCAGGACGTCTTCGCCTCAGTGAGTGATACGGTCCTGATCGTTGACGCTTACATGGATGCTCGCGTCATTCGAGACATCGCTCCGTTGGCTCCCGAAGGAGTTAAGCTGGCGCTGCTCACTGACGAAAACGGAGTCAAAGCTGAGTTTCTGCCAATTTGCCGCGCTTGGATCGATCAGCATGGCGATAAGCGGCCGCTAGCGGTTCGTGTCACCGCAGCGCGCGTTCTTCACGATCGCGCGGTGCTCGGTAACGAAGGCGACGCGTGGATCTTGACGCAGTCGCTCAAAGATTTCGCGAAGCGCTCTCCCGCCTCGATACAGAAGGTCGATCGCGACATCGCTGAGGCGAAGTTTCAAGCCTACTCAGACATCTGGTTGAGTGCTCGGGATCCGCTGATGTGACATCGCGGCGTAGGTGACCTCCGACGCGGTCAGCCAAGGTTAGGTCCGTTTCGGGTGTACTCACCACGATCAAGGCAGGCTTGTCCGGCCTGTGCTTCTATTCCGTATGGCCGTGTTTCAGATTATTATTGCCGATAAGCAGAGCGTCAGCGAGGGCGAGGAGATGCATGCGACTTACGACCGGGCTCGATCGTCCGCCGTCCGGTCGGCGGTCGCCATCTTGATGGATACGAAGGGTCGCCGTCGGCCACCCCTACTTGCCACTTGTGAAATCCGCGAGGCGAAGAGCGGTTTAGTCCGCACGTTCGACGTGACGATTTCCGTAAGCTCGGACCGGCGCCAGTGATCGTCGACTCCACGTACCTTATTGAGCAAGCAAATCGATGCCGGCGTTTGGCTGCCGCCGTCGACACTCCCGACGTGACAGAGCGTCTGCTCGCCATGGCGGACGAATACGAGGCGCACGCGAGATACATCGAGGCGGCGAGAAAACCGAAGAGAGGTTTGACGGCGCGTGATTATCGCGGCGGAGGAAGCCTCCGCCGCGGTCTGGGTCCGACCCTTAGGATGGGTGAGATGTTGCTTTGCAAACCCGCGCGCATGGATCAACGGACCACGTTTCAGCAGCCTTGTCGCTCTCCACGGCGAGGGAACTATAAAAATCTATAATAAACGTATCGACTGCGCGATCCGCCCACAATCTTTCCAACTGGGCGCGAGATCGGAAATAATCAGGATAAAATCCTTGTGACAAAGTTTCTCTCTATTATCGTTGCCTGCCGGTTATCACTTTCAGGCTGCAGCGACGGTCTCGCAAGAACAATTAAATAGATCAAGAAGTCGTCATCGTCGCTAAAGGCAACCTTCCAGTTGTGCGGTTGATCGGGTCCGTGCGCTACCGCCGACAGGCGTACAGCGGCGGAGGTAACCTCCGCCGCGGTGCCCACGCGGATCGCGGTTTTCTGCGGCTGAGCGGGGTATCTGCCGGGGTTCGATACCCCGCGCGATACCCCGCGCTGATCAGCCGATGTTGCTGACGACCAGCTCGGTGACGCGCTTTGCCGTTCCGGTCGACCTGGTGGCGATTGACCAGGCAACATCGACGTCGACGGTGCGGAAGCGGCTGAATACGGCGCGCGAGCCTTCGGTCGCGTTAATCGACAGCACGAACTTGCCGCGGATCGTGGCGAGCTGGTCGGCGAGCTGCTCGAAGTCGCCGCGCGAGAACACGTCGGCGCCGTAATCATCCTCGGAGCCCCAGTAAGGCGGGTCGAGGTAGAAGAGCGTCTCAGGCGTGTCGTAGCGCCGGATCAGATCGGCATAGGGAAGCCGCTCGATCGTGACCGGCGCCAGGCGTTCGCCCAGCGCGCGGATCTCGGCGCGCAGCTTTGCATAGTTGAACCGCGCCGGCGTCGTGCTCGAGACGCCGAAGGTCCGCCCCGTCACCCGACCGCCGAACGTCATGCGCTGCAGGTAGAGGAAGCGGGCAGCGCGCTCGATGTCGGTCAGCGTCTCGGGATCCACCCGGCGCTGGCGCTCGAACTCGTCCCGGCTGGCGAGCAGCAGCTCCAGTTCGTCGACCAGCGGCTCGAAGTGGCGCCGCACGACGCGGAAGAGGTTGGAGACGTCGCGCGAGATATCGTTGATGACCTCGGCCGGCGCGGCGCGGCCGCGGCGCAGGAAGATCCCGCCCATGCCGACGAAGGGCTCCACGTAGGTGCGGTGCGGCGTCGCATCGATGATGGCGCACAGGCGCTTGGCCAGGTTGCGCTTGCCGCCGAGGTACGGCGCGATCGGCCGGGCGGCGGTGGTGATTGGCATGTCGGGGCTTTCTCTTCGGGAGGAAGCGCTCGGCTACGCGCGCGGGATCGCGACGATCGGCAGCGATCGACGGGCCTGCACCAGGTCGGCGCAGGATCTCGGCAGCGGCACTCGGCCGCGAATATCTGGGAAGGGTACTGCGCGGCCAACCGCCCGTGACCGGGTGGTTATGGCTTCGGCGGCAAAGAGAAGCTGCTCACCTTTGGCCCCTATCCAGGGATCTCGCTCGCGCGGGCGCGTCAGTTGCGCGAGGACGCCTCGCGCTCGCTGCGAGACGGTATCGATCCGTCGGTGAGGAAGCGCCAGCGTGTCGCGGCCCAGGTTGCCGAGACACAGGCGACCTTCGAGCTGATCGCGCGCGATTGGCACCGCAGCCAGCGACCTGTCTGGTTCGAGCGTTACGCCAGCACTATCCTCAACAGCCTCGTCAACGACGTCTTCCCGAAGATTGGCAAATCGCCAGTTTCGGCGGTGACGACCCCGCTAGTGCTCGAGGTGCTCCGCCCGATCGAGGCGCGCGGCGCGGTGGAAACGGCACATCGCACGCGCCAACGGATCTCGGAAGTGTTCGCGCGCGCGATAGCGCTCGGCCTCGCACAGACGGATCCGGCGGCGGTGAGGGTCGCGAGCTCGCCCGCCTCGGGCGCGCGATCGACCGCAACGCGATACCGCCGGGTGGTCTGAACCCCGCACTGCGAGGTTAGAGAGATGAGGAATGGCCTCGCCGAGAGCGAGGCCATGCGTTCCGCCACCTCCGTTGGCGGAGCCCGCGATCGTCTTCACGACAACATCCTCCAGCTTCTTGTTGAGGGTGTTGGTGACGACGTCCCAGCGCAGCGTTTCCTTGAATTCGAGCCGCTCGCTCTCGCCCGCCGCGATCAGCTGGGCGAGTGGACTTGGTGCCCGCGCCGGCCCGCTGTCGTTCGCCGACGCAGGACCGACAACCAGCATGCCGTTCCGCCGACTCAGGCGTTCGCCCGCCACGGCTGCAGCAATGACTCCCGCGAGTAGGTCCCGCAGCTGGCCGCTCGTCGCCTTGAAGCCGACGGCGCGGGCGGCGGCCTGAACGACCTGATCGTCCGTCGCACCGTAGTTCTCCCGCACCACGCCGAGGATGGCGGCTTCGAGTTCCGTCGGTGGCAGGCTGTCGCACTTGCGGGGGGAGGCCGACCGCACCTCGCTGCGGTCCCGCACGCGAGGGGTCCTGCCCGGGATGGTCAGGAAGTCGCCGTCCTCGGCCAGCCTGCCCTCGCGCACGGAAACCTCGACGGCCTTCTCGACCGCTTCCTGGATGCGACCGCCGGCCCGCCTCAGCCCCCACGCGTCGCGGATGCGGTTCACCACCTCGCAGACGTGAACGGGTCCCTCGATCCCCATTACCTCTTCGGCAAGCGCGGACAGGGCGCCGCGCGGTGCCTCGTGCAGTTCGCAGACGAGGTGCCGGGGGCGCTCGATCATGGCCTCCTCGTAGAGGGCGGTTGCAGGCGGCGCTTCCGCTTCCGCGAGGCCCACCTCGGTATAGCCTTCGCGCTCGACGGTGAGGATCTCGACATGGCTTCTCCGACGGGCGGAGACGCCCTGCGCCTCGGCGTCGTGCTCCGCCTTCGCCGCCTCGATACGGCCAACGACGAGATCGATCTGCTCCTTGGGACGCTGGAACCAGTCGGTACTCCAGATGCGATGGATGGTCCACCCATGGCTTTCCAGCACCGACTGGCGCAGCCGGTCGCGATCGCGCGCGGAGCGGGCGTCGTGGTAGGACGCGCCGTCGCACTCGATCCCGAGCAGGTAGCGGCCGGCCCGATCGGCGTCGGACACGGCGAGGTCGATGAAGAAGCCGGCCAGACCGACCTGGCGGTGCACCTGATAGCCTCGCGCCTGCAGTGCCTTCGCCACCTGTTCCTCGAAGACGCTGTCGTGGTCGCGACCAGTGCTCTCTGCCATCGTCATGCGGCCAGTGCGGGCGAAGTGCAGGATAGCTTGAACGCCAGCACGCCCTTCCGGGTCGACGCGAAGTCGGGATCGATGTCCTCGTCCGACATGGACGCGAACACCTCGCAACGCTGCTTGGCGCGGCTGATCAGCACGTTCAGGCGCCGCTCGCCGTCGTCCGTGCCCAGCGGGCCGAAGCGCATCGGCACCTTGCCGCCGGGAACGGGCGGCCCATAGCCGACCGAGATGAAGATGACGTCGCGCTCGCGCGCCTGACAAGGAGGTGCGCGGGTAGGAGCCGAGCCGCTCCAGCGTCGCGGACGCGCTGGTGGTGCCGGTGCGGACAGAGGTCATGAGCCGGAGCACGTCCGTCCAGTGGGAGGTGACCAGCTCTTCGTCGATCGCGTCGCCCACGAGCGGCGCGATATCCGGTCCGGGGTCGAGCCCCTCGAACAGGTGAAGCCGTCTGGCGGACAGATTGGGGATCCTCGGCGCGAACAGGAAGCCCATGCCGTGGCACATGGCGAAGACATGGTCCGACACCCCGCCGCCGTCCGTATGATGCCGCTTGATGCTGAGGTCGGCCCTGGGGTGGAGCAGGCCGTCGAGCCCATGGGCGGCCTCGCCCGCACCGGCCGAGATCACCTTGGAGTGGAACGGCGCATAGCGGTCCGACACGTGCGTGTAGAACGACACCGCCGGCTCTGAGCCCTTATGCGGGTTCACCGCCTCAGTCGCCTGGGCACGACGGTCGAGCGGGAAGTGCTGCCCGTCCGAGCCTGACGCCGTACCCGACCCAAATAGGGCGGCGAGCGGCATCCGGCGCTGCGCGTTCACCAGCCGGGCGAGCGCCGCGCCATAGGTTTCCTCGCGCGCAGGTGCCAGGATGAAAGCCAGCCGAGCTGGCGTTGGCTGACGAGGCCGCAGGCTTCCGCCATGCGGACATGGCCGAGATTGGTCGCATCCGCCAGCACCGCGGTGAGCACCGCGCGCGGGTCGTCGTGGGTGCGCCCGGTGGTCAGGTGCGTGAAGCAGCCCGTGAACCCGGTCCAGCGGTCCACGTCGGCGAGGAGGTCGGTCACGCGGATCGGCGGCAGGTGCGCGTACATAGGCGCGAGCGCGCCTTCCGCTTCGTCGGGCGTGCTCGCCTTCAGTGGCGAGACGCGCAGCCGGCCCGCTCGCAGGGACACGTCCTCGAGCCCGTCCGAGGCGACCTTGGCCGCGACCTTGCCCAGGTGACGATTGAGGACCTCGCGCTTCCCGGCCAGCCACTCGGCCGCAGAGCCTGGAAGTGGTACCGGCAGCGGCCCCGCCGCCCGCATCGCGGCGAACACAGACGCGGGAATGAGCTGCTGCTCGACCGCACGATAGCGGCGGTTGCCTCGACCCACATGTCACCGGCGCGTATCGGGTCGCGCAGCTCGGCCATCACGCAGAACTCGTAGGTGCGCCTGTCCATGCCGTCTCGGCCGATGCGACGTCGCCAGGTCTGGCGGATGAAGCCGACCGGCGCATCGGCCGGCAGCTTGCGCAGGCGACCGGTCCCGAGAAGCCGCACGATTTCAATGCCGCGTGCTAGCGCCGAGCAGGCCAGCATCGCCCCGAATGCGAAGGCTTGCACGAACGGGGGACCGATCTGGCGCAGGATGGGGAAGTTGGACCGGGCAAGCTCGACGGGGTCGAGCGGGTCGGGCTGAACCAGGCGCCGGAACATCTGGCCGAAGAGCCGCTCGAACATGAGTACCGCGTCGTCGGTCAGGTGACCGGCGTCTCTAGCGCGATTGCGACCAGCACCGCGCGCCGCCTGGTCGCGTTCAAGGTCGCGAGATGCTGGGCGGTGAGGCGCGCGCCCTCGCCGGTGAGCCGCCGTAGGCGCTCGATTTAGCGGCCTTCAACAAGACGCCCGTGCGATTCGTCGGCATCGCCAATCTGCGTGTCAAAGAGTGCGATCGCGTGGCGGCGATGGCAACCGAGCTCTCACCCCTTTCGCTGGGGCTGGCCGTAGAGGATGGTGGCGATTTGGTGGTAACCCCACGTCACGCGGACAGCTTCCGACCAGCTCAAATCGAAACCTATTCCGATCACCGCATAGCCATGAGCATGGCACTCGCTGGCTCGCGAGTGCCAGACGTGACCATCCTCGATCCAAGCTGCGTGCGGAAAACTTATCCAAACTATTGGACCGATGTTAGCAGCTTAGGGGTCGATTTCGCCTGCGAAGCTTCACGTAGCAACCTGCCCTACGAACACTGCACTGCAAACAGGAGTTTTGGTGTCGCTGACGGCCTTACCGTATATCCGTGCCCGTTCCATGTAACGACCCGTTCGAGCGTTGGGGGAGCAGCAAGCCGGTTGGGTCGGTGCCGAGATCCGCAACCGCGACGGCAGCTATGACCTCGGGACGCTGCAGATCAACAGCCGGTGGGTGGACGGGCTCGCGCGGCTGATCGCAAGCCCGCCCGAGCATGAGAGGCAATGGCTTCGCGATGATCCGTGTTTCAACGTCGAAGCTGCCCGGTGGATCGTATTGACCGATCTCGCTGCGACGAAAGATTTCTAGCAAGCAGTCGGTTCCTACCATAGCCCCGATCCCCGGGCGCAAAGCCCGGTACATCGCGGCAATCGTCGCTCGTATCCGCAAAGAGAATCATGACCTTGGGTGCGTAGGGCTTCGATCAACATGGCGCGATCACGCTCTGGTACGATTGCAAGCGGTTGAATCGAAGGTGCGATCGTCGATCTTCAGAGCAACATTGAAAAAATCAACGTGAATATAGTAGGTGCGACAATATTTCTTGATGCAGAACAAATGTTTATTACCTTTATCCGATTTGACCTACAACAAAGCAGGCAAAATAACACGTCACTCTTCCGGCATTGACTAAGATGTGACAGGGACATTCTTTCGGGGAGGTTGAGGGGTGCGGCGCGGGGAGCAAGCCATCTGGTGGATGGTTGCCGCGCACGCGGGCGCCTTGACTCTGCCCGGCGGTGCGGTGGCGCAAGAGCGGGCGGTATCACAAGACCGAGACGCGCGGCAGATCATCGAGCGGCTGCAGCAGCAGGAACGCGACCGGGCCGAGCGTTTCGAGCGATCGCGCGATCGACCGCCCACGGGCGAGGAGGCGGAGGTCGCAGCGCCGGCCGTGGCGACCGGCGAGGATTGCGCGGTTATCCGCCAGGTGCGGCTGGTCGGCGTCACGCGCTACCGCCCGGCAGAGTTCGCCGCGGCGACGGCGGAGCTGAAAGGCGACTGCGTCGGCCTGGCGGCGATCGACGCGGCGCTGCACACGATCACCGCTCGCTACATCGGGGACGGCTACGTCACGTCGCGCGCGTTCGTCGGTCCACAGGACCTGAAGGGCGGCATTCTCACCATCACCGTGATCGAGGGAAGGCTGGCGGACATCCGCGCGGCGCCGGGCCGGCATTACGGCGCGGGCGAGATAGGCGCGGCGTTCCCGCTCCACCGGTCGTCGATCGTCAACCTGCGGGCGCTGGAACAAGGCGTCGACCAACTCGCGCGCCTTCAGAAAGGCGATCCGGGCATCGATGTCGAGCCAGGCGATCTGCCCGGAACAAGCACGATCCTGGTCGAACGCGGCCCGTTGTCTAGCTGGATCAGGCCGGCGGTCGATGTCAGCAATGACGGTGCCGCGGCGACGGGGCGCCTGCTGGAAACCGCCAGCCTGGACCTCGACTCGCCGCTCGGGATCGCGGACAGCTGGTCGCTCTACGCGAGCCGCGGCGGCGCCGGCGACGGGCAGATCGGAAACCATGCTTACGGCGGCTTCGCCTCGCTGCCGCGTGGTTGGTGGACCCTCGCTCTCTCGGGCGGGGCCTTCGGCTATCGTTCCGTGCTGCATGGCCACGGCCTCACGTTCGCCACGCGCGGGCGAAGCTGGAACGGCACCGCCTCACTCGACCGCATGCTCCACCGCAACGCGCGAACGAAGCTCTCCGCCGATGTCGGTCTCTCGATCATGGATACGGCCAATTATATCCGAGGCATCCAGCTTCGCACCGGTAGCTACCGGATCGTGGCAGGCCGGATCGGTGGACGCTGGCAGCGGCGCCTGGGTGAGTCGCTTCTGGTAACCGACGCCCGTTACACCCGCGGTCTGCGCCTTCTCGGTGCGCATACGGTCGACACGGGTCCGGGTGGCGCGACCGGGCGATACCGCATGATCTCGGGCGACGTCGAGTTGCAGAGCGGCTTCGCCGCCGGGCGCACGAGGTTCGTCAACACCGCGATGCTGCGATGGCAGAGAAGCCCGGACGAGCTCTTCCCGGCGCAACGGTTCAGCCTGGGGGGCACGTCTACCGTCCCGGGTTTTCGCGAGGATGGCATCTCGGGGCGATCCGGCGCGCTGCTGCGCGAGCAACTCGGGATCGGCCTCGCCGACGTCGCGCGTGATCGTCCGGCGCTCGCGACGAACCTGTCCGCCTATGTCGCTTATGATCTGGGCATCATCCAACGCCAGATCGGTGATCCGTTCGAGCGCGGCACGCTGGAATCGGCGAGCGTCGGCGCGCGCGCACAGAGCCGGCACGGCCAGCTCGAGACGGCGCTGGCCGTCCCGCTGAGTGCACCCTCGTGGGTGCGCCACAAGAGAACGGAAATCTTCGTGAAATTCAGAATGCTGCTGTGAGTGGGGGCGTCGATGGCGAGCAGATGGCAGACGCGGGACGCGCGGGTGTGGCTCCCGGCCGAAGGTGACGTGAAGGGGCATGCTGCAAAGCTGGTGCGGGCGGTGACGCCTCCAGCTAAGGCCGATCAGCGCCTCGTCGCCGTTGCTCCGCCGAACCGCGCCTTGCATCGCTTGATGGCAGCGGCGCTGGCGACCTCGGCTTTGTCGCCGGCGGTCTCGCCGGCGTGCGCCCAGACGACCGCCCCCATCACAGCGCCGCCGCTTCAGCCGGCCGATCGGCGGACCGCGCTGGACGTCACCCCCGCGGGCACCCCGATCGTCAACATCGCCGCGCCCGACAAGAACGGAACCTCGTACAACGTCTACAACAGCTTCTCGGTGAGCAAAGAGGGGCTGATCCTCAACAACAGCCCCGTCGTCGATCGCAGCACGATCGGCGGGATGCTACTGGCCAACCCTCATCTGGCGGATGGCCAGAACGCGAGCCTGGTGCTCAACGAGGTGACGGGTGGCGCGCGGAGCACGCTCGCCGGGCCGATCGAGATGTTCGGCAAACAGGCGGCCTTCGTGCTGGCCAACCCGTCGGGCATCACCTGCGACGGATGCGGCTTTCTCAACATGTCGCGAGTCAGCCTGGCGGCGGCTCAACTTCAGTTCGGCGGCGAGAGCACCTTCACCGGCTTCGCCAAAAGTGGCGCCGACGTCACCACGGAGGGGAAAGGACTGCTCGCGGGCAATGTCGACTATGTCGACATCATCGCCGCCGTCACCCACATCAACGCGGCGGTCTATGCGCGCGACCTGGTGATCGCGGCCGGCAGCGGCACCGTCGATTACGCGACCCGCGCGGCTGCCGGCGCCGGGAGCGATGCCACCGGCGTCGCGCTCGACTCCAGCGCGCTGGGCGGCATGTACGCCAACCGTATCCGGCTGATCGGTACGGGGGCCGGCCTCGGCATCAATCTGGTCGGTACCGTCGCCGCGCTGGACGGGTCGCTCGCCATCACCGGCGACGGGGCGATCGCCGTGGCCAAGGTCAGCGCGTCGGGGGACGCGACCATCGCCTCGAGCGGTGCGGTGGTGACCCTGACCGACCAGTTCCGGGTCGGCGGTGCCATTGCCATCGATGGCGCGAGCATCGTGCAGCGTGACGGCGTCGCCGCCGCGGCGCGCGACGTCGACCTGCGAGCGGCGCAGGGCGTCAGCCTGGCCGGCAAGGGCGTCTATGCGGGGGTCGATTCATCTGGCCGGCCGAGCGGCGCGGCCACGCTGACGGTGCGATCGGGCGGCGTGACCGACGTCGGCTCCGCCACATTGGCCGCGGGCGGCGGAATCGCGGTGACGGCCGCGGGGCTGCGTCAGGCGGCCGACGGGCAGATCGTCGGTGCCAAGATCAAGCTCACCGCGGACGAACAGCACCTCGCGGGCGCGATATCGTCGAGCGCCGAGACGGTGCTGCGCGGCGACGTGATCGATCTGACCGGAACCCTGCACAGCGCCGGTTCCCTGGCGCTCTCGGCCGACCGGATCCATCTCGGCGCGTCGGCACTCGTCCGATCGGAGAGCGCCGTAGCGTTGTCCGGGACCGCCATAGCTCTGAGCGGTTCGCTCGCCGCTTATGGCGCCCTGCATCTCTCGGGCCGCTCGATCACGCTCGGGACCACGGGTGTCGTGCGGTCTGGCGACGACATCGCGGTCGTGGGCGACGCGGTTGATCTGTCGGGCGATCTTCAGGCCTCGGGAGCGCTGGCTCTTTCCGGCGGTCACATCACGCTCTCCGGCAGCGCCATCGGGCTGCGCGCCGCAGATGCGCGGGCGGACGACTCGATCGAGATCGCGTCGACCGGCCATTTTCAGACGAACGGTGGCGTCACCCTCTCGACCCCGGTGCTCGTCAGCGCGGGTATCATCAGCGGCGGCGCGGCCGCGTCGTTTGAAGCGATGACGCTGGTCACGACGGGTATTGTCGCCACAGGTGGCGACCTGAGCGTGACAGTGCAGCGCGATGCCATGATCGGCGGCAAGGTCAGCGCCGCCTGCCCCGTCGCCGTGACGGTCGGTGGTGTCGCCACGCTCGACGCCGACCTGCGCGCGGGCACCACCCTGCGAGTCGATGCCGGCGCCCTGGCGATCGGTGGCGTGGCGACCGCGCGTGACGCCCTGACCTTCGCCGCAGCCCGCGATCTGACGGTGTCGGCGCAGGCGCAGGTCGGCGCGCAGGGCGACGTTAGCCTGCTGGCGGCGGGCACGCTGGCGCTCGCGGGGACCGTGGCGACCGATCGTGCGCTGACACTGACGGCGGCAAGCATCGATCTCGCCGGCGCTGCCACGGCCGGGAGCAGCCTCGCGCTTCGTGCGGATACGCTGGCGCTGTCGGGCCGCGCGATCACCGACGGAGGCGCGACAGTCGAGATAGCGGGGCAGTTCCGACTCAGCGGGAGTCTGTCTGCCGGGACCGACCTCGGCGTCGCGGCCGCCTCCTTCGTTGGCGACGACGGCGGACAGATGCTGGCGGCGCGCACACTGGCGGTGCTTACCCCCGGTAGCTTCGAGCATGCCGGCGGGCTGAGTGGCGAAGTGGTCACGATCACCGCCGACCGCCTCGTCAACGGAGGTCGTCTGATCGCTGCCGAGACGATGTCGCTCGCGGGCGTTAGCGAGATCGTTCAGGCAGGGCTCGCCCAGGCGGGCACGGGGCTGTCGCTCGTGGCACCCCGAATTGGTCTGGTGGGCGAGACGATCGTCGCGCATCAGGGGCCGCTCGGGGTCCGCGCGACGACGCTGGCGTTCGCGCCCGGAGCCGACCTCGAATCGGGCGGGACGCTCTCGCTGTCGTCGGTGCGCGATCTCGCGATACAAGGCCGCATCCTGACGCTGGGCGCGGCGACGATCAGCAGCCAGGGCGCGCTATGGCAGGGTGGTGCCATCGAGAGTCATGCCGCGCTCGACGTGACCGCGGGCACGACGCTCGCGCAAGCGGCGGACGTGAAGGCCGCGGGTCCGCTCACGCTGACCGCTCCTGTCATTACCAACAGCGGCGCGGTGGCGAGCGGCGGCGCCTTGTCGCTGCGCGCGACCGATATGCTCGCGTCGAGCGGATCGTTGCTGGCGCACGGCGACCTGACCCTCGGCGCACCGACGCTAGACCTCTCGGGCACGACGACGTCCGATGGCCTTCTCACGCTCGACGCGCCGCGGCTGCGGCTCGCGGGCAGCGCCTCGGGTCTCGCCGGCGTTCGCATGCCAAGCGCGGATCTCACGGTCACTTCGGGTGGTGCCTTGCAGAGCGGCGACGCGCTGGCGCTGGACCTCACCCACTTCGAGAACGAAGGACTGATCTCCAGCGCCCGAGCGCTTCACCTCGCCGTCGACGGCGACGCGGTCAATGCCGGGCAGATCGTCGCGCGGACAGCGCTCGATCTGGCCATCTCGCGCGACCTCGCCTCCTCCGGTGTGCTCCAAGGCGGTACCGCGCTGACGGCAGCGATCGGCGGCACGGCCGCGCTGTCGGGAGCTCTCTCTGCCGGCGGCGACGCGACGCTGAGCGCGTCGAGCCTCGTGGCTGCGGGCACGATCACCACGGATGGCGCGCTCTCCGTCACGGTGCGCGGGGAGGCGGTCTTCTCGGCTGACTCGGTCATCACCGCGAAAGCCGGATTATCCGCGACGAGCGCCACGTTCGACTTGGCCGGATCGCTGCGCAGCGGCAGCACGCTCGACCTGGCCGCGGCGCAGGATCTGGTGGTGAGCGGCGGTTTCTGGGCGAGCGGCGCCAGCACCCTTCGTGTCGGAGGCACTGCCAGCGTCGCGGGGAGACTGACGAGCGGTGGGCCGCTTCGTCTCGACGCATCGGCCGTATCCCTTTCGGGACGGATCGCTGGCCATGACCAGATCGCCATCACCGCGAGCGGAACCGACCTGGACCTCGCCGGTACGATCCAGGCGACCGAGGATGTCGCTCTCACGGCGGTCCGGCGGCTGACGATCGGCCGGGCGCGCGATGCGACCGATACGGGGGCCGCCGCCCCGTCGGCGAGCTCTGCGCCGGACGCACCGGCGCCCGCGACCCAGCGACTGGCCGCCCCATCGACGGCGAGCGGATCCAACGATAGCGGTACCGCGATCCCACCGGCCGATGGCAGCTCGGCGGGCTCGTCATATATGATGCCGCAGCCGGCGGCGCTGACGCCGGGCACGCTCGCGACCGACGGCAAGCTGACGCTCTCCGCCGCCGACATCGACATCGCCGGATCGGTCACCGCCAGGGGCGATCTCGCCGCCCTCGCCTCGCATGTCCTCACCGTCTCCGGGCAAGTCTGGAGCGACGGATCGGTCGACGCCCGGATCGGCAGTCTCGCCGTCGCGATCGGCGGCAGGCTTGCGGGGGCGGGGCCGGTCGGTATTGCCGCGACGCAGGACATCACCCAGGCCGGCACCTTGGCCTCGCGCGACGATGATGTCCGCCTCACTTATGCCGGACGGCTCGATCATCAGGGTACGACGTCGGCAGGCAAGATCTTCTCGGTCGTGACCGGAGCGGATTACACCGCGGCGGGCAGCGTCGCTGCCGAGCAGGTGACGATCGATGCACGCGACCTCGTCTTGTCGGGCAAGACCGTTGCGGGTGGCGAGCTCCGTCTCACCGGCCGCACCGTCACGTTCGCTGGCGGCAGCCTGACCGAGAGCGGCGGCACGATGTCGATCGCCGGTGTGGGTGCGGTGGACCTGTCGGGCCGGATCCTGTCGGCGAGCGATGTGTCGGTGACCGCGGGCGGTGCGCTGGGCCTGGGCGAGGGTGCCGACCTCGGTGCGGGCGGCGCGCTGCGGCTGCGATCCGACCAGGACCTTACCGCTCAGGCGGGCAGCACCGCGTTGGCCAAGGGTGCCTTGGCCTTTACCGCGAAGACCATCGCGCTGGCCGGGCGGCTGAGCAGCGACGCGAGCGCCGAGCTGACCGCGCGCAATGGCATGATCGTCGGGGGCAAGGTCACCGCCCTCGGCGACGTCTCGGTGGAAGCGGCCCGTGATCTCGCGGTCACCGGTACGATCGCGAGCGCGCGCGGGCTGGCGCTGCGTGGCGGAAACACGCGTCTCATGAACGGGGCCGTGCTGCAGGCGGGCGGTGAGCTTCGTCTCACTGCCGCGTCGCTCGATAGCGGCGCGACGCTGCTCGGCACCACCGGCGTGGTGCTCGACAGCGCCGGCGCGCTGCACCTAGGCGGCGCGGTCACCGCTGGAACGGTCGACGGTCAGGGGGTGGTCACCGCCCTCGCCGACCTGACGGTGCGGGGTGATGATGCCGTCGTCTTCGATGGGGTCGTGAACGTCACGGGTCGCGGCAGCGTCACCACCGGCGCGCTGGATCTCGGCGGCACGCTGGTCACGCTCGGTGACGTTGCCCTGGACGGCGCCACACTGGCGACACGCGGCACCGTGACGGCCAATGGCGCAATCGCTGCGACGATCCGCGGGAACGCCGCACTCGGTGGCACGCTCATCGGCCTCACGGGGATCGATGTCACCGCTGGCGGTAGTCTGACGCAAGCGGCGCGGCTCGGTGCGAACGGCGCCATCGCGCTCGCTGCCGGCGGAGTGCTGACGCACATCGGGACGAGCCAGGCCCAAGGCAAGATCGCGCTCTCCGGCGCCAGCCTTCAGCTCGGCGGCGTCCTGCGTGGCGGGTCGATGCTCGCGCTCGCCGCCACCGGGGGCGGGGTCACGCTCGCGCCAGAAGCCGACGCCAGTGCGGCGTCGGTGTCGCTCAGCGCGACGGGGGACGCGGCGATCCGGGGCAGACTGGCCGCGACGCATGATCTCGCCACCGACATCGGCGGCACGTTGACGCTCGCGACGACCGGGGTGCTCAGGGCCGGCGTCCCCGAAGGCGCGAACGCGCCCGCGATCGCCGGCACGATGGTGCTGCACAGCGGCGGCGTGCTCGACAATGCCGGGCTGATCGCCTCGACCGGCAGCATCACCTTCGATGTGCCGCGCCTGGTCAATAGCGGCACGATCTCCACCGGCACCGACGTGACGCTGTCCGCGGCGAGCCTCTCGCTGGGGGGCAGCTTCATCAGCGCGGGCGATATCACGCTCTCGGCCACCGCCGGGACGCTCGAGGTCGCGGGCGAACTGGAGGGGCGCAACCTTCGTCTCTCCGCATCGGGCGGCGATCTCGATCTGGGGAGCGCCTCCAGCCTGCGGGCGGTCGGCAGCGGCGGCGCGGGCAAGGCTGATCTCACCGCCACCGGCGCGATCGACGCGCTGGGTACCATCGCCGCGAACGGCGACGTCACGGTGGAGGCGGGGACGAGCCTGCACCTCGGCAAGGATCGCGCCGGTGGTGCGGGCGCCGCCGCGCTCTCCAGTGCGGGCAATGTCCGCCTCACCGCCGGCGGTGCCCTGACCGACGACGGCACGGTCGCGGCGCAGCAGGACCTCAGCGTCGCTGCGGCCAGCCTGACGAGCGCGACGCTGGCGGGCGGCACACTGTCGGTGACCACCGCGGGCGACATCACGCTGACGGGGATGAGCTTCGGCCGAACCAGTGTCGTGATCACGTCGACACGAGGCGACCTCGCGCTCGCCAGCGGCGCGTCGCTGCAGAGCGACGGCCGCATGACGGTCTCCGCTGCCGGCGACGTCACCAACGCCGGCAGCGTGAGCGCCGGCATGCAGGGCGCGGCGACGCCGGGCGCGATCAGCATCACGACCGGCGGTGCGCTGCGCTCGACCGGCGCCATCCTGTCGAACAACGATAGCGTGACGCTCACCGCCGCGACGCTGACGCTCGGCGGTGCGCTGAGCGACGGCGGGGGTGTCTATGCCGCCGGCGCGCTGACGCTTCGCGCCTCGGCGATGACGCTCGCCGACGGCGGGCAAGCGGTGGGGAACGGCGGCGTCGTGGCCGAGGGCGCCACGCTCACGCTGGGCAAGAACGGGCTGCTGCAATCGAACCAGGATCTCTCGGTCGCGCTGAAGGATGGTCAGCCGAGCGGCTATACCTCGACCGGCCAGCTCGTCGCGCTCGGCGACCTCTCGCTGACGGTCGCCGGCGGGACGATCGCGAACGGCGGGGGGGCGGGCATCTTCGCCGGTGGCGCGGGGAGTATCGCTCGCGGCGGGTCGATCACGCTGTCGGCCACCGCGCTCGACAATGGAGGCCAGGTCGTCGCCAGCGCCGCGGCGGACGGCAGCAAGGGCGCGGTCGCGATCACCGCCGGCACGATCGCGAGCGGGGGCCTGATCCATGCCGACCGCACCTTGCGCCTCGCCACCGCCGCGCTCACCGTCGACGGCGGCGTGGTGGAGGCGGGCGACGCGCTCGATCTCCGCATCGCGACGGTCCAGGTGGCGCAGGGCGCGGCGCTCCGCAGCAGCGGCGACGTCAAACTCAGCGGTGCGAGCCTCACCAACGGCGGCGCGATCCTGAGCGGCGGGGCGCTCGCGGTCGCGAGCAGCGGCGACCTGATCTCGAGCGGCGTGCTGCAAGGTGTCCGCGGCGTCGCGCTGGCCAGCGGCACGCGACTGACGCTCGCCGGGTTCGGCACGACGCTGTCGGGCGACGCGCAGGAGAGCCCGGCGGTCTCGGACGCCGCGCTCTCGCTGGCGGCGCCCACGATCGACCTGCTCGGCGCGGTCGGCACCACCGGTACGCTGGGCATCAAGGCCGATCGCGTCACGGTCGGGGGCAGCGTGGCGGGCAACGGCGACGTCACGCTCGCCGGGTTCAGCGGCGGCGCGGCGCCGGCGCTCGCGGTGCAGGCCGGCGCGCAGCTCGCCAGCTATCTCGGCAGCATCCGGCTCGGCACGTTATCGGCTTTCGCGCTGGACGGCACGACGCTGGCGTCGCAGGGCGATGTCGCGCTGAGCAGCGCTGCCGTCCGGATCGGCGCCGGCGGCCGGCTGCTGGCGGGGCGCGACGCCCAGATCACGGCCAGCGGCAGTGGTGCGGTCGCGATCGAGGGCGCGATCGGCGCGACGCGCGACATCAGTTTGGCGGGCGGCACGCTGACGCTGGCAAGCGGCGGCGCGATCAACGCGGGGCATGATCTCACCTTCGTCACGGCCGACACGGTCGCGGGCACCGGGCCGGTCACGGTCAACGACACGAGCTATGATGTCACCGCGACGCCGATCTCCGCCCGCATCGCCGGTAAGCTCAGCGCCGGCCATGATCTGACGCTGACGATGCCCGGCGCGCTGATCGTCGATGGCTCCGCGCAGATCGTCGCCACGCACGACCTCGCGCTCACCGCCGGTCATGCCGTGATCGGCGCGCGCTATACCACCGACGCCTCCGGCACTCCGCTCACTCTCGGCGTCCTCGCCGGGCACGACCTGCGCTTCGCCAACAGCAGCAGCGTCGCGCCGGGTCGGCTGCGCCTGCGCGGGCTGGCGCTCGACGGATCGATGCAGGCGGGGGCGACGCTGCGCATCGACGCGAGCGGCGAAATGACGTCCACCGGCGCGGCGCAGCTCGTCGCCGGCAACGGCTTGTTCGTCTCGGGCTCGGCCATGCAGCTGGCCGGGCTGAACTCGGGGCAGAACAGCGTCCGCTTCGTCGCCACCGGCGCCACGCCGGCGGGGGTAACGGCGCGGCTGACGCCAGGCGACGTCCTGCTGTCGGGTGCGACCGCGTCGGGCGGGCGGATCAGCCTGTCCGCGACGACCGCGACGATCACGGCCGGCGGCTCGCTCACCGCCGGCGGCGGGGCGGCCAATAGGGTCGCGGTCGCGCGCGATATCGGCGCGGCCGCCAACATCGACATCGAGACCGGCGGAACGCTCACCAACAAGGGCGCGATATGGTCGGACGGCGCGATCTTCCTCACGTCTGCGGGCGGGGACGTCGTCAACGAGGCGAGCGGCGCGAACGGCGGGATCACCGCCAAGACTTTGGTGGTGCAGGTCGGCAGCGGCGGCTTCCTCAACCGGGCGGGTGCCTTCAAGGCGGCCGATACCGGGCTGTTCCTCGGCGGCGACTTCGTCAACGGCGGCAGCCTCGCGCCCTCGGGCAATTACCGGATCGAAGCGGCGAATATCCGCAACTCGGGGCTGCTGGCAACGTCGGGTAACCTGACATTGGTGGCGGCGGGCGACCTCTACAATGTCGGCACGCTCTACGCGGGGCAGGCGATGTCGCTCACGGCGGGGCGCACGCTCACCAACGATTATGTCGGTGACGACCAGGGCAACGGTGCACACGGGCTGATCCTGGCGCAGGGCGATATCGCGATCAGCGCGCACGACGTGCTGAATCAGTCGGCGACGATCCAGTCACTGGGCGGGAGTGTTGACATCACTCTGAAGGGGGGATCGTTCTTCAACACGATAAAATCGCTGATCATCTCTCCCGTTCCTGGCTCTGGGGCCAAGAGAGCGGTAATGCCAGTCGGAAATCCTCCCGTACCAGTGAACGAATTGTTTAATCGGGTCGGCTGTGGATGGTCGGGAACGTTGCAGAACGGAGCGAGAGCTTCCTTCAAGTGTATCTCCGATACAAAGGTGCTTGTTTCTTATAGTGGTTGCGGTGCATCAGCGGAATATTATCTTGACTACGAGGTCAAAGATGGGCCGCCGAGCCTAGCCGTTACTGCGAATACGGGAACAGCAACGATACTCTCGAGCGGCCACATCCACATCAACGCCGTGGGCGGTAAGGTCGTCAACAGGAATTCCTCCGTTCTAGCCGGCGGCGACATCACGATCGAAGCCGGCGACACCGTGACGAACATGGCCGACCTGCTCGCGACGAATACCGATATCGGCGGAACGCGCTCGCTAGAGAATTCAGTGCTGCCCGGCGCCCCCACCATCATCCAGGCCGGCGGTACCGTCACGATCAACGCCGCCACATTCAACAACGTCGCCAACAACCTCGTCGGCCCGGACACGTTCACCGTCGCGCAGAAGGTGGAACATGCCGCGCCGGGACGTTCGCCCGCCGGAGCGGCCCCCGACACCGGCAGCACCGGCAACAACGCATCCGCCTCCACCAGCTCGGCCACCGGGGCGAAGGCGAGCAGCGTCGCCGTTCCCGATGGCAACATCTCGGCGCGCGGTGTCGTGGCACTCACCGGCCGCGGCGCCGGCGCGGCGCTCAATACCGCGCGCGCCCACCGCGACCGCGCGGGCTTCACCGCGCTCGGAAGCACCATCTCAGGCACCGGCGGGAGCGTCGGTACGGTCGCCGCGCTCGACGCGCGCGTGATCGGTTCCACCGCCGCGCCCGTCGTGGAGGAGGGACATATCGGCGCGGTCGCCGATCGCACCGTGGACGTCGCCGCCTCCGCGCTCACCTCGGGCACGGTCACCGACGCGCCGCTCGCCGCCGGCAACCCGATCGCGCTCAACACGCCGGCCGGCGCGCCCGCCGTGACGTTGGGCGCGAGCCCCGCGCCGGGCGTGCAGGGCGCCGCGCCGCTCGTCGCCGGGCTGGTGACCGCGCTGAACGGCGCGAACCTGCCGACCCTGTCCGACCAGCCTTTCGGCACCTTCCTCGGCCAGTTCCTCGCCAGCCTCAATCTCACCAGCTCCAACGCCTCGCTGTTCACTTACTCGGACAACCCGTCGACCACCGCGCTCTTCTCCACCAACAAGGGGCTGCAATCCGAGGCGGAGCTGTACGACTCCGGCTATTTCTTCCAGCGCGTCGCGCCCGACCGCGCGACCACCTACGCGCGGCTGGGCGACGGCTTCCTGGAGGCGATGCTGGTCACGCGCGAGGTGCAGGCGGCGACCGGCCACGCCACGCTGCGCGAATTCGGCACCGCGCTCGACCAATATCAGCACCTACTCTGGAACGCCGCCGACCAGCAGGCCGGGCTGGGCTTGCACCTCGGCGTGGGGCTCACCCCCGAGCAGGTCGCCAAGCTGACCGCGCCGATGGTCTGGTATGTCAGCACCAGGATCGGTGACCGCGACGTGCTGGTGCCGGTGGTATATCTCGCCGCGTCCGACCCCAAGGCGATCAGCGGCGGCGCGCTGATCGATGGCGGCAATGTCGCGATCGCCACGACAGCGGGCATCACCAACTCGGGCACGCTACGCGCGAGCCAGATCGTCGCGCTGAGCGCGAGCGGCGGGGACATCGTCAACGCCAGCGGCGGCACGATCGCGGGCGGGACCGTCGTCGCAAAGGCCGCGCACGACATCGTGCTACAGGGCGGCAGCACGCTCGTTGCCAATGGCTATGCGCTGCCGGGCGGGCAAGGGACTGCAGGCGGTGTGGTCGCGCTCCAGGCGGGGCATGACATCAGCAGCGGGATCGTCAAGGCGAGCAATGTCGCGTTCGCTGACGGGCGCGTCACCAGCACCGAGAAGATCACCGGCGCGACGATCCAGTCGAGCGCGGGCACGCAGCTCGTCGCCGGCAACGATATCGCTCTGAACGCCGCCGGCCTGACGTCGAAGGGCAGTATCGCGCTCGCGGCAGCCGGCGACGTGACGCTCGGCGGCAGCAGCGCCACCACCCGGAGCCGCGCGACGACGCGCCGGTCGAGCGAGACCGACACCAGCACGCGCTTCACCGGCACCACGCTCGACGCCGTGGGGCCGGTGTCGATCGCCGCGGGCGGCACGCTGGACATGATCGGCAGCTCGATCACGACGCACGACAAGGCGAGCGGCTGGGTCGATCTCAGCACCGGCAAGGGCATCACCATCGCCGCGGCGGAGGAGACCTGGTCGGCCAGCCGGGTCGAGCAGACCGGCAAGCGGAGCTCGGTGACGAGCGACGCGCGCGGCACGACCCACCAGCTCTCCGGCATCGACGCGGCGGGGGGGCTCGGGGTCGAGACGGCGGGTGCGCTGGTGGTGCGCGGGGGCACGCTGATCAGCGGCGGTGCGCTCGACGTGCAGGCGGGGTCTTTGGCGGTCACCGGCGTGATCGACAGCGTCGACAGCCACGTCACCGCCGTGTCGCGCCGGTCCGGGCTGCTCTCGTCGCAGTCGAGACGTAGCGATACCACGACCCACCAGGAACAGGCGGTCGCCTCGACGCTGTCGGGCGAGATGGTGACGGTGCTCAGCAAGGGCGCGGTGCATGTCACCGGATCGAACGTGGTGGGCTCGAACGGGGTCGACATCGACGCCGCCGGCACGGTGACGATCGACGCGCTGGCGACGCACGATCGCCAGGACGTGACGCAATCGGTGCGCAAGAGCGGGGTGTCGCTGGGCGGTGGCGGACTGTTCGTCGGCGCGGCGCGGACCAGCAGCGAGGCGGCGGAGAGCGACACGCGGCAGCACGGCGCGCTGGTGGGGACGCTGAACGGCGACCTGCGGATCCGCAGCGACGGCGCGCTGTCGATCACGGGCAGCCAGACGGTCGCGGGCGGGCACGTCGGGTTGCAGGGCAGCTCGGTGGTGATCGACGCCGCGCTCGAGAGCAGCGACGCGCATCATGCGACGAGGAGCTCGAGTCTCGGCGTGACGCTGGGAGTGCAGAGCCAGTTGCTGCAGAGCGCGGGCAATCTGCTCGACATGGGCGGGGTCGCGGCGCGGACGGGCAATGCGCGCGTGGCGGCGGTGGCGGGGCTGGCCGGCGGGATGGCGGCGGTCAACGCGGCGGAGGCGGGCCAGGGCCTGGTCGATGCGCTGGGCAAGGGCAGCGGCGACCTGGGCGCGTCGGTAGTAGCGACGTTCGGTGTGTCGCGCGCGCGCGCCAGTGACAGCGAACACGACGAGCATGTCATGGGCAGCGAGGTACAGGGCCGCGACGTGACGATCGTCGCGACCGGGCCTGGTGCCACCGGGACGGTCGACGTGCACGGCTCGCGCGTTCGAGCGGACACCGATCTCGCGGTGGGCGCGAATGGCAAGATCACGGTGGAGGCGGCGGTCGAGCAGGACCGCCAGTCGGGCCGGTCGCGGAGTTCGGGCGCGACACTGGGGGTGACGGCGCAGGTGGGTCTAGCGAAAGACGCGCCGCATCTCTCGGGTCCGACGGTGTCGGCGGGGGTGTCGTCGTCGCGCGGCGGCTATGCCGGCGAGACGGTGACGAACGTGGACGGCGCGCTGAGCGCGGGCGGCACGGCGACGGTGATCACGCCGGGGGCACTGGTGCTGGACGGCGGGACGGTCTCGGGCCGGCGCGTGGTCGGCGATGTCGGCAGCCTGGAGATCACCAGCCGGCAGGACACAAGTCGCTACGACGCGCGCTCGCGCGGCGTGTCGGGGAGCATCGGCGTGGGCGGCGGGGTGGGTTCGCTCAGCGGCAACGTGTCGAGCGGGCGGCAGTTGGGCGCGTTCGCGAGCGTGGGCGAGCAGTCGGGGATCTATGCGGGGGACGGCGGCTATTCGCTCCGGGTGGCGGGCGACACGACGCTGGTCGGCGGGGTGATCGCCTCGACCGCGGAGGAGTCGAAGAACAGCCTCACCACGCGCACGCTCCACGCGAGCGACCTGGAGAACAGCGAGACGTGGCGCGCACGGCAGGTGGCGCTGGGCGGCGGCATCGGCGGGATCGGGGCGGATCGCGCGGGGCAAGCGGGGCCGGGCGGCGCGACACCGCTGCCGGGGGTGCCGCTGGGCGGGCTGGGGCGGCTGAGCGCGGCGGTGCCGGTGGCGCTGGGCGCGGGGGGCGAGCAGTCGAGTGTGACGCGCGCGGCGATCTCCGCCGGCGCGATCACGCTCACGAGCGGCGACGCGGCGAGCCGGCGGGTGGCGGAGACGATCAGCCGCGATCCGGGCGCCGCCAACGCGGGGGCGCTGCGGCGGCAGTTCACCGACACGAAGCGGCAGGAGGTGGCGGACGGGTTCTGGGCGGCGCAGGTGCTGACCAGCGAGACGGGCGCGTTCTTCGCCAAGAAGGGCCAGGACGAGGCGGACCTTCGCGCGCAGGCGAAAAAGGCCAAGGAGCGGGGTGACCCGAAGGACGCGGATCGGCTGACCCAGCAGGCCGACCAGCTGCACGAGCGCTACGGCGCAGGGAGCGCGGTGCGGCTGGTGGCGACGGGGCTGGGCGGCGCGGCGGGTGGCGACGTGACGGGGTCGCTGGGCGGGCTGGCGCGCGCGTCGGCGGTGAACGTGCTGCAGGGGCTGGCGGCGACGCAGGTGAAGCGGCTCGCGGACGGGCTGCGCGACGGTGACGGCGCGGCGACGCTGGGCAGTGAGGCGGCGCGCGCGGGATTGCACGCGGTGGTGGGGTGCGCCGGGCAGGCGGCGGGCGGCGCGGGCGACTGCGGCAGCGCGGCGCTGGGGGCGGCGTCGGCGGTGGTGCTCAACGACCTGCTGTCGAGGGGCACGACGAGTGCGACCGACGCGGACGGCAAGCCGCTGACGCTGGCGGCGCAGCAGGCGCGCGAGCAGCTGGTGGCCACGCTGGTGGCGGCGGGGACTGCGGGCGCGGGGCTCGACGCGCACGGCGCGGTGACCAGCGCGCAGGTCGAGACGGAGAATAACTCGCTCGAGCAGGGCCATCGGCTCGTTCAACCGAAGGTCACGGTGGTCGACACCAACCTTCGGTCGCTGATCAAGAACAGCCCTCCATTCAAGCAGGCGCTCGAGCATCTTGCCGCGGGTCATTATGGCAGCGCCGAGGAAATTGCGGCGGCCTATGATGCCTACGCGAGCTGCCTGACCGCGCCCGG
This sequence comes from Sphingomonas yunnanensis, assembly GCF_019898765.1. Classification (GTDB taxonomy): domain Bacteria; phylum Pseudomonadota; class Alphaproteobacteria; order Sphingomonadales; family Sphingomonadaceae; genus Sphingomonas; species Sphingomonas yunnanensis. The sequence continues at coordinate 1,825 of NZ_JAIOKB010000003.1, read as the reverse complement.
GTCATCATGCCACCAGCCGGACGATCCGCTGCTAGATACGGTGGGCAAGCTCTTCGACGCGGCCGCGCAGGGTGGCCTGACCGCGACGGTCACCACGTTGCTCACGCAAACCGACCCCGCCCTCGTCGCCCGCCTGGCGAGCGTACCGGGAGCGACGACGGCGTCGAGCTATACGGGCGAGATCGGCGCGACGCTCGAGGTCACCACGCGGTTACCCGGACCGTGGGGGCGTTCGGCGGAGGCCGGTGTGTTAGGGGGCGCGACACTCGCGCTCGGCATGGCGGAACTCGCGCCGCTGCCGCCGACGCTGATCCATACGCCGGGATTGGGCAACATCGGCACGAGCGCGATCGATCCGGACGATCGCGCGCGCGGGCAGTTCGAGGCGTTTCCGACGGTGACGCCGCAGGGGGTGCTGCCGGGGTTCACGCCCGACTTCTCGGGCTCGGGCGCGCTGCCGGGCTATGGCTTGACGACGCCGGTCGAGAGCGGGAACGTGCTGACCAATGCCTCGCACAATCCCAGCTACACCGTGGGCGAGTCAGACGGCGGCCCCGGTACGTGGGTCAAGAACGGTCCCTTTGGCAAGCCGGCTGACCAATGTTACCAATGCCAGGTGACGGGTGCGCCTCCGGGGATCGAGTATCAGGTCAACGGAGTTCACTTCGATGGCTACGATCCCAAGACCAATACATTGATCGACGCCAAAAATTATGCCGATTGGCCGATTGATAAACCGTTTAGCAGTGGATCCGTTCTGAAGCAGGCAGAAGACCAGGTGGCGGCCGCAAAAGGAACGGGTGCTAAAATAGAATGGCGGGTGGCAACCCGAGACAGGGCTGAAAGCGTGCAGAACTTATTCGCAAGAAACGGAATCATTATTCAAGTTAGTGTAGAAGCTCCCGAGGTTAAATAGTTATGTCTTTGTATGACGCGGATTTTGCGGAATTGCGTATAAGGATTCCATCGCGCCGGCGCACATTGGGAGATGCCTCCAGATTGGAGCGCAATGTGCTGCTAATTTTGCGCGATGTTTTTCCCGATGCGTACGAGTGGATAGCGACAGGGGAGCCCAACAAGCCGATACCAATCAGTTTCGAGGATGAGAAGGTTTTCACCGACACCATCGTCAAGCTGCGAAAAACCAATTCTAGATCAAGAAATCATAATCCCGAGTCTCTGAGCTATAATGCGGACTCGGTCCCGCATTTATCTACGACCAAGAACGGATTTTACACTCCAAGTCCCCGAAATCCGCTCCGGCCCCATCCAGATGATAGCGTCAGCTGGTCTGTCTGGTTTAGCTTGGGCCGGCCGGAAGGAATGTACGAGCATGTCAATATCAGCTTCCCCAGCGCGGTCGCTCAATCGCGTGACGAGGCGGCAAAGGTAGAGCTGTTGCTGGAGCGGTTAATCATAGCGCTCGGTCCGGAAGACGCGCGCTTTGCCGTAACGCATTTCGATCGTGCCTTCTGGAAGGTGCATCATCGCATCGGTTGGCTGACATATTTCTCACAGCCTAGCATCTGCGAGCATCTGCTCGGTGATTTCCGCGTTCGTCCTTTTCATCATGGGGTGATCCTTAAGCTCTCCGATGATCCAAAGGACATGCTAAGAGATCAATTCGTAAAACAATCCTTCGAATTTTGCCAAAGCCTCATTCCATACTGGCCACCTCAACTCGAAAATTGAGTGTGACCTAGGATCAGGACTCGTTGATCACAGCCAGAAGATGACGGTGGCAGCGAGGGCGACCGCGGAGAAGAAGACGATCGGGCAGCGGTCGTAGCGGGTAGCGACGCGCCGCCAGTCCTTGAGGCGCCCG